>CAVQXZ010000006.1:0-1371261 GCA_963718055.1 uncultured Holophagae bacterium
GATGCCCTTCTTTGCGCTGTCGATGATCGAGAGCCGGCTGCTGCGCTCGCTGGACGAACTGATGGCGCAGGAAGGGGTGACGGACTTTGCCGACGTCGACCCGGCAGACCTGGCCGACGTCATTCGTGACCGCGGGCAGGGCTACAACGCCTATCTGATCGAGCAGGGCAAGACGCTGCGCAGCATCAGCCAGAACGACAAGTCCTTCGAGACGGACTTCGAGGCGTATCTGGCGGCGTTCGACGGCGAGACGCGCTGGCTGCTGGGCGTCGACGCCGGCGATGGCGAGAAGTTTCTCGACATGCGCGGGGTGATCAACCGGCTCAAGGCCAAGAAGGTGCTCTTCAGCTACGCCAAAGAGTGGAGCCAGATCGACCTCAAGCCCTTCAACAACTCGGAAATCACCACGCTCGAAGAGCACATCAAGCGGCGCTGGGCGGACATCTCGGCGGAGACGGCCGGCGAACAGTACACGCCCGACGATGTGATCGACCTGATCGCCGAACTGATCATCGCTAAGGTCGCGCCCACCGGCGACGTGCTGATCGTCTACGACGGCACCTGCGGCGGCGGCAACCTGTTATTTGGCGTGGAAGACCGCATCAAGGCCAGGACCAGCCGGGTGACGCAGACCTACGGCCAGGACTGGAACGACGCGCTCTACGCGCTGGCGCGCATCGAAAGCCGTTTCCGCGACGACTCGCACATCGAACACGGCAACACGCTGACCGAAGACAAGTTCAGCCACGTCAAGGCGCAGGTCGTCGTCGCCAACCCACCCTACGGCGTCAGTTGGAAGGGCTATCAGAAGGAGATCCTCAACGACAAGACGCTGCGCTTCAAACACTTGCCCTCAGTTTCCGACGGCCAGTTGCTCTTCACGCAGCACCTGATCGACAAGCTCGACGATAGCGGCTTCGGCGTGATCGTACACAACGGCTCGACGCTCTTTTCGGGCGACGCCGGGTCGGGCGAGAGCAACATCCGCAAGTGGATGCTCGACGCCGACATCGTGGAGGCGGTGATCCAACTGCCCACCGACGAGTTCTTCAACACCGGCATCCACACCTATCTGTGGGTGATCAACAAGGCGAAGGACGCAGCGCGCCAGGACAAGGTGATGCTGATCGACGCCAGCGCCAAGTTCAAGCCGCTCAAGAAGAGCAAGGGGGCCAAGCGCAGGGAAGTGGACGAAGCCAGCCGCCAGGAGATCGTCGCGGCGCTGACCGCCTACGAAGACAACGACTTTGCCCGCGTCTTCGACCGCTCGTTCTTCTACTACAACAAGCAGGCGATCCAGCTCACCAACGTCGACGCCGCCGGCCACAGCTTTGCCGAGCAGCTCAAAGCCGACCAGAAAAGCCTCAAGCTGCATCCGGTCAAGCTCGAGCACGCCGGAACGGCAGCTGGCCGAGTTTCCCGTCACCAGCTTCGACCCCGACCGCTATGCGTCGCTGCTCGACCGCTACGAACAGGAGATTGCGCCCTTTGTCGCCGGGCTGGACTACAAGGAACAGGCGCTGGTGGTCGAGACCAAGAAGGAACGCTACTGGTACGACGCCGAGCGGGAGACGCTGGTCAAGGAAGCCGACGGCAAGCAGGCAGCGCTGGGCTGCGGCAAGATCGTCGTCAAGGCGGCCTACAAAGCGGCGAGCAAGAGCCAGCCGGCCCGCATCGAGGTCACGGTGGAGTTGACGCCGGACTACGAGAAGGACTACGAGATCATCCCCTACCATCGGGACGAAGCGGAGAACCAGCGCGCCATCGCGGCGTTTATGGCGAAGTACATCACGCGGCCCTTCGAGTATCTCGACAACGTGGTGGGCGTCGAGATCAACTTCAACAAGGTCTTCTACCAGCCGGAGCAACTGCGCGACGTGGCGACGATTCTGGCGGAAATCGAGGCGATTGACGCCGAGTTGAAGGCGCTGGAAGAGGCGTTGGTGCTATGACGATTCGCCGTTGTCAGACGCTATGACGCCTACAGAGATAGCGGGTCTGAATGGATCGGTGAAGTACCGTCGCACTGGAATGTTGGAAGGTTGAAGGACTTTGTGGTAGCAAACCCAACGTTCAGCAATCCCGCAAGAAACTTCGTCGATCAGACGCTTATCGAGTTCGTGCCGATGACCAACGTAGATGAAGAGTTGGGCGCAATCAGGAAATTCGATATGGTGCCGATATGCCGAGGTGGCAAGCGGCTATAAGCGATTCCAAAACGGCGACGTGATCTTCGCAAAGATTACGCCATGTATGGAGAATGGGAATTGCGCAGTGGCAAGCGGTCTGAGCCGGAATATCGGCTTCGGCAGCACTGAATTCTTGGTGTATCGTCCAAAGGCGGTGTTTGAGTTCCGGTTTCCTTCACTATTTCCTTCATAACGATTTGTTCCGAAGAAACGCCGTATCGTTTATGAAGGGTAGCGCCGGTCAAAAGCGATTGCCTGGTGATTATGTGGAAACCCACGTATTGCCGCTGCCGCCATTGTCCGAACAACAAGCCATCGCCGCCTACCTCGACGCCAAGACCGCCCAGATCGACCGCAAGATCGACCTGCTCACGCAGAAGGCCGCGAAGTACCGCCAACTCAAACAGTCGCTCATCAACGAAGCCGTCACGCGTGGTCTCGACAAGTCCGTGCCGATGAAGGATAGTGGGGTTGAGTGGATTGGGGAGGTGCCGGCACACTGGACTAGTCAGGAGACTCAAGGACCTTGCCGCAGTCAATCCGACGTCGCCGATGTCGATCAAAGCTGACCAAGATGATGAATACCGGTCGCACTGTGCCATATCGTCATGACGTGGATAGCAACTAGGACGTACGACGCTTCATATGCCATTCATGACGAGATGACAAATCGGCTCAGCGATCAGAGCGCTATGTGATTCGCGCAGACATCACGTCGTCATCGAGAAGATGAATCTGCGGCGATCGACACTGACTGCGCCGCATATCGGTTTCGATATCACTGATCCAGCGTGTGTCGCTCCATTACGCAGTGTCTAGACGTCGAATTCTTGCATGTACCGTCTTCATGACAAGTCTCTGTCTGATCAAACGTATCGACTTCGTTCATGCAAAGGTCAGCGCTCGATCAGATGAGGATGCCGCGACTATATCGCGACACATTGCTTCCTGCTTCCACCGTATGCCTGAACAACAGGCCATCGTTGAATACCTCGACGCCAAGACTGCCCAAATCGACCGCATTGTCGAGACCATCAACACCCAAATCGACAAGCTCAAAGAACTGCGCAAAGCCCTGATCAACGACGTCGTCACCGGCAAACTCAGAGTCACCTGACCATGCAAGAAACCCTGCTGCAAGACCGCTTCATCCTGCCCTTCCTGTGCGACACGCTGGGCTACCAGGAGGTCAAGCCCAACACGGTCAGCAATTCGCTGATCATCGAGGAAGACCTGGCAGCCTTTGTCGCCGGCACCCCGCTCAACGAAAAGAACTATGCGGCGCTGCTGCGCAAATACGGCGGCGACCGCAAGCAACTGCTGGCCGACCTCATCGCCGTGATCCAGGAGCGCAGCGCCAGCAGCCGCAACATGGCGCTCTTTCTCAACGCCAACAAGTCGGTCACGCTGCGCGACGTGCGGCTGCATCTCTTCTACACCAGCGACAGCGCCATCCACGGCGACGACCTCTTCCGCCAGAACATCTTCAGCGTGGTGCAGGAGCTGCCCTACGCCTACAAGGTCAACGACCAGACCATCTTCGCCTTCCGCCCCGACCTCTGCTTCTTTGTCAACGGCATCTACCTGGGCTACAGCGAACTCAAGTCCAACTTCATGGGGCAGAGCGCGGGCAAGAACGGGCGCAGCAAGGTGGTCAAGGATTACTTCGACGCCGTGCGCGCCTACCACGAAACCTTCGACCGCAACGCCCGGCTGAGCGAAGCCGAGCGGACGCAGGCGCGGCGCGATCTGCTCAAGGTCTTCGAGCGCGCCATCCACCTCACCGCCACCGATGTGGGCGAGACCTACGTCATCCGCAACCTGGCCGACTCTTTCGACGAGATGCTGATGCTCTGCCGCGAAGGGCGCTTCGACCGCCAGGTGATCGAGCAGAAGGTGATCAAGGACTTCAAGCCCTATCCGCTGCGCAACCCCGCCGCCGAGAAGGCGGCGAAGGTCAAGGAGATCTTCGCCGCGCACTACGCCAAGGCTGCCATCGAGAAGGAAATCCTCTACTACAACTTCATCGAGCGCGAGGTCTACAAGGTCGCCGGCGTCAAGGAGTTGAAGGACGAGCGCGGCGTGCTGATTGCGCCCCGCCCCAAGCAGAAGTTCGGCACGGACAAGATCCTCGACAAGATCGACGAGTTCCTGGCCCACGAACACGAGGACGACTACTTCCTCTCCTTGCTGGAGGCGCAACTGGCCGGCGTTTCCCCCGCCAAACGGCAGGAACTGATCGAAAAGCGGCGCGCCTACAGCAACAACAAGCACGTCTACTCGCTGCTGCTCCAATATGCGGCCGGCTTTGGCAAGTCGAACATCATCGGCTGGACGGCGCTGCAACTCAAAGACCTGCGGCGCAACGGCGAGTATGTCTACGACAAGATCATGATCGTCGTCGACCGCCTCCAGTTGCGCAGCCAGATCGACAGCAAGATGCTCAACATGAACATCGACAAGAAGATGTTTGTGGAGGCGCACAACAAGACGACCTTTCTGGCGGCGCTCAAGTCCGACACGCGCATCGTCATCGTCAACCTGCAAAAGTTCGGCAGCGTGCGCCGGATGCTCACCGCCGACGTGCTGGAGAAGCTGGCCCGGCTGCGCATCGCCTTTCTGATCGACGAAATCCACCGCTCGCACGGCGGCGACCAGCACGAGGAGATGGTCACCATCTTCGACGAGTTGCAGACGCCCTTCGACACCGACGCCGCGTACAACCGCAAACGCACCAAGAAGAACGTGCTCATCGGCTTCACCGCCACGCCCGACGACAACACGCTGGCGCGCTTTGGCGAGTTCAGCGGCTACGCCGAGGGCGAAAAGCTCTGGGTGCCCTTCGACGCCTACACCATGCAGGAGGCCATCGAGGACGGCTACATCCTCAACCCGCTGGCCAACATCGTGCCCGTCGCCGCCAAGCTGCTCTTCGACCTGCCCGCCAACCAGCTCAAGGGCTTCACGGAGAAGGACTTCAAGGACATCGCCAAGCAGCAGATCTACGAGAACCGCGAACGCATCGACGCCATCGCCGCGTATGTGGCCGATCTGCTGGTCAAGGATGTCTACCGCCAGATTCGCGGCGCCGGTCAAAGCCATGCTGGCCGTCTCCTCCATCGCCGCCGCCATCGCCTACAAAGACGCCGTCACCCGCCATTTCCAGGCGCTGGTGCAGCAGAAGAAGTACGCGAAGTACGCCGACGCGCCGATCTACATCGTCTACTCCGACAGCCAGGACAAGCAAAAAGCCAGCAAGATCAACAAGATGACCGAACAGAAGGTGCTGGAGAACTTCGCCCTGCGCAAGAATGGGTTGATCATCGTCGTCGCCAAGCTGCAGACCGGCTTCGACGAGAAGCGGCTGCACACGCTCTTTCTCGACAAAGAGGTCACGCGGCATCAGCGCCATCCAGACCATCTCCCGCGTCAACCGCACCATGAAAAACAAAGTCGACTGCAAGATCGTCGACTTCTCCTACGACAACGTCAACGTACAGAACATCAAGGACGCGTTCGAGCACTTCTCCAACGTGGTCGTCAGCGACTTCGACCCCTTCAAGCGACGCCCGCATCCTCGACCTGCTCTATGCCGAACTGAAGAAGGCCGACGTCTACGTCGAGTTCTTCGCCGCGCTTCGTCGCGCTCTACAAGGACGCGGCTACTCGCGACAACCCGGCCAGTTTTCTGGAACTGGAAGACCGCATCGAGAAATTCATCGAGGCGCACCCCAAGCGCACGGCAGACGCCAAGGCCAAAGCCGCCCAGTATTTCACGATCCTCAACCGCATCGAGTATGTGATTGCGCTCGACAAGAAGTTCAGCGAGCCGGCCTTCCTGGCCTTCTACCGCAAGTTCAACACGATCTACAACACCATGCACCGGGTCGATACGACCAGAGACCCCATCGAGGTCTACTACGACAGCCGCATCGGCATCGTCGAAGTCGAGACCGGCGAGCCGAAAGCACGCGACCCCAAAGAACTCAAGCTGGCCGAAGGTCGCGAACCATTTGCCACCGCGCGCCAGATGTCGATCCTCGATATCATCGAAGCGCGCAACCAGCACGAAGAAGAGATCGGCGCCCTCATCGCAGAATTCAAGGCCAAGATGGACGAGTTCTTCGCCTACGTGCGCACCGCGCCCGAAGGCCAGCGGCTGATCGTCAAGATCAAGTCGCGCCTGCCCGAAGACGAAATCTACGCCGACTTCGCCAAAATCTACCGCAAGTACAAGGCGTTCTACCGCAAGAAGGTGGGCGATTATTTCTTTGAGGTGACGAAGGATTTGGTGGAGAAGTTGTGCGATGAGTTTGAGGGGGAGGTGGTGGGAGAGACCCCAGGTGCTTGATGAGCAAGATGGCCCCTTCTCTGGCCCGGTGTCTGGAGCGAACCGGCGCCGATCACCTTGGGCTCACAAGCGGCCTGTTGGCAATCACGAGTATCAAAGCCTGTTTCATGTCTCAAAGCGAACAGCCAGCAACGATCTGGCTGAGCTGGTGGCGCACGGGTTGCTGACGGTCGAGGGAGTTGGACCTGCAACGCGTTATCGTTTGAGTCACGCCAATGTCTGATTGCCCGATTACTTGCCCGATTATTGCCCGATGGATCCGGTACGCCATGATGATCGGGCGCGTACGGCCGGCTTCCGCGGCGTGCCAGAGGCGGTCTGGAACCTCCACATCGGCGGCTAACAGGTGTGCGAGAAGTGGCTCAAGGATCGCAAGGGCCGCGTGTTATCGGCGGAGGACATCGAGCACTACCAGCGGGTCGTAGTTGCGCTCAACGAGACGATCCGTATCATGGGGGAGATTGACACGGTGATCGAGGATCACGGTGGGTGGCCGATCCGGTAGTACATGATGAGGCCAGGCGGCGACTTGCGGGGCAGAAGACGTGATAACGACATCAAGTATCGGATTGGCAAGGAGTCGGGAGCAGAGACGGCGGATGAAAGCGGACACCTGCCCAGGACCGCAGGTCCTGGGTAAACGGACGGACGAATCTACAAATGGCGATAGCGTATGCAAACATTAGCTGAAATTCGCGCTCACTTGGTAGCCGGGCAATTCGAGTTCAGCCGGCACGCGCTCCGCCGCGCTGTGGAACGCAACATCAGCGAAGCCGAAATCCAACAGGCCGGGCGGCGCGCCCGGATCATCGAGGACTATGCCGATGACAAGTACGCGCCGAGTTGTCTGTTGCTCGGGTTCACCGCGGCACGCCGCCCCTTGCATCTGCAGGTCTCCCCGCCGACGCCGAACTGGTCCGCATCATCACGCTTTATGAGCCGGACCCTGCCGAGTGGTATAATCACGCCGAACGGAGGTGAGTATGTTTCGCTGTCAGGTGTGTGGTGCAACGGAGGCTCGTTCTGAGGTAGTGAGCGAAGTGTTTCTCATTGACGGACTGCCGGTGTTGGTCGAGGAGATTCCCGCTGTTGTGTGTGTACGTTGTGGCGATGCCACATTCAGCCACGCGACCACCGAACGGATTCGACGCATGGTCCACGGCGAGACGCGCCCCATCAGATCTGTCCGCGCCGATGTTTTTGCCTATGCCTGAGCCTCAGCGTTCGTCTTGACCGGCCCCGCAGATCCGATGACTTCCAGAGTCGAGAATCACGCGGTTGAGCGACGCGTGCAGGAACGTGAACATAGCGTTTGACCAAAGCGCTGGCATCCAGATAATAGATGCTCACGCGTACTCCTCCCGATCCTCCATAATGAGTTCCGAGAGGGGCTTGCCCTGGCTCAGTTTCTCGGCGAGGCACGCGCGCTTCAGGCGATACTGCGGGGGGTGCAGGCCACAGCACATCTTCGATCAAGCCCGCGATCTTCATCCTGTCGATCATCTGGTCGCGCCATCGACGCGGCCTCGGATGGCCTGGGCCGGATAACTACTGTGTCGGCGTACTTTTCGATCTCGACCTCCCGGAGGTCACCCCAGGTCGCGATGAGGGCACACGGCACGAGCACGCCCCGAGGAGTCACTTTGGCGGCAACTACTGTCATCCCATCGTTCCTTTGAGTGATTGTTCACTGACTGCGATTCAACCATACTCACCAGTCGTTGTCAAGCAAGCTGATCGACGCCGTCGTAACCCAGGCGAGCTACTCCGGCCAGGTGGGCCACACCAATCGCTTCTACAGCGTGGCGGTCGACAAAGTGGGGCTGCGCGAAGGGCCGCCGACGACGCCGGACGCCCAGACCACAGTGGGCGCGGGCGGGGGCAAGATCTACCTGCCGCTGGTGTTGCGGCAGTAGCGGCTTGTTGTCAGGGCTGCCGCTTCGCCCGGCACTTCGCGCTTGAGCGGAGATTCACCGAAGCGGCAGCCCTCCGACACCGGCAGCACCCTCCACATCCGCGCTTGGCCGACGGTCGTGCGCCAGACTGCTTGCGGCTTTTCTCTGCCGCCCCCTCGTGATACAATCTCTCCCATGCCCATCCACATCCTCTCTCCCGAAGTCGCCAACCAGATCGCCGCGGGCGAGGTGGTCGAGCGGCCCGCGTCCGCGGTCAAGGAGCTGATCGAGAATAGCCTGGACGCGGGCGCGACCGACATCCGCGTGGAGGTGCGCGAGGGCGGCCGGCGGCTGATCCGCGTCCAGGACGACGGCTGCGGCATCCCGGCGGCCGAGGCGGCCCTGGCCTTCGAGCGCCACGCCACGAGCAAGCTGGCGACCGCCGATGACCTGAGCCATCTCAGCACGCTCGGCTTCCGCGGCGAGGCGCTGGCCAGCATCGCCTCGTCGCGCAGGTGGCGCTGCTCACCGCACGCGACGAGGAGACCGGCACGCTGATCCGCCTGGCCGAGGGCCGCGAGATCGGCCGCGAACCGCGCGGCGGGCCGCCCGGTACCCTGGTGACCGTCGAGCATCTGTTCGCCAACGTCCCAGCCCGCCTCAAGTTCCTGAAGCAGCCCGCCACCGAGGCGGCCCACATCCAACAGATCGTCACCCGTTACACGCTGGCTTACCCCGAACGCCGCTTCAACCTGGTCAGCGACGGCAAGCTGGTCTTCCAGTCCACCGGCAGCGGCAAGCTGTACGACGTGCTGGTGAAGGTGTATGGGTTGGAGATGGCGCGGGAGATGCTGGAAATCAACGAATCAGCGAATCAGCGAATCAACGAGGCCGTGCAGTCGTCACCCGCCGATTCGCCATTCGCCATTCACTCATTCGCTCATTCGCCAGTTCGCGTCTCAGGCTACATCGGCGCGCCCGCACTCCACCGGGGCAACCGCGGCTACATCACACTGTTCGTCAACCGGCGCTGGTTTCAGGACACGTCTATCGCTTACAGCGTCATCCAGGCTTACCACACGATGCTGCCGGTGGGACGCTATCCCGTGGCGGTGGTGTTCATCGAGCTGCCGCCCGAGGAAGTGGATGTCAACGTACACCCGACCAAAGCCGAGGTGCGCTTTCGGGAAAGCGGCGCGGTTTTCAGTGCGGTACAGAAGGCGGTCCGCCGGACGTTGACCGAACTCGCGCCGATCCCGCAGGTGGGATTGGGCGGAGCGCCTGCAGGTAGCCCCGCGCCGGATACGGTCTGGCCCGGAAGCGAGGGGATGCGACCGACGCCGTTCGGCGGACAGTCATGGTCCGAGCGTCGCGACGCCTTGCTCGGCGCAGGCCAGCACCGGCTGTTTACATCCCCTGGGCTGAACGACCAGGCGTCAGGCGTCAGGGGTCAGAGCGTCAGCATCAGCCAGCAAGCCAGTCCAGCGACCAGCTTCCAGCGACCAGCCATCCCCCCTTCTCCCCCTTCTCCGCGTCGTCGGCCAGCTCGGCGCGACTTACATCGTCGCGGAAGGGCCGGACGGCATGTACCTGATCGACCAACACGCCGCGCACGAGCGCGTGCTCTACGAACAAATGCTGGCGGAGCACGACGGCAACCGGCTGGCTGTCCAACCGCTGCTGGAGCCGCTGGTGCTCGACCTCACCCCGGACCAGGCCGCGGTGGTCGCCGAAGAGTTGGACACGTTGGGGCATTTGGGGGTCGAGATCGAGCCGTTCGGCGGCGCGAGCTACCTGGTGCGCAGCCTCCCGGCGATCCTGGGCCGCGAGAACCCCCGCGCCGCGCTGACCGAGATCGTGGATGGGCTGGCGCAGCGCGACGACTTGGTGGAAGCGACCGCGCGAGGCTCGGCTGGTGACGCTGATCTGCAAGCGCGCGGCGATCAAGGGCAACACGCCGCTGAGCATGGCCGAGATGCAGGAGTTGGTGCGCCGGCTGGAAGGGTGCCGCTCCCCGCGCACCTGCCCGCACGGCCGGCCGACGATGATTTACCTCAGCTCCGGCGATCTGGCGCGTCAGTTCGGACGTGTCTAGCTGCGGCCGTTCGCCGACGCGATCAGCGGGCTCCAGACACGGAATTGCGATAGCTGTTTGACTTCCATCAGGACAAGCGAGCGCGGATTCGGCATCAGTTGCGGAAAACTTGCACGTATTGTATGATACCCGACCATCACCCCAAGCTCATTCCCAAGGAACGAAGTTGGACACACCGGCGGGACATTGCGAGTCATCGTATGACGTCATCGTATGACGTCATCGTCGCCGGCGCCGGCGGGATGGGGAGTGCAGTTGCGTACCACCTTGCACGACGACGATGTCGTGTCCTGGCCATTGACCGCTACAACCCCCCTCACGAAATGGGTTCTTCTCACGGCCTGACGCGAATCATCCGTCTGGCCTATCACGAGGACCCATCCTACGTGCCGCTGCTGCGCCGCGCGTATGCGCTCTGGCGCGAGCTGGAGCAGTCCTTCGGCGAGCAGGTGCTGCACATCACCGGCGCGCTGGAGATCGGCGCGCCCGGCAGCGACGTGTTCGATGGCGCGCTCGCTTCCTGCCGGATCCACAACCTGCCCCACGAAATCCTGACGCGCCAACAGATCAGCCAACGCTTCCCCGCCTACCGGCTGCCGCAGCAATACGCCGGGATTCTGCAGCCGGACGGTGGATTCCTGGACCCGGAACGCTGTATCGCCGCGCACTTGACCCTGGCCAGGGTACACGGCGCGGAGATCCATACGGATGAGCAGATCCTGGATTGGGCGCCGGCCGGTGACGGGGTGCGGGTGCGGACCGATCGGGCCGCCTACTCCGCCGAGCGGCTCGTCGTCACGGCCGGCGCATGGCTGCCTAAGCTGGTCCCGTCGCTCGCCCGGCTGGCCGTCCCGGAGCGCCAGGTGTTAGCCTGGTTCCGCCCGCGGCGTCCTGAGCGCTTCGCGGCCGAAGCATTCCCGGTATTCATTCTCGCCGCCGAAGAGGGCAACTTCTACGGTTTCCCCATGTACGGCCTGCCCGGCCTCAAGATCGGCCTCCATCATCACTTCGAGGAGGTCGTCGATCCGGACACCATGGATCGCACGGCTGGCGCCCGCGACGAGGCGGTCTTGCGCGAATGCGCGGCACGCTATTTCCCCGATGCGCGGGCGAGACGCTGGCGCTCAAGACCTGTCTGTACACGAACACGCCGGACCGCCACTTCATTGTCGACCGTCATCCCGACTATCCCCAGGTCGTAATCGGCGGCGGTTTCTCGGGGCACGGCTTCAAATTCTGTAGCGTCATCGGCGAGACCCTGGCCGATCTCGCCCTCTCGGGAACAACGCACAACGACGTCGGTCGCTTCAGGCTGACGCGGTTCAACTAAACATTCGGCTTCCCGGCTTCGGGTCAGAGGAGTCAGTTCATGGGTGGAAACTTCACTGCAGCGGCCAAGCCCTCCTATCGTCTGCTGACGAGGCGCAGCTCCGCGAGATTCACCATGCAACCCTGGAGGTCCTGGAGACGACCGGCGTGCGCGTGGCACACGACGAGGCGCTCCAGTTGTTGCGGGACCAGGGCTGCCGGATCAAGGGGAAGGACATCGCGTTGATCCCCAACTGGCTGGTAGAAGAGGGGATCCACCGTGCCCCGTCGCGCATCACCATCTACAACCGCCAGGGCGAGGAGGCGATGCGCCTGGAGGGGCGGAACAACTACTACGGCCTGGGCACCGACCTCATCCGCACGCAAGACGTGCGCACCGGCGCCATCCGGCCTTCGGTGCTCCAAGATGTGATCAATGCGGCCCGGGTCTCGGATGCCTGCCCCCAGATCGACTTCATCGGCTCCTTCGCCCTGCCCAGCGACGTCGCCACCAACAGCATGTACGTTGCCTGCGTCAAGGCCCAGATGGAGAATTCGGTCAAGCCGATCTTCTTCACCGCGGCCGGCCGGGAAGACATCGCGGTGATCCACGAGATGGCTGCGGCGGGGCAGGCGGCGAGGATGAATTTCGCGCCAGACCCTTCCTTATCAACTATTCCGAGCCGACCCCGCCGCTGACCCACTCGTACGGCGCGCTGTCCAAGCTGCTCTTCTGCGCGGAAAAGGGTATTCCGATCTGCTACACCCCGGCAGCCATGCTGGGCGCCAGTGCGCCGGTGACCGTCGCCGCCGGGCTGGTGCAGACCAACGCCGAGGCGCTGAGCGGCATCGTGATCCATCAACTCAAGGCCCGGGGCACGCCGATCATCTCGGGCGTGGCGCTGCCTCCGCTGGACATGAGAACCTCCTGTATCTCTTATGCGGCGCCCGAGCTGCGGCTCGCCAACTCAGCCTTCGCCGACCTGTATCACTTCTACGATCTCCCCATGTGGTCGAGCGCCGGTAGCGATGCGCACACGCTCGATACCCAGGGCGCCTGGGAAAACGCCATGGGCATTCTGATGGCGTCGCTGGATGGGGCCAATCTGATCCACGACGTGGCCTATCTGGGCCAGGGGCTGCTGGGCAACCCGGCCATGATCGTGCTGTGCGACGAGCAGATCAGCTACGTCAAGCGCATCCTGGCCGGGATCGGCCTCGACAGGGAGATGTTGGGGGTCAAGACGATTTGCGACGCCGGGCCCGGCGGAAACTATCTGACGGCGGATCATACCTTGCGGCATTTCCGCCAACACGTGTGGCAACCCACGCTCGCCAATCGGGACAACCCGGACACCTGGGCGCAGAAGGGAGGTCTGCGCCACGAGGAGCGCGTGATCCAGAAAACCCTACGCATCCTGGACACGCATAGACCCCAGCCCTTGCCTGAGTCGATCGCGCAACGGCTGGCCGAGATTTTCGACCGGGCCGAGCAGGAGCTTGCAGGAGTTCAGTTCACGGCCTAGTGCTCGTGGGCGTAAGATAGTTCGACAGCTTCGCTCGGCGTCATAGGCGGATCCAGACGCTGTAGGCATTGGGAGGCAGATAGCGCAGATGGCCGAAGCTCGGCATTCCGATGGCACAATCAGAGCATCTGCGATCGCCACAGTTGTAGCCTGATACGACCCAAGCTCCCAACGGTACGAGCGGCGGAAGTATCACCTGAGCTTGCATGACGGATGATTCCCAATCGACCAGTCTACCACGTCTCATGCCAAATCTGAGGAGGAAAAGGTGAAACACGTTCCGTACAAGGTTCTGTTCATGCTGGCGGTCATCGCCGCTGTGGCGCTGGCTGCCTGTGCAGCCCCGCCAGCGGCGCCGCGCCCGCCGCCGCGCCACCCAGGCGCCCACGGCTGCCACCCAGGCGCCCGCGCCGGCCGCCAAACCGGACGTCTACAAGGTCGGCCTGATCAACCATCTGACCGGCGACGCCGCGGCCTACGGCCAGAGCATGAAGAAGGGCACCGAGTTGGCGCTGGACATCATCAACGGCGCCGGCGGCATCGGCGGCACCAAGGTCGAGGTGATCTTCGAGGACGACCGTCTGAACGCTGCGGACGCGCAGACGGCGTTCCTCAAGCTGACGCAGTCCGACAAGGTGCCGGCCATCATGGGGTCCAGCTCCAGCTCCATCACGTTGAGCATCTGCCCTAAGGCGCAGGAGAACAAGATCGTCCAAATCTCCAGCGTCTCGACCGCGCCGAGCCTGAAGGATTGTGGCAAGTACTTCTTCTCGGCCATGGCCTCGGATACCGCCCAGGGCCCGGAGTGGGTGAAGGTGGCGGAGGCTCTGGGCGCGAAAGAAGCCGCGGTCATGTACATCAACAACGACTACGGCATCGGCGTCAAGGATACCTTCGTCCAGGCGTTCGAGGCGGCCGGCGGCAAGGTCCTGATCGCGCAACCGTTCGAGCTGGGCGGCAAGGATTTCCGCACCGAGGTCCTTAAGGTCAAGGCGACCAATCCTAAGGTGACGTTCATCGTGGACCATGTGGCTGAGGGCAGCATCGTCATCAAGCAAGCCAAGGAGCTGGGGTTGGACACCCAGTGGGTCACCGATGTCTCCATGGTCGCCAAAGAGGTGACTGATCTGGCCGGGGCGGCCGCGGAAGGGGCCATGGGCCTACGGGCCGGCTCGACACAGACGCCGGAGTACACGGCCTTCCACGATGCCTTCGTCAAGAAGTTCAACGAAGAGCCCACCATCTGGTCCGACTTCGCCTATGACACCATGATGCTGGTGGCCAAGGCCATCGAGAAGGGTGGCTATACTTCGGATGGGATCCAGAAGGCACTCTTCGATGTCGCCGAAACCTATGTGGGGCCGTCGGGAGCCAAGAAGTTCGATCAGTACGGCATCTCGCAGGGCGTCTACGAGTGGATGATCGTCAAGGACGGTCAGTGGACCGTCTACGAGAAGAAATAAGGGAAGCGGTGCTGGCAGGCTTCCCGCCGCGAGGCCTGCCAGCCCGGAAGAGAACACGCGATGGCATTGTTCGCCCAACTTCTGGTCAACGGCCTGATCGCCGGGGGCACCTACGCCCTGGCCACGATCGGCTACAGCATGGTCTACGGCTCGCTGAAATTCATCAACTTCGCTCACGGCTCGGTGGCGATGGTGGGAGCGTACTTCGTGTACGGTCTCGCGGTCAGCCGCCTGAACGTGCCGCTCCTGCCCGCCATCCTGCTTTCGATGTTCCTCACGGCCTTCCTGGGAATGCTGATCGAGCGAGTGGCCTACCGGCCCCTGCGCCGCGCACCCAAGCTGGCCCCGCTGACCACAGCCATCGCCGTCTCGTTCGTGCTGGACGCGTTGGTCATGATCATCGCGGGCGCTGACATCAAGACCTTCAACCTGCCGGCCCAGCGCGGATACAAGATCGGACCGGTCTACATCACACCGGTGCAGATCGTCATCATCGTCAGCAGCCTGGTGGCGATGGTCGGCCTCTACGTGCTGCTGAACCGCACCAAGCTCGGCAAAGCGATCCGGGCCGTGGCCGATGACGGCAACCTGGCCGAAGTCTCGGGCATGAATGCCAACCTGGTCATCTCAGCGGTCTTTGCGATCGGCTCCGCGCTGGCTGCGCTGGCGGGCGCGCTGATCGGCCTGGACACCAACTTGCAGCCGACCATGGGGTTCAACATCACGGTCAAAGCGTTTGCGGCCGTGGTGCTCGGCGGCCTGGGCAGCGTGCCCGGCGCCATCGTGGGCGGGTTCCTGATCGGCATCGCCGAGAACCTGGGCGTGTGGTTCATTCCATCAGTTTGGAAGGACACCATTGCCTACGGAATCCTCATCCTGATGCTCTTCTTCCGACCGAACGGCATTTTCGGCAAAAAGGAAGAGACGCAGGCGACCGTGCTGTAAGAGGAGGAGACAGATGCCGAACCTGACGTTACTCGTACACCTGGCTGTCGTCATCTCGATCTATGGAATCCTGGCGATCTCCATGAACTTGATCATCGGGACCACCGGGCTATTTACCCTCGGTCACGCCGCCTTCTTCGGCATCGGCGCGTACACGTCGGCGATCCTCACCAAGCTCGGCGTGCCGTGGGTCTTTGGCATGCTTGCCGGCATTGTGCTGGCCGGTCTCATGGCCTTCATCATCGGCATCCCGACATTGCGGCTGGTGGGCGACTATCTGGCCGTGGTGACGTTGGGGCTGGCCGAGATCATGCGGGCCGTGTTCAAGAACTGGATCCCGGTCACGCGCGGCCCCATGGGCTTGCCGGGCATCCCGCACGCCGAGATCTTCGGGTTTCGTTTCGACACTGCGCCGAAGTTCCTGGCTCTTGAGCGTGATCTGCCTGGCCATCGTCTTCTTCATCGCCGAACAAATCATCCGCTCACCGTTCGGGCGGGTGCTCAAAGGGATTCGCGAGGATGAGACCGCTGCCCAGGCGCTCGGCAAGAACACCTATCGCTTCAAGATGATCATCTTCGTGGTCGGATGTGGGATGGCAGGGCTGGCCGGCAGCCTCTACGCCCACTACATCAGCTATATCGACCCGGGCAGCTTCGTGATGTGGCTGACCTTCTTTATCATCCTGATCATCATGCTGGGCGGGTTGGGCAACAACGTGGGAGCGCTGGTCGCCACTGCGGTGTTCGTGCTGCTGCGCGAAGGCCTGCGCTTCGTGAAGCTGCCGGAAGGCCTGAATCCCGCGGCGCTGCAACAACTCATCTTTGGGCTGCTGCTGATCGCCGTCACCCTCTACATGCCGCGCGGCCTCATCCCGGAGCGCAAGATCACCTACAGGCGGAACCATGACGATGCTCAGAGTTGAGGGCCTGACCAAGAACTTCGGTGAGTTGTGCGCCGTCGACCGGTGCTCCTTCGAGGTCAGCCAGGGCACGATCCAGGGGCTCATCGGGCCGAACGGCTCCGGCAAGACGACAGTCTTCAATCTGATCACCGGCTTCTTGCAGGTCACCGCGGGGAAAACGTTCTTCAAAGATCGCGACATTACCGGGCTGCCACCGCACACGATCGCCCAGGCGGGCATCGCCCGCACCTTCCAGTTGGTGCGCGTGTTCCGTCGCGTGACCGTACTGGAGAATCTGCTCAGCGGGTCGAAAGAGCAGCGTGGCGAGCGGGTTCTGCTTGGCGCCCTACAGACGCCACAGGTGCGCCGGGAGGAACGCGAGCAGCTCGACCGGGCGTGGGACTTGCTGAGCGTGGTTGGGCTGGACCGCGTGGCCAACGAGTATTGCGGCAACCTGCCCTACGCCGAGCAGAAAATGGTCGAACTCACGCGCGCCTTGATGGGCGATCCGGACCTGATCCTGCTCGACGAGCCCACTTCGGGCATCAACCCAACCCTGGTCAACCAGATCCTCGACTATATCCGCAAGCTGCGCGCAGCGCGCGGCAAGACCTTCCTCGTCGTCGAGCACGACATGCGTGTCATCATGAACCTCTGCGACCGCATCGTCGTGCTAAACTATGGCGAGAAGATCGCGGAGGGCACGCCGGCCGAGATCTCGCGCGATCGCGGTGTCATCGACGCCTATCTGGGCGTGTGAGGTTGAGAGAAACGGCTATGAGCGAAAACCCCACCCCTCCAACCCCACAGGGGGAGTCCCAATCCTCGCGATCCGCGATCTGGCGGCCGGCTACGACAAGAGCGAAGTCTTGCACGGCATCAACATGGAGATCCGAAAGGGCGAGATCGTGACCCTGGTCGGCGCCAATGGGGCCGGCAAATCCACGACCCTGCGCACCATCTTCGGGCTCACGACGATCCGCGGCGGCCACGTCACATTCAAGGGCCATGAGGTGGTGGGGCGCCGTCCGCACGACCTTGTGCGGATGGGGCTGGCATTTGTACCGCAGGAACGCGGCGTTTTCCCTTCGCTGACCGTGCTCGAGAATCTGGAGATGGGCGGCTACACGCTGGTCGGGGAGAGGTTAAACGAACGCATCGAAGCCATGCTGACACGCTTCCCGCGCCTGAAGGAGCGACGCAAGCAGAAGGCCGGGTCGCTCTCCGGCGGCGAGCGCCAGATGCTGGCCATCGCGCGCGGCCTGATGCCCGATCCGGAGCTCTTGATGCTCGACGAGCCATCGCTGGGGCTGGCCCCTCTGGTTGTGGCTTCCGTTTTCGAGGAGGTGGCCTACATCAACCAGCAGGGAATGACCGTGTTTCTGGTCGAGCAGAACGCGCGGCGTGCCCTGGCCACTGCCCATCGCGCCTACGTGCTGGAGCTCGGCAACATCCGGTACGAGGGCACCGGGAGCGAACTGCTTAACAACAAGGATGTGCAACGCTCGTACCTGGGAGCGTGACGCGCAATTATCTCATCTAATGGGGATGGTCCCCAATCATATCATCGGAGGCTATCTATGGCATCTACGAACCGCGACGCCGAACACGCCGTCTCCTACGCACGGCCCAGCTACCGGCTGCTGACCGAGGAACAGATCCAGGATCTGCACAACGCCACCATGGAGATCCTCGAGACCGCCGGCATACGTGTCCTCAACGAAGAAGGGCTGCAACTTCTGCGGGACGCCGGCTGTCGCATCAAAAACGGCAACGTCGCGTTGATCTCTGAGGCGCTGGTGCAGTCATGCATCAAGAGCGCGCCGTCGGCGATCACGATCTACAACCGCAACGGCCAGGAGGCGATGCAGCTCGCAGGGCGCAACTCGTACTTCGGCATGGGCACGGACCTGATCACCACGCTCGATCTGGTCACCGGGGAGACCCGCACAACGGTGCTGCAAGACGTGGTCAACGCGGCGCGTGTGGCGGATGCCTGCCCGGAGGTGGACTTCATCGCGTCGATGGGCCTGCCCAGTGACGTGCCGACCAACTCGATGTATGCCCGCTGCGTGCATAGCATGCTGCAGAACTCGGTCAAGCCGATCTTCAACACCGCAGCCGGGAAAGAGGATCTGGCCTACATCATCGAGATGTGCGAAACCGTGGCCGGCGGGGTCGAGGCGCTGCGTGCCAAACCGTTCTTCATTCACTATTCGGAACCCACCCCCCCGCTCACCCACTCCTATGGCGCGGTCAACAAACTGTTCTTGTGCGCGGACAAAGGCGTGCCGATCTGCTATCCGCCCGGCGCCCTGCTCGGCGGCAGCGCGCCCGCCACCCTGGCCGGCGGCCTGGTGCAGACCAACGCCGAGGCGTTGAGCGGCGTCGTGCTGCACCAACTGCGCGCCCCTGGCGCGCCGATAATCTCGGGGGTGGCGGCCGTGTCCATGGACATGCGCACCTCCACCTTCTCGTATGGCTCGCCCGACTTCCGCCTGACCAATTCGGCCTTTGCCGATCTATATCACTACTACGGCTTGCCCATGTGGTCCACCGTGGGCACCGACGCTCACGCCCTGGACGAACAAGCCGCCATGGAGCACGCGTTCTGCACCCTGCTCTCGACATTGGACGGCGCCAACCTGATCCATGACATCGGTTACCTGGGACAGGGTCTGCTGAGCAGCCCGGCCGCGATCGTGATGAGCGACGAGATCATCAGCTACGTCAGGCGCATCGCGCGCGGTTTCGCCATCAGCCGGGAGAAGATGGCGTTGGACCTCATCCCCCAGGTGGGACCGGGCGGCAACTACCTGGCTGAAAAGCATACTGCCCGGAATTTCCGGGAGGAGTTCTGGCGGCCCAAACAACTCAACCGCGAGACCCCGGAAGGTTGGCTGGCACAGGGCGCCACGCGGTACGGCGAGCGGGTCACCGCGCAGGCGCTTGCCCTGCTGGCCACACATCAGCCCGAGCCGTTGCCTGCTGAAATCCGTCGCAAGCTGGACGCGATCGCACAACGCGCGGATGAAGCCCTGGTGAATTTCCAGTTCGTGGCTTGATCGACACGGCTGCCAGAATGGCCCTCTGGCCTGGTGGGTGGGATACCCCGCGCCAGGCCAGAGGGCCAGGACGCCAGTCTCCCTCCGCCCCGAACGTATCAGTGTCCCCGGTGAAGTAACTCTATAGTCTTATGAGCGGGCTGCGGCAAAGAAATCCTGGTCCTGCCGTTCCCAAGTTTCGATGAAAGTGCTACCATTTTCGGAGCGCGCTGCGTCATTGCGAGCGGAATCCGGCCGGTTTTTCGCCGGATGGAGCGAAGCAACCCCAAACAAGCGTGAGATTGCTTCGTCGCAAACCGCGCTCCTGCCTAGAAACTCTCAAGGCGAGATGCCTCACTGGCGCCTTGCCGCAACGCACTTTGAGCGGCAGACCCGTTCAGCATGACATTCGCAGGAGTTCCTTGCTGGGGCACATGCTGCCCGCGGCATGGGGAACTCGCAATGACTGCCCCAAGACTGAAATGTGCACCCCTTCGCGAGACCAACCTATTGACTTCGCCCCTCTTTCCCGCTATAATAGGTCTCTGATACGTTTCCGGAGCGCTCAATATCCATCCCAAGGTGGAACCCGCGGACCACAAACATTGAGGTGTATGGATCTCACCACGCCATCAGTTTGGACACACCAGCCGAAAGGAGGTGATCTTGATCATGACCACAGGGCCGCCTCAAGACCCGACCACGATAGAGAATGCTGGATTCGACGATAAACTGTTACTGTCCCACGATAGGAGGTGGAATGTGAGCATGCACAACACGGATACGCGGTCTGCCGGCGAAATGCCTGCCGGGAATATGGCTGACTTCAACGGGCAGCCGGGCCTGACCATAGACGAAATGTCTTCCGGTACAATGACAAGCGAAGCCTCCATCACATCGACTGGCATGTATGAAGGCCGACCAGGCGTGGAAGGTGAAATGCCTAGCAGCCCCTCTGCAAGCACCGCTGATGTGAAGAGCGAGATGCCAACGGGCGCCATGTCTGAGGGGCGTCCGGGTGTCGACGGTGATATGCCTGACGGTGCAATGGGAGTTACTCCGAAGATGGGCGCCGAAGCAGCCAGTACCCCATCCGCGGAGGAGCAGCCCACGCTCGAGGTGACCGGGCAGTGGCGGCTGACGTTCTGGGTATCTGACATCACCCGCAAGTGATCCAGTTGAGTACTAAGGAGAGCATACGATGGCAACGCGATCCAACCGAATCAAGAAGGCCGAGACCGTTTCCCAAGCTGAACTGGTACAACTCACGAGCGATAAGGAGTATGTCCCGAAGGCGGTCGGATTGGTGCAGGGTGCCGAAGGGCCAGACGTGGCGCGTCTGCAACAGTATCTCCAGAACTTCGGCTACGTGCAAGCCCCGAACGTGGGAGCTTTCGGCGCGGAAACGCGCGGCCTGGCGCAACCTCCAGCCGCAGTTGGCGTTTTCGATGACAACACCGCGCAGGCACTGCGGCGCTTCCAGGAATTCAACGGATTGCCGTTGACAGGCGAAGTCGACGCGGCGACTCTGGAACTGATGAGCAGGCCGCGATGTGGCTTCCCCGATGTAGCCGAATTCGTCCTGCAGGGCAGCAAGTGGAACAAGACGAATCTCACCTATGCGTACCAAAACTTCTCATCGGATCTCACGCAAGCGCAGATACGGACTGCCATCGCGCAGGCCCTCGGCCTGTGGGCTGCTGTGACCCCGCTGTCTTTCGCCGAAGTGCCATTGGGGAGCTCGCCCGATATCGTGATCCGCTTCGTCAGTGGCGATCATGGCGACGGCAATCCCTTCGATGGCCCAAGCGGGGTGTTGGCACACGCGTATTATCCACCGCCGGGTGGTGGTGCCCTGGCCGGAGATGCGCACTTCGATGAGGCCGAAACCTGGTCTGTCAATCTGCCGGTCACAGGAATCGATTTGACGACGGTAGCGGCGCACGAATTCGGCCACGCGCTCGGTTTAGCCCACAGCCAAATCAACGGGGCCCTGATGTATGCCTACTACGGCGGGGCCCATCGGCAACTCGAAACCGACGATATCGCAGGAATCCGGGCAATCTATGGTGGGGGGTCGGGGTGGTCGGGATGGGAGGATCTTGGGGGCATTCTCACATCCGGGATCGGTGTCTCCTCGTGGGCAGCGAATCGTCTGGACTGTTTCGTGCGCGGCACCGACAACGCCATGTGGCACAAGTGGTGGAACGGCGCGAGCTGGAGCGGCTGGGAGAACCTGGGCGGCGTGCTGACCTCCGCTCCGGCGGCCGTCTCCTGGGGACCGAATCGGATCGACACCTTCGTGCGCGGCACCGACAACGCCATGTGGCACAAGTGGTGGAACGGCGCGAGCTGGAGCGGCTGGGAGAACCTGGGCGGCGTGCTCACATCCGGGATCGGTGTCTCCTCGTGGGCAGCGAATCGTCTGGACTGTTTCGTGCGCGGCACCGACAACGCCATGTGGCACAAGTGGTGGAACGGCGCGAGCTGGAGCGGCTGGGAGAACCTGGGCGGCGTGCTGACCTCCGCTCCGGCGGCCGTCTCCTGGGGACCGAATCGGATTGACTGCTTCGTGCGCGGCACCGACAACGCCATGTGGCACAAGTGGTGGAACGGCGCGAGCTGGAGCGGCTGGGAGAACCTGGGCGGCGTGCTCACATCCGGGATCGGTGTCTCCTCGTGGGCAGCGAATCGTCTGGACTGTTTCGTGCGCGGCACCGACAACGCTATGTGGCACAAGTGGTGGAACGGTGCGAGCTGGAGCGGTTGGGAGAACCTGGGCGGCGTGCTGACCTCGGAACCAGGGGCTGTCTCTTGGGGGCCGAACCGGATCGACACCTTCGTGCGCGGCACCGACAATCACATGTGGCACAAGTGGTACAGATGACGATCGCGGTTTGTAGCGGGTCAGATGATGTTTCGTGGTGGGGCCGAGCCCCCGGGCAGGTGCAAGGCACTGTCCCCATGAATCTTCCTCTGACCCGCTATAGCGCCAAAGGAGCACGCGCATGCCCGACACCCGATCTCACGCGAAACTGCCGGATGAAGAAACACTCGGACAGTTACAGGGGGCGATGCTCGAGGCGATCCTGTCCGGCAAGCCCTTCCCTGAACACAGCCGTCCCCTCGATCTGCCTGACCTTCCCCTCTTGCTGAACCAAGCGCTCGTCTTCCTGTCGAGCGAGAACCTGGGCGGGCCAATCCGGGTGGAAGGCTCGCCCAAACCGATCCACATCCTGTCTGAAGAGGCTGTCCTGGAGCGCGCACAACGCGCAGGTGATTTCTTCTACCTGTGGTTCCAGCCGCCGCAGCGGGTCGCAGACGGCGTGCAGCTCACGCTACAGATCAGGATCGCCCAACGTCAGCAAGGTCGGCCTGTCCTGGGTTTGAGCGGCGTACAGGTCGTGTTCCGCAAGAGCGGCAAGAGTTGGCAAGCGGCAGAAGAGACCGCTGCCTTCGCGGCCTGAACATGCGTTCATGAGAGGCTGTCTGAACAGGGCCAGCGCCGGCAGCTTAGGGATGACCCTTTCAGACAGCCTTTCACGATCTACTTTGGAATGAGAATTAATCAACTGTTCTTCTGGCTCAACCGTAGCGGAGCGTCCTCACGCTTCAACGATTGCGTAGGATTTCCCCCTTTTCGCCCCACGCGTGTATAATTGCCCGGCACAGTAAAACGTAAAGAGCAGAGCGTAAGCGTCTATGGCTCACGCGTTGCTCTTTACGTTTTACGCGTTACGCTTTACGGAGGATACCTTGACCGAACCTTTGATCATCACGACGTCGCCCCGCGACGACCACCAACTCGACATGACGATCCAACTGGGTCCCGAGCGCACCGAACAGGCGCTGCAGCGCGGCGCGAGGGTGGTCGCCAAGAAGGCCAAGATCCCCGGCTTCCGGCCGGGCAAGGCGCCTTATGTCACCGTCCTGCGCATGTACGGAAGAGAGGCCGTGCTGGGTGAGATCCTGGACGACCTTGGCGAGGAAGTATATAAGGAAGCCCTGGCGACTGAGAAGCCCGACATTTATGGGCAGGCCGCGCTCGAGGATGTGAAATTCGATCCCGTTAGCTTCAAGCTGATCGTGCCGCTGCGGCCTACCGTCGACTTGGGTGACTATCGCAGCATCCGGCTGGACGCGCCCGCGGTGACCGTCGGTGAGGCCGACGTGGATGCGGCCCTGGCGACGGCGCTCGCCGCCACCGCGAGCTTGCAGACCGTTGAGCAGGCTGCCGCGCTGGGCGATGGCGTGCTGGTGGACATCCGCGGCACCGTGGGTGACGAAACCATCATGGACAACCAGGATTGGCAGCTCACCCTGCGCGGGGAGGGCGGCTGGCTGCCCGGCTTCGACGAGGCATTCGTGGGCCTGTCGGCCGGCGACGAGAAATCCTTCGATCTGACCTACCCCGAGGATTCGTCCTCCCGGTTCAAAGGGCAGGTCGCCAGCTTCCAGGTGAAGGTCAAGGAAGTCAAGGCCAAAGTGCAGCCCGAAGCCGACGACGAGTTCGTCAAGACGCTGGGCGATTACACTGACCTGGCTGACTACCGGGCCAAGAAACTGGCCGAGCTGACTGAAGAGCGCAACAAGGAAGCCACCGCCAAGCTCAACGAGGCCGCAGTGGAAGCGTTGGTCGAGCGCGCCACGATCGCCTATCCGCCGGCCGCGGTGGACGATACCGTCCACGGTATGATGAGCGATCTTGAATCGCGACTGAAGAACATCGGGTACGCGCTGGCAGATTACCTGCGGCTGAACGGCAAAACCGTCGAGCAGTATCACGACGAGCTGCACGAACCGGCCGAGAAACGCCTGAAAGGCCAGCTTGTCATTGCTGAGCTGGCCAAGGCTGAAGGCATCACCGTATCGGACGAGGAAAAGCAAGCTGAGCTGGATCGTCTGGCGGGACAGGCCGAAACCCCCGAAAACGCCGCGGCGCTCCGCGAGGTATTCGGCTCCGAGGCCGGCCTGCGCGTGATCGCGGCTGACGTCCTCAGCGCCAAGACGTTGGCACGCTTGCGCGCGATCGTCACCGGCCAGGCGCCGGAGTTGCCGGAAACGCCGGCCGCAACTTCGCAAGAAGAAGTCCAGGCTACTGAACCGGCCGCAAACCAGGAGTAAGATTGCGAAGCGCAGAACGCCAGACGCGACTTCGGGGCATTTGTGGCCTTCACCGTATTGCGTTTTACAGCGCTTCAATCTGAAAGGGATAAACACCATGTCCGAGCATGTGCTGACTCCACAGGCGCTCATCCCGATGGTCATCGAGACGTCGGGCCGCGGGGAACGAGCGTACGACATTTACTCGCTGCTGCTCAAGGAACGCATCGTCTTCCTGGGCACCGGCATCAACGATCAGGTCGCCAACACCATCGTGGCACAATTGCTCTTCCTGGATCGCGAAGATCCTGAGAAGGACATTCAACTGTACATCAACTCGCCGGGCGGCCAGGTGTACGCCGGGATGGCGATCTACGACACGATGCAGCTCATCCGCGCCCAGGTGAGCACCATCGCGGTAGGGGTTGCGGCGAGCTTCGGCACGGTGCTGCTGACAGCCGGGGCCAAAGGCAAGCGCTATGCCTTGCCCCACGCCACCATCCACATGCACCAGCCGTTGGGCGGCGCGCAGGGACAGGCGACCGAAATCGAGATCCAGGCTAAGGAGATCCTGCGCCTGCGTGAGGAACTGAACCTCATCCTGGCCCACCACACCGGCCAGCCGGTTGAGCGGATCCAGGATGACACGGATCGAGACCGGTATATGTCGGCTGAGCAGGCCAAAGAATACGGCCTGATTGACGAGGTCTTGTACCCCGCCGCTCGTGAGGGCAAAACCAGTGGCAAGTAAAAACACGGTGGACGTCGAGCGCTGCTCGTTTTGCTACCGCGACCAGAGCCAGGTGCGGCGCCTGATCGCGGGGCCGGACGACGTGTTCATCTGCGATGAATGCGTGGCGCTCTGCCAGGAGGTCCTGCAAGAGGATGGCATCGAGACGACCGCCGAAAATGCAACCCCGCGCTGGCGGCTCCTGCCCCCGCGCGAGATCATGGCGCAGCTCGACGACTACGTAGTGGGCCAGATGCGCGCCAAGAAAGTGCTGTCCGTAGCGGTCTACAACCACTACAAGCGTATCGCCAGCGGCAAGCGGCACGATGACGTCGAGCTGGAAAAAAGCAACGTCCTGCTGATCGGCCCGACCGGTTGTGGCAAGACGCTGCTCGCCCGCACCCTGGCACGGATCCTGGACGTGCCGTTCACCATCGCCGATGCCACCGGGCTGACCGAGGCCGGCTACGTGGGCGAGGATGTCGAGAACATCCTGGTGCAACTGCTCCAGGCCGCGGATTGGGATGCAGAGCGCGCCGCGCTGGGCATCGTCTACGTGGATGAGATCGACAAGATCGCGCGCAAGAGCGGGGACAATCCGTCGATCACCCGCGACGTCTCCGGCGAAGGGGTGCAGCAGGGGCTGCTCAAAATCATCGAGGGCACCGTGGCAAACGTGCCGCCCCAGGGCGGCCGCAAGCACCCGGACCAACAGTTCGTCAAGCTGGACACCCGCAACATCCTGTTTATCTGCGGCGGCGCGTTCTCGGGGCTGGAGGAAGTGATCGGCCAACGGGTGGGCCTGAAGGGCCGCGTCGGTTTCAACACAACCGGCGAAGCCCTCCTCTCCAAGGATGCTCAGACGGTCGCGCTGCTCCAGCAGGTCATCTCCGACGACCTGCTCAGGTACGGCATGATCCCCGAGTTCGTGGGGCGCCTGCCGGTCACCGTGAGCGTGGACCCGCTGGACGAGGACGCGCTCGTGGATGTGCTGACCGCGCCGAAGAACGCCATCGCCAAGCAGTTCGGGCGGCTGTTCGAGCTGGATGGCGTCGAGCTGGTCTTCACGCCCGAGGCGCTGCGCGCCGCGGCCCGCGAGGCCATGAAGCTCAAGACCGGCGCGCGGGGCCTGCGCACCATCATCGAGCGCGTGCTGCTGGACGTGATGTACGAGATCCCGTCACACCCCGAGGTGGTCAAGTGCGTGGTCAACGCCGAGTGCATCACCCACATCACACCGCCGCTGCTGCTGACCGCGGACGGACAGGCATTGGTCTGGGGGGAGTTTCTGAGTCTGAAGTCGGCCTGAGCCGATTCAGGTTGCGGTCACTTGACGCACACGACGCGTCGCCAACAAACAGCGGAGGTCAGCGATGACTTCCGCTGTTTGCTAGTCGGGCTCGCTGTGACGCAGAACCAGGTCGGATTGACAGCCATTCCCAGGCATGATATGCTGACTTCTGGAAAATCCAGGAATCCAGAGTCTGGAGGATGTCATGCAACAAGCCGCTTCCACGCGCGTGATCCAAATGCCGTCGCGCGGCCAGATCACGCTCCCGACCGATTTTCGCCGTATACTCGGGCTGAAGGAAGGCTCTCTCTTGCAGATCAGCCTGGTGGGCGACAAGATCGAGATCCAATCCGCATCGACAACTGACAGCAAGCTGCGCGAATACACCGAGTCCGAAATCAGTCAATTCCTGGCCGATGACAGGATTGAGGAGCAAACCGCGACGGCGGTCAGGCGCTTGCTGGCTGAAGGCGCGCTGTGAGCGGCGAGACCGCCAAAGAGGGCGTGTTCATCGACGCGTCGGTGTGGATTGCGGCATCCGGTTCGCCGTCGGGCGGTTCATCATTGGTGCTCGAAATATGCGAGGGCCGACGTTTCTGCGCTCTCTGCTCACAGCGCGTCCTCCAGGAAGCCCAGACCAACATTCGCGCCAAACTGCCTGTCGAGGCGCTGGTACGCTTCTACCGGCTTCTGGCGGCCGCCGAGCCTGGCATCGTTTCGCCTGTTGCCCCGGACGAAGAAGCCCCATATGGCGGTATCATCGCCGAGAAGGACGCCCATGTGGTCGCTGCCGCCGTGCGGGGAGGCGCTGCCTATCTGGTGACTTTGGATCGCAAGCATCTCGCCAACGATGAGACGCGCAAGGCAGGCTTGCCTTTTCAGATTCTTCTCCCGGGTGAGTTTGTCAACCTGGTCCTCCATTGACCCGTTTGGATGCCCACTCACGGCAGACGTCGGAACACGGCGCGATAAGACATCATCGAATAGGTTCGTTTTTCGAGCGGAAGGTGACGACTGTGCGGCTAACCCCGAATCCTCGAAACCAGAAGTATCTGGCCCCGGCGCTGCTCTTGATTATGGCGCTGGCCCTTGGCGCCTGCACCAGTGTGCCACCGCAGCCGGCAGCGTCCCCTGTGCTCGCCACGGCGACGAGCGCGGCCGCGCCTGCGACGCCGCTTCCCGTCGCGCCGACGATCACCGTTGCGCCGGTAACGCCTACGGTCGCGCCGACAGTTACGATGCCCGCGCCGACTGCCCCGGCACCCTCCACCGATAGCCTGGTGCAGCTTGTGCAAGCCGGGCTTCCCGCGGGCGCATTTGAGGGGGTTGTTGCTTTACCGTTGGCGGTCCCGGCCGGTCAGCCGCCGCTGTGGGCCGTTTACAGCGTCGGGATGCGCAACTTCGACCTCATGCCCCTGCCGAACCACTTCGTCGCGATCTACACGCAGACCAACGCGAACCTGGCAGGAGCTGGCGCGCCAGGAATTCTCGTCCGGCGACCCGACGGTCGCGGCGCCTGACTACGTGGGGGAAGGCGGACTGGCTCAGGTGCAAATCGAGCCCAGCCACACCTGGCTGGCCCTGGAGGGCGGCGCCGGCGCGCACAGCGGCGTATTTGAGCTGCTCGACTTCGACGGCCAGGCGTTGCACGTGCAGGTCAATGGCTTCTCCTCCAGCCCGGGCGTCGGGACCATCCGGGATGTGAACGGCGACGGCGTCCCCGACGTGGTCCTGGACGCGACCGACTATTACGTCTTCTGCTACGCGTGCGGCGTCGCACGAGACCGGCTTCCAGGTCTTCGCCTGGGATCAGGCGAGCGGCCGCATGATGGAAGCTCCGCTCCAGCCGATGCTGATGGGCCAGTCGGGCCATCCTGGCCGTGCGCTCGACCAACGAGGCGGTGGCGCTGGCCGAGGCAGGGCTTTGGAAAGACGCGGCGGAGGCGATCGAAGCAGCCAGGCAGGCCTCGGCGAACATCCAGCCGCCCTTCACCAACGACACGGTGGATTGGGACTACGGCCTGATCAAGCTGCACGCCGACGCCGCGGCGCGCGCGGTGGCGGACAGCGGCTACCCCCTGCTCAGCAACGTCTTCTACGGCGACTACGCCGCAGCGGTGGATCTGATGCGGCCGTACCGCGCGGCGCAGATCTTCAACGCGCAGACGCCGTTGGTCGTCGGCACCACGGCCGAGACATGGGTGCCCGAGCTGACCGGCGCCATCACGCAGTCCGCGACGTCGGCGCTGGCGCTGAAGCCCGATCTCGCACCGGCGTACTTCCTGCGCGGCTGGGCGAGCTATCTGGCGGACCCGGTTGCGAATCGGGCTCAAGCCAAAGCCGACGTGGAGAGGGCCTCGGCGCTCGCCCCGGCCGACGCGCTCTATCGGGACGCGGCCGCTTATCTGGCGGGTGGGTCGAACTGAGAAAACGATCCTGTGTTGAGGTGACATGGCAGAGCTGACTCATCTGGATGCCCAGGGCCAGGCGCACATGGTCGACGTGGGCGCCAAGGCCGAGACCGAGCGCGAGGCGGTCGCCGCGGGCCGGGTGCTGATGCGGCCGGAGACGCTGCGCCTGCTGCGTGAGGGCAATCTGCCCAAGGGCGACGTCCTGGGCACGGCGCGCGTCGCGGGCATCATGGCCGCCAAACGCACCTGGGAGCTGATCCCGTTGTGCCATCAGCTCCAACTGACGAAAGTCTCGGTCGAGTTTGAGTTCAACGAGGCGGACGCGGCGGTGGAGATCACCGCCACCGTGCGGTGCAAGGGCCAGACCGGCGTTGAGATGGAAGCCCTGACCGCGGTCAGCGTCGCCGCGCTGACCATTTACGACATGGCCAAGGCGGTCGAGCGCGGGATGGTCATTTCCGACATCCGTTTGCTGGAGAAGCGCGGGGGCAAGACGGGCGAGTGGCGGCGCAAAACGTGACACGTGCTGCGTGATTCGTGATTCGTTTATTCGCTGATTCGAGGAAAGCATGACCGAAATGATCACCGTGCGCGTGCGCACGTTTGCCGGGCTGCGCGAGGCGATGGGCTTCAGCGAAGCCGAGCTGACGCTCCCCGTCGGGACCGATGTCGCCGGGTTGGTTGCGCGGCTGGCGGCCGATTATCCGGAGGCGCGCCTGACCACGCGACGCTACACGGTTGCCATCAATCGGGCCTATGCGCCGCCCGACCGGGTGCTGGCTGACGGGGATGAAGTGGGGTTGATCCCGCCGGTGAGCGGCGGTTCGGGTCATGGCGTCGTAGGGGCGGGGTCACCCCGCCCTTACGAGATCACCGACCGCCCCATCTCGCTCGACGACGTCGCCGCCCGCGTGGCCGCGCCCGAGCGGGGCGGGATCACCCTCTTTGCCGGCACGGTGCGCGGGGTCACCGGGGGCAGGAACGGGGCAAGCGAGAGCTTCACTACCGACTATCTCGAATATGAGGCGTATCCTGAGATGGCTGAGGCGTCGTTTGCCGACATCGCGACCGAAGCGCAGGCGCGCTGGCCTGAGATCAGCGCCGTGGCGGTTGTGCATCGCGTGGGTCGCCAGGAAGTAGGCGACGTCTCCATTGCGATCGCTGTGGCCGCCGCGCACCGCGCCGATACCTTCGACGCCTGCCGCTACATCATCGACCGCATCAAGCAGATCTCGCCCATCTGGAAGCGCGAGGTCGGCCCGGATGGGTCGAGCTGGGTGGAAGGACCGGAGTCGGCCGTCTGAGGCGCCGACGGCTCAACGGAATCGGAGCTACTGAGTGATGGAATCAACCCCTACAAAAATCGCCATCGTCGGCGGCGCGGGCGCAGTGGGCGCGAGCGCCGCTTATGCCCTGATGATCAGCGGGCTGGCCAGCGAGATCGTGCTGGTGGACGTCAATGCGCGCCGGGCTGAGGGCGAGGCGATGGACATGATGCATGGCGCCGCTTTCGTCCGCCCCGTCACGGTGCGCGCGGGCGGTTACGCCGATTGTGCGGGCGCGCAGATCGTGGTCATCACCGCCGGCGCTGCGCAGAAACCCGGCGAATCGCGGCTGGATCTGGTGCGGAAGAATACCGAGATCTTCCGAGGCATGATCCCGCAGATTGCCGCGGCCGCGCCGAACGCCCTCCTGCTGATTGTCGCCAATCCCGTGGACATCCTGACCTACGCGGCGTTGAAGTTCTCCGGCTTCCCGGCCGGCCGCGTGGTGGGATCAGGCACCGTCCTCGATACCGCCCGGCTGCGCGCCTTGATCGGGCAGCGGCTCGGCATCGATCCGCGCAGCGTGCATGGCTATGTCATCGGCGAGCACGGCGACAGCGAAGTGGTGCTGTGGAGCCGGGCGACGGTGGCCGGCCTGCCGATCAGCGAGTTCTGCGCGCAGCGGGGCACGTACTTGCGATTCCGAGATGCAGGACAAGATCGCGACCCAGGTGCTGCGCGCGGCCTACGAGATCATCGAACGCAAGGGGGCAACGTATTACGGCATCGGGCTGGGCATCCGCAACGTCGTCGAGGCCATGCTGCGCGACCAAAACACCGTGCTGACCGTCTCGACCCTGATGACCGGTCAGCTTGGCGTTGCCGATATCTGCCTGAGCCTGCCCTGCGTCCTGGATCGCGGGGGTGTCGAGGGCGTGCTGGTGCCCGCGATGAGCGATGAGGAACGCGCGGCTTATCTCCGCTCGGCACGCGTGCTGCAGGAGATCGCGCGGGCAGTGGGGCTGTGATGCACGGACGAAGGACGAAGGACCAACGACGAAAGGGGCTTCGGTCGTTCGTCATTCGTCGTTCGTCGGGGAGGTAGCGTGCGCGCCGTCATCCAACGGGTCAGTCGTGCGTCCGTCACGGTCGACGGCCAGGTCGTCGGCGCCATCGGCCGCGGGTTTCTGGTGCTGCTAGGAGTGACCCACAACGACGGCCGCGTCGAAGCAGACTGGCTGGCGCGCAAGATTGCCGGGCTGCGGATCTTCGAAGATGACGCCGGCAAGATGAACCTGGACCTGGCTGACGTGGGCGGCGCAGTGCTGGTGGTGTCGCAGTTCACCCTCTACGGTGATGCGCGCAAGGGGCGCCGCCCCGACTTCCTCCAGGCTGCCCGGCCCGAGGTCGCCGAGCCGTTGATCGAGTATTTCGTCGCCCAACTGCGCGACCAGGGTCTGACCGTGGCGACCGGCCGCTTCCGCGCCATGATGGACGTCGAGCTGGTCAACGAAGGGCCGGTGACGTTGTGGCTGGATACGGGGGACGTGAAGCGTGAGACGTGATTGGTGCTGTGTGATTCGCTGAGCGCGCTGCCTCCTTTAGGATTCGCCGACTGCGCTCTTTGGGGATTCGCCGATTTGCTGCTATGATTTCCTGAAGGATTCCGATAGGGAGTGATCGCCATGACAGTCCAGGTTTCAGCAGACAACTCGGTCGCACGCCGACTGAAAACTTTGGCGCGACTATACCAACAAGGGCAGGCCAGCGAGGTCATGGATCGCACCCTGGACAAGCTCCTTTCTTATGAGCGTGAGCAAAGCAAGGCACAATTGGGGGAGTTGCAGGTCGATCTTGCTGAGCTTGAACGACGCTACCAGATGTCCTCTGCGGATTTCTACCGGCGTTTTCGCGGGACAAACCGACGATCGTATGGATTACGTCGAATGGGCATCCCTCATTCAGATGGCTGACAACCTCCAAGAGCGTTTGCAGGTCCTCGCGGGCGAGAAATGACAGTGACAATCGCCGAATACCTGGCCTCTGCCAAACAGCGATTGCTCGCTGATCCTATCGTGGTCACTTTTGCGATACTACGCGAGCGCATGACCCCGGCAGACGGCCACTGGCGCGTGAAGCTGTCCTTGTCAGATGGCAGTACGTTGGAGTTTTCAGAGTACCTGCACCTTGCTTCGAGCAACCGCATCGAAGTCGTGACCTACAGTTATCATTGGGCGGATGCCGAAGATAAGCTGATTTTCCGCTGGGATAACACACCGCATTTCCCAGGCATCCCAGGCTTTCCCCATCATATCCACGATGGGCCAGAGGATCGCGTCAGCCCTGGTCAACCCACGGACATCTTCATCGTCCTCGATGAGATCATTCAACGTCAATCGTCACCTTTGGAGAGTTGAAATATGGAATATCGTTACCTTGGTGCATCGGGCCTGCAAGTCTCGGCCCTGTCTTTCGGCTCGTGGGTCACCTTCGGCACCCAGATCGGCGAGGACATCGCCTACGACTGCATGAAGGCTGCCTACGACGCGGGCGTCAACTTCTTCGACAACGCCGAAGTCTACGCCGGCGGCGAGTCGGAGACGCTGATGGGCAAACGTCTTCAAGCGCGCCGGCTGGAAGCGCGCCGATCTGGTCGTCTCGACCAAGATCTTCTGGGGCGGCAAGGGGCCCAACGACCGCGGCCTCTCGCGGAAGCACGTCATCGAGGGCACGAACGCCGCGCTGGCCCGGCTTGCAGCTCGACTACGTGGATTTGGTCTACTGCCACCGCCCCGACAAATTCACCCCCGTGGAGGAGACGGTGCGGGCGATGTCCTACCTGGTGGACCAGGGAAAGGCGTTCTACTGGGGCACGAGCGAGTGGAGCGCGGTGCAGATCATGGAAGCCTACGCCATTGCGCGCCGCGAGCACCTGGTCCCGCCGACCATGGAACAGCCGCAGTACAACATGTTTCACCGCGAAAAGGTCGAGGCCGAATACGAGCGGCTCTACCGGGAGATCGGCCTGGGCACGACCATCTGGAGCCCGCTCGCCAGCGGCCTGCTGACGGGCAAGTACAACGACGGCATGCCCGAGGGCACGCGTGCCAGCCTGCCGGGGTACGAGTGGCTGCGCAACATGTTCGAGAGCGCCGAGGGCCAGGAACGGATCGCCAAGGCGCGCGAGCTCGCCCCGATCGCGGCCGAGCTGGGCTGCACGATGTCGCAGATGGCGTTAGCCTGGTGCCTGCTGAATCCGAACGTCAGCACCGTGATCACCGGCGCGTCCCGGCCCGAACAGGTGGTCGAAAACATGGCCGCGCTGGATGTCGCACCGCAATTGACACCCGAGGTCGTGGAGCGCATCGAGGCGATCCTGGCCAACAGGCCGGCGGGCGAGCCGGATTTCCGGTAAGGCTGTCTGCATGGTGGCAGCCGGAGGGGTTTGCGCAGGGCCATCCATGCCTGCGCAAACCCCTCTTTTGTTGCAGAACGGTCGGCATACATCCACCGCGATCCCCATCGGCTTGTTGAAGCTGCGAGTATGAACACCTTTGCGACTGCGCTGCCTGACACCGTGTTGCGCCCTTGCGGTGCTTGCCACTGGCGCCCACGGCCACCGAGCTGGCGGCAAATCTCGTGCCGGCAGAGATGCGCAGCCACCGTTTTGTACAAATCCGCAATGTGATTGCGGATTTGTACAAAACATGGTATCCGGTGGATGACGAAAGAGTCACACCGGTTGAGATCAAATCCGGCCAAACGATGTCCACCGGCTACTTTGACAATCTCAAATACTGGCGGGCACTGACGAGCCGGCCGGAAGATCAAGGCTATGTGGTCTATGGCGGGGAACAGTCCATGCAAACCAGCGCCGGCGCATTCATCAGTTGGCGGTGTCTGGAGCGCATCCCGGATTGATGGGTTACTCCGACCGCGTGATTCGCAACCGCGCCATCGTGAGCATACCCTGCCTCGGAGACGCGCGCCGCGTCAGGCGCCCACGCCCCCGGCGAGCGTCGCTTGGATGCTCCGCTCGCGGCGCCCCTTGCCCGTGGGGCAGACCACCAGGCATTGCGCGCAGCTCTGGCAGTCGCGCAGGGTGATGACCCCCGACTCGAACGGCTTCTGCGGGCAGACCGTGACGCAGGCCAGGCAGTCATTGCAGCCATCGCCGCCCCAGCGGGGCCGCACCTCCAGCGGATAGGCCGTTTGCAGCCCGGTCAAGATCACCCGCGGGCCGAAGATGGGGTGCACCAGCAGCCCGTAGGGGCTGAGGTTGCCCAGCCCGGCGGACGCGGCCAGCTTGGGCAGGTTGACGTCCGGCGAAAGCGGGTCGAGCGGGGTCGCGGCGTAGCCGGCGTGGCGCGCCAGCCGGCCGGCCTGGGCCAGGAACGTCTTGGCGCGGGCGAACGTGAATGGATCGAAGGTCAGCGACTGCCAGCGGTGGACGAAAATGAGCGTATCCCCGCTGCGCGCCACGTCATCTGCGCCGTGCTCGATCAAGCCGGCCAGGTCGCCCCGCGGGGTCTGGCGCTTGACGATCTGATACTGCAAGAAACGCAGCGGCGAGGCCCGCAGCAGGAGCAGCGCAGGCATCAGCGTGCCGAAGAAACGGATCTTCTCGGCGTCGGTGGACATGGGGATGAAGGAAATCGGCGGCCTGAGTGGCTTGGCGGTCATGGTGGCATGCCCTTTTTCGGCAGTTAGCCGGTCGTTCGTCTTCTCGTATGCCATGTCAGTCTCGCCTCATGCGCTCTTTTCCTCGACCAGCTTGATGACCCGGAACGCCTCCGCGTATGGCATCCCCGCCGCCTTGCCGGCCTCAGCCGCCCAATCCCGGATCCATTGCCCGTCGCCGGGATCGACCTGGCTTTTGTGGCAGCGCAGCGCCTCGATTTTGCGCTCGATCGTGCTCGAAATGTCAATGCTGGTGTTCACGTGCGCCGCGTCGCTCGACAGATACACCTCCTTGACCTGGTGCGGCTCGAGCCCCTCGGCCAACAGCTCGGGGAAGATCGGGCGGGTGGGCGCGCTGGGAAAGACCGCGTAGAGCGCGGCTTCGGCCGCGGCGCGGTGGTCGGGATGGTTGATGTAGTCGTTGCCGTAGAACAGCACCGACGGGTCGCCGCAGACCACCCGGTCCGGCTTGAGCCGGCGGATGATGCGGGTCAGCGCGCGGCGCAGGTCGAGCGTGGGCTCGAGGGTCCCGTCAGGATAGCCGAGAAAGAGGACTTCCCGGACGCCGAGCACCGCACAGGCGGCGGTCTGTTCGGCCTGCCGGACGCGCACGAGCTCGTCCAGGTCCTGATTCGGGTCGTTGCTGCCGGCGCCGCCGGCCGTCACCACCACATACGTGATCTGTGCGCCCTGGCTGGCCCACAACGCCGCGCTGCCGGCGCAGGTGAACTCGGCGTCGTCGGGGTGCGCGAAAATGCCCAGGATGCGGAGCTCGGAACCGGTGTTATCGGTCATGCTATCCCTTTCGTCGATGGCTGGTCTTCAGAGTGTGAGAGGGGTGAGCATACTACCACCGGGCACGACCTGTCAAACCGCCTGGCAAGATCGACAGGTTCCCGAACACGCAAGAAACTCCACTATGCTTCCCGCGAACCTCCATCATTTCTCCACGCCCTCGTGGCATACTGTTGTCAAGTGGCCGGACAAACGAGCCGGCCCGCACACTGAACGGAGGTATATGATGGTCGGGAAGCGTTTCTTGATGAAGGCGCTGGTGGGGTTGCTTGTGATCGCCCTGCTGATGGGCGGCGCATCCTCGCTGCAACGCAACGCATGGATGCAAGGCTACATGATGGGCCAGCTCGGCGCAGGCAGCGATGGGGGTGCGGCACTACCCTACATGGCCTATGGCCTGCAGGGCTACGGCGGACCGGGTCTGGGCGGAGGGCTGGCGATCCTGCTCGGCATCGGCCTGCTGGCCCTGCTGTTCATGGGCTTCGGCCGGGTCTTCCTCGGCCGCCCCGGAGCCATGCATGACGGCCCACATGGCAGCGTGCAAGGCGGCCCGTTGGGCGGCGACGAGCAGTCGTGGCAGCGCATGGCGCAGGCGCACGCTGAACGTGCCGCTCGCCACTGGCGGCATGGCCCGCCCGGGTGTTGGGGCCAGGCTGACAAGATCGAACCAGCGTCAGGCGAGCCGGGGACAGGCGGGACAGCCGCCGCCCAGGATCCCGGGTAATCATCCCCGGATCACCCCTACGCAAAGCTTGCGGGCCGGCTTCTCCGACTCGCAGGCTTTGCGCTTTCGGGGTCTTCATGTTACAAGACCGGTGCAGCGGAGCGATCCATGAATGAAACCATCCTGGTGATTGACGACGAGCCGAAGATCGTCAAGCTGGCGCGGGATTACCTCGAACGGGGCGGCTTCCGCGTCGTCACGGCTGCCGAAGGAACGACCGCGCTTGGCCCAGGCGCGCCACGAGCGACCCGATCTGATCGTGCTGGATCTGAACCTGCCTGGCATGGACGGTCTGGACGTCTGCCGGGCGCTGCGCCGCACTTCCGACGTGCCGATCATCATGCTCACCGCACGCACGGACGAGACCGACCGCCTGATCGGGCTGGAGCTGGGCGCGGACGACTACATCGTCAAACCGTTCTCGCCCCGCGAACTGGTGGCGCGTATCCGCGCCGTGCTTGCGCCGGGTGCGCGGCGGGGTGCAACCGCCGGAAATCCTCCGCGTCGATGACCTGGAGATCGATCTGAATGCCCACCGGGTCACCCGCCGCGGCGAGCCCATCTCACTGACCCCAATAGAGTTCCGGCTGCTGGCAATGCTGGCGCAGAATCCGGGCGCGACCTTCACCCGCGATCAGTTGGTCGAGCGTCTACACGGGGTCGCCTACGAAGGCTTCGATCGCAGCGTGGACTCACACGTCAAGAATCTGCGCCGCAAGCTGGAGCCCGACCCGGCCGAGCCGCGGTATGTGCTCACCGTCTACGGCGTCGGCTACCGGCTCAACGACGAGATGTCATCGTGACACAACAGCCTGGCTGGAAACCGCCGGAAGGCGGGTGGCCTTCACCCTGGGGACCGTGGGGGCGAGGGGGCGATTCCTCGCGGTGGCGGCACGGCCGCGGGCAGTGGGAGCGGCACCGCGGGCGCCTCTTCCTGCGCTTTGCCGCGACCTTCGGCTTCATCGCGCTGCTGGTATTGGGCAGCATGGCAGCGCTGGCTTTCCTGCTGACGCGCCTGGCCGGAGGCGACGGCCACATCGCCGGTCTGGTGTGGGTCGGAGGCTGCGGGCTCTCGCTGGCGCTGCCGATCCTTGCCCTATGGTTGGCCGTGCGGGCGTTCCGGCGGATCGCCACGCCCCTGGCCGAGGTCATGTCCGCCGCGGACGCCGTCGCGAACGGCGACCTCAGCGTGCGCGTCCCGGTCCACGGTCCGGGTGACTTCCAACGGCTGGCGGTATCTTTCAACCGGATGACCGCAGAGTTGGCGCGCGCCGATCAGCAGCGCCGCAACCTCACGGCCGACGTGGCCCACGAGCTCCGCAACCCCCTGCACATCATCCAGGGCAATCTCGAAGGCATTCTCGACGGCGTGTACGAACCGACGCCCGAGCACGTCGGGGCCACGCTTGAGGAGACCCGGGCCCTCGCGCGGCTGGTCGACGATCTGAATACGCTTTCGCTGGCTGAAGCCGGCCAGTTGCCGATGAAGTGGGAGCCGGTCGACGTGCCGGCGTTTCTGGCCGATGTGAGCACCAGTTTCAGCGGACCGGCCGATGCGGCAGGGATCGTGTTGACCGCCGAGAGCACACCTGGGCTGACACTGAATGCGGACATCGGGCGGCTGGATCAGGTGCTGGGCAACCTCGTAGCCAACGCGCTGCGGCACACGCCCCGAGGCGGCACGATCACGCTGCGTGCGGAACCGGCGAACCTTCCGGGAGAGCCAAACGAAGTCCGGATCGTCGTTAGCGACACCGGCGAAGGGATTCCTGCAGAGGACTTGCCGTACGTCTTCGATCGCTTCTGGCGCGGGGACCGATCCCGTGCTCGGGGGGGTGGCGCTGGGAGCGGCCTGGGGCTGGCGATCGCGCGGCAACTGGTCCATGCCCACGGCGGGCGCATAGGCGTGGAGAGCGCAGTAGGCCGCGGCACCACGTTCACCATCGAGTTACCCGCCGACCATCTTGACCCAGGCGGCCCGTCAGCGATCCCAGATGAACCGGCAAGATGAGCCGATGACTGACGAAATACCGCCCACCTCCAGGGGGGTGGGCCTGCTCAACGAGAAGCCGCTGCACGCCGCGCTCAAGGCGTGGTACGCACAGCCGGGTGACCGCTTTGAGGTGGATGTCGATGGCTCCGTTATCGACATCGTGCGCGGTGAGCTGCTGGTGGAAATCCAGACACGGGGCTTCTCGGCCCTCAAGCGCAAGCTGGAAAAGCTGGTTGTCAGCCATCCCGTTCGACTGGTCTTCCCCATCGCGGTTGAGAAGTGGGTCATTCGCTTGTCCGACGACGGCGCCGCGCAGGAAGGACGCAGGAAATCACCCAAGCGCGGGTCGATCCTGGAGCTCTTCCGCGAATTGGTGAGCTTCCCGCACCTCATCTCCCACCCCAACTTCTCCCTGGAGGTGCTGCTGATCCAGGAGGAAGAGGTGCGGCAGCAAGGCCAGGCGCGCAACTGGCGCAGGCGGGGCTGGGGGACGGTGGAGCGCCGCCTGGTGCAAGTGGTCGAACGCCGGGTATTTGCGGCCCCGGCCGACCTGGCGGCCTTGATCCCCGCCTCACTGGAGGAGCCGTTCACCAGCGCCGGGCTGGCCGACGCCATCCATCAGCCACGCTGGCTCGCACAGAAGATGACCTATTGCCTCCGCAGCGCCGGTGCGATCGCGGAAGCAGGCAAGCAGGGCAAAGCCACCCGGTACGTGCGCGCCTGGCCGTAAATAAGCGCTGCCGAATGATTCATTCCTTGACCAGGCGCAGATCGACTGCATCCCACACCGCGTCCTCCCAGGGCGAAAACGTCAGCATCGTCACAATACGGTGGGGGCCTCCACACTTCGTCCGGCGTCGCGACCATCCGGGGCAGCACTTTCCAAGACAACACAGCGACAGGCGATGGTGGCGGCGACTATGTGCATGCAACCGGAGCTCTGACAATGGTCGCAACGACTGTCCGTGACAGCATCGCCGGCGGCCAGGGCGGCGGGATGGATAACGCCGGTACGTTGACCATCGAGTCCAGCACAGTAACCCTCAGCCGCGCAACGACTGGCGGTGGCATCGCCAATGTCGGCAAGCTCGATGTGATGACCGGGACGCTCACCGGCAACACTGCAAGCGCCGATGGCGGCTGCCTACACATTTTGGCCGGCAGCACGACCGTCCGGGACAGCACCTTTTGGTGGTGCACGGCTACCGGGGCAGGGGGCGGCATCTACGTCTCCGACGGGGGCGCGACCATCGAGAACAACCTCGTGATCGGTAACACCGTGTCATGCACCGCAGGTTGGGGGCGGCGGCGTCTACGTTGCAGGCGGTACTGACGTCGCTATCCTCAACAACACGATCATGGACAACGCGGTCGAGGCGGTTGCCGAAGCAGTCGGAGGCGGCGTAGCAATCAGGCACGCACGGGCGCGCTCACCCAGGTGATCCTGCACAACTATCATCTCGCGCCCACCTCGCCGTGCCTGGACGCAGGCGGTTTCGCCCATCGTGCGACCGGTGACTTCGAGGGCGACCCGCGGCCGATGGGGCTGGCGCCGGACATCGGCGCAGATAAGCACGCGCTCGCTCGGCGTCATCAAGAGAGGCCCGGCGGTCGCAGAACCCGGCGACACCATCACCTATACGATGCAAATCGTCAACCTGACGCCAGGACTGGCATCCGGCGTCAGGCTCCACCGACACCCTGCCTGCCGAGGTTGCCCTGCTCGGATCGGCGCGCGCAACGGCACCCCCGATCGCCGCCGGGATGCCGCCAACGCCGAACTGCAACTGCGATGGCGCAACCGTGACGTGCACGGATGCCAATGTGCTCAGCAATGTCAACGTCAACCCCTACTATGTTGTCCGGGCGCTCGGCGCGGGAGGCAGGCACGCCGATTCCAGGCGCGTGGGCGGTTTCAGCTTTGCCATCCAACCGGGGAATTGACAGGGATTTGTTGGCACGTCATTCCTGCAAGGGGCTGGCTATGACATGCAGCACCAACACCTGGCCGCACATTGACGATTCGTTGACGCAGCTCGTCGCCCTTATCGCGATCATTGAGATCGACTGCGCCGCGTTCGGCCTCCCGGCCGCGCTGGCCCGCCACCGTGTCGCGCTCTATGCGGCGATGGACGCGCTCGGCGGCTGGATCGACGCGTTCCTGGCCATGTGACCTTATAAACCGAAATAGCACTCGCTCAGTCTGCCAGTTCGGGAAGCGCATCCGCAAAGAAGTCGCGCGTGGTCACGATGGGGATGCCGGCGTACTGGCCCGGTCGAACAGATGGCCGTCGTCGGGGAGGACGGTTCAGTAGTCGATCTGTTATTCGTTACCGCCTGCTTCGCCGGCCGCTCCGAATACCTGCTTGAAGAAGGTCTTTTGGTCCAGGGTGGCTTGCCACCGGCGGTGCCGTTGAACCGATTCCATACGTGGGGGGTGAGGCAAGGTCAAAAAGCGCGTCGTTTCACGAGAAAGTGCAGAACTCGTCGCAGCCCTCGATCACGGTGATCATGCCGCGGGTCGGGCTGCGGCGCGACACCTCGCGCCGGTCGATGTCGGAGTCCGCGTCGAATCCGACCAGGAGCGCACGATCGCCGCGAGCGGCCGCGTGCAGCGCCTCGCCGAGGCGGCCGATCTGGCCGGGACCGAGCACGAAGCGGACCAGCGGGGACCGGTCGAGCAGCGCCTGTCCTTCCTGCTCGGCGACGCATCCGCAGACACCAACCAGGGGCGGCGGCGTGCGCCGTGCCAACTCGCCGATCCGGCTGGTGATCTTGCGCACCGGGCGGTCGCGGACCGAGCAGGTATTGAGCAGGACGAGGTCGGCGCGAGCAGCCTCGAGCGCTGGTTCGAGACCATGGCGGAGCAGCTGGCCCTCCAGCCGCTCGCTGTCATGCTGGTTCATCTGACAGCCCCAGGTCTCGATGAAATAAGATCTCATTCTCGCTCCGGCTCGGCGCTCGCTCCCCTTCCGGAAACCGGCGTGCGTCCCCGCTAGTTCCCGGGGGTGGGGATCGGCGTCGGCACGTCGAGCCCTCGGAACCACCCCGGCTCAGCGCCTGCCTTGCGCGCCTCGACCCGGATTTTCGTGAGCTGCTCCTGCTCGGCCCCGATCTGCTGCTTGAGACGCTCCGACCTCGCGAGCGCGGCGTCGAGCTGGACCTTGATGACGCCATCGCGGTACGCCGGGTCGTCCCAAGCGTAGAAGTCACGCCAAAGGCCTGGAATCTCGCGATCCAGGATCGCAATCTGGCCCTCGATCGAGGCGATGAGCTCGAGCTGCTGCTGGTAGCGCCGTCGCCAGTACTGCCGCTTCTCGTCCGCGGCGAGGCCCTCCGCGTCGGCGGCCGCATCCTCGATCCGGGTGTTGGCGTCGCCGCCGGTGCGATGAACCGGCCGGCGCCCGGCGGACTTCGACGTGGCAGTGTTGCCGTCCGCGGTCGTGAGGTGCCCCTGCGCGGCGTAATCGGCGAGGTTGTCGTCGGTGATCACGATCGGAGTCCGGGTTGCCGCCGGGGTTGGTGTCGGCGTGGGTTCGGACGCGGCGGCAACGCCCGCCGCCAGCGCCAACCCGAGCGCCAGCTGGAGCCCGATCATCGTCTGCACGAAGTGCCGGTCCATGGCCGCCCCCCTGCCCATCATGGGTCACTGGTTCCGGTCCGGCCGTAGCGGTCATCGAGCCGGACCACGTCATCGAGCTCGGGTGTCGAGACCTCCAACAGGCGGCAGTCGGTGACCGCCGTCAGGCGATGGAGGGTGCCTGGGGGTACGTGGAACACGGCGCCGCCCTCGAGCCGATGTGTCACCAGCCGATCGGGGCCGTCACCGGCGGCGAGCTCGACCACGCCGTCGAGGACCCGCAGCGTCTCCTCCTTGCGGCGGTGGTACTGCAGGCTGAGCGCCTCGCCGGCCTTGATGCACAGGATCTTGCCGACGTAGCGGTGGGTGCAGGCGAAGATCTCCTCATGCCCCCACGGCTTGTCCACGAAACGCACGGCCGCGCTCCCCATCGACTCAACCCTACACCCGAATCTTGGTCTTCGCGAGCACAATGGCAAGCCGCTCGAGCAGGAACTCCTCGACCTCGCGCGAGGTCACCATCGCGAGGGCCTGCCGCGCGATCTGCACCGACTCCCGGTACGAAAGCTGTCGGATCAACGCGCGCACCACCGGCACGGCCTGCGGGTTCATGCTGAATCGCCGCAGCCCGAGCCCGACGAGCAGCGGCACCATCAGGGGGTCGGCGCCCATCTCGCCGCAAATCGTCACCGGAACACCGGCCGCGTCCCCTGCCGCGCGGACGCCGGCGATCATCCGCAGCACCGCCGGGCTGGTCGGCCGGTAAAGATGCGCGACCTGCTCATTGGAGCGGTCGACGGCCAGCGAGTACTGGATCAGGTCGTTGGTTCCGATCGACAGGAAGTCGGTCTCGCGGGCGAGGTCCTCAGCCATCACGGCCGACGACGGGACCTCGACCATGGCCCCGAGCGGGATCCCGTCCGGCACGCTGCGCCCTTCCTGTCGCAGCTCCGCACACAGCCGACGCACGAGCAGCCGGGCCACCCGGAACTCCTCGATGCCCGAAATCAACGGGAACATGATCTGGACCCGACCGGCCGGGTACTCGCCGGCCACCCGGAGCAGCGCCCGCAGCTGGGTCCGGAAGAACTCCGGCTGGGAGAAGCACAGGCGGATGCCGCGCAGCCCGAGCACCGGGTTGGCCTCGGTCGCGCCGATCACCTCACGCGCCAGCTTCTTGCCGCCGAGGTCGAAGGTGCGGATCGTGACCGGCCGTCCGTCCATGCGTTCCACGAGGTCGCGATAGACCGCGAGGTGGTCCTCCTCCGAAGGCAGGTTGGGGCTCAGCTTCATGTACAGGAACTCGGAGCGGTAGAGGCCGATCCCGACCACGTTCCAGTCGACGGCTGTCTTCACCTCGTCGGTAAGGTCGATGTTGGCCATCAGCTCCATCGGCTGGCCGTCGCGGGTGACGGTCGGCAGCGAGCGCATCTGCAGCAGCTGCGCCTGCTGCTCCCGGTGCTCCCGCTGCCGTGACTGGAACTCGCTGATTTCAGCCGGGTTCGGATCGAACACGATCCGTCCCTCGAAGGCGTCGAGCGCGACCTGCTGCGCGTGCTGCGCGAGCTGGCAGACGCCGTGGGCGCCGACCACCACCGGGATCCCCAGCGAGCGCGCGATGATCGTCGTGTGCGCGGTCGGCCCGCCCATCTCGAGCACGAAGCCGAGCACCTTGTCGAGCGGGAGCTGAACCGTCGTTGACGGCGACAGGTCGCTTGCCACCAGGATCACCGGGTGGTCGAGCGCCCGGAGCTCGCCGAGGTCGAAGCCGTGGAGCGCCTTGAGAATCTGGGTGGCGACGTCGAGCACGTCGAGCTTGCGGTCGGCGAGGTGGGCGTCGGGCAGGGCCTCGAAGCGCTTGACGAAATTGGCCACGACCGAGTCGAGCGCCCACTCCGCGTTCACCTGCTGCGTGCGGATGATGTCCTCGACCGGCTCGAGGAATGTCGGATCCGAGGCGATCAATTGGTGGGCCTCGAAGATGCCGGCGTACTCCGCCCCCATCTGCCGCGAGGCTCGCTGCTGGTTCTCTCGCATTCCCTCGACGGCGGTCGCAACCGCGTCGCGGAAGCGCGCGACCTCGGCGTCGACCTCGGCGAGCGGCAGGCCGATGCGAACCGTGGAGATCGGCAGGCTCTCGTGGATCACCGGCTTGCCGATGGCGATCCCGGGGCTGACGCCCATGCCGGACAGCGAGGTGTGGCTCATTCCCCTTCCCCGAACCGGCCCTCGAACAGCGCGACCACCGCCCTCACCGCCTCCTCCTCGTCCTCTCCCTCCGCGCGCACCATCAGGGGCGTGCCCTTGGTCGCCGCGAGAGTGAGCAGCCCGAGAATCGACTTGGCGTTCACTTCTTCCTCGCCGGTGCCAACATAGACCTGGGATCGAAAACCGTTCGCCGTGTGCACGAGCTTGGCCGCGGCGCGGGCGTGGAGCCCGAGGCGGTTGATGATCTCCACCTGCTGCTGCGTCATGCCATCACACTCCTGCACGGTCAACTATTCGGCCGCGTGACCCGGGCGGCCGTGCGGTTCTCGCCATTGTAGCGGGTGAGCGTCAGCCGGCGCGAACGTTCTTCGATCGCAGGAACTCGCTGGCCACGCGGATGCTCTTCTGCGCAGCGGCCGTGAGCCGCAGGGCGATTTCCCCGAGCGGTAGCTCCTGCCCGCGCAGCGAGCCCAGCTTCACCAGCATCGGGAGGTTCACGCCGGTCACGATCTCGACCCGATTCGGGTCGAGAAACGGCAGGGCCACGTTGGTCGCCGTCCCCCCGAACATGTCGGTCAGGATGAGCACGCCCTCGCCCTTGTCGAGGTCGCGCAGCCGCTGCTTCAGCGACCCGCTCGCCGAGTCCGAGTCCACGTCCCACGGCAGTGCGAGGGCCTCGGTCCGGTCCGCGAGCTGCGGGTCGATGGTCCGCGCGGCGTTGAGGAGGGCGACCGCGAGATCACCGTGGGTCAGCACCAGCACCGGGATCATGGCTACCTCCACCGGTCCCTGTCGCGGTGGTGGACGACGACATCATAACCAGCCTCGCGGATCGCCGCCGCGACCCGTTGCGCCACGAACACTGAGCGGTGCCGGCCGCCGGTGCACCCCACCGCGATGGTGACCTCGGCCTTGAGCTCGTGGGCGTAACGAGGCAGCAGGTAGAGTAGCAGGTCCACCAGTCGGCCGATCGCCTCGCCAACCTCCGGGAATCGACCGAACCACTCGACGACCGCCTCGTCGTCGCCGGCCAGCGAGCGAAGCTCGTCCTGGAAGTAGGGGTTGGGCAGAAAGCGAACGTCGAACACGACGCTGGCAGTGACCGGCACGCCCTGGAGGTAGGAGAAGCTCTGGACAGCCACGACCATCTTCTGCGTGGTGTCCGTCGAGCCGGCAAGTAAGAGAATCTGGCGCTTGAGGTCGTGCGGGGTGAGTTGGCTGGTGTCGATGATCAGGTGGGCCAGCTCCCGGACCGGCATCAGCGATGCCCGTTCGTCCGCGATCGCCTGCTCGAGACTGCGATCACGCAGTGGATGCGGCCGGCGCGCGATCGAGAAGCGCCGCATCAGAACGATCGGGGTCGCTTCCACGAAGACCACCCGCAGTGCGCTGCAGACCTCCGACAGCTCGCGGACGATCTCGGCAAACTTCTCGGTCAAGCCGCGCGTCCGCACGTCGACGACCACGACCAGCTTTTCGAGCTCCGCCTTCGACGTCGAGAACAGCTCCGGCACCAGCTCGAGCGGAATGTTGTCGACGCACACGTAGCCGAGATCTTCAAGGCTGCGGCTGAGCACCGTCTTGCCGGAGCCCGACAGGCCGGTGATCACGAACGGTCCGCGGAACAGCTGTTCAGCCATCGCTGCCCTCGTCGGTGTCGATGCCGCGCCTGGCGGCGATGTCGTTGATCGCCTCCAGGAAGTCGCGCTCGTCTTGAATGCCGCGCTGGGCGAGCAGGCACTTCCGGACGGCGGTCTCGACCATGATCGCGAGGTCCCTGCCAGGCGCGACAACCATCGTGTACAGCGGGATCTCAATACCGAGGATCTCCTCCGTCGTCGGCCACGAGTGCGGGTTCTCCATCACCTGCTCGCGCCACTTCTGCTCCATCTTCCGGGAGTCGGGGCCCAGCTTCACGAGCCGGATCACGAGTGAGACCGGGATCGAAGGCGAAGTCGCCGTCATGCCGAAGTGGTTGCGCAGGTCGATGATTCCGACCCCACGCAGCTCGAGGAAATTCTCGAGCAGCTCGTGCGGCGATCCCACCAGACCTTTCGCGTGGTTGCGCCGGATCACGACCAGGTCGTCGGCTACCAGCCGGTGGCCTCTGTAGACCAGCTCGAGCGCGCACTCGCTCTTGCCGATGCCGGCATCACCGACGATCAGGGTGCCAAGCGAGAACACGTCGACCAGCACACCGTGGAGCTGGACCCGGGGCGCCAGCTCTTCCTCGAGGAACGCCGACAGCCCGCCGATCAGGTCGGAAGTCCGGGTTGCCGACGCCAGGAACGGCACCTCGAGCTCGTCGGATCGCCGCAGCACCTCGTCGGACGGCCTTAGCCCCTTGGCGGAGACGATGCACGGCACCTCGAGCTCGACCAGCCGGATCAGCCGGGCCGCCGCCTCGCCGGGATCCATGGTTGCCAGGTAGGCGTACTCCGACTCGCCGAGGATCTGGACCCGGCCGGGCTTGACGTACGGGAGGTAGCCGGCGAGGGCGAGCCCCGGCTTCTGGAGGCGGGGGTTGGTGATCCACCGACGATCGACGCCGGCTGCCCCGGCCGCGACCTCGAGGTGCATGGGTTGCAGCCGCTCGTCCTCGAACAACCTCCGCACCGAAATCGAGCGTCCCTTCGCGTTCACAGTCCCTCCGCGTCAGCCGCCCGGCGTAGCGCGGCGATCACCTCGTCCCCGTCGGGCGCCGCGAGCAGCGCTTGCCGCAGGTCCTCCCGCTTCAGGACGCGGGCGATCTGGGACAAGATCTTCAGGTGCGCGGTCGGCTGCTCCGGAGGCGAGAACACCACGAACAGGAAGCGCACCGGGCTGTCGTCCGGAGCGCTGAAGTCGACCGGACCGGCGAAGCGCACGAGCGACAGGTCGACGGTTGACACGCCGTCGACCTTGCCGTGCGGGATGGCGAATCCCATGCCGACCGCCGTCGAGCCGAGGCGCTCGCGCGCGAGCAGCGCCGCCACCAACTCAGAGGCTTCGCTCTGCAGTCTCGGCGCGGCAGCAGTCGCGGCGGCCTGGAGCGCGTCGATCACGTCTCGTGCGGCGACATCCAGCACGATGCGGTCGCGGTCCGCGAGGTCGCGGATATTCATCAGGACTCTGGCGTGATCAGGCCGAGGTCATGGCCGGTCCGCCGGTAGAGAACGTTGATGGCATCGCTCGAGGAGTTGCGGAACACCAGGAAGTTGCTGCGCGACCTCTCCAGCTGCATCACCGCCTCCTCGACGCTCATCGGCTTCACGGTGATCGTGCTGTGCTCGACGATCCGCGCGTCGCCCGCCGGGGCGGGCTCAGGCTCGGCCTCGGGGGCCTCGGCCGGTACCTCGGCTCGGCCGGTGCGGCTCTTGTGGTGCTTCAGCTTGGTCTTGGCGCGCCGCGCCTGGATCTCGAGCTTGTCAACGGCGTCCTGAATGGCGGTGGTGAGGTCCTTGTTCTGGCTGGTCGATTTGATGTCGAAGTCCTTCCCCCGAACCAGCAGGTCAGCCACGAACAGATGGCGCTCCTGCGCCAGCTCGAGGCGAACGTCGAGGATGTCGTTGAAGTACTTCTTGATCTTGGCCAGTTTCTTCTCGGCCACCTGGCGAGCGTCGTCACTCAGATCCACCTTGCGCGCGACGTACTCGATCTTCATCGGGGTCCTCCCATTTCAGAACACTTTCCTGCGCTTGTCCGATGATGCCAGAAACATCTCCTCCCGGTACTTTGCGACCGTCCTGCGGGCGAGCCGGATGCCCTCCCGCTGCAGCAGCTTCATGATCTTGGAGTCGGACAGCGGGCGGGCCGGATCCTCGGCCTCGATCAACTTGCGGATCCGCTCCTTGACCACCAGCGACGAGATGTTCTCGCCCCGCGCCGAGTCCACTCCCGAGTGGAAGAAGAACTTCATCGGGAACAGACCGCGGGGGGTGTACATGTACTTGTTGCTGACAACGCGCGAGATGGTCGACTCGTGCATGCCGATGTCCTCGGCCACCTGGCGCAGGACCATCGGGCGGAGGTGCTCGATACCGCCGTCGAGGAACTCGCGCTGGAAGGAGACAATGCTGCGGGCGACCTTGTGGATGGTTCGCTGTCGCTGGTCGATACTCTTCATGAGCCAGACCGCGTTGCGCATCTTTTCGCGCAAGTACTGCCCGACCTGAGGGTCGACCGCGCCGCCCTCCAGCATCCGGGCGTAGCTCGAGTTGATCCGGAGCTTCGGTAGGCCGTTGTCGTTGAGTGTGACCGTGTACGCGCCGTCCTTTTCGTGAACGTAGACATCGGGCTCGATGTACTGGCTCCGCTCGCTGGTGTAGCCGCGCCCCGGCTTCGGCTCCAGGCGCTGGACCACGTCGAGCACCGGCTTGAGGTCCGCGACCTCCCAGCCCAAAGCGGCGGCGATCCTCTCCCAGCGCTGATGGAGCAGCTCGTCCCAGTGTTCCGCGACGACCTCGCGCACCTTCCCGAGCAGCGCCATCTCGGTGTCGTCGGACGCCGATCTCGCCAGCGCGTCGATCTGCAGGATGAGGCACTCCTGCAGCGTGCGCGCCCCGACCCCGGTCGGGTCGAGCGAGCGAACGAGGGTCAGCGCCTCGGCGATTCGTTCCGGCGGGAGCCCGCACGCCCGCTCGATCTCATCGTCGCTCGCGCCCAGGAATCCATCCTCGTCGAGGTTCCCGATGATGAACTCGCAGGCCTCGACGAGGTCCTGGGGGCAGTCGACGAGGTGGAGCTGCCAGATGAGGTGGGCGGAAAGGTCCGGCGCCGCCGACACCACGTTTTCGAGGGGCATCTCATCGTCGCGGTCGAACGAGACCATCGACGGGCCTTCGGAGCGGCCGTCTCCCAGGTAGTCCGAGAAGAAAGCCTCGACATCGATGTCGTCGTAGGTTTCCTCAGCCGAAGGCAGCGGCGCCTCGTCCGCTGCCGCCGCTCCCGTTTCGTCCCCGGTCGGCTCGACGAGCGGCGAGGCGGACTCTTCCGCGGCCGCTGCCGCCTCCTCCCCACCACCGTCCGCTGGTTGGCTCTCGGCCCCAGCGGCAGCGGTCAGGTCTTCACTCAGGGTGGGCTCCTCTGCCGCCTCGTCGACGTCCAGGATCGGGTTCTCCAGGATCTCCTGGGAGAGCGTTTCCTCGAGCTCCAGGCGCGACAGCTGCAGCAGCTTGATCGCCTGCTGCAGCGACGGCGTCATGACGAGCCGCTGGGCGAGCTTCAGCCGGAGCTTCTGTTCAAGGGCCATGGTTGTGAGAGCTCGAGATCACGGCACGGTCACTGTAAGCGGCAACGACCGACTCACAGACGGAATTCTTCTCCCAGGTAGATCCGCCGCACGTCCTCGTTGTCGGACAGCCCAACTGGATCCCCCGTAGCAAAAATCTTGCCGTCCTTGATTATATAGGCGCGATCCGTGATCTTCAACGTCTCGCGAACGTTGTGATCAGTAATTAAAACGCCTATTCCCAATGACTTGAGATGGCTGATGATGCGCTGCAGATCGATCACCGCGAGCGGGTCGATGCCGGCGAACGGCTCGTCGAGCAGGATGAAGGTGGGGTCGATGGCGAGCGACCTGGCGACCTCGAGTCGGCGTCTCTCGCCGCCGGACAACGTCTCGGCGCGCTGGTGCCGCAGAGCGCTCAGCCCGAAGTCTTCAAGCAGCCCGTCGATTCGCCGCTGCGCCTCGGCGGCGTCCGTGCCGAGCGCCTCGAGAACCATCCAGATGTTGTCCTGGACGTCGAGCCGCCGAAACGCGCTGGGCTCCTGCGCGAGGTAGGCCACGCCGGCACGCGCGCGGCGGAACATCGGCCAGGACGTGATGTCGTCCTCGCCCAGCATCACCCGGCCGCCGTCAGGCTCAACCAGGCCGACCATCATGTAGAAGCAGGTGGTCTTGCCGGCGCCGTTCGGGCCGAGCAGGCCGACGATCTCGCCGGGCGCTATGCCCAGCGAAACGCCATCAACCACCTTTCGTCCGCGGTAGGACTTACGCAGCCCGTCGGCGACCAGATCGAGAGCTTGCGGACTCAGCGCCCCTCCTCCGGGTAGTAGATGGTCTCGGTGCCGCCGGCGACGGTGACACTACCATCCGCCTGATTCCAGGTCAACGAAGAGCTCGACACCGCCGAACCGGTGGCATCCTCGAGGCGCACCGGTGATCCGGTAGCGACCACTGTCCCCTGCTCCACGTCACGGATCGCATGCTGCGCGGTCATGATTCTTCCGCTGGCGAGCTCGCGCAGCTCGACGTCGCCGGTCGCCTCGACCTTCCGGATCTCGTTCTGCTCGTCGAACTCGGCGGCGAGCTCGGTCGCCGAAAGCACATTGTCGGGGTCGCTGTAGCGGACGTCGCCCCTGAACACGGCGCGCCCGCCGAACCGCTCGTAGGTCAACGACCTGGCTGCGATCACAACCTCGCCAGCGGGCGCCTCGGAGCCGTCGACCTGACTCGAAGGAAAGGTCGCTCGCACGTGTCCGGACGCTTCCATGACGCCCGCCTCCTCGCGGTAGGACACGTCGTCGGCGGTCAGCAGCCGCTGGCCCTGCCAGAGCCGCGCGCCGTCCCGCAGCCGGTAGCTCGCGCCGGAGCCGGTCACCTCGAGCAGCTCCGCCGCAAAGTGAAGCGGCCCGTCGCCGTCGCCGCTGTCGCTGCCGAGGATCGCGACCTTGCTGAGCGAACCCTGGACCTTGCCCCGCGCCTCCAGTCGGCGGTCGCGGTCGCTGATCTGAATCTGATCGCTGGTGATGCGCCCGCGCGGCGATGTCACCGACGCTCGCTCGGGGGCGGTCGGGTCGCCGTGGAGCATCGTGATCCCCGCGATCGATGAGAAGCGCGCCCGATAACCCGTTGCCTCGATGCCCTCGCCGCGGATCACCACCTGCTGCTCGAGCTGCATGTCCGTGGCGAGGCCGTCCTTGAACCAGACCCGCGCGGCCACCGCCTCCGCCGACCGGGGCTCGGCGTCGACCGGGATTTCCTCCAGGCAGACGCCGTCGTCAGCGCGCAGGTTGAGCGGGCCGCCCGGCGCGAGCACGCCGCGCAGGATGCGCGTCCTCAGCCTGCGCTCGAAGAACGCGTCGCTCCCGCGCAACACCACCGACACCCACTCGCCGGTGGTCGAGGCGTCGATCTGCCAGTTCCCGTGGCCGTCGCGCTCCGCGACCACGGTCTCCGCCACGAGCTCGCTGCCGCCGCGACCCCCGTCGCCCGGACCGCGAGCCTTGACCCCTCCCCGGAAGGTGACCCGCTGCGGCGGTCCTTCCGGCTCGGCCAGCTCCACGGTCGCGGAGGGTGCCACGATCCACGCCTCCCCCTGGACAACCTTGCACCCGTGCGGGAACTCGATCGTGCCGCGTCCCCGCTGGTACACGATCGTGTCGGCCAGCAGCGTCGTCCCACCCGAGGTCAGCAGCGCGCCCTCGGCGAGCACGAGCTGATCTTCATTCATCAGGTACATCGCCTGGCCGGCCTCGGCGACGGTGCCGCGGCTCATGAACACCACCTCGGAATCGGTGACGAACCGGCGGCTGCTCGCCTCGAAGTGGCCGCTCTGGGTCGTGACCGTGCCCCCGCTCGGGAAGCTGACGTGGATCGGGCCGCGCAGCTCTGCGTCGCGGGTCTCAACGTTGAAGCTCGCCGCCGCCGCCGTCACCACCGGGCCGGCCACGCCGGCGTCGTACAGCTGGAGTTGAACGCCCTCGATCTCATGCCAGCCCGACGACCGCCCCAGCGTCCGCAGCGAGCGCAGGGCGAAGATCGCCTTGCCGGCAATGCTCTCGACATACTCGAAGCCGGTGTAGATGCCGACCGCGGGGTCGTCGACCTCGCCCTCGGCCACCGGCGGCGTTCGATTCCCGGGCGGGCGCGCCATGCTCCGCGACCGCTGCACGCCGACGACGACCAGCGCCGCGACCGAGCCCACGATCAGTATCGCGGTGGCGTAGCGGATCCACCTGCGCGCGATCGCGCTCATGCGGGCCCCGGGAGCAGCGGAATGCGGCACATATCCCCAACGAGGGTACCGCACTCCCACCCGCTGATCTGTGGAGATCACGAAAGTGCGCGCGGTGTTGGCGGCACAGTTCGTGTGGGAGCCGGTGCTGTCATGCGGGCTCCTCTTGCAGGGATCACGGGATTCTCACCGCTGGTGAAGAGGTTGCTGCACAAGGATGCGCGCAGCGCATCCCGAGGAGCGTGTGGGCGGAGGCCAACAACCGTGACCACGTCAGGAACGCGCCCGGGGCCTCTGCCCCATACGCTCCTACCGGTCGGAGTAGACGCCCAGCGCGCGGTACTTCTTGTAGCGGCGGGCGAGCAGCGCGTCGGCCTTCATCTTGCGGAGCTGCCGGAGGTGGCGCCGGATCGCGGCCCCGACGGTTTCTGCGATCGTGCGCGGGTCCATGTGGGCCCCGCCTGGCGGCTCGGGGAGCACCTCGTCCGCCACGCCGAAGTGCTTGAGATCGCGCGCGGTCAGGCGGAGGGACTTCGCCGCATCCTCGGCGCGGTTCTGGTCCTTCCACAGGATCGCGGCGCACCCCTCGGGCGAGATCACGGAGTAGATCGCGTGCTCGAGCATCAGCACCCGGTCCCCGATGCCCAGCGCGAGCGCGCCTCCCGATCCCCCTTCCCCGGTCACTACGACCACGATCGGCACCGGCAGCCGTGACATCTCGATCAGGTTGTCGGCGATCGCCTCCGCCTGGCCGCGCTCCTCGGCGTGGATGCCGGGGTAGGCGCCGGGGGTGTCGACGAACGAGATGATCGGTCTGCGGAAGCGCGCGGCCAGCCGCATGATCCGCATCGCCTTCCGGTAACCCTCGGGCCGGGGCATGCCGAAGTTGCGCCGCAGCTTCTCGTTGGTGTCGCGCCCCTTCTGATGCCCGACCACGGCCACCGGGTCACCATCGAACAGGGCGAACCCGGCGACGATCGCCGGGTCGTCGGCAAAGCGCCGGTCGCCGTGAAGCTGCGTGAACGAGGTGAAGATCGTGTCAATGTAGTCGAGCGTGTATGGGCGCTCGTGGTGACGCGCGATCTGGCACCGTTGCCATGGCGTCAGCGAGGAGAAGATCGAGTCGATGGTGGCGGCCAGCTCGCGCCGTGCCTCGCGCAGCCGCACGGCTGACCGGCGGTCGCCGGCCGCGGTGCCCTCCAGGCCAGCGATCTCGTCCCGCAGGCGTTCGATCGGCTCCAGGAAGAGGATGTTGGCGGATGCCATGGGCCGAGACTCTAGCAGAGGCCCGGATCGACGGTCAATCGACTGGAGCTCAGGAGCGCGGCCGGATCAGTGCCGGCAGGTAGTCCTCCGGGGCGGCAAGACCGAGCAGCAGGAGCAGGGTCGCGGCTAGATTGCCGAGCCCGGGGTGCTTGACCGCGCGCTCGGCCTCGAATCGGTCGGCGGCGACACCCGTCAGCAGCCACGGCACCGGGTTCAGGGTGTGACTCGTCTTGATCACCGGCGAGCCGTCGGCGCGCCGCTTGACCTTCCCGGTCGCGTCCTCCACCTCCCACATCATCTCGAGGTTGCCGTGGTCCGCAGTCACGATCAGCGTCCCGTTGGCGGCGGCGACTGCCCGCTCGAGGGCGCCCACGCACTCGTCGACCACCTCCATCGCCGCGACGGCGGCCGCGAGCACCCCGGTGTGCCCGACCATGTCGCCGTTGGCGAAGTTGACCCGCAGAAACCGGTGCGTGTTCCGTGCCAGCCGATCGACGACGACGTGGCACACCTCGCGCGCCTTCATCGCCGGCGCGTGCTCGAACGCAATCCTGTCGGACGGGATCTCGACCCACTCCTCGAGCGTCGCGTCGAACTTCTCCGAGTTGTTGCCGTTCCAGAAGTACGTGACGTGGCCGAACTTCTGGGTCTCGGCCACCGCCAGCTGCGAGACGCCGTTGTGCACCAGATACTCGGACACGGTCCGCGAGATCGCCGGCGGCTCGACGAGGTACGCCTCCGGGATCTTCAAGTCGCCGTCGTACTCCATCATGCCGGCGTACTGGACGCGCGGCCACCGTCCGCGGTCGAACTCCGAGAAGCTGGGCTCGGTGAAGGCCCGCGAGATCTCGATCGCACGGTCGCCCCGAAAGTTGAAGAACACCACGGAGTCCCCGTCGACGATCGGACCCAGCGGTTGCCCGTCGCTACCGACCACCACGAAAGGCGGCAGATCCTGGTCGATCACCCCGGGCTGTGAGGCGCGGAGCTCGGCCACCGCCTGCTGCGCCGACCGGAAGCCGCGGCCTTCTCCGAGGACGTGGGTCTCCCAGCCGCGCTGCACCATCTCCCAGTCGGCGCTGTAGCGGTCCATGGTGATGCGCATGCGGCCGCCGCCGGAGGCGACCGCTGCGTCCGCTCCGGTCTTGGCCAGCTCGGCGAGCGCGCGCTCGAGGCGTTCCAGGTAGATGTGGTAGGTCACCGGGTCAACATCGCGGCCGTCGGCCAACGGGTGGACCCGCAACCGGCGCACGCCGTCGACGGCGAGCCGGTCGAGCAGCGCCTCGAGGTGCCGGATGTGACTGTGCACGTTCCCGTCGGACAGCAGGCCGATCAGGTGAAAGGTCGAGCCGTGCTCGATCACGTTGCGCACGAGGCGCTGCCACACCGGACCCCGGAACAGTGCGCCCGAGGCGATCGCCTGGTCGACCAGCTTGGCGCCCTGCTCGAAGATCCGCCCTGCTCCCATCGCGTTGTGGCCGACCTCGGAGTTTCCCATGTCGGCATCGCTCGGCAGGCCCACCGCCAGGCCGTGCGCGGCCAGCCGCAGGAACACCGGCGCGGTTGCGAACAGGCGGTCGAGGTTCGGAGTGGAGGCGAGGTCGAAGGCGTTGGCCTGGTAGCCCTCCGCGCGTCCCCGGTACAGCCCGACACCGTCCAGTATCGCGAGCACGAGCGGCCCCGACACGCCCGCGAAGCGCGGGTGCGGCGCCAGCAAAAAGTCGGTCATGGTCATCTCCAAACGGTCGTCCGCGAGCCGCAGAGTGCAACTGCCGGGGCAATCGCTGCCATTCCCGGCGATGCCCGCCGGCGCGGCCGGTTGTACGTGGAAGGTCGCGGCGCGGCGCCGGCCTCGAAACGCTGCACGCTGCGTCCGGGGCCGGGCCGGCGGTCACTTCCCGGCGGCGGCCTGGGGCCTCAGCAAAACGACGCTGATGTTGTCGTGGCCGCCGCGCTCGTTGGCCGCCGCTATCAGTGCCGACGCCGTCCCCTCGAGGGACTCGACGGCCTGGAGGACCTCGACGATTTCCACGTCCGACAGCATCGAGTTGAGCCCGTCGGAGCACAGCAGGTAGAGATCGCCCTCCGCAAGCTCGGTCTCGAGGATGTCCACCCGCGGGTCGCCGCTGCCTCCGAGGGCCTGGGTCACGACGTTCTTAAGCGGGTGCGCGCGGGCCGCCTCCTCGCTGAGAAATCCCGCAGCGACCTGCTCGTGAACCCACGAGTGGTCGTCGGTCAGCAGCTCGAATCGGCCCTTGCGGAGCCGGTAGGCGCGGCTGTCCCCGACGTGGCAGATGACCAGCGTCCTGCTATTGGGTGGGTGCATGGCGACCACCACCGTGGTCCCCATCCCGCGCAGATCGGAGTCGCGCCGGACCGCCCTCGTGACCCGCTCGTGACCGGCCAGGATCGCGTCGACCACCCGGTTCGCGGTCGCGCTGCGCGCCATGTTCCAGTGATTGGGCCAGGTCTCCTTGTCGACGGCGGCGGGCTCCGACAGGTTGCGGATGATCTCCTCGGCCGCGAGCCGGGACGCCACCTCCCCTGCCGCGTGGCCGCCCATCCCGTCCGCAACCAGGTAGACGCCGAGATTCTCGTCGACGAGAAAGACGTCCTCGTTGAGGCGGCGCGTCATGCCGACGTCGGTCGCGCCCCAGGACTCGATGACCAGTCCGGGCTCGGCGTCCCGCGGCACGCGCCTCATCCTTTCCGCCGGAGCCGCCCGAACAGGCCGTCACGCTTGGAGCCCGACGCGGCCCGGATCGAGGCCAGCACGGCCTTCGCCTTGTCGCTGGTCGGGTCGAGAGACAGGGCATCCTGTGCGAGCCGCTCAGCGCGGCTGGACATGCCGGCGGCCAGCGCCGCAGCGGCCGCGTGCGCCCTGTACACCGCATTGTGCTGGTCGAGGGCCACCGCCCGCTCGAGGTAGCGCAAGGCATCGCGCTCCCGGCCCTTGACCCGGTTCAGCGCCAACCCGAGGAAGTAGTTCGCGCGGTCGAACTCCCCGTCGTGGTCGACCGCCGCCTTGAGGTGCTCGAGCGCCTCCTGGACGCGGTCGGCGCGGAGCGCCTCCGCCCCCTTGGCCGCCAACCGGCGCGCAATCTCCTTGGCGTTGATCTGGCTGGTGTTCGAGGTGGTCGTCCGCTGCGCGAGGTCCCGGTCGTAACGCTCGCGGCTTTCGGGCCGGCTGAGGACATTAAAGGCCTCGGTGATCGCCTGGAAGCGCTGCTCGGCCGCCTCGCGCTTCGCGCCGAAGAACCGGTCCGGGTGGTGGTCCATGGTCAGCCGGCGAAACGCGGAGCGGATCTCCTGCTCGGTGGCGTCGCGCTGAACGCCCAGCGTGTCATAAAGGGTGATCCGATGTGCCATTGATGGTGTGACCCGTTGCGGTGTCCCTCAGACTGTCCATGTCTACCACAGCCGGCACGGCCGCGCAAACGCCGACGCCGCGGAGCAGGCCTTCCGAGTTTCAACGCCGGCGAGAGTGGAACTCGAGCGCCCTCCGCCGCACCACCGGGTTGATGTTGCGGTCGCGCGCCAGGCGAGCGAGATCGCGGACCGAAAGCCGGGGCAGCAGGCGGAGGGCGGTCTGCAGCGGTGTCTTGGGATTCTGGGCCAAGGCATGGATCACCCCGTACTGCTGCATCCAGCGTCGGTTGCCCGCGATGATCCGGATCGCTTCATCCGACACGCTCCTCGCCGCCGCGAACCGCTCGACCTCGGACTCGGTCAGCTTCGGGCTGCCGAGGACCGCCCGCACCACGAGGCGGTTGCGGGAGTTGATCAGAATGGTCCGCTCCTCGCGGTTTCCCAGCAGCGCGACCAGGACTTTCTCCCTGACCGACATCCGCGCCAGCCTGCCGTAGGTGCTCAGCCCGAGCCGTTCCACTTCCTCGCGGACGTCCGGATCGTCGGGGCTCGGGTACGGCATCGCGTCCTCGTGCGGGATGTGGGCACCGATCGCGCGCAGGGCGGCGAGCGCCTCCTCGATGCTGGTGCCCACCGCCTCGGGTGCGACCAGCTGCCCCCTGATCGCCTTCTCGATGAACTCCTCCTCGAACTCCCGCACCCTGCGCAGCAGCACCTGAGTGACCCTGGGGTTGGCGCGCAGATCGTCGAGGATCTCCAGGTGCGCCAGCAGGCGAACCTGGTTGGTCATGATGATGTCCTGGATCAGCGGCGCGCCGTGTCGAGCCAGCACCCGCATCGTCTCGTGCGAGGTGCGGCCGTGGACCGCGATCGCCGCCCAAAGCTGGTCCTCGGGTCGGATCCGGCTCAGCAGGTCGAGCACGACCGGCTCCACGTCCTGGTGCTCGATCCACTCCACGAGCGTCTTCACATCTTCGGCCTGCAGCGACTGGGTCGCCGCGGCCGCCAGCTCCGGATCCGGGTCCGAGGACAGCACCGCCTGCAGGCGGAACAGGTCCTCGCGGGGAATCGGCAGCAGGCCCTGCGCGGCGAACAGTCGCACGGGTCGCGGAACCTGGCCGGACAGGATCGCCTGAAGCAGTTGGTTTCCGGTCGCGATCCCGCCCTCAGTCATAGGCCGGGCCGGCACCGAGCTCGGTCAGCCCCTGCAGGCTCGCCTCGGCGTGGACGACCTGGCCGGGGACGCCGAGGTCCCCGTAGGTGACACCCCCCACAACCAACTGCGCCGCCGATGCGTTGCCGACGGTGAGCTTGACCGGACCTTCGAGCTGGAGCTCGAGCGACTCGCCACCGCTGAGCAGCCGCTGCTCCGTGCGGCCTTCGCGATCCCGGTACCGCACCCAGCACTCCTCGTTCGGGTCGACGAGGATCTTGAGGTCGACGAGCCCGGTGTCAGGTGGCGCCTCGTCGCCGGCCGGGATCACCATCGGCGGGGCCATGGGCGTCTCGACCGGGGTCGCGGCTGCGGCGCGCTGGACGACCTGACGCGGTTGCTGGACGAGCGCGGCCTGGCCGCGCTCCGAGCTGCTCAGGATGAACACCGCAACGACGACCAGGATCGCTGCACACACCGAGATCGGGAACCAGAATCGCCAGCGGATCGCGGGCCCGGCGGAGACGTCATCGACGACCGGCGGATGCTCGGCTCGCGCAACCCGCTGGTAGTCGTCCCAGACCGCATCGAATTCCCAGAGCAAGGGTGCCGGGTCGCAGTCCATGACGCGTGCGATCTGGCCCACGAAGCTGCGGCTGAACACGCGCTCCGGCAAGTACTGGAAGGCGCCGGACTCCAGCGCCCCGAGCACCCGTGTCGAGATCTTGGTCTCCAGGCTGATGTCGTCGAGGGACAGCTCGCGCTCGAGGCGGAGGCTCTTCAGCCGCTCACCGAAGGCCTTCGGATTCGCAGGCGGCTGGGGCGCTTCGAGAATCATGCGGCGAATATTGTATCACTCTACGTAAACCCTTGTCTTCTTTTTCCTTGAGGGCTGCGGCCGCGCTGCGCACGGCCTCCGGCACGTCGGGCCTGGTGGCGACGGCTTCGAGATCGCTCGAGCGCAGCTGGACCAAGGCGCTCAGCGCCACGGGCAGCGGCGCGTGGCGGCAGCGGACCAGCGCGGCACGCACGGCGTAGGACTGCCCCCAGCGATGGTGGCGGGCGAGCTCGGCGTAGAACTCCGGAGGCGCCGCCGCGGTGTTGAGGATCAGGAGCACGTCGTTCTCGGACAGCCGCTGGTTGTCGAGGAGGGCAATCAGGACCTGACGGTCTCCCGCGTCGATCAGCGGGCGCAGCAGCGGGCGGTGCACCCGGCGGGCCAGCGCGACCTTCTCGCCGAGGCTCATGCTGACGAGCATCGCCAGCAGCTTCTTTTCGGCCTGGCGACCGACCATCGGCGGCGTCCTCGGGTTCTGAGCGAGCGCGAGCAGCGAGGTCCACGGCAGGGTGGCGATCAGGTCCATCGCGCGCGCAAAGGCAAGTCCACGGAAGGAGCTCAACAGCTCGCGCACGCTGTGCCCGGCGAGCAGCTCGCGGCGGCCGGCGATGGCCTCGGCGACCTCGACACTGCAGTATGGGTTGCGCAGCGCGTCGAGGACGTCCTGCTCGGACAGCTCGCTCCCGCGGACCCAGGCCTGCAACTCGTCCGCGTTCATGTCGGCGACACTGGCGGGTTCCATACCCCGATCCTACGCCGTCTCGACGCTCGCAAATTCACCTTCTACAAATGATTGACATTCCCATCATCCAGGGATGGCGCCGCGGGCTCGAGCATCCGCCGCACCCGGCCGCGCAGCTGGACCACCTCGAGGGAGGCCAGCCCCGTCTCGTCCTCCGGCAGCCGGGAGGTCTGGTACCTCCGGAAAGCGAGGCGGGTCAGCAGCCTGGACAGCACCACGCGCTCGGCCCGCCGCGGCCACCACTCCGACCGGATGCGGCGGCGGTAGAACGGTATGACATCGACGACCCAGGCCGGAACCAGCCGGAGACTCGCCTCCTGCTCGAGCTGGTCACGCAGGATTCCATGCTCCCAGCGCAGAAACAGCCAGAAGGCGACCACGTAGACGCCATACAGGACCGGCATCGCGACCCACACGGGCCACCGCTCGCCGCTGCCCGAAACGGTCGACAGCAGCGCGGCGTTCCAGCCGGCGTGGAAGGCGGCTCCGATCAGCAACCCCACCAGCGTCCAGGCGATCTTGGTCAGCGCGCCCCTCGACAAGTGGGCGAGCCCGACGAAGCCGCCGACGATACCGCTCGCCAGGCCATGGACCCCGGCCGAGAAGAGCGTGCGCTGTAGGACCAAGGTCGGCATCAGGGACTCGAGACCCGACGGAACTCCGCCGAGGACGATCAGGAGGTTCTCAGTGCAGGCGAACCCGAGCCCGGCCGCGGTGCCGTACACCAGGCCGTCGGTCGGGCTGTCGAACTCCGCCGAGTAGCGGGCGACCATGACCACGGCAAACGCCTTGATGAGCTCCTGGACGGCGGCTGCGGCGATCGTCCCCAGTGGTCGATCGAGCATCGCGGCCGCCGCACTGAAGGACATGACCGACATGACCGGCGCGACCGCCGCTCCCCATGCGAAGACGCTCGCGACAAGCAGCAGCGGCTCCCGGTCGTAGCGGTCCAGCCACCACAGGAACACCACAACCGCGACCAGCAGCGCGGTCGACACCAGCAGGCCGGTGGCCGTGGCGATGGCGACGAGCGCCGTCACGCCAGCACCAGATCGAGGTCGTCAATCGGGTGGGCAGCCAACCACGCGCGCGCAGCCGCAACGTCGCGGCTGACCTGCAGCATGAGCTGCGTGGTCGACGCAAAGTGCAGCTCGTCGCGCAGTCGCTCCAGGAAATACAGTCGCACCCGCTCGCGGTAGACGTCGGCGGTGAAGTCCAGAAGGTGGCTCTCCATGGTCACCATCGAGTTCTCGTACACGGTCGGGCGCACCCCGATGTTGGTGACGGACGGAAAGGTCCGGCGGAACGACGGGATGTGGACCGCGGTGACGTAGACGCCGAGCTTCGGCACCAGCTCGTTGTCCCAGCCGAGGTTGAGCGTCGGGAAGCCGAGCCGGCGGCCGAGACGCTTGCCTTCGAGCACGTCGCCGTCGACGTAGGTGTGCCGCCCCAGCAAGCCGGCAGCCAGCGCCACGTCGCCATCAACCAGCGCGCGCCTGACCCGGGTCGACGACACCACCTCGCCGTCGTACTCCACGGTCGGCGCGCTCGCCGCGGTGAAACCCAGCTCCCGGCCCATGTCCCGCAGCAGCTCGACGCCCCCGCCACGGTCGGCCCCGAAGCGGAAGTTGGTGCCGATGTAGACCTCGCGGATCGCGAGCCGGCCGACCAGCACGTCGCGCACGAAGTCCGCGGCGGAGAGCCGCGCCAGCCGGTGGGTGAAGGGCACGACCAGGGCCGTCCCGATCCCGGTCCGCTCGATGAGCTGCAGCCGCTGGGCCAGGGTGGTCACCAGCAGCGGCGCCTCGCGCGGCCGCAGCAACTTGACCGGGTGGGGATCCAGGGTCAGAGCGGCCGCGCTCGTATGGAGCTCCGCGCCGCGCGCGGCGACGTGCCGCAGGACCGCCTGGTGGCCGATGTGAACGCCGTCGAAGTTGCCGATCGACAGCACTGAGCCGCGCGGCGGTTCGTCGTTTCCGATCGGGTCGCGATAGACGTCCACCGCGGCCTCACATCCGAACCGGGAGGACCACCGATGGCCTCGGCTTCGCGGCGTGCGTCACCGCCACCAGGCGACCCACCACATCATAGGGATGGGCCTCGGTGATCTCGACCTCGACCAGCGAGCCCGCCGGCGCGGTCCCATCGTTGATCAGCAGCCGGCCGTCGATCTCCGGCGCCTGCCGCTGCAGGCGACCCTCGGTCAGCAGCTCCATCTCGGGCAACCGGCCGGCGACGAGGGCCGGCAGCGTCGTGCCCACGAGCGCGCGGTTGCGCTCGAGCGAGATCGCCTGCTGCGCCGCCAGCAGCCTGTCCCGGCGATCCGCCTTGACCTCGTCGGGCACCGGATCGCCGAGCTCGGCGCCGGGGTTTTCCTCCTGCCACGAGTAGGAGAACACGCCGAGGTGGTCAAAGCGCGCCTGCTCCACGAACTCGAGGAGCTCGTCGAACTCGCGCTCGCCCTCCCCCGGGAAACCGACGATCATGGTCGTGCGCAAAGCGATCGACGGCACCAGCGCCCGCGCGCGTGAGATGAGATCGAGGTAGCTGCGGCCGCCACCACCGCGCTTCATCGCCTTGAGCACGCGGCGGCTCGAGTGCTGGAGCGGAATGTCGAGGTATGCCAGGAAGCGCGGATCGCGGGCCATGACCTCGAGCAGGCCCTCGTCGAGGGTCGCAGGATAGGCGTAGAGGAAGCGGATCCAGGGCAACGACGTCGCGTCGAGCAACCGTTCGACGAGCAGGCGCAGACCCCCGCGCCCGAGGCCGAGATCCTCGCCGTAGCGGGTCGTGTCCTGGGCGATCAGGATCAGCTCGCGAACGCCGTCGCCCTCGAGTCGCCGCGCCTCGGCCACCAGATCCTCCGGCGGCCGCGAGCGGAACCCACCGCGCATCGCCGGGATGTGGCAGAAAGAGCAAGGGTTGTCGCAGCCCTCGGCGACCTTCAGAAAGGCGAATCCGAAGGTCGACAGGAGCCGCGGGTGCTGGTGGTCGTACAGGCGCAGCGCCCCGCGCTGGTCGGGCAGGTGGCCGGCCAGCTCGCCGCGCGCGGCCTCCACCACCCGCTCGAGCTCGTCCAGGCCGACGAACACGTCGATCTCCGGGATCTCCGCGGCGAGCTCCCGCGCGTAGGCCTGGGCCATGCAGCCCGCCACCACCAGCCGGCGAACCCGGCCCTTCCGCTTGCCCTCCGCCACCTCGAGGATGGCCTCGATCGACTCGCGCTTGGCGTCATCGATGAAACCGCAGGTGTTGACCACGACCACGTCGGCGGCGGTCCCATCCGCGGTGATCCGGACGCCCGCCCGCTGGAGATGGCCGAGCATGACCTCGCCGTCCACCAGGTTCTTGGCGCAGCCGAGGCTGATCATGCCCACGCAGATCTCGGTGGCTGCACCATCGGCGGGGGTTCCTGAACGCCGCTTCACGTGACCTCCAAGCTGGGGATTCTAGCAAGTCGAGAGGAGCCGAGGGCGCGTTGTCACGGGTCCGCGGGGCGCAGGTACTCGGCGACCGCCTCCGCGGCGCGACGGGACGCGCCGGGTTCTCCCAGCCGCCGCCTGACCTCACGCAGCGCCCGTCGCTGGACGTCCGCCCCACCCGCCGCCAGGGACCGCGTCGCGGCCACCAGCTCTGATGGGTTCCACGCCTCCTGCAGCAGCTCCGGCGCCGCCCGTTCGCCGGCGATCAGGTTGGCCAGCGCGACGTGCGGGACCCGGACCAGCCTTCGCGCGACCGCCGCCGAGAGCGGGCGCAGGCGATAGCCGACGATCATCGGGACGCCGAGCAGTGCGCACTCGAGCGTGGCCGTCCCGGACGCGGTCCAGGCAAGCCCGCAGGAGGCATGGGCGCGCCGCCGCTCATCGCCCGCGGCCCGCCGCAGCCTCGGGTCCGGGTGGTGCGCGCCGAGGACCTCGTCGATCACGTCCGACACCCCCGGGGCCTCGACCAGCACCGCCTCCGCGACCTCGCCCCCGCCGAGCTGGGCCAGCCCCTCCAGCATCGTCGGCAGGAGCTGCCGGACCTCCATCGCGCGCGATCCGGGCAGCAACGCGAGCCGTCGCTCGAACCGCTGCGGCGGATCGTCGAGCAGCCGGTCGCGGTTGAGGTCGTCGAGCAGGGGGTGCCCGACGTAGCGGGCGCGCACGCCGTTCTGCTCGTAGAACCTCGCCTCGAAGGGGAGGATGCACAGGACCTCACGGGCGAGCCGGCGGACCGTCCGCACCCTCCCCCGCCGCCAGGCCCAAAGCTGCGGCGAGACGTAGAGTACGACCGGGACCCCGATCTTCCCGAGCCGCGCCGCCAGCCGGAGGTTGAAGTCCGGCGAGTCCACCAGCACCGCGACCTGGGGGCGGCGTTGCTCCGCAGCCCGGACCACGGACCGCAGGATGCCGCGCAACCGCGGCAGCTCGCGGACCACCTCAACGAGGCCCATGTGTGCGAGCTCCTCGGTGCGGGCGATGCAGTGAAGGCCGGCGCGCGCGAGCCGGTCGCCGCCGACCCCGAAGGCGTCGAGGTCGGGCTCGATGTCACGCAGGCTCTCCAGGAGGTTCCCGGCGTGGATGTCTCCTGAAACCTCGCCTGCGACGATCAGAATCCGAGCTCGAGGTCGAGCCGCCGCGTCCGCCATGGCTCAGGGAACGGCGAACATCAGCCATCCCAGCACGACCGAACCGACGGCCATGAGCAGGAAGGTCTTGGCGAACAGGCGAAGCCGGTCCCGCGACGAGCGCCGCCACAGAAACGCGAAGAACAACGCCACCAGCAGGGCGTGCCAGATCATCAGCAGGAGGTGGTCGACCACGTCAGTCCTTCTCCGCGCGGGCAATGTCGGACACGTCGAGCATCAACAGCAGGTTCATCAACCCGCCGGTGTAGAGGAAGGTGTTTCCGTACGCAAAACCGACTGCGGTCGGATCCCCACCGCCGTCGAGGCCGAACGGCAGCCCGCCGAGCGCGCCGGACAAGCCGTTGATCCAGACCAGCCGGGCGACGTAGAGAAGGCCGTTGCCCAGGCACGCAAGCGTCGCCAGCCACGAGAACGGCTCGCCCGGCCGGGGCGTGCCGAGCTCGCCGTCGACCAACATCCCGGTGAGGAACGCACCGACCACGACCGTGAAGAACACCAGCGCCCGGCGCCGCTTGCCGAGAATCCAGTGCCCGAGGCCGGGCACCAACCATGCTGCCAGGAGCAGGAGCGGTGACGTCCTCGCCCGCGGCGCCTCGACCCCGCCGGTGCTCCGGCCGGTGTCCTTGGTCATCGATGCTCCTCCACTTCAAGCGCAGCCCGCACCTTGTCAAAGGTCGTGCCCAGGTCCTCTGGGATCACGCGCGTGTCGCCGATGACCCCCATCAGGTTCGTGTCGCCGCGCCACCTCGGCACGACGTGCAGGTGAAGGTGCTCCTCGATACCGGCGCCTGCTGCGGCGCCGACGTTGAAGCCGATGTTGAAGCCGTGCGGCGCGTAGGCCCGGCGCAAGGCGCCGAGGAGGCTTCTCGCGGTGAGCATGATCTCGGCGACGGTCGCGTCATCGAGCTCCTCCAGGTCGGAGACATGGGCGTTGGGCGCCACCATGCAGTGACCCGAGGTGTACGGATAGAGGTTGAGGAGCGCAAAGCACCGGCTGCGGCGCAGCAAGGTCAGCGTATCCCGGTCGTGCTCCGCTGCCAGGGCCCCGCAGAAGACGCATTGATCACGGCTTCGCCGGTCGACGGCGGTCACGTACTCGAAACGCCACGGAGCGAACAGTGTCTCCACCTCGAGGGACCGCTACTGCAGCAACTCTTCGCGGAGGTGTTTGCCGGGCTTGAAGTAAGGGATCTTCTTGGGAGGCACGTGCACGCGATCGCCGGTCTTCGGGTTGCGTCCGTTACGCTCGCCGCGCCGCCGGATCCGAAACGAACCGAAGCCGCGCAGCTCCACCTTCTCGCCGCGGCTCAGGGCCGCGATGATGCTGTCGAGAATGACCTGGACCACCTCGTCCGCCTGCTTCCTGGGCAGGTCCGAGGACTCCGCAACCATCTCCACCAGGTCGGCCTTCGTCATCGTCATGAGGCATGCCTCCTTGGTCGATCGCAGCGCACCGATTGCGCGCCGTCGACCCGCGTCAGCTGTCCCTGCCCGCTTCTCCGTCCTGATCGGGATCGCCTTCCGGTTCCTCGGTCGCCTCGCCAGCCAACGAACGCTCCCCGTCTGGCTGCGGTTCCGCGGCCGCACTCTGCTCCTCCACGAGACCCCCGGCGCGCAGCGCCGCGGCCATCGCGGTCTCAGCAGGCTTCGAGCTGTCCACCTCCTCGCCCGCCTCAACCGCCTCCACCGCAGCCTGCGGAACGCCGTGCATCGACAAGCCGATCCGATTCTCGTTCCAGTCGATGCGCAGGATCCGGCAGGCGACGGCCTGCCCGGGAGTGTACATCTCGGCGAGGGTCAGCCCGGCATCGCGATCGATCTCCGAGATGTGGCACAGCCCCTCGACGCCAGGCGCGAGCTCGACGAACACCCCGAAGTCGGTGATGTTGGTCGTGCGACCGCCGACGATGTCGCCGACGGCGTGGGTATTCGCGTAATCCTCCCACTCGTTCGGCAACAGCTCCTTCATTGACAGCGAGATACGTTGGTTGAGCGCGTCGATCGAGGTGATGATCGCCTCGATCTCCTGGCCCTTGCTCACCACCTCCGACGGATGGTTGATCCGCCGCGTCCACGACATGTCCGAGATGTGGACCAGGCCGTCGACGCCGGGGACGATCTCCACGAAGGCCCCGAAGTCGGTCAGGTTGCGGACCACGCCCTTGATGCGGTTGCCGACGTGGTGGGTCTCCGCGACCCTCTCCCAGGGGTTCGACTCGGTGGCGCGCAGCGACAGCGACAGCCGGCGCTTGTCGGCGTCGACTTCCGACACCACGACCTCGACCTCCTGATCGACCTCGAGGATCGAGCGCGGGTTCTTGACCTTCTTGGTCCACGACATCTCGCTGACGTGGATCAGGCCCTCGACGCCCTCCTCGAGGGCGACGAACGCGCCGTAGTCGACGATGCTGACCACGCGGCCCTTGATGCGCTTGCCGATCGGGTACTTCTCGGGAACGAGCACCCACGGGTCCTCGAACCGCTGCTTGTAGCCGAGAGACACGCGCTCCCGGTCGCGGTCGAACTTGAGCACTACCACCTGCACCTCATCGCCGACGTGGAAGTACTCACTCGGGTGGCCGACGCGGCCCCACGAGATGTCGGTGATGTGCAGCAGCCCGTCAAGCCCGCCAAGGTCGACGAACACACCGTAGTCGGTGATGTTCTTGATCGTGCCGGAGACGAGCCTGCCCTCCTCGAGCTCCGACATCGTGGCTTCCTTGATGTGGCCCTGCGCGTCCTCGAGGACCGCCTTGCGCGACAGCACGACGTTGGAGCGGCGCCGATCAAACGAGATTATCCTGGCCTCGACCTCGGTCCCGATGTAGTCCTCGAGCCGCCGGTTCGGCCGCAGGTCGACTAGCGACCCGGGGAGGAAGGCGCGGATGCCGATGTCGACCGAGAGCCCGCCCTTGACCCGCTCGATCACCTTGCCGACGACCGGCTCACCGCTCCGGTAGGCCTCCTCGATGCCGCGCCAGGTCTTGAGCTTGTTCGCGCGATCTCGGGACAGTCGCAGTCGCCCCTCGACCTCGTCGAGGCGCTCGACGAAGACCTCGACGTCGTCGTCCACATCCACCGTCACCTTGCCGGTCTTGGGATCCGTGAACTCGGCGACCGGGACCGACCCCTCGCACTTGAAGCCGATGTCGATCATCACCTCGTCCTGCGTTATCGCGACCACCACCCCGTGCACCACCTCGCCCTCGCGGAGTGACTGCATGGACTTCTGCATCAGCTCTTCCATCGAGAGCTGGTCGCGCTCCTCCGGCTCTCTCCTTTCGTCGTTGCTGCCAAGGTCGCTGTTCAAACTGGATCCTCCTCGCCAAAGCCACCTCGGGTGCCCTTAGCTTCCGTGGTTTGTGTACCTTACGGCGTCCCGGCCGTTGCTGTCAAGCACCGGTGGCCGAGACCCTGTCGAGCTCGTCGAGCAAGCGCCGCACCACGGCCTCGGGGCTCTGACCGGTGGTGTCGATCACGACCACACCCTTGGCCACGTGCAGCGGCGATTCCGCCCGGGTCGTGTCCTGGCGGTCGCGCTGCTGCTGCTGGCGCCTCACCTCGTCCAGGCTGGGGGCGTCCGGCGCCCCGAGATCCTGGTGGCGGCGACGCGCCCGCTCCTCGGGCGAGGCGGTCAGAAAGACCCTCAGCGCCGCGTCCGGGAACACCACGGTGGTGATGTCGCGCCCCTCCATCACGCCGCCGGACCGCAGGCCGAGCTCGCGCTGCGCGGCAACCAGGCGTCGGCGCACCGCCGGCAGCGCCGACACCGCCGACGCCATCATCGCGACCTCGGGGGTGCGGATCTCCTCGCCCACCTCCCGGCCGTCGACCAGAACTCGCAGGGCGTTGCCGCCCGGCTCGAGCCGAACCTGGTGCGAGTCCAGCAGCGCCGCGACGCGCTCGCCATCGTCCGCGCCGAACGGCTGGCGGATCCCTTCCTGCAGCGCGAGCCACCCGACCGCACGATACATGGCGCCAGTGTCCAGATAGGGCACGCCAAGGCGACCTGCAAGCATGGCGGCGATCGTCGACTTGCCGGCCGCGGCCGGTCCGTCGATCGCGACGATCAGCGGTCGTTCGCGGTCGCTTGAGGTCGGGTCAGACACGTCGGCTCTGCTTCCTTTCGGCCGTCCAGCACGGGGCGGCTGTTGTAGGCGATCTCCGCGTCTGTTCGGCACGGACTGGGTCCGGCCGCAGGGTTGGCGGCCGGACCCGCTCACCTACCCGCCGTCGCTGGGCGGTGCGGCCACGACACCGCTGGCCGGGGTCGGCTGCACCGGGCGCCGCGCCGCCTCGTGCCGCGCGATCACCTCTACCGGCACCTCGATCAGCGGCCGCGCCGGATCCGATGTGGCGATGCGCACGGTGGTGCGCAGCGTGCCCCCCTTGACCGTCACACCCTCGGCAAGGGTGAATCGGATCGAGTGGATCTGCTGGCTGCCGGAGCTCTCGAGCTTCGCCGCGACCAGCGTCGGATCGGCAACCTCGATCCCGGTGACCGCGAAGGCGGATCGTCCGGCATGGGCCAGCCGCACGAGCAGGCTCGCGCCGCCAGGACCGCCGTCCGCCGGCCACAGCCGGACCGAGCTCGGACGCGCCTCAATCGTCGCGCGGATCCTGACGACCAGGGGCACCTCCACCTTCGGCGCACGCGGATCGTTGGTGGCGACGGTGATCAGCCCGTCGTGACTGCCAGCCACCGCCGACTCCATGGTGCCGACGAGCCACTGGTCGCCGCGCTGGGGCGTCAGCTTGCCGATCGCCGGCTCGCTGCCCTGCGCGGGCGCGAGCTCGACCTGGAGCCCGCGCTCGAGGGTCGTCCCGATCACCCGGGCCTCGAGTGGCTGGCCATCGGCGCGCCGCAGCAGAATGCGCTCGGTGAGCGACGATCCCTCGACGGCGTTGAAGTACATGCGAAACGCGGGGACTGCCAGGATCGGAGTCACCGCGTTGAACGACACGGTCAGGCGGAAATTCTCGGCATCCGGCGCGTCGGTCTGCACCGTGATGCTCTTCGACAAACGGCCGCTGTGCCCGCTGTTGGTCTTGACCTTCGAAGTGAGCTGTCCCGACCCACCTGCCGGGATGACCGAGTCATACTCGGTGACGGCGCATCCTCAGGAGGGCTTTGCCCGGATGATGTGAACATCTGCGTCGCCAGCGTTGTGGAAGCGGAACACCGCCACTGCTTCGCTGCCCGCGGTCACGTCCCCGAGGTCGATCGTCTCTTGCTCTACGCGGAACACCGGGGTCGGCGCCGCTTCGTCGGCGGCAACCGCCACCGCGGCGATGACCACGAGCGCGCCCACGACCGCGGCGGCGGTCGCCGTGACCAGCTTCATCGGTTCCTCCCCTGCGCGCCCCGTGCCCGTGCGCCGTCCTGCACGGTCGTGCAGGGCGGCCAACGACTCACGCCGACGCGAACCGCAGGGGATTGTACACCGTCGGTCGATTCAAAACCGGCCGGCGGGCTGGACCTCACCGCCGATGCCGACCACGGCGACCCGCACGGGAACCGTCCGCGACGCCTGCGCCAGCGCAGCCTGGACGAGCTGCACCAGCCCCCGGCAGCACGGCACCTCCATGACCATGACCTCGATCCCGCGAATGCCGCCGTGATCGATCATCGCCGCGAGCTTGGCCACGTAGGCCTCCTGCTGGCTGTCGAGCTTGGGGCAGGCGATGGCCAGGCGCCCGGCCATCGAGGTGCGCCTGATGAAAGCCGCCGACCGCGTAGGCCACGCAGTCGGCGGCGAGCAACAGCTCTGCGTCCGCGAGGAAGGGTGCGGTCGGCGGCAGCAGGTGGAGCTGGATCGGCCACTGCCGCAACCGCGATGTGGCGTCAGCCGCCGCCAACCGCCCGCCGGATAGGGCGACCACGCGGGATCCTGGGCAGGACGACACCGCTTGCTCGCCCGCCACTGGCAGGCCGGCGCCGGCGGTGGGACGCGGGTTGGATCGCAGCCCCGCGAGATGATGGCCGACGGCGGCGCGGTCGAAGTGCTCGGCCTCGCGCCGCACCACGGTGATCGCGCCCTTCGGGCAGTGTCCGAGGCAGGCGCCGAGGCCGTCGCAGTAGACGTCGCTGACCAGCCTGGCTTTGCCATCGACGATCTGGATTGCCCCTTCCGCACAGCTCGGTACGCAGTCGCCACAGCCGTCGCACAGCTCCTCGTCGATCTCCACAACCTCGCGCACGGCCATCGGATCACGCGCCCTGGCCGCGCAGCATGGTCAGGATCATCTTCGAATCCGCGGCGGCGCGCAGTGCGTGCGGTACCCCGGCCGGCATCAAGACGATCTCCCCGGCGTTCACCGTCATCGGCTTGCCGCCGATGGCGAGCTCGAGTTGCCCGGACGCCACGTGCACCAGCGCGTCGAACGGCGCAGTGTGCTCCGCGAGCTCCTGCCCGGCGGCGAACGCGAACACGGTCACGCTGCCGCCCGGGCTGCGGGCCAGCACCCTGCTCACGATCGCCGCGGGCGCAATGTTCACCAGTTGGTCCACCACGGCCACCTCGGCCGGAGCCATCACCGTGCTTCCCGATGCGTCCTTCATGGTCACCCCCGATGTCCAGTGTGCCGCACCCGCCAGCCGCCGTCCTTGATCCAGGTCAAGCCGGCGGTCGGAGGCGCGGGAACACCGGCTGGCCGGCGATGACCGCGACGGTGTCGCCACCACGCGTCCGCCGCCAGCAGTCCACGACCGCCGCCGGATCGCTCACCGGGTGGAAGCCGAGCCGCCGCGCCAGCGCGTCGTCGACCCGCGACACCAGATGCACCCGGTACCGCGCCGTCAAGCTCACCAGCCGCAGCGTCGTGTGCCCGTACTGGACCCACCGCTCGGCCAGCCGCTGCATGATCGCCGACGGCCGGGGGTCGTCGAGGAACGGCTCCATGTCCGCTGACCCGCCGCCCGATGACAGGTCGGCCGCGAACAGCACCTCCCCTCCCTCATCGAGGAACCGGCACGCCGCGTCAAGGCCCTTGTGCGCCTGGATCAAGGTGGCGTCAGCCGGACCCCCACCGGCCGATGCCACGACCAGGGGAAAGCGCCCGCCGGCGACCTCATACCAGTTGCGCGCCCTTTCGACGGCTGCGGCAAAAGCGATCCGCCACGGACCAGCGGCCGCGAAAGCCGGGCGGCCGTTGCGGCCAGGGACCAGGCAGAGAGCACAGTCGGGCGGCCGGCAGTCCGCCGCCCGCGCGATCTCGTCGGCGACCGGGTTGCCGTCCAATACGCCAGGCTGGCACCCGGGTTCCCACTCGAGCTCGCTGCCATGCCGGCGCAGCACGCGGGCGTGGTTGGCCTGGATCTCGCGGTAGCCCGCCACCCCGGGGAAGACCATCTTCGGACCGCCGCCGAAGCCGGCGAAGTAGTGGTGCCGAACCCCGCCGACGGTGACCAGCAGCGACGCCTCGGCGGCCAGGCGGTGCAGGCGAAGCGCGCTGCCGTCCGCAAGGCTGCCGACCCGGACCAGCGCGCCGTCGTCGCGCGCGTCGTGCTGCATGACCCGGATGCCGCTCGGGAGCGGTCCGACGAGCGATGCCAGAGAACCTTCATCCAGCGGCGGGTGGGTGCCGCACGCCACCAGCACGCTGACCCGGCGGTCCGGAACCCCGGCACGAGCCAGCCGCTGGAGCACAACCGGGAGCACCGTCGCGAGCTCGATCTTGCGGGTCGCGTCCGGGACCACCACGGTGGCATCGGTTCGCCCGTGCGCCAGCTCGGCCAAAGTCGCGCCGCCGAGCGGTCGATCCAGCGCCCATCCCACCAGCCGCGGCAGGTCCGATGCGCCGTGGGGCGCAGCCGGATCGAGCGGCCGAACCTTGAGCCCGCGCAGGTCGACCGCGAGCGTGTCGCCGGCGAACGGCAGCTTGACGATCACCGGCTCACCATACCATCGTGGAGGTGGAAGATCATCGCGATGCACGAGCCCCTGCACCAGTCCCACCGGACGCCGCTGCTGGAGCTCGCGAGGGACACCCTGCCGGCGCGGCTAGGCCTCTGCCGCTCCGTCCGTCGGGTCCCCGGCAACCGACACGCCGAGCACCGCGCGCTCGTACTCCGGGAGGGAGGCGAAGGTCTGGAACGGGCGACCCCGCGCACCGTCCGGGTCCGGCAGCATCGCCGCGCCCGACAGCTCGATGATCCTACCCAGGAAAGCCCGGAAGGCCTCCGCCGCGTCGGGCCCGGGGGCGAGGGCCCGCGGGTCGAAGTCGGTGCTCCGCAGGCGGACCACACGCAGCTCGCGGCGGTCGCTCCACGGCGCGTCGAGCATCAGGTCGACGACAACCACCGGCCGCTTCTCGGACCGGGCCACGCCACCCACCGCGATCGCCTCGATCCGCGCCAAGCTCAGCCGCCGGGTCGCGCCCTCCACTTGGATGACGAGGTTGTCCTCCTCGAGCGCCTGCGGCACCGCTGCGACGACCTGGAGCCGGTGGACAACCGCGGGCGACCCGAGCCGTGCCACCGGAGACCCGGTGGGACCCGCAGCCGCAGTCGGTGTGGCCGCCGCGGCAGCGATCGCCGCGAGCTCGGGGCGGACGTCGGCAGGGAGGTCCGGCCGCGACAGCGCTTCGCGCGCGAACGAGGCGGCTGCCGGCGCGCCCGCCTGGACCGCCGTCCGCGCCAGCCGAACCAGGGGGCCGATCGGCGTGCCCGCCCCGACCGAGCGCAGCGCGTGCGCGAGCGTCGCTCCCACGGCATCACGGCGTCCGCTGCGGAGCAGGATCTCGACCACCCGCGCCGCCAGCGAGGGGTCGACCTGGAGGTTGGGAACAGCGAGCGCTAGCTCCTCCCAGTGCTGCAGGACGAGGGTTTCGTCGTCGGCTCGCAGCCCGGCCTGGATGATCCGCTGGAGGTCGCCGGCGGCGATCTCCGGACGACCGCTGTCCACGGCCGCGTTCCACAGCGCGAGCACGCCATCGGTGTTGCCTGGGTCGTCACGGACGACGGCGGCCAGGAGGTGCAGCGAGTGCTCGAGCCTGCCCTGCGCCCTCGCCTCCAGCGCCCGGTCGACCGCCGGGTTGTCGTGGACCGTGATCTTGGCCTCGATGGCGCGGTGAATGAAGCGCTCCTCGACCCGCCAGTAGGCAATGCCGGCGGCCACAGCGAGCCCGAATGCGAAGCCCCAGACATGGGCCCAGTGCGCAACGCCGCCGCCGCCGGTCCCGGGGGATGCCACGTCCCAGGCCTGCGCGAACACCAGTTCGCGCGCGAACCACAGTGGCAGCATGAGCCAGGCGGGCGCGGTGAAGGTGCCGGGTCGGAACGGGATGAAGAAGTACAGGAACCTGATCCTGGTCTTCCAGTAGCGGACCAGGAAGGCGCCCATGACGCCGGCCACGGCGCCCGACGCGCCGATCAACGGCTCGTCGAGCTCGGGGTAGCGCAGGGCGAACATCAGGGCCGACAGCGCTCCGGCGGTCAAATAGAAGGCGGCGAACACCGGCCGTCCCCAGACGTCCTCGATGAAGGGGCCCGCCAGGAACAGGAAGAACAGATTGCCGAACAGGTGCAGGAAGCCCCCGTGCAGGAACTGGTAGGTGATGAGCGCCGACGGCTTGATGGCGGTCGGCACCACCCCGAAGCGCCGGTAGGAGGAGTCGCGGATCGCTGCCAGCGACGCGAGCGCGCGCTCGACGATGCGGTCGAGCTCCTCCTGCTCGGCGGCCACCTGGCGTGGGCTGGTGGGCGGCGCCGCGCCGAGGTCCCGAGTCGCCTCGAGGAAGGTCTGAAACTCCTGGTGGGGAACGTAGCGGTCGAGGGTGCGCGCGAACTCGGGTTGGATCTCGAGGTACGGATGGGTGCTGTAGTACTCGAAAAACTCGGTGAAGTCCTTGTTGACCTGCGTGCCGTCGCGGCGGGTCGCGAGCGAGGTCAGCGCGAACGCCGCCACGCAGGCCGCCATCAGCACGAACGTCACCCACGGCAGCCGCCGCACGGTGGTGTGCTCGTGGCCGTATGGGATGATCACGAGAATCGTTCCCGCCCGACAACTGGTTCCCGCCCGCCCGGCGCCTGATATACCACCTGACCGCAGGGCAGGCGCTCAGTCGACGCGCTCCACCCTCTCACGGCCGCGGTGGTGGCCGGGCTACGGCTCGATCCTGACTCCCTGCTCATCGAGGAACCATAGCCGACAGGCGAGCTTGACGCCGCAGCGCTCGGCCACGCGATCCCGCATCATCCGGTAGAGCTCTGCGACGTCGCGCGCCGAGCAGGCCGCCGTGGTCACGATGGCATTCGACGACCAGTCGGCGACCCGAGCCCCGCCGAAGCGCAGCACCTCGCAGCCCGCACGTGCGAGCAGCGTCGCGGCGGAACCCCCAGGCGGATCCTGGAAGACGACCGGAGCCACCCGCCCGCGCAGCGGCCCGACCGGCCGCCGGGCCGCCCCCACCCGCAGTCCGCGGACTGGCTGCGACGGCTGCCCCGGCCGCAACCGCACCCTGGTGATGACCGCCCGCCCCTCCCCCAAACCCGACGCCCAGGCCGCGACGCTGTCCCTGGGAGCAACCCGGGTCGGTCCTGCCCCGGGCCGCGCGACCTCGATCCAGTCGGCAAGATCGATCACGGTCGACGGCTCGCCAAGCGCGGCGGCCCGCAGGTCGCCGCCGGCGCTTCCCGGCTCCCCGATCAGGCGGTCCATCTCGGGTGGCCTGGAACGTGCCAGAGAGCCGCCGACCTGTGCCAACTTGGCACCCGCGCCAACGACCAGGCCGCCATCCTCCGCCACCGTGGAGCGCTGGAGCTCGCCGGCGAGGTGCAGGAGCGGGATCCGAAGCCCGCGGTCGGGGGCCACGATCCTGCTGCCAGCCCCGAGCACCAGCCAGCGCAGGCCGTGGCTGGCCAGCAGATCGATGGCCCGCTGCCCGGCCGATGCCGTGCTGCAGCGGATCAGGAGGTCGCCGAGCCCGCCGATGGCTAGCGTCGTCCACGCACCGAGGTCGACGCGCTCGTGCACCTCGAGGTCCCCGCCAAGGCGGAACTCCCGGAGCAGAGTTTTGAGGGTTGAGGGCAGATCACCCACGCTGCAACGCTCCCGGCCCAGTGGCCTGGCACGGTGCTTGCTTATGTTCGCACCAGCCAGTCGACGCAACGAACTGGTATACGCATCATACCTCCTCCTTCCTCCTGCGGACCTCACGGTCCGCTCCTTTTTTTCAGGGGGTGCGGCTCCCAAGACCGAGGCTGCGGAGGTGGTAGAGAAGGGTCTGCCGGGAGATCCCGAGCTCGCGCGCCGCCGCGCTCCGGTTGCCGCCGTGACGGTGGAGGGCCCGGCGGAGCAGCCGCCGCCGGAAATCGGCGGTGGCCTGGCCCCAGCGCTGCGGCGCCGTGTTCTCACCTTCCCCAAACGGCAGCATCGCTCGGGTCACGACTCCGCCCCCGGCCTCGACCATCCCCAGCTCCACCGCGTGGCGCAGCTGCCGGATGTTGCCCGGCCAGTGGTAGCGAAGGAGCGCGCTCTCGGCAGCCTCGCTCCAGCGGCACGGCGGCAGCCCGATCCGGAGCGACGCCTCCTTCTCGAAGAGGTGGCGCAGCAGCGGCAGGTCCTCGATCCGCTCCCGCAGCGGCGGCACGCGCACCACCGCCGGGGCGAGGCGGTAGTACAGGTCGGCGCGAAACGACCCGTCATCGATCCCCGCGAGGAGATCGCGGTGGGTCGCCGACACGACCCGCGCCGCGACGGCGTGGAATGCGGTCGACCCCACCGGCCGCACCTCGCCGGACTCCAGGACCCGGAGCAGCTTGGCCTGCATGGCGAGGTCGAGGTCGCCGATCTCGTCCAGGAACAGCGTCCCCCGATGAGCGGCCGTGACCAGCCCCTGCCGCGCCCGATCCGCACCGGTATAGGCACCGCGCACCGAACCGAAGAGCTCCGCCTCGAGCAGCTCCCTCGGAATCGCCGCCACATTGACCGGCACGAAGGCACCGGTCCTTCCCGAGAGACGGTGAACGGCCTGCGCCGCGACCTCCTTGCCGGCCCCGGTTTCGCCGAGGATCAGCACGGCGATGTCGGTTGGCGCGATTCGCCGCAGCTCCGCTCGCAGGCGCGTCGCCGGCGCCGAGCGGCCGTGGATGCCGTTGTCGTCGTCCGCGGCACCGGCCCCCGTCTCCTCGACGGTGGCCGCGATCGCAAGCAGGCCGAGGAGCGTCCTCCAGAGGGGGCCTTCGCGCGGCCGACCCCCCAAAGGCGTGACCCGCAAGGCGCCGCTCGCGACCTCGCCGTCGGCGGCACCGCCCCCATAGCGCCACACGACCCTCCCGCTGCCCCGACAGTGGACCTCGATCCCGCTCAGGCCGAGCGAGCGCAAGAGCCGGCCCGCCTGCACCTCGCTCAGCGCCGAGGGATCACCCTCGCACGCGAGCACCGCCAGCGCGTCGAGCACTCCCTCGTCGAGCGTGTGCGAGCCCGGGCCGCGAATGGCCAACGACCTCGCGACCCCCGCGACCGCGGCAACGGACTCGCTCAGCCTACCGGCGACGTCAGCGCCCGCCATACCTCCCAAAAGGACGGGAAGGACGTGCCGACGCAACCCGGGTCATCGAGCTCTACGAGTTCGTACCGCATTGGCCTTCTCGGCGAACGTGGTTGACCGAGTTGTTGTCGGACGGCCACTGCGGCACGAACTCCCCAGGATGCGCGCAGCGCATCCCGAGGAGCGTGTTGGGCTGAGGCCAACAACAATGACCACGTCAGGAACGCATCCAGGGGCCTATGCCCTACACGCTTCCAGTGGGCCGGCGCGCAGCCCGGAGATCGGTCCGGGCAGCCTCACGCCCCGCCTCCGTCCGCTTCCGGGCCTGGCGGGATCGGCTGAGGCTCGAGCGTCGGGCTCAGCCAGCTCCACGACCCGTCGTCCGCCACCGCCAGGCACCCTCGGGTCTCCATCCAGGCCGGGACGACCATCGCCAGCCGATCACCGTTCCCGGTGGCCCAGCTGGTGTGGAAGTGTCCCCAGAACAGGATGTCGACGCCCTCGGCCCAGGCCCGGCGGGCGGCCCGCTCCAGGTCGCGGATCGGCTTGCGGTAGCGATACTTCCGGTTCGTCGCCGCGAGCCGCGCCTCCATGTGGCTGACGATCGCGACCGCCAGCGAGCCCGGCAGCAACCGCGCCCACACCCGCGCCGGCCGCGACTTCGAGACCGCGGACCAGAAACGGTACTGGACGTCGCGCAGGTTGACCCGGTCGCCGTGCACGACGCGAAAGGCGCGGCCTCCCGCGACGAAGTCGTGCTGCCGCCCGGTCCAGTCGACCCGTTCGGCGAGCTCTGGGTCGTCGAGGAAGAAGTCGCGGTTGCCCTCGATCAACCCGATCGTCATGCCGCGCCGCCGGACCCGGTCCCACTCGAGGAGCACCGTCTGCACCGCCGGGGTCCAGAACTTCGCCATCCCGATCAGGTACTGGAAGGCATCGCCGAGATAGATGAGCTCGCGGAACCCGGCTTCGGCGGCGCGCTCGACGAGCTGCACCATGTCGGCCGAGTCGGCCCCGGTGTGGCCGACATGGGCATCGGCGATGATGAGCCGTGTCACACCTGCATGGTACAGGAGGAGGGTCAGCACTGACCCGGCGCGCTGGCCGCGGATATACTTACTCCGTTGCCCAATTGGAGGGATTTCGAGACTCATGCGGTGGTCGCTCCTCCTGTCGCTGCTCGCCGCGGTGCATCCGTCCGGCGCCGGGGCCGCGATCGCGCCCGCTGCTGAGCTGCGCATCAACCCTCGGGTCGCTGCCGCGATCGTGGCCGAATGGAACGCCGGCGCTGAGCGCTTCCAAGTGATCGTCCACCTCGCCGCCCCCGCCGAAGCGCGAACCCCACTCGCACCATTCAAGACCGGCGCCGACCGCCTCCGGCAGGAGGCCGTCGCCGACTCCATCGCCGCGGAGCTGGCGGCGCTGTCGCCCCTGCTGGATCGCGGGGAGATCGCGTCGGTGCAGTCCTTCCTCCTCCAGCCCGCCTTCGCCGCCACCGTCACTCGCCGTGCGCTGGTCGAGCTCGTCGACCGCCCCGAGATCGTCGAGATCGAGCCCGACCTGCGGTTCACCGTTCACACGACCGAGGGGCTCGAGATGATCGGCGCCAACCGCCTGCACGATCTCGGCTGGTTCGGCGACGGGACGGCCGTGGCCATCATCGACACCGGCATCGACTCCCTGCACCCCACGCTCGGCGGCCTGCCGCTGCCCAACCCGAAGGTCGTTCGCGGGCTCGACACCGCCGACCTCGACGACGACCCGTCCGACTGCAACGGCCACGGCACCGCGGTCGCCTCGATCGCCGCGGGCACCTCGTACCAGTGGAGCCCGCAGCTCCGTTTCTCCGGCGGGGTCGCTCCCCAGGCGCGAATCCTCGCTTACAAAGCCAGCCCGGACGCCGACTGCGGAGCGTTTCCGCTGTCGGCGGTGGTGGTGGCGATCGAGGACGCTCTCCTCCACCGCTCCGGTGACGGCTACCAGCTCGCCGCCATTAACCTGTCGTTCGGCGGCGGCGCGTTCGAGGGCCCGTGCGACCGCTTTGCAACCAGCTATGCAAACGCCGTCACGGCCGCCAGCGAGGCCGGGGTCACGATCGTCGCCTCGTCCGGGAACGAGGGCCGGCTGACGGCGATCGCCGCCCCCGCGTGCGTCGGCGAGGTGCTGAGCGTGGCCTCGGTCTGGGACACCGACTCGGGCTGGGTCGGCTACAGCTTCTGTCTCGACCCCGCATGCGCGTCGCGCTGCGACGACAGCTTCCGGCCCGCCGGGGCGGTCACCTGCTACAGCAACTCGAGCCCCGTCCTCGACCTGCTCGCGCCCTCCGAGTACCTGAGGGCGGCGCGCGCGAACGGACAGACCATCGAGTTCGGAGGGACCTCGGGTGCCGCACCCTATGCCACCGGCGCGGTCGCGCTGCTCCGCCAGGCAGCGCCCGACCTCGAGCCGGGTGCGCTGCGCCAGCTGCTGCAGCTCAGCGGCGATCCAACACTCGACCCCCGCACCGGCCTGGTGCGTCCACGAATCAACCTCGAGCGGTCGCTCGCCACCGCCGGTCGCATCCACGCCTCGGCCACACCCGGCATGAACATCCCGGTGGCGACCGGCGCCCCGACGGTGTCGACCGTGGACGTCGACCAAGCGGGCATCATCGGCTCGGTCCGAGTCCTGCTCGAGGTCATCCACCCCGAGCCCGAGCGACTGGAGATTGCGCTGGTCGCGCCGTCCGGCACTCGCGCGCGGCTGCACCACCATGGACCGGGATCGATCCCCGCGTCGGGCGGCGACCCCCACAGCGACGGCGTCTGGGGCCTGTTCCCGGACGAGCTCGAGCCGGTCGACAGCCTGGGCGTCTTCTCCGGCCAGCCAGCCGCCGGGACGTGGCGCCTCGAGCTCGTCGACGGCGGCCCCGCCGCGCCGGGCGGTGAGCTCGCGCGCCTCGTCGGCTGGGCTCTGTCCATTGAAAGCTCCGAGCCCCCCGAACCACCCACGACGACGACGGTGGTCGTTCCAGTGGTCGCCCACGGCCCTGGCGCCCACGGCGCCATGTGGAGGTCGGACGTCCGCATCTTCAATCCTTCCCCGGACACCACCACTCCCGCCCGGCTCTACTTCGTGCCGTCATCCGAGGACGGGACGCAGGTCTTCCGACAGAGCGAGGTCGTGCTCCCCCAGCACACGGTGATCGACCTGCCGGACGTCGTCGCGCGCCACTTCGGGGGTGCCGCACCGCGTGGATCGCTCATCCTCCAGACCGCGGCTCCCGGCCTCGTGGTCACCTCGCGCACGTTCACCGGCGATGAGGCGTCGGGCAGCTACGGGCAGTTCATCGGCAGCGTCGCCCCATCGAACCTCACCGCACTCGGTCAACCGCCACTCGTGATCGGCGAGCTCGGCAGGGGCGGCGACGTCCGCACCAACCTCGGGCTGACCGAGGTCGCGGGCGCGAGCGCCACGGTGACCGTTGTCCGATTCAACGGCGACACCGGAGCCACCGTGGGCGCACCCGCAGTGTTCATCGTGGCTCCCTTCTCCAACCTGCAGGTGCCGCTCGCAGGCCTCCCCACGGCCGCCTCGGCCTATGCCATCGTCGCGGTTTCGGCCGGCGCAGGCCGGATCTCCGCCTACGCGTCGCTCGTCGACAACCGCACCGGGGACGCGGTCTTCAACCTGGCAGTCCGGCCGGGCCCGGTCGACCGCCTCATGGTTCCGGTGGTCGCCCGCCACCCGGGACGCGGGGGGACCCGGTGGCGCAGCTCGCTCCAGGTGGTCAACCTCGGCCAGGCCGCGGTAACTCTCGACCTCCAGCTGCGACCCAGGAAGGGCAGCCTGTCCAGCCCCGGCAACGCAACCGCGACCGTCCAACCGGGCCGCGCCCTCGCGGTCGCGGACGTGGTCGGTGAGCTGTTCGGTCTCGATCAAGCCGTCGGCTCGCTCCAGCTCAACGTGTTGCAGGGACCGGCCACCATCGTCGCCACTTCGCGCACCTTCAACGCGACCGCCGATGGCACGTATGGGCAAGGGGTCCCGGCGGCGGCCTCCGGCGTCGGCCCCGCCGCCGTGATCTCGCACGTCGACGGCACCGATTCGCTGCGCACGAATCTCGGGCTGTGCGAGGTGACAGGCTCGACCGTACGCCTGCGCTGCACCATCCGTGACGCCCACGGCCGTCAGCTCGGCCAGCCCCTGATCCTCGATCCGGGGCCGTTCGAGCTCGTCCAGGTCGACGACGTCTTTGCCGCCGCCGGCGCGGCCCCGACCCGCAACTGCCGCATCGAGCTCACGAGAGTGTCCGGAACGGGCGACTTCGTGGGCTACGCGTCGGTGGTCGACGCCCTCACCGGGGACGCGATCTGCGTCCCAGCGGTTTCCCAGTCGCAGTAACTGCGCTCCGTCGACAGTGCGCTCACCCGTCCCGGCACAGCCGCGAGCTCCCGCGCCAGTGCCTCCATCGGCGTCCTCCTCGCCCGCCGCTGTACTGCCGCCGGCAGCCGGCGCAGTGCTTCCCCAGGATCGGACTTGATCGCGCGAACGCCCATTCCTGCGCGAAGCCGATGGTGAGGTGTATCACCCAACCTCCAAGCCGGTAACCATAGAATCGACGGAAGGGGGTCGATCTTGGAGCGTCTCGCTCGAATCGTGTTGGTTGTCGCTCTCGCCGCGGTCCCTGCCGCCGGCGGGGCGAGCGCCGCCACCTCCGTCCTCCTCGGCGACACCGTCACCTGTGACGCCTCCGCCTCCGAGGGCCATCCCTCCTCCTACGCCTGGTACGTCACCGAGCCCGGCGGCTCGCCGCCGACCCAGCCGACGTCGACCGCGATCAGCTTCCCGCTCCTACTCGACGCTATCGGCACCTGGACGATCGAGCTGGTGATCGGCTACCTCCACCAGGCGCCCGGCGGAGGGACCTACCAGTCAACCGCGAGTACGACCGTCGAGGTCCATGTCGTGGTCGCCTCACTCGAGCTTTCGAGCACCCATCTCACGACCGAGGAGAGCCTCACCATGGACGGCACGGCCTCCCGCTGGTCGAGCTGGGTGACCCCGAACGCGACCTGGCGGATCGATGGCTCGCTCTACAACCCCTGCTACATGCCCGCGCCGCCAGATCCGTCAGTGCTGGTCTGCGTTCTTCCGCCCGGCCTCCTCGCCCCCGGGCCCCACTATGCCACCCTCCGTCTCACCGATCCCGCGAGCGGCGAATGGCACCGCGCCAGGGCGGACTTCGAGGTCGTGGAAGTGTCGCCGCTGGCCGTCGACTTCAGCTGGGAGCCCGTCAACCCGGATCCAGGAGCTCTGGTCCAGCTCGAGATCCAGGTCCAGCCGCCGGAGGCCGAGGCCGACCTCCTCACCGCCACCTGGGACTGGGACGACGGCCAGGTCCTCCAGCAGCCCTGTCAGCCGTACGGCTGCATGGTCGCGAGCCACGAGTGGGCCCAGCAGGGCTGGTACGACGTGCACCTCCTCGTCGAAACCGCCGACGAATCGGCCGAGGTCACCCGCACCATCCAGGTCGGCAATCCGCCGACACCGCCGGTCGCTTCATTCACCGCCGTACCCTCCAGCCCGCTGCTGGTGCGGCCGGTGACCTTCACCTTCACCGGCTCGTGCGAGGAGCCCTGCACCTACGCGTGGGTCTTCGGCGATGGCACCACGTCCTCGATACCGAGCCCGACCCACACCTACGTCGTACCCGGCACCTACCCCGCCCGCCTGACCGTGACGAACGACGGCGGCAGCGACAGCGAGCAGCTCCTCATCACCGTCACCCCGTGCTGGTCGCCGGCGAGCCCGGTCCAGTCCGGCGCCTGCTACGGCGGACCGGTTCAGCTGACCGCAGCCGCCGGCGTGGCGTGGCTGTGGAGCACCGGCGCGACCTCGCGCACGGTCACCGTCGGCCAGGCCGGAGACTACTGGGTCGACGTCAACAGCGGCAGCTCCTGCTGGGGGCATACGCCGTGGACGGTGGCGCTCGCCAACTGCGGCGATCCGGGCGGCGACGCCAACCTCGACGGGGCGACCGACCTCGCCGACGTGCCGGCGCTGCTGCGCGAGCTTGCCGATGGCGACGGGACCGCCGTCATCGCCGCAGGCGGCGGCGATCTCAGCGCGCCCGGCGGCGACGTCACCCGCGACTGGCTCCTCACCGCCACCGACCTCGAGGCGATCCTCGCGATCCTGTTCGCCGGGCCGTGAGCGATCGCCCACTGCGAAGCTGAGCCGGCACCGGTCCGTCGACCGCTCGCAGTGATTCGACTAGCCGTTGCGCTGCGCGAAGTCCTTCATGAAGCTCGCCAGAGCCTCGAGGCCGTCGATCCCCATCGCGTTGTAGATCGAGGCCCGGCAGCCGCCCACCGAGCGGTGCCCCTTGAGGCCGAACATCCGGTTCGTCTTGGCCTCGCCGAGGAACTTGCCCTCGAGCTCCTCGGAGGGCAGCCGCCAGACCACGTTCATCACCGACCGGCTGGCCGGCTCCACCGGGCAGCGGTAGAAGCCGGAGCTGCCCTCGATCACGCCGTACAGAAGCTCGGCCTTGGCGCGGTTTCTCCGCTCCATGGCGGCGAGACCACCCTCGGCCTTCACCCACTGCAGCACGTTGCGGACGATGTAGATCGAGAACGTGGGCGGGGTGTTGTAGAGCGACTCCTCCTTGAGGTGGATGCCGTACCTGAGCATGGTCGGCAGCCCGCTGTTCGCCTTCTCCACCCACGAGCGCTTCACGATCACCGCGGTGACGCCGGACGGGCCGAGGTTCTTCTGGGCGCCGGCGTAGATCAGCGCGAAGCGGTTGGCATCGAACGGCCGCCACAGCAGGTCCGACGACATGTCGGCGACCATCGGCACCGCCCCGGGGTCCGGGAACTCGTGGTACTGGGTGCCCTTGATCGTGTTGTTCGACGTGATGTGGACGTAGGCGGCCGCCAGGTCCAGGTCGAGCTCGTGCTGGGCCGGGACGCGTGTGAACCCGTTGCCCTCCGAGGTCCCGGCGATCCGGGCCTTGGCGACGATGTTCGCCTCCTTGAAGGCCTTCTCGGCCCAGGAGCCGGTGATCACGTAGTCCGCGGAGCCGCCCTTCGGGATGAAGTTCATCGGCACCATCGCGAACTGCAAGGAGGCACCGCCCTGCAGGAAGAGCACGACGTGGTCGTCGTCGAGCCCGAGCAGCTCGCGGAACAGGTCCATCGCCTCGTGGTGCACCGCGTCGTACTCCTTCGAGCGGTGCGAGGTCTCCATGACCGACATCCCGGTCCCGGCCCAATCGATCATCTCGTCGCGCGCGCGCTCGAGCGCGGACAGCGGCAGGGTCGCGGGGCCAGCGTAGAAGTTCCAGCTCCTCATGGCGCCTCCCTTCAGGCGGTGTGGCTGACGAAGTCCTCGAGGATGTGAATGACCACATCCCCGATCCGCAGCAGGTTCTCGGTGCTCGACGCCCCGATGTGCGGGGTCATCACCACGTTCGGGGCATCGTGCAGCGGGCACGCCGGATCCGGCGGATCCGAGAAGAAGACGTCGGTCGCGTAAGCGCGCAGCTTGCCCGACCGGAGGGCTTCCACGAGGTCTGCCTCGACGACGCACTTTCCGCGCGCCGTGTTGATGATCACCGCCCCGTCCTTCATCGTGGCCAGTGTCCCCCGGTTGATCATGCCGCGGGTCTCGTCGGTCAGCGGGACGTGCAGCGACAGGTAGTCGGACTGGCTGAGGACCTGCTCGAGACCGACCAGCTGCACGAGCTCGTGGCTCCGGATCAGCGGGTCGTACGCTATCACCCGCATACCGAAGGCGAGCGCTCGCCGCGCCAGCTCGGTGCCGATGTTGCCGGCGCCGATCAGTCCGAGCGTCTTGCCCATCAGCTCGGTGCGCTTGAGCTCCTTCTTGAGCCACTGGCGCTGGATCATGCTGACGTGGCCGTCGATCAGCCGCGCCGGCACGGCGATCATCAGCGCGAACGCTAGCTCGGCGACGGCAACCGCCGACGCCTCGGCGGTGTTGAAGACCTGGATGCCCTTGGAGCGGGCGTAGTCGACGTCGATGTTGTCGAGCCCGACCCCGCCGCGGATGATCAGTCGCAGCTTCTTGGCGCGGTCGATGTAGGCGCGGTCGCACTTCGTTTTCGAGCGCACCAGGACCACGTCCGCGTCGGCCACCTGCTCCTTGTCGTCGGTGACCTCGCCGAACGCCGCCAGCTTGCCCGGCAGCGATGGGTCGAACGCATCGGAAACCAGGATCTTCATGTGCTCTCCTCCGTTCTCAACAGTCCTCGAGCGGTCGTATGATCAAGCCGTCGCGCAGCTTCGGCTCGAACCAGGTCGACTTGGGCGGCATCACCCGGCCGGCGTCCGCGACGGCGAACAGCTGCTCGATCGAGGTCGGGTGCACCGCGAACGCCACCGCGAACCGGCCCGAGTCCACGAGCCTCTCGAGCTCGCCGAGCCCGCGAATGCCGCCCACGAAGTCGATGCGCTCGTCCTTGCGCGGGTCGCCGATGCCGAGCACTGGACCGAGCAGGTTGTCCTGCAAGATCGCCACATCGAGGGACTGCACCGGGTCGTCGGTCGGGTAGGTGCCGGCCTTCGCCGTCAGGCGGTACCACTTCCCGGCCAGGTACATGCCGAAGCAGCGCTGCCGGCCCGGACGGCCGCTCGCCACCGGCGTCAGCTCGAAGCTCGTGCGCAGCTGCGCGAGAAAGGCCTCGGGCTCGCGCCCATTCAGGTCCTTCAGGACCCGGTTGTAGTCCAGGATCTGCATCTGGTCGTGCGGGAAGATCACCGCCAGGAAGAAGTTGTAGCCCTCCTCGCCGGTGTGGCCCGGGTTGGCCTGGCGGCGCTGCGCGCGCACCCGGGTCGCTGCCGCCGAGCGGTGGTGGCCGTCGGCGACGTACATCTCGGGGACGGGCGCGAACGCCTCGACCAGCCGGCCCCGCTCGCGCGGATCCGCGATCACCCACACGACGTGCTGGATTCCATCCGGCGCGACGAAGTCGTAGGTCGGTGGAGCGGTGCTGAGGCGGCTGACGATCGCGTCGATCTCGGGCCGCGCCTTGTAGGTCAAGAACACGGGACCGGTCTGGGCCTTGAGGGCGTCGATGTGGCGGGTGCGGTCGTCTTCTTTCGCCTGCCGCGTGTGCTCGTGTTTCTTGATGAGGCCGGACTCGTACTCGTCGACGCTCGCCCCGCCAACCAGCCCGGTCTGCACGTGGTCGCCCATTCGCTGCCGGTATAGGTAGAGCGCCGGCGCCGGCTCCCGCACCAGCACGCCCTTCTCGATCAGGCGGCGCAGATTGACGGCGCCCTTCTCGTAGACCGCCGCGGAGTAGACATCGGTGCCCGGGGGCAGGTCGATCTCCGGCTTGCCGACGTGGAGGAAGGACAGGGGGTTGCCGTCGGCCATTCGCCGCGCCTCGTCGGAGGACAGCACATCGTACGGCGGGCTGGCCACCTGCGCCGCGAGCTCCGGGCGCGGCCGCCACGCACGGAAAGGTCGAAGTCGTGCCATCGAACACCCCTCCCCCAAGACCCGGCGCTCCCCCGAGCACGTGAAATCTATCACAAAGATTTCCCCCGGCCAACGCCGACCCTAAGACTCCCCTCCGAGCGACGGTCGCGGCCAGTCGCCCGGTGAAGCCTCCTCCCCCCGGAATCAGCCCCGGCTGCCGGCGGTTGCGGAGATGGCGGGCGGGTGAGCTCCACCGCGGCCGGTCGATGGGCAGCGCAGTTGAAGCGGCCTCCGCCCCCACCACGGGACGCCTCGCGTCGACGGCGGGGCGGCCGAAACCGGAGGAGACAGTGCTCAACAGAGTTGCCACGATTGTGATCGCCGCCCTCGTTGCTGTCGCCGGTGCCGGAGGCGCCGTCGCCGGCGAGCACGCGTTTGCCGGGATCGCCAGCCAGTACGAGCAGATCCGCCAGGCCCTGATCGAGGACTCGACCGAGGGCGTCCAGGAGCGCGCTCTGGCCATCCAGTTCACCGCGTCGCGGCTCTCCCGCGCCTTCAGCGCCGACGCGGCCGGGGTCGCCGAGAAGGACGCCGACGCCGTGCGCGCGCTCCTGCCCGAGATCACCGAGCGCGCCGGCAGGCTCGCCGCGGCCGAGGGCCTCGCTGCCGTCCGATCCGAGCTGGCCGAGCTGACCAAGCCGCTCGTCCGCTATCTGGCTCTGGTCCAGGGTCCCCGCCCGATCGTCGTCTACTGCCCGATGGTGAAGAAGAGCTGGCTGCAGCCGGACGAGGCGATCGGCAACCCCTACGACCCGTCGATGCTGCGCTGTGGCGAGGTGGTCGGACGCTGAGGCGCTGATCCGGCCCCCGAGCCGCCGATTGGCTACTTCGTGGGCGTTGCGGCCTCGTTCGGCGCCTTGGTGAGCGTCACACCGCCCTTGGCGGCCTCGGCGCGCAGGGCCTCGAGCTTTCCGCGCTCCTCGTCGAGCACCGCGGCCAGGGCGTCGCGCTGGCCGCGGGCGGGGTCGACCACACCGGGGGCGCGAAACTGGGGAGCATTGTCGATCTTCGGGTAGTGCGGGTCGGTGGGCGGCGCGGCGAGTTGCTCGTCCATGGACTGCAGCTGAGCCGCGAGCTCGTCGACGCGCGCCTGCTGCGCCATCAGACGCAAAGCCAGGTCGTTCGCGCCGGCCGGTACGGGTGCGACCTGCGCCTGCGGCGCGGCCACCAGGGCGCCCGGCTGCGCGCCCACCGCGCTGCCCTGCGAGATCGTCGCCCCGGCACCCACCGACTTCAGGTTCTGGTCGGTGATGACGAGGGCGCCGGAGTCTCCCTCGCCGCCGGTCTGCAGCCGAATCCCCGCCGCCGCAGCGGCCAGCGACCCGGGCACCGCCGTCGGCGTCGGGGCAGGCGGAGCTTGCTGCGGCTCCTCGTCAGCGACTGCGGGCAGCACCGCCAGCAGGGCCGTGACAACGATTGCCGACACCCAACCCAGCGAGCGGGATCTTCGTGCGCACACCATGACCCACCTCCGCCTCTCTCACACCGGTTCCTCGCAGGTCCATTTTAGGACAGCCGACGCTGCCCTGCCTCGGGCGTGTCTCGCTCAGCCGGCCCGGCACACTGTACGGCCATGGTTGCAGGAGAACACGGCATACCGCCTCCTGCCACGATGTTGTCAGTCGACAGGAAGTAGAGTTCGCGACTACCAGGCGCCGCGCGCCACCTCCGAACAACCTGAAGGGAAGTCGACGATGCATTTACACCACGCTCGAGGTCGCGGCCGCGCTGCTGCTAAGCAGATGACGCGCTGATGACCCCCTTCAACGTGCTTCGCGGGACTGCCGCCGCCGCGGCCTTCCTCTTGCTCGCGCTCGCGCCCGGGGCCGCCAGCGCGCAAAGCGGCAAGCTGGCCGACGAGCCGGCGCAGGAGCTCGGCTTCGACCGACCCGAGGCGTGGGCGATGGAGTGGACCGCCTCCCTCACCCTGCTCACCAGCCTCGGTCCGCCGCGCCAGCGGGAAGCCGGCGAAATCGAGATCAGCATCGAGGCGGGTTGGATCCCGAGCCTCAGCGAGGACCAGCGCCGGGTCGGCTTCAACGGGACCAAGGTCGAGGACTTCAACCGGCTCGATGTGCTGCCGCGCCCCCGCCTCGCGGTGGGGCTCGGCTGGGCCACGACCCTCGAGCTCGCCTACCTCCCGCCAGTCACCGTCGAGGGTCTCACCCCGAACCTCCTCTCAGCCGCCATCGAGCGACCGGTCGTTCGTTCGGGCGACTGGACCCTCGGTCTGCGCGCCTACGGCCAACTCGGCACCGTCGGTGGCGACATCACGTGTCCCGCGGATGAGGCGGCGCTGCCGCCGGGAGAGCCGGGCAACGAGTTCGGCTGCATGGCCGCGTCGGACGACGAGGTCACCCTCAACTACGTCGGGCTCGCCGTCACCGCGGGCTGGCGCGATACCCGGAACCCACGACTCTGACCTCCACTTCGGCGTCTACGCCACCCACATGGACCTCGAGTTCCAGGTGGACGCGATCACCTTCGGCTTCCATGACCGATCCCGGCTCGCGGCTGACGGCTGGACCGCGGCGGTCACCGCGGGCGCCAGCTTCCCGGTGTCGAGCCGGCTCCGGCTCGCGCTCGAGGCGTTCTACACGCCGCTGGACGTCGTGCGCCCACCCTCGACCGGCACCGAGAACGACCCCTTGTTCAACCTGCGCTCAATGTTCACCTACGCCTTCTAGGAGGTGCGGAGATGGCGCGACCACTGACGACGTTGCTCGCTGCGATTGCCATTGGCGCCATCGGCGCCACCGGTGCCGTCGGCGCTGACCAGCTCACCCTGACCGTCGATCCCGCGAGGACCGCCGTCAGCTTCACCCTCGGAGCGACCCTGCACACGGTCCACGGCAGCGCACCGGTGGCCCGCGGCGTGATCGTCTTCGACCCTGCCGGCGGCGAGGCATCAGGCGAGATCGTGGTTGACGCCAGCCGCGCGGATACGGGCAACACGAAGAGGGACCGAGAGATGCACGAGAATGTCCTGGTCAGCGCCCGCTACCCGACGGTTGTGCTGCGCCCGACACCGGATCGAGGGGCGACTGCCGGAGGCCGGCACCGCCACGCTCACCGTCCACGGCACGATCGAGCTCCTCGGCACCCAGCACGAGATCGTCAGTCCCCGTGGAGGTCGACCGTCAGCGGAGAACTACGGTCGCGATTCGCGCCGAGTTCGAGCTGCCCTACGTCGCGTGGGGCCTCGAGGATCCCAGCAAGTTCCTGCTCAAGGTCGATCGCTTCGTGACGGTCGCGGTCGCGGGCGCCGGGACCTGATCCGCTGGTCCCGATTCGGCCGGCGAGTCGGCGCCCTCAGCCCAGGATCAGCCGCAGCCGTAGCGGCGCTTCCCACCCTTCAGGCAGCACCTCGAGCACGAACGGCGTGCCGACCGCGAGCCCGGTGGGCGCTTCGAAGTAGATGAGGTCGACGGTCCCGTCTCCCCGCCGGAGCGTGACGCGGTCGATGACCGTCGTCCTCCGCGACTGGCCGACGTCGGGGAAGAAGTTCGACTCGCGGAGACGCCGTTGGCGGTACCAGACGTCGGCCGGGATCCCGTTCGTCGTCATGATCCGGCGGTCGAGGGTCGACTTCTCATACGACTTGCGCAGCGTCTTGAGATCGGCCATCGAAAACCGACGTCCGTCCGGCCCGATCAGTCGGAAGGAGGCGCGGTTGAGCTCCAAGGTCTCCCCGCTCAGGTTCTGCACGCCGATGACGATCGGAAGATAGGGCTCGCCGACGCGCAGGTAGGTCAGCGACAGGTTGGCCCACAGCTGGCCGACCTCGCTGCGCTCACTGAACACGATCTGCCCATCCGACGGCGATCGCGAGACCCGCCGCCACGGCGATGAGCAGCGCACCGATCCGAGTTTTCATGCGACCAGAGTACTCCTTCGACGACACGCACATCGCGCCGGCCGAACCGCGCATTCCCGATCCGGCCGGCGCGGGCTGCGCCTGGACGCTCGTGTTTGCTAGAGTAACGCCCGCAACGGAGGGTGTCGGACATGAGAATCAGCTCCGTCGTCGCGCTCTCGCTCCTCGCGCTGCTCGCGATCGGCCTGGCGCCCGCCGAGCTCGGCGCCTGCACCGGTTTCTTCATCGGCGGCCACGACGGCCGGCTGATGGCCTTCAGCTACGACTGGCCGGTCGCGGGCGGCCGGGTCTTCGTCAACCCGAACGGCCTCGTCAAGACCGCCCTGGTCGGCGAGGGGCTCGCTCCCGCGACCTGGACCGCCAGGTTCGGCAGCGTGACCTTCAACCAGTACGGCCGCGAGTTCCCGAACGGCGGCATGAATCGCGCCGGCCTCGCCATGCATGCGCTGTGGCTCGCGGGGACCTCCTACCCGAAATTCGACGGCCCGGCCATCGAGGCGCTGCAGTGGATCCAGTACTGCCTCGACAGCTACAAGACCGTCGGCGAGGTCGCCGAGAGCGCCCGCACCATGGCGATCTCGAGCCCGGCGTCCCTGCACTTCTTCGCCTGCGACGCGGCCGGGAGCTGCGCCGTGATCGAGTTCCTGGACGGGGCGCCGGTCATCCGCGCCGGCGACGAGCTGCCGCTACCGGTCCTCACCAACTCGACCTATGCCGGCTCGATCGCCGCGCTCGACCGCAGCCTCGGCTACGGCGGTGCGGTCGCGCCCGGCGACCAGAGACGAATCTCTCCAGCGCTTCGTCCAGACCGCCAACCGCCTCAACACCATCCGCGTCGGCGACCCCGACGTACCCCTCGAGAGGGCCTTTGCCATGCTCGCCGAGGTCGGGACCGGTGACGAGAACCAGTGGCGGATCGCCTACGACCTGCGGGCCAAGGCCGTGCACTTCACGGTGCGCGGCAAAACGGAGCGCGGGAAGCTGAGCCTCACGGCCCTCGACTTCGCGTGCCGGGAGGGCGCCGTCCGGACCCTCGACCTCGCCGGCCCGTTCGCCGGGCGACGCCGTCGCCGCGCTCAAGCCCTACCGCCCCGAGGACAATCTCGAGCTCGTCCGCTCGACGCATCGCGCGCACCGAGTTCCTCCAGCCCTTCCCGGAGGAGCGCCTGCTCGGCATCGCGAACTACCCCGAATGGCCTCCAGTGCGCCGCCGCCGCGCCAGCCGGCCGCGAGTGGCACGCCGCGCCCGACCCCGTACCCGGTCGACTAGGAGCGTGCCGGGCATAGGCCCCTCGGCGCACGCAGGTCGTAGGCCTCTTGGTGTGCGTGAGGCGTCGCGGTCGCTGGCTGGCCTCCGCCCCACGCGCGCCGAGAAGGATGCGCTGCGCGCATCCCATGGAGTTCGTGCCGCAGTGGCCTTCTGCCCTCGGCATCTCACCGGCAGGTCTGCCCGGAAGGCGAATGCGGCACAAACTCGTACGGCAAGCCGCGCCGCTGCCGCCGCAGAGTCAGGTCGCAAGCGGCGCCGGCGGCGCCAGCGCCGCGTCGACCGCGGGCGGGAGCACCTCGGACGTGTCGCCGTCGATCCGGAGCGTCAGCCCGGCCAGGTCGTCGTGCTCGGTGCGGCCGCGGTTGACGACCACGTAGGGGACGCCCCGCTCGACCGCGAGCAGCGGGATCGAGGCGGCGGGGTGAACCGAGAGGGACGACCCGAGGGCCACCACGAGATCGGTGCGCCTGGCGGCTGCGACGGCGCGGGAGAGGTCGCGCTCGCGCAGGCTCTGGCCGAAGCTGATGGTCGCGGGCTTGAGCGGGCCGCCGCACGCGCTGCAGCGCGGTGGCTCGCGAGACGAGGCGAAGGCGGCGAAGTGCGGCTCCGGGTCGGACGTGGCGTGGCAGCGCCATGCACTCCACCTCGAGGTTGGAGCCGTGCAGCTCGACCAGCAGCTCGGCGCTCGTTCCCGCCTTGCGATGCAGGCCGTCGATGTTCTGGGTCACCACCGCCGCCACCCGCCCGGCCCGCTCGAAGCGGGCGATGGCGAGGTGCGTGGGGTTGGGACTCGCGTCGCGGATCTGGGGCCACACCTCGAGCTTCTGGTCCCAGTACTCGACCCGCGCCGCGGCGCTCGCCATGAACTCGCCGAACTCCACCGGCCGGCGGGTCTTCCACAGGCCGTCGGGGCCGCGGTAGTCGGCGATCCCGCTGCCGGTGGAGATCCCGGCCCCGGTGAAGAAGAGGACGCGCTGCGCCCCTTGGAGAAGCTCGACCAGCGCCGACTGCTCGTCGGTCACGGCGCCGACTCGGGCAGCAGGAGCGCGTTGAACAGCAGCTTGTAGGTCCCGCCCATCGATCCCCGGTGGTGCGGGCTGAACCCGAACAGCACGAGCTGGCCGGATCCGCTGCGCAGCCACACCATGACCGGCTTGCCGGCCAGCAGCTTCTCGCCCTCGATGTAGCCGCTCATCAGGATGTCGTCGTCGGGATGGGAGGCGATCACCCGGCGGTCCGCGTCCGCCCTCGGGATCGAGGTCGCGAACACCGGGCTTCCCTCGGAGAACACCCCGACCTCGGCCGGCATCCCCCAGGTCAGGGGGTGGTCCGCGAGCAGCCGCGCCCGCAGCAACGACCCCGGCACGTACAGGCCTCGCTTCTCGAGCTCCTCGGTGACGTCCCGCGCGGCCAACGGCGGCAGCTCCTCGCTTTCCTCCTCGCCGCCGAGTTTCTCCAGAAACAGCTCGGTCGACGACTGCCACGACACGACCACTCCCCCGGCGGCCAGGAACGCACGCAGCCTGGCGAGGCCCTTCTCCGAGATCGGCTTGGCGAACTCCGGCGGATACTCGGTCGGCCGGTAGTCGTCGTCGTCGGTCTTGCGCTTGCCCTTGGTGAGAATGTCCGCGCCGACGTCCGGGAATACCAGCACATCGAACGAGGAGGCCAGGTCGGTGGACTCGAAGTCCGCGGGATGCAGCACCCGGTAGCCGACACCGAAGTCGTCGAACAGGTAGCGCGTCCAGCCCGCGTCCATGTCGTGGAAGTAGGTCTCCACCAGACCGATGCGCCGCGGCGCGAGGACCGTGGTGGCGCCTGCCGGGGCCGCCATGAGTGCGACCGCTCCCGGGGTCCGGGCGGCCGCGGCCACCCGCTCGGAATTGCCGCGAAGCAGGAAGGTGCCGGCAGCGAGCTCGAGGTCGCCATTGGTCGTCTGCTCGAGGATGCGCTCGACCCGTACGCCCTCGCCCAGGGCCGCGAACGCCGCGCGAAAGCTCGCATTGGCGGCGGCGGGGAGAGCCACGCCCCAGGCATCGACCGGCAGCTCGACTCCGGAGCCGAGCGACCCCGCGTCGACCGGCGCCAGGCGCGACTCGAGCTCCGCGGAGCGCGCGGCCACCTCGTGGCAGACCAGGCCGCGGTGCAACGGCAGCGACCAGCTGGTCACGTCGTAGGGGCGAATGATCTCGCCGTCCGGCGTGTAGCGGCGGACCGGGTAGCTCTGCCGCTCGAGCACCTCCTTGACGAACGCCCGGTAGGGCTGGGCGAGGGGCACCACAACATCTCCCGGCTCGACGACCCGGCCCTGGAGCTCCAGCCGCGCCGTGGCCTGCCACAGCGTGACGCCGTGCTCTTGAAGCAGGCCCACCAGCTCGGCGAGCGCCCCCGGATCGTGCTGGCGCCGCGGCAGCAGGAAGTAGGCTGGCGCCTCGGTGCGCCCCTTGGCGACCTCGGAGCGGCAAAGTCCGTTGCGGAAGCGGAGGATCTCCGGCCGGTTGCGGGCAGCGGTCTTGAGGATCGACCGCATGGTCACGAGCTCGTAGCGCACGATGTCCGAAAGCCGCCACCAGCCCCCCGGCCACGGGTCCGGCATGTTGATGCTCTTGGCGTACTCGGACAGCCCCTTGCCGTAGGTCTCGAGCTCGCTCGCCTCGACGAAGACCGGGGTCGCCACCCGGCAGCTCGCCCCCTCGGTGAGGAAGGCGATCATGTTCTTCCACAGCGCGGTCTCGGTGGAGCCCGGCCAGTAGTTGTCGAACAGCCAGTGCGTGGCCACGCCGCGCAAGCCATCCGTGGCCATGTCGTTGGCCAGGTTGGAGCCGAACACGCCGGACCACGTCCACAGCCCCTCGTCGATGTTCTCGGCGATCGGATCGTGGACGTTGGGCACGTAGTACCGAGGGCCGGTGCCGCCCATCTGGTGCTTGTCGACCTGCACCTGGGGGTACCAGTCGCTGGTGTAGACGCGGGAGACTGCGCGCGACTCCGCCTGCGTCAGGTTGACGAAGTCGCGGTTGTTGTCGTGCCCCGAGTAGCGGTTGTAGACGCCGGGCAGCGGACCGCCCTCGTACGATGTGCCCAGCGATGAGCGGTAGTACTCCACGACCATGTCCATCCCGTCGGGGTTGTGGGTCGGCACCACCATCAGCACCACCCGGTCGAGCTGCTCGAGCACCGCCGGGTCGTCGCCCGTCACCAGCTCGTGGACGAGCAGCGGCAGCGCCTGCGCCGGCCCGACCTCGGAGGCGTGCATCGACATGGTCGCGAGCACGAACACCCGCCCCTCCTCGACCATCCGCTCGCGCTCCGCGTCCGGTATCTCGGGATCCAGCGCGAGGCGCCGGTTGATCTCGCGCAGCTCGTCCAGGCGCGCCAGGTTGGCCTCGGACGACAGCAGCCCGACGTAGAGCGGCCGGCCCAGCTCACTGGTCCCGATCTCGCGCAGCTCGAAGCGCGGCGACGCCGTCGCGACCTGCTCGAGGTAGTCCATGAGCTGGCCGTAGTCCACCAGCTTGCGGTCGCTTCCCGGAGTGAATCCGAACGCCGCCTCCGGCGAAGGCACCTCGGCCGCCGCACCCCTACCGAGCAGCCAACCGGCCGCGAGTACCGCCGCCAGCAGCCATCGCAAGATTCTCATGGTCGCCCCCTTCCGCCGCTGCATTGTAGCGACCTCGCGGAGCCCGAAGCGAGCGCGGCGCCACGACCTGCCCCTGGGGGCCCGTTCGCGCCGCGAGTCGGCAGCCCTCGCCGACTCCGCCAGGCGTCCCAGTGCTGTCACGACCCGCGCAGGCCTGATGACGCTTCGCGGCATTCTGTGCTACCCTCGCCGCCGTGCATGACAGGAATCACTCGTGGAAGGCTCTCAAGTTACCGCGAATGTGGGGCTTCACTGGGTGGTATGGAGTGCCGCAAGACGCCACGCTGCGGCATCCGAGGTGCCGATGACACAGTTCACGCTTCCCGACGGCGTCGCCGTCCTGGGTGCAGCCGAGGACGGCTTCGACCAGATCCTGACCCCGGACGCGCTCGCGATGGTGCGAACCCTGCAGCGCGAGTTCGGCGGCCGCCGCAAAGCACTGCTGGCGCGGCGCGTCGAGCGCCAGCGCGAGCTCGACGCGGGGGCGCGCCTGGACTTCCTCGAATCCACCCGGGCGATCCGCGACGCCGATTGGACCATCGCTCCCCTGCCCCATGACCTGGAGGATCGCCGGGTCGAGATCACCGGTCCGCCCGAGCGCAAGATGGTGATCAACGCGCTCAACTCCGGAGCGCGGGTGTTCATGGCCGACTTCGAGGACGCCAACTCCCCGACCTGGGAGAACTGTGTGCGCGGCCAGCTCAACCTGCGCGACGCGGTGCGCCGCACCATTCGTCACTCCCAGGCCGACAAGGTCTATCAGCTCAACGACCGCGTCGCCGTGCTCATGGTCCGGCCGCGCGGCTGGCACCTGGTCGAGAAGCACCTCCTGGTGGACGGCGCTCCGGTGTCGGCCTCGCTCTTCGACTTCGCCCTCTACCTCCACCACAATGCCCGCGCCCTGGCCGGCCTCGCCACCGGGCCTTACTTCTACCTGCCCAAGCTCGAGAGCCACCTCGAGGCCCGGCTGTGGAACGACGTCTTCCTCCGCGGCCAGGAGCTGTGCGGGATCCCGTCGGGCACGATCCGCGCCACGGTGCTGATCGAGACCATCCCCGCGGTGTTCGAGATGGACGAGATCCTCTACGAGCTGCGCGAGCACTCGGCCGGCCTCAACTGCGGGCGATGGGACTACATCTTCAGCTTCATCAAGCGCCACCGCGCGCACCCCGAGTGCGTCCTCCCCGATCGGGCGCAGGTCACCATGTCCACCCACTTCATGCACTCCTACTCCAGGCTCGCCATCCGCACCTGCCACCGCCGCCGCGCGCCCTCGATGGGCGGCATGGCGGCGCAGATCCCGATCAAGAACGACCCCGCGGCCAACGAGGCCGCAATCGCCAAGGTACGGGCCGACAAGGAGCGCGAGTCGCGGGACGGCCACGACGGAACCTGGGTCGCGCACCCCGGGCTGGTCCCCCTTGCCACCGAGGTCTTCGACGCCAACATGCCGACCCCCAACCAGATCCACCGCGCCCTCGACGACCTCGTCGTCACCCGCGACGACCTGTTGACCGTTCCCACCGGCACCATCACCGAGCATGGCCTCAGGCTGAACATCGACGTCGGCATCCAGTACCTCGAGGCGTGGCTCGCCGGCAACGGCTGCGTCCCCATCTACGACCTGATGGAGGACGCCGCGACCTCGGAGATCTCGCGCACCCAGGTCTGGCAGTGGATCCGTCATCCCGGCGGCGTCCTCGACGACGGCCGCGCGGTGACCGCCGATCTGGTGCGATCTCTCATTCCGGAGGAGCTGGCCAAGATCCGCGGCCTGATCGGGCAGGCGCGGTACGACGGCGGCAACTTCGAACTCGCGAGCCGGCTGTTCGAGCGCCTGGCGACGTCAGATGAGCTCGCGGAGTTCCTGACCCTGGTGGCCTACGACCATCTCGACTGATCACAGCAGCTGGAGGATGACCAATGGAAACCATGAACTGGACCGGCGATCACGATCGACAGGCGATTGAGCAGCTCGAGCGGGAGTGGAGAACGGACCGCAGGTGGGCGGGCATCGAGCGCCCATACAGCGCCGCGGACGTGGTGCGCCTGCGCGGAACGCTGCTTCCCGAGCACACCCTCGCCCGCCGTGGCGCCGAGCGCCTGTGGCACCTCCTCCAGACCGAGCCCTTCATCCGCACCTTCGGGGCGCTGACCGGCAATCAGGCGGTGCAGATGGTCCAGGCCGGCCTCAAGGCGATCTACGTGTCCGGCTGGCAGGTCGCCGGGGACATGAACAACGCCCTCCAGACCTACCCCGATCAGAGCCTCTACCCGGCCGACAGCGTGCCGACCCTGATCCGCCGCATCAATAACGCCCTCACGCGGGTCGACCAGATCACCCATCACGAGGGACGCTCGCACACGATGCCCTACTGGTACGCGCCGATCGTCGCCGACGGCGAGGCCGGTTTTGGAGGGCTGCTCAATCTCTACGAGCTGACCAAGGCGATGATCGAGGCCGGCGTCGCGGGGGTCCACTACGAGGACCAGCTGTCCTCGTTCAAGAAGTGCGGCCACATGGGCGGCAAGGTGCTCGTCCCCACCGATGAGATGGTCAAGAAGCTGGTCGCGGCGCGCCTCGCGGCCGACGTGATGGGTGTCCCGACCCTGGTCATCGCCCGCACCGACGCCGACTCCGCCAACCTGCTCACCTCCGAAGTCGACGAGGCCGACCGCCGCTTCATCACCGGCGAGCGCTCCCCCGAAGGCTTCTTCTACGTCGCGCTCCGGCCTCGAGCCGGCGATCGCGCGCGGCCTCGCCTACGCGCCGTACTCCGACATGATCTGGTGCGAGACCTCGCATCCGGACCTCGGCGAGGCGCGGACCTTCGCCGAGGCGATCCGCCGCCAGTACCCTGGCAAGCTGCTCGCCTACAACTGCTCGCCGTCCTTCAACTGGCGCCGCCACCTCGACGACGCCACCATCGCGGCGTTCCAGCGCGAGCTCGGGGCGATGGGCTACAAGTTCCAGTTCATCACCCTCGCCGGCTTCCACTCGATCAACACCGTGACCTTCGAGCTCGCCCACGCCTACCGCGACCAGGGCATGACCGCCTATGCCGCGCTCCAGAACCGCGAGTTCGAGCTCGAGGCGAGCCACGGCTACCGGGCGATCAAGCACCAGAGCTTCGTCGGCGCCGGCTACTTCGACGACGTCACCCAGGTGATCACCTCGGGCAAGACTGCTGTGACCGCGCTCAAGGGCTCGACCGAGGAGGCCCAGTTCGTGGAGAAGACTCCCGACTTCACCGAGGCCGAGGTGCACCACGTGGGCGGCGCCGAAGTCGAGCACCTCTCGAAGCCGCCGAAGCTCGTTGATTGAGGTTGGTGAGGGCTTAGGGTTTAGGGGTTAGGGGTTAGCCCGCCCCTCCGCCCGCGATTGCCGCCACTTCCGGCGTCGGAAGCAGGGCTGAGGGGGCGGTGGGACAATCTCGCCGTGGAATCGCGAGCCCGCTCTTTTCGCTCGCACCGCAGGAGTACCCGATGACGCGATCCTTCCACCCGCCCCAGCGGACCCTGATGGGTCCGGGTCCGTCCGATGTCTCGCCACGCGTGCTCCAGGCCATGGCGCGGCCGACCATCGGCCACCTCGACCCGGTGTTCGTGGCCTTCATGGACTCGGTCAAGGAGCTCCTGCAGGTCGCCTTCCAGACCGCGAACCCGCTCACCTTGCCGGTCTCTGGTCCCGGCACGGTCGGCATGGAGGCCTGCTTCGTCAACCTGGTCCAGCCGGGCGACACCGTGATCGTATGCCGCAACGGCGTGTTCGGCGGCCGGATGCGCGAGAACGTGGTCCGGTGCGGCGCCACCGCAGTCGTGGTTGACGACCCGTGGGGCCGCGCCGTCGACCCGGAGAAGCTCGAGCGCGCCCTCGAGGACCACCCGGAGGCGAAGCTGGTGGCCTTCGTCCACGCCGAAACCTCGACCGGCGCCCGCTCGGACGCGCAGCTGCTCGCGGCGATCGCCCACCGCCACGGCTGCCTGGTGATCGCCGACTGCGTCACTGCACTCGGCGGCATCCCGCTCAGGGTCGACGAGTGGGGCCTCGACGCGGTCTACTCCGGGAGCCAGAAGTGCCTGTCCTGCCCGCCCGGGCTGTCGCCCGTGACCTTCGGCGAGGCCGCGGTCAAGGTGATCACCGGGCGAAGCACGCCGATCCAGAGCTGGTTTTCGGACATGAACCTGATCATGGGCTACTGGGGCTCCGCCCAGCGCAGGTCGTACCACCACACCGCGCCGGTCAACGCGCTCTACGGCCTGCACGAGGCCCTGCTCATCCTGCGCGAGGAGGGCCTCGAGAACGCCTGGGCCCGCCATCGTAGTCACCACCTCGCGCTCAAGGCCGGCCTCGAGGCGCTCGGCCTCGCCTTCGTGGTGCCCGAGGCGGAGCGGCTCCCCCACCTCAACTCGGTGTCGATCCCAGCCGGCGTCGACGACGCGAGGGTCCGGGGACGGCTGCTCGAGGAGTACAACCTCGAGATCGGGGCCGGCCTCGGCGAGCTGGCGGGCAAGGTCTGGCGGATCGGCCTCATGGGCCACAGCTGCAACCTGACCAACGTGCTGCGCTGCGTCGGCGCGCTCGAGGCAATCCTCGAGAGCGAGGGAGCGCCGATCGCCGACCGGCGTGGCGGTGGAGGCGGCTCGCACGGCGTTCGCGAGCTCCTGACCCACGCAGCCGCTCACCATCGACCATCCGGTGAGGCGCTTGCACCGGCGGGCCGGGTTACACTCGCGCCATGACCAATCAACGGCCTACCGACGAGAGCGACATCTTCGCCATCGAACGACCCTGCCCGAGGCTCCTGACCTACTACTTCCTGTCCTCGCTCGCGCTCGGTCCGCTGTTCTTCGTTCCCTTCATCCCGCTGTACTTCCGCTACCACACCCTGCGCTACCGCTTTGACGCCGAGGGCATCTCGATGCGCTGGGGCATCCTGTTCCGGCGCGAGATCAACCTGACCTACGCCCGCATCCAGGACATCCACCTCCGGTCCAACGTCGTCGAGCGCTGGCTCCAGTCTGGCCCGCGTCGAGGTGCAGACGGCCAGCGGCAGCTCGACCGCGGAGATGACCCTCGAAGGCCTGCTCGAGTTCGAGGCGATCCGCGACTACCTCTACACCCGGATGCGCGGCGCCCGCGACCATGGTCACGCCCTGCCGCACGCGCCGGCCGCCGCGGTGCCGGCCGGGGGCGCCGACGAGCTGACCGCCGTCCTGCGCGAGGTGGCGGCCGAGCTGCGGGCGGTGCGGCGGGCGGTCGGCCGAGGCCGACCGGGGCGGCGGCGATGCTTGAGCCGGTCAAGGCGATCATGCTCCAGCTGCTCGCGGTGCCCCCGGAACCCAGCTTGCCGGCCGGCTCGGCAGGCACCGCGCGCGTATTCCGCGCCTCCAGGCGCTACCTCCAGCTCAAGCTCCTGCGATGGGCCGCGGGCCAGGTCGCCACGCTGATCGGCCTGATCGTTGCTCTCGCCGTCTTCGATCTTGCCGCGTTCGGGGCGGAGCTTGCCGTCCGTCAACTGCCCTTCCGCGCGCTCGCACCGATCGCGCTCGCCTTCTTTGAGTGGCTCGAGGCGTTCGGCCTGATCGCGTTCGTCGTCCAGCTCCCGCTGACCCTGGTCCCGATCATCCTCGACTGGGAGCTGCGCTGGTACATCGTCACCGACCGCAGCCTGCGTATCCGCGAGGGCGTCTGGAAGGTCAGCGAGCTGACCATGACCTTCGCGAACGTCCAGGAGGTGTCGATCCACCAGGGCCCGCTCGACCGCCTGTTCGGCATCGCCGACGTCCGGGTCCGCTCCGCCGGCGGTGGCGGGGGAGCCGGCGGGCACGACCGCGAGAGTGAGGAGAAGAGCGGGCACATCGGGTACTTCCGGGGCGTGGACGGCGCGCCGGCGATCCGCGACCTGATCCTCGAGCGACTCAAGAAGCAGCGCGATGCGGGCATCGGGGATACCGAGCCGACGCCCCAGACATCAGCCCCGCCAGCCAGCGTCGCTTCGCCGGAGACCCTCGAGGCGGCGCGGGAGCTGCTGGCCGAGGCGAGGGCGCTCCGCGGCGCGCTTGAACTCGGAAACCCTTGACGGTCTCTTCTTTCGACATGATAGAATCATGGTCAGGACCATGGTCATAGCGATCGAAGAGGTGGACATGAAGGAAATGAAGGCCTCCGAGTTCAAGGCGAAATGCCTTCAGGTGATGGATGACGTTGCTGAGACCGGCGAGCCGGTCGTCGTCACGAAGAACGGCCGGCCGATCAGCCGGCTGGAGCCGTTTCGGGACCGGCCCTCGACGCTGTTCGGCTCACTGTCCGGCGCGATCGAGATCCTCGGAGACATCGTGTCTCCCACCGGCGTGGAATGGGAGGCAGAGGATTGATCTTGCTCGACACCCACGTGCTTGTGTGGCTGACGCAAGGCAGCTCAGAGATTGGGACGGACGCTCAAGAGGCCGCGAACCAGGCGCTGGCTCGCGAGCAGCTCGCCATCTCCGGCATCACGTTTTGGGAGATTGCCATGCTCCACCGCAAGCAGCGGCTACGAATCATGCAGCCCCTCGGCGCGTTCCGGAGAGACGTGCTCGATATGGGCGTTGTCGAGATTCCCGTCACCGGGGAAATAGGAATTGAAGCCGCCACCCTGCAGGAGATGCACTCGGATCCAGCGGATCGAATCATCGTGGCGACCGCATCTCTCAGCCGCTCGACACTCCTGACGGCGGATCAGCGCATCCTCCAGTGGACTGGGCCCCTGCGCTCGATCGACGCCCGTCTTTGAGCAGATCAGAACAGGGTGTAGATGAAGGGCGCGGCCGCTGAGCCTGACAGCACGATCAGCACCGCGACCAGGAGCAGCACCACGATGATCGGGGTCAGCCACCACTTCTTGTTGTTGAGCAGGAAGTGGAAGAACTCGGCCAGCAGGCCGGTCTGCTTGGCGCTCGCCTCCTCCTCGAAGGCGCTGCGCTGATCGTTTTGCTTGGGGTCTTCCTGTGAGCTCATTCCCACCTCAGAACTGGCGGAAGTAGCGCTTCGGCGCGGCCGCAGCGGGATCCCGCTCCACCCAGTACGACGGCGCGGCGTCGTCGAACCGCCTCTTCATGGGATCATACCCGAAGATCCGCATCGCGAGCCCGATCGGCGTGAACACCAGGTAGTAGACCAGGGCCAGGATCACGTGCGACACCACGAAGCCGATCGGCCACGCCGCGTACGACATGCCGAGGAACACGGCCCGCATCACGGACGGGATCAGCCAGCCGACGACCGGCACCACCACCGCCGCGACCCACAGCACCAGCGCGACCGTCGGCTCGCCGAGCTTGAAGCGCGCAATCACCCCGAAGAACGCCAGGAACCCCAGCCAGATGAACCCGAACTGGTTCAACTGCCGGCGGGTCGGGTTGCGGTTGATCTCGATGACTGCCATCGCGGGCTTCCTTCGCCTCAATCCAGCGCGAACTTCGCCAGGTACTCGTCGCGCTTCGGAATCGCCGACTTCGGCTGCTCGTCCTTGAGCAGGATGTAGTTCTCGAGCACCAGCACGTCCATGTCGGTGCGCCATGAAGCAGCGGTAGGCGTGCTCCGGCGAGCAGACGATCGGCTCGCCGCGGACGTTGAACAGGTGTTGATCATCACCGGGCAGCCGGTCGGCGCCTCGAAGGCCTTCATCAGCCGGTAGAGCCGGCCGTGGCGCTCGGCGTCGACGGTCTGGACCCGCGCCGAGTAGTCGACGTGGGTGATCGCCGGGACCTGCGGAGCGGATCACCTTGAGCTTGTCGAGGCCCTTGGCGGCCGCCGTCGTCCACCGCCAGCCGCTTGGCCTCCGCCAACGGGCGCCACCAGCAGCATGTAGGGGCTGTCCTCGTCGTCGCGCATCTCGAAGAACTCGCTCGACCCGCTCGCGCAGCACGATCGGCGCGAACGGCCGGAACGACTCGCGGAACTTGATCTTCAGGTTCATCACCGACTGCATCGCGCGGCTGCGCGCGTCGCCGATGATGACTGCGGCAGCCGAGCGCCCGCGGCCCGAACTCCATCCGCCCCTGCAGCCAGCCGACCACCTTCTCGCTGCTCGATCAGGTCGGCGACGATCCGCCGGAGCAGCTCGTCCTCGTCGTCGACGCGGTGGTAGGCCGCGCCGCGCTCGTCCAGGAAAGCCCGGATCTGCTCGTTGGAGAAGCGCGGCCCAGGAGCGAGGCGCGCTGGCGCGTCCGGGGACTCGACTCTGCGCTCGTGTCCCGAGCAGCTGGTGCCAGATGAAGAGCGCCGCGCCGAGCGCCCCGCCGGCGTCGCCGGCCGCCGGCTGGATCCAGATCCGCTCGAACGGCCCGTCGCGCAGGATGCGGCCGTTGCCGACGCAGTTGAGCGCCACGCCGCCGGCCAGGCAGAGGTTCTTCATCCCGGTCTGGGCGTGCACGTGGCGCGCCGCGCGCATCATGATCTCCTCGGTCACCACCTGGATCGAGGCGGCCAGGTCCATCTCGCGCTGGGTCAGCGGCGACTCCGGCCGCCGCGGCGGGCCGCCGAACAGGCGCTCGAACTTCTTCGAGGTCATGGTCAGGCCCTGGCAGTAGTTGAAGTAGCTCATGTCCATCCGGAACGAGCCGTCGTCCTTGAGGTCGATGAGCTTCTCGGAGATCGCGTCGGCGTAGCGCGGCTCGCCGTAGGGCGCCAGGCCCATCAGCTTGTACTCGCCGGAGTTGACCTTGAAGCCGCAGAAGTAGGTGAAGGCGGAGTAGAGCAGCCCGAGCGAGTGCGGGAAGTGCAGCTCGTGGGTCAGGGTGACCCGGTTGCCGCGGCCGTAGCCGAAGCTCGCGGTGGCCCACTCGCCCACCCCGTCGAGGGTCAGGATCGCGGCCTCCTCGAATGGCGACGGGAAGAAAGCGCTGGCGGCGTGCGACTCGTGGTGCTCGGTGAACACCACGCGCTTGCGGTAGCCGCCGCCGAGGCCCCTGCTGGATCTCCCGCGGCAGGTGCAGCTTCTGCCGCAGCCACAGCGGCATCGCCTTGAGGAACGACGTGAAGCCCGCCGGCGCGTAGGCGAGGTAGGTCTCGAGCAGGCGCTCGAACTTCAGGAACGGCTTGTCGTAGAAGCCGACGTAGTCGAGCTGCTCGGGCGTGATGCCGCGCCTCCTCGAGGCAGTAGCGGATCGCGTTGACCGGAAACCTGAAGTCGTGCTTCACGCGGGTGAAGCGCTCCTCCTGCGCCGCGGCGACGATCTCGCCGTCGACCACCAGCGCGGCGGCGGAGTCGTGGTAGAAGGCCGAGATGCCGAGGATCGTTGTCATGCCAGGGTGTGCTCTCCGTGAGCGACGGACCTCATCTGCGTCCCGTCATCGTACTCGAAATGGCGACCACCCGCCAAGGCCTCGCCTACTCCGGGGTGCCGAGGTGGCTGAGCAGCAGGGCCTTCTTGGCGTCCATCAGCTCGCGCGTCCGCGCCTCGAGCACCAGCCGCAGCAGCGGCTCGGTGTTCGAGGGCCGCACGTTGAACCACCAGTCGGCGTACTCCACCGTGATCCCGTCCAGGTAGTCGATCTCGCCGTCGGCGAAAACACCGGCGAGGCGCCGGATCATCCCGTCCTTGTCATCGACGTGGAAGTTGATCTCGCCGGTGCCGTGGTAGCGGTGCAGCGGCGCGGCCAGCTCCGCGAGCGGCCGGCCGGTCTCGCGCAGCAGGTTCAGGACCTCGATCACGGTCAGGATCGACGAGTCCGCGGTGTAGTTATAGCGGTAGTAGAGGTGGCCGGCGAGCTCGCCGCCGAACGGCGACCCGTGGTCCCGCATGGTCTTCTTGATGAACGAGTGCCCGACCCGCTCGCGCACCGGCTTGCCGCCGGCCTCGGCGATCGCCTCCTTGGTCGCCCACGACGACCGCAGGTCATACACGATGGCCGCCCCCGGCTCTCCTCGCAGAAAGCGCGGTGCGAGCAGCGCCGTCACCAGGTCAGCCGTCACCACGGAACCGTCGCCGTCGACGATCATCGCCCGGTCGGCGTCGCCGTCGAAGGCCACCCCGAGGTCGCAATCGTGCTTGCGCACCGCCCGCTGGAGGTCGACCAGGTTTTCGGCCTTGAGCGGGTTGGCCTCGTGGTTCGGGAACGTGCCGTCGAGCTCGAAGTACAGCGGCACCAGGTCGACGTTGAGCCGCTCGAGGATCGGCAGGTAGAGCGTCCCCATGCCGTTGGCCGCGTCGGCGGCGAGCTTCAGGCGCGGCTCGCTCCGCTCGAGCATCGACAGCACGTGGTCGGTGTAGTCGCCGAACACGTCCTGGCTGGTCTCGCCGGCCACCGGCTCGAGCGACGACGAGGCGGTCGAGCTCATCACCAGCCGCTCGAGCTCGGCGATGCCGGTGTCGTAGGAGACCGGGTATCGCGTCCCGCCGCGACATCTTGAAGCCGTTGTAGACCGACGGGTTGTGGCTGGCGGTGACCTGGATCCCGCCCGAGACGCCGAGGTGGCCGATCGCGAAGTAGTTCTGAGGGGTGTCCGCCACGCCGATGTCGATCACGGAGAGGCCGCGCGCGCGAAGCCCCCGCTTGAGGGCCGCGGCCAGCGGCACCGAGTGCGACCGCATGTCCCGCGACACCACCACGCGCGACCCCCGCGCCATGTCCTCGGCGTCGAGCAGGTCGCGGAAGTGGTAGCCGACGCGGAAGGCGATCTCCTCGTTCACCTGGTCGGGGTAGGTGCCCCGGATGTCGTAGGCCTTGAAGATCCCGGCCATGGTCACTCCTTCAATTGGGACCCGCACCCTCGGGCGGCGGGGCGCTCAGGGTAACACCCTCGGCGAACACCTGATTGCGCAGGAAGCGCTCGACGTCCCACGGCGGCGGCTCGCCGCCGAGCCAGTCGTGGAACCAGTCGAGGTGTGCGAGGTAGTAGAAGGCCATCTCGTACCAGCCCGGCCAGTGCCCGGCGTTCGGAAACACGATCAGCCGCGACGGGACCTTCATCAGCTGCAGGTCGGTGAAGAAGTGCAGGCTCTGGGTGTAGGGCACGCGGTAGTCCCGCTCACCTGTGACCACCAGGCTCGGGGTCTTGAAGCTCTTCACAGAGCTCGACGGCGACCACTTGACGTAGTCCTCGGACTCCCACGGGACGCCGCAGAGGTCGCGCTGCGGGAACCACAGCTCCTCGGTCGCGCCGTGCATCGACGCGAGGTCGTAGACCCCCATCATCGCCGCCAGCGCCTTGAAGCGGTCGGTGTGCCCCTCGAACCACATCATCATGGTGCCGCCGTAGGACCAGCCCATCGCCCCCATCCGGTCGGCATCGACGTAGGGGATCGCGGCCAGAGCGTCGGTGACCTTCATCAGGTCGTCGAAGACTCGACCTCCCCAGTCGCAGGAGATCGCGTCGACGAACTCCTGCCCGAAACCCGCTGATCCGGTCGGGTTCGGAAAGGCGACGATGTAGCCCTTGCCCGGGTAGACCTGCCAGTCGCCGCGGTAGCGATCGGTCCACGGCTGCTGCGGGCCGCCGTGGACGTTGAGGATCAACGGGTACTTGCGGGTCGGGTCGAAGCCGTGCGGGGTGACCAGGAAGACCTGGACCAGGCAGTCGCCGGCGCCCCGCACCCACAGCTCCTGCGCAGGCCGGATGTCGACCTCGGCCGCGAGCTCGTCGTTGAAGGTCGTGATCTGCTCGGGACTGGCGCCATCCATCGCCACCCGGAACACCTCGGGCGGCGCGCCGACCAGCGATCGCGTGTAGAGGATGGCGTCGCCCTCCGGCGTGACGCGCCAACCGGCGATCGCGCCGTCGGCCACAACCTGATGGATGTCACCGCTGCCGATGTCGACTCGATAGAGCGGCGTGCGTCCTTTGATCTCGGCCTGGAAGAGCAGCTCGCGGCCCGTCGGAAGCCAGGCCAGCGCGGTCGCCCAGTCGTCGAACGACGCGCGGCCGGTCAGGTAGCGGGTGGCGCCGGTCGAGCGGTCGAACAGCGCGACGCGGGCAAGGTCCGACTCGTAGCCCGGCGTCTCCTGGCTCAGGTAGGCGATGAAGCGGCCGTCGGGCGAGTACACCGGGTTGCCGTCCCAGCCGGCGTTGCCAGAGGTGAGATTGTGAGGGCTTGCAGCGCCCGTCTCGCCCTCCACCGGCACAACCCACAGGTCCGAGTTGGTCGAGGTCGCGGGGACCGGGTCGCGGTTCGAGGTGAAGCACAGCTCCTTCGAGTCCGGCGAGAAGGCGTAGCCGGTGCCACCGCCGAGCGCGAATGTCGGGCTGTCCCAGCGGCCGGGCGTCAGGTCGCGGACAACCTCGCCGCTCGCAGCGTCGAGGAGCAGCACGTGGGGGTAAGCGCCGTCTCGCCAGCTGTCCCAGTGCCGGTACAGCAGCTCGTCGGCCAAGTGCGCCCTCAGCGGACCCTTCTCCACCGCCTTGCGGATCGTTTCGTTGCACTCCGCGTCGCCGCCGCATTCCGGGTAGACGTGCGACGTGACGGCGATGAAGCGGGCGTCCGGCGACCACACCGCGTCCGACACCCCCATCGGGAAGTGGGTGAGCTGCCGTGCCTCGCCGCCGTCGACCGGCATCACGAACAGCTGCGTTTCCTCGCCGGCCCGGTCCGACTCGAACGCGAGCAGGCTGCCGTCGGGCGAGAACGTCGGGTTGGAGTCGTGGTGACGGCCCTGTGTCATCTGCCGGGCGCGGGAGCCGTGGCTGCCCGTCATCCAGATCTCGGACCAGCTCTCCCTTTTCTCGAACTCGTAGCGGGTGACGCTGACCGCGATCCGCGTCCCGTCGGCGCTCACCACCGGCCCGCTGACGAACGCCGTCCGGTAGTAGTCCGCGATCTCGAAGGCCCGCTTTCCCTGCGCGGACGCGATCGCTGACTCCGTGATCGCCAACAGCACGCACACCGCAATCCTCGTTTTCATCCCCAGCCCCTCCAAGCCAACCCGGGTATCTTAACGTCGCAGAGCCAGCGGGGTTTTGGGAGGGCTCCATTGGCGGCGGCCCACGGCGATACGAATGGCGGCGTTCCGCTTCGCTTCCCCCTCCAGCCTGAATTATCATCGTCTCGATGTGCGGAAGGTTCACGTTGACGGTGTCGGCGCGGGTGCTCGCGGAGCTGTTTGAGGTTCCCGAGCCAGACGGCCTGGCGCCGCGCTACAACATCGCGCCCACCCAGCACGTGCTCGTCGCGCGCACTGGTGAGGGTGGTCGCGAGCTGACCGGCGTGCGCTGGGGGCTCATCCCCCACTGGGCCGACGACCCGTCAATCGGCAACCGGATGATCAACGCCCGCGGCGAGACCGTGGCCACCAAGCCGGCCTTCCGCTCGGCGCTCAAGCACCGCCGCTGCCTGATCCCGGCCGACGGCTTCTACGAGTGGAAGAAGGTCGGCGCCGGCAAGCAGCCGCACCTCATCCGCTTCGCCGACAAGCGGGCCTTTGCCTTCGCCGGCCTGTGGGAGCGCTGGCTGCGGCGCGACGGCGGAGAGCCCATCGACTCCTGCACGATCATCACGACGACCCCCAATGAGCTCCTCCGCGAGCTCCACGACCGGATGCCGGTGATCCTGCCTACCGCCGCCTTCGAGGAGTGGCTGCGGCCCGAGCCGCTGGCCGCACCTCGTCTTGACGAGCTGCTGGCTCCCCACCCCGCGGCGGAGATGGAGGCCTTCCCGGTCAGCCGGCGCGTGAACTCGCCGGCCAACGACGACCCTTCTTGCGTCGAACCGCTCGCCTGAGCCCCCTTCGATCTCCGAGCTCGGCTGCTCATCGTCGTTCCGTGCCCTGGCTGTTCCGGTCACCGAGTGCCTTGCGAACTCACACGACAGCCGAGCTCGGACATCGAAATTGGCGAGATAGGGTGATGCAGGGCGAGGACGCGAGCCGCCTCGGATCCAGCCCCTGGAATATGGCCCAACTGGGTCTTGGTTTTGCTGGCCAGTCGCATTTTGGCGCGAGTCTCTCACGTCGACAATGATCGTTCCGGGGGCGGCCAGAGCATGTTTCAACACCACTCGAGACTCGCATCCCGCGCATTGTTGATCGCGCCGCTGGTCCTCGCCGCGACGACGGTCGCGTCGCAAGCGGCGGAGCCAGTCCTCTCACTCGAGCTCCTCGTCGGCGGTCTCACCGATCCCGTGATCATCGCCAACGCCGGCGATGGATCCGGCCGCCTGTTCATCGGCGAGCAGGCCGGCCTGGTCTGGGTCTGGGACGGGAATCAGCTCCTGCCGACGCCCTTCCTCGACATCACCGCGCAGTTGGCGTCCGGCAGCGACCTGGGCCTGCTCGGCCTCGCCTTCGACCCCGAGTTCGCCACCAACCGATTCCTCTACATCCATTACAGCGCGCCCGATGACACCGGCGATCCCGAGATCCACCACTTCACGATGATCGCCCGCTTGGCCGTCGACGCCGGGAACCCGAATCAGGTCGACCCGACCAGCGAGACCCCGCTCCTGCGCTACCCGCATCCCTACGCCACCCACGACGGCGGCTCGATCGAGTTCGGTGCCGACGGCCTGCTCTACATCGGCCTGGGTGACGGCGGCTCAGCCGGCGACCCGGAGAACCGGTCCCAGAACCCCAACACGCTGCTCGGCAAGATCCTCCGCATCGACCCCCAGGGCGACAGCTTCCCCGCAGACCCGGATCGCAACTACACCATCCCGCCCGATAACCCGTTCGTCGGGCTCCCTGGCGAGGACGAGATCTGGGCGCTCGGGCTGCGCAACCCGTGGCGGTTCTCCTTCGACCGCACCACCGGCGACCTCTTCATCGGCGATGTCGGTCAGGCCGCCTGGGAGGAGATCGACCTCCTGCCGGCAGCCGGCCCCGGCGGCGTCAACTACGGCTGGCGCTGCTACGAGGGCAACCACCCGTTCAACACCACCGGCTGCAGCGCGCCCGAGGACTACCAATTCCCGATCCTCGAGTATTCCCACGGGCAGGGCTGCTCGGTGACCGGCGGCTACCGGTACCGGGGCGCCGCCTTCCCGAATCTCGTGGGCTACTACCTCTACGCCGACTACTGCACCGGCACCGTGTCGGGCGCGACGACCAACGGCTCGACCTGGTCGTCGACGCCCCTGTTGTCGAGCTTCCTGAGCGTGACCACCTTCGGCGAGGACGAGGCCGGCGAGCTCTACGTCGCTGACCACGTCTCGGGCACCGGCGCGGTCTACCGGATCATCGACACCTCGCCGATCGACCCAGTGTTCATCGACGGCTTCGAATCCGGGGACACCTCGGCCTGGTCGGCCGCCGTCCCGTGAGGAGACCACGTGCAGTGCATGACGAAGGTCATGAAGGGACGCACGCTGTGATCAGGCAACAACCCCTTCGGACGCTGGCCGCGCCTCGACTTGACGAGCTGCTAGCTCCCCACCACGCGGCGGAGATGGAGGCCTTCGCCGTCAGCCGCCGGGTCAACTCGCCGGCCAGCGACGACCCTTCTTGCGTCGATCCGCTTCCTTGAGCTCCCTTCGGGTCCGATCTCCGAGCTCGGCTGCCCGTTGTGATCGCTTGCAGCAGCTGAGTTGACACTCCACTCCACCGCGGGCCCTTCCTGCATCCGAGCTCGGACATCGGAATCAATGAAGGCAGGAGGGAGGGGGGCGTCGCGGATTCCCGAGCACCCAACTGGCACCCCTGGAATACCCCTCAACGAAATGGAGTTTTTGAGAGCAAGTCGCGTTGCAGCGCGTACTCGTCGACGCGAAAAGCAGCTCCAGGAGGGCGAAGGGATGAACCGGCACCACCACGCAATGGCCCGTCTCGCGCTGGTCCTGGCCCTTCCCCTGCTCGTGCCGTTCGCGGCCCCCCTCGGTGCGGCCGAGCCGATCCTCTCACTCGAGCTCCTGGTCGGCGGGCTGACCGACCCGGTGATCATCGCCAACGCCGGTGACGGCTCCGGCCGCCTCTTCATCGGCGAGCAGGACGGCCTGGTCTGGATCTGGGATGGGAACCAACTCCTGGCGACTCCCTTCCTCGACGTGACGCAGCAGTCGATCTCGGGTGGCGAGCAGGGACTGCTCGGCCTCGCCTTCGACCCCGACTTCGAGACCAACGGGCTGCTCTACGTCCACTACAGCGCGCCCGATGACACCGGGGACCCGCAGGTCGACCACTTCACCACCATCTCCCGCTTCAGCGTCGAGGCCGGCGACCCGAACCAGGTCGATCCCAGTTCCGAGACCTTGCTCCTCCGCTACCCGCAGCCCTACAGCAACCACAATGGCGGCGCGATCGAGTTCGGGCCCGACGGCTTTCTCTACATCGGCCTCGGCGACGGCGGCTCGGGCGGCGATCCCGGCAACCGGTCCCAGAACCCGAACACGCTGCTCGGCAAGATCCTCCGCATCGAGCCCCAGGGCGACGACTTCCCCTCCGACCCCGATCGCAACTACACCATCCCGCCCGACAACCCATTTGTCGGCGTTGCCGGCGAGGACGAGATCTGGGCGCTCGGGCTGCGCAACCCGTGGCGGTTCAGCTTCGACCGCTCGACCGGCGACGTGTTCATCGGCGACGTCGGCCAGAACGCCTGGGAGGAGATCGACCTCGAGCCGGCGGCGAGCCCGGGTGGCGCCAACTACGGTTGGCGGTGCTACGAGGGCAACCACCCGTACAACACCACCGGCTGCGGCGCGCCCGAGGACTACGTGTCGCCGATTCTCGAGTACCCGCACAGCCAGGGCTGCTCGGTCACTGGCGGCTACCGGTACCGCGGCATTGCCTTCCCCAACCTCCAGGGGACCTACCTGTACGCCGACTACTGCACCGGCACCGTGTGGGGTGCGACGACCAATGGCTCAACCTGGTCGTCGACGCCGCTGCTGTCGAGCTTCCTGAGCGTCGCCAGCTTCGGCGAGGATGAGGCCGGGGAGCTCTACATCACCGACCGCGTCTCGGGCGCCGGCGCGGTCTACAGGATCATTGACACCTCGCCCACCGACCAGGTGTTCGCCGATGGCTTCGAGTCGGGAGACTCCTCGGCCTGGTCCGCAGCGGTCCCTTGAGCAGCCGACCTTCAACGGAGACAACCCTCAGGAAAGGATGCAGACAATGACCACCCAACACCCTGTCCGAATGCTGGTCGCCGGCGCCGTGGCGCTGGCGGCCGCGATCGGCTCGGGCGTCGCGAGCGCCGCCGACGGCGTCCGGGTCCTCCGCGCCTGGGACGAGGACGTCGAGATCGCCGGCCACGCGACGCGCGGCCGCGTCGAGCTGGTCTTCGACTACGAGCAGGGCCTCGCCTTCGAGCAGATCTATGACGGCAAGGGCCAACTCGTCGACCGCCGCCCCGGCCCCCGCATCCCCACCCCGTCGCGCGAGGAGATCGACGACGCGATCGCCGTCGTCTCCGCCGACCCGACAATGGGTGCCGTCATCGAGGCCCACAAGGCCTACGTGGACGGCGGCTTCATCCTCGACGAGTCGGCCGGCAAACCCTGCGGACCGCGCTCCCGGTGCCTCCAGATCTTCGCCTTCCGCACCGATGCCGGCGAGGTCCCGCTGTTCCGCGCCGTCGTCGACCTGACCAAGGACGGAGCGAGCTCGATCGTCTACCGCGACAGCTGGGACCAGGGGGCGCCCCGATGAACCGCCGGCATGTTCTCGTTGTCCTCGCGCTGCTCCTCACGGTCGGCGCCCTGCCCTCCTTCGCCGGCTCGCCGACCTGCCAAGGCGCGAGCGAACACCTGATGAGCTGGCCTGAGGGCGCCCCGGTGTGGGAGTTTTGCTGGCTGCGACCGGCCGACTCCAGCGGGCCCTCCGGATCCGGCCTCGAGATTCGCGACGCCTACTACCGTGGCGTCCTGGTCTTCAAGCGGGCCCACGTTCCGATGCTCAACGTCGACTACAACGAGGGCGGCTGCGGCTGCTTCCGCGACTGGCTCGACTCGGAGCAGACCTACCGCACCGACAACCTGATCGAGCCGGGTTACTACCAGCCGCCGTTCCCGGCCGAGACGGTGTGCGATCACGCGACCAACCCGCTGGTCCCGCCCGGTGACTGTCCATGGGGCGGGCCCGGGCCGTGCCTCGAGGGCGTGTCGGTGGAGTTCTACCCGGACCACCTCCGAATGACCTCCCAGGCTCAAGCCGGCTGGTATCGCTACTCGCTGCGCTGGGAGTTCTACGACGACGGGACCGTGCTGCCCACCTTCGGCTTCGGCACCTACAACACCTCGTGCTCCGGCGCGACCCACCGCCACCACGCGTACTGGCGCTTCGACTTCGACATCGACGACGCCGGGAACGACACCGTGTCCCAGGTCGGCGGCAGCCTGCCCGGCCCGATCGCTCAGGAGGCGGAGCGCAACTGGGAGGAGGGCGGGGTCACGTGGGAGGTTCTCGATTCGGCATCAGGCCGCGGCTACCGGCTGACGCCGGGAACGCAGGACCGCCTGCTCGCCATCGACGCCTTCTCCAAGAACGACCTCATGGTGACGCTGTACCACGCCAACGAGCTCTCGGACAGCGGCGGCGGCTGCGCCATCAACCCCGGGAGCATCGTCAACGGCGAGGCGGTCCTCAACACCGACGTGGTGATGTACTACCGCGGCGGCGTCCGCGACGTGGTCGGGGTCGACATCCACCAGTGCAAGGTGGCCGGGCCGGTGCTCACGCCGCTCGGCGAGTGGGGCGTGTTCGAGGGCTTCTCTGACGGCTTCGAGTCGGGGGATACCAGCGCCTGGTCCGCCACCATTCCGTAGGAGCGGCTGGGGCCGAGGCCTCTGGACGCCCACCCGAGGTGGTCGTCGTGGTCGGTCTCTGCCCCACCCGCTCCTCGGGATGCGCTGCGCGCATCCTTTCGGCAGAGTTGAAGACGCCACCACTGCCGGCAACCTTGTTCCGTTCCTCAGGCTCAACTGACGTTCGAATCGCCGGCTGCCGTCAATGAGCGTCTCGCTGTCACACCGTGCGGCGTAGGAGTGCCATCGCCACCGCCGCGATCAGCACGATCAACAGCCCTGCCGCCAGCGGCCGGCTCGCTGGGATCGGGACGCCGGCCCCGCCCTGGGCCAAGGTCACGGTGTCAAAGCTGCGCGCCACCTCGATCTCGATCGGCCCGCCCTGGGGCGTCGTCTGCCATCCCTTGGTGACCGCGAGCGCCCGCCACGCCCGGCGGTAGAGCAGGCGCGCTTCGACCACCACCTCGTCGCCGGCCTGGGCCGCCGCGGGCAGCGCGAGCAGGACCTCGGTGACGTCGGTCGCCCCCGAGGGGATCAGCGTGTCCTCGTAGACTGCCTCGCCGTCGATGAACAGCACCGGCCGCACCGCCGGTCCCTGGTCGTTGATCCGGCCCTCCGTCACACTCGCAAAACCGGCGCCAGGCAGGCCGGCATAGTCCCCGTCCTGGACGCCGGGCACGTCGTCGCTGCCCTAGAACGGTACCGTGCGTCCGCTGGTCTGGTGCAGCGGCAGCCCGTGCCAGGTCGCCTCGATGACCACCAGGGCATTGCGGGGCGAGACTCCGGTCGGAAAGGCGTGGCCGGTCTCGTTGGTGACCTCGCAGCGAACGGCGATCCCGGATCCGACCTCGGCAACGCGTCGTCGCCAGGTGGATGTACTCCTCGAGCTCGTCCGGCGTCGCGCCCCACGAACTCGTGCTCGTGGATCTGCTCGCCCGGCCGCAGGGGCGGGTCGCCGATCGGGTCGACGAGATAGCCGGGAGCGCCCGCCTCCGGCATGTGGCAGTCCTGGCAGCTGCGGAACCCTGTGCCGGGGACAGCGTACGGCGAGGCCAGCCACTCGGTGTAGGTCGTCTGGCCGGGGATCGCGGTGCCCGGGCGGTTGTACTCGTGGCACGAGGCGCACAGCAGCGAATCGGAGAACAGCGGGGCGTAGGACGCCTTCATGCCCCCGAAGGTGATGTCGTCGAGCGGGCCCCACACGAACTCCTGGGTCGGGATGAACGGTCTGCCGTCAGGGAAGCGGTAGGTCGAGTTCCCGAGGTGGTGCAGCGCCTGGACGTCGTCGTTGACCGAGTCCATCTGGTGGCAGGCGATGCAGCTGATGCCCTCGAGCGCGGCCGCCGACGTCACCTCGTTGAGCATGACGTTGCCCGGATCGAAGACGTCGGCCATTGGCGTGTGGCAGGTCGCGCAGAAGCCGGTCTCGCCCGGGTCGTGGGTGTCCCGGAAGACGTAGCCGGCGCCACCGCCGGGCGTGCCATCGCCGGAGAACAGGTCCCGCACCCAGGCGTCGCCGCCCGCGCTCGCGTGGTTGCTCAGCCGCCACTCGGCCTCCTGCTCTTCGTGGCAGTTCCCACAATCGGCGACCTGCGGCAGGAACGACTGGTAGGTCGGGTCGTCGGCCGCCGGAAGGCGGAGCAGCGAGATCGTCACCCCGGTCTGGCCGTCGCTCGCCATCACCCCGCCGGTCGCGAAGTTGGCAGCGGCCGTCCGGTCGTACTCGAGCCCCGCCGTCACCATGACCATCCCGGCAGGGCTGACCGGCAGGGTGAAGCTGCCGTCGCCCGCGGTCACCGCCACCGGCGACGACGGGTCCGCCTGCACGTGGACCCTCGCCCCCGCGATCGGCGCGCCGGTGCCCTCCTCCAGCACGAAGCCGGAGATGTCCGCCGCCGCGGGCGCAGCGAGCGCAACCAGGCCCGCGAGTGCGATCAGCTACCGGGCCGCCGACTGGGCAGCGCGATGTGGAGTGCCACAGCCTTCCTCCCTTGCAGGCGCAGGGCGCCTCGGTTCGATGGTAGCAGCCCGCCCCCAGCAGCAATCACAGCGACGCCAAGCGCCTCCCACAGCCGCGCCGTCGCGCCGCGCGTCACCTCCGGCGGCAGCGCGTACGAGAACCGGATCCAGCGCTTCCCGAAGTCGCTGAAGTAGACGCCCGGCACCACCGCCAGACCGAACCGTTCGCCGAGCGCGGTCCCGAGCGCGGCGCCGTCGTCCATCCCGGCCCGATCGAGCCACGGTCCCACGTCCAGGAAGGCGTAGTAGCCGTCGCCGAGAATCGCCCGGATCCGGCGCTCGGCCACGAACTCCGCCATCACCTGGCGGCTGGCCAGAGTCGGCCCGACGATCGTCGCCGCCGCGCGATCGAAGCCCATGCGGTACGCAGCGATGGCGACCGCCTGGCTGTGGAACGACGGGATCACGGCATGGGATGCCCGGTTCTGCGCGAACTTCACCAGCCGCTGCGATGCGACCAGGTGCGCATTCCGGATGTTGCTCCCGCCGAGCGACTTCGTGATGCCGTCGAGAATGATGCAGCGGTCCCGCTCCGAGTTGTCGAGCGCGCCGAGCAGGCGGTTGAGGTCATACGGCCCGGACGCCCTGATCCGGTGGTAGATCCAGTCGAACAGCACGTACGGCACGCCGGCGGCGAACGCTGCGCGCGCCAGCTCGACCTGCTCGTCGAGCTCCATGCTGCGGCCGGTCGGGTTGTCCGGGCTGGTGATCACGACCAGCGCGACCCGCCGCCCCTCGTGCCGTGCCGCGGCCTCGACGCAGGCCGTCGCCGCGCCCGGCGTCATCCGCCAGCCCTCGTCCTCGCGGCCCGGGGCGAGCATCACGTTGGCCCCGACCTCGTACGGCCCCCAGTTGTACGAGATCCACGGCACCCGGGAGGTCACGACGAAGTCGCCCCGCCGGCCGTGGCCGAGCGCCTGCACGGCGTCGTAGGCCTTGAGCAGGGCGTCGCGGCCGCCCTGGCAGGCGAGCACGTTGGCCGGCCCCCAGCCGGTCGCGGCGTCGAGGCCCCAGTAGTCCTCCACCACGGCCTTCCGGAAGGCGTCGGTCCCGAACGGCTTGTCGTAGCCCGTGCCATGCTCGCGCTGAAGGCGATGGGCCTCGTCGAGCACCTCGCCCGGAACCCCGGGCAAGCTCGCTCCGCCGTCGCCCTGCGAGGCGTCGAAGGTAGTCCCATCCGGGTGCGCCTTCCGGTACAGCTTGAGAGCGTCGCTGATCTCGAACATCCGGCTGCCCGGGATCTCGCACATCGTCGACAGTGACCGGTCGACGCCGGCGAGCTCGGCTGGCTGGACGACCAGAGCCGGTGCATCCTGACTGACGCGATCGTTCACCGATCGCCTCCCCTTCTCGAGCGCGACCATGGGGCCGCGTCGCTGCGATGTTGGTGCCCCTATTGTGCCAGGGCCGCTCGCCGGGGTCACCCGGCAGGATGGGTGGTGTCGATCCGGTGGTAGAGGGCGAGGCCAGCACGGGCCGCGGCCAGGCGGCCGTCGGCCGCGAGTCTCCGGGCCACGTCGCGTGCCAGCGCGACGTCGTCGCCGTGCCGCAGCAGGTCGGCGAAGCGGAAACCTGCCGGCCCCCACTGGCGCACCCCGCTCAGCTCGCCCGGGACCGCGCAGCTCGAGGTCCATCTCCGCAATGGCGAACCCGTCGTTCGGAGCCCGCCAGGGCCTCGAGCCGGCGTTGCGCCTGGTCGGTGACGCCCGCGCCGACGGCCAGGATGCAGTACGAGCGCCGAGCCCCGCGGCCCACCCGCCCGCGCAGCTGGTGGAGCTGGGACAGCCCGAATCGCTCCGCGCCTTCGACGACGACCACCGACGCCTCGGGAACGTCGATCCCGACCTCGACCACGGTCGTCGTCAGCAGCACCTGCACGTCGCCCCGCGGCGGAAGCGCTCGGTCACCGCCTCGCGCTCGGCGCGGGCCATGCGGCCGTGCACCACCCCCAGCGCCACCCCCGGCAGCGCCGCCGCGACCTCGGCCGCGCGCTGCTCGAGCGCCGGCAGCGCCGGGTCCTCCCGGCCCTCGATCGTCGGGTAGACGAGAAAGGCGCGGCCGCCCGCCGCCAGCTCGTCGCGCAGGAACGCGAAGACCTTCGGGAATGCCGACGCCGGACGAATGGCCGTGGTCACCGGCGTCCGGCCCGGCGGCTGCTCGTCGATGACCGAGAGGTCGAGATCGCCGTAGAGGGTCAGCGCGAGCGAGCGCGGGATCGGCGTCGCGGTCATCACCAGCAGGTGCGGCTCGCGGCCCTTGTCGACCAGGCTCTGCCGCTGCACCACGCCGAAGCGGTGCTGCTCGTCGACCACCACCAACCCGAGCTCGCGGAAGGTCACCCGCTCCTGGATCAGCGCGTGGGTGCCCACCACCAGCCGCTCCGACCCGTCGGCGAGGGCGGCGAGCACCGCCTGCCGATCCGCGGCCGGCTGGGACGCGGTGAGCAATGCAACGCGGCAGCCGGCCGGCTCGAACAGCGCTTCCAGCGTGCGCGCATGCTGCTCGGCGAGCAGCTCCGTGGGCGCCATCAGCGCCGCCTGGTGGCCGCTGTCGAGGACCAGGCGCATCGCGAGCGCGGCGACCGCGGTCTTGCCACAGCCGACGTCGCCCTGGACCAGCCTCGCCATCGGGTACGGCCGCGCCAAGTCCGCTGCGATCTCATGGATCACCCGGCGCTGCGCGCCCGTCAGCCGAAACGGGAACATCGACTTCGCCAGTGCGTCGACCGCAGGCCTCGCGCGACATCGCAGCGCCGCGTGGCCCTGCCGCCGGGAGCGGTGCTCCGCGAGGCCGCACGCGAACGCGAGCAGCTCGTCGAACGCGAGCCGGCGGTGGAACGCGGTCTCGTGGCGGCACAGCGAATCGACCAGCTCGGCTCGCTCGCCGTCGCCCGGCGGGGGCTGCGGGTCGTGCAGAGCGCGCAGCGCGGTCAAAAGCTCCGGCAGGCCGAGCTCCCCGCACAGCTCGGGAGGGAGCGGATCGGGACACGCGTCGATCGCCGGCAGCGTCTGCTCGATGACCCGCCGGAGCCGGCGGCCGCCCAGCGGACCGAGCCGTGAGTAGATTGGCACGATCCGCTCCGCACCCCCGTCCTCGATGTCGTTCACCTCCGGGTTGACGAGCTCGAGCTCACCCCGCCGGCCGCGGCGCAGTGAACCGAACAGGGAGAGCGGGAGATCGCCCTGGAGCCGGCGGTCGATCCACGGCTGGTTGAACCACACCACCGGCACGGTGCCGCTGCCATCGTCGACGACCCCGGTGACGATCCGCAGACCGCGCCGCCGGGTGTGCCGCGCCGAGCTGACCGTCACCCGGCCCCACACCAGCACCCGGGTGTCCGCCTCCAGCGCGCCGCCCAGCGTCACGCGCTGGGTCCGATCCTCGTAGCGCATCGGCAGGTGCAGCAGCAGGTCGACGACGCGGGCGACCCCGTGCTCGCCGAGCGCCGCCGCAAGCCGGGGACCGATCCCCCGTAGCGTGTCGACGGGGTCAAGAGGCCCTGGACCGCCGCCGCCCACCGTCATCGTCGGGCGCAGCCGGCCGCGCGGCCTTGTCCGGGCGCCCGCCGCGGGTTCAGTCCTGGCCGTCGATCTCGAAGCGGCACTGGATGGTCCCGAAGGTCACGGTGTCACCGGGCCGGATCGGGAAGGCCCGTCCCGCCGACAGCCGCACACCGTTGACGAAGGTGCCGTTCATGGTCCCGACGTCCTCGATCACGCTGTAGCTGCCGTCGTCCTCGCGCCGGATCCGCGCGTGCCGCCGCGACGTTGACCGCTTGACGTCGATCAGCGTGAGGTCGATCTCGGGGTGGATTCCGGTCACCGGGTCGATCCGGCCGACCGTTGTCTCCCGCTGGTCGGCGAGCGGGAAGACGATGCCGCTCCCTCCGATCTCGACCAGCCGCGCCTTGGGGTCGGGGGTCGCCTCCACGCGATCGCCGTTCCCCGAGTCGTCGAGCTCGACCCGACTGCCGCCGGCCTCCTCGAGCAGCTCGTTGGTGCGGCGCAGCCGGTCGGTCAGCTTGCGCATCATGCGCACCGCGATCTCAGGGTTGTGACGAAGGATGTAGGTGAACGCCGACTGGTCGATGATCACCGCCTCCACGTCGCTGACAGCCACCGCCGTCGCGGACCGTGGGTAGGCGTCCTCGAGCATGCACATCTCGCCGAAGAAGTCACCCTTGCCGAGCTTCGCGAGCACCCGGTCGCTGCCCCCGACGCGCTTGCAGATCTCGACCTCGCCGGACTCGATGACGTACATCGTCAGCCCGAGATCACCCTCGGAGAAGATGATCGTTCCCCCCGCGAAACGGGTGCGCAGGGGCTCGAGCGAGTCGTGGCTGCCCTTCTTCGGCGACGTCCGCTTCGACCCAGTGCTCTTGAACCTCGCCATCACTCGCTCCACCGAATCGCGCCGGAATCGGTGTCGACCTCGACGGTCGCCCCGATCGGAAACGCGAGATTGCGCGCGCCGTGCCCGAACGGCAGGTCGACCACCACCGCCGCCTCCGGGGCGGCCGCCTCCGCCACCAGCTCCGGCCATCGGGAGGCTCGCTCCGCGACCGGGCCGCATCCTCGCAAGCCCCCGCAAATCAATGCTTTCACACCGCGCAATCTAGCAGAGGCCCGGAGCTGGGTCAACAGCCGATCGAGCCGGTAGAGGGGCTCGCCGACCTCCTCGACGAAGAGCACGCTCCCTTCCCATCGTGGTTCGTGGGGGGTCCCGATCAGCGCCGCCAGCACGGAGAGCGTGCCGCCGATCGCATGGCCGGCCGCCCGGCCCGGCCGCACCACCCGGCCTGGGCCGAACCGGAACAGCGGCTGCCCCACCAGCTCACCCTCGAGCAGCCGGCGCAGGCGCGTGGCGTTCTCGGCGCGTGCCAGCCCGGCAGCCACCATCGGCCCGTGAACCTGCACCGCCCCGCCGGCCGCAGCCATCGCGTTCAGCAGCGCCACCGTGTCGGAGTAGCCGACGAAGCGCACCCCGGCGGCAGCGAGCTCCCGAAGCCGAAGCCGTGGCAGCAGCCGGGTCACGCCGAAGCCTCCGCGCGCCGCCATCAGCAACGTCGCGCCACGCGCGACCACCCACTCCAGGCCGCCGACTCGCGCATCATCGTCGCCGGCCAGGTACGCGGACCGCGCCTCGATGTTCGGCGCGAGGACCACCGGGTTTCCCCAGCCCTCGAGGATCCGCACACCGGCCTCGAGACGATTCCGATCGACCGGCCCGGACAGCGCCACGACTCCGATCGGCTCGCCGGGCGACAGCGGCACGAAGCGGTTGGACATGATCGAACGATACCCCATCCCCTACCCGTCTGCGCAAAGGCGGCGCGCAATCCCCCGTCTCCGTCTCCGTCCCCGCGCCCGTCTCCGTTCCCACGCCCTGACACGTGCACCGAGTCGGCATCTCGTCATCTGAACCGCGGAGGGCGCAGAGCACGCGGAGCCGAGTCAGAAGACCTCCTCCGCAATGATCTCTGCGGTCTCCGCGTCATCTGCGGTTCAATGAGCTGGATGGGGCCGGCCGATCCCAGATCCAGCGGCGTTGGGTCGTGCCACCCGCGCCCGGGTCCGCGACCGGACGACCCTCCACGTTCTCAGTGACGAATCGGAAACGGAGACGGGTACGGACCCCCACCCCTATTCCCTATCCCCGAACCCCTGGGCGGGACGGGGCAGGGGAAACGTGCGGCCGGAGGAGGCTGTAGGCCGGATTCTGTTCCCCGGAGGGCGGCGTCCATTCCTCTCGACCTCGCGTCACCGCGAGGCTCCAGCAGCCTACCCGGGGGCCTCGTCCGCGACAGCGGACGGCGGGGACGGGCGACCCTCGACCCCCCTATTCGGCCTTGCTCCGCATGGGGTTTACCGTGCCCTCTCCGTCTCCGGAGAGGCGGTGCGCTCTTACCGCACCCTTTCACCCTTACCCCCGGTCGGATCCGAGGGCGGTCTGCTCTCTGTGGCACTTTCCCTCGCGTTGCCGCGGCCGGGTGTTACCCGGCATGCTGCCCGTCTGGAGTCCGGACCTTCCTCTGCGCCCGCGCGGGCGCAGCGGACGCCCGCCTCCTCCAGCCGCACCCTCCAACTATAGGGCTTTTCGGTTTGGCTGTCATGCCGCGCCTGCCGGCGCGCGGTCAGGAGCGCCGAGTCTCGCCCCCGGCCAGGCCGAGCTTCCGCATCTTCTTGAACAGGCCGGCGCGCGACAGGCCGAGCCGCTGCGCCGCCAGCGACTGGTTCCAGGCGGCGTCGACCAGCGCCCGCTGGATCCGCCAGCGCTCGAACTCGTCGCGGGCATCGGCCAGGGGTCGCGTCGCGAGCGCGCCGAGGTCCGGGGGCGGAGCGTCGATCGCGGCCAGCCCCTCGCGGATGTGCGGGGCGAGGTCACCCACTTCCACCACGAGGTCGCTCGCCGCGCGCGTCGTCAGCCGCAGCACCTCCGCCCTCAGCTCGCCGACGTTTCCCGGCCACCCGTACGACGCCATGGCCTCCAGGGCGCCGACCGTGAAACCACTCCCCGCCCCCCCGCGGCGGCCTCCCACCTCGCGCTGAAAGTGGGTCACCAACAGCGGGATGTCTTCGGTGTGCTCACGCAGCGGCGGCAGCTCCAGCCACAACCCGTGCAGCGCGGTGACGAGCTCGCGATCGAGCACGCCCCGGGCCTGCCCATCGTCGACCGAGCCCGGGACGCTCAGGATCAGCCGGGTCTGCTCCGCTCCGGCAAGCGCCGCCGGCCCGGTGGGCCACAGCTGCTCGAGCAAGCGCGCCTGGTCAGCGAGCGCCACCAGGCTCAGGTCGCTGACGAACAGGGTGCCGCCGCGCGCCCGCCGCTCTGCACCGCCCGCGCCATCCTCCCCGAACAGCCGAATCTCGCGCTCATCCGGAGCGGCCGGCGCCACGACCACGAACGGCCCCGCGCTCCGCTTCGACAAATCGTGGATCACCCGGGCGAAGAGCGCCTTGCCGGTCCCCGGCTCGCCGGCCAGCAGCACCGGCCGCGCGCTGCCCGCAAACTCGGCGGCGCGGCGCTTGCACTCGTTGAGGACGTCGGACAGCCCCGCGATCCGGTGCAGCGGGCTCCCGAATCGGCGCAGCTCGGGGTCGCGGCGGTCGCCGGGCGACGAGCCGGCGGGCCACGGCGGGTTTCCTGAGCACAGCACGGCCTCCACCGCGGCGATCACCGCCCGCAGGTCGGCCACCGCCGGTGGTGCGCCCTCGAAGCGCGCGATCAGGATGTGGTCCCGCTCCATCGGCGCCACCAGCAGGGTTTCGCCGAGCTCGCTGATCTCGGTGATGTGCGTCCCTGCCTGCTTCCCGCCGTGCTCGCGGGCGATCCGCGCCAGTGCCTCGCTCGAGCGGATCAGCGGCCCGAGGTCGCCGGCGCTCGAGACCATCGAGACGTTGCCGTCCGCGTCCCGGTAGAGCACGACCAGGGCTTCCAGGCCGAACCTCTCGACTGCCCAGCTCAGTGGCTCACCGATGGCGCCGCGCCGTACCGCCACCGCCGTGGTCACCAGCAGCGACACCATGTCCTCGGCGCTCGCCCGACCCGCGAAGCCCTGGGTCTCCTCCACCGCGAGCCCCCGTGGAGCGCGCGGGCTGGTGTCGTCGCCCCTCGTCCCGGTTGGCGGTTCGGCCGAGTCGTGCTCCTCGATGACCAGTCGCGTCGACGACAGGTGGATGACGTCCCCCACCCTGACTGCCGCGGACGCGGTTCGGCGGCCGTTGACGAACGTCCCGTTCTTGCTGTTCAGATCCGTGATGTGCACCAACCCCTGGCGCACGCGCAGGATCGCGTGATGGCGTGAGATGTCGTTGTGCGCCAAGACGATGTCGTTGTCCGGGCTGGCGCCGATGCGCCAACTCTGTTCCCCGGACAGCGCGATCCGCTGCTCGCCCTTCTGCGGATGGTCGAAGACGAGGAACAGCCGCCCCACCGCGGACCTCTCCTTCACGGGCCCGACCTGACCCGGGTGACAATGTATCCGGAGGGCGTCCCGGGCACGAATCGGAAGTGGTACTTCGCGACGCCGTCGCGCACCTCGACCACCGCGGCGTCGCCGTCGACTGTGCGGAAGCTGCGGCTCGCACGCCGCAGCAGCCGCGATCGCAGCATGTGCGAGACCTGCTCCACCTGATCGAGGTCGTCCAGCATCAACATCAGTCGGAGCGGGCCCTCCAGCTGGGTGCTGAGCTCGAGGATCGTGTCGTGGAAGGCCTCGATCATCTCCTCCAGCGACAGCCCCCGGCCGTGCCACCGCCCGAGAGCCTCGGCAGCCACGAATCCGAGGCCTCGCCCCTGCGCATCTCGGACCACGCTGCACAGGCTGCGGCGCACGTCACCCGGACGGCAGCTCGGGTTGAGCTCGAAGTCGTGAACCACTGCCTGGTAGGTCAGCGGCTGACCCGGCTCGCGGCCGCGCAGCACGAGGAAGCCGCCCAGCGGCAGCGGGCGGTGGTCGCGGACCGCGAGGTACGCCGCATCGAGATCATCGGCCGCGTCCAGATCGAGGATCGCCTGCGGCCCCATGACCAGGTTGCGATCCTCCTGGACCACCACCGCCTCCGGGCGGGTCCGCCGACCCAGGGAGTTCCTGAGATCGAGGTCGAAACGAAACGACCAGCGATGGGTCAACCGTTCAGCTCCGAATACCCTCAGCCTAGTGTAGCGGACACCGATCAGCCCCCGTTGCGGACGGCGGCGCGGCGCGCCATGTCGCGGGTGATCACCAACCGGTGGCCGCCGCCGGGCAGCTTCTCGAGGCCCTCGTGCTGCCACGGATCGAACTCGAGCCGATTGATGATCCGGCCGAACACCGTGCGCAGCGCGCGGGCGCCGGTACGGGAGTTCTTCTCGGCCTCCTCGGCGATGATCGCGGCCGCGACGTCGTCGATCTCGAGGCGGATGTCCATGACCTCGAAGTAGCGGCGGGACCGGTTGAAGGGTGAGTCCACCGAGTACAGGAGGATCTCCTTGAGGATCTGCACGTCGAGGTCCCGCAGCAACACCACGTTGTCGAACCGGGACATGAACTGCGGCACCATGCCGTAGGTGAAGAGGTCCTCCGGCTTGATGTAGTCGGCGAGCTCGAAGCGGGTCTCGATCCGCACTTGGCCGTCGGCGGTGTGGATCGCATGCGACTTCAGCTTCTCGCCGCTGCTGGGGCTGACCACGCGGAAGTAGACCTGGTCGTAAAGCCCCTCGAAGGCGCCGCCGCAGATGAACATCATGTGCTCGGTGTCGATGGTGATCGTGACCTGCTTGTCCTCGCCGTCGACGTTGGCGAAGGTTCGGTAGGCGACCTGCTCGCCCTCCATCAAAGTCAGCAGGCCCTGCTGGAGCACGACTCCGATCGGGTTCGGCTTGCCGGCGACGATCGACGACATCTTGTCGATTTCGTCGATGCAGATGGTGGCTTGCTCCATGGTCGCCCGCAGCGCGTCGGGCCCCGGCTTTGGGCCGAGCAGCGACCGCGCCCGCTGTTCCACGGCGGAGAAGAGGCGGGACGGCTGGAACTCCATCCGCTCGGCGTCGACCAGCAGATTGGCGTTGATGATCGTCATCGCCCGAAACGGGCGGTACTCGAGGACGTCATGGTACATCCGCTGGATGTTGTTCATGATCGTGGTCTTGCCCGTTCCCGAGTTGCCGATCAGCATGATGTTGCCAGACACCTTGCCGGTAGTGTGCTTGTAGATTGCCACCGAGACGAAGCGCAGGGCGGTGTTCTGGCCGAGCACCCCCTTGCGCAGCTCCTCGAGGATGACCGGCGGCGCGATCTCGTCCATCCGCCGCTCGACCGGCGCCTGGCTGCCCTCCACCGGCCGGGGTGTCTTCTTCTCGGTCATGATGCCCTCCAGACTGTTGAGGCGCGGACCTCTCGCCCGGCCTTCGCGGACGGCGCCGCGCCGCCGGAGCGTCCCCTCGTCAAGGAGCCACCACCCACACTCCGTTGGCCGCCTTCAACTCGACGTCGCCGAGACGGACCCGGCGCCCGCAGCCGCCAGGCCGAAAGTCGGTCACGATATCAACGTGTTGGGCCGAGCGGTTCAGTGCACCCGACCGCTCCAACTCCTTGATCCGGGCTGCACCTTCCTCCGAGCGGGGGTTCTCCACGTAGGAGTCCTCGTAGCTGGCTCCGATTGCGATATGCAGGGTGCCGCCGACCTTCTCCACGAACAGCGGGTGCTTGAGAACGCGGTCGAGGCCCGGGTTCATGCCGAGGGCGACCTCGCCCAACCGGCGAGAGCCTTCATCGGTCCCGATGATGGCGGCCAGGTGATCGTGCCCGATCGCGGCATTGAAATCGACGATCCGCCCCCCTTCGAATCGGAGGTAGATGCCCTTGATGTCGTTGCCGCCATAGTTGACCGGCAGGTCGACGAAGATCTCACCCTCGGTGCCCCCGGCGTCGGGGCTGGTGAAGATCTCACCGTCCGGGAAGTTGCGCAAGCCATACGACATCATCGGCCGGCCCGACGACAGGTCGAGCTCCAGGGTGAGCTCGCGACGCTGCTCGGGGTGCTCGGTGACGATGGTCATCGCGTTCGCGCTGGCGAACACCGGCTCGAGGAGCTGCTCCGCTTCGAGCAGCGGCCGCGGGTCGGTGGTCGAGGCCCGCACGATGAAGCGGGTGTAGTCCTCCAGGTCCATGCCCTCGAGCTCGGCAAACGCCGGCGTCGGGTACAGCGTGATCACCCACGGCTTCGAGATCCGCACGTCAGCGAAGGGCCGGTCGGCAGCGGCGAGGGCCTGCACCCGGTCCGCCGGCAGGCCGCGGAACTGAGCCGGGTCCTCGCCTCCGAGAACCTCGACGTACTTCGTCATGCTCATGTACCGCTCGCCGTGCCAGTCCGGGATCCGCGCCAGCTGCTCGCCTGCTGCCGCACGCCCCATCGCCGCCGACCACACCCGGCCGCGGTCGTTGTTCGGCGGGATCAGGTAGACGTCCGGAACTCCTCCGGCCTCGATGACCCGGCGCTCCAGCACCGCCATCAGCGGCCAGCACACGCGCTCGCCCTTGATCATCACCCGGTCCTGCGGCGTGATCCCGCCGAGCGAGTGCTCGAGCAGGTAGCCGGCCCAGGTCTCCAGATCTCTCGCCTCGATGGCCGCTTCACGCACGATCAACCTCCGCGCCGATGAACGGCGGTCGGCATTGTACCGCCTTTCGCTGCCGACCCGGGATCCGTCACTCACTCCGTACACGGCTCCATCGCTGCGTTCGTCTACGCCTTTGCATCCGTCTCCGTGCCTGTGCCCGTTTCCGTCGCCGTCTTCGTGGCACAGTAGCCGTGGGCGGCATGGTTCGTCGGGAACGGGGACGGGAACGGGCGCGAAATTGGGCCTCCTGACGCCCCCCACGGCCATCCGCTATCCTGATCATGATGCGCGCGGTGATCTGCGACGGGTTCGGCGACGAGTCGGTCCTGCGGGTGGCCGAGGTCGACGCCCCTCCCCTCACCGCCAACGGAGTCCGCATCCGGGTGGCTGCCGCGGGCGTCAATCGGGCCGACCTCCTGCAGCGCCGCGGCCTCTACCCGCCGCCTGACGGCGCCTCGACCATCCTCGGCCTCGAGTGCGCGGGCACCGTTGTCGAGGTCGGCGGCTTAGTGCAGCGCTGGCGCGCCGGCGACCGCGTGATGGCGCTGCTCGCCGGCGGTGGATACGCGGAGGAGGTCGTCGTTCCGGAGTCCTGCGTGATGGCCGCGCCCGCGACCTATTCCGATGCCGAGGCGGGCGCCTTCCCCGAGGTCTTCCTGACCGCCTTTCTCAACCTGTTCTCGCTCGGCGGCCTCGAGCCAGGCAAGGCGGCCCTGGTCCACGGCGGCAGCGGCGGCGTCGGAACCGCCGCGATCCAGCTCGGCGTGGCCGCCGAGGCCACGGTGCTGGTCACTGCCGGCTCGCCCGACCGCTGCCGGCGCTGCCTCGCACTCGGCGCGACCCACGCCTTCGACCATCGCAGCGTCGATCTGGCGGCCGCAGTCCTGGACGCTACCGCGGGCCGCGGTGTCGACCTCATCCTCGACTGCATCGGCGCGCCCTACCTCGAGGACCACCTCCGCCTGCTCGCCGTGGACGGTCGTTTAATCGTCATCGGCCTGATGGGCGGTGCGCGCTCCGAGATCGACCTCGCCCGGGTCCTCTCGCGACGGCTGTCGATCCTCGGCTCGACCCTGCGCTCCCGCTCCGACGACTTCAAAGGCCGGACCATTGCCGCCCTGCTCGACCGCTTCGGGACGGCCATCTCCGACGGCGCGGTGCGGCCGGTCGTCGACCGCGCCCTCCCCCTCGAGCGCGTCGCGGAGGCCCATCGCCTGATCGCCGGCGGCGAGATCTTCGGCAAGCTCGTGCTGACGGTGAGCCCGGTCAGCCCGGGCTGAGCTCCGCGAACCGCCGGATGAGGTCCGCCGTGCGGCCGGGATCGTCCTCGAGCCCGATCACCGGCGGCCGCGAGCCGTAGTACCCGAAGCCGCGGTGGCGCAGCAGCGCCTTGACTGCGGCTTGCAGCCCGAACTCCTCGAGCAGCCCGCGGACCCGCGCCAGCGCCTCCTGGCCGTGGCTGCTGCGGGCCGCCTCGACGACCAGGGTTGGGACCACGCTGGCCGCCGCCGTGATGCTGCCGGTGCCGCCCGCCTCATGCGCGGCTCGCACCAGCCGGTCGGATCCGACCAGGTAGCTGCGACCGGCGCAGCGGCCGACCAGGCGCCGCAGCTCCGAGGGATCGCCGGTCGAGTCCTTGACGCCGGCCAGCCGCGGGTGGCCGCCGATCAGGTCGAGCAGCTCGTCGTCGATCGGAATCCCGGTCAGCTGGGGGATGTGGTACGCCAGGACCGGCACCGCGGATGCATCGAGGACGTGTCCGAAGAACTCGACCAGGCCGCGCATCGGCGGCCTGCGGAAGTAGAACGGTGGCGGGCACAGGACCGCGTCGTAGCCGTGCCGCGCGGCCTCGCCGACCATCTCGACCACCTCGCCGAGGGCGCACGAGCCGACCCCGAGCACCAGCTTCAGCCGGCCGCGGGCCGCTGCCGCCACTGCCGCCACCCGGCGCCGCTCCTCGAGCGTGAACGATGGAAACTCGCCGTTGCTCCCCAGCACCACCGCACCGTCGAGCCCCGACTCGGCGAGCCATCCCAGGTGCCGGCGGAGTGCCTCCTCATCGAAGGCGCCCCCCCGCCCGATCGGGGTCGGCACCGGCGCGAACGCCCCGTGAATCCGTCCAGCCTCCGACATCGCCCTCACCGCCTCCGTTGCGGTCACTCGCGCCGCGGCTCGCCGGCGCGCCTCAGTATCCGACGTTTCGCCCCCGAGCTCCGTAGTAAGATTACGGGACGCGCGCGGCCGGCGAAAGGGGCTCGCCGCGCGCTCATGGAGTCACGATGCGACCTGGCCTCCTCCTGATCTCGGTCTCGATCCTCGCGCTCGCACCGGCGATGGCCGGCGCCGAGAGCTTCCTCATCCCCTTCGTAGCCCACAACGCCAAGGGCCACGACGAGACCCTGTGGAGCTCCGAGATCTACCTCACCAACCTCAGTGCCCAACCGGTCCAGGTGTCGCTGCTCGACTTCCTCCCCGGCGTGCTCGAGCGCAGCCGGCCCTGCGACCGCCCGACCGCGACGACCAGGGTTGTCCCGCCGCTGTCGTCGGTGGTGTGGACCGCCTCCGGCCTTGCCACCGACCTCGGCTGCGCCGACCGCATCATCGGATCACTGGTGCTGTCGGCCGACGGCCCGATCCATGTCGTCAGCCGCACCGTCAACCACCCGGCGGGAACCGATCACAGCCGCCGGGGCCTGCTGACCGGGCCTGGCCAGGAGGTCGAGGCGATCTCGGTCGAGCAGCTCCCGGGTCCGGGCGAGTACCTGCTCCCCTCCTTGATTTGGCACCGAAACACCTGCGGGCCGCGTGAGTTCGACACCTACCTCGGGTTTGCCAACCCGGGCGACGTGCCGGTGGTCGCCATGCTCGACGTCCCCCCGGCGGCCGCGGATGGCGGCGTTCTCGTCGACGGACTCGGCATCGAGCTGCCGCACGCCATTCGGATCCCGGCCAGGTCGTGGCTGCAGATCCACCTCGAACCGAAGGACGACCCGACGGTGCACTGCCTGGGACCGGCGAGCTTTGTCGCGATGGTGACCACCGACGGCCCGATCGCATTCTACGGCTCGGTCGTCAGCCGCGACAGCACCGATCCGCGCACCGTGCTGCCGGTGCCGATCGACTGATCTTCCCCTGCACCGCGGCCCACCCGATCAATCCTCGAGCCCCCGGCTCCGGGTGATGACCACCAGGCTGCGGTCGTCGACCAGCGGCGCGCCCCCCGCGAAACGCTCGAGCTCCGAGGTGATCCGCTCGTGCACCGCCGATGCCGCGCCGCCTGCCGCCACCTCGCTGCCGAGCCGATCGAAGCCGAATGCGCTGCCCGCTCCGTCGAGCGTCTCGGGCACCCCATCGGTGTACAGCACGAGCAGATCCCCGGGAGCGAAAACCTCGCTGCCCCGTGCCGGCGCGACCTCGGGCCGCAGCCCGAGCGGCAGCGATCCCGCGCCGAGCTCCACCACCTCCCCACCCGCCCGCCGCAGCAGCGGGTACGGGTGGCCGGCGCAGGCGTAGTCCAGGCGCCCCGACTCGAGATCCAGCAGCCCGTAGAACAGGGTCATGAAGGCGCGCGGCCCCCCGCTGCGGTACAGCGCGCGGTTGACCAGGTCCATCACCGCCCGAGGCGAGGGATCGAGGTCGATGGCCACGCGCAGGGCGGCATGCGCGATCGCCATCACGAGCCCGGCCGCGATCCCGTGGCCGCTGGCGTCGCCCACGATCAGCCCGAGCCGACCGTCCCCTGCCGGCAGGAAATCGTAGTAGTCGCCGCCGATGGTATTGGCCGTCCGATAGGAGAAGGCGAAGCTGTAGCCGTCGAGCTCGGGCGCGCGGGCGGGCAGCAGCTCCCGCTGCAGCTCGCGGGCGACTTCGAGCTCGTCCCGGACCAGCACCCGGTCGGCGAGCTCCAGCGCGAGCAGCAGGACGAGCCCGGCCACCGCAAGACCCAGCGGCGATCGTCCGGCCAGGGGGCCCACGCCGTCGCCTGGGAGGTCAACGAGGCCCCACAACGTGAGCGCGATGCAAACCAGGAACAGCAGCCGCCTCGGCGGCGACAGCTTCGAGGAGAGCCCGAGGAAGAGGACCCGGGTCCGGAACCACCAGCGGCCGAGGAACCCGCGAGGTTCTGCGCGATCCAGGTGACCTCGGCCGAGCACCCCGTAGGCGCGGACGGTGTCACGCCGGAAGCTGCCGTGCACGTCCTTGACGTCCAGGCCGTCCGTCAGGTCGCGGAATGTGCGCCGGAGGTCGTCGAGCCTCCCATCGTCACGTCCCGCCAAGTGTAACGGCTCGCGCGGGGAATAGTTTGGGTGCCGTGCTAGATTCCCCACAGGGACGTGCCGGTGCCGCTTCGGCTGCGGTGCCGCGTTGCCTCTCGTACTCCCGGCAGTGAGGAACCAATGCAGAGCTCGATACTCAGGACGATCGCACTGGCGGCGGGTCTGGCCGTCGCGCTCGACGGCTGCGGCAGCTGGCCCCCAGGCCATCCGCGACATGGCGATTCAGGACCTCGAGCGCGCCAGCGGCGGCACGGCGCACATCGAGCTCCATCAGCTGACCGGCGCGCCGCGGGTGATTCGGCTCGTGCCGGGCAGCCTGGCGCTCGCCGGCGACGACGCGCCGAGCCGGAGCCGCTCTTTCCTCGAGCGCTATGGAAAGTCCCTCGGGCTCAACGACGCGGTCCGCGATCTCGTCCTGAACGGTACCCTTCCCGACCGGCTCGGCGGCGAACATCTCCGGTTCCACCAGCAGCATCGGGGGGCGTCCGTGTTCGGCGCCGAGCTGCGGCTCCACTTCAACCCCGAAGGTGAGCTGGTGACGGTCAACGGCAGGGTGGTGCCCGACATCGGCCTGGCTTCGGTGGCTCCCACCATGACCGGGAACGAGGCCGCAGCGACCGCCACCGCGCTGGTGTCGAAGCAGAGCGGCGCCTCGGACCTGGTGGCCGAGGCTCGCGGCCCGCTGGTCTTTCGCAGCGGCCTGGTCGCCGGCCGGCCCGGCAGCGACCACCTGGTCTGGGAGGTCGAGGTCGGCAACGGCGCCGACGTCCGCGAGTTCCTCTACGTCGACGCCCACCAGGGCTTTGTCGTCGATCAGATCACCGGGATCGAGAACCTCCACCGGACCATCTACCACCGCAACCTCGGCGCCCGGGTCTGGGACGAGGGCGACCGCTGCCGTTCTCCGGCATCGGCGACATCGAGGACGCCGAGATCAACGACGTCATCGACTTCGCCCAGGACACCTACCAGCTCTTCGCGAACCTGAGCGGCGGCGCCTTCCTCTCCTACGACGGCCGCAACGCGGTCATGCGCACCATCTACGAGGACCAGAACCTGAGCTGCCCGAACGCGTGGTGGACCGGGAGCTACACCGGCTTCTGCCGGAACACGACCAGCGACGACGTGGTGGCCCACGAGTGGACCCATGCCTACACCGATGCCACCCACGACCTGATCTATCAGTGGCAGCCGGGCGCGCTCAACGAGGCCTACTCCGACATCTTTGGCGAGATTGCCGACATGATCAACGGCGTCGGCAACGACGACCCGGCTCCGATTCGCGGGACAGGCACGTGCACCGACTTCGTTGGCAGCAACTCGGTCCGGCTCGTGGTGCAGTCACCCGATTCGGTCGCCGGCGATTACCTGGCCGGCAGTGCGACCTTCAACCCGCGGCCGCCGTGGTCGACGCTCGGCATCGTGCAGCTCGTCGACGACGGGGTCGGCATCGCAGCCGACGGCTGCGAGCCCTTCGTGGGGTTCGAGCCGGGACGGATAGCCTTTGTCGAGTTCCGCTATGGCGCGTGCAGCTACCGCGATCGCGTCGCCAATGCCGAGGCAGCCGGCGCCGCCGGCGTGCTGGTCATGAACACCATCAACGACGTCGTCTACGACATGCCCGGCGGCGGGCCCGCCCTCGGGATCCCGGCGGCGTTCATCGCCAAGAGCCTGGGGCTGGCGATCAAGGGCGCCCAGCCGGCCGACGTGGCGGTCGAGATCAGCTTCACGATCGACGACTCGGTGCGCTGGATCGTCGCCGAGGACACCCTGTGGAACGGGCTGCGCGACATGTGGCACCCCAACTGCGCCGGTGATCCGGGCAAGGTCAGCGACAGCCAGTACTACTGCAGCGAGGACGATGGCGGCGGCGTCCACACCAACAGCGGCGTCCCCAACCACGCCTTCGCTCTCACCGTCGACGGCGGCACCTACAACGGGCACATCGTCGCCGGCATCGGCCCCACCAAGGCCGCCCACATCTGGTGGCGCGCGATGTCGGTCTACCAGACCCAGATCACCGACTTCACCGACCACGCGCTGCTCGCCGAGCTGAGCTGCCGCGATCTGGTCGGGCAGCCGCTGAGCGACCTCGCGACCGGCCAGCTGTCTCCGGAGGAGATCACGGCCTTCGACTGCGACCAGGTCGCCGAGGCAATGCTCGCGGCCGAGATGTTCGAGGTGCCCGAGCAGTGCCGCTTCGACCTCGTGCTCGACCCGAACGCCCCCGCTCTGACCAGGTACGCCCTCGAGCTCTTCTCCGAGACCTTCGACGCCGCCCCCGAGGCGGGTTGGGCCGTCAACAACCAGGGCGTCGACCCCCAGGACTACACCCCCAGGAACTGGGTGTGGACCACCGACGTGCCGCTCGGCGGCGACGGCGGCGCGATGTTCGCGACCAACGACGACTTCGGGGGCAACTGCACCACCAACGACCAGTCGGCAGTCCTCCGCCTGGTCAGCCCGCAGATCACGATGCCCGACGGCGGCCGGCCGGTGCTGCTCATCGACCACTACGTCGCGACCGAGCCGGCGGCCGATGGCGGCAACCTCAAGATCAGCGTCAACGGCGGCCCGTTCGTTCTCGTGCCCGAGGCGGCGTTCGTGTTCAACCCCTACAACCAGCTTCTGGACGGGCCAGAGCGCAGCCACAACCCGCTGGCCGGGCAGCCGGCGTTCTCCGGGCTCAACGAGACCTCGTTCCGCGGCTCGTGGGGCCAGTCCCAGGTCGACCTCACCGGCATCGTCCGCGGCGGCGACTCGTTCCGGTTGCGCTTCGACTTCGGGGTTGACGGCTGCACCGGCTACGACGGCTGGTACCTGGACAGCGTCCGCGTCCTGCTCGCCGACACCGTGCTACGCGGAGGCCGCCTCCTCCAGCCGTAGGAGCGTGCGGGGTCTAGAATGGACAACGAGCCGATAACGCTGGCCGTTGAGCCCGGGCCGGGAGGCCAGACCATGACGCACCGAGAGACCGTGTTCGACAAGATCATCGCCGGCGAGATCCCGTGCCACCGGGTGTACGAGGATGAGCACGTGCTGGCCTTCCTCGACGTCGGGCCGCTCAGCCGCGGTCACATCCTGGTCATTCCCAAGGAGCGGGCGGCCTTTCTCCATCAGCTGAGCGACGGCTCCGCGGCGGCCATCGGCAAGGTCCTCCCCCGTCTCTGTCGAGCGGTGCTCAAGGCGACCGGCGCCAAGGCCTACAACATCCTCCAGAACAACGGGACCGATGCCCACCAGGTCGTGATGCACGTCCACTTCCACATCATCCCCAAGCTCGGTGAGACAGGGCTCGGCATCGGCTGGCGCCCGACCTCGCTGCCGAACGCCGACGCCGAGGCCCTGCTGGCCTCGATTCACGCTGCGCTCGAGCACGACGCGCGGGGCTGACGCCTCAGCGCCCTCTCGCGTGCCTCGCGCCCGGAGGAGAAGATGATGATCGACATCTCGCGGTTCACCCGCCCACCCGGCAAGCGCTTCCGGCTCGGCGAGATCGACCCCGCGGACACCGGCCGCTTCAAGAGCAAGGACGCGGCCCAGAAGCCCACCGCCGGCAACCTCGAGCGCCTGCGCGAGCTGCACGAGCGTCTCTACGCGGACGGCAGCCAGGGCCTGCTGATCATCCTCCAGGCCATGGACACCGCCGGCAAGGACGGCACCATCACGCATGTCCTCGGCCCCCTCAACCCGCAGGGCGTGACGGTGACGCCCTTCAAGGTGCCGACCGCCGAGGAGCTCGCCCACGACTTCCTGTGGCGGATCCATGCCGCGGCGCCGGCCCGCGGCAGCATCGCCATCTTCAACCGCTCCCACTACGAGGACGTCCTGGTGGTGCGGGTCAAGAAGCTGGTCCCGGCCGCGGTCTGGAAGGGCCGCTACGACCACATCAACACCTTCGAGCGGCTGCTCGCCGACTCCGGCATCACCATCGTCAAGCTCTTCCTCCACATCTCTCCCGAGGAGCAGGCCGAGCGGCTGCGCGAGCGCCAGCAGACTCCCGACAAGCAGTGGAAGTTCCTCCCCGGCGACCTCGATGACCGCAAGCTGTGGCCGAAGTACATGCAGGCCTACGAGGATGCCCTCACCCGCTGCAACACCCCCTGGGCGCCCTGGTACGTGGTCCCGGCCAACCGCAAGTGGTACCGCAACCTGGTCGTGTCCGTCGATCCTGGTCGAGACGATGGAGGGATGGACTTCAAGTACCCGAAACCCCTCGAGAACATCGACAAGTACGTCATTCCCGAGGTCTAGGCGCCGCAGCGTCGATCAGGCTGCGCGCCGCGCCCAACGCCTACGGCACCGTCGCCGACCACGCTGAGGTGTCGCCGGACTCGAAGCCGTTGGTGAACACGACCCGCGAGTCCGGCAGCGAGGCGAGCGACGCCCCGAAAATGCCGCCACCCTCTCCCGGCACCCCCGGCACCTCCTGGTGCCAGAACTGGCTGTCGTTTGCCGTGAGGCCGACCTGCGAACCGTGAAGGACGTGGACCGCCCCGCTCGAGTGGTTCAGTGACTCGAGGATCTCCCCCGGCACCCCCACAGCCAGGTCGCCGTACCCGTCGGCGTTGAAGTCGCCGATCGCCAGGGCCCATCCGAAACCGTCTAGGTCTTCTGACGAGTCGACGATGCCGGGGCTGTCCTGGGTCCACAGCTCCGGTCCGGCCACGAGCCCGTCGGCCGAGCCGTGCAGGACGTTGACGCAGCCCTCGTCGCTCCCTGCAAGGTTCTCCTCCGGCACCCCGACCGCGAGGTCGGCGTAGCCGTCCCCCTCAAGGTCGCCGGCGGCGAGCGCGGAACCGAAGCGGTCCCCTTGCTCGCTCACGCCACCGACCCCAGGGGAGTCCTGGCTCCAGGCCTGGCTGCCGCTGACGACGAGCCCGGCATCCGAGCCGAAGATCACGTACACCAACCCGGCGCTAGCCGAGGCCCCCACATCACGGCCGGTGGCCGAGGCCGCAAGATCGTCGACGCCGTCACCGTTGAAGTCCCCGCTGGCCAGAGTGGCGCTGAAGTGGTCGTACGCCGCAGCCGTTGCGCCGAGGGCGCCCTCGTACCAGAGGTCGTCGTCGTCCGCGGTCAGTCCGGCATCCGAGCCGTACAGAACGTGAACCACCCCGTCGTCATCCACGGCGTAGTCCTCCCCGTAGACGCCGATCGCGAGGTCCGCACGGCCATCATTGTTGAAGTCGCCGGCGGCCAGGGCCTCTCCGAACCAATCGTCCAGCTCCGCGACCCCGATGACTCCAGGGCTGTCTTGGTTCCAGAACTGATAGCCCGTCAGGGTCAGGCCTCCGCTTGAGCCATAGAGGACATATACCGCCCCTGCGCCCGTGACGCCTCCTGGATCAGCGTACGGGATGCCGATGGCGAGGTCGGCAAAGCCGTCGCCGTTGAAGTCGCCTCCGGCCAGGGAAGACCCCAACTCATCGCCTTCTCCGCCCGAATCCTGGTGCCAGAACTGGCTGCCGGTCGCGGACAGTCCGCCGGGCGAGCCGTAGACTACGTTGACGGCGCCGGCGTTGGCGGAGGACAGCCAGTCCTCATACGGCACGCCGATCGCCAGGTCAAGGTAACGGTCGCCGTTGAAATCGGCGGCCGCCAGCGACCAGCCGAACTGGTCGCCGGCCTCCGCGCCGTCCGACTCGAGCACGCTCTGGTCCCAGAGCTGGCTCTGCGACACCGTGAGGCCGTCTGGCGAGCTGCCGTAGAGCACGTTCACCGCACCAGCCGCGCCCGCCCCGCCCACATCCACCGAGTGCGCCCCGATCGCCAGGTCCGCGAATGGGTCGCCGTTGAATCGCAACGGAGGCTCCCCGGTGTCCCCGGACTGCGCGCGGAGTTTTCCGGGGGCCAGCGCCAGTGCCATTACCACGGCCAGCACAGTCAGACGAAGACTGGCCTTGCTCATGTGGTCACCTCCACCTCGGACAGGCGCTCAGCCTCGAGCGTCCGACTCGCGGCCCACCACCGGGCCGCAAACCAACGGGCGATCTGCGCCGCCGTGCCATGCGTTGCATTGAGAAGATCGCGCCTTCAGGATACCACTCCCGCCGCCAAGTGGTGAGCGAGGTCGCTTCGAAACTGTGAAAAGGCGGCCGGAAGGGCGGCTGCGTGACTCGCGTACTCCCGTTGGCTTACGGCACTGTCGCGCTCCACGCTGACGTGTCGCCCGACTCGAAGCCGTCGGTGAAGACCAGATCGGGCGAGCTCACCTTCGCGACGAAGGCATCTCGATCGCCACCATTGAACGTCAGGTCCGGGCCGACCGCGACCGGGAACGAGGCCTCGGTCGAGTCCGTGATTCCCGAGACGTAGGCGTTGCCGGCACCGTCCACCGCCATGCCATAGATGACCCGGTCATCACCCGATCCTCCGATGTAGCCGCAGTAATCGAGGCCGCTGCCGTCGGCGTTGACACGAGCTACGAAGGCGTCCCAGTCTCCGCCGTTGTAGCTGAGGTCCGGGCCGACCAGCACCGGGAAGGTCGCTTCGTGGGAACTGGTCTCTCCGCTGACGTATGCGTTGCCGGCGGTGTCGATCGCGATGCCGCCCCAAGTCTCTTGGCCCGATCCACCGATGTAGCCGCAGTAATCGAGGCCGCTGCCGTCAGCGTTGACACGAGCTACGAAGGCGTCCCAGTCTCCGCCGTTGTAACTGAGGTCCGGGCCGACCAGCACCGGGAAGCTCCACTCGTCGGATCCACTGAGCCCGGTGACGTAGGCGTTGCCGGCCGCATCGACCGCGATGCCGAAGCCAAACTCGAAGCTCGACCCGCCGATGTAGCCGCAGTACGCGTGGGAGGCGCCGGAAGCGTTGACCTTGGCGACGAAGGCGTCGCTGGCTCCGCCGTTGTACCTGAGGTCCGGCCCAACCGTCACCGGGAACGTCGCCTGGCCCGAGGAAGTGGATCCCGTGACGTAGGCGCTGCCGGTGCGGTCAACGGCGATGCCGTACGGGTAGTCGTTTCCCACCCCACCGATGTAGCCGCAGTACTCGAGAGCCGTGCCCGCAGCATTAACTTTTGCCACGAAGGCATCAGTGGGGCCGCCGTTGGACGTGAGATCCGGACCGATCACCACCGGGAAGGTGGCCTCGGTGGAATCGGTCCAACCCGTGACGTAGGCGCTGCTGGCAGCGTCGACGGCGATGTTACTGTAACTGTCTCTGTCCGACCCCCCGATGTAGCCGCAATACTCGAGAGCCGTGCCCGCACTGTTGACCTTGGCCACGAAGACGTCGCTGTCACCGTTATGGGTCAGGTCCGGGCCGACGATGACTGGAAAGCTCGCCTCAGTGGAAAAGGTGCTGCCGGTGACGTAGGCGTTGCCGTCAGCGTCGAGCGCAATAGCATCGCCCTCTTCGACATTCGATCCACCGATGTAGCCGCAGTAATCAAGACCGGTGCCGGCAGCGTTGACTCGGGCAACGAACGCATCTGCATCGCCGTTGTGCGTGAGATCCGGGCCGATCGCCACCGGGAAGGTGGCCTCGGTCGATAAGGTAGAGCCTGCCACGTAGACCCTGCCATCGGCGTCCACGGCGATGTCACTGCCGGACTCGTTGCTCGACCCACCGATGTAGCCGCAGTAGATCAGGGTCACCGGATCCACCACGAGCTCGCGCTCGGGGTCGTAGTCGCCGAGGCGGAAACGGTAGGCGTGAAGGCCGGGCTCCGTGCTCTCATCGAGCTCAAACGCCGCTGCGACCTCCACCCGTCGGCCGTCCACCTCCTGGTAGGCGAACGGCGCCTTCTCCCGGATCTCGCCGAGCGGCGTGTCGACGACCAGCGAGCCGCCGGCCTCGATCCGCACCGCGGTCGCGCCACGGTAGGCGAGCCGGACCTGGCCCGGATCGGCGCCAGGGCGGACCACGAAGGTCGACTCCAGCTCCCCGGCCGTGCCGCTCACCACCACGTCCACCCCGGGCCATGGCTCGCTGTAGCGCACCGATCCGTAGCTCGGCAGGCCGGTCCGCCACTCAGCCTTCGGCCCCTTGAAGTAGCTCACCTTGGTCGGCAGGGGGTCCTCCCCCACCGGTGCACGGGGCGACGCGCCGACAAGATCGAGAGCCACCACCCAACTTCCGGCGCCCGTCTCAGGATCTGTATCGCTGCCCGGTGTCAGCCGGTAGCTCAATCCGCTCGCGCTGAGCCAGACACTCGCCTCGCTGCCCCGCACCGCGAATCCCATGCCCCCGTCGGGCAACACCTGCTCCGGCACGAAGAGCAGCGGCATCCGGTCGAGCATCTGGACTACCTGCCGCTGGGCGTCCTGCTCGACCGAAGCTCGCGTCGGCGGCGCCGCACCCGCAGGCGCCGTGATCACACACGCACCGATTCCCAGGAGCGCCACCACCCGACACATGAGCCGCTGGCGCTTCATGGGGTCCCCCTTCTGTGAAGGCCTGAAATCGACCTCAGGATACCCGCGGACGGCCCGGATGTCATCCAGGCAGACTGGCGGTAGGCAGTGGTGGGTGTCGACGCTCCCGACTCAGACTATGGACAGGCGAGTCAGCGCCTGTTGAAGAAGTCCTCGGGATCGCTGACTACGCGATCCCGGTCTGAGCGCCCTCCGCATACAGCGAGTCGATGACGTCGCGGTAGCGCTCGTCGATCGTGCGCCGGCGCAGCTTGAGGGTCGGGGTGAGAGTGCCGTCGTCGACCGAGAGCTGGCCGGGGAGCACCGCGAAGCGCTTGATCGACTCGAACGAGGCCAGGGTGGCGTTGATCCGCGCGACGTGTGTCTCCAGGTAGGCACTGAACGCCGCGCAGGAGGCGGCCTCGGTCGCATTCGAAGCGACCGACCCGATCCGCCGGGCGATCTCCGGCACCTGCTCCGGATCGAGCGTGAGCAGCGCGGCAAGATGCCGGCGCCGCTCGCCGACCACGACCGTCTGGGACACCCCGGGGATGGTCTTGAACTTGAGCTCGATCGGCACCGGGGCGACGTTCTTGCCGCCCGAGGTGATGATGATCTCCTTCTTCCGGTCGACGATCCGCAGGAAGCCGTCGGCGTCGATCGTGCCGATGTCGCCCGAGTGCAGCCAGCCGTCGTCGTCAAGAGCGTCGCGGGTGCCGTCGGGATCCTTGAAGTAGCCGAGGAACACGTTCGGCCCGCGCATGCAGATCTCGCCCTCGTCGGTCAGCCGGATCTCGGTGCCGGGGATCGCGACCCCCGCAGACCCGACCCGGAAGCGGTCCGGCCTCGACAGGGTGGCGGGCCCCGAGCACTCGGTCATGCCGTAGACCTCGAGGAGGTTGATGCCCAGGCTCAGAAAGAACTCCAGCGTCTCGACCGAGATCGGCGCCGCCGAGGTGATGAAGTAGTCGACCCGGTCGAAGCCGAGTCGCCGGCGCACGCGCTGGAACACCAGCCGGTCGGCGAGCCAGAAGCTGTGCGGGAGAGGCTCCCCGCGCTGTCGGGCCTGCCCGGCGCGCCGCCCAACCGCCCGGGCCCAACGCACCAGCCGCCGTCGCAGCGGGCCACTGCTGGCACCCGCTGCCTCCATCCTGGCCTGGATCTTCTCCCACACCCGCGGCACCGCTAAGAAGAAGGTCGGCCGCACGTGACGCAGGTCGTCGAGCACGGTCTCGAGGCTGGCGGCAAAGGCGATGCAGCCGCCCGTCACCAGCCCGGCATACAGCGAGACCACCTGCTCGGCGACGTGGCTCAGCGGCAGGTAGCTCAGGCCGCGGTACGAGCTGTCGATGCCGAACTCCTCGGCGAGGGTGCCGGCCGTCCACAGCAGGTTGTCGTGACTCAGCATCACGCCCTTGGGAGAGCCGGTCGTGCCCGAGGTGTAGATCAGCGTGCAGGGCTGCTTCGAATCGAGCGCCGCGATCCGCGCCGCGAGCGTGCCTTCCGTTCGTCCGTCACCGAGCGTCAGCAGCTCGTTCCAGCCGATGCAGCCCTCGGCCGCCCCGCTCATCACCACGACGCCGCGCAGGCGGTCGCGGACAGCCGCGAGCTGGCCGAGGAAGCCCGCGTGCTCCACCACCGCCACCGAAGCGCCGCAGTGCTCGGCGATGAAAGAGCACTGCGCAGGCGTCGCCGTGGTGTAGAGGCCGGTCGGCAATCCGCCGGCCGCGATGGCGGCGAGGTTCGCGATCATCCACTGCGGCCGGTTGCCGCCCAGGATGACCGCGCCGTCCCCGGGTTCCAGCCCGAGCGCGATCAATCCCCGCGCGGCGGCCATGACCTCACGGTGGTAGTCGCGCCAGTTCGTCGCCCGCCAGGCGTCGCCGTCCTTGAAGTGAAGCGCTGGCTGGTCGGGCCATGCCCGGGCCGTGTCCTCGAGGACCGAGATCGCCGTCCGACTCATCGCGCCCGCCGCTGCGCCGTCGATCCGAATGACTGCATGAGCACGCCCCTCGATCAGGCTTTCTTGAGATGCCGTCGCGACGATAAGGCAGTGCCCCGGCTGCTGTCAACAGGCGGCTGTGCCGGCAGCGGGCAGCTTCTCCTTCTTCCCCGTCGCCCCGGCAAAGAAGCCCCGGAGCGTGGCGAGGTCGGCGTCGAGGTCCCCCGTCGGGTGCAGCGGCGCACCGAAGCGGATCACCCGCGGCCCCCAGTCGAAGGCGATCGGCACGATCGGGCACCCGGCGCCGGACGCGATGTGCCAGAAGCCGGTGTGCCAGCGCGCCACCGGCTTGCGCGTGCCCTCGGGCGAGAGGCCGACCAGCAGCGCCTCGCTGTCGTGGAACCGGGTCACGATCTGCTCGACCGCTCCTGTCGAGGACCGGCGGTCGATCGGGATGCCGCCAAGCCAGCGCAGCAGCCCCCGGAAAGGCGCCTTGAACAGAGTGTGCTTGCCGAGCCACGACACCCGAACCCCGACCGCGAACAGCCCGAGCAGGCCGATCACGAAGTCCCAGTTCGAGGTGTGCGGCGCAACGATCGCCACCGCCTTGGACACGTTGGGAAGATTGCCCTCAAAACGCCACCCCGCGGCGCGCAGCGCACCTCCCGCGAGCTGGCGCGAGGGCCAGCTGCCCCGCTGCGGCACCGCCTCACCCAGCGCCGGAACCCGCCAAGTCGGCTTCACGACAGCCCAAGTCTAGCCGATCTGCGGCTCCCGCTCGCCGGGATGCGGCCAGCTCAGTAGCCGGCCGCGGCACCGTCCTTGCGCGACTCGCTGGCTCCGGAGAAGACGCCGCTGACCGGGTCGCGGCGAATCGCCTGGTAGCCACCGAACGCCGATCCGCTCGCCTCCTGGAGGCGGTGGCCGCGGCGGAGGAGCTCCCGCCGGACCTCGACCGCGACGCCGGACTCCAGCGACACCACGCCGCCATCGGTCATCCTGGTCCCGGTCGGCTCCTGCGAGCCGGTGTGCCGGAAGCGCGGCGCATCCCCGGCCTCCTGCAGGTTCATCCCGAAGTCCACCAGGTTGACCACGATCTGAACGTGGCCCTGGGGCTGCATGTCGCCGCCCATGACGCCGAAGGCGACGTTCGGGGTGCCCCGCTCCGCCATGAACGCCGGGATGATGGTGTGGAACGGCCGCTTGCCGGGCTCGAGCGCGTTCGGGTGCCCTGCCTCGAGGCTGAACAGACCGCCCCGGTCCTGCAGGCCGAACCCCAGCTCGGGCACCACGTAGCCCGAGCCGAAGCCGGTGTAGTTGGACTGGATCAGCGACACCATCATGCCGCTCGAATCCGCGGTCGCCAGGTAGGTGGTGTCGCCCTCCGCGAGCCTCGGATCGCCGGGGTCCACGGCGCGCGCAGCTCGTTTCATGTCGATCAGCGCCGCCCGCCGCCGCGCGTACTCCATGCTCAGGAGTCCGTCGACCGGGACGTCCGCGAAGTCAGGATCGGCGTAGAAGCGGGCACGGTCGGCGTAGGCGAGCTTCTTGGCCTCGATCAGGAGGTGCCAGAAGTCGGGGTTCGCACGCCCGAGGCCGGCGAGATCGTGCGGCTCGAGCATGCGCAGAATCTGCAGCGCCGCCAGGCCCTGGCCGTTCGGCGGCAGCTCGTACACGGTCACGCCGCGGTAGGTGGCCGAGATCGGCTCGACCCAGTCGCTGCGGTGGCCCGAGAAGTCCTCGGCGCTGAAGAAGCCGCCGTGACGGCTCGAGAACTCGAGCAGCCGCTCGGTGATCGGACCGCGGTAGAACGCATCGCGACCGCCGCCCGCAATCATCTCGAGCGTGCGCGCGAGCGCCGGGTTTCTGAACACCTCGCCCTCGACCGGCGCGCGGCCGCCCGGGAGGAAGACCTCGGCAAAGCCCGGCTTCTCCCGGAACACTCGCGCGCCCGACGCCCAGCCTCCGGCGATCACCTGCGGCACCGGTACCCCGTCCCGGGCCGCAGCGATGGCGGGTGCGAGGACCTCGGCCATCGGCAGGCGCCCGTAGCGCGCATGGAGCTCGAACCAGCCGTCGACGCAGCCCGGCACGGTCCATGAGTACGGCGTGTACAGCGGGATCGTCCCGTCCTCGTCAGCCGGCACCAGCTCCCGGGTCAGCCGCCGCGGCGCCCGGCCCGAGCCGTTGAGCCCGGTCAGTTCGCCCTTCGCCGGGTCCCAGACCATGGCGAAGAGATCGCCGCCGAGCCCGCACGAGACCGGCTCCATGAAGGCGAGCGCGGCATTCACCGCGATCGCCGCGTCGACCGCGCTGCCGCCGCGCTTCAGGATGTCGACGCCGATCTGCACGGCCAGCGGGTGCGCCGCCGCCACCATGCCGTGGGTGGCATGGACCACCGACCGCGTGGCGCCAGGCGATCCCTCCGGCCGGTCCGCGGACCAGGTCATCGTCATGCACACCAACAGGGCTGCGACCACCAACACGGCTGCTCGGACCACGTTGACCTCCAGTGCACCCCGTCAGGGTAGCGCGCCCGGGGCAGGTCGATGGAACCCCGCGCCGGAGCGGCCCGTGGACCCCTGCCGCCGGTGCTATCCTGCCCGTGAGGACGCACGTGATCACCTTCCGCCTCGGGGCCATTCCGGTTCGAGTCCAGGTCTGGTTCTTCGTGACCGCCCTGTTGATCGGCCCGCGCGAGCTGCCCGGGATCATCCTCTGGCTGCCCGTGGTCTTCGTCGGGGTGCTCATCCACGAGCTCGGCCATGCGCTGGCGGTTCAGCGCCAGGGCTTCGTCGCCTCGATCGAGCTGCACGGCTTCGGCGGCGTCACCAGCTGGAGCGGCGCCTCACTGCTCCCGCCGAGCCAGCGGGCCCTGATCAGCGCCGCGGGCCCGGCGGTCGGCGTGACCGTGGGCATCCTCGCGCTGATCGCCGCCAGGCTCCTGCCCACGGGCCCACCCGCGGTCAGCGAGATTCTGCAGTACGCGATCTGGGTCAACCTGGGGTGGGGACTGCTCAACCTGCTGCCGGTCCTGCCCCTCGACGGCGGCATGATCGTCGGCTCGCTCGCCGAGGGCGCCTGGGGCGCTCGCGGCCTCTACACCGTCCGGCTACTGTCAGTGGTGGTGTGCGTGGGCCTGTGCGTCGTCGCCGCCAGCGCCGGCTGGCTGTGGTCGGCCGTCCTTGCCGCGGTGCTGGCGATCAGCAACCTCCAGGCCGTTCGCGGCGGCTGACAGCGCCTTCCGGCCGGTCCACGCGAGACGCGCCCACCATGCCGCCCGTTTCAATTCGGCACGGGGCTCAACTTCCCGCCAGCTCCGGTTTGGGCACGGCTCTTGCTCCTCGTCGTGGCGCGAGAGGGCGCGGACGGCGCGCCGAAGGGGGTCGCACCATGAGGAACCAGCCTCACGACGCCGGCGACAGCCCGGGCAGCAGTCCCATCACGCCAGGAAGACCGCCGCGCCACGTGGTGGTCGCCACCGGCGAGCAGGACATCACCTGGGGCGTGTTTCACGCGTTCGAGCAGCTTTCCGAGGTCCGGGTCACGGGCTGCGCCTCCATGACCCAGGCCCGCTGCGTGTGCGCCGTCGATCCCCCGCAGATCATCGTGCTCGACATGCGCCTCCTCGCGGACGACCCACTGGGCCTGGTCAACCTCGCCAACACCGCCCCGCCGCACACCCACATCGTGGCGCTGAGCGACCATCCCGTGTTCGAGGTCGGAGCCCGCTTCGGCAAGGCGCGGCTCACCTTCCTGCAGAAGCCGGTCACCGCCGAGGACCTCGACCTGCTGCTCATGCTCAAGATCGACGAGGAGCTCCCGCTCGCGACCGCGATCTGCTAGTGTCCCGAGTCGCAAGTCCGTCTACAAAAGCGGGCTAATGAAGCGAGGATTTCGTCGGCGGTTTTCGTCCAGACAAACGGTCTGGGATTTTCGTTGTATGTGTCGAGGTAGTTGTAGATCGCCGCTTCCAGCTGTCTCGTGCTGCGGTGGGTGCCGCGGCGGATCTGCTTTTCGGTCAGCGCGGCGAACCAGCGCTCCACGAGATTGAGCCAGGAGGCACCCGTCGGCGTGAAGTGGGGATGGAAGCGGGGTCGTTTGGCCAACCAGCGACGGATCAGGGCTGTCTTGTGCGTTCCGTAATTGTCGAGGATCAGGTGGCAGTCCAAGTCCTCAGGGACCGCGGCGTTGATGGCGTCGAGGAACTTGCGGAACTCGATGGAGCGATGGCGACGATGACACTCACCCAAGACCTCGCCTGTCTTGATGTCTAGCGCAGCGAACAGCGACGTGGTGCCATGGCGGACGTAGTCATGGGTTCGCCGTTCGATCTGACCGGGTCTCATGGGCAGAATGGGCTGGGTCCGATCCAGGGCTTGGACCTGGGTCTTTTCGTCAACGCACAAGACCATAGCCTTGTCCGGAGGGCTGAGATAAAGGCCCACGATGTCTCGGACCTTCTCAATGAACAAAGGGTCCTTGGACAGCTTGAAGGTCTCAAAGCGATGGGGCTGGAGGGCAAATGCCCGCCAAATCCGACTGACCGCGCTTTGGCTCAACCCCGAAGCTGCGGCCATGGAACGTGTGCTCCAGTGCGTCGCATCCCTGGGTGCAGACTCCAAGGTCATGGCCACGACCCGTTCGACGTCCTCATCCGTGATCGTTCTCGGAGCTCCGGGTCGAGCCTCATCGAGCAGACCATCCAGTCGCTGCTCGAGGAAACGCGCTCTCCATTTCCCTACCGTAACTCGAGTCGCGTTCACCTGTCCTGCAACGGTCGTGATCGGTAGCCCGTCGGCGCTCACCAGGATGATCCTGGCGCGCATCGCCAGCGCCTGGGCCGTCGTCGGGCGCCGCGTCCAACGCTCAAGCGTCGTTCGTTCTTCGTCCGTCAGCACCACAGCAGGAATTGGTCTCCCACGTGCCATCGGCGTCCTCCCCTTCATCATGAATGGAGGCTACACCGAAAGCAAAATATTGTAAATGAATTTCTAACTCAGGACACTAGGAGCGCGTGGTCATAGACCCCTGCGTGCGCTCCTTATGTGGTTGTTGTTGCTGGTCTCTGCCCACACGCTCCTCGGGATGCGCTGCGCGCATCCTGAGTAGCTTGTGTCGCAGTAGCTGCCTGACGCCACTTCGGGCAACAACGTCCGCTGAGAAGGCGGTTGACACCCGCCGGGCGCTTCCATACGCTGAACCGACCGTGTGAGGGGTGCTCCCGGCGGACCGCGGGAGCTGAGACCACACCCTCGGCGGCCCCGGTGGCCGCCGGAACCTGATCTGGGTCATGCCAGCGGAGGGATACGCGGTGCCAGCCCACCTCCGAGGATCACTCTCCCGTCCTCGCGGAGAAACGCGATGACTGATCCGAACGCCGCCGCGGCCGTTGCCCTCGCCGCGCTGCGCGAGCGCCGGGTGCTGGTCCACAGCATCACCAACTACGTGGTCATGAACAGCACCGCCAACGTGCTGCTCGCCGCCGGCGCCTCGCCGGTGATGGCGCACGCCCGCGAGGAGGTCGAGGAGATGGCGGCGCTCGCTGGCGCGGTCGTCCTCAACATCGGGACGCTCTCGCCGGCCTGGGTGGAGGCGATGCGCCTGGCCGGTGCGGCCGCCAACCGCCACCGAGTTCCCGTGGTCCTCGATCCCGTCGGGGCCGGCGCCACCACCTATCGCACCACCACCGCCCGCTCCCTTGCCAGCGAGCTCGAGATCGCCGTCATCCGCGGCAACGCCTCGGAGATCCTGAGCGTCGCCGGTCTCGACGCCACGACCCGGGGCGTCGACGCCGCCCACGACGTCGGCGAAGCCGCGCGAGTCGGCGCCGAGCTCGCCCGGCGGCTCGGCTGCGCAGTCGCCATCACCGGCGAGGTCGACCTGGTCACCGACGGTGCCAGGGTCTTCGAGATCCGCGGCGGCCATCCCCTGATGGGCCGCGTCACCGGCACCGGCTGCGCCGCCACCGCCCTGGTCGCCGCGTTCTGCGCCGTCGAGGCGGACCCGGCCGTCGCTGCCGCCGGCGCCCTGGCCTACTTCGGGATCGCTGGAGAGCGCGCGGCCGAGCGCGCCGCGGGTCCGGGGTCCTTCCAGATCGCCCTTTACGACGCCCTGGCCGCGATCTCCCCTGCCGAGCTGGCCGCGGCGGCGCGGATCCGGGAGGTCGCCGGTTGAGCCGCTGCCGCGACGTCCTCCGGCTGTACCTCGTCACCGACCGCGACCTCGCCGGCGGACGGACGCTCGCCGAGGTCGTCGAGCAAGCAGTGCGGGGCGGCGCCACTGCCGTCCAGCTGCGCGAGAAGTCGCTCGGCGCGGGACGCTTCCTCGCCGAGGTCGCCGAGCTGAAGGGGTCGCTTGCCGGGACCGGCGTGCCTCTGTTCGTCAATGATCGCGTCGACGTCGCGCTCGCGGCCGGCGCCGACGGCGTCCACGTCGGCCAGGACGACCTGCCGGCGGCCGAGGCCCGGCGCCTGGTCGGCCCCGACGTGCTGCTCGGCGTTTCCGTGGCGACCCCTGAGGAGGCCCGCCGCGCCCTCGCCGACGGCGCCGACTACGTCTCGGTGTCGCCCGTGTTTCTGACCCCGACCAAGCCCGACGCCGAGGTCGCGGTCGGCCTCGAGGGCGTGGCCCGGATCCGAAAGGCCATGCCCGACGCCGCGCTGCTCGCGATCGGCGGCATCGACGCCGGCAACGCCCGCGCCGTGGTGATGGCCGGGGCGGACGGCGTGGCGGTGGTGAGCGCCATCATGTCGTCCCCGCACCCGCAGGCCGCCGCCGCTGCCATCCGCGGCGAGGTCGCGGCCGGTCTCGCGCAGCGGAGGTCACCGTGAAGCTGAGCGAGCTCGGCGAGTTCGCGTTCATCGACCGGATCACACCCGGCTGCCAGGCTGCCGATCCAAGCCGCGTGCTGCGCGGCATCGGCGACGATGCAGCGGTGATCGAGGCCGGCGGCGACCTGCTGCTCGTCACCACCGACATGCTCATCGAACAGGTGCACTTCCTGCGCGGCACCATCTCCTTTCGCCAGCTCGGCTACAAGTCCCTCGCGGTGAACCTCTCCGACATCGCGGCCATGGGCGGCGTACCGCATGAGGCGTTCATCTCGATCGCGATCCCGCCCACGGTGTCGGTCGAGGAGCTCGACCAGCTCTACGATGGCATGAAGGCGCTGGCCAGGGACGCCGGCGTCAACGTGCTCGGCGGCGACACCACCGGCTCCAAGGTGGACCTTTGCATCAACATCGCCGTCACCGGCAGCGTACCGCGCGGCGAGGTCCTCTACCGCACCGGCGCTCTCGTCGGCGACCGCATCCTGGTCTCCGGCACCCTCGGCGACTCGGCCGGCGGCCTCGTCGTTCTCCTCGAGCGCCCTGACCTCCCGGACGAGGTCGCACAGGCTCTGCTCCAGGCCCACTACCTGCCGCAGCTCTACCTCACCGAGGCCCGTATCCTCGCGACCTCAGGCGCCGCCCACGCCGCCATCGACCTGTCGGACGGCCTGGCCTCGGACCTGCGCCACATCTGCCGGGGCAGCGGGGTGGGTGCGGTGGTCGACGTGCCGTCGCTCCCCCTGTCGGCACCCCTGCGGCAGCTCTGCGCCGCGACCGGCCACGACCTGCTGCGGCTTGCGCTCGGCGGCGGCGAGGACTACCGCTTGCTCGCTACGGTCGACCCCGGCCGGGTCGCCGAGCTCCGGTCGACCGTGGCAGAGCGCACCGGCCGCACGCTGTTCGACATCGGCGAGATCGTCACCGGCGACGCGATCCGGCTGCGGCACGCCGACGGCACGTGCGGTCCGCTCGAGCTGTCGGGCTTCGACCACTTCACGACCCGCAGCCCCGCAGCACCCGAGGAGGGACCATGAACGATGCCCGTCGAAGGCCCGTCGTGCTCACCATCGCGGGCTCCGACTCGGGGGGCGGCGCCGGCATCCAGGCCGACCTCAAGGCGATCGCCGCGATGGGCGCCTGGGGCGCCACCGCCATTACCTGCCTGACCTCCCAGAACCTCGACGGCGTGCGCTCGGTCCAGCCCACCGACCCCGCGATCCTCGCCGACCAGATCGACGCGGTGCGCGAGGGCTTTGCGGTGCGCGCCGTGAAGACCGGCATGCTCTACTCGAGCGAGCTGATCCAGGTCGTGGTCGATCGGATCACGCACCACCCGACGGTGCCGCTCGTCGTCGACCCGGTGATGGTCGCGACCTCCGGCGCCCGCCTGCTCCGCGACGACGCGGTGGCGACCCTTCGCAGCGAGCTGCTGCCGCTGGCCACCCTGGTGACGCCGAACTTGCACGAGGCCGCCATCCTCGCCGACCGCGACGTCCGCGATCTTCCGGCCATGCGCGACGCGGCGGTCGCGATCAACCAGCTCGGCGGCGCGGCGGTGCTGGTCAAGGGCGGGCACCTGGCCGGCGACGCGGTGGACGTCCTGTTCGACGGCGACCAGTTCCACGAGCTCCGCGCGCGCCGGATCCCCTCCTCCGGCGCCGACCACGGCACCGGCTGCACCCTGGCCTCCGCGATCGCGGCCGGCCTCGCTCTCGGGCTCGCGCTGCCCGACGCGGTGTCTGCCGCCAAGCGCGTGCTCACCGACGCCCTCCTCAACCGGTGCGCCCTCGGCGACGGCCTCGAGGCCCTCGACCTGTTCTGGCAGGTCGGGCTCCGTGGAACGGTGATGACGCTGTAGGAGCGTGTCGGGCATAGGCCCCTGTGTGCGCTCCTGATGTGGTCCCCGCGGTTGGCCTCTGCCCCACGCGCTCCTCGGGATGCGCTGCGCGCATCCTGAAGGCGGGAAACACATTCTCATGATTGATAATCTAATTTGAGTTGCTGTCGCGTTACCGCTCGCAACACCAAGAGCCAACACTCTTTCGTAATCCCCACCCATCAGCTGCCCTGTCATCACCCTCCAGAAGGAGTCCGTGCTGCATTTCCCCTTTTCTTGGCGGGCGTGGTGGACCAAAATGTTGGCGGGCGGCCACTGCGGCACGGACTCCCAGGGGTGCAGCTCCTCCCTCTCCCTCCGCGCCCGCTTCCGTCTTTGTCTCCGCTCCCGTCGCCGGATGTGCGTCCGTGCTCGATTCCGCACCCCCGCCCGCCCAGAGGCTAGGGGCTCCTCGGGGCTGGTCCCCCGCTCGATTGTGTTGCGGGACGCAGGCGCGCCGCGTCACTCGGCCAGTTCCGCCGCGACCTCTTGCGCGCACTCTGCGAGTGCGCCCGACACCTCGACCGGGTACGGTGGGTCGGCCGGGGCGAGGCCGCGAATCGCCTCCGGCAGCGCGGCGAGCTGGTCGGCGGCACGCCGTCGAATAGTCGCCAGCTCCTCCGCGGCCCCCGCCACCCGCTCGCCCTGCCGCATCCGAGGCGCGAGCAGCGGCACCCCGTCGCGCTTCTCCCCGGCGAGAGAGATGACGTCGCCCGCGAACCGACCGTGCCCATCGATCGTGCGCCACACCTGCTTGATGCCGGGCAAGGTCGCCTTGTCGGTCGACAGCTTGAGCAGCGGCCGGCCGTCCAGCTGGGCGAGCTTGTAGACCAGGTCGAGGTTCGGCGCGTCCTCGGAGGTCCCGAGGCGGGTGCCAACGCCGAAGGCATCGATCGGCGCCCCAGCGCTGACAAGCTCCGCCACGCGGTACTCGTCCAGGTTGCCGGAGGCGAAGATCCTGACCGCCGCCAGCCCCGCCTCGTCCAGCCTGCGCCGCGCGGCCCGCGACAGGTCGATAAGGTCTCCCGAGTCCAGCCGGATCCCCCGTACCCGGAAGCCGGGGCCGAGCTCCCCGGCCAGCTCGATCACGTGCTCGACGCCGTGCAGGCTGTCGTAGGTGTCGACGAGCAGCACGGTCTCCGGGTAGGTCGCCGTGAAGGCGCGGAACGCGTCGAGCTCGCTCGAGTGGCACTGCACGAAGCTGTGCGCCATCGTGCCCACGATCGGGATCCCATAGAGCTGCCCGGCGAGCACGTTGGACGTCCCCTGCAGCCCGGCGATCCAGTAGGCCCGCGCTCCAGCGACCGCCGAGTCGACGCCATGCATGCGCCGCATCCCGAAGTCGACCACTCGCCGCCCGCCGGCCGCCAGCACCACCCGGGCCGCTTTCGAAGCGAGGAGGGTCTGCACGTGATACTGGTTCATCAGCAGGGACTCGAAGAACTGCGCCTCCAGGATCGGCGCGGTCACCCGCAGCATCGGCTCGCGCGCAAAGGCGACTGTGCCTTCCGCCATCGCGTCGACGTCCCCGGTGAACTGGAACCCCGCGAGCACGTCGAGAAAGCCACGGTCGAAGAGCCCGGTGCCGGACAGGTACTCGAGGTCGCCCGGCGTGAACCGGAGCCCTTCCAGAAGATCGAGGGCAGTCTCCAGCCCGACCGCGAGCAGGAAGTTGCGCTCGGGCGGCAGCCGCCTCACGAACAGGTCAAAGGTCGCGCTGCCCTCGATGGCGTGCGCCCAGTAGGCCTGCATCATGGTCAGCTCGTAGAGGTCGACGAGCAGCGCCGACGGGCACACTGCGTGGACGCGGGCTCCTCTCACTCCGGGACGCCTTCGAGCGGGCGGACGCCGACCGCCACCAGCTCGGCAAAGACCTGGATGGCCCGGTTCACGGCCGGCAGGATCTCGTCGGCGCCGGGCACACCCAGCGCGCCCCCGGGGAAGAAGTCGAGCTGTGGGTCGTTGACGATCAACGCATCGTGCGAGCTCAGCATGGCGCCCCCCTCACCGGGCGAGGTCGTGGTCGGAGCCGGAGGTTGATTTAGGAGTTGACAAATCGATTAAATGGTTATACATTATGCCCAAGTGGTTCCTGATTGGACCATCAAGCTCGTTTGACAGCAGCAGCCCGAGGCTCTTTTTCCTACCGAATCGACCCACCTTTCGATTCCCACCATACATTCCCACCGGAAGCAACCTACCTCGCCCGGGCTGCGAACGAGCCTTTTCCCCCGCACCGCAGACCCCTGCCCCTCGTCCATGCTACAACCGATCGCGGCCATCGGCCGCCCTGATGTTGCCATGCCCCTGCCCCGCTGTCTTCGCGCGGCCCTGATCCTCGCCACCCTCGCTTCACCCGCGGTGGGCGCGGTCGAGCTACCCCGGGAGAGCGAGCGCTGGATCGAGCTGACCACCGGCAACTTCACGTTCTTCTCCAACGCCGGTCCGCGGACGACCCGGGCGGTGGCGAGCGATCTCGAGGAGCTGCGCGCGGTGCTGGCCCACGTCACGGCACTCGACCTTGACAGCCCGGTCCCGATCCTGGTCTACGTCTTCAAGAACCGAGGATCGTTCGAACCCTACCGGCACTACTACGCTTCGCAGCCGGTTGCCACGGCCGGCTACTTCCTCGAGCGCACCAGCGCGAACTCCATCGCGATCTGCGCCGACGCCCGCGAGGACGCGTCGAGCATCGTCTACCACGAGTACGTCCACTTCGTCGCATCTGCCAACTTCCCCCGTCTGCCCCTGTGGTACGAGGAGGGGCTGGCCGAGCTCTACCAGAACTTCGAGGTCACCGGCGGCAAGGCCCGCATCGGCCTGCCGGTGTGGCGCCAACTCGCCCTGCTCAATACCTCGCCGACGATGACCTTGCCGGAGCTGTTCGCGGTCGAGCATGGCTCGCCGGCGTACAACGACCCCTCCCGCAAGGAGAGCTTCTACGCCCAGTCGTGGGCGCTGGTCCACTACCTCCTGATCGGCAGCGAGGCGCGACGGGCAGAGACCGCGCGCTTCATCGCCCTCCTCCACGAGGGGGCGCCACCTCGACCGCATTCGCCGCGGCCTTTTCGGTCGACGCCGCCGAGCTCGAGAAGGAGTTCCGCTCGTACATCGGCCGCCGCCGCTACTCCTACCTCGAGCTGCCGGTCACCCTCGACCTGACGACCTCGATCACGATCCGCGAGATGCCCTACCCCGACGTCCTCTACCGGCTCGGCGACCTGCTCTCCCAGCAGTCCCCACCGCGCCCCGAGGCTCGGGACCACTTCCTCGCCGCGGTCGGGCGCGCCCCCTCCCACGGACCCTCCCTGGCCGCCCTCGGCCGGCTTGCCGAGGACCGCGCGCGCTGGGACGAGGCCGACTCCTGGTATCGCCGCGCCCTGGCGGCCGCGCCCGACGATCCGCTGGTGCAGTACCTCGGGGGCTCGTACCTGCTGCGGCGCGGCGGCGACATCGCTGCGGTCCGCAACGCGCTGCGCCGATGCGTCCAGGCCGACCCGTCCTATGCACCGGCGTGGGCGGCGCTGGCCGGCAGCTTCCTCGCCGCCGGCGACCACTCCGAGGAGGCGATCCGGGCCGCCGAGACCGCGCATCGGCTCCTCCCCGAGCGCACCGACGTCACCGCCAACCTGCTCCGGCTCTATCTCCCCAGCGGCCGCCGCGACGAGGCCGTGGCTCTGGCCGAGCGCGAATTCGCGGCGGATCCCGACCAGCTGCGGATCGCCTTGCGGGTGATCGCCCGCAGCGACGTCGACCGTGCGCGCCGGCTGATCGAGAACGGACGGCGAGACGAGGCGCTGGGGGTCCTCGCCGAGGCCGAGGCCGCTCACGCCGCCAGCCCTGACGACGAGCTGGTTCGGAGGCACATCGAGGCGCTGCGCGCGAACATCGTCGACGCTCGGCTGACCGAGCGCTACAACGGGGCGGCCAACGCCTACAACGCCGGCGACGTCGACCGCGCCCGCGAGATGCTGCTGTCGCTGCGCGACGAGGCGCCGCCAGGTCGCCATGCCGAGGCCGTGGAGTCCTTCCTGGACTTCCTCGACAACCCCGCCGCCGGACCGCCCCCAGCGGCCGCCCTCGCGCCGTCCCACGCGGCCAGCCCCGCCGACATCGAGCGCCTCAACGAGCTCATCGTCGCCAACCGGCTCGACGAAGCCCTGGCCCTGCTCGAGGACCTCCGGAGCCGCGGCGGCCCCAGTCCGCCGCTGTGGATCGACGTCAAGATCGATGACATCCGGCGGGTCCGCGCCGACAACGCGTTCGTCGAGGCCTACAACCGTGCGGTCGGCCAGTTCAACGGCGGCGCCTTCGCCGCGGCCGTGGCCACTGTCGAGGCAGCACTCGCCGAGCATCCCGAGTCGCCCGACGCCGAGGCCGCCCGCAAGCTCCTCGCCGACGCCCGTGCCGCCCTCGACCACCCATGACCTCTCGGCCGGTCGGCGCGGCGCCGGCGCTGCGATTCCGGTCCACCCGCTCAGGCGTAGTAGCGGAACAGCACCTCGGCCACCAGCGCCGGCTTGTCGCCACCCTCGACCTCGATCGTGCAGTCGAGCTGGCACTGAACGCCGCCGCGGATCTCCTCAACGCCAGCCACGGTCACGCAGAGGCGGACGCGGCTGCCAACTCGCACCGGCGCCGGGTAGCGTAGCCGGTTGAGCCCATAGTTGATCGTCGCCTTGGCCTCGGTGACGTCGATGAGCTGGCCGAGCAGGTGCGGCAGCAGCGACAGGGTGAGGTACCCGTGCGCAATGGGGCCCCCGAACGGCGACTCGGCCCTCGCTCGCTCGACATCGACGTGGATCCACTGCTGGTCCAGCGTCGCATTCGCGAAGGCCGTCACGCGCTCCTGGGTGATCGGGAGCCACTCGCCCGGCCCGAGCAGCCGCCCTACGAGTGCCCTGACCCCGTCGAGACCGTGAACGATGAGCGTGGCCATGTCGACCTCCCCGGACATCCTAGCCTCACGGAACCTGGATCGTACCCTCCAGGTAGGTGACCGCGCGGCCGGCGATCGACACGCGCTCGCCGCGCAGCTCGCAGTACAGCTCGCCGCCGCGGGACGAGACCTGGCGCGCTTGCAGCCTGATCTTGCCGAGCCGTTGTGCCCAGTAGGGCACCAGGGTGCAGTGCGCCGAGCCGGTCACCGGGTCCTCCGCAATCCCGTACCCCGGGGCGAAGAATCGCGACACGAAGTCGCAGTCGACCCCGCGGGCGGTGACGATCGCCTCCTCGAGCCCCGCCCGCGCCATCGCGCCGAAATCCGGCTCCAGCGCCCGCACCGCGCGCTCGTCGCGGTAGACCACCATCAGGTAGTTGCCCTGGAGCACCGCCTCGGCGTCGTGGCCGAGCGCCTGGAAGAGCCCGGCCGGCGCGTCCACGGCTCGCGGCGGATAGGCCGGGAAGTCCAGCACCAGCAGCTCGCCCTCGCGGCTGACCTCGAGCCGTCCGCTGCGGGTCGAGAAGGCGACCCGCTCCCGGTCCGGATCGAGGTGGCGGAGCAGCAGGTGGGCGGTGGCCAGCGTGGCGTGGCCGCACAGGTCCACCTCCCGCTCCGGTGTGAACCAGCGCAGCTCGAATCCGTCGCCCGCCGGCACGAAGAATGCGGTCTCCGACACGTTGTTCTCGGCCGCGATGGCCTGCATCACGGCGTCGGGCAGCCACCGCTCGAGCGGGCACACCGCGGCCGGGTTCCCGCCGAACAGCCGCTCGGTGAAGGCGTCAATCTGGTAGATGGGGATGCGCATCGGCTCACCTCGATGACTCAGGATATACGGGCTGCAGGGTCACTGGTTGGACAACGAGCGCGGCGCCACACGGTTTCGGGAACAGGGACGGGAACAGGGACGGGAACGACGGTCGAGCAGAGCCGGGACCCGGGAATCGGGCTGGGAGTCGGACTGTCGAGGGGCGTCGAATGGACGAGGCACGTGTTTCCGGTGCGGCCGTGGTGGCTGGTCGCTGCTCGATTCCGGCTCAGGAAAGGTCGGATCAAAGGCATTCATCAGCGAACGCGACAGTAGTTCAAGTCACGCCATGAATTCTGAAAACTCTTACTTCATCACCAGGATGCGCGCAGCGCATCCTGCTCGGCGCGCGCGGGCGTAGGACAACCAGTCGACCGCGACGCGTACAACCCAGGATCTACGACCCGCGCGCGCCGAGGGGCCTATGCCCGACACGCTCCTACAGGCGGCGAGCCAGGGCGCGGCCGATCATCCGCAGCCGGTCCCCGCCCGGCAGCCGTCGCAGATTGGTCTTGACGACGCCCCGTGTGAAATAGGTCTTCTCCGAGTAGTCGATGGCGACCTCGACCAGGACCGGCCGCCCGGACCGCGTGATCTCGACGGCCCCGCGGATCACCGGGTCGAGCTCGTGGTCCCTGATGATCCGGTAGAAGGGCACCCGGATTGCGCCGGCGATGCCCTCCAGGCTGAAGTCGGGGAGCTCGCTGCATGGCTGGCGGTTGTATGGGATCTTCTGGAACTGGGCGATCTGGGACAGCGCGCCGTCGCGCAGCACGCAGACCAGCGGCGACGCTCCCCGCGAGGCCGCGGTGAGCAGCTCGAGCCCGGTCATCAGGAAGGCGCCGTCGCCCGGCAACGCGACCACGTCCCGCCCCGGATTGGCGAGCGCCGCGCCGATCGCGGCCGGCACTGAATAGCCCATGCACGAGTAGTCGATGGGCGCGATGAAGCAGCCGGGCCCCCCGCTCAGGCGCAGCTGCTCGATTGCCAGGAAGGTGCCGTTGCCGCTGTCGGTCGCGTAGATGGCGTCCCGCCCGCAGTGCCGCTGCAGGGCCTCGAAGAGCCGCACCGGCGTGACCCGGTTGGCGCTCGCCTTGCGGTGCCAGCGATCGCGCACCGCCCGGTGTCCGTTCGCGATCTCTTCGCCCAGGGGCCGCCAGGGTCGGGCGCCGCGGATCACGTTCGCCAGCGCCTGCACAAAGGCGCGCCCATCTGCCTCGATGGCCAGCGCGGCCTGGAAGTTCCGGTTGAAGACCTCCGGCGAGATGTCGACGTGGATCAGCCGCTGCGGCGGCGCGATGCCGTAGCTTCCCGTGGCCAGCTCGCCGAAGCGGCAGCCGATCGCGAGCAGGCAGTCGCAGCGCGCCATCAGCCGGCGAACGAACGGCGGCGCCTGGGCGCCGAAGCCGTTCCACAGGAACAGCGGGTGGTCCTCCGGGAACACCCCCTTGCCCTGGAAGGTGGTGACCACGGGGGCGGCCAGCTGCTCGGCCAGGGTCGCCAGGAGGTCGGCTGCGCTGGCGGCGCCCCAGCCGAGGTAGAGCGCCGGCTGCGCGGCCTCGCTGAGCATGCGCGCCGCGCGTTCCACGAGCTCGCGGTCGGGCAACCGGGGCGGCTCCGGGTCGGGAGTGAAGGACACCTCCTCCACCTCGTCGACGAGCATGTACAGGTTGGCCGGGATCTCCACCGCCACCGGGCCCGGCGTGCCCTGCTGCGCGACCCGGAAGGCCCGGCGGACCGTCGGGTAGATGTCCGCCGCGCGCTCGACCCGGAAGACGCCTTTCGTCACCGGCGCGAGCATGGCCAGCTGATCGACCGCGTGCAGCTGGTAGGCGTGCCCAGTGTCGGTGCGGATCCCGCAGGCCAGCACCACCATCGGCACGCCGTCCATGAAGGCCTCGGCCACGCCGGACAGGCAGTGGCTGACCCCGGCGCCGGGCACCACGTTGACCACCCCGACCCGGCCGGAGGTCCTGGCGAGCCCGTCGGCCATGAACGCGGCCGACAGCTCGTGGGTCACCAGCACCGGCTCGAGCCCTGTCGCGTCGGCCATCGCGTCGTAGAGCTCGAGGTTGTGGGTGCCCGGGATGCCGAAGACGTGGCGCACGCCCTCGTCGAGCAGCGCCTTCACGACCAGCTTCGATCCCCTGATCTTCATGGCCCGAGCAGCTCTCCCGCGTGGGTGCGGAGGTGCTCGGCCGCGCGGTCGGCGAGCGCCATCACGGTCACGTAGGGGTTGATCTCCGACGCCCTGGGAAACAGCGAGGAGTCGGCCACATAGAGCCACGGCACCCCGTGCACCCGCCCCCAGGCGTCGGTCACCGAGTCGGCCGGCCCCGCGCCCATCCGGCAGCCGCCCATCAGGTGGGCGCTGGTCACCGAGATCTTGCCGGGCGTGACGTTGCTGCGCGGGATCAGCTCATCGATGCGCTCGGCATCGGCGGCGTCGAGGAAGAAGCTCGCGCCGGCCGGCGAGTGCACCCGCCGCGCTCCGGCCGCGAAGAAGATGCGCGCGCTCGCCTTCATCGACTCGTGGAGCGAGTCGAGCACCTCCCCGGTCAGGGTGTAGTCGACGACCGGCTCGCCCGCAGCGTCCACGACCACTCGGTTGCTCGCGAGCGCCGGATCGACCGCCAGCACCAGGATCATCTGCAGCCTGGGAAAGGCCCGCATCAGCTCCGAGTGCTCGGCCCCGAAGCCGATCAGGTTCTTGGCGGTGACGAACGGGAAGTACATGCAGGTCTCGAGCAGGAAGCCGTACGACTCGAGGAACTCGTCGCAGTAGAAGCTCTTCGGGTGGCCCACGAAGTTGGTGATCGGCCGCTCGTGCTCGGCGACCAGGATCAGCGCGGGGTGCAGGGTCAGGAAGCGGCCGAGCGCCGGCAGCGCGCCGCCGAAGCCCGAGCGCAGCAGCAGGGCCGGCGAGTTGACCGCGCCGCCGCACACCACAACCGCCTTGGCGGCCACGCGGTACTCGCCCGGCTCCCAGGCCGACGGCTCACCGTAGCCCGGGTTCGCGACCACCGCCTCGCAGACCCGTTCGGAGACCCGGGTGACCCGGCAGTTGGTCACCACCTCGACCCCCGCGGCCTCGGCCATCGGCAGCTGCACCCGGTGGGTCCCCTGCTTGGCGGCGTTGGGGCAGCCCAGGTTGCACAGGCTCGACGCGCGGCAGCCCTTGACGTTGATCGGGAACTGCTCGCAGCGGTAGCCGAGCCGCTCGCAGCCGAGGCGGAACAGCCGGTTGTTGTCGTTGAGCCGCTCCTCGGGCTGCAGGTGGACGTTGTTCTCGACGAGGTACTTCGCCGAGCGCTGCTGGAGGTCGCCCCAGTCGAGCCCGGGCACGCCCCAGCGCGCGACCACCCGCTCCGGAATGGTCAGCGAGGTGCCGGTGTAGACCACGGTCGAGCCGCCGTAGGCGCGGCCGAAGGCCATCGTCATGTTGCGGTCCTTGGTGAAGACCCCGCCGTTGTCGAAGTAGAGCTTGCCGGCCATGTCGACCTCCTGGCCGGTGTACTCGTGCTCGGCGAGCTTGGTCCCCCACTCGAGCACCACGACCCGCCGGCCGGCGCGGGCGAGCGGCGCCAGCTCCTTGGCCACCGCGCCGCCGCCGGCGCCCGACCCGATGATCGCGACGTCGACGCTGAGCTCACGCACCGAGCCGCTCCAGCGAGTCAAACGACGGGGCGTAGCCGATCTCCTCCCACGCCTCGACCCGGCCGTAGTAGCCCATGAAGGCCATCGACTTCAGCCCCCACGTCCCCTGGCGCAGAAGTCCCAGCGGCGCGCTCTCGAACGAGCGCAGGACCGCGTCCTGCCGGTCCGGCCGGAGCCCGGAGAAGATCCTGCCGTAGCGCAGAACCGGCGCCCACCGGAGCACTCCGAGAAAGACGCCGAACTTCCGGCAGACATCCGCGCCCCGGTCCATCAGCGCCCGGTCGATGATCGCGAGCAGCTGAGCGCACCCGCGCTCGTCGAGGCCCGCCACCTCCGGCACGATGCGCCGCGCTGCGACCAGCAGGAACGCCGCCTGCTCCTCGCTGAGTGAGGTCATGGGTCTATTGTAGGCGAGGGACAGGAAATTGCTCGTCCACGGGGTCGAAGGTTCCCCGAAGCGCAGGCCGCTGCGCTCGACACAAGGGGCCCATGAAGACGCTCTCAGGGAGCGACGCTGCGGCTCACGATGTGAACATCAGCCGCGTGAGCCAGATCGCCCCGACGGCGAGCCCCGTCATGGCTGCGGCCCCCACCGAGTACCCGAGCGCGCTCAGGGCCAGCGCACGGCCGACAGTGGCTGCGTCGCCGCGCCGCAGCCGAACCGGGTAGGGATCGGCGATCGCGGGATCCGGAACGAGCCCCCCGCGCTCGACGGAGTACTTTCCGAACGCACACACGTTGTCGCCGTCGGTCACGGTGTGCTCTCGGAAGATCAACCGAGGATTGCCCATCACGTCAGGCACGCTGCCGGTGTCGGACCTGATGGTGCCGTCATCGTCCAGCAGCGTGTCGAGGAACTCCCTGGCAGCGCCGAGTCCAGTTGGCGTGATGGTGGCCGATGCCAGGTAGGCCTGGGTCCTGGCGCGGGTCTCCGGACCGTCGAGCACAGCAGGCCGGAACGCGGGCTCGGCGTAGCCGAGCAGCCGGATGCTCCCCGCCGCCGTGGTGATGTGGCAAGGCGTGAGGCCATAGCCTGAGCAGGCCACGGTGGAGGACGACTTCTGGTGAGGCACGACGATTTCGTACTTGTAGATGGCCGCGCGCGTTCCTGAAAGCGGTGCTTCGAGCAGCGGGCCGTCGGCCACCAGGATGCCGTAGGCCGCGACGCGCGTGCCATCCGCTGGCGTGACACCGGCCACCGAACCCCGGAGCAGCCTCAGCTCCTGGAACCGGCGTGCGACTTCCCAGAGGAAGGCGACGGCGAAGGTGAGGAAAAAGCCGCTGCTGACACCCGCGGCAGCGGCAGCCGCTCCCCGGGAGGGGTTCTCGAGTTCCGGGAAGCGGATGTATGTGATGGCGGCCATGATCACGGCCGACAGGGCGAACACGCCGAGGAACACCAGGCAGCCCGTGAATGCACCCATGCGTGACGCGCGATTCATCGGTTCCCCCTGGCCGGGCGTCGGCCGCGGCCGGCGCACTGCCACGCGTGAGTCTACCGGACGGTCCTCGTTCGCGGGGAACCTGATCCCCGGCGCGACGATTCACCCCCGAGCCAGATCTTCATTGGCGCGAGCCGCAAAGTTGCTCTCGACGGCACGTCACGTGACCGGTCAATCCACCGCGGACGTCGGCTCGCGCGTCAGTTGCGGACTCCTCCTCACCTGCGGATCGCTCCTTCAGCGCGCCGCCAGCAGTCACTCAGGAACGCCGCGATCGCGTCGAAGTACGGGTGCCCACCGACGACGGCGGTGTCGTTGTGCGCGGCGCCAGGGATCTCGAGGAACCGCTTGGGCTCGCCCGCCGCGCCGAACAGCCGGCGGCCGAGCTCGTAGGGCACGACCTCGTCGCGGGGCGAGTGGATGAACAGCTTCGGGCCCTGCACCTTCCGGATCTTGGCCAGCGAGTCCATCTTGGTCCGGATCAGCGCCCTCGGGACGAACGGGAAGTGCGCCGCGGCCATGTCCGGCAGCGAGGTGAAGCCGGACTGGACGATGAGCCCGGCGGCCTGCACCCGGGTCGCGAGGTCGACCGCGACGGCCGCGCCCAGCGAATCCCCGAACAGCACGATCCGTCCCGGCGCCACCCGCCGCTCGGAGGTCAGGTAGCGCCACGCCGCCTCGCCGTCACGGTACAGGCCGTCCTCCGACGGCCGGCCCTCGCTGCGGCCGTAGCCGCGGTAGTCGACGATGAAGACCTGCGCCGGCGTCTTCGCGAGCCGGAGCATCAGGTCGGCGCGGTGACTCAAGTTGCCGGCATTGCCGTGGAACCACAGCAGGACCATGTCGGCGGTGATCCCCTCGGCGTGGGTCGGCCGGCACCACCAGCCGTGCAGCCGGAAGCCGTCCTCGGTCGCAAAGAAGCAGTCCTCGAGCGTGCAGCCGCTGTGGCGGGTCACGTCCTCGAGCTCCCACAGCCCGTCCGGGTAGCGGGTGGGAAAGTAGATCATCTGCCGCTCGAGGAACATGGCGCCAACCACGATGGTAGCGCACACCAGCGCGAGTACCACGAGCCAGAGCATCGGCGACCGCCGTCGACTGTGTCTTCCCATGACGAACCGTCCTGTCCAGCGTAACGCAACTCCCTCGCGGGTCGCTGGGTCGGGGCTCCATTGCGAAGCCACTGCGGTTACAATTGACTTCGTGCCACTCCGCATCACGCTCGCTGACGATACCTCCGGCAGATGGCCGTTTCTGCGGCCACCGGTGGTGCGGGAGCCGGTGCCGGCTCGCGGTCCGGGCCCGGCATTTGCGGACTGGAACGACCCTGACACGCCGCCGTTGCTGCTCTACTTGGCGGACGAACCCGAGATCGGGCGCGAGTTCGAGTACGGCGGCGCGCGCTGGGAGATCGTCGACTACCAGGACGGCTGGATCGCCCGCCTTGTGGTCGCACCGTGAGCCGAGCAATCGTTGGTGCGCCGATTGACGCTGCCGACGCTGCGGCCGCGAGCCTGCCCTCCCCGCCCGCCCAGGCACTCACCGGCCAAGCGATGACGGGGCCGCACGCCAGTCTCCGGCCCTGCGTTTGGCGGATCTGCGTCGCTGCACTCACGGCGTTGCTGCTCGCCGCACCGATGCGGTCGCGCGCCCAGGATGCGGAGGACGAGTCGGCTGCACCATCGCTCGAGGAAACGCTGGAGGCCGGCGAGTCCGCGGTCGAGTCACCGCGGCGCCAGCTGGTTCGCTGGAACGAGTTCGATGGACCATTCACGACGTTCCGTTTCGGCGCCGGTCTCCTGTACGAGATCGCCGGCTACTCCCAGGATGACGAGAGCGAGCAGCAGTTCGACCTCCAAACCGAGGACAAGGTCCGGGATTTCCGGTTCCTGTTCAAGGGACGGCTGAAGACCGAGCGGCCCGTGACCTGGACCTGCGGCGTCATGTACGACGGTCCTTCCGACTCGTGGTACATCCGCGAGACCGGCGTCATGATCGCCATCCCCGAGCTGTGGGGCCATTTCTTCATCGGCCGCACCAAGGAGGGCTTCTCCCTCAACAAGGTGATGAGCGGCTACTCGGGCTGGACGATGGAGCGCGCCACGATCATCGACGCGACCATCCCGATCCTCGCCGACGGCGTGAAGTGGCTCGGCTACGTGCCCGAGCGTGGACTGCTCTGGAACATCGGGTTGTACGGCGACTGGCTGTCCGAGAACGAGTCGTTCTCCAGCTACGACCAGCAGTTCGTCGCCCGGGTCGCCTGGCTCCCGATCGCCTCCGAGACCGAGGGCACACTTCTCCACATCGGCCTCAACGCCCGCCATGGCAAGCCCGATGACGGTCAGCTCCAGGTCCGCTCGCGGCCGGAGGCCTTCCCGGCGCCCTACTTCGTCGACACGGGGAAGTTCCCCGCGGTTGCATCGCGCTTGGCGGCCATGGAGGTGTACTACCGCTCCGGGCCCTACCTCGTCGGCGGCGAGTACTTCTTCGAGAAGGTCGACTCGTCCCGAGACGCGCGATCCCTTCTTTCACGGCGGTGACCTGGTCTTCACCTGGCTGATCACCGGCGAGACGCGCCCCTACAACACCGTCGGGGGCTACTTCAAGTCGGTCTCGCCGGCACGGACCGTGTTCGACGGCGGTCCCGGAGCCTGGGAGCTCGTCGCGAGACTCTCCTACATCGACCTCGACGACGGCACCCTGCGCGGCGGCACGTTCTGGCGCTTCACCCCGATGGTGAGCTGGTACCTGTCCGACAACATTCGACTCGAGCTCGCCTACGGCTACGGGACTCTCGACCGCTTCGACCTCGAAGGCACCACCCAGTTCTTCCAGAGCCGCATCCAGCTGCAGTTCTAGCCCTTCGAGCGCCACTCGCCGATTACGTGACGGCAGCTGCCGGCAGCGCCCTGGCGGCGTGGCTCGGCGAGGCTCGACCCCGGGCCTGAAAGCCCCGCCCAATGCGCCTCCCGAGGTTCCCCAAAAACTAGTTGACAAAACAGAAATATGCTCCGATACTCGCGCAGAAATGTATAGGACGATGTCTTAGCTCGCGACATTGTCTCAATTGTAATACTCGAATGGGACCTCCCGCAAGGGGGTCCACACACCACGAGGAGGCACGCAGATGCGCAAGCTGGCACGGTTCGGGTACATCGTGATCGTCGTCTTCGCCGCAGGCATGACTCTGGCCGCAGGCAGCGACACCAAGGGCAAGTTCTACTTCAAGAAGACCTGCAAGACCTGCCACGGCAAGGGCGCCGAGGCTGGCGAGGTCACCCCGCTCGTCAAGACCCAGGAGCAGTGGAAGCGCTACTTCGACAAGGGCACCCACAGCAAGGGCACCCAGAAGCTGTCGGACGTGGTGCCGGCCGAGCAGCTGATCGACATCCAGACCTTCTTGGTCAATCACGCGGCCGACTCCCCGCAGCCCGAGACCTGCGGCTGACCCTCGGCGCGCCGCTCGCCGCCTGCAAGAGCCGCCATGTGCCTCGACGAGGCTCTTCCCCGATGCAGCGATCCGAGCCGGTCGCGGGGACCGCATCCGCGGTGGCGCAATCCGGGGCGGGTGTGCGCTCCGACGAGTAACCGGGGAGCCGGCTCAGTGAGGGCCGCCGGCGGCGGCGCTGGCCACAAGGCTCGGCACCGGCTTCGGTCCCGGCCCCTCCCCTGAAGGAAGTAGAGCATGCAGACACAACGTGTGGTGCTGGTCGCGGCAGTCGTGGTGGTTATGGTCGCCGGTGTGGCGTTCGTGGACCGCGCCTGGCCCACGCCCAGTCAACCGGGCCCGATCCAGGTCGCTGTGACCGAGGCCGACATCGAGGCCATCGTCAAGGCGGTCGGGGGCGAGGACGTCGCCACCTTCCACCTGTTCCGGGGCTGCATCCTTCGCGATGACCTCCAGGTCCGGCCCGAGGTCGTGCAGCAGCTCGCCGGCCGCGGAGGCCATCGTCTGGACCGGCTTCTTCAACGAGTCGCGCGCGATCCAGACCTGGCTCGAAGCGCTGCCCGACGGACCGGCGGTCCAAGCTCGAGCCGCCGACCTGGATCGACGTCTCGCTCGGCGTCCAGCGGGTCAACGTTCCGGTCTCGGAGTGCGACGGCTACCTCGAGCTCCAGTACATGCCCGGCGACCCGTTCTTCTGGCTCAACCCGGAGAACGGGACGGACGATCGCCCGCAACGTGGCAGAGGGGCTTGAGCCAGCTGCGTCCGGCGCGGCGCGCAGTTTACGAGGCAAACGCCGGGGCCTTCAGCCAGGACCTCGATCGCGCGAATCGAGGGCTGGAAGAGCCGAGCTCGCGCCCCTCGCCGGCCTCAAGGTCTTCAGCGCCCAGTGCGGCTGGCAGAACCTGTCCCGCCTGGGCGGGCCCCACTTCATGGCCTGCCGCAAGAACCCAGGAGCGGCTGCGGCCGCCCGAGGAGCTCGCGGCCCAGCTCGCGCCCATGGGGCTGGACGTGATCATCGTCGACCCCAACACTCCGGCGGGCTACGCCGAGGCGTTCCGCGCCTGACCACGCGGCCGAGGTGGTCGTGATCCCGTCGTCGATCTCAGACCTCCCCGGCGCGACGGACCTACCCAGCGCTTGTTCGACAGCATCGTCGAGAAGCTGCGCGCGACCGAGGCCGCGAAACGCGGCCGGCGAGGCGGCGCGGAGGCACCCGATGAGCCGATCGAGCCTCAACCGGAGGGTGAGTCGGCGCGGCTTCCTGCAGGGAGCCGCGACCGTCGGCGGCGGCTGCCGCGCTGGCGCCGAGCCTCGGCTGCGCCCGCTTCCTGCGGCGCGGGGAACCAGGCCGCGAAGGAGCCCGCGCGCCGAGGTGGCGACCGCCTGCGAGGTCTGCCCCAACAAGTGCGCGGTGCTGGCGGTGGTCGAGGACGGGCGGATCCGCAAGCTGGACCCCAACCCGGCATCCCCAAGTCGCGCGGCATGCTGTGCGCCCGCGGCAACGCGGCGGTCAAGTCGGTGTACGACCCGGACCGGGTCAAGCAGCCCCTGATCCGGGCCGGCGCCCGCGGCGAGGGCAAGTGGCGGACCGGCGTCGTGGGACGAAGCGTTCGACTACACCGCCCAGCGGCTGCAGGCCATCAAGGACGCGCACGGCCCGGAGGCGGTGATCTTCTCCTCCACCGAGGGCTTCCAGGAGGAGTTCTTCCGCAACTTCGGGCTCGCCTTCGGCTCGCCCGAACAGCGCTGCGCCACCCCACCCTCTGCCTGGCCTCGGTGAACCTCGCCTACTCGATGACCTTCGGCACGGTCCCGTCCTTCGACCTGCTCAACGCCGACTACGTGATCATGTCCGGGCGCCAATCGCTTCGAGTCGATCATCACTCCGGACACCATGGACCTGGTCGAGTCGACCATGAACCGCAAGGCGAAGCTCGTCTACCTCGACCCCCGGTTCACGGTCACCGCCGCCAAGGCCGACGAGTGGTACCCGATCCGGCCCGGCACCGACCTCGCCTTCATCCTCGCCCTGCTCCACGTCATCCTCGGCGAGGAGCGCTACGACCGTGAGTTCGTGGCCACTCACTGCCTCGGCTTCGAGGAGCTGCGCGCCCACGTGGCGCCCTACACCCCGAGTGGGCCGCGGCCGAGACCGAGATCCCGGCGGCCGACATCGCCCGCATCGCCCGCGAGTTCTCCGACGCCGCTCCCCGCGCGGTGTACTACGCGGGCCGCCGCTCGTCCTGGTACTCGAACGACTTCCAGATGCGCCGGGCGCAGGCGATCCTCAACGCCGTCATCGGCAGCTGGGACCGCGAGGGGGGCGTGGTGCCCAACTCCAAGATCGCGCTCGGCGAGCTGCTGTTCCTGCCCTGGGACGACCCGGTCGCGCGCCCGCGTCGACGAGATCGACACCCGCTTCCCGCTCGCCGCCAAGGGTGACGGCGTCTTCCTGCAGGCGCGCGAGAACGTGCTCGCCGGCACTCCGTACCCGGTCAAGGGCTGGATGGTCTACAAGCAGGACCCCATGAACGCGCTCCCCGACCGGGCGCGCACCCTCCAAATGATCGAGAAGATGGACTTCGTCGGCGTCGTCGACACCCAGCTCAGCGACACCGCCTGGTACGCCGACGTCGTCTTCCCCGAGTCGACCTACCTCGAGCGGCTCGACCCGCTGCACATGCTGCCCGGCATCTGGCCGGTGGTGGTGATGCGCCAGCAGGTCGTGCCGCCGATCCACGACACCAAGCCCAACCTCGAGATCATGCAGGGCCTGGCCAGCCGGCTCGGCCTCGCCGACTACTTCGACTACACCATCGAGGACTGGGTCGAGGCCCAGGCCAAGGAGCTGCCCGGTCGACAACCCGCTCGACTACCTCAAGCAGCACGGCGTCTACGCCGCCCGAGGGGGCGCCGTTCTACGGCTCGACCCGGAGGCCCGACCACCGCTTCCTTACCAAGACCGGCAAGATCGAGCTCTTTTCCCAGCGCCTCGCCGAGCAGCGGCCACGACCCGCTGCCGGTCTACACCGCGCCGGTGCAGCCGCCCGCCGGCTCGTTCCGCATGGTGCTCGGGCGCAAGGCTACGCACACCCACGCCGCGACCACCAACAATGACTGGCTGCCCGAGCTCGACGGCGCCAACAACCTCTGGCTCAACCCGCAGCCGGCGGCCGCGCTCGGCATTGTCAACGGCGATCTGGTCGAGGTCAGCGAGCGACGTCGGCAAGGTCCGGCTGCCGGCCCGGGTCACCGAGGAGATCCGGCCCGACTGCGTGTTCATGCTGCACGGCTTCGGCAAGCGGTCGCGGGCGCTGCGCGCGCGCCACCGCGCGGCGCCTGCGACGCCGACGTGCTCGACCACCGCCATGGGACCGGGTGTCCGGCAACGCGGCCTTCCACGAGACCTTCGTCAGCGTGCGCAGGGTGGAGGTGGACCGTGCGTGAACGATTGGGCATCAAAGCCAAGCGCTACGCGCTTGCCGTCGACACCCGCAAGTGCATCCACTGCATGGCGTGCGTTGTGGCCTGCAAGGCCGAGAACGACGTCCCGCTCGAGCGCTTCCGCAACCGGGTCCACGCCGACACCCGCGGCGAGTTCCCGCACCTGTCGGCCACCTTCGAGCCCGAGCAGTGCCACCACTGCGCGAGCCCGTCGTGCGTCCGAGTCTGCCCGACCGGGGCCTCGTACCAGCGTGAGGACGGGCTGGTGCTGGTCGACGGCGACGACTGCATCGGCTGCGGCTACTGCATCATCGCCTGCCCGTACGACGCCCGCTTCTTCAACGAGGACACCCGGCATCGTCGACAAGTGCACGATGTGCGCCCACCGGGTCGATGCGCGGCCAGCGCGCCGGCCTGCGTCGAGACCTGCCCGACCAGGGTCCGCACCTTCGGCGACCTCGACGGACCCGGCCGGCGAACTCCACCGCCTGCTCGACACCCGGCGCAGCCAGGTCAAGAAGCTCGAGACCGGCAACGACCCGCAGCTCTACTACCTGGTCTAGGAGGAGCAGCCATGGACGAACCTCGCTGGGGACTGCTGATCATCGCCTACCTGTTCCTGGGCGGCCTGTCGGCCGGGCTGTTCTTCGTCTCGGCGCTCGCCACCTACCTGCAGGGCGACGCGCGAGCCCAGCGTACCCGCGGGTCGCGCAGCTCGGCGCCCTGCTGGCTCCGTGGCCGGTGTCGATCGGCTCCGCGCTGCTGGTCTTCGACCTCGGCCACTGGTACCGCTTCTACAAGCTGTTCGTGACCTTCGAGTGGCACAGCCCGATGTCGATCGGCGCCTGGCTCCTGGCCGGCTTCACGGTGATCACCCTGGCCGCGTTCTGGGCGTGGCTGCCCCAGCGACCTGATCACCGCCTTCGTCCAGCGGCTCCCCCGCCGGCTGCAGGTTCCTCGGCGCGCTCGACCATCCCTCGCGGGAGCGGCTGCGGCGGCCGCTGGCGATGGCCGGCTTCCCGCTCGCCGTCGGCGTCGGCATCTACACCGGCGTGCTGCTCGGCGCGGTCCAGGCGCGCCCGTTCTGGAACACCAACCTGGTCGCCCAGATGTTCCTGTTCTCCGCCCTCTCGACCGGCTGCGCCACCCTCATCCTCGCCCTCTCAGCGCGGCGCTCCGGGCTCGAGCCGGGCGAGGCCAAGCTGCTGTACAGCGCTCGACATCACCTTGATCGTGCTCGAACTGTTCATCGTCCTGCCCTACATCATCCACGGCAAGCTGTCGCCGCTGTCGGTCCAGCGGGCGCTCGGTCTGATCATGGGCGGCCCCTTCACCTTCGCCTTCTGGGGGCTGTTCATGGCCCTCGGGCTGCTGCTCCCCCTCGCCCTCGAGCTCTGGGAGACTGCGGCCGGTGCTGCTCGAGAAGGCGCGCCGCTGCACCCGGCGCGCGGGCTGGCCGTCGCTGTCGGCGGCGCTGGTCCTGCTCGGCGGCGTGCGTGCTGCGCTACGTGTTCGTCTACGCCGGCCAGATGAGCGCCTTCGAATGAGCCTCGATTATTCGACCGAGGCGGCCGGCCGCGCCGCAGTCACGGCGCTCGCTGGAGTGCTCGACCTCCTCGCCGAGCACTACCTCGAGCCGCGCGCCGACCTGCGGGCGGAGGCAGCCGGGCTCGCCGCCGACCAGCGGCTCGCGGCGCCCGCGCTCGCGGGAGTGATGGCTGCCCTCGAGGAGCTCTCCGACGCCCCCGGTAGCGAGCTCGATGTCGAGTATGTCCGGCTCTTCCTGCATGGCCGGCCGGCCACCGCCCACCCATACGAGTCGTACTACCGCAGCGGCCGGCTCGCCGACGAGGACTGCGTCAGCGACCTCGAGTCGCTCCTGGCCGCGGCCGGCGTCGAGCCGGAGGGCGCGGCAGTCCCCGTCGACCACCTCGGTATCGAGCTCGACCTGCTCGCGCTGCTGCTCGCCGGTCTGGCGGACGATGAGCAGCCCCAACCGGCCCGCCGCGAGATCGCCGAGATCGCCGAGCGGCTGCTCGCCGACCACCTCGTCCCGTTCGCCGCGGCCTTCCTCGAGCGCCTCGAGCAGGCGGCGCCCGAGCGCCTACTACCGCGCCGGGGCCGCCGTGCTCCAGGCGGCACTCGCAGCCGCACCCACGGTGCTCGCTGTTGTGTCCGAGGGGTCCGATGCCGGGCCCCTTAGACCCGTTCGAAACGCAAACCAGAATCAGCCGCTGACGCGGCACAAGGAGGATACGATGCGTTCATTCACGGTCATGTTTGCACTGGCGGCGCTGCTCGCCGTGTCTCCGGCGGCGGTCGCGCAGGAGCCGGCGACCCCTGATCCCGAAGCCGAGGCGGCGGAGCTCCGCGCCCAGCTGGAGGAGATCGAGGGTCGCCTCGACGAGGTCGAGATGAAGTCGGCCAAGGACCGCGTCAACTTCAACGGCGACCTCCGGGTCGAGGCCCACTCGATCGCCACCCAGATCCCGGCCCACTTCGACGGCATGATGCTGCAGAACCTGATGGTCAACACCATGTTCTACTACGGCGCCAACGGCCAGTTCCCGCCGTCGCTCGACGCGGTCGGGACCTTCATCGCCCAGAACTACGCCGACTACCTGTACTTCACCAGACAACCTCACCTTCGCCGATCTCCAGCAGGCGCTGGGGATGTTCCCGCCCGAGATGCAGCAGGCGCTGTTCGCAGTTCCTGCTGCCGGCGACCGCGGTCGACGCGTACGACTGGCGACAACTCCGCTGATGTACACCACCCGACTGCGCCTCGGCATCGACGCCAAGGTCTACGACAACGTCAAGTTCACGGGCCGCCTGTCGATGTACAAGACCTGGGGTGACTCGACCGGGGTGCAGGTCTTCAACGGCCAGTCGAACTCCTTCAACATCGACGGCAACACCTCCGGCGTGCCGAACTCCGACATTCTGCGCGTGGAGCGCGCCTACTTCGACTGGACCGACATCGGCGGCAGCGACTTCTACCTGTCGATCGGGCGCCGCCCATCGACCGGCGGCCCGCCGCTGCACCTGCGCGACGGCGAGCTGCGCGCCGGCACGCCCGATGGGCTCGCTCATCGACTTCCAGTTCGACGGCATCACGGTCGGCTACCACATCGGCGAGAGCTCGACCGCGCGAATCTGCTACGGCCTCGGCTACGAGTCGCGGCTATCGGCAGCGGCGAGCAGCTCGTCACGCCTGCCGACCGCCTCAAGGACGCCGCACTTCGCGGGCCTCAACTGGGACATCTGGCAGACCGACGACATGCTCGTCCAGGTCACCATCGCGCGCGCCTTCAACCTCACCGACGGCTTCAACGGGCTCATCGTGCTGCCCGACAACCCGGTCACCGGCCAGCCGATCGGCGCCCCGCTGGTGATGCGCTACACCCCGGCCGCCAACCTCGGCGACATGGACATCGCCGGCATCCTGCTGATGCGCCGTGACGGCCCCATCGACTGGTTCGTCAACTTCAACTACAACAAGAGCCACCCGGATCCGGTCACGACCCCGTTCGGCGGGCTGCTCTCCGACCCCTTCGAGACCCCGGAGGAGCACAGCGGCTCGATGTACTACCTCGGCGCCCGCTACAACTTCAACAACGACAAGACCATGATCGGCCTCGAGTACAACCACGGCTCCGAGTACTGGTTCAACTTCACGCCCGCCCAGGACGACATCATCGCCGCCAAGACCAACACCCGCGGCGACGTCATCGAGGCCTACCTTCATCCACTGGATCAACAAGAACTTCATGTTCCGCTTCGGCTACACCGACTACAGCTACGACTACTCCGGCTCCGGCTGGCACATCGGCGCGCCCAAGCCGCTCGACGAGATGCCGATCCTCGGCTACCCGACCTACGAGAGCGCGAGCGTCTTCTCGGCGGCGATGACCGCCCGGTTCTAGTCGGGAATCGAACTCCGCCGCTGTGTCGCGGCGGCCAGGCGGGGCGGGCGTCGAGCCCGCCCCGTTCCCTTTTATGCCGCTAGACTGGCATGGAGGACGGCCCTGAAGGACGAACGTCGTCTCGCTCGAGCGTTGGCGCCATCCGAGGCGGCGGTGGCAGTCTGCGGCCCGAACGCGCACGAGACGGCTGCGCTCCTGGAGTGGGTCGTCCGCGAGGCGTCCCATCGCGCCCTGCGCGTGGCCGCGGTGGCGGCGGAGGGTGGCGCGCTCGCCGGCCTATCGTCGGCCGCGGACCCGGCTCTGATCCGGCTGCTCGACGACCACGACCTGGTGCTGGTGGCCGGCGCGGATCACAGCGCCCTGCCCAAGATCTGGCTCGCCGGGGCCGATCAGGCGCTGCAGCCCGGGCTTGAGGGGGTGCTCGAGGTGCTCCCCCCGTCGGATGACCGGCCGGCTCGTCTTCTCACTTTGCTCGAGGACTGGCTGGCGGTCATCTGGGCGAGGCGGCCACGAATCGGCGGCGTGCTCGTCGGTGGTGAGAGCCGCCGCATGGGCCAGCCCAAGGCGACCGTCCCCTTCCGGGGCCGGGCCCTGGTCGAGCCCGTCGTGCACGCGCTCGCTGACCAGGTCGACGAGGTCGTCCTGCTTGGCAACGGCCCATGCCCGCAGTCGCTCGCCGCCCTCCCCCGGGTGGCCGACGCCACCGATTGTGCGGGGCCGCTGGCGGGGTTGCTCGCGGCCTTGCGGTTCAAGCCGCGGGCGACGTGGGTGGTTGCAGCCTGCGACCTGCCGCTGGTCAGCGAGGGCGCGGTGGCCTGGCTGCTCGAGCAGCGCGCGCCGGGCCGCTGGGCGGTCGTGCCCTCCCTCGCGCCGGGGCTCGTGGAGCCGCTGCTCGCCGTCTACGAGCCGCAGTCGCGCCTTCTCCTGGAGCGGCTGGCGCGAAGCGGCATGGCGGCGCCCCACCGCGTCGCTCGCGAGGCCGCGGTCCACTGCCCGCAGCCGCCGCCCGAGCTCGCAGCGGCGTGGCGCAACATCAACACCCCGGAGGAGCTTCGCGCCGCCGAGTCCGAGACGGAAAAGCTGCACCGAGGTTCAGAGGCCGCCGCTCGTGGGCCTTGACCTGCTTATCAATCCCATCTGTTCATAGTTGAGACGAGCCGTCGACTCCGCAGAAACCACGCGGCAACTTGCCCGGCGGCGTCAGGGGCTCGGGACCAGCCGGCCCGCCGGGCGCCGCGGCGGCGGGAAGGCGCACTCGGTGGCGTCGAGCAGCAGGAGGCCCGCGTCGCCGTCGGCGACGAGCAGGGTGTTGCCGGACAGCGCGACGTCCAGCGCCTCGCCAGGCGTGCGGTGCTCGCCGATGAGCCAGGGGTGCAGCGGGTCCCGCAGGCTGACCAGCTGCACCCAGTGCGTCGCGAGCTGTGGATCAGTCAACACATACGCCACCCCGTTGCCAACCTCAATGCTGGTGGGGTTCGTGACGAGATCGAGCCCGGCGACGACCCTCAGCCACGCCGGGTTGCTGGTGTCGACCACGACCACTCCCACGGGGGCTAGGCGGCTGTAACCGGCGACGAACAGAAACTCGCCGCTCGGTGCGATCGCGTTCGCCCAAGCGTCGTAGAGTGTATCGGTCAGCACCGGTTGTTCGGGCGACACGACGTCGAAGCGCTCGATCGTCGGGTAGCACCCGGGAAACCACGGGCAATGGGAGTTGGCCACTGTCACGAACCCGCCGTCAGCGGCCACCAGCGCCGCGGCTCCACCTTCGCCAGCGGGCACCTGCCCGATGACTTCCGGTGACGTTGGGTCGGCGACGCCAATGACGACGAGCTCCGTCTCGACGGCGGCGTAGAGCAGGGCTCCCGAAGCGTCCAGGCCATTCGGATGGTACGGCAGGCCGAGGAACGAGAGCATCGCCGGGGCGGCCGGGTTCGAGAGATCGTAGATCGCGACTCCGGGCGGCAGGTACGACCCGACGAACGCGAGGGAACCCTCCAGCTCGGCGGGGAATCCGGTGGGCCAGAACGAGAGCGGCAGCTCACCCAGCTCGACCGGATGGCCGGCGTCCGACACGTCGACCACGGTCATCTGGTTTCCGCTTCCGACCAATGCAAGGTCTCCTTCCGCTTCGGCCCACAGGATGGCGTCGCGCGCCGCGAGCTCAGCCAACTCCACCGGCTGCGTCGGGGCCGAAATGTCGACGACTCTGAGGCCAGCGCGCCCGGCCGCCGCGAGCGCGAGCCCACCCCCGGCCGCGAGGCCGACGACCGGGGCCGGCGTCTCGACGTAGCCGATCTCGGTGGGGAGCCACGGCGGAGAGACATCGTAGATCCAAGCGCCAAAGGGGTCACCCCACTGGTACCAGTCAGGCCCACCAACGATCAGGAAATGCCCGTCGAGCGCGAGCGTCGCGCCCCGGCTTCCCGTCTCGAGGTACGCAGCCCTGACCGGCTGCGACGGATCCGAGATGTCGAGCACCTCCACACCGCCCCGGTCGAGCACGAACACGGTTTCGCCCGAGACTGCGACGTCGCGGGGGTCCCCGTACATGGTGTACCGCCCGACCGCCCGCGGATGCTCGGGAGCGCTCACGTCCACGACGATGAGGTCGTTCGATGCCCCCAGCAGCACGAGCCCGTTCACTGCGATCACCACACTCGCGTAGGTTTGCCCCTGCGCCCAGTAGCTGCCGATGTCAGCGGGAGCATCGGGAACCGAGACATCCACGATCCGCAGCCGGGTGTAGTGGCCCCATGGACGGACGACGGACTCGCTGAGGTAGGCAACACCCTCCGCGACGTCGACGTCGACCGCGACCCACTCCTCCCCCGGGGCGCCCGCTGGAGGGACGCTGACGATCTCGGGATGCGATGGGTCGGTCACGTCGACCCCGATCAGGCCGACCGGCCCGGCCACCACCCAGGCGTGGGTGGCCGTCAGCTCCACTGACTCGACGACCCCGGGCAACACCACGCTGCCGAGCTCCACCGGGTCGGAGGGATCGGTGAGGTCGACGAGCACCAGCACCCGGCCGCGGCCGAAGGCGGCAAGGCTGCCCTCCATGTCAACCGCGAGCGCCGGCCCCTCGGGCAGCTCCCCGACCGGCCGCAGGCAGTCCGCCGCTGCCAGCGTCCCGGCGAGGAGCGTTGCTCCCGCCACCAGCAGCACCGACACGACGGCGCGGGCAGCGTTCATCAGTTCTTCCCCTTGCACGGTGGCGACACCGTCATTCTACCAGCGACGACGCCACGTATCGGTTCCGGGCACCGATCTTCACCTGCAGGATGCGCGCAGCGCATCCAGTAGGAGCGCGGAGGGCAGAGGCCAACCAACCCACCCCACAAAGCAACGCGTCCAGGGGCCTGTGCCCCCCGCGCTCCTAACGGTAGCCGAAGAACATCGTGAACACGATCAGGGCGATCAGGGTCAGCCCGATCGCGAGCGCGGTGAAGCCGAAGATCCGGGCTGCCTTCTCGAGCCGCGGGCTCGCCCGTCCGCTGATCCGCTGGGCCAGCTCCTCCGGAGTCGCGTTCGCGATGAACTCCTCGTACTCGGCCGGCTTGTCGTGGCGCAACTCGTCAACCGCGACCCGGCCGGTGAAGATCACCGGGTCCATCGGGAACTTGTCCGGCCGGAAGTGGGTGTTGAAGAAGTGGATCGTGAAGATGAAGGCAACTGCCAGCAAGGCCTCGTCGGAGTGGATGATGGTGGCGACGTTGATCGACCACCCGGGCAGCAGGCGCGTGAAGAGCTCCGGGAACCACAGCACCAGGCCGGTGGAGCCGATCACGAACACGCCCCAGAACACCGCAAAGTAGTCGAACTTCTCCCAGTAGGTGAAGCGGCCATAGTGCGGCCGCGGCCCGCGCCCGAAGAACCACCGGACCGACTCGAAGATCTGCCGGATGTCCGTGAGGTTGAACATCAGCGAGTTGGTGTCGAAGATGAACCCGAAGAGCCCCTTCTTCGAGGCGCGCAGGCTCACCCACGTCTGGCGCAGGTGATACGCGAACAGCGCGATCAGAGCCAGCGCGGCCGTCCGGTGAAGCAACCCCATGGTGTCGAAACCACCGAGGACCCTCGACAGCCCCACCGCCCAACCCATGTAGGAGAACTTCAACGTCATTCCGGTCAGGGCCAGTGTGAAGAAGCTCACGATCATGACCACGTGCATGATCCGCTGGGTGCTGGTGAAGCGCCGGTAGAAGCGCTCCGCCGCCGCGTCCTTGTGCGGCAACCACTGGTCCCGGGTCCGCAGCAGCCGCCACAGCCAGGCGAGGGTGTGGAGCAGCGCGAACGAGAGCGTCCCCACCAGCAGGATGGTCATGAACCAGAACGAGTAGAACAGGAAGGGGTACTTGTCCTTGTCGTGGTGGGTGGCGTGGGTCAGGTAGCCCGCGAACTGGCGGTGGGCTCCGGGATGGCACTTGGCGCAGGTCTCCACGACATTCCAGTGGCTGAGCGACGACTCCGGATTGTCCGCCGGCAGGATGTTGTGGGTGCCGTGGCAGTCGTAGCACTTGGCGGCGCCCTCGGACCCGAGCTGCGTTACCTTGCCGTGGTAGGTCTCGAAGAAGGTCTCGGCGAAGTCCTCGTGGCAGCGCCCGCACTGGTCCATCATCGTGAACCGGAAGCCCTGCGCGTCGACCCGGCTGATCGTGTGCGCACTGTGGCAGTCGCCGCAGGTCGGCAGCTCCTCGGTGGTCACCACGTTGCCCGGCCAGTGGATGCTGGTCTTGAACTCCTCCTCGATCCCCTTGTGGCACTTGCCGCAGGTGTCGGCGATGGTCTCCCGGTTAACCGACGAGTTGGCGTCGTCGGCAGCCAGCGCGCGGTGGGTGGTGTGGCAGTCGATACAGCTCGCGGACACCACCAGCCCGCTGTCGAGGAGGCCACGTCCGTGGGCCGACTGGATGTAGCTCTCGACGATGTCCGGCATCTCGCTGTCGATGCGAGCCGCGGCGACGCCGCCCTTGCGATGGCAGCGGCCGCACAGCTCGGGCACGTTGCGCACGAAGGTCGGCGAGGTCGGGAAGCGGTGGCCCTGGGTGTCGTGGGCGGTGTGGCAGGTGAGGCAGACCGGGACCTCGGCGTCGCCCTTGACGGCGAGCTGGCCATGCCGGCTGAGCTCGTGGTCGTGCACCTGCTCGGCGTGGCAGATGCCGCAGTCGACGCGCTTGGTGATCGTCGCGCACGCGCGCTCGGGGTGTCTCGGATCGACCTCGGTGTGGCACTGCGCGCACGCCGTGCGATTGTGCATCGACAGCTCGTAGGCATCCGCGTCGATGAACAGCGAGACCGATCTGCCGTCGCGCACCATCGCGAGCTCGGGCTTGCCGTGGCACCTCATGCAGTCGAGGCTGGCCGCGCCCGCGGCGGTGGACGCCCGGCCGCGGATCTTGTGCGGCTGGTGGCACTCGACGCACGACGGGACCTTGTGGGGCTCGGTCTCCCACAGCCGGCCTTCGATGACCTTGAGGTGCACCTCCTCGATGCGCGCGTGGCACCTCATGCAGGTGCGCGCCACGTTGTCGCGGTTGATGCTCGACGCCGGATTGTTGTGGTCGAGGATGTCGTGCGAGGTGTGGCACGAGGTGCAGACCGCGGTCACGGTCAGGCCCTTCTCGTACAGCGCCTCACCGTGCACCGACATCGAGAAGTTCTCGAGGATGGCGTGCTGCGGAATCTCCTTCTGCAGCGACACCGCGGTGCCCTCCCGGTGGCAACGGCCACACAGGAACGGGATGTTCATGACCGCGGTCGGCGCACTGGGATCGCTGTGCGGGAGGATCGTGTGGTGCTCGTGGCAGACAACGCAGCTCGGCGCCAGCGGGTCGCCCTGCACCGCCGCCTTGCCGTGGAGGCTGCGCCGGTGCTGGGTCGCCTGGTCCTGGTGGCACTTCCCACAGGTGTCGAGCTGGCCGATGGGGTCAGCGGGCGCCACCACGCCGTGGCCACGGTGGCAGTCCGCGCACGCCACTCCGCGCCCGCCCCGGTGCACGCCGAGCTCCACGTCGCGGGACTGCTTGTCGTGGCAGGCCGCACACTGCGCCGTCGCCCTCGCGGGGCTTGTCGCCGAGGCCGGCTCACGTGCCGGCAGCACGTCGTGATCGCCGTGGCAGCGCACGCACATCCCGGACGGCGACAGCGGGTCGGCGGGCACGCGGCCGTGCGGCCCGGACGCGAGCTCGGCCGCGACGTCGTCGTGGCAGGCCGCGCAATTCGCCGGCTCGAGCTCCTCGTTGTGCGGCAGCTCCGCCCCGTCGAGGTCGGCGTGACAGTCGATACAGGCGAGCTCGGCGTGGACCGACTTCGAGTAGCCTTCAGGATCCACGTACACCGAGATCTGCTGGCCACCCTTCTCGCCGGTCGCCTCCGCATCGGAGTGGCAGGTGAGGCAGTCGTCGTTCGTCTGCCCCGCCGCCACCCCCGGTAGCACGAGCGCGAGCGCCGCGGCCCACAGCGCGGCTCGGAAGCTCGCAACCGGCTCTCGCGAGAGTCGGCGGTTGTTCACCGGAATCCCCCTCCCCACGACATCGCCACATCGCCGTGCGGGCTCCGCCCCGGACTCATGACGGCGGGGCATCATGAGACGCCGGCGCAAACGCTCCCCGCCAGGCTGTGGCCAGGCCATGGTACGATCCCAGCCGCCCCTCCGCAAGCTCGACGCTGCCAGGGGCGTTCGTGTCCGCGCGCACCGGCCCGACAGGGCCGAGGAGGCCCGCCCGAGCGGCCGCAGCAGCTGCTGGAGGGGATAATGCTCGCACGTAACAGCCGGGGCCGTTTCTTCAACCTGGCCAACAACGGCCTCACCATCATCGGTTTCGTGCTCACCACCGTCTCCGGCCTGACGATCCTCACCTTCCTGATCGTCAACCTGTTCGGCGGGCTGCGCGAAAACCCCTACATCGGCATGTTCGCCTTCGGGCTGCTGCCGGCCCTGTTCGTGCTCGGCCTGCTGCTGATGCCGTCCGGCATGCTGCTGCGCCGGCGCAAGCTGGCGCGCCTCGGTACCAACGCGGAGGCGCTCGCGGCCTACCCCACGTTCGACTTCAACGACCCCAGGCTGCGCCGGGTCGCCACCATCGTGATCGCCCTGACCGCGGTCAATCTGGTGATCCTCGGCAGCGCCTCCTTCCTCGCGGTCGAGCACACGGAGACCGTCGCCTTCTGCGGCGAGACCTGCCACAAGGTGATGCAGCCCGAGCACACCGCCTACGCCGACTCCCCACACTCGCGCGTCGCCTGCGTCCAGTGCCACATCGGCCCCGGGGCGTCCTGGTTCGTGAAATCGAAGCTCGATGGACTCCGCCAGGTCTGGCACACCGCCTTGAACACCTACCACCGGCCGATCTCCACACCGCTGCGCACCCTGCGGCCGGCGCGCGAGACCTGCGAGCAGTGCCACTGGCCCAACAAGCACCACGGGGACAAGCTGCGGGTCTTCGCCCGCTTCCGCGCCGACGAGGCGAACACGCCCTCCTACACCGCGATGATGCTGAAGACCGGCGGCGGCAGCCTCGATCTCGGCACGCACGGCGGCATCCACTGGTGGCACATCTACTCGGACAACAAGATCCGTTACCTCGCCGGCGACGACCGTCGCGAGGAGATCGTGTGGGTCGAGCTGACGACGCCCGAGGGCGAGGTCCGGGTCTACACCCGGCCGGGCGAGGATCCCCCCGCCGACGACCTGATCTCCCGCGAGGCCCGGATCATGGACTGCATTGACTGCCACAACCGGCCGAGCCACCTCTTCCAGACCCCGGCCTGGTCGGTCGACTCGGTCCTCGAGCGCGCCCACGAGCTGCGCCGGCTGCCCTGGTTCAAGCGCGAGGCGGTGAGCGCGATCGAGGCTGACTACCCGTCGCATGCCGAGGGCGTCGCCGCCGTGCGCGAGGCGATCCTCGACTTCTACCGGACCGAGTACCCGGAGGTCTGGGCGGACCACTCCCGTCGCGTCGAGCAGGGCGCGGACGCCGCGGCCGAGATCTACGGTCGGACGGTGTTTCCCGGAATGAAGACCAACTGGGAGACCCACCCCAACCACATCGGCCACGAGGAGTCTCCGGGCTGCTGGCGCTGCCACGACGACGCGCTGGCGACCCGCGACGGCGAGCACGTCATCCCGGCGGACTGCGACAACTGCCACGTCTTCCTGGTCGAGGACAGCCCGGAACTCCCGGACCTGGCGGCCTTGGTGAACGGCTAGGAGCCTGGAGGGCATAGGCCCCTGGGCGTGTCCCCTCTGGTCGCTCGTTTGCGTGGCCTCTGCCCTCCATGCTCCTCGGGATGCGCTGCGCGCATCCTGATGCGGTACAAACTCCCAGTGAAGCTTCGCCTGAAACCGACGAGGTGAGGACAATGAAGCGACGGTAGGGGCATCATGGATGCTCCAGGCCCACGCTACGCTTCCCGACGCCGCCTGAAATTTGACTCACCTGGAAGGAAGCTCCCCGAAGAGCGCCTCTAGGAGCCGAATCGGAGCTGGTGCTCGACCTTGAGGCAGCGGTCGGACACCACCTGGAGGCCGGCCTCGGCCGCGCGTCGTTCCGCATCCGGGTGCGTGATCCCGAGCTGCAGCCAGAGCGCCCGTGCGCCGCGCGCGATCGCCTGCTCGACGACCGGCGGCACATGCTCCGGACGCCGGAACACGTCCACGATGTCGATCTCGATCTTCTCCGGAATCGAAGCCAGTTCCGGGTAGCAACGTTCCCCGAGCAGGTCATCGAGGCCCGGGTTGACCGGAACGACGCGGTAGCCCGCATGCTGCAGGTAGGCGGCGACGCGGTGCGAGTCCCGCTGTGGGTCGGCCGAGCAGCCGATCACCGCGATCGTCCGCGCCGACGTCAACAGGCTGCGAATCGGGTCCAGGCCGTTGATCGCTTCCTCCTGGGCGGCGCCCGAGCCGCGATAGCCGCACCCGCCCCCGCATGGTACCCTGATCGGAAGAGCGACGTTTCGGGGCATCGGGGGGCGCGCTGTCATGGACTGGCTGGAACAGAACCTGGACGCCTACCGGATCATTGCCGAGATCCTCGAAGACCTGCGTGGAATCCTGCGCCTACGGCTCGAGCAGATCTACGGATCCGAGTGGTACAAGGTCGGCCTTCCTGATGGACTGCTCGCCCAGCTCATCGAGCGCAAGGAGCAGGAAAAGGCGATCGACTGGTACGAGAGCGAGTACCAGCAGATCATGAACTACGCCCTCTTCCCGGACCTGCTCGCGGTGCTCGAGCACAACGCCCAGACCTTGCCCCAGATCCTGCGCCTCGCCCCCACCCCGTCCCTGCTCCAGGCGCGCTTCCTCGAGCTCGAGGTGATGCGCGCCAAGCTCGGGCGGGCGCGGCCGATCAGCGAGACCGAGCTGTCGTTCCTCGGCACCTTCCACCTGCGCTTCCGCAAGGCGATCGAGGAGCACCGCTCGCAGACCGCGGCCAGCGCCCCTCCGCCGGCCAAGCCGGCGCCGCCGCCCCCGCCTCTGCCACCGGTCGAGCCCGCGAGGTCCGCGACAGCCGGGGCGCCGCCAGAGCCGCCGCCGGAGCGCCCGGCGCCTCCCCCACCCCGACCGGCGCCGGCACAGCCTGCGCAGCCGTCGCCGACCGCGCGCGCCGCCACCTTAACCCCGCCGCCAGCGGCTCCCGCCGTCGAGCCCGAGGTGGTCGAGGTGACCGAGGCGGCGCACCAGGATCTCGGCCTCGACGCCGCCCTCGAGGGCAACCACCACCAGGTCGTGCTCCGCGAGCTGTACCGCGAGGTGACCTCGATCGCCGAGGGCATCTGGACCAAGGACATCCCGCCGGCGGCAAGGGTGTGGGAACGGGTGAGCGTCAGCAGTTGGTACTCCGAGAACTTCTCGGGCCTCGGCTTGCGGCCGCTGTCCGACTTCTACGACATCATCGCCAAGGTCGACCATCAGATGCGCACCGGGGTTTCCCGCGACGAGCTCCAGCGCTTCCTCAAAGAGGTCAACTTCGCCCAGACCCTGCTCGCGCTGCGCGACATGTTCCAGCGCAACGCCATCTGACGCTGGGAGCTTGTAGGGCATAGGCCCCTATATGCGTTCCTGACGTGGTCATTGTTGTTGGCCTCTGCCCTACACGCTCCTCGGGATGCGCTGCGCGCATCCTGACGAGGCGAAGTGGCTTCTCATGGAGGACGAACAGATGACCGGGCCATCGCGGCGGGGGCCCCTCGGCGCAGGCGTGGCCATAGCAGAGGATACGCCGAGCCCGGCTGACCGACACGCCCCGATAGTGCAGGGCGACCCCATGAAACCGCTGGCCGGCTCGCGCAGGCGACGAGCAGAGAACGTCGACCGGCGTCGCTACTCCACCTCGATCGGGATGGTGGTGGGATCGCCGCTGCGGTTGTCGACCACCGAGCCGTAGCCCCACACATCGCAGCCCGGCGTCAGCACCTCGACCGTTGCGTACGCGTTCGCGTGGGTGCCGGCGTTGGCGGCTTGGAAGATGTCGTTGTCCTGCTTCCAGCCGGTCGCCGGCACCGTCACCGTGCGCTGCGAGCCGACGGCGGCGCCGGCGCTGCTGCGCAGCGTGACCCGAACCTGGCAGCTCGCCTCACCGAGGTTGACGAAGCCGATGTTGGTGCGGAAGTCCACGTTCTTGGCGAGCTGCGAGATGACACCGCTCTGCCCGTACGCCAGCCCATCGCTCTCGTCGACGCCCGGCAGGAACTGGCCGTAGGTCCCGGACGCGCTCGCATTGTAGGTGCGGGCGGTGACCACCAGCGGCTGGCTGGAGTCGATCTTGATCGCGCCCGAGGAGTCCGCGCCCACACCGAACAGCGTCACCGCGACGTCATCCCAGGCCAGCAGCTGGTTGTTGGCCAGCGTGGCCGACTCCGAGAGCGGGGGGCCCGAACCGCGGACATACGTCAAGGTGACCTGGGCGCCGGCGCCGGATCGGTTGAGCAGGGCGACCTTGGAGCGCCAGTTGCTGCCCGCCGCGCCTGGGGCGTGGGCGATCCCGCCCACCATGTAGGCGTGCGCCGCCGGACCGCCCCCGGTGCAGGTCAGGCAGATGCCGGACAGGGCAGGGGTCGTGACCAGCTCCCAGTCGACCAGGGTGCCACTGTCGCCTCCGGCGTTGTCGCTCACGGTGAGGGTCCAGGTGCCGGTGCTCGACTGGCCGTTGAAGGCCGACAGGGGCTGGTACGGTCTCGCGACGCCCGAGTACCACGGGGTGGTGCCGGCGCAGTGGTTCTGCAGGTTGACGCTCGACGAGTCGTCGAAGGTCACGTTCATGTTGTTGTCGCCGCACCCCGCCCGATTGAGGAGGGTGACGGTCGTGCCGGACGGGCTGCGGAGGGAAACGATGAGGTCGCTGACATAGGTGTGGTTGATCTGGACCCGCACGTTGACGTCCGACAGGGTGACGTTCTGGCTGACCTGCAGGGTCGAGACCGCGGTGCCATTGTCCGGGATGGTGACCGGGACGTTCGGGGTCAGCGAGGAGCCCACGGGGTTGGTAATCTGGAAGGTGTACGGTCCGCCCTCGGCCGCGGTCACCCGCAGGGTGAGCTGGATCGTGCTGCCGCAAGCCACGCCCGTCCCGAGCCGGATCGTGAAGTGCGGGGCGTTCGAGGTCACGGCGCCGCCGGGTGACAGGTTGGGCCAGGTGGCCGAGCCGTCGACCACCGTCACGCCGGCCGTCTGGCTGGTCAGGGTGCCCTGAACGGCCGTGAAGCTGGCATTGGCCGACAGGTCGACCGCGATCTGGATGTTCTCGCCCGGCTCCCATGCCCCGTTGTTGTTGCCGTGCCCGGTCGAGCAGCTGTCGTTCGCGTCGAACCCCTCGTAGCGGATGGTCCCCGTGCCGCCGCCCGGGTCGGAGCCGGCGACGAAGCGGGTGCCGGTGTTGCCCGGGTCGAGCCAGTCCTTCAGCCGGCTGGCCGCAGAGGCGCCGTCGAAGCCGACCGCGAGCTTGCCGTAGCAGTCGTCGATCGGGGACGAGCAGGCGGCACCGCCGCCGCTCAAATAGCCCACGATCATGTGGGTGCCGGCATCCCACAGCGCCGAGCCCGAGGAACCACCCTCAGTGGTGCCGGCCTCGTAGTCCGCAACCTCCCAGTGGGTCCCGGGGGGCCCGGAGACGATGCAGCTCGCGATCGTGGTCAGCGGATCGTCGTTGAGGGTGAGCATCTTCTCGTCGCCCGCCGGATGGTGGGCGCTGAAGGTGCCCTGCGGCACCGTCGCGGTGCGGGCGTCCCAGCCCGCAAAGTACACCCCGAAGCCGGGGTCAGGGTCCTCCTCGAGCTCGATCAGGCAGACGTCGTTGTCCTGGCGGCCGGCCCGGAAGATCGAGCCGGTCTGGTTGTCGGCCAGCGAGCCGCCGCCGAGCATCCCGCAGGACGGCGACTGGAAGTTCCAGTACGCAACCACGGTGGAGTCGTTGGAGTCACGGACCTCGCAGTGGTACGCGGTCAGGAAGTAGGGCGTGAACGACCCCGGCACGTCGGTGATCAGGGTGCCGCTGCACAGGTACTGGCCGCTGATCGAGATGCGGGCGACGCTGCGGATCTCGTCGCGCCAGGGGTCGCCCTCCGGGCAGACGGCGTCGACGTTACACCACGCGGCCTTGGCGTCGGTGACCTCCTCGAGCCGGAACAGGTCGCGGTAGCCGCGGCCGATCCGGCCGAGGACCAGCTCGGAGGCGGGCTCGGCGCCGGCCGGCTCATAGAGCTCAAGCACCGCCCGCTCCCCCGGCACGACCGGCGTCCAAAGTCCGCCGGCATGGGAGGCGTCGGCCGAGGTGTAAGGCCCCTCCACGTAGTCGTAGTCCTCGCTCCAGATGTGCAGGGTCGCCCCCGGAGCGAGCCGGTAGCGGGTCAGTCCGAAGTTGAGGTCGGTGGCGTCGGGGGCATGGATCCGCAGCCGCCACACCCATCCGCCGTTCGGCGCCCGCTCCCAGGTGCCAGCGTCGGCGGGCGTGAGCTCCATGTCCACCGGCGCCGCGAAGCGCAGCGGCTTGGCGAGGCTATCGGCCTTGGCCGCCTCGTCCTCGGCCAGCAGCGCTTCTCGATCGATGGCCTCGAGCTCGAGCACCGCGACCTGCTCGAGCGGCTCGAGCTGCGCGGTGTGGCTCAGGGGCGGTGCGCCCGTGCGCGCGTCGGCCAGCGCCGCAACGGTGGTGAGAAGGCAGGACGCGATGGCCAGCCGAACATTTCCGCGCGCGAATTGACGAGACGCCATGAAGACCTCCTGGGTGCGGACGAAACCGGACCAGTCCCTGTGACTCATGCCTGGTCAGTATACCCCCTGAGCCGCGATCTCAAGAGGCCCGATCCGCCGCCGTCCCAGAAGTCCGGCTGCTTCGCTCGTGGACGAGTCTTACAGCGGGTACTGCTCGGTGTACTCCTGGTACCTGCGCAGGACGCGGCGGGTGTAGCCGACGGCTCGGCGGCAGCTGCAGACCCCACCCGGGTACGAGCTCGCGACCTCGGGATCGTCGAGCAGCAGCAGGGCGGTCTCGACGCTGCCGAGCCAGCGCTCAGGATCGAAGCCCATGCCGGCGGCGAGGCGCTGAGCGTCGAAAACGTGCGCGGCGCCGGCGTTGTACGACGCGATCGCCATCGCCAACCGGTCCGGCAGCGCGAGGTCCGAGAACTGCTCCATCAGCCACCTGACATACCAGCTCGCGGCGGCGACCGCCTCCTCCGGATCGTGGGGGTCCTCGACGCCGAGGTCCTGCCAGGTCGCCGGCATGAACTGGAAAAGGCCGGCCGAGCCGCCCGGGGCCGATCGCCTGCGGATCGAAGCGCGACTCCTCGTACATGATCGAGGCGAGCAGCCGCCAGTCGACGCCGCGGCGTTCACCCTCCTGCCGCAGCAACTCGTCGTAGGGCGTGATCGCGCCGGCGGGTGTCTCGCGCCGCTCGACCGGCGCCACGACCGGCAGCGGCAGCACTGCCCCCAGGTCGGCCGCGGCCAGCGCCTGCAGCCGGCCCGACCGCGTCACCTCGTTCAGGAACTCGGACGCCCGGCGCGCCAGCTTCGGCGACGATGGGTTCGCGATCCACACCAGCGGCACCGACGGCAGCACCACCGGGCCCCAGCCGCAGGTCGTTACGACCAGCAAGCTCGAGCCGCGCGATGTCCTCGTCCACCACCGCGACCCCGATCCGGCCGCGCGACACCGACCGGATGGCGGCCGGTCCGTCGAAGCCCGGCGTCGGCGTGACGACGTCGATGGCGGGCTCCACGGCGAGCTGCGCGCAGCAACGACGCCACCGGCCGCGACGCCGCCACCGGGATGCCGGCCAGGTCTTCGACTGCCGCCGGCATCGGCGTCCGCGCCGACAGCACCGAGACCAGCTCGACGGTGTGGGTCGGCCCGGCCACCAGAAACGAGCCCTCGTCCTCGACCGCAATCGGCTCGTGCAGGGCGAGCAGGTCGCCGAACCCCTGCTCGAGCCACGACAGCGGGTCGACCTTGGGCGGCGGAATGACCACCTCGAGGCGGACCCCGAGCACGCTGGCGAAGGCGCTGGCGAGACGGTACTCGAAGCCGGCGAGGCCGCCCCGCTCGACGACGCAGGTGGTCGGGTTGTTGCGGGTGACGAGGCGCAGCACGCGCGCTTCGAGCACCTCATCGAGGTCACGGCAGGCCGCCGTCGGCGCCGACTGCCGAGCACCTGCTGGGCGAACAGGAAGTCGTCCACCGCTCGCAGCAGGGGCCCGTTCGCCGCCCGCGCTGCCCACACCAGGGGCCGCCGCGGCGACAGGGCGGCCACCACCTGCAGGCCCGGCACCCCCTCCACCACCCCGGAATCGGCGACGGTCAGGCGGTAACGCCCGAGGCTGACCCGGCGCAGGATCTCCTCGATCGGCACCTCCTCCGGCACCTGCCGGATCACCAGGCCCCTGGCGGTGAGCCGCGCCGCGAGATCCTCGCGCAGCATCGACCGCGAAACGTGGACCTCGCTGCCGGCCAGCTCGTCCAGCGTCGGCGCCACCGGCCCGGCCGCCATCACCAGCTGGTCGACCACCCAGTTGATCGCCAGGGTCGCCGACGCCTCGCTCCCGGCGAGCCGGGCCGGCGAGAAACGACCCACAGAGAGGTCGCCACGACCCTCCTCCAGCCAGCGCAGGAGCTGGTCGTGGCGCGGGGCCTCAACCCAATGGACTTCGACCCCGAGGCGGGAGGCCAGCTGCCGCAGCAGGTCCGCCTCCCCAATCTCGCCGTCGGACGCCGAGCCCTCAAGGGGGAAGCCCGGTCGCACGAGGACCCGCAGCTCGCCGCTGTCCTGGATCTCCTGAAGGCCGGACGCACGGCGTGGGGTCGGATGGCACGCGGCCAGCGCCAACGCGGCGACCGCGACCGCTGCGCCGACACCCAGGGCGCCGTGACGCCCCGTCACAACGGCGCTCCGGCGCCTCCCTGCGAAGACCGTGACAGTCTCATGGCTCTCGCGTATCATACCTGCGCTATCGTGGCGCAACACCCAGGAGGTGGCTCGTGAGCCAGTTCAAGGAAGTCAAGATCCCGGACGGAGACCTCATCACGTACCGCGACGGCGCGCTCGTCATCGGCGACCACCCTGTGATCGGGGTGCTGCGCGGCGACGGCATCGGCCTCGACATCACACCCGTGATGCGCAAGGTCGTCGACGCTGCGGTCACGCGCGCTTTCGGCGGCGCGCGGGCGATCGCCTGGTGCCCGCTCTACGCCGGGCTCGAAGGCCTTCAGCACTACGGCAGCGAGTTCCCGGACGAAACGGTCGAGGCGATCCGCCATCTGAGGATCGCCATCAAGGGGCCATTCACCACCCCGATCGGCGAGGAGACGCACGTCTGCCTGCACTGCGCCCACCAGCAGTACCACGCCGGGGGCTGCGACAAGTGCGGCAAGGACGACGGCGTGGCCGCCCGTTTCCGCTCGATCAACGTCCGTTTCCGCCAGCACCTCGACCTCTTCGCGTGCGTCCGCCCGATCATGTACTTCGAGGGCGTCCCCGCCCCCAACAAGTACGCGGACAAGGTCGACTTCATGATCTTCCGCGAGAACACGGAGGACGTCTACGCCGGCCACGACTTCGAGCGCGGCGGCGAGGTCGCCCTGGCGATCATCGAGCTCATCAAGGCCAAGACCGGCCGCCAGATCCGTCTCGACTCCGGCATCGGGGTGAAACCGATCTCGGAGTTCGGCACCAAACGCCTGGTGCGCAAGGCGCTCAACTGGGCGGTGGCCCAGAAGCTGCCCTCGGTGACCCTGGTGCACAAAGGCAACATCATGAAGTTCACCGAGGGCTCGTTCGCCAAGTGGGGATACGAGCTCGCCAAGGAGGAGTTCGGCGACGTCACGGTCACCGAGAAAGAGCTCTGGGACGAGCTCGGCGGCAAGATGCCGGCAGGCAAGATCCTGATGAAGGACCGCATCGCCGACTCGATCTTCCAGCAGATCCAGACCCGGCCCGACGAGTACAGCGTGCTCGCGCTTCCCAACCTCAACGGCGACTACATGTCGGACGCCGCGATCGCCCTGGTCGGCGGTCTCGGCCTCGGTCCCGGCGCCAACATGTCCGACGAGGTGGCGCTGTTCGAGGCCACCCACGGGACTGCGCCCAAGTACACCGGCCTCGACAAGGTCAACCCCGGCTCGATCATCCTGTCGGCCGTGATGATGCTCAACCACATGGGCTGGAACGCGGCCGGCGATCTGATCCTCAAGGGCATCCGCCAGGCGATCAAGGATGCCCGCGTCACCTACGACCTCGCCCGTCTCATGGAGCGCGAGGGCCGGAAGGACGTCAAGGAGCTGTCCTGCTCCGGCTTCGGCGACGCCATCATCGAGCGGATGTAGGGTTCGCGGCCGTCCATCCCGGACACCCCACGCCCCGGCCCGCGGCCGGGGCGTTTCTCTGGCCTCGCTGTGGCGCTGCGCCTCATTCACGCCGCCACCCACGCTGCCTGCGTTTCCGCTCCCGTCCCCGCCCCCGTTTTCGCTTGCGCGCACCAGCCTGCCCCGGGCTCTCCCTCTCCCCTGCGACGTGCCCCCAGCCGACTCTCCTGTAGAATCGACGGCCGGAGGCGCATGAACGAGGAGCATCCCCCCGAGCTCGACCGCAGCATTCCGGCGCAGCTGCGTCCGCTCGTCGCCCGCCTGCTCGAGATCCAGCGCAAGTGTGGCACTCTGGGGCCCCGCAACGAGGAGGCCCGCGACATGGCGGCGCGGCTGCAGGCGATCATCGCCGAGCTGTCCGGGGGAGACGGGGACGGGCTTCCTTCGCCCCGCTACCGCGAGCTCGCTCGCCAGCTCTTCCCGGTCGCCCGCCTCTTCGAGAGCCTCGGCTTCATGTCGGTCGCCCGCGAGGTCAGCCACGTCGAACGGCTGCTCAGAGAGATGGACCCCGAGAAGGCAATGCCTCCCCCGCCCGCGCCGGCACCCACTCCGGCGCGGCCTGCCGAAGCTCGCGAGCCGGCGTCCCCCGAGCCTGCTCTTCCCGAGGTCAGCCCGCCGCCACCCCGCTCGCCCAAGGCCGTCGTGCTCGGCCTGGCCGTGCTCGTGCTCGCCGTGGTCGCGGCGGTCGTGGTCATCGTCCGCAGCCAGCCCGACCGCACGCCCGACAACTCCGGGGCGGTGGGCTCGCCGTCCACCGGCGGGAGCGCCGCGCCCGGGGCACAGCCGGCGGCGGCCGCCCGGACGCCGGCCGGAGCACGTTCCTCACGTGCCGCCGGATCCCGCGCGCGGCTGGCCGATCTCATCGGCGAGGCGAGGCTTGCCCTCCAGGCCGGGGACCTCGACCGGGCGACCAACCTGCTGAACGAGGCGGCCGCGGTCGACGTCGAGGCCGGCGTGGTCCGCGAGACCGCTCAGGAGCTCGTCACCGCGCTGGTCGGGCGCTCCGACCAGGCCGCGGGCAATGCCGACTGGGAGCGCGCCGCCGGATTGCTCGAGCGCGCCCGCGATCTCGCGCTACGCTTCGATCTGTCGACGCGACCGATCGACGGGGCGGTGCGGCGCCAGAGCGGCCTCGAGCGCTACCGGCGGCTCGGCCCGCAGGACATCTCCGCGCTGCAGGCCGCGATCGGCTCCAGGGTCATCGTGTTCACCGACGGCGCGACGCGCGAGGGCCGTCTGGTCGCCGTCACCGGCGGCTCCCTCCGCCTCCAGCTCGGCCTCGACGTCGCCGACGACGGCACGCTCCTGCACACCAGCGACGTGCCGCTGGCCAGCGTGCACGAGGTGAGGGTCTATCCGGACTGAGCGCGAGGAGCGCGGTGCCAATAAGCCCACTGGCGCCGATGTCCGTTGCCCGTTCCCGAGCACGCCTCCTGACCCGCGGTGGCGCCCATCACAATCGGCGGCGCCGGACTGCGGAACAATTGAGGACCTGGTCAGCGAGCCTTGAGAGCCCTCACCGCCGTCCTCGCCGCAGCCTTCCTCGGTGCAGCCTTGACCGCCGCGGCCGAACAGCCGCTGTGCCTTCCGGCCGGGGGCGGCGGTTCGGTCCAGGCGCCGGTTTTCGTCCGCAATCACGCCGGGCAGACCAGCTGGTTCGCCTCGCCGATCGTCGCCGATCTCGATGGTGACGGGTCCAACGAGCTGGTGGTCGCGACCTACGACATCTTCATCTACTCGAGCACCGGCGCCCTGCTGGATGTGGCCGACGACGGCTCGGGCCGTGTCTATGCCCCTCACGTGGTCGCCGACCTCGACGGCGACGGTACGACCGAGGTGGTGGTCGGGCGCGGCCACCAGGTGATCGCCTTCGAGTGGTTCGACGCCTCGCTCCACGTCAAGGCCGGCTGGCCGGCCGACACCACGGCCGGCGGGAACCCGCCTGAGGTCCGCGGGATGGCGGCCGCCGATCTCGATGGCGACGGAACGATCGAGGTGGTTGTCACCACCACCCAGACCGTGCCGACGGCCGACGGCGGCGCCCAGGTCTTCATTCTCAGCCCAGACGGCAGCAGCTACCAGCCTGCCGGCGGACACGTCCCGGCATGGCCGAGATACAACAACCTGCATGGGCCAGGCAACGACGCCGACCGCAACGGCCCTGGGCACAGCGGCTTCGGCTGCTACGGGCTCAACGTCGGTGTCGGCGACATCGACGACGATCCGGCACAGGAGATCATCGTCACCTACGACAACCACTTCATCCAGGCCTTCGACCACGACGGCGTCGCGATCGATTCCTCGGCCTACTTCACCAACCGGACTCCGCCGTGGGTCGGAAACCCGCTGACCTGGGGCCAGTTCATCCGCTGGGCCGACCCCCAAGTCGAGCACAACCACTACCACCTGCACACCGGCACCTGGCCGCACCCCGACTGGACCGAGTGGCTGCAGTGGACGGCCTCGCCGCCAAGCGTCGCCGACCTCGACGGTGACGGCAGGAACGAGGTGGTCGGCGTCCCCAACGTCGAAAGGTACGTGCCGTACGTCACCCAGGCGTATGCGCTCATGGTTCTCGAAGGCTCGCACGGCGATGGGTCACGGTCGGCGCGCCGCCTGGCGGGATGGGAGGTACTGCCGCGCGGCGACGCGCCGATCGTTGTCGACGGCTGGTACCCGCCGTCCGGCATCCCGTCGCCGACGATCGTCAACATCACCGGGGACTCGCGCTCGGAGATCGTGGTCTCTCTCAATGACGGCTGGGTGTACTGCTTCTCGAGCACCGGCCAGCGGCTGTGGAGGACTAACTACAGACACGGCCAGCCGATCATGTTCAGCTCCGAGGTCACGGTGGCCGATCTCAACCGGGACGGCGCCCCCGAGCTGCTGCTCGCGACCTACGGCGACCCCGACGTGCACAGCTCCGGCCGCCTGATGATCCTGTCTGCTCAAGGAGGAGTACTTCACGACCTCGCGCTCCCCAACCCAGGGCACAACGGCAACGGCAACGGCGCGCCTGCGGCGCCCGCGGTCGGCGACCTCGACGGCGACGGCCAGCTCGAGGTCTTCGTCCAGACCTTTGACCACGGTCTCGACGTGTTCACGGTGGCGGGCTCGGGCACCAACTGCGTCCTCTGGCCGACCGCCCGGGGAGGCCCGCTGCGCACCGGCGCCCCGAATGGACCGTCGCTGCACGCGCCGGTGTTCGCGGACGGCTTTGAAGCAGGGGATTCCTCGGCGTGGTCGACAACGGTGCCCTGACCGGGTGGCCTCGCGGGGCATGGCCCCGGTCGGCAGGGTTGCCCGCACCGACTCGGGCGCGCTACAGTTCTGGCAGATTGTGAGGCTCGGTCGACAGGCCCGGCGATCGCGGCCGCTGCATTGCCCGCCTGAGCTTGCCGGCAGGGAGGTCCACCATCGCAACCGACAGGTTCGTGCTTGGAGTCGACCTCGACGGCGTCTGCGCCGACTTCTTCGGGGGCCTGCGCGAGATCGCCGCGGAGTGGCTCGAGGTCCCCCTCGACTCGCTGACCCCGGACGTCTCCTACGGGCTCCACGAGTGGAACCTCGAGCCCGCCGGCGGCTATGCCGCCCTCCACCGCTTCGCGGTGACACAGCGCGACCTGTTCGCGCAGCTGCGGCCGATCCACGGCGCCTCGGTGGTCCTGCGGCGGCTGTCCAACCGCGACGTCCGCATCCGGATCATCACCCACCGCTTGTTCATCAAGTACTTCCACGAACCCGCGATCCGGCAGACCATCGAGTGGCTCGACCGCTACGACATCCCCTACTGGGACCTCTGCTTCATGAAGGAGAAGGCGGCCGTTGGCGCCGATCTCTACATCGAGGACTCGCCCATCAACGTCGAGCGGCTGCGCGCCGGCGGCAACGACACCATCGTGTTCACCAACTCGACCAACCTCGGGGTCGGCCCGCCGCGCGCGAGCTCCTGGGCCGAGGTCGAGGAGCTGGTGATGGAGCGGGTCCGCAGGCACCGCGAGGCGCCGGCGGGGCGCACCTCGCCGCCGGCTTGACCGGCGACCGGCCCGGTCCCCGCCAGCGCCCGCCGGCTCCACCCGCCGCCCCGTCCGAGCGCGTCGCCCCCCGGCGCCGGCGCGTCCAGCCGCCGCCGCAGTCTCCCCGTTACGGGAGTGCGTAATGCAGCGGGCCGTCCGGGCCCACCGGCAGGCCCAGCAGCATCCACACCACCAGCAGCCCGGTCCACGCCACGCCGAACACCAGGGTGTAGGGAACCATGGCCGAGATGATGGTGCCGATGCCGTAGTCCTCGTCGTACTTCTCGGCGAAGGCGACGATGAGCGCGAAGTACGACATCATCGGCGTCACCACGTTGGTGATCGAGTCGCCGATCCGGAACACCGCCTGGGTCAGCCCCGGGTGGAGGCCGAGCAGCATGAACATGGGCACGAACACCGGGGCCATGATCGCCCACTTGGCCGATGCCGAGCCCATGAACAGGTTGATGAAGGCGCTCATCAGGACGAACGCGACCATCAGCAGGATGCCGGTCAGGCCGACGCTCTTGAGCGCCTCCGCGCCGCGGATGGCGAGCACCAGGCCCATGTTCGAGTGCCCGAACCAGGACACGAACTGGGCCGCGAAGAAGACCAGCACGATGTAGGTCGCCATCGTGCCCATGGAAGCGATCATCTGCTTGACGATGTCCTTGTCGCTGCGGATCGTGCCGACCACGACGCCGTAGACCAGGCCGGGCACGAGGAACACCAGCATGATCGCGGTGATGAGACCGCGGAAGAACGCCGACTGCAGCACGCCCTCGCCGGGGTGGCGGAGCAGGCCGGCCTCCGGCACCACCGCCAGCAGGAAGAGCGCACCCAGGACCAGCACCGACAGGCCGGCCGCCGCCAGCCCCCGCTTCTCCTGCCGGGTCAGGTCGTTGATCTCCTGCCGTGGCGCCGGGCCCTGGTAAGCGCCGAGACGCGGCTCCACCAGCCGCTCCGTCACCCAGGTCCCGAGGATCACGATGACCACCGCCGACGCCACCATGAAGTAGAGGTTGACCGCGGGGCTGATGGTGATGGTGGGGTCGAGGAAACGGGCGGCGCTCTCCGTGAGCCCGGCCAGCACCGGGTCGACGCTCGCGATCAGGAAGTTGGCGCCGAAGCCGGCGCTGACGCCGGCGAAGGCCGCGGCGAGCCCGGCCAGAGGGTGCCGGCCGAGGGCGAGGAAGATCGACGCCCCGAGCGGGATGAGGACCACGTAGCCGGCTTCCGACGCGACGTGGGAAATCACCCCGGCGAACACCACCGAGCCCGTGATCAGCCGCCGCGGCGCCTTGAGCACGAGGGCGCGGATCATCACCGTCAACAGACCGGAGCCCTCGGCGACCCCGATGCCGATCATCGCCACCAGGACCAGCCCGAGCGGTGGAAAGCCGACGAAGTTGGCGTCGACCTCCTCGAACATCCAACGGATCCCGGCGCCGGAGAGCAGGTTGCGAACGGCGATGGTGTCGCCGGTGCCGGGGTGGGTCGCTTCGACCCCGACCCAGGCCGCGATCGCCGAGGCCAGGGCCACCAGCAACGCCAGGATGCCGAAGATGGTCGCCGGGTGCGGCAGGGCGTTGCCCACCCGCTCGACGATGTCGAGCGCGCGCAGCAGGCGCGATCGCTTTTTCTCCTTCTCCTTCCTCACCTCGACACCCCCTCGCGGCGCGGGGCCGTCGCCCCGCGGCCGAGGGGGTCATCATAACAAGCCACTCAGGGCACCGCGGTCTGCCTCCGTACGACGTCGCTCCGGGTGACCCTATCCTGATGTCGGTCAGCACCACCGTCATCCGCACGCTGCCGCTTGTCCGCACGCCGACGCGGCGCGCGGTATACCGGCTTGGGGGGGGGCGACACGCACGTACCTTGCCGCGCCGTCGTCCGGTTCAGTGAGTCGTCAGGTTATGGGCTCAATCCAGCTTCTTCCAACGTTCGGGGTCTCGTGCTTGATGGAGAACGGCGAGCACGACAGCCCGGCTCGCTTCGATTGGAAAGCGACACGAACGTTCCGCGAGCTGGCGTCAGCTGCATCAGCTTGTTCGGCCGAATGAAGATCGCCGCAGTCCCCAATCCAGCTGCCCTAGCGCCCCGGCAGGCGGCCATCTCATCAGCCCTTCTCAGTGCGGATGTCCGGGTCGGCCTCCGAGTTGTGCCTGCGCAGATATGCGTACCCGTGAGAACCAGAACCGACAAAGAGTGACGAAGAGCACGAGCAACGTCGGTTCGGTGGCTCCGGCTGCTTTCCCCGAGCACGTGGTTTCCTTTCGGCCCACTAACGGGAGCGGGACCGGGGTCGACCCGCGCGGGCGGGGAAATCTCTCAACTTTCTACTCATCTCTCCGGAGGTACTACCGGCGATCTCCCGTCCGTGCTCTCCCCCACTAGGTAGAGCGGCCGCCGCTTGACCTCGTCGAAGATCCGCGCCACGTACTCGCCGAGCAGCCGATCATCACCAGCTGCACCCCGCCCAGGAACAGGATCGAAGCCATCATCGAGGTGTAGCCGGGCCAGTTGATGCCGAGCAGCTTGAGCACGATGACCACCACGATGTACAGGAAGGACAGCAGCGACACCGCGAAACCGAGCCAGGTCGCGAGCCGCAGCGGCAGGAACGAGAACGAGGTGATGCCGTCGAGCGCGAACCGCACCATGCGCCGCAACGGGTACTTGGTCTCCCCGGCTTGGCGGGCGTGGCGGCGATAGCGGACGGCGATCTGCGGGAAGCCGATCCACGACACCAGGCCGCGGATGAAGCGGTTGCGCTCGGGCAGCGAGCGGAAGGCAGCCACCGCGCGCGGCCCCATCAGCCGGAAGTCGCCGGTGTCGACCGGGATCTCGACGTTGGTGATGCGCCGCAGCAGCCGGTAGAAGGCGGAGGCGGTCGCCTTCTTGAAGGCGGTCTCGCCCTCGCGCTGCTCGCGTTGGCCGTACACCACCTCGTAGCCCTCGCGCCAGCGCGCGATCATCTCCGGAATCACCTCCGGCGGGTCCTGGAGGTCGGCGTCGATGATCACCACCGCCCGCCCGGACGCGGCGTCGACGCCGGCGGTCAGCGCTGCCTGGTGGCCGAAGTTGCGGGCGAATCGGATGCCCCGGACCCGCGGATCGCGCGCGGCGAGCTCGCTGATCCGCTGCCAGGTCGCGTCGCGCGAGCCGTCGTCGACGAACAGCACCTCCAGCCCTGCCACATGCGGCTCGAGCGCAGCGACCAGACGTTCGTACATCGGCAGGATGCTCTCCTGCTCGTTGAAGGCCGGAACGACCACCGTCAACTCCGGGGCGCCCACCGTCGGCTCAGCCATCGTCGACCTCCATCGCCACCGGCCCGGTGCTGCCGATCCGCACCACCTGCCCGCCGGCCTCGTCCAGCACGATCTCCCCGGCGGCACGAACGGCAGCCAGTGTCTCCTCGCCGAAGTCGGCTCGCTCAAGCGCCCCGATCGCGACCAGCGGGATCCCCTCTGAGGCCGCGATCTCGCGCACCCTCACCGGGTCCCCGCACGAGTAGAGCTCGCGCACCAGCGCTGCCCGCCGGCTCGTCTCCTCGGTCACGCCGTGGCCGCGCCACACCAGCTCGTGGTTTTCCCAGCCGATGAGCGCAGGCACGCCGGAGTTGGCGGACAGCCGGGCGTACTCGGTGTAGGCGCCGCCGACCGCCTCGATCACGGTCGCGTCCCGAGGCTGCCCGCGCAGGAAGCGCACGACCGCCCGGTCGCCCTCGGCCATCCACGCCATCCCGTCCAGCCCGAGCGGCCGGCCCGACACCTGGTTTGCGGCCATCCACAGCGGGTGCGGCAGCGCGGCCACCACCAGTGCCGCGGTCACCGCCCGGCGTGCGCTGCGGCTTGCGAACGCGACGCGCAGCAGCACCGGCAGCGCCGCCGCCAGCAGCACCCAGGCCTGGATCCAGGCCTTGAAGACCGTGTTCATCCGGTGCAACCGCTCGCCGTAGGAGTCGACCACGTACACCAGCTCCGGCACCAGGAACAGGAACAGCCCGAGCGCGGCCAGGGCAAGGCCCGCGCGCTCCGGCTGCTCGCCGGGGGCGAGCACGACCCACAGGGCCACGACCAGCGCCCCTGTCAGCAGCACGGCGGTCGGCCGGCCGCTGGCCGCGCTCGCGATCACCAGCAGCGCCGCGGCGGCGAGCAGCAGCGCCGCGCCGCGGCCCGCGCCGGGCGCCAGCCGCTCGCGCATCATCACCGCCGCGGCGGCAAACGCCGGCAGGAGCAGGCAGCCGCCATACAGCAGCAGGTTCGCCGGCGTGGTCCAGGCGAACACCGCCCGCAGGCCCTCGAACGGCGGGTGGAACTCGAGGTGGAAGGGCGCGGCCGCCAGCCAGCCCCCGACCGCGATCGTCGCCACCGCGAGCCACCGCCAGCGCCCCTCCCCGACCGGCCAGTGCCAGCGGCCGTCCGCGCACAGCACCAGCAGCCCCACACCGGCCAGGGTCGGCGGCATGCACCACGGGTTCGCCGCCCACGCCACGCCGAACAGCAGCGTCACGACAGCCGTACCGGCAAGCGTCGGGCGCCGCCGGCCGAGGTGCCACGCCACCAGCAGCGCGGCCACCGCGATCGGCATCGACAGATAGTGCGGGTGGAGGTCGCCGAGCCACTCCGTGAACAGCGGGAACTCGGTGATGACGTCCTCGTGCTGCCGCGACGAGCGCCAGATGTCGAGGTGCCGGATGCCGACCCCGCCGAGCAGCTGGCGCCAACCGTCGGGCGTCCCGGCGAGCACACCGAAGAAGGCCGCGGTCAGGCCCGCCCAATGGCTGCCGCCGAGCCGCCGGCCGAGCGCCCACAGCGACGCGGCGACGGCTCCGGCCACCAGCGCGACGATCAGGTTGTACGCGATCTCGAGGCGCAGCCCGCCGACGTTCAGCGGCGTCGTCCACAGCAGCGCGCCCCAGTAGTAGTAGGGCAGCCGCTCGCCGGCCAGCCACATGTCCGCCGGCGGGAATCCGTCCGACCGCAACAGGGTCGCCAGGATGCCGACGTCCATCGGCTTCTCCTGGCCGACGATCTGCGGGTGGTCGAGGCGGCCGATCAGGATCGCGAGCGCCGCCACGACGAGCACGGCCTCGGCGCAGACGATCTCCCGCCAGCCCGCCCGCCGCCTCCACAGCTCCACCGCTCCGAGGACGCCCAGGGCGAGGAGCGCGACCACGCCGACCACCCGCCAGCCGGAAACCCCCATGACCCCGGCCCACCACGCGGGGTAGGCCACGGCCACCAGGCCGAGGGTGCGGCCGGCGGCCCAGGCGTCGAAGTCGTCGAGCCCGAGTCGAGCCAGCAGCGCGTAGCCGGCGGCGCCAGCGAGGAGCAAGCTGGCCAGGAACAGGACGAACGTCATCCTGCGAGCGATTGTAGCCTGCCGGCGGCCCGTATACTGCCGCCGCACTGGCGGGGAGGGGTCATGGACGATCGCACGCTGCCGCGGATCGCCGTTCTCGGCACCGGCCTGATGGGCCGCCCGATGGCCAGGCGGCTGCTCGCTGCAGGCTTCCCGGTCACGGTCTGGAACCGCACGCTCGACAAGGCCCGGCCGCTCGCCGACGACGGCGCCGCGGTGGCGCCGAGCCCGGCCGCGGCGATCCGCGATGCCGACGCGCTCGTGCTGATGCTCGCCGACGCGCCCGCGATCCGCCACACCCTGCTGGCGGGCGAGGCCGCTGAGGTGGTCGCCGGCCGCACCGTGATCCAGATGGGCACGATCGCGCCTGCGGAGAGCCTCGAGCTCGCCACCGCGGTCGCCGATCGCGGCGGCAGCTACCTGGAGGGCCCGGTCCTGGGATCGATCGCGGAGGCGGCCACCGGCCGGCTGGTGGTCATGGTGGGCGCCTCGCCCCCGCCCTTCGAGCGCTGGCTCCCGGTCCTGCGCGCGTTCGGCCCCGAGCCGCGGCTGATCGGCCCCCCTGGGCAGGCCGCCGCCCTCAAGCTCGCTCTCAACCAGCTGATCGCGACCATCACCACGGCCTACGCGGTCGGCCTCGGCATGGTTCGGCGAGGCCGACTACTCGGCGCTCGCGGCCGCCGTCGAGCCGCCCTCGGACCCGGCGTGAGCCGGCCCCGGTGTTAGACTCGGGCGCTGCAGAGGCCGGCTCCCGCCGGCTTCAATCCCTGCACGGGGTGACATCATGAGACAAGCTCTCATCCTGCTCGCTGCGGCGGCACTGCAGCTCGGCGCGACCGCCGCCGAGCCGATCGAGCAGCCGCCTCGCGGCCACGAGATCACCGTGGACGACTACTTCACGATCGCCAACATCCTCGAGGTGGCCGTGTCGCCGGACGGGCGCATCGCGGCCTTCATCGAGAACCGCTGGGAGCCGCCTGCTGAGGAGCGCAACGCCGACCTGTGGACGGTCGACCTCGCGGACCGCACGCTCCACCGGCTGACCTTCGACGACGCCGCAGAGGGCTCGCTGGCGTGGAGCCCGGACGGCCGCTTCATCTACTACACCGCCGACTACTTGCGGGAGGGGGCGCAATCGCCACCGTGGGACGGGTCGACCCAGGTCTGGCGGATCGCAGCCGCCGGCGGCGAGCCGCAGGCGGTCACCCGGATCGTCGACGGCATCGCTCACTTCCGCCTGTCCCGCGACGGCCGCAGCCTCATCTATGCCGTTGGCTCCGAGCAGACCGACGACGAGTGGAGGACGCTGCGTGAGGAGTTCGACGAGCTCGAGTACGGGCACGGGGTCACCACCTTCACCGAGCTGTGGACCCTCGACCTCGAGAGCTGGCGCTCGATCAAGCTGGTCAACGCCACTCGGGTGATCACTGCCACCGACGTCGCGGCCGACGGCCGCATCGCCATGATCACCACTCCCGACGAGGAGCAGATCCACGACGAGGGTTGGTCGCGGGTCGACGTCTGGGATCCGCGCAACCAACAGATCACCGTCGTCACCGGCGACGGTTGGAGGGCGGCGCACCCCTCCCCTTTCGGGTGGATCAACGAGGTCGCCTGGTCCGATGACGGCGAGCTGCTCGCCTTCTCGGTCTCCTTCGACGGCTACCCCACCCTGCTCTACGCCGCGGTGCGCAGCGACGCCGGCTACCGGCTGCTCGAGCTGCCGCGGCCCGACGGGGTCGAGGTCACCGGCGGCTCCCTCGCCTGGCGGCCCGGCTCCCACGACCTGTGCTTCATCGGCGACCACCGGGCGCGGGGCCGGGTGTACGCGGTCACCGGCGTGTCCGGCCGCGGCGCGGTCGGCACCACCGTGGTCACGCCGGGCGACGTCACGGTCGACGGCTTCGACTTCGACGCCGCCGGCGGCACGCCGGTCGTCATCACCAGCACCCTGATCGATCCGCCCGACCTCTACCGGGTCGCCGACGGCGGCGCGCTCGAGCGCCTGACCAAGGTCAACCCCCAGGTTGACACCTGGAAGCTGCCCTCGATCGAGATCGTGCAGTGGCGCTCGACGGACGGCACCACGGTGGAAGGCATCCTCGAGCTGCCGCCAGGGCACTCGGCGGGAGACGGGCCGCTGCCGCTGGTGGTCGAGCTCCACGGTGGTCCGACGGACGCCAGCCGTTACCAGCTGCAGTACTGGATCTACGGCCGGACCCTGCTGCCGGCCAGCGGCTACGCCCTGCTCAGCCCCAACTACCGCGGGTCGACCGGCTACGGCGATGCGTTCCTGGTCGAGCTGGTCGGCCGCGAGAACGACATCGATGTCCAGGACATCCTGTCCGGCGTCGACGCCATGATCGAGCGCGGCGTCGCCGACCCCGAGCGGCTCGGCGTCATGGGCTGGTCCAATGGCGGCTTCCTCACCAACTGCCTGATCACCTCGACCCGGCGCTTCAAGGCCGCCTCGAGTGGCGCCGGGGTGATCGATCAGGTCCTCCAGTGGGGCATCGAAGACACCCCCGGCCACGTCATCAACTACATGAACGGCCAGTTGCCCTGGGCCGGCGCCGATACGTACCGCGATGGCTCGCCGCTCTACCGGCTCGGCGAGGTCCAGACGCCGACCCTGATCCACGTCGGTGGGGACGACCCGCGGGTGCCGGCGGCGCACTCACGGACCCTGTACCGGGCGCTCAGGCAGTACCTGCGAGTCCCCGCTGAGCTCGTCATCTACCCGGGGGAGGGCCACACCTTGACGACCTATGAGCACCGCCGGGCGAAGCTGGAGTGGGACCTCGCCTGGTTCAAGCGTTACTTGCCGGGAGAGGCTCCCGCCACGCCCTGACCCGAAAGCCAGGAGCCTGTAGGGCATAGGCCCCTGTGCGCGCGCTTCATGAGGTTGTTGTGGTTGGCCTCTGCCCCACATGCTCCTCAGGATGCGCTGCGCGCATCCTGAGGAGTTCGTGCCGCAGTGGCCGTCCGACAAAACCTCGATCAACCACGTCCGCCGAAGAGGCCAATGCGGTGCGAACTCCTAGGGGGAGCCGGCCGCGAGCGAGTAGCCGACCGCCGCGTAGCCCACCCAGTGATGGAGGTTCGAGGGCGCGGTCGTGCCGAGGCCCGCGTCCCGGGTCGCCTGCACCACCGGGAGCTGCGGCTCGGACAGGCTGGTGCCGTAGCGCAGCAGGGTGCCGTGCGGCACGCCGCTGCCGGAGAGCGCCGCCGTCTTGCGCAGCAGCTCGAGGCCGAACGGGATCGAGAAGCGCCCGCACCACGGGATCCGGTACTGCCGGACGTCGTTCTGCTCCACCAGCTCGCCGAGCAGGCCGGCGAGCCGATCGGCCGCGAGTCGGCCCTCGAGGTGGGTGCGCGCCAGGTCGAGGTCGCGCGCCACGGCGCGCTGGTAGCCCTCGGAGTCGGTCCCGAAGGGCGTGTGGCCGAAGTCGTCGCCGTAGTGCACGGCATCCGAGGAGACGACAATCGCGAGGTCGCGGCCGAGCTGCCAGCCGTGCCGCGCGAGCGCGGCGGAAAGCGCCGCGGCCATCTCGGTGGTCAGGGCGTCGATCCGGTCCCACTCCATGTAGGGCACCAGGAGCGGCACGATCGTCACGTCGCGCCGCGCCGCCTGGAGGAAGGGCACGAGCGCCTCGAGCGAGTGCTCGCGGCAATGCATGGCGTTGTCCACGACGTACGAGCTCGCATCCATCCCCTTCATCAGCTCATCCCGCAGCGGGTCGACGGCGACCGGCCCCCACGGCCCGTGCCAGGCCTGGAAGCTGTCGAACACCACCCGGTCGGCGAGCTGCCACTCGCGCGCCTTGTGGAAGACCCCGACCAGCAGCACCCGAGGGGCAGCGATCCGTTGCGTCAGGTGGACGTAGACCCGCGCCGCGTACAGGTGGTCGTCGTGCGGGCAGACGCCGCCGACCAACGGCTCGGCCGCGCCGTCGCCGGCCAACCCCTCGAGACGCACGGCCGTCCCGACGATGTCCTGCGCCTGCTCGGCGGTCAATGGGAAGCCGACGGCGTCAAGCTGCCCGCGCACCAGGTCGCCCTCCGACCGCAGCCCCATCTCAGCCTCCACCTCGGCGCGAGTTGGCGGAGCTTGCGGCTCCGCAGCCCCGGCCATGCCAACGCTCACACCGGCCGTCACGCACGCCGCGACAATCGCCGTCTTCATGTCTGCGCATTGTAGCTGGTGGCGACGGGCGGCCGGGCGTGCCGCCTCACGACCAGAGCAGCACGAGATCCTTGATCGCGATGTCGGTCCGCTTGAGCTGGATCGGGACCTCCTCGATGGCCATCGCCGTGCGCCTGGACTCTGCCGCGATCCTATCGACCTCCGCCTGCATCTCCTCGGCCAGGCTCTGCGAGCTCGGCCTCGAGCCGCTCGATCTCGCCCACCGACTCCTCGACGTCGGACTCGGCGCGCTGGCTCATCCGCCGCTTCCCGGCGGCGGTGCGTGCCCGCGACGCCGCCTTGCGGCCCGCAGAGCCGACGCTGCGCGACCCGACCAGCACCGAGAACAGCCCCTCGACCACGCCCAGGACCTCCTCGGCCTTGCGCGTCCGTGCCTCGCTGCGATCGCCTTCGAGCTCGGCCCGCTCCCTGGCGAGCCGCTGCGCGAGCGCCTCCTTCCTCGTCTCGTACCTGGCGCGCGATCGCTCCTGCGCCGCGTCGTCGGCCCGGTCGGCGATCTCCAGGCAGCGTTGCTCGAACGCCTCGCGGCTCTCGCCGGGGGCGGCGCTCGTCTTGAGGGCGCGGTTGACCAGCACCACGACCGACGTCCGTCCGCGCCAGCTCAGAAAGTCCGCGCGCGCCCGCTCGAGCTCCTGGTCCAGCCGGGCCGGCACCGCTGCCGGGAACTCCATGCCAGCCGGAGGCCGCACCGCGAGCTCCGGCGTGGCGTCGAGCCCCACCGCGCCGCTCCAATCGAGGCCGCCGCGCTCGTCCAGCCGGACCTTCCAGACCTCCTCGAACGCGAGATCGAGACCGAGTGCAGCCCTCGCCGCGCGCACCGAGCCGGCCACCAGCAGGGCCGGTTCCGCCGGGCCGGTCGACGCGGGGTCGAAGCGCTGGTCGATCGCGCTGCCGAGCACCGGCGGCGACGCCGCACCCGCCGCCGCAGCGGGTTGCGCCGGCACCGACGGCGGCGCCGTCCGGAGACCGGCCTCGCCGCCCATCACCAGCGGCCGCATCTCGGCCAGGGTGACCGGCCCCCGCAGGTAGCTCATCGCCCACCGCGAGGCAAAGGTCCTCACCCGCGGGTCGGCCGCCACGTCGTGGAGCAGGAACTCGCGCTTTCCGAGCGACGCGACGAGCGGGTCGACGTCGCGGCCGTCGTCCAGCGTCCGCAGCGCGAGGCCGTCGAGCACCCGCTCGCGGTCGCGCTCGGTCACCAGCCGCCCGATGAGGGTGACGCCGGCGTTGCCGAGCGCCTTGTAGTCGACGTCCACCGGGTTCTGGCTCGCCAGCCAGACCCCGACCCCGAACGCCCGGCCCTGCTTGAGCAGGGTCAGCAGCGGCGGTTTGGTCGGCGGGTTGAGCGGGTACGGCGGCAGGATCCCCTGCAGCTCGTCGATGTAGAGCAGGGCTCGCAGCCCGCTCGTTCCGGGCTGCCGCCGCATCCACGCCACCAGCTCCGAGGCGAGCAGGGCGAGGATGAACAGCCGCTGCCGCTCGTCGAGGTGGGCGACGCTGACGATGCTGCGCGCGCGGCTCGCTGTCGCTGCCCAGCAGCTCGTCCATCGACAGCGGACGCCCGGTCGTCCACGCGCCGAACGCCGGCGAGGCGAGCAGGGCGTTGAGCTCGAGCACCAGCTTCATGCGCTCGTCGCGGGGGTAGAAGCGCTCGACCGGCAGGGCGCCGAGCGCCGCCATCGGCGGGTCGGCGACGCTGCCGAGCAGGCCCGCGAGGTCCAGCCGGTCGCCGCGGCGCCAGTGCTCGAGCAGGATCGACGCCACCAACACCTGATCGCGATCGGTGAGCGGGTCGCCGCCGCGCCCGACCAGGGACAGCAGTGCGCCCGCGACGGCGCCAACCCGCTCGGTCGCGCCGTCAGGGTCGCTGTCCGGGCTTGAGGAGGCCGGCGCCGACAGCGACGGCAGGATGTCGAGCGGCGCGACGCCGGCCGCGCCCGGCGTCAGCAGACGCCAGCTGACGCCCTGGCGCACCGCGCGCATGTCGTCCGCCCCCAGGCCGGTGCCCGCGAGGCCCTCCCGCCATAGTCGCGCCTGCTCCTCGGCCGCCTCCGACCGGCTGCGGCCGGCAACCGCGTCCCGGTCCAGCCACGGCTCGAACTCGCTGGCCCCGAGCGACGGGAAGTTGAGCAGCAGGTTCACCATGTCGCCCTTGAGGTCGATGACCAGCAGCGGGATGCGCCGCCGGGCGAGCTCCTCGAGCGCGACAATGCCGAGCCCGGTCTTGCCCGAGCCGGTCATGCCGAGGCAGACGGCGTGGGTGGTCAGGTGGTCAGGATCGAGGCCGACTCTGGCTCGGTCCGTGAGGTCGTGACCCAGGAACAGATCGCCAGTGCCCATCGTGTCCCCCTCAGGCCTTGACCCTCGCCGGCGGCGGAATCCCGGCACGGCGAGGGAGGATGTGCAGCCGAAGTATAGGCAACCCGATGGTCGGCGACGGTCCCCGCCGTGGCAGCCAGTCCAACGATGCAGTAGGATACGGCCACGGAACAGATCACTCCGGAGCGATCGGGAGGATAGACATGGGCCTGTTCGGAAAGTCGTTCGAGGAGAAGGTCAAGGAGGCCGTCGCCAAGGTCGGCGGCATGGGCCTCGGCGTGCGCAACCTCGGCGCGAAGATCGAGGGCAAGGTGGTGACGCTCACCGGCGACGTCCCGCGCCGCGAGGTCTCGGTTCAGGTCATGGAGAACTTCGACAAGCTGGTGAAGACCGACAACACCCTCAACGCGATGCGGGTCGACGCGCCCAAGCCGGCGCCGGCGCCTGCTCCCCCCCACCGCCTCCCAAGCCGGTCGAGCGGATCCACGAGGTCGTGGCCGGCGAGTCGCTCAGCAAGATCGCGCTCAAGTACTACGGCAACGGCAACAAGTACATGAAGATCTTCGAGGCGAACCGGGACATCCTGAGCAACCCGGACCTGATCAAGCCCGGCCAGAAGCTGCGCATCCCGGACTGATCGAGCTCAACACTGCGCTCCCGTCGGCGGCTCGCTGCCGTCGAGCAGGAGCATGACCGCGAGGGCGTGCGACAGGAAGCGCTGTAACCGATCCGCGGGCAGCGGCTGGGCCGGCGGCGAGCTGATGCTCAGCGGGTTGATCCACTGCCCGTTAAGCCGCACCCGGTAGTCGAGGTGTGGCCCGGTCGACAGCCCGGACGAACCGACATGGCCGATCACCTGCCCCTGGCTGACCCGCACTCCGGCCCTGATGCCCTGCCCGTACCGGCTGAGGTGCAGATAGTTGGTCTCGTAGCCGTTGGCGTGGCTCACGGTGACCATGCGCCCCGCCCCCTCCCGTTGCCCGACGAACGTCACGCGGCCATCGGCGGTCACCACGACCGGCGTGCCGACCGGCGCCCCGTAGTCGACGCCGTAGTGCGGCATGCGCCGCTTCAGCACCGGGTGGAAGCGGCTGTGCGAGAAGCGCGAGGTGATCCGGCTGAACTCGAGCGGCGAGCGGAGGAACTGCTTGCGCAGCGGCCGTCCCTGGAGGTCGAAAAAGCCGACGTGCCCATCGCCATCCGGGTAGGCGATCGCATCCACGGCCTTGCCGTCATTGACGAAGCGCGCGGCGTAGAGGGTGCCGTACTCGTAGAACGAGCCGTCGATGCTGCGGCGGTCGACCACGGCCACGAAGCGGTCCCCTTTGCGCACGTCGCGCAGGAAGTCGACGTCCCACTGGAAGACATTCGCAAGGGCCACCGCCAGCTCGGGCTCGCCCCCCGCCTTCTCGACCGCGGCGAACAGCGACGAGTGAACCTCGCCCTCGATCCGCTCGACGATGCTGTCCACCGGACGCTCGATTCGTTGCACCTCGATGGCAGCGCCGGTCCGCTCGAGATGGAGCTCGGTGCGCTGGTTGAGCGCCACCCGCATTCTCTGCAGGCTGCCGTCAGCGGCGCGAATCCCCTCGAACGAGGTGCCCGGGACCAGCCGCCGCGGGTCGAGCTGCCCGACCAACGCGTCCCGCCACGCGATCCAGTCGTCGCCCGACAGGCGGCGGACGACGCTCTCGACCGTGTCGCCGAACTTCACCTGGGTGCGAACCGGTGGCAGGGCCGCGGCCGGCGTCTCGACTGCGACCGGCGTCGCCATCAGCGGCGCGCCCGCCGCCGGGGTCGCCGAGCTCCCGGCGCCGCGGAGCACCACCACCACTACCAGCCCGAGGGCGGCAGCGGCAGCCAGTAGCAGGGCGAGCCAACCCCGGCGGCCCGGCCGCGCCACGAGCCGACCGAGGCAGGACATCATCGCGGCAGCCGCCGCAGCGTGTCCGCGCTCGGATTGATGGTCGCGAAGGCCCGCCCGTCCGTATCGACCGCGACCAGAATCGGCAGCCGGATCAACCGGTACTCCTTGAGGATCGACCCATGGCGGTCGTGGAGCCACGGCACGCCGGTGCGATCGAGCCCGCGCCGAGCAGCCTCCAGCTCCTCGTGGACGTCGACCACCACCAGCTTGAGGCCCTGGCTGCGCGCCGCCTCGGCGAGGTCGCGAAGGCCGTCGATGGCAGCCTCGGCCCCGGGCGCCCACGACGCCCAGACCAGCACCGCCGCCGGTCCATTGGCTCGGATCCACTCCGACCAGTCGACGGCAGTGCCCGCGGGATCGGTCAGGGCGAGGTCCGCGGCGCCGGCCAGCCCTGCCGCCAGCAGGCCGACCGCTGCCGCCGCCGCCAACGCCACGGTGTCGCGACGCCGTATCACGCGTCGCAGTATAGCCGATGCCGCCGATTGCCGAACTGCGGCAAGAACGCGTAGACTCGCCACCGGAGTGCACCATGACGCCACAACCCGTCACGTCCGATTTCGACACCGACATCGCGATCATCGGCTCCGGCTTCGGCGGCTCGGTGGCCGCCCTGCGCCTGTCCGAGAAGGGCTACCGAGTCACCGTTCTCGAGAAGGGCCGGCGCTGGCTGCCGGCCGAGACTCCCGACCTCGAACTGGCACATCCCGAAGGCCTTCTGGTTTCCCCGGCCTGGGCTGCCACGGCACCTGGGGTTTGCGCCTGTTCCGGGAGGTACTGGTGATGCACGGCGTGGGTGTCGGCGGGGGCAGTCTGCTGTATGCGAACAGCCACCTCGAGCCCCATGACTCGCTGTGGGACGACCCGCGCTGGCGCGAGCTCGAGGACTGGCGGAGGGTGATGCCGGCCCACTACACCACAGCGAAGCGAATGCTCGGCTCGGTACCGAGCCCGAAGGTCGGCGAGGGCGACGAAGCGCTCCACCGGGTCGCCGAGCGCAAGGGCTTCGGGGAGACCTTCCGCCCGACCAGCGTCGGCGTCTTCTTCGGCGAGCCGGAGGTCGAGGTCGACGACCCGTTCTTCGGCGGCGACGGGCCGCGGCGCACCGGCTGCACCTGGTGCGGCGCCTGCATGGTCGGTTGCCGGGTCGGCGCCAAGAACACGCTCGACCTCAACTACCTCTACCTCGCCGAGCGCCGCGGCGCACGGGTGGTGCCCGAGACCGAGGTCGAGCTCATCCAGCCGCTTCCGGGCGGCGGCTACCTGCTGTCCTGGCGTCGATCCACGAGCTGGTTCGGGGGCGAGCGAGGCGCCCTGCGCGCGCGCAGGGTGGTGCTGTCGGCCGGCGTCACCGGCACGATACCCTTGCTGCTCGACTGCAAGCGCAAAGGCGCCCTCGCCCAGCTCTCCGACCAGGTCGGCAACGTCGTCCGCACCAACTCCGAGGCGCTGCTCGGCATCACCTCGCGCAGCAAGACGGATTTGTGGGAAGGCATCGCGATCCAGGGGGAGGCCCACGTCGACGAGCGGACCCGGATGGAGATGGTCCGCTTCCCCAAGGGCTCGGACGTGATGCTGCTGCTCGGCACCGCGCTGACCGACGGTGGCTCCGCGGTGCCCCGCCAGCTGCGCTGGCTCGGCAACCTCGCCCGCCACCCCCTGCAGAGCCTGTCGTTCCTCAAACCCTGGGGCAAGGCCGAGCACTCGCTGGTCCTGCTCGTCATGCAGGACAATGACAACCACACCCGGCTGGTCCGGAGGCGCCGCCTGCTGTGGCCCTTCAGCTTCTGCCTGGCTTCGGTGCCTCCCCGCGACCAGCACCGCATCCCGTCCTACATCCCGATCGCCAACGAGGTGGCGCGCGAGCTCGGCGTCGAGCTCGACGCCGTGCCGCAGTCGAGCCTCAACGAAGTGTTGCTCGACCAGTCCACCACCGCCCACATCCTCGGTGGCTGCGCGATCGCCGGCTCGCCCGAGGAGGGCGTCATCGACCTCGACTTCCAGGCCTTCGGCCATCCCGGCCTGTACGTCATGGACGCCACCGTGATCGGCGCCAACCTGGGCGCCAACCCGTCGCTGACGATCACCGCCCTGGCCGAGTACGCGTGCAGCCGATTCCCGGCCAAGCCGGCCTAGGAGCGTGTAGGGCATAGGCCCCTCGGCGCGCGCGGGTCGTAGATCTCTGGGTGTGTGATGCGTCGCGGTCGTTGGCTGGCCTACGCCCCGCGCGCGCCGAGCAGGATGCGCTGCGCGCATCCTGACGATCGGAAACGATTTCTCATGAAGGTAGATGTAGACCGAAGGAGCCTGTCCGGCGGGACGCTTCGCCCGGGAGAACCGTCACCGCGCGCGATCATCTAAGATACCGGCGTGTCCACCCGCGAGTCCGGCGCCCTGCACGTCGCCGCCCCCGGCGGCCCCGAAACCTCGATCGAGGCGGTCGTGGTGCGCACGCAGTTCGCCAACCAGGACAGCGGCTGGAGCGTGGTCCGCTGCCGCGACGACCACGGCCTCCACTTCACGGCGGTCGGCGCCCTGCTCGGCGTCGTTCCTGGCGACCGGCTCCGTCTCAGCGGCCGCTGGGTGGTCCACGCCACCTTCGGCGAGCAGCTCGAGGTCGCGGGTTGGGTGGCGGTGCTGCCGTCAACTCGGGACGGGATCCGCAAGTTCCTCGCCAGCGGACGGGTGCGCGGCATCGGGCCGAAGATGGCCGCCCGGATCGTCGATGCGTTCGGGATCGAGGCCCTCGACATCATCGAGCGCGACCCGCAGCGGTTGCTCGAGATCCCGGGCATCGGGCCCAAGACGCTGCGCCGCGTCGCCGACTCATGGGCTGCCCACCGCGGGATCCAGCAGCTGATGGTCTTCCTCGCCGGGCACGGCGTGCCGCCAGGCGTCGCCGCCAAGGCCCACGCGCGCTACGGGGCCAGCGCACTCGAGCTCGTGCGGTCGAACCCGTACCGGCTCGCCGAGGACATCTTCGGCGTCGGCTTCCGCACCGCCGACGCCGTCGCCCGCCGTCTCGGGCTCCCCGCCGAGGCGCCCCAGCGGCTCGAGGCGGGGCTGCTGCACGTGCTCCAGGAGGCGACCTCGGACGGTCACGTCTTCCTGCCGCGCGAGGAGGCCCTGGCCCGCGCCCAGGCGCTGCTCGAGGCGCCGGCCGAAGGGATCGAGGCTGCCGTGACCGCCCTCGCCGAGCGCGGATCGCTCACCCTCCACGGCGTCGCCGGCGCCGGCCAGCCCGTCTACCTGCGGCGGCTGGAGCTGGCCGAAGCCGAGGTGGCCGCGGCGCTGTTGCGCCTGCTCGACACCGGGCCGCCGCAGCCGGACTTCGACATCCGGCAGGCCATGGGCACTTTTCAGGCCCGCCGCGGGATCCAGCTCGCGGACCGCCAGCTCGAGGCGCTCGCCGCGGCCCTCGTTGAGCCGGTCGCAGTGATCACCGGCGGCCCCGGCACCGGCAAGACGACCCTGATCCGCGGCGTCATCGACATCCTCAGCGCCCGGGGTCGTACGGTCCTGCTGGCGGCCCCAACCGGTCGCGCGGCCAAACGGCTGCAGGAGGCGACCGCGGCGGACGCCCGCACCATCCACCGCCTGCTCGAGTTCAACCCCCGGACCGCGACCTTCGGCCGCAATCGCGGCACCCCGCTCGACGCCGATCTGCTTGTCGTCGACGAGGTGTCGATGCTCGACGTCGAGCTCGCCCAGCGGCTGCTGGAGGCGGTGCCCACGGGCTGCCGCATCGTGCTCGTCGGCGACGCCGACCAGCTGCCATCTGTCGGGCCCGGCAACGTGCTCGCCGATCTCATCGCGAGCGGGCGCGTCCGGGTCGTTCGGCTGATCGAGATCTTCCGCCAGGCCGAGCAGAGCCTGATCGTCACCAACGCCCACCGCATCAACTGCGGCGAGATGCCGTTCTTCGGCAGCCGCGACTCCGGCAGCGATTTCTACTTCGTCGACCGCGACGAGCCAGGCGAGGCGGCGAGCCTGGCGATCGACTTCGCGGCCCGCCGCATCCCAGAGCGATTCGGCCTCGACCCGGTCCGCGACGTCCAGGTCCTTTCGCCCATGCACCGCGGCGAGCTCGGCGTCGCCAGCCTCAACCAGCGGCTACGGGAGCTCCTCACACCGCCCGGTCCAGAGCTGAAGGTCGGTAATCGCTCGTTCCGCGCCGGTGACAAGCTGATGCAGGTCCGCAACAACTACGAGCTCGACATCTTCAACGGCGACATCGGCCGAGTAAGTGCGGTCGACGAGGACGCGCTCGAGCTCACGGTCACTTTCGACGAGCGGCCGGTGGTGATCGATGCCGACGGGCTGGACGACTTGGTCCCGGCCTACGCCTGCACCATCCACAAGTCGCAGGGATCGGAGTACCCGGCGGTGGTGATCGTCCTCCACCACCAGCACCACATCATGCTGCAGCGCAACCTGCTCTACACCGCCGTCACTCGCGGCCGTCGCCTGGTCGTGATCGTCGGCTCCCGCCGCGCCCTCGGCCGGGCGGTCCGCAACGCCACCGTCCGCGAGCGCCACTCGCGCCTCGCCGAGAGACTGCGCCAGAGCAACGGCGAGCGTGCCCGGCTGGCACAGGAGAAGGATGCCCGGAGCTAAGCTCAACACCTCGTCGGTCGGACGCTTCGTCGCGCTCGGAGCCCTCGCCGGACGGGTCGGGGCGTCGGTGGTCGGCAATCAGGTGCTCGAGCTGGTGCGATCCGGGCCCGCCCGGCAGCTCCACAGGACCGAGAACCTGGTGCGCAATGCCGGTCGGATCGCCGAGACGCTCGGCGAGCTCAAGGGCGCAGCGATGAAGGTCGGTCAGATGCTGAGCCTTCACGAAGGACTGCTCCCGCCGGAGGTGGCCGAGGTGCTGCGATCGCTCCAGAGGGAGGCGCCACGCGTGCCCGCCGAGGTCATGGAGGACGAGATCCGGGGTTCGCTCGAGAACTTCGACGAGCTGTTCGAGCGGCTCGACTTCGAGGCCTTCGCCGCGGCATCGATCGGCCAGGTCCACCTCGGCGTGCTGCGCGACGGCCGGCCGGTCGCGGTCAAGATCAAGTACCCCCTGATCGACGAGATCGTCAAGGCCGACCTCGCCAACCTGCGCCGGGTCGTCCACCTGCTCGTCAGCCTGGTGTTCGATCTCGACGTCGAGCCGATCTGGCGCGAGGTCCGGGATCGCCTGCTCGAGGAGCTCGACTACACCCACGAAGCGGCGAACATGCGCCGGATGGCGGAGCTCCACCGAGACGTCCCTGAGCTCGTCATCCCGCGGGTTGTCACCGAGGCGAGCACCCGCGACGTGCTGACCATGGAGCTCGTCGAGGGCCTCCCGCCCGAGGTCGCCTGCTCCCCGGCGTGCCGGCAGTCACTGCGGGACGTCTGGGCGCGCGTGCTGTTCGAGTTCCAGCTGCGCGGCCTGTTCGAGCATCGCTTCCTCCACGCCGACCCCAACCTCGCCAACTTCGCCTTCCTGGGCGACGGACGGGTGATCGTCTACGACTTCGGTTGCGTCAAGGAGGTCCCCGCCGACCTCGCCGCCGGCTATGCCGAGCTGCTGGTCGCGGCGGTCGAGGGCAACCGCTCGGCCCTTCCGGACATCTTTCGGCGGCTGGGCGTGTACAAGGCGGGCGGGCTCCCGCTGCCGTCGCAGGTCATCGACGAGTACTTCGAGATCCTGTCCCCGGTCCTCCGCGCCGCCCCTCCCTACACCTTCGGCGAGGACCCCGATCTCTACCAGCGGGTGCTGGACCTCAGCCTGCGCAGCTGGACCGAGGCCACCGATGTCCGCTTTCCCGAGGACGCCATCTTCATCGACCGCTCGCTGGGCGGCCACTTCGGCAACCTGTCCAAGCTTCGCGCGACCGGTCCCTGGCGCGACCTCGTGCTCCAGTTCGCCGGACCAGTCGCTCACTCGGGGAATCCCGCCGGCCCACACCGGGACCCATGAACGCCCGCCCGGAGGCCGGACCGGCCATGCTCGGCCGCTCACGACCGAAGTATCATGCTTCCAGTCGTCACCCCCGATGCGTCACCGGGGTGATCGGCTGTGCATCAACTGACCCCGGGTGACGGAGGGGCCGATGAACTCGTTCCCGATCATGGTGGGCGCGCTGTGCGTGCTCGCGATCGGCTACCGCTACTACAGCGCCTTCATCGCGGCCAGGGTTTTGACCCTGGACGCCAGCCGGGAGATGCCGTCGCGGCTCTTCCAGGACGGCCACAACTACGTTCCGATGAACAAGTGGGTGCTGTTCGGGCACCACTTCGCAGCGATCGCCGGCGCCGGGCCGCTGGTCGGGCCGGTGCTCGCCGCGCAGTTCGGCTACGCCCCCGGCCTGCTCTGGCTGCTCGCCGGCGCGGTCCTCGGCGGCTGCGTGCACGACTTCATGATCCTGGTCGCCTCCGTGCGCCACCACGGCCGCTCGTTGCCCGAGATCGCGCGCACCGAGATCGGCCCGGTCGCGGGCTTCACCGCCGGTATCGCGGTGCTGTTCATCGTGGTCGTGGCCCTCGCCGGCCTCGGGCTGGTCGTCGTCAATGCGCTGGCCGAGAGCTCGTGGGGCACGTTCACGATCGCGATGACGATCCCGATCGCGATCGTGATGGGCTTCTACATGTTCAAGATCCGGCCCGGATCGATCCGCGGTCCCAGCGCTGCCGGCGTCATCGCGCTGATTGCCGCCGTGATCTTCGGGCGCGTCATCGCATCGTCGCCGATCGCCGGCTGGTTCCTGTTCGACCAGCACCAGCTGACGGTGCTGCTGTGCCTGTACGGCTTCGCGGCCTCCGTGCTGCCGGTCTGGCTGCTGCTGGCACCGCGCGACTACCTGTCGGCGTACATGAAGGTGGGCACGATCGCGCTGCTCGTCCTCGGCGTGCTGGTCGTCCACCCCGACCTCAAGTTCCCCGCGTTCTCGCAGTTCATCGGCGGCGGCGGGCCGATCGTGCCGGGCAAGCTGTTCCCGTTCGTGTTCATCACCATCGCCTGCGGCGCCATCTCCGGCTTCCACTCGCTGGTCGCGTCGGGCACCACGCCCAAGATGCTGGAGAAGGAGACCGACGCTCGCTTCATCGGCTACGGCGCGATGCTCATGGAGTGCCTGGTCGGCGTGGTCGCCCTGATAGCGGCGTGCTCCCTCCACCCCGCCGACTACTACGCGATCAACCTCTCCCCAGAGGCGTTCGCCCGCCTCGGCATGGAGCCGGTGAATCTCGCGCTCCTCTCCCAGGAGGTCGGCGAGAACATCACCGGCCGCGCCGGCGGCGCAGTCTCGCTCGCGGTGGGGATGGCGCAGATCTTCACCGCCATCCCGGGCATGGCGAAGCTGATGAGCTACTGGTACCACTTCGCGATCATGTTCGAGGCGCTGTTCATCCTCACCACGATCGATGCCGGCACCCGGGTCGCGCGCTTCCTGCTCCAGGAGTTCCTCGGCAACTTCCACCGGCCATTCGGCGACTCGGCGTGGCTGCCGGGCAGCGTGCTGACCACCACGGTCATCGTCATGTCCTGGGGCTACTTCATCTACACCGGGTCGATCCGCACCATCTGGCCGATGTTCGGGACGGCGAACCAGCTCCTCGCCACAGTTGCGCTGGCCGTCGCCACGACCTTCCTCGTCAACATGGGCCGGGCCCGCTACGCCCCGGTCACCGCGCTGCCGATGCTGTTCGTCGCGGTCACCACCCTCACCGCCGGCTTCCTCAGCATCCGCGACAACTTCCTGCCGCTGGCCGCACAGCCCGGGCAGGCGTTTCAGGGCTACCTGCAGAGCGTGCTGACCGGCACCATGATGGTGCTGGTGGTCGTGATCCTGATCGACTCCGGCCGCCGCAGCGTCGCGACGCTTCGGGGCAAGCCGATCCCCCCGCGCGCGTTCGGACCGGCAAAGGTCGCCGACGACGCGCCGCAGCGCTGCTGCTGACGAGCGCCGCGGGCCGTTCGCACTCACGGCTGGTCGGCATCCTCCGCCTCCTCGGCCCTGCGCCGCGCTGCCTCCGCCAGTCGTCGCTTGCGCAGCTGCCACCAGTGGTAGACGCCCGGAGCGACCGAGGCGAGGAGCACCACCAGGACCGCCAGCTCGAAGTGCTCGCGAACCACCGGGAGGCTACCGAAGAAGTATCCGAGGGACACGAAGATACCGACCCAGGCCACGGCCCCGAAGATGTTGAACAGCAGGAACGAGCGGTATGGCATCCCGGTCATCCCCGCCACGAACGGCGCAGAGGTCCGAACGATGGGCACGAAGCGGGCCAGGAAGACGGTTTTGCCGCCGTGCCTGGCGAAATAGGTCTGGGTCCGGTCCAGGTACTCGCGCCTCACCCATCGGGAACGGTACGCGCTCCTGCCGACCCGCCGCCCAATCCTGAAGTTGACCGAGTCGCCCAGGACCGTGGCCACGGCGAGCACCCCGAACAGCAACAAGGGGTTGAAGTGGCCCAGGGCGGCGAAGGTGCCGGCCGCGAAGAGCAGCGAGTCGCCCGGCAGGAAGGGCACCACGACGAGGCCGGTCTCGATGAACACGATCACGAACAGGATGGCGTAGGTGAGCGCGCCGTAGTGCTTGATCACCTCGGCCAGGTACTGGTCGAGGTTGAGCGCCACATCGAAGACGAGCTTGATCAGGTCCATCGCAGCTCACCAGCCGGCATCAGCACCTCCCGCCGGCGGGCGCGGGGGCCACCGGGGGTCGGCCATTCCGTCACACTACGAGTCTACCGCTGCGCCGCCCGCGCCCTCGGAGCGGGCCGCGGCCTCGATCAACTGCTCGGCGTCGTCCGCACCGAGGTAACGGTCGATCGCCGCGTGGATCAGGTAGAGCAGCGGCGTCACCCCGACCGCGACCGCCACCTTGAACAGGTAGCCGCTCGACGAGGTGTTGAGGAAGCGGATGAAGGTGAAGGGCTCCGCGGCCTGGCTGAAGCCGAGGCGCCACGGCAGGTAGAGCCCGATGAACGCGACCACGAAGGTATCGACGAGCTGGCTGACCAGCGTCGAGCCGGTGGCGCGCAGCCACAGCCTGTGCTGCCCGGTGTGGCGGCGGATGATCCAGAACACGGTCACGTCGATCAGCTGCGCGACCAGGAAGGCTGTGATCGATCCGGCGATGATCCATCGCGACTGGAGAAAGACCCTTTGAAAGGAGGCGTCGTCGACCGGCGAGAAGGCGGCGGCTCGGACCAGGTCGCAGATCCACAGCGCGACGAAGGCGTAGGCGATGATCCCGGCGCCCAGAATGCTGAGCCGCCGCACCCCGGCCCGGCCGAAGTACTCGTTGATGATGTCGGTGCTGATGAACACCAACGGCCAGAGCACGACGCCGCACGAGAGCGTGAAGGCGTGCCAGACCGAGCCGTCCGCGACCAGCGCCTGCCACGGCGCCGGGATCTGGAACAGCTTGCCGCCGATCATCTCGGCGAGCAGCGCGTTGCCGAGAAAGAAGCCGGCGAGCACGATGAACAGCCCCTGCCGGCGCTGCTCGCGTGCGCCGCGACCTGCCGCGTCGTGCGCCGCCGCAGCGGTCACCGGTCTCCCCGTCGGCGGCAGCACGCCGAGAGCGGGACGCAGCGGATTTCCTGACCCCCCTGCCGCCACCCACCGAACGCAGGTTCGCTGGCCGCGAACACCGCCCGCCTCACCGCGCTGCGGCTGCGATCCTCAGCCGATCCGCCCGAGCAGGATCGACATGAAGACCAGCACGAAGATCCCGACCGTCTCGGCGATGCCGATCGCGATCACGACCAGCGCGAAGCCCTTGCCGTCGGCCTCGCTGATCATGCGGCAGCCGCCGGCCCCGATGATGCCCTGGACCCACGCCGAGATCATCTCGCCGATTCCGGTCGCCAGCCCGATGCCGAGCAGCGTGATCCCGCTCGCAACGCCTGCCCCGAGCTTGTCGACGATCTGCAGCATGACCAGGAACCCGTACACCGTCTGGGTGATGGGCGCGCTGACCATGACGATGTAGATGAAGCGCAGCGGCTTGCCGGCGCGGGCGTCCTTGGCCCAGGCGCCCGCAGCCGACGTGCCCGCGGCCGAGACTCCGAGGCAGCTGCCCACCGCGGCGACGAACAGCGACAGCACCGCACCCAACTGCCCGAGAAATATGTTCGACTCCATTGTCAACTCTCCTGATCGCGAAGATTGGTAAACGGTTCGTAGGCGTAGCCGCTCCACTGCATGCCGAGGTTGTTCGAGAACTCGAGCATGTTGAGGCGGACTCCATGGGCGAAAAGTGCCACGATCGACACCGCCACGTTGAGGCCGTGCGCCACCACCAGGATCGGGATCTTGACCGGCCACGGCAGGGGCTCGGTCATCTGGTTGAAGGCCACCGCCAGGGCGCTACCGGCCAGCCCGATCGCCATCAGACGGACATAGCTCACCGTGTCGCCGAAGGTGGCGATCGCCGACAGCGGGAAGTTCGCGATGCCGAGCCCGATCATCTTGAACGGGTTGCGGTCGGGCGCGGCGAACAGGATCGCCATCACGCCACCGACCGCCAGGAGGTGCGGATACAGCGTGCCCTTGAAGGGCGCGCCCAGCACGAACATGTTGACCACCCCGAACATCCCCCACAGCCAGATCGCCCAACCGAGGTTGCTGAGGAAGCTCAGGTTCGGGAAGTTCGTCCGCGCCCGCCAGAGGTGGGCCGCACTGAGGTGGATCGCCCCCAGAATGAAGCTGATCCGCATCAGCAGGCTCATCGGGTCGACGGCCTCCGGATACGGCTTCTCCATGCCGACGACGATCAGCGGGCCCTTGGCAAACAGCGCGCCCACGAGCGGGATCGCAGCCAGCAGGCGGTGGAAGTCGTAGCCGAAGAAGCTGCAGGTGATCACACCCCAGATGACGCTCATCGCCCCGATCGCGATCAGCAGCTGGGCCAGCTGCTGGGACATTTTGCGGTAGAAGATGATCGGCAGCAGCAGGTAGATCAGGCCGTAGCCCGCGTCGGAGATCAACATCGCCGAGAAGATCGGCAGGGCAATCATGAACGCCGCCGAGACATCAAACTCGCGATAGCCGGGCACCGTGCCGAGGATCTTGAACAGAGCCTCGATCGGCCGCGCCCACCTGACGGGGCGGAACAGTGTGGGCGGCTCGTCCTCCGGCGCCGGCTCCTGGGCCTGAACGGCCGCGGCGACGCCCGCTTTTTCCAGTCCCCCGGACAGCACGTCAACGCGGTCCGCCGGCACCCATCCCTGCACGGCGTACAGGCTGTCGCCGGCGTAGCCCCCGCGCATGGCTGCCGTGTACGCTGCCTGGCGGCGTTGCTGGGCCAGCTCGGCCTCCAGCGCGGGCATCAGGTGGGCGAGCCGCCCCAGCAGCTCGGTGTCCGCGCGCAGGCTGGCATCAACAGCCGCCGCCTCGGCCACGATCGACGGCCGATCGCGCGCCGGCAACGGCAACGGCTCGGCCCCCTCGGGCAACGATGACTCGCCGGCACGATCGATTACCGCGACTAAGGATCGGCTCTGCGGTAGCGGGCAGATGACGTGTGCCATCTCGCCGCCGATCTCGCCGAGCCGCTTGTTCGGCACCGCGAAGAACCTCGGCTCGATGCCCGCCTGGCGCAGCTCCTCGAGTTGCGCGAGCCTCGTGTTGCCCCACACCGCGAGCTGCTCGACCTGACGGTGCAGCGTGTTCAGGCGGCTGTGGCGCTCGGCCGACTCGCGCTGTACACGTAGCACCTCGGCCGCCGCCTCGACCGGCGCAATGCGCGCCGGTTCGCCCGACGGCTCGATCGCCTTCAGCCCCTGCACCGCGCGGCCCAGCTGCTCGATCGTCGCCGTGGTCGTCTCATCCGGGACCGCCGTCGCGCGCTCTACCGGCGCCAGGTGGACCACCCCCAGGTCGCGCAGGGCCATCATCAGGCGATCGGCGTCCGATCGTCGGCAGGCGGCATGGACCTTCGCCATCGGCACGATCATGCGGACCTCGCCTCGTCGCCATCGGTCCTCAGGGCGGGCGCGTTCCCGCTCGCGGACGACGCCGAGAGCTTGGCCTTGGCGATCTTCGCCCGGCCGACAGCCGCCGTCATCTCGTCGCCGAGGTGGATGCGGATCACCCGGATCGCCTCGAGCGCCTCGGGGATCTTGATCTTCTCGAAGAGATTGACCCGCTGGATGATCTTGGTCAGCTCACGCTGCAGGACGTCGCGCTGCTGCTGCAGAACGTCGACCTCGGCGCGGGCGCGGTTGAGGTCGCGGAGGTCCACGAGCGCTCGGTCGACCCACGCCGGGGTTGCGAACAGGCTGTAGTCGACGACCGGGAAGGCGACGGACTTAAAGACCGGGACATTGATCCCGGCGACATTGTGCGTCTCCGTCGTCACGGCCTCGGGTGCCGCCAGGCGGCGGACATCGACGCCGGCACGGTGGGCCAGCACCGCCTGGTAGCTGACGAAGCGGGAGCGCGCGGCGGCCAGCGCCTGCTCGGCGGTGCGGATCCTGTGCACGACCTCGCGGACCGTGATCTGCAGCTGCTGCTGTTTCAGCTTCAGCATCGGCAGGTACCGCTCGTAGCGGCCCAACATGTCGCGTTGGCGCTTGAGCTCGGGGCGGGTCAGCCGGATCTTCTTTGCCATCGCCGTGGCTTCGCCTCGCTACAGGGCCCTGGGCCAGTGCTTCTCGATGATGGCGCGGCGGATGCCGGTCTCGGCAGGCTCGAAGCACTCGGCCAGGATGTCCCAGCAGCGGTCCAGCGCCTCCTCCAGGGGGATGTTGACCGCGAGGTTCATGATCTTGCCTTCGAACAGACCACCGTACCTGAGCAGCCGGTTGTCCCACTCCGACATCTCGAAGCCCATGTCCCGCTTCTCGCGGCTCTCGCGGCACAGGGCGTAGAGCTGGATGCAGGCGTCCATGATCGCCCGGTGGTCGTCGCGGGTCTTGCCGTTGACCTGCTGCTTGAGCCGGCTCAGCGAGCCGAAGGGCTCGATCCAGCCGCTGCGAAGGTAGAACTGCCCCTCGGTGATGTACCCGGTATTGTCGGGCACGGGGTGCGTCACGTCGTCGCCGGGCATCACCACGCAGGCCAGAATGGTCATCGAGCCCGCGCCGTCGAAGTCCACCGCCTTCTCGTAGCGCCGGGCGAGCTGCGTGTACAGGTCGCCCGGATAGCCGCGATTCGACGGAATCTGCTCCATGATGATGGCGATCTCCTTGAGGGCGTCAGCGAACGCGGTCATGTCGGTCAGCAGCACCAGGACGCGCTTGCCCTGAAGCGCGAACTGCTCACCGACAGCCAGGCACAAGTCCGGCACCAGCAGGCACTCGACCACCGGGTCGGCCGCCGTGTGGATGAACATGATCGACCGCCCGAGAACGCCGCCCTGCTCGAAGGCGGAGCGGAACCGCAGGTAGTCGTCGTGCCGCAGGCCCATGCCGCCGAGGATGATGACGTCGGCGTCGGCCTGGAGCCCGACCCGGGCCAGGAGGTCGTTGTAGGGCTCGCCGGCGACCGAGAAGATCGGGAGCTTCTGCGACTCGACCAGCGAGTTGAAGACGTCGATCATCGGGATGCCGGTCCGCACCATCTTGCTCGGCAGGAGCCGCTTCACGGGGTTGACCGGCGGCGAGCCTATGTCCACCGCCTCGGCCTGGACCTCTGGCCGACCGTCGCGCGGCCGTCCGGAGCCGTCGAACACGCGCCCGAACAGGTCGCCGCTGAACGGCACCTGCATCGGACGGCCGTGGAAGCGCACCCGGTCCTCGGTCGACACGCCCTGGGTGCCGGCGAACACCTGCAGGCTGACCTGGTCGCCCTCGAGACGGATCACCTGCGCCAGCGACGATCGGCGGGAGCCGGTGATCGTGGCCAGCTCGTCGTAGCCGACCCCGGTCGCGGTCACGGTCACGACGTTGCCGGCGATCCGTGTGATCTCGTCGAAATACTTCCTCATTCGTCTGACCCCTCCAGCGGACCCACTGCGACCGTCCCGACAACCGGCTGTCCGGGCGGCCCCTCGGCGGCGCCCCGGCCGGTGGAGGCGATGAAGGCCTCGACGTTGCCGAGGATCCTCCGGTACTCGTCACCGTCCGTGGCGGCGTAGTTCCAGTTGCGGAACAGGTCGGTGACCGTGACCATCGTCCTGCGGGCGTCGTCCTTGGTCGCGAAGTCGAACTCCAGCTCCAGCACCGCGAGGATCTTGTCGAACACGAAGCGCTGGCGATCGGCCGGCGTCGCCGCGTCGACCTCGTCGAACGCGTTCTGCTGTAGGTAGCAGTTGTCGAAGAAGTCGGCCTTGAGGGCGACCAGGAAGTCATCCGTGCTGGTGCCCTCTTCGCCGACCACCGCCATCATCTGTCGCACCTCGCTGCCGCGGCGGAGCACGCGCCGGACCTTGGCCACCTTCTCCGTTTCGATGATGCCGGTGTACTTGCTCCAGGACTCCAGCGGATCGATCGAGGGATAGCGGCGGGCGTCGCTGCGCGCCCGCGACAGGCCTTCAAAGGCCCCCACGACCTTGAGCGTGCCCTGGGTGACCGGCTCCTCGAAGTTGCCGCCGGCGGGGCTGACCGTGCCGCCGATGGTCAGCGACGCGACACGCCCGTCCTTGAGCTCGATCGCCCCGGCGCGCTCGTAGAAGCTGGCGATGCGGCTCTCCAGGTAGGCCGGGAAGGCCTCCTCGCCCGGGATCTCCTCCAGCCGGCCCGACACCTCACGCATCGCCTGCGCCCAGCGCGACGTCGAGTCGGCGAGCAGCAGCACGTCGAGCCCCATCTGGCGGTAGTACTCGGCGAGCGTGGCCGCGGTGTAGACCGACGCCTCGCGCGCCGCCACCGGCATGGCCGAGGTGTTGCAGATGATGATCGTCCGCTCCATGAGGGACTTGCCGGTCCGCGGGTCAGTCAGCTCCGGAAACTCGCGCAGCGTCTCGACGACCTCGCCGGCGCGCTCACCGCACGCGGCCACGATCACGATGTCGATTTCGGCGTGGCGCGAGGTGATCTGCTGCAGCACCGTCTTGCCGGCGCCGAACGGTCCGGGGATGCAGTAGGTGCCGCCGCGCACGATGGGGAACATCGAGTCGATGATGCGGACGCGGGTCACCAGCGGCTCGGTCGGCATCAGCCGCCGCCGCGACACGTTCAGCGGCACCTTCACTGGCCATGACTGCTTCATGGTCACGGGTTGGGTGCGCCCGTCGTCGCTCCTCAGGACGGCGATCTCGTGGTCAATGGTAAAGGCGCCGGCCGGGCTGATGCTGTCCACCGAGAACCGGCCCTGCCAGCTGAAGGGAACCATGATCAGGTGCTTGAAGATGCCCTCGGGAACCCAGCCGAGCGCGCTGCCGGCCTCCACCGCGGCGCCCGGCTCGACCGTCGGGGTGAAGTCCCACTGCCGTTCCGTCGACAGGGCGGGGATGTAGGTGCCCGGCTTCAGGAAGAACCCGGCTTCGGCGGCCAGCTTCCACAGGGGGTTCTGGAGCCCGTCGTAGACCTCGCCCAGCAGCCCCGGCCCGAGGGTCACCGACAGCATCGCGTCCTCGACCTCCACCGGGTCGCCGACGCGGAGGCCGCGCGTCTCCTCGAACACCTGGAGGTCGGCCATGCGACCACGCACCCGGATCACCTCGCTCAGCAGCCGCGCGCCGTCGCCTCGGCAGCAGTAGCCCACGGAGTTCTGGACGACGCGGCCATCGATCTCGGCGATGACCATGTTCCCGAAAACGGAGACGATCCTTCCGGTCACTGCGGGGTCCTCGCTTTCCTCACCCGGCGCGGCGGTCGGCGCCGGCCGCACCAACGCGGTGCCAGCGGTCCATCAGCATCAACTTGGCGGCGTACACCGCGACCTCATCGGCACTGAAACTGAACCACGACTCGTGCTCCTTCAGCCAGCTCCAACGCGCCTGGTCGAGAACGCGCTGCCCCACCAACGGGTCGGGCGCAGCTGCCCACTCGGAGATGAGGTCCGCAAAGTCCTCACTCGCGCCTCCGAGGTCGGTGGCCACCACGTAGTCGGCCGGGTCCAGCCCGAGTGCCTTGGCCCGCGCCGTCGCCAGCGCGTTGCGCAGGGCCACCTCATGGGCGACCCACGCCTGGAGGAACCGGCTGCCGTGGCGCCGCCCCACCTCGGCCGCGTGCCGGAACCAGGCGAGCCACACCGCATCGCCGGCGTGGCGGACGACCTCTGCCTTCTCGTCCTCGTCCTCTTCCTCGTCCCCGCCGGGGACAAGGTAAGGGGGCAGCGGCATCTCGTCGGCCGCCTGCTCCCGAGTCAGCACTGCGGTCTGGGTCTCCTCGATCTCACCGGCCAGCAGCGCGTCGCGCTGAAGCAGGTCATCACCCAGCAGCAGCGCCGCCACCACCTCGGCCGGGCCCCCGGCCTCGCGGACGTGCTCCAGCAGCGCCGCGGTGGTCCAGGACGGCACCGCTCCCAGCTCCCCCATGGAGGGCAGGGCCGATATCAGGTAGTAGCTGCTGATGGCCATCGTGGCGGCTCTACTTCGCCTTCTCCGCAAGCGCCTGATCGATGGTTGCACGCAGCTCGGGCGCGACCAGCTCCGACAGCATCGACGCGACCGAGGACAGGGTGACCTCGATCGTCGCCCCTTCGACGGTGTACTCGAAGCCGGCCTGAGCGAGCGACTTCGTCAGCTCCACCGAGATGCCCGGAGCGGCGCCCGATCCCGTTCGCAGCTCCCGCATCGCCCAGTCGGCGATCGCGGCGTGAAGCTCGGGAGCGAGGTTCACCGTGATGTCAGTCCCGCCCGCGACGTCGCGCCGCGCGTAGAGCATGACCAGCTCGCGCAGCACCTCCTTCAGGAAACCGGCGTCCTTGAGCCCGGCCTCGCCGCCCCGGGCGATAACCGCCGCGAGCGCGCGGTTGAGCGCATCTCGAAGCCGCAGGACGGTGTCGCGCGCCGCCAGGTCGAGCTGGGTCTTGCCGCGGGCGACGGTCTCCGCGGCCTGGCGCTCGGCGTCAGCCACGACCATCGCCGCCTGCTGGCGGGCGCGCTCTGCGATCGCCTCGGCCTCGCGTTCGGCCTCGCCGCGAATCCGGCGCGCCGCCTCCTCGCCGGCCTCGACGCCCTCAGCCTGCAGTTTGGCCACGAACGACTCGATTGTCTCTGCCATGCGATTCTCCGGATGAACCACCGCCCGCAGCCGATCATGCGCGATCGCGGACGGCGGAGCATTCTAAGGCAGAACCATGGAGTTTTTTCAAGCTGCGCGCAACTCGCAGCCGGGCGCCTGGGACCGGCTCTCAACGTGTGCGGTCACGCCTTCACCGCGGCGGTTTCCCACACCGCAGACGTCACCGAGGACGCAACCGCTCCCTCGCGTCCCCGATCGATGTCCCGAGGTTGAGAAGCTGGTCGAGGCGCACTGCCTCAATCACCTGCCGGACCCTCGTCCCGGCCCCGAACACGGCGATCCCGCCGCCGAGGCCCCGCACGCGGTGGAGCAGTCGGACCAGCGCACCAACCCCTGCGCTCGTGATCCGGTTGACGCCGGCCAGGTCGACCAGGAGGAAGGGCGTGGCGCTGTCGAGGCTGGGCGTCACCTCCTGCCACACCGTCACCGCCCCGGCCTCGTCGAACAGCCCCTCGAGGGTCACCACCACTGCGCCCGCCATCGCGTCGTCCGGTCGGCAGTCTGCCCGCATCGCCCCCCCCTGCCCGATGCCAGCTGGACCTTTGTCGTGTCGTGGCCAGGCTCGACGGATTCTAGCAAGCGGCACGGGCGCCCGTGTGGGATAATCCGCCTGAGCATGCTCAAGCTGCAGGTCTCGCCATCCCAGGGGGCCCCGTTCGAGGTCGCCGTCGACCGCGACCAGATGGTGATCGGCCGCTCGATGAGCTCGGACGTCGCGATCAACGATCGCTTCCTGTCACGTCATCACGCGCGGCTGCGCCGCGCTGGCGAGAGCTGGCTGATCGAGGACCTCGGCTCGCGCAACGGCACGTTTGTCAATGGCGTGCGCGTGGACTCGGCCACTGCCGTGCGCGCGGGCGACATCATCACGATGTCGGCCTCGGTGATCCGGGTCTTCGAGCACGGAAGGCAGCCGCCGGCGGCCGGCGCCTTCGACCTGTCCGCCGAGGCCTCGCTGCTGAGACCGGCAAGCGAGCTGCTGTCGATCTCGACGATGCTCCCGAATGCGGACGACGATCCGACAGGCGGATCGGTGCGGCGCCAGGCCGAGCGCCTCCGGATCCTCAACGAGGTCCACCAGGCGCTCGCCGAGTCGATCGCGCTCGACGAGCTGCTCGACCTGATCCTCGACCGCGTGTTCGAACACCTCCGCCCCGAGAAGGGAGTGATCTACCTCAGGGCGGCCAACGGCGAGCTGTTCCGTGCAGCCGAACGCCCGGTCGGCCTCACCGACGATCAGTTCACGCTCTCCACCAGCCTGTGCCGCGAGGTGGTCGACAAGGGCATGGCCGCCCTTGTCCATGATGTGGCGGCCGACGCACGCTTTGCCGAGGCGGCGAGCCTGCTCGACTCCGGCGTCCGCAGCCTGGCCGCCGCGCCGCTGATCCACGCCGCCGGGACCCTCGGCATGATCGTGGTCAGCTCCTCCGCTCGGCGTCGGGTCTTCTCCGAGGAGGACCTCGAGCTCCTGACCTCGCTGGCATCCGTCGCGGGGCTGCGCATCCGCAACGTCGCCCTCACCGAGGAGTCGGCCGAGCGACGCCGGCTCCAGGAGGAAGTCGCGCTCGCCCGCCAGATCCAGCTGTCGCTGATTCCGGAACAGCTGCCGGAAGTGGCGGGCTGGGATCTCTACGGCGGCAATGTGCCATCGCGCGGCGTTTCCGGCGACTACTTCGAGGTCATGGAGCGCTTCGACGGCCGCGAGTGCGTGCTGTTCATCGCCGACGTCTCGGGCAAGGGCATCGCGGCGTCGCTGCTGACGGCCTACATCGTGGCGCTCTCCAGCGCTCCGATCGAGGACGGCCTGGCGCCGGAGGAGGTGTTCGCGCGGGTGTCCCGCCGCCTCCACCGGCGCACCCCGACCGAGCGCTTTGCCACCGCCCTGCTGGCCGTGCTCGACCCGGCGGACGCCAGGATCCGCTTCGCCAACGCCGGCCACAACCCCGCCTTGCTGCTGCGCGCCGACGGCACCACCGAGCAGCTCGCTGCGACCGGTATCCCGCTCGGTCTCATGCCGGCCGCCGAGTACACGAGCGAGGAGTTCGCGATGGCGCCCGGCGACCTGCTCGTGCTCTACACCGACGGCATCGTCGAGGCCATCGACCCCAACGACGAGGAGTACGACACGGGCCGCCTCGAGGAGCTCTGCCGCCGCCACGCCGCCGAGCCCCTGGCAGCGATCGCCGAGGCCCTCGAGCGCGATCTCGAGGCCTTCGTCCGCGGCGTGCCATTCGCCGACGACCGCACCCTGGTGATGCTCCGCCGCGCCATGTGAGCCGTCGACTGCTCCAGGCTACGACCTTCTGATTGCGCCCCCACGCCGACCCTGCAATACTGCGGTCAGACAGCCGAGTGCGCTAGACTCCGGCGCGCCATGCCGAGACGCGTGCTGCTGATCCGTCGACCCCTTGTCGCGCTCACACTGGCGGTGATCGCCGTCGGCGCCGCGACCATCGGTCACGCGCAGGATGAGGCCACTCAGCAGCCTTCGACTGACACCGCGCAGGAGCTGTTCCTCGAGGGGTTTCTCCTCCAGAAGGAAGGCGACACCGAGCAGGCGATCGCGCGCTACCAGGCCGCGCTCGCCCTTGAGCCTGACCACCTCGCGGCCCTCTACGAGCTCGGCTGGAGCTACTGGGTGCTCGGTGACTGGCAGAGCGTGCTCGAGCTCTGGGAGCGCGTGCTCGAGCTCGATCCCGAGTACGTGGATGCGCCGATCATCCGGGAGCGGCTGCCCGAGGTGCGGGACAACCTGGATCTGATCGCGCGCTCGCGGGCGCTCCCACCGGTCGCGGTCGCGAAGCCGGCGGCCGGCGTCACGGTCCGCATCGCGCTCGGCGGCGACACCATGCTCGGCTCGGAGTTGACCACGTCCAAGCTGCCCCGCGACGGCGGCGCCCAACTTTTCGCCGCCTACGCCGAGGCGATGCGAGGCGCCGACCTCGCCGTGCTCAACCTCGAAGGCGTTCTCCTCGACGAAGGCGAGAGCGACAAGTGCCCGGACGACGATGCCGAGAACTGCTGGCTGTATCGGATGCCGGTCGAGTACGTCCATCGCCTGGTCGAGGCCGGCGTCGACGCCGTCAGCCTCGCCAACAACCACGCCAACGACTTCGAGAGCGAGGGCCGGGCCTCGACCCGCGCCGCCCTCGACGCGGCGGGCATCGCGTGGAGCGGCCCGGTCGGGTCGGCGCCGGTGCTGGAGCGTGGCGGCCGACGCATCGGGTTCATCGCCTTCTCGACCTCGGTCGGCCAGCACGACCTGCGCCGGCTCGACGATGTGCGCAGGCGGGTGGCCGAGCTCGCCGAGCGCGCCGATCTGGTCGTCGTCTCGGCGCACGGCGGCGCCGAGGGCGTGGATGCGCAGCACACCCCGAACGGGACCGAGACCTACCAGGGCTGGGACCGCGGCAACCTCCGCGCCTTTGCCCGCGCCGCCATCGACGCCGGCGCCGACCTCGTGTTCGGCCACGGCCCGCACGTCCTGCGCGGCCTCGAGGTCTACAACGCCCGGCTCATCGCCTACTCGCTGGGGAACTTCGTCACCTACGGCGGCTTCAGCTACGAGGGGCCGAAGGGTCTCAGCGCGCTGCTGCTCGTCGACCTTGATCCGGACGGCCGCTTCGCCGGCGGACAGCTCGTCGCCGCCCGCCAAGTGCATCCCGGCGGCCCGCTGCTCGACCCGGACCGCAGGGCGACCGCGGAGGTGCGGGACCTGTCTACCGCAGACTTCGGTGATGCAGCACCGATCATCGACCCGGACGGCGCCCTCCACCCTCGCTGACCCCGATCACGGCGTCTCACACTCGGCAATTCTTCATTCCCGTTCCAGTGCGCGCTCCCGCATCCGAGGGAGCTCGGTCGACGGTCGGGATGGCTCGGAGCAAACCGAAGGCCCGACTCGGGAACGGGAACGGGAACGGGAAGGGGAACGGATAAGGCGCGAAGTGCCCTCGATCCCCGTGTGCGACCTTCAATCTCCAGTATGCGATCCTCAGTCCGCCAGAGGTCGCACCACGACGCCGGTGATCGCACAGCGCAACCGCCCGTCGCCGGCATCCTCGAAGGGAGTCGCAGCCAGGCGGTGGGCCTTCTCGGAGATCACGACGTGCACAGTCTCCAGGGTCCCGGGCTTGCGCACCTCGTCGCCGACCACCAGGTGGCGGGCCAGCGTGACCGCGTCCTCGAGGGCGAGCGTCCCACCGCGGATCGGCTCGCGCGGCACCTCGCCCACCGTGCCGGCCGCCTGCGAGAGCGACTGGCCGAGCAGCACCAGGTCGGGCAGCGGCAGGGCGAACGCCGGCACCACGAAGGTCCGGTCTCCGCGCCAGCTGTTGCTGCGACCGCCGCTGGAGCTCTGGCGGGCGCCCACGGTGACCTCCGCCTCGACCACCCAGGCCGGCTTCCAGACTTGGGCATGCCGGCCGGGTGCCGGCAGCAGCGCCGTCGAGGGGACGGTCTCCAGGGCGTCGCTTCCGAGCAGCGCCGCCGAGCCGCAGTGGCCGCAGAAGAACATCAGGTCGCTGGCGTCGCCGCGCATCGCCGAGCCGCAGGCCGGGCAGTCGAGGGCGATCAAGCGCAGGCTCACGGCGAGAACTCCTTCATGAAGCCCTGGATCGACCGCACCAGTGAAGGCTCGGCAGACTCGTCCGCAAGGCCCGTCCCCTCCTCGACCACGCCGCCCCGCCGGAACTGGCGGTAGCCCCAGGCCACGAAGCCAGCGAGCACCAGGCCGACGGCCCCGATCGCCATCAGGCTGTCGTCGGAGCGCAGCAACACGTCGAGGTGCTGGAGCAGCGATGTGCCCACGAAGCACGCGCCGGCGCACGCCCCAACCAGCGACAGTGCGCGGAACAGGTGGTTCCCCGGCGCCTTGCCGTAGGCGAGGCTCCCGTCCTCGGCGTCGATCAGCGCCTGGTAGGTCTGGCCGCGGAAGCTGTAACGGATCACCCAGAGCGGGTAGTAGACGATCGCGATCCGCTTGCGGATCACCGCCAACCACGAGAAGGTGACGTGGTCGACCCCCCCGCTGCCCTCGATCTGCTGCAGCGCGGCCCTGGTCAGCTCCTCGCCGACCTCGGCCGGCGTGCGCTGCGGCCGGAACACCATGCCGCGCCCACGCAACCGTTCGTCGTCAAGGGGCGCCACTTCGTCGCCGGCGAGGTTGATCCGTCGCACCCCGAACTCGGCCATGTCACCGGACGCCATCGTGCGGTCGGCTGAACGCTCGACCTGCACCTCCACCGGTTCACGCTCGGTGACCCAGCGGTTGCCGCGCTTGCGCCGGTGCTCCTTGAACCCGAGCACCCAGCCGACGACGTCGAAGCGCGCCCGCACGAACGGGAAGAACGTCAGGAAGGCCTCCTCGAGCCGCGCCTCGCGGCGGAGAGCCGGCGCCTTGCGGATGCCCTTGGCAAACCAGCGCCGCAGGGCGAGGCCGGCCGCGCTCCGGTCGACGCGATCGAGCACCATCAGCCGAACCACCCCGCGGTCGCCGGCCACCGCTACCGGCGTGCCGCAGTACCGGCAGACCACGTTGGTCAGGCCTTCCTGGACGTCGATCGTGCCCGCGCACGAGGCGCACGACAGCCCGGCCAGGAGCTTCGGTTGGGATCCGGCGAGCTCTGCGGTCCCGCGAGCACCGGCCGCCACCGTCTTCGAGGAGCCTTCCCCCGGGCTCGCCCGCCGGGGTTCGGCGCCGGCGGACGGCATGCCGGTCTGCACCCCGTTGCTCGCGTCCATCTCAGACCTTCTTCATGGTCAGCCAGGCGACGCCGACGATCGGCAGCGCCGACACCAGGTAGGCGAGCAGCTTGAGCCCCGGGTTGCTGATCAGGATGCCCTCGACGCCGAACACGATCAGCGCCAGGGCCGCGACCATCATGTAGGGCGCCTCGGCCTTGGCCGGGAAGTCGGCCGGGAAGACCCTCCCCGAAACCCCGTCCACCGCCGCGCGATAGCTCTTCCCCCGCCAGGAGTACGGCGTGCGGTACAGCGGCAGGTGGTAGAGCACGGTCCGCCGGATCGCGACCTGGTCCCCGAAGCGGGTGGCCAGCCACTCGCGGGCGGTCTCTACCGGCACCTCGGGCTCGATCACGGCGGCGTCGCCGGTGACCTCTCGGCTCATCGGCCGAGTGGTGCCGGCCGGCAGGCCGAGACCCTGCAGACCCTGCAGGCTCGAGGGCGCCGCCGGCTGCAGCACCACGCGGTCACCGTCGGGGCCTGCGGCCGTGAACGCCCAGAACGGGAAGTACTCGAGCGCCGGTTCGGCGAGGACCGCGTCGCGGTCGAGGTTGGCCACGGTGTCGCGGCCGCCGAGGAAGCGCCGCAGGTGGGCCGCGGTCTCCGCTGCGGTGACCGTCGGGACCATCACCTCGTGGAACAGGGTCCCCGACCCGTCCACCACCAGCGCGGTGTCGCAGAAGGGGCAGACCAGCAGCCGGTCGGTCGCCTGAACCGTGACCGCCGCGCCGCACTGGGTGCAGCCGACCTGCACCCGTTAGCCTCCCAGCTTGGTCCCGCAGCCGGGGCAGAACTTGGCGCCCTCGGGAACCGGCTTGCCGCAGCCCGGGCAGCCGAGCGCGGTCTGCTGCGCGCCGCAGCTCGGACAGAACTTGGCGCCCCCGGGCACCGCTTTGCCGCAGCTGGTGCAGAACCCGCCGGCAGCGGTTGCGGCGGCTCCACCGGCGCCGCCGGCGCCCTGCTGCGCAGCCTGCATCGACTGCGCGATCATGCCCGGCATCATCGCTCCGAAGCCAGCGCCCAGCCCGAGGCCCATGCCGGCGCTTGCGGCCCCGCCCTCGCCGCCCCCCGCCTTCGCTGCGTCCTGGATCGCCTGCGCGGCCTTGAACTGCATGTAGCGGTTCATGTCACCGACTGCGCCCATACCCGCGCGCTCGTCGATCTTGGCCTGCACCTCGTCCGGGGGCGTGATCGAGTTGATGTAGAAGTCGGTCAGGTCGACCCCGTACTTGGCGAAGTCCTCCGCGAGGCGGGCCTTGGCAGCGGTCGCGAGCTCGTCGTAGGAGCGCGGCAGGTCGAAGATCGTCTTCAGCGTCTCGCCCATCAGGTCGTTGAGCCGGGAGACGATGACGTCGCGGTAGAAGTCCTTGAGGCGGTCCGTTTCGTACACCCCCTGCGAGCCGACAATCGTGTTGACGAAGAGCTGGCTGTCGGCGATCCGGTAGGCGTAGGCGCCAAAAGCGCGCAGCCGGACCATCCCCAGCTCGGCGTCGCGGAACGCCACCGGCTCGCGGGTCCCCCACTTCTGGTCGAGGAAGGTCCGCCTGTTGACGTAGACCACGGCGACCCGGAACGGCGAGGTGCCGCCGAAGGGCAACGCCAGCACCTTGGTCAGCACCGGGATGTTCTGCGTGGTCAGCGTGTGGCGGCCAGGGCCGAACACGTCGAGCGCCCGCCCGTCCCGGAAGAACACCGCCTCCTGCGCCTCCTGCACGACGAGCTGGGCGCCGATCTTGATCTCGGCGCTTCCCGACTGCGGGAACCGGTAGACGATCTCCTCACCGGAGGGATCGTGGTGTTGGATGACTTCGAGCGTCTGCGCCATCATCGGCCTCCCTTCTGGGTCACGTCCTCGAAGATCCTCGCGCGATCGTCGAAGCGGCGATCCGCCTCAGTGACCGCATCGAGAAGCTCGTGCAGCGCCGGCTCGGCTCCCGCAGCCGGCAGTGCCTCGACCTGCGCCGCCAGACCCTCAACGGTGTCCATGAGTGCGAGGTCGAACTCGTAGAGCTGGTCAAGCTCCGGCTCGCGGATCTTCACCGCGTCGAAGAAGCCCGTGTACCCGTACTCGGCGTGCCGGATGCGGTTGGCGAAGCGGTCAAGGGCCTTCTCGGCGGTCGCCGCCAGGTCGAGGCCGGCCAGGCTGCCCCCCCGCGACCACTCGCGGACCTTCCCGTTGAGCCTGCCGCGCGCCCGGTCCACCTGCTCGGCCAGCCAGTCCCGCTGCATCTTGTCGACCTCGCGCCGCAGCTCGCGGTCGAGGTAGCCCTTGATGCCTGGGATCCGCGCCGCGATCCTCTCGAACAGGTTGCGCCGACCCTGAGCCCGTTCCACACCGTGAGTCATCGTCGTCCTCCGTCGTCCTGCGGGTGGGCATCCCAACGTGTCTCCGTCGCATACGGGGACATCGCGGGTCCGGTTTCCGCATTCTCGGTTGGCATACAGATTGCATTCACTCGGAGTGCTATGCTTCCTACGTCCTGTGTCCCCTGCTCGTCAGTGTACGAGGAAGTCGTCCGGACTTCAAGGACCGGAAGCGGCCCCACCTTGCACGGGCAGGTCCTTTCCTGCTCCCACACTGCACTTTCCTGCCAATAACATACCTATTGGCCTACCTATCGCGGCTGTCCCGGGAGTCAGGGCTCCCGGGCGGCCCCGCCCTGCCTCGGCTCCGCAATGGACGCCATGAGGCGCGCGCGGTTGGAGCGGCTGCCATTTTGACATGCTGCGGCATCTGGTCGGCTGAACGCGGCGTCCGGGATTCCGGACCGATCCACGGCAGCCGCCGCAGTCCGGGCTAGAATCGAGCCATGAAGAAGACGACGACGTCGAGGCGCAGGCGCAAGGCTCGCTACACCGCCGGCGAGTGGTTCATGGTCGCTCTCGGGGTGGCGCTCATCATCCTGGTGATCGGGATCGTGGTCAGCAGCGTCCTCGGCGAGTGACACCGCCCGAACCCCTCGGGACCCTCAGACGGTGGGTGGCAACTCCGTCCGCCACGAAGAGCACGACTGCGACCGGCGCTACCTCCGCTTCCCGCTGACTGCCGTGCCGCCCCGCAGCAGCGCACGCCGCCAGTCCTTGTTCATGCGCGCGATGCCCGAGATCGAGATCTCCTTCGGGCAGGTCGCCTCGCACGCCCGGAAGTTGGTGCAGGCGCCGAACGCCTCCCGCTCCATCGCCTCGACCATGGCCAGTGCCCTCGCGTCGCGCTCCTGCTGGCCCTGCGGCAGGAGGCCGAGGTGGGCGATCTTGGCGCTGACGAAGAGCATCGCGGCGCTGTTCGGACAGCTCGCCACGCAGGCGCCGCAGCCGATGCACTCGGCGAAGTCCATCGCGTGCTCGACCTGGTCCTTGCCGATCGGAATGGCGTTCGCGTCGGGCGCACTGCCGGCGCGCACCGAGATGAATCCACCGGCCTGGATGATGCGGTCGAACGCGCCACGATCGACCATCAGGTCCTTGATGACCGGAAAGCCCTTGGCCCGGAACGGCTCGAGGAAGAGCTCGTCGCCATCGGAATAGTGCCGCATGTGCAGCTGGCAGACCGTGCTGCCGCGCTGGCCGCCGTGCGGCACTCCGTTGATGACGAAGCCGCAGGAGCCGCAGATCCCCTCGCGGCAGTCGTGCTCGAAGACCACCGGCTCCTCGCCGCGCTCGATCAGCTCGGAGTTGAGGACGTCGAGCATCTCGAGGAACGACATGTGGGTGTTGACGGAGCCCAGCTCGTAGGTCGCGAAGCGCCCCTTGTCGGCAGGACCGCTCTGTCGCCAGATGTGCAGCGTCAGCCTCATTTGTAGCTCCTCGTTGCCAGCTTCACGGTCTCGAAATCGAGCCCCTCGATGTGGCGCGCCGGCCGGCTCGGGTCGCCGGTCCACTCCCACACCGCGACATGGCAGAAGTCCTGGTCGTTGCGCAGCGCCTCACCCTCCGCGGTCTGGTACTCCTCGCGGAAGTGACCGCCGCACGACTCCTCCCGCTCGCGTGCGTCCAGGCACATCAGCTCGGCGAGCTCGAAGTAGTCCGCAACCCGGCCGGCCTTCTCCAGCTCCTGATTGACTTCGCTCCCGGTCGGGATCCGCACCGTCTTCCAGAATCGCTCGCGGAGGTCCTGGATGGCCTTGTTCGCCTCGTTCAGTCCCTCCCGCGTCCGCGACATGCCGCACTTCTCGAGCATGATCATGCCGAGCTCGCGGTGCAGCGAGTCGACGGTGCGCGAGCCGTTGACCCCGAGCAGGCGCGCGGTCAACTCCTCGATCTGCCGCACCGAGTCCCGAAACTCGGCCGCGTCCGTCGTCGCCTTCTCGAGCTTGGTGCGCGCGAGGTACTCACTGAGGGTGTATGGGATGACGAAGTACCCGTCGGCAAGGCCCTGCATCAGCGCCGACGCACCCAGCCGGTTCGCCCCGTGGTCGGAGAAGTTCGCCTCTCCGAGCACGAACAGGCCAGGGATGTTGCTCATCAGGTAGTAGTCGACCCACAGCCCGCCCATCGTGTAGTGCGGCGCGGGATAGATGCGCATCGGCACCTGGTAGGGGTTCTCGCCGGTGATCTTCTCGTACATCTCGAACAGGTTGCCGTAGCGCTCCCGGATGACCTCCACGCCGAGCCGGGCGAGCGAGTCGGCGAAGTCGAGGTAGACGCCGCGCCGCCCCGGCCCGACGCCCCGTCCCTCGTCGCACACCCGCTTCGCGGCGCGCGAGGAGATGTCGCGCGGCGCGAGGTTCCCGAAGCTCGGGTAGAGGCGCTCGAGGACGTAGTCGCGCTCACCCTCGGGAATCTCGCTCGGCGCCCTGGTGTCGCCGGCCGTCGCCGGCACCCACACCCTGCCGTCGTTGCGCAGCGACTCGCTCATCAGGGTCAGCTTCGACTGGTAGTCGCCCGACTGCGGGATGCACGTCGGGTGGATCTGCGTGTAGCACGGGTTCGCGAACCCGGCGCCGCGCTTGTGGGCGCGCCAGATCGCGGTCGCGTTGCAGCCCTTGGCGTTCGTCGACAGGAAGAACACGTTCGAGTAGCCGCCGGTGCACAGCAGCACGGCGTCGCCGACGTGGCTCGAAATCGCGCCCGTGACGAGGTCGCGGACGACGATGCCGCGGGCGCAACCGTCGACGACGACCAGGTCGAGCATCTCAGTGCGCGGGAACAGCTGCACGGTCCCCGCCGCCACCTGCGCGGCGAGCGACGAGTACGCCCCGAGCAGCAGCTGCTGCCCGGTCTGGCCCCGCGCATAGAAGGTGCGGGAGACCTGGGCGCCGCCGAACGAGCGGTTGGCGAGGTAGCCGCCGTACTCGCGCGCGAACGGCACCCCCTGCGCCACCGCCTGGTCGATGATGGCCATCGACACCTCGGCAAGCCGATAGACGTTGGCCTCGCGCGACCGGAAGTCGCCGCCCTTGACCGTGTCGTGAAACAGCCGGTAAACGGTGTCGCCGTCGTTCTGGTAGTTCTTGGCGGCGTTGATGCCGCCCTGCGCCGCGATCGAGTGCGCGCGGCGGGCGCTGTCCTGGTAACAGAACGCCTTCACTCGGTAACCGAGCTCGCCCAGCGCGGCGGCAGCAGCGCCGCCGGCGAGGCCGGTGCCGACCACGATCACGGTGTGCTTGCGTTTGTTCGCCGGGTTCACCAGCTTGAGGTCGCTCCGAAGCGACGTCCACTTGCTGGCGAGCGGGCCGGACGGGGTGCGTGCGTCGAGCTTCATCGCCCCACCTCCCTACTGGTGCAGGACGCCGGCGAGCACCGCCAGCGGGATCGAGATGTTCGCGGTGCCAACCACCACCGCGATGGCGGCGGCGAGGTAACGGCGGCAGGGCCCCCACTTCGGGTGGTCCCAGCCCAGCGTCTGGAACAGGCTCCACACGCCATGGTAGAGGTGGAACGCGAGCAGCAGGTTGGCAACGATGTAGATCCCGGCCGCCCACCACACGGCGAAGCCGGTGACCACATTGTGGAAGGGGGCAAGCTCCTCGTAGCTGGGGTGGGCGTCGCCGGTGGTCAGGTGCAGGAGGTGGTAGATGATGAACAGGAGCAGGATCGGGCCGCTCCAGACCATCGTGCGGGCGGCGAGATCAACCTCCGGCGGCCGGAAGATCCGGTACTTCACGGGCCGGCTCGCCCGGTTGCGCAGCCAGAGCTGCACCGCGGCTAGGATGTGGACGAGCACGCAGAACAGCAGCACCGCGCGTGCGAACCACAGCACCGGCGGCATGGAGTGCAGGAACCTCGCGTAGGCGTCGATCCGCTCGGCGCTGATGTAGATCTGGAGGTTGCCCAGCATGTGCGCGAGCACATACAGCACCAGAATGATGCCGGTCACCGCCATCAAGATCTTCTTGCCGACGGTCGTCGTGTAGATCCCTGTGATCGCGTTCATCGGTTCGTTCTCCCCCCTCCGACCGACGGGCGCAACGAACGGCGGCCCGCCGCGGTGCCGGAGGCGGCGGACCGGTGCCCCGTGAGCGGCTCGGCGGATTGTAGCAGCACAAGCACGACGCGGGCCACGGCGCCGCCTCGCAGCTTCGCGGGCCGAGCTGCGACTGCCAGGGCCGCCGGACGGCGTCCCAATCGAGCGACCCCGCCGGCCCTGCACCCTCGTCGCGTATCATGCTGTGTCGGGGAGTGTTGTGGACTACATCGGAGTCGTCGGCTTGAGCTACCGGACGGCGAGCCTCGAGGAGCTCGCCGCCGCCACGCTGCCGGCCGACTTCCACACCAACAGCCTGCGCGAGCTGGCCCGCCTGTCCGGCTTCTCCGAGCTCGTCTACCTCGGCACCTGCAACCGGGTCGAGTTCTACTTCCGCGGCGAGAGCAGGATCCACACCACGGAGCTGCTGTTCCACCTCCGGCACAGCCTCGCCGACCTCACCGGCGGCGCCTGCCAGCTGCCCGAGGGCGACAGGCTCTACGTCCAGTTCGGGCGGGCAGCGGTGCGGCACCTGTTCCGGGTCATCTCCGCTCTCGACTCGATGATGGTCGGCGAGGCCCAGATCAACGGCCAGGCGAAGGAGGCCCACCAGCGGGCCCACGACAGCGGACTGCTGGGAGGCATCCTCGACCAGACCTTCCACGAGGCCTTCCACCTCGCCAAGCGGGTCCGCTCCGAGACCGAGCTCGCGCGGCGGCCGGTGTCGCTGGTGACGCTGGTCGAGCGCACCATCCACGATCACCTCGCGTTGTCGCCGTCGCCAGTGCTCATCCTCGGCGCCGGCGAGATGGCCCGCGAGACGCTGCGGCTGGTCCGCTCCTGCGACCCGTCCCGTCCGGCAATGATCGCCAACCGCACCCCCAGCCGCGCCAAGGCGGCGGCGCACGGCGACCCGGCCGCACGGCCACTCGATCTCGCAGCGATCGCTGCCGATCCGCCGGCCGCCGGTCTGGTGGTGGCCGCGACGTCGGCCGCGGAACCGGTGCTCCGCAGCGCCACGGTGGCCGCCATCCGCGACGCGCTGCCCGCTGCCGAACCGCTGCTCGTGATCGACCTTGCTTTGCCGCCCAACGTCGATCCGGGCGTGCGGCGCCTCGACGGGGTCGTTCTGCACACGATCGAGCAGATGCGGGCCGAGGCCGAGCGCAACCGACAGCTGCGATCGGCCGAGATCGACCGCTGCGAGGCGCTCCTCGAGCACCAGCTCGAGGTCATGCGGCGGCGGATCATCGATCGCGAGCTGTCGCCGGTGGCCCGCGGCCTCCAGAGCTCGTTCAGAGAGCTCGCGGCTCGCACCGTCCGGCACTCGCTCGAGCGCGACCTCTCACACCTCGAGCCGGCGGACCGCGCGGCGGTCGAGCGCCTCGCCACTGAGCTCAGCGAGCGGATGGTGCAGGTGCCGCTGCGCGGGCTGCGCCGAGCGGCCTGGAACCACTCGAGCGCGGTGATCCGCAACTTCATCCTTGGCCTCGAGGACGAGGGCGACACCGGCGACGGGGGCGCCGACCCCCGGTGAGCGGCCCGAGTGTTCTCCGCCTCGGGACCCGCGGCTCCGCGCTCGCGCTGTGGCAGGCCGAGCGCGTCGCCGGCCGCGCCCGCTGCGAGCTCGGGGTCGAGTGCCGGATCGAGATCATCTCGACCGCGGGCGACCGGCTCGCGGACCGAGCCCTCCACGACCTGGAGGGCAAGGGCTTCTTCACCAAAGAGCTCCAGGAGGCGCTGCTCGACCGCCGCGTCGATCTGGTCGTGCACTCTCTCAAGGACCTCCCCACCGACGAGCCGCCCGGCCTGCAGATCGCGGCCATCCCGGAACGGGGACGCGCCACCGAGCTGCTGCTCGCCTCGCGAGGAAGTCTCCAGCGGACCCCGGCCGACCCGATCGGTCTTCCCGAGGGTGCGGTCGTCGGCACCTCGTCCCTGCGCCGCACCGCGCAGCTCCTCGCCCTGCGTCCGGACCTCGAGGTGCGCGCCCTGCGCGGCAACGTCCCCACCCGCGTCGCACGGCTGCGCGACGGGCGATACGACGCGATCGTGCTCGCGGCCGCCGGCATCGACCGGCTCGCCCTCTCGCTCGAGGGGCTCGATCGCGCCGATCTTCCGCCAGAGGTCATGCTGCCGGCGCCGGGCCAGGGGGCGCTCGCGATCGAGACCCGGCTGGACGACGAGGCCGTGCGTCCGCTGCTGGCGCTCGATGACCCGGCGGCGGCCCGCTGTGTCGCCGCCGAACGCCGCCTGCTGGCGCTCATCGGGGGCGGCTGCCACCTGCCGCTCGGCTGCCTCGCCACCGAGGACCACGGGGCGATCCGGCTGCAGGCTGCGCTCGGCAGGATCGACGGCAACAGCGGCCGCGCGGAGGTCGCGCGCGTGGCGGCGCTCGCGCCCGGCCCGGAGCCTGCGGCGCGCGCCTGCTTCGAGGCGCTGCGGCTCGCGCTGCCCGAGGTGCTCACTCCGTGACCCGCGCTGTGCTGGTCACCCGCGCCCCCGCCGACTGCGCTGAGCTCGAGGCGCGGCTGCGACCGGCCGGCCTCGCGGTGCGGCCCTACCCGGTGCTGCGGTTGGAGGAGGCGGACGATCCCGCAGGATGGCGCGCGATCCGCCGCCTGCTCGTCGACCCGCCCGGCCAGCCGTGGCTCGTCATCGCCTCGCCCCGCGCGCCGGAGCGCCTGGTCCGTCAGGCCCGCAGCCGGTCCGCGGACGCCCTCCTCGACTGGCCCGCCGCCGCGGTCGGTGCATCGACCGCTGCGGCTGCGGCCCGAGCCGGGCTCAGACCGGCGTTGGTTGGTCGCGGCTCCGGCCTCGGCCTCGCCCGTGAGCTCATTGCCCGCCTCGCGTCGCACGACCCGGTCGTGCTGGCCTGCGGCGCCGACCGGCGGCTCGAGCTGCCCGAGGCGCTGGCCGCCGCCGGCCACCAGGTCTACCCGGTGGTCGTCTACGCCATGCAGCCGACGCCGGTCGGCGAGCTGCCACCGCCCGGGCCTGAGCTCGCAGCGGTGGTCCTGACCTCGCCGCGCAGCGCCGGTCTGTACCTCAAGGCGGTCGGCGGACGGCCGCTGCCGTTGCCGCACTGGGCGCTCGGTGCAACCACCCGCGACGCGGCGGCCGCGCTCGGCATCGACTGCCGGGTGCCCGCCTCCCCGACCGTGGAGTCCCTCGCGGAGGAGCTATGCCGGATCTGATCAACCGTCCTCGCCGTCTGCGCACCCACCAGGCGATGCGGGACCTCGTGGCCGAGTCCCGCCTCGACCGCGCCATGCTCGTCCAGCCCCACTTCGTGGTGCCTGGCTCGGGCATCGCCGAGCCAATCCAGGCCATGCCCGGCATCGAGCATCAGTCGGTGGACCGGCTCCTGGCGACTGTCCGCGCCGACCTCGCGCTCGGCATCCGGGCGCTGCTGTTGTTCGGGATTCCCGAGGACCGCGCCAAGGCGCCCGACGGCCGCGCCGCCTGGGCGGACGACGCGGTCGTGGTCGAGGCCGTGCGCGCCATCAAGCGCGAGCTCGGCGACCAGGTGGTCGTGATGACCGACGTCTGCCTGTGCGCGTACACCGACCACGGCCACTGCGGCGCCGTGCTCGACGGCCGCATCGACAACGACGCCACGCTGCCGCTGCTCGCGCAAATGGCGCTGGCCCACGCGCGCGCCGGCGCCGACGTGGTCGCCCCCTCCGACATGATGGACGGCCGGGTCGGCGCCATCCGCGAGGCCCTCGACGCGGCGGCCCTCGAGTCGGTCGCCATCATGTCGTACACGGCCAAGTACGCTTCGTCGTACTACGGACCCGTTCCGCGAGGCGGCGCACTCCGCGCCGGGATTCGGCGACCGGCGCGTCCCACCAGATGGATGCCCGCAACCGGCGCGAGGCGGTCCTCGAGGCCGCGCTCGACGTCGAGGAGGGGGCCGACATCCTGATGGTCAAGCCCGCGCTCGCCTACCTGGACGTCGTTGCCGAGCTGCGCGCGGCCTTCCCGCAGCCGCTCGCCGTCTACAACGTCTCGGGCGAGTACTCGATGGTCAAGGCGGCGGCAGCGCGCGGCTGGATCGACGAGCGCGCGGTGGTGCTCGAGAACTGGCACGCGTTCCGCCGCGCCGGGGCCGACATCATCATCACCTACCACGCCCGGCAGGCGCTCGCCCAGGGCTGGCTGTGAGCGCCGGCGAGCGCTCCCGCGAGCTCTACCGGCGCGCGTGCCGGCTGATGCCGGCAGGGGTGAGCTCGCCGGTGCGGGCCTTCCGCAGCGTCGGCGGCGTGCCGCTGTTCGTCGCGTCGGCGGCGGGCTGCCGCCTCACCGACGCCGACGGTCGGGAGTACCTCGACTACGTCGGCTCGTGGGGGCCACTGATCCTCGGCCATGCCGACTCCGAGGTGGTCGCCGCCGTGTCCCGTGCGGCGGCAAAGGGAATGTCCTACGGCGCGCCCTGCGCCGAGGAGGTCGAGCTCGCCGAGCTGGTGGTGTCGGCCATCCCCCACCTCGAGATGGTGCGCTTCGTGTCCTCCGGCACCGAGGCCGTGATGTCCGCGATGCGGCTCGCCCGCGGGGTCACCGGCCGCGACGACGTGGTCAAGTTCTCGGGCTGCTACCACGGCCACGCCGACCACCTGCTGGTCAGCGCCGGCTCCGGCCTCGCCACCTTCGGCCTCCCGTCCTCGGCCGGCGTGCCGGCGAGCTTCGCCGCGCACACCATCGTCCTGCCGCTCGACGACGGCGATGCCTTCCACGCCGTGATGCGCGACCGCGGCCAAGAGATTGCGGCCGTGCTCATCGAGCCGATCCCGGCCAATGCGGGCCTGCTGGAGCAGCGGCCGGAGTTCCTCCGCCTGCTGCGCGAGGAGTGCTCGAAACACGGCGCGCTACTGATCTTCGACGAGGTGATCAGCGGTTTCCGAATCGGCCCGGCCGGTGCCGCCGGCCGCTATCGCATCACGCCGGATCTCGCCACCTACGGCAAGGTCATCGGCGGCGGCATGCCGGTGGGGGCCTACGGCGGTGCCCGCTCCACGATGGAGCACCTGGCCCCGCTCGGACCCGTCTACCAGGCCGGCACCCTGTCCGGCAACCCGGTGGCGATGGCGGCCGGGATCGCGACCCTCCGGCGGCTGCTCGCCGACGGCGCCTCGGCCTACCGCGAGCTCGACCGGCTCGGCGCGCGCCTGCAAGCCGGCCTCCAGTCCGCGCTCGACGATGCCGCCACCGGCTGGTCGGTGGTGCGGCTCGGCTCGATCCTCTGGCTGTCCCTCCAGCCGGGCCCGCCGCCGCGACGCTACGAGCACATCGATGCCGGCGCCGCGACCCGCTACGCCCGGCTGCACGCCGCGTTGCTCGAGCGCGGCATCTACCTGGCGCCGTCCGCCTACGAGGTCATGTTCCTCTCGCTCGCCCACGACGACCAGGCGATCGATCAGACCGTCGTCGCCTTCCGCGACGCCGTACAGGCTGCACACGACTGAGCCGCCGTTCCGGCTGCACCATCGGTCGCGCCCCGCGCCACGCCAACGGCTATACTCCCTCCGTGCCCCATCCCGACACCGCGCCGCGCGTCTCCCGGCTCGTCGCCCTGCTCGCCGCGCTGCTCGCCGCCGCCGTGCTCTGGCTGTCCCGCGACCTGATCGGGGTCGAGGTCGGCGCTCGGCTGCTGCTGCCCGCGCTCTGGCTCGCCGTGTGGACCGGCGCGTGCCTCGGCGCCGGATCTTGGACGCTGCGCCTGCTCACCGGGCCGGAGGACCGCCCGTCCATGATCGAGGTGCTGGCAGCCGGAGCCGCCGTCCTCGCGCTGGCGTGTGCCGTCGCCGCGACCGTCGGGCTGCTCCGGCCGTGGTTCCTCCAGGTGACCCTGGCCCTTGCCGCGGTCGAGGGCGCACGCCTGCTGTGGTTCGTCCGCCGGCGCCCGTCGCTCCCGCCGTTCGTGCTGGGCTCGGCGCCGGCCCTCGTGCTCGCCGCAGCCGGTGCCGCGCTGCTGGCGCTGACCAGCGCGCCGCCGGTCATGTTCGATGCCCTCAACTACCACCTCGCCTTCCCGGTCCGCTGGCTGTCGTCCGGCGGCTTCGTCGAGTTTCCCCGCCACTTCTTCTCCTACTACCCATCGGCGCACGGCCTGCTCGACGCCCTCGCCCTCGCCACGGTCGGGCCGTGGGGCGCCAACGCCATCCACTGGTGGTTCGGCGCCATGGCGGCGCTCGCCGCGGCCGAGCTCGGCGGTCACCTCGGTGGCCGGCGCGCCGCGACCTGGGCCGCCGCCTGCTTCGGCCTCACCCCCGCGGTGCTCGAGATCGCAGGGCATGCCATCGCCGACCTGGCCGTGGCCGCCTTCGCCGGCGCCGCCCTGGTGGCCTTGTCGCGGCGATACGGTTCGACGCTGGGCTGGCGATCGGCGGCGGTGGCCGGTCTCCTCGCCGGCACCGCCGCTGCCACCAAGTACCTCGCGCTGGCGACGGTCGTCCTCCCGGTCGCGCTCGCGCTGCTCGTGCTCGTCCCCCGTCGGCGAGCGGCGGCGTGCGCGGCCTTCGCCGCCGCCGCCGCCATCGCGCTCGCGCCCTGGCTCGGCCGCAACCTGGCGTGGACCGGCAACCCGGTCTACCCCTACCTGCAGACAGCCTTCGGCGGCCCTCCGTGCGAGCGCGATCTTTCGGCCGAGCTCGCCGGTACCGCGCAGTCGCCCGGCGCCTTCCGTTCGGCCCTACCACGCGTGCTGACGGCGCCGGTGGTCCGCATCTTCGCGCCGCTGCGCGAGGGCGGGCTGATCGGCGCCCACTGGCTCATCCTGGTGCCGGTCGCGGTGGCGCTGCGCGGCCTGCCCCGGCGCCGTACGGTCGCGCTTTGGCTCGCCGCCGGGTCTGCCGCGCTGGCGTGGGGCGCCCTCGTCCACTTCGCCCGCTTCCTGATCCCCGCGATGGTGCCCGCCGCAGCGCTGGCGGGATCTGCCGCCGCAGCCCTGACGGGGTCGGCGAGCCGCACCGTCGGCCGGCTGTTCGCCGTGCTGCTGACCGGCGTCCTCGCCTGGAACGCGACCATCACCGCATCGGCCTTCAACCTCGACCAGCTGTCGGTGGTCACCGGTCACCTCGCGCAGCGCGACTTCGTCGACCGCTGGGTGAGCTACGGCCCGGCCATCCCGGTGGTCGAGGGAGCGTTGCCGGACGACGCAGTGATCCTGCTCGTCGCCGAGCCGAGGAGCCTGTACCTGGATCGCGCCGTGCTGGTCGAGGACCCCTACCGGACGCCGCTCCTGGTCGAGCTCGCTACCGAATGCCGGGATCCTGGCGAGCTCGCGCAGCGCGTCCGTGCCCTCGGCGCCACCCACGTTCTGGTCAACAGCTCGGAGATGGACTTCTTCGCTGGTCTGCGCTCGCTGGACGACTACTGGTCCGACGCGACGACCGCCGAGCGGAAGCTGATCGAGTCCTTCCTGGCCGGCCACGTCCGGCCGCTGCTCCGCACCGACCGGCTGCTTCTCGGCGAGATCGTGGTCAACGCTACACCGTAGGGCCTCGAGATCGCGGCTGCGGTCTTCTTGGACTCCGACCACTTGACGATCGATTTCGACATAAGTCCGGTGACTTCTGATGCTCAGCGACCACTTTTATCCGAAAATGACAAAGACTTTGGGCTTCTTGACCACTGGAGCCTCCGAGGGCACGCAGTTCGCCCGAGGCTCGGCGCAGTCACGTGCCGGCAGATCAATCGGTGTGACCGGAAGGCACGCCGTCGGCCGCGGGATCGCCCATCGCCGCTGCGACCGGCCGCGTGCGAGACCACGCAGGACCTCTCGCTGGTCGCGATACGCGCTGCGCGCGGCGACGAACTGCTCGTGGGTGAAGCCGAGTTCGCTCGCAACCTGCCGCACCTCCTCCTCCTCGACCAGGGCGATCGAGTCGTCGGCGGCACACACGGCGAACAGGCAGCGCAGGATGCACTCGAGCTCCGCAGCGGTCGCCAGACGCTTGAACTCGCGGGTGGCGACGTAGGCGTCGCTCACTCCGAACAACCGGTGGCGGTGGGAGATCATCTCGGTCACGAGGTCCGCCTGGTCGGCGGTCAGCCCGGCGTGCGCCTGGAGGATCGTGGCGATGACCGCGAGCTCGCGCTCGCTCGACTCCATGTCGGCGCGCGCGGCGCGCGCCAGGACCAGGGCGAGCGCAGCCACCAGGCGCGCCCGCTCGGGCTGGAGGCCCTCCAGTCGGTCGGCGACCGCCTGAACCGCGGGCGACACCATGACCGCGGCATCGCCGCCCGGCGACGCCGCCAACCCCAGAGCGTCGAGGATCTTCTTCAGCATCCGACCGGGCACAACCTTAGCGGACACGCGAGCATTTCGCACCTCGCATGGAACTCGCGCGTATCGCCGGCCTCTCACTGGGCGACGCCCGATCGAGCAAGGGCGTCGGAAACGGGGGACCGACAGATGCGTCACACCAGCACAGCTCCCTCAACGCTGACCCGCTCCCTGTGCGCGATCGCGGCCGTCCTCGCGATCGGCCTGCCGGGCGGCGCCTGGGCGTTCGTCAGCGGCGACCTGGCGGTGGAAATCCTGGTGGGCGGTCAGCCGTCGCGCGAGTACCAGGCTCGCGGCACCACCTACGTGGAGGCGTTGCACGCCTCCGAGTACTCGGTTCGGCTCTCGAACCGCAGTGGCATCCGGATCGCGGTCGCGCTGGCCGTTGACGGGCTCAACTCGATCGACGCTCGGACCACCTCCGCGGCGGCAGCCGCCAAGTGGGTGCTCGACCCCTGGGAGACGGTCACCATCGACGGCTGGCAGACGTCCCAGCAGTCGGCGCGCCGCTTCGTGTTCACCACCGAGCCCGACTCCTACGGCGCATGGCTCGGCCGCACCGACAACCTCGGCGTGATCGAAGCCGTGGTCTTCCGCGAGCGACCGCTCGCCCGCGGCTTCGCCGACAGCCTGGGCGAGTCGGGCGAGTCCGCCGACGGCGCGAAGCGGGAGCAGGAGCGAGCCGCTCCGCAGCCCGACCAGACGAAGCAGTCAGCCGCCGGTGCCCTGTCGCAGCAGCACGCCGCTACCGGCATCGGCCGGCGCGTCGACAACCCGGTGCGCCGCGTCGAGCTCGAGCTCGAGCCCGAGCCCAGGTCGCAGGTCCGGATCCGCTACGAGTACCGGCCCCAGTTGGTCGCTCTCGGCGTCCTGCCCCCACCCCCGCTCCTCGATCCGCTCGAGCGGCGCGAGCAGGCGCGCGGGTTCAGCGACTCCGGGTTCTGCCCCGACCCCTCCGGCGGCAGGTAGGAGGTGGAGTGGCAGACAAGGAGCGAACCTACCCACCCACCGCCACCTGAACCGCGGAGCTCGCTGAGACCGCAGAGGGAACCGCGGAGGGGGTCCGATGTCCACTCTCCGCGTCCTCTGCGGCCTCCGCGGTTCGAGCGAGAACGTGCAGGCTTTCGTCGCCTTTCACGAGAACGCCGGGCGATCACCCGTCTCCTGTTTCGTGCCCCGATTCTCAATGCAACACGCCCGCGGGTTGTCCCGCGGGCGCTCACGGTCCTGCCAGACCGTGTGCCGATCAGCCGCGCGCCGCCAGGAAGTTGGCGTTGGCGCGCTTCCAGTCGACGATGTTCCAGAAGGCGGCGATGTAGTCCGGCCGCCGGTTCTGGTAGTTCAGATAGTAGGCATGCTCCCAGACGTCGAGGCCGAGCACTGGCTGCTGGCCCTCGGAAATCGGCGTGTCCTGGTTCGCGGTCGAGGAGACCACCAGCTTGCCGTAGCCGTCGAGGGACAGCCACGCCCAGCCCGAGCCGAATCGCGTCGCCGCGGCGGTCGTGAACTTCTCCTTGAACGTGTCGAATGACCCGAACTCGCCGTTGATCGCCGCCGCCAGCTCAGCGACCGGAGCGCCACCGCCCCTGGGGGACAGGAGGGGCCAGAAGAAAGCGTGGTTGGCATGCCCGCCGCCGTTGTTGCGGACCGCGATACGGATGTCCTCGGGAATCTGCGACAAGTCCCGTAGCAGATCCTCGACCGCGAGCTCGAAGAGGTTCGGGTGCTTGTCCAGGGCGACGTTGAGATTATTCACGTACGCCGCGTGGTGCTTGCCATGGTGGATCTCCATGGTGCGGGCGTCGATGTGCGGCTCGAGGGCGTCGAAAGCATAGGGAAGCGCGGGCAGTTCGTGTCGTGCCATGGTGTTGTCTCCTCCGTGATTGATGGGCGTCAACCGCACCCTCCGCGGTACGGCCGGCCCGTCCAAACTCAAAAAAGTCTCAGTCGCAGAAAACTATTCCAAGGCTGCCCGAGATGGCTGTGAGGAAAGGCCGGACGGTCAGCGCTCGGCGCGGCCGAGCGCGGCGTCCGTGTCGGTGCCCTGGTCTTTCAGCTGGACGATCCCGCGGTCGATCAACTCATTGAGCATCAACCGGTTCTCGAGCGCCGAGCCGGGCAGCACCTTGAGGATCTCGCCAAGCTTGTAGGCGCCGTTGATCCTCGACAGGAGAAAGCCCTCCTGGGGGCTGAAGGCCTGATTGGTGAGCTGGGTTGCCGGCACGGCGAGTCGCGGGACCGCGGAGTCGTACAGCTTGCGGTCCTCGAGCTCCTTGGTGATCTTCCGCTCGAGCAGCGCCGCCTGCTCCGACACGGCGCGCAGGTCGGAGTAGCTCTCGCGCAGCTTGGTGAGCCGGCGGTAGCCCTTCATGAGCTCGCCGGCCTCGACCTCGCGCTCGGCGTGCCGGATCAGCGTGCGCCATGACACCTCGGAGAAGCCGGGGATGGTGATCTCCTCCTCCGCCGGCGTGATCAGCTCGAAAAGGTCGTGGGCGAGGCCCTGGTAGACGAACAGCAATACGTGGAAGTAGGCCAGCCGGCAGGCGAGCGCGATCTCCTCGATGCTGTTCGAGCCGTTGATCTCGCGCAGGATCGACAGCTCGGTCGGGCCGAGCTCCTGGACGTCCACGGCGCGAACCAGCTTGGGAATCCAGCGTGCGTCCGGAATGCTCTCACGGCACCGCAGCCACTCGTCCTTGCGCCGCACCCCCTCCAGGATCAGCATGTCGACCGGGAGGTTGAGCGGCTGGAACCTCTTGGCCGGGAGGATGTTCTCGAGGAAGCGGAAATCGCCCTGCTCCCACAGGAAGATCTCGTAGATCGTCTCCTCGGTCTTGACCTGGAGGACGTGCTGCAGGTCGTCCCGGCTCAAGCGACCCACGATGACCAGCAGCTCCCCCATCAGCGTGCTGTGAGGGTCCTGCATGTCGAGCAACTGCTGGATCTCGTCCTCGCCGACGTACCCCCAGCCCACCAGGTAGTAGCCGAGAAACTCCTTGGGTTTCTCGGAGGACGCCGCCACGACCAGCCCGTCGCGGAAGTAGATCTTTTTGGAGTGGGGGTCGCCCTCGAGCGCGAGGGTTCCGGTCTTGCGGCTGGTGGCGACCCACTGCAGCAGGTCCGGGAAGGGCATGGTGCGGAGGTTTCCGCTGACCGACACTCTGATGAACTCCCCTCGAGGCCTGCCTCCGGCAAACGGCGCGCATCGGGCCTGTTGGAGGTAAACCTCACCCCCGCAGCACTTACGTGCGCAGGTGGATTATAGCACGACGACAACGCGAACTGATCGAAATGTGAACAGGCATCCGGGCTGCGCACTCCCATGCTGGTTTCGTGCGGCGCCCAGGCGCGCGCTTCCGGCTCAATGCGCGCGCTTGGGCGGACCGTGTTCCCTTCGTTACTTTCCCTGCCCGCGGCAGTGGGCAGGGACTTGATTTATGCTTCTTTTATACCTATGCTGTATGTGGACACTCGAGCTCGCGGAGGCAGGCCATGATCACCTCACCCGCATCGGTCGCACACGACCACAGCCGCGCCCGCGACCTTCGCGATGCTCTGCCGGCCGGGCTGCAGCACTCGGTGGTCCGCGCCGCGGACCTGGCGCGCGAGCGGCGCGGCCGTCTCCGCGAGGAGCCCATGGCCACCTCGATGGCGGCGTTCGACCGGCTGCTCGGCGGCGGCCTCCCCCGTGGTTGCCTGGTCGAGCTCGTGGGGCGGGGGTCCTGCGGCCGCTTCGCCACCCTCCTCGCCGCCCTCACGACGGTCACCGATACCGGCCAGGCTGCAGCCCTCGTCGATCAGGGCGACCAGCTCGATCCGCAGACCGCGGTCACGGTGGGGCTCGACCTCGAGCGGCTGCTGTGGCTGCGACCCCCCAGCCTGCCGGAGACTCTGGCGGCCGCCGAGCTGCTGGTGAGCACCGGCTTCCCCCTGGTGGCAGTCGACCTCGGCCTGCCGCCGGTGCGCGGCCGGGCGACCCTCGCCGCCTGGCTCCGGCTGGCACGCGGCTCGATCGCGCACCGGGCGGTGGTGCTCGTGGGCTCGCCCTACCACCTGAGCGGTTGCGCCGCGGCGGCCGTGGTGACCGTCGGCAGCGGCCGCAGCTCCTGGGCGGGCGCCATCGGGACCCCCCGCCTGCTGCAGGGGCTGGCGGCACGTCTCGAGGTCGTGAGGCGGCGCGGCCAGCGGCCCCACGAGTCCGACACGGTCGCCTTCACCCTGGCCGAGGCGGCCTTCGCGCCGATCGTCGATGACCTGACCGAGGAGATGGAGGTCCGGCATGCCCAGGTACGGTGAGCTCATTCAGATGGGAGCTTCGGCGGTCGGCCTGCTGGCGCTGACATTCGGGTTCCTGCTGTTGGTGTTCAGCCTGTGAGGAACGACCATGACGAGATTTGGGCTCCCTCGTTCTCGTTCCCGTCCTCGTTCCCGTTCCCGAAGGAGGCCCCATGCCGCAGTTCGATCATGAACGCCTTGACGTGTACCGAGCAGCCATCGAGCTTGTCGCCGCCGCTGATGAGATAGCGGCCCAGCTCCCTCACTGCAGAGGTTATCTTTCGGATCGACTTCGACGTGCCGCCATTTCCGTCCCACTCAATATCGCTGAGGGTGCGGGAACGGGAACGGGGACGAAATCAGCGTCTGCCTGACTGGATCCTTGTGCGCATCGCCTGCCTCCTGGTGCCCCTGTTCCCGCTCGCGGCGCGGCTGCGGGCCGAGCCCGAGCTGGCCGGCGAGACGGTCGCCGTGTGCGAGGGCAACGGCTCCGCCGCCCGGATCACCGCCGCCTCCAGGCCGGCGCGGCAGCTCGGGGTGCGGACCGGCATGACCCTCGCCCAGGCCCGCGGGGTCCTGCCCCCCCTGATCGCCCGCGGCCGCGACTCCGGCTGCGAGCGCTCGGCCCACGAAGCGCTGCTCGAGGTGGCCTGGACGCTGTCGCCGCAGGTCGAGGATGCGGCGGACGACCTCGTCTTCGCCGATGTCAGCGGCATGGAGCGCCTCTATCCCGGAGCGACCGGCGAGCGTGACCTCGGGCAGGCTGCGGTGGTCGCCGCCGAGTCGCTCGACCTCCCGCTGCGGGTCGGCGTCGCCGGCACCAAGCTCGCCGCCAGGGTCGCGGCCCGCCTCCCCTCCTCGCCGACGGCGGTGCCGCCCGGCGAGGAGCGCCGTTTCCTGGCAGCGCTGCCGCTGCGCCACCTCGAGCTCGACCGGCGGCTGGCAGCGACGCTGGCGCGCTGGGGCCTGGTTTCGATCGGCGACCTCGCCCGGCTGCCGGCCGATCGGGTGGCGAGCCGGCTCGGCGAGGCCGGCGCCCACGCCCACCAGGCCGCGTGCGGCGTCGATCCCCGGCCGCTGGTCCCCCACCACCCGCCACCGACCTTGGCCGAGGGCCTGGAGCTGGAGTGGGCGGTGGTCACCATCGAGCCGCTGCTGGCCGCCATCGGACAGAGCCTGGAGCGAGCCCGCCGCCGCCTCGAGCGCCAGGAGCTCGCCTGCGCCGAGCTCGGCCTCGAGCTCACGCTCGAGCCCGACGGCGCCGAGCACCGCACCATCCGACTGCCCGCACCGACCCGCGACATGGGCGCGCTGCTGGCGCTGGTCCGCCTCGAGCTCGAGGCGCGGCCGCCGCGCGGGCCGGTGGTCGCCTTCACCTGCCTGCTCCAGCCCGACCGGCCGCGACGCGGCCAGCTGACCCTGTTCGGCGCGCCCGAGATCCATCCCGACCGGCTGGCCGCGACCCTGGCCCGGCTCACAGCCCGTCTCGGGCCCGACCGCGTCGGCTCGCCGCGCACCGTCGACGGCCACCGGCCGGAGCGCTTCGACAGCGTCCCCTTCGACCCGCCGCCACCGCCGAAGCTGCGCCAGCCGCCCCGCCGGGGCCGCGGGCTGCTGGTCGTGCGCGTCCTCCGGCCGCCAGTGCCGCTCGAGGTCATCGTTGAAGAAGTTGATTCAAGACCGAAGATCCAAGATCCAATCTTCAATCAGCGTCTTGTGTCCGTGGCGTCGGTCGATGGGGCGACTCCAAGGATCCAGGGCCTGGTGCGGGTGGCCGCCGGGCCGTGGTCGCTGGAGGAGGGCTGGTGGACCGCCGAGCCGGTCGAGCGCAACTACTGGGACGTCGAGCTGTCCGGGGGCGGGCTGTACCGCATCTTCCGCGCCCGGGCGACCGGCGAGTGGTTCGCGGACGGCATGTACGACTGATCCCCGCTTTCGCCTCGCTCGGGATCGAGCGGGGCGAAAGCGGGGATATGTGAGGACACGATGACAGGCCCCCGCGAAACGCGGGGGCCGAATCACACGCAGCTCGCCAGCGACTCAGCTGTCAGGGGGCAGCTTGATTTACGTTTCGTTTATGCCTATGCTCGAGCCATGAGCCGGCACTACGCAGAGCTGCACTGCGCGTCGGCGTTCTCGTTCCTCGAAGGGGCGTCGCTGCCCGAGGATCTGGTGGCCCGCGCGGCCGAGCTCGGCCTCGAGACCGTCGCGCTCATCGACCGCAACACCGTCTCCGGAGCCCCCCGATTCTGGAAGGCGGCCAGGGATGCCGGCATCCGCCCTCTGGTCGGCGCGGAGGTCGTCCTCGACGAGCGCCCCGAGCACGAGATTGAAGCCGCCACGGCGCAGGCTGAGCGTCCCCCCACACTGCCGGGACCCCTCGGCCTGGTTCCCGACCCGCCGCCGCCCGGCACTCCCCTCCCCCGCCTGACCCTGCTCGCCGAGGACCGCCGCGGCTACCGCAACCTGTGCCGGCTGCTGACCGCGGCCACCCGCGGCCGGCCCAAGGGCGCGGCGCGCGCTTCCTGGCGGCAGGTGGAGGCCCACGCCGAGGGCCTGCACTGCCTGACCGGCGGCGGCGAGGGGGTGCTCGCCCAGCGCCTCGCCCACCGTGGCCTCGACGCGGCCCGGCGCGAGCTCGAGCGCCTGCGCTCGATCTTCCCCGGCCGGCTCCACGTCGAGCTGCAGCGCCACCACCTGCGGCAGGAGGAGCACCGCAACCGCGCGCTCGCATCCCTCGCCGAGCGGCTGCGGCTGCCGCTCGTCGCCTGCGGCGGCGTCCGCTACGCCAATCGCCGCGACAAGGAGCTGGCCGACGTGCTGGCCTGCATCCGCGAGGGGGTCACCCTCGACGCGGCGGGCGGGCTGCTCGATGCGCAGCGCGAGCGCCACCTGAGGTCAGCGCGCGAGATGGCGCTGCTGTTCGCCGACCGCCCACGCGCGGTGGCCGCCGCGGCCGAGCTGGCCGGCCGGCTCTCCTTCACCCTCTCGGACCTCGGCTACCGCTTCCCGGACTTCCCGCTGCCGCCTGGCGAGACCCCGATCTCCTACCTGCGCCATGTCACCTGGAATGGCGCCCGCGCCCGCTTCCGGCCGCTGACCGCCCGCGCCCAGGCCCAGCTCGAGCGCGAGCTCGACCTGATCGAGAAGCTCGATCTCGCCGGCTACTTCCTGATCGTCTGGGACATCGTCCGCTTCTGCCAGCGCGAGAAGATCCTCGCCCAGGGCCGCGGCTCGGCCGCCAACAGCGCGGTCTGCTACGCGCTGTCGATCACCGCGGTCGACCCGGTGAAGATGGAGCTGCTGTTCGAGCGCTTCCTGTCCGAGGAGCGCGGCGAGTGGCCCGACATCGACCTCGACCTGCCGTCGGGCGACCAGCGGGAGAAGGTGATCCAGCACGTCTACGAGCGCTACGGGCCGCACGGCGCCGGCGATGACCGCCAACGTCATCACCTACCGCGACCGCTCGGCGGCGCGCGAGGTCGGCAAGGCGCTCGGCTTCTCGCTCGAGCAGGTCGACCGGCTGTCCAAGCAGCTCGGCCGTCACGCCTCGGTCGAGATCCGCGAGGGCGCCCGCACCCTCGACCAGGAGCTCGCCACGGTCGGGCTCGACCCGGCCGCGCTGCGGGTGCAGCACTTCGCGCGGCTGTGGTGGCAGATCCACAACCTGCCCCGCCACCTCGGCCAGCACTCCGGCGGCATGGTCATCGCCCGCGGCCGGCTCGACGAGGTGGTGCCGCTCGAGCCCGCGGCCATGCCGGGCCGCACCGTCATCCAGTGGGACAAGGACGACTGCGCCGACCTCGGCATCATCAAGATCGACCTGCTCGGCCTCGGCATGCTGGCCGCGCTCGAGGAGGCGATCCCGCATGATCCGCACCCACGAGGGCGTCGACATCGACCTCGCCCACCTGCCGCCCGACGATCCGGCCACCTACGAGATGATCCGCGCCGCCGACACCGTCGGCGTCTTCCAGATCGAGAGCCGGGCGCAGATGGCGTCGCTGCCGCGCAACCGGCCGCAGCACTTCTACGACCTGGTGGTGCAGGTGGCGATCATCCGGCCCGGGCCGATCATCGGCAACATGGTCAACCCCTACCTCGAGCGCCGGCAGGGCCGCGAGCCGGTGCGCTACCCGCACCCGAGCCTCGAGCCGATGCTCAAGCGCACCCTCGGCGTGCCGCTGTTCCAGGAGCAGCTGCTGCGGATCGCGATGGTGGCGGCCGGGTTCTCCGGCGGCGAGGCCGAGGAGCTGCGCCGGGCGATGGGCTTCAAGCGCTCGCGCGAGCGGATGGAGGCGATCGAGCGCAAGCTGCGCGCCGGCATGACGGAGCGCGGCATCACCGGCGCCGCCCAGGAGGAGATCGTCCGCTCGATCACCTCGTTCGCGCTCTACGGCTTCCCCGAGTCCCACGCCGCGAGCTTCGCCCTCATCGTCTACGCCTCCGCCTACCTCAAGCGCCACCACCCGGCGGCCTTCTACGCCAGCCTGCTCAACGCCTGGCCGATGGGCTTCTACCACCCGGCGACCCTGGTCAAGGACGCCCAGCGCCACGGCATCGCGGTCCATCCGGCGGACGTCAACCACTCCGGCTGGCGCTGCCGCTGGGAGGCGGGCGGCTTCCGGATCGGGCTCTCCTACGTGCACGGCCTGCGCCAGGCGGCCGGCGACGCGATCGAGGCCGAGCGGGCGCAAAGGCCGTTCACCGACACCGCCGAGCTCGCGACCCGCTGCGGCCTCGGCGCCGACCAGCTCTCCCTGCTCGCCGAGGTGGGCGCGCTGGCCTCGCTCGGGCTGACCCGGCGCCAGGCGCTGTGGCAGGTCGCCGAGGTGGCGGGCCGGCACGGACCGCTGCTCGCCCGGCTGCCGCCCGAGGAGCACTCGCCGCTTCCCGAGATGACCCCCTTCGACGAGACCATCGCCGACTACTCAGGCCTCCACCTGACCACCGGGCCGCACCTGATGGCCTACCTGCGGGCCGATCTCGCGCAGACCGGGGTGCTGCCGCTGGCCTCCCTCGACGCCTGCCGCGACGGCGAGGCGGTGCGCACCGCCGGGGCGGTCATCGTCCGCCAGCGCCCGGGCACCGCCAGGGGCTTCGTCTTCTTCACCCTCGAGGACGAGACCGGCACCGTCCAGGCGATCGTCCCGCCCGACCTCTACCGCGCCAACCGCCAGCTCATCGTGACCTCGCCGCTGCTGATCGTCGACGGCACCCTCCAGAAGCGGGACGGCACCCTGTCGGTGAAGGCGCGGCGCTTCGAGGGGATCCACGCCGTCGCCCCGATCCGCAGCCACGACTTTCACTGAGCACCACCACCCACCCACCCAAGTGTCACGGCAGTGTCACGGAATGCTAGACTCCAGCCTCGGAATCCGGCCCGGCACCGCTGCGTTGCGACCCGGTGAAGGAGGCTCACTCGGTGACCGACAGCCTGCCCAAGAAGCCTGCACTGTCCGACCTCAGGATCGACCGCGAGGAGCGCGCGTCACGCGGCTCCCGAAAGTGGCCGGTCGTCGCCGGCGCCGCACTGGTGGTGGTGGTCGTGGTCGCGGTGCTGCTCACACGCGGCTGCGGCACGGTCACTGTCGAGGTCGCTGCCGCCCGCCCGGCTGTCGCTGGGGGTGCCGCGGCGACCGTGCTCAACGCCTCCGGCTACGTGACGCCGCGCCGCCGCGCGACCGTGTCCGCCAAGATCACCGGCAAGGTGACCGAGGTCCTGGTCGACGAGGGCATGCGAGTCAGCGAGGGCCAGGTCCTCGCCCGGCTCGACGACTCCGACGCCCGCCGCCGGCACGACGCGATCCGCGCCGCGCGCGACGTCGCCCGCGCCTCGCTCGACGAGATCGAGATCTCTCTCGCCGACGCCGAGCGCACCCTTCGCCGCACCGTCGAGCTCGGCCAGCAGGGCGTGGCGAGTCAGCAGAGCCTCGACTCGGCGACGGCTGCCGTTGATGGGATGCGCGCGCGGCTCGAGGTGGCGCGGCGCTCGCTGGCTGCGGCCGAGGCCGAGCTCGCAGTGACGCAGCAGGACCTCGAGAACTACACCGTGCGTGCGCCCTTCGCCGGCATCGCGGTGTCGAAGGACGCCCAGCCCGGCGAGATGGTGTCGCCGATCTCCGCCGGCGGCGGCTTCACCCGCACCGGGATCTCGACCATCGTCGACATGGCGTCGCTCGAGATCGAGGTCGACGTCAACGAGTCCTTCATCGCCAAGGTGTCGCCAGGCCAGGCCGCCGACGCCGTGCTCGACGCCTACCCCGACTGGCACATGCCGGCAAGCGTCCGCACCGTGATCCCGACCGCCGATCGCCAGAAGGCGACGGTCAAGGTGCGCCTGACCTTCGACGCCCTCGATCCCAGGATCCTGCCCGACATGGGGGTCAAGGTGGCGTTCCAGGAGTCGGCCGCCGCGGCAGAGAGCGCTCCGCCGGCGCAGAGCCTGGTGCCGTCGTCTGCCGTCCGCCGTGACGGCGACCGGTCGGTCGTCTTCGTCCTCCAGGACGACCGCCTCGAGCGCCGGGCGGTGACGGTAGGCCGGCCTATCGGCTCCGACGTCGAGATCGTGGCCGGAGTTGCGGTCGGCGAGCAGGTGGTGGTCGGCGGCGACGACGAGCTGGCTGACGGGCAACGCGTCCGCGTCGCCGGATGAGACCGGCAGCGTCGGTCCAGCGGAAGGACGGGAGGCAACATGGTCAGCGTTGACGGCACGGATGTCGCGGGCAGCCAGATCCGGGTCCGCCACCTGAACAAGCAGTACCGCCGCGGCTCCGAGACGATCGACGTCTTGCAAGGTCTCAACCTCGACGTGTCGCCCGGCGAGTTCGTGGCCTTCATGGGCCCGAGCGGCTCCGGCAAGACCACGCTGCTCAACCTGCTCGGCGGCCTCGACGTGCCGACCTCGGGCTCGGTGACCGTGGACGGCGACGAGATCACCAGCATGTCGGCGCGGCGGCTCTCGTCGTGGCGGGCCCGCCACGTCGGCTTCATCTTCCAGATGTACAACCTGATCCCGGTGCTCACCGCCGCCCAGAACGTCGAGCTGCCACTGCTGCTGACCCGGCTCGGTGCGGCGCGCCGGCGGCAGCAGGTGGCGACCGCGCTCGCGCTGGTCGGCCTCTCCGATCGGTCGAAGCACTACCCGCGGCAGCTCTCCGGCGGACAGGAGCAGCGGGTCGCGATCGCGCGCGCAATTGTGGCCGACCCGACCTTCCTGCTGTGCGACGAGCCGACCGGCGACCTCGACCGGAGGTCGGGTGACGAGATCCTCGACCTGCTGAGCGCGCTGTCCAGGGAGCACGGCAAGACCATCCTCATCGTCACGCACGACCCGCGGGCCGCGGAGCGGGCGGACGTCGTGCTCCACCTCGACAAGGGTTTGCTCGTGCACGATCCGGCGACGGAGCCGTCGCTGTGAGGTTCCTGCCCCTGATCCTGCGCAACTTCAGGCGAAAGAAGACGCGGACCATCCTGACGGTCGGCTCGATCGCAGTCGCGCTCTTCCTCTACGGCCTGCTGGTGACGATCGACTCCTCGTTGTCGGCCGGCGTCGAGGTGGCCGGCGCCGACCGCCTGGTGGTCCGCAACCGGATCTCGCTGATCCTCCCCTTGCCGCTGTCCTACCAGGAGCGGCTGCGCCAGATCCCGCATTGCACCGAGGTCACCCACGCCTCGTGGTTCGGCGGCAACTACCAGGATCCGACGCAACTTCTTCCCCCAGTTCGCGATCGACACCGAGACCTACCGGAAGGTGTTTCCGGAGTTCTCGATCCCCGACGAGCAGTGGCAGGCCTTTCTCGACGACCGCGAAGGCGCGATCTCCGGACGCGGCACGGCCGAGCGCTTCGGCTGGAAGGTCGGCGATCGCATCCCGCTGCAGGCCCCGATCTGGGGCGGCACCTGGGAGTTCAACCTGCGCGGGATCTACGACGGGGCCCGCCCAGGCGACGATACCAGCGTGTTCTGGCTGCACTGGCAGTACCTCGACGAGCGCCGCGAGTACGGCAAGGGCGTGGTCGGCTGGTACACCATCCGGATCGACGATCCTGCGAATGCCGTCGCGGTGGCGGACGCCGCCGATGATCGCTTCGCCAACTCGCCCTTCGAGACCTCGACCGAAACCGAGAAGGCCTTCGCCACCGGCTTCGCCCGTCAGATCGGCAACATCCGCCTGCTGGTCGTGTCGATCGGCGCGGTGGTGATGTTCACGCTGCTGCTCGTCACCGGGGCCACCATGGCCTCGGCTGTGCGCGAGCGGATTCCCGAGCTCGGGGTGCTCAAGACCGTCGGCTTTACCGACGCGGCGGTGCTCGCGCTCGTGCTGGCGGAGTCGATGCTGCTCGCCCTTGTCGGTGGCGGCCTCGGACTCGGCCTCGCCAAGCTCTTCACCCTCGGCGGCGACCCGACCGGCGGGATGCTGCCGGTGTTCTACCTCGGCGGTCCGCGGATCGCGCTCGGCCTCGGGCTCGCGGTGGCGGTCGGCCTGCTGGCCGGCGCCGCCCCGGCCTTGATCGCGATGCGGCTGCGCATCGTGGACGCGATGCGGAGGGTGTGATCGTGGCGATCCCGCTCTCCTACAACCTCCGCAGCGCCCTCGCCCGCTGGCCCTCTGCCCTGGTGTCGGTGCTCGGCATCGCAGGGACCGTCGGCGTGTTCGTCGCCATGCTCGCCATGGCCCGCGGATTCCAGTCAACCCTGATCGCCTCAGGCTCGGAGGGCAACGCGATGATCCTGCGCTCCGGCGCCGACTCCGAGATGGTCAGCGCGATCACCCTCGACGAGGTGCGCGTGATCGGCGACGCGCCCGAGGTGGCGCGCGACTCCGGCGGCGCGCCGCTCGTCTCGCCCGAGGTCGTCGTGGTCGCCGCCTTCCAGCTCGCGTCGTCCGGGACCGATGCCAACGTCCAGGTGCGGGGGGTGTCGCCGGCGGCGCTCGACGTGCGGCCCACCGTCCGGGTTTCCGAAGGCCGCTTCTTCCGCCCCGGGCTGGCCGAGTTGGCGGTCGGGCGCAACGCCGCTGCCATCTACCGCGGCCTCAAGCTCGGTGACGCGGTCGACTTCGGCGGCCAGACCTGGCAGGTGGTCGGCATCATGGACGCAGGGGGCAGCGCCTTCGACTCCGAGCTCTGGTGCGACGCTGCGGTGCTCAACCAGGTCTTCGATCGCCCCGAGAACATCTACCAGTCGGTAACGGCACGGCTGGTAGCGACCGACGGTTTCACCGCGTTCAAGGACCGGCTCACATCCGATCCGCGGCTGACCGTCCAGGTCGAGCGCGAGACCGCATACTACGCCAGGCAGTCCCGCAGTGGTGACGACCCTGATCCGGGTGCTCGGCTTCCTGGTGGCGGCCGTCATGGCGGTCGGCGCCGTGTTCGGCGCCCTCAACACCATGTACTCGGCGGTTGCCGCCCGCTCGCGTGAGATCGCCACCATGCGCGCCCTCGGCTTCAGCGGCGGCAGCATCGTGCTGTCATTCGTCGTCGAGTCGCTGCTGATCGCCGCGGTCGGCGGCGCGTTGGGCTGCCTGGCCGTCCTGCCGCTCAACGGCTTCACCACCGGCACCATCAACTGGCAGACCTTCTCGCACCTGGCCTTCGCCTTCCGGGTGACCCCCGGCCTGATGCTGGCCGGCCTCGCGTTCGCGCTGCTGATGGGCTTCGCCGGCGGGGTGTTCCCGGCGCTGCGCGCGGCGCGGATGTCGGTCGCCCGCGCTTTGCGGGAGCTCTAGGAGCGTGAGGGCGTAGGCCCCCGGGCGCGTTCCTGACGGGGTCACTGCTGTTGGCCTCTGCCCTCACGCTCCTCGGGATGCGCTGCGCGCATCCAACCGGAAGTGTGGGAGGCAGAGGAAAAAGAGGCTCTCGTGACATCGCCAGCGCGTCCGCATGCCTATGACCTGTCCGCTGTTAGAAGGCCGCCCCGATGCCAATCCGGATGGTGCGCGGCGCCTGAAAGAAGCGCGGCTCGAGGTAATCGGGGTTGGGCGCGAACGTCCTCTCCTCGGCCACCTCGTCGACCTTGGTGACCGCGTCGTTGTCACTCACGTTGAAAACGTCGAGGCGGGCGTACCAGCTGCCGCCCCCGAGTTGAAAGTCGTAGCGGGCCGTCAGATCGAGAGCCCAGATCTCGGGCGTCCTGCCGCCGCAGCCGCGCGGGCACGGCTCGCCGTTGTTGTAGAAGGAGAACGGTCCGTTCCCCGGCGCCCATGCATACGCCTGGGTCCAGGGATCGGTGGGGTGCATGCCGAAGCCGTTGATCGGCCGCCCTGAGGCGTACCAGAGGCTGCCGCCGACTGCCAGGCCGACGTCCCAGAGATAGGAGCCGAAGAGCTTGAGCTGGTGGCGGCGGTCGTCGGGCAGGTCGCCGCGCGAGTGCTCCATCTGGCCGGCGAGGTCGAAGTCGATGTTGGTGTTCGGCCAGTCCTGGCCGAAGTCCGAGTTGACCAGACCGCCGTAGTTGCCCTCGAGGTGCGACCAGGTGTAGGAGCTCTGCAGCATCCAGCGATTGTCGAAGCGCCGCTCGACGGTCAGCTCGACCGCGCGGTAGTTGCGGACGGGCGCAGGGATCCCGAGCTCGTCAGCGGTGAACGACACCTCGTCCGGCACCAGGTCGCCGTCGAGGTCGACCCAGCCAGTGAAGTCGGTGCCGGGGTTGGTCAGCCGGAGGTTGGCGAGGAGCTGGCACCCCTGCGAAGGGAAGTCCTCGGGCGAGCACGGTTCGTATCCGTACACCTCCCACAGCGCCCGGGAGATGTCGATGTCCTCGATGACCTCGTTGAACCAGCGCTGGATGTAGCGGGCGCCGACCGACCAGCTCGAGCCGAGCGCCCGCTCGAAGCCGACGATGATCTCGTCCTGCGACATCGGCTCGATACTCGAGTCGACGAAGACTCGTGGGTCCGGGACGCCGCCGTTGGCTATGACCTGGGTGTCGCCGATCTGCGGTCCCATCGCCTCGGGTCTGCCGTCGGGCAGGATGCCGCCCTCGAGCGGGAACCAGGAGTGGGTCCACGTCCACTCGCCGGCTTGGTTGTTGATCAGCAGGCCGGTGTTCACCGGCACGTGGTAGGTGCCGTAGCTGGCATAGAGCTTGGACCGTCCATCGCCGCCTGGATCCCAGATGACACCGAGGCGAGGGGCGAGCTGGTCGGAGATCTCGAGGAAGGCGGCACCGTCGGCGTTCGTGACCCGATAGCGCTCGAAGCGCAGGCCGGCGTTGAGGGTCAGCTCCCGGGTGAGCGCCCAGGAGTCCTGGGCATAGGCCGACTCGCTGGCGACGCCGGGCGTTCCCTTGACCAGGAAGTAGCGCACCCGCACCAGCTCCTCGCCCAGCGGCACGTCGGGGAAGTAGACGTCGGTGCCGTTGCGGTAGTAGCGGTAGTAGATGCCGCCGGAGTGCTCGACGAAGAGCGGCGACTCGGCTCGCTCGGCGTCGATCCCGGCGCGCAGGCTGTGCCGACCGACGAAGAGATCGCCGTCGAGGCGGGCCGCGTCGCGGGTGCTCTCGAGGGTACCCCGCCAGATGAAGAGCCAGCAGCCGACGTAGACTGCAGGGTCCCGGTGCGGGTGTCCCAGGCGTAGGGGCACTCGTCCTCCCGGTTCGATCGGTCCGTTCCATCGAACTGGTTGTGGCCGACCTGCGCGGAGAGCAAGAAGTGGTCGGAGAAAAGGCCGGTGTAGCGGAGGATCGCGTTGACGCCGCCACGCGATCTGGTACCGGTGTCGATCGTGCTCCCCATCTCCCTGGTCGCCGGGTCGAAGAGGGAGTTGGTGATACCCACCTCGGTGGCGTCGGAGAGCACGGTGCCCTCGAGGCGATGTCGGCTCGAGAGGTTCCAGTCGAGCTTGAGGCCCCAGTTGGGTTGCGCGTAGCTGCTGCGCTGCGCCAGGTTGCTGAGGATCTCGAGCTGATCCGAGTCAACCCAGCGCACGAAACCGAAGCCGAACAGACGGTCGCGGACGATCGGCCCGCCGAGCGACAGGTTGGCTTCGAGAAACTCCCGCTCCTCGTCCTGGTTGTGGCTGGCAATCAGCACCTGCCCCTGGTTGTCGGTGGTGAAGGTGTCGGGCTGCGGTTCCTGCAGCCCGGCCGGCTCCCAGTACAGGCTCGCGCCGCCGCGCAGCGTGTTGGTGCCGGACTTGGTGACCAGGTTGATGACGCCGCCGGTCGAGCGGCCGAACTCGGCCTCGTAGCCGCCGGTCTTGACCTGCACCTCCTCCACAAAGTCCATCGGCACGAAGGTCGAGCCCAGCCCCAGGATGACGCTGGTGGTGTTGAGGCCGTTGACCAGGTAGAGGTTCTCCGCCGGGGAGGCGCCGCCGATCGCGGTCAGGCTCTGGCCCGGGGTGTAGTAGCGGGTTGCCGTGGTGCCGTACTCCCAGACCGCGCCGTTCTCGAAGCGGGCGTCGGCGGGCACCGTGGCTGGCGCCAGCAGGGCCACCTGGGTGACGTCGCGCGACAGCGGCAGCCGGCGCGCGAGCTCGCCGACATCCGCGGTGATGCCGGTGACGGTGGTGGCGGTGTCGATCAGGGCCGGGGCCGCAGTGACCTCGATGGTCTCGCTGACCGGGCCGAGGGGGAGGACGAGCCGGGCGACCGCGGTCTGGCCGAGCGCGACCCGAACTGACGTTGCGACGGTCGAGAAGCCTTGCATGCTGGCGCTCAGCCGGTAGCCTCCCACCGGCAGGGCCGCGAAGCTGCCGCGGCCGTCGCTGCCCGCAGTCGCGTTGAAGCTCAATCCCCGCTCGGTGTCCTCGAGCTGGAGCGCAACCCCGGGAAGGTGCAGGCCGTCCTGGGAGCTCACGAGCGCGACCACGGCGCCGGTGGTCTCCTGGGCAGCCACCGGCAGGGCCGCGGCGGCAAGCGCAACGGCGATCATGGCCGTCTGCCATGCTGGCATCCGCAGCATCGGCTCTGCCTCCCAGGCGGCGAATCGGATTCTCTGTGGAAAGACCCTGCCGACAGTATGCCATCTTGAAATCTCGTCGACAAGCCTGAGAGGGCCACCTGGCGGACCGCCGGGCCTGCCTGCCGCAGGGAATCCGCACCTTTCCCGCACCTTTTCCGCCGGACTTCATACCGTCGCAGACCGAGATTGGAGGACGGAGCCTGACCCACAAGGAGGGGAAGATGAGGACAAAGTGGACACTGATGCTGACAGCCGCGTTGCTCGTAGGGCCCGGCCTCGCGCTGGCCCAGACCGAGTGGCACGACCTTCAACAGGTGGTCCCGGCACCGGGACCCGGGAGCTGGGACGCCGAGCGCTACACCTCGACCGTGCTCGAGGTGGACGGCACGTACCACATGTATTTCTTCGGCCGGACCGGCTCGCCGGCAACGTCGCTCTACTGGGACTGGGACATCGGGCACGCCACCTCCAACGACGGCCTGAGCTGGGTGATGGACCCGGCCAACCCGGTGCTGGCCCGGGGCGCGGCCGGCGAGTGGGACGACCTCGCGGTGGCCTTCGCCGCCGTGATTCACGACGGCGCCCAGTTCCGGATGTGGTACGTGGGCAACGACGGAGAGGTGGGCCGAGTCGGCTACGCGACCTCTCCCGATGGATCGACCTGGACTGAGCACCCCGGCAATCCGGTCATGGACGTGGGCGCGCCGGGCGCCTTCGACGACTTCGGGGTGTGGCCCGGCACCGTGCTCTTCGACGGCGAGCGCTACCGGATGTGGTACACCGGCGCCCACGGCACTGTCTCTTCCGACTGGGACTGGCGGATCGGCTACGCCGAGTCCTTCGACGGCCTGAGCTGGACCAGGCAGCCGCTGCCGGTGCTCGATCTCGGGACCGGGTGGGACAACTGGGTGGTCTACGCGCCCTCGGTCCTCTTCGACGGCGCGCGCTACCACATGTGGTACACGGGATGGCGGTCCCTCCGCTGGCGCTCAATGGCATCGGATACGCGATGTCCGAGGATGGCCTGGACTGGACCCGCTACGACGGCAATCCCGTCCTGCAAAGTGGGATGGCCCACTCGATGGTCCTGCACGACGATGACCCCGGGCTCTTCCAGATGTGGTACACCAACGCGATCGACTTCTCCTTCTGGCACGCCACCTCGAGCTGTTGCTCGGAGGTCTACCGCTCGTTCATCCCGGCCGCGGCCTTCGCCGCAGGCGCTCACGGCTCCTTCTTCCGGACCGACCTCGACCTCAGCAACGCGGACAGCGCCGCGGTCCAGTACGAGCTGTGGTGGCTCCCCCGAGGGGAGAACAACTCCGAGCCGGTCGTCTCCGAGACCTTCAGCCTCGCCGCCGGGATGAGCGTGCGCTACGCAAACGTTCTCGCGGAGGCCTTCGGCCTCGCGCCGGACGCGCTCGGCGCGCTGGCCATCGCCTCGTCAAGCCCCCATCTGCTGGCGATGAGCCGGACCTACAACCTCCCGGGCGACGGCAGCTCCGGCAGCTACGGCCAGTCGATCCCGGCGGTCACGGCAGAGGAGATGATCCGCCACGGCGAGCGCAAGCGGATCCTGTTCGCCACCGAGGACGTGGCGATGCGGACCAACGTCGGCTGCCAGAACGGCGCCGATGTGATCATTCCGGTCGACCTCGAGCTCTTCGACATGGAGGGGAGCTCGCTCGGCGCCGAGCGGATGATCCTGCTGCCCTGGGGCAACGACCAGATCAACAGGGTCTTCGAGGACTTCGCGCCGATCACCGGCTACGTCGAGGTGTCGACGCCGGCGTCGGCGGGCGCCTTCTACTGCTACGGCTCGGTGCTCGACAACCTGACGTCCGATCCGACGACGATTCCGCCGATGTGACTGTGAGGCCGGGCCGCCCCTGGCGGTCCTGGCCGAACGTCATCCCGAGGAGCGCAGCGACGAGGGATCTCCCGAAAGGACGAGGGCCGCTGCCGTCGGATCGAGCTTCCGGAGACCCCCGGAAATCCCTCGACTCGCTCGCGATGCTCGCTCGTTCGGGATGACGACGCGACGAGGACAACCGGGCTTCTCGTTGGCCTGACCGGCGAGACAGAGCGCGCGGGGCGGACGCGAGGAGCCGAGACTGAAGGGTCGCGAGCCGTGAAGATCCTCCGCTTCCTGCGCCGGAGGGGGCCGGCAGCTCCTCCTCCAGCCCGATTTGCAGGTCGAGGCGAGCCTGCGTACAATGACGCCAAGGTGCCCTCCAAAGTCGAGATCGCGCTGCACGAGGGGGAGCCGTTTCGCCTCGGCGAGTGGCTGGTCGAGCCGAGCCTCAACCGGATCAGCCGCGGCGATGAGGCGCTCCAGCTCGAGCTCAAGGCCATGGACCTGCTGGCCTACCTCGCCGGTCGGGCCGGCGAGCTAGTCGACAAGCGGGAGATCCAGGACGCGGTCTGGCAGACCGAGTTCGTGTCTGACAACACCCTGACCCGCCGGGTCGCCGAGCTGCGGGACGCGCTCGGCGACGACGCCCGCAATCCCCGCTACATCGAGACCGTCCCCAAGCGCGGCTACCGCCTCATCGCGGGCGTGGGCCCGGCCGAGGAGCTCGACCGGACGGTCGCCGCGTTTCCCGAGCGGACGCCGGCCGGTCCGGAGCGCAGCCCCTACCCCGGGCTCGCCCCCTTCACCGAGGCCGACGCCGCCGACTTCTTCGGCCGCGGCGCCGAGATCGCGGCGCTCTGGCGCAAGATCACCAGCCGCCGGCTGCTCGCTGTGGTGGGGCCCTCCGGAGCCGGCAAGAGCTCGCTGCTGCGGGCCGGGGTGGTGGCCCGCGCGCCGGCGGGCTGGCGGGCGGTCGTCTGCCAACCCGGCGAGTCGCCGGCCATCGAGCTGGCGCGGGCGCTGGCGCCCGACCTCGCAGGGAATGTCGGCGAGGTGCAGGAGCTGCTCCGCTTCCAGGACCCCGACGCGGCGCTGGCCGCGGTGTCGCGCTGGCGGACGCGCTGGGACGAGGCGCTGGTCGTGGTCGACCAGTTCGAGGAGCTCTTCACGCTGAGCACGATCCGGGTCCAGGAGGAGTTCGTGGGGCTGCTGCGGCGGCTGGTGGACGCGGCCGGGATCCACGTCGTGCTGGTGCTGCGGGACGACTTCCTGCACCACTGCCATCGCTTTGCCGAGCTCGAGCCGATCCTCAAGGACCTCACCCTGGTCGGGCCGCCGGTGGGCGCGGCGCTGCGGCGGGCGCTGACCGAGCCGGCAGCGCGCCGCCAGCACCGCTTCGAGAGCGAGCTCCTGGTCGACGAGATGGTGGCCGAGGTGGAGCGGGAGCGGGGGGCGCTGCCGCTGCTTGCCTTCGCCGCCTCGCGACTGTGGGAGCTGCGGGACCGCGAGCACCGGCTGCTGACCCGCGAGGCCTACCAGCGGATCGGCGGCGTCGGCGGCGCGCTGGCGCAGCACGCGGAGGCGACTCTCGAGGCGATCGGCTCCGAGCGGCTGCCGCTGGTGCGCGAGCTGCTTCGAAACCTGACCACCGCGGAGGGCACGCGAGCGGTGCGCAGGGTGGACGAGCTGCTGACGGTGTTCCCGGAGGCGAGGACGGGGAGAGGCGCGCTCGGTGCTCGCGAAGCTCACCGACGCGCGGCTGCTGACCTCATTCGGGGACGAGGCCGGTGGCGGGGGTGGGGCGCAGGCGCGGGTGGAGATCGTGCACGAGTCGCTGCTCAACGCCTGGCCGCGCCTCGTGCGCTGGCAGGCCCAGGACGCGGAGGGCGCGCTGCTTCGGGACCAGCTCCGGCAGGCGGCGCAGCTCTGGGAGGCGCGGGGCAGGCCGGACGAGCTGCTGTGGAGCGGCACGCCGTATCTCGAGTTCCGGGCATGGCGGGAGCGCTACCCCAGCGGGCTCTCCGCAGTCGAGGAGGAGTTCGCCCAAACGATGGTCAGGCTGGCGGGCCGGCGCCGGCGACGGCGCAGGCTGGTCGCAGCGGTTGGGCTGGTGCTCGCCACGGCTCTCGCGGCAGTGATGGCCGCTCTCTGGCTGCGCTCGGAGCGCGACGCACGGCGCGTCGAGGCACGCCAGCTCTACCAGGTCGGCCGCGAAGCCGGTCAGCGCTCGCCCCCGATGGCTCTCGCCTATGCCCTCGCGAGCCTGGAGCTGGCCGACACCGCCGAGGCACGACGGCTGGCTCTCGACGCGCTCGGCCGCTCGCCGATGCCGATGGTGATCCCCGGCACGCGCTTTCCGGACCTGCCGGTGGGCGTCGACTTCAGCAGCGACGGACGCTGGCTCGCGGTCGGTCAGCTCGCCGGATGGATGACGCTGGTGGGATCCTCCGGCGAGACCGCGGCTTCGTGGCGGGCGTCGCAGCACGGGGTCCGGGGCCGCTTCATGCCGGATTCGCGCGTGCTCGTGTCCGCCAGCGCCGGTGATCCGCAGGCCATCGCCTGGTCCGTCCCTGGCGGTGCACGGCTCGGCGCGATCGGCCGCATAGCCGTGGCGGCTATCACCGACATCGGCGCGCCGGACGCCGCGAACCTCGGCCGCAGCCTTCGCTTCGTCGAGGACCGACCCTCCCCAGGCGGGTGGGCCGTCGACCCCTGGCCGATCGAAACCGTTGGAGGGACCACGCTGCCGGGCTCGCCGCGAGTCGCCGTCGACCCGCACCGGCGCCTGATGGTCGTGGCTCGAGGCCGCGAAATCGTCGCGATCGACGGGTCGCAGGGACAGGCCGCCGGGGAGGCCTTCGTCGGCCGCAGTGCCTCGGCGGTGCTCCACCTCGCCCTCGCTCCCGGTGGCGGCGTGGTGGCAAGCTACGGCGACGGCGGCGAGATCGAGCTCTGGCCCCTGGACGGCGGTCGCTCAGAGGCGCGTGCCTTTCACCAGGGACCCGAGAGCCACTCCTGCAGTGACTTCAGGTTCGACCCGAGCGGCGAGTTCCTCATCGCCTGCTATGACTCCGGCAAGGCGCTCGTGTGGGACCTCCGGGGGCCGCCAGGCGCCGAGCCGATCATCCTGGACGTCGGTGGCACGCGCACCCCCCAGGCTGGATTCCACCCGGGCGGGAGGCTGCTGGCCACGGTGACCTTCCCGGGATCGATCGAGCTCTGGCCCTTCGAGCCCCGGCGCTACCCGTCGGTGCTGCGGGGCCACACCGGCGAGATCGAGCAGCTCGCCTTCGATCCCGGCGGACGCATCCTGCTGTCGAACTCCACCGACGGGACCATCCGCCGCTGGCCGCTCGACCGCGCGGCCGCCGAGTCTCCCCGGGTGCTCTACGCCTGGGGCCACCCGGTGGAGGCGGTGGTCGGGTGGATCGCGCTGTCGGGTGACGGCCGATTCGTCGTCGCCACCGGAAACGAGACGGCTGCCCGGCTGATCTCGCTCGACGACGGAACGGTTCGGAGCGTGGGAGACTTCGACCAGCGGCTGCTTCGAGCCGCGGTCGACGCCGGCGGGCAGCAGGTCGCGTTTCACGGTGTCCGCGGGGGTGCCCGGGTCCTCCAGGCGATGGACCTCGACAGCGGCGAGCGGACCGAGGTCGAGCTCCCCTCGCCCGAGCTCTTCGGCGACAGCTACACGGAGCTCCAGTTCGTTGCCGGCGGCCGCCTGCTCCTCGCCTGGGGGGGCACGCTCTACAGCTGGCGGCCGGGCGAGGAGCTGCCACGCCCCGTCGGCAGGGGCATCGGGAGGTTCCAGGGCACGCCGGACGGGCGCTTCGTGATCGCGCGGCCGAACCCCGACCGGCACCCCCCGTACGTGGCGACGGTCTTCGACCTCGAGCACGGCGCCTCGACCGAGCTCTCAAGCCACGGCCGCCAGGTCCACAGCCTGGCCCTCGATCCGACCGGCGCGATCGCGGTCACCGGCAGCTTCGATGGGGTCGTCCGGGTCGGCCGGTCGAGCGGCGAGCCACCGCACGAGCTGGTCAGCGGCAGCGGCTGGGTGAGCGGGGTCGCGGTGTCACCGGACGGACGGTGGATCGCCGCCGGCTACAAGGACGGCACGATCCGGCTGTGGCCGATGCCGGACCTCGACGAGCCGCCGCTCGCCACCCTCCCCTACCCCCGCTTCCTCGCCATGCTCGAGTCGCTGACCAACCTCAGGGTGGTGCCCGACCCCGAGAACCCGGGCGGCTCCATCGTCGAGGCCGGAGCACCCTTCCTGGGCTGGAGCGCCGCAACAGGCTCGTAGAGCGCGGCTGTTCGGGCTTCCGGACAAGGATCGAACCGCACAAATCCCGCACATTTCCCGCCGGACTTTCGGGCTTCGGGGTCCCAGATTGTCGATACGCACCTTCGCGAAAGGAGGAAGGGCCTGCGCGGCAGAAGGCGGCCGGGCCGCTGGCCGAAGACACGGAATTCTGACTTGGAGTTGGAAGAGAGGAGATCGGTATGAAGCTGAGAACAGCTCTCGGTCCTGCGTTCGTCGTCTCGATTGCTGTGCTGGGCGCTGCCCCGGTCGCGCTCGCCCAGGTGGACTGGAGCTGGCAGGCGATGGTCGTGCCGCCCGGCCCGCCCGGCAGCTGGGACTCCAGCCGCCACCAGGTCGGAGATGTCGTGTTCGACGGCACGACCTACCACATGTTCCTGGTCGGCGGACAAACGCCTCTCTCATGGGACTCGCCCTGGTCGGTCGGCCACTGGACCTGGAACGCCCTCACCCAGAACTGGGACGAGGATACCGCCCACAACCCGGTGCTGTCCCCGGAGCCGGGCCAGTGGGACGGCTACACCATCTACAACATCGCCGTGCTGTATGACGGCGCGATGTTCAAGATGTGGTACGGCGCGGCGGCCAGCTACCCCGGAGCGATATACGTCGGGTATGCCACCTCCCTGGACGGCAGGCTGTGGATCAAGGACCCGGCCAACCCGCTTCCCAGTCTCGCCCCGGGCGTGCCGGGCGAGTGGGACGACGGTGGCTGGCATCCGGGCACGGTGCTCTTCGGCGATGCGATCTACCGCATGTGGTCCTTTGCCGTGAAAAACGAGGGGGCTCCGTACGGCACCTGGCGCATCGGCTACGCCACCTCGCCCGACGGGCTCAACTGGACCAAACACCCGGAGCCGGTGCTGGTGGGCAACGAGCCCTGGGAGGGCGGCCGCGTCTACTTCCCGGAGGTCGTACCCATGGGCGGCGGCTACGCCATGTGGTACAGCGGTTTCGTCTCGTCGACCAGTGTGGCTAGCATCGGCTACGCCGTGTCGCCCGACGGCCTTCACTGGGGAAAGTGGCCCGGCAATCCGGTATTGTCGCCGCTTCCCGGATGCAACGCCGTCGACTCCTTCGCGGCGATGCTGGACGGCAACACAGTGCACGCGTGGACAACAAACTGCTACGACATCTACTACGTCACCTCGCCGCTCGAGGTCGTCTTCTTCGACGCCTTTGAGACCGGCGACTGCGCCATCTGGAGCTCGGTGGTGCCGTAGCCACAGCACTTGGCGTGACCGGGAAGGGAGGGCCAAAGAGACCAAGCTCCGACGAGGACACGAGGCCGCGCGATCCACTCGTGACCGCGCAACGTGCATCAGGGAGCAGTACGGACACAGGAGGTGAGGCATGAGAGCTTGGAAGGTGTGGCGAGCTCTGTTGGTCATGGGGTTCTTGTCGCTGCTGGTCGCACCGGCGTTCTCCGGCGACGACGAGGGGCCGGCCGAAGTCAACAACGGATGGGGCGTGTGCGAGCCGACCGGTGCCTGGCTCGGCGTCAGTCCCGGATGGGGGCTGCAGTGGACGCTCGTGTACGGCGCTGGATCGCACTGGACCGGTCCGTTCACGCTCCAGTTCATCGGTGATGCGAGCCTTGGCGGGGCTTTCCCGGCGACGGCTTACACCTCCACCACTGGCACCTGGGTGCGGACCGGCCGCAGGACTTTCGAGTACACGATGATCACCTACGGCCTCGCGCCCGATCCTGGCACCGGAGTCATGACTCCCGGTCTACATCGGCAAGAACACGGGCATCACCGAGATGTCCGGACACTGCGACTCGCTCGTGTCGACGTCGCTGTCGGTCGCCTTCTACGCGCCGGACCAGGACCCCTTCGGCGATGACCCACCAGCGTACGGCTGCGTACCCGACTTCAGTCCATCGCCGGCGCAACGCATCACGGTCGACCCGCCCTGCGAGCCGTAGGCGAGCTGGCTGAGGTTCTTGACGACGCGCGAGCCGCGGGGCCGGGCTCCGGCCCCGCGGTTCTTTCCGCTACAATTGGCGGGTGAACCCCCGCCAACCCGGCGAGCGCGACTTCCGGCTCGGGGACTGGCTCGTGCAGCCTTCCCTGAACCGCCTCTGTGGGCCGTCGGGTGAGGTCCGACTCGAGCCGCGCGCGATGAGCCTGCTCGTCCTGCTCGCCGAGCACGCCGGCGCCGTGGTATAGCGACGAGTCATCGACCGCTTGGGTCTCTACCGGGTCGACCGACTGCCGCCCGGGGCCTACACCCTCCGCGTCGCGGCGCCGCCTTCCCGGGCATCGACCTGCCGACCCTGGAGGTCGTGGTCACCAACGACTTCCTGTTCGATCAGGACTTGCAGCTCCCGATCGTGGTCGGCGGGGCCGATCCCGCCGTGGCTCCTCGCCTACTCCCTTGATTCCCCTCGACTTGCCGACTATCTTGGTGCGAAGAGACGGCGATGGGACGCCCGATTCACTTCCTGCTCAACGACCGCCTGGTCAAGCTCGACGTCGCCGCCGGCACGGCAACTCTCGACGTTGTCCGCGACCGGCTCGGCCTCAAGGGCACCAAGCACGCCTGCCGCGAGGGTGACTGCGGCGCCTGCCTCGTCCTGCTCGGCGAGCTCACACCGTCGGGAGCGCTGCACTACCGGGCGCTGACCTCCTGCCTGCTGCCGATCGGCGAGGTTCACGGCCGACATTTGGTCACGGTCGAGGGTCTCGCCGGCGCCGGCCTCGGACCGGTCCAGCAGGCAATCGTGGACCAGGGCGCCAGCCAGTGCGGCTTCTGCACGCCGGGCTTCGTTGTCGCGATGACCGGGCTGCTGCTCAACACCACCCGGTTCGATCTCGATGAGGCGCTGATCGCGCTCGCCGGCAACCTCTGCCGGTGCACCGGCTATGCCTCGATCCGGCGCGCCGTCGCCAGCCTCCTCGACGATCTGCGCGTTGAAGTCGGCGAGGCCCCGGACCGGATCGCAGCCCTCACCGCGGCCGGGGTCCTTCCGACCTATTTCACGACCGTCCCCGAACGCCTTGGCGCGCTCGAGGCGTCGCCGCCCGAGAGCGCTGCCGATGGGCCGTTGGTCGCCGGCGGCACCGACCTCTACGTCCAGCGACTCCACGACCTCGAGCCCGCCACGCCGCGGCTCCTGCTGCGCGAGCTGCCGCCCGCGATCCGCACCGAGGACGGATTCGTCGTGCTGACGGCGACCACCACCGCCGAGGACCTCAAGCGGTCGGCGGTTCTGCGCGAGGTTCTCGGCGACCTTTCCCCGTTCGTCGACCTGATCTGCTCCGAGCCGATCCGGCTGCGCGCCACCATCGGCGGCAACATCGTCAACGCCTCCCCGATCGGCGACATGACGATCATGCTGCTGGCGCTCGATGCCGAGCTGGTGCTGGCGCGGGGCGGCGTGCGGCAGGAAAATGCCGCTGCGCGAGTTCTTCCGGGGCTACAAGCAGGTTGACCTCGGCCCCGGCGAGATCATCGAGTCCGTCCGCTTTCCGGCGACGCGGCGCAGCGGTGCCTTCAACTTCGAGAAGGTCTCGAAGCGCACCTATCTCGACATCGCCAGCGTCAACTCGGCGGCCTGGCTGCGCCTCGACCGTGGCCGGATCGAGCAGGCTTGCCTGTCGGCGGGCGGGGTGGCGCCGATCCCGATGCGGCTGGCCGCCACCGAGGCGTTCCTCGCAGGAAAGCGCGTCGGCGCCGATCTCGCGCGCCGCGCGGCCGACGTCGCGCGCTCCGAGGTGGCGCCGATCTCGGACGTCCGCGGCTCGGCCGAATACAAGCGGCTGCTGCTCGGCCAGCTCGTGCTCGCCCACCTCCACGTGCTGTGCAACATCGACGCGCGCGAGCTGGTGGAGGCGGCGGGATGAAGCACCTCGACACCGCCGCCCACACCCGTGGCGAGGCCCGCTTCATCGCGGACATCGAGCTCCGCCGGGTTGCCTGCACGCCGTGGTCGTCGACTCGCCGATCGCCCACGGCCGCCATCTCCGAGTCGACACCGACGCGGCCGAGCGCGTTCCCGGCGTGCGTGCGGGTGTTCACCGCGGCCGACATCCCCGGGGAGAACCAGATCGGCGGGATCATCCTCGACGAGCCGCTGCTCGCCGACGGCGAGCTGCACTTCATCGGCCAGCCGGTGGCGCTGGTGGTCGGCGAGAGCCAGGCCGCCGCCCGCCGCGGCGCCGCTGCCGTCAGCGCTCTCGTTCGAGGAGCTGCCCGGGATCTTCGACCCGCGCGAGGCAGCGGCGGCCGGCCAGCTCATCACCGCGTCGCGGACGCTCGAGTGCGGCAACGTGGAGGCGGCGTGGCCGCGCTGCGAGGTCGTGGTCGAGGGCCGCGTCGACTCCGGCGGCCAGGAGCACCTCTACTTCGAGACCCAGTCGGCGCTCGCTCTCCCGCTCGAGAGTGGCCGCCTCCAGCTGCTGTCCGCGACCCAGTCGCCAACCCTCGTGCAGCGGATCGCCGGCCGCGTGCTCGGCCTGCCGATGAACGCGATCGAGGTCGACGTCGCGCGGCTCGGCGGGGCCTTCGGCGGCAAAGAGGACCAGGCCACGGCCTGGGCGGTGCTCGCGGCGCTCGCCTGTCGCCACCTGCAGCGCCCGGTGCGGCTGGTGCTCGACCGCGACCAGGACATGCGCGCCACCGGCAAGCGCCACCCCTACTCCTCCGACTTCAGGCTCGGCCTCGCCGCCGACGGCACGATCCTCGCCTACCAGGCCACCCTCTACCAGAACGCGGGCGCCGCCGCCGACCTGTCGCCGGCGATCCTCGAGCGCAGCCTCTTCCACGCCACCGGCAGCTACTTCATCCCCAACGCCCGGATCACCGCGCACTCCTGCCGCACCAACCTGCCGCCCTTCACCGCGATGCGCGGCTTCGGCGCCCCGCAGGCGATGTTCGTGATCGAGTCCGCGATCGCCCGCGCCGCCGAAGCGCTCGGCGTGCCCGCCGGGGCGATCCAGCGCCGCAACCTGCTCGACGAGGGAGACGCCTTTCCTTACGGCATGCGGGTCGAGCGCAGCCAGGCGCGCCGCGCATTCGCCGAGCTCGAGGAGCGCGCCGATGTCGCCGGGCTGCGGCGCTCGATCGACGCCTTCAACCGCGACCACGCCCTCACCAAGCGCGGCCTCGCCTTGATGCCGGTCTGCTTCGGCATCTCCTTCACCTCGACCTTCCTCAACCAGGCCTCGGCCCTGGTCCACGTCTACACCGACGGCAGCGTCAGCGTCAGCACCGCGGCGGTGGAGATGGGCCAGGGCGTCAACACCAAGATCGCGGGCATCGCCGCGCGGACGCTCGGCGTGCCCGACGGCCGCATCCGGGTCGAGACTACCAACACCACCCGCGTCGCCAACACCTCGCCGACCGCGGCCTCGAGCGGCGCCGACATGAATGGCCGCGCCACCGAGCTCGCCTGCCGCTCGATTCTCGACCGCCTGCTCCGAGTTGCCGCCGACCTGCTCGTGGTCGAGGCCGGGCGGATCACCGTTGTCGACGGCGGCGTCCTGGTCGACGGCGCGCCGGGCGACCTCGACTGGCAACGGCTGGTGTGGACCGCCTACACCCGCCGCGTCAGCCTGTCGGCGCAGGTCCACTACGCGACGCCGCACATCCACTACGACCGCGGCCGGGAAAGGGGCCAGCCCTTCGCCTACCACGTGTTCGGCAGCGCCGCAATCGAGGTCACGGTCGACTGCCTGCGCGGCACCTACACCGTCGACCGGGTGTGGGCGGTCCACGACGCAGGGCGCAGCCTCAACCCGCTCGTCGACCGGGGGCAGCTCGAGGGCGGCCTCGTCCAGGGCCTCGGCTGGATGACCTCCGAGGAGCTGCTGTTCGACAACGGCCGCCTGCTCTCAGGCAACCTCACCAACTACAAGATCCCGGACCTGATGGCGACGCCAGCCATCGACGCCGTGTTCCTCGACGACGCCGACAATCCCCACGCCGTGCTCAGCTCCAAGGCGATCGGCGAGCCGCCGCTGATGTACGCCATCGGCGCCTACTTCGCGTTGCTCGACGCGATGAAGGCCTTCCGGCCGGGGTTGCCCGCCTTCTTCACCGCGCCGATGACCCCGGAGCGGGTGCTGATGGCGCTGTACGGTGGCACGTCACGCGATTCTGAGCCGGTGCGCGTGGCCACGGCGCCCATGACCGCCGAATAGGATCTCGGATCTAGGATCTGGGATCTGGAACGAGCCGCTCAGCATCCGGAGCTCCGCGATCTTCGCTACACTCTCCGCCATGAACGATCTCTGGGAGCACGCGCTTGACTCGGTCCGGGGCGGACAGCGCACGGTGCTGGTGATGGTGGTCGATCACCAGGGATCGGTCCCCGGCACCACCGGCGCCGCCATGGTCGTGTCGGCGCTCGGCTGCGCGGGCACGGTCGGCGGCGGAACGGCCGAGCACGCGATGATCGAGCGGGCCCGCGACTTCGACGGCGCCCCCGAGCCCGTTGACATCGAGCACACGCCCGAGGCCCACGGCACGCTGTGCTCCGGGCGCCAGACCATGGCCCTCGTCCCGCTAATGAGGAGCGACGAACCGGCGCTCGCCGCAATCTGCGACGCACTGCGCGACGGCCGGGTCGGCACCCTCCACCTGTCCAGCACGGGCATCTCGTTCGATCCCGGACCCACCACGCCGCGATCCCTGACAACGGACGCGGCCGGCTTCCGTTTCGCCACCACCCTCGGCCGCCTCGACACCCTGACCATCGTCGGCGGCGGCCACTGCGCGCTCGCGCTGTCGCGGGTCATCGCGACACTGCCCTTCCGGATCGTCGTCCTCGACGACCGACCCGACCTGCCGACGTTGGCGGCCAACAGCTTCGCCGACGAGATCCGCACCGTGAACTACGCCGACCTCGCAGCTCAGGTGCCCGAGGGCGGCCGCTCGTGGGTGGTTGTCATGACCTTCGGGCACACCCACGACGAGACGGCGCTGCGCGCGCTCGCCGGCCACCGCCTGCGCTATCTCGGGCTGCTCGGCAGCGCCGCCAAGGTGGCGGCCCTGTTCGCGGCGATGCGAGCCGACGGCGTCGCCCGCCGAGTTCCTAGCCTCGATCCACGCCCCGGTCGGCGTGCCCATCGGCAGCCACACCCCGGAGGAGATCGCGGTCTCGATCGCCGCCGAGATCATCCGCGAGCGCAACGCCTAGGAGCGTCTGGGCATAGGCGCCTGTGCGCGCCCGATGAGGCGTTCTTGGCTGCGCGCTCCTGAGCGAGCGCTCGTTCGTCCGTTGCCGCCTCGTGCCCCACACCCGGTCCCTCCGGGCATATGATGGTCCTGGAGAGCCGCACGGTGCCCCGCGCTCGCTTCGTCCTCAACGGCGCGCCCACCTCGGTGGACTACGAGGAGGGCATGCACCTGCTCGAGGTGCTGCGCGAGGTCTGCGGCATCACCACGCTCAAGGACGGCTGCGCGCCCGAGGGCTTCTGCGGCTGCTGCACGATCCTGCTCGACGGCCGGCCGGCCCTCGCCTGCCTGCTGCGACCCGACCAGGTCGAAGGGCGCCACGTCACGACGCTCGAGGGCATTCCCGAGGCGCAGCGCCAGGTCCTGGCGCGGGCCTTCGTCCAGGAGGGCGCGGTGCAGTGCGGCTTCTGCACGCCCGGGCATCGTCACCCGCGCCGTCCACCTGCTCGACCACGGCCTGACCGCGGACCGCGAGCGGGTTCTCCACGCCCTCGACGGCCATCTCTGCCGCTGCACCGGCTACCACCGGATCGCGGACGCCATCCAGACCGCGGGCGAGGCGTGGGCCGCGGGCGGTCGTTTCGCGAGCAGCCGAGCCGCGAAGCCGCGCCGACGCTTCGCTGCGAACACACGACGACTCGCGCTGCTCATCGGTTGCCGGCGGCGTAGGTTCGTCCGCGCCACGCTACCGCGCCGAGGCCCAGGCTCTCGGCGAGCGACCCTACGTGGCCGACCTGACCGATCCCGGCATGCTGCACGCGGCCGTTGTGCTCAGTGAGCACCCGCGGGCTCGGGTTCTCCGGATCGACCCGTCGCCAGCGCTCGCCCTGCCCGGCGTCGTCCGGGTGCTGACGGCAGCCGACGTCCCCGGGCGGCGCAATGTTGGTCTGATCGTCCAGGACTGGCCGGTGCTGGTCGCCGAGGGCGAGACCACCCGCTGCGTCGGCGACGTCCTCGCGGTGGTGGTCGCCGACTCCCAGCACCGCGCACGGCGCGCCGCCGACGGCGTCGTGGTCGAGGTACGAGGTGCTCGAGCCGGTGACCGACCCCGAGTCGGCGCTTTCCCCCGGCGCCCCGAGGGTCCACGACGGCGGCAACCTCCTCGAGGCCTGCGCCTACTCGCGCGGCGACGTCGACGCCGCGCTGGCCGCCTCGGCCCACGTCCTCGAGGAGACCTTCACGACCCAGCGCATCGAGCACGCCTTCCTCGAGCCCGAGGCCTGCCTCGCGGTCCCCGAGGGCGACCGGCTCACGGTCTACTCGCAGGGCCAGGGCGTGCACGACGACCAGCGCCAGATCGCCGCCGTGCTCGGGGTCCCGATCGAGGCGGTCACGGTCGAGCTGGTGGCCAACGGCGGCGCCTTCGGCGGCAAGGAGGACCTTTCGATCCAGGCCCACGCCGCGCTCGCCGCCCGCCTCCTCGGCCGGCCGGTCCGGCTGGTGCTGACGCGATCCCAGTCGATCCGGATCCACCCCAAGCGCCACCCGCTCTCGCTGCGCTACACGGTCGCCGCCGATGCCGACGGCCGGCTGACCGCGGTGCGGGCGCGGATCGTCGGCGACACCGGCGCCTACGCCTCGGTCGGCGCCAAGGTGCTGGAGCGCGCCGCGGGCCACGCCTGCGGCCCCTACCGGGTGCCCAACGTCGACGTCGAGGCGCGGACCGTCTACACCAACAACCCGCCCTGCGGCGCGATGCGCGGCTTCGGAGTCAACCAGGCGGCATTCGCCATCGAGGGCATGCTCGACCGGCTCGCGGAGCGGGTCGGGCTCGACGGCTACGACATCCGCGAGCGCAACATCCTCGGCCCCGGCGACGCCTTTGCCACCGGCCAGCGGATGAACGCCTCCTGCGGCATCCGGCAGACCCTCGAGGCGGTTCGCGACGTCTACCAGGAGCGCGCCGCTGCGCCGGCATCGCCTGCGGCATCAAGAACACCGGCATCGGCAACGGGGCGGCCGACATCGGGCGGGTCGCGCTGCGCGTGCTCCCGGGCGGCCCGGCTCGAGGTTGTCACCGGCTTCACCGAGATGGGCCAGGGTCTGTTCACCGTACTGCGCCAGGTCGTGGTCGAGGTGACCGGCCTCGCCGCCGAGTGCATGAACGTGCGCGCGGTTTCCGAGCTCGCTGTGGAGAGCGGCATGACCACCGCGTCGCGGGCCACCGCCCTCGCCTCGATGGCCTGCAAGCGCGCGGCCGAGTCCCTCGCCGCGGAGCTTGCCGGCGGCTCGCTCGATGCGCTCGCCGGCCGCGAGTTCCGCGGGGAGTACGTCTGCGACTTCACCGTGGCGCCGGGCACCGATGTGCCGGATCCGGTGACCCACATGGCCTTCGGCTTTGCCACCCAGGTCGTCATCCTCGACGAGGACGGCCGCATCGAGCGGGTCGTCGCCGCCCACGACGTCGGGCGCGCCATCAACCCGCTCGCCTGCGCCGGCCAGATCGAGGGGGCGGTGCACATGGGGCTCGGCTACGCGCTGTCAGAGGAGCTCCCCTGCCCCGGCGGCCGGCCCGCGAGCCTGCGCCTCGGCGACCTCGGGATCCTCAAGGCCAGCCACACGCCCGCCGGTCGAGGTGATTCTGGTCGAGGTGCCGGATCCGGTCGGCGGCTACGGCGCCAAGGGGGTCGGCGAAATCGGTCTGGTCCCGACGGCCGCCGCCGTGGCCGGCGCGCTGTTCGCCCACGACGGCATCCGCCGCACCAGTCTGCCGATGTCGGACGCGCCGGCCGCACGGCCGTCCGTCCCCAAATCACGGCGGCGTTGACCGCCCGACCTCGCCGCCCGGCTGTGCGGGAGCGGCATCAGGGCGATTCGGAGATCTCTAGCCCCAGCTCCCGCGCGACCTCGGAAAAGAAGGGATCGAGCTCCGCGTCGGCGAAGTAGCGGTTCGGCGCCGGGGCGAGCTCCACGGGGCCTCGGTTGACCACCACCACAGCGCACTCGGCCGCCTCCGGCAGCCACGCCGCCGGGTAGACCGCGAGCGAGGAACCCAGGACCAGCAGCAGATCGGCCTCGGCGACGGCGCCGATCGCCTCCTCCATCGCGTACACCGGCTCGCCGAACAGCACCACGTCCGGCTTGACCACGCCGCCGCAGCGGCAGAGCGGAACCGGCATGCGCTCCAGGAGCTCGAGCAGGTCATCGAGCGAGAACCGGCCGTGGCACTCCAGGCAGTGGCTGGTCCAGTAGCCGCCATGGATCGCGATCACGCTACGCGACCCGGCCCGCTGGTGCAGTGGGTCGATGTTCTGCGTGATCACGGTCTGCAGGGCGCCCGCGGCCTCGAGCCCGGCGAGGAAACGGTGGGTGAAGGTCGGCTGCAGGTCGGCGACCAGGCCGAGCACGTCGCGGCGTGAAACGGAAGAACGGCGCCGGGTCGCGAAGGAAGCCGCCGATCTCGAAGGTCGCCTGCGGGTCGTAGCGGCCGGTGACGTAGAGGCCCTCGGGCCCGCGGAAGTCCGGCACCCCGGCGGCGGTCGAAATGCCGGCGCCGGTGAGCGCCACGACCCGCCGCGCCGAGCGGACCCGCTCGGCGCACTCCGACGCTGAGATCGCCTGCCGCGCCACCTCGGCTCGCCTCCGGCCGGACGCCGTCCGCCGCAGCATAGCAGCCGGGGCTCGAGCCGCGCGATGTTATGCTCGACTCGACGACGCATTCGATGCCGCATCGGTTCACCCCGCTGTCGATGGAGCGACTGGTCGACTGGATCAGCGACGAGCTGGTCGCCCAGGACGGCGTCCTCGGCATTCCCCACGAGCTGTTCTTCCGCCCCCGGCCGGACGGTCCGCTCGCCTTCACCTGGCGCGGGCGCCGACTCGACACGCCAGTCGGAGTCGCGGCCGGCCCACACTCCCAGCTCGCCGGTAACATCGTCGCGGCGTGGCTGTGCGGCGCCCGGGTGATCGAGCTCAAGACCGTCCAGACCCTCGACGAGATCAAGGTCGTCAAGCCATGCATCGACATGGAGGACGCCGGCTACAACATCGAGTGGTCGCAGGAGCTGACCCTCGACCAGTCGTTCGACGAGTACCTGCGCGCGTGGGTCCTGGTCCATGCCCTCCACCACCGATTGGGGTTTGCGGGCGGAAGCACGGGCGTGCTGTTCGACGTCAGCGTCGGGTACGACCTCAAGGGCGTGCGGCAGCCGAACATGCAGCGCTTCTTCGAGCGCTGCATCGACGCCGGCCGCGATCTCGAGCGCGCGGTGGCAGCCGCCGCGACCCGCATCCCGGAGGCGGCGGCGGCCGAGATCCCGCGCGGATTTGCCGGTGGGATCACGCTGTCGACGATGCACGGCTGTCGCCCCGAGGAGATCGCCCTCATCGCCGGCTACCTGATGGAGCGCTGGCGCCTGCCGACCACGATCAAGCTCAACCCGACCCTCCTCGGGTCCGAGGAGGTCGCCCACATCCTCCACGACGAGCTCGGCTTCGAGGACGTCACGCTCTCCGCCGAAGCGTTCGCCGGCGATCCAACCTTTGAGGAGTCGGTCGAGCTGATCCGCGAGCTCACCGCGGTCGCCGAGCGCCGCGGCGTGACCTTCGGCCTCAAGCTGGCGAACACGCTGCCGGTGGTCAACCACCGCGACGTCTTCGACCTCGAGCAGTCGAGGATGTACATGTCGGGGCGCCCCCTGCACGCGGTGACGGTGCGCCTGGCGAGCCGCCTCCAGGAGGAGTTCGACGGCCGCCTGCGCATCTCGTTCGCCGGCGGAGCGGACGCCTTCAACACGCCTGCGCTGCTGGCGGCCGGGCTGCGCCCGATCACGGCCTGCTCGGACCTGCTGCGACCGGGCGGATATCTGCGGCTTCGCCAGTACCTCGACAACATCTCGGCCGCCATGGAAATGGTCGGTGCCGACTGCCTTGACGACCTCGTCCTGCGCACCGCCGGCGACTGGGATCCGTCGGATGACAATCTCCTCGAGCGCGGCGCACGCGCCACCCAGCAGAACCTGACGAGCTACTCCGATGCGGTGCTGCAGGACCCAACGCTGAAAGGCGCCCGCTTCGACCGCTCGCGCGCCAAGGGCCGCCGCGCCCTCGGGCACTTCGACTGCATCGCGGCCCCGTGCACCGAGGCCTGCGATGTCGGCCAGCGGGTCCCCGAGTACATGCGCCTCCTCGCGAGCGGCGACGTCGCCGGGGCCGCCGCGGTCATTCGGGACGACAACCCGCTGCCGGCGACCCTGGGCCGAGCCTGCCACCACCCGTGCGAGCTGCCGTGCCTGCGCACCCACCTCGACGACCCGATCGCGATCCGCGAGATCAAGCGCTTCGTCATCGACACCGCCGCCGCGCCGCCACGCGACCTGCCGGCGCCCACCGGGAACCCCGGGGCCGCCGTGATCGGCGCTGGTCCGTGCGGCCTCGCGGCTGCCGAGTTCCTGGCCCGCGCCGGGATCGCGGTGACCGTGTTCGAAGCGCGATCCGCGAGCGGCGGCATGGTCTCCGGCTCGATCCCCGGCTTTCGGGCCGGAGGCGACGCGGTGGACCGCGACCTGAGCTGGATCGCCGCTGCCGGCATCGAGGTGCGCCACGGCCAGAAGGTCGGCCGGGACGTCACCCTCGAGGGGATGCGCGCCGCCGGCTTCCGCTACATCGTGGCGGCGGCCGGAGCCCAGAAGGGCGCCCGCCTCGGCGTCCCGGGCGACGACAGCAGCGGCGTCTGGGACGGTCTGGTCTTCCTCCGCGCCGCCCGCTCCGGACAGCTGACCGAGCTCCCCGGCCGGGTCGGGGTGATCGGCGGCGGCGACGTCGCGATCGACTGCGCCCGCACCGCGCGGCGGCTCGGAGCCAGCGAGGTCACCGTGATCTACCGGCGCAGCCGGCGTGAGATGCCGGCGCAGCGCGAAGAGGTCGAGGGGCTCGCCGAGGAGGGGATCCCGGTTCTCGAGCAGACGCTGCCGCTGGCCGTGGTCGCCGACTCGGGGCGGGTCCGCGGCCTGCGCTGCGCAGCCACCATGCTCGGCGAGCCCGACGACAGCGGCCGCCGACGGCCGATCCGGATGTGGGGATCCGACCGCGAGATCTCCCTGGACGCGCTGGTCGTGGCGGTCGGGCAGCGCGCCGACCTTTCGTTGTTCGGCGCTGAGAAGCCCGACCTCAACCGGGCCGGTTTCCTGGTCGTCGACCCGGCGACCCTGGAGACCTCGCTACCCAACGTCTTCGCCGGCGGCGACCTGATCGGCGACGGCCCGGCGACCATCGTCAAGGCTTGCGGCGACGGCCGCCGCATCGCCGCCGCGATCGCCGCCCGGGAAGGACGAGCCGCCCACGCGGCCGCCGCCGAGGCGCACTTCATCGATCGGACGGACCTGCTGCGCCGCCGCTCCCAGCGCCAGTTTCGGGAGCGGGTCTCACAGCTACCGCCGGGCAAGCGTGCCGGTTTTGACGAGGTCATCGCCACCTACCCGCCTGCCAAGGCAGTGGCTGAGGCCGGCCGGTGCCTCGACTGCGACCTGCTCTGCTCGACCTGTGAGACGGTGTGCCCCAACCGCGCCGTCTTCACCTACCGGTCAGCAGAGCGGCTGACCGACCTGCCCGTGCTGCGGTGGCACCGCGGCAAGCCGACTGCGGGCGCCACCGAGCGGCTCGAGGTCCGCCAGCCACACCAGGTCGCGGTGATCGCCGACCTGTGCAACGACTGTGGCAACTGCACCACCTTCTGCCCGACCGCGGGGCGCCCGTTCGCCGAGAAGCCGCGGCTCTTCCTCGACGAGGCCTCGTTCCAAGCGCAGACCGAGAACGCCTTCCGCCTCGTCCGGCACGACGGCGGCTGGATGGTCCAGGCGGCGCTCGACGGCGCACGGCACGAGCTCGAGATCGCCGACACGCTGCGCTACCGGACCGGGGGCGTCGAGCTCCGCCTGGCGCGCGACACCCTGGAAGTCCTGGGATCGCGGCTCACTGGCGAGGCGCCTGCGGACCCGATCAGTCTGCGAAGCTGCGCGACCATGCTCGCGCTGTTCCACGGCGTCCGTGACTCGGTGCCGTGGATCCCGACCGCGGCTGCCGAGTCCGCTGGCTGAGCGCTCACCCGTTCCCGTTCCCGTTCCCCTTCCCGAATCTGGCGCACCAGATGGTCGGCGTCCCTGCCATCCGGGGGCTCGAGGGCAGTGCTGGCCGCTGGGTCGTCCGTTCCGGGAGCGGGAACGGGAACGTGTACAGGTGCCTGGAGCAGTTCTTGGGTGCCGGACGGCACGCTGCCGCTAGAATGGTCTCAGTGCGCACCCGCTTCTTCAACCTCCGGATCCCGGCCGGCGGCAACGAGACCCTGCCGCGGGAGCTGGTCGTCGAGGGCGGCCGCCTGGTGGCGGTGACACCCGCCGGTCAGGAGACCGCGGCCGAGGGCGAGCAGTGGGTCGATCTCGGGGGCAGCGCTCGTGCTGCCGGGCGCGATCGACGGTCACGTCCACTTCGACGACCCCGGATTCACGCACCGCGAGAACTTCTCGACCGGCACCGCGGCGGCCGCCGCGGGCGGCGTCACCTGCGTCGTCGACATGCCGTGCACCTCGCTGCCGCCGGTGACCGACACGCGTGGCCCTCGCGAACAAGCTGCTCGCGATCACCCCCAAGGCCCGCGTCGACTTCATGCTCTGGGGTGGCGTGTCCGCGAATGCGCTGGAGCAGCCCGACTGGCGCGAACGGCTCGGCGAGCTCGCCGCCGCCGGGATCGCCGCGATCAAGGTCTATCTGCTGTCGGGAATGGACAGCTTCCGCCACCTCAGCCTCGCCCAGCTGCTCGAGGTGCTCGGCGAAGCGCGCCGCCTCGGCGTGCCGGTCGGCGTGCACGCCGAGGACGCCGACACCGTCCGCGAGGAGGAGTCGCTGCTGCGCCGACGCGGCCTCGACTCGCCGCGCGCCTACGCCGACTCGCGGCCGCCGGTCGCCGAGGTGCGGGCGGTCGAGCATCTCATCGAGGCCTGCCGGCAGACCGGCGCGCGGGTCCACGTGGTCCACCTGGCGTCGGGCGAGGCGCTCGACCGGATCAGCGCCGCCCGCCGCGAGGGCTGCCCGATCACGGCCGAGACCTGCCCGCACTTCCTCGAGTTCACCGTCGAGGACCTCGAGTCGATGGGCTCGCTGCTCAAGACCGCGCCGGTCGTCAAGTCTGCGACCGACCGCGCGCGCCTGTGGCAGGGCCTCGCCGAGGGCGAGCTCGCCTTCGTCGCCACCGACCACGCCGCCGGCCAGTGGCCGGACGAGAAGCAGACCGGTTCGATCTGGACCGACTACGGCGGCGTCCCGGGCGTCGAGCTGCTGCTGCCCTACCTCTACTCGGAGGGGGTGCGCCGCGGCCGCCTGTCGCTGACGCGGCTGGCGCAGGTGCTGTCGTCAGGGCCCGCGCGCTTCTTCGGCATCGACCACCGCAAGGGGGCTCTCAAGCCGGGCCTCGACGCCGACTTCGTGGTCCTCGACGAGGCCGAGATCTGGACTGTCCGCGCGCACGACCTTCATAACCTCAACCGCTACACGCCGTTCGAGGGCCGGCGCTTCACCGGGCGGGTGCGCGCCACCTACCTGCGCGGGCGCTGCGTCTTCGAGCGACGGGCCGATGGCACGGAGAGCTTCGCGCCGGCCGGCACGGGGGAGTTTGTCCAGCGTGGCGCAACCTGAGGGACGGAGCATGACGACGATCATCGGCAACGGCACGGTGCTCAGCGGCGGCGAGCGGCCCGCCGTGCTCGTGGATGGGGGCGTCGCCTGGCAAGGCGATCGCGTCCTGGCGGTCGACCGGATGGCGGTGCTCCGCGCCCACTACCCCGACGCCGAGGTCGTGAACGCCCGCGGCGGCCTCATCCTGCCCGGCTTCGTCAACCTCCACCACCACTTCTACTCGGCCCTCGCCCGCGGGCTCGACCCCGGCTTCCAGCCGCACGGATTCGGGGAGGTGCTCGAGGGCCTCTGGTGGCGCCTCGACCGCAGCCTCGACCAGGATGCGGTCCGCGTGTCGGCCCGACTGACCCTCGCCGCGTGCATCCGCGCCGGGTGCACGACGGTCTTCGACCACCACGCCTCACCGGCCTGCATCGCCGGCATCCTGGACGCCATCGCCGACGAGGTTGCGGGCGCCGGGCTCTCGGCCGTCCTCTGCTACGAGGCGTCGGACCGCAATGGGCACGACGAGGCGATTGCCGGCGTCGAGGAGAACGCGGACTTCTGCGCCCGCCACCTCGCCCACCCGACGATCCGCGGCGTGATGGGCCTGCACGCCAGCTTCACCGTGTCGGATGAGACGCTCGCCGCGACGGCGCGGCTCCGACCGCGCGGCGTGGGCGTCCACCTCCACGTCGCCGAGGACCCGCTCGACGTGCGCGTCTCGACTGCCCTCTACGGCAGCGGACCGATTCCGCGGTTGGAGGCCGCCGGGCTGCTCGACGGCCACGCTCTGCTCGCTCACGGCATCCACCTCGCGACCGACGGGCTCGACCGGATCGCGGCCGCTGGCGCGGTGCTGATCCACAACCCGGAGTCGAACGCCAACAACGGCGTCGGCCGTCTCGACGTGGTCGCCGCCCACCGCGCAGGATGTTTGGTCGCCCTCGGTACCGACGGCATGGGCTCGTCGATGCTGGCTGCCCTGCGCTTCGCCTTCCTCGCCCAACGGGCGGCGTACCGTGACCCGCGGGTCGGCTTCGAGGTCCACCCGATCCTGCTGGCGGCGACCAGCCGCACCGCCGGCCGCTTCCTCGACGAGCCGCTCCTCGGCGAGCTCTGTTCGGGCGCTCCGGCCGACATCGCCGTCATCGATGCGCCACCGCCGACGCCGATCTCGCCCGAGAGCACCTTCGGCCATCTCGTCTACGGCGCGGCCGGAGCTGCTGTCCGGCACACCGTGGCCCGCGGCAAGGTGCTGATGCGCGACTTCGAGCTCCTCACCGTCGACCTCGAGGAGACGGCGCGCGAGGCACGCGAGATCGCTCCGCGCGTTTGGGAGCGCTTTCACGCCTTGGGAGCGCGTGGGGCATAGGCCCCTGAATGCGTTCCTGACGTGGTCATTGTTGTTGGCCTCTGCCCCACACGCTCCTCGGGATGCGCTGCGCGCATCCTCGCCGCAAAGGCCAATGCGGCACGAACGCCTATTAACGTTTGCCGTTATTAACGTGATACGTTATAGTGTGTCCGTGATCCGGAGCTTTGCTGATCCCGAGACCGAGAGAATCTTCAATCGAGCTCGATCCCGCAAGCTCCCGCAGGGCATTCAAAGGGTGGCGTTGCGCAAGCTCCTGCTGGTGGATGCTGCCGACCGGATGGAGGACCTTAGGTTCCCGCCCGGCAACCGGCTAGAGAAGCTGCACGGCAATCGTGAGGGTCAGCACAGCATCCGGATCAACGATCAGTGGAGAGTCTGCTTTCTCTGGAAGGACTCGGACGCGTTCGAGGTCGAAATCGCGGACTACCACTAGGAGGCGATGATGACTCACAAGAAGCTCCCGCCCATCCACCCTGGCGAGATCCTCCTCGAGGAGTTCCTCGAGCCGATGGGGATCAGCCAGTATCGGCTGGCGAAAAGTATCAACGTTCCCCCCCGACGGATCAACGAGATCGTTCACGGGCAGCGTTCGATCAGTGCCGATACCGCACTCCGGCTCGCGCGCTATTTCGGAACCAGCGAGCGGTTCTGGATGAACCTGCAGGTGCGGTTCGACCTGGAGGTGGAGAAGGACAGGCTGGGCGAAGTGCTCGACCGTGAGGTCGTGGTCCTCGACCAGGCTGTGTGACGGGGGGAGGACCGCATCGACTGGATCCGTGGGCGGGGGGAGACCCGCTGCCGCGCCCGCTTTCCGCGTCCGACGCTTTCGTCGACTCGACAGTCTCAGTGTGATTCGGAAGAGAAAGCGGATGGAGATCTTCCCCAGGGAATCCGATTCCTGTCCGCTGACTGCTATCCACTGTCCTCACCGCGAAATGCGCTACCATACTCGCCTGGAAATGCCCGTCCGACCGGGGATGCTGCCTGCCCAGGCAGCGCCGACCGCCGGGATGGGCGCCCAAACGACAAGGAGCGCTCCTGACGTGGCCTCTGAAGCGTCGACCGGAACCGCCCGACCCTCGCTGTCCGTGCTGGCGAGCGCCGACTACGTCGACGAGCTCCACCAGCTCTGGCAGCGCGATCCCTCGTCGGTGTCCGAAGAGTGGCGGCTCTTCTTCACGGGCTTCGACCTGGCGATGTGCCAGCGGCCGTGCGTGGCCGCCGATCGCGCCAACGACCAGTCGCGCGTCGCCAGCCTGATCTTCGCCTACCGCAACGTCGGCCACCTCATCGCGAAGGTCAACCCGCTCGAGGACGCGCCCGCCACGCACCCCTCGCTCGAGCTCGAGGCCTTCTGTCTGACCGAGGAGCACCTCGACCAGGTCTTCGATACCGGGCACCTCGGCGGCCCGCAGCGGATGCCCCTGCGCGAGATCATCGACGTCCTGCGCGACACCTACTGCCGCAGCATCGGCGTCGAGTACCTCCACATCCAGAACGTCCACATGCGGCGCTGGCTGCAGCAGGAGATGGAGCCGATCCGCAATCGCCCGACCTTCCCGCCGGAGCGCCGGATCGCGATCCTCACGCAGCTGATCGACGCCGAGCTCTTCGAAACCTTCACCCACAGCCGCTACGTCGGCCAGAAGCGCTTCTCGCTCGAAGGCGCCGAGTCGCTGATCCCGGCTCTCCACCAGCTCCTCGAGACCGCATCCGACACCGGCGTCGAGGAGGTCGTCATGGGCATGGCCCACCGGGGCCGGCTCAACGTTCTCGCCAACATCCTCCACAAGCCCTACTCGATGATCTTCCACGAATTCGAGGACAACCTGGCGCCCGATCCGGTGGGCGGCGACGGCGACGTCAAGTATCATCGCGGCTACTCCTCGGACTACGGGGCCTCGAACGGCCGTACGATCCACGTCTCGTTGACCGCCAACCCGAGCCACCTCGAGGCCGTCGACCCGGTGGTCGAGGGCCGCGTCCGCGCCAAACAGCGCTACCGCGGCGACACCGTGCACCGGCGCAAGGTGCTGCCCCTGCTGATCCACGGCGACGCCGCGTTCGCCGGCCAGGGTCTGGTCGCCGAGACCTTCAACCTCTCCCAGCTCAAGGGCTACTCCACCGGCGGCACGGTCCACATCGTCGTCAACAACCAGATCGGGTTCACGACCCTGCCCGGCGAGGCGCGCTCCTCGCGCTACCCCACCGACGTCGCCAAGTACGTGGAGGCCCCGATCTTTCACGTCAACGGTGACGACCCCGAGGCGGTGTGCTTCGTGGTCGATCTGGCGCTGCGCTTCCGCCAGACCTTCAACTCCGATGTGGTCATCGACATGCTCTGCTACCGCAAGCACGGCCACAACGAGGGCGACGAGCCCGCCTTCACCCAGCCGGTGATGTACCAGAAGATCGAGAACCACCCGCCGGTCCGCGCTCTCTACCAGCTGCGGCTCGAGCACGACCGGGTGCTGTCGCTCGACGACAGCTCGCGGCTGTCGGACGAGTTCGCCGACCGGCTGTACGACGCCTTCAAGACCGTCAAGATCGCCTGCCCGCTGCCCGATGCGCTTCCCGACCAGCCGTTCAGCGGGGTGTGGACCGGTCTGAATCAGCCATACGTGTTCGATCCGGCTGAGACCGGGGTGCCCGAGGAGGTCCTCGAGGAGGTGGCGCGGGCGCTGACCACGGTGCCCGAGGGCTTCCACCTCAACCGCAAGGTCGGACGGCGGCTGCCGGAGCAGCTCGAGACAGTGAGATCCGGCGGCTCGGTCGACTGGGCGTTCGCCGAACTGCTGGCGTTCGGCAGCCTGCTCGCCGAGGGCCTGCCCGTCCGGCTGAGCGGCCAGGACTCGATCCGCGGCACCTTCTCGCAGCGCCACGCCGCCTGGTTCGACACCAAGAACCAGGAGATCTACATCCCGCTCAACAATATCCGCGACGGCCAGGGGCGGTTCTGCGTCTACAACAGCATGCTGTCCGAGGCCGCGGTGCTCGGCTTCGACTACGGTTACTCGCTGGTCGAGCCCAACATGCTCGTCCTCTGGGAGGCCCAGTTCGGCGACTTCGCCAACGGGGCACAGGTCATTATCGACCAGTTCATCACCGCGGCGCTCGACAAGTGGCAGCGTGGCAGCGGGATCGTCATGCTGCTGCCGCACGGCTACGAGGGCCAGGGTCCGGAGCACTCCAACGCCTACCTCGAGCGCTACCTGACGCTGTGCGCCGAGGACAACATCCAGGTCTGCAACCTGACCACCCCGGCCCAGTACTTCCACGTGCTGCGCCGCCAGCTCAAGCGCGGCTTCCGGCGACCGCTGGTGATCATGGCGCCGAAGAGCATGCTGCGCCACAAGCGCGCGGTCTCCCCGGTCTCCGATCTCGTCTCGGGCCGGTTCTCGGAGATGCTGGACGACCCGACGCCCCCCCAGGGCGCGACGCGCCGCCTCGTGCTGTGCAGCGGCAAGGTCTACTACGACCTTCTCGAAGGCCGTGAAGAGCATGGGGTGAACGACGTCGCCATCCTGCGGGTCGAGCAGTTCTACCCCTTCAACGACGCGCTGCTGCGAAAGCTGGTCAAGCCCTACAAGGGTGCCGAGCAGGTGGTCTGGGTGCAGGAGGAGACCAAGAATCGCGGCGGCTGGTCGTTCATGCTGCCGCAGCTGCTGGAGCTCTTCCCGTACCGCAAGCTGCGCTACGTCGGCCGCGAGCCGAGCGCCAGCCCGGCCACCGGCTCGGCCCGGGTCCACCGCGAGCAGCAGGCGAAACTGGTCGCCGAGGCCTTGATCGACTGAGTCGTCCCGTGTGTTGGAGTGCGGAGGCACCTCTCGCGGTGCATGTGCCAAGATGAAGTGACCGCGGATCGCCGCCCTCCGTGGCGGCCGCAGCGAGGAAGGCGGAGATGCCCATCAACGTCACCATCCCGGAGGTCGGCGAGTCGATCAAAGAGGGCGTCCTCGCGGAGTGGTCGCGGGCCGACGGCGACCTGGTGGCCCGCGACGAGCCCCTGCTGGTACTCGAGACCGACAAGATCACGATGAACGTCAGCGCCGCGCAAGCGGGGCGGCTGAAGATCCTGGTCCCGGCGGGAACGACCGTCCAGATCGGCCAGACCGTCGCCACCATCGACACTGACGTGAAGGTGGAGGCGGCTCCCGCGCCCGCCGCCAGACCCGCTCAGCCCGCTGCCCAGCCGCCTGCCCTCTCCGCCCCCTCGTCGCCCGCACCAGCCGCAGCGGGGCCGGCGCCTCCTCGCCCGCTCGCTCCGCCTGCCGGGATGGCGCAGGCGGCGAGCAAGCTGACGGCGGTCAAGGGGCTGTCGCCCGCCGTGCAGCGCCTGGTCCTCGAACACCACCTCGACCCGGCGACGATCGCGAGCTCGGGCCGCGACGGCCGGCTGACCAAGGGCGACGTGCTCCGTCACCTGGAGTCCGCCCCAGCCGCGGCCTCGGTCGAGACCGCCGTTGCGGCCCTGCCGACCGTTCCCACGGTGGCCGAGCCTGCCGGAGGGCAGCCGGCGCCGCCGGTCTTCGAGCGCCAGACCCGGCAGCCGCTGTCGCCGCTGCGCCAGCGCATCGCCGAGCGCCTGGTCGAGGTCCAGCAGCAGGCGGCGATCCTCACTACCTTCAACGAGGCCGACCTGAGCCGGGTGATCGAGCTGCGCGCCCGCTGGAAGGAGACCTTCAAGGAGCGGCACGGCATCGGGCTGGGCTTCATGTCGTTCTTCGTCAAGGCCTCGATCGACGCCCTGCGCGCCGTTCCGGCGGTCAACGCCTACATCGACGGCGACCAGCTGGTGACCAACCACTACTACGACATCGGGATCGCGGTCAGCACCGAGCGCGGCCTGGTGGTGCCGGTGCTGCGCAACGCCGACCACCTGACCATGGCCGAGATCGAGCTGAAGATCGCCGACCTCGCAGAGCGAGCGCAGCAGCGCCGGCTCGAGCTCTCCGAGCTGATGGGGGCGGTGTTCACGATCTCCAACGGCGGCGTGTTCGGCTCGATGATGTCGACGCCGATCCTCAACCCGCCCGGGTCCGCCATCCTCGGCATGCACGCCATCATCAAGCGGCCGGTGGTGGTGGACGACCAGATCGTGATCCGGCCCATGATGTACCTCGCGCTGTCCTACGACCACCGCGTCATCGACGGCCGCGAGTCGGTGACCTTCCTCAAGCGCATCAAGGACTGCCTCGAGGATCCGAACCGCCTGCTGCTGGAGGTGTGAGGCCATGGACTCCTACGACCTGGTGATCATCGGCTCCGGACCCGGCGGCTACGTGTGCGCGATCCGCGCGGGCCAGCTCGGCCTCAAGACGGCGCTGGTCGAAAAGCGCTCGACCCTCGGCGGAACCTGCCTCAACGTTGGCTGCATCCCGTCGAAGGCCCTGCTCGAGTCGAGCGAGCTCTTCGCCGCTGCCAACCATCGCTTCGCCGATCACGGCATCGCTCTCTCCGGAGTGTCGCTCGAGCTCGGCCAGATGATGGCGCGCAAGAGCCAGATCGTGCAGGAGCTGGTCGACGGCGTCGCGGCGCTGATGAAGAAGAACAAGGTCGCCGTGATCAACGGCCGCGGCGTGGTGAGCGCGCCCGGACGGGTCACGGTGGCCGGCGAGTCCGGCGAGCAGCGTCTCGAGGCGACGAACATCTGCCTCGCCATGGGCTCCGAGCCGGTCGAGCTGCCGTTCCTGCCCTTCGACGGGGAGCGCGTTGTTTCCTCCACCGAGGCCCTGTCCTTCACCGAGGTGCCCGAGCAGCTGATCGTCATCGGCGCCGGCGCGGTCGGTCTTGAGCTGGGCAGCGTGTGGAGCCGCTTGGGCGCCAAGGTGACCGTGGTCGAGATGCTGCCGACGATCGCGCCCTTTGCCGACAAGCAGATGTCGTCCTCCCTGCAGCGCGCGCTGGAGGCGCAGGGCCTCGAGTTCCGGCTGTCGACCAAGGTCACCGCCGCCAAGGTGACGAACAAGGGCGTGACGCTGACCGTCGCGAGCGACAAGGGCGAGGCCGAGGAGCTGGCCTGCCAACGGGTGCTGGTCGCGGTCGGCCGCCGGCCAAACTCGGGCGGCTCGAGCCTCGAGAACGTCGGCGTCGAGCTCGAGGCAGGCGGCCAGGTGAAAATCGATGATCACTTCCGGACCAACGTCCCGGGGATCTACGCGATCGGCGACCTGGTGCGGGGTCCGATGCTCGCCCACAAGGCCGAGGAGGAGGGCATCGCCCTGGCCGAGCTCCTCGCTGGCAAGCCCGGCCACGTCAACTACGACGCGATCCCCAACGTGATCTACACCGAGCCCGAGCTGGCCATGGTCGGCCGCACCGAGGCCGAGCTCAAGGAGGCCGGAATCGCCTTCAACACCGGGCGATTCATGTTCCGCGCCAACGGCCGCGCCAAGAGCCTCGGCCTGCTCGACGGCATGGTCAAGATCCTGGCCGACAAGGAGACCGACCAGATCCTTGGCGTCCACATGGTCGGCCCGCGGGTCTCCGAGCTGATCGCCGAGGCGGTGCTGGCCGTCGAGTTCAAGGCCTCGGCCGAGGACATCGCCCTGACCAGCCATGCCCACCCCACGCTGTCCGAGGTGGTGCGAGAGGCGGCGCTGGCAGTCGGCAAGCGGGCGCTGCACTCCTAACCCCCGAGGAGCCAACCAGGGGTTGGGGGTTAGGGAATAGGGCCCCCGTGCGCTCTTGTCACGGCGTAGCCGAAGGCGAAGCCGGATCCGCTTCCGCGCCCGTCTCCCCCATTCCCCACATCTCCGGGAGGTTTCCGGGAGTTTTCCTCACGACTCTCAGCATGCCGGGACCTACGTTGGGAACGTCTGAACACGTCCGAGAAGAGGAGGGGACGATGAGACGTCAGCAGTGTATGGCCCAGGTGGTGTCGTTTGTCGTTATCACGTTGTGTGTTCTTGCAGTGCCCGCGCTCGCCCAGAACTGCCCAGAGCCGGTCAGCCAATGGCCGTACGGACCTTCCTGGGCGGTCGCCGTCTCGGGCGACTACGCCTACTTCGGCAGCAACAGCGCACTGATGGTCGCCGACGTCTCGAATCCGGAAGCGCCCCGGGCGGTCGGCGATGTTGCCTTGCCAGATACTCAATACGCCACTGTGTTAGGCATCGCTGTCTCGGGCGGCTACGCCGGCGTCGCGGGCGGCGACACGGGTTTTCGCATTGTCGACGTTTCCAACCCCTCTGCACCGGTCGAGGCCGGCTTCGTCGAAACGCCGGGTTACGCCTGGGGGGTCGAGTTCGACGGCGGCTACGCCTACGTTGTTGACAGGAGGTTGGTCTTTGGTTTATTGATATCAGCACGCCGTCCGCGCCCGTGGAGGTGGGCTTCATCGACACGCCAGGCGCCGCCTTCGGAGTCGATGTTGCGGCCAGCTACGCGTTCGTAAGTGACGGGGAATCCGGCGGTCTGCGCGTGATCGACGTGAGCACACCGTCAGCGCCGGTGGAGGTCGGGTTCTTCGACACGCCGGGGGTGCGCCCACAGCTGTCGCAGTATTGGGTGGTTACGCCTACGTAGCGGACGACACCGCAGGTCTTCGAGTGATCGACGTGAGCACGCCCTCGGTGCCCGTGGAGGTGGGGTTCGTCGACACGCCAGGTGCCTCCTACGGCGTCGCGGCGTCGGGCGATTACGCCTACGTCGCGGACTCGCGCGGCGGGACTTCGAGTGATCGACGTAAGCACGCCGTCGTATCCGGCGGAGGTGGGGTTCGTCGACACGCCGGGTGAGGCTAGGGGCGTCGCGGTGTCGGGCGGGTACGCCTACGTCGCGGACTCTTCCGGAGGTCTTCGAGCGATCGACGTAAGTGTGGCATCAGCGCCCGTGGAGGTGGGGTTCGTCGACACGCCAGGTGGGGCCTACGGCGTCGCGGTGTCGGGCGGGTACGCTTACGTCGCGGATCGGCGGTCGCGGACTTCGAGTAATCGACGTGAGCACGCCCTCAGCGCCGGTGGTGGTCGGGATCTTCGACACGCTGGGGGTGGCCAAGAGCGTCGCAGTGTTGGGTGGTTACGCCTACGTAGCCGACGACTACGCAGGTCTTCGCGTCATCGACGTGAGCACGCCCTCGGTGCCCGTGGAGGTGGGGTTTGTCGACACGCCGGATGCGGCCTGGGGCGTCGCGGTGTCGGGCGGCGTACGCCTACGTGGCGGACGTATAACGGCGGTCTTCGACTGATCGACGTAAGTGTGGCATCAGCGCCGGTGGAGGTCGGGTTCTTCGACACGCTGGGAGGCGGCTCGGGGCGTCGCGGTCTCGAGTGGCTACGCCTACGTAGCGGACGACGACGAGAGGTCTTCGAGTGATCGACGTGAGCACACCGTCAGCGCCGGTGGAGGTGGGGTTTGTCGACACGCCGGATATGGCCTGGGGCGTCGCGGTGTCGGGCGCGTACGCCTACGTGGCGGACGTCAACGGCGGTCTTCGAGTGATCGACGTGAGCACGCCGTCGGCGCTGGTGGAGGTGGGGTTCGTCGACACGTCGGGTGCAGGCCTCGGGGCGTCGCGGTCGTCGAGCGGCTATGCCTACGTAGCGGACGAGGATCCGAAACAGGTCTTCGAGTGATCGACGTGAGCACACCGTCAGCGCCGGTGGAGGTGGACACTCGTACCACATTGGGCACGGCTAGGCTGTCGCGGTGTCAGAAGGACTAGGTGTTCGTCACGCGCTGGGAGAGTGGAGTTGTCCGTCTTCGCGCGAGTGTGGAGAAGGCCCGTGTCCAGGACGGTCGCGAGTGCTTCATCCCGGCGGCGGCGGTGGCGGCCGGGGCCCAGGGCGCCTTCTTCCGGACCGACGTCGAGATCAACAACACGGGGACGGAGGAAGCGCGAGGTCTCCTTCCAGTGGCTGCCCCGCGGCGAGGACAACTCCGAGCCTGTCGAGTCCGAGCCGATCGCGCTCGCTGCCGGCCAGAGCTAGCGCTACGAGAACGTCCTCACGGAGCTCTTCGGCCTCGAGCCCGACTCGCTCGGCGCGCTCAAGATGGTGGCGAGGACCGAGACCGTGATCGGCATGAGCCGGACATACAACATCCCGGCGCGGCGAGACCGCCGGCACCTTCGGCCAGGGCCTGCCCGCGATCCGGTCGACCGAGATGATTCAGCCGGCTCCGAACTCGCAGCGCATCATCTTCCTGAGCGAGAAGGATGACTCCCGGGCCAACGTCGGCTGCGTCAACGGCTCGAGCGAGCCGGTCCGGATCAACATCGGAGCTCTTCGACGCCGAGGGCACCTTCCTCGAAACCAAGACGATGGACCTGGGACCCTACTCCAACAACCAGATCAACCGGGTCTTCGCGGGACTACGAGCCGGTCAACGGCTACGTCGACGTGTGGGCCGACAGCGACGAGGCGCTCTACTACTGCTACGGCTCGATGCTCGACAACCTCACCTCGGACCCGACCACCATCCTGCCGCAGGTGCCGTTGGCCGACATGACCTTCATCCCGGCCGTGGCGCTCGCCGCCGGACTCGAGGGTGCGTTCTTTGAAACCGACATCGACCTCAACAACGTCGGCTGCGACCCGACATCACGTACGAGCTAGCAGAGGCTGCCCCGTGGCGCCGACAACAGCGAGCCGGTCCGCAGAGCGATCCGTTCTCGCTCGCGCCGGGCGCCGGGGTACGCTACGCCAACGTGCTCAACGAGGTCTTCGGCCTCGAGCCCGACCAGGTCGGCGCGCTGGCGGTCGAGGACGAGCAGGGATCGACTTGCTCGCCATGACCCGGACCTACAACCTGCCGTCCGCCAAGGTAGCCGGCACCTTCGGCCAGGAACTGCCGGGCATCCGGGCGGACCGGATGATCGCCTCAGGGGTGAAGAAGCGGATCATCTTCATGAACGAGAACGACGACGTCCGTGCCAACGTCGGCTGCCAGAACGGCGCGAGCAGACGGTCGCTGTGTCGATCGAGCTCTTCAGCTCCGAGGGGGAGTCAGTTTGAGACCAAGACCATGGACCTGCAGCTTCTACTCGAAGAACCAGATCACCCGGGTGTTCCGCAACCACTCGCCGATCTCGGCCGGGTACGTGGACGTCTGGACGAACACCGAGGGTGCGACCATCTACTGCTACGGCTCAATGCTCGACAACGAGACCTCAGACCCGACCACGATCCCGCCGATGTAGAGCAGTCATCGAATTCGGGGCCCGGCCTCCCGGGCCCGCGATGCGCCCTCCGGGTGGCTTTCGAGGCGGAGCCGATGGGGATCGCCAATGGCGGAGATCCTTCGATTCCCTGGTCCTCGCGCCGAGCAGGGCGGGGCCGGCGCCACGGCCCGTCCTCTCGCCTCGGGATATAATCGCAGCAGAATGTCCTCCAAAACGGAGAGGGCCCTTGAGGTCGGGGCGCGATTTGGGCTTGGTGACTGGCTGACTCGATACCGAGCCGGAACCGGATTTCGCGGGGCGGCAGCACGGTTCAGATCGAGTCCAAAGCGATGGACGTGCTGGTCTTCCTCGCCGGGCGAGCGGGCGAGGTGGCGAGCCCTCCGAGCTCCAAGATGGGATCTGGCAGACCGAGTTCGTCTCCTACAACACGGTCGTCGGCTCGCATCTCCGAGCTCCGCGATGCTCTCGAGGACGATGCGAGAGACCCCCGCTACATCGAGACCATTCCGAAGCGCGGCTACCGGCTGATCGCGGCGGTCAGCTTCGGCGCAGTTGCGGAGCCGGACGCCGGCGTGTTGGCAGAAGTGCGGCGGGAGGAACCTGACGATCGCTCGCCGTACCCGGGGCTGGCGCCGTTCAGCGAGTCGGACTCCGAGGACTTCTTCGGCCGCAATGCCGAGATCGCGGCGCTGTGGCGAAAGATCACGAGCCGGCGGCTGCTGGCGGTGATCGGCGCCTCGGGTGCGGGCAAGAGCTCGCTGGTGCGGGCGGGGGTCGTGGCCCGGGCGCCGCCGGGGTGGCGGGTGGTGGTGTGCCAGCCCGGCGAGGAGCCGTTCCTGGCGGTGGCGAGGGCGCTGGCACCCGACCTCTTGGACGATGCCGAGGAAATGAAGCGGCTACTGGCGTTCCACGACCCCGACATGGCGCTGGCGGTGGCGGCGCGGTGGCGGGGGCAGTGGGACGAGGCGTTGCTGGTGGTCGACCAGTTCGAGGAGCTGTTCACCCTCAACCGGGAGCCGGTGCGGGAGCGGTTCGCGGACCTGCTGCGGCGGCTGGTGGACGCGGCTGGGATCCACGTGGTCCTGGTCGCTGCGGGACGACTTCCTGATCGAATGCCACCGCCACCCGCAGCTCGCGCCGATCTTCAGCGATCTCACGCCGGTTGGGCCGCCGGCCGGCGAGGGAGCTGCGGCGGGCGGTGACGGAGCCGGCGCGCGCGTGCGGCTCTACGGGTTCGAGGAGCGAGTCGATGGTCGACGAGATGGTTGGGGAGGTGGAGGGCGCGCGAGGGGCGTTGCCCCTGCTCGCGTTCGCGGCTGTCGAGGCTGTGGGAGCTGCGGGATCGGGAGCGTCGGCTGCTGACGAGGAAGGCGTACGAGCACATCGGCGGGTGTAGGAGGGGCGCTGGCGCAGCACGCCGAGGCGTCACTGGAGCGCGATCGGGGCGGAGCGGCTGCCGATCGTGCGCGAGCTGTTCCGCAACCTGGTGACGGCGCAGGGGACGCGGGCGGTCCGCGACGTGGACGAGCTGCTGTCGGTGTTCCCGGAGGGCTCGAGCGGGTGAAGCGCGATGCGGTGCTCCGGGCGCTGGTGGACGCGCGGCTGCTGACCTCCTACGAGGACGAGGCGGCCGAGAGGCCGCGGGAGGCGCCCGACCAGAGTCGAGGTCGTGCACGAGTCACTGCTGCGAACGTGGCCGCGGCTGGTGCGCTGGCGACCGCAGGAAGTCGACGGCGCACGCTGCGCGACCAGCTCGCCAGGCGGCGCAGCTGTGGGACGAGAGGGACAGGCCGGACGACCTGCTGTGGAGTGGCGCGGCGTTCCGGGAGTAGCAGGTCTGGCGGGAGCGCTACCCGGGCGGGCTGTCCGAGCTCGAGGAGGCGTTCGCCGAGGCGATGAGCTCGCTTGCGCTCGCCGCCGTCGGCGGCGGCGACGGATCGCTGCGACGTCGTGGTGGTCTTGGCTCGTTGTCGTCGCGGTCGTGTTGGGCACCCTGTGGCGCCGCAGCGTGCAGGAGACGCGAGCGAGGCGAGACCCGCAAGCGCGAGGCGGCGCAGCTGCTCGCCCTCGGACAGCTGAAGCTCGCCGACTCCCCGAACACCGCCCTCGCCTACGCCGTCGCCAGCCTCGAGCGCGCCGACAACGACCCGGCCCGTCGCTTCGCCGTCGAGGCTCTCTGGCAGGGGCCGCCGGCTCTCTTCCTCTCCGATCCGGTCGAGCCGATTTCGGCTGCGTGGAGCCCGGACGGCCGCTGGCTCGCCCTGGGCGGTGATCGGGGGCCTTGCCGTCCTGGAGCGGGGAACGAACGAGCGACGCCAGCTCAGCGCGTCGTCGGGAGTCGTCCGGTCGGATTCACGCCGGACGGCCGGCGGCTGGTGACCAAGGACGGACGTGCCGCAGCCGCGACGTGCGGTCTTCCACGTCTGGGCGCTTCAAGAAGGGCGGCTCGAACGCACTTGGAGCTCCCGGAGCGGACAGGCGCCTGGCTCGTCGGCGACCGGCTCCTGACCCTCACGTTCGAACCCCCGTGAGCCCGAGCGGGAAGGCTCGATACTGCTGCGCTTTGCTCTCCCTCTACGGCACCACCCAGCAGGAGCTCGGCCGTCTGGAGAGCCGCACGGCCTGCGTGCGCTTCGGACATCGATCCGACCGGTACGTGGATTTTCTCGATCGAGGGCGGCCGCGTGCTCCAGCAGCGGCTCGACGCACCTCTCGGCGCCGGGCCGGCGTGGTCGGCACCCACGAAGGAGCCGCCTTCGTCTCGGCTGCAGCCGTGGCGCGACCGGGCCGTCACCGCCGACAGCTCCGGCGAGGTGCGCATCTGGGACGTGCCCGCGGCCCGCCTCCTGCGCACCCTCAAGAGCCCGCGGAAGCCCGCATCATCGCCCTCGACCCCCAGCGGGCGATTCCTTGCCACGGGCCCGGAGGTGGGGACCCCGCGGTCTCGCTGTTCCTGTTCGACCTCGCCGCTCCGCGCACCGCGGAGCCGGTGCCGCTGCTCGTCGACGAGACCACCCTCGCCTCAACGATATGACGTTCAGCCCGGACGGATCGTGGCTCGCCAGCGTCCACGACGGAAGCGCCATACTGTGGAACATGGCGGGCCCGCGCTCGATCGTGCGTCGGCCGACAGGAGTCCGCCCGGATGTCAGGTGGCCTTCACCCCGGATGGGGACCTCCTCTCTACGTCTGCCAGGGGGTCCTCAAGCGCTGGCCGCTGTCTCCGCGGCCGGCGAGGGCGTGCGGGAGCTCTGGTCGCGGCCAGGCGTCCTGGATCGACGCGATCCGGGCGGTGGATCCCGGGGGGCGCTTTGTCGTCGTCAACCGAGCGATTTCGGGTGACGAAATGTCGTTGTGCCGCTCGACGGGTCGCCGGCGTCGATTTACGAGCTCGGGAGCGCCCGGCAGGGCACAGGCTACTGGGATGACTGGGCCAGCCTGGATCCCAGCGGCAGATTCCTGGCGGTGATCGTCGTCTCGCCCGGGAACTCCGGAGCCGATCGCGATCCGGATCCTCGACCTCGCCACCGGCGACGAGCGCGCCCTCGACACCCACCCCAAGCGCGGGGACGAGGTGCGAGGACGCAGGAGGCGAGTATGGAGGGCTTTGCGGTGCCTGTCTGGCTCCGCAGACGGGCGCCTGGTCTCGGATGGCGATGCGGGCCTCCGGGTCTGGGACCTCGCCACCGGCACAGGCCGCCTCCTGCGCCCCTGCAGGAAGAGCCCGTCGCCCGGGTTCTGCTGCTCGCAACTCCCGACTCTCGGACGGTCCTGCGCCTCGACCCGGGGCAACGGGACAGGAATCCGTCTCGTATCTTTCGGTGTTCGACCTCGCCTCCGGCGCGACCCGGGAGATCACGTCCCACGGGAGCAGGGTCTAGCTCCTTCGCCCTCGACGCGTCCGGCACCATCCTCGTGACCGGGGACAAGGGCGGCGTGGTGCGCGTCGGGCCGCTGACCGGCGAGGAGCCTCACCTGCTTTTCGGCCACGCTGGGCACGGTCTTCAGCGTCGCGGTTTCCCCCGACGGGCGCTGGATCGCCTCCGGCGGTGACGACGGCACGATCCGGCTGTGGCCGATGCCGGACCTGTCGCAAGCCGCCGGTGCACACGCTGCCGCACGACGAGCTTCTGGCGAAGCTGCGCTCGCTGACCAACCTGCGCGCGGTGCGCGACCCGGCCTCCGACACCGGCTGGAAGATCGAGATCGGCCCCTTCCCAGGCTGGGCCGACGTCCCGGAGTGGAACCCGTGATCGGCTTGCGGCTCGGGCCGTACGAGATCGTCACCCTGTTGGGGGCGGGTGGCATGGGCGAGGTGTACCGCGCCCTGAGGACACCGGCCGGCCAGAAGCGCCACGTGGTCTTCGACGCCGACCACTCGCTCCAAGGTTTCCAGAACGAGATCGTCAAGGTCAACCTCGAGTGGTTCGACCGGTTCCTCGGACCGGTCCGGTAGAGGGAGCGTGCAGGCCCGGCCCCCGGTGTGGGAGGTCATCATGCGACGATACCGGCTTGCGTTCGCGGTTGCTCTGCTCCTCTGCGGCTCTGCCGGCTCTGCCGGCTCCCGCCCAGTCCACCATGGGCAGCGTCGTCGGAACCGTGTGGGACCAGGCGGGGAAGCCGCTGAGCGGGGTCTCGGTCCTCCTGCGCTCGCCCCAGTTGCAGGGGGAGCTGACTGCGGTCACCGGCCCTGGAGGCGGCTATCGGGTGGTCAACCTCAACCCAGGCCTGTACGGGGTGGTGTTCACCCTTCCCGGCTTTCAGCAGGTCGAACTCGAAGGCGTGAAGGTGAACATCGGCACGACGGTGGAGGTCGAAGCCACCCTGCCGACGGCGTTCGCCGAGGAGGTGGTGGTGACGAGCGAGTCGCCGCTGGTCAACACCACCACGACCACGCTCGGGCTGAGCCTGACCCCGGACCTGTTCCTCGACCTGCCGGTTGCCCGCGACATCACCGCGATCGCCAGCCGCGCCCCGGGCGCCCAGGACGACGCCTCGGGCCAGGCCTTCTACGGTTCCACCGGGGCCGAGAACGCCTACTTCCTCGACGGCGTCAACACCACAAGCATCCAATACGGCCAGCAGGGCGCGGAGCTCAACTTCGAGTTCATCCAGGAGGTGCAGGCCACAACCGGCGGCTACAGCGCCGAGTATGGCCACTCGACCGGGGCCGTAATCAACGTCATCACCAGATCGGGCGGCAACGAGTTCCACGGCGACGCTTTTGGGTACTGGGACGACGACGCCCTGCGGTCGAGCCTCGCGGGCGACGCCGAGCAGGGCCGGATCTCAGGGGCGAGCACGACCGTCGGCATCACCCGGTCGGACTATGGCGCCGACCTCGGCGGCTACCTCGTGCGCGACCGGCTGTGGTTCTTCGTGGCCTATGACCGGGTGGAGAACGACACCACCGTCGAGGCGCTCGCGGACGCCGGCGCGGTGGTGCCGGGGGCGCCGATGGCCGGCGACCGTTTCCCGTGGGACAACACGCAAGACCTGTTCGCGGCCAAGCTCACCTGGCGGCCGTCGGCCGGGCAATCGGTGGCGGCCTCGCTCTTCGGCGACCCGGGCGAGTGGTCGGGCGCATCCCCAAGACTACTCCTCGGGGCGCCGGCGACGTACGAGATGACGTCGCGCGCCGGAGGCACCGACGGCGCCCTGAGCTGGGACGGCGTGCTCGGCGAGACCGTGGTGGTCAGTGCTCGCCTCGCCACCACCAGGAGACGTCCGGCCTGGATGGGCCGGGCGCCGAGCTGCCGCCTTTCGTCGACTACAGCGACCCCCTGGGCGACGGCTCCGTGGTCTACGGTTGGGGCGACAAGGTGTCGGGTTGGGTCTGGGACATCGAGCAGGACTTTGTCCGCGACCAGGTCAAGCTCGACCTGTCGTACTTCGTCGATGACCTGGCTGGGCGGCACGAACTGAAGATCGGGGCCGAGCACCAGGACATATCGGTCCACCAGGTGCTGGCCTACACCGGCCCTTACGGGACCGCCGTGTTCTGTTGGCCGTGCGACCCCGAAGTGCAGTACTGCGGGGAGAACAACGAGCATCGAGTACTACTTCCTTCACGCCTTCATGGTCGACGAGTCGGTCGACGACCCGAACCAAGCGACCCTTGCGGATGCGCTCAAGGTCAAAGTCGTCGACACCCCCTCCGACGCGTCCGCGGTCTTCCTCCAGGACCGCTGGCAGCCGGCTCCAAGCCTGAGTCTCGACCTCGGGGTGCGGTGGTCGCGGCAGCGGCTGTTCAACGCCGCCGGCGGGGTCCAGGCCGACATCGACGACAGCTGGGCGCCGCGGATCGGCTTCGCGTGGGACTTCCTGGGCAACGGCTCCTCCAAGCTGTTCGGCCACTACGGGAGGTTCTTCGAGACCATCCCGATGGACATCGTGGTCCGCTCCTTCGCGGGCGAGAAGTTCGTGTGGACCTACAACTTCTGGACGACCCGGCCGAAGTCGTCCAGCCGCCACTGGGGGACGCGCCGTTGGACGCGTATCTCTACGGCGGTGGCTTCTCCCCCGTCGACCCCAACCTCAAGGGTCAGTACCTGTCCGAGGTGGTGCTCGGCGCCGATCTCGAGGTGGCAACCGACGTTGTGGTCGGGCTGCGGCTCATCCGCCGCGACCTTGACCGGGTCGTCGAGGACGCCCTCGCGAAGGAGGGAGGCTCTTGATCGGCAACCCGGGCGAGGGCATGCTGACCGAGAGCTACGACATCGCGTCCGCCTTGGGCTACACCTGCCCTGACGGAACTTACGACTGCCACGTGAAGCCCGTGCCGCTCCCCAGGCGCCAGTTCACCGGCGTCGAGGCGAGCGTCCACAAGCGCTTCTCCAACCGCTTCCAGCTCCTCGCCTCGGCCCTGTGGTCCCGGCTCGAGGGCAGCTACGACGGCAACTTCCAGGCCTCGACCGGCCAGCTCGACCCCAACCTGAACTCGGCCTACGACTTCGCCGACTTCTCGGTCAACAACGACGGCCTGATGTCGAACGACTGGGGCCGGGCAGCTCAAGCTCGACGGGGTCTACGACTTCGACCTCGGGCTCGCAGTCGGCCTCTCGGCGTACTACCGCAGCGGCACGCCGGTGACCGCGATGGGCTACTCCCTTCTGTACGGCGGCTGGGAGTACTGACCTGTCACGGCGCGGGGCCTTCGGCCGCACCGACTCCGAGTACGAGGCCTATCTCCACCTCGGCTACCCGGTGCGCCTCGGCGGCGGCGTCGAGCTCAACCTGCTGTTGGACGTGTTCAACTTGCTCGACCGCCAGGGCGAGACCGCACGCAGCACTCACTACACCCAATATGAGGACTACGCGCCTCTGGACTGGGCGACCGGCGTGCCGTACCAGCCGAACACCCCCGGCGATGCGGAGCGCCCGCCCACTAGCCCGGACTGGAACACCACCACCGCCTGGCAGGACCCGCTTGCACGATCCGGGGCGGGGTACGGGTGAGCTTCTGACGGTGCGCCTTCGGCCCCGCCGCGCACAAGGTCGCGAGCTCCGCTGCGCGGCCTCGGGCGCGGCCTGCCAACGGAAGCCGGTTTTGGCCAGCGCTCGAGCTGTCGCGGCGTAGCCGCGGCGGTCACGACGCCGTCGCAGACGTCGATCTTGCCGACGACGATCGCACCGTCCTCAACGCCTCTCCCCTCTCGTCGCGCCGTTCGTGGTACAACGCCGCATGAGAGCACGCATGAAGATCGGCGCTAGGTTGCCGCACTCCTGCTGCTCGCCGCTGCCTGTACAGACAATGTCCCAACACCCGATCCCGCATACGTCGCCGAGATCGAGGCGTGGCGAACCGAGCGGCTGGAGCGGCTGACCGCGGACGACGGCTGGCTGACCGTGGTCGGGCTGCACTGGCTCGCGCCGGGCGTCAACCGCTTCGGCTCGGATCCAGCCAACGAGATCCCCTTGAACGGATTCGACATTCCGGCGCTGGCCGGCACCGTCGAGCTCCTCGACGACGGGTCTCTGGTCGCGGGCGCGGCCGCCGGCGCCGCGGTCATGGTCAATGGCGCACCCCTCGTCGAGTCGGTGCTTCGCAGCGACGCTCAGGGTGAGCCGGAAATCGTCGACGTCGGCCGGTTGAGCTTCTTCATCATCGACCGCGGGGGCCGGCTCGCAGCCCGCGTCAAGAACCCTGACGCCGCGGCCCGCAGGGAGTTCAGGGGCATCGAGCACTTCCCGATCGACCCTCGCTACCGCGTCACCGCCCGGCTGGAGCCGTACCCGGAGCCGAGGGAGGTGCCGATCCCGACCGTGCTCGGCACGCCGACCACCATGCTCGCGCCAGGGGTCCTGCACTTCACCCTGCGCGGCGAGGAGCTCAGCCTGGAGCCCTACGTCAACGCCGCGGACGACCCCGAGTACTTCCTGATCTTCCGCGACCGCACCTCCGGCAACTCCACGTACGGCGGGGGCCGCTTCCTGGATGCCGAGGCCGTCGGCGCCGACGGCACCACCGTGCTCGACTTCAACCTCGCCTACAGCCCGCCGTGCGCCTTCACGCCGCATGCCACCTGCCCGCTGCCGCCGCCGCAGAACTCATTGGGCGTCGCGGTCGAGGCGGGGGAGATGTTCGCAGGCGGGGCGCACTGATCCAGGGGATGGGGCTAGGGGTTAGGGGTTAGGGGATAGGGCACCCCGCTCGCTTCCGCGCCTGCTTCCGCTCCCGCGACCGTGCCTGGTCCCGAGCCCGTTCCCGGACGACGCCTCCTCTCGCCTCCTCATTCCCGAGCCGGTTCCTCGTACCCTCCGTCCATCGAGAATCAATCGCAACGATTCCTCGATCCTCGTATACCATTCTCTGAGGCGCCGCTGACCGACGCTGATGTCCGGCGGCTCTCCCCGATGCCGCCGCCGCCGGGAAGAAGAAGGAGGAGAATCATGAAAGTCCGTTCGATCTGGGTTCTGCTCGCGGTGCTGGTGATCGCCGGCTTCGCGCTGTCGTGCTCGAGAGACGAGATGAAGGAGTCGGCCGACAAGGCGGGCAAGAAGATGGAAGAGGCCGCGGACAAGGCCGCCGAGGCTGTCGGCGACGCTGCCGATGACGTGGCCACAGGCGCCAAGGAGATGGCCGAGGACGCTGGCGACGCGGCCGGCGAGGCCTGGGACGACACCAAGAAGGCCACTTCGGAAGCCTACGACGACGCCAAGGACGCGGCGGCCGACGTGGTCGAGGATGCGGCCGAGACGGTCGAGGAGGCCGCCAAGGACGTCAAGGAGAAGGCCGGCGGCGGCGGCAAGTAGATGCCGCTTCCGCCCCTGAGTGATCCCGCCGGGACGGGGACGCGCATCGTGCGTCTGGCCAAGGCGCTCCCGGTCACTGTGCTCGGCTTCGCGAGCCTGCTCGTGTTCAACGCCGCCCAGACAGCGAGCCTGGCGTTGCTACCCTTCTCGCGCCGCGCGTTTCGGCGCTTCAATCGCTGGTGCGCCAACACCTGGTGGGGCGCCTGCGTCGTGGCCAGCCAGCGGCTCAACCGGACGCGGTTGGTCGTCACCGGCGAGGACGTGCCCGAAGCCGAGAATGCCCTTGTGCTGTCCAACCATCAGAACATGCCCGACATCGTCGCGCTGATGACCCTCGCGCGCAGCAAGCGGCGTCTCGGCGACCTCAAGTTCTTCGTCAAGCACGCCCTGAAGTGGGTCCCCGGAGTCGGCTGGGGGATGCAGTTCATCAGTTGCCCCTTCGTGCGCCGTGACTGGACCGCCGACCGCGAGCGGATCCGGCACACGTTCGATACCCTTGTGCGCGAGCGGATCCCGGTCTGGCTGGTGTCCTTCGCCGAAGGAACCAGATCGACTCCCGACAAGCTCCGGGCCAACGCCGAGTGGGCCGAAGAGCGCGGCCTCCAGGCGACACACCACGTGCTGATCCCCCGCACCAAGGGCTTCGTGGCCACGATCCAGGGGCTCGGCGACCACCTCGACGCGGTGTACGACGTGACCATCGGCTACGAGGTGGGTGTGCCGACGCTGTGGCAGTACATTACCGGGTGCGTGCAGCGAATCCACCTCCACGTCCGGCGGGTCCCGATCGAGGCGCTGCCGCGGCTCGAGGAGGAACTCCGGGGCTGGCTGCTCGCCTGCTACCGCGAAAAGGATGCGCTGCTCGAGCACTTCTACTCGACAGGCGCCTTCCCCGCCGAGGCCTAGGGAGCGTGTGGGCATACGCCCCTGAGCGCGCTTCTGATGAGCTTGTTGTGGTTGGCCTCTGCCCACACGCTCCCCGGGATGCGCTGCGCGCATCCTAACGAGTTCGTGCCGCTGTGGCCGTCTGACAACAACTCGGTCGACCACGCCCGCCGAACAGGCCAATGCGGTACGAACTCCTAAGCCTGACCCGCACGCGTCTCCCCGCCCGCTTTCGATTTTTCGGCTTGAGTCTTCAACAGATCCGAAGTCCGAGTGGAAAATCCGCCATCGCCTTCGGTGGTGGGCTGCGGGCTCCGGATTTCACACTCGGATTTCGGATTACACGATCCGTTCGCGGATCTTGGCGCTCAGGATGTCCATCACCCACACCGTGGCGGCGATCAGCAGCACCAGGGTGCCGACCTCGCCCCACTCGCCGAGGTCGACCCGCGGCTTGAGGATGTAGCCGATACCGCCGCCGCCGACGAAGCCGATGATGGTCGACATGCGGACGTTGATGTCCCAGCGGTAAATGGTGAACGACAGGAACGGCGGGATCACCTGGGGCACCACGCCGTAGCGCAGCACCTGCAGGGTGCTCGCGCCGGTCGCGGTGATCGCGTCCATCGGCCCCGGGTCGATCGACTCGATCTGCTCCGAGTAGAGCTTGGTCAGCGCCGCAACCGAGTGCACCCACAGCGCCAGCACGCCCGCGAACGGGCCGATGCCGACCCACGAGATGAAGATCAGCGCCCACACCAGCGGCTCGACCGCGCGCACGAAGTTCATGACGGTGCGCGAGACCAGGTAGCCGATGCGGGCCGGCGCGCTGCCGCGGGTCAGGTTGCGGGCCGAGGGGAAGGACGAGCACGAACGCGATCGGGATCGCGAACGCGGTCGCCATGAAGGCGAGGAAGATCGTCTGCACCAGCAGGATCATTCCCTCGTGGAGCACGCTCGCCGACGGGTGGGCCAGGCCGCGCACGATGTCGGCGGCCTTGCCGAACTTGGTGAGGAAGGTGACCAGCTCGAGCTCGGTGATCAGCCAGCCGGTGAAAAAGGTGAGCTCGATGAAGACCGCCGCGAACCAACCGCGCAGGGTCTGCGTCCAGGGCAGTTCCCTCTCGTCCGCCGGCACCGAGCCGGTCAGAGAGCGGCCAGGGGAGGCGCCAACCACCCGCTCGAGGAGTGACCATGCCACCGCCAGCACGAGACCGCCGGCCGCAGCCACCCAGTAGTGCACCAGGTCGATGATCTGCTCCGCCGTGAGCAGCATGCCGGTCGGCCCGCGGCGCCCCGAGAAGGCTAGCGCCAGGAACTCCGTCATCGTCCAGGCGATCGCGAGGAGCGCCCAGTCGATGCCCAGGATGCGCGCGCGTTGCATCCAGCTGCGGCCGGCAGACGACGTCGGCGCTGCCATCACAGCCCCGTGTTCGAGGCCGGTTCCGCCTCCTCGCCGTAGATCTCCTTGAAGGTCGTCCGATCGAACTCGGCGGGCGTCCCATCCCACACCAGCCGGCCGTCGCGCAGCGCCACCAGCCGTGTGGCGTAGCGCGCCACCAGGTCGATGTCGTGCAGCGAGCAGAGCACCGTCAGTCCCTCGTCCCGGTTGAGCACCTCGATGTGGCGCATCACCGAGTGGCGCAGCGCAGGGTCGAGCGACGCCACCGGCTCATCGGCCAGGATCAGCTGCGGTTCCTGCATCAGCGCGCGGGCGATGGCCACCCGCTGCTGCTGGCCGCCGGACAGCGCGTCGGCCCGGCTCGCCGCCCGGTCGCCGAGGCCGACTCGGTCGAGGCAGCCGAGCGCCCGCTGCTGCTCCTCCGCCGGGAAGGACAACGCCAGGCTCGGCAGCAGCGCGCTGCGGCCGAGCGCGCCCGACAGCACGTTGTCCATCACGGTGTGGCGCTTCACCAGGTTGAACTGCTGGAAGATCATGGCCACCTGGCGACGCAGCGCGCGCAGCTCGGCGCCGCGCAGCGCCGTCGCCTCTCGACCGAAGATGAAGACCCGCCCCTCGGTCGGGTTGATCAGGCGGTTGATACAGCGCAGCAGCGTCGACTTGCCGGAGCCGGACAGGCCGAGCACGGCCAAGAACTCGCCCTCACGAACCTCGAGGTCGATGCCGGCAAGCGCGCGCACGCCCCCCGGGTAGACCATGCCCAGGCCTTCGGATGCGCACCGCCGGGTCGTTCGCTCGGGCGGCCACGATCAACCCCCGCCCGCGCCACGCTGCCGCCGCAGGCGCTCCTCCGCTGCCTCGAGCAGGCCCACTGCACTGACGCCGGAGCTCCGCAGAGCGTTGCGGAAACCGTCGAAGTCTCCGTCACTGCACGGTGCGGCCGCGACTCCGGCCACCAGGTCGTAGTAGGCGCTCTGGCCGTTCGGAGTGGCGAGGAAGCGATCGAGCGAGGCCGCGAAGCGTTGCCAGACCGCCTCGGGGAATCCGCGCCGGACGCAGCACACATCGTTGGGGATCGGGTCGGTGAGCGCGAGGACCCTGCACCTGCTCGAGGTAGGCGGCCCGCTCCTCGGCGGACTTCATGTTCTTGACGATCAGGAACCGGGCGTCTGCGACCAGCGTGCCGTCGCGCTCGTTGGTCGCCGAAGGCGGCGAGTAGAAGGTGGCGCCGCCCGCCACCTTGCCGTCGTAGACGGCCTGGACGACGTTCGGGTGGCCGCCCGCGAACAGCACATGGCCGAGCGTGACCCCGCTCCGCTGGAGCAGCGCGCGCGCGAAGATGTGGCCCGAGGTCGAGGTCTCGTCGGAGAAGGCGAAGCTCTGGCCTTCGAGGTCCTCGAGGCGGTTGATCGCCGCGAGTCGGTGCGGGCCATGACGCAGCCGTAGTAGACCGTCGACAGCTCCGGCGCCGGCCGGTCGGTGGTGTCGACGATCCGGGTCTCGCGCAGCGTGCCGGGCCGATCGGCCTCGAGCTCCTTGCGGCCGTCGCCGACGAGGTCGTTCGGCGCCGAGTAGACGAAGCGGCTGACCGCGGCGTCGACCCCGTCCCTGCGCTCGACCAGGCGGCGGACCGCGTCCCGGTCATCGGCTGCCGGGACCTCGACCCAGCCGGGCGCGAGCCGGTCGAGGCGCTCGACCACCGTTGCGCGCAGCTGTCCCTGCACCGACGCCGGGAGTGCGATCCTGCGGCCGGCCAGGCTCTCGACGCGCTCCGGCTCGCCGGCGTGCGAACGGACCACGACCACAGCGTAGCGATCGACCGAGCGCACGACCTGGAGTTGCGCCTCGGCGCCGTAGCGGGCGTTGGCGACCACGTAGGCGAAGGCAGGTATCCAGGCGACGTCCGCCTGCCCGGCGCCGAGCGCCTGGATCACCGCGGCGTAGCGAGGTCGGGACCTGGGAGCGCAGCACCAGGCCGCTGTCGGCGCGGATGAAGCGGGCGAGCTCGTCGCCCCGGCGCACCAGCGTGCCCTGCTCGACCGAGGGCACGAACAGCATCTGAACGGCCTCCTGGCCGGTGGCCTCCAGCCGGGCGCGCCGCTGAAGGCCCCAGATGAAGAGCGCCAGCAGCGCGATCACCACTAGCCAGCCGACGCGTGGCAGCCACTGCCGGCCGAGTCCGGGCGCCTTGGCGGCGGTCGTCTCCGGAGCATCCACGGGTGGCAATGCCATGAGCGCCGTCAGACTAGCACACGCCGCCCACCCTCCCGACCAACCTGCAAGTCCAGGGGCACGGGCACGGAGACAGAAAACGGGCTGCGCAAACGACCATGCGCCGCATGGCCGGCGCGGCTCCCTCCACCAGCACCCCGGCGCAGGCTATACTGAGTGCGACCGACAGCCACGGGAGAGGCTCATGGATCGTCCCACCATCCTCCTGGTCGACGACGACACCCTGCTCTTGGAGGCGCTGCGGGCGGTGCTCGAGCAGCACTACAACGTCCGCACTGCTACCGGCGGAGAGGAAGCGGTCGCGGTCGTCGCCGAGAGCCCCCCCGACCTGATCATCCTTGACGTCATGATGAGCTACCTCTCGGAGGGCTACGATCTGGCGGCGATGTTCCGCAAGGGCGAGCGCACCGCCCACATCCCGATCATGATCCTGACCGGGGTCGACCGCATGTTCGAATCGCGGTCGCGCCTCGAGCAGTCCTGGGTCGAGGTCGAGGCGTTCCTGACCAAGCCGCCGGACTTCGCCGTGCTCCACGACACCATCGAGTCGGTCCTGGCTGCCAAGAAGAAGGCCTGAGCAGCGCCACGTGGTCGAACCCGAGGTCGCGCACGTGGACGGGCGCCATCCTGCGGACTTCCGGCTTCGCCTTCCGGCTTCGTCCTGCGGACTACGCCGTGACGAGTCAGCTCTGCCGTGACGAGTCGCCTCCTGCTTCCGGCTTCGTGCTTGCGGCTTCGCCCGGTTGGCTACGCCGTCACAAGTCGCACTTCGCCGCGACTCCGCCGTGACAAGAGCGGGCGGGGGAGCTAACCACTAACCCCTAGCCCCTGGCCGGGAGGGGGCGGGGAAGTCTCAGGAGCCGGACAGGGTGCGCGCCGGGTCTCGCCCCGCGGATCGCCGCACCGCCGGCAGGGCGCCCAGCACCGCGGCCACGACGGCGATCGCCAGACCGCCGACGATCAGCCACGGCTCGATCAAGAACAGGCTGTCCGGCTGGTACGGCAGGCCCGACACCCAGCGAGCAGCGAGCCGATCGACCACGACGGCGCCGGCGGCTGCAATCGCAACTCCGGCGGCGCCGGCCGCCACGCCGATCGCGACCGCCTCGGCGACCACCATCCCGCGGATGTCGCCGCGCGTCGCGCCGATCGCGCGCAGCACGGCGATCTCGCGCCGGCGACCGTCGACGGTGAGGAAGAAGGCGTGCGCGACGCTCGTTGCGGCCACGCCGAGCATTGCGGCGCCGACCGCCGCCACGATCGCCATCACGAGCGCGAGCAGGCCGGCCGCGCGGCGCGCGCCGCGATCGCTGACCACGAGCTGCAGGCCCTCCGCCGCCGCGATCACCTGCCGCGCATCCTTTGACGAGAACAGCTCCACGATCGCCGAGTGGTAGGCGTCCGCAGCGCGGGCCGACCCGAAGCGCACGTTGAGCTCGCGGACCACATCGATCGGCAGGGTCAGGCCGAACGGGATCGCGCGATCCGAGAACCCGACCAGCCGCACACGCTCGCGCGCCACCCCGCGCCCGGGGTCCGCTCGCAGCATCGAGGCGCCGACGGTCAGATCGACGGACGCGCCGATGATCCGGTCCGGGTCGAGCTGGGGCAGGTGGTAGGCGCGCCGCAGCGAGCCGTTGTAGAGCTCGAGCAGGTGGTGGGACACGAGGACCGGGATATACGGGCGGCAGCTCCCGGTGAGTGAAGCAGGCCCGGTCAGCGCGCAGTAGGCGTCGTCGCCACAGTCGCGGTCGCGATGACACGCGACGCCCACACCGGTGGTCGGCATCCGGAACGCCGGCCCGACCTCGTCGGCCACCAGGTCGGGATCGATGCCGTCGACCACCAACTCGGTCTGCAGGGCCGAGCCGAACAGCCAGCCCCCGCCCGAGGCGACCGCCGGCACGGTCAGCTTCATCTTCGGGTAGACCCTGCGTACACCCGGGATCTGCCGCAGCTGCTCGATCACCGCCGGGTCCAGGGTGTCGCCCCCCAGCGGCAGCCGGACCCCGAGCAGGTCGAGGCTGCTCGCCTCCTTGGCCACCTCGAGCCGGTCGAGAGGGAAGACCTCACCGAGCAGGGTCGCGCGCAGCCCGAAGCCGAGTGCGAACAGGAACACGAGCGATGCCACGGCGAGCGCGATGCCGATTCCAGCGGCGGCGAGACGTCGCCACCCCCGGCGCAGCTCGAGCCGCAGGAGCCGCAGCGCCGGCCGCAGGCTCACTGTGCTGTCTCCCCCGAAAGAGCCCCGGCGGCCACGAGGAGGCCGTCGCATAGCTCGAGGACGCGGTCCGCCAGCCGGCAGATCACGCGGTCGTGAGTGGTCACGACGACTGTCACGCCGCGCGCTCGGCGGACCTCCTGGAGCAGCTCCGCCACGTCCGCGCCGGTGACCTCGTCGAGATTGCCCGTCGGCTCGTCGCACAGCAGCAGCGGCGCCCGTTGGAGCAGCGCACGGGCGATGGCGACCCGCTGCCGCTCGCCGCCCGAGAGCACCGCCGGGCGGTCGTCGCAGCGGTCCGCGAGGCCGACCGCGGCAAGCGCCGCCAGCGCCCGCTCGCGCGCCTCGCGGTGGCCGCCCGCCCCGACTCGAGCGCGTGCGAACAGTGACGGCAGCACGACGTTCTCCGCCACAGTCAGGTGATCGAGCAGGTTGTAGGCCTGAAAGACGAAGCCGACCGAGCGATTGCGGAATGCGCTCAGCGCGCGGTCATCGAGCTCGGCGAGGCACCGGCCGGCGACCTCGACCGACCCATCGTAGCCGGCGTCGAGGCCGCCGATCACGTTGAGCAAGGTGGTCTTGCCCGCGCCCGATCGGCCGACAACAGCGACCAGCTCGCCCTCGGCGACATCAAGGTCGAGACCGCGCAGGACGGGCCGCTGGGCGTTGAAGGCACGGGAAACCGACCGCAGCTGGATCACGGTGGGAGTATAGCCGGGGCCCTTGGTCGGCTGACCACATACTCGCCCAGCGGTTGGAGATCAGAGTGTGCCTCACGTCCTTCTTCGAGCCTGGGCCGACCTTCGGGCCCCTTCCCGTTCCCGAGCCCGCTTTCGCCATGGTGCGCTTCATTCTGGCCCAGGCTGACAAACCCGACCGAGCGACTCTAGCTGGCTACGGAACGTGCGCAGGCGAAAACGGGCACGGGAACGGGAATAGAAGACGTTCAAACCGCCATCGCGCGGACTACGCTACACTCCCCGGCCATGCGGGTTCTCGCCCTCGACTTCGACGGCGTCGTCTGCGACAGCGCCCGCGAGGTGTTCACCGCCGCGGTCCACACCTACGGCCGCATCGATCCGGGCTCGCGCGTCGTCCAGGCGACGCTGGCCCATCCCAGACCCTCCGCCACCGAGCTCGACCTGTCGTCGGCGCCGGCCTACGCCGACTTCAAGGAGCTGATGCCGCTCGGCAACCGCGCCGAGGACTACGCTGTCGCGCTGCGCGCCATGGACCTCGGCCTCGCTTTGCGCGACCAGGCCGCCTATGACGACTTCTACCGCTCCTTCGACCCGAGCTGGCTCCGGCACTTCCACGCCGCCTTCTACGAGGTCCGCGACCGGCTGCGAACCGAGCACCTGGTTTCGTGGCTGGCGCTCCATGCCGGCTACCCGCCTTTTTCCGACTTTCTCGAGCGCGCTGCCGGCCGCTGCGAGCTCGCGGTTGCGACCGCTCGCGACACCGCCTCCCTCGACGTGCTGCTCGTGCACTTGGGAGTTGCTGCCCTGATCCCGCGGAAGTCGCGGCTCGACAAGGAGACCGGCGTCCACAAGACGGACCACTTGACGGCTCTCGCGCGCCGACTCGGCGTTCCCTTCGAGGAGATCACGTTCGTCGACGACAAGGTCAACCACCTCGAGCGCGTGGCACCGCTCGGCGTACGCCTAGTGCTCGCCGGCTGGGGCCACAACACCCCCCGCGAGCATGCCCGAGCAACTGCCCTCGGCTTCGCGGTCGCGCAGCTCGACGCGCTCGACCCGGTGCTGCTGGACGGCGTCTGAGATGCGCCAGATCCGGATTTTCTCCTGGAACGTCAACGGCCTGCGGGCGTGCTCCCGCAAGGGCTTCCCGCAGTGGCTGCGGCAGGCGAAGCCCGACGTCCTCGGGCTGCAGGAGGTGCGCGCCACGCCGGACCAGCTCGACGACGAGGCGCGGACGCCGGACGGCTATGAGGCTCACTTCCACCCGGCCGGCCGACCCGGCTACTCGGGCGTCGCCCTGTACACCTCGATCGAGCCGAGGCAGGTGACCCTGGGCGGTCTCGGCGACGCCCGCCTCGACGGCGAGGGGCGGCTGATCATCGCCGACTACGGCGACTTCTTGCTCTACGCCGGTTACTTCCCGAACGGCGGCGAAGACCTCAGCCGGGTCCCCTACAAGCTCGAGTTCTCGGAGGCCGTGCTGCAGCACGCCGAGGCGCACCGCCGCGCCGGCCGCGCCATTGTCATCTGCGGCGACCTCAACACCGCCCACCAGGAGATCGACCTCGCCCACCCCAAGGCGAACCGCAACAACACCGGCTTCCTGCCCGAGGAGCGGGCCTGGCTGACCCGGCTCATCGACCACGGCTACATCGACGTGTTTCGCGAGCGCCACCCCGGGGAGGGCGGGCTCTACACCTGGTGGAGCAACCGCTGGGGCGTGCGCGAGCGCAACGTGGGGTGGCGCATCGACTACTTCTTCGTGTCCGCGGAGCTCAGGGACCGTGTCGGCGACGCGCGGATCCACCCGCAGGTGATGGGCTCCGACCACTGCCCGGTTGAACTTGTCCTCCGCGTCAAAGGCTGAACGATCCCCCCGTTTCCGTCCCCGTTCCCGTTCCCGTTCCCGACGCTTGGTACCATACCTTCTCGGAGTGGCACATGACCGCCGCCCTCAGCTTCCAGACATCACGTGAGCCGATCTGCGGTCGGTCCGTCGGCGGTGGCGGCTAGATGCCCGAGCTGCCCGAGGTCGAGACCGTCCGGCGCGCGCTCGCGCGCCACGCCAACGGCCTCCGCGTCGGGAGCGTACGCGGCCACGCCGTCCGCTTGCGGCGCCCGCTCGATGCCGCCGGCCTCCGAAAGCGGCTACCCGGCCGGCGCCTGGACGGATTCCGGCGCCGCGGCAAGTTCCTGCTCGTCGACCTCGAACCGGCCGGGACGCTGCTCGTCCACCTCGGGATGTCCGGCCGGCTCCTGCTCTGCGACCCGTCCAGCCCGGTCCTCCCCCACACCCACCTGACGCTCGGCCTCGGCCCGGCGCTCGAGCTGCGCTTCGTCGATCCCCGCCGTTTCGGCCTCATTGAATGGCTCCAGCCGGGAGACGAGGCGCATCACCCCACGCTGTCGGCCCTCGGCATCGAGCCCCTCGACGAGCGCGCTGCCCGCGACCTGCCGCCGCTCCTGCACATCCGGCGGGCGCCGCTCAAGGCGTTGCTGCTCGACCAGCGGCTGATCGCCGGGGTCGGCAACATCTACGCGGCCGAGGCGCTGTGGAGGGCCGGGATCCGGCCCACGCGGCCAGGCTGTCGCACCGCGCTGCCGCGGCTCGAGCGCCTCGTTGAAGCCGTGCGCGAGGTGCTGAGCGAGGCGATCGAGCAGGGCGGCACCACGATCCGCGACTTCGCCTCCCCAGAGGGCAACTTCGGCGACTTCGCGGTTCGGCTCCAGGCCTACGGCCACTCCGGCGAGCCGTGCCCCCGTTGCGGCGAGGCCATGATCGACGACCGCCTCGCCGGCCGGTCGACCGTGTGGTGCCGTCGCTGCCAGCGGTAGGAGTTCGTACCGCATTTGCTTTTCGGCGGACGTGGTTGACCGAAGCGTCGTCAGACGGCCACCGCGGCACGAACTCCTCAGGATGCGCGCAGCGCATCCCGCCAAGAGAGTGTGGGGCAGACGGCCACAACAACGACCTCATCAGGAGCACACACAGGGGCCCCTACGCTACACGCTCCCGGCGGACCACCCCCCGACGGCGGCGGGCTCAGTCCACCCAGAGCCAGCCGGGGGCCTGCGGCACCTCGAAGCCGTCCCCGAAGACGTAGGAGTTGAGGAGCCGGGCGACACCGACCGAGGTGATGCTGCCCGCAATGTCGACCGAGCCCCCGAGCACGACGCGGCCGTTCTGCAGACCGACCCGGTAGGCGGCGTCGTGGTTGGGTGACCCTTCGTCGAATGCGATCACCAGCTGCCCCAAACCGGGGAGACCGAAGTCGCGGTCGAAGTCACCGTCGGGCAGCAGCCGCGCCACGGCCATGTCCTTGTTGAACAGATAGCTCTCTTGAGCCAGGCCTGCCACCACGATCTTGCCGTCTCCCTGTGCCGTGACGTCCTCGAGCGCGCTGACTTCCCGATCCTCGAAGAGAAAGTCCAGCTTGCCGTCGCCGTCAAAGCTCGGATCGAGGACGAGGTCACCCTGGGCGTTCCAGTGCAGCCCCGCAACCACGGCGGCGGTGGCATGGGCTGCATACGCTGCGCTGCCCACGATCACCATCCGGCCGTCCGCGGTGGTGGCAATCGCTGTCGCTTGGTCCTCGTCGTTTCCGCCCAGATCAAAGGGCACGGTCAACGCTCCGGCGACGCTGCCGTCGGGCGCGAAGTCCACGACGAAGAAGTCCTGCTGGCCGGACGAGGCGCCGGCGGCGGCCACGACGTGGCCGTTGGGCGCAACGGTTGCGTCTCTTCCCGCGGGGTTCGATGGAAACGTGCTTGCAGGCGCGAGATAGGCCGGCCCCCCGCTCCCGTCCGGCTCGATGAGCTGGACCAACACGCCGAGGTTATTAAAGTCGTACCACGAACCGACGCACATGGTCCTTCCGTCGGCGAGCGCCCGCAGCCGCACGCAATAGGAAGGATCAAGATTGTTCCAGCCGTGGACCATGGCGATGCCGCCGTCGCCAAAGGTCGTCACCAGCTCGCAACCGGGAAAGTCGTAGGCGTACACGAAGTGCGCGACGTCGCCCGCGTCATCGTCGACCCTCATGAGCACGAGAAGACGACCATAGGCGTCAAACGCGATATCGCGAACGTATGCTGCTTCCACCTCGAAGTTGTACGGAGGATCGATTGCACCGAGATCGACCATGCAGGGGTCACTGAGGACCGAGTCGCCGACACTGCGCCAGACGACCACAATGCCTGTGAAGGGGGTGCCGTAGCTGTAGGCCACGGCCAGCTGACCTTGGGCGTCAGTCGCCAGCCCACCGAAGGTGGCATCCGCAGTGGCGTCGACTGACATCTTTCCGTCGGCCCAGAACGAGGGATCGAGGCCTCCGTCGTCGGCGAAGGCCGGCGCCGAGAGACAGAGCACCCCCACCACCAGCGCGGACGTGGAGAGTCGACTCATGGTGACCTCCTTTGGTTTCAAGCTGTCAGCTTGTCTGCGGCTGAACAGAGTCTACTACCAGACGGAAGAGGTGGAGAGCCCCAGGAGCTCAGCAGGCACGCTCAGCCCTGCCCGCGCTGCCGCGACCCCTTCATCGATGATTCCCTGGCCGGCCGGTCCACCGTCTGGTGCCGGCGCTGCCAGCGCTAGCGGCGCTCTTCGGGGAGCTTCCTTCCAGGTGAGTCATATTTCAGGCGGCGTCGGGAAGCGAAACGTGGGCCTGGAGCATCCATGATGCCCCTACCGTCGCTTCATTGTCCTCACCTCGTCGGTTTGAGGCGAAGCTTCACTGGGAGTCCGTGCCGCATTGCCCTTTCGGTGGACCTGGCCGACCGAGGCGCCGTCAAGCGGCCACTGCGGCACGAACTCCTCAGGATGCCCGCAGCGCATCCAGCGAGGAGTGTGTGGGGCATAGACCAGCCACAACGACCTCATCAGGAGCACGCACAAGGGCCCCTTCGCTACACACTCCCGGCGGATCACCGCCCCCTCGGCGGCGGGCTCAATCCACCCAGAGCCAGCCCGGGGCCTGCGGCACCTCGAAGCCGTCGGCGAAGACGTAGGAGTTTTGGAGGCGGGCGATGCCAACCGATTGGACGTCGCTCCCGATGTCGACCGCACCCGCGAGCACGATCCGGCCGTTCTGCAAGGCGACCCGGTACGCGAGGTCGTCCGCGTACCCCCCGACGTCGAAGTCGAGAACCCGCTGGCCATCACCCCCACAAAAGTCGGGGTCCAGGCTGCCATCGAGATTCAGCCGCGCAACGGCCATGCCCCGGTCGTCCATGAGCCACCTCGCCTGGCCTGCCACGAGGATCTTGCCGTCTCCCTGCGCCGCAACGTCGGCGAGCTGGTTCCATGGCCGTCCATCGAAGGTGAAGGCCAGCTTGCCGTCGCCGCTGAAGTTCGGGTCGAGCCCGAGGACGCCCGCGGCGTTCCAGCGCAGCAGGGCGATCGCGGCGGACCATTCGGGCGCGCCGCCCCCTGCCGCGCTGCCGACGATCACGATTCTGCCGTCCGCCGTCGCGGCGACGGCCTCCGCCGAGTCTTCATTTCCCCCACCTAGGTCGAAGGGCACCGTCACCACCCCGGCGATGGTGCCGTCCGGCTCGAAGTCCACGACCACGAAATCCCTGAAAGGAGCGATGGACACCACGTGGCCGTTCGCCGCCACGGCCGAGTCCCTACCGTACGAATAGCCCGGTAGCGCGTCCGGCGGAGCGCAGAACGCGGTTCCCGATCCGCCATCGGGCTCGAGGAAGATGACGTGGACGCGACACCCGTCTGGGCCGCCGGTCAGGCCGCCGCCCGTGACAAGGGTCGTGCCGTCGGCGAGCGCCCGCAGCCGGTCGTAGCCCACAAGACCCGGCAAGTCCCATCCGTGGAGCGTGACGATGCCGTCACCCCCGAAATCCGTCGCCAGCCCGCAGCCGGGGAAGCTGAAGGCGAGCGCGAACCACTTCTCCATGTCGTTAGCCTCGTTGTAGACGCGCGCCAGCACCAGGAGGCGACCGAGCGCATCGAACGCAATGTCGATAACTCGCGTGTCAAGGAGAGCGCCGGGATTGGGGACGACCCGACAGAGGTTGCCGAGGGACGCGTCGGCGACGCTACGCCAGTAGGCGTGCTCGGTCGATCCAAGGGTGAAGCTATAGGCCACGGCCAGCTGGCCGCCGCCGGCGTCAGCCGCCACCCCGCCAAACACGAGATCCACGCTGGAGCTGAAGTAGAGTCTGCCGTCTCCCCAGAAGGAGTAGTCGCGTTCCCCGTCAACAGCGAAGATCGGCGTCGCCAGACACACAGTGACCAGCAAGACGAGCGCAGCGCGTCGACTCATGGTGACCTCCTTCGCGTCCGAGGATGAGGCTCGATTTCTGTTGAATAGAGCCTACCACCAGCTAGCACATCTCGACAACCCAGGGGGAACCTCGGCGTTGGCAACACCTGCGCGACCGAGGCGCTATGGCGATTCGGCTGCGAGCCTACGGCCCAGCTGGCGAGCCCTGCCCGCGCTGCGGCGAGGCGATGATTGACGACCGCCTCGCCGGCCGGTCGACCGTGTGGTGCCGGCGCTGCCAGCGGTAGGAGCTCGTACCGCATTTCCCTTTCGGCGGACGTGGTTGATCGAAGCGTCGTCAGACGGCCACTGCGGCACGAACTCCTCGGGATGCGCGCAGCGCATTCAGCGAGGAGCGTGTGGGGCAGAGACCAGCCACAACCACCTCATCGGGAGTGCGCACGGGGGCCCCTTCGCCACACACTCCCGGCGGATCACCGCCCCGACGGCGGCGGGCTCAATCCACCCAGAGCCAGCCCGGCGCCTGGGGCACCTCGAAGCCGTCGGCGAAGACATAGGAGTTGAGGAGCCGGGCCACGCCAACCGAATCGACATTAGTTGTGAGGGCTACGATGCCGGCCAGCACGATGCGGCCGTTCTGGAGGGCGACCCGGTACGCGACGTCATGGGCGGGCGGCGGCACAAGGTCGAAGTCCACGATCCGCCAGCCGGGCTGCGACGGCACGAAATCGCCGTCAAAGCTGCCGTCGGGAAGCAGCCGCGCCACGGCCATGGCATAGTCGCCTCCCAGCGGCATCGAGGCGCCCGCCACCACGATCTTCCCGTCTCCCTGCGCCTCAACGCTCTCGAGCCCGTTCCACGTCCACCCGTCGAAGTCGAAGGTCAGCTTGCCGTCATCGCTGAAGCTCGGGTCGAGCTCGAGGACGCCGGCCGCGTTCCAGTGCAGCACCGCGATCGCGTGGGCCGTCATGACAAACCGGCCAGAAAGCTGCGCGCTCCCGGCGACGACGATCTTGCCGTCCGCCGTAGCCGCGACGGCCTTCGCATCATCGTTGTTGTCACCACCGAGGTCGAAAGGCACCGCGACCACCCCGGCAATCGACCCGCCAGGCTCGAAGTCAACGACCCAGAAGTCTGCCCCCCGGGCGATCGAGACGACATGACCGTTCGGCGCCACCGCCGAGTCCTGTCCCCACACCTGGTACGGGAAGTCTTCGGGCGGGGCGCAGAACGTCTCTCCCGTGCTTCCGTTTGGCTCGAGGGCAATGACGTGCACGCGACAGCCGCTGGGCCCGCCGGTGAGACCCTGGCCAGTGACGAGTACCGTGCCGTCGGCGAGAGGCTGCAGGCTGGAGTATCCGATGAGACCCGGGAGATCCCAACCATGAAGCGAGACGATGCCGTCGCCGCTGAACCCGGGGTCGAGCACGCAGCCGGGGAAATTGTACGCCAGGGCGTACCACGCCTCGAAATCCTCAAAACCGGCGTCGTAGAACTCGCGGGCCAGAACGATCAGGCGCCCGGACGAATCGAATGCGACATCGACGACCTCGGTATCGCGCATGCCGGTTGGATACGGCTCGACCTCACAGGCCCCCCCGACGGATACGTCTCCGACACTGCGCCAGACGCCCACCTTGGTGACCCCGACTGGAGGAACATAGCTGTAGGCCACCGCCAGCCGGCCCTCCGGGTCGGTCGCCAGGCCGCCGAAGCTCACATCGGCGGTGGCGTCCACCGCCATCGTTCCGTCCATCCAGAACGAGGGATCGAGGTCGCCGTCGTCAGCGAGCACCAATGCCGAGAACGACAGCACGAGCAGCAGACCGAGTTGAGCCCGACCAGCCATGACCAACCCCCTCCTTGAGAAATAGAACGATTACCAATCCGCGAGTTGAGTCTAGCACTGTCGAGTCAGGTCGCAGCACCGGCGCTCCGCGTCTGTGGCCGTTCCACTTTTGCGGGTGCCCACCCGCCTCGGTCGACGGCCACCCCGTTCGTCGGTTCGGCGGCGTACGCGCAAGGGAACCCAGGGCCGCGCTCCCTGCCTCGAGCGCAAGAACACTGGGCGACAGCAGGGCAAAGCTCCCTCAAGTGCTCCTGATGTGTCTTCGTTGCTCCTCCCCACAGGCATCCCCGGCGATGCGCTGCGGGCATCCAGAGGAGTTCGTGCCGCAGTGGCCGTCTGACAATCCTCCGGTCAACCACTCCCGCCGAGAAGGCCAGTGCGGTACGAACTCCTACAGCAGCTTGGACGCGTTCTTGAGCAGCTCGACCTTGCGCACCCGCTCTCGGAAGCGCCGCGTCGACGCCAGCGCATCCAGGTGCTGGTAGCGGTCGAGGCCGGAGCCATAGAGCAGCGGCACCGCGGAGCTGATGAAGCGCGAGAAGTCCTCGTCGTAGGGGTAGTGCCACGCGGAGGCAGGCATGCGACCGTCGTCGGCGAACACGTACTTGATGCAGACCACCTCGTGGAGGCCAAAGGGGCCGTGGGCGCGGCCGATCCCGCTCTCGCGGACACCGCCCCAGCACGCGCCGGGCTCGCCGGCGGCGACGATGCCGTGCTCGTTGATCCCGATCGCGCCGGCCTCGAGCTCGCGCTGGAAGCGCTCGGTGGTCGCCTTCGACATCGTCCAGCCCGAGGCCGCAAGCCCGAAGCGGGAGTCGTTGGCGCGCCGGATCCCCTCGTCGATGTCGGCGACGCGGACAATCGGCATCACCGGTCCGAAGGTCTCCTCGCGCATCACCTCCATGTCGTCGGTCACGTCGACGAGCACGGTCGGGGGATAGAAGTAGCCGACGCCGTCCGGGCGCTCGCCGCCGGCCAGCGCGCGCGCGCCACGGGCGAGCGCGTCGTCGACCTGCGCCGCCACGGTGTCGCGCTGCTCGGCGGTGGCGAGCGGTCCGCAATCGGTGTCGGGAAGGCTCGGGTCGCCGACGTTGAGGGCCTCTGTCAGCTCCACGATCCGCCGCACCAGCCGGTCATAGACCTCGTCGACGACATAGACGCGCTCGACCGAGGCGCACGACTGCCCGGTGTTCATGAACGCCGCCCACACCAGCCCGTGCGCCGTGCGCTCGAGCGGCGCGTCCGCGGCGACCACGGCGGCGTCCTTGCCGCCGAGCTCCAGCTGGCACGGTGCCAGGCGCTCCGCACAGCGCCGCGCGACGTGCCGTCCGACCTCGACCGAGCCGGTGAACAGGACCTTGGCCACGCCGGGGTGGTCGAGCAGCACGTCAGTGGCCGAGCCGGGCAGCGCCACCGCGTTGAACACGCCCGGCGGAAAGCCGGCGCGCCGCGCCTGGTCGGCGAGCATCAGCCCGGTCACCACCGAGGCCGAGGCCGGCTTCATGACCACCGTGTTGCCGGCGACGAGTGCCGGCACCAGCTCCCACATCGGGATGCCGACCGGGTAGTTCCACGGCGTGATGATCGACAGCACCCCGAGCGGATCGAAACGGTAGCCGGCGCGCCAGTGCGTTGCCAGCAGCAGCTCCGGCGTCTCGGGCCGGAAGGCGAGGTGCTCGGCCGCGGTGCGTTGCCAGTAGTCGAGAGTGGCGCAGCCGGGGGTCACGTCGACCAGCATGGCCTCCGCGATCGGCTTGCCCATCTCCGCCGAGGCCAGCGCGGCCAGCTCGCCGGCCTCCGCGACCATGATCTTCAACCAGCGGCCGAGCAGCGCCGTCCGCTCCTCGACCGGGGTCGCGGCCCATCCCGGGAACGCCTTGCGGGCCGAGGCGATCGCCCGCTCGGCGCCGGCGCGGTCGAGCGCCGAGACGGTGGCGAGCTCGGCCTCCGTGGCCGGGTTGATGGAGACGATCGAGCCGGGGCCGGCGACATCCAGGTTGTCGATGATGGAGCGGGTGATGAGCTTCATGGGTGCATTGTAGTCCGGCTCATCCCGGGTGACAGCTATCACGTTGCCCCGCTCCCGTTCCCGTACCGGTTCCCGAGACGCCGAACGGTCGCGCTTCGCCACCCCGCATTCTCCGCCGATACGCGTGCGCCGACACGCACTCGGATGGGACGCGTCAGGGGACGACGCGGGTACGGGAACGGGTACGGGAACGGGGACGGGGACGAAGCGACGAGCTACTCGCCTCGACGACCACGCGATTGAAGCGGCCGACTGTCCTCGGACTACGTCGACTCCCGATGCACGTGCACCGACCCGGCCTGCGCCGAGGGCAGCAGCACCAACTCGCGGACGTTGGCGTGCGGCGGCCGGGTCGCGCAGAACAGAACGGCCTCGGCCACGTCCCGAGCTGTCAGCGGCTCGAGGCCGTCGTACACCGCGGCGGCCCGCTGCTCGTCACCGTGAAAGCGCACCGTCGCGAACTCGGTCTCGACCAAGCCAGGGTCCACCGACGACACTCTGACGCCGGTGCCCAGGGTGTCGATCGCGAGCCCCCGGACGAGGCCGGCCACGGCGTGCTTGGTGGCGCAGTAGACGTTGCCGGCGCGGTAGCTCTCGTGGCCCGCGACCGAGCCGATGGTGATGACGTGGCCAGCCCGCCGCGCGACCATCCCGGGCAGCACGGCCCGGGTGACGTAGAGCAGCCCCTTGAGGTTGGTGTCGATCATCTCCTCCCAGTCCGCCACCTCACCCTCGTGAAGTGGCGCCAGCCCGCGCGCGAGCCCGGCGTTGTTGACCAGGATGTCGATGGCGCGCCACGTCTCTGGCAGACCCGCCACCCACGCCTCGACCACCTGGCGGTCGCGAACGTCGATGGCCTCGACGGTCACCTCGGTCGAGTCGCGGCTGCGCAGCGTGGTCGCGAGCTCTGTCAGGCGTCGCATCCGTCGCGCGACGAGCAGCAGCCTGCAGCCGGAGGCGGCGAAGGCCTCGGCGCACGCTGCGCCGATGCCGCTCGATGCACCGGTGATGAGAACAGTCTTGCCGGACAACTTCATCGACGACCTCACACCACGAAATGAGCCCCGCTCAGCGGGGCTCGATTGTACGATGCCAGGTGCGCGAAACGCGCACCGGGAATGGAGATTTGACCAGCATCACACCATCCGCCATCCAGGCGGCAACTCCGACACCGGGGACGAGAACCCGAAGCTTCCGGGGAGGGCCGATTGCGAGGTTTCACTCGGTGGGCTCGTCGCCTCCGGCCTCGACCTTCTTGATCACCGTGATGACGCGCACCTCGAGCTTCTGCCCGCTGCGCGTGACGGTCACGGTGTGGGTGCCCGCCGCGAGCTGTCGGCTCTCGCCGTCGGCGAGGTCGGCTAGGAGTTCGCACCGCATTAGCCTTTTCGGCGGGCATGATTGACCGAAGCGTAGGCGATCGGCCACTGCGGCACGAACTCCTTCTGGAGGATGATGACACGACGGCTGATCGGTGGAGATTACGAAAGGGCGCGTTCTCTTGGATGCGCGCAGCGCATCCTGCTCGGCGCACGCGGGGCGTAGGCTAGCCAGCGACCGCGACGCGTCACACACACCCCAGAGATCTACGACCCGCGTGCGCCGAGGGGCCTATGCCCTACACGCTCCCTAGGTCCCCGGGTCTCGATTCGAGCGGATCGTCACGGCGTCGACCGGGCCCCCGCGGAGCTCCAGCGACTGCCAGCGAGCGATGAACTCGGTCCAGTCGAGCGGCGACCCCGCTTGCCAGCTCTCGTCAAAGGCCGGCGACGACAGGCTCGCGATTCTCAGAGCCGCTTCATCGTCACGCGACCAATCCTGTTGCCCGTTCCCGGGGTTGGGAACTCCATGCGGCGGTTTCCGCGTCATCGCCCCCCCTCCCTTGCTCGCGCGATCATGTCAACAGTTCCGCTGACGTCCATGCGAGGTATACGGAGCGACCGAGGCACCCATCCAGACAGGTGGTACCATTTCCTTGATGGATCCCATTCGTCGAGAAGGCCGCGAGCACCCGTCGGAGCTTTGGCCGTGATCAGATTGCGACGCCACGCGGCATGAGTGGCGTGACCGCGGCCACAAGGACCCAGCCTCCGCTCGCCCCTCGGGTATGGGCAATCGGTGGCGGCAAGGGTGGCATCGGCAAGTCGGTGATCGCTGCCAATCTGGCAGTGATCCTGGCGCAGCGCGGATCGCGGGTGGTGCTCATCGATGCCGACCTCGGCGGAGCGAACCTGCACACGATCCTCGGGGTTCTTACCAAGGGACCGACGCTGACGGACTTCCTCCACCACCGCATCGAGCGCCTCGCCGACATCGTGGTGCCGACGCAGGTTGTTGGGCTCTTTCTGATCAGCGGCAGCCGGGCCCCGGTCGACTCGGCCAACCCGAAGCACGGCCAGAAGGCGCGCCTGCTGCGCCACATTGCGGCGCTGCCTGCGGACCACGTTGTCCTCGACCTCGGCGCGGGATCGAGCTTCAACGTGCTCGACTTCTTCCTCGCCGCCGAGCACGGCGTGGTGGTGGTGGTACCCGAGGCGACGTCCGTTGAGAACGCCTATCAGTTTCTGAAGGCTGCCTACTTCCGGAAGATGCGGCGGGCGCAGCCGCGGGAGCGCGTCAAGGAGGCCATTACCGCCGCCATGGCGCACCTCGAGGCGCTCGACATCCGCTCGCCCAGAGAACTGCTCCAGCGAATCTCGGAGACCGATCCGGTCGCCGCCGCGGGGCTGCTCAGGGAGGCGCGGGGCTTCAATCCGGCGATCGTCATCAACCGCGCTCATCGCCCGGAGAACCGCCAGCTCGGCGTCGACATGGCGCTCGCCCTCGAGGACTACTTCGGCCGCCGCGTGCTCTACCTCGGCGCCATCGAGGAGGACGAATCGCTCGCCAGGTCTGCGCGCGAGCGCCGGCCGGCGGCCGAGCGATACCCGGACAGCCGCTTCGTTGGCGCCCTGCACGGCGTCGTCGACCGGCTGCTCGGTGTGGAGGAGGCGGCGCGTGGTGCGTGACCCGCGGCCCCAGGACTGGGAGGTGCTCGGGCTGGCGCCCGGAGCGAGCGCAGAGGAGGTCCGCGCAGCCTTCGCCCAGCGCAAGAGCCTCTATGACCCCGACGCGCTGGCCACCTACTCGCTCCACGACGACGCCGAGCGCGAGGCCCTGCTCGAGCGCCTCGACGACGCCTACCGCGCGATCATCCCGCAACTCGGAGACGTCGGCCTGTGCGCCTCGGTCGCGGCCCTTTCCCCAGTCGAGCCGCCCACCGGTCCGGCGCCGGCCGTTGCCCAGGAGCCAGGCGCGTTCCTCCGCCACCAGCGGTTGACGCGCCAGGTCAGCACCGACCAGCTCGCCGCCGAGACCAAAATCCGGGCCTCGCTGCTCGAGCTCCTCGAGCTGGAGTCGTTCGGCAGCCTTCCCGCCCCGGTCTATGTCCGCGGCTTTGTGGTGCAGTGCGCCCGCGCGCTCAAGCTGGAAAACCCTGAGGGCCTCGCCGAGATCTACCTCGCGAAGATGCGCGCCGCGCTCGGCGAGAGCTTCTAGGAGTCCGGGCCGCACTTGCCTTTGGGGCGTTGCGGGACACCCGAGCGGCGGAGGGTGGCCAGCGCGGCACCGACTCCTCGCTGCCAGTTGACGGGCCTTGATCCCTTGCCATCACCGACGGGATGCGCGCAGCGCATCCAGCTCGGGGCGTGTGGGGCATAGGCCAACCAACAACCACGATAGCGGCAACACCTTCAGTGGCCTGTGCCCTGCACACACCGAGAAAAGGGGACGCCCGAAGGCGTCCCCGTGACAAACCAAGGCAGACTGCCCTACTTCTTGATTCCCGCGGCCTCCTCCAGCATCGCCGTGGTCAGCGACTTCGGCCGCTCGATCGCGTAGCCGAGGGCACGATCCCAGGTGATGTTGGCCAGCACGCCGAAGGCGCGGCCGATGCCGAACAGGACGGTGTAGAAGTCCCACTCGGTCAGGCCGTAGTACCACTGAATGACGCCGGACTGGGCGTCGACGTTGGGCCACGGGTTCTTGGTCTTGCCGTGCTTGGTCAGCACGCCCGGCGCGACCTCGAACACCATGTTGATGACCTTGAACAGCGGGTAGTCCGGCAGGTTCTTGATGCAGAAGTCGCGCTGCGCCATGTAGCGCGGGTCGGTCTTGCGCAGCACGGCGTGGCCGTATCCCGGGATGACCTGGCCGGCGTTGAGGGTGTCCCAGAGCGCCTTCTCGACCAGCTCCGGCGTCGGCTCCTGGCCGCCGAGCTTCTCCTGGAACTTCATCATCCAGCTCAGCACCTCCTGGTTGGCCAGGCCGTGGAGCGGGCCGGCCAGACCGTTGATGCCGGCCGACAGCGAGTAGTACGCGTCAGACAGCGCCGAGGCTACGAGGTGCGTGGCGTGGGCCGACACGTTGCCCGACTCGTGGTCGGAGTGGAGGATGAAGTACATCCGGGCGACGTCGTCGTAGGGCTGCGGGAAGCCCATCTGGTTGGCGAAGTCGCCGCCGAAGTCGAGCTCGGGATTGCTCGGGATGTGGACGTCTTCCTTGTACTTCATGCGGTAGATGTAGGCCGCGAGCCCCGTCAGCTTGGGCAGCAGGTTGAGCACGTCCTCGAACATCGGCTCCCAGTGCTCGGTCTTCTTCATGCCCTCGTTGTAGCGCTTGACGAACACCGAGTCGCGCTGCATCGCCAGGATGCCCGCCGAGAACATCGTCATCGGGTGGGCGTCCCTCGGCATGGCGCGCAGGACGTCGATGACGTACTGCGGCAGCGCCCGGCGCTTCTTGAACTCCTCCACCACCTCGAGGGTCTCCTCCATGGTCGGCACCTCGCCGGTCATGAGGAACCAGAAGAAGCCCTCGACATAGGGGTAGTCACGGCCGGGGACCTTGGGCAGGGCCTCCATGGTTTCGGGGATGTTCTTGCCGCGGAAGCGGATGCCCTCTTGCGGGTCAAGGTAGGAGATGTCGGTGACCAGGCACTTGACGTCACGCGCTCCGCCGATCACCTGCTCGATCGTGACCTTCCCCACCTCGACGTTGCCGAACTCCTTGACCAAGCGCGTCGTCCGCGGCCGCTGTTCCTCGATCTTCTTGAGCAGAACCTCTTTCAGTTTCATCAGCAATCTCCTTCCGTTTGGACGGGGCGGTCGCTGTCACAACTCCAGCGCCGCACTCCGTCGCGAGTTACATTTCCAGGGCCTTGAGCGAAGCTGATCGACACCCGCAAGAGTATAGGCCTTGTGAAGAATAGTGACAAGCGGTTTTCGCGTGATATTCAGCGACCGTGCCGGGACTACGGGCCTTCCTTCTTCGACGGAAGTCCGACGGCACCCCCAGCGCGCCGCCACGCGAGTTGACACGACCACCGGAAGCGCCACAATGGCCTGCCATGCAGAGGATCGGCCCCAGCCAGCGGCTGACGGCGTTGCTGCTCGCGGCCGCCGACTCGTTGATTCTGGCCGGGGCCGTGGTGGTCGCGGCCCGAATCCGATTCGGCAGCGAGCTGTTCGCCGGCGAGTTCGGCAAGACTCTCGACCACCCCTGGTTCATCATCTACGCGCTGCTCGCACAAGTCCTGCTCTCGACGACCTTCGATCTTTACCGCCCGCAGAGCTGGCGCACCCGGGACTATGTGTTGTTGCGGATGGCGGCACTCTCGCTGTCGCTCGCGATCGCGCTGGCGCTCGGCGTCTACATGGTCCCGGCGTGGCGCTTCGGCAGAGGCCTGCTCGCCCTCACGTTGCTGGTCTCGCTGCCGGCGCAGGCCACGCTCCGCTTCGTCTGGCTCGCCGTGGCCGCCCTGCCCCATCCCCGTCGCGCGACGGTGATCGGCGAAGGCCCCATCGTCGGCGCCCTCGAGGAGGAGCTCCGGCGACGACCGAATGCGCCGTTTCAGATCACCGCCCATCTGCCGGCGCCCACCGAGACAGTGCCCGCCGAGCTCCGCAGCTCGGAGCTCGCCGACGTCGATCTGGTGGTCGTCGCATCGTTGACCCACGACGCAACGGTCGACCGGCTCGCGGCGCTCAACTTCCGCGGCGTGCCGGTGGTCGACGCCGCGGGCGCGTATGCGGCGCTCACCGGACGCATCCCGGTGCAGCAGGTGGACTCGCGGTGGTTCATCGCGACGGGTGACTTCTCGTCCCTCGCGACCAGCCCGTTCCACCACCTGCATCGACTCCTCGACGTGCTCATCGCGAGCGTGCTCCTGCTGCTGACGTCGCCGATCCTGATCGCCGCTGCGGCCGCCGTGCTCCTCACCGACGGGCCGCCGATCTTCTACCGCCAGACCAGGCTCGGCCGCTTCGGCGCACCCTTTTCGCTGCTCAAGCTGCGGACCATGAAGCGGGGATCGGACGACAACGGCCCGATCTTCGCCGAGAAGAACGACTCGCGGGTCCTCCCCGCAGCCCGGCTGCTGCGGCGCTGGCGGATCGACGAGCTGCCTCAGCTCTACAACGTGCTGCGCGGCGAGATGAGCCTCGTCGGGCCTCGGCCCGAGCGGCCCGAGGTTGCCGACGACCTCGAGCGGCTGATTCCGTTCTACGCCTTTCGCTACTCGGTGCGTCCGGGCATCACCGGTTGGGCGCAGGTCCACCTCCCCTACTGCGCGACCACTGCCGACCACCTGGCCAAGCTCGAGTTCGACCTCTATCACCTGCGCCACTATGGGCCGGCGATGTACGCCATCGTGCTGATCCGCACCCTCGGGGCACTGGTGTTCCGGCCGGGCCGGTAAACACAGGCGGCTTGTCCGCGTCCGCCGCGCCGAGGGTCGACTGCCCGAGCATTCAATGGCATTCCGGATCCCACGGCCGGTGCTTCTTGCTCGAGATTCCTCGTCACTGTCTCCGGTGCCGCGATGCGCGCAGCGCATCCTTCTCGGCGCGTCGAGGGCAGGGGCCATGCAGACGATCCGAGCTCGGCAGCCCTTTCAGGGGCCTATGCCCTGATGCGCCGAGCTGAGCTATGCTGTGCAGGCGCCCGTTGCGGGCCCTCGACATCGATGCGTTCGATTCTGGTCTTCGCGCTGCTGCTGTCGCTGAAATGGGTGAGCCGCACGGTCTTCCGCTTTCGCGGCGAGTGGACCGGGGTCCCGCCCGATCGCGACTGGTCGCAGGTCAAGGTGCTCGCGATCCTCAACCACACCAGCCTCTACGAGCCCGTGCTCGCGAGCTTCGCCCCCACCGGCCTGCTGTGGCGCTTCGCGCGCCACGGCGTGCTGCCGGTAGCCGACAAGACCGCCCGGCGGCCGGTCGGGATCTTCTTCCGGTTCCTCGCCCGCGAGGTAGTGATCGTGACCCGGCAGCGCGACCACACCTGGGATGAGCTCATGCGCCGCGTCGACGGTGATGCGATCGTGATGATCATGCCCGAGGGCCGGATGATGCGAAAGGACGGCCTCGACTCAGCAGGCCGGCCGATGACGATCCGCGGCGGCATCGCGGACATCCTGGCGGCGTTCGACGGCGGCCTCATGCTGCTCGTCTACTCGGGTGGGCTCCACCACATCCAGGCGCCGGGCGAGCTCGTGCCGCGGCCGCTGCGTCAGGTTCGGGCCAGGATCGAGCTGGTGGACATCGCGTCGTACACGCGTCAGCTCGGAGGTTCGAACGACATCGAGGCGTTCCGGGCAGCCGTGATTCAGGATCTGACCCGCCGCCGCGACAACCTCTGTCCGGTCCGCGAGGAAGGCGAAATAAGGGGCGGCGAGGTCCCGCCGTATCGCTTCCCGTAGGAGCGTGAGGGCCCAGGCCCCTCGGCGCACGCGGGTCGTAGGCCTCGGGGTGTGCATCAGGCGTCGCGGTCGCTGGCTGACCTACGCCCCACGCGCGCCGAGAAGGATGCGCTGCGCGCATCCCCGGGGGGTCAGGTGCCCGACCGCTTCCGCTCGAGTCACGGCGAAGTGCAGCTCGTGACGGCGTAGCCCGCTGGGCGAAGCCGCAAGCACGAAGCCGGATCCGCGCCTGACCTCGTTCCCGTCCCCGTCCCCGTCCCCGCTTCATCTTTGAAAAGCGAGACATGCAGGCAGGATGCCTGCGCTACAACGGGGGGGCGGCCGCGCCCCACACCCTACAGGGACGGCACGGAGACTGGGTGAAGTCCCCAGCCTCACCACTCACAGCCCCGGCCCGCGCAGCTGCGCGAGCATCAGGGTCGCGATCGTCTTGGCGTCCCGGATCTCGCCGCTCAGCCGGCTCTCTCGTGACAGCTGAGCCATGGCTCCTCCCCGTGAGACCTTACAACGTTCCCGTGCGTTACACTCCCCCGCCATGGGCCGGACTCTGGCGACCGTCGCCCTGCTCGGGGTCACCGCCGTGTGGGGCTGGACCTTCGTGGTCGTCCACGACGCCGTCGCGGTCTACGGCGTGCTCGCGTTCCTGGCGGCCCGCTTCGCTCTCGCGGCGGCCGCCGCCGGCGCCGTCTGGGGCCGCCGCCTCGACCGCCGGACCCTGCGTGTGGGGGCCGTCATCGGGCTCGTGCTCGCGATGGGCTACCTGTTCCAGACCTGGGGGCTCCGCCACACCACGCCGACCAACTGCGGCCTCATCACGGGCCTGTTCGTGATCTTCGCGCCGATCCTCGACCGCCTGCTCTATGGCACTCGCATGCTGCGGCTGCGCTGGTTCGCAGTCGCGCTCAGCCTGGCCGGCATGGTGCTGCTGACGGGCCGCACGCCCACCAGCCTCGCGCTCGGCGACCTGCTGACCCTGGTTTGCGCGATCTGGCTCGGCGCCCATACCGCCCTGCTTTCACACCACGCGCCGCACCACGATCCGCGCGCACTCGCCACCGCGCAGATGCTCGCCATGGCGGCGCTGTTCCTGCTGCTGTGGCCCCTCGCCGGCAGCCTGGAGCCGCCGCCCCGCGAGGTCTGGTTCGCGATCGTGCTGACCGGGGTCTTTGCGTCGGCGCTCGCCTTCGCGGTGCAGTCAGCCGCCCAGCAGCACCTGTCAACATCGCGCGTTGCCATCCTGCTGACCACCGAACCGCTGTTTGCCGGGCTCTTCGGCTACCTGCTCGCGGGCGACCGACTCCGCGGCCTGCAGGTGGCCGGCGCGATCCTGATCCTCGGCGCGGTCGCGCTGTCCGAGGCGGTGTCCGTGCTCACCGCGAAGCGCTGAGCTCGCTCGGCGACCGACTCAACGCGGTCCTTTCCATCATCGGGATGCGCACCGCGCATCCAGCTCGGCGCGCGCGGGGCGTAGGCCAGCCAGCGACCGCGACGCGTCACACACACCCAGAAATCTACGACCCGCGTGCGCCGAGGGGCCTGTGGCCCACACGCTCCTACGGCGGCGGCAGGGCAAGCGACGAGCGCGGCATCACCGGGGCGCCGTTGGCAGGCTGCTCGCGGTCCGGGAACCCGCCCTCGAGGGTCATGGTCACGGTCGGCCCGACGTGGCCCATCGGTGTCGGCCGCGGCGTCGGGATCTGTCCGCCGCCGGAGCGCCAAACGTACGACGCGAAGTTGGCAAGGTCGGTGAGGCCACGCGACAGCGAGATCGCGGTGACCCCGAACGCGACCGAGCGGTCGTCGATGCTGCGCCAGTCCCTGAGCGAGCCGGTGCGGTAGAACTCCTCTCCCAGGTAGGGATACAGCGAGCGGCTGCGCTCGAGCACGCCCGCAATCGATCCGCGCGCATCGCGACCGTTGATGAGCGCTGCATCCTGGCCGTAGTAGACGAGCCGCAGCCGGTTGCGAACCGAATCGACGTAGGCCAGGTAGGCGCCGGCGTAGCGAGGCTCTCGCGAATCGGCGTGCGACACCGCAAGTGGGTCGGCCGCGTCGAGCACCCGCACCGCGAGCACGCCGATCTCCTCGACCAGGTCGTCGAGTGGCACCGGCTGCCGCAAGGCCTGCGCGCACTGGTCGAGCTGCGTCTCGAGCGCCTCCTCGAGGCTGCCGGGCGTCGCGGCCCGCCACGACGGCGGCGCCGCCAGGCCGCGCTCGATGCCGGCGTCGAACCGGGCGTGGTGCCGCAGCACTTGGCGGCGGAGGTCGTCGGGGAAGAACGCGACCGACGACCACGCCACCGAGCGGATGGTGCTCGAGCTCCAGCCGACAGAGAGCGCGGCGAGCACGAGTATTCCCGCGGTGCGGCGTGCGGACCGTGAGTGCTCAGCGGGTCGGCGGCCGGTGCGGTCGCTCATGAACCCTGGGCGCTGACCGGCTCGGCGGCCCGCTGGCCCATGTCGAGGACCAGGCGGCGGATGCTGTCCGGAACCGTCGGCGAGTAGCCGGTGCTGACCATCACCGGCTTCCCCTCGCGATCGAGCAGGATGTTGGTCGGCAGGGCGTTGATGTCGAGCGCGATGAGGTCCTGCTGGTTCATCCGGTAGACCGGCACCGAGACCCCGAGCTGCGCGAGAAAGCGGTCGGCAACCGCGGGTAGCGTGTCGACGTTGACGGTGAGCAGCACGAAGCCCTCACCGAGCAGCTCCTGATAGAGCTTCTCGAGCTCCGGCAGCTCGACCCGGCACGGCCCGCACCAGCTCGCCCAGAAGGTCAGCAGGACCGGCCGACCGCGAAAGTCGGCCACGGCCACTGACCCCGAGCCGTCCAGGGTGCGCAGGGTGACCGCCGGGAACGCGGGCCGCTGCTCCGGCTCCGCTGCAGCTCTGGTCGACGCGACAAGCAGCGCCGCGAAACAGCCGATCAAGAGAACTCGTCTCACACGTCTATCATAACGGACTCTCCAAACGCCGACAACCGCCCGCCGGCGGTGCCCGCCGGCCGCACACCGCGACCGTCGCGTTCTGGTACACTCCGCGCATGAGCTGGGAACTTCATGACGTCGCGATCATCGGGGGCGGCATGATGGGCCGCTCGATCGCCACCAAGGTGGCGCAGGCCGGTCTCAATGTCTCCCTGAAGGAGCTGTCTCAGGAGGCCCTGGAGTCCACTCGTAAGGAGCTCGAGAAGTCTCTCGACCACGAGATCGCCCGCTTCGGGCTCACGTCGTCGGAGAAGAAGGCGATCCTGTCACGGATCCGCCTGGTCACCACCTTCGACGCCATCGGCGATGCCGACCTGGCGATCGAGACGGTCCAGGAGGACCCGGCGCTCAAGCGCCAGATCCTGCGCGAGCTCGACCGCCGGCTCTCACCCGACCGCCCGATCGTCATCAACACCTCGACCCTTTCGATCACCGAGCTCGCGGCCGACGCCTCGCGTCCCGAGCGCATTCTCGGCATGCACTTCCTCTACCCGGTGACGACGACCCGGGTGGTCGAGGTGGTTCGCGGCCAGCTGACGTCGGACGAGGTCTTCGAACGGGCCATCCAGTTCGGCCGGCTGCTCGGCAAGGTCCCGATCAAGGTCTTCGAGATGCCGGGGTTCGTGACCACCCGGGTCGCGCTGCCGCTGGTCAACGAGGCGATGCACGTCGTCATGGAGGGCGTCGCACAGGCGGCCGAGGTCGACCTCGCCCTCAAGCTCGGCTTCGACTTCCGGGTCGGGCCCCTGGAGTGGGCGGACCGCACCGGGCTCGACCGCATCCTGACCTGGATGCAGCACCTCCACGACGAGACCGGTGAGGCGCGCTTCCGGCCGTGCCCGCTGCTGCGGCGGCTGGTCCGGGCCGGGCTGCTCGGCGCCAAGACCGGCCGCGGGTTCTTCACGTACGACGCCAACCGGCGGCGCACCGACCGGCTGCCGGACGACCAGCCTGGCCTCGGCTAGACCCTCCCTGGAGAGCAATCCATGAAGATCCTCGTCCTCAACAGCGGCTCGTCCTCCGTCAAGTATCAGGTCATCGAAACCGACCTGGAACGGATGGAGGAGGATCGTGACCTGGCGCTCGCCGTCGGACAGGTCGAGAAGATCGGCCTCTCGGACTCGCGGCTGACCCTGTCGGTCCCGGGCCGGCCGAACTACCAGGACTACCGCGAGGTCCTCGAGCACCGCGCCGCGATCGACTGGGCGCTGCGCGCGCTCGTCGATCCGGAGCACGGCGTGCTGGCGGCCGTCACCGACATCGAGGCGGTCGGGCACCGGGTCGTGCACGGCGGCGAGGAGTTCGCGTCGTCGGTCCTGATGACCCCCGACGTCGTGGCCAAGATCGAGGCCTGCTCGGTGCTCGCCCCACTCCACAACCCGGCCAACCTGCGCGGCTACCATGCCGCGTTCGCGGCGCTGCCAAAGGTGCCGCATGTGGCCGTCTTCGACACCGCTTTTCACCAGACCATGCCCGGGCACGCCTACCTCTACGGCATCCCATTCCAGCTCTACACCAAGCACCAGATCCGCCGCTACGGCTTCCACGGAACCTCCCACCGCTACGTGTCCTACCGCGGCTGCCAGGCCCTCGGTTGGAGTCGCGACGACCGGCGCGTGATCACGGTTCACCTCGGCAACGGCTGCTCGATCGCCGCCATCGACCATGGCCGCAGCATCGACACCTCGATGGGCTTCACCCCACTCGAGGGTCTCCTGATGGGCACGCGGTCGGGAGACATGGATCCGGCGATCATCCCGTGGCTGATGGCGATGGAGGAGCTGACGCTGCACCAGGTCAACACCATGCTCAACAAGCACTCCGGGCTGTACGGCATCTCCGGAGTGTCGTCCGACATGCGCGAGGTGCTCAAGGCGCGCGCCCGCGGCGAGCGGCGGGCCGACGTGGCGTTCCGGATCTTCTGCTACCGGGTCAAGAAGTACATCGGGGCCTACGCCGCGGCGATGGGCGGCGTCGACGCCGTGTTCATGACCGGCGGGATCGGCGAGAACTCCCCGGACGTGCGGGAGCACTCGCTGAACGGCCTCGAGTTCATGGGCCTCGAGCTCGACGCGGCCCGCAACGCTGCGATTGCCGGGAAAGAGGGCGAGATCTCCACCGACGGCTCGCGGGTCAAGGCGCTCGTCGTCCCGACCAACGAGGAGAAGACCATCGCCCGCGACGTGGCGCGCGTGCTCGGCGGCGTCATGCCGACCTTCACGCCGCCCGAGTCCTTCACCTGAGGGCCCACCCCCTCAGTCGCCGCCGTTGCGCTCCTGCCGCGCCGCCTCGATGAACCGGCTCGCACGGTAGAGGTAGTTGAAGCCCGACAGGATGACGAGGGCGAAGCTGCTGTAGAAGCAGGCCGTCATCGCGTGCTCGGGCACGCTCACCAGGTTCGCGAGCAGTACCACGCAGACCGTCACGACGTGCATGAAGGTCGTGGCCTTACCGAGGACCGACGGCGGGAAGCGGTGCACCCCCTCCACCGCGTAGAGGACGACGGCCACGAGCACGATCAGGAAGTCCCGGAACAGCGCCAGAATCGCGAGCCACAGCGGGATCACGACCGCCTGACCCTGGGGAATGGTCAGCGACACGTAGGCGACCGTGAGCATCAGCTTGTCGGCGATCGGATCGAGGAACTCCCCGACCACTGACTCAGAGTGGAGGGTGCGGGCGAGCCAACCATCGACCGCGTCGGTGGCCCCGCCGACAATCAGGATCCACAGCGCGAGCTGGAAGTCGCCTTCGTTGACGGCCAGCACGAAGAACGGCGTGATCGCCATCCGGAACAGCGTGATGAAGTTCGGCAGGGTGAGCGGGCGCAGCTTCTCCTCAACCTTGCTGCGGATCCGCTCCCGCCGCTCCGGCCCCGATGCCTTCCCGATCACGGCTCCCTCGGGTGATTGCGGCCCCACAGCAGGCGCAGGCCGTGCAGGGTCAGATCGGGTTCGAGATGGCGAAAGATGTCGGTGTGCTGCGCGATCTCCTCGGCGAAGCCGCCCGTGGCGATGACGACGGCATCACCGAGCTCGTCGAGGATGCGCCGGGTCACTCCTTCCACCAGGCCGAGGTAGCCGTAGAAAAGGCCGGACTGGATGCTGTCGACCGTGCCCTTGCCGATGACCCGCGGCGGTGGCGCGATCGCCACCCGCGGCAGCTTCGCCGTCCGCGAGGCCAGCGCATCGGCCGTCACCCCGGGGCCGGGCGCGATCGCCCCGCCCAGGTACTCGCCGTTCGCCGACACCACCTCCCACGTCACCGCGGTCCCGAAGTCGACCACGACACACGGCCCGCCGTAGAACTCGTGCGCAGCCACCGCGTCGCACAGCCGGTCCGCGCCGAGCTCCTGCGGTGCATCGACTCGCAGCGGCATGCCGGTCCGGATCCCGGGCTCGACGAAGAACGGCGCGACTCCGAGGTAGCGGCCGATGCCCTCGCGCAGCCAGGGGTCGATCGGCGGCACGACCGAGCCGACCGCGACGCCGACCAGCTCGGCCGGATCGACGCCCTGCCAGTCCAGGAGCTGGCGCAGCCACATCCCGACCTCGTCCGCGGTCCGGTCGGCGTGCGTCGACAGCCGCCACCGGGAGACCAGGTCGCTGCCCTGAAACAGCCCCACCACGGTGTTCGTGTTGCCGACATCCAGCACCAGCAGCAGCTCGCTCACGACGCTCCACCCCCATCGCCGACGGTCTACAATCGTCCGCGCCCCGAGGCCTGCGCTATTGTAGATGACCCGCAGCAGGAACTCATGACGACCTTCACCATCGACACTCCGCGCGGGCCGGTCGCCGGCATCGAGTCGGGACAAGGCCCGGCGCTGGTCCTGGTCGCCGGCCTCGGCTCGTCCCACCGCATCTGGGGCGACCTGCCGGGCGTGCTCGGCCGGCGGTTCACGGTGCTCGCCATCGACAACCGCGGCATCGGCGGCTCGCGGTCGGGCCGCCACTTCTCGCTCGCCGACGCCGCCCTCGACGTGCTGGCGGCGGTCGACGGCCGCGGGCACCATCGTTTCGCCATGCTCGGCGCGAGCATGGGCGGCGCCATTGCGCTGTCGACGGCGCTGCAGGCGCCGCACCGCGTCCGCTGCCTGGTCCTCGCCTCGTGCGCCGCCCGTCTGACCGGGCACGGCCGGCGCTCCCTCGAGCTGCTTCGCGACCTGCTCCGCCACCTGCCGCCGGAGCGCGTCGGACCTGCACTGATGTCCCTGGCCTTCGCGGCACCGTTCGCCCAACGCTTCCCGGGCTTCGTCGACGAGGCCGCACGCCTCTACGGTCTCAACCCCGACGACCTTCCCGGCGCCACCCACCAGGTCGAACGGCTGCTTGTCGGCTGGGACCTGCGGCCGCAGCTCGCCCAGCTCGAGGTGCCGGCGCTCGTCCTGCGCGGGGAGCGCGACCCGATCGTGGCCCCGGAGGACACGGCCGAGCTCGCCGCCATACTGCCTTCCGCCGAGCTGGTGTCCGTCCCTTCGGCCGCCCACTCGGTGCTCGCCGAGGGCGGCGGTGCGGTCCTCGACAGGGTGCTGGACTTTCTCGCCGAGCACGCGAGCTGAGCCCGGCCCTCCCCTAGGAGCGTGTGCCACCAGTTCGCGCGAGGCCCTCGAGAGCTGGGCCCGCGAGGCGGAAGACGGTCCACTCGTCCATCGTGGTCGCGCCGAGCTTCCGGTAGAAGCCGATCGCCGGCTCGTTCCAGTCGAGGACCGACCACTCCATGCGGCCGCAGCCCCGCTCCACCGCGATCTTTGCGAGGAGCACGAGGAGCGCCTTGCCGATGCCGCGGCCGCGCGCCGGCGGTCGCACGTAGATGTCCTCGAGATAGATCCCCGGACGGCCCACGAAAGTCGAGAAGTTGTGGAAGAAGAGCGCGAAGGCGAGCGGCTCACCGTGCTCCTCGGCGATGATGACCTCGGCCACCCGGCGGTCGCCGAACAGGCTCTGGCGGAGCAGCGCCTCGTCGGCGACCACCTCGTGCGACAGCCGCTCGTACTCGGCGAGCTCGCGGATCATCGCCAGGATCAAGGGCACGTCCTCTGCGGTGGCGAACCGCTGGGTCACACCCTCGACGCCGGTTGGCTGGGAAGCCGACATCGCTTCTCCTCACTTCCTGAAGAACACGTACGCCGCGAGGCCGACCAGGATGACCGCGAAGATCCGTTTGAACTGCGCGGTGGACACGTGCTCGACCAGGCGGGCGCCGACCTGGGCGCCGACCAGACCCCCGAGGCCCAGCAGCAGGCCGATCTTCCAGTCGACGTTGGCGAGCTTGTTGTGGGCGACGAGCGCCGACACCGAGATGATGAAGATGCCGAGGAACGACGTCCCCACCGCCTTCTGGGCCGGGAAGCCCATGAGCAGCAACAGCGGGACCATGAGGAAGCCGCCGCCGAGTCCGCTGAACGCGGCGCCGATGCCGACTAGAACGCCGAGCACGATGATCAGGAGCAGCTGTGGGTTCACGGTCGGACCCTCCCGCGAAAGCATCGTAGCGGGGCTTCTCGGTGCGAGCCAGGGCCTCCCCCTCCCCTCCCGCTTCCGCACCCGCTTCCGGACGTCATCGGAGCCTGCCCTGAGCGAGCGGCGCTGCGGCGCCGCGAGTCGAAGGGTCCCCGTTCCCGAACGAACCCGAGCTTCGCCGCTCCCTTACCGCCCGAGCCGGCGCGCGAGCCGCTCGAACCCGCGCTCGACCACGTCGGGCGGCGAGCACGTGAAGCAGACGCGGACCCAGGTCCCGAAGGACGGTCCGAAGCTGGTGCCCGGCGCCAGCACCAGGTTGTCCTCGAGGCAGTCCTCGAGGAAGCCCATCAGCCCGCGCTCGTCGAGCGCCGGTCCCACGTCGACGAACAGGAACTGACTGCCGCCCGGGGACGGGACGCCGAGCCGGGCCGCGGCCCTATCGCCGGCGTCCTGGTACACCGATCGCGCCCGCGCGATCCAGCGCCAACCCACGTCGAGCGCCCGCAACGCGAGGTGCTGCGCCGGCGTCGGGGTCGAGTACCAGAGGTGGGTCGCGAGCCGCCGGGCGCCCTCGATCAGCGGCGGCGGACCGACCAGATAGCCGCAGCGGTAGCCAGACATCCCATAGGCCTTCGAGAACGAAAAGGCGGTGGCGGTCCGCTCCGGGGCCAGCTCGCCGACGCTGTGGTGGGTGCCACGGTAGGCGTAGTCCTCGTAGACCTCGTCGGAGAGGATCCACAAGTCGTGTGCGCGGGCGAACTCGACGACCGCCTCGAGGACCGGGAGCGCCAGCACCCTGGAGGTGGGGTTCGATGGCGTGCTCACGTAAACGGCGACCGTGTGCTCGCCGCGACGGGCCTCCAGTGCCTCTCGGAGGCTCTCCGCAGAGAGCGCCGGGTCGGTCAGCACCGGCACCTCCACCGGCCTGCCGCGGGCCTCGACCACAATGCCGCGGATCAGGGGCCAGTACGGCGCCAGCACCAGCACCTCGTCGCCCGGCGCGACGACCACCGCGGCGGCCACAGCCAGGGCGGCGGTCGCGCCGGCGGTGATCAGCACGTTCTCGCGGCCGGCAGCCGGGATCCGGTTCCGGGACCGCACCTTCTCGACCAGCCGGTCGCGCAGCGCCGCAACGCCGCCGGGATCACTGTAGAGGTGGGGTCGCGGCGTCGCGTTCGGATCGACGCTCCGCCAGTCCAGCTCGGGGTCGGGGTCCATCCAGGTGTCGCCGATGTGGAGCGGGTAGACCTCGCCCTCGAGGTGGGCGATCCGCGACGCGAGCGTGCTGTAGATCGAGCCGCCGAGCTGCTCGGCGATCGAGTCGAGGGTCGGGTGCTTCGGCATGTTCCGGTCAACCAGCCGCCGCGCCCTGCGGCTTCTCGCGAGCGAGCTGCTCGAGCTCGACCCCTTCGGCGTCGGCCGCCACCACTCGCCACCGCTCGAGCCTTTCCCCGGTCAGCGCCGGAATCACGACAGCGATCAGCTTCCTCGGTGCTTCCATCAATCATCCTCGACGCAACAACCTCACCGTGCAGCCAATCATGCCCGGTCGCCTCCGACTCCTGGCGCCTCCAGAGACCGACGGCGATGCGGCCTCTACCCTAGCCGAGCTCCGCCGACGCCGCAACGCTCGACCCACCCGTCGCCCGACACGGCTGTGAACCCGGCGCTCATCCTGTCCACCGAGGGCCAATCGGAGCTTGCTCAGGAGGTCGAGAGGCGATATAAGACCTGGGCACCGGAGCAGCACGATGGGACTCCCCGTCCCGTCGCGAGATGAGGGCGCCGCCGGGCGACGGAGGCGGATCATGCGCTGGCAGACGGGACGCCGCAGCAGCAACGTCGAGGACCGCCGGGGCCAGGGAGGCGGCGGTTTCGGAGGATTCAGGTTCCCCATGCCCCGCATCCCGCGGGGGGGCCTCCCGGGCGGCACCAGAATGGGATTGCCGGGCGGAATGCGAATGGGCTCTCCACGCAGCGGCGGCATCGGCTGCCTCGGCATCCTGCTCCTGATCGTGCTCTTCATGGTCCTGTTCAACCTCGGCCCCTTCGCGCCTCCCGACACCGAGGTCTCGAGCGTGCCATCGACGTCGCTCGGGCCGGCCACCTCGGGCCCCCAGGACGAGCTGGCCGACTTCGTCTCGGTGGTGCTCGCCGACACCGAGGACACCTGGCACGCGATCCTGCCTGCCGCGGGCGTCGACTATCAGGAGCCGACCCTCGTGCTCTTCTCGGGCTACACCCAGACCGCCTGCGGCCTCGGCCAGTCGGCGACCGGCCCGTTCTACTGCCCGCTTGACCAGAAGCTCTACATCGACCTCAGCTTCTACGAGGAGCTGCGCACACGCTTCCGGGCGCCGGGCGACTTCGCGCAGGCCTACGTCATCGCCCACGAGGTCGGCCACCACGTGCAGACCCTGCTCGGCATCACCCAGGAGGTCGACGCCGCGAGACGGCGCTCCAGCCAGGTCCAGGCGAACGAGCTCTCGGTCCGCGTCGAGCTCCAGGCCGACTGCCTGGCCGGAATCTGGGCCAATCACGCCGATCGGGCGCGCCAGATCCTCGAGGAGGGCGACGTCGAGGAGGGCCTGGCCGCGGCATCCGCAATCGGCGACGACCGCATGCAGCGCCAGACCCAGGGCCACGTCGTGCCCGACTCGTTCACCCACGGCTCCTCGGCGCAGCGGGTGCGGTGGTTCCGCCGCGGCCTCGACAGCGGCGACCTCAACGCCTGCGACACGTTCTCGGCAACCGATCTTTGACGCGCGGCCGCTGACGGGGCGGAAGCGAAGCCCACCGCTCCGTGGTTGTACCCAAGGGCGGTTGGGAACCAGAGCGTCACCGCCCGCCCGACCCGGCGGGCGGTGGCGTGGGACAATCTCCCAGGGAGGCGCACCATGGAGCGACAACGCCGAGCCATCGTCCTCACCGTCGTGCTCGCCACGCTGTCGATCGCCGCCGGGCCACCGGTGGCGCTGCGGGTCGAGACCGCGGCTGTCCGCCCCGAGGGCGACGCCACGGTCATCTCGGTCACCGTCCAGGTCGCGCCCGAGGACCGTCCGCGCCTCGGCCGCGACGTCTGGGTGCAGGGCGAGCTGCTGCGCCGCGGCGAGAGGGTCAGCCGAGTGGCGCGCGCCGTCGACCTGGACGAGCGAGGCCAGGCGGCGTTCGAGGTCGCGTGGCCGCCCGGCGACTACGAGCTGCGGGTCTCCATCGAGGGCGTGTCCGGCAAGGCCGCCGGCATCTGGGTCGGTCGGCTCGCGGTGCCGGCGCTGACCTCAGCAACGGGCCCGGTTGCGGCCGCCCCAGCCGCCGCGACAGCCGCCGTCGCACCCCCGCCAACCGTCGCGGCACCCGCGGTCGAGCCCACCGGGGCCGGGCCAACGCCACAGCCCGAGGCCGCGGCGCCAACCCAGACCGCTCCCGAGCCGGCGCCGCTGCCCGAGGTCGCGGCACCGGCCGCCGTCCCCGAGCCGGCCACCGAGCCGACCCCGGTCGAGGTCCCGCCCGTCGCTGCCGTCGCAGCCGTCGCCGAGGAGCAACCAGTCGAGACCGAGCCGGCGCCTGAGCCCGAGGCCGCGCCGGCCGAGGTCGCCCCCGAGCCAGCTGCCGAGCCACTCCCGGCCGAGACCCCGCCCGTGACGGCCCCGGAGGCCACTGTTGTCGCGGTGCCCGTTGCGGCACCGCAGCCGGCCGCGGTGGAGGCGGCGCCAGAGCTTGCGATCCCTGCGCCGGTCGAGTCGACGCCCGAGCCCGCGTCAGGGCCCTCTCCGGTTGCGGCGGTGCCCGCCGCGCCCGCGTCCGCCGCCGGCTCCTGGGCAGCCGCCCACCCGGCGCTGGCCGACGTCACGGTCATCGTCACCGAGCGCAATCGCCCGATCCTCGGCCTCGGCCCGACCGCGTTCCAGCTGCGGGTCGGGGGATCGCCGGTCACGGTCGACGCCGTGGGCGACGCCGCCACCGCACCGCTGAACCTGGCGATCGTCGCCGATCTGGCGCCCGACTCCGGCGAGCTCGCGGACGAGATCGCGCGCCAGCTCGGCCGCTTTTCGCTGCGCACACGGGACGGCGGCGACCTTCTGGTCGCAACCACCGTCGATCCGCAGCCGAGCTGGGGCGGCGGCGCCGACGGCATCACGCGCTGGGCCGACGCGACGGCGGCCGGCCGACCCGATGACCTCGCCGCGCTGGTCACCGCAGCCGCGCAGTCCTTCGCCGGCCGCCGCGGCCGCAGCTTCCTGTTGGTCGTCACCGACGGCAGCGACGCCTCCGGCAAGGCCGCCTGGAGGGACGCCTCAGCCGCGGCGGAGACCACAGGCGTGCCGGTCTTCGTGATCGGGCTTCGCGACAACGGGTTCGACGACCAGGCCCGATCCGCCCTGAACCGCGTTGCCGAGGTCACGGGCGGCCGTAGCTACTTCCTGGGCACCGCCGGCATGACCGGCATGACCCTCGACTATCTCGGCGAACTGATGGACGCGAGCTTGGCGCTTGCGTTCCGACCGCCGGCCTCCGGGCAGAGCCCGAGGGAGGTCAAGGTCGAGGTGGTCAACCGCGACTGGCAGGTCCATTACCCGCGACGCGTCCCCTAGGAGCGTGTGGGGCATAGGCCCCTCAGCGCGCGACTGGATTCGGGTTGTGGGGTTGGCCTCTGCCCACACGCTCCTCGGGATGCGCTGCGCGCATCCTTGGGGCAGTGAATCGACTTCTCGTGATTGACAATTTCAATGAACCGTTGTCGCGTTACGACAAGGCATGTCGAGCGAGCTCGATCGACCGTAGAACCCGGTCCAGGAGTTCCGCCGCAGTGGCCGTCCCCCTGCAAACCCGGTCCACCACAGCCCCCTCCGAAGGCCAATGCCGTTCGAACTCCCAGTGAAGCTTCGCCTCAAACCGACGAGGTGAGGACGATGAAGCGACGGTAGGGCATCATGGATGCTCCAGGCCCACGCTTCGCTTCCCGACGCCGCCTGAAATTTGACTCAACTGGAAGGAAGCTCCCCGAAGAGCGCCGCTAGCCGGGGCCGGGCGGCGGCCGCCGCCGCGGGCTCTCCACCCGCGACCCTCAGGCGGCGTCGCCTGCCGCTGCGTCCTTGATCGCTGCCGCCGGCACTTGGACCTGCAGGCAGACGAAGAAGCCAGCGAGGGCGATCGCGCCGGCGAGCAGGAACACCCAGCGGAAGCCGAACGCCTCCCAGACGTACCCCGAGAGGACGGGCAACGACATCGCCACGGCGTGATCGATGGTGATGCCGGTGGCGATGGTCGGTGTGATGTCGGCCGGATCCTCGGCGATCTTCCCGAGGTAGGTCGTCCTCGCCACGCGCAGCGCGAACAGCACCGAGTCGGCCACGTATGCCGAGTAGAGCAACCACAGGTCGAAGGGCGCCGGCAGCAGGTCGCTCGCGAAGGCATAGGCGAGGCAGACACCGACCAGCAGCAGCTCGTCCACGGCCAGAACCGTGCGCTCGCCCAGCCAGTCGATGACCTCGCCGAGCAGCGGCCGCATGACGACCCCGAGCGTGGCAGCGATGAAGTAGAGCAGCGCGATGGTGCTCACCGACACCCCGTGCAGCTGCACCAGCACCCAGGCCCCGAAGGCGAGGAAGATCTGCTTGCGGATCCCGAACAGGGCGCTGATCGCGTAGAACAGCCCGTAGCGCCGCTTGAAGACGAGGCGCTTCGAGCGCGCGCCGGTCCGCCACATCCGCAGCGATGCGTAAAACAGGCCGGCGACCAGCGCGCACGCCGCCGCCAGCCCGTAGAACACGTCGTAGCGGTCGCCGAGGAGCTTCGCGAGGCCGAACACCAGCCCGACCCCGGCGATCGTGCCGAGGTTGCGGGCACCGCCGAACTGGCCGAGCCGGCGGCCCTCCTGCCCACCGTGGGCGAGCCGGAGGCCGATCGGGCCCTCGACTGCGAAGATCACGTGGTCGCCGAGCGACCAGATCGCCACGAACACCACCACCGCGGCGGTGGTCGGCGACAGGAAGCCGAGGCCAGCGGCGCCGATTCCGGTCAGCACCATCGCCAGCGCCGCCATCTGGCTCTCCGACGCCACGGTCAGCAGCGCGCCGGTGACGAACATGATCAGGAAGCCGGGCAGCTCGCGCGGCACCTCCAGCCAGCCCCTGGCGGCGGCGTCGAAGCCGTGGGTCTCGGACAGGTAGTTATTGAGGGTCGCCCCGAAGATCCCGGCCGCCGCCCCGAAGAACACGGTGGCGAACAGGGCATTGCGCAGGTCGTGCCCGTGGGCGTGCGGCGCAGAGCGGCTCATGACAGCGCCGCACAGTGTAGCAACGCGCCTCGGGGCGCCGCCGCCCGCGATCTCGGATAGACTGCTGGCATCTTTCGACCAGCCCGATGGACGAGGTGACAGCCATGGAGCAGGCGGACTTCCGCGCGGCGAGCTACTGGATGACGACTCGCGATTACCTTCCCGGACCACCGCTCGCAGACGACCTCGAGGTCGACGTCGCGATCATCGGCGGCGGCTTCACCGGCCTGTCCGCGGCGCATCACCTCAAGCTCGCGGAGCCCGGCCTCCGGGTCGCGCTGCTCGAGGGCGAGGTGATCGGCTTCGGCGCGTCGGGCCGCAACGGCGGCTTCAACATGACGCTGTTCGGCCTGACCCTGTCGATCACCGCGCTGCGGTTCGGCAAGAGCCAAGCGCGCGAGGCCCACCGCTACATGGAGCTCGCGGTCGACACCACCCGCGACCTGATCGCGAGCCTCGGCATCGACTGCGACTACGAGCACCCCGAGACCTTCTTCGTCAACCGACGCACCATCCCGTGGCCGCCCGAGCCGATCCGCAGCCTGGCAGCGGCAGCGATCCGCGGCTACATGCGCTGGGAGGACAAGCGCTTCGACCCGGCCACCTAACCCGGCCATGCCCGATCCCGTTCCCGTTCCCGTGCCCGACTCCCAGTCCTGGGTCGCCTGTCCGCGGTCGACTTCACCCCACCGCGGCCGGCACCCGCGCGGCGGCGATTCGTGTACAGTTGAGTTTCGGGAAGGCGACGGCCGGGAGGTGATCTGGCCATGAAACGCGCATACTTCTGCCCCCACTGCCGCGGGCTGCTCAACCCGGGCACCAAGGTCGTGTTCGTCATCGAGCACGGGACGGAGCGGGGCCTGCTGCTGCTCAGCCCGGAGCTCGGCGACTACGCGCGCGTGCTCGCCGAGTCGTTCCCGATCAAACCGGGGACGCGCAATGACTTCTATTGCCCGATCTGCCATCACGACCTCACCTCGCCGGCCAACGGCAACCTGGTCGAGATCCTGTGCCGCCTGCCGGACGAGTCCGAGGCGCGGGTCGCTTTCTCGCGGGTCGCCGGCGAGCACGCCACCTTCGTCTGCGGGCCGCGCGGCATCGCGAGCTTCGGTGAGCACGCGCGGCTCTACGAGAGCGCGAACTTCTTCGGCGAGGGCGAGCTGAGCCGGCGCTCCGACGGCTGAGCGAGCCGAGCGTCGAGAATGTCCGGGGACCCCCCACCCGTGGCCCACACACGACGTCGCCGCCGGTGGCGTTGGCTGCTCCGGGTCGCGGGCCTCGTCGTTCTGCTGGCGATCGGCCTGGTCGTGTTGTGGGTGACGACCTGGCCCGACGTCGCTCCCCTCGCGAAGCGCTTCCCCGAGACCACCGCGTTCATCGAGCGCGACCGCGCCAAGGGCGTGAAGGTGCGCTGGCGGCCGGTCGCCTACGACAGCATCGCCGACGACCTCAAGCTGGCCGTGCTCGTGGCCGAGGACATCAACTTCTTCAGCCACAGAGGGTTCGACACCTTCGAGATTTCCGAGGCCGCCCGCGATGCCCTCGAGGGCGGACGAGTGCGCGGCGCGTCCACCATCACCCAGCAGCTCGCCAAGAACCTGTGGCTGTCCCCGGAAAAGACGGCGTGGCGCAAGCTCGAGGAAGCCGTGCTGACGTGGCGGCTCGAGCGCGCCTTGAGCAAGCGCCGGATCCTCGAGCTCTACCTCAACGTCGTCCAGTTCGGCCCGGGGACATACGGCGCGGCGGCCGCCTCCTCGCGCTACTTCGGGGTGCCGCCGTCGCAGCTGACTGCCGACCAGGCGGCGCAGCTCGCCGCCTCGTTGCCACGACCCTCCACCTGGCACCCGGGCGTGTCCAGCAGCGGCTACGCAAGCCATGTGCAGCGCATCCGCGGCCGCATGGAGCGCGCGACGTGGCTGAACAAGCTGCTGTGAGGGGTTCAAGGCGAGGGGTTGGGGGTTGAGGGCTGGGGGTCAAGGGCCCCCTACCCGCTTCCGCTTCCCCTTCCACGCCCCACCCGCGATCTGTCACTTCACCGAGTCGGTATCCGGTCATGTGAACCGCGGAGAGCTCAGAGAACGCGGAGGACGGTCAGACGACCTTCTCCGCGATGATCTCCGCGGTCTCCGCGACCCCCGCGGTTTGATTCGGCTGGCTGGGGCTCGATGATCCCAGATGCGGGCGAGTCACGGTTGCGCTTCCCGCCTCCGCTCGCGTCACGGCGTAGCCGCAGGCGACGTGTCACGGCACGAGCGAAAGCGAAGCCGGACCTGTCACGGCGTAGCTGAAAGCGAAGCCGGAAGTCTGACCCGCACCCGCGACCTGCCAATTCAGCGAGCGGCTATCCGCGGCAAGTGAAGTCCGCGCCAGACCACAAAGAACGCGGAGGACGACCAAGAAGGGACCTTATATTCGCGATGACTCATGGCGGCATCTCTGCAGACCCCCTTGGTTTGATGAGCTCGTTGGGGTTCGATGATCCCGGATCCGGGCTGAGCCAGCTTGCGCGACCGCGACGTCGCCGCGGCGCGGCGAGACGTGGCGTGCCCGGGATGTTAATTTGATACGGCCTTTCAGAAAAATCCGCTCGGCGGCCGGCCCGGGCCGGCCCGAGGGGGAGGAAGACATGGCCGCCAACAGTGACCGCTACCCGCCCAAGCCCGACATCGTCCGCGGCGCGCACCTGAGCTCGATGGAGGAGTTCCAGCGGCTCTACCGGCTCTCGCTGGACGACCCCGAGACCTTCTGGTCGAAGCAGGCCGAGCGCCTCACCTGGTTCCACCGCTGGGCCACCGTCTTCGACAGCGACTACGAGAACGTCGACTTCGGCTGGTTCCTCGGCGGCCGGCTCAACGCCTGCTACAACTGCGTCGACCGCCACCTCCACGAGCGCGGCAGCCAGGACGCCATCATCTGGGCCAAGGACGAGCCCGGCGAGTACCAGCACATCACCTACCGGCAGCTCAAGCACGAGGTCAGCCGGGTCGCCAACGTGCTCCGCTTCCGCGGCGTCCAGAAGGGCGACCGCGTGTGCCTCTACATGCCGATGATCCCGGAGCTCGCCTACACCATGCTCGCGTGCGCGAGGATCGGCGCGGTGCACTCGATCGTGTTCGGCGGGTTCTCGGCGGAGTCGCTGCGCGACCGCATCCTGGACGCGGGCGCCAAGGTCGTGGTCACGGCCAACGAGGGCCTGCGCGGTGGCCGGCGGCTCCACCTCAAGGACATCGTGGACCGGGCGGTTGACGGCCTCGACCTGGTCGAGACCGTGCTCGTCGCTCGCCGGACCCCGGCCGACGTCCCAATGCGGCCGGGCCGTGACTACTGGCTCGACGACGAGTGCCGCCGCCAGCGCTCCACCTGCACCTTCGAGTGGATGGGAGCCGAGGAGCCGCTGTTCATCCTCTACACCTCCGGCTCCACCGGCAAGCCCAAGGGCGTGCTCCACACCACAGCCGGGTACATGGTGTTCGCCGCCACCACCCACCACTACGTCTTCGACTACCGGCCCGGCGAGGTCTACTTCTGCGCCGCCGACATCGGCTGGATCACCGGCCACAGCTACATCATCTACGGCCCCCTCGCCAACGGCGCAACCACGGTGATGTTCGAGTCCGTGCCCACCTACCCTGACGCCGGCCGCTACTGGCAGGTGGTCGACGACCTCGGGGTCAACATCTTCTACACCGCGCCGACCGCGCTGCGGGCGATCAACCGAGCCGGCGACGAGTTTGTGAAGAAGTACTCGCGGGCTTCGCTGCGCATCCTCGGCACCGTCGGCGAGCCGATCAACCCCGACACCTGGCGCTGGTACCACGACGTGGTCGGCGAGGGCCGCTGCGCGGTCGTCGACACCTGGTGGCAGACCGAGACCGGCGGCATCCTGATCACGCCGCTGCCCGGCGTCACCACCGCCAAGCCCGGCTCGGCGACGCTGCCGTTCTTCGGCGTCAAGCCGCTGGTGGTCGACGACGAGGGGAAGGTCATGGAGGGCAACGGGGTGAGTGGCAACCTGTGCATCGCGCAGGCCTGGCCCGGCCAGGCGCGCACCGTCTGGGGCGACCACGAGCGCTTCGGCGAGACCTACTTCACCCGCTTCCCCGGGCTCTACTTCACCGGCGACGGCTGCCGCCGGGACGAGGACGGCTACTACTGGATCACCGGCCGGGTCGACGACGTCATCAACGTCGCCGGCCACCGGCTCGGCACCGCCGAGGTCGAGAGCGCGCTGGTCGCCCACGAGGCCGTCGCGGAGGCGGCCGTGGTCGGCTTCCCGCACGAGATCAAGGGCCAGGGCATCTTCGCCTACGTGATCCTCCACACGGGCGCCGCAGCCGACGGCGATCCGGCCGAGCTGATCGGCGCGCTCAAGGAGCAGGTCCGGCACGTCATCGGGCCGGTCGCGACCCCGGACGAGCTCATGATCGTCTCCGGCCTGCCCAAGACCCGGTCCGGCAAGATCATGCGCCGCATCCTGCGCCAGATCGCGGCCGGCGAGTACACTGACCTCGGCAACGTCACGACCCTCGCCGACCCGGAGATCGTCGATCAGCTGATCGAGGCGCACCGGGCCCTGCGGCCGGAGGCCCTGCGCCGGGCTGCAGGTTTCCCGGCAAGCGAACAGGAGATCTCCTCGTGATCGATTCCAGGGCGCGCACCGCCCTCATCGCCGGAGCGACCGGGCTCGTCGGCGCCGAGCTCCTCGACCTGCTGCTGGCCGACCCGCTGGTCGCCCGGGTCCACAGCCTCGTGCGGCGCCCGTCCGGTCGTGCCAACGAGGCACTGGCCGAGCATGTCGTCGACTTTGGCACTCTGTCCGCGACCTCGCTCGAGCCGCCGGTCGACGAGGCCTACTGCTGCCTCGGGACGACGATGCGCGCCGCCGGCAGCCGCGACGCCTTCCGCCGGGTGGACTTCGAGTTCGTGATGGCGTTCGCGCGCCTCGCGCTCGGCCTCGGCGCCTGCAGCCTCACCGTCATCTCGTCGCTCGGCGCCGACCCCGAGTCGCGGTCCTTCTACCTGCGCACCAAAGGCGAGGTCGAGCGGGAGCTGATCGCGCTCGGGCTGCCCAGCCTCGGGATCGTCAGGCCGTCGCTGCTGCTCGGGCAGCGCCGGGAGCTGCGCATCGGCGAGCGTGCCGGCGAGCTCGGCCTTCGGCTTGCCTCACCGCTCCTGAAGGGATCGCTGGCGCGCTATCGCCCCGTCCACGCCCGCATGGTCGCCCGCGCCATGGTCGATCTCGGCCGCCGCGGCGAGCCCGGGGTGCACGTGCTCGAGTCGGACGGGATCCAGCGCCTCGGCGCCGACCGCTGAGCGGCAGGGGCACACCACGAAGGCATTAAGACACGAAGTGAGTATGCCCTATGGGGGGAGCGCCGAAGATAAGTGGAGAGATGACACGCGGCAACTCCAGGAAACTGACTCCGGACGTCGTGTCCGAAAGACTCAACTCTTAGCGATGGGGCGCCCCTGCCGGCGTCACTCCTCCTGCATCGGGGACTTGGTCTTCTTGTAGCCGGCCGGCACAGCGAAGGTGTCGGCCGGAATGTCGGACTTGCTGATCTCGGTCACCTCGGTACGGCTCGAGGCGTCCATCCCCATCATCTTCATGTCGACGTCGGTGGCCAGCGGGAAGCCGTCGATCTTCTTCATCTCATCGAGCATTTTCTCGAACCGCCCGGCCATCGGCCCCATCATGGCGTACGACATCTTGCTCGCATCGTAGTAGGTGACGGGCATCTTGACATCGGGGGTCACCCACAGGGTTTCCTTGAACTTCTCGCCCATGCTGAGCACGTACTTGGTGCAGGTGTAGCCGATGATCTCGCGGGTCTCGGCCGTCTTCTGGACCTGCACGTCCTTGACCTTGCCCATCATGGTTTCCATCATCGGGTTCGACGCGAGCATCTCGTTGAGCTCGGCGAAGTACTTCTGCATCTCCTCGAAGGTGGTCTCGTAGTAGGTCTTCTTCTTGTGGTCGATTCCGACCAGCTTGCCAGCCGCCAGATCAACGATGGTGTCGCTGTCGCCCGACGACATCCGCATTCTCTCGGCCGTGATGTAGTGCGTCGAGGTCGTCGGCTCCCCCTTCGAGGGCGTCACCCGCGAGACGATCGTCAGGTCGCCAGCGGCCGCAGCCGCCGCGACTCCCGCGGCCACCAGGAACAACGCAGTCTTCATCCACACACGGTGCATCGTTGCCTCCAGTTGGTGCCGCCGGGTCGCCGGTCGCAACCCGGCCGCGAGCTGCTTCGGCTCGCCCGCCATGCTACTCCGGACACTCCCGGATGAGTAGAGGTCTCGGCAGCCGGACAGGGCCCGGCCTCAGTATACGAGCGTCTTGTCTGACTCGAGGGCGAGTTGGGCGGCCTCGCCGAGGGTGACGATGCGCACGCCCTCTACGAGGTCCTCCTTCGTGAGGCCGCGGGCCTCGAGGCAGGTCCGGCACACGATCACCGTGCCCCGGCGCAGGATCGGCTTGAGCATCCGCTCCACGTTGTAGTAGCCGTCCGGCGTCTGCTGGCCGGCCTTGGCGCACAGCACGGCGTCGTTGGACAGGTAGAGCGTCAGCTCCAGATCCTCCTCGATGGTCAGCATGCCGTCGGCCATACGCAGCCCCTGGTAGGTGCGTTCGGAACCGTACGGCGCGTCGTTCAGGATCACCATGACGTGCATCGGCCCTCCCCGGCTCGGCGACTCCGCAGCCCATCTTACGGCAGCCCAACCGGAGGCAGATGGTCCGTGTCGGGGTACAACCCCGTCCCTGGCCACGGCAGCGCAGACCCGAACCGACGCTGTTCTGGACCGTGCTCTCCCTCACCGCGCCTGGACGGCCTACAATCGCCTCCTGGCAGGGAGGCGCCCAATGGAACGGAGATTCGCTGTTGCTCTGCTTTCACTCATCCTGATCGCGCCGGCGATGGCCCGCGCGGGCGACACCCCGACCGAGCTCGAGCAGCGTCTGGGGCAGCTCGAGGCCTCGGTGGCGGCCTTCGAGCACCGCTTCGACGAGCTCGCCAAGCAGATCGATGACCTGCTGTGGTTCGACCGGGTCGGCGACGTCGCCGTCGTCGACAAGGTCCGCATCTACGGCCCGCCGCTCGCCAACGAGCCCAACCCGACCGGGATCGGCGCCGGCAACCACGTCAAATTCTACAGCTACCTGTTCACGCCGCGGGCGGAGTTCGGGGGCGAAAAGCTGCCCCTGCTGGTGCTGCCCCACGGCGGCGTGCACGCCGACTTCACCACCTACCACGCCCACATCGTGCGCGAGCTGATCGCCCAGGGCTACATCGTGGTCGCGCCGGACTACCGGGGCTCGACCGGGTACGGCCGCGACATGTGGGAGAAGATCGACTACGGCGGCCGCGAGGTCGACGACGCGCTGGCGGCGCGCGACTGGGTGGTCGCCAACCACCCCCGGGTCGACCCCGACCGGGTGGGGCTGATCGGCTGGTCGCACGGCGGGCTGATCGTCCTGATGAGCCTCTTCGACCACCCGGAGGCGTACGTTTGCGGCTTCGCCGGCGTGCCGGTCTCCGACCTCGTGCTGCGCCTCGGCTACTCGGACCAGTCCTACCGCGACCTCTTCGAGGCCGACTACCACATCGGCCAGTCGGTCAACGAGAACCTCGAGGAGTACAAGCGGCGCTCGCCGGTGTGGCAGGTCGACCGGCTGACCCGGCCGCTGAGGATCCACACCAACCCGCACGACGAGGACGTGAACTTCATCGAGGTCGAGCGGCTGGTCCAGGCGCTGCAGGCGGCCGGCAAGGACTTCGAGTACCAAGTCTACGATGTGCCCGGCGGGCACAGCCACGACCGGCTCGACACGCCCGAAGCCTGGCAGGCGCGGCAGGACATCTACGCCTTCCTCGCCCGCTACCTGAAGCCACCGAACCCGAAGATCTCACTCGGCATCAGCGAGAACGGCCTCGCCGCCCCCTGACGAGGCGCGGAATTCGGTCCCTGGAGGATTCACGCTACTGGGGATCCTGCTGAACCGCAGAGGGCGCAGAGAGCGCGGAGAGAGGCCATCTGACCTTTCCCACAATCTTCTCTGCGACCTCGGCGCTCTCAGCGGTTCACTCCCGGCGTCAGGGACAGCTCTCAGCGCGCGACGAGCACCTCGCCGCTGCCCATGCCGCCGCCCACGCAGCGGCTGGTGACGCCGAGCGAGCCGCCGCGACGCCGCAGCTGGTGGACCATGTCCACCACCTGCCTGGCCCCGGTCGCTCCCACCGGGTGGCCGAGCGAGATCCCGCTCCCCCACTGGTTGGTCCGGTCGCGCGGCAGCTCGGGCAGGAAGGCGAAGGCGGCGGCGAGCACCGCGGCGAAGGCCTCGTTGAGCTCGAAGAAGTCGACGTCGCCGATCGCCACCCCGGCCCGCTCGAGCAGCGGCGGGACGACCTTGAAGGCGCCCTCGCCCATCAGCTCCCGGGGCACCCCGACGTTGTGCCAGGCGACGAGCTCGGCGAGCGGCTCGAGGCCGAGCTCGGCAGCGCGCTGCTCGCTGGCCAGCAGCACCGCCGCGGCGCCGTCGTTGATGCTCGAGGCGTTGAGCGTGGTGATCGTGCCGTCCTTCTTGAAGTAGGGTTTCGCTGCGCAGAGCTCCTCGGGAGTGATCGGCCGCGGGCCCTCGTCACGCTCCACCAGCTTCGGATCGCCGCGCCGCTGCGCCAGCTCGACCGGCGTCACGTAGCCGTCGAACAGCCCGCTCTCCCACGTCGCGAGGGCGTTGTGGTGGCTGTCGTACGCGATCTCGTCCTGCTCCTGGCGGCTGCAGCCGTACTTCTCAACCAGGCGCTCGGTGAGCAGGCCCATCAGCTCGCCGCCGGCGACGTGGCTGTCGGTGAGCGCGGAGAACAGCCCGTCGACGAGCTGGTAGTCGCCGTAGAGCTGGCCCTTGAGGCGGCCCGCGTAGAGGTAGCGGGGGATGTTGCTCATCGATTCGACCCCGCCGGCGATACCGAGGCGGATCTCGCCGAGCAGGATGCGCCGCGCCACGCTGTGGATGGCGGCGCCGCTCGACGCGCAGTTCTCATGGAAGGTCGTCCCGGGCACCGTCGGCGGCACACCGGCCAGCTCGGCCGCGGTCTTGGCGATGTTGGGTGCGCGGGCGTCCTGCGCCACCCAGCCCAGCGCGGTGTAGTCGACGTTCTCCGGGTCGACCTTCGTCGCGCGGAGAAGCGCCGCGATGACCTGGCGCGACAGGTCGAGAGCCTGCAGGCCGGACAACGCGCCGCCGATGGCTCCGATCGGCGTCCGCACCGCCCCGACGATCACCAGCCCGGTGCGCTTCATCGTGCGTCCCTCCTCGCGGTGGTTCGACCTGAGCATACGCCACCGCCGGGCGCGGGTACCATAGGCGGCGGTGATCATACCGAGCCCGCCGCCGCTCAGCCCCGCGCGGCTGTTGCGCGAGCTCGCCGGGCTGCGCGCTGCAGGAGGCCTGCTGCTGCGCGCGCCCTCGCTCGCCCGCCTGCCCCGCGGCAACGGTGCGCCGGTCACCGTACTGCCGGGATACGGAGCGGGAGACGCGTCTACCCTGCCCCTGCGCAGCTTTCTCACCCTGCTCGGCTACCGGGTCCGCGGCTGGGCGCTCGGCCGCAACCGCGGCAACGTCGGCGCGCTCATCCCCCGCGTCACCGAGCTGGTCGCCGCCCGCGCCTGCGAGGAGGGACAGCCCGTGCGCCTGGTCGGCTGGAGCCTGGGCGGCTACCTCGCGCGCGAGGCGGCTCGCGAACGGCCCGCTGACGTGGTGTCGGTCGTCACTCTCGGCTCGCCGGTCGTGGGCGGGCCCAAGTACACCGCGGCTGCCGAGGCCTACCGCCAGCGCGGCTACGACCTCGACGCGATCGAGGCCACGGTCGCAGCGCGCGAGCGGATACCGATCGCGGTCCCGATCACCGCGATCTACACCCGGCGCGACGGGGTGGTCGCGTGGCAGGCCTGCATTGACCGGACGAGTCCGCAGGTCGAGCACGTGGAGGTCCGCTCCACCCACCTCGGCCTCGGCGTCGACCCCGAGGTCTTCCGGATCGTCGCGCTGCACCTCGCACCTGAAACGGCCCCGGGGCGGTGAGCTGATGGGGTGGCGAGGTCGACTGCTGCGGCCCTGGCACCCCTCCTCCCCGATCCCGGTCTGGCTGTTCGCACTGCTCGCCGTCCTTGCCGCCCACAACGCCGTCCAGCTCGTGGCCGCCGGTCCGGCTCCCAATCAGGCCGTGGACCTCCGACCGCTCTACCTGGGCGCCGGGATCCTGCTCGACGGCGGCAACCCATACGACGACCGGCTCCTCAAGCAGACCTGGCTCGACACCGCCCGCCGGGAGGGCTTCACCGGCCTGAGCCTGCCCGGGCTCCCCAACACGCCCCTGGTCTACCCGCCGTGGGCCCTGCCTCTCTTCGTGCCGTTCGCCGCTCTGCCGTGGCTCGCTGCGGCGCCCGTCTGGTACACCCTCGTCGCAGCTCTGTTGCTGTCGACCGTGCTGCTGCTGGCAGGCCTCGTCCCAGGCGCGCCCCGCATCGTCGCGGCTTGCGACCTTCTCGCGCTGGCCCTCGCCTTCAAGGCCATCGACTGGGCAGCGCTCGTCGGCCAGCCGCTGTTCCTCTGCCTTGCCCTCGGGACCGCCTCGTGGGCGCTGTCAGCACACGCTCGAGACATCCCGGCCGGCATCGCTCTCGGGATGGCAGCCTTCAAGATCCACCTCGCGCTGCCGTTCGCGCTGCTCGCGCTCGTCCGGCGGGCTCCGCGGACCCTGATCGCGGCGGTGCTCACCGTTGCTGTTCTGGGCGGCGTCTTCGTCGGGCTCTGCGACAACCCGGCATCCGCCGTCGCGAGCCTCGCCGACAACCTCACCGGACGCCGCGAGGCCACCTACGATCCCCAGGCCGAGGGCTACCCTCTGTCCCACAAGCTGGTGTGGAGGACCTCGTTGACCGCGCTTGCCGAGCTCTTTGCGCCCGGAGCCTGGCGGCACGAGATCGCGATCAACGCCCTCCTGCTCGCCGCAGTCGTCCCCTTCTGGATCGTGCCGTTCGTCCGGCGGCGCGTCAGCCCCGCCCGGGCGTTCTCGATTTTCGCCGTCCTCACCCTCCTGGCGACCCCTCACTACCACTACGACTGCCTGGTCCTGCTGCCGCTCTACCTGCTTGCTCGGGAGACGGACCGGGCCGAACGGATCGCCCTGCTGACTGCCGGTGCCGTCTTTCTGCTCCCCATCAACGGGTTCCTGGAGCTGGTCGCCCTGCCGGACGCCCTCCGCTTCCTCTACTTCAATGTCCAGCTCGGCCTGCTCGCCGTCGCCGCGATCCTCAGCTGGGGCGCACTGAGGGCGAGCACCTGCCGAGCTGCGGCAGCCGACACGTGACGCAGGCTACCCGGTGCGCGGGCTTGGTTATCATTCCGGGTCATGAGCAATCAGCAGGACTTCAGGCCGGCGTGGTGGCTGCCCGGGCCGCACTTGCAGGCGGTCGGGGCGCGGCTGCTGCGGCCCCGTGGCGGCGTCCGCTGTGAGCGCGAGCGGCTCGAGCTCGCCGACGGCGACTTCGTCGACCTCGACTGGGTGGTCGAGGCGGACGGCCGCTCGCCGGATCGTGGCGCACCGGTGGTCATGGTGCTGCACGGCCTCGAGGGCTCCTCGTCGTCGGACTACGTGCGGTCGACCCACCGCGCCCTCGCGCAGAGGGGCCTCGCCTCGCTGGCGCTCAACTTCCGCTCGTGCAGCGGCGAGCCGAACCGGCTGCCGTGCTTCTACCACTCCGGTGACACCGGCGACGCCGCCGCGGTCCTCGCCCTGCTGCGCGAGCGCCTCCCGGCGCGCAGGGTCGGGGCGGTCGGCTTCTCGCTTGGCGGCAACGTGCTCCTCAAGCTCCTCGGGGAGTGCGGCGGCGGAGATCGGGAGGGCCTCGCTCCCGACGCCGCGGTCGCGATCTCGGTGCCCTTTGACCTGGCCGAGGGCATCACCACTCTGGAGCGGCGCCTCGGGCCGCTCTACCAGCGCTACTTCCTGCGCAAGCTGCGCCGCAAGGTGCGGCTCAAGGCCTCGATCCTGCGCGGCCACGTCGACGTCGACGCGCTGCTCGCCGTCCGGTCGCTGCGCCGCTTCGACGATCTCGCCACGGCGCCGCTGCACGGCTTCGCAGACTCGGCCGACTACTACCGCCGGGCGAGCTCGAAGCCCTTTCTCGAAGCGATCCGGGTCCCCACGCTCCTCATCCACGCCGGCGACGACCCGTTTCTCCCCTCGTCCGCGATTCCGCGCGCCGAGGTTCAGGCGAACCCACACCTCGACGCGATCTTCCCCGAGCACGGCGGCCACGTCGGCTTCGTGGGCGGCCCGCCCTGTGCGCCGGTGTTCTGGGCCGAGCAGAAAGCGGCGGCCTTCCTTGCCAGCCACCTGCTCTGACCGTACGAACTCGGCAGGATGCGCGCAGCGCATCCCGAGGAGCGTGTAGGCAGAGGCCAACAACAGTGACCACGTCAGGCACGCGCGCGGGGGCCTATGCCCCACACGCTCCTAATGGATCTCGTCGACCCCCGCCTTGGCCCGCTCGATCTGCGCACCGACCCCAGACATCGACCAGCCGATGGGGCCGCGGGCCTGGTGGGCAAGGAATCCCGCCGGGTCGTAAATGAGGGTCTCGGGCAGGCGTCGCACGCCGCACAGCTCCATGGACTTGCCCTTGGCGTCGAGGTAGAGCGAGCCGATCGGAACTCCGGCGTTGGCCGCCCAGGCCTCCAGCCCCTCCCACGACGGCGCCACCGCGATGAAGACCACCTCCACCATCGGGTCGTTCGCCGCCGTGGCCGCGAAGCGGGCCGCCTGTCGCTGCTCGCTCGAGCTCGGAGCCGTCGGGTCGAACCAGTGCAGCACGAGCACCTTGTCAGGCCGGCCAACCAGGTTGCGGCGGCCGCCGCCAAAACGCTCGATCCACAGGAAGCCGCCGGCGTTGAGCTTGGCGATGGCGTGGTCGTGGTCGGCGTGGCGCGGCGGGGTCTGGCTGTAGTACATCTGGTAGCCGATCAGCGCCGCGGCAGCGACGAAGACCAGCCCGATGATCAGACGGTTGCGAGTCGTGACGTTCATGGCGCGGCGAGGATAACAGAGAGGGCGGCCGGCGTCTTCCGATTCCGTACGCGATGGCGTTCACCTGGTTTGCCGGCACCATCGTCAAGGCGCTCGTCGCGGGCGTGCTCGCGGGCCTGATCGTCCGGGAAGGCTGATCCGCCGCGCCTCCTCGACGCCGGGAGGACGCATGGCCCTTCGGCGGTATCATGGCGCCATGCTGCCGACCCCGAGCCGCTGGCGATGACCGCCGGCTTCGGCGCGCTCGACCAGGCGATCGTCGTCCTCTATCTGGCCGGGATGCTGGGCGTCGGCGTGCTCACCGCCAACCGCATCCGCGACTTTCGCGACTTCTTCATCGCCGGTGGCCGCCTGACCACCCCGCTCCTCACCTGCACCCTCGTCTCCACCTACTACGGCCTCGACGTGACCTTCGGCAGCTCGGAGACGGCGTTCTACGAGGGGATCGCCGCCTTTGTCGCCTACTCCGCGCCGTTCTACGTGTTCTACGTTGCGGCGGCCCTGCTGGTCGTGCCGCGGCTGCGGCGGCTGTCCGCGATCTCGCTGCCCGAGGTGCTGGGCGATGCCTACGGGCCGCCGGCACGGGCTGCGGCGGCGCTCGCCAGTTTCGTGTACAGCGCACCGATCATCTCGGTCGCCGGGATGGGTCTGATCGGCGCGACCTTCTTCGGAATCGAGCCGTGGCTCGGGTGCGTCATCGGGGCGTCCGTCGCGCTCGCCTACACGGTGCTCGGCGGCCTGCTCGCCGACGCCATGACCGACGCCGTGCAGTTCGTCATCATGTGCGTGTCGGCGGCCGTCGCCGCCGCGATCGTGCTGGTCAAGGTCGGAGGTCCCGAAGCGATCGGCGCGCGGCTGGGCAGCGAAGTCCTCGCGCCCCTCGGCACGCTTTCCGCCTGGGAGCTGCTGGTGTTCGCCGGCATCGCGATGACCCCGCTGGTGGAGCCGGCGTTCTATCAGCGGACCTTCGCCGCCGCCGCGACCAGCCAGATCGTCCGTGCCCTGCTCATCGGAACCGTGCTGTGGGCGTGCTACGACTGGATCGTGGTCTACCTCGGGCTGGCCGGCCGCGATCTCGTCGCCGCCGGGCGCCTGCCGGCGGATCTGGACGGCAGCGCCGCTTTGCTCGCGGTGGTGGCCTGGGCCCTCCCGCCGGGTCTGCTCGGCCTGTTCGTGGCCGGGTGCTTTGCCGCCGCCATGTCGACGGTGGACTCGTACACCCTGATCGCGGCCGGGAACATCGTCTACGACGGCTGGCAGTCGGTGACCGGCCGCCGCCTCTCGGACCGAACCCTGCTGCTCGCAACCCGGCTGCTCGCGGCGGTGACCCTGGCGGCCGCCCTCGGCCTGTCGCTGCTCTTCGAGCGGCTCCGGGACGCCTGGATCTTCATGTCGACGGTGCTGCTGTCGACCGTCTTCTGGCCACTGCTCGCCGTGCTCTTCCTGCCGCGCCTCGCCACGCCCCGCGCCGGTCGCTGGAGCGCGCTGGTGGGGCTCGCCGTTTCGCTGACGCTGTTCGTCGCCTTTCAGACCCTCGGGGTGCCGACCGACGACGAGTCGCTGGCCATCACCGTCGCGCTCGCCGGCCGGTCGCTGGTGCTGGCGCGGGAGGCAGGGCTGCTGATCGCGCTGCCGCTCTCGCTCGCGGCCTTCGCGGCCGGCTGGCTCGCCGACCGACGCGTCGGGAGGTCCCAATGACGGTCGTCACCTGGCTCGCGATCCTGGTGCTCGGGCCCGGGTCGCTGGCGGTCTTCGTCTTCTTCCTCCGCGACCTCAAGACGGTCATGGGCGAGCGTCCGAGCAAGGACGAGCGCGACAGCCGAACCGAGCCGGGTCTGAGATGACCGCGCCGCCGCATCCGCCCGGCGTCAGGAGCCTGCGAGCAGCGCCCGCTCCACGTTTGGGAGCCGGTCCCAGCGCTCGGCAATCCAGCTGACCCCTTCGAGGAAGGCGTTGGCGCGGTCGGTCGCGGGGCACACCTCTCGCACCAGCTTCCAGAACGCGGTCGAGTGATCCTGATGGAATGCATGGGCGAGCTCGTGCGCCACCACCGCCTCGAGGACCCACGCCGGCAGCTGACGCAGGCTCCCGTGGAGTCGAATGAGGCCGGTGCTCGGGCTGTAGCTGCCCCAGCGCGAGCGCTGGGTGGTCACGAAGCGCACCGACCTGACCCGCGGCGGCTTCGGGAACTTCTCGGCGACCTTGCGTACCACTGCCAGCGCCTGGCCGTCGACGTTCAGGACCTCGGCCCGGGCGCGCCGCACCAGCATCCGGGCCAGCCGCCGCACGGTCGCATCCAGCTCGGTCCGCTGCACGGTCGGCGGCGCGCTCACCCGCAGCTCGTTGCCCACGAGCCTGGCGTTGACGTTGCGGACCCGCTTGCGGACGATTCGCGCCTGCAGGGTCACGCCGTCGACCGTGATCTTCTGCAGCGTCTCTCGCATCCGGCGCAGTGTACCCGAACCAGCGCCGGCTCTCACAGGCTGCCTCCGGGCGGATCCCTCCCATCGGCCGCGGCGCGCCCCGGGTCGGCCGCCCCCCGGGCGCTCCCGCCTCTCGACGCCTCACTCGAAGGCGCCGCGACGCGCAGCCACAGACGACTGCTCCCCGCGCCCGGCTGCACGATCGCGAGGCCGGCCGGAGCTGACCACGGTCACGCTGCCGGTCTGCCCCAGACGCACGCTTTCCCCCGCGTGGGCGTACACTGGGCTCGGAAAAGACTGTGGTGGAATGGGCCATGACAGACGGAAGCCGGCGGCGGGCTCTTGACCGCTTGGTGGCGCAGATGGCGGACCCCGTGTTCGTCCTCCGCCATCGGCGCGTCCCGTCCGGACGCGAGCAGAGTGGCCACGTGAGCCCGTCGCTGCTGGCGATGTCCGGGCCGCGCTCGCGCTACGTCCGCAGCTGGCGGCGCCACGCCCGCCGCTGCCCGGCCTGCGCCGCGACCTTCCGCTACCTCGGGCTGTCGCTCGACTGAGGAGCGCCTCCGGGGCGCGCTTCATCCGCGAACTGGACCGTCAACCCCCGCCCCAACAGGCCCTCGAGCGGGTCCGGCGTGATCGCAATCGCTTCGCCGCGGGCGAGCGCGTCCGGAAGCGAAAAGCCCTGCTCGCGGATCAGGTAGGCGATCCACAGGTACGAGGCCCGCCATCCGATCGTGCAGTGCAGGAGCACCGGGCCACGGTGGTCGGCCAGGACCTTCGCGAGCCTGTCCACGGCCTGCGGGTTGTAGGGGTGCTCGGCGCCGCCGAGCGGGATCGAGATGTACTCCATCCCGAGCTCGGCCACCGCCGCCGCCTCGTCGTAGGGCACCCGCTGCCGGTCCTCCATCTCGGGCGGCGTCCGCAGGTTGACGACCGCGGTGACCCCGAGCTCGCGGAAGGCCGCCAGCGCCGCCTGCGAGGGCTGGCCGCCGATGTACACCCTGCCGTCGCGGAACAGGTTCTGCTCCACCCCGGCGACGGTGTTGACGCGCTCGGGCAGGCGGCCGCGGTCGATGCCGGGGTCGGCGTCCGCTCCGGTGCGCGGCTCCTGGCTCGCCGGCTGCGCCGCTCGGCGGGTCATCGTGAAGGCGGTGGAGTGCTGCTCCGTGCCGCCCTCCCAGTAGGTCCACCTCTCCTCGACGTGGTCGGCATCGGCGATCTGGATGCTCCAGCCGTGGATGTGGCCATCCTCGGGCTTCATGTTGCTGCCGCCGGTGAACGCGAAGCGAAGCCCCTCGGACGCCGGCGCGGACGCATCGAGCGCGGCGCGCGGCTGGTTGCCGACCGCGCAGTAGTGGGTCGCGACCAGCCGCTCGCCGTCCCGGTGGTAGACGGTGATCATCTCGTGCTCAGTGCCGGGGAACATCTCCTCGATCACGATGCTGCCGGCCGAGGCGACGCGGTAGACGATGGTCTCCGGGCCGTTCGGCGTCACCGCGTCCCAGTTCCCGGCCAGCGTCTTCAGCTGCTCGAACGCCTGGTCCTCTCGTTCCCCTGCCGCCGTCACCGTCGACAGCAGCAGGCACGCGATGGTGACAACGATTGCTGTCCTTGCCATGGATCCTCTCCCTCTCGACGGCCGCAGCGGCCCGGCGACTTTCTGAGATCCAGTATAGGCACGACCCTGACAAGGGTTCGCACCCCGCACCGCGCGAGAAGTTCCGGCGCGTGGCCCGATCGTCACCTGCCCAGGCACGCGATCAACGCGGCGGAGGGGAGGTTCGCAGCCGTCAGCCCGCTCAGACTTCCCGGTAGAACCAGCCCGCGACCAGCGTCGCCAGCACCGCGCCGACAAGCAGCTCGAGCAGCCAGCCGGCAGGGATGCCCCGTCCCATCGGCGCCCACGTCGCCAGGTAGAAATTGACCGGGAAGCCGGCCAGGAAGCCGCCGATCAGGCCGACCTTGACCGCGGTGCCCGGCCCCGGGCCCCACGCCAGGCGCACGCCGGCGTAGAGCGCGGCCAGCAGCACCCCGAAGACGAAGAACTGGAGGAGCCACACGACCATGAAGAAGGGGTACCGTCTCGCCTCTTCGCCGAGCATGGTGCCGGCCTGCATCGCGGCCTGGTACTTCGGCATCAACAGGCCGAAGTTGACGATCATCGCCCACACCAGCCACACCACGCCACCTACCAGCCCGCCGATCCACACCCGCTTGGTGTTCACCAGGGCCATCTCGCACCTCCTTGTCGAATCGCTTGCGGCGCAGTGTACCACCGTCGCGCCGGCGGCCGCGAATGGGTTCACGTCCGCTCCACTCGCGACGACGCCCAGCGCCGGCGAGTCGTCGGCAAGACCGTACCGTAGAGGGGTGGCGCAATGCAGCCCTCAGGCGTCGACATTTGACGGGCGACGCCTGCGGGCCGCACCGAGCGTCGATCGGAGGTCTTCACACCGGACCAGGCTGTCGGCTGCCGCCAGGCAGACCGAAGCCTCTGCCCCTGCCCTATCGTCGCGGGTCTGGCACCATCCTGATGTACGAGTTCTGCTCCTTCCAGCCCATCGGGAAGCGCTTCGTGGCCAGCTCCTTCGACACCGAGGGCAGGATCATGACGTCCTGGCCCCGGGTCCAGTTCACCGGCGTCGCAACCTCGTAGTCGCTGGTCAGCTGGAGCGAGTCGATGGCCCGCAGGATCTCGTCGAAGTTGCGGCCGGTGCTCTCCGGGTAGGTGAGGATCAGCCGGACCTTCTTGTTGGCGTCGATGACGTACACCGAGCGCCCGGTAGTGAGCACGTCGCCGTTGGTGTGGATCATGCCGTAGAGGTCGGCGACCTCGCGCCTCGGGTCGGCGATCACCGGGTAGTTCAAGCTCACCTTCTGCGTCTCCTCGATGTCGGTGAGCCACATCTTGTGGTTGCTCAGGGTGTCGACGGAGAGCCCGACCACCTTGACCCCCCGCCGGTCGAACTCCCGCTTCATCTTGGCCACGTGGCCGAGCTCGGTGGTGCACACCGGCGTGAAGTCGGCCGGGTGTGAGAACAGCAGCGCCCAGTCGTTGCCCATCCACTCGTAGAAGTCGATCGACCCCTGCGTCGTCTGCGCCTTGAAGTTCGGGGCCTTGTCTCCCAGCTTCAGTGCCATGGTCGCGCCTCCTCGTATGAATTTTCGAGACCGTGTCTCAAACCAAGAATGTGGGCCCTGGATCCGCGCCCCGCAAGGGGTCCACCCGTCTGACCGTGGCTCGATTGTGACCTGCGACCACGTCTCACATCGACGACGTGGGCACGCAGGCTCTGTCCCGGCCCGGCGCCGACCGAAGACGGTGCGACGCCAAGCTTCAAACTCGGCCGAGCTCTTTCCGCAGAGGTCGAATGACGGGGACGCGGAACAGCGACGGCCCTGCCGTGGCGGCAGGCTCTAGCGTCAACGGGGCCTGCGAGCGTGCCGCCAGCCTTCCCCACGGTTCGCGGAGTCACACCGTGGCGACCCATCGCCGGTGTGACTTCAGGCCCGAGGTTGCCCCTCCTGCGCCGGTGCTCTAGTTCTCGTCCCCGATGTCGGTGCGCACCGGCGGCCTCGCCGAGGGGGTCGGTCTTGGGGGCAGGGCCCGATCGACCGCGCTGTCGAGCCGCTCGTCCAGCCGGTCCCGGAGTTCGCCGCGGATCACAGGCGGCGCGTCGGCGATGTCGGACATGACCCGCTGAACCTCGGTGCTTTCACGCACCTGCGGAACACGCTGCAGGTAGAGATCCATGAAACCGAGGAACAGGTCCCGGTGGCCCAGTTTGAGATGAAAAACGGCGATGTTCCAGTACACGTTCTGGTGAGCACTGTAGGCGGCCGCCCTCTCCGCATACGCCAACGCTTCCTCGAAGTCGCCGGCATCGGCGCGTTCGGTGCAACGAGCGGTGACCACTTGTGCGTGCTGCCACTCCAGGCTGGACTCACCCGTCTTTATCCGTGCGCCTCGGTTGCCAACGCCGTACCGCCGCTGCTCGGCACTCGCGGACGTTGCCCTACCCTCCTCGACCGCCCGGCTCGCTTCCTCGACCTGCTCCCAGAGCTGTGCCCGCCGGTCGAGGTCCGGCATGTCCCGCGGCTCGGCCGCGATGGCGGCCACCACGGTCTGCATCTCGGCGCTCTGCTGGAACGCCTCGTCGTGCTCCATATACCTGTCGAGACAGGCCACCGCCAGGTCCCGGCCTCCCAGCACAACGTGGCAGCAGGCGATGTTCCAAAGGACGTTGAGCCGCGGTGTGTACGCCATGGCGCGCTCGAAGTCGTGGAGAGCGCCCAGATAGTCGCCCTCGTTGGCGAGCCGCACCCCCTCCCGGAACAGCTCCTCGCCGCGCTCCCCCATCGATGCGTACGCTCCCAACGCGATGGCCACGGCGACCAGAATCGCCGCGGCGACAAACAACCTTCCCTGAAATCTCATCGCTGCCCCCTCACCTCGGGATCTCGTCGAGGTAGCTGTATTCCGCCGTGTCCTCGGGTACTCCTCCAGAGGTCGGTTCTCCTTCATCCGGCCGTGTCCGTCGACCTCTCCAACTCACTGCCCCGGCGCACATCAACTAGCGATCGCCCCCTGGCTCGTCGCGCACGAGCGGTACTTCAGGCGACGGAACACACGCAAAGTGAGACAATCGGCCGACAAAACCCTGAGCCGTCTCGTAGTCCATCACCAGAGGCGCATCGGCAATGTCCCGCATGAGCTCCTGGAAGGAATCGCTCTCCAGCAAGCGCGGCATCCGTTGCTGGAACAGATCCAGAAAGGTCAGAGCGAAGTCACGATTACAGTTCTTCAGGTGCATCGAGGCCACGTCCTGGTACGAGCAGGCATTCGCGACGTAGGCCAGCGTCCTCTCCATAGACGCCAGAGCGTTTGCGGCCCCGGCTCTGCCGGCCGTTAGCGCCCAGAGGGCATCGTTCCTGAGTTCCCCAGCGCGCTCTCGCTCCGCAGCCAACGTAGAGTCGAAGTCACCCGTCTTGTAAGCAAGAATGCGGCGGGTACCCGTGCCATACCTCCGCTGCTCGGCGGTGGCGGTGGTTGCTTCGCCTTTCTCGATCGCCAGGCTCGCCACCGCCACCCGGTTCCACAGCTGCTCGCGACGCCGGGAGTCCGGCATGTTATGCGGCTCGGCCGCGATGTCGGCCACCACGGCCTGCATTTCCGCGCTCTGCTGGAACTCCTCGTCGTGCTCCATGTACCGGTCGAGACACGCGACCGCCAGGTCCCGGTTCCCGAGCATCACGTGGCAGCAGGCGATGTTCCAGAGGACGTTGAGCGTGGGAGTGTAGGCCATGGCCCGTTCGAAGTGCGCCAAGGCGTTCTCGAAGTGCCCGTCGCTTGCGAGCCGGACCCCTTCCCGAAACAGGTACTCGCCGCGATCCTCCAGCGACGCGTGCGCGGCCTGCGACGATGCCAGGCCAGCCACCAGCGCCGCCGCAACCGCAAGCTTGGCCAGTGGTTTCATGGCCCCACCCTCACCTCGGGATCTCGTCGAGGTAGATGTAGTCCGCGGTGTCCTCGAACGGTCCCGCCGACACCCGCCGGCCCCCGTACAGCCGCCAGTCAAATCGGTAGCTGTACCCCAGCGACTGCGGATCCTGATACAGCACCAACACCTCGCTCCCCACCCCGTCCTCAGGCCGCACCGTCGCGTTCGCCACCCGCTCCACCCCACCCGCCGGGTACCTCACCTCCACCACCACGTCCCGCACCCCCTGCTCCCGCAGCACCTCAGCGTCCGCCTCCAACCTCAGCTCACGTGGCCGCAGCGGCGGCTCCAGCACCAGCGCCCCCGCGTTCGTCCGCTCCCATCCACCCTCGATCACCGGCCCACCCACGTAGCTCCACCTCACCCGCTGCTCGTACTCCAACCACCGCTCCCGGTCGTCGTCCCCATCCCACCCGTACAGCAGCGTCGTCACCTCCCCAGACGAGAAGTCACCCCGCTGGATCGTCACCTCGTCCAGTGTCTCCTTCCCCGTCTGGTGCCGCTTGCGCAGCGTCACCGTCACCGCGTTCAGCATCGCCGCGAACGTCTCCTCGCTCGCCACGTCCACCGTCACCGGAATCTCCCGCTGCTTGTACATCGGATCATTGAGGCTCACCCGCCGGAACATCCGCCCATCGTCCATGTACCGCGACAGATCCCCCACGTTCGCCGCGAACCGCACCGGCAGCTCCACCCGGTTCCACTGCCGCATGCTGAACGTGAACGTCCCACTGCGCTCGATCTTGCGGTACCGGAACGCGATCTTCAGGCTCAGCTGTTCTTCCTCCTCACCCTCTTCGTCGCGCGCCGCGCCAGCCGTTCCGCTGCGAGCCGTCCCCTCGCCGGGGCCCGGACGCGGGCGTGTGGACGGCGAGATCCTCTGCAGCTCGGGCTCGCCGGCTTCCTCCTCCGGCGCCTCCCGGAGGTCGAGACGGTCCGCGTCGCCCGCGCCTGGCCGCGTCAGCTCGGTCCGGATCGGCGACCGCGGCTCGGCCTCCTCCTCGTCCTCCTCGGGAACCGGCTCGGCCTCCTCCTCCTCAGTCGCCGCACTTGGCTCGGCTCGATCCTCCTCGGCGGGGCCTCGATCGTCCGGGCGACCCACCTGCCCCTCTTGTTCGCTCACAGGGACTAGGACCAAGAGGAGGTTGTTGGCGAGCTCGCGGCGGCGCTGTCGGGCAGCCGGTGTCGAGGTTGTGGTTGTGAACGTCGACTCCGGCTCTTCCACGATCGCACGTCGCGCCGCGGTGATTGCAGGGCTGGTCCGACCCGTTGCTTCAAGGAGCTGGTCGAGCCGGTCCAGCCCCTGCTCGCGCTCACCCAGCCTCAAGTGGCACATCGTGAGATTCAATAGGGTGTCGTTCATGGGACGGATGCCGTACGACTCCTCGAGGGCTACGAGCGCCTCCGTGTACCTCCCGTCAGCCATGAGATCGACCGCCCGGTCGAGGATCTCGGTAGCGCGCCGCATGTCATCCTCGTCAGTTGGCGGCGGCAGGGTCACCATCTCAATGGTCTCGGCTTCCGGCCACTCCACCGCCGACCGCCGAGTCGTCCCACTGCTCCGCGTCGCCTCCCGAAGCTGGTCCAACGGCGCCGCTCCCAAGTCCTCGAACAAGTGGTGCTTCGCCAGCTCCAACCCCAGCTTCTGCACCTCCTCCCACTGCTCCGGCGGCGCACCCTTCAGCTCGATCTTGATCGCCCCGTTGTCCACCATCTTCCCGAGCATCACATCGACGTCCGCCTCGATGTACTTCGCCTCGATCCCCGCCTCGATCTCGATCGTCCGGTGGATCCGCTCGTAGTCGAACGTCATCTCCGCCTCGACCGGATTCCGATACCCAGACACCGTCATCTCGAAGTTCACCGACACGTCCGGCGTCCGCTGCCCAAAGCTCTCCCACAGCAGCATCGCCCCCGCCGGCGTCAGGTGCATCGACACCGCCGCCTTGTGTCCCGACATCACCGGCGCGTTCCCCACCCCCACCACCCGCCTCAGCAATCCCGCCTCCGGATCCGTCACCGCCGTCACCAGGTTGAACGTCCCGTCCGTGTACCCCACCGGCCCCTTCAAAACCGCACCCGGCTTCTGCCGCTGCAGCTCGCTCTGCGCCCGCCTCACCATCTCCTGCGGCACGTCGTACGCCACCAGCATGTGCGCCACCCCGCCGCCGGGCGACGACGTGATCCCCTCCTCCCCACGCTCCTCAGGGCTCGAGTACATCAAGAACGAAAACTGCGGACGCCCACCCTCATCCACCGCCACGTGCGGCTGGTCCGGCAGGTAGTACCAGCTCGCCGGGTCCCCGTGCACCGGGTAGCACTTCAACCCCCCCGCCTCCACCACCTGGTCGAACAGGATCTCCTGAGCGAACGCCGTACCCGTCACCAGGAGGAGTGCGCCGGCGACTGCTGTCAACTTCTTCATCACTGTCCTCCCCAGTCTGCGGCCAGCCGCCGCCTACTCCCGTGGAATCTCGTCGAGGTAGATGTAGTCCGCCGTGTCCTCGAACGGCCCCGCCGTAACTCGCCGCCCCCCGTACAGCCGCCAGTCGAAGCTGTAGCTGTAGCCTGGCGACTGCGGATCCTGGTACAGCACCAGCACCTGACGCCCCACCTCGTCCTCAGGCCGCACCGTCGCAGTCGCCACCCGCTCGACTCCAGCCGCCGGGTACCTCACCTCCACCACCACGTCCCGCACCCCCTGCTCCCGCAAAACCTCCGGGTCGGCCTCCAACCTCAGCTCCCGCGGCCGCAGCGGCGGCTCCAGCACCAGCGCCCCCGCGTTCGTCCGCTCCCACTCACCCTCGATCACCGGCCCCCCGACATAGCTCCAGCGCACCCGGTGGTCGTAGTCCAGCCACCCCTCCCGGTCGTCGTCCCCGTCCCACCCGTAGAGCAGCGTCTCCACCTTCCCAGACGAAAAGTCCGCCCGCTGGATCGTCACCTCGTCCAGCGTCTCCCGCCCCGTCTCGTGGCGCTTGCGCAGCGTCACCGTCACCGCATTCAGCATCGCGCCAAACGCCTCCTCGCTCGCCACGTCCACCGTCACCGGAATCTCCCGCTGCTTGAACATCGGATCGTTCAGGCTCACCCGCTTGAACATCCGCGCGTCGTCCATGTACCGCGAAAGGTCACCGACGTTTGCGGCGAACCGCACCGGCAGCTCCACCCGGTTCCACTGCCGCATGCTGAACGTGAACTTCCCACTCCGCTCGATCTTGCGGTACCGGAACGCGATCGTCAGGGCGAACGTGGACTGGCTCTGCTGGCCACTCGTGGCACGTTTCGGGCTGCTGGCAGGGCTGCGCGGCGTCGGTGTCCGCGCGGGCGCTGGCGTGGCGCTCGTCGCGGCAGAAGGACGCTCGCCGTCAGCGGTCGTCTGCTCGGACGCGGCCCCCGGCGAGGTCTCGGACATCGCGGATGACGACGGCGACTCGCCCTCCTCGAACGGGTTCGGGATCGCCTCCCCACCTGCAGGGGTGGGAGTTCTGCCCGGAACTGACGTGGGCGACTCCTCCGTCGGGACTTCGGACTCCGGAGCCTGGTCCGAGAAGTCCATGTCGGGCTCGGCGCTGGTCTCCTCTGCAGCCTGTTCGCGCGCGCCAGATTCATCGGCGGCGGACCCATCGAGTCCCAGAGCGGCATTGGCCCTGTTCAACACGATCGCCACCTGATCCGCTTGTTCGGGGGTCATTCGTGGTCGATCCGCACCCTCCAACAACCTGAGGGCCTCTGAGACGTCTGCATTCTCTCGGGCTCCCGGCACTACCTCGCGCAACAAATGAATCGTCTCCAGCGCCCCTCCGCCATCGCCCAGGCTCAGGTTGCACGACGTCATGGCCCACAAAACCTGGGGAATATTTGGTCGGATCGCCTGCGATTCTTGGAACTCGTGAAGTGCTTCTCTGTACCTCTCGGCGCGGTGGAGACGGACGCCACGATCGAAGGCTTCACGTGCGCGCTGCCGGTCCTCCTCGTCGGTTGGCGGCGGCAGGGTCACCATCTCGATGGTCTCGCCCGGCGGCCACTCCACCGCCGACCGCCGCGTCGTCCCCCTGCTCCGCGTCGCCTCCCGAATCTGATCCAACGGCGCCGCACCCAGATCCTCGAACAGATGGTGCTTCGCCAGCTCCAACCCCAGCTTCTGCACCTCCGCCCACTGCTCGGGCGGCGCCCCTTTGAGCTCGATCTTGATCGCCCCGTTGTCCACCATCTTCCCCAACATCACATCGACGTCCGCCTCGATGTACTTCGCCTCGATCCCGGCCTCGATCTCGATCGTCCGGTGGATCCGCGCGTAGTCGAACGTCATCTCCGCCTCGACCGGATTCCGATACCCAGACACCGTCATCTCGAAGTTCACCGACACGTCCGGCGTCCGCTGCCCAAAGCTCTCCCACAGCAGCATCGCCCCCGCCGGCGTCAGGTGCATCGACACCGCCGCCTTGTGACCCGACATCACCGGCGCGTTCCCCACCCCCACCACCCGCCGCAGCAGCCCCGCCTCCGGATCGGTCACCGCCGTCACCAGGTTGAACGTCCCGTCCGTGTACCCCACCGGCCCCTTCAGCACCGCCCCCGGCTTCTGCCGCTGCAGCTCGCTCTGCGCCCGCCTCACCATCTCCTGCGGCACGTCGTACGCCACCAGCATGTGCGCCACCCCGCCCCCGGGCGACGACGTGATCCCCTCCTCACCTCGCTCCTCCGGGCTCGAGTACATCAGGAACGAGAACTGCGGCCGGCCACTCTCATCCATCGCCACGTGCGGCTGGTCCGGCAGGTAGTACCAGCTCGCCGGATCCCCGTGCACCGGGTAGCACTTCAACCCACCCGCCTCCACAACCTGGTCGAACAGGATCTCCTGGGCGCCGCTGAAACCAGCAGCCAGCAGGAGCGCAGCAACGACCACCAGTGCGCGCTTCATGTCGGCCTCCGATCAGGGCACGGCAGGTATGGCGTCGGCAACCGCCGCCTCGAGGCGCAGGGCCTCCGGGACCGTGCAGTAGACGTAGCCGTCCTCTCCGCCGCGCTGCCACCCTCCCTGCTGGCGGCCGAGACGCTTGTGGTAGAAGTTGGTCCGGTACTGCCATCCGGTGTCGCTGCGGTCGCGGAAGATCATCATCGCGGCCAGCGGCTCGCCCTTGGCCGGCGACAGCGCCAGCGCTCGGCTGTCGGTGACGTCCTTCCCGAACTGCCGGTACCGCAACTCGACCGTGGCCCTCGTGATGCCGAGCGCCTCGAGCTCCGCCAGATCGGCCTCGGCCTCCACGTTGAGCGGCAGCACCGGAGGGGCCAGCGTGACCCCCTCCCACTGGCCGCGGGTCCAGGCCGGATTGGCGGGCCACTCGACGCCGCCGCGCAGGCTCCACCGGACCAGGTAGTCGAAGACCTCGGGCGAGTCGTCGCGCATCTTGGCGTAGGTGATGGTCCGCGACGTGCCGTTGGCGGCGATCTCGTCCTTGGTGAGGGTGAACGAGGTGTGGAAGTCGCGGCCCGCGCCACGCTGCTTGCGGACCTCCACGGTGACGAAGTTGATGGCCTCGTCGAAGATCTCGACCGCGTCGAGGTCGAGGGTGAAGGCCACCCGGCGTTGCTCGAAGAACGGATCGTCGACGTTCACCTCGGCGAACAGCTCGGGATGCTCCTGCCTGGCCTCGCGGTACCAGCTTCCGGAGATGTTGCCCGCGGTCACGTAGCTGACCTTCACGGGCAGAGTCACGTTCATCTGGATCGTCTTCGTGGTGAACGCCTCCTCGCCTCTGGCCACGAACCGGTCGTAGTCGTACGAGGCCGTGTGACGCCCGTGCGAGGTGTCCACTCTGCCCGTGTCGGGGGATGTCATCTGCTCGTCAGGCTCCTCCTCGTCCTCGGGCAAGGCCATCGGCTGCCGTTCGAAGAACAGGGTCTCCATGAAGCGGAAGAACGCCTGACGGATCGCCTCGAGCCGCTCGTCGACGATGGTCTCCGTCCACTGGATGCGGATCGCCTCGTACTCGCACATGAAGTCGTAGAGCTCGCGGACCTCCTCGGAGGTGACGGTGTGGCTCCGGTCGTATCGCGCTTTCCTCCAGTCGTAGTCCTTCTTCTTGGTGCTGCGGTAGTCCACCTCCCACTCGTCGACGTGTGCATCGAACATCTCCCAGTCGAAGGTGATGCTGCCGTCGAATGCGGGAAGGTAGACGGTGTAGGCGAGGTCGAACTCCACCGAGATGTCCGAGGTGGGCCGCTTGAGGGACTCCTCGATCAGGACCGCTCCCACCGCATCGAGGCGGGCTGCCGCCGCTACTTTCTGACCGGGCAGCAGTGGTGCCTTACCGGAAGCCACCACCTCCTCGGTGAAGCCGCCCTCGGACATGGTGGCGGAGATCACGCGGAAGGTCGACTCGCCCTCGCCCTGCTCCATCGTGATTGCGCCCATCACCTTGGCGCCCTTGACCTTCGCCGCCAGCTTCTGCTGGAGCTCCTGCTCCTGCTGCGGGGTCAGGCCGTACTCGCACAGGAAGTGCAGGATGCCGCCAGTGACGCCGCCCTGCTCGGTGGTCCGGTCCGAGGTGAACTTCATGAACAGGAACTGCGGCCGGCCTTCGGCGTCCCGCGCCACTCTCGGCGGCGGTGGCAGGTAGTAGTAGTGCTTCTCGGAGCCGGCGGTGCCCGCCCACAGCATCTTGCCCTTCGAGTGGTCGCGCATCACCGCGAGGTCCTTCCCAATGCCCAGTCGCTTGTCCGCCAGCGCGAACTGCTGCTGCTGGACCTGCGACGCTGGGGCCGCGTGGACCACCGTCACCGGCGGCGCGGGCGCTGGGCCATTGGCCTTGCGGACCCGGTCGAGGTAGTCAAACTTGGCCTGCTTGACAGCGGACGCGCCGGCGGTTTGCTCGGGCCGCTGGACACCAAAGTCGTCCATCACCAGGACCACGGGCGTGCCGTCGTCCAGCGTGATGGTGACAAGCTCCTCGTAGATGAGCTTGGCCCCGGCCACGCCGCAGACGGAGAAAGCCGCCAGGAACGCCGCGATGACGATGCCGCGTCGAGTTCCGTTCTTCATTTCAGTCCTCCCCTGACCGGGCGCCCGGTCACTGCCTCGTCTCCGGAAGCTCGTCGATGTAGACAACCCCCGACTCCTCGACCCACGGGCCACGGGTCGGCTGCGATCCGTCCTGCAGGTGCCACTGCAGGGACACCGAGTAGGTGGGGTTGTCGGCCGCCAGCACCAGCTCGAGCTCGTCGCTCCAGTGGCCCCGCCGCAGAGTCACGAGCTCGCTCTTCGCCTCGCCCAGGAAGTCCCACTCGATGCGGGCCAGCACCGAGCGGACGCCGGCGCGCTCCAGCGCCTCTGGCGCGCCGTCGAAGACCACGGTGCGGACCTCGTACGGCGGTCGCAGCGCAACCGCGAACGCGTCGGCGGCCTGCCACCCGGTGTCGTGCGAGCGGCCGCCGCGGAAGCTCCACACCGCTCGCCACTCAAAGCCGAGCCACTCCTGCTGGCTCGGCTCGCCCGACCAGTTGTAAGCGAACACGATCCGGTTGCCGGCGCCGGCCATGATCGTGGGGTCGAGAACCGCCTCTCGAGTCGTCTCCGAGCCATCGCCGTGCCGCTTGCGAAGCTGGACGACCAGGTGGTTGACCACCGTCGCGAAGTCGGCGGCGTCGCCGTCGAAGGAGAAGGTCACCTCGCGGGTCCGAAACGTGGGATCCTCGAGGTTGATCGAACGGAAGAACCGCGGGTCGTCCCGCCACTCGCGGGCCAGCGCGCCGACGTTGCCGGTGAGCAGCACGAACAGTGGCTCGGCGCGCTGCTGGCGCAGGCTGATCCGCGCGGTGCCGCTGCGCTTCACGCGGTTCACCTTGTAGCCCGCGAACAGGTCGACGGTCGAGCGGCGCACGCTGCCCATCAGCTGGCCGACGATGTTGCCGAGGTCGCCGGCGTCGCCCTGCTCCGCCTGCGCGGGCGGCGCCGGGTCGAACATCATCTCGGTGACCTTGGCGTAGGCCGAGTCCAGCAGCGTTTCCATCGACGAGCTCTCGCCCTTGACCTCGACCCGAATCGCGCCGTTGGTGACCATCTCGTCGATCAGCATGTCGACCTCGAAGCCGACGTAGACGATCTTGGCTCGCGCCTCCAGCTCCTGATGCGCCCACACCCGGTCCCAGTCGACCACCAGGTCCGCCTCGTACGGCGAACGGTAGCCCTCGATCTCCATAGAAAAGGCCAGGGAGATGTCCGGGTTCTCCATCTCCAGCGAGCGCTCGAGAAAGGTTGCGCCCTCCGGTGTCAGCCCGACCGACACCGCCACCTTGCCGCCCTCGAGCAGCGGCGCGCGGCCGGTGCCGGTGACCCGGCGCGCCATGCCGCCGTCAGTCGCTGCCACGGACGACACCAGAGCGAACGAGCCGGCGCGGTACTGGATCGGCCCCAGGATCCGGTCCTCCCGGTGATCATCCAGGGCCCGCAGCGCCGCCTCGGCGCGAGCCAGGCGAGCCTCGGTCACACCGTAGGTGGCGAGGAAGTGGAGGACGCCCCCACCCTGGGCGGAGGTGATGCCGCGCGCACCGCCGCCAGTGGCCTCGGCCGGCAGCGCGTACTTGACGAGCGAGAACTCGGGCAGGCCCTGCTCGCCGGTCGCGATCCGCGGCTCGTCGGGCAGGTAGTACCAGCCCCGGGGATCGGTGCGCGAGCCGAAGAGCGTCACGCCGGCGACCGACAGCGAGCGATCGAGCAGCACCTCCTGTGCCGCGGCCGGGGCCGCGACGAGCACCATGGCGAGCAGCCAACGGGACCAGCGGCTCACTGCAGCCCACCGGTCAGGTCGGGGACCTCGACCCACAGGTAGCCCGCGGCCATGCCGAGCCAGTCGCCCTCCCGGCGGCCGCCGCCAGTGGCGGCGATCCACGTCACGCGCGCCTCCGGCTCAGTGCCAGGGTCGTGGATCGCATTCAGGGAAACCACCGACTCGGCGTCGATCACCCGCAGCACCGCCGCGCGCTGGGGCTCGGCCGCGCCGGCCACCCTGGACCGCACCTCGACCACGCCGACCCGCACCCCCCGGTCGATCATGGCGTCGCGGTCGACCTCCAGCTCGGCCTCCGTCATCTCGAGCGGCGGCCTGAGGGTGATGACCGGCTCCGACGAGTTCAGCCAGCCCTCGGCGGCCGGCTGGCTGATGGTCCCCTTGCGCAGCAGGCTCCAGTTGACCCGGTAGCGGTAGCCCAACCACTCCGGCCCGCTGACCCCGAGGCGGGGGTACGTCAGCACCCGGTCGAGCTGGCCCTCGCCGACGTCCTTGGCGGTCAGCTGCGCCTGGGCATCCACCGCCGGCTGGTCGCCCCCGTACTCCTTGACGAGCTGCACCGACACCCAGTTGACCAACCCCTCGAACGCGGCCGCCCAGTCGCCGTCGAGCACGAAGCGGACCTCGCGCACCTGGAACGACGGATCGCCCAGGTTGACCACCCGGAAGATGTCCGGGTTGTTCCGGTGCGCCGCGTAGAGCCCGCCCATGTTGCCGGAGAGGTAGACCGGCATCCGCACCGTGGTGTCGTACGCGAGGTTGAGGGAGAAGGTGGTGCGGCGGATATCCTGCCGGCTCTTCATCACGAACTGATCGTCGGTGACGTACTTCTGGTCACCCGTGCCTGCAAACCACTTGACGAAGGCGCCGCGCTCCTGGCGGCCCTTGATCTGGCCCTTCTCCACCGCCACCTCGCGCTCCGGCATCTTGGCGAGCCCGGCCTGGTGGTCGAACATCAGGGTGACGATCTTGTCGGTGACCAGGCTGAGGATGCCCTCCACCGTCGACGGGTCCAGCCCGAGGCTCTTGGTTCGGTCGAAGACCTCGATCTGGATGACGTTGTCGTGGTACAGCTCGTCGACGACCTGGCGCAGCTCGCGCTTCTCGTAGCCCTCCTGCCGGTTGAGCACAGCCGACATGTGCTCGTAGATGGTCGCGACCTCCGCCGACACGGTCGCGTTGTAGCCGCGGACCTTCGCCTCGTACTCGGCAGCGATGCTCACCGACACATCCGAGGTGAGGCCGTTCAGCGAGTCGAAGAGCAGGGTCGCACCACGAGCATCGAGGCTCGCCGCCACGGCTGCCCGGCTGCCCGCGGTGAGCGGCGCATGCCCGGACGTGATCACCGTACGGGTGAAGCCACCCTCGGCGGAGTCGGACAGCACCGCGGAGACGACCTGGAACGAGGCCGGCGCCGGCGTCCCTTCCTCGGCCCTCGCTTCCACCAGGCTGAGCGCTCCGACGATATGCGCCCCCGGCCGCTTCTCCTTGAGCAACTCCTCCAGCTCGGCCACCCGCTCCGCCGGCAGCTCGAGCGACGCCAGCAGATGCAGCAGGCCGCCGGAGGCCTTGCCCTCGGGATCGATGTACTTCAAGCACAGCAGCTGCGGGCTGCCGTCTGCGTTCAGCGCCAGGGTCGGCGCTGGCGGCAGGTAGTAGTAGTCGCTCGGCTGGTCGGCGTCCTGGAAGAGCTCGACTCCGTCGATGGTCAGCCGCCCGACGTCGTACCAGACCAGACCGAACGCCGGCGCGGCGATCGAAAGCGCCGCCACCAGAGCCGCCGACAGCAGGGTGCGTTGCGTCATCTCGTCCTCCTCGTCCAACTAGTAGAGCAGCCGCGGGTCGAGGCCGGCATCGGTGCCGGCAGCGACGCTGCAGATGTCGACGAAGCCCTGCCACACCTCTATCCGGCGCGCCGGTTTCTCCTCGATCGCGCCGGTCGCAAAGACCCGAGCGACGCGCAGCCGGTAGCCGTGGTCGAGCCGCACCGCACGGTCGAACTTCGCCACTTGGGTCGGCGCCGAGCCGATCGAGAACCGCACCTCCTGGTCGATGAGGTCGCCGTTCATGGCTTCGGCCTCGACGACCGCAATCACTCGCGACAGGTCGGACAGGCCACCGGATGCGGCCAGCTCGGAGCACCCCAGCTCGAGCGAGGTGTAGGCGGCAGGCATCGTCGCGTCGAGCTCGAGCAGCCTGACCGCACTGGGATCCGCGGCGGAATCGATCGTGATCGGGGCCGCATCCGCAAAGACCGGCGCCAGCTCGGGGACGGCTTCCTCGCCACGCAACGGACGTACCTGGAGCACCGTCGCCGAGGCCGCCAGGTTCACGGACAGGATCACCGAGCCGTGCTCCCAGGCGTCGGCGACAACCGCGGTCTCCTCCGGCGTCAGCCGCATCGAGAAGCTGCGTTCGGTCCAGGCGCCCGGATCGGTCGCTTCGTCTTCCATCGAAGTAGCTTGCCGTACCGAGTTGACGCCCGCGAACACGACCTCGGCGTCGATCTGCTCCGGCACGAGCGGACGAACGGTGCCCTGCGGGCCCAGCCCCCTCTGCGCCTCGGCCAGCCGGGCCCCGGCGGCCGGGAACTCCAGCGTGAACTGCAGGACGGCGCCTGACTTGGTGCTGCCGAGGTCGCCCGTCTCACGCACGCCCGTGTAGCTGAAGATCGTCAGGTGCACATCGGGATGGCCGCCGTCATCCTTGAGCTCCACCGCGTCCGGCGGCAGCCACCACACCCGAGGCTCCTGGTGATCCGGGTAGCACCACCCGGCTGTGGTTTCCCGGCCCTCCGACAGCACCGGCCACGCCGCGAGTGGGGCCGACGCGGCCATCAAGAGGCCGATCACCGCGCAGCAAACTCTCATTCGGCGAGCACCGCCTCGACCACGTCACTGCCGATGTTGATCGTGTAGGGCAGGAAGCTGCCCGGCCTCCTCCAGTTCTCATCGGCGTGGGTGACGCCGTCGGTGGTCACGACGCCGACCCGGTACTGGTAGAGGTCACCGCCGGATGGGTCCTCCCACAGGTACAGGGGATCGGTGGTCAGCGGGTTCTCGGCGCCGTCGAGGACGTAGCTCCGGCTGATGACCTCCCTCCCCTCCGGATCGAAGTGAGCCGACTGCACCTCGACCGCAATCTTGTAGATCGCGTACTGACTGAAGAGCGCCTCGGGCTGCATGATGTCGATGACCAGGTTCTCGACCGGGAGCGCGCCAACCCCGCCCGTGCACGAGTCGATCACGCTGCGCCCGAGCTCCTCGTCGCGGACCAGCGAGGCCACGAACCGGACGTCTACTGCCGCGTCCGACTGGAACTCCATGTTGAGGGCCGACGCCGGGATCTTCGCGGTGTCTCCCGGGGCCAGCACCCGATCTCCGAGGTCCCAGCCGCGCAGTCGGAGGCCTCCTCCGTCGCGGTCCCTGAGCAGGTACACGAGGTAGGACAGCCGCATGTCGAAGGGCCAGCCGTTGACGATCTCGGCCTGCCCCCCGGGGGTCGAACGCGGCCACCTGACGGTCGGTCCCCCGGTGATGTCCCCGAGGCGGATCTCGGCATAGCCTTCGACCGGCGAGGTCAGCGTCTGCAGGTCGCTCCACACGTCCGGCACCAGCGTCACGGAACCGGGAAGCCCGTCGTGGAGCAAGGTCGATGTCACCAGCTCCTTGGTCGGAACATCCGCCGAGATCGACAGGTGGATCGTGTTGGTGTCCGGCTCGATGGCGTTGACCGTCACCTCCTCGATGTCCCAGCTCGCGAGCTGGAACTGCGCCTCGGGGGTCGCCGGCAGCGGCAGCAGCCTGGGAGGCACCGGCTGGTTACCCTCAGAGCGAAGGTGCTCGTCGAGCAGGGCCTGCAGAACTGCCAGATCTTGCTCGTCGTAGCCGGGCGTCAACTGGGCCGTCAGCAGGACGCTGTTCGTTCCGGTGGTGCTCGCCTTGTAATCGATGCGCAGGTGATAGCCGCCCTCCTCCGGCTCCCAGTGGAGGTACCAACGCGCGGGGTAGTAGTAGTAGATGCCCGAGTTTGCGTTGACGTCCCGATAGACGTTGGTGCTCAGCCGACACAAGTCGCCGAGCTCAACTCCCTCGAACTGGTCCAGCTGCGCGATGTCGACGAGAGCGGCGAGCGGTAGGGCGACTGCGGCCGGGCCCTGCCCCCCTCGCGACACTGCCTCGTCGCGCTGCTGTTGTGTGGCCTGGCTCTTCAATATGAAGGTGTCGCGGAGCCGAAGCATCTTGATGTCCTGCGCGGTCGCGGAAAGTGCAACGAGACCGACGAGCAGGATGGTGACAACGGTTCGTTTCATGGCTATCTCCTCGTGACTTCCAGGTACATGGGTGGGCTGCGTCCGCCGTCCGGGTTGACCACGGTGATCGCACGCAGCCGCGGCGACGGTGCGAGGCCTCGATCGAAGTCCACAATCAGGACCGTGTCCGACGCAAACTCGGTCGGGAAGGCGGTCGAGCGGTAGTCCGGTTGCCGGGAGGTCCCCGCGTGGATGTTGGCGAGCGCTTCGACGGCGGCGCCCTCCACGAACCCCTCGCCAATCACGGTCAGGGTGAACGGCTCACCTGCCGCGATTGTCCCGGGATCGAGCCTGAGCACGTGCGGCTGCTCGCCCGAAGAGTCATCGCCGGCTAAGTCGGGGCTCCCAGCAGCAACGGGGTCAACGATGAAATCGGTCGCGGGCGGGTCATCTTCGGCCTGGATCGACAGCCACAGCGGATCGCTTCGTCCACCAGCGTCGCAGGTGACAACGACCTGCCGTCTCGACGGGGTTGGACCATACCCTGCCGTGAGCTCGACGACGATCTCCGAATCGCTGACCGTCCGGCTGCGCACCGGGACCAGCTTCCCTGGGACGCCAACGAGCACCCGGCAATCCGGCGCGAAGCTCTCACCAGTGATGGTCAGCTGTGCCGGACGATATGGGGCCAGCACCTCAGGGCTGACCGCGGCGGCGATCGGCGCACCGGCCCCGGACTGCGCCATCGCCAGGATGAGGAGCACAGAGGTCATGTCACCTGATCACCGGCTCCGTCCACACGAACCAATCCTGCGCTGACGTCGGCCCGGCGTTCACGTCAAGCGTCAGAACGCCGTCCTTGCCCTGCAGCTCGCCCGGAATTCCGCCCCTGATCTTCACGACCCCATCAGCCGGCCGCACAACCTTGCTGACCACAGTGGCGCTGTCCGCGACAGTCCGCCCGATCCTCACGGTGACCTTGACTCCATCCGATCGCGAGATGTTGGGGAGGAAGCCGGCACCGGCTTCAAAGACAGTTGCGCCCTTCGGAATCGTGACCGCGAATGCCCCGGAGATGTGGCCGTTGTCCTGGAACGCCGGGTGGGTCTGAAGCACCTTCTCGTGGGCCTTCCCATCGTTGAGCTTGGCTTGGCCGAGGGCCCGCACGTACCCCCGGCTGTCTCCGGTTTCGCCGTTGAACGGCAGCCGGCCCTTGTCCGATGTCCACGTCGCCTTTGCGGCCGCGCTGTAGAGGTCGACGATTGCCACCTGGAACTTGGTCGCGGTCCCGAGCACTGTCGGTCCGGCCGTCCCCCCGGTCGCCGGAGGCTGCGCGACCGGAGTCGGTTGCTGCGCCAATCTGGCACCCACAATCGTCAGCCGCTCCATCGCCGGCGTGTCGCCAACACGGTTCGGCTCGACCGACACCACGACCGGCTCGCGTGCCGCCTGAGGCCCCGATCCCCTGGATGACAAGTTCGACGCATCGCCGGACGCCAGGCCAGCCGTTCCGCCGCCGCCGACCCACTCCCAGGGCAGCGGCGCTTTCCGCCGGCTGACCATCCGCTGCGTGTTGGCGTCCACCAGACCGACCTTCACCCCCGCCGATCGGACCTCCTCCGCTCCGCTGTAGCTCACGGTCAGCAACACCGTGCCGTCGCCGTCGGGCAGCGGGCCGTGGCTGGAATCGAACCCCGCGATGGCGCGGTACTCCTGGTCGAAGATCTCGGCGGTGAGCGCGACCTGGTCCGGCTCGCTGACCCCCTCGAGGTCGACGTTCAGCTCGACCACCGACGCTGCACGGTTCGCCACCGACACCTTGGCGACGCGACCGAGGTCGGACGAGCCCTGCTCCTCGACCACGTCCCTGACGACGTCCTTCAGGATGTCCTCGAGGTCGCGGCCGCCGCTCTCATCCTCCTGGGCCACCACCGTCCATGGTCCGAAAACGAGCAACAGGGCAGCGATCCCGACCACGTGAATGGCAGCAGGTCTCATGTTCGACTCCCTCCGTTTCGTCAAACGTCGGCGAGCTCTTCGATTCGATTGTCGAGCAGAAGATATTCCTCGCCACGCACCCCTGTCAACGCGTCCACGCGGATCCAATCTCAATTTCTACAGGCAAACGTAGGGAGCTGGGGGCTGCGCGCTGAGTGTGCTCAGTCAGCGGAGCCGACTGAACCCCCGCGACGGTGGGGTTCCTCCTACGCGAAATTGAGAGATTCCAGCAGGTTCTGCATGGTCCGGCCGATCTCGGCCGGGGTCGGCGCGACCGCGATCTCGGCCTCCTTGAGGGCGGCGATCTTGTCGGCCGCGGTGCCCTTGCCGCCGGAGATGATGGCGCCGGCGTGGCCCATGCGGCGGCCCGGAGGCGCGGTCTGGCCGGCGATGAACGCGACCACGGGCTTGGACACGAACTGGCTGACGAACTCGGCGGCCTCCTCCTCGGCGGTGCCGCCGATCTCGCCGATCATGACGATCCCCTCGGTGTCCTTGTCCTCCTCGAAGGCCTCGAGGCAGTCGATGAAGTTCGTGCCCGGCAGCGCGTCGCCGCCGATGCCGACGCAGGTCGACTGGCCGAGGCCGAGCGCGGTCAGCTGGCCGATCGCCTCGTAGGTCAGGGTGCCGGAGCGCGACACGACGCCGATCGGGCCCGGAATCGAGATGTGGCCCGGCATGATCCCCAACTTGCACTGGCCGGGCGTGATGATGCCCGGGCAGTTGGGGCCGATGAGACGGGTCGGCAGCCCCTGCAGGATGCGCTGGACCCGGATCATGTCGCGCGCCGGGATCCCCTCGCTGATGCAGACCACGACCTCGATGCCGGCATCGGCCGACTCGAGGATCGCGTCCGCGGCAGCCGGCGGCGGCACGAAGATCAGCGACGCGTTGGCGCCGGTGGCGGCGACCGCATCGTCGACGGTGTTGAACACCGGCACGCCATCGACCATCACTCCGGCCTTGCCCGGAGTCACTCCGGCGACGATCTGGGTGCCGTACTCGCGGCACTTGGCGGCGTGGAACTGGCCTTCCTTGCCGGTGAGCCCCTGGACCAGGACCTTGGTTTCGGAGTTGACCCAGATGCTCATGACGTCCTCCCGACCGCGTTCACGACCTTCTCCGCCGCGTCAGCCATGCCGTCGCCGACAGTCAGCGCGAGACCCGAGGTGGCGAGCACCCGCCGGCCCTCCTCGACGTTGGTCCCTTCGAGCCGCACCACCAGGGGAATGCTGAGCTTGACCTCCTTGGCCGCAGCGACCACGCCGCGCGCCACCATGTCGCAGCGCACGATGCCGCCGAAGATGTTGATCAGCACCCCGCGCACGCTGCGGTCTGAAAGCAAGATGCGGAAGGCCGCCGCGACCCGCTCCTGCGAGGCGTCGCCGCCGACATCGAGGAAGTTCGCCGGCATGCCGCCGTAGTGCTTGATGATGTCCATGGTCGCCATGGCGAGGCCGGCGCCGTTGACCATGCAGCCGATGTTGCCGTCGAGCTTGATGTAGTTGAGGTCGAACTTGGAGGCCTCGACCTCGAGCGGGTCCTCCTCGTCGAGGTCGCGCATGGCGGCGATGTCGGCGTGGCGGAACAGGGCGCTGTCGTCGAAGCTCGCCTTGGCGTCGAGCGCGATCACCCGGCCGTCGGTGGTCGTCACCAGCGGGTTGATTTCGAACAGCGACGCGTCGGTGTCGGCGTAGGCCCGTGCCAGGGCATGCATGAAGGCGGTGCCGGCCTTGAAGGTGGCGCCGGTGAGGCCGAGCCCGAAGGCGAGCTTGCGCGACTGGTAGGCAGAGAGCCCGATGTCCGGGTCGAAGTAGGCCTTCAGGATGGCCGCCGGGTTGCTCGCCGCCACCTCCTCGATCTCCATGCCGCCGAACTGCGATGCCATCATCACCGGGTAGCCGGCCGAGCGGTCGAGCACGACGCCCAGGTAGAGCTCGCGGTCGATCGGCAGCGCCTCCTCGATGAGCACCCTGCGCACCAGGCGCCCCTCGGGCCCGGTCTGCTTGGTGACCAGCGTCATGCCCAGGATCTTCTGTGCCGCCGCGACCGCCTCGCCCGGGTTCGCGGCCAGCTTCACCCCGCCGCCCTTGCCGCGGCCGCCGGCGTGGATCTGGGCCTTGACGACGACCCTGCCGCCGAGCTCCGCAGCGGCCGCCCGGGCCTCCTCCGCCGCGGTGATCAGCCGGCCGCGAGGAACGGCGACGCCGTAGCGGGCGAGGACCTCCTTGCCCTGGTACTCGTGGACCTTCATGGTGCCTCCCTGTTGGAGTGGGGCCCGCCGAAACGAGCCAGCCGCTATTGTGCACGTTCCTTCACAGGGCGGCAAGCCAGAGGGACGAGCGGATCGTGGACAGCGGGTTTCCACCCGCCCGAGAATGACGGGAGAAGACCTCTCCCACTCTCCGTTTCCCGTTCCCCTCCCTGGCGCCGCTGACCGACGCACTCCACGGTGCCGGAGGAACGTTGCCGAGCCGAATCTCGTACACTCTGAAGGACTGCTTGAGCATCGGTGGCCCCAGACCGGCTCGAGGGGAGGACGCCCCATGAATATCCGGACCCTCGCCGCGTGCACAGCCGTCGCGGTCGTCGTCAGTGCCGCTCCATGTCGTGCCGACTGGGAGGCGGGGCTGGCGGCATACAATCGAGGCGATTTCGAGGCCGCAGCCAGCGAGATCAAGAACTACGTCGCGAACAACCCGACCGACCCACGGTATGCGATCGCGTACTACCTCCTGGGCAGCTCGTATCTCCAAACTGGCCAGACAGAGGAAGGCATTGCCAACCTGCGATCGGCGGTCGCCCTCGATCCTGGAAAGCCCGACTATCGGCTGGCTCTGGGCCAGGGCCTGCTCAAGGCCGGTGAGATCGCCGAAGCCAGCACCGTTCTGGATGCGCTGGCCGCCATGGAGGTGCCGGAGGAGCAACGGGTCACGGCGACGCTGCTGCGCTCAAGGGCCGCGCTCGAGCTCGGCGACTCGGCCAAGGCGGTGGCACTGCTGGAGGCGCAGCTCGCGACCGCCGACGACTCGGCCGACCTGCACCGCGCGCTGGGACTCGCCTACTACCGCAGCGGCTCGCCGGAGCGCGCCTTCTCGGAGCTCTCCCGCGCCTACGACCTGGATCCGGGCGTCGACGCCACCGGCCGCAACGCCGTGATCATCGCGCTCGATGTCGCCGGCAAGCAGACCTCGGACGAGGCCGAGGTGGCGTGGCACCAGAAGGCCTATACGGTCGCCGAGCGGCTCGCGACCGCTGACCCGAGCCCAAGCAATCTCGCGATGGCCGGGAGGGCCGCCCAGGGAGCGGGCCTTGACGAGGCGGCTGCAGCGTGGCTCGAGAAGGCCTCCGCGGCGCAGCCCGACGACCCTCGCATGGCGTATGACCTGGGACGCACCCTGGTCGCCCTCGGCGAGTACCAGCGGGCGCTCACAGTGCTCGATGGAGCGCTCGCTGCCGGGCCTGACGCCGACCTGGCGGCCCGCATCCACCGCCAGATTGCCAAGATCCATGCCCGCAACCTCGACCTTGCCAAAGCCGCGTTCCACTTCCAGCGTGCCGGTGATGAGCGCGCGGCACGGCAGATCGGCGAGCTCGTGGGCAGGTATCAGGAAGCCATCGAGTCGCGGAACGACTTGGCGGCAAAGATCGCCGAGCTTCGCACCATGGAGACAGAGCTCGCCGCGCTGAACGACTCCCAAGGGGTCGCGGTGGTGCGGGAGCGCGCAGATGCGATGCAGTCCGAGCTCGACGCTCTCGAGGAGAACCTGGAGGCCGTCCGGCGGGCGCTCGACAACCTTTGAGACAGCTCACCGCTCGGCGGGCAACGAGGAGCCCAGCCGAAGAGGCGAGCGAAAACTCCTTCAACTCCCCATAATGCTCAGGGCGGCGCGCGGCGCCGCCAGGTCCGCCGCGAGCGCGGCCTGCCGGGCGTGGGGCGCCCAATCCCCCGACCCCTGACCCCTGAGCTCCACTCCCGGAGTCCTCAGTCAGTTTTGGAAGTGGCTCTGGACATTTGGTGGCCGAGGAGCGATAACAGTACTCACAATGTTCCACGAACTTAGGGCTTGATCGATCGGGGACCCTAGGGCCTCCGCACAACCAAGGGAGGAGGGAGTCCGATGACGAGGAGAGAAGCATCGGCCGGAGTCGTGATCGCGGCCTGCCTGGCGGTGCTGCTTGCTCCGCAATGGCTCGCAGCCATCGACGGGCTGCCGGTGGGGGTCGAGCTCACCAACACTGACAGCGCCACCCTCGGCTGGGTGCGCATCGCGGATGACGATGGCCTCGAGCCGCAGGCTTTCACGATCGAGGCCTGGATCACGCCCCTGGGTGACGGCTACGGGATGACCCTCGATGAATGGGGCGCGATCATCGTCGCCAAGCCGATGGAGCAGCAGGGCGGATACTGCATCTCGTCGTTCTACCTTAATTGGTCTCCCGTGGAAGGACGGTTGGCGAGCTTCGTGACCCACGACCTCGGGGTGAATTGCACCTATTTCACCTCCACCTCGACGATCCCCGTTGGGACCAGGGCCCACATCGCGATGACCTTCGACGGCGTCTCGCTGCGGCTCTTCGTCAACGGGCAGCTCGACAGGGAGGAACTGGCGAATGCGGGGAATGTCGACTACGGAGACGAAGACGTGCTGATCGGCGCCGCGAACTTCCCCGGCGGGTTCTACCGGGCTTACCAGGGCATTGTCGACGACGTCCGGATCTGGGACCACGCCCGCGACGCCGCCACGATCTCGGCCGACATGGACTGCTCCCTCGACGGGTCCGAGCCCGGGCTGCTCGCCTACTACAGCTTCAACGCCGGCGACCTCCGCGACGACAGCGGCCACGGACACGATGGGGTCGAGGATGGTCTCGTCTCGTACGTGCTCTCGAACGACCTCTGCCTGCCGTTCGCGTCCGGCTTCGAGATCGGCGACCTGTCCGACTGGAGCTCGAGCTCACCGTAGAACGCCGCCGGGCACCGACCTCGGGGGCCCCGCAGCCCCCAAGCCACCCGCAGCCAAGAGCCGGCGGACATGAGAAGCCGCTGCACTTCGTCAGGATGCGCCCAGCGCATCCCGAGGAGCGTGTGGGGCAGAGGCCGACCACAACGATCTCATCGGAAGCGCGCACAGGGGCCTATGCCCCGCACGCTCCTAGTGGTGGCCGTTCAGGATGATCTCGACCTCCTCGCGGTCCACGTCGAGGAGGTAGCGAATTCCGCTGATGTCGGCCGCCTCCCGCGTCAGGCAGGCGAGGTCGTCACGCGAGATATGGGCGAGCGAGAACTTGCGCGCGCCGCACATCAGCTGGCGCAGCCCCTGGGCGAGCCGCTCGTAGTAGGTGTAGAGACCGATCGCTCCCGTGGGCAGCTCCTCGAAGCCCACATCACCGAGCAATTGACGCAAATCGGCCGCAGTCACGAAGATCTCGTCGCGAGTCCGGCCGAAGCGCTCGACGTAGACCGGGATCTGCCCCTCGTCGATAGTGCGGCCAATGGTCTTGCCGACCATGGCGGCTGCGATCGGCGCGCGCGCCATGCCGACCAGCTTGACGTAGGGCGCACCAATCGCGAGGCCCTTGAAGATCTGGTCCTCGAACACGAAACCTCCGGCCAGCGCGAGTGCAGGGACCGGACGGCCCTCCCGGGCGAGCCGATCAGTGTACTGGTACAGCAGCGAGTGGAGCTCGACCGGCGGTACGCCCCACTCGTTCATCATGTGCCACGGGCTCATCCCGGTGCCGCCGCCGGCACCGTCCACCGTCAACAGGTCGATGCCGTACTTGGACGACCAGGCGACAGCCCGCGCAAGGTCAGCCGGCCGGTAGGCTCCAGTCTTAAGAAAGACGTAGCGTGCGCCCGCCGCACGCAGCTCGTCGACCCGCCTGGCAAACGCCTCCTCCTCCACCATGCCGACCCGCGAGTGCCGCTCGAACTCTCGGAAAGTCCCACGATGGAAGGACTTGATGACGGCCTCGTCGGTCGGATCCGGGAGCACGATGTAGCCGCGGCGGTGGAGCTCCTGGGCCTTGGCGAGGTCACGAATCTTGACCTCGCCGCCGATGTTCTTGGCGCCCTGACCCCACTTGAGCTCGACACACTGGACGCCAAGCTCCCGGAGCGCATACTCCTGGGCGCCGAGGCGTGTGTCCTCGACGTTGGCCTGGACGATGATCGCTCCGAAGCCGTCGATCTGATGGTCCTGGTACAGCTTGACGCGGCGTTTGAGATCGCGGGTGTCGGTGACGCGGCCGTCCTCGACGACCGCTTCCATGTCCATGCCGACGACGTTCTCTCCGATCGTCAGCCCGGTGCCGGAGAGCGCCGATCCGATGGCGATGCCCTCCCAGTTGTTCTTCGCCACGTCGGTCGAGCCGATGCCCGGGATGATCCACGGGAGGCGGAACTTCAGCCCGCCGTCGTGGCCGATGTGTACCTCGAGGTTGACCGCCGGAAAAACCGCCCGGTCGCTGTCGGCCTCGATGCCATGGGCGCCCACCGCGGTGCCCATGATGTTGAAGTGCGAGTAGTCCACTGGATAGTGCTTCTCCCCCGCGGTGGTGATGACGCCGAACGGCTGCGGGTAGATCACCTCGTGACCGCGGTAGGCGGACTTGCCGATCTCGCACATGCCGATGCAGCCGTCGACGCATGTGACGCACATGCCCGAGGTCGGCACCACCGAGTCCTCAGTTCGATTCTTGGTCAGCGTCGCCGCGGTCGCGTTGATTCTCGACAGAGACATGTTCGTTTCTCCTCCCGCCATCAGTCAGGTTTGATCTCGCAGGCCACGCACGGTTTCAGGAAGCACATCATGTCGTCAAACCGTGGTTTGTTGACGCACGGCGGCGCCAGGTTGGCGCAGCCACCGCAGATTGCCGCGTCGGGCTCGGTGTAGGTGCAGCGCAGCTGGCACGCCGGGCACACGTACATGCAGCCGCCGCACAGCCGGCACTTCTCCGACGTAGCGTCGAACGGCGTCCCGATGCCGCGGTGCGAGCCCCGGCCCCGGAAGCCGATCGCGCCCGCCGCCATCTGCTCGGCGCACATCCGGACGCATCGACCACACAGGATGCAGTCCTCGTGCTCCTGGCGGAAGCGCTGCTGGCGAATGTCAAGAGCCGACGCGAGGTCCTGAATCGTCTTCGACTGCGGGCACGACGCCAGCAGCAGCTCGACGACCATCCGCCGCGTTCTCACCACCCGCACCGAGGCGGTCCGCACGGTGATCCCCTCGACCACCGGGTAGGTGCACGAGCTCACGAGCTGGGTACGCGAGCCGTTTCCGACCTCGACCACACACAGTCGGCACGCGCCGTACGGAGACAGGCCCTCCATATGGCACAGCGTTGGAATCGGGAAGCCGAGGAACTGAGCCGCCTCGAGGATCGTGCTGCCGCGTTCGACGGCGACCTCGACGCCGTTGATGGTGAGCGTGATCATTCCCCTACCCTCCCACCTTCGCGAGCTCCGCTTGCACCGGTTGGGTGAACTCGAGATCGCAGCGCAGGCATCTCCCGGCCTCCCGCCGCGCCTCATCCGGCGACAGGGTGACCTCGACCTCAGCGAAGTTGCGCCGGCGCCATGCGACCGAGGCCCTCGGGGTCTCGACGCGCACGCTATCCGCCGCCTCCCCTTCCAATGCAAGGGGCGGTTCCACGTAAACGCTCGGCACGCAGCCGGCTGTCGGCATCTCGAGCGGCCGATCGAGCAGGAAGAGCTCGATCATCGCTGCCGATCGCTTGCCTGCAGCGATGGCGTCGACGATGGTGTTCGGCCCAGTTACCACGTCGCCGGCAGCAAACACCCCGTAGCGGCTGGTCAGCATGGTCGCCGAGTCGACCATCACGGTGTTGCGATCGGTGACCTCGATGCGGCCGCCACGCGCCGGCGTGATCGCGTCGATGCCCGAGTCCTCGCTGATCGCCACGATCAGCGTATCGAGCTCCAGCCGGAACTCGCTGCCGGCGGTCGGCACCGGGCGCCTGCGGCCGCTCGCGTCCGCCTCGCCGAGCGTATTGCGCACGCACTCGAGGTGCGAGAACACTCCGTTGGTCGTGCCGATCTTCGTCGGCGCCACCAGCGTTTCGAGGACGATGCCCTCTTCGATCGCGGCCTCGATCTCCTCAGCGAAGGCCGGCATCTCGGTGCGCGTGCGACGGTAGAGGATGGTGACGCTCTCGACGTCGCGCTGCCGGATCGCCATGCGCGCGGCGTCGATCGCCGAGTTGCCGCCGCCGATCACCGCCACCCGACCCTTTGCCAGATGCTCGCCGCGAATGTTGAACGCTTTCAGGAAGTCGATCGAGGCGAACACGCCCGGAGCGTCCTCGCCAGGGAGCGCGAGCGGACGGCTCTTGTGCGCCCCCATCGCCAGCAGCACGACTCCGTACCCGCCCTCGAGAAGGCCGTCAATGGTGACGTCCCGGCCAAGCGCGGTGCCGCAGCGCAGCTCGATGTTGTCGCCGAGCAGAGCGTCGATTTCGGACCTGACGACCTCGCGCGGCAGCCGGTACGACGGGATGGCGCAGAACAGCATGCCGCCCGGAGCGGCGTCTGCCTCGATGACGGTCACGCGACAGCCCGCCAACGACAGGTAATGGGCTGCCGTCAGACCCGCGGGCCCGGCCCCGATCACGGCGACCCGTGGCGGCTCGCCGTCCGGCCAGGGTCGCCGCTGCGGATGGTACGAGGAGGGGTCGGCGCGGTCCGTGATGAAGCGCTTCAGCGCGCGGATCGCCACCGCGGTTCCGCCGCTGGTGCCGGCGCGGCAGCGCTCCTCGCACGGATGGTCGCAGGCGCGCGCGCAAACTGACGGGAACGGATTGGCTTCCCGTATCACGCGGTAGGCCTCCTCGACCTCGCCGCGCGCGATGTGCGCGACGTAACGCCACGCCTCGGTTCCCAGCGGGCACGCCGCCTGACACGGCGCGCCGACGAGGTGGTTGCAGACGAAGGCGTCGCAGCGGCGATCCACGACGTGGCGCCGGTACTCGTCGCGAAAGTAGCGCAGGGTGCTGAGCACCGGGTTGGCGGCCGACTGGCCGAGACCACACATCGAGGTGTCCCGCACCACCTCCGCCAGCTCCTCGAGCAGGTTGAGCTGGTCCAGCGTCCCCCGGCCCTCGCTGATCTCCTCGAGGATCTCGTGCATGCGCTGGGTACCCTTGCGGCAGGTGAAGCACTTGCCGCACGACTCCTCGCGCAGGAAGTTCATGAAGTACTTCGCGACGTCGACCATGCAGGTGTCGACGTCCATCACGATCATGCCGCCGGAGCCCATGATCGATCCGGCCGCGGCCAGACTGTCGTAGTCGATGGGCAGGTCAAAGCGTGCGGCCGGGATGCAGCCGCCTGACGGGCCCCCTGTCTGCACCGCCTTGATCCGCTTGCCCGAGGACGAGCCGCCCCCAATGCCGTAGACGATGTCTGCGATGGAGGTGCCCATGGGCACCTCCACGAGACCGGTGTTGGCGACCTTGCCCACCAGACTGAAGATCTTGGTGCCGCGGTCGCCGTCCATGGACTCGCCGGTACGCGCGTCCGGGCTCTCACCGACGATCACCGGCACATTGGCCCAGGTCTCGACGTTGTTGATCACGGTCGGCCGGCCCTCGATGCCGCGCTGGACTGGGAACGGCGGCCGTTGCCGCGGTTCGCCCATGTGACCTTCGACGGACGCCATCAGCGCCGTCTCCTCTCCGCACACGAACGCGCCGGCGCCGCGGACCAGCGACACGTCGAAGGCGAAGCCGGTGCCGAGGATGTCCTTGCCGAGCAGTCCCAGCTCACGCGCCTGGCGGAGGGCAATGGTCAGGTGCTTGATGGCGAGCGGGTACTCGGTGCGCACGTAGACCACGCCCTCGACCGAGCGCGTGGTGAAGGCCCCGATCAGCATGCCCTCCAGGATCGAGTGCGGGTTCCCCTCGAGCAGACTGCGGTCCATGTAAGCGCCGGGGTCCCCCTCGTCGGCGTTGCAGACCAGGAACTTCCTCCGTTCCCCGTCCTGATCGGCGAGCATCTTCCACTTGCGCCAGGTCGGGAAACCGGCGCCGCCGCGGCCGCGCAGCCCGGCGCGGCGCAGGGTGTCGATCACGTCCTCCGGACGCCCCGACTCGAGCAGCCTGACAAAGGTCGCGTAGCCGCCCCGCTCGATCGCGTTGAAGATCCGGATCGGATCCACGCCCTCGTTGCGCGCGAGCAGCCGCCGCCGTTGATTGGCGAAGAACGGGACCTCATCCTGGCGCTCGACGCGCCTCGCGCTCGCAGGATCTGCGAACAGCAGATCCTCGAGGACCCGGCCCTCCGCCACCGCCTCGACGATCCGCGCCATACTGTCGAGCCCGACTCGGGGATAGAAGGTGCGCTGCGGCTCGACGAGCACCGATGGCTCCGCCTGGCAGTAGCCGTGGCAGCCGGTGATTCGGAGCCGCACGCGATCACTGAGCCCGCGCTCGAGCAACGTCCGCTTGGTAATCCGGATCAGGTCGTTGGCGCCGCTCGCCTGACCGCAGGTTCCGGCCGGGATCACGATCGTCGGCAGCTCGTCGGCGCCGCGGTCCACGCGCAGGCGCTCACACAGACCGTGAAACTCGTCGATCGACCGCAGTCTCTCCATCAGGCCTCCCTCACAGATTGACGCCGTCGAAGTCGAGCATGTGGCTGCGGCAGCCGCGGCGCGAGCAGATCTGGACCATGCCGCCGCCGCGTACGATCAGCGGCACCATCGGCGCCGCACAGAGCGGACAGTCAGTGGCGCCAGCGAGTTCGGCGTGACAGTGGGGGCAGAAGAAGTTGGCCACCATGTCGGTCGGGATTTCGTGCTCCGACTCAATGGTGTAGCTGCCATACAGCGAGGACAGCAGCAGCCAGCCGTGCGTGCGGCCGAACGAGATCGTGACCCGCACTGACGGCTGGCCCTCGATCGGGTGCTCCGCGTCCATCAAGTTATGATTGCAGCGCGCGCAGTAGACCTCGACCGGGAACACCCGCGGGTCGCCGGTTGGCGCCGCGAAGTCGAGACCTTCCCTCGTCCTGGCGAGAATATCGCCGACCCGCCGCCGGTCGACGTTAGAGAAGTAGTGGCCGTCCATGACGACGATCGGCCCCAGGGCGCAGGCGCCGAGGCAGTTGACGGTATCTAGGGTGAACTCACCGTCGTCGGTGGTGCGGCCGGCCTCGACATCGAGTTGTTTGACGAACTCGTCACGCACCTGAGGCGCTCCGCGCACATGGCAGGCAGTGCCGACGCATACCGAGCACAGGTGCTTGCCGCGGGGCTCGAGGCTGAACGCCCGGTAGAAGGTGGCGACGCCGTAGATGTCGACCAGCGAGCGGCCCGTGCGCTCGGCAACTGCACGGAGGGCGCCCTCGGGCAGGTACCCGTACTTGGCCTGGATTCCCTCCAGCGTCGAGATCAGCCCGCCACGCTGGCCGAGATGCCGGTCGACCAGGGCAGTTACCAGGTCGAAGCTCCACTGACGCTCCTCGTACAGCTCGCACTCCAAAACCGGCGGCCGCACCTCGCGTCGGTGGACGCAATCCGGCAAGAGGACGCACGTGGTGCAGATTTCGGTCGCGTGCTCCTTCGCGCCAACTGCGGGGCCAGCCATCGTCTCACCCGGAGCTCGCGTCGCCATACCGCCTCCTCAAACAAAAGGGCCACAACCGCCTCTGCCCGAACGGAGCGCACGACCCACGCCAGCAGGACTGCGGTCGGGCGTGGTCGACCGGGGATGAGTTTGCTGACCGCAGACTATATGCATAGAACTGTTTCCGCAACCACACGTCCTCAATTCTCGGTCCGCATACAGGCTCCCAGCCGCATGATCCGATCGACGGCAGGCGGTCGAGCGAGGCCCCCGCCGCCCGGCGCTCGATCAGCGGGTGGTCGCTGCGGGATCAGGGCGCGAGGCGTCCGCGGGGGGCTCGTGGCGCGGCCAGCTCCGGGCCGAGCGCGACCTTCCATGCGCCGCGGCCGTGGGTGAAGGCGAACAGCCACGGCGCGCCCGCCCCGTCGCTGCCGAGCGCCAGCGCCTCGGTGACCGCGGTCGCGAAGCCGGTGTTCTCGACCGCCCAGTGCCCGCCGCCGTCCTGCGAGGTGAACACCCCGAGGTCGGTGCCGAGGTAGAGGCGCTCGGTGTTCGACGGGTCGACGACAACGCTGTGGACCGGGATGTCCGGCAGCGCGCTGTCGCCCGAGCCGTCGATCGGCTGCCAGCTCGAGCCGCCGTCGCGGCTGCGCCAGACGTGGCTGCCGCCGAAGCCGGCGTAGCTCGCGTACACCACCTCCGACGAGACCGGATCGTAGGCGATCCACGACACGAAGCCGTCGCGCGGCCGCGCGGCCGGCCAGCTCGTGGAAGGGCCGGCATCGAGGGCGCGCTCGCTGAGGTGGATCGACCCCTCGCTGGTGCCCACCAGCACAATCCGGGAGTCGGCGGGATGAACGGCGAGCGCGCTCACCTTGGCGGTCGAGCTGAGCGGCAGGCTGGCGGCCTGCCAACGTCCGGCGGCATTGTCCGTGCGCCAGATCCGGTGGCCGCCGGCCCACAGCCGCTGCGGCTCGCTCGGGTCCATGACGAACGGCGTGATGAAGAGGAAGGCCGAGTCGGGCTCGGTGACGCCGGACCGCGCCGAGTGGAAGCTGTAGCCCCCGTCGATCGACTTGTTGAAGGCGAAGCGCTGGGTCTCGGCGTAGACGAGGTCGGGGTCGGTCGGGTCGATGGCGACATAGCCGCCGTCGCCGCCGAGCACCTGCAGCCAGCCCTCGTGACCTGCGCCGGCGGTGCCGCGGACGGTTCCGTTGTCCTGGGTGCCGCCGATGAAGGCCTCGGCGCCGGGGAACGGGAGGCCATGGTAGAACTGCGTGATTCCGAGGTTGTGGTTGAGAGACGTCCATCGCATCTCGGTCAGGTAGGGGTTGCAGACCGCGTCGTCGCCGGCCGCAACCGGCGCCCGCGTGTCGTAGGTGATGAAGATGCCGCCGTCGTTGGCCGTCAGCATCCTGCGGTTGGTCGTGCCGTTGTAGCTCGGATGAAAGACGATGGCATGGTGGTCGGCGTGGGCGAAGGCATCCCAGGTCTCGTCGAGCCACCAGTAGGAGGCGAGGCCCCAGCTCGAGCCGCCGTCGTCGGAGCGGAAGAGGTCGACGCCAGCCGTCCACACCACGTCCGGGTCCACCGGGTCGACCGCGATCACGTTGACGTACCAGCCCATGTTGATCCAGCGGTTCTCGGAGTACCAGTCGCAGTCGCGGTAGCTGGCTGCGGCCGGGTTCGCGAGCAGCAGGGTGTTGAGCTTGACCGGGTCGGTGTTGTCCACCCGCACCTGCCAGCTGCCGGCGTCCCCGCCGGCGGTCGAGCGGTAGACCGCGAGCAGGCCCTGCTCGAAGTGGCCGTCCGGGCCCGGCAGGTTGGAGGCGGCCAGCGCATAGATCACCCGCTGGTCGGACGGGGCGATGGCGAGCGTGGTGCGGCCCATGCCCGGCTCTGACAGCACGGCCTCCCACTGCCCGCCGCCGCTCATCACGCGGCGGTACACGGTCGCCTGCTCGAGGGTGCCGCAGGCGGCGTACAGCCAGTCCGCGGCGGTGTCGGTCCGCAGCGCCAGGTCGAGGCACCCGCCGTGCTCGGCCGAGGTCAGGATCTGCTCCCAGGTCTCGCCCCGGTCCTCGGAGCGCCAGACGCCGCTGCGGGTCGCCGCGTACAGCCGCTCCGGCTGGCGGGCGGTCGTGACCAGATCGTTGACCCAGTGGAAGTCAGCGGAGCCGGTGGCCGGGAGCTGTTGCCACGACTCGCCGCCGTCGTCGGTCCGGAAGATGCCGGCGCCGCGCAGCGGCAGCCAGGTGCCGCGCACCTCCTCGCGGAAGTAGCCCTCGCCGGTCCCGGCGTACAGCACGTCCGGATCGCTGGGGTGCGTCGCAATCGAGTTGACCGCGATGTTGGCGAGGTCGTCCGCGAGCGGCCGCCACCACTGGCCGCCGTCGGTGGTCTTCCACACGCCTCCCGACACGCCGCCGCAGTACATCACGTCGTGGTCGTCGGGATGGATGACGAGGGTGCGGGTGCGGCCGCCAATGTTGCCCGGGCCGAGGGGCTGCCAGGTCGCGAGGGCCGGCCATCCCTTCTCTCCGCTGGCGGCGAGCTGCTCGGAGCTCGCGGCCGCCGCCGTGGCGTGCACCGGCATCCGCGCCCGCTGCCGCCTGGCCACGGCCAGCGCCGCGACCGGGTCGAAGTCCGGGCCAGGCCCCTGGCGCTTGAGGCGGGCGAGCTCGGCCGCGCTCCCGGGCTCGTCGCCGGGCGCTGCCGGGTCCTCGGCGGCGATGGCTCGCGCGAGCTTCACCGTCGGCGGCCCGGACGGCGGCGGCCGATGCCCGGCGGCGAACAGCATGAAACCGAGAGCCAGGACCGCAACAAGCCGAGGCGTGATGCTCATGGGTCAATGGTATCTCGGCTCGCGGAGGCCGCGGCAAAGCCCGGGTTTCGGGTTAGGATGGCCAGGTAGTGGAGGTCGCCATGGCCAAAGCGCGGAACCTGGTGCTCGGTGTCGGCTGCCTGCTGGTGCTGCTGGGCGGCGTGATCGCGGTCTTGATCGCCTACGGCATGAGCAGCCCGGCGCTGCCCAGAGAGGTGGTGGTCGCGGTCAGGCTGTCGGGACCGATCCCCGAGCTCACGGCCGAGGATCCCTTTGCCCGCTTCAGCGGCCGCGAGCCGATGAGCATGCGCGAGCTGCACGCCGCGCTCGGCGCCGCCGTGCGCGACGAGCGGGTGGTCGGTCTGCGTCTCCACGTCGACTCCTACCAGGGCGGCTTCGCGACCACGCAGGAGATCCGATCGCTCATCAAAGGGGTGAGCGATGCCGGGAAGTGGACTGCGGCCTACCTCGACACGGCAGGCGAGTTCGCGCCCGGCAACTCGGTCTACTACCTGGCGTCGGCCTGCGACGAGGTGTCCCTCAACCCGGCCGGCGACCTCAACCTGATCGGGATGTCCGCCCGCTCGCCGTTCGTGCGCGGCACCATGGACAAGCTCGGCATCGAGCCCGAGTTCCCCGGCCGCGGCGACTACAAGACCGCGCGCTTCATGTACACCGAGCGCGACTTCACACCGGCCCACCGCGAGATGATGGCCTGGCTCCTCGACTCGCTGATGGCGCAGATGGTCGGTGACATCGCGGCCAGCCGGGAGCTCGTTCCGGAGCAGGTCCGCGACCTCATCGACCGCGCGCCCTACTTCGGCGAGGAGGCGCTGGCGGCCGGGCTCGTCGACCACCTCGAGGAGTGGCCGGAGTTCACCGACCGACTCGAGGAGCGGGCGTCGGCGCGCGCCGAGGTGGTGGGCCTCCACGACTATCTGAAGCGCTCGCACGGCTCGCGCGGCGGCGCCAGGATCGCCGTGGTGAGCGGGGTCGGCACCATCATGCGCGGCCCCAGCGGCAAGGGCTTCGGACTGTTCGGCGCCGAGGACGTCATGGGCTCGGAGACGATCGCGAGGGCCTTCCGCGACGCCCGCGAGGCGCGCGGCGTCAAGGCCGTGGTCTTTCGCGTCGACTCACCCGGCGGCAGCGCGCTCGCATCGGAGATCATCCGCCGCGAGATGGTGCGCACGGCCGAGAAGCTGCCGGTGGTCGTGTCGATGAAGGACGTCGCCGCGTCCGGAGGCTACTGGGTGTCCTGCGGCGCGCGCAAGATCGTGGCCGATCCCGGCACCTTCACCGGCTCGATCGGCGTGCTCGGCGGCCACCTCAACATGGACCGCTTCTGGGCCGAGAAGCTCGGCATCACGTTCGGCCGCCTCGACGCCGGACGCAACGCCAACATGTACGGCAGCCTCGAGAATTGGACCGATGAGCAGCGCGCGATCGTCGACCGCATGCTCGACCGGATCTACGACGACTTCCTCGAGCGCGCGTCGGCGGCGCGCGGCATGTCGAGGGAAGCGGTGGACGCCATCGCGCGCGGCCGCGTCTGGACCGGCGCCCAGGCCCTCGACAATGGCCTCGTCGACGAGCTCGGCGGCTTCGACCGCGCGGTCGCCGCGGCGCGCGAGCTCGCCGGCATCGGCGCCGAGGAGCGGGTCGAGCTCGTCGACTTCCCGAAGCTGCGGCCCTGGTGGCAGGAGATGGTGCAGCAGCCGTACGAGGACGAGGCCGCGGCGCGCGCGCTGATGACGGAGCTCGAGCACGCGTGGCGGACCGGCCGCCTCGACGCGCCCGGGCCGGTGTGGATGCCGCCGGTCTTCGTGGAGTGACGAGCGGCTGCCGGCCGGCATGAGCGATCCGGACGCAACCGCCGTTCGTCCGTCGGTGGTGACCCTGCCGGAGCGAGCGCCGAGCGGCGTCGTCACGCTGATCGACTTCTTCGTGCTCCGGTTTCCGCGCATCCCCGAGGCCACCTGGCGGGCGCGGTTCGCGGGCGGCAAGGTGTGGGGCGCAGACGGGCCCGTCGTTGCGAACGCGCCGTACCGGCCGCTGCTCCAGCTTTACTACCGGCGGGAGATGGAGCGCGAGCCGCCGGTTCGCACCGATATTGAGGTCGTGTGGTCCGACGACGACCTGCTGGTCGTCGACAAGCCGCCCCACCTACCGGTGACGCCCGGTGGGCCATGGGTCCGCCACACCCTCCTCCACCTCCTGGAAACCCGCACCGGCTGCACCGAGCTGGTCCCGCTCCACCGCCTGGACCGGTTGACCTCCGGCCTCGTCGTGCTCTCCCGCACGCGCGGCACGCGGGCCCACTTCGCCCGGCTCTTCCAGCCGAGTGCGCCGGTCGAGAAGAGCTACACCGCGGTGTGCGAGCTCGCGGGCGGCGATGCTCCCGAGCGCGCCGTCCTCGAGCACCACATCCGGCGCAGCCGCGACCAGCACTGGCGGCAGATCGTCGACCCTGACCTTCCGCTCAACGCCCGCGCCGAGATCGAGCTCATCGCAACGAGCGGCCGGCTGTTCGCGTACCGCGTCCGCCCGTGCACCGGCCGCAAGCACCAGATCCGGGTCCAGCTCGCCGCGGTGGGCCTGCCGGTGCTCGGCGACCCGCTCTACGGCACCCGGCCCTTCAACGATCCCGAGGACCTCGCCACCCGCCTCTGGCTCGATGCCCACAAGATCCGGGTTACCGACTTCCCCCGACCCGGCGGCGGCGCCCCGCTGACCGCCGCCTGGACCTCGCCGCGGGATCCCGCCGCCATGCTGGCGGGGGCAGCCGCCGCCGTCAGCGAGCCCGCAGCGGATGCTGCCACCGCAGGCCCGGAAAGCGATCGAAGTCCGCGTCCGTGGTGACCAGGATGCAGCCATGCTCGACCGTAACGGCGGCGTGCTGCGCATCCGCGACGAGGGTGGAGCTCGCCCCCGCACGACGGCAGAGGTCCTCGAAGATCTCGAGGTGGTTGACACCGCCCGCCGGCGCGTGCTGCGATGCCGGCGATGACCTCGCGTGAGCCAAGCCGGGTGGTCGTGGCGCGCGGGCCGCGGGCGGCCGAGCGCGAGCTACTCGAGACGGTGGCCCGGCTCGCCCCCCGCAGCCCGCGCGAGCTCGGCCCGCCGCTGCGCGTGATCGTGCCGTCGGCGAGCCTGCGCCGCCACCTGCTCGCGCGGCTCGTCGCCTCCTCCGGCCGCGCCCTCGCCGGGGTGGTCGTGCAGACCCTCCAGCAGGTGGCTCTCGAGGTGCTGGAGCGGGCCGGCGAGGACACCGGGCGCGGCGCCGCGACCTTCGAGCTCCTCGTCCGGCGTAGCGCCGCGCGCGACCCCGGGCTCCGGCAGGCTCTCGCCGACCTCGACGACGGCTACGGCGCCGTCGAGTCCGCCGTGCGCGACCTGCTCGACGCGGGCTACGGCCCCCACCACCAGGAGGCGGTGCTGGAGAAGATCAGCGAGCTGCACGACCGGGTGTCGCCCCCGCGTCGGCAGCGCGCGCGGGCTCTCGTCCAGGTCGCGACCGAGGTCGCCGGGCGGCTCGACGAGCTCGAGTCCCGTCGTCCCGAGCAGGCCCCGCAGCGGGCCGCCGACGCCCTGCGCCGCATGGGACCGGCCGCGCTCCCGTCCCGCGCGCTCCTGATCCACGGCTTCGCCGACCTCACCGGGGTCGCCGCCGACCTCGTGCAGACGCTGCTCGCCGTGGTCGGAGGTGCGGTGCTGATCGACCGGCCGCCGGACCCCGCGTCGCCGGAGCAGGACGATGGCGGCGCCGTCTTCCTCGATCGCCTCGAGGTGCAGCTCGGAGGGCTCGCCAGGGAGAGGTCGCCACACGACCCTCCCCCGCCCCGCCTCGCGGCCTTCGCCGCGCCCACCGCCGAGGCCGAGGTCCGCCAGGTCGCGCACCGCGTGCGCGCCCTGCTCGACGCGGGCGCGACACCGGAGTCGGTGGGCATCGTCGCGCGCGAGCTACGTGGCGTGGCGTCCGCCCTGCGCCGCCACTTCGACCGGCTGGCGATCCCCTTCTCCGGCGTCGGCGCCACCGTGCCGGGCGGCGCGGTCTGGAGAAAGGCCCGGCTGCTCTCGGCCACTCTCCAAGGCGGCCCCGAGCTGCCGGCCGAGCTGTGGCTCGAGGCGGCGGCAGGCGGCCCGGTGACCGAGCTCTTACTCGCCCTGCGAAGCCTCGGCGTGTCCAGGCTCGACGAGGTGGCCGGCCTCGCCACGGTCGCGGGCGGCGTGCCGCTGCCGCTGCCGGTGTTCGACGAGGACGGCGAGCCGCAGCCCGCACGCGTCGTCCCACCACGGCGCATCGACGAGCTCAGGGAGCGTGCCCTCACCCTCGTCCGCACTCTCGAGGGCTGGCCGGCGCGGGCCGCCGGCGGGGCCCACCGCCGCAGCACGGCCGCGATCGTCGCCGCGCTCGGGTGGAGCCCGGACGACCCCGCGACCCACGCCGCGCTGTGCGAAGCCGAACGCCTGGAGGCCGAGCTGCCGCGATCCCTCCGGTTGACCCGCGAGGAGTGGCGCGATGCCTACTGCCGGCGGCTCGAGGCACTCGGCGAGGAGACGGTCGGCGGCGCCGGCGGCGGAGTTCAGCTGCTGTCGGCGATGGAGGCGCGCGCCCGAACCTTCGAGCAACTCTTCCTCATCGGCCTCAACCGGGGCGTTTTCCCGCGCGTCGTCCAGGACGACCCCCTGCTTCCGGACGAGGTGCGCGGGCACCTGGCTGCCGAGGTGCTCCCCGAGTTCCCGGTCAAGGCACGCGGGCTCGACGAGGAGCGCTACCTGTTTGCGCAGCTCGCGGCCGCGGCGCCCGAGGTCACGCTGTCCTGGCACCTTTCCGAGCGAGGCTCGGCGGCGGCGCCGTCGCCCCTCGTCGAGAGGCTGCGCCGCGGCGGACGCCTCGAAAGCCCCGGGGCGCCAGCCCCCCTCTCGCTGCCTCCGGGCGGCGAGGACCCACTACGGCCACGTCCCGCCTTGGAGCACGCCGCGCTGGCAGCCGAGCACGGCCCCCGCGATGCTCTCGCGCCGCTCCTGGCCGTGGCCAGGACCGAGGGTCGAGACCGTGCGGGACTGCCAGCCGACGACGCTTCCGGCTGGGCGCTCGCGCGGATCGCGATCCTGGACGCCATCGACCCCGGCGTCCTCGTGAGCGGGCCCGGGCCATGGTCCGGGATGGTCGGCGAGGCCGGCCGGCCGGGCACGAAACTGCCGTCGGTCACCCGGGTCGAAGACCTCGCAGAGTGCCCGTTCCAGTCGCTGCTCGTGCGGCGGCTCGGCATGGCACCGATGCCCGACCCGCGCTTCGGGCTCCCCGACACGCGCGGGGTCCTGGTCGGCAGCCTCGTCCACGCGGTGCTGGAGCGGATCGTCGCCGACCGCCTCGGCCGCCGCGGCGGCCGGCTCGACGAGCTCGCCGACGACGAGCCGGTCACCGTGCAGTGGCCCGACGACGAGCGCCTGGAGGCCATCGTCGTGCAGGCCGCGGAGAGCCTCGCTCGGCGCCACGGCCTGGCCGCGCTCGGCATGGCGCCGCTGCTCGCGGCCCAGGCGCAGCCCTTCCTCGCCGTGGCGCGAGCCGTCGAGTGGGGCGCCGGCGGCGAGGTGGCCGGCGTTCTCGGCGTCGAGGTCAGCGGTGAGGTGGCCGTGGACGGGTGGCCCGAGCCGCTCGCCTTCCGGGCCGACCGGGTCGATCGCGGCGAGGCCGGACTGTCAATGGTCGACTACAAGACGGGCGCCCCGCCCTCCCGCGCCAAGGGCGAGGGCACCCGGCACGGGCACCTTCTCCGTTTGGTGGCGCGGGGTGACGCCTTGCAGGGCGTCGCCTATGCCCTCGCGGTGCCCGGCCAGCCCGCCGAGGGCCGTTATCTCCATCTCAAACCCGAGCTCGGCGACGCACCCGAGGAGGTCCGCCAGGTGCGGATCGCCTCCGGTGATGCCGAGCTGGCCGCCGCGTTCGCACGCGCTGTCGCGGCCGTCGCCGAGGCGTGGCGGGCGGGCGCCATGTTCGCCCGGGTCGAGGAGCCAGACGGCACGGACGGACGCGGGTGCGAGTACTGCAGCGTGGCCGAGGCCTGCCTGCGCGACGACTCAGGGTTCCGCCGGCGGCTCGTCGCGTGGCTGGCCGCCGAGGACCCCACCGCAACCCCGATCGAGACTGCGGCCCGGCGGCTGTGGCGGCTCGGCGTCGAGATTGCGGAGGAGGAGCCGTGACCTGCGACCGCGGTCTGCAGCTCGAGCGGGACCGCGAGGCCCGCGAGCTCGCCCACCGCGAGTTCTCGAGGCCGTTGATCATCGAGGCCGGGGCCGGCACGGGAAAGACCGCTTTGCTGACCGCGCGTGCCGTGGCCTGGTGCGTGGGGCCGGGCTGGGAGAGGCACGCGGCCGCCGGGGCCGAGAGCACGGTCGTCGCCAGACGGGTCATCGAGCGGGTGGTGGCGATCACCTTCACCGAGGCGGCGGCCGCCGAGATGGCCCAGCGCGTCGGCCAGGCGCTCGCGGCGCTGGCCGAGGGCGAGCCCGCGGTCGGGCTCGAGCGTGAGCTGCTCGCGGTGGCGGATGACCGCGAGGTGCGGCTGCGCTGCGCAGCACTCGCCGACGAGGTCCACCGGCTGCCGGCGTCGACCTTCCACTCGTGGTGCCACCGGCAGCTGCGCCGCTTCCCGCTCGAGGCCGGCCTCCACCCGAGCTTCGAGGTCGACGCCGACGGCACCCTGGTCGAAGCGGTGGCCGCCGAGGTCGTCGAGGAGGCGCTGCGCGGGCTGGCTGCGGACCCCCTGGCCGAGGACTGGAAGCTGCTGGCCGCGGCCGCGGTGGTGCCGCCACGGATCGCGGAGGCCCTGCGCCGGCTGGCCGAGTCCGGGCTCGGGCCGGAGGCTCTCGAACGCGACCCCTGCGCGGCCGACGCGGTCGCGCCGCTGCTCGGCCGTCTTCGCCAACGCCTGGCGGCGTTCCGAGCCGCGGAGCAGGGCCGGCTTCTCGGTCAATCGAAAAACCGGACCGCGGCGGCGACCAGCGAGGCGCTGGGGCGGCTCCTCGAGATGCTCGACAGCGGAGCGGATGCCGCAACGGTGATGGCCTTTGTGTCCGGCCTCGGTCCCGGCTTGCTCCAGCGCTGCCGCGAGTGGGCGCGCGCGAAGTTCATGACATCCGAGTCGGCTGCCCTGGGGGAGACGCAGCCTGCGGTCGCCGCCGCGGCCGCTGTTGTTTCCGGCATTCTCGACGGCCTCGCCGCGCTACGTGAGCCCGAGCTCGGGGCGGCCCGCCGCGTGCTCGCAGAGCTGCTCGGCCGGCTCCGGGAGCGGCTGCGAAGGAGTGGGATCGTCAGCTACGAGGACCTGCTGGTGTCGGCCGAGCGCCTGCTCGCATCCGCAGCCAGGGTGCGCGCCGAGATCCGGCGCGACATCGACCAGCTGATGGTCGACGAGTTCCAGGACACCGATGACACCCAGTGCCGCATCGTGCGCTGGCTCGCCCTTGACGGCGCCCGCGGGCGCAGGCCCGGCCTGTTCATCGTCGGCGACCCCAAGCAGTCGATCTACGGCTGGCGGCGGGCCGACCTCGCCGCGTACGACGCCTTCAAGACGACGGTGGCCGAGGAGGGTGGGCTGATCCGGCCCCTGGTGCGCAACTTCCGATCGGTACGGCCGATCCTCGACGAGGTCGAGCGGGTGGTGGAGCGGGTGATGCTCGAGGAGACGGGCGTCCAGCCGCGCTTCCAGGCCCTCGAGGCGACCGAAGGCCGCCGGACCGATCTGGGGTTCGCCGGGGCTTCATGGTCGGCGGTCGAGCACTGGCTGGCGTGGCCATCGGACCCCTCGACCGGCGAGATCGACGTCGCGGCGAGTGGCGGCGACGCCAACCTCCTCGAGGCGAGAAGCCTCGCCGCGGACATCCGGCGCCTCCACGACGAGGCCGAGGTGAAGTGGGGCACGATCGCGGTGCTGCTCCGGGCCACCACCGCCCAGGAGGTCGTGCTCGACTGCTTCCGCGAGGCCGGCGTGCCCTTCGAGGTGGCGCGGGAGCGCGAGTACTACCGGCAGCGGGAGGTGGTCGAGACCGCGGCGCTGGTCCGCTGCGTGCTCGAGCCCAGCGACGGGCTCGCCCTGCTGACGGTGCTGCGCTCCGATGCGGTCGGCGTTCCCGACGCCGCCCTGGTCCCGCTGTGGGAGTCCGGCCTGCCGGCGCTCCTGACCGACCTGCAGGCCGCCGACGCCGCCGCGATGGCCGCGGTCGACGCCTGCCTCGAGCGCGCCGTCGCCGCCACGCCCACCGACCTTCCAGGGGCGGCCGAGCTGCCGCGGTGGCCCATCGCGGTACGCGCCGCCGTCGAGACCGTGGCCGCGCTGCGCACCGCAGTCCGCACGGAGGCGCCGGACCGTTTCGTCGAGCGACTGCGGACCTTGTGGCTGACCGAGGTGACCGCGTCGGCGCGCTACCTCGGTCGCTTCCGCCGCTCCCGCCTCGAGCGCTTCTTCGCCGAGTTCGAGGGCGTGCTCGCCTCCCCTGACGGCAGCCTGTCCTCGGTCGCGCGCTTCCTGCGGCGCGCCGTCGAGCAGGGGCGCGACAGCCAGCAGCCGGCCGAGCCCGACGTCGCGTCGGACGCGGTCCACGTGATGACCATCCACGGGGCCAAGGGTCTCGACTTCGAGCACGTGTACCTCGTGCAGCTCCACCGGAAGACGGGCGGTGGCACGGCCGCGAGCGAGGCCGAGCTGCGCCCGACGCCGGTTGGCCTGCAGTACCGGCTCTTCGGCTGGCCGACACCGGGTTTTGCCGAGGCGGACGGCCTGCGCGCCGCTCAGGCGCGGGCCGAGCAGGTGCGGCTGCTCTACGTTGCCATGACCCGGGCCAAGAAGCGGCTGGTGCTGTCCGGGCGCTGGCGGGCCGATGGCGCGCTGGTGCCGGCGCGCAAGGCTGCGACTTTCGCCGATCTCTTGTCCCACCGGCTCGACGCCGCCTCGACCGACACCCAGCTCCGCGCGCGCCAACGGGCCCGGCGCGAGGCGGAGCGGCCAGTGCAGTGGCTGGCCCTCGGCGTCGACGAGCCCGCCGCGGGCGCGACCGTCGCTGCCCGGCGATCCCACGCCGTCGATCCCGTCCGAGCGGCAACCGAGGCGACGGCACTCGCCCGGATGCGCGCCGCTGCGGCCGCGCGAGCCGCGTGCCGGGCGAGCGCCCCGGTCACGTCGCTGGTCAGCGACGACGGCGGCGGCTGGAGCAGCCGCCGCGAGGATGACGACGCCGTCGATCCGCTCCGCGAGTCGGCTCTGGCCGTTGGCATCACCGTCCACCGGATCCTCGAAAGCCTCGACCTCGGGCAGGATCTCGCGAGCCACCTCCGCGCCGCCGGCGCAGGGAGTATCGACGCGCTGGCGGCGGTCGTCGCGCCCGAGCGGATAGCGGCGGCCCGCTCGCGCCTCGCCTCGGTGCTGTCCGTCATCGAGGGCGGCGGCTGCCTGCGCCGGTTGTCGGAGATCGCGGACCGCGTGGTGGCGCGGGAGCTGCCGCTGCTGCTCCCGCCCGCTCCCGGCGACCCGGTGGTCGGCGCCCTTTCCGGGAGCGCCGACCTGGTCTACCTCGAGGGCGACGGGCTGGTGGTGGTCGACTTCAAGACCGACGAGCTGGCGTCGGAGGAGGCGCTCGCCGCGCGCGTCGCCCACCACCGCCTCCAGCTCGAACGCTATGCGGCTGCGCTCCAGTCAGCCCTCGCACTCGACGAGTCGCCGGCGATGGAGCTGTGGTTCCTCGCCGCCGATCGGATCGTCCGGCTCTAGGAGCGTGTCGGGCATAGGCCCCTCGGCGCACGCGGGTCGTAGGCCTCGGGGGGTGCGTGAGGCGTCGCCGTCGCTGGCTGGCCTACGCCCCACGCGCGCCGAGAACGATGCGCTGCGCGCATCGTGATGAGTTCGTGCCGCAGTGGCCGTCAGACAACACTTCGATCAACCACGTCCGCCGAAGAGCGCCGCTAGGCGCCGGAGCGCCGCATGATCGAGCGATACAACCCGGTGCTGTTCTCGACCATCGGGCACAGCTTGAAGTACAGAGCCCGCTGCGCGTCGGGCACGCCCGCCGCGGTCATCTCCAGATCGTCCAGGGCGGCGAGACGAACCCCGAGCGACGGGACGTCGTCACCGTCGCGGACCACCTCCTCCGCGATCGCGGCCCAGCGCTGCAGCCGCTGCTCGAGCTCGTCGAGGTGCCGGCCGACGTCGTCGAAGCCGCCGAAGTGGGTCAGCAGCAGCCGGCGCGGCGCGAGCCCGCGCAGCAGATCGAGGCTCGCGTGCCACGCCGCGAGATCGATGTCCGGCGGCGGCATCGGCGGCAGCACGTGGTTCGAGCCGGCCATCCGGACCCCGGCCACGTCGCCGGTCGCGATCTCGTCCCCGACCTGCCACGCCACGTGGTGCCGGGCGTGACCCGGAGTGTGCCAGCCGACGACCTGAAGCTCGTCGAAGCTCAGCGCGGCACCGTGCTCGACCGCGTGCAGGCGATCGGCCGGCACAGCTTCCATCGTCCCGAAAAGCGTCTCGAGTTGGCTCCCATAGAGCCGCAGCGCGCTCGGCAGCAATCGCGCGCCGGGGTCGGCCAGATGGGCGACGCCGTCGGGGTGTGCCCAGACCTCGCACCCGGTCCGCCGTGACAGCGTCCCCGCGGCTGCGGCGTGGTCGAGGTGGATGTGGGTCAGCAGGACCGCCCGCAGGCCACCCAGCGAAAATCCCGCCTCGTCGAGGCCACGCTCGAGAGCCTCGATCGTGCTCGCCGGCCCGCTGTCGAGCAGCACGAACGAGCCGTCCCCGGCCGCCGCCGCGTACACCGAGATGATCCCGGGTCGGCCCAGGTAGTTGAGATCGACAGTGATGGTCCCCCCCATCGTCCCTCCCCGTGCCGCTGCGACCGCGGCCGATCGCAGCCCCTACCGGACCGAGAGTCTACCGCGTATCATCGCTGCTGGAGGTCCCCGCCGTGCGCGCCCTCGCCCTCGTCGTTGCTTTCGCCCTCTCCGTGTCGTGTGCCAGCACCAGCTCGGTCGGCACGACTACCACGGTTTACGCCGACAAGACGCAGCTGTGGCTCGCCGCCCAAACGGCCATCCGAGACATGGGTGGCCGGATCGTGCACGCCGACCAGAACAGCGGCACGGTTGCCGGACGGCTCGACGTCGAAGGCACCCCCATCGACCTGTCGATCAGCATCTGGGGCTCGCCCGCGCCCGAGGCCGCCAACGTCGACTACTTCGATGTCGACGTGCATGCCTCGCTCGCCGGCGGCGGCGATGCCAACGAGGAGTGGCAGCGGCGGCTGAAGTTCCTCGCGGACGAGCTCCTCCAGCGCATCAGCGCAGCAGCGACAGGCTCTGTGCGAGCCCTGCCTCCATAGGACTGCGTTCTCTCCCCTCACGCACAACCAGATCAAGTACACCGGCTCGATACGTCGATCCTGCGCTCCGTCCTTTGTTCTTTCCGATGCGCGCAGCGCATCAAGCTAGGATCGCGAAGGGCAGAGGCCAGCCCCGCGTTCTAACGTCAGGGGCGCGCTGAGTGGCCGCCGCCGTTCGCGATCCTAGTGGCAGGTTGCGCACGAGCCGGACGAGCAGCCCGCGCAGGCGGACGAGGACTTCGTCTGGTGCTCGACTCCGGACATGCCGAAGGTCGACGGCAGCTTCTCCACCTTCGACGACCCGCACGATGGGCACGTAACCGATGCGGCGCGGCCGAACATCAGCCTCTCGAACTTGGTCTTGCACCGGCTGCAGCGAAACTCGAAAATTGGCATCGCGAAGCGCTTCCAGGTCGAATCATACCTCGGCACGTCGATATCTGATCGTGGACAGCTCCCAGCCCACCCGCACGGCACATAGATGCGTCCAGGCCCCTCGGCGACTGCCAGAGAGGTCGACTGAACCGCTGAGAGCGCAGAGGACGCGGAGAGGGGTGAGCTGGCCGAGTCCGGGTCCCAGCCCGCGGTCTCCGCGAACTCTGCGGTTCAACCTGTGTTGAGAGGGTTGAATCTCGAGCGATGCCGCATTCACTGCGCATTGCCCCGCTGCCTCACTGTCAGGTGGTGGACAAAGACGCCCTGGCCCTGTTCCTCACCACCCCCTTTGCCGATGCGGTGTGGCAGCTGCGCCGCCCGACCCGACACCCGGCGGGGATCAGGGTGAAGGGCGCCTATTCTCCCGACGCGGACGCTACGTCGTGGGTCCGAGGGTGCCTGAAATTCGCGAAGAGAATGTGGACGCTGATGAGAAGCACCCACAGCGGTCCCCTTCGAAGACCGCCTTCACCTTGCCCTTGCGGACCGCGCGGTCGAGGGCGGCGTGGTCGCTCTCGTTCTGATCGGCGTAGGCCATCGAGAACGCCGCGGTCGCCTTGTCGAAGGCGTCGCTCTTGCCCATGTACCCGCTGAGCATGGCCGAGTTTCCGGACCGGGCATGGGAGAGGGCGAGGGCCCTTGCGCACCAATAGGCGTAGGTATCCATCTCGGCCTGGCCGAAGGTCTCCACCATGGGGCTGAGCTTCATGTCCCTCAGTTGGCGCATGAAGAAGTGGCGCCTGGGCGTTTGGCTCCACCCGAGGAAGATGTCGCTGGCGGGCTGCATGCGCCGGTAGCCGTCTACGACGCGCTGGCCGTGGTTCGGAAAGACGCTCGCGCCGGCGTACGGCTCCAGGACCGAGGCGCGCGCCTCCTTGACCTGGAGGAAGAGGGGGTCGCCGTCCCCGGCCATGAAGAGCAACACCCAGCAGGCGGTCCCGACGCTGCCGACCCCAACCACCTTGATGGCGGCGTCCCGGAGCTGGTAGCGGTCCAGCAGGGCGTGGTAGGAACTGGGAAGGGTCGCGCGGTACGCGACGAACGCGTCCATGACAACCTGCTGGATCTCACCCGGGGGGTGGCCCTCGAGGTGGAAGATTGTGGGGAGTTGGTCCTTGATGACGGGCATGTCTCCCTTGTGCTCCACGAGCTTTGGGAACATCTCCTCGCCGCGGCTCTTCGCCTGTTCCTTCTCGATGCGCTTGATGACCCGCTTTTGGAGATCGGGGGGCAACCCCGCGATCAGCTCTTCCGCCCCCAGCGCCCGGTACCACAGCTCCAGCGTCTTCATCTGGCTGAACTCGGCCATCGACTCGCGATAGGTGCGGACGCAGGTCATGACCACGTCCTTGGCCGTGCTGTCTTTCAGGCCTTTGTCCCTGCAGGCCACGACAAAGCTCGCGGCGAGGCGCTTGACGTCCCACTCCCACGGCGCTGGGAGGGTCTCGTCGAGGTCGTTGATGGAGAAGATGATCTTCCGCTCCGGGGTGGCGAATCCGCCGAAGTTGCACAGGTGGGCGTCCCCGCAGCACTGGACGCGGACCCCGGTGGACGGGGTGGACGCCAGGTCGGTCGCCATCGTCAGGGCTGCGCCCCGGTAGAAGGTGAACGCGGAGCGGACCATGCGCCCGTGGCGGAGGGGAAGCAGGTCGGGCATGCGACCCTTCTCCGCCTCCAGGACCAGTTGGACTGCGCCCGGGCGGTTGGAGGGGGCCTTCCAGGCTGCGTGGGCCTCCCGGGGGCAGGTCTCCCGCAGGGCCTTTCCCGCGGCGTACCGCTCCTTGGAGGTCCCCGTGGAGTGCACCACCGGAGCCGCCCGTTTGGCAACCGCAGCGCGCGTCGTAGGTTTCTTCGTCTCTTTGGGTTTCTTCGTCTCGGCCATGAATTCTCCTCTGCCGGATCATGCGGGGGTCGGAGCCGCACCTCGTCCCCTCGCGCCGGCGTTCATGAGTATGGGTCAGGTCGTTGAGCGAGAACACCGTAATATTGCCGGGCTCTGTGAGGTGCGGACCCGACATGAACTCGCATCCGGCGCGCGTTATTGGGCCCGCCTGCAAGCGCCGGCCAGTGACTGGAACCGAGGATCCCCAATCTCGGATCCGTCACCTTTCGCGGTGCTACAATGCACCATCGTGCCCCTCAACGAGTCTCTCGCCCAGATCCTTGCCGCCCCATCGGCCGAGGCGGTGTGGCATCTGCGCGGCGATCTGCTCGCGTCAGGGACTCCGCCCGATGCACGCATGCTCGCGCTGCTCGGCGCCTTCCATGACTACCTCGACCGCCTCGCCACCGGAATGTCGTCAAGGGATCACAGCCAGCTCGCCTCCAAGCTCGACATCTCGGCGATCAGCGGCGTCATCCTGGAGCGGCTCGCCGAGGTCTCCGACTCGCCGAAGCTCGGCCTCAATCTGGTGGCGGGCGCGGTCAGCGAGGGCCTGATGGCGCTCGCGACCCGCCAGCACGTCAAGGCCTGGGAGGGCGAGCTCGCGGCGGTCCATCGCTGCGCGGCCTGGGTGCTGTTCGACGAGCTGTGGCGCTGGACCGAAGAACGCAACCCGGAGATCGAGGCGCCGCAGCGCCGGGAGCTCCTCGACCAGCTGCTCGCGCCCGCGCTCGATCCGCAGCAGCCCGGCCTCCTGCAGGCGGCCCTGATTTGCCGGCTGTTTCAGATCCTCATCGCCGCCGAGATCGGCGCGGGCTCCGGACGGGACCCAGCCGGCACGTAGCCGCGCCGGCCCGACGGACACCCGCTAGCTCGCGAACTCCTTGCCAAGCATGTACGCGCGCTCGAGGTACCCCCGCCGGGTCTCGGCGTCGCAGACAGGCACCCGGTAGAAATAGACGTGCCCGACCTTCTTGATCCCCGGGTAGCGCAGCCCCCAGTCGTCGATCATCCGGGTCATCGGTTCCCGCAGGTAGGCGTCGTAGTCCTCCTCTCGGAACAGGGTCGTGTTGATGACCAGGGCCTTCTCGTGGTGCAGCAGCGGCACGCGGCCTCTCATGTCGCCCGTCCACCCCTCGGGCGTCAGGGCGTAGGCGTCGCCGTAGGCGAAGACGCGCTCGAACCATCCCTTCAGGATCGCCGGGAAGTGGAGCCAGATCACGGGCGAGATGAAAGCCAGGCCATCGGCGGCCTTCACCTTGTCCCACTGGGCGGCCGCGTCCTTGGGCCGGTGCGCGTGAATGAACCGGGCCACCTCCTTCGTGTCCTTGTTCCTGAGCCAGCGCGCGGCGAGGAAGCGCGTGATCGGGTTCCCTGCGGCGTCCAGCACGCGCTTTTTCAGATCCATCTGCTCGAGGATGTCCGGCGGCATGCTCTCGTGCACGTAACTGGCCGAGTCCTGCATGCGGAAGACCGGGTCGAAGCGGATGGCGTAGAGGTCCACGACCTCGCTGCCATGACCGGCCTCTTCCAGCCCTCGCGTGAACTGCTCGAGGACGGCGTGGCAGAAGGACTTGGGATCCTGGTGGGCGTAGACGGTCAGGACTCTCACGGGAACCTCCCTCCTCGAGCGGCGCCGGCCGCGACGGTCAGTACACGAAGGGGACGAGCCTCCTGGTTCGGCGCAGATAGGCGGCGTAGCTCTCTCCGTACGCGCTCAGCAGCCGACTCTCCTCGATCGAGATGAGGCGGTACAGCAGCACAAGATAGAGGACGACCACGGCGAGCCCCAACACAGACTGCGTCAGGCAGGCGAGCCCGAATGAGATCAACAGCACAGCCGCGTACATGGGATGCCGGATCACTCGGTACGGGCCGCTCGTGACCATCCGGTCCTCGGGCCGGGGTGCGAGGCCCCCGAGCTGGTAGCATCGCCGCAGCGCGATCAGCGCCCAGGCCATGACGGCGAATCCGATCACGTAGACCGCCAGGCCAACGATCTGCACGGTCGTCCGCATCCACGCTTCGTAAATCACCACGTGGCCAGGATCGACCTCTGCCAGGTGGCCAGTGAGCAGCAGCACCGCGGCCAGGGGATTCACGACCAGCAAGAAGACCAGGTTGAAGACGTTGACGACCTGCACCAGCAGGCTGCCTTCGGGCTTGTCGAGGACGCTGCCTGTCGCCACCTTCTTGACGGTGACCAGCACGGCCAGCAGTACGAAGATGAAGATGCCGATCAGTCCGTCGTCAAGCATGGCCGTTGGCGCCTGCTCACACTCTACAGGATCCGATCCCAGACGGCGGCGACGAGGGATGGCGAGTTCGAGTGCAAGGACCGACGCTTTGGCGATGTCACGTCAGCCGACCGGAACGTGCGGGTGTGTCGGCCCCGGCGCCCGCCGACCCGATGTGCAGGCCCTCACGCGGGCTTGCGGGCGACGACCATGATCTCGTACTCGTCGAGGTCGAGCGGCCGTCGCCCCCAGTTGCCGGCCGTGCCGCCCCAGAGGTAGAGGACCTCGAGGCCGGCGAGGCGGCAGAGCAGAATCAGCTCGGTCCCGACAAACGCCCGCTCGCGCACCTCGACAGGCGGCATGCCCTCGCGCGGCGGGAGTGCATTCGTCTCCACCAGCGAAAACGGATCGAAGCGCCCCTCGGCCACGTCCTCGTTCTGGTAGCTCCGGAGCAGGCGGGCCGCGTTGAGCACGGTGAGCAGGGCGGTGGCGCCAGGCTTCAGGCTCGCGGCGATGTTGTGCAGGATGGCGAGCGGCTGCTCGATGGGGTCGTCCCCCTTCCCCAGGAGCCCAAAGGAGCCCTCGCACAGGCAGATCGCGGCGTCGAAGGAGCGGTCAAGCACGAAGTCCGTGGCGTCCCGGTGGAGCCACTCCACCGTCACGCCGGCGGCACCTGCCGCCGCCACGGCCTGGGCCAGCATCGCGGACGACAAGTCGATGCCGGTCACCGCGTAGCCGCGCCTCGCCAGCTCGACGGAGTGCCTCCCGGTTCCGCATCCGACGTCCAGAACCGAGCCACCCGGCGGCAGGTCCAGCACCTCGAGCAGGAAGTCCACCTCCCTGACCGTGTTCTTGGTGAACACGTTCTCCTCGTAGATCGAGGCGTGCGCATCAAAGAACGTCTCCCACGTGCTCTTCTCAGCCATACGAGCTCCCTCACGGAACGATCGGGCGGATTATCCGTCCGGCGATCTTGCACACGATGCGAGGCCAGTGCGGATCCCACACACCCGGCCACTGGCCGACCACCGGTACGACATCAAGGCGTGCCCGGCACCTCGTGCGACACCTCGTGCTGAGCGCTGCCTGATCGAGGGAGTTGCGATCCAGATCACTCCTGAACACGGATTCAGCGTCCGACAACGATGAGCCAATCTCTGTTCACAGCAGATCGCGAAACTGCTTCGGCGTCAGGCCTGCGTCGCGAACGATGCCGCCCATCGTGAAGGCATTGACCGGATTGTGGCGCGGAATGGTGAGGATCCGAACGCCATCGGTCATCACGATATGTCGGCTTTGTCGGGCAACATGAAAACCGGCCTTCGTGAGGGCCTTCACCGCATCGAGGTGATTCACGCCGGGGATTTTCGACACTGCTCAGACCGCGATTTCGATCTCTCGAAGCTCGGAGCCTTCTACCAGCTCGCCGGCCACCTCAAGGTACTCGCGGATGGCTTCCTCGATGTTCGCGAGAGCGTCTTGCTCGGTTTCACCCTGTGACCAGCAGCCAGGCAGGCCAGGGACAGAAACGCTGTATCCCTCGTCGCTCTTCTTCAAGGCGACCTTGTACTTCATCGACCACCCCCGCTCCATTGTATGCCGGCGCTCCGCAGTCAGGCACTCTCAAGAATCCGAGTGCCTGGGCCGACATTTTGGCAGTTTCAAGTTCGCCCCATGAAAAGTGCCAGAGTGTCGGCCCTGGCACCTGAGGCTGCAGGAACGCCGATCCCGGCCGATCGTCAGCGCACGCGCCGCAGGCGAAAGACGGCTGTAATAGGGGCGGACTCGTATGCGGCATCGATTCCCTCTTCCACGAACTCAAAATCGTCCGCGGCTGCGGCGCTCACGCGGAAGGAACGGAAGTCGAGCGGCAGTCGGCACCGGTGGCTGATATACGTGAACCTCCAGCCCTCGCGCTCGAACAGATCGCCCCACCCCCGAACGGAGAAATTCGAGACGTGATCTGGGTTCGAACCGTGTTCGCGCAGGTCGGCTTCTGAGAGCACCGGCGGCACCGCGACAACGAGCTCACCATCCCGGCTCAGCAACGTGCCAACGCTCAGGAGGAAGCTGGCGGGCTTCGTGAGGTGCTCGAGGGTGTTGGAAGACACCACCAGGTCGAACGACTCGGCCGGAAAGTCCAGCCTCTCGCAGTCGGCGATGCGAAACGAGAGGTTGGGGCACCGATACCGACGAGCGGCGTAGCGAACTCGGCTGGCGTCGCGATCGACACCCACGACGGATTGCGCCCCTGCACGGGCAAGGAGGAATGAGCCGTATCCCGTGCCACAGGCAGCATCGAGGACCCGACAGCCACTCGCCCAGCGAGCCACGAAACAGTAGATCGATTCATGTGCTACGAACAGATCGTTACGGAGGCCTGGCCAGACGGCCTCGCCACCCAGCGGGAGGCCTGCCGCCACCTTTCGCGCCGCGTTCCAGAACCGCCTTGGGGATAGCTTGGAAGCCATCACTCTCCCCGGGGTGCGCGAGCACAGACGCTACGTTCTCCGAAAGCTCGGGTTGAAGCGCAGGCGACGACTGCCGCGCCATGCACTGAGCCGCGGTCGCTGCATCTCGTCCACTTTCACCCTCTGTGTTCTCCGCGATCTCCGCTGTTCAATTGGGATCATAGGGAGGGGCCTTTTTGGTTCGTGGCCTTGGTTCTTCGTTCTTCGACCCTTTTGCCTTGCGACTACTTGTACTTCTCACACAGCCCGGTCCGATCGTTGAACTCGCGGATCCGCCGGTCGAGGTCCTCCCAGCCGCGGTACCTGGACGTCCAGTATTCCGGGTCTTCCCACTGGGCGTCGAGCTCCTCGACCGTCTTGCCCTGCTGCTCCACCCAGGTGAAGTACTTCAGGTTGTGCATCCGCTTGCGGTCCCAGTGGGAGAGCTCGAGCACATGGTCGATGCCGGCGCCGAGCAGGTGGCGCTCGTGGTCGACGGCCGCCTGGCGCTCGCCGTAGTCCCCGCGCCGCTCGCGCTCCTCATCGAGCCGCGAGCCGTAGAGCTCCATCGAGTCGGTGGCCACCGTGAGCAGGATGTCGTGCTCGCCGAGCTCGAAGTAGCGCGCAGTCTTGATCGCGACCAGGAGGTTTGCGATGCACGAAATCCCGAGCAGGTCGAGGCGGCCGACCACCTCCGGGTCGACCCCCTGTCGGGCCAGCCACTTCCGGCCGGCCGGCTCGTTGAACAGCCGCAGCAGGGCCATGCAGGCGTCGTCGTCGATCGCCGCGACGGCATCCATGTTGCGCATGTTGTGGATCCAGGGCACGTGCTTGTCGCCGATGCCCTCGATGCGGTGGGCGCCGTGGCCGCTGTAGAGCAGGGTCGGGCACTGGAGAGCCTCGCCCGCAACCACCCTCATCGCCGGGAAGCGGTCCCGCAGGTAGTCCGCGCACCCGAGCGTGCCCGCTGAACCCTGGGTCAGGCAGACCGCGGCCAGCCGCTGGCCTGCGGTCCGCCGCTCGAGGAACACCTCCTCCATGGCGCGGCCGGTGCACACGTAGTGCCACAGCGCGTTGCCGAACTCCTCGAACTGGTTGAGGACCACCACCTCGTCGGGCCGCTCCGCCTTGATCTCCTTGGTTCGATCGTAGATCTCTTTGACGTTGCTCTCCGAACCGGGGGTGGCGTGAATCTCGGAGCCGAGCCTCCCAAGCCACTCGAAGCGCTCCCGCGACATGCCCTCCGGCAGCACCGCGATCGACGGGCAGCCCAGCAGGTAGGCGTCGTAGGCGCCGCCGCGGCAGTAGTTGCCGGTCGACGGCCACAGCGCCTTCTGAGTCGTTGGGTCGAAGCTCCCGCCGATGAGCCGCTCGACCAGCGGCACGAAGGTGGCGCCGACCTTGTGGGCGCCGGTCGGAAAAAACTTCCCGAGCAAAATCAGGATTCGCGCCCTCACTCCGGTGAGCGCGGGCGGGACCTCGAGGACGTTGACCCCGCCGAAGCCGCCGCCGAAGCTCACCGGCTCGTTCTTCCAGGTGATGCGGAACAGGTTGCGGGGGTGGAGATCCCACAGCCCGATCCCACGCAGCTCATCGATGATGCCGGACGGGATCTCCTCCGGGTGTAGCATCTCCTCGAGGGTCGGGATGATGATGTCGCGCTCGCGGCAGCGCCGGATCGTGTTCTGGAGCACCTCATCAGGCGTGGTGCGACTCATTCCCGGCACCTCCCGGCGCAGCGGCGTTCGTCTATAGTACACAATGGCAGCGGCGCCATCGCGGCAATCGCCTGCCCGCAGCTCGCCTGGCACCAGGAGGACGCCCATGACCACGACCCGGGGCGCCACCGCCCTCGCCGCCGCTCGACAGCACGAGGCGGCGATCGTCTCCTTCCTGCGCGAGATGATCGCGATACCGGCCGAGAGCTGCCGTGAGCGGGCGCGCTGCGAGCTGGTGGCCGCGACCTTTCGCGCGCTCGGCTTTGACGAGGTCTTCTTCGACGAGCTCGGCACCGTGGTGGCGAGGATCGGCAGCGGCCCATTCACCATCCTCTTCGACGGCCATGTCGACTGCGTCGGCGTCGGCGACCCCGCGACCTGGCCCCATGACCCCTTCCGGGGACGCTTCGAAGACGGCCTGATCTGGGGCCGCGGCGCGGTCGACGAGCTGCCCGCGATTGCGGCCATGGCCTTCGGCGCCAAGGTCCTCGCCGACCGGGGCCTGCCGGCAGGCGTCACCCTCTACCTGACCGCGTCGGTCATGGAGGAGGACTGCGACGGCGCCTGCCTGCTCCACCTCATCGAGCGCCGCGGCGTGCGGCCCGACGTGGTGGTGCTGGGCGAGCCCACCGACCTCGCGGTCTTCCGAGGGCATCGCGGCCGCCTCGAGGCGACGATCACCACCCGCGGTGTCTCGGCCCATGGTGCGCACGCCGAGCGTGGCGTGAACGCGCTCTACGCGATGGCGCCGATCATCGCGGACGTCGCGGCTCTCGATGCCCGGCTGCCGCGCGACCCCTTCCTCGGCAAGGGCTCGGTGATCGTGTCCCACATCGCCTGCACCACCCCGTCGCTGAACGCGGTCCCGGACAGCGCCACCATCACCCTCGACCGGCGGCTGACCACCGGCGAGACGGTCGACGGCGCGCTTTCTGAGCTCCGCTCCCTCCCCCATCTCGGCGACGCCGAGGTCGCGCTGCTGCACTACGAGGCGACGGGCTGGAACGGCGGCGCCGTGTCCCAGGACAAGTACTACCCGACCTGGGTTCTCGAGGAAGGTCACCCGCTGGTGCAGGGCGTCGCGGCCGCCGCGGCCGAGGTCTTGGGACGGGCGCCCGTGATCTCGCGCTGGCACTTCTCGACCAACGGCGTTGCCACGATGGGCCGGCTCGCCATCCCGACCGTCGGCTTCGCGCCCGGCCGTGAGGAGCTCGCGCACACCACGCAGGAGCGCGTGTCGGTGGATGATCTCGTGTCAGCCACCGCCGTGTACAGCCTGATTCCCGAAGTTCTCTGCCAGTTGTATGATCGATAATCTCGATTCTCCGGACCGGAATCGGCAGAATGCGCAGTCTCTCGTGGGCGTGGTGATTCCGATCCGGAGAATCGAGCTGGAGGCGCGCAGATGACAGACGCCCTTGCCGGCAGGGACCTGATCACCACCCAGGACTGGACGGTCGAGGAGGTCACGCGGCTGCTCGATCTCGCGGCCGAGCTCAAGGCCGCCAAGCGCAGCGGTCGCCTGACGCCGTGGCTCACCGCCAAGACGCTCTACATGATCTTCTTCGACGCCTCGACCAGGACCCGCAACTCCTTCGAGACCGGGATGACCCAGCTCGGAGGGCACGCCATCTACCTGTCGCCGGACAAGATGCAGATCAGCCATGGCGAGAACGCCAAGGACACCGCCAACGTGCTGTCGCGCTACGGCGAGGCGATCGCCATCCGGCACTGCGCCTTCGGCGAGGGCAACCGCTACCTGCGCGAGGTGGCCGAGCACGCCTCGGTGCCGGTGCTCAACATGCAGTGCGACGTCTACCACCCCTGCCAGATCCTGGCCGACCTGATGACCATCAAGGAACACCTCGACGGCGGGACAAAGGGTCTCAAGGTCGGGGTCGCGTGGACCTCGGCGCCGAATTACGTGCGCCCGCTGTCGGTGCCGCAGAGCCTGATCCTGCTGCTGCCGCGCTTCGGCATCGACATCACCCTCGCCTACCCGCCCGAGTTCCGGCTCATGCCGGAAATCGAGGAGCAGGCCCGCCGCAACGCCGAGCACGGCGGCGCGCGCTTCGAGATCTCACACCGCTTCGAGGACGCCTTCGAGAACGCCGACGCCGTGGTGCCCAAGTCGTGGGGTCCGCTGATGACGACGACGAGCACGCCCGAGGGCCTGAAGCTGATCGAGAAGTACCCGAGCTGGCGCTGCGACAGCCGGCACATGGCCCTCGGCAAGCAGCACCTGATCTACATGCACCCGCTGCCGGCCGACCGCGGCCGCGAGGTGACCGACGAGGTGATCGACGGCCCGCAGTCGGTGGTCTACGACGAGGCCGAGAACCGGCTCCACGTCCAGAAGGCGCTCATGGCGCTCACGATGGGAGGGGTTAGGGGTTAGGGAGAGCAGCGTGCCCCTTTTCCGTGCCCGTGTCCGTTCCCGTTCCCGTTCCCGTTCCCGAAAGGGTGGCGGGCGGCTGATATCAGGAGGTACCGCATGCGTCCCAAGCTCAAGCTCCTCGACGACTCTCTGGTCGAGCGGATCGTGGACGAGGCGCGCGAGGTCCTGTGCACCCTCGGCGTCGAGATCCACAACCCCGGCGTGCTCGGCCTGCTTGCCGACCACGGCGCCGCCGTCGACCGTGCGGCAACGCACGCCGTCCTGACCCGCGACATCATCGACAAGGCGGTCGCAGCCGCTCCGTCCTGGTTCGAGCTCTACGATGTCAGCGGCGCACTCACCCACCGCTTCGAAGGCGACGCGGTCTACTTCACACCAGGATCGGCCGCGATCACCGTCCTCGACGGTGAAACCGGCGACGTGCGATCACCGAGCACCGCCGACTACGTGCGCTACGCAAAGCTGGTGGCCGGCCTTCCTCACATCGCCTCGCAGAGCACGGCCATGATCCCGGCTGACGTGCCGGAGAGGGTCTCCGACAGCTATCGCCTCTACCTGTCGCTGCTGTATTGCGCCAAGCCTGTGATCACCGGCGCCTTCACCATCGAGGCCTTCGAGATCATGAAGGACCTCCAGCTCGCGGTGCGCGGCGGTCGGGCCGAGCTCGAGGCGAAGCCGCTGACCGTCTTCTCCTGCTGCCCGACGTCGCCGATCAAGTGGAGCGACGTCACCAGCCAGAACGTGGTCGACTGCGCGACCTGGGGCATCCCGATCGAGCTCATCGCGATGCCGCTGTCCGGCTTCATGGCGCCGGTGACCCTGGTCGGGTCGCTCATCCAGCACACCGCCGAGACCCTGAGCGGGATCGTCATCAGCCAGCTCACCCGTCCCGGAGCGCCGGTGCTCTACGGCGGCTCGCCGGCGATTTTCGACCTGCGCTACGAGACGACGCCGATGGGCGCCATCGAGACAATGATGATCAACTGCGCCTACAGCCAGATCGGCTCCTGGCTCGGGCTGCCGACCCAGGGCTACATCGCGCTGTCGGACGCCAAGCTGCTCGACGCCCAGGCCGGGCTGGAGTCGGGCATCGGCGCGGTGCTGGCCGCGTTGTCCGGTATCAACTCGGTGTCCGGGCCCGGCATGCTCGACTTCGAGAGCTGCCTCAGCCTCGAGAAGCTGGTCCTCGACAACGAGATCTGCGGTATGACGGCGCGTCTGGTCGCCGGGATCGAGCCGCGCGACGACTTTCCGGCCGCGCCGCTACTCGCCGAGCTGATGCGCGAGCACCATCTGCTGATCGCCGATCACACCCTGCGCCATCTCAGGGCCGAGATCAGCTTCCCGGGCCCGGTCATCGACCGCGCCAACCGCGCCCGCTGGCGCAGCGAGGGCGGGCGCACCCTCGGTCAGCGCGCGGCGTCCGAGGTCGAGCGTCTGGTCGCGGCCTGGCAGCCGCCGCCGCTCCCCGACGGCGCCGCCGGCGAGCTGACCCGCATGATGGCGGCCGAGGCACGGCGCTGGGGCATGGAGCGGCTGCCGGAGCGCCCGGCGTGAGGGAGGTCGTCCGCCTCGAGCCCGCGGCGGTGCTCCCGGCCGCCGCCAACGTGCTGCGCAACCAGGGCGTGCCGGCCGGCGCCACGCTGGCCGGGAACGTGGTCGAGCTCCTCGATACCGCGCTGGCGCGCGTGCTCGAGCTGGCGCAGCCGGTGGCTGTGATCGAGGAGGTCACGGCCGACAGCTTTGCCGCCACCTACCGCGGCGAGGGCCGCAACGCTGCGGCCACCCCGCTCGACGAGATCGCGCCACGGGCCGGGCGGCTGTGGCTATTCGCCGGCACCGTCGGCGAACGCCTCAGCGCCGAGATCCAGCGCCTCTTTTCCGCGGGCGACCCCGCGGCGGCGGTGATGCTCGACGCCGCCGCGTCCGAGTCCGCCGAGCTGCTGGTCGGGGCGCTCGAACGCCGGCTCGCGGCTCGGCCGGGCGGGCGCGCGCGCAGCGCGGTCCTCGCCTACAGCCCGGGCTACTGCGGTTGGCACGTCAGCGGCCAGCGGGCGCTGTTCGCGGCGCTGGCGCCCGAGGAGATCGGCATCACGCTCAACCCGAGCTGCCTGATGCACCCCCTGAAGTCGGTCTCCGGGGTGCTGGTGGCCGGCCATCCCGACGTCCACGAGTTCGACGACGACTTTCCATTCTGCGGCGAGTGCTCGACCCGAGACTGCCGCCTGAGGATCGCACGGGCCCGGGAGGCGTGATGGAACCCCTGCTGACCCGCGTCGCGACCGGCCCGACGATCGTCGGCGACGGGGCGCTCGGAACCACGCTGATGGCGCGCGGCCTGCGCGTCCAGGACTGCCTCGAGTCGGCCGTCCTCTCCCGGCCCGAGCTGATCGAGGAGATCGCCGCGGCGTACCTGGCCGCGGGCTCCGAGGTCCTCACCACCGACAGCTTCGGCGCGTCGCCGCTCAAGCTCGACGCTTACGGCCTCGCCGGCCGCGCCGAGGAGATCAACGGGAGGGCGGTCGAGCTGCTGCGTGGTGTCGCGGGAGAACGGGCTTGGATCGCCGGGTCGGTCGGCCCGAGCGGGCGCATCTTGACCCCGTACGGCGACACCGAACCGGGCGAGGTCGAGGCCTCTTTCGAGCGCCAGATCTCGGCCCTCGCCGAGGCCGGCGCCGACCTGATCATCGTCGAGACCATGATCGACCTCGCCGAGGCACGGCTGGCGGTCGCCGCGGCGAAGCGGCTCGCTCCAGCGCTCCCGGTCGTGGCCACCATGACCTTCAACGCCACCCCGCGCGGCTTTTTCACAACTATGGGAACGACCATTGCGGACGCCGCGTCCGGGCTCGCCGACGCCGGCGCCGATCTCGTCGGCTCCAACTGCGGCAACGGCATCGAGGCGATGGTGGCGATTGGGCTCGGGTTCTCCCGTTGCACCCGGCTGCCGATCGCGATCCAGAGCAACGCCGGCCTGCCGCAACTCGCCGACGGGACCCTGCGCTGGCCGGAGACACCGGAGCACTTCGCGGAGCACGCGCTGCCGCTGGTCGAGCTGCCGGTCGCGTTGCTCGGCGGCTGCTGCGGCACCGGACCGGACCACATCCGCGCGCTGCGCCGGCTCATCGACGCGGCAGCCGGCCGCGCCTCACGCTGACCGCATCCATCTGCGGTAGCACGTATCTCAAAGTTGCGAGTTCTCAGCGACCACCAGCGTCACCGTGCAAGAGTGAGATACGTGGTACCCAGAGTCAGCGCCCCGCGTCGGTCCATTGAAAAGCTCTGCGGCAGGGCGTAGATTCAGTGGCCAAAGGCCACAGACGTGACCACGCGCACGCAACATCGGTCGGACTCCGCAGTCGCTGGAGCACGGTCGTGCTGCGCTTCCCCCGCGTCCACGAGGAGGAGCCCCATGATCTCCCGCGTCGTCATCCTGCTTGTCGTCGTCGTCACCGCCGCGGCGTCCACTGTCGCAGCTGACGCTCCCACTGGCCCGCCTCCACCGGATCCCCGGCTCGCGCCTGCGCCGCAGACCGTTCACTCGGGTTTGAGCCCACTGCTCAACCAGCTCTACGACAGCTACTTCGGCAGTTCCGACCTGCTCCGGCGAGCAGGGCTGCGCCACCTCGTCGTCGACGGGGACTCGGTCAAGGTCGTGGTCGTCAGTCGTCCCGGGGCCGCGGTTGCGGCTGGCGACAGCGTGCGCCGGCTCGGCGGCCATGTCGCCTCGACCTACGGCGAGCTCGTCTTTGCCACCGTACCCATCGCCCAGCTCTCCGTTGCTCGCCTCGGACCCGTCGGTGCTGCGGGTGCGGACGCCCTATCGCAGCCAGCCCGACGTCGTCAGCGAGGGCGTCGCCGTCCACCACGCCGACGTCCTCCATGGCCAGGGCATCACCGGCCAGGGGGTCAAGGTCGGCGTGCTCGACTGCGGCGGCTTCTCCGGCTACGACGCCCTGCTCGGCAGCGAGCTGCCGCCCGCGATCACGCTGTGGACCGGGGGCTCGCAGCCCGTCGGATCCGGGAACCATGGCACGGCCTGCGCCGAGGTCGTCTACGACATGGCGCCAGGCGCCGAGATGTTCCTCGCCCACGACAGCGGCGAGGCCGAGTTCTACGCCGCGATCGACTGGTTCATCGCCCAGGATGTCGACGTCATCTCGTACTCCTGCAAGTGGATGGGCGGCTTCCCCGGTGATGGCGCTGGCGACCCCTACAACGCGATCAACCAGAAGGTCTCGGACACCCGGGCGGCCGGAGTGCTGTTCGTGACCTCGAGCGGCAACTACGCCAACGGCGCCAGCTACCGGGCGTGGTACGTCGAGTATCCGGGGTACGGCTGGCACAGCTTCGACGGCGATTGGGGCGACCGGTGCGGCTACCTCGAGGCAGGGAACAGCTACTACATCACCCTGACCTGGAGCGATTGGCCGGCCGACCCGCTGACCCAGGGCTCGACGCAGAACTACGACCTCGCGCTGTACTACTGGGACGGCGACGAGTGGCTGATCCCGGCCACCTCCATGAACCCGCAGAGCGGACAGCCGGGCGAGCTGCCGTTTGAAGCGATCTGGTTCACGCCGTCGGTCAGCGAGTGGTACTACGTCGTGATTTACGACAACGGCACCACCTCCCCGGGCTTCCTGAGCCTGCGCAGCTTCAGCTGCCAGTTCCAGTACTTCGACCCCGACTACAGCGTGTACACGCCGGAGTCAGTGGACGCGGTGAACGTCGGCGCGGTGTTCTGGAACGACCTTGGCCTCGAAGCCTTCTCGAGCCAGGGCCCGCTGTTCGGGCCCGGCGGCGTGCCTGACGGTGCCCTGGCGCCCCAGCTGGTCGGTGCCGACGGGGTCAGTACGGTCACCTACGGACCGAGCGGCTTCTACGGAACCTCGTCCGCCTGCCCCCACGTCGCCGGCGGCGCGGCGCTGGTGCTCTCGGCGAACCCGGGCCTCACCGTTGACCAGCTCGAGACCCTGCTCTTCGCCGCCGCGACCGACATGGGCCCGGCCGGGCCGGACAACCAGTACGGCTACGGACTGCTCGATGTCGATACCGGCCTGTTGTTCGCGGACGGCTTCGAGTCCGGCGACACCGCGGCGTGGAGCACGACGGTGCCTGAGCACGGGCGCGGCGCGCGAGATGCGCCGGGCGGCACGCGAGGATCGTGTGCCGCACCCCGGGTCGCAAGCGATGCCGGGCACACTCCCCACCCCCCTGCTGATGACATTCGCGGTCCCGGGACCTAGATTGATGAGGAACTGTACCGCCTGCAGAGAGGGGGTACTCCATGACCTGCCAGCAGCGCATGGCTCACGTGGCGGTGATCGTCGAGGTGGCTGCGCTTGTACTCGCGGCGCCCGCGCTCGCGCAAGACTGCCCGGACCTGGTCGGCCGCTTGCCAGGGCCCATCGAAGCGGTCGCGATCTCGGGAGATCACGCCTACCTCGGGACCGACCCAGCGGGCTGTTGATCGCCGATGTCTCGGATCCGTCGGCGCCGCGGCTGGTCGGCGAGGTCCGTTGTGGGGAGACCATCGCGTGCAGCGTCGCGGTTTCAGGCGGCCACGCCTATATCGTGGGGCCAGCTTGCCGGGCAGTGCTTTGGGTGATCGACGTCAGTCGACGCCATCAGCGCCGGTGGAAGGTCGGCTACCTCGGGCATGGGGTGGTACGTCACCGGCGTCGCCGTGTCGGAGGGCTACGCTGTTCGTCGCCGGTCGCAACGAATGGCCGTCTGCCCTTGGGAGATCTCTGCGTGATCGACGTCAGCACTCCGTCGCGCGCCGCTCGAGGTGGGGTTCGTCTACACCCGCGGTCCCGCTGCGGGTGTTGCAGTCGCGGGCGGGCTACGCGTACGTCACGACGCTCGGCGACTCCCGGCTCGCGGAGGCCTTTCAGGTGATCGACGTGAGCACGCCGTCCGCGCCCGTCGAGGTCGGCTTTATCGACACGCCCGGCCGACTCCTGCGGATGTCGCCATCGCGGGCGGCTACGCGTACGTCGCGTGGGGCGACGAGTACTCCGCTGGAGGTCTCCGGGTGGTCGACGTCTCCACCCCGTCCGCGCCGGTCGAGGTCGGCTTTGTCGACACGCCAGGACACGCCTTCGATGTCGCGGTCTCAGGCGGCTACGCCTACGTCGCCGGCCGGAGATTCCGGACTCCGCGTGATCGACGTGCGGCACGCCATCCGCGCCGGTCGAGGTCGGCTTCGTCGACACGCCCGGTTGCGCTACGGCGTTGCGGTTGTCGGGCGACCACGCATATGTCGCGGACTGGCGAGAGCGGGTCTCAGGGTGATCGACGTGCAGCAACGCCGTCGGCGCCGGTCGAGGTCGGATTCGTCGGGACGCTGGGCAAGGGCGATCGATGTCGCAGTCTCGGGCGGCTCGCGTATGTGCGCGGACCGCGCAGGTCTTCAGGTGCTCGACGTGAGCATGCCGGCGGTCGCCAGTCGAGGTGGATGTCGCGGTAGCGCCGGGTTGATCGATCTAGCGGTGGAGAATGATGTTGCGGTCGCGGGTGACTACGCGTACGTCGCGCGACATCTGCGGCGATTCAGCGTGCGGGGTGTCCTTCGGGTGATCGACGTGAGCACGCCGTCAGCGCCGGTCGAGGTCGGGTTCGTGCGGCTGGACGCAGGCCGGGGGCGACGGTGTCGCGGTCTCGGGCGGCTACGCGTACGTCGTGCGTTTGACACTCTCCGTCCGGTGAGAGAGGTCTTCAGCGTGATTGACGTTCACACTCCGTCGGCGCCATTCGAGGTCGGCTTCGTCGACACGCCAGGCGACGCCCGAATCGATGTCGCGGTATCAGCCGGCTACGCATACGTCGCGGACTGGGAAGCTGGGGGTCTTCGGGTGATCGACGTGTCAACACCGTCGGCACCGGTCGAGGTCGGCTTCGTCGACACGCCGGGCTACGCTCGGGGAGTCGCAGTGTCGGGTGGTTCCGCCTACATTGCAGCACGGACGAGTACGAGGTCTTCGGGTGATCGACGTCGAGCACGCCATCGGCACCGGTCGAGGTGGGCTTCCTCGAGCACGCCGGGCGACTGCCTGACGGTGTCGCGGTCTCGGGCGCCTACGCGTTACGTTGCGTGGGTCGAAGACTCCAGCGCTGAACCGGAGGTTACCTGCAGGGTGATCGACGTCGGCGACGCCGTCGGCTCCGGTCGAGGTGGGCTCTCGACACAGCAGGACAGCGCTAGTGGATGTCACCGTTTCGGGCGAACACGTGTTCTTCGCCACCGAGTACGCCGGACTGTACATCTTCAGCGAATGTGGTCAGTTCCCGGATGCCCACGCGTTCTTCATTCCGGCAGCGGCGTTTGCGGCCGGGGCCGAGGGGGCGTTCTTCCAGACCGATGTCGAGATCAACAACACAGGGCTGGACGAGGCGCGGATCTATTTCAACTGGCTTCCCCGTGGCGAGGACAACTCCGAGCCCCGGCCCTCGGCGACCTTCAGCCTCGGGCCGGGCGAGAGCCGGCGCTTCGAGAACGCCCTGGCCACGCTGTTCGAGCTCGGTCCGGACTCGCTCGGCGCGCTCGAGCTGGTGGCGAGCACCGAGTCGGTCATCGGCATGAGCCGCACCTACAACACACCCGAAGGTGGCGCCGGCGGCACCTTCGGCCAGGGTCTGCCGGCGATCCGGGCGACCGAGATGCTCACCGGCGCCGAGCCGCAGCGCATCATCTTCCTGAGCGAGAGCCCCGACTTCAGGGCCAACGTCGGCTGCGTCAACGGATCGAGCGAGCCGGTCCGGATCAACATCCGGGCCTTCGATGACCAGGGCTCCGTTCTCGGAACCCGGACGATGGACCTCGCGCCCTACTCCAACCAGCAGATGAACCGCGTCTTCAGCGGGTCGCTCTCGATCGAACGGCTACGTCGACGTGTGGGCCGACAGCAACGACGCCGTGTACTACTGCTACGGCTCGCTGCTCGACAACAAGACCTCGGACCGACGACCGTCCTGCCCCAGGTGCCGCTGGCGAGCACGACGTTCATCCCGGCCGCGGCGCTGGCCGCTGGGCTGGAAGGGTCCTTCTTCGAGACTGACGTCGACCTCAACAACGCCGGCCGGCGCGACATCACCTACGAGCTGCTCTGGCTGCCACGCGGCGCCGACAACAGCGATCCGATCCACAGCAGGACGTTCTCCCTTGCCCCTGGAGCCGGAGTGCGCTACGCCAACGTGCTCAACGAGGTCTTCGGACTCGAGCCGGACCAGTCGGCGCGCTGGCGATCGAGGCGAGCGGAACCGAGCTGCTCGCGATGAGCCGGACTACACCTGCCGCCCGTCATCACCGCCGGCACCTTCGGCCAAGGCTTGCCTGCCGTGAGGGAGACCGTGATGATCGGTCGGGCGAGAGGAAGCGGATCATCTTCATGAACGAGAACGCCGAAGCCCGCTCGAACGTCGGTTGCCAGAACGGCTCGCAGGAGACGGTGCGGGTCTTCATCGAGCTGTTCAGCGCGGAGGGAGAGTCGCTCGAAATCAAGACCATGGACCTGCAGCCGCTGTCGAACAACCAGATCACCAGGGTGTTCCGCGACGACTCGCCGATCTCAGCCGGCTACGTCGACGTGTGGACGAACGCGCCGGGCGCCTCGATCTACTGCTACGGCTCGGTGCTCGACAACTTCACCTCGGACCCGACCACCGTGCTGCCGCAGTGACCTTCGGCTCAGCCGAAGGTCACCCTGAGCGAGCCCGCGCAGCGGGCGAGTCGAAGGGTCTGTCGAGGTTCTTGCGTGGCGAGGAGGCGGGCCGTGGTCGGCGGCCCTGGTCAGCAGGGGCTTCGCCACTCACCCCGGTGCCGACACTTTGGCAGTTTCATGGATGAGCCTCTCGGGAACGGGTACGGGAACGGGAGCGAAGCCGGCAGGATGCCGGCGCTACAAGACGCCTTGACGGGCTGCTGGGCGCAGCGATAATCGGTCGATGCCGGCACGGCGTGCCCGGCCGGGCCGCACATGGCCGCCGGTCGAGGTGGCCTCCGGCCCGGGAGGCATCGATGCCGATCACCATCACCGGCGACACGCTCACCATCGAGCAGGTCGAGGCAGTGGCCCGCCGCGGCGAGAAGGTCCAACTCCACGCCGACGCCAGGCTGCGGATTCAGCGCTGCCGTACCTTCCTGGAGCAGCGAGTCGCGGCCGGCGAGGTGATGTACGGCGTCAACACCGGCATCGGTGAGTTCTCCGAGGTGGCCCTCGATGACAACCGGCTGCGCGACTTCCAGCGCTTCCTGATCTACAACCACGCCGCCGGCATCGGCAACCCGGCGCCGATCGACCACGTCCGCGCAGCGATGCTGCTGCGCGCCAACGTTCATGCCAAGGGCTGCTCGGCGTGCCGCCTCGAGATCACCGAGACCCTGATCTCAATGCTCAACGCTGGGGTCACGCCGGTGGTGTGCGAGAAGGGCTCGGTGGGCGCGTGCGGCGACCTCGCGCCGATGAGCCAGATCGCGCTGCTGCTGCTCGGCGAGGGCGAGGCGTTTGTCGACGGCCAGCGGATGCACGGCCGCACGGCGCTCGAGCGCGCCGGCATCCCGGTGCCAGGCCTCGAGGCTCGCGACGGACTCGCCACCATCAACGGCTCCAATCTCACCAACGGCATCGGCTGTCTCGTCGTCGCCGACGTGGAGCGCCAGCTCAAGCAGGCCGAGATCGCGGCCGCAATGACGCTCGAGGCGCTGCTCGCCAACATGAAGCCCTACGACGCCCGCCTCCACCAGCTGCGCGGCTTCAAGGGCGCGGTCACCTCCGCAGCCAACATCCGGCACGTGATGGAGGGCTCCGACCTGTTGACCGGCGCCCACAAGGTGCGGGTGCAGGACGCCTACAGCATGCGCTCGACGCCGCAGGTCATCGGCGCGGCGCGCGATCAGCTCCGCTGGACCCGCCAGCAGATCGAGATCGAGGCCAACGGCGTCGGCGACAACCCGATCTTCCTGGCCGACGACAAGATCGTGCTCACCGGCGCCAACTTCCAGGGGACGCCGGTCAGCATGCCCCTCGACACCCTGGGTGCAGCGGTCGCCATGGTGTGCGTGCTCTCCGAGCGCCGGCTCAACCGCCTCACCAACCCTGCCCTGTCAGCCGGGCTGCCGCCCTTCCTGACCAGGGGCGCCGGCATGTTTTCGGGCATGATGCTCAGCCAGTACACCGCCGACATGCAGATCGTGGAGCAGAAGATCCTGTCCGCGCCGGCCTTCATCCAGTCGATCCCGGCCGCCGCCGACCAGGAGGACTTCGTGTCGATGGGCATGAACTCGGCGCTCAAGACCAGGCAGATCATCGACGTCGCCTGCGGCGTGCTCGGGATCGAGCTGATGGCGGCGGCGCAGGCGCTCGACTTCCGCGAGTTCACGCCGGGCCGGGGCACCCTCGCCGCCAAGGCCGAGGTCCGCCGCCACGTCGACTTCCTCGACGAGGACCGGCCGCTCTACCGCGACCACAACGCCATGCTCGCCGCAGTCCGCGACAACCGCATCCTCGACGCTGTCGAGGCGGAGATCGGCCCCCTCGCAACCTACTGACGGCACGGCGATTCCAGGCGAGTCCAGGTTGTTCGCGCGGGCGACGAGAACCGAAAAAGCGTACTGACGGTGCCAGGTGATGCAACTGACCATCAACCTCAGGTACCAGGTGCGGTAATTGCGCCGATGACCTGTTTCCAATCGGCAAGCGAACGTTCCATCAGGGGGCGGTCCTCGATCGGAATATGACGGCCGCATCGACTGCCTTCAGCAGAACCGCGAACTCTCGGTCGTTCACTCGGCGCCTCGCAGCGCGACTCACCAACTGACTCGCCGTCTTCACGTACTTCCCGAGAGCAGCAGCTACGTCCTTCACGCGGAATCTGTAGAACTCTACGGCGACCCAGGCCAGCGCCATACGGGCGTCCACCAATACAGGGGAACGCCTGCCGCTCCGCAGATCGTCGAGCGAGACGCCAAGGTGGCTCGCTCCCAACTCCAGAAGGCCGGCGAGGTCCGTCCGCGGTCGCGAGACTTCCGTGCTAAGCCCATCCATGCCGATCAGCGGCCGCTGCGTGTCAAGCACGAGCTCGTTGGTGCCCTTGGCGGGCGCTCGATTCGACTGCCACCACGGGAGTCGCCCGGGCTTGTCAACGATCCAGTCGTTCGATGCCACCGACGTCATCGAACTCCAATAGCGAGCGATCGCTTCCTGTCGTGTCGGCTCGAACACGGCGAGTGTCTCGTCCACGTCGATCAGGCCTCGCCCAGGTGCCGCGCCGAGCACCTCACCGTGTCCGCTCCATCGATAATCCCCGGCATCGCTGACCAATCCTGCAGAGACAGGATTGAGATGAATGTAGACAACCAACTGCTGGAGGTATCGACCATCCTCCACGAGCTTCGACCGGTACCGTCCTTGCCAGAATGGTCCGAGTACATTGTGGCGGCCGTTGTAACTCTGGGAGAAACGCTGATGGAGCGTCCACATCGAGCGCGACAACACCACCTCGCCCATCCGCAAGGCGAGGTGGTAGTGATTCGACATCACGCACCAGGCAAGAATCTGGAATCCGTCCCGCCGCTTGGCCTCGGCGAGACGTGTGAGAAACCTCTCGACTTCTGAGTCGTCACGGAAGACATGCTCGCCGTGGGATACGCGGTTGTATACGTGGTAGATTCCACCCGGGATCAAGATTCGTGGCCGACGGCCCATACGCCCTCCTTTCACAACACGGCGATCGCCGCACCTGGCACCTCTGGGTGTATTGGTGCACCTGGCACCCATGGACAGGAAGGAGGCGATGGCCGGAAGCTGGATACAATGGCGTTGAGGGGTGAGTGGCGAGGTTTCACTTCCGCTGCAGCGAGTGCGGGGCGAGCTACCCAGAAAACGAGCTGCGGTACGTCTGCCCGAGGTGCGCGAGGCTGCAGCAGCCAGGGCGCGAGCTCCGCGGCGTCCTCGAGGTCGAGCTCGAGGAGCTGCCGCGTTCATGGCCGGAGGGAGAGCCCGCGAGCCCGAGATTTCTCGAGGCCTTCCTGCCGATCGCGTCGCGGGACAGTCTCCCTCCCCTGCCGGTGGGCGGCACACCGCTGCTCGAGGCCTCGCGGCTGCGATCCGAGCTCAGCATGCCGCGGCTGTGGCTCAAGGACGACACCCGCAACCCATCGGGCTCGACCAAGGACCGCGCCTCGCAGCTGGTGGTCGCCAAGGCGCGCGAGTATGGGCTCGCCACGATCGCGACCGCCTCGACCGGCAACGCGGCCTCTGCGCTCGCCGCCTGCTGCGCGGCAGCCGGCATCGATGCGGTGGTCTTCGTGCCCGCCGCGGCCCCGCAGGCGAAGCTCGTCCAGATGCTGGCCTACGGCGCGCGGGTGGTTCGGGTGGCGGGCAGCTACGACCAGGCCTTCGAGCTCTGCGGCGCCGCCTGCGACCGCTTCGGCTGGTACAACCGCAACACCGCGCTGAACCCGTTCACGGTCGAGGGCAAGAAGACCGCGGCGCTGGAGATTGTCCGCCAGCTCGCCGGCAATCGTCCCGAGGTCGTGGTGGTCCCCACGGGTGACGGGGTCATCATCAGTGGCGTCGCCAAGGGTTTCGCCGACCTCGTCGAGGCCGGGCTGCTGGCGCAGCCACCGCGGTTGATCGCCGTCCAGCCCGCCGGCGCCAACGCACTCGCGGCCGCCCTCGCCACCGGCGCCGAGACCGTCGAGCCGCTCGCCGGCGCGGCGAGCGTCGCTGACTCGCTGGTCGTCGAGGTGCCGCGGGCCGCCCGGCTCGCACTGCGCCGGATTCGAGAAAGCGGCGGCACCGGCGTGGCCGTGGATGACGCGGCGATCGTTGCTGCGATCGGCCGCCTCGCGGCCACCACGGGCGTCTTCGCCGAGCCAGCTGCTGCGGCGGCGCTTGCCGGGCTCGAGGCCGCCCTCGATCTCAGGCTCGTCGACCGCGACGAGCGGGTCGTGCTTCTCGTGACTGGCTCCGGCCTCAAGGACGTGCCGTCCGCCGCGCGTGCGGTCGCGATCCCGGAGCCCGTCGACCCTGATCTCGACGCGGTCGCGCAGGAATTGCAAATCAGGGTCTGACGTTCCACTTTCAGAGCAACAGTCGAACCTCGACGCGGCTCGATCTGCGGGCCGGCCAGGGAAGGAGCACGCGATGCGTACAGCGAGGGCAAACAGAATTGCGACGGCAGCGGGGATGCTGCTGGCGGTGACGATGCTCGCCGCGCCGGCGCAGGCGCAGCAAGCCGCCAAGAAACCCAACATCCTGATCATCTGGGGCGACGACATCGGCGGCTTCAACATCAGCGCCTACAACCAGGGGATGATGGGCTATAGGACGCCCAACATCGACAGCATCGCGAAGGAGGGCGCGCTGTTCACCGACTGGTACGGTCAGCAGAGCTGCACCGCCGGCCGCGCGGCGTTCGTCACCGGGCAGTCGCCGATCCGCACCGGCCTCACCAAGGTCGGCCTGCCGGGTGCGCCCGAAGGCATGAAGAAGGAAGACCCGACCATCGCCACGCTGCTTAAGGCGCAGGGCTACATGACCGGCCAGTTCGGCAAGAACCACCTCGGCGACCGCGACGAGATGCTGCCGACCAACCACGGCTTCGACGAGTTCTTCGGCAACCTCTACCACCTGAACGCAGAGGAGGAGCCGGAGAACCCCGACTATCCGAAGGATCCGGAGTTCAAGAAGCGGTTCGGCCCACGCGGCGTGATCCAGAGCTACGCCGATGGCCGCATCACGGACACCGGCCCGCTGACGAGGAAGCGCATGGAGACGATCGACGACGAGGTCACCGCCAAGGCGCTCGATTTCATGGAACGCGCGAAGAACGCCGACAAGCCGTTCTTCCTCTGGTACAACTCCACGCGCATGCACATCTTCACGCACCTGAAGCCGGAGTCGGCGGGCAAGACGGGCCTCGGCACCTATGCCGACGGCATGGTCGAGCACGACGCCCACGTCGGCGAGGTGCTCGCCAAGCTCAAGGAACTGGGCCTCGACGAGAACACCATCGTGATGTACTCCACCGATAACGGCTCGGAGTCCTTCTCCTGGCCTGACGGCGGCACCACGATGTTCCGCGGCGAGAAGAACACGCAGTGGGAGGGCGGCTACCGCGTGCCCTGCGCCATTCGCTGGCCCGGCGTCATCAAGCCAGGCACCACCATCAACGACATCGGCTCGCACGAGGACATGCTGCCGACCCTGCTCGCCGCGGCGGGCGACACCACCGTCAAGGACGACCTGCTGAAGGGCCGCAATGTCGGCGGCATGAGCTACAAGGTCCACCTCGACGGCTACAACCTGCTGCCCGCCCTCAAGGGTGAGGGCGAGTGGCCGCGCAAGGAGTTCATCTACTGGACGGACGACGGCAGCGTCGCGGCCCTGCGCTACGGCAACTGGAAGGCCACCTTCCTGAGGCAGGACGCTCACGGCCTGCACGTCTGGCAGGAGCCGTTCGTGGCATTGCGCGCCCCGATGATCACCAACCTGCGCATGGACCCCTTCGAGCTCGCCCACGAGATCGGCATGGACTACGACCGCTGGTTTGCCGAGCACATGTTCATGATCGCTCCGGCGGGCGCCATCGTCGGTGAGTGGCTGCAGAGCTTCCGCGAGTTCCCACCGCGACAGAAGCCCGGCAGCTTCAACCTCGACCGCGTGATGGAAGCGGTGACGGCAGGCTCCAAGCAGTGATGCCGTTCCAACTGACGGCCTGAGCTGAATCAACGCGCCGCACCCTCCGCCATGGCGGGTGCGGCCTTTTCAGTTAGAAGCCGGAGGGACGCAATGATGAGAACTGCCCGTCCAATAGACTCCCTCGCCGCCGCGCTCACGTGTGCGTTGATCTTCACAGCGGCCGTCGCTCAGGCAGCCGATCCGCTCCCCTCATGGAACGAGGGCAAGGCCAAGCAGTCCATCATCGCCTTTGTCGAGAAGGTGACGAAGGAAGGCTCGCCGGACTTCGTGCCGGCCGCCGAGCGCATCGGCCCGCCTGGACAAGGGCTTGGGCGAGGCCCAGGCCAAGGGCCAGACCGTCGTTGACATGAAGCACGACTGGAAGCGGGTGTTCCCGTTCGAGGCGACCGCAAGCCGAGGGGACTGACGGCTACTTGCCGGTCAGGATCTTGCTCGTGACCTGGGCGGTCGGTGCCACGATCCGCGACATCTCGCGCCGCTGCATCTCGCGCGCCTCGGCGACCAGCTCATCCACCGCGAGCTTGATGGCCATCGGAAAGCGCTCGATCGCCTCAGCCAGCGTCGCCGCCTCGATCGCGCACTGCACGGGCAGCGGGCCGACCTGCGACATGAGCTGGGTCTGGCCCAGAAACCGCACCGGACGGGAGGGGTCGGGGTTGCCGTCCGCCGTCACCGGCACCAGGCGCCGGATCGAGCCAACCTTGAGGTCGGTGAAGCTCTCCTCGCGGTAGAGGTTGCCGGAGTCGAGCCGGATTTCGTCGATCATCTGGGCGTTGGAACTCACGCTTTTCTCCTTCCGGCCGCACGGCCGCACCCTCTCCAACCATCAACCGCCGGCTGGAATTTCTCCCGGGCCGGTCGCTGCCCCCCGCGCCCGCGCCGCCAGCGCCACGAGCCGTTCCTCCAGCGATTGCCGCTCCCGCTCCTGCTCCTCGCCGGAAAGCCCGGACGCGACCGCAATCGGCTCGCCGAGCGCGATCCCGACCCGGGTCAGGGGCAGGGGCACGAACGCCCGGTCCCAGGTGCGCAGATGGATCGCCCGCTGCGGCCAGCTGCCGATGGGCAGGATGTGCGCGCCCGACAGCTGGCCGAGCAGCACCGGGCCTGCCTTGCAGTAGTAGCGGGGCCCCTGCGGGCCGTCACAGAGCAGCAGGGGCGAGCCGCCTTCGTTGGTGATCGCGCGATACAGGCCGTGCAGCGCTCGCACCCCGCTGCGCGTCGCCGAGCCGCGCACCACCCGGCCCCCGATCACCTCGAGCATGCGGACCACGAGGTCGCCGTCCCGCGACGGGCTGACCAGGTAGGTGACGCGTGCGCCCATCCGGTTCAGCCGCAGCGAGTACCAGGCCATCACGAACACACTCTCGTGCCAGGCGGTGAGGATCAGCGCCTCGCCCCGCTCGATGATCCGTCGGACCGGCTCCTCGCCCGAAATCCGGAATCGGTAGCTCGCCCACAGCAGCTTCACGAAGGCCACGATCAGGGGCGCGAGCACCACGGCGAGCGTGCCCAGCAGCGACCGAGGCCGGCGATGCGAGCGCTCCGCCATCGGGTTTGGTCCGCCGACGAGCGGACCGGGGCGAGTCGGTGAGTCGGATGACATCTTGCTGCCGCCAGGCGCCGCGCGGGCGCGCGGCCGGCCGGATGGTAGCACGCGCCGCCGGCGACACGCACCGGTCGCGATCGTGACCGCCGCCGTGAGCCGGTTTCAATGCGCGAGGTACACTGAGCCAGGGTCGGAGGTCGGCATGATGCTCACGGAACCGAAATTCTGGATCGCGGCACTTCTGCTCGCCGGTGCCCTCGCGACGGTCAGCGCGGCCGCGAGTGAAGGTCGAGGCTCGGATCTCGAGGGTGCGGCGCTGCTGGTCATCGACGTGCAGGCCTTCTACTTTCCCGGCGGCATGGTGCCCCTGGTCGAGCCCGAGGCGGCGAGCGCCAAGGCTCGCCAGCTCATCGACCACTTTCGCGCGGCCGGACGGCCGGTGATCCACATCCAGCACCTGCCCAAGGGCGTCGACACACCCGATCCCACCGGGATCGACCCGCAGTACCGGATCCATCCCGACGTGCTGCCCCGGAACGGCGAGGTCGTGATCGGGAAGCACCACGCTAACTCATTCCGCGACACCGAGCTGCTGACCACGCTGCGCAGCCTCGGCGTGACCAGGCTGGTGGTGTGCGGCATGCAGACCCACATGTGCGTGGAGGCAGCGGTCCGCGCCGCCGCGGACCTCGGCTTCGAGGTCACGGTCGTGCGCGACGCGTGCGCCACCCGAGCCCTCACCCACGATGGTGTCGAGGTGCCGGCGGCACACGTCCATGCCGCGGCGCTCGCGGCCATGGAATCGAGCTACGCGACGGTGGTGTCGACCGCCGAGGCGATACGTCACGACGGCTCGGTCGACTGAGCCCGGACACGGGGCTGGCGACTCGAGGGCGAGGAAAGCCGTCCGAGAAAGCGACTGACGCGGCTGGGTGAACGGGTGGCCTCGGCACCCTCTGCCTTGTACAGCCAGTGGGCGGCGCTACCACGCTCCGCGGCTCGATGCATGGCGAGAGAACGGATCTGGATCTCCAGCGCGCGGCCATCCTCGTCTCGCACCGTGGTGTGGAGGCTCCGGTAGCCGTTCGACGTGGGGCCCTCCGGCTCGAGGATGCGAAGCGCCGAGTCCTCGAGCTCCGCCTTGAGATCCATGGCACCCGCCTGCTCGGCCTCGAACGCGGTTCGATCCCAGCGCCCCGCGCTTGTCGCCGACGCGAGCCTCACCGCGTGAGCGGCGACGGGCTGCGGTCCGCCCCCTACACCCCCATCTTGCGCCGGATGTGATCCAGCACCGGTGTGTGCTCGTGCTGCGGGCTGAACAAGACGAACTCCGCGTCCCGCGTCACGCGCACGGTGTGCCCCGGCGGCCAGTAGAAGAGGTCGCCGTCCTGCACCGCCTCCTCCCGACCGTCCTTGTACCTGGCGACCACCTCGCCGGAGATCAGGTAACCCCAGTGGGGCGCCTGACAGAGGTCGTCGTCCAACCCTTGGAGGAGCGGCGCGAGGTCGGCGCCGCCGGCGATGCGAAAGTACTCGGCGCCCATGACGCCGTAGTCACTCGCATCTCCGAAGCCGGTTGCCTGGCACGCGCGCGCCCCGGGTGCGTCGATCTTGACTGGCATGTCGTTCGTGGAAATCCGCATAGCTGAAGCCTCCCGTTCGGTACTCGTCCCTAATCTAATAGCGCAGGATCGCAATCGATTCCAGGTCTCAAGAAAAAGCGAGTCGTTCGGACGGCTCCAGGTCGTCACAACTCGGCTCTCCCTCGTCCCGCGGAAGGGCCGCGTCCGAGCAGGATCGGCTGCGGTGGACGGTCACTCCCAGTGAGGACACGCCGCCGCAGTGAAGCTGTCACCGCACTTCTGCGCGCTGCACCTGCATTCCGGAAGTTTGAGGGCGCGCGGCCCCCGCCAGGTGTTGGCGGCGTCCCGCAGCTCGCCCGATTGGCTTGACTCGGCCGCCCAACCTTCTACGCGGGCGGAAGAAGTCTTTGTCAAGTCTAGTTTACACATATGTTGACATCTGGTATCAATATCAGGCTACGAAGGGAGGCACCATGGCTTCGGTTCAGATCGCGACGCTCACGCGAAGTGTTACACGTGTCGACGTAAATGAGGTTGTCCGACTCCGCGATCGGCTTTCAGGGTCGCTGCTCGGCCCGACCGACGAGGGGTACGACGAGGCGCGGACGATCTGGAACGCGATGGTCGATCGCCGTCCGGCCCTGATCGCCCGTTGCACCAGCACCGCCGACGTCCAGGCCGCCGTCAAGTTTGCCAACCGCCACCAGCTCCTCGTCGCGGTTCGCGGCGGCGGGCACAACATCGCCGGCAACGCCGTCTGCGACGACGGCCTGGTGATCGACCTGTCACCCATGAAGTCCATCCGGGTCGATCCGGAGAAGAAGGTGGCCGAGGTCGAGCCCGGGGCCACGCTGGGCGACTTCGACCGGGAGGCGCAGGCGTTCGGCCTCGCGACCCCCACCGGCATCAACTCCACCACAGGCATCGCCGGGCTGACGTTGGGCGGCGGGTTCGGCTGGCTGAGCCGCGCCTACGGCATGACTGTGGACAACCTGGTCAGTGCCGAGGTCGTGACCGCGGCCGGCGACGTGGTTCGGGCAAGCGATCGGGACCACCCGGATCTGTTCTGGGCGCTGCGCGGCGGCGGCGGCAACTACGGCGTCGTGACCCGCTTCGACTTCCGGCTCCACGAAGTCGGCCCGGACGTGCTCTGCGGGCTCGTCGTCTACCCGCTCGCCGAGGCGACCCTGGCGCTCAAGCGCTATCGCGAGATCGCGGCCGGGCTCTCGGACCAAACCGCGATCTGGGCGGTGCTCCGCCAAGCGCCACCGCTGCCCTTCCTGCCCCCTGAGGTCCACGGCAAGGAGATCATCGCGTTCGCGGTCTGCCACATCGGTGATCCGGGCCGGGGTTTCGCCGCGATCGAGCCGGTCCGCAAGCTCGGCACGCCCTACGGCGAGCACCTCGGTGTCCAGCCGTTCGTCGCGTGGCAGCAGGCGTTCGATCCCCTGCTCACCCCCGGCGCCCGCAACTATTGGAAGTCGCACAACTTCGCCGAACTGTCGGACGAGACCATCGGCGTGCTCGTGCGCTACGCCGGCGAGCTGCCATCGCCCCAGTGCGAAATCTTCCTCGGCCAGCTCGGCGGCCAGGCCGGCCGCGTATCGCCGAGCGCCACCGCCTACACCCACCGTGACGCCAACTATGTTGTCAACGTCCACGGCCGCTGGGAAACGGCTGCGCAGGATGACCTGGTCATCCGCTGGTCGCGAGACTTCTACCGCACGGCGGCCCCGTACGCCACCGGCGGTGTCTACGTCAACTTCATGACCGAAGAGGAGTCGGATCGGATCCGCGCCGCGTATGGCCCGAACTGGGACCGCCTGGTTCGGACCAAGACGAAGTACGATCCGACCAACCTGTTCTGCATGAATCAGAACATCACTCCGCGCTAGCTCGCAGCCGCGGCGACGGCGTTCCCGAGCCCGGACGTCGGTGCCCCCCCGCGGCGTAGGTCGCGACGGATGGTATGACTCTGTCGGTTCGAGCCGGCGGGAGCCGATGCGCCGGAGATGACGAGCCCAGCACGTGAAACAGCGGCCGGTTGCCCGGCCGCCGTACACGTTCACGCCGTCAGTGCTGTGCGTGCTGCAGCAGGCGCTCACCTGCCGCCGTACATGCTGATGCTCATCAGGGAGTCCCAGTGCGCATCCATGTCGTGCATCTCGCGCCACGCAGTGTCGATGGTCTCGTTGAGGGCGTCGCCGCGGGCCTCGTCGGCCGCATCGAAGGCCGCATCGATCGCGTCGATCTGCGACATGTCCGCGAAGGTGGTCCAGAACGTGTGCGTCCAGTCGCCGCCGACGTGGATGTCCGGCACGGCCACTCCATACCCCTCGATGACGCCGGCCGCGAGCAGCTTCTCGTAGGTCGGCGCGTTGTACTCCGTGAACATCTTGACCGCCGCCGAGCCCTTGCCCGGCTTGACGTTGTAGACGTGGCGCATGAGGTACTTCGGCGACGCCCCGGGAGTGCCGTTGAACACGACGTGGCGCACAACCGATGAGGTCTCCTTGTCGGGCACGGTGGCGCCGAGGAAGGACTCCATCATCGACTTCAGCTCGTCCTCCTTCATCGCCTTGCGGCTGTCGGCGAAGGCCTTCTCGACCTTGCCCATGCCCGACCAGTCGGTCGCCGTGACCCAGAACATGCACGACTGGCTGGGCGGGCCCACCATCTGGCAGGCGAGGCCGTACGAGGTGATGGACCCGTTCGCGACCAGTGCGTCGAGCACCGGCTTGTCGTACTTCAGCGACGCTGCCTCGAGCTCCTGGTATTTTCCGGGCTTGACCGTGACGTCGATCAGCCAGGTGATCGGCTCGGCCGTGTCCTGGGCCGCTGCGGGTAACGCCGCGGCGGCCATGCCGATCATGACCACACACGCTGCAAGAGCACTCCTGTGACGCATCGATTCTCCTTTTGGTCGGGCCGTGTTGCCCGGCTTGAATTGCATTCTGCGACAAAGTATCAACGACGAATCACGGCTTGTCAACCCTGCGGGCTGCGGCTCACCGAGCTGAGCGCGAGGTTCGCGGTCGGCGACGCCGTGGCGGCGTCAGCGTCCCTCCCCCATCCGCCGCGGAATGGCTGCGATGCTCGGCTGAGGCGGGACGTGCGTCGGAGTTAAACGCCATGTGCACCTTCAGAGAGACGCTCTGAACCGGTGCCGTCCCTTGAAGGCCCGACCCCACGAGCGGGAATGGTCGAGCGCAATCAGCCAGTTGATCGTGGCGACCGGGATGGCGCGTGCAGACGTGAACGAGGAGGCCCCATGTCCATCCGACCCATCAAGCGGCTGATCGAGTCCCAACCCACCATCGAGGGCGCCGGCGTCCGGCTGCGGCGCGCCTTCGGCTTCGGCGACACCGCCGACTTCGACCCCTTCCTGCTGCTCGACGACTTCCGCAACGACCGTCCGGAGGACTACCGGGCCGGATTCCCGTGGCACCCCCACCGCGGCATCGAGACCATCACCTACGTCCTCGCCGGAACTGTCGACCACGCCGACAGCTTGGGCAACGCCGGCGCGATCTCGGCCGGCGATGTGCAGTGGATGACCGCCGGCTCCGGGATCATTCACCAGGAGATGCCGAAGGGCGACGCCGGCGGCCGGATGCATGGATTCCAGCTGTGGGCGAACCTGCCTGCAGCGCTCAAGATGACCGACGCCGCGCTACCAGGAGGTGGCGGCGGCCGACATCCCCGAGGTCACGGACGACGACGGCACGGCGGTGCGGGTGATCTGCGGCAGCTTCTGGGGTAAGCGCGGACCGGTCGACGGGATCGCCGCCGAGCCGCAGTACCTCGACGTCTTCGTGCCGCCGCTCCTGAGGAAGACGCTGCCTGTGGAGCGCACGCGCCATGCCTTCGCCTACGTGTTCGCCGGATCGGGACGGTTCTGCAATGCCTCTGAGCCGCTCGCGGTGCCGACCGTGGCGGCCTCCTGGTCCGAGACGGCGGGCCCCGAGCGCATCGGCGACCGCTCGCTGGTCGTGTTCGACAGCGGCGACGAGGTGACCGTCGAGGCGGGCGAGCTCGGGATCCGCTTCCTGCTCGTCTCCGGTAGACCGCTCAGAGAGCCCATCGCCTGGTACGGCCCGATCGTGATGAACACCCAGGAGGAGCTCCGGCAGGCATTCGCCGAGTACCAGGCGGGCACCTTCCTCAAGCACCGGTAGGAGCTTGTGGGGCATAGGCCTTCGAGGGGTTCCTTCGACCTGTCGTCGGGCCGGCCTCTGCCCCGCACGCTCCTATGTGGATGCGCTGCGCGCATCCCAACGAGGTTTGTTCCTCAAAATCGATCATCCCTCGGCAGCTTCTTGCCGCGAGTCGGAGACGGGCACGGAGCGAAGGGCGGCGAACCCGGTCGGGTCTCAGCCCGGCACGTGAGGCCGCACGGCCGTCACCACCCGCCGGGCCCCGGCCCTCGCCTTCTCGGCGTCCTGCTTGCTGTAGAAGCCTGACGGCGTCAAGTCCTCGGCACCGTAGAACGCGAGCTCGCGGTCGCGGCGCAGGTCGCGCGAGATGGCGGCAAGGGCCTCAACCTCGGGCTGCAGTGCCTCCGGCAGCCGTGCCCGCTCCGCCAGCAGGACCTCGGAGACGTCGTGGATCCGCGGCGGCTCCACGCCGTGCTCCCGCAGCAGGCCCTTGAGGGCAAGCTCGACCACCTCCTGAGCCTCGCGCACGACGTCGGCCCAGCCGCGGTGCTTGAAGAGCACATCAAGAGCCTCGAGGCGAATCGCCGCCCTCCCGACGTAATCGCTGGCCAAGTCCCGGTTGCGCACGATCAACCCTCCGCGACCCAGTACGGCTGTCCATGGACCCTCTTGCGGACCACTCGACCCTCGATCAGGTCTCGGCGTATTGCCGCCAGACCCCTCTGGAGCTCGAGGTCGCGGGCGAAGAGAACGATGCCGTCGACAGCCGCTTCCGCCCACAGCCCAACCGCCGGCGCCGATCGCTCCGGCATGGTCACGAAGTGCGGCTCCACGCGCCGTCCCTTCCACAGAACCGGCTTCTCGTCCCAGCGCCGATAGAGAGCGCGGGACAGCTCGAGCGAGCGGTCAACCACCACCAGCAGGTCGATGTCGGATGCGTCGTGCAGCTCGGAGCGCGCCCACGACCCGAACGCGACGACGCCGACCAGCGCGTCGCCGGCCACGACTGCGGCGCGGGTGACCGCCGCGGCGGCGTCCTCGAACGCCGACAGCTCACCGACGGGCGCCGCCAGCTTGCGGCCGCAGTACTCGTTGAGCGATTGATCCATCGCCGAGGCCGCGGCCCGCAGCGCGGCGTGAACGCCGGGATCGATCCGCAGCAGGAAGCGTCCTGAACAGCCGATATCACGGTCAACGGATCTCTTGATACCACTCATCGAGGATTATGATACCACACGTCCGAAATCGAGTGCAACACGACCGCCATGAAGCACAACAGCGCCCGGAGAGCAGCTCTCCGGGCGCCGGAAGTTGATGTCCGAAGGATGCGCGCAGCGCATCCCGAGGAGCGTGTGGGTAGAGGCCACCCACAACACCGACAGTAGAAGCGCGCTCAGGGGCCTATGCCCTACACGCTCCTAGAACATCCAGCCGATCTCCACACCGATCACGTCAAAGCGTGGGGTGCCATTGGAGTTGTCGAGGTCCAACCACTGGCTGGTGTAGCCGAACCGCATGAACGTCATGTCATTGGGGAACTCGTAGCGGAGCCCCAGCGTCGCTTGATAGGACATGGCGTCGGTCGACTTGGTCGGGTAGTCGGTGTAGCAGATGTAGCCGTACCAGGGGTCCCACCAGCAGCCCGTCGTGGGCAGGCCGTTGGGGACATTGGTGTCGATCCACGTCCAGCCGAGGCCGCCGCCGACGTAGGGCGTCAGCGGGCCATCCATGAGGTTGAAGATCACGTTCGCCGACAGGGCCCAGTTGTCGTAGCTGCCCGAGATGCCGGTGATGTCTCCGTCATCCTGGACCACGTTGGCGTCGTAGCCGATGCCTCCGTACTGGAAGCCGAAGCTCGTCTCGAGCTTGTCGCTGAAGTTGTAGCCAGTCGTCAGCAGGAAGCCGAAGTCGTCGTCGGTGGCCACGGTCGAGCCACCGTCGAACTCGAGATCGGCGCCGAGCTGGTAGATCGCACCCAGTGTGAACTCCCATCGGTCTTCCCGGCTCTGAGCGTCAGCCACAGTGGCGCCGGCGAGCAGCGCCAGCGTCAAGCCGGCAAGAGACATCGTTCGGATGATCGGAAACCTCTTCGTGCTCGTCACATGATCCTCCATTGGTTTGGGCCCTTTCTGGGGCCGGTTGATGTGGATTGCCCGACGAGGGCGTTTGAGGTTCGATGCGGTGCGAGCAGCACCACCGGCGCCCGCGCTCGCTCCTCTGGCAAAGGCAGAGGGTAGCTGAGTTTATTCCAGTTCGCAATTCCGTACTTTTTCGGATCTCTCCCTTTGTGTCGCAAGGCCCATCACGAACGCTCTTGCCGAATTCCCGGACTTTCCCGGCGCAACGGCCTCCAGGCTGCCCGTCGTTGAGCTCTCCAGCGCGTCGCGCGCTGGAGCTCCATCACTTCACCTCGATTGTCACCTTCGGGATGTTCCCTGTGAACCGCGAGCGGGCTTCGGACCCAATCGTCTCGACCACCGGCGTGCCCAGGTCGATCCCCACGTCGGCCGTGTCATCACCGGAGAAGAACATCGGTTGGGTACGCTCGATGCGTCCCTCGGCGACCTTCTGGTCGTTCACGTAGAGCGTGCCCGTGCCGCCCTTGCCCGGGCCGCCGCCGTCGTAGGCAAACTCGAAGCGGATCGTCGCCTTGCCCGGAGCGAGCGGGCTCGTCCCCGCGATGGTCGTGCGCTGCAGGCCGAGGAAGTTGTAGTCGTACGCGGGCACCCCGTCCTTGACGTACAGCGCCCAGCCGCCGAAGCGGCCTCCCTGCACCAGAATCGCGCCATTCGCGCCGGCTGCCGGCACCTCGACCTCGGCTGTAATCGTCTTCGACTTGCTCTTGACGTCCAGGAACACGTTCTCCGTCATGCCGGTCATGCCCTCGGCGAGCACCAGCGAAGTCCGGCCCGCCATCAGGTCGGGGCGGCCGACGTTGGCCGCGATGAAGCGCTCGAACACTCGGTCGTCGATCGGCAGAACGTGGTACTTCTCGGCCTCCTCCATGAAGATCGCCTGCATCTCGGCGAGCTTCTGCGGGTTCTTCGCGGCGAGATCGTTCGCCAGACTGAAGTCGGAGCGCACGTCGTAGAGCTCCCAGACGTCCTCGGCAAGCGGGCGCCGCGGCTCGCGCTCCCAGGGCGCCCTGTGAATGGTGCCAGCCAGCCAGCCGTCGTGGTAGATGGCCCGGTTGCCGAAGATCTCGAAGTACTGCGTCAGGTGCCGGTCCTTCGCCGTCGCGTCGTCGAAGGTGTAGGCCATGCTCACGCCTTCGATCGGCGCCTGCGACGTGCCGTTGACGACCTTCGGCTCGGGCAGCCTAGCCGCCTCGAGGACGGTGGGTGCGACGTCGACGACGTGGTGGAACTGGCTGCGCAGCTCGCCCTTCGACTCGATGCCCTTCGGCCAGTGGACCACCATGCCGTTGCGGGTGCCGCCGAAGCTCGACGCCATCTGCTTCGTCCACTCAAACGGCGCGTCGAAGGCCACCGCCCAGCCCGCCGCCATGTGCGGGTAGGTCTCTGGCCCGCCCCACTTGTCGAGCACCTTCAGGAGATCGGGCACCTGCTCGGCAACGCCGTTGAAGTAGGTCATCTCGTTGAACAGCCCGTTCATGCCGCCCTCGGCGGACGAGCCGTTGTCGCCGACGATGTAGAACACGAGAGTGTTGTCGAGATCGCCGACGTCCTCGACGGCCTGGATGACGCGACCGATCTCGTAGTCGGTCATCTCGAGGTAGGCTGCGAACACCTCGGCCTGACGCGCAAAGAGACGCCTCTCGTCGGCCGACAGCGCGGCCCAGTCCTTGATGGCCTCAGGCTTTCCGGCGAGCACCGTCCCCGCCGGCACGACGCCCGACTCGAGCTGGCGCGCCAGCGTTTCCTCGCGCAGCGTGTCCCAACCCTGGTCAAATCTGCCCTGCCAGCGGGCGATCCGCTCCTGCGGAACGTGGTGCGGGGCATGGGTGGCGCCCGGCGCGAAGTAAACGAAGAACGGCTTGTCAGGAGTCAGCGCCTGCTGGTACTTGATCCATGCGACGGCCTTGTCTGCCATGTCGGTCATGAAGTGGTAGCTCGGGTCGTCCGGCAGCTCGACCTGGGCTACGCCGTGGTACAAGAAGGGCGACCACTGGTTGGTCTCGCCGCCGATAAAGCCGTAAAACTCGTCGAAGCCCTGGTGCGTCGGCCAGCGGTCGAAGGGCCCCGAAACGCTCCCCTCCCAGGGGGCGGTCTCGTGCCACTTGCCGAAGGCGCCGGTGCTGTAGCCGTTGAGGCGAAGCATCTCGGCGAGCGGAGCCACACTGTTCGGCAGCTGGCCGGTGTTTCCGGGGAACGCGGTCGAGGACTCCATGATGGAGCCGGTTTCGGCGGAGTGATGGTTGCGCCCGGTCTTGAGCGCCATCCGCGTCGGCGAGCACAGCGCCGTGGTGTGGAAGTTGTTGTATCGGAGTCCGCCATCCGCCAGCCGGTCGAGCGTGGGCATCGGCACCGGACCGCCGAACGGCGCCGCCGCTCCGAAGCCGACGTCGTCGATCAGAATGATCACGACGTTGGGCGCGCCCTCGGGTGCCGTGACCTCGAAGCGCGGCGGCGGCGGTGGAGCGTTGCGCACGTCGAGCTCGGTGTAGACCGGCCGCGCCGGCTCCGGGATCGGCAGCACCGTCCGATCAAGGGTGTCGGCCGCGGGCAACGCGGCCGGGGACGCGATAATGCCCAGCGCTGTCAACAGCGTGAGCATCAGGAGCCTCAAGAGTGTGCCAGTTTTCTTCATAGCGGCCTCCTTCAATCCTTCTTCCCCGTGGAAAGCAGCGAGTCGCGCCGTTGCGGTCGCCCTTCTTCGAGGTCATCACGTGTCCAAAGTGTGTAAGGTGTCGACCCGGGTCTTGCCGAGGAGCTCCTCCACCATGTCGAAGCCGCGCCGCGAGGAGATCTCGTCGATCTCCACAATCGGCGCGGTTGCAGCGAGGTCCATGACCGCGAGGATCGTCCGGAAGGTCGCCTCGCGGAGGTGGCGCCGGAGGCTCTCGCCATCGCGCCACTCTTCGACGAAGGTCAGCGCGTTCCCGTCGTCCATGTCCTTCAGCAGCCGGGTTGCGCTGCACCCGGGCTCAGCCCGGACCGGTCCGAGCAGCGACCGGAGCACCTGAACCGCCTCGCCTTTCGACTGCGGTGCGAACTCCATCTGCACTCTGAGTCGCTGCATCCGCGGGCCCTCCTGCTCGGCCAACCCGCTCACCACCGTCAAAAGCGGAAGGCCACGCCGAGCTGCGGCCCGGCCATCAGCAGGTCGTAGTGGAAGTACTCGAGCCCGCTGCCGTCCTCGTAGTCGATGTCGATCGCGCGGTAGCCGAGGATGACCGACACCAGGTCGGAGACGTTCCAGCCGAGGTTGGCATAGGCCTGCCAGGCCAACTCCGAGCCAACGCCGAAGCCGCCGATGTCGCCGTGTGCGCCAATCCACCAGTTGTCGGAAAGGGGCGCAGTGATGTGAGCGCCCACGAAGGGGTCAATCCAGCTCTTGCTCGCGTCCACGCTGCCCTGGACGACCGGCCCGGAGTACTGCAGCGTGCTGGATAGATCCACCCAGCGCCCGCCGGCGAGCAGGGTCACCGCCGGCGAAACGCGGTAGCCGCCGGCGACCTCCCACAGCGTTTCCTCCACGGAGGCCGTGCCGGTCCCCTGGGCCACGTCCTCGCTGTCCTCGATGTCCACGAAGATCAGGTCCGAGGAGATCACCCAGCGCTCGTTCTGCATGTCGAAGTGGCCCATGAATGCGAAGTCGAGGTCGCTGACGATGTCGTCGAACGCGACATCGACGTCCGCCTCGATGTCCGCGACGGTCAGCGAGCCGTCCAGCCCAGCCGCGACCAGGTACGGGGCGATGGTGAACTCCCAGCCGTCCGAGCCGGACTGAGCAACCGCCTGTGGCGCTGCCAGAATCACGACAGCCGCGGCGGCCAGTGCACACAGAGCCTTGAGCTTCATTTCTTCCTCCCTCTGAACCTGTCCACGGCGCGGGTCGTCTGGCGAGCCGGACGCGCCGTGTCTGCTGCAGCTACCGCATAAATCGTGCCACCCGTCACTCGCTCCGGCGCAGGTAGCGTATCTTGCTTTCGTATCAGAAGTTTAGCGTCGAAACAGAGGCCAAATAGAGCCGGCACACCCGTGCGGCGATGACGAAATCTCGTCAGGCTCGCGCTCGATCGTGCCGACGGATCAGGACTCGTCCTTCAACTTCACGAACAAGGCGTTCCACTCGTCCTCGGTGAGAATCTCCCGGAGATCGAACATGCGGTCGACGCTCACCCTCTGGACGTTCCGCCGTTGCTCGGACGCCAGCTGCATGTACGGGAGGAGCTCGTCGAGCCCGGCCGACTTGGTCCTCGTCGGTCGCGCCAAAGTCCTTGGCGATCTTCTCGAACTGCTTCCCGATGGCCTCCAGGTCCTGCTGGCCCAGCTCGAGGGTTCGGGACGCCTCAGCTGCCCGAGTCGGGTCGGAGACGACCTGCCGAACCAGCGCCCGGGTGTCTTTGCCGAACATCCTCGCCGCGAAACCATTGCCGCCCGAGAAGACGAGAAATCCTACCAGGAGTGCTGCGAGCATGGGGTCAGCCCTCCTTCCCGGCCGGCGCCGGCTGGCCGAGCGACTTCGACGCGGCGAAAATCATCATCTCGAGCTCGAGCTTCCTCAGCTTCTTCCACTCGGAAGCCGTGGCCTGAGCCTTGAGGGCGGCGTGGGCGGTGAGACAGCGCCTTGCCAGGGACTCGTGGTTGGCGTTGAACTCGGCGAGCGACGCATCGACGTCCGCCCTCGAGCTGCCGTGGTCGAGGAGCAGAGCGCGCAGCGAGGCGCGCTCATCGGCGATCAGGCTGTTCAGCTCGCCGATCGCTGCTTCGATCTCGTCGACCGCGGCCAACATCTTCGCCGCTCGATCGGGGTCGGCGACGACCTCGTGGATTCCGGCGCGGAGTTTCGCCGCCGGGTCCGGGTCATCCTTCGAGCCGGCCCACAGGGCGATCCCGGGCACGAGCAGCACCGCGCACGCGAGCGCAGTCAGCTGAGACGAACGGCGAACGTTCATGGTCGTCCTCCTCCGGCCAACGATACACCCGACAAGCACTCCTCGGGAGGCCCTGCTGCTGGCGTCCTCGACCGCCCGGCTCTGCGGTCGCGGTGCCGCCATCAGCGCTCCACAACGTACAAGGAGGAGGGACGGCTGCCCGCCCCTCCTCCGGAGATCGCTTGCGAGCAGATCGAGCGTCAGAACGTGTAGCTGCCACCGAGGGAGTACATGTACAGACCGTCAACGCCCTCGACGTCGAAGTACTCGACCTCAGCGCGAATGGCGAACGACTTGATCCGGAACTGGAATCCGAGACCGTAGAACGGGTCCTCGCCGTCATCGGTCACCGACTCGGAGATGCCGCCGGCGTCGAGGTTGAGCTCGGCGTCCCATGCGGCCATCCCGGCCTTGGCGAAGACGTCGGCGATGCCGAGCGGCAGGAAACCGACCGCGGCCACGTCGTAACCGGTGAGATCGGCGGTCACGGTGCCGTCGAGCTCCGCCACCTCATCCTCGGGCGCGCCGAAGTCGCGATAGCTGCCCTCGACACCGAGGAAGGTGATGAAGCGGAAGCCGGCGAAGACCTTGTAGGCCATGTCATCGCCGGAGAAGTCAGCGCTGTCGACCTCCTCGCCGAGCTGGTCAATCTCGAGCTGCGTCTGGCCGACGCTTCCGCCGAGGTAGAAGCCGTTGTCAGCTGCGACGGCAGGCACGGCGAGCAGGCCGAGGAGACTGGTCAGGGCGATTGAGAGTCCGAAACGACGCATGATTCCCTCCTCTGTTCAGTCATCAATCCTGGTTTCATAACAGCTCGTGCCGGCTCGAACTTCCACGAGCCGTGCAAGGGTCGCATGGACCGGGGCGCCTCGCTCAGCCGCCGAGGACGTTGATCGCGCGTGCAGCGACAACGACAATGGTGGCCAGCGAGATCGAGCTTTCGAGCATCATCAGGAGCTTGGCGCGAGACGTGAGCGGCAGAGCGTCCGTGGGGCTGAAGGCCGTCGCGGTCGAAAAGCCGAGGAAAAGGTAGTCGACGAAGGTCGGCCGCCAGCCGGGCGGCGAATCGTCGGGAACGCCGGCTTGGGGGAAGAGCCAATCCGGCCTCACGCCCTCGTCGTTGGCCCGAGCTTCCGGGCTTCCGCGATCGATCTCCCAGTACAGCAGCGAGAAGACGAGCACGTTGGTGACCCACACCGCGATGCTCGAGGTGAACAGCTGCAGACCATTGAGGTCCGCCGATCCCCGTACCACCGAGCGGATGAGAATCGTCAGGCCGGCGAGGGCTCCGGCACCTGCCACCAAGAAGAAGAGCAGCGTGATCCAGCGCTCGACGAGCCGCCACCTCGGGTGTCCGCCACTCAGCTGGACGGCGGCCATCGGCAAGAGCACGACGGCCGCGCACACGAACCGAAACCACGTCGGGAACACCTGGATGTGCCCGGGTAGCACCGACAGCAAGAACAGCAGCACGAGGACCGCGAGGGCCGGGGGCCAGCGCGGCTCGACACGGTTTGATTGGGTAGATACCTGCGTGGTCACCTCGAGCCTCCATTCAACCTCGATCCGAACAAGGTCCATTGCCCGCCGGTCGTTTTCCGGTTTCCGGCAAGTCGGCCACTCTGGCCGCGTCCCTCGAGCGGCTCGCGCTCACGGCGACGAGCTGCGCGGCGCATCAGGGGGCCGTCCCTGGGAACTCGCGTCTTGCGCCCGGTCCGTCTGCTGCCCGCGAGAGGAGTCCCTTCCCCGAATGCCCGTGCCGGCATCCTGCGGCGCCCTTGGACGATCACGGTCCACGAAGAAACAGCAATGGGAGTCCCCTCTCCAGTGGGCAAACTCTACCACTAGCGGAACGGGCTCGCGGCGCCCGCCGATTGCGACGGCCACCAAGCTCGCAACGTTGTCAACGACAGCCGAGAGCACCGCCGAGGCTGCGCGAAACCGGGTCCCCGTTGCGGCCTTCATGACATGCGGCACCCCGCCCGTCTATCCTGATTGCAGGGGAGCTCACCGCATGACCCTGATCGCCGTGTTCGTCACCCTGGTGTTCCTGATCAGCCTGGTCTCTGCGCAGCTGCGCCGGACTGTGGTCACCTCGCCGATCGTCTTCACCGTGGCCGGCGGTGTCACCTATCTGACTCTGCCGTCGCTCGGCCTGGGCCCGGATCAGCTCGATGTGTTCCTGCGGGTGGCAGAGGTCGGGCTGGTGCTCCTGCTCTTCACCGACGCCAGCCGGACCGACCTCGCGGAGCTGCACGACATCAGGGCCCTGCCGATCCGCCTGCTGAGCGTCGGGATGCTGCTGACCATCCTCCTCGGCGCTCTCGCGGCGCTGGTCGTATTCCGCGGGCTGACGGTGTGGCAAGCAGGCATCCTGGCAGCCATCCTCGCCCCGACCGACGCCGGGCTCGGGCAGGTGATCGTCACCAGCCCGCTGGTGCCGGCCCGGATCCGGGAGGCCCTCAACGTCGAAGCCGGCCTCAATGACGGGCTGTCGGTGCCCTTTCTGCTGTTCTTCATCGCCCTTGCCGGGGCAGGCGCGGAGGGCCCCGGCACGAGCCTAACCCGGTTGATCGTCGAGCAGCTCGGCTTCGGGACGCTGATCGGTGTGGGTGTCGGGCTGGTCGGAGGGGTGCTCCTGGGCCTCGCCCATAGTCGCGGGTGGATGGCCGAGCCGGCCCGGCAGCTGGCGGTGGTCGCCCTGCCACTGCTCTGCATCGTGGCCTCGGAAGCCGTCGCGGCCAGCATGTTCATCGCCGCGTTCGTCGCCGGTCTCGCGGTGCAGGTGGGCTTCAAGCAGGCCGGAGGGCACTGCGTTGAGTTCGCCGAGACCTGGGGCCAGGTCCTCAACGCCTCGGTGTTCTTCCTGTTCGGAGCGCTGGTGGCCCGAGCCTGGCCCGAGCTCGACCTGAGTCACGTCCTGTACGCCGTTCTGAGCCTGACGGCGGTGCGGATGCTCCCGGTCGCGATCGCGCTCAGGGGGACCGGACTGAGCCGGGCCACCGTGGCGTTCATGGGCTGGTTCGGCCCCCGCGGCCTTGCTTCGATCGTGCTCGGCCTGGTCTACCTGGAGCACGCTGCCGGCCGGGCGGAGCCGCCCGCGATCCGACTCGCTGTGATCGCGACCGTGCTCCTCAGCATCCTCGCGCATGGCCTCAGCGCGAAACCGGGGATCGCCTGGCTGGCCGGACGCGACGGCCAGAGGTAGCGCCCGCCGAGCCAGCCGGCCACCGCACCGAGGGCCGTCGTCAGCTGGCAGCTTTCGAGGAATCAACCCCACCAGTCACCTGCCGCGGGAGTACAATCTCCGTAAGGAATCACAGGACAGCGGGACAAAAGCTGGCGCGGCGGGCGTCCCGCGATGGCTCTGGGCCCGGCCCGCGCCGAAGGAGAGAAGGCCATGAGCAAGGTCACGTGCCTGGCGCTGATCGCTGCGAGCGCGATTCTGGCGATGGCGCTGCCGCTCGCTGCCCAGGAGGACGCCAAGGGCTGCCAGGACCACCCGCTGTTCACCCGGATGCCGGACTACGTCATCAGGAACTGCACAGTCGAGCCGTTCGGCTCGCACCAGTTCGCTGCCGGCGGCGGAACCACGGCCACGATCGAGGGACGCGTCGTCACCATCGTCTACGACATCCGCAAGGGGGTGACAGCGGCGGATTCCTTGCAAATCAACCGCAACTACGCCGGCGCCGCGCGGGCCGTGGGCGGCATGGTCATGGTCGAGCGCGAGGACAAGGCCACCGTCAAGCTCGTGCGTGACGCCACGGAGGTCTGGGCGCAGACCAGCCCGTTCAACGGCGGCGCCGGATACAAGCTGATCATCGTCGAGCGCGAGGCCATGCAGCAGGACGTGGTCGCCAACGCCGACGCCTGGATGAGCGACATCAACGCCACCGGCCACGCCTCGGTCTACGGCATCTACTTCGACACCGACAAGGCGGTCATCAAGCCCGAGTCCGAGCCGGTGCTGGCGGAGATCGCGAAGCTGCTGGCGAACAACCCCACGCTCAACCTCCACGTGGTCGGCCACACCGACTCAACCGGCGTCTTCGACCACAACATCACGCTGTCCAAGGCCCGCGCCGACGCGGTGATGAACGCCCTCGTCTCCGCGCACGGCGTCGCTGCGTCGAGGCTGCAGGCCTCCGGCGTCGGCCCCCTGGCGCCGGTCGCGAGCAACGACACCGAGGACGGCCGCGCAAAGAACCGCCGCGTCGAGCTGGTGAAACGGTGAAACGACCATGCGCTGGCGGAATCTCAGCTTCGCTGCTACCTGCATCATCGGCCTCTGCAGTCCTCGGGCGACTCTCGCCACTGATTTTCAGGCCGAGTACGACAGGCTCGATAAGAAGATCGGCAAAGAGCTCGGCGAACCGATACCGGCGGTCAAACATGACGTCGGCCCATACGTTCACTGGCTTCAGGTGAAAGCTGCTGACCGCGATCGTGCAAACGCACTCTCCCTCGAGGCTGGTGAGCAGAACCCATTCTTCCAGAAGCTCTTCGGGGATCTCGCTCAAGACGCGCAGATGTCCGGCAACAGCACCGTCGATGATGGCGCTCGAATGCTGATCCGGTGGGACGAGGCAAATGACGACTATGCGACCCCTTGTATCAGAATCGAGCGCTATGGCAAGCCTCTCTGGGAAGCCACGATAGCGAACGGATTCGACCGTGAGATCATCCGCGACCGCGTTCGTCGTGCGATGCGTTTTTCGATCAACAACCTGGACAACCACTGGCTCTGGGTTGATTTGGAGAGCCGCACAGTGGCTGAGGCGCAAGGCCACATGATCGAAGGTGATTTCGAAGACGTTTATCTCCCCCGCTCGGCATTCGTGAGGGGGAGCAAGCACGCCCTCATGGTCAATCCTTACGTTGACGAGTGGCTCGCCGAGGTCGAGAAGTGCGTCCGCAAGCCGTGTGAGTTCTTCAACCTCATCGGGATCCGCGACACCGAAGCGACGCCAATGATGGAGGAATACCTGGAGGACACTCTCTGCCTGAAGCAGGACATCGGGCACAAACACTATCTGGAACTCGCCGAGCAGTACCAGCTGAATAATGCGCGCGAGTACATTGATGGCTTCTACGCCAAGCTCCACGGGCACGTGTGGATCGAGGAGGAAGAGGGACACCGCAGGCCGGCTTCGGGCGCCAAGGTGAGGGTGGTGGACCCGAAGGACGGCGAAACGTGGGAGGCGACCGCCGACGCCGATGGGAAGTACGAGATCGAGAAGGGACTTCTCCACAACCACAAAGGCAAGGACGACGAGAACCGGTGCCCGGTGTTTGAGATCTCGGCCGAGCATCAGGGCGACCGAGTCGACGACACGTATGAGGGGCCGCTGAGGGAGCCGGACAAGAACGCCGAGCACATCAAGGACCTCGTGATCCAGCGCGACCGGTGGCTGGTGGACGTCACCTACACCGAGGAGATGACCTACTCGGGGGGCGAGCCCGGAGGAGCCCCGTGGAAGGCTTCACGTTCGTTCAGCCAGACCCTCAAGGCCGAGCTCAACAGGACGAAGACGAACGACCCCGAGTCGTGGGGCCGTAGAGTCTACGAAGCCACGTCCGCACACCTCGACCTCGAAGATCAGTTCCAGCAGGTGACGCAGTCCGAAGAGGGCTGCAAGGTCGTGGCGGGCTGGCACGGGGAGCATCACGGCCCGGTGGCGGTCCAGGTGCGCCTGCAGTTCGACGACCGGCAGAGTCACTGCTTCCTGGACAGCAAGGATGTGACGGGCGACCTCCCAGTCTGGAAGTCCACCTTCCAGTGGTCGGGCTGTGATCCCTATCCCGATGCGGCCTGCGAGATGACGGACGCGACCTCCACCGGCGTCTTCAACGTCGGCACCGGCTGGCTGACGGAGTCCGGGGAGCCGCTCGTCTTCGCGAAGGGGCAGGAGGTCCTCCGGGGCGAGCGCCGCTGGACGGAGAGCGGCACCGATGCCCCCTTCGAGCCCGAAGGCACCACGTACATGTCGGCGAACTGCACGTCCGAGGGCTACCAGCAGCCGTTCACGACGTCGATCTACTACGGCCTGGCGACCGAGTCCCTGAGCGAGGGCACGAAGACGATCACGTGGGAGATCCGCAGGCCAGGCACCTCACCATGACGAGGGACGCGCCGAGCGACGACTTTGAGGAGTAACCCACGAAGAACCGCCGCGTCGAACTGGTCAAGCGGTAGCGGGAGCTGCTAGGGCCTGAGACGGAGGAGATGTTCCGAGGAGGCTGGCATGCGACGGCTTCAGGGCACCATATGTTCCCTCGTTCTGATGGGAGTCTTCCTCGCCCTTTCGGCGAGCGAAGGCGCCACCGAGACCTGCTGCAGGAGGCAGTTCGTCCTGATGCCGGTGGCGATGCCCCAGGGCCAGGAGACGGATCTCCACTCCTCCGTCGAAGCGTCGCTCATCGGGACTCTGGCGAAACAAACGCTGGGTCTCATCCCGGGGCAGCCGGAGTCAGGCTGCCACGACATCGAGTTCTTCTTCATCGACGCGATGTACCGCGCCGAAGAGGTGGCTGGGGCGATCGATGCTGCGGTTTCCCGCTGGAGGAACTGGTCCAGGAGCGAGCCTCAGGCAAACCCACCCGAGTGGCACATGGACTACGTCTTCCGGGCCACGCTCACGGCGGACCGTGTGACCGGCAAGAGCGAACAAGTCTGCGAGGATGGGATCGAGCCGGGGACGCAGCACTGCACGGGCGGAGACCTCGAAGGGGCTTTCACCTTCACACTGCAACTCGTGGACCACCACCAGGACAACGCGGTCGTCAAGGAAGGCAGCGTCTCGTGGAACGGCAGCATCCTCGAGGGTTTCGGTTTCTGGCGGGAGGGAGGAGCCGACGCCTCCCCCATCAGGCGGGTGATCAACGGCTTCATACCCCTCCAGACGCTGATCGATGAGTACGAGCGCATCCCTGACACTGCCAAGGTCGTGCTGCCCAGCGGCACGGTCGGGGCCGGTGAAGCCGTCACCATCACCCTGTCCGACCTGCTCGACGATAGGGGCCAGCAGACGCAGCGCTGGCAGCGCATCCTGGTCAAGGTCGAGAAGGGCACGATCCTCAACGGGAAGCGACTTCAGGGCGCCGCCGAGGGTTTCCACGAGTTCAGGGCCGGGGACGAGGGCATCGTGAAGGTGCAGTATCGAGCGCCAGCGGAATGCGTACGGCAACGTGAGAGCCTCGAGGTCCGCAACACCTGCAACAAGATCGAGTCCACAGGTGAAGGCGCGAACGACCCTGAGGCTGGGCGCACATCGGTCCCCGGCACCGAGCTCGCGCGGCAAGAGTTCGACATCGTCTGCGATCAGTGGGAGCTCGAGATCGAGTACCACGAGCAGGTGTCCTATGACAATCGGGAGGTCCGCAGCGACGAGACTTCCACCATCACGGATGAAGAGCACATCACGGGCACGCTCGACTACCGGATCACGGCGACCCTGAAGCCGGCGTCCTGGCAGCCCGCCGATGCCCTCCGGCCGTACCAGGCGAAGGAAGAGGAGGCCAAGGCGCAGTTCGCGCAGCCCCGGCCAGACGATGTTCCGAGCACCACCGGAGAGCAGCTGGAGCAGATCGAGAGGGAAGAGGCGCGGATGAGGACGCGCGCAAACGAGGTCGTGGGGCCTGGCGGGATGCACTACTTCATCGCCCTGGGCGTCGGGATCCAGCTCAAGGATGACTTCGTCCACACCAAGAACACGACAATCGTGTCGCGGAACGGGAGGATCGAGGACGACCGCAGGTGGGAGTGGCATACCGACCAACAGGGACCGATTCCCCTCAATATCCGGCTCACGACTCACGCCAACAAGAACAGCTACCACATCACCCTCACAGACCACGATCCCATGGACACGGGCAACCCCGAGACCCACCATCCCTTCACCATCCCGTGGAGGTACCTCGTCAGGCACACCCTCACCGGGCAGCCCCCGCTCGACTGCTCGGGAACGGTCGAGGTCGAGTCGCCAGGCAACTTCCCCCACAACGTGTTCGCGGACGTTCCCGACGACAAACTCGCCTACGACGGGAGCCAGCAGGTGCTGAGCGGCGAGCACTCGTGGACAGAGAGCGTCAGTCAGCTCGACGTGAGTCGAACGGAGACTCCGGGGTGCGCCGAGCGACGAGCCCTTGGGAACTTCAACCGTGCGCTCCCGAAGGACTCCGTGACGAAGACCCTGACCTGGACGCTGCGCAGGCTTGGCGGACCCGGCGGCCCCTGACGTGCTGCTCGCGCCTGGCTCGGTGGCGAGCTCGGGCGTCGCCTCACGGTTGCGCAGTGGTCGCCATGATCCCGGCGGCGCCCTCGTAGTCCTGGACCGGCTGTAGCGTCCCCCACTCACAGGGGGACTCGGGCGACGTTGAGAATGCTCAGCCTCCGACGACCTTGGAGCAGGAGCCGAAGCAGGTTAGAATCGCCCGGACCGAACCGTGCGCGTTTGTCATCGAAAATCCAATTCGCGAGGAGCCATCATGATCAAACCGAGGAATCTGTTGCGTGCGTCCCTCCTGTTTTTCGTGCTGGCGGTCGGCACGACGGCCTATGCCGGCGAGGCCGACATCAGCCTCCCCGACCTGAGCAAGGTGATGTTCGGTTCAGTCGGCGGCCTCCAGTTGATGTACGCCGGCCTGGTTGTCTGCGTGATCGGCCTGATCTTCGGCCTGATCCAGTACCGGCATACGAAGAACATGCCCGTCCACAGCGCCATGGCCAGCGTATCCGACACGATCTGGGAAACCTGCAAGACCTACCTGATCCAGCAGGGCAAGTTCCTGGCCATCCTCTGGGCTCTCATCGGCGCGTGCATGCTCTACTACTTCGCCGGGCTCCAGCACAAGTCGGCGTTCAACGTCCTCATCATCCTGCTCTGCTCCATTCTCGGCATCCTGGGCTCCTACGGCGTGGCCTGGTTCGGGATCCGGATCAACACCCGCGCCAACTCCCGCTCCGCGTTCGCGGCGCTGCGCGGCACTCCGTGGCAGGCGCTGGCGATTCCCATGCACTCCGGCATGAGCGTCGGCCTGCTGCTCGTGAGCGTCGAGCTGTTCTTCATGATCTGCATCCTGACCTTCCTGCCGCGGGAGATTGTCGGGCCCCTGCTTCATCGGGTTCGCGATCGGCGAGTCGCTGGGCGCCAGCGCGCTGCGGATCTGCGGCGGGATCTTCACCAAGATCGCGGACATCGGGTCCGACCTGATGAAGATCGTGTTCCACCTGCCGGAGGACGATCCCAAGAACCCGGGCGTCATCGCGGACTGCACGGGCGACAATGCGGGCGACAGCGTCGGGCCGACGGCGGACGGATTCGAAACCTACGGCGTGACCGGCGTCGCGCTGATCGCTTTCCTCGCCCTGGCGCTGGTGGGCAACCCGCTCGATGTGCGGCACGCTGATCATCTGGATCTTCGTCATGCGCATCCTGATGATCCTGACCTCGCTGGTCTCATACTTCATCAACGACAAGCTGTGCACGGCAAGGTACAAGGACGCCAAGGAGTTCAACGCCGAGCACCCGCTCACCCAGCTGGTCTGGATCACCTCGCTCTTGTCTGTGGGCGTCACGTTCGTGGCCAGTTATCTGCTGCTCCCGCCAGCCCAGCATCAGGGTCTGTGGTGGGTGTTGTCGGTGGTCATCAGCTGCGGCACGCTGGCCGGCGCATTGATCCCGGAGTTCACGAAGATCTTCACCAGCACCCACTCACGGCACGTGAAGGAGGTCGTCACCGTCCGCGAAGCAGGGCGGCGCATCGCTCAACATCCTCTCGGGTTTCGTGGCCGGCAACTTCTCGGCCTTCTGGGAGGGTCTCCTGATCATGGCGCTGATGGCGACCAGCTACGTGATCTCCCTGAAGCCGGAAATGGTGAACCTGTTGCCGCCGGAGCTCGCCTTCGCGTCGCTCGATCTTCGCCTTCGGCCTGGTGGCGTTCGGGTTCCTGGGCATGGGGCCGGTGACGATCGCGGTTGACAGCTTCGGCCCGGTCTCGGACAACGCGCAGTCGGTCTACGAGCTCAGCCAGATCGAGTCCGTCCCGGACATCAAGGCTGATATCAAGAAGAACTTCGGTTTCGAGCCCGACTTCGAGAACGCCAAGCACATCCTCGAGACGAACGACGGCGCCGGCAACACCTTCAAGGCCACGGCCAAGCCCGTGCTGATCGGCACCGCCGTGGTCGGCGCGACCACGATGATCTTCGGCATCATCCTCCTGCTCAATCACACGATCGCCCACGGCCGAGTCATCGAGATGCTGAGCGTGGTCCAGCCGCAGCTGCTGCTGGGCCTGCTGATCGGCGGCGCGGTGATCTACTGGTTCACCGGCGCCTCGACGCAGGCGGTCGTGACCGGTGCCTACCGCGCCGTCGTCTACATCAAGGAGAACATCAGGCTCGACACCACGACGGCGTCGATCAAGGACAGCAAGGAAGTCGTGCGTATCTGCACGGTGTACGCCCAGAAGGGGATGTGGAACATCTTCATCGTCATCTTCTGTCTGGCGCTGGCGTTGCCATTCTTCAACGCCTACTTCTTCATCGGCTACCTGATCGGCATCGCGTTCTTCGGCCTGTTCCAGGCGATCTTCATGGCCAATGCCGGCGGCGCGTGGGACAACGCCAAGAAGATCGTCGAGGTGGACCTGCGTATGAAGAACACGCCACTGCACGAGGCCACCGTCATCGGCGACACCGTCGGCGATCCGTTCAAGGACACGTCCTCGGTCGCGATGAACCCGGTGATCAAGTTCACGACGCTGTTCGGGCTGCTGGCGGTCGAGATCGCGGTGACCATGCAGAACCAGGGGCTCAAGATGGCGATCGGCGCGATTCTGTTCGTGGTGGCGCTGGTCTTCGTCTACCGCTCGTTCTACGGCATGCGGATTCCGGAAGAGAAGAGCCTGACCTAGGAGCGTGTAGGGCATAGGCCCCTCGGCGCACGCGGGTCGCAGGCTCTGGGGTCTGCGTGAGGCGTCGCGGTCGCTGGCTGGCCTCCGCCCCACGCGCGCCGAGAAGGATGCGCTGCGCGCATCCTGGGGAGTTCGGGCCGCACTGGCCTGGCGGTCGGTCGCGGTGGACCGGGCACTTCGCGTGCTCGGCCACTGCGGCCCGAACTCCTTTTGAAGGAAACCGAGGATCTGGCGATCGGTCATCGAGCCGCCGACTTCAGACACCAGGTTCGGCAGGCGTGGGCGCCGGGCCCTGACCGAATCGGCCTTCGGCCATCTTCATTCCAGGATGCGCGCAGCGCAGCCATCAAGGAGCGTGTAAGGTGGAGGCCTCCCACTCGCCCCGACGATGGCGGCGCGCAGCGAGGCCTATGCCTTACACGCTCCTACTTGCGCAGCTCGCCGCGCCGCAGCTTGCGGTACAGCTCGAGGGCCTCGACGATGATCGTCACCGCCTCCTGGGGGCCGAGCATGTCCTCCACGATGACCTGCTTCTGCTCGAGCGCCTTGTAGTCCTCGAAGAAGCGGCGGACCTGGCGAAGCACGTGGGCGGGCAGCTGGTCCTTGTCCATGTAGTCCGCGAAGGCGGGGTCGTGAACGCTGACGGCGACGATCTTGTCGTCGATCCCCTTCTCGTCGCGCATCCGCATGACGCCGATCGCGCGGGCTTCGACGATGGTCAGCGGGTAGACCGGCTCCTGGCTGAGCACCAGCACGTCGAGCGGGTCGCCGTCATCGCAGTAGGTCCGGGGTATGAACCCGTAGTCGGCCGGGTAGTAGACCGCGCTGTACAGGACCCGGTCCAGCCGCAGCAGCCCGGTCTCCTTGTCGAGCTCGTACTTGTTCTTGCTGCCCTTGGGGATCTCGATGACCACCGGGAAGGCGGTCGCGACCAGCGCATCGTCGATGTAGCTGTCGTGCCAGGGGTGCATGTGGCGGCTCCCTTGCCGGCGTGGTCCACCGACCATCTGCCAGCCGGTCAAAGCGTTCCGAGGATAGCGCACTCTCCCGCCACGCGCCGGTGCCTGTCCGCCGCTGCGCACCGGCCCGGGAGTCGAAAAGAGGCTGGAGCCAGATCAGGACGCTCCGGGCAGAAATCAGACTTGATCCGCATTCTCAGAACAGTCTATCGTTTCTGAGATATTCAAGGCTCTGGGCTGGTCAAAGACGACCGCGCGGGCGATAATACCGCCGTGCACAACCACGACACCGCCCGGCCGAACCGAGCCATGCTGGCGCGCTACGCATGGCTGTCGATCGCCGCGGCGATCTCCACCATCAGCCTGAAGGCCGGCGCGTACCTCCTGACCGGCTCCGTCGGCCTGCTCTCGGACGCGGCCGAGTCCGGCGTCAACCTCGCCGGAGCCGTCATGGCCCTCGCGATGCTGACGATCGCGGCGAGACCGGCAGATGAGGATCACGCCCACGGGCACAGCAAGGCCGAGTACTTCGCCAGCGGCGTCGAGGGCTTGCTGATCCTCATTGCCGCTGCCGCCATCGTGGCAATGGCTGTCGAGCGCCTGTTCAACCCGCGCCCACTGGCGCAGGTCGGACCGGGCCTGGCGGTCTCAGTCGGCGCGTCGCTGATCAACCTCGCGGTCGGGCTCGTCCTGATCAGGGTCGGGAAGCAGTGGAACTCCATCACCCTCGAGGCGGACGGCCAGCACCTCCTCACCGACGTGTGGACGTCGGCAGGGGTGATCGTCGGCGTCGGGGCCACCGCGCTCTCCGGCTGGCACTCGCTCGACCCCATCGTTGCCATCCTGGTGGCGGCAAACATCGTCTGGACCGGCATCCGGCTGATGCGGCGATCGGTGGCCGGGCTGATGGATGCCTCGCTGCCGGAGCCCGAGCAGCGAGCCGTCGAGGCGGTGCTGGAGCGCTACCGCCAGCAGGGTGTGGAGTTCCACGCGCTGCGGACCCGCCAGGCAGCGGCACAGCGCTTCGTCTCCGTCCACGTGCTCGTGCCGGGAGCGTCCTCGGTGCACGACGCACATCACATCGCCGAGGATCTCGAGCACGACATCCGCGCCGTCCTCGGCAATGCCGTCGTCACCACCCATCTCGAGCCGGTCGAGGACGAGATCTCCAACTACGACATCGACATCCATTAGGAGCGTGTAGGGCATAGGCCCCTTTGCGCACTCCTGCCGTGGCCATTGTTGTTGGCCTCTGCCCACACGCTCCTAGGCGAGCGCGCGGTCCAGGATCGCCTCGAAGTACAGGTGGGGCGTGTTGGCGGTCAACGCGCCGACCTCGGCCCCAGCCGCCCGCAGGATCTCGCAAACCCCGGCGAGGTGTGCGGCCAGATCATCGGTGCGACCGGCGCGTTGCAGCGCCGCCACCTGCGCAAGGTCGAGGCTGTAGACGATGACGACCGGATTGTGCAGCGGGTCGGGATCGCGCAGCCGCTCGCGCGCCGATCGGATCAGGAGCTGGTAGTACTCGAGGGTCGACTCGGGCGTCATCCCGCCGATCAGGCCAATGGTGAGCGTCACGCTTCTTCCTCCGGTCTGGCTCGGGCGCTGCGGACGACCTCGTATACCAGGGGCATCACCGAGAGGACGATGATGGCGAGGATGACGAGCGAGAAGTGCTCTCTCACCACCCGCAGGTTGCCGAAGAAGTAGCCGGACAGCACGAACAGGGCGACCCAGAGGCAACCGCCGAAGACGTTGTAGGCGAGGAACCTCGGGTACGACATGGTGCCGATCCCGGCGACGAAGGGGGCGAAGGTCCGGATGATCGGAATGAAGCGCGCCAACACGATCGTCTTGCCGCCGTGCTTTTCGTAGAAGCGGTGGGTTCGTTCGAGGTACTCCTTCTTGAGGTAGCGGACGTCCTCCTTGAACACGCGCGGGCCGACCTTGCGTCCGATCCAGTAGTTGGCCGTGTCGCCGAGGATCGCCGCTGCGGAGAGCAGGACCAGCAGGAGCTTCACGTCGAGCGAGCCGATCGCCGCGAAGGCCCCTGCCGCGAACAGCAACGAGTCCCCGGGCAGGAAGGGCGTCGCGACGACGCCGGTCTCGAGGAAGATCACCGTGAACAGGATGAGGTAGGTCCAGGTTCCGTAGGTCTGGAGGATCTCTCCCAGATGCTTGTCCAGGTGCAGGAACACGTCGATCAGGTATCTGAGAAGCTCCATCCAATCCCTCCGGCGACCCTGCCCGGGCCACCGTTCGCCCGCAGCGGAGCGGCATTGTAGCCCCTTCCGGCCCGAGTGCCGTCCGGCGGGAGTGTGGAACTCTCACCGGGATGCGGCCGACGTCCTCAACTCGCTCGCGGCCGGAGCTCGACCGCTTCCGCACGCCGCGAGTTCGGACCGCTGCGCAGCTGGCGGCGGCTGCTCGCGCTGCCGCACCCAACCACGGCAGCGCGCGAGCCGTCACCTCACTCAGGCCCCGTCACCCTGAGCGGGCTCGCCGCCGAGTGATTCCGGCCCGCTGGGGCCGTCGAACGACCCCATCTTCCGCGGCCGCAGGATGGACGCCACGATCGACGCGGCGATGATGCCGACGACGACTGCGAGCGAGACGAGCGTGTCGATCTTGTACGGCGAGTGCGCGAGCATCATCTTCACGCCCACGAACGACAGCACGACGCCGAGCCCGATTTTCAGATAGTGGAACTTGTTGATCACACCGGCCAGCGCGAAGTACAGCGAGCGCAGGCCGAGGATCGCGAACACATTCGAGGTGTAGACGATGAAAGGATCGGTGGTCACCGCGAAGATCGCCGGGATGCTGTCCACCGCAAAGATCAGGTCCGAGAACTCGACCAGCAGCAGGACCACGAACAGCGGTGTGGCGTGGCGGAGGCCGTTCTCGACGACAAAGAACCTGTCTCCGCGGTAGTCGCTGGTGACCGGCACGAGCTTCTTGAACCACCGCACCACCGGATTGCGCTCCGGGTGGATCTCCTCCTCCCGCTTGAGGACCATCTTGATCCCGGTCAGGATGAGGAACGCCCCGAACACGTAGATGATCCACGAGAACTTGGCGATCAGCGCTGCGCCGAGCGCGATCATCGCCGCCCGCATGACCAACGCGCCCAGGACGCCCCAGAACAGCACCTTGTGCTGGTAGAGCTGCGGCACCGCGAAGTAGGAGAACAGCATCGCGAACACGAAGACGTTGTCGACGCTCAACGACTTCTCGATGACGTAGCCGGTGAAGAACTCGAGCGCCTTCTGCGAGCCGGAGAAGTGCCAGATCCCGGCGTTGAACAGCAGGGCCAGTGCGACCCACACAAAGGTCCAAGTGATGGACTCCTTGAAGCTGACGACGTGGGCCTTGCGGTGGAAGACACCGAGATCCAGCGCCAACATCGCCAGCACGAAGACGTTGAACCCGATCCACAGCAACGTCGAGTCGCCCATGACCACCTCGCTATCTCTGCCCTCAATGCGCGCGGCGGCCGGAGAATTCCAGCCGACAGGTCCCATCGCCGGTCACGCGAGGTCGTTCGGAAAGCGCGCCAGCAGCCCGGCGACCGCCGACCGCTCCACGCCGCCGGTTCGAGGCGGCCCTACGTCAGCGTCTTCTTGAGGTCACACAGGCTCGTGAAGTGCTTTCGCTCCTCACCGATGATCGAGTCCACGATCGACTGCTGGCGCTCCGGAATGATCGGCTTGACCTCGTTGTAGAAGGCAATGGAGTCGAGCTCCCGCCGAATCGCAAACTCGAGGGCGCTGCCGGTGTCCTTCACGGCCGCCAGCTCCTTGTCCAGGGCCGCCGCGTTGAAGACGACGTTGTTGTCGACGTAGCTGTGCAGGTACGCCTCGTACTCGCCGGGGAAGGACTCGGGCGGGGCGTGGACCGCCTCGATCTCGGCCAGCATCGTCTGGAAGGTCCGCCGATGTGTGTCCTCGTCCGCGGCCAGCTGGCTGAACAGGCTCTTGGCGCTCGCGTGGCCGGCGATCTGGATGGCCGATCGGTAGAAGGCCGCACCGTTCTCCTCGATCCGGACGGCGAACTGGACGATGTCGCTCGCTGAGAACACGGCGGTCATGACAACCTCCCGTCGAATCTCTCGTGCACCCGCATTGTATGACTGCCCGCGCTCCGGGAGTAGGCCCCGCGGCGCCAAGCGTCAGCCACCGAGCTCGAAGTAGACCGGCGATGGTGAAAGGGTGACGCGCCGGTTGGGCGGCGGTGTCGGCATGGGGTTGCCATCGCGGTCGTACGCGGCGCGCGGCGGCTGCGCCAGATCTGCCTCGACCCGGCCGTCGAGCGACCAGCCCACGACGAGCTCGTCGCCGCCCCTGGTGAACCGGTAAAGGTACGCACGCGGGGGCGCCGGCAACGGCCCGTGGAAGGTCGCGCCGTCGAGCCGGCGGTTGAGCTCGCGCAGGGCGCGGTAGCTCGGCCGTGCGGCGAGCGACCCGTCGCCGCCCGCGACCATGAGACCGTAGCCACGCGCCACCAGTTGCCACCAGTAGACCCGCTCCACGAGGCCAGTGCCGAGCGCCAGCAGGTCATAGCGCACAAGGAAGCTCGCCTGGCTGTCCTCGTCCACCGACACCGACCTGCCGGCCGGCGAGTGCGGCCCCTCCCGCAGCGGCCAGTTCATCTCGGTGATCCAGCAGCGCTCGGACGATGCCCGCCCGACCTCGGCGATCGCCCGCAGGAGCACGACCTTGTCGACGGTGTCGAGGCCGAGCTGCGGGTTCTCCGGCGCGCCGCGCCGGTCGACGTAGAGGAGGCTCGACAGGATGTCGTAGCGCAGGCCCTCCACCTGCCGGTTGACCAGCGCCAGCGTCGCGTAGAACTCGAAGTCGATGACCGCCGGGCCCATCAGCTCGACCGACCGCGTCCGCCGCAGGATCTCGGCAGCGTCGAGGTAGAGCCCGAGGTACTCGCCCCGCGTCCACGCCCCCCACTTGCTGCGGTTCGGCGCCTGTCCGACCTGGAAGTGGCGGCCATAGGGGGCGAAGCGTTCCGCCAGCTCCTGCACCGCCGCCCGCCACCGCACCCGATCGCGCACCAGCGCTCGGTTCTGCGGCAGCGCGAAGCTGATCTCGTACCCGCGCGCCGCAAGCTCCCTCACCAGCCGCTCCTCGTCGGCATGGTCGTCCTGCCACGGGTGGAGGCGCAGCATCACCCGCCGCACGCCGAGCGCCTCCACTGCGGCGAGCAGGGCCTCCGGGTCGGCGGGGTGCGGCCGCAGGCAGATGCCGAGGCCGCCAAACGGGACCGGCCTGCTGTAGAGCCCCCGCCGGAGCTCGCGATACCGCCGCCACACGGCCGGCAGCGCGCCGGTCACCGCCGCGACGTCACGCAGGTGCTCGGGCGCGTCGGCGATCCGGATCGCCAGCTTTTCCCAGCGGCCGGCGTGCTGGTGGGGCTGGTCGGAGAGGTGGTCCCAGACCGCTTTGTCGCGCGGCGCCGCGTCGCTGGGCGCAGCGGGGATGTGGGCGTGGTGGCCGCGTCGCACGAAACGCGACAGGGAGAGCGCCCTCAGGCGGTTCTTCACGGCGTGCTTGAGCAGGTAGCAGCGAACGCTCGCCGCGTACAGCCACCACCGGGGATCCGTGCGCGCCGGCGCCGTTCCCCAGTAGCCGCGCAGGAAGGCCTCGCGGTGGTCCCGCTCGACGATCGGGAAGCGACAGATGTCGCGGCTGCGGCGGAACACCCCCAACCTCACCCCGACCCGGGCGCGGTTGCAGTCGACGACAAGCATCTCGAGGTCGTCGCGGGCCCCGGGCCGCACCAGCACGTTGCCCATCGAGAGATCGCGGTAGTAGACGCCCGCGTCGTGGATGCTGCGGCAGAACGAGCCGAGCCGCTCGAGGAACGGACCGGTCTCGACCTCCGGGAAGGGCGCGGCATCCTCTCGTCCGTCGAGGCGCCGGAAGAAGTTGCGCACCTCGAAGGCCGGCTCGATCCGGCGGGTCATGAAGAAGGAGGGGCCGTCGGCAAGGTCCGACTCCACCAGCAGGATGGGCTCCGGCGTCGGCACCCCAGCGTCGGCCATCGCCAAGGCGGCGCGCCAGCTGCGCTCGGCCTTGCTCCCCCGCAGCCGGCGCTCGAGGACCTTGCGCCAGCCCTGGTTGCGGAACTGCTTGACCACCACCGGCGACGGCCCGCCGGCACCCTCGAGCTCGGCGGCGTAGAGGTAGTTGCGGCCCCAGTGCAGGGTCTCGGTTGCCGCCGACGGGTCGATGACACGGAGCACCTCGGAAGCCAGAGTGGGGCCGGCGAAGGCTGCCGCCACCCGACCGTGAAACCCCTCGACGGCAAAGGCTTGGTCCGCCACGACCGGGTGCCGGCCCGGCTCTACTGCCATGCCGGCAGGATAGCACCCGTGCTACGGTGGCCCCGTGGATTGCGAGCGAGCCGATGCGCCGGAGGTGGTCTTCCTGACCAACAAGCCGGACGCGCCGTCGTTCCGGCACCGGCTCCAGCCCACCCTGCCCGAGCTCGCGGCGCGGGGGTTCAGGCCTTCGGTCGAGGTGCTGCCCTCCGGGGTCGTGCTGCTGCGTCTGCTCGAACGACGGCGCCGGCTGAGCAGCGCTGCGGCGGTGGTCCTCGCCAAGACCAAGCTCCATCCCCCGGAGGCCCGCCTGCTACGTCGATGGTGCCGGCGCGTCGTCTACGACTTCGACGATGCGGTCTACACCGTGCGGCCCCGCAGGGTCGGCCATCGCCCCGCGCAGTCGCCGCTCCGGCAGTGGCGCTTCGCCACGCTCTGCGGCATCGCCGACCTGGTGCTGGCCTGCAACGAGACCCTGGCGGCACGGGCGCGGCCGCACGCAAAGCGAGTCGAGGTCGTGCCGACACCGGTGGACCTGGAGCGCTATCCGAAGGACCCGCCGAGCCGCTCGCCGGCCCGCACGCTGGTCTGGATCGGAATGCCGGAGAACTTGCGTTACCTCGAGCTCGTCCACTCCGCTCTCGCCCGCCTGGCGGGCGAGTTCCGGGACCTCACGCTGCGCATCATCTCGTCCGCAGCGCCGCCGTGGACGGATGTGCCGATCGAGCTCGTGCCGTGGTCGGAGGCGGGCGAGGTCGACGCGCTGCGGACCGCCGACATCGGCATCATGCCGCTCTCCGACGACCACTGGTCCAACGGGAAGTGCTCCTTCAAGCTCGTCCAGTACATGGCCGCCAGCCTGCCCTGCGTCGCCTCACGGGTCGCCATGAACTGCGAGGTCGTCACGCCCGGCCGCAACGGCTACCTCGCGGCGACCGCGGTCGAGTGGGAGAACCACCTGCGCGCCCTGCTCACCGAGGACGACCGGGGCAGGTCGCTCGGCCGAGCCGGGCGGCAGCTCGTCGAGCAGCGCTTCGACCGGCGGCTGGTCGCCCCGCACACTGCCGAGCTCATCGCCGCGGTCGCCCGACCACAGCCTCAACAGGAACTCACCCTGAATCACCAATCATGAGAAGCCCAACGTCAGGATGCGCGCAGCGCATCCTGCTCGGCGCGCGCGGGGCGTAGGCCCGCCAACGACCTCGATGCGCCACACACTCAGAGATCTACGACCCGCGCGCGCCGAGGGGCCTATGCCCTTCAAGCTCCTAGCGCAGGAGGCGCTCGAGCTCGTCGGGGCGGACGGCCCGGGCACGCGCCTCCTCGGCGGTGATGGCGCCGGCCGCCACCAGCTCGGCGAGGGACAGCTCGAGCAGCCGCATGCCCAGACCGCGGCCGGTCAGCATCTCGTTTGGCAGGCGTTCGATGGCGCCGTTGCGGATGGTGTTGCGGACCGCGTAGGTCGCGAGCAGCAGCTCGACCGCCGGAACTCGACCACGACCGTCCGCGCGCGGCACCAGCTGCTGGCAGAGCGCCGCGTGCAGCGACAGCGCGAGCTGGTGGCGGATCTGGGTCTGCTGCGCCGCCGGGAAGACGTCGACGATGCGGTGCACGGCCTGCCCGACGTCGCTCGAGTGGAGGGTGGCCAGGATCAGGTGGCCGGTCTCGGCGGCGGTCACTGCGGTCGCGATCGTCTCCAGGTCGCGCATCTCGCCGACCAGGATCACGTCCGGGTCGCGCCGGAGCGCCGACCGCAGGGCGTGTGCGAAGGACGGCGAATCGGTGCCGACCTCGACCTGCTCGAAGATGCAGCGCCGGTTCTCGTGGACGTACTCGATCGGGTCCTCGATCGTGATGACGTGCCGGACCTCGCTGCGGTTGAGCGAGTCGAGCAGCGCGGCGAGGGTGGTGGACTTGCCTGAGCCAGTGGGCCCGCAGACCAGGATCAGGCCCTTCGCAGCGCGGGTCAGCTCCGCCAGCCGCCCCGGCAGGCCGAGCTCGGCAAGCGCCGGGATGCGCCGCGGCAACGCCCGCACCGCCGCTGCGAGCCCGCCCCGTTGCCGCTGCAGGTTGACGCGCAGCCGCCAGCCGCCATCATCGTCGGCGGTATCTCCGTAGCGCAGCGACAGATCAGCGCACCCGGTCTCGGCCAGTGCCTGCCGGGTGCGCGGACCGAGGTGGCTCGCGAAGAGCATGCGCACGGTTTCGGTGTCTACCGCCGGTTGTGCCAGAGCTCCGAGGCGGCCGTCGACCCGGAGCACCGGTGGCGCCCCAGGCAGGAGCAGGAGGTCGCTCGCCTTGCGCCGCACCATCTCGCCGAGCAGCCGCTCGAGCGGCTCGCCATCGGCGACCACAGTCAGGGTGGGCACGTCGATCCCGGCGAGCGCCGGCACCGCCTCCTCGCCCATCTCGGGCTCGTCCGGCTCGGCGAGCAGGTTCATCTCCTGGACCAGGCGGTCGAGCTCCGGGTTGATGAGTCGCTTGGGCTCGGTCATATCGACTACAGTGTACGCGTTGGAGGCCAGTGCCGTCTGTCTCGACCTCCGAGCCCGACCCCGCTTCCACTTCCGGACCCGGCTCCGACGTCCGCTTCAGGTTGAGGATCTGGAGGGATGCCCCTTCAGGCCCACCTGCGTATGCAGAACCCCCTCCGACGAGGATGCCCCACGTCAGTCGTCGGGCGCGGGCTCGGAAGCGGGCACGGAAGCGGGGCAGGGCAGGTTAACCCTTGACCCTTATTCTCCAACCCCTCATCCCGCCACCTCCAGCGAGCGAGCCAACGTGTCGGCTATCGCCATGCCGGTCATGGTCGGCCGCAGGTGGTCGCCATCGAGGACGACCTGGCCGCTGTCGCAGAGACGCTCGATGGTCCGCCGGTTGAGCTCGACCAGATCGACCCCGTACCGGGAACGCAGAGCATCGAGGTCGACGCCGTCCGTCGTGCGCAGGCCGAGCATCACCGCCTCGAGAGCGAGTTCGGCGTCGCCGAGCTCCTCCGATGCCTCAACAGGCCGGCGGCCGGCGTCCACGGTGCGCTGCCACGCCCGCAGCTTGCGCCAATTCCAGAAGCGGCGGCGGCCGACGAAGGAGTGCGCGGAGGGGCCGAGGCCTAGGTACGGCAGATGGCTCCAGTACTTGAGGTTGTGGCGCGAACGGTGGCCGGGTGCGGCGGCGAAGTTCGAGACCTCGTAGCCCTCGTAGCCGAGCTCGGTCAGGGCTCGGTGGGTGAGCAGGAAGAGCTCTGCCTGAACCGGCTCGGCCGCCTCGCTGAGGACGCCGAGCGACCGCCGGCGGCCGAACACCGTGCCCTGGTGGATGGTCAGCTGGTAGCACGACAGGTGGTCGGCCGACCGGGCCGCGGCCTCCTCGAGCTGACGGCGCCAGCCGACGGCGGTCTGGCCGGGAAGGCCGTAGATGAGGTCGATCGAAACCGTGTCGAAGCCGCCCTCGCGCAGCCGGTCGAGAGCTCCGCGGGCGTCGTCGGCGGTGTGGCGCCGGCCGAGGAATCCGAGGGCGGCGTCGTCAAAGGACTGCACGCCCAGACTCACCGTCCGCACGCCGAGCTCCCGCCAGGCACAAACGCTGGCGCTCGACACATCCTCCGGGTTGATCTCGAGGAAGGTCCAGGCGTGCTCGCGAATCCGCAGCCGGGCCCGCACGGCGCCCAGGATCTCGGCAAGCTGGTCCGGTGCCAGTGCTGACGGTGTGCCGCCGCCGAGATAGACCGTGTCGAAGTCAAGGCCGTCCGCGGCGGCCATCGCCGCCTCGCGGCCGATGCCCGCGACGTACGCCTGCCGCCGCTCCTCCCCCGCCAAGGTCACCGCGAAGTCGCAGTACGGGCAGACCGACGCGCAGAACGGGACGTGGATGTACAAACCCGCCCTCATCTCCGCCCTTCATTCTCGATTGACGCAGTCAATCGAGCTCAGTCCTTGTCGGTCTTGAGGACCGCCACGAAGGCCGACTGCGGGATCTCGACGCTGCCCACCATCTTCATCCGCTTCTTGCCCTTCTTCTGCTTCTCGAGCAGCTTGCGCTTGCGGGTGATGTCGCCGCCGTAGCACTTGGCGGTGACGTCCTTGCGGAATGCGTTGATGGTGGTGCGGGCGATGACCTGGCCGCCGATCGCACCCTGGATGGCGATCTTGAACTGCTGGCGCGGGATGGTTTCCGCGAGCCGCTCGCAGTAGTGCAGCGCGCGCGGCCGCGCCTTGTCGCGGTGCACGAGCTGAGCCAGCGCGTCGACCGGCTCGCCGTTGACCAGGATGTCGACCTTGACCAGGTCGGTGTCGCGGTAGTCGAGCATCTCGTAGTCGAAGGAGCCGTATCCCTGGGTCACCGACTTGAGGCGGTCGTTGAAGTCGAAGAGCACGTCGGCCAGCGGCATCTCGGAGATGAGCTCGACCCGGCCCACCGCGAGGTAGTGGAAGTTGGTCTTGGCGCCCCGGCGCTCCCGGCACAGCTCCATCACCTGGCCCAGGTAGCGTTCGGGCATCATCACCGACGACTTGATGAAGGGCTCCTCGGCGCGCTCGATCGAGCCCGGCTCCGGGAACTCGCTGGGGTTGTCGATCCAGCGCACCGACCCATCGGCGAACGTGACCCGGTAGCGCACGGATGGCGCCGACAGGATCAGCGACAGGTCGTACTCACGGCGCAGCCGCTCCTGCACGATCTCGAGGTGGAGCAGCCCGAGGAAGCCGCAGCGGAAGCCGAAGCCGAGTGCCGCCGACGAGTCCTTGTCGTAGGTCAGCGCGGCGTCGTTGAGCTTGAGCTTCTCGAGGGCTTTGGCAAGCTCTGGGTACTCCTCGTTGCTCATCGGGTAGATCGACGAGAACACCACCGGCTTGGCCGGCCGGTAGCCGGGGACCGGCTCGGCGGCCGGCCGCTCGGCCTCGGTAACGGTGTCGCCGACGTCGATGTCTGACACCGCCTTGATCCCGGCGATGACGTAGCCGACCGCGCCCGCGGCGAGCTCCGCCGTCCGCACCCGTCGCAGCTGAAGCAGGCCCACTTCCTCGACCTGGTAGTGGGCCTGGGTGTGCATGAGCAGCACCTGCTGGCCGGCCCTGAGCGTCCCCTCCATCACCCGCACCAGCATCACCGCGCCGCGGTAGGGGTCGTACTCGGCGTCGAAGATGAGCGCCTTGAGCGGCGCCGCGGGATCGCCCGCGGGCGGCGGCAGGCGGTGGACCACGGCCTCGAGCACGTCCTCGATGCCGATTCCGTCCTTGGCCGAGCACAGCACCGCCCCGTCGGCGTCCAGCCCGAGGTCCTCCTCGATCTCGGTGCGCACCCGCTCGACGTCGGCCGCCGGGAGGTCGATCTTGTTGATCACCGGCACGATCTCGAGATCGTACTCGAGCGCCAGGTAGAGGTTGGCGACGGTCTGGGCCTCGACGCCCTGCGACGCGTCGACCAGCAGCAGCGCTCCCTCGCACGACATCAGCGACCGCCGCACCTCGTGCGAGAAGTCGACGTGACCTGGGGTGTCGATCAGGTTGAGGTGGTAGCTGCGGCCGTCGCGCGCAACGTAGTCCAGCGTCACCGAGTTCGACTTGATGGTGATGCCGCGCTCGCGCTCGATGTCCATCGAGTCGAGGATCTGGTCGCGGAAGTCGCGCGCCTCGACCGCCCCGCAGTGCTGGATCAGGCGGTCGGCGAGCGTCGACTTGCCGTGGTCGATGTGCGCGATGATGCAGAAGGTGCGAACGTTGTCCAACAGCCGTGTCCCTCGCGCCGCGCACTGCGGCGCGGCTCCATATTATGGGTGATGCGCGCGCGGCGCGACAGAGGGCGACGTCCTTCCGTTCCCGTGCCCGTTCCCGTTCCCGCTCCCGGAATGCCGTCGTGAGTCGCTCTTGCAGGGCCGGGCACGGAGACGGAAACGGAGGCGGGAGCGGATGGGAATCCAACCCCTCTAGGCCCTAGCCCCTCTCATTTACACCTTCGTGACACCCCCCGCGCCCCGTGTTCGCTATGCTGTTCATCGGAACGATGCGGATCCTGATCGTCGAAGACGAGCAGCCGCTGCGGGCCGGGCTCGAGGACCTGCTCGCCGCGGCCGGGCACGAAGTGGCGGCGGCCGCCGACGGCCATGCCGCGCTCGCCGCCGGGCTTGCGGAGCCCTTCGACCTGGTGGTCCTCGACCTCATGCTCCCGGGCGTCGACGGGATCGCGGTGTGCCGCCGGCTGCGCCAGGCGAGGCCCGAGATCGCGATCCTGATGCTGACCGCCCGCGGCTCCGAGGACGACAAGGTCGCCGGCTTCGCGGCCGGCGCCGACGACTACCTGGCCAAGCCGTTCGGCGTCCGCGAGCTGCTGGCGCGCATCGAGGCGTTCGCCCGCCGCGCCGGGCGCCAGCCTCAGCCGCTTCAGATCTTGGAGGTTGCCGGCCTCCGGATCGACCTTGGCCGCCATGAGGCGCGGCGCGGGTCGGAGACGGTAGCGCTGACGCCGCGCGAGGTCGGCATCCTGCGCTGGCTCCACCGCCACCGCGGGCGGGCGGTCAGCCGCGCAGAGCTGCTCGAGAACGTCTGGGGCGCCAGCGCCGACCTGAAGACCCGCACCGTCGACATGACCATCGCCAAGCTGCGCCAGAAGATCGAGCCCGACCCCGCGAGCCCGCGGATCGTGGTCACGGTGCTGGGCGCCGGGTATGCCTGGGGCGCCGACGATGAGAGCTGAGCGCGCCCTGGCGCCGAGCCACCGTCGCACCGTCCTTGCAGCCACCCTGGTCGCAATCGCGGTGCTCGTGCCGACGCTCGCGTGGTACCTCGCCGGTTCGCGCGAGGCCGCGCGGCGCGCCTGCGAGCTCGAGGAGGCCGCGCTGGCTGCCGTCGCGCGCACCGCGGAGTCCACCGCCGGCCGTCTCGGCCACCGGCTCGAGGCGCTGCGCGTGGCCGAATCGACGCGCCCCTTCTATCACTACCAGAACCTCTACCACGACCCACGCGGCGCCGCACAGGGCCTGGCGGTGCTCCCGTCGCCACTGGCGCACGGACCCTCCGACCCGATGGTGTGGGCGCACTTCCAGATCGACGAGGCCGGGCTGGTCAGCCTGCCGACACTCAGCGAGCGCTTTCCCGAGCTCAGCGCGGACGCCGACTTCAGCCGCTTCTGCGAGGTCCTCGCCGAGCTGCAGAACGGGTACGTGGTGGAGGGCATGGACAGCGGCGGACCGGCGGCCAGCGGCGAACAAATCATCGTGCTCGACCGCAGCGCGTGGCGGCAGATCCAGCTTGCCGACTCGGTGTACGCCGAGCTCACCGGACGCCACGCCGCCTCGCCTGAAGCGCAGCGGGCGGCCGACCCGACCGGCGACGTCATGATCCGCGTCGGGGAGATGCGCTGGCACACGATCGTGCTCGGAGGAGGGCCGCTCCTCGCCGCCCTGCGCGAGGTGACGACGCCCGCCGGCCTCAGGGTCCAGGGCTTGGCCGTGACCCCCCATACCCTCGCCGAGTGGCTGGAACCCGGGACCGAGATCGGGCCGGTGGCGCGTGATGCCGAGCTGTCGGTGGCGGCGCAGCTCGCCGACACCGGATGGTACGTCAACGCCGACGCCGCCCCAGCCGTCGCCGTCGCCACCGCTGCCGGCCGCCGCGTGGTGGCCGAGTTCCGGCGAACCTTCTTCCTGATCTCCACGGCAGCGCTGCTGGCCGCGGTGGCGGTGGTCGGATTGGTCGGCCAGACCGATCGCCTGGCCCACCAGCGGGCGCGCTTCGCGGCGGCCGCGGCCCACGAGCTCAAGACCCCTCTTGCCTCGCTGCGGCTGCACGCCGAGATGCTCGCCGAGGGCCTCGGCAGGCCGGACCGCACCGCCGCCTACGCCGGCCGGATCGTGCCCGAGGTCCGCCGCCTCGGCCGCGTGGTGACCAACATGCTCGACCTGTCGCGGCTCGAGCGCGGCGCCCCGCTCGCGAGCCCGGCCGCGGGCGATCCCGGACCGGTGGTCGCCGGCTGTGTCGAGCGGCTGCGCGGCGCCCTGGAGGGGGCGGGCATGGAGGTCCGCGTTCAGATCGACGCCGACCTGCCGCGCGCCCTCTTCGATCACGACGCCCTCTGCCAGATCCTGGACAACCTGCTCGACAACGCCGAGAAGTACAGCCGAGGATCGGCGACGCGGTTGGTGGCCGTCACCGCCGCTCGCGCCGCCGCCGGCGTCGAGGTCCGGGTCACCGACAGCGGGCCCGGCATTCCGCGCCGCGTGCGCCATGCCCTGTTCCGGCCGTTCCGCCGACCGGACGACGGCGACGCGCCGGCGGGACTCGGGCTGGGCCTGGCGCTGGCTCGGTCGCTCGCGCGTGCCCAGGGCGGGGAGCTCGTGCTCGCCGACCCGGCGCCGGGGCAGGGCGCCACCTTCGTGCTGACCCTGGCGGCCGCCTAGGTGCGTGTGGGGCATGGGCCCCTGCTTGCGCCCCTGATGTGGGGGTTGTGGTTGGCCTCTGCCCCACACGCACCTCGGGATGCGCTGTGCGCATCCTTACGATGCGAAGTAGCCTCTCATGATTGAAGCGAATCCCCGCGCTATACTCCGCTCGCGGAGCGCGCCGACCGCTCCATGACCTTCCGAGAAGATGACCGCCCGTCGCCGAGCACTCGTTCCGATCGCGATCGCCGCCTGCGCCCTGGCGCTGGTGCTCCTCCTGCGCCAGCTGAGGCCCGGGCTTCCGGACACCGTGCCCTTCGACGGGACGGCGCCGGCGCACTACTTCACGGCCGCTGTGCAGGATCCCGGCAGTGTCCTGGAGTGCCGGCTGAACGCGGTCGAGCACTCGCTGTGGGAGATCTGGAGCCGGCCACTCCAGCCGTGCTCGGCAGACCGGGGCTGGACCGGCGCCGCCACCTGGGGCGCGTGGGCCTTTGGGGCCTCGTCGGCGCTCACCTTCTGGCTCGACGACACCAACTGGGAGCGCGTGACCGTGCGCGCCAAGGCCTACAACGGCCTCCCGAAGGACGCCGAGCAGACGCTTCGTCTCGAGTTGGCTGGCCACACCAGCGAGCCGGTCGCGGTGCCAGACGGTTGGACGGACCTCAGATTCGATGTCCCGCCCGGCATACTGCGCCCCGGCGCCAACCGAGCCGTGCTCCGCTTCTCCCTCCGCCTTTCGCCGGCCGAGGCAGGACGGGGCAAAGACGAGCTCCCGCTGGCCGCGGCTGTCGAGCGGATCTCGCTGTCGCGGGCGACGCCCCGTGAGGCCGACCGGCCCGACCCTGCACCGGGCCAGGTGTTCGATCGTGCCTCCAGCCGCTTCCGCATCGACCGCTCGGGGACGCTCGTGCAGCCGATCGCGATCCCGCCCGGCACGGCCGAGGTCGCGATCGAGGTTGCGGCGCGGGAAGCCTCCGCCACGCATCCGGCAAGGGTCGCCATCTCGTTGGCCTCCATCGACGACGACCGCGTCGAGCACGACGCGTTCGAGACCAGCCCCTCGGTGCTGACCGGCGCGGCCCGGCCCGTCGTGCGCCGGATTCCAGCCGCCGGGTTCGCCGGGGCGAACTGCCTGCTCAGAATCGACGTCGAGCTGCCGGAGGGCGGGTCGCTCGAGGTCACTCCCCCCGTCCTCGAGGGCGGAACCCCGCTTGCCCAGACTCCTGCGGCCGAGGCTCCCCGGACGCAGCGGCCAGACATCATCCTGATCACGCTCGATGCGGCGCGCCCCGATCATTTCTCGTGCTACGGCTACTCACGGCCGACCACGCCCTTCATCGACCACTTCGCCAGCCAGGCGCTCGTCTTCGAAGCGGCGTTCGCCCTGGCCCCATACACGCTGTGCTCGGTGCCCACGATGATCACCGGCCTGTCGTTCTTCGACCACGGCGTCACCTCCCGGGAGGCCACCCTCAACGTGCAGGCGACGACCCTCGCCGAGTACCTGCGCTCCGCCGGCTACCGCACGGCCTGCTTCTCGGCCACGCCCAACAACACCGCTGCCAAGGGCTTCGACCAGGGCTACGATGAGTTCTTCGAGCTGTGGCACGAGGCGCCGCATGCCAAGGCCCGCCAGCCGCACTACGTGACGGACCGTGTGAAGGAGTGGCTCGACGCGCTCGACGACGACCGGCCCATCCATCTCCAGGTCCACTATGTCCCGCCGCACGGACCGTATATTCCGGGGAAGCGCTTCGACCACTTCACCGACCCGTCCTACGACGGCCCGTGCCAGGGGCTCTTCCCGACGCTCACCGGGCTCGAGGTCGGCGCCATCGACCCCGGGGCCGGGTGCCTCGACGAGGTGATCGGGCTGTATGACGGCAACCTGCTCGCCGCGGACGACGCCGTCGGCGTGCTGCTGCGCTCCCTGCAGCGCCGCGAACGCTGGCGCGATACGGTGGTGCTGATCACCTCCGACCACGGCGAGGCCTTCCTCGAGCACGGCCGCATGCACCACAACAGCACCGTCTTCGACGAGATGCTCAGGGTGCCGTTCATCCTCCGGCTGCCGGACTGGATCGCAACCGACGCGATCGACCTCTCCCGCCTGGTGACCCTTGCCGACATCGTCCCGACCTTTCTCGGCACGGCCGGGATCCGGCCCGGCACCCAGCTCGAGGGCATCGACCTGCTCGCCGATCCGGGCGCGTTCCCGCACTCGCGCGTCGTGATCGCCACCAACACCGACAAGCCGCGCCTGCTCGGCCTGCGCACAGCCCGCTGGAAGGCCATCCTCAGCCCATCTGGCCAGGGAGCGCTCTTCGATCTCGAGCGCGATCCCGGCGAGCTCGACAACCTCGTCACCGTCGAAGCCCCGACCTTTGCCGGCCTCGGGCTGATGCTGACCCAGCGCGTCTCACTGCCGGCATCGCTCGGAGCGGCAACCGAGCGCGCCGAGGTCACCGAGGCCGACCGCGAGATGCTGCGCGCCCTGGGCTACGTCGGCGACGCCGGCGGCGACTAGGAGTTCGTTCCGCATTGGCCTTTTCGGCGGACAGGGTTGACCGAAGCGTCGTCAGCCGGCCACTGCGGCACGAACTCCTCAGGATGCGCGCAGCGCATCCCCGTGTGGGGCAGAGGCCAGCCCAGCGACCACATCAGGAGCGCATACCGTGGTCTATGCCCTACACGCTCCTGGCAGCCCGGGTCCGGCACCGGGAACGGGTCCGGCGGCTGACCCGCGATCCAGTAACCACAATCTCCGGACAAACGCGCTGCCGAGGTGGCTCACTGGATGTAGCCGATCGCCCGCAGCTGCTCCTCCCGAAGCCGCTGCTCCTGCTCGCTCAGCTGCTCCTCGGTCCACCGCCGCGGCAGGGTCGGTCGGTCGCCGGCCCACACCCGTGGGTTCTCGATGACCGCGGCCGGCCGCTCCGGGTCGCTGCCGTTGCCTGCCGGGGTCACCAGCTCGAGGCACAGCTCGACCCGCGTGAAGTCGAGGCCCGGCAGTGGGATCCACAGCTGGCGCCAGGGTTTGGGATCATCGCCTCGCACGGTGTCGTCGACCAGCACCCTGCGCTCGCCGGTGTCGAGCCGGGTGACGGTGAGTCCGACGTCAGCCTCGACCCGGGCCGCCCCCGGCGCCTTGACGTCGATGCCGTAGCCGACGGCGAGCGCCGGTTGGGCCGGGATGACCAGCTCGCGACAGGAGCTCGGGTCGCGCACCAGCTGCCGCCGCTCGCCGGCGACCGGGCGGCTCCGGTAGTCGCCCGACACCGCGAAGAAGTGGAGCTCCTGCGAGACGTACGGGTGCTTGCGCTGCGACCGCACCGGCCGCTCCTCGGGCCGGCCGAGATGCGCGAGCTGCGGGCAGTGGTCGTAGGGGTAGCGCTCGAGCCGCATCGGCTGCCAGGGCGGGATCCACTGCCAGACGATCTCCTTGCCCGGCGTCACCTCGAATGCCCGGCCGCCGTGGCTCGAGGTGATCAGCAGGTTGCCGTTCTCCAGCGAGAGCTGGCTGCCGGCGAGCGACGAGTAGAAGAAAGGCTCGGAGTAGTCCCAGACGACCGAGCGCGCCACCGGGTCGACGGCGACCACAGTGCTGCGGCGGTAGGCGAAGCGGTTGCCGAGACCGTTGTTGAAGACCAGGAAAAGACCCTCGCCGATCCGCCCCTGCGGCACCATCACCGCCTCGTGCTGGCGATCGAGGCCCTCGGACCAGGTCCATACGATCTCGCCGCTGCGCCGGTCCACCACCAGGATCGCGTCGAGGGTGCGGGCGCTGAGCAGCAGGTTGCCGGGCCGGAAGCGCGCGTCGCCGGCGTCCCACCAGCGGTTCGGGCCGAGCTCGTGCACCGAGTTGACGTGGGTCGGGTCGGGGTGCCGCCGGTCGCGGTCCGGGAACGCCGCATCGAGATGCTCGGAAAACTGCCACTCCCAGACCACGCGGCCGCCACGGTCCACCTCCTGCAGGTAGTCGTCGCGGGTCTCCTCGATCTGGGCGAGCACCATGACGTTGCCGTTGGCGAGCCAGATCACGTCGTGGTGCGGGAGGTCGCGCTCCGACGCCAGCCGGTAGCGCCAGACCAGCCGCCCCTCCCAGTCGTAGATCTTGATGGCGTTGTCGATGCCCATCACCAGCAGGCGGCCCATGCGGTCCAGCCGGGCCCGCGCCGTCGTCCGCACCAGCGGCCAGGTGTGGACGATGCGGCCGTTCATGTCGAGGAGGATCGGGATCCGCCGCTGGTAGAGCTCGAGGTTGTAGCCGCTCGAGGCGCGCTCCGGGAGGTAGCGCTCGACCCAGGGCTGGGAGTCGAGGATCGGGAGGTCGAGGTGCATGTCGTCGCCGGGCGGCTCCTCGTTGAGGACCACCGGCCCGCACCCGGCCAGCGCGAGCGCGCCGAGCAGCGCTGCGGCGGCGAGGTGAGCGCGCGTGGAGGTCATCGTCACTCCGTTGGCCCGCGGTTCAATGGAGGTAGCCGAGGGCGCGCAGCCGGTCGAGGTCGGCTTCGCTCAGCTCGGCGGGCGCCGCCGATCCCTCGGCCGACGCGGCCAGCCGCTCTTCCAAAGCCGCACGCAGGCGACCGGCAACCTCGCCACGGCTCGTGATCAGGTCAGCCAGCTCGTTTGGGTCGCCCTCCAGATCGTAGAGCTCCTCCCACTCGCGCTCCGGTGACCACGAGCGGATGTACTTGAAGCCATCGCTGACGATCGCCTGCTTGTCGGTGAAGGCCTCCGGCCGATAGGTCGCGGCCAGCACCGCGCGGGGCGTCATCGGCTGCCCGCGCAGCAGCGGCATCAGGCTGCGGCCGCTCGCTGGCCCCGGTGCCTCCAGGCCCAGCAGCTCGGCCACGGTCGGGAAGACGTCGATCAAGCTGACCACGTCGCCGATCCTCTTCCCCTCCGGCACGACGCCCGGCCAAACCACGACCAGCGGCACTCGCAGCAGCGTGTCGTAGACCTGGTGAATGTGGCCGACGTGGTTGTGGTAGCCGAGGCCCTCGCCGTGGTCGGAGAGGACGACGATCAGTGTGTTGTCGAGCAGACCGCGGGAGCGCAGCGCGTCGAGCAGACCGCCGATCTGGCGATCCGCGTACTCGACCTCCTGGGCGTAGCGCACACGGACCTCTCCGATGTCCAGTCGCTGCTTGAAGTTCAGGCGCAGTTCCGAGGCGCGTCCAGCCCCCGAGCTGTTGACGAGCTCGAGCGTCGCCGGCAGGCGCGACTGGTAGGTCGGCGGGCTGCCCGGGCTCGCCAGCACCTCCCAGCTGCCACGGCCGACCGCCAAACCGTCGCCCTCGAGCCGCACCGCGTCCATCTTGTAGAACCGGCCGGGGTCTGCCGCGGGCTGCCGCGCTCGGAAGCGGAGGGTGTGGGATCCGGGGCGGAGACCGAGCGGCACGGTCGCGCTGCGGCCGTTGGCTTGCAGCGCGCCGACGTGGCGACCGTCGAGCTCGAGATCGACCCACGGGTAGTCGAGGTCAGGCGGCGTGTACGGCTCGTGGGGGTCGGAGTAGTGGGCGAACAGGAAGTACGGCTCGGCGAGCTGGTCCGAGATCAGCGCGGTGGCCTCCGCGGTGACCTCGCCGGCGTCTTTCATCCAGTCGCTGCCGAAGTCGTCACGGAAGTGATCGAAGCCCTGATCGAAGCCGAACTCGCGCTTGAGAACGCCGAGGCTGACGACGGCCGCCGTCATCCAGCCGCGGTCGCGGAGCGCCTCGGCCAGGGTGCGCGCCGAGCCGTCGAGAATCCGGGCGTTGTTGCGCACCCCGTGCTCGACCGGCAGCAGCGAAGTGAACAGGCTTGCGTGGCTGGGGCCGGTGATCGCGATGTGAGCATAGGTCCGCTCGAAGAGCGTCCCGGCCGTGGCCAGCGCGTCGATCGCCGGCGTCCGCGCGCCGGCGCGGTACGCCCCGACGAAGTCCGCGCGCAGGGTATCGACAACGACCAGCAGCAGGTTGGCCTGCATCCGCACCCGCGCGCCGCGGCCCAGCAGCCGCGGGCGCACGACAACCACCTCGCTCGGGCCCACGGCCCCGGTCGCCGCGAAGCCGATCTCGAGCGGCCGCCCGCCGGGCCAGTGAATCGTCACCGGCCGGTACCCGCCGCGGCCGCGGCTCACCACCTGCTTGTCGTCGCCGGGCGCGCCGAACCAGGCCACCAGGTCGGTCCCGCCGCCGTTGCCGGCGCCGAGGTCGAGGACGACCTTGCCCTCCGGCACCACCGTGAAGACCAGCCCGCTTCCCCCGGCAGCGCAAGCCCGGTGGCGCCCGCGGCAGGGGCTGCGTTCTCGCTGCCGGAAGCAGCGGCAGCTGCCGGGTGGAGCTCGAACACTTCGAAGGCTGCCGCCAGCGTCCGCTGGTCGTCCGAGCCGGGATCCCGGCGGCTCGGGGACTCGGCGTAGGCGAAACGCAGGTCGATCCGGTTGCGCCCCGGACGCACTCGTTCCGCGGGGATGTCGAGGCTGTAGGTTCGGGTGCGGCGCGCCAGGGTGACAGCACCGACCGGGGCCCCATTGACGACCACCTCCACGGTCTGTGACGCTGCGCCCTCAACGACGTATGGACGGCAGACAAAACGGAAAGTGGTGGCGGCGGGCTGCAACAGCGTGACCTCGAGGGTCGCTACCGCCGCGATCGCCCACACGAAGGTCCTGCCGTTCCCGAGGTCGACCTCGGGCCGTCCCCAGCCCGCGACCAGCAGGCCGCGGTCGGCCGCCGATCCGGGGTCGATACCCCGCGTCTCCCGCAGCACGCGCGCCGACCGCACCCTCGCCGTGAAGTCGAAGAGGATGTCGAGGTCCTCCAGATCATCCGAGTATGGTGCGACCACGCCGTCGCCGCCGCCGCAGCCGATGACCGCCAGCAGCGACAGCGTGACGGCGCACAGCCCGCCCAGCCAATCCCACCGGCGTCCACCGATTGCTGCAACGACGCGGCCCCGACCACTCATCACCCGAGAGTGTACCCGCACCGCTGGACGCCGACGAGGTGCGGGGCCATGACGCCTGCCGCCCGCGCCCGCGCCCGCTTCCGGATCCAGGTCCGGTAATGCTCGGGCGCGAGAAGCGGCTGGTGGTCATCGACCCCCGCTCGACGTCGATCCGGCAGCCGCATTCGACGTGTGCCGCCGCATGGCCCCCACCCCATTCGTGCCGGGACGATCTCCGGCACGATGTTGGCGGGAGCTTTCGGTCAACGAGCACTCGAGCGCGGATCCGGCTTCCGGCTTCGCTTTCAGCTCCGCCGTGACGAGTCGCCTCCGGCTTGCGGCTTCGCCCACTGGGCTACGCCGTCACAGGTCGCCGTGACAAGAGCGGAAGGGGGCGCGGAAGCGGGCCCCTTGCCGGGAATCGTCTACCATCTTTTCATGGCGACCCCCACACCCCTCCCATCGTTCACCCTCGAAGTTCTCCCGGACCGCCTCGCGATCTGCCGGTTCGATCCCGAGCACACCGATTTCGACTGGGACCCCGGCGAGGGCCTGCTTTCGGTCACCTTCACCGACGAGGAGGTGTCGTTGGTGTGCGAGGAGGGCGTCGCCCCGGCCGACGCCAAGGTGTCGCGCGGCTGGCGCTGCCTGCGGGTCGAGGGCCCGCTCGACCTCGGGATGGTCGGGGTGCTGGCCGTTCTCGCGGGCGCCCTGGCCAGCGCCGGCGTCGCGGTCTTCGTGCTGTCGACCTTCGACACCGACCACATCCTGGTCCGCGGCGCGCAGCTCGAGCAGGCCATCGACTGCCTGCGCTCCGCCGGCCACGAGGTGCGAGCCTGAGTCCCGCATGCCTGGTCCGGCGGTGCGACCGTTCGTCGCCGTCTCCGTGCCCGGACTCGTCACGGTGTGGTCCGAAGGACGAAGCCGGAAGCCGGGCTTGTCACGGCGAAGTGCGGAGCACGAAGCCGGAAGCCGGACTCGTCACGGCGTAGTCCGTAGGACGAAGCCGGAAGCCGGACTCGTCACGGCGTAGTCCGTAGGACGAAGCCGGAAGCCGGACTCGTCACGGCGTAGTCCGTAGGACGGAGCCGGATCCGCTTCCGCGGCCGGACGAATGTGGCGCATTTTGACGATCGAAGCAATGGACATGAAATTCGATCGCAAGTGCACGAAATTCACGAAAATCTAGTTTTTTCGAACTGCATTCTGAGCCGTTTCATCACGACCGTCCTCACCGAACGGCGTTCGGCGGCTTGAACTGGCCCGGCGATTGGGGTATGAAGGGCCTCGTTCATGTGAGAACACGGGGGTCGCTGAGTGACCCCTTGACCACGGGGAGGAGCCGATGGCGACGACGATGTCCCGATCCGGGGTCGAGCGATATGTGGCGCAGGCGAAGGAGGCTCTGGCCAAGCGTGCGGCCCACCGCGCGCGGGTCCGGCGGCTCAAGTTCGACACCATCGCCGTGCACGGCATGTACAGCGTCGAGGAGGCGTTCTCCGGGGGCCAGGGTGGGATCATCGAGCCGATCTTCCCCTCCACCTCCCAGGCCTACCGAGACTCCGACGAGATGGAGGCGGCGCTCTCCTACCAGATCCCGACCTGGTGCTACTCGCGGATCCACAACCCCGGCGTCTTCTACCTCGAGGAGACCCTGGCGCTGCTCGAGTCCTACGGCTGTGAGACCGATGCCACCGGGCTGTGCACCTCGTCGGGCATGGCGGCGATCAAGCAGGCCGACCGAGCCGCTGCTCGCGAAGGGCAAGCAGGGCGCCGAGGACATCAACTTCGTGTCCGCCTCCCAGGTCTACGGCGGCACCTTCCAGCTCTTCAACCTGCGCATGGCCGAGCGCGGCGCTCAGGTGCGCTGGGTGACCGAGCCGTGGCGGATCGAGGCCTGGGAGCCGCTGGTCGACGACAGCACCCGCTTCCTCTATGCCGAGATGCCGTCCAACCCGCAGCAGGCGTGCTTCGACGTGGCGGCCGTCGCCTAGCTCGCGCACGCCCACGGCATCCCCCTGATCGTTGACGCGACGATCGCCACACCGGCGCTGATGCGGCCGCTCGCGCACGGCGCCGACATCGTGGTCCACTCGCTGTCCAAGACTGCGGGCTGCCGGCGGCGACGCCATCGCGGGCGGCATCATCGCCCGCCACGACCTCACCTCGAGGCACCTCGCGGACGAGGTCCGCGCCGACTACGCGCTGTGGCTCAAGCTGTGGCCGTTCCGCGACTCGGGCCCGTGCATGGCGCCGACCACTGCCGCACTACCTCCTCAACGAAGTGCGCACGTTGCGCCTCAAGGTGGCGCAGATGTCGCGCGAACACGATGGTCGTGGCCGAGTTCCTGTCGCAGCACCCGCAAGATCGACCGCGTCGACTACCTCGGCCTGCCGCACCATCCCCTGCACGGGCTCGCCCGCCGCTACATGTCGTTGGTCGACGACGGCGCGCCCGACCTTCGGCCACCTGATGTCGTTCAACATCAAGGGGACGGCCGCCGACACCCGGCGCTTCTTCGACGCCCTCGGACGCATATTCCGCGCCACCGACCTCGGGCGCATCAAGTCGCGTCGCCACCATCCCGGCGATCTCGACCCACCACGCAGCAGGGCGAGGAGGGGCGCAAGCTCGCCGGCATCCCGCCCACGATGGTCCGGCTGTGCGTGGGCGCCGAGCATCCAGACGACACCATCGCCGACCTCGACCAGGCTCTGGCGAAGATCTAGGAGGACGACCATGCGACTGCTGTTCATCGGCTTCGGAACTGTTGGCCAGGGGTTGTCCGAGCTGCTGCTCGCCAAACGCGACGAGCTGGCGGCGAGCTACGGCTTCGACGCCGTGGTGGTCGGCATCGCCGACATGCTGAAGGGGAGCGCCTACGACCCCGACGGGCTCGACCTCGCCGAGGCGCTGGCCCGCGTCGGCCGCGGCGAGTCGCTGTCCGACTGGCCCGGCGTGGGCCGCTCGTGGGACGCGCTCGCCATGATCGCCGAGGCCGATGCCGATGCCATGCTCGAGGCCACCTACACCGACATCAAGACCGGCCAGCCCGCCACCGAGCCACATCCGCGCCGCCCTCGAGCGCGGCATGCACGTGCACGACGACCAACAAGGGCCCGCTCGCCCTCCACTCCGGGAGCTCGTCGAGAGCGCAGGCGAAGCGCGGCCTGCAGTTCCTCTTCGAGGGCACGGTGATGAGCGGCACGCCGGTGCTCAACCTGATCCGCGAGACCCTCGCCGGGGCCGGAATCCGCGAGATGCGTGGGATCCTCAACGGCACCACCAACTACATCCTCACCCAGATGGAGAGGCGGCATGGACTACGCGGCGGCCCTCGCCCAGGCCCAGCAGCTCGGCTACGCCGAGGCGGTCCCGGACGCGGACGTCCTGGGCTGGGACGCGCTGGCCAAGGTCACGATCCTCGCCAACGTCGTCTTCGGCGCGGGTCTCAAGCCGTCCGACAGCCCGTGCCAGGGCATCACCGAGATCACCGCCGACGACATCGCCCGGGCGGCCGGCCGACGGCCAGCGCTACAAGCTGATCGGCCGCGTCTGGCGTGAGGGCGACGGCGTCCACGCCTCGGTCGCGCCGCAGCGCCTTCGACCAGCACCCACCCGCTGGCCGGCGTCGTGCGGCGCCACCAACGCGATGACCATCACCACCGACGCCCTCGGCGAGGTGACCATCATCGGCCCGGGCGCCGGGCGGCGGCAGACCGGCTTCGCGCTGCTCAATGACCTGCTCACGATCGTGGAGGCACTCATGAAGATGCTGCTTGCCGGCGAATGGGTCGACCGCGACGAAGACGATCGACGTCCGCGACCCGTTCGACAACTCGCTTGTCGACACGGTGCCCGCGGCGACCGCACGACGACGTGGAGACCGCGCTCGCGGCGGCCGCGAGCGGCGACCGCGACCGCCCGCAAGATGACCACCTACGAGCGGGCCCAGGTCCTCTTCAAGGCCGCCGCGATCGTCGCCGACCACCTCGAGGAGTTCGCGACGCACGATCGCCCGCGAGGGCTCGAAGACGATCCGCGAGGCGCGCAAGGAAGCGCGGCGCTGCGTCAACACGCTGACCATCTCGGCCGAGGAGGCCAAGCGGCTGGGGGGCGAGTCGATCCCCTTCAACTCGTTCCCCGGCGGCGAGCAGCGGCGCGGCTACTACACGCGTGAGCCGGTCGGGCGTGGTGCTCGCGATCACGCCGTTCAACGACCCCCTCAACCTGGTCGCCCACAAGCTCGGGCCGGCGATCGCCGGCGGCAACGCGGTGATCCTGAAGCCGGCGACGGTGACCCCGCTGTCGGCGCTCAAGCTGACCGAGGCGCTTCGTCGAGGCCGGGCTGCCGGCCAGCGTGCTGCAGACGCTCACCGGGCACGGCGCCGAGATCGGCGACGCGCTGGTGGCGGACCCGCGGGTCCGCATGGTCTCGTTCACCGGCGGCGTCGAGGCCGGCGAGCGGATCATGTCCAAGATCGCGGCATGAAGAAGGTCGGCATGGAGCTGGGCTCCAACTCGCCGGTCATCGTGTGGCGCGACGCCGACCTCGAGTGGGCCGCCGAGACCTGCGTCTCCGGCGCCTTCTGGGCGGCCGGCCAGAACTGCATCGGCGTGCAGCGGATCTACATCCACCGCGAGGTCTACGACGCTTCCGCGACCGCTTCGTGGCGCTTCACGGCAAGCGTACAGGATCGGCGACAAGATGAACGAGGCCACCGACATGGGGCCGATGATCAACGAGGGCGAGGCCAAGCGGCTCGAGAGTGGATGCCGCGAGGCCGAGCAGGCTCGGCGCCACGGTGCTGACCGGCGGCGGCCGCACGCGGCGCGCTGATGCGAGCCGACCGTGCTCGAGAACGTGCCCGAGACGGCCACGATCCACCGCGAGGAGGTGTTCGGGCCGACCGTCAACCTCTACCCGGTCGACGACCTCGAGGAGGCGATCGCCAAGGCCAACTCGCGTCAACTACGGCCTGCACGCGGCGGTGTTCACCCGCGACGTCGGACACGGCGTTCAAGATCGCCGAGGGCCTCGACTGCGGCGGCGTGATGATCAACGACTCGACCGACTACCGGCTCGACTCGATGCCGTTCGGCGGGATCAAGAACTCGGGGCTCGGCCGCGAGGGCATCAAGTTCTCGCTGCAGGAGATGACCGAGCCCAAGGTGGTCTGCTTCTACCTGCCGGAGCTGTAGCCGGACGCGTGGCTGCATGGGCCCCACGACGCGCAGGTCTGTGGGAGCGGGAGGCTCGCGCCTCCCGTTCCCGTTCCCGTTCCCGTCCCGTTCCCGTTCCCGTTCCCGACGAGCATCCGTCCGCTTCCGCTTGTCACGGCGAAATCCGCCGGGCGAAGCCGGATGCCCGTCTCCGTCTCCGTCTCCGTGTCCGGTATGAAGCTACGGTATGGTCGCCGACCACGCCGACGTCCCGCCGGACTCGAAGCCATCCGCGAAGATCACCCCGTCGCACCAGTTGAAGGCGGCCTGCACCGCCGCGACCGCGCTGATCGTGCCGAAGCCCCAGTCGTTGTTGGGCCCCCAGGTGTAGTCACCGCCACAGTCCGACCCGGTCTGGCCGGTCAGTGGAACCGCCGAGTCGTGAATCATGGACATCGTCGGTTCAACCACACCCCGCAGATCGGGGCAGGCTGACCACATCAGCGCCACCAGGCCGGCGGCGTGAGGCGTGGCCATCGCCGCACCGCTCCACACCTGGTAGGTTCCGCCTGGAGTCGACGACCGGACGTCCTCCCCCGGAGCGACCGCGTCCGGGAAGTAGTCAGGCGGGCTGGGGTCCAATGACGACGGGCCGCGGCCCGAGAACACCGACAGCTGGCCGGGATATGGAACCCCAGGGTCGACGGAGCCCACGGTCAGCAACTCCTTGTAGTCGCCGGGCGACCGCAGGGTCCCGCAGATGGGCCCTTCGTTGCCGGTCTCGGCGACCACCAGGATCCCGGCAGCGTGCAGGGCGCCGATCACATCGCGGAACAGGTCATATCCGCCTCCCCAGTAGCCCCACGAGATGTTCACGACGTCGGGCGCGGCCGCCGGATCCGGGTTGCCGCCGGCGAGGTTCCACGGCGCCAGATCCCACTGGAAGCACTCCATGACCTCGGCGTCGGTGGTGCCTCCTGCGTCCGTCAGCACCTTGCAGTGGATGGTGGTTGCGCCCGGCGCCATGCCGATCTGGTTGGCGCCGCCGTCGTCGCCGACCGCGATCCCGGTGACGTGGGTTCCGTGCCCGTGGCCGTCAAAGGGATCGGCTGGGTAGGTGCCGGTCGCGTCCCACCAGTTGTAGTTGTGGTCCTCCGAGGTGCACGACGGTGGGTTCAGACAACCCCGGTAGTGGCTGCGGATCGCCGGATGATCCTCGTCCAGGCCGGTATCGCTGACCGCAATCGCCATCCCGAAGCCCGTGATCCCCATGGCCCAGACTTCGGGCGCCCCGACGAAGACGAGGTTTGGCTCGACGGCGCGAGTCTCACCGGAGACCTGGGAGCTGCAACTCGCATCCGCCATCTGGAACCCGTGGTTGGCGCTGATCCGCGCCACCTCCGGACGAACCGCAAGCTCATCGAGCAGCGCCCGATTCCCTCCACGAACCAGGATGGCGTTGGCAATGTAGAACGGTTGGTAGGTGACACCGCGCCGGTCGAGCAGGCCGCGCAGCTCGTGCTGGCTCGAGGCGGCGGTGCGCTGGAGCGCTGCCAGCACGAAACGACCCTTGGCCTCCTTGGAGCCCAGGCTGGCGGCCCGAGTGAGGTCGGCCTTGTCGACCATCTCGATGAGGAAGTCCGTCTGACCAGAGCTTTGGAGCTGCTGCAGCACCACCGGCTCGACTTTGTCTGCGGCCATGCCGCTCGGGCCAGGCTCGGCAGCACGCATGTTACCCAACCAAGCCACCCCGAGGACGATGATGGTGACCGTCACGATCCATCTGCGTCGCATGATGTCCCTCCACGGCTCCGCGGCCAGCGGCTCTACCGCCTGGCGCTCATCCTGGGTTTCATAGGTGATCCAGGATGGCATCTTAACTTGAGAACGAGGCTGTGTCCACTCGCAGGCTCCCGCACATCACCGGACGACAGCCCCTGCGGCCGGCCCGCGCAGGCGGCGGCGGCCCGGGCCGAGTTTCGCACCGGGAGATCGTCCGGTACGATGATCCGAACTTCCTGGAGGTGGAGCGCCATGGAGCCATTCGACGGACAGTGCCTGTGTGGAGCGGTGCGCTTCGCGATCACGCCGCCCACCCTGTTCTGCGTCCACTGCCACTGCCGCTTCTGCCGTGGTGCCCACGGCGCGGCCTTTGTGACCTGGGTCGGCGCTTGCGAGGACCGGTTCGAGACCACCGCCGGCAACGACGTCGTGCGCTGGTACCAGTCCTCGCCGCAGAGCCGTCGCGGATTCTGCTCGGTGTGCGGCACGACCATGTTCTACGTCTCGACGCTGTCGCCGGGGGAGGTTCACGTTGCGCGGGCGCTGATCCCGGGCGACATCGACCGCGCCCCACAGGCGCACGTCTTCTACGACCATCGGCCTGCATGGATCGACCTCGCGGACGACCTCCCGAAGATCGACAGCTCGAGCCCGCGGCTTGAGAAGTACACCGCCGTCAAGCCGGCGAGTTAGGGTCTCGGGCTCACCATCCGCCCGCTTCCGCTTCCGCGCCCGCTTTCGAGTTCGACTCCGGGTCCGCGACCGCTGCTTCCATCCTTCCACTCAACGGCGGCCGGTGAATCGCGGCGTTCCTACAGGAGAGCGGGCCCGCAAACCGGATCAGGAAGACCCACAACGCATGAGATCATTCCCGCGTGGAGATGATCACGACGGCGGCGGCGCGGCGGCTTGCGCTTGCCCGCGGCGGATTGCTCAAGCCCGACTGGACTGGCCTCCCCCACCGGGCGGCCGGTCGGGGCGTAAGGGTCCGGGCCGCGGCCCACCGGATCATCGGGCGCCACGGCTACCTGCAGCTCGACACCGTATCGGTCGCCGGCGCCCGCAGCCACGCCATCGTCCTGCTGTCCCGGCTCGGCGGCTTCGATCCGGCCCTCGGCGAGGAGCTGCTGCAGCCCGGAGAGCCGCTCTTCGAGTACTGGGGGCACGAGGCGAGCTGGATGCCGCTCGAGCTCTACCCCGTGTTCGAGTTCAGGCGCCAGGATTTCTGCCACCACCCGTGGTGGGGCGACCTCGTCGGCCGCCACCCGGATGTCGCGACGTCGCTGCGGCAACGGATTCGCGACGAGGGCCCGCTGCGCTCGCTCGACATGGAGGGCGGCGGCAGCCGCGGCTGGTGGGACCTCAAGGTCGCCAAGAAGGTCGCCACGGCGCTGTGGTCGTCCGGCGAGCTCGCGATCCGCGAGCGCCGCAACTTCCAGCGCACCTACGACCTCGCCGAGCGGGTCATCCCGGAGAGCCTCCGTTCAGCCGTGGTTCCGCGCGACGAGGCGATCGAGACCCTCTTGGTGCGCGCCCTCGAGGCGCACGGCTGGGCCACGACGGCGACCCTTGCCCAGACCTGGAGGCTCGACCGGCGACGGCACGGCCCGGCGAGCGCCCTCGAGCGGCTGCGCGACTGCGGACGGGTCCTCCCCTGCCGGCTGATCGGCGACGACCGCCGCGAGACCGCCGGCTGGATCCGGCCCTCAGACCTGGACCTCCTGGCACGGCTCGAGCGCATCCGCCCTCGCCGCGACCGCGGCGTGCTGCTGTCGCCGTTCGACCCGCTGCTCTTCGACCGCGACCGCGTCGAGCGCCTGTTCGGCTTCCACCAGGTCCTGGAGATCTTCAAGCCTGCCCCAAAGCGCGTCTACGGCTACTACTGCCTGCCGGTGCTCGCCGGCGACCGCCTGGTGGCGCGCTTCGACCTCAAGGCCGACCGCAGGGCGGGCCGGCTGCGGGTGCTTTCGCGGCACCTCGAGGCCACGACCGGAGCGCGCGAGGAACGCGAGCAGGCCGAGGCCGCACGCACGGCGCTCAGCCGGTACGGCGAGGCGCTCAGACTCCTCGTCGACTGACAGGCCACGGCGTCCAGCGGCCTGCTCGGGACATGGGCCGACGTTTCGGAGTCGCGGCGGCCGGGCGCCGCGGATCTACTGGGTCGTGTCTCGGTCCGATCTCGCGTTCGCCGGGTGCATCGCGCTGTGCCGGTACCCGTACCCGAAGTAGATCGCGAAGCCGATCGCCAGCCACACGCCCAGCCGCAGCCAGTTCTCCCACGGCAGGGAGAACATCAGCAGCAGGCACAGGGCGATGCCCGCGACGGGCACGAACGGCGACCCCCACACGCGGAACGGCCGCTCCGCCTCCGGGTGGGTCACCCGCATGATCAGCACGGCGGCGCACACGATCACGAACGCGAGCAGCGTGCCGATGTTGACCAGCTCGGCCAGGATGCGCAGCGGCAGCAGCGCCGCCATCAGCGCCACGAACGCCCCGGTGAGCATCGTCGACTTCCAGGGCGTCCGGAAGCGCGGATGGACCGCGCCGAAGAAGCCGGGCGGCAGCAGTCGGTCGCGAGCCATCGCCAGCATCACTCGGGGCTGGCTGAGCATGAGCACCAGCAGCACCGACGTGATGCCGGCCAGGGCGCCGAGCGAGATGATGAACTGCGCCCACGGCAGGCCGACGTGAGCAAACGCGGCTGAGACCGGCGCGTCGAGGTCAATCTCGTTGTAGGGAACCATCCCGGTCAGCACCGCCGCCACCGCGATGTAGAGCACCGTGCAGATCACGAGCGAGGCGATGATCCCGATCGGCACATCCCGCTGCGGGTGCTTCGCTTCCTCGGCGTGGGTCGACACCGAGTCGAAGCCGATGTACGCGAAGAAGATCACGGCCGCTCCGGCCAGCATCCCCAGTGGAGCACCGCCGGCGCTCTCCTGCCCGATCAGGGTCTTCCCGAAGAAGCTCACGCCGGTGTAGCCGAAGGGCGCGAAGGGCTTCCAGTTGGCCGGATCGACGTAGAACGCACCGAGAACGATCACGAACAGGACGATCACGAGCTTGATCATCACCATCGCGGCGTTGAACGAGGCGCTCTCTCGAATGCCCTTGACGAGGATCGCGGTGACGAGCAGCGCGATCACGATCGCCGGCAGGTCGAAGATCCTGCCGGTGCTGATGAAGTCCCCGGTCAGCGGGTCGAAATCGAAGGGGGCCAACGTCAGTCCCTTGGGCAAGGCCACGCCGAACATCCCGATGAAGTCCTGGAAATAGTGCGACCAGCCGTGCGCCACCGTGGCCGAGGCCACGCCGTACTCGAGGATGAGATCCCAGCCAATGATCCACGCCAGCAGCTCGCCGAGGGTTGCGTACGCGTAGGTGTAGGCCGAGCCCGCCACCGGAATCATCGACGCGAACTCCGCATAGCAGAGCGCGGCGAAGATGCACGCCAGGCCGGAGACAGCGAAGGAGAGCGTCAGCGCCGGCCCGGCCTTGTCGTGCGCCGCGATGCCGGTCAGCACGAAGATGCCGGTGCCGATGATGCAGCCGACGCCCAGACTGGTCAGTTGAACGGGGCCGAGAATCCGGCGCAACCGGTTCTCGCCGGCCATCTCGTCGAGCAACACTTGAAGCGACTTTCGTGCGAAAAGCTGGCTCATGGCTCGCCATTCTGCAGGGAAACAGGATCCGACACAAGCCGCTGTGAGAGAATCGGCCGGGCTCGCCGGAGTTGACATGGCCTCAGACAGCGGCAGCACGCGCTTCCTCAACGAGTGTGAGCGGCCGGATCGCAGGCATTTCACCATTCTCGGCATGTCGTGGGCCGGCTGGCTCTTCGATTTCTACGATCTCATGATGTTCTCGTTCCTCCTGGTTCCGATCAGGAAGAGCCTCGGCCTCGACGCGACCGCCCTCTCGCTGCTGCTCGGCGCTTCCCTGGCGGCGACCGCACTCGGCGGCATCCTGTTCGGTAACCTCGCGGACCGCTACGGCAGGAAGACGGTCCTGTCGTGGACGATCCTGGTGTACTCGGTCGGCACCTTCCTCTGCGGCTTTGCCCAGGGCGCGCTGTGGCTGCTCGTCTTCCGCGTCGTCACGGGTCTCGGGGTGGGCGGCGAGTGGGCCACCGGGCAGACGCTGGTCGGCGAGACCTTCCCGGCCCGGATGCGCGCGCGCTTCGCGGCCGTGATGCAGACCGGCGCACCGGTCGGGATCGCGCTGGCGGCCGTGGTCGGCGGCTTCGTGGAGCCGGCGCTGGCCGCGCGCTTCGGCGAGGAGTGGGGGTGGCGCGGCTGCTTCTTCCTGTCGCTGCTTCCCGCGCTGCTGGTGCTCGTCATCCGCCGCCACATGCCGGAGTCCGACGTCTGGCAGGAGCGGCGCCAGCGGCAGCAGGCCCCGGAAAAGGGACACCTCAGGGAGCTGTTCGTCGTGCCGAGTCTGCGCAGGGTCTTTCTGCTCGGCCTGGTGCTCGCGGTCACCGACATGTCGGCCTACTGGTTCACCTACACCTGGCTTCCCAAGTACCTGTACGACCAGCTCGGCTCCTCGATGCCGAGGTCCGGGCTGTGGATGCTGGTCACCCAGGCCGGCGGCCTGCTCGGTTACCTGTCGTTCGGCGTGATCGCGGACTGGCGCGGCCGACGCGTGGCCTACACCGGCTTCTCGGTCGTCTGGGCGATCGGCCTGCTCGCCATCACCTGGTTCTGGAGCAGCATCGCGGTCTGGCCGGCCCTCACCCTGGTCTTCATGTTCATGGTCGGCTTCGGCACGGGCAACTTCTCGGGCTACGGCCCGATCTTCTCCGAGATCTTCCCCACCAAGGTCCGCAACACCGCCATGGGCACGGCGTTCAACCTGGCGCGCGGCGTGCAGTTCTTCACTCCGCTCGTCATCACCCAGGTGGCGTCGCGCTACGGCCTCGGGGGCGGGATCTCGCTGGCTGCGTTCTTCGCCCTCTTCACCGGGGCGTGGGTGTGGATGCTACCGGAGACCCGGGGCACCAAGATCATCGCGGAGCCTTGAGCGGCGGGCGCCGGCGCCGCCCGCGTGGACTGCCCCGCGGGGCGTGACGCCGGGCAGGCAGTGAGGACGGATCACGATGAAGCTCGCCGGGCAGGCTCGGGTCAGGGAATGGGGGCCGGGATGAGGAGACGAAGCGGCGCGACAGGCGAGCAGCAGGGATTCGTCCGCGGGCTGGGGCTCTTTGACGCCACCATGGTCGTGGCGGGATCGATGATCGGGTCGGGCATCTTCATCGTCTCTGCCGACATCGCGCGCCACGTCGGCTCGAGCGGCTGGCTGCTGGTCGGGTGGCTGGTGACCGGAGCGCTGACGGTGATCGCGGCGCTCTCCTACGGCGAGCTTGCTTCCATGATGCCGGAGGCGGGCGGCCAGTACGTGTTCCTGCGCGAGGCCTACTCGCCGTTCTGGGGCTTCCTCTACGGCTGGACGCTCTTTCTCGTGATCCAGACCGGCACCATCGCCGCGGTCGCGGTGGCCTTCTCCCGCTACCTCGGCGTGCTGGTGCCCGCGGTCTCGCCGACGTCATGGATCGTGAGGCCGATCGACATCTCGACGAGCTACGCGGTGAGCCTGTCCACGCAACAGTTGGTGGGTATCGCACTGCTGCTGCTGCTGACTGCCATCAACACCCGTGGGCTCGCGATCGGCCGCTTCATCCAGAACCTCTTCACCTCGACCAAGGTGCTGTCGCTGGCCGCCCTCATCCTGGTCGGAGTTGTCGCCGGCGCCTCCAGCGGGGTGATCCGGGCCAACTTCGCGCACCCCTTCACGCCCGCCGACGTCATCACCATCCAGCCCGACCTGCCGCTCGTCCCGGCCACCGCGGCCACCGCCGGGCTGTTCGGTCTCCTGGTCGCCTTCTGCGTGGCCCAGGTGGGATCGCTGTTCTCCGCCGACGCCTGGAACAACATCACCTTCGCCGCGGGCGAGGTCAAGGACCCGCGGCGCACCATCCCGCTCGCCATGGCCGCCGGCTGCGCTGTCGTCGTGGTGCTCTACTTCCTGGTCAACGTGGCCTACCTGGTGACCCTGCCGCTGTCGGCCATCCAGCACGCCCCGGATGACCGCGTCGCCACCGCCGCCCTGCAGACCATCTTCGGCGGCGCCGGGGCAGGCATCATGGCGGTCGCGATCGTCATCTCGACCTTCGGCTGCAGCAACGGCATGATTCTGGCCGGCGCCCGCGTCACCTACGCCATGGCCCGCGACGGGTTGTTCTTCCGCGCCACCGGGACCCTCAACCGCCGCCACGTCCCGGCGGTCAGCCTGGTCCTCCAGGGCCTGTGGGCGTGCCTGCTCATCCTGCCGCGCACCCGCCTCTATGACGCGAGCGGAGCGCCGCTGACCGATCCGGCCACCGGCCTCCAGCACTACGGCAACGTCTACTCCAACCTCCTCGACTACGTTGTCTTCTCCGTCCTGATCTTCTACGTGCTGACCCTGGTCGGGCTGTTCGTCCTGCGCCGCCGGCGTCCCGACGCCAAGCGACCGTACCGCGCCTTCGGCTACCCGCTGCTGCCGGCGCTCTACATCGTCGTCGCGTCGGCGATTGCGGTCATCCTGCTCGTCTACAAGACCGAGACCACGTGGCCGGGGCTCGCCATCGTGCTGTCCGGGATCCCCGCCTACGTGCTGTGGCGGAAGTTCGCACGGGCGCAGGCGCCGCCGGCCGCGTGAGGCTGAGCAACTTCGGCGCACGACCCGGGTTTGTCCTCCCAGAGCCCGCATTCGCATACAATCCCGTCATGCGGGCCGGGGACGATCTCGATCGCTTCGACGTGGCGATCCTCGCGGCGCTCCGCAAGAACGCCCGGATCTCCAACAAGCGCCTTGCCGAGGCGGTGGGCCTCGCGCCATCCACCTGCCTGGAACGGGTGCGGCGCCTGGTCGAGCTGGGCGTTCTGCGGGGCTTTCACGCCGACGTCGACCTCAGTCCGCTCGACATGGGCATGCAGGCGATGATCGCGGTCCGCATGCGCGAGCACTCGCGGGAGCTGTTCGACTCGTTCCGCGCCTACGTGCTGACCCTGCCCCAGGTCCTCGGCGTCTTCCACGTGTCCGGCGCCGACGACTTCCTGGTCCACGTCGCGGTGCGCGACGCCCACGAGCTGCGCGACCTCGCGCTCGACGCCTTCACGACACGCCCCGAGGTTGACCGCATCGAGACCCGGCTCATCTTCGAACACATGTCGAGCTGGACCCTGCCTGGCCCCCACCCGACCAGGGGCTAGGATCTGGGGTATCTGGGACGAAGGGCCGCCCTTCCGGTTTCCCCGTTCCCTTCCCCGCGCTCTGACATGCGGATGTGTCGGCATCTCTTCATTGAAACCGCGGAGAGCGCAGAGAACGCGGAGCACAGTCAAATGACCTCGTCCGCGATGGCCTCTGCGGCCTCTGCGGCCTCTGCGGTTCCGTTCGGCTGGGAGGGCCGGGTGTGACTGGGACCGGCGTCCCGTTCCCGATCCCGCTTCCGCGCCCGTGGAGCCTGCCCTGAGCGAGCGGCGCTGCGGCGCCGCGAGTCGAAGGGTCCCCGTCCCCGACAACCGGCCTTGCCGAGCGCGACAGGTCTCAGGACACGGATCGCTTCGCTGGCTCAAGATCCTCGGCGCGGTTGCGGTAGAGGTTGGGGTCGACTGCCTCGGCCATCCGCCGCTCGTCGAGCTTGCCGCCGAGGAACTCGTTGATCCGCCGCGCCGCGCCGGCCGGGTCCTGGAGCACTGAGCGATGGTCGACGAAGAGGACGTCGAACCACGGCCGGAAGCGGAGCTGGAACTCCACCTTTTCGAGGTGGCTGGAGAACATTTTGATCAGCTCGTCGTCGCTCGTCTGCGCGGCCTCGCCCCGGCGATCGAGCATCTTGGCCTGCGACGCGAGCACCTCGTGGAGATTGCGCCGCATGAAGATGACCTTGTAGAAGTTGTCGTCGGGAAGGAGCTGGAGGAGCGAGGAGACGACCTTGATGACCTTGCCGCGCGCGGTCCGCAGCCAGCTCCGATCCTCCATCTGGCCGAGGTCCTTGACCCGCTCGTCCTCGAAGTAGCCCCTCGGGTTGTCCTCGTCCGCCGACCGCACGTCGTCCGTCACCGGCTTCATGCCGCCGGCTTCGAGCATCTTCATCGTCATCGACGTTCCGGATCTCGGCAGGCCGGACACCACCACGATCGGATCGCCGCTCTTGATCCGTCGCACGAGCTTCCCCAGCTTGGACATGCGAGCTCGCCTCCCATTCGCCGCACCTGGACGCGTAACCGTCTCGAAAATCGACGTTTCCCGGTCCACAGCGGGACCGCCTGCCTTGCCACGTTGGCGACCCGCGCCTATACTACACGCCCGTCGGCCGCCTGTCGCGACCGGCCGGGGGTGCGGTGGCCGCTCGCTTTTGAAGCCGGCGGGGGCGCGACCGCCGCGGGCGGGACGCACGGGATCACCTCGAAAGGAGCGCGGGTGAGCAAGCGATCTGCATCTCTCCGGTGGCGAGTGGCCACAGCGGTCGGATTGGCCGCCGGCATCGCCACAGCGATGCCGGCCGACGCCTACATCGGACCGGGCGCGGGATTTGCGGTCCTCGGCTCGTTCGCAGTCCTCTTCGCCACCACCCTGATCGCCGGCTTCGCGATGCTGGCGTGGCCGTTCCGCATGCTGTGGCGGATGATCCGCCGCCGCTCGCGCACCAAGCCGCTGGTGCGACGCCTGATCTTCGTCGGCTTCGACGGCCAGGACGCCGCCATCACCGAGCGGCTGATGGCCGAGGGCAAGCTGCCCAACTTCTCCAAACTGGCCGAGCGCGGCGGCTATCGGCGCCTGCGCACGACCTTCCCGTCGGTCACGCCGGTCGCGTGGTCGACCTTCACGACCGGCACCAACCCCGGCCGCCACAACATCTTCGACTTCCTCGACCGCGACCCGCGGACGTATCTGCCACGGTTGTCGTCGACCCACATCGGCTCGGTCGACCGGGTGCTCAAGCTCGGCAAGCTGCGCATTCCGCTCGCCCGGCCCGCCATTCGCCTGCTCCGCAAGTCCAAGCCCTGGTGGACGATCCTCGGCGAGCACAACGTGTGGAGCACGATCATCCGAGTCCCCATCACCTTCCCGCCGGACACCTTCTACGGCGCCCAGCTCGGCGCCATGTGCATCCCGGACCTGCTCGGCACCCAGGGGACGTTCCAGCTGTTCACGACGCGGCCGGAGACGTCCGCCTTCCAGGAGGGCGGCATCCGGCGCCCGCTCGCGCGCTCCGGCGACACCCTGACCGGATCCATCCAGGGGCCCGACAACACCTTCCTCGACGGCAACCCGCCGATGGAGCTGCCGATCTCGATCGAGGTCGACCGGCGTGCCAGGGCGGCGAGGGTGCAGGTCGACGGCGAGGAGCTCGTCCTGACGCCAGGCCAGCTCAGCGGCTGGGTCACACTGCGCTTCCCGGCAATCGCCGCCATGAAGGTCACCGGAATCTCACGGATGATGGTCACCGAGCTCGGTCAGCATTGTTCGCTTTACGTTTCCCCGGTCAACATCGAGCCCGAAAAGCCGGCGATGCCGATCTCCCACCCGACCTATTACTCGGCCTACCTGAGCAAGAAGATTGGACCGTTCGCCACGCTCGGGCTGGCCGAGGACACCTGGGCGCTCAACGAGAAGGTCACCGACGACCGCACCTTCTGGACGCAGACCACCGACATCGACGCCGAGCGTGAGGCGATGTTCCACACCGCGCTCGACCGCCTTCGCAAGGGCGCCCTGGTGACCGTGTTCGACGCCGCCGACCGGGTCAACCACATGTACTGGCGCCACACCGAGGACGGCCACCCGGCGGCGCGCGAGGGCGGCGACCCCGAGTACCGCGACGCGATCGAGCGGCAGTACCGGCGCAACGACGAGATCGTCGGGCGGGCGATGGCGCGGCTGGGCGACGGCGACCTGCTGATCGTCCTCTCCGACCACGGCTGCACCTCGTTCCGTCGCGGCGTCAACCTCAACGCCTGGCTGCTCGAGAACGGCTACCTCGCCCTCAAGGACGGCGCGGACGGCCGCGAGCAGTGGCTGCGCTCGGTGGACTGGTCGCGGACCAGGGCCTACGCGGTCGGCCTGGTCGGCATCTTCCTCAACCTCGAGGGGCGCGAGGCGCAGGGCATCGTCGCGCCGGGCGAGGCCGACGGCCCTCAAGCAGGAGCTCGCCGGCAAGCTCGGCGGGCTGCGCGACGGCGAGGCCGTGGCGATCAACGAGGTCTGGGACACCGACCGGCTGTACACGGGCCCCTACAAGGGCAACGCCCCCGACCTGCTGGTCGGCTACAACCACGGCTACCGGATCTCGTGGGACTGCGCGAGCGGCGTCGTCGCCGGCGAGGTGTTCGAGGACAACGTGAAGGCCTGGAGCGGCGACCACATCGTCGACCCGCGGATCGTGCCGGGCATCGTCCTGGCGAGCCACCCGATCGCCACCGACGACCCGCACATCGTCGACCTCGCGTCGACCGCACTCACCCTGTTCGGGGTCGAGCCACCGGGCTACATGGAGGGCAGACCGATCTTCGACGCGGCGACCTTCTCGGCCGCCCGCCCGAGGTGAACGAGATGTCGCACCGATCGCTGGCCGCTGCGCGGCCGGTGGGGCCTGAGTATCATCGTCGCGCCTGCGGCAGCGCGCCGGCGGCGGACGGGAGAGGACGGTAGCGATGTTCGGAACCACCAAGGTCAAGCTCGACTCGGCGCTGGTCGACAAGATCAAGAAGTACGCCGAGATCGCCGGCTACTCCTCGGTCGAGGAGTTCATCACCCACGCCCTCGAGAAGGAGCTCGCCAAGATCGGCGACTCGGAAGACGAGGAGGAGATCCGCAAGCGGCTCAAGGGGCTCGGCTACATCTCGTAGCTTCTGGATGATGACGCTCCTCAACGACCTCCTGCGTCCGATCTTCGACCTGCTGCAGGCGCCGCTGCGCGGCCTGCCGCCGTGGGTCGGGATCCTCATCTGGTCGATCCCGATCGGCGTGTTCGCGCTGTGGGTCTTCAAGAAGACGTCCAACCAGCGCCGGATCGCCGAGGTCAAGCGCAAGATCCACGCCTGCCTGTTCGAGATCCGCCTGTTCAATGACGACGTGGCGGCGATCCTCCGCGCGCAGGGCGAGATCCTCCGCCACGTCGCCCGCTACCAGGCGCTCGCGCTCAAGCCGATGATCTTCATCCTGCCGCCGCTGGTCCTCCTGATGGTGCAGCTGCACGCCTTCTACGGCTTCCGCGGCCTCAAGCCGGGCGAGCACGCGCTCGTCCGGGCGGTCTTCGCCGGCGACCGGAGCGACCGCCCCGATGCGGTGCGGCCGCCCGCGGCCCTCGAGCTCCCGCCCGGGCTGCGGCTCGACGGCGACGCGGTGTGGGCGCCCGAGCTCCGCGAGCTGCTGTGGCAGGTCCGGGTCGACGCCCCGGGCGACTACGAGCTCGCGTTCAGGATCGGCGACGAGGTGGTCCGCAAGACCCTGCGCGCCACCGACTCGGTGGTCCGCCTGTCGCCGACCCGGCCCGAGCGCTCATTCATGGACCAGCTCGAGTGGCCGTCCGAGGACCCGCTGCCGCGATCGAGCGGCCTGACCGAGATCTCGGTCGCCTACCCCGACGGCAGTGTGGCCTTCGCCGGATGGAACTTCGAGTGGCGCTACGCCTGGATGGTCGTGTTCTTCGTGCTGACGATGGTCGTCGCCGTCGCCCTGCGCAAGCCGCTCGGCGTTGAACTCTGACGCACCGTCTGCCGTGAACTCGGGGATCTGAAACGCACGGGTTGCACAGCAATCTGCGGAAAACCGTGACGCTCCCCTTGAGTCAGTGAGGCAATGAGGCCGTGCAGCAGTCGGGGCTGCTGCTGGAGCCGTTTGAACCGCAGAGGTCGCAAAGACCGCAGAGAGAAACGCGGGCAAGGTCAAAAGATCTCCCTCCGCGTGCTCTGCGCTCTCCGCGGTTCAGGTGATTGCACCGCTCCACTGCCCCGATGCCCCGCTGCCTCTGGGCGCCTTCCCCAAGGCACAGCCCGCAAAGCGCAATCAAAAAGGCGGGGGCCGCAGCCCCCGCCCTGGGATCATGTGCCGAACTGCGATCTACTGCGGCAGCACCGTCGTCGGGTCGGAGGTCGAGTTGTCCAGCACCGAGCCGTAGGCCATGAAGGCCGCGCCCGGAGTCTCGGTCCAGACGTCGATGTAGGCGGCCTCGACCGGGGCCTCGCCTTCGAAGACGCGGTTGAGCTGGACATTGCCCCACGGTGGCAGGTCGGCGGAGGCCTGCTCCACCATCGTCCCGTCAGCCAGGTAGCGGGCCCAGGTGATCGTCATCGGGGCGCCGGTGCCGTTGAGGATGCCGATGTTGGATCGGAAGGCGGGGTTCTCGGTGAAGAACAGGATGCGCTTCCGCTCGCCCTCCATGATCAGGTCGTCGGCGGCGAAGCCCGGGATCGACTGGCCGAAGGTGCCGGAGTCGGACACGTTGTAGGTTCGGGAGAACAGCGTCAGGTCCGAGCTGTCCGAGATGACTGCCAGGGCGCCGACCGCGTTGGTGCCGTCGCCGACCCCGAACACCTCGCCGAGCACGTCCTGATAGCGCATCGCCATCCCGGCGCCGAGCGAGTACTCAGCGGAGGCGGCCGGTGACGAGTTGTCGGTGTCGCGCGGCAGCCACAGGAACTTGTAGTGCACAGTGCCGCTGTCGCCGTTCTGGATGTCGACGTCGGTCTTGAAGAACGAGCCCTGGGCGCCGGCCGCGCGGGCTGCTGCCGGGATGAAGTAGAAGGTGTCGAGGGCGCCGATGTCGGCGACCAGGCCCGTGGCATACACGGTGTAGACCACGCCGTCCTGAAGTTGGACGCCGGGCAGCGCGAGGGCGACGTTCATCGTGCCCGCAATGCGGGCCTCCAGGTCGTAGGATCCGGCAGGCACTTCCAGGTAGTCGGTGCCGCTCTGGAACGCCACGTTCTCGAACAGCACCGGGCCACCGGTGACCGCGATGTCGACCGCGGGCGCATCCGGCGAGCCGTGGAAGAAGCGCACCCAGACGTTGCCGGCCGCCGGGCCGCCGCCGGTGGCGGTCAGCACCACGGGCGTGATGTTGGCGAGAAGGTCGGTCGCAATCACCGTGTAGTCGGTCGCGGCCGTCAGAGGAAGGTCAGCCTCGATCACGATCGGCTCGGTGGCGCCGGCCGGGACGACCTGCACGTTGTAGGTGCCGGCCGGCACCTCGACGAAGTCGGTGATCTCCTCGAAGGCCACATTCTCGAACACCCGCCCGCCCTCGACCCAGACGTCGACCGCGGGGGCATCCGGAGAAGCGTGCACGACCCGCACCCGGGCGCCGCCCATGTTGCCCGCCGGGTCGTCGACACTGATGATGGCGTTCAGCGGAGTCGAAGCTCCAGACGCCGTGGCGAGCCCAAGGGCGAGCCCACCGGCCAACAGGTATCTGCTCATCGAGTTCATCTCAGGATCCTCCTTGTGAGTCGGCCTCGGGCGCCGTTGCCGTCACTGCCGAACGCAACGTCGAGCTGATATCTAGTATTTCCAGAAACTCAAAAATTCCCAAGAGAATTCATAAATATATGCCTGCAAGATACTTATAACAACATGCTCTCAATACAGCATTTCAGATATCTAGATTTTGAGTAGATCACCAAGCGCGGGCGGCAGGCTCCGCCGCTACCGGACCGGCGGCTGCGGAAACCGCCGCGGCAGGCGCGCGTCGACGGCGTAGGCGTGCATCGCCACCACGGCGCGCAGCGTCACCCACTGGCAGGAGGTGCCCACCGGAGCTCGGTGTCGAGCGGGCATCGGCAGCGAGGCCGGCCGCGGCCAACGGCGGGGCCAGCGGCCACCCGGCCCCTGCAGGCGCTGCAGCCGCGCGACCGGCGCTGCCAGACGGGGATCGTACGGCACCTTGGCGCGCGCCAGCGCCCATAGCATCTCGGCGAGGTCGGTGCGGGCGAGGTTGGGGTGGCCCAGGCGCGCCGCGGCGTCTGCGCTGGTCACGGCCTCGAGCACGGCCGCAGCAGCGCGTTCGCGCAGCTCGTGGCGACCCAGCTCGGGCCGGCCGGCGAGCGCCGCGGTCAGCGCCACCGCGGTCAGCGCCCGGCGCAGTGGATCGCCGGTCCACGCACCCGGCGTCTCCTCCAGCCAAGCCATCGCCTCCTGGACCCGCAGGTGGCGGCCAAAGCCGAGCTCGATCGCGGCCTGGACCAGCCGCGCGGTTAGGACCGGCGACGGCGGCGACCCTTCCCGCGCAGCGAAACCGCCTTCGCCGGCCGCCGACGCGAGCAGCCGCTCGCAGGCGGCGTGCAGGCGCGGGTCGCCGGGGTCCGCGCCCCACGCCACTGCGGCCACGAGGCGCCAGCCGGGCCCGCCGTAGCGCGCCCACGTCGGACAGCTAACCGACCAGCTGCCGTCGGGCGCGAGCTCGGCGATCAGCGTCGCCACCGGCCCGACCGCGTTCGCGCCGCCGCGGGCCCGCAGCACGGCCGGGCTGCCCGCCGGACGGCCGATCAGCTCGACGAGGACGCGCCACAGCAGGTTCGGCCGGTGCTCGTCGAGCAGCCACGGCAGGGGGTCGCCGGACAGCGCCTCCCAGCCGCAGCCACACGCCGGCGTCACAGCCGGCCCATGCGGCGTTGCTGCATGGCGTGGCGCAGCACGCGCAGGCCGCCTTCGATCCGCGACAGGCGACGGTTGCGCTGCTGGAGCCCCTCCTGGTCCTCGAGGTCCATCGGCTCCGCCCGCGCGTCGCGCAGGCGCCGGTCGAGCTCGAACTCGAGCAGCTCCATCTGCTTGATGTCGAGCCGCTTGAGCATCACCGTGGAGAGCAGGGTAAAGCCGTCGCAGACCTGCCTCGCCATCGCCGGTGCCGAACCCCCCATGAAGGTGCCCATGCCGTCACTGCCTCCGGGTTTCACCACGGCCGTGCCACGCCCGCACCGCGGCCGGGCCGCTCACGCCGGCGCCGCCTCGAGCGCCGCGTCGACGCGGCGCAGGTTGCCGTGCGAGAGCACGATGGCGCGGTCCGCGCGCGAGGCGAGCTCGCGGTCCGCCGTGAACCAGATCGCCGTGCGCCCGAGCGAGGCGCGGACCACACTGCGCCGCCACAGCTCGCGGTGCTCAGGGTCGACCCACGGGACCTGGTCCGCGACCACCAGCAGCCGATAGTCGGACGGGATGACCCGCGCCGCCGCCAGCTGCATGCGGTGCACGAGCTCGAGCGGCGACCCGTCCGGGCGAATCGCGGCACCGTCGAGGAGCTCCGCCGCCTCGTCGAGGCCGCACGCCTCGATCACGGCGCCGATCGTCGCCCGGCCCGGGTGCTCGTCGCAGAGCGCCGCCAGGTTCTCGTCGAGACCGCCTTCGACGAACCCCTCCCCGGCCGCCACCACCGCCACCAACCGGTCGCCGGGCTCGAGCGGCGTGCCGTCGACCGCCACCTCGCCTGCCGCCGGCCGCCGCCGACCGGCCAGGGTCTCGGCGAGCGCCCACCCCTCGTCCGCGGACGCGCAGAGGACGGCCACCGAGTCGCCCGCGCGCAGCTCGAGCTCGATCGGCACCGAGCACGGCAGCCCGTCGGTCCCGGCCACCACGAGCCCGCGCACGCTCAGCGTGCCGCGCGCCTCCCGGGTTGGCGGCAGCAGCGGTCCTGATGCCGCCGCGTGGTGCCAGACGGCGCACACCACTGCATCCCGCGCCGCGAGCAGCAGCACTGCCGGCGCCAGCCAGCCGCCGCGCTCGACCGTGACCAGATCGGGCACCGCCAGCAGCGCGATCGACCAGCCGGCCAGCCCGACCAGGGCCGAGGCGAGCCGCGCCGCGCCGCCCCGGCGGCCGCCCAGCCAGGCCAGCGCCGCCACTGCCACGGCCAGCAGCAGCCACCCCACGACGACCGGCAGCCCGCCGCGCAGGGCGAGGAAGACCAGTGCCGAGACCGCGCCCACGGTGCCGGGCCACGGGCCCGCCGCGCGCCCGCGGCCCGCGAGCACGACGCCCGCGACGAGCGCCGCCGCGACCAGCGGCGCCCACTGCGGCCGCAGCGCCGCGACCCACGGCAGGGCGGCGAGCAGCACCCCGTGGTACCATCCGGCGGCCACGGCCCGGAAGGTCTTCATGCGCAGATAGTACCGCGCTCTCCCGCCGCGGCAAACTCGGATCGGTCGCCGGTTGGCAGAATCTGCGACCGCGAGGTGTTCACCCGCAGTGGAGGATGGGCATGCGACGCATCGACGAACTCGACCTGTATGAGATCGACGAGCTGCTCGACGACGACGAGCGCCGGGTCCGCGACGCGGTGCGCGAATGGGTCGACGCCCGCGTCCTCCCCCACATCGAGCAGTGGGCGTGGGACTGCCACTTCCCGCGCGAGCTGGTGGCGGAGATGGGCAGCCTCGACCTGCTCGGCGCGCCCTATAGCGCCTACGGGCTGCCGGGCCTCAACGCCGTCGCCTACGGGCTCATCAATCAGGAGCTCGAGCGGGGCGACTCGGCGCTGCGCTCGTTCGTGTCGGTCCAGACCAGCCTGGTCATGTACCCGATCCTCGAGTGGGGCAGCCAGGCCCACAAGGACCGCTGGATCCCGGCGCTCGGCCGCGGCGAGGCCATCGGCTGCTTCGGCCTCACCGAGCCCGACTTCGGATCGAACCCGGGCGGTATGCGCACCCGGGCCGAGCGGGATGGCGACGGCTGGATCCTCAACGGCGAAAAGGCCTGGATCACCAACGGCTCGATCGCCGACGTCGCCGTGGTGTGGGCGCGCACCCCGGACGGCATCCGCGGCTTTCTGGTCGAGCGCGGCAGCGAGGGCTTCTCGACCGTCGAGCACAAGGGCAAGTACTCGCTGCGCGCCTCGGTCACCTCCCAGCTCGTGTTCCAGGACTGCCGGGTCCCGGCTGACAGCCTTCTTCCCGGCACCGACAGCCTGAAGAACGCCCTGACGTGCCTCACCCAGGCCCGCTACGGCATCGCCTGGGGCGCGCTCGGCTCGGCCATGGCGACCTTCGGAGCCGCCCTCGACTACGCCTCGACCCGCATCCAATTCAAGGGCACGGCCGATCGCCGCCCACCAGCTCCAGCAGGACAAGCTGGTCTGGATGTACAACGAGATCCTCAAGGGCCAGCTCCTCGTGCTGCGGCTCGGCCGCCTCAAGGACCAGGGCAAGCTGAGGCCCGAGGCGGTGTCGCTCGCCAAGCGCAACAACGTCTGGATCGCCCGCGACTGCGCGCGGCTGGCGCGCGAGATCCACGGCGCGAACGGCATCGTCAACGAGTACCCGATCATGCGCCACCTCATGAACCTCGAGACGCGTGTGGACCTACGAGGGCACCCACGACATCCACACCCTGGTGCTCGGCCACTACCTGACCGGCATCCCGGCCTTCGACCCGCCGACTGACTGATGAGGGGAGCGCCGCCTCCGCTCCCGATCCCGTTCCCGTTCCCGAAAAGCACGATCCAACGTCACACCGTCACTCGAGCACGAGGCAGGCAAGATGCCCCACTACCTTCCAGGCTGCGCGATGCAGGCAAGATGCCTGCGCTACAACGATGCCTGCGCGGCGACGGCTCCGCATCACTCCGAGCAGCCGGTCGCCGCCGCGAAGGCACGGCAGACCTCGGCCATGACGCCGGGGCTGAGGTGGGCGACGAACTGCCTCAGGCGCAGCTTGTCGACGGTCTGCACGTGATCCAGGTTGATCGCGGACGCGCGCTTGAGCCCGTGCTCGGGTCCGACCAGCACCTCGCTCGGGACGCCGTGAACCGCGGAGGTGATCGGCGCGACCATCACTGTCCTCAGGAGCGGGATGACCGCCTGGCGGCTGAGGATGACGACCGGTCGCCGCTTGTCGGGCGTCGAGAACTCGTACATCCAGATGTCGCCGCGGCTCAGTCGTCTGGCCACGCGCCCTCCTCGACCCACCCCTCGAGCTCCTCGGCGACCTTCGAGTCGCCGCCGTAGCCCTCGATGTAGCGCGCGTCCAGCGCGGCCTCCCGCCGCTCCTTAAGGTAGGACGCCGCGAGCTGGCGGAGGATTCTCGAGCGGCCCAGCCTCTGAACCTGCTGATCCGAGTCCAGCTCGGCCAGCAGGTCTTCGTCAAACAGCACCTGTACAGGCTTCATGTTGATATTCTATGTTGCCCACTATGTAACGTCAATATATTGATATCTGGTGTGCAGCGGGACGCCAGGGCTCGCGCCTGCTCGTGATTCCCCGCTTCCGCTCTTGTCACGGCGAAGCCGTCGGCGGAGCCGCAAGCCGCAGGACGAAGCCGGATCCGCGCCCGCTCGTGTCACGGCGCAGTCCGAAGGACGGAGCCGGATCGGATCCCGAGGAGCCTGCCCTGAGCGAGCGGCGCCCATTCGACTCGGAGCCCTGGCGGGCTCCTCGCTCAGGGCAGGCTCCAACGCCGCGAGCCGAAGGGTCTCCGTCCCCCAATCGTCGCTCCGCCGTTGTAGCGCAGCCATCTTGGCTGCCTTGTAGCGCAGCCATCTTGGCTGCCTTGTAGCGCAGCCATCTTGGCTGCCTTGGTGGCAGGCAGGATGCCTACCCCACAACGGTGGGGCAAGGGCTCGACAAACTGCCAAAGTGCCGGCCCTGGCACCGGACGAGAATGCCTTCGCGTTGCCGATCCCGACCGGGAGGCCTTGAAACCGCGCCCGACCCTCGTGCGTACCTGGTGTTCGAGGGATACGAGTACCGGCGACAACGCCGGACCACACCCCTCATCGTAGATTCCTCCTCCAACGGCTCCCGACCGGGAGCCGCTCTTTGTGTATCGGACAGGATGGGACGACGGCGCGACGCTCGTTGAGCGTCCGCGCCCGAAAGCGGGCGCGGAAGGGGATCCGGCTTCCGGCTTCGCTGTCGGCTCCGCCGTGACGAGTCGCTTACGGCTCCGCCGTGACAAGCCGCCGTGACTCGAGCGGGTGCGGGTCAACGCTGTTGATGACGCCTCTGCTACGCTCGAGTCATGGAGATCATCGTCACGCTGACGCCGGAGGCGGCGCCGGACCCGCTGGCGGCGATCAGCCGGCCGCCGGAGGGCGGGGCGCTGGTCGAGCTGCGGCTCGACCTCTTCCCCGGGATCGACGTGCCGGCCGCGGTCGCCGCCTGCCCGCTGCCGGTCCTCGCCACGCTGCGCTCGGCCGCCGAGGGCGGCCGCGGCCCGGACGGGAGCGCTGAGCGGCTACCGGTTCTGGCCGCGGCGCGCGACGCCGGCGCCGCGCTCATCGACCTCGAGCTCGACCGCGACCTCGAGGCTCTCCGCACCTTGGGCATCGCTCACGAACAGACGGTGCTGTCGTGGCACGACCCGTCGGGCACGCCACGCAACCTCGAGCGGATCGCGAACGTGATGCTCGCGACGCCGGCAGCGTTCCTGAAGCTGGTGCCGACAGCCGAACGGCTCGGCGACCTCGCGGCCGTGCTCGGGCTGTACCAGCGCGCGCGGCCGGAGCGCCACCGGCTGATCGCCTTCGCGATGGGGCCGGTCGGGGTACCGACCCGGCTGCTCGCTCCCCTGCTCGGCGCACCCGTCGCCTTCGCGGCGTGGTCCACCGGCGCGGCGGCGGCCCCCGGCCAGCCAACCGCCAGCCGCCTGCGGGCAATCGCCGGCCACCTCAGCGGCCCGCCCCAGCGGTTGTTCGGCGTGGTCCGTGCCGACGCGACGGCGAGCCTGAGCCCGGTCATGCACGGCGCCGGCTTCGCCGCCCTCGGCCTGCCCTACCTGATGGTCCCGGTCGGCGTGCCGGATCCGGCCGAGCTCGAGCTGCTGTTCCGGCCCGCGGGCGAGACCCTATTCGATCGCGTGGGCCTGCCGGTCGGCGGCTGGGCGGTCAGCACGCCGTACAAGGGTCGGGCGGCCGCGGCCGCCACCGTAGCGGCGCCGCGGGTCCGGCGCAGCGGCAGCGCCAACACCCTGGTGCTGCGGCCGGCCGCGGTGCTCGCCGACACCACCGATCCGGACGGCGTAGTCGGCGCCCTCACTGCGGCCGGAGTCGAGATCGCCGGGCGGACCGCGGTGGTCCAGGGCACCGGCGGCGCCGGCCGGGCGGTCGCGGTCGGGCTCGACCTTGCCGGCGCCAACGTGCGGCTGCGCGGCCGCGACGACGGCCGCACCCGCCAGATCGCAGTGACGATCGGCGTCCGCCGGCTCGCACCTGACGAGGCGCCGCCGGCTGGCGCGATTTTGGTCAACGCGACGCCGCTCGGCTCGTCCCCGGACGACCCACTGCCCTTCACCAAAGCCGAGGTCGAGAGCGCGGCAGCGATCGTCGACATGGTCTACGGCAGCCGCCCGCCTGCTCTCGCCGAGATTGCCGGCGCGCGCTACGTCGACGGCCGGTCGGTGCTCGCCTGCCAGGGATTTGCCCAGTTCGCGGCCTTCACCGGCCAGCTCCCGCCCAAGGACGCAATGCTCGCGGCGATTCGCTTGTAGCGCAGGCTTCCAGCCTGCATCGTGCATCCTTCGTGCGGATGCAGCCTGGAAGGCTGCGCTACAACGATGGCTGCGCTACAAAGCTACCGGATGCCGACCGCGGCGCGCACCTCGTCCATCAGCGGGACGGCGATCGCCCGCGCCCGTTCCGCGCCCGACCTGAGCACGGCCTCGACCTCCTCCGGGTGGCGCCGCAGCTCATCGTAGCGCCGCCGGGCCTCGCCGAAGGTCGCCATGTAGGAGGCAAACAGCCGCTTCTTCATCTCGCCGTAGCCGGTGCCGCCCTCGTCAAACGCCGCCTCGACCCAGGCCCGCTCCTCGGCAGGAGCGAACAGCTTGAGAAGTCCATAGAGGGCACTGCCCTCCTTCGGCTTGGGCGCCTCGACCCGCGTCGAGTCGGTGGTGATCGACATGATCCGCTGGCGGATCCCCTTCTCCGGGCCGAACAGGTCGATCGTGTTGCCGTAGGACTTGCTCATCTTCTGGCCGTCAAGGCCCGGCACCACCGCCACCTCGTCGCGGATCATCGGCTCCGGCATCGTGAACACCTCGCGGCCGTAGGTCGCGTGGAACGACGCCACGATGTCGCGCGTCACCTCGAGGTGCTGCTTCTGGTCCCGCCCGACCGGGACCACGTTGGCGCGCACGATCAGGACGTCGGCCGCCATCAGCACCGGGTAGGCGAACAGCCCGTGGCTCGGGATCCCGCCCTGCGCGACCTTGTCCTTGAAGGAGTGGCAGCGCTGGAGCAGGCCCATCGAGGTCACGGTCGACAGGTACCAGGTGAGCTCCGGGATCTCGGGCAGGTCGGACTGGCGGTACAGCGCCGCCTTGGCCGGATCGAGGCCGAGGGCGAGGAAGGCGGTTGCGAGGTCGGTCACCAGCCCGCGCAGGCGGGCGGCGTCGTGGACGCTGGTCAGCGCGTGCAGGTCGGCCAGAAAGTAGTAGCAGTCGTGCTCGTGCTGGAGCTCGACGAACTGGCGGATCGCGCCGAAGTAGTTGCCGATGTGGAGCGCCCCGGAGGGCTGGACACCCGAGAGCACACGCATGAGCCTCTCCCTTTCGCGCGCGGATGATAGCAAAACAACGGCCGGCGGGGACCGCCGGCCGTTGGAACACGCTGTCGGTGAACGGCTACACGCCGTCAGCGCCGATCGCCTCCACCGGGCAGGACTCGATCGACTCCTCGACCTGGGCGGTCTCCTCGTCGTTGTCAGGCTGCTTGCTGACGAACGAGTACCCCTCGTCCTCGTTGGCCTTGAAGTTGTTGGGGGCGGTGGTGCGGCACACATCGCAGTCTATGCAGCTCGAGTCGACGTAGTACTTCCCGGGGACGTTGTCCGGAAGCTTGTCAGCGGGATCGGCCATGGCGAGTCTCCTTTACCCCGTCGGACCCCCGACGGTGACGTTCGGCTGATGCTACCACAGGCGCAGTGCGTGTCAATTTCTTCGCGGAATCCCCGCTCATCTCGGCGCAATCTCGACCGGGCGCCGGCTGATCCGGCCGGGCTTCGGGGTCACCGGCGTTCCACCACCGTTCCACATGCAGTCGATGTCGTAGGGATCGGCGAACGCTCCCATGACCGTGGTCGGATCGTCGCTGACTTCGTCGATCAGCGAGCCGTAGGTGATGAGGGCCGGGATCGGGTCCGGCGCGGTGGACGACCAGGCGACGAACGAGACCTTGATCATCGCCGCCTCCACCTCCTCGAGGTCCCACAGCGTGCTGAAGACGCGGTACCACTGCAGGTGGGCCAGGATCGGCACGGTCTGAAGGACGATCAGGGGCTCACCGGCGTCATCGAGGTAGGGCTCGCCGTTGGGCTGGAAGGCTTGCAGCGACACCGTGATCTGGGTCTGCGGGTCGGAGGCGTTGAGCAGGCCGAGGTTGTAGCGGTAGCGGGCGGTCTCCTCGCCGCCGGTCAGGATCATGTAGGTGAAGTCGAAGTCATCGCCGATGGCGGCCGGATCGGCGAGGTTGTACCAGGCCACCCCCGGCATCTGCTGCCCGAAGGTGACCGGCACCTCGACGAAGCCGTGGCCGTCGGGGTCGCGCTCCCACATCTCGGTGTCGTTGTAGATCCGCGCGTTGGCGATGGCGTTGCGGTAGACGCGGGTGCCGTCGTCCTCGAGCGTGTCCGCCTCGTACGCAAAGACCACCATCGCACCCATGCCGTTGAGACCGGTCTGATCGACCCAGTACTCGCCGACCACGTTGCGCAGCACGACCGTGCCGTTCGGCGGGATGTCCGCGAGCGCCTCGTTGAGGAAGCCGAAGCCGTCGTCCTCCCGGCCGCCGAGCCAGTAGGTGCGATCGATGAAGTAGGAGGAGTTGCTGACCAGGCCGGACGGCAGGTAGACCATCGCCACGTCGATCGCGGCCTCGTCGACGTTGGTGATGTAGATGTCGGTCTTCCAGTTGCTGGTGCCGGAGCCGGTGGTCTTCGCGACCGCCGGGATGTAGATCAGGTCGGCGGCCTGGAACGAAGCCATGGCCGGCGTCACAGCGAGCAGCGCTGCGAGCACGGCGAGCGTCGCCAGCGCGCCTCGGTCGGATATCGTCATTCGGCCTCCTTGCACGACGGCGTCGCCGGCCGTCACCCGCTCATCTTGCCACCGCGGGGATCTGCGGGCAAGACGATGCGCGCCTCGAACCCGCGTCCCTCGAGGTTGACGAGGTCAATGTGGCCTGCCAGGGAACGCACGAAACGGTCGGCGATCGCGAGCCCGAGTCCGGTGCCGCCCCGGCGCTTGGTATAGAACGCGGCGCGCACACGCCGCAGCTCCTCCGCGGGGATCCCCGGCCCGCGATCGCGGACGACGAGCGTCACCACGCCCTCCCCCTTCGACGCCGCCAGCTCCACCACCCTGCGGTCCGGCTCGAGCTCGGCCACTGCCTGCACCGCGTTGAGCACGAGGTTGAGCAGGACCTGCCGCAGCTGGCCCTCGTCCGTGACGAGAGCGGCGTCGTCGGCGTCCGGCGCGATCCGCAGGTGGACGCCCAGGCTCGCAGCCTCGGCGCGCAGGAAGCCGAGCACATCCTCGAGCAGCGACCGCACCCGGACCTCCACCAGCACGGCCTCGGACGGCCGCGCGTAGGAGAGGAAGTCGCTCACCAGGCGCGCCAGCCGGTCAACCTCGCGCCGGGTGCTGGCGACCGAGCCGGTGACCTCCGGATCCTGGCCGGACACGTCCTCCTCGAGGAGCTCGAGGTTGAGGTTGATCGAGTTGAGAGGGTTGCGGATCTCGTGCGCCAGGTTGGCTGCCAGCGTGCCCAGCGCCGCCATGTCCTCGGCCTCGCGCGCCTTTTCCTCGAGGCGCCTGGTGCGCTGGATCAGGAACCACACCAGCACGAAGGCGATGACCAGCGTGGTCAGCGTCAGCGCCGCCGCGGCGATGGTGCGCGACAGCAGCTCGGAGCGCAGGCGGCTGATCCGCTCGGCGACCCGCGCCTTGCTCACGCTGACCACCACCTCGCCCACCTCGCCGAGCGGTACCGCGAGCTGGTAGCTGTTCTCGGTCTCGGTGACGTGCTGGTCCGAGATGTCGGCGCCGAGCTCGAGCTGGGTGGCCGGCTCGTCCGGCAGGTCGGCGGTGGCCTGGAAGCGGGACACGTAGCGCAGTTCGCCGTTCTTGTCGCGCACCTCGACCGTCTCGAAGACCTCGCGCTGCGGAAGCCCCTCGAGCGTCCTGCGCAGGATCTCGCGCCGCCGCTCCACCACCTCGAAGAACTCCGCGGGGTTCTCACCGCCGAGCTCCTTCGCGATTCGCTCCGCCTCCTCGCGGCCGGTGATCAGCACATCCTCGAGGTAGCGGCGGGACAGGGACTGCGCGATCAGGTGCCCGAACAGCAGGATGATCGCGAGCACCAGCACCGCGAACAGCGCCGTGGCGAGGGAGTACTGCCGCTGGAGCGACCCGCGCTCGCCGATCAATCGCGTCGTGAGTGAAGCCACCGGCCGGATCTCCCGAGCCCGGCTGCAGTCACACCTTGCAGGCCGCGCGCAAGTCGTCGACCCGGTCGGTCCGCTCCCACGTGAAGTCGGGGTCATTGCGGCCGAAGTGGCCGTACGCCGCCGTCTTCTTGTAAATCGGACGGAGCAGGTTGAGGTAGGAGATGATGCCGCGCGGCGTCAGCGGAAAGACGTCGCGAACCGCCGCCGTCAAGAGCGCGTCCTCCACGTTTCCCGTGCCGAGAGTGTCGACCATGAGCGACACCGGCTCGGCGACGCCGATCGCGTACGCGACCTGCACCTCGGCCCGTTCCGCGAGGCCCGCCGCGACCACGTTCTTGGCGATGTGGCGCGCCATGTACGAGGCCGAGCGGTCGACCTTGGACGGGTCCTTGCCGGAGTACGAGCCGCCGCCGTGAGAGCCGACGCCACCGTAGGTGTCGACGATGATCTTGCGGCCGGTCAGCCCGCAGTCCCCCTGCGGCCCGCCGGTGACAAAGCGGCCGGTCGGGTTGATGAAGACCTTGGTGTGCTCGTCCATCATCGACTCAGGGATCACGGGGCGGATGACCCGCTCCCGGACTTCGTGCCGCAGCTCCTCGATCGCCACGCTGTCGGCGTGCTGGCACGACACGACGAGGGCCTCCACCCGGCGCGGCACGCTGCCCTCGTACTCGATCGACACCTGGCTCTTGCCGTCCGGCCGCAGCCAGTCGACCTGGCCCTCGCGGCGCACCTGGGTGAGCCGCATCGCCAGCTTGTGCGCGAGCATCAGCGGCATCGGCATCAGCTCCGGGGTCTCGTTTGTCGCGTAGCCGAACATCAGACCCTGGTCGCCGGCGCCGCCGGCGTCGACCCCGAGGGCGATGTCCGGCGACTGCGGATCGATCGAGGAGATCACCGCGCAGGTCTCGTAGTCGAAGCCGTACTTGGCGCGGGTGTAGCCGATGTCGCGGATCGTCTCGCGGACGAGGCGCGGGAAGTCGACGTAGGTGTCGGTGGTGATCTCACCAGCGATGAAGGCGAGCCCGGTGGTGACCAGCGTCTCGCACGCGACGCGACCGTTGGGGTCGTCCTTGAGGACGGCATCGAGAATGGCATCCGAGATCTGGTCCGCGATCTTGTCCGGATGACCCTCGGTGACGGACTCCGAGGTGAAGACGTGTCGGCCGTTGGGCGCCATGGAGCCTCCTACAGGCCCGCCAGGGTACACTCCCCAGGGGAGAGCGTCAAAAGAACTTCGCGGTCTGGGTGCCGGCCCAGGGCGACCCCGACCAGCCGCGATGGGCCGCGTGGATTGCGTCCGCGACCCCGGGGAGCGCGCCGCTCCAGCCCAGCTCGGCCGCCGCGGCGGAGGTTGACGCGGCGGGGCACCCACCACATTATCGGCCGATGAAGACCGCCACGGTGCCAGCCGCAGCACTCGTACTTGCCGGGCTGTGGTGCGTCGCTCAGGCCGGCGACGCGCCGGCGCTGGCGGCCGCTGTGGCGGTGGCCGCGATCGGCGCCACGGCGGCGACCGCAATCCTCCGTCGTGGCAGCCGCCGCCTGCGGGTCGCGGTCGCGGCGCTGTCGCTGCTGCTCGGCGCCGGCCTGGCTGCGGTCTTCGCCGCTCCGGCAGGCTCGGCAGCTGCGCTCGCTGTCCAACTCGCCCTGGTGATCGTTCTCGCGCCCCTCGCGCCGCTGCTCTACGCCGTTACCTTCGCCGAGCCGCCAGGAGACGATCCGTGATCGGCTGGCTGCTGCTGGCCGCGGCAACGGCGGCGCTCGCGCTGTGGGGCTGGCGCCGCAGCGGGTCACCGACCGCGTTCTTTGCCGCCTCGCGCACCGCCGGTCCGGTGGTCGCCGGCCTCGCCGGCACCGCCGCCGGGCTGTCCGCGTTCGTGTTCGTCGGTGGGCCCTCCTATTTCGCGGCGGCCGGCGCCGCCAGCCTCTGGATCATACTGTCGGCGCCGCTGACCGGCGCCCTCCAGTGCTGGGCGGTGGGCGAGCCGATCGTCGAGCTGGTCCGCCGCCACCGCTGCCTCACCGTACCGGAGCTGTTGGCCGCGCGCTTCGGCGGCGGCTGGCCGCAGGGCCTGGCCGCGCTGTCGATCGCGATCGGCGCGACGGCGACGCTCGCGGTCCAGGTCAAAGGCGCGGCCGTCCTCGGGTCGGCGCTGTTCGACGCGCCCGGCTGGCTGGTGGCACTGGCCGCCCTGGTGGCGACGGTCAGCTACACCGCCGCCGGCGGGATGCGGGCGGGCCTGCCCGCAGAGGCTGCCCAGGGTGCGATCATGGCCGTCGCCGCGGTCGCGATCGCTGCGGCGACGCTGCTCCACGCCGGCGGCCCGCGGGCGGCGGTCGCCGTCATCGCCGCGCGGCGGCCCGAGCTCCTCGACCCGTGGGGCGGCAGCGGGGGCACCGCGGCGATCGGGTTGTTCCTGCTGTTCGGCCTGGGCACCTGCGCGCAGCCCCACTACTTGCAGAAGTTCCTGCTCCTGAAAGACCGCGAGTCGCTGCGCTGGCTGCCGCTGGTGACGACCGTCGCGCTGCTCGCCATCCTCACGGTGTGGATCGGCGTCGGCGTCGGCGGGACCGCCCTGTTTCTCGACGGCGCCTTCGAGCTGCCGTCGACGGATGAGCTGACCCCACAGGTGCTGTCCGCCCTCGGGCGGCCGTGGCTGCTCTCCCTGGCCATGGTGGGGGTGATCGCAGCGATCATGTCGACCGCCGCTTCGCTGCTCAACATCGCCGCGGCGGCGGTCACCCGCGACCTGCCGGCGGCCGTCGGCAGGGCCCCCTCGTCCGGGGTCGCGCCGGCCCGTCTTGCGACGGTTGTGGTCGGGGCGGCGGCGGCCGCACTCGCGCTGGCGTCCGACCGGCCGGTGGTGCTGCTCGGCGTGCTCGGCTGGGGGACCTTCACCGCGGCGCTGCTCCCGGTGATGGTGGTTGGCCTCAATTGGGGCGGCTGCTCGCGGCGCGGCGCGGTGGCGGCGCTCGTGATCGGCCCGGCCGTGCAGCTCGCGCTGGAGGCGGCGCGGCTGGCCGGCGCCGTCGGGCCGCCGTGGGAGCCGGGGCTCACCGGGGCCGCCGCGGGCGTCGCCGCGCTGGTGCTGGCGTCCGCCGGCAACCGCCCGGACCCCGCGCGAGGCGCCGCATGACCCGCTGGACGAAGGCCCGCATTCGCGAGCTCGAGCGCCGTCTGGAGGGCTTCCGCGAGGCCTGCCGGGCGACGACCCTGGCCGCGGTCGAGCACGCCACGCGCTCGCCGTACGCGCTGCTGGTGTCGTGCGTCATCTCGCTGCGCACCAAGGACGAGGTCACCGCCGTCGCGAGCGACCGGCTGCTCGAGCTCGCCCCGACACCGGGCAGGCTGGCGCGGCTGCCGGAGAAGACGATCGCGAAAGCCATCTACCCGGCCGGGTTCTACAACACCAAGGCCCGCCAGCTGCGCCGGATCGGCCGCATCCTCGAGCAGTCCCACGGCGGTGCGGTCCCGGCCGACGAGGCTGCCCTGCTCGCGCTGCCGGGCGTCGGCCGCAAGACGGCGAACCTCGTCCTGGGCCTCGGCTTCGGAGTGCCCGCGATCTGCGTCGACACCCATGTCCACCGGATCTCCAACCGCCTCGGGCTGGTCGCGACCTCGTCACCGCACGCGACCGAGCTCGCCCTGCAGAGGGTGCTCCCGCGCTCGCTCTGGATCCCGATCAACGACCTCCTGGTGACGTTCGGTCAGAACCGCTGCCATCCGGTGTCGCCACGCTGCACGGGGTGCCCCCTCGACGACCTCTGCCCACGCGTCGGGGTGACGCGCCATCGGTAGGCTGTACCCCCGCGTCCGCGCCCGCGTCCGCTTCCGCGCCCGCTTCGGCGCCCAGGCGCGATTCCGCTTCGGTTCCCGTCACGCTCGTTCGCTCCGTCCTCGAAAGCGCCTCGCGCCGATTCTCTGGAGGCGCTCCCCGAGGTTGCCACCTTTGGCGATTTCGGGTCTCGAGCACTTCTTCAGCAGGAACCTCGTCCCGAAATCGCCAAAGATGGCACGCCCGCAGAACGCGCTCTCGGCGTGCTCGCCTCCCCTCCCGGGCGCGGAAGCGGGGGGACGGGTGGGCTGACCCCTAGATCCCAACCCCTAGATCCTGGTTGGGAGCGGGCTACTGACTGCCAGAGAGCGCGTCGAGCCGCGTCGATACGTCCCGATAGTCGGGGCTCTGGTCAACGACCTCCTGGTAGAGGCCGACCGCGCGGTCGACGTCACCGGCCGACTCGAGCGAGGCAGCGAGGTCGTAGCGCAAGGCCAGCTGCGCTTCCGGGGTCAGGTTGGGCGCGCTCAGCGCCTTCTGGTACCAGTCCGCCGCCTGCCCCCACATCCCCTGCTCCATGAAGCACATGCCAACCATTGAGCAGCACTCGACGAAGAGCCCGGGGTCGCGCGACGCCACCTGGAACTCGCGGATGGCTTCCGGCAGCAGGCCCATTTCCTTGTAGGCGATGCCGAGGTTGAAGTGGGTGTCGGAGTCTTCCTCTGAGAGCTGCTCCTGCACCCCCCTCTGGAACTCGCGGAACACCTCCTCGAGGATCGCCTCCTCCTTGCCGCGGCCGGTGGCTTCCTCGACCATCGCCTCTTCCTCGGCGAGCTCCAGCTCGAGCTCCTTGGCGAGGTCGATGAAGGACTCCTCCTCGTCCGCGAACAGCTCCTCGTGGCCCCCGGCCGGGGCTGCAACAACCTCCTCGAGGAGGACTCCCTTGGCCTTGAGCGCCCGGCGCCGCTCGGCGACCTCAGCGTCGTCGGGGTGGTCTCGCTCGAGCCGCCCGAGCAGCCGGATCGCGTCCTCGTGGAGGTCGTGCTCGATGAACGAGTCGAGCTGGTCGAGGGCATTGGCGAGGGGACCCGCTTTCGGCGGTGCGGCCTTCACCTTGGCCCTTGGCGCGGGCCGCGCGGCGGGCGGCGGTTCGACTGCCACCGCGCGCTGCTCGTCCTCGCCGACCGCGCCCTCGTCGAGATCGAAGACCATGCCGCTGGCAGCGCGCCTTCCGATCGGGGCCTGGACCTCGAACCCGGTCGTCTCAGCCGGCTCATCGAGATCGAGGATGATGACCTCGTCGTCCTCCGGCGCCCTGCGGGGCGCAGGCGCCGGGGCCTGGCGCATCAGCGCGGGCACCAGTGCTACCAGCGTCGCGATGGCCGCCTCGTCGCCGGCCTTGCGGTAGGCCTCGTAGAGAGGACGCGCCACCGCAATGGCGGCCTGGCCGTCGCCGCGATCGACCATGAGGTCGACCAGCGCCTGGCGCGACTCGACGTGGTTGGGGAAGTGCCTGAGGATCTCCTCGAGGTGGGCCGAGGCCTTGTCGAGCAGGCCGTACTTGGCGAAGACCCTCGCCTCGCCCAGCCGCTCCTCCGGGTCGAACCCGGAATCCGCGGCCTGCAACGCCAGCTCGCCGGGCTCGACCTCGACGGCCTCGGGCAGCCCCTGCGGTCTGGCGCGCTCGGCAACGGTCACGAGGTGCGGCTCGACCTTCCGGATCTCGGCGATGCGCCGGCGGGCGACGTCGTTGCCGGGGTCCGCCGTCAACAGCTCCATGTACAGGCGATCGGCGTGGTCTTGTTTGCCGGCGCGGAAGCTGAGGTCCGCGAGCCGCCCGATCAGAGCGAGCAGGGCCCCCCGGTCGGCAGTGTGCCGGTACGCCCGAACCGCGAGGCCCAGGACCTGGAGGTCGTCGGGGAAGACCTCGACGAGCGCGTCTGCGAGCGTACGGACCTCGGCGAACTCGCCGCGGCGCAGCAGCTCCTCGCCCGCCGGCAAGAGGGCCTTGCGCGCCTCGTCGTGACGGCCGCCGAGCAGCAGCGCACGCCCGAGCAGGGTCTGCGCAGCGCTCGAGTCCGGCCGCGCCTGGACGGCTCGCTGCGCGAGGGCCAGCGCCTCGCCGGCCTCCCCGAAGGTGAGGTGGGTTCGGACCTTGATCGACTGCAGCCCGAACGAGTCCGGCGTCCGGCGAAATGCGGCATCGACCAGCTCGCGGGCGGCCGCGGTCCTGCCCGCGCTGAGCAGCGCCTCGCACAGCGGCACCATGAAGTCGCCCTGCGGGGGATTCTGCTCGAGCGCGTGGCGATAGAGGCGCTCAGCCTCGTCGAGCTTGCCGCGCTCGAGGAGCACCCGGCCGAGGCGATCGTAGACCTCGATCGCCTGGTCGACCTCGCGCAGCTGGAACAGCATATCCGCAAGGCGGAGGTGCGCCATGTGATTGGCGGGATCGAGCTGGACGAGCTTACGGTGGATCTCGACCGCCCGCCGGTGGTCGCCCTTCTTGGCATACCAGTCGGCGAGGATCTGGTACTGGTTCTTGGCCTCGACCACGAGACCCTGCTGGATATAAAGGTCTGCGAGGCGGTCGAAGATGTCCAGCCGCTGCGGCGCGAGCCGGTTGATCTTCTTCAGGATCGCGATCGCCTTGGTGGCGAAGCCGTCCTGGGTGAAGTGGTCCGCGATGCGCTCATAGAGCTCAATGGCGCGGTCGACCCGGCCGACCCGCAGGTAGAGGTCGCCGACCTTGTTGATGGTGTTGACGTCGGTCGGATAGGCCTTCAGGACCTTCTCGTACTCCTGGATCGCCAAGTCCATCTTGCCCTTCTGGGCGAGCTTTTCGGCGTCCCTGAGCATCTTGTCCCGTCGAGCGGCCATACCTCTCCCGATGCCGAGAACGGCAATTTCATCCTACCACAGGGGACCAGCGGAAAGTCTTGCGGTGCAGATAGCTGCGCCCCGATTGCGCGAGCGCTCGGCGGTGCTCCGCGGTGCCGTATCCCTTGTTCCGACGCCAGCCCCAACCGGGGTCGCGAGCGTCCAATTCCACCATCAGCCGGTCGCGGTGGACCTTGGCCACGATCGACGCCGCCGCGACGCTGAAAAACGTGGCGTCGGCACGTACCGGGGAGTGGATGTCGGTGTCTTCCTCGCCGAGCTCGACGGCGTCGACGACGGCCACCGAGCCGGGCACTGCCAGCGCTCGCACGCAGGTGCGCATGGCGAGCCGCACCGCTTCCAGGATGTTGAGGCGGTCAATCAGCTCCACCCAGACCTCGAGCACGACCCAATCAGAGCAGGTCCGCACGACCCACTCTGCCGCTTCCTCGCGCTGCCGGGCAGAGAGCGTCTTCGAGTCCTGGACGAGCGGCTGGCGCGCGATCGCAGCGAAGCGCGCGCCGCACACCACCACCGGGCCGGCAAGGCACCCCCGGCCGACCTCGTCGACGCCGATGATGCTCAATGCACTGCGAAGAAGGCGCCGGTCGTTGGAGCCCAGGCACGGTCGCCGCATGGCGAGCGGCCCGGGTGGCCTCAGCTCGTCCTGGCCCGCTCTCTGATGCGTGCCGCCTTGCCGCGCAGGCCGCGGATGTAGTAGAGCTTGGCTCTCCGGACGCGGCCGCGACGGGCGAGCTCGATCCCGGCGACGATCGGCGAGTGCAGCGGGAAGGTGCGCTCGACGCCGATCCCGGACGAGATCTTGCGGACCGTGAACGTCTCCGACACGCCGCCGTGGCTGCGCGCGATCACCAGGCCCTCGAAGACCTGGATGCGTTCCTTCTCGCCTTCTCTGAGACGAACGTTGACCTTCACGGTGTCGCCTGGACGGAACTCGGGGATGTCCGTCTTGAGGTACTGCTGCGTCGCGTCACGAATGACGTCCATGTTTGCTGCCTCCGAGGAAACGGGCGACGCCACGCGTCCGCCCGCGAACGCGCAGTATACACAGCCGGTCCGGCCGCGGCAACCCTCGGTCGGCGCGGTCAGGGCAGGACCGGCAGCGATCCCGCGTCCGGCTCGCCCTCGGCGTCGTCGACCGGGGCCGGGATGGCGAACAGCTGTACCTGGCCCGCGAACGGGACCACCACGATCCGACCGTGGCCGTCGAGCTGCTCGTCGGTCGGCCAGTGCTGGCCGCTGGCGACGTGCACGGGCCGGAATCCGAACGGCACCTCGGCCCCGTCCGGCGCCAGCCAGTCGGGCACCACCAGGTCCCAGCGCTCTTGGTCTTCCGGCACGGCTCGGAAGCCGAGGGCCTCGATCTTCTCGACCGCGAGCACGGTGCGCTGCTCGACGAGCGACTCCGCCTCGTCGACCAACTGGTCGAGGAGCCGCTCGGTGACGTCCCGCACCAGGTCGGCGTCGGGGGAGCCGATCGCCTCGGCGGTGACCAGCAGCCGGTACGTCGTCCCGTCGAGCTCGTCGCCAGCGATGTAGTCGAGGGCGAGATCAGCGCCGCCCTCCGCCCCCTCGATGTCGAACGAGGTCCCGTGGATGAGGTCCTTGACAACCAGCGCCAGCGCCAGCTCTTCGGGCGAGTTGGCCGGGAACTCGACCTCCCACGCCCCTTCCCACACGGGCTCAGCAGTCATGCTCTTCCCTCCGTGGCCTCGAGCCGATCGACGTCACTTTCGCACAACCTGACCTACCGGCCGGCGGGCGTGCCGCTCGCCGCACCGCTACCCGCACACTCGACCGGTGCCTCACTCCGCGTCCGCCTTCTTGCCGAACAGCGCCGCCACCACGACGCCGAGCAGATAAAGCAGGATCATCGGCACCGCGAACACGGTCTGGGTGGCCACATCCGGGGTTGGCGTGATGATCGCGGCGACAACGAAGATGGCGAGCACCGCCCAGCGGAACCACTTGATCAGCTTGCGCGCCGTCACCAGACCGAGGCGCGCAAAGAAGAAGATCAGCATCGGCATCTCGAAGACGAGGCCGAGGCCGAGCAGGATCTTGCTCATCATCGACAGGTAAGACTGGATGGTCACCACCTGCTTGAAGTCCCCGCCCACTCCGAGCAGGAAGCGGACCACGAGCGGGAACGCAATCCGGTAGCCGAAGTAACCGCCGAGGACGAAGAACAGGGTCGTGAAGACGATGAACGGCAGCGCCAGCCGGCGCTCCCGGCGATAGAGTCCCGGCCGGATGAACAGCCAGACCTGGGTGAGCAGCACCGGCGAGGCCACGAACACGGCCGCGAGCAGCGCGACCTTGACGTAGAGCATGAACGGCCCGGCAAGGTCGGTGAAGGCGAGCTTGTCACCCGGGGGCAGCACGTCCATGATCGGACGCTCGAGCCACGAGAAGATCTGCGGTGAGAAGTACCAGCAGATGAGGAACGCGATCAGGAGGGTGATGACCGAGTTGAGGATCCTCCGGCGCAGCTCGTCGAGGTGCTCGAGCAGGGTCATCCGGGGCAGCTCGTCGCCCAGCTCGTCACCGTCCTCCGGCAGCTCGTCGACCGCCGGCGTCACGGGGAACCTTGGCCTCCGGCGGGAGGCTCCGCCTCTCCGGAAGGCGCTTCGACCGCCTTGACGACGTCGGTTCCGGCGGTCCGGATCTCCTTCAGCTCGCGCTCGACGGAGCGGATCTCGTCGGCAGCGACCTCGTCCTCGATGGTTCGCTTGAACTCGTTGGAGGCGCGCCGGAACTCGCCGATCGCGCGGCCGAGCGAGCGCCCGATCTGCGGCATCTTGCGGGGCCCGAACAGCAGCAGGGCCACCACGAAGATCAGGATCACCTCCGGCACCCCGAGCGGACCGAACACGCCCACCTCCGGCCCCAGTATAGCGTCAGCCGACCTCCGCCTCCGGCGCCGTCCTTGGGATTACGGGCGGGGTCCGCTAGAGTTGCTGGTGGTGTGAAGCATCAGGAGTTGTCTCTGACATGAGCCTTCGCCGTCGCAACCTGCCCCTCGTTGTCGCCATCACGGTGCTGCTCGCCGGGTCCGCCGCCGGAGTGCTGTTCGGCGAGCGCTCCGTTCCCAGCAGTGAGACGGTCGTCGTGACCCGCGCCTCGCACGTCGTCGACGGCATGCTCGAGTGGCTGCCCGACGAGACCGCCCCCGACGACCTCATCTACGACGGAATCCACGGCATGCTCGAGGTGCTCGACCCGCACTCCAACTACCTGGACCCGCGCTCGTTCCAGCAGATGCGGGCGCGCCAGGAGGGCTCGTTCTTCGGCATCGGCATCATCATCGCGCGCCGCGACGGCAACGTGACCGTCATCGCTCCGATGGCCGGGACGCCGGCCGCGCAGAAGGGTCTGCGCGCCGGTGACGTCATCTCGGCGATCGGCGGCGATCCGACCGAGGACCTGACCCTGGACGAGGTGGTCGACCGGGTGCGTGGGCCCGAGGGCTCGGCCGTGCTGCTGACCATCGAGCGGCCCGGGCTCCACGAGACGTTCGACGTCGAGATCACGCGGGCCCGAATCCCGCAGGACTCGGTCCGCTTCGCGTTCATGCTGCGGCCGGGCACCGGCTACATCCGGCTGTCGGAGTTCACGTCGACCAGCGTGCGAGAGGTCGGCGACGCGATGAGCAGGCTGCGCGACCAGGGCATGACCGACCTGATCTTCGACCTCCGAAACAACCCCGGCGGCCAGCTCGACGCCGCGGTCGGCATCGCGAACTTCTTCCTCCGCGAGGGCCAGCTCATCGTGTCGACCAAGGGCCGCACGCCCGACAGCGTCTCGACCCTGACCGCTCCTGGGCGCGGCCGGCCCTTCGAGGGGCCGCTGGTGGTGCTGGTCAACGAGGGCTCGGCGTCGGCGTCGGAGATCGTGGCCGGCGCGGTGCAGGATCACGACCGCGGGCTGGTCGTTGGCGAGACGACGTGGGGCAAGGGCCTCGTACAGACGGTGTTCACGGTGCGCGACACCGGCCTGGCGCTCACCACGGCGCGTTACTACACCCCGTCGGGGCGCAGCATTCAGCGCGACTACGACTCGTTCATCGACTACGTGACCCACCGCAACGGGGCGGCTGAGGAGCTTGCCAACACCTTTGAGACCGATGCCGGCCGCTCGGTGCTCGGCGGCGGGGGCATCGCGCCCGATGTCGAGGTGATCGGACGTCCGTTCTCCGAAGAGCTGGTGCTGCTCTATCGGCGACACCGCGTTCTTCCGCTTCGCGATCCAGCTCCTGCAGGAGGTCCCCGAAGCCGAGCAGGCGGACTTCGGCGACCGCTTCGTGGTCGACGAGGCGGTCCTCGACCGGCTCTTCGACTGGGTCGTCGCCGAGGAGATCCTGTCGACGGATCAGGTGGCGGCGGTGCGCGGCGACGCGCAGAGCACCGACGACGTGGTCCGCGGCATCCGCATCGAGGTCCTCAACGCGACCCAGGGGCTCGAGGCCGGCTACCGCGAGGCGGTCGAGGCCGACGACCAGATCAAGGCCGCGCTGGACCTTTTGCCCGATGCGCAGGACATGTGGCGAGTGTGGCAGGAGCGACCCGGCAAGTAGAGGATCCAGGGGCTCGGATCTGGGGGCTGGTCCCCCTCCCCTCCCGTCCCGTTCCCGAGAAAACCCGATCCTGGAGCTCACCGCTTCCGCCCCTGTAGCGAGGGGTCGCGGGTGAGGGGCGAGGGATCAGGGGTCAGGCGCTACGTCAGCGGTGTCGCCGGGCGGATCGTCCCACAGCAGCGTCACCGGCCCGTCGTTGACCAGCTCGACCTCCATGAGCGCCCCGAACGACCCCGTCGCGACCGTCAACCCGTCACCGCGCAACCTCTCGACGAAGCGGGCGAACAGGGGCTGAGCCTCGTCGGCCGGCATCGCGCGGTCGAAGCTCGGCCGCCGACCCCTGCGGATCGACCCGGCGAGCGTGAACTGGGAGACCAGCAGGAGCCCGCCGCCGACGTCGTCGAGCCCGCGGTTGATCTTGCCGCCGTCGTCCTCGAAGATGCGCAGCGTCGTCAGCCGGTGCGCAGCGCGCTCGAGCTGGGCTTCCCCATCGCCCCGCTCGAGGCCGACCAGCACGACCATGCCGGTGCCGATCCGGCCCACCGCCGCGCCGTCCACCCGGACCTCGGCCCGCGCCACCCGCTGGATCACCATCTTCACGACCGCACCCTCCCCCGCAGCGCCGTGAGCAGCGCCGCCGGCTCGCGGCCGCCCATCAGGACGACCAGCGCGACGTAGGCCGCTGCGACCGGACCGAGGACCGCGAGCACGCGCAGCGCCTCCTGGCCACCGGTGCGCTCGACGCCGGCCAGCCACGGGCGGGCCAGCCACAGCCCCCAGCCGACCGCCGCACTGGCCGCCACCTGGCGGCCGATCGCGAGAAGCGTCGAGCCGACCGGCGCGCCGACAAGGCCGTACAGCCGCACGTAGGCAACGGTCAGCATCACGGCATAGGCGATCATCGCGATGGTGTTGGCGACGCCGAGGCCGGGCACCCCGAGCGGTCCGGAGAGCAGCCAGCAGGTGAGTGTGAAGACGATGAGCGACAACGCGCTGCCGACCATCGGCGTGCGCGTATTCTGCCGCGCGAAGAACGCGCTCGCCACCACCTTCGCATGGCCGAGCGCGACCAGGCCGAACGCGTAGGCGGCGAGCGTCGCACCGGTGGCGGCCACCGCAGCCGGGTCGAAGCGGCCGCCGCCGAACAGCAGGCCGATCAGCGGGCGCGCCGCCACCGTGAGCACGGTCGCGGTCGGCACTGTGATGAAGCTGACCAACCGGAGCGTACCGAGCAACGTGGTCGACGCCGCAGTCGGCTCCTCCCGCAGCTGCCGCGACATCACCGGCAGCAGCACCGTGGTGAGCTGGACGACGATACCGCCGTACATCAGCTCGGTGACGCGGTAGGCGTAGAACTGGACCGTGACCGCTCCCTCGCCGAGGGTCGAGGCAAAGCGGTTGGTCACGAATTGGTTGACCTGGTTGAGCCCGAGCACGGCGATGCCCGGCAACATCAGCAGCAGCACGCTCGACACCGCGGGCGTCCGCAGCGCCCGCCAGAGAGGACCAACGCGAAAGCCGAGTGCCCGCACCGCCGGCAGCTGAACGAGGAACTGCAGTGCGCCGCCGACCAGCACTGCGACCGACAGCACCACCGGTGCCGGCCCACCGCCTCTCGACAGCCACCACGCTCCCGCCGCCAGCGCCAGGTTGAACACGATCGGCGTCGCCGCCGGCAGCAGGAAGCGCTCGCGGCTGTTCAACACCCCCTGGAGGAGTGCCGCGAGGGAAACCAGCGCCAGGTAGGGGAACATCAACCGGTTCATCAGCACCGTCGCGTCGAAGGTCGCGCTGTCGTCGGCGAATCCCGGGGCGTAGAGCCGCACCAGCCACGGCGAGCATGCGATGCCGAGGCCGACGACGACGCTGGTCGCGAGCAGCAGCGCTGCGGTCAGGCCCCGCACCAGCTCACGCGCCTCGCGGCCCGAATCGCCGTCGTCGGTGAGCCGGGCGAGAGCCGGCACGAAGGCGGCGTGAAGCGCCCCCTCGGCAAGCAGCGCGCGGAACGCGTTCGGAATCCGGAACGCGGTGCGAAAGGCGTCGTTGAGCGCCTCCGCGCCGAGCACCCAGGCTAGCGCCTTGTCGCGCACGTAGCCGGCAAGCCGGCTCAGGAAGGTGACGACCGCCATCCGGGTCGCGTGCCGCAGCAGGCGCTGCTCGTGGTTCACGGCGGAAGAGTAGCACCGGCCGTGCGGACTCCCGATGGCGCTGGTGTGGCGGCGGTGTGGCGCGCCCCCCGTCGCACCAGGATCTGGGATCTTGGATCTGGGATCTCGGGATGACCACCCGCTCGTCTCCGTCCCCGTTCCCGTCCCCACGGCCCTTTCACCGTGCCGCTGCCGGTCGGTCGCGGCTGTGCTACCATCGGCGCTATCCCCGTCCACGCGGGAAGGAGAGGACAACCATGGGCATCAACAAGGTCATCCTCGTGGGTCACGTCGGCCGTGATCCGGTGCTGAAGTCGCTGCCGAGCGGCACGCACCTTGCGACCTTTTCCCTGGCGACCACGGACAAGCGGTCCAAGGACGAGAGCGGCAACCCGCGGACCGAGTGGCACAACATCGTGGCCTGGGACAAGCTCGCCGAGATCTGCGAGCGCTACGTGACCAAGGGCAAGCAGCTGTACATCGAGGGATCGATTCGCACCCGCACCTACGAGCAGGACGGTCAGAAGAAGTACTTCACCGAGATCCACGCCCAGACCATGGAAATGCTGGGCTCGCCGCAGGGCTCGGAGTCGGGAGCGTCCCGCGAGCGCCACGAAGCGGTCGCCCAGAGCTACCCGGACGACGTCGACGATGTGCCGTTCTAGGACCTCCCGTGAACCCTCTCGGGGTTGGCGGAGCCGTCCTTGACAGTCGATAGGCTTGACGATATGTTCTCGCTTCGTCTCGATGGAAGGAGGAGGGGATGATCAAGTCGGACCTCGTCGATAGGGTGATGGATGCCACCGATCTTCCGAAGCCGAAGGCCGCGGAGGCCGTCAACGCGCTGTTCGACGGGATGAGGGATGCCCTCCTCCGCGGTGACCGGATCGAGCTCCGGGGGTTCGGCGTCTTCCTCGTCAAGGACCGCAAGCGCGGCATCGGCCGCAACCCGAAGACCGGCCACGAGGTCGAGATCCCCCCCGGCAAGACCATCCGCTTCAAGCCTGGCAAGGCCCTGCGCAATATGCAGTAGGCGTGAGCTCCAACCAGACTCCGCAACATCTCGACCCCGGCGGCGCGCCCGCCGGGGTTTTTGTTCCCCCGGCCGGGCCCGGGCGGCTGTGGCTGCATCTCGCGCTGTTCCTGTTGACCGTCGCCTCCTCGACCTTCTGCGGCGGCCTCTACTACGGCTGGCTGCCGAGCCCCGATCCCTTCGAGCGGATCCGCGACCCCCGGCTCGTGCTCGAGGGGCTGAAGTTCGCGCTGCCCCTGATGACAATTCTGCTCGCCCACGAAATGGGGCACTACGCGGCGGCTCGTCGACACGGCCTCCGCGCCACCCTCCCCTACTTCCTGCCAATGCCGCTGCCGCTGCCGTTCGGCCCCGGCACCCTGGGCGCGATCATCCGGGTCAAGGAACCGATCCGGACGCGGCGGCAGCTCCTCGACATCGGCGCGTGGGGCCCGATCGCCGGGTTCCTGGCGCTGCTGCCGTTCCTCGTCGCGGGCACCGCGCTGTCCGGCGTCCAGGAGGTCGTCCCCGAGACGCAGACCATCTACTTCGGCGAGCCGATCCTGTTCCGGCTGGTGGCGCGCGGACTGTTCTTCACCGACCTCGCTCCCGGCCAGGACATCATGCTCCACCCCACCGCGTGGGCGGCATGGTTCGGTCTGTTCGTCACCTCACTGAACATGCTGCCGTTCTTCCAGCTCGACGGCGGCCACGTGAGCTACGCGCTGTTCGGCCGGCACCACCGCGCCGCCGCCTGGCCGCTGCTCGGCGTGCTGGCCGCGATCGGGCTGCTGTGGCCCGGCTGGTGGGTGTGGGCGCTGGTGTTCGCGCTGCTCGGTCCGCGCCATCCCCCGGTGCTCGACGAGAACACGCCGCTCGACCGGCCCCGGCAGTGGGTCGGATGGTGCGCCCTGCTCATCCTCGCGCTCAGCTTCTCGCCGCAGCCGATCTGGATCTCGCCGTGAGCGCGCGCGACCGCGCGGCCGGCCGCCGCCGCGTCTCCGGCCTGGTGTAGAGTCGGAGCGATGGACCGGCATCGCACGCGGCGCGATCTGCTGCGGGGTCTCCTCGACCCCTTCCGGCCGCCTCGGCCCGCCGCGCCCGACGCCGCGACGGTGCTGCGGCCGCCGGGCGCCCTGGCTCCGGATCAGACCTTCCTGGACGCGTGCACCGGCTGTGAGGACTGCGTCCCGGTGTGCCCCTCCGACTGCATCTTCATGCTCGAGATCGGCGAGGGGCGGAAGCTGCCCGGCATCGCGCCCAGCCTCAAGCCGTGCACCCTGTGCGCCGACCTGCCCTGCGTCGCCGCCTGCCCGGACGGAGCTCTCGTGAATCCCGGCGGACCCGAGCGGGTGCGGATCGGCATTGCCAAGGTCGACCCCCGGCTGTGCGTCACCTTTCGCGGCGAGCGCTGCGACCGCTGTTACCGGGCGTGCCCGTACCCCGACCGCGCGATCATGACGATCGCCGGACGGCCGCTTGTCGGCTCTGGCGCCTGCACCGGCTGCGGCCTGTGCGAGCACGCGTGCCCGGAGGCGCCCAAGGCGATCGTGGTCGTAGCCGAGCGGTTGCTGGTGCCTGGCCTGCGCGTGCCGAAGAGCGAGTACCGCGGCGGCTGATCGGTGGAGATGACGAAAGGGAGCCTGCTCTCCGCATTGTTACGCGACAGTAACTCGCATTACACCACCAATCATGAGCAGCTACTTCCCATCGTCAGGATGCGCGCAGCGCATCCCGAGGAGCGTGTGGGGCAGAGGCCAACCACAATGACCTCATCAGGAGCGCCCGCAGGGGCCTATGCCCTACACGCTCCTACAGCTTCGCCTCGACCTTGAGCTCGCGCAGCATGAGCTCCTTGAGCGCCGTCTTGGGGTCGCTCGACCCGCTCAGCAGCCGGTTCACCGCGTTCGTGATCGGCATCACGACGCCATGGTTGGCGGCCAGCCGGTCGGCCGCGGGCGCGGTCTTGACCCCTTCCACCACCTCGCGCATCGAGCCGAGAATGTGATCGAGCGACTCGCCGCGGCCAAGCCGCTGCCCGAGCTGCCGGTTGCGCGAGAGCCCGCCGGTGCAGGTGAGCACCAAGTCGCCCATGCCCGCGAGACCGCGGAAGGTCGTCAGGTCGGCGCCGAGCGCCACGCCGAGCCGGGAAATCTCATGCAGGCCCCGGGTCATCAGCGCCGCCTGGGTGTTGCTGCCGAGACCGAGGCCGTCGACGATCCCGGCCGCGATCGCGATGATGTTCTTGAGCGCACCGGCGAGCTCGACGCCGATCAGGTCGGTGCCGGCGTACAGCCGCAGGTGGTAGTCGGAGAACTCGCCCTGCAGGCGGCTCGCGAGGTCGAGGTCGGGGCAGGCGAGGACCGCGGCCGAGGGGTCACCTCGCAGCACCTCTCTGGCAAAGGTGGGACCCGACAGGCAGCAGAAGCGCGCAGCCGGCAATCCGAGCTCATCGCGCGCGATCTCGTCCATCCGACGCAGGCTCTCGGTCTCGAGTCCCTTGGAGGAGGACACGACCACGGTGGCGTCGTGAACAAGGGGGCGCAGGTCGTCCATCACGGCCCGGCTGTGCTGCACCGGCACGACCCACACCCAGGTGTCCGAGAACGAGCCGACCCCGTCCAGGTCGTCGTCTGCCACCACCGCGGGATGGACGTCGAGGTCGGTCAGGAACAAGGGATTGCGGTGACTGCGGTTGATCCCCTCGACGACCTCACGCTCGCGCGCCCACAGGCGCAGCTCATGGCCGCGCCGCGCCAGTTGATGTGCGAGCGCGGATCCCCATGAGCCGGCGCCGAAAACGCTGATCCTCATCAATCCCTCCTGCCGATCCTGGGCTCGCTGCCGGCGATGAGCTGGCGGATGTTGTTCCGGTGGCGGACGATGATCAGCGCCGACGCCAGGCTGACGCCGAGCAGCATCGCGTGGCCCGGCTCTCCGAGGACGGCGGCCAGCAGCGGGAAGACCGCGGCCCCGACCAGCGACGCCAGCGACACCCACCGTCCCAGCGCGAGCACGACGATCCACACGCCGAGCGCGACGAGCGCCGGCAGGGGTGCCAGCACCACGAACCCACCAAAGGCAGTAGCCACCCCTTTGCCGCCCTTGAAGCGCAGCCAGATCGGGTGGCAGTGGCCGACAATCGCGGCCAGCATGGCCGCCGCGAGCCACTCGCTCGCCGGGTTGAACGCCGACATCGCCCACACCGGCAGCGCCCCCTTGACGACGTCCATGGCCGTCACCACGATCCCGGCCGCGGGCCCACCGATCCTGGTGGCGTTGGTCGCACCGATGTTGCCCGAGCCCTCACGCCGCACGTCCTTGCCGGTCCTCGCCCACACCACCAACAGCGCCGACGGGATCGACCCCAACACGTAGGCCGCGGCCACGAGGGCGAGCTCCCAGGTCATGCGAGGGGCATCCTGGCGAGCGGAGTGTACACGGCGCCGCCGCGCTCCAGCCGGCTTGAATACAGCACGACCTCCGCACAGGTGAAGGGCTCGAGCTGGAGGCCGTCGCCCCACGCCAGGAATCGCTCGACCGCGGCCTGCGGCCATGGCCGGTCGAGGCGGGCCTGGGTCACGTGCAGCGACCACGGCCGGCGCTCCCGCGGGAAGCCGTGGGCGTCGGCCACCTCCTCCACGATCTCCACCAGCGGCACCGCCCCCTCGGCGGTTCCTCCGAGCCAGGCGACACGGGGCCGCGCTGACGACGGAAAGAAGCCGCTGCCGTGGAGCCGCACCGGCACCGGCCCGAGGCCGGCGATGCGCGGGGCGAGGTCGGCGGCGAGCGCCTGGAGCACCGCCGGCGGGGTCTCGCCGAGGAACTTGAGGGTCAGGTGCTGGCCCTCCGGCCGCACCCAGCGGGCGCGTGGCAGCTCGGCGCGCAGGGCCTCGCGGCCGGCCGCGAGCGCTGCCTTGACCGCCTCCGCGATCTCCAGCGCGAGGAAGGCCCGGACGGGGTCAGCCATGGCGCCTCCCGGCGGCGAGCTGGCGCCGCAGCAGGTCGAGGGCGACGTGCGCGCTCCACAGCCGCACGATGGCGCGGTCGGCCGCGAAGACCCGGTGGGCCGCGGCGACGCCGGACGGCCCGGCGACCGCCCAGTGCACCAGCCCGACCGGCTTATCGGCGGTGCCGCCGGAGGGCCCCGCAATGCCGGTGATGCCGATGCCCCAGTCCGAGGAGAAGGCGCTGCGCACGCCGTCCGCCATCGCGCGCGCGGTGGGCTCCGACACCGCGCCGTGCTCGAGCAGCAGGGCGTGCGGCACGCCGACGAGGTCCTCCTTCGCCTGGTTCGAGTAGCTGACGACGCCGCCGCGGAACACGGCCGACGCCCCGGGGACATCGGTGAGGCGGGCGCTGAGCAGGCCGCCGGTGCACGACTCGGCGACCGCGAGGGTCATCCTCGCGGACTCGAGCTCCGCGAGCACCGCCTGCTCGAGGGAGCTCACATCGACCGCGGCCACGTCGGCGCCGAGCAGCTCGCGGAACGCCGTCTCCATCTCGGTGAGCCGGCGCTGAGCGCTGGTCGGCTCGCCGCCGGTCGAGAGCACGAGCCGCACCACGCCACAGCTCGCGAGGATCGTGATGTTGTCGCGGCCGAAGCGCTCGTAAAGTCCGCGGACCCGGCCCTCGACTTCCGACTCGTAGACCCCGCCGAGCAGCAGCGTACGGCTGAAGCGCCGCGCGCCGCCTCCGCGCAGCGCGAGCTCGGGCTCGACCTCCTGCTCGAGCATGTCCTCCATCTCGAAGGGCACGCCCGGCAGCGCGATCAGCAGCCGGTCCCCCGTGGAGATCAGCAGCCCCGGCGCCACACCCTTGCGGTTGGGCAGGATGCGGGCGCCGTGCACCACCTGCGCCATCCGGCGCGACACCTCGGGCACCGCGCGGCCGCGGGCCTCATAGGCCGCGCGGACCCAGCCCTCGACCTGGGGATCGAGCTCGATGCGTCGGCCGAGCGCGCGCGCGATCGCCTCGCGCGTGATGTCGTCAGCGGTCGGGCCGAGGCCGCCGGTGAGGATCAGCACCTCGACGCGGCCGAGGAGCTCGGTGATCGCGGCCGCCACCGCGTGCTCGTCGTCGCCGACCACCCTCTTCTCGACCACCTGGAAGCCGTGACGGCCGAGGGCCCGGGTAATGGCCAGCGAGTTGGAGTCGAGGCGGACCTCGCCGAGCAGCTCCGAGCCCACCGCGAGGCAGGCGGCGGTGCGTCCGTTCGCCATGGGACCCTCCCGCCGGCATCATAGCGCGGCCCTCGCCGTCACCCTCCCGACCAGGATCTAGGATCTGGCCCCCCTCTCGCTCCCGCTTCCGCGCCCGAGGAGCCTGCCCTGAGCGAGCGGCGCAAAGGCGTCGCGAGCCGAAGGGTCTCCGTGCCCGTCTCCGTGCCCGCTTGGCTGGTGGCGCCAGCGAGTGTCGCGGCCTGGAGTCGACCGCGCGCCCTCTCGGTGCGCTTGCCGTCTTGCCCTCCCGTCGCGGCAAGCGCACCATTAAAGGCGGAGGGACTCAACCATGACAGCCTCGATTCGCGGCCGGCTCGTCCAGGCACTGCTGTGCAGCGCCGTCACGCTGATGCTCGTTCTGCCAGCGGCAGCCCAGGACTGCCCCCAGCTGCTCGGCCGTTGGCCCTACGGCCCGGCCAGCGCGGTTGCCGTGTCGGGCTCCCTGGCCTTCGTCGGCAGCGGCACGACCGTGCTCGTGCTCGACGTGTCGGCTCCGGGCTCGCCGGAGCTGCTCGGGAGCGTGACCCTGCCCGAGCTGGTGTACGGGATCGCCGCGGCCGGCAGCCACGCGTACGTGGCCAACGGCATGTCCGGGCTGCGGGTGATCGACGTCTCCAACCCGGCGGCGCCGGTCGAGGTGGGCGTCTCTGACGTCACCAACGAAGGCGCCGTTGACGTCGCGCTGGCCGGCAGCCACGCCTTCGTCGCGTACGGCACGCTCGGGCTGCGGGTGATCGATGTCAGCGTGCCCTCGCTGCCGGGCGTGGTGGGCGCCATCGACACGCCAGGCGGTGCCATGGGGGTGGCGGTCACCGGCAGCCACGCCTACGTGGCGGACGGCGGCTCCGGGCTGCGGGTGATCTCGATCGCCAACCCGGCGGCGCCGGTCGAGGTGGGATCGCTCGACACCCCGAACTGGGCCTACGGAGTGGCCGTCGCCGGCAGCCACGCCTACGTGGCGGACGGAACCGCGTTGCGCGTGATCTCGGTCGCCAACCCGGCAGCGCCGGTCGAGTCCGGCTCTTTCAGCAGCATCACCACGGCGCTGAAGGTGGCGGTGTCGGGCAGCCTCGCGTTCGTGTCGTGCAGTACAACGGCGTCCGGATCGTGGACGTCAGCGATCCGGCGGCGCCGGTCGGACGCGGGTGGCTCGACGGATTCGGCGGGGACTTCGACGTCGCGGTCGCGGCCGGGCTCGCCTACTTCACCGCGGACTGGGAAGGGATGTTGGTGGGCGAGTTCAGCGATCCGGACGCGCCGACAATCGTCGGCACCTACCGCACCGCGGGGGGGTCAGTCTCGGTGACGGTCGCCGGCAATCTCGCCTACGTCGGGGCATTCGCACCAGCGGTGCGGGTGATGGACGTCAGCACGCCGGCGGCGCCGGTCGAGGTCGGGTGGCTCGAGATGGAGGACACCCCACTCGAAATCACCATCTCCGGCGCCCACGCCTTCGTCGCCGAGCTCACAGCGGGCCTCAGGGTGCTCGACCTCAGCAACCCCCTCGAGCCGGTGTCGGTCGCCCTGCTCGAAACGCCGGGCCGGGCGCGAGGGGTCGCGCTGGCCGGCGCCCTCGCCTACGTGGCCGACGACAGCGCCGGGCTCGTGGTGATCGATGTCAGCAGCCCGGCAGCGCCGGTCCAGGTCGGGGTCGTGGACACACCCGGCCTCGCCTACGGGGTGGCGGTTGCCGGAGGCTACGCGTTCGTCGCGGATGAGAGCGCCGGCCTCACGGTGGTTAACGTCGCTGTCCCGTCGGCGCCGTTCGTGGTTGCCACCCTCGACACCCCCGGCAACGCCTCTGACGTGATCATCAGCGGAACCCACGCCTACGTGGCGGACGACAGCTACGGTTTGCGCGTGGTCGACGTCTCGGTGCCGGCGTCGCCGCAGGAGGTGGGCTTCCTCGACCTGCCCGGCTCGGCCTACGCCGTCGCCGTGACAGGCACCTGGGCCTACGTGGCCTACGGCGGAAGCGGATTAGTAGTCGTCGACGTCAGCGACCCGAGCGCACCGATCGAGGTCGGCTCGACCGACACCCCTGGCGACGCGCGCAATCTCGCGCTGTCCGGCGGCAAGGTGGTGGTGGCCGACGGCGACGCCGGCGTCGCCGTCTTTGACGACTGTGAGGGCTGGACGCCGGAGATCCCCGTCTCCTACATCCCGGCCGCCGCGGTGGCGGCCGGCGCCCAGGGCGCCTTCTTCCAGACCGACCTCGAGATCAACAACACGGGAACGGACGAGGCGCAGCTGACCGTCCAGTGGCTGCCCCGCGGCGAGGACAACTCCGAGCCCATCGTCTCCAACGTCATCGAGCTCGGCCCGGGCGAGAGCGAGCGCTTCGAGAACGTCCTCACCGAGCTGTTCGGGCTCGAGCCCGACTCGGTCGGCGCCCTCAGGCTGGTGGCGACCACCGGCTCGGTGATCGGCATGAGCCGCACCTACAACTCACCCGACGGCAAGGCGTCCGGCACCTTCGGCCAGGGCCTGCCCGCCATCCGGTCAACCGAGATGATCAGCGGCACCGAGCCGCGACGGATCATCTTCTTGAGCGAGGACCCGGACTCCAGGGCCAACGTCGGCTGCGTCAACGGCTCGAGCGAGGAGGTCCAGATCAGCCTCGCCATGCACAACGCGCGGGGCGAGCTGCTCGACACCCGCATCATGGCGCTCGGCCCCTTCTCCAACAACCAGATCAACCGGATCTTCCGCGACTTCCAGCCGGTCAAGGGCTACGTCGAGGTCAGCGCCGGCAGCCAGGACGCCTTCTACTTCTGCTACGGCTCGATGCTCGACAACGTGACCTCCGACCCCACCACCCTCCTGCCGCAGGTGCCGTCGGCTGACACCATCTTCATCCCGGCCGCGGCGCTCGCCGCCGGGCTCGAGGGCGCGTTCTTCGAGACCGACGTCGACCTCAACAACGCCGGCGCGACCAGCCTCACCTACCGCCTGCTGTGGCTGCCGCGCGGCGCCGACAACAGCAACCCGGTGCAGAGCCAGCAGTTCTCGCTCGCGGCGGGGGCCGGCGTCCGCTACGCCAACGTGCTCGACAGCGTGTTCGGCCTCGACCCGGACCAGGTCGGGGCGCTGGCGGTCGAGGCGAGCAGCCCCGAGCTGTTGGCGATGAGCCGGACCTACAACCTTCCGTCGGCCAAGGTGGCCGGCACCTTCGGCCAGGAGCTGCCGGGCATCCCGGCCGACCGGATGATCGCCGCGGGGTCAAGAAGCGGATCATCTTCATGAACGAGAACGCCGACGTCCGCTCCAACGTCGGCTGCGTCAACGGCTCCGACGAGCCGGTCACCGTCAGCATCCAGCTCTTCAACGCCGAGGGGGTGGCGCTCGAGACCAAGTCCATGAGCCTGCCGCCGTACTCCAACAACCAGATCACCCGGGTGTTCAGGAACCACGCGCCGGTGGAGGCCGGTTACGTGGACGTGTGGACGACCACGCCCGGGGCCTCGATCTACTGCTACGGCTCGGTGCTCGACAACGAGACCTCGGACCCGACCACCGTGCTGCCGCAGTAGCGGCGCACGATCGATCCGAGTCGAAGGGCGGGAGACTCCTCCCGCCCTTTTCCCCGCTGCCAGGCCAACACCGTAGACGCACCGATCGGCAGATCTGACTGGCATCCGTCGCCAAGAGGTGTCAGGAGTGTTGGGCCTGGCAGCGGGGACTGTACAATTTCCGGGCCCGCGCCCGGGCGACCCGAGCGCTGTCTGGAGGAACCCCGATGCCCAACGTCACCCGCACCATCGCCGAGTGGGCCGCGGCAACCCGCTACGAGGACCTGCCCGAGGGAGGTCGTGGTCGAGGCCAAGCGCTTCCTCATGGACTCGGTGGGCTGCGCTCTCGGCGGCGCCCAGCAGCACGACGTCCACATCGCCCGCAAGGTCCTCAGCGAGCTCGCGGGGCGCGGCAACGCCACCGTGCTGGTCACCGGCGAGCGTTGGGACCCGGTGTCGGCGGCGCTGCTCAACGCGCTGATGATCCGGGTCATGGACTACAACGACATCTACTGGAAGCAGGACCCCTCGCATCCCTCCGACCTGATCCCGGCGGCGATGGCGGCAGCCGAGCGGGCCGGCGGCTCGGGCCGCGACCTCCTGCTCGGAATCGCGCTCGCCTACGAGTTCGAGCAGCGGCTGTGCGAGGTGTCCTTCCCCGGGATCCGCGAGATCGGCTGGCACCACGCCACCCTGACCGCGGCCGCCGCGCCGATCGCGGCCGGCCGGATGCTCGGCCTCAACGCCGAGCAGATCCAGCATGCGATCGGCATCTCCGCCTCGCGCCACTGCACGACCGGCTCGGTGACCGCCGGCAAGCTGACCATGATGAAGAATACCGTCGACCCGCTGGCCACCCAGTCCGGCATGCTCGCGGCGCTGCTCGCCGAGCAGGGCTACACCGGCCCCGAGCACGTGCTCGACGGCAAGGAGGGGTTCAGCCACGTCTTCGACTCCGAGTGGAAGTTCGACATCCTCACCGAAGGCCTCGGCGAGAGCTGGCGCATCCTCCAGTGCGGGATGAAGTACTTCCCGACCGAGGCGCTCACCCACACCCCGATCTCGGCCACCCTCGACCTGGTCGAGGAGCACGACCTGGCGCCGGACGAGATCGAGACGGTGACGATCCACTCCCTGGCGCGCGCCGCCGACATCCTCGCCGACTCGTCCAAGTACGACCCTCACACCAAGGAGACCGCGGACCACTCGCTACCTTACGTCATCGCCGCCGCGATCGCCGACCGGCAGGTGACGCCGCTCCAGTTCACGAGCGCCAAGATCATGGACCCGACCATCCGCGCGCAGCTCGTTAAGGTGAAGGTCATCGCCGACCCGGAGATCGAGGCGGTGTTCCCGGCGCTGCAGCGGGTCCGGGTCGAGATCGCGACCCGCGACGGGCGCCGGCTGGCCAAGCAGCTCGACTACCCCAAGGGCGACCCCCGCAACCCGCTCACCGACGCCGAGATCGCCGGCAAGTTCGCGGCCCTCGCCGAGGGCATCGCGACGACCGCAGACGTCGGGCGGATGCAGGTCGCGATCGCGCACGCCGAGGACTTCGACGGCGCGCGCGAGCTGATGGGCGAGCTGATGGTGCGGGGCTGAGGGCGCCGGAAAGACCACGGGAATGGGAATCCGGCTTCGCCTTCGGCTCCGCCGTGACAAGCGGAGACGGGCATCCGGCTTCGTCCTGCGGACTACGCCGTGACAGGCGGAAATGGGCACGGGGTCGGGAGAGAAAGAGCGACTGGGCTGGACAGTAGCGGAGAGAACAACGCTGTGGCCCTGAGGAGCACGACATGAGCCAGAACATCACCGAGAAGATCGTCCAGAGCCACGCGGTCGACCTGCCGCCGGGCCACGAGGTGCGGGCGGGCGACATGGTCACGATCCGGCCGCGCCACGTGATGACCCACGACAACACCAGCGCGGTGCTCTCCAAGTTCCGCTCGATCGGCGCCAGCCGCGTCGCGGATCCGTCACAGCCGGTGTTCACCCTCGACCACAACGTCCAGGACAGCTCCGCGGCCAACCTGGCGAAGTACGAAGCAATCGAGGCCTTTGCCCGCGAGCAGGGCATCGTCTTTCACCCGGCGGGCGCCGGCATCGGCCACCAGCTGATGATCGAGAACGGCTTCGTCCACCCCGGCAGCCTGGTTGTGGCGTCCGACTCGCACTCGAACATGTACGGCGCGCTGGCCGCGGTCGGCACTCCGGTGGTGCGCACCGATGCCGCCGCGATCTGGGCCACCGGCCGCACCTGGTGGCAGGTGCCGCGCACCGTGAAGGTGATGCTCGAGGGGCGCCTGCACGCCGGCGTGGTCGGCAAGGACGTGATCCTCGCCCTGTGCGGACTCTACAGCTCTGACGAGGTCCTCAACGCGGCGGTCGAGTTCCACGGCCCGGGCGTCGCGAGCCTGTCGATCTCGGAGCGGATGACGATCGCCAACATGACCACCGAGTGGGGCGCCCTGGTCGGCTGGTTCCCGTTCGACGAGACGACCGCGCTCTACCTGCGCCAGCGCGCCGGCGCGCTCGCCTCGCGCGGCATCTTCGACCGCCTCACCGAGTCGATGATCGCGGGCTGGCTGCGCATGCCGCCGCAGCCCGACGCCGACGCCGACTACGCCGCCGAGATCACCCTCGACCTGGGAGCGGTGTCGCCGCAGGTCTCCGGCCCGGACACGGTGGCGATCGCGCGGCCGGTGGCGGAGGTCGCGGCGGAGCGGATCGCGGTCGACAAGGCCTACCTGCTGTCCTGCGTCAACTCGCGGATGGATGACCTCGCCGAGGCGGCCGAGGTGCTGCGCGGCCGCCGGGTCGCCGACTCCGTCGAGCTCTACGTCGCCGCGGCGTCGGCCGGGGTCCAGGCCGAGGCCGAGCGCCAAGGGCGTCTGGCAGGCGCTCCTCGACGCCGGCGCGCGGCCGCTGCCGCCGGGCTGCGGCGCCTGCATCGGGCTCGGCGTCGGGCTGCTCGAGCCGGGCGAGGTCGGGATCTCCGCCACCAACCGCAACTACAAGGGCCGCATGGGCTCGCGCGACGCGAAGGCATACCTGGCGAGCCCGGCGGTGGTCGCGGCGTCGGCGGTCGCCGGGTCACATCACCGGGCCGGTCGATCTCGGAGGGGCAGTGCCCGCGGCGTCGTTCCGCGATCTCGGCTGGGCGCCACCGGTGCGGCCGGTCGAGATCCGCGACGGTTTCCCGGAGCGGATCCGCGGGCGCGTCCTGCTGCTGCCGGTCGACAACCTCAACACCGACGGCATCTACGGCAAGGACGTCCTCTACCTGGACAACCTCACGCCCGAGCAGATGGCGACACATGCGATGGCCAACTACGACCCCGAGTTCCAGACGATCGCCGGGGACGGCGACATCATCGTGGCCGGCAACAACTTCGGCACCGGCTCGTCGCGCGAGCAGGCGGCGACCGCCCTCGCCTACCGCGGCATCCGGATGGTGATCGCCGCCAGCTTCTCGCAGACCTACCTGCGCAACGCCTTCAACAACGCCTTCATCTGCCTCGACAGCCCTGAGCTCGCGAGCGCCGTCCGCTCCGCGTTCACGGCCGACGCCGTCGCCGGCCGCCGGACCATTCCGGCCGGCGAGCTCGAGGTCGACTTCCGGCGCTCGGTCGCGATCTGGCGCGGCGGCGAGTACCGGCTGTCCCCGCTCGGGCCGGCAGCCCAGGAGCTGGTCCAGGCCGGGGGGCTGGAGGCGCTGATCCGGCGCACGCTGGGCGGTTGAGGCAACGCCGCGCGACCGCGGCAGCCGCGTGGTGGGGTGCGTCACTCGACACGAACGGCCCCGTCCCTGTCCGCGGGCTGTCCGATGCTAGACTCTGCCGGGCTCACGAGGAGAGAACAATGATCCGACGCTCGCTCACGCTCGCTGGATTGACGCTGCTCGCGGCTGCGGTGCTGACCGCCGCCGAGCCACGATGGCAGGACAAGGTCGACCCCTGGGTGCTCGACACCGGCCGCGCCGGCGACACCGAGTTCCTGATCGTGCTCTCCGACCAGGCCGACCTCAGCGCCGCCGAGGCACTGGCGACGAAGGCCGAGAAGGGCGCCTTCGTCTACCGCGCGCTGACCGCGGCCGCCCAGCGCAGCCAGGCGCCGGTGCTCGCAGCGCTCGATGCGCGCGGCGTCGACGTCCAGCCATTCTGGATCGTCAACATGATCTGGGTGAGGGGCGACCTCGCGACGGTTGAGGCCATGGCCCGCCGCAGTGATGTGAGCAGGATCCACGCCAACCCGCGAGTGCGCGGCGCCGACCCGGTGCACGCCTCTGGCGATGACCCTGGTGGACCGGAAACTGTCGAGTGGAACATCGTCAAGGTCAACGCCGACGACGTCTGGGCGGCAGGGACGACCGGCACGGGTGCCGTGATCGGCGGCCAGGACACCGGTTACCTGTGGGACCACGTCGCCCTGATCAACAAGTACCGGGGCGGCACTGGCGGCAGCCACGACTACAACTGGCACGACGCGATCCACTCGGGCGGCGGCGTCTGCGGCGCCAACTCCCCGTTCCCGTGCGACGACTACGGCCACGGCACCCACACCATGGGGACCATGGTCGGCGACGACGGCGCCGGCAACCAGGTCGGCATGGCGCCGGGCGCGAAGTGGATCGGCTGCCGGAACATGGACCAGGGCGTCGGAACCCCGGCAACCTACGCCGAGTGCTACCAGTGGTTCATCGCCCCGACCACGGTCGCGGGCGCCAACCCCGATCCGGCGATGGCCCCCGACGTGATCAACAACTCCTGGGGCTGCCCGACGAGCGAGGGCTGCACCGACCCCAACGTGCTCCTCGCGGTCGTCCAGGCCGTCCGTGCCGCCGGCATCGTCACCGCCCACTCCGCCGGCAACGAAGGATCGGGCTGCTCCTCCGTCTCCACCCCGGCCGCGATCTACGCCGAGTCGCTGACGGTCGGGGCGACCGACAGCTCCGACTCCATCGCCTCGTTCTCGAGCCGCGGCCCGGTCACGGTCGACGGCTCCAACCGGCGGAAGCCCGACATCTCGGCGCCGGGGGACAACATCCGCTCGAGCACGGTCGACGGCGGCTATCAGGGCGGGTGGTCCGGCACCAGCATGGCCGCCCCGCACGTCGCCGGCCTCGTCGCCCTGCTCATCTCGAACACCCCCGGCCTCGCCGGCCAGGTCGACCTCATCGAGGGCATCATCGAACAGACCGCGCTCCCGCGCACCACCACCGACGGCTGCGGCGGCGACCCCACCAATGCCGTCCCCAACAACACCTACGGCTGGGGGCGGATCGACGCCTGGGCCGCGTACAACTACCCGCTCGACTTCACCCTCTCGGCGACGCCGCCGACCGTGAACGTCTGCGCGCCCGCTGACGCCCTGTTCCAAATCGAGGTCGGCCAGTACCAGGGCTTCTCTCAGCCGGTCGCGCTGACCGTCACCGGCGCGCTGGCCGGCGCGACCGCCGACTTCTCGGTCAACCCGGTGACCCCTCCCGGCACCAGCCAGCTGACGATCGGCAACACCGGCGCGGTCACCCCCGGCAGCTACCCGCTGCAGGTGGTCGGCACCGCCAGCCCGAGCGGCATCGTCCACGAATCGCCGATCACGCTCGGAGTGTCCAGCCAGCCGGCCGGGACGATGACTCTGACCGCCCCCGGCAACGGCGCCACCAACCAGCCGCTGCGCCCCACCTTCCAGTGGACCGCGGCAGCGCAGGCCGCCGCCTATCGTTTGCAGGTGGCGACCGACGCCGGCTTCAGCACCGTGGTCCTCGACGTCAGCGACGTGACGGCCACCGCCTACACTCCCGACGTCGACCTGGCGAGCAACACCCTCTACTACTGGCGAGCCCGCGCTCTCAACCCGTGCGGTTCGAGCGCGTGGACCGCGGCCTCCATGTTCGCCACGGTCGCCCTGCCCGGTGACTGCGGCCTCGGCACGGTGCCGGTCGTCACCTACCAGGTCGACTTCGAGGCCGGCGCCGCCGGCTGGACCCACAGCGGCTCCGGCGACAGCTGGGCCCTGTCGGGGGCGCGGGTGCACAGCGGCGCCGCCGCCTTCCACGCCAACGACCCGTCCACGACCAGCGACCAACGGCTGGTCTCGCCGGCGCTGATCCTGCCGGCCGAGGGCGCCGGGCTCACCCTGCAGTTCTGGAACTGGCAGGAGATGGAGTCCCTCGGCAGCGACAGCTGCTGGGACGGCGGCATCGTCGAGATCTCGACCAACGGCGGCACGACCTGGACCTATCTGCCGACCGCGGTCATGTTGACCGATCCCTACGATGGCCCGGTGGCAGGGCTCTCCGACCTCGCCGGTTGGTGCGGCGACCCGCAGGACTGGCTGAAGTCGGTAGTGGACATCAGCGCCTACGCCGGCCAGACCGCGCAGTTCCGGTTCCGCCTCGGCTCGGACTCCTCGGTCGGCCGCGAGGGCTGGTACATCGACGACGTCCTCCTTCAGGCCTGCGTCGCCGGTGGGCTCCCGTTTTCCGATGGCTTCGAGAGCGGCTCGACCTCGGCCTGGAGTGCCACGGCGCCCTAGCGACATCTTCGAGCGGTGAGGTCATCAGAACCGCGGAGAACGCGGAGGGCGCAGAGGGAGGTCATCCGAGCTCCAGATCGTGTCTCTCTGCGGCCCCTGCGCTCTCCGCGGTTCCAATGTGCCACGATCGACGCCTGCGGCAATGAGCCGATCCCCGACACCATGTCCCGCGGGCAGGGGGTCCTCTCTCCTTCTCTGAGATTCCGTATCTCGTTGTGATGATTGACTCTCTGGTCACTATTTCGGTTTGACAGGCCGCCTCTGGAGGGCCACACTCGTCGGCAACGGAGGGAGGTGGCTCATGAAGCTGCGTTGGCTAGTGATTCCGCTCGTCCTGCTCGGCGCGCTCACCCTGGCATGGGCAGCCGGCAAGGCTGGTGACGCCGCGCTCGGCAGCCTGCGATACGACGACTTCCAGGCCGACTCGGTGTGTGCCGAGTGCCACGTCGACCTCGCCCGCCAGCACCAGCAGGCAATGATGTCGCAGTCCTTCACCCACCACTGGGACGAGATCGAGTACTTCGAGCTCGCCCTGCCGCACGCCCTCAAGGTGGAGAAGGTGGCCGGCGTCAAGGCCGGCTGCAACGGCTGTCACGCGCCGCTCGCCTTCCTCGCCGGCGACATTCCCCCGAAGCGGCCGGCCGAGGGCACGCGCGCCAACGAAGGCGTGTCGTGCGACCTCTGCCACTCGATCACCGGCTTCGAAGGTGACGTCCCCTTCAACTTCAACTTCATCGCCGCGCCCGGCGACGCCAAGCAGGGGACACGCAGCGGCGTCGAGAGCCCGGGCCACGAGATCGCGGTGAGCCCGTTCCTCGGCACCGCCGAGTTCTGCGGCACCTGCCACAACGAGAAGGACCCCTGGGGACAGTGGGTCAAGGCCACCCACCTCGAGTGGAAGGAAAGCCCGCAAGCCGCGGCCGGCATCGTCTGCCAGGACTGCCACATGCCGCCCGCCGCGGGCAACAGCGCGCCCGACACCGGCGGCGCCGACCATCCCGACGTCCGCCAGCACCTCTTCCACGGGGCGCACGACCTCGGCAAGCTGAGCGGAGCGGTCGAGGTCCGGATCCACTCCCGGGCCATTACCGCGAAGCCGGGGGCCACGGTGGTGCTCGCCGCGACCGTGGTCAACGCCAAGGCCGGCCACATGATCCCCTCCGGCTCGGCCGAGGAGCGCGTGGTCTGGCTGCACGTCGAGGCGACCGACTCCGCCGGCCGCCGTTTCCAGCTGCCGGTTGACGCCAAGGGATTCGACGGCGAGGCCTTCACGATCGCCTCGGCGGATGCTCTCGCCTACCAGGACATCGGCGACATCAAGGGCATCGAGGGCTTCACGGGGTTGAAGCGGGACGGCGCGGTGCCGGCCGGCGACCGGATCTATCGCCTTCCCTACCTCGATCCGCAGGGCCGGATGACGATCGCCCAGTGGAACACCGCGAGCTTCGGCCCGGACTACCGCCTGGCGCCGCTGCACGCGGTCAACGAGACCTTCACCTGGAAGCTGCCGGAGGGAGTCGCTGCCGGCGACGTCACGGTCCGAGCGACGGTCTGGTACTCGCGGGTCGTGTCGTCGGTCGCCGAGTACCTGAAGATCCCGGCCGAGGAGATCGAGCCGGTGAAGATGTCGGAGCACACCACGGTCTTCACGGTGACGAAGGGTTGACAGGCAGGCTGGAAGCCTACCCTACAAGCCGACGAGCTTCGCCACGACGTCGGGCGCCGCCGCGAGGGCCTCGTCGATTCTGGCGGCGTCGGGACCGCCGGCCTGGGCGAGATTCGGCCGCCCGCCGCCGCGGCCGCCGACGATCGGCGCCAGCTCCCGGATCAGCCCGCCGGCATTGACCCGCGCGATGAGGTCGTCGGTGACCGCCGCCAGCAGCGTCGCCTTGCCGCCCGCCTCCATGCCGAGCACGACGACACCGGTGCCGAGCTTCTGGCGCAAGGTGTCGGCGAGGTTGCGCAGCTCGGAGGGCTCCATCTCCGGTACCCGCCGGGCGAGCACTGTGAAGCCGGCAACCTCGCGGCGGAGCTCGCCGCCGCCCTCGCCGGACGCCAGCTGATGCTTGAGCCTCCGCACCTCGTCCTCGAGCTCGGCCATTCGCCGGTCGCGCTTGGCGAGCAGCTCCGGCAGCTGGTCGAAGGCGGCCTGGTAGTGCCCCGCCAGCTGCTCGGCGACCCGCTCGCGCTGCTGCAGCCGCTCGACGGCGCCGCGTCCGGTCACCGCCTCGATCCGGCGCACCCCGGCCGCCACGCCCCGCTCCGACACGATGGTGAGCAACCCGATGTCTCCGGTGCGGTCGACGTGGCAGCCGCCGCACAGCTCGACCGAGACCGAACCGTCGCCGACCGCCACCACCCGCACCTCGTCGCCGTACTTCTCGCCGAACAACGCCATCGCGCCGCGCTTCCGCGCCTCGCCGATCGGCATCAGCTGCTTGGTCACCGGCAGATTGCGCACGACCTCGGCGTTGACTCGGCGCTCGATCTCGCGCAGCTGCTCGGCGGACACCGGCTCGCCCCACGAGAAGTCGAAGCGCAGCCGGTCCGGCTCGACCAGCGATCCCGCCTGCTGGGCAGCCGGCCCGAGGACGCCGCGCAGCGCCGCGTGCAGCAGGTGGGTGGCGGTGTGGTTGCGCTGGGTGTCGGCGCGCGGCCCCTCGTCGACCCTGGCAGTCACCCGGGTCGCCCCTGGCGAGCACGCCCTCCTCCACCTCGACGCGGTGGACGATCAGCCCCTCGATCGGCTTCTGGGCGTCGCTCACCCGCGCTCGGCCCCCCTTCCATGCCAGCCCGCCGCGGTCGCCCACCTGGCCGCCCGACTCGGCGTAGAACGGGGTGACGTCGAGCACCACCTCGCCCTGCTGCGCCGGCCGCGAGCCGGTCGGCGATCCCCTCGGCTTCCGATCAGCGCGATCGCGGTCGCGGGCAGCTCCAGGCAGTCGTAGCCCGCGAACGAGGAGCTCATGCCGGCCTCGGCGAGGTCCTCGTACTCGGGCCGGAAGCGTGCCATCACGTCGCCCTTCCACGACGCCTGCCCGCGTTGCCGCTCCTCCTCGAGCGCCGCCTCGAAGCCCTCCCGGTCGAGGGCCAGCCCTTCCTCCTGCGCGAACTCCTCGAGCAGCTCGACCGGAATGCCGCGGCTCTGGTAGAGGTCGAATACCACGCTCCCGGGCACCCGCTCGACGCCGGCGCGCTTCAGGCGCTCGAGCTCGCGCTGGGCGAGGTCGGTGCCGCTGTTCAAGGTCCGTGCGAATCGCTCCTCCTCCTGGCGGAGCTGGGTCGCGGCCACCGCCTGCCGCTCGCCTGAGCTCGGGGTAGACGTCGCCCATCAGGTCGACCACGGTCGGCACCAGCGTGTGGAGGAAGGCGCCGTCGAGCCCGAGCCGCCGGCCGTAGCGCAGCCCGCGCCGGATGATCCGCCGCAGCACGTAGCCGCGCCCCTCGTTCGACGGCACCACGCCGTCGGCGAGCAGGAAGCTGGCGGCGCGCAGGTGGTCCGCGATCACCCGGAACGCGGGCGCGAGCTCGCTTCCGGGCTGGTAGCGCCGGGCTGCGAGGCCGGCCACCGCGTCGATGATCGGCAGGAAGAGGTCGGTCTCGTAGTTGGAGTCGCAGGCCTGGAGCACGGCGGCGAAGCGCTCGAGCCCGGCGCCGGTGTCGATCGACGGCCGCGGCAGCGGGTGCAAGTCGCCGGCGGCGTCACGCTCGTACTGCATGAACACCAGGTTCCAGATCTCGACGATGTCGTCGCCGTGGCCGTTGACCAGCGCGGCCCGGTCCGGCGCCAGCGGATCGGCGCCACGGTCGTAGTGGATCTCGGAGCACGGGCCGCAGGGCCCGGTTTCGCCCATCGCCCAGAAGTTCTCCTTGTCGCCGAAGCGCAGGATCCGGTCGCGTGGCGCGCCGGCCTCCTCCCACAGCGCCGCGGCGTCATCGTCGTCGGTGTAGACCGTGAACCACAGCCGGTCGAGGGGCAGGCCGTAGACGTCGATCACGAGCTCCCAGGCGAAGCGGATGGCGTCCCGCTTGAAGTAATCGCCGAACGAGAAGTTGCCCAGCATCTCGAAGAAGGTGTGGTGGCGCGCGGTGTAGCCGACGTTGTCGAGGTCGTTGTGCTTGCCGCCCGCGCGCACGCACTTCTGCGACGAGCAGGCGCGGGTGTAGGCGCGCTGCTCGCGGCCCGAGAACACGTCCTTGAACTGGTTCATCCCGGCGTTGGTGAACAGCAGCGTGGTGTCGCCGGCCGGCAGCAGGGAGGACGACGGCACGAGCTGGTGGCCGTGGGACGCGAAGTAGTCAAGGAACGCCGAACGGATCTCCCGACTGGTCATCGAGCGCATGGTCGTCGTTCTCCCGGGACGCCGCCAGCTCGCTGACGGCGGCAATGGCGTCGGCGGCCTCAAAGCCGCGCGCGAGCAGCGAGCTTACCATCCGCGCCCGACGCTCGGAAAGCCGCCACCAGCCGGCCGGCGCGCGCAGCTCGGCCCGGCGCAGCGCGGTGGTGAGGGCCGCCCGCAGCCGCGCCCGGTCGACCCGCGCCGCTTCCTCGGCCGTGCCGCGGTCGACGCCCCGCCGCCTGAGCTCGGCCTCGATGCGCCGCGGGCCCCACCCGTTCTCGGTCGCCCGCACCTCCGCAAAACGGCTGGCCAGGCCCTCGTCGTCGATCAGCCCGAGCGCATCGCAGCGCGCGAGCGCGGCGTCGACCTCGGCGGAGGCGAAACCGCGCTGGCGGAGCTTGCCCTCGAGCTCGGCGCGGAAGTGGTCCCGCCGCGCCAGGATCCGCAATGCGGCCTGGTAGGCTCCGTCCGACATCGCCGGCAGTATGGCACCCCGCCGGTCGCTGCGGCCACCCAGGTCCGGTCACGTCCTCGGACTCGCTCCGTGCGGGACCGCCTTCGACCGAGCGGCGCACGCCTCCGCCTCGCCGCCTCAGCTGCTCAGGGCGTCAAGGCCACTTCACTTCGTCAAGATGCGCGCAGCGCATCCCGAGGAGCGTGTGGGCAAAGGCCAACCACGACAATCACATCAGAAGCGCGCTCAGGGGCCTATGCCCAACACGCTCCTAGTCCGCCTTGCCGAACTCGAAGGGCGACTCCTCGGCAAACGGGTCCACGGCCGAGTCGACGCCGAGCTCGAGCACGCCTTCCATCTCCTCGCGGGAGATGTCGGAGGTCGACTGGATGCCCTGGATCTTGAGCTTGAACTCGTCCGGGTTGGTGGCGCGCCGCAGCGCCTCCTCGAGGGTGATCAAGCCGTTCTTGTACAGCAGGTAGAGCGACTGGTCGAAGGTCTGCATGCCGTACTGGCTGGTGCCCTGGTGGATGGCGTCGCGGATCAGCTTGGTCTTTTCCTTGTTCTCGATGCAGTCGCGGATGTAAGCGGTCGCGATCAGCACCTCGATCGCCGGCACCCGGCCCAGCCCGTCGGCGCGGGGCAGCAGCCGCATCGAGATGATCGACTTGATCACCGCGGCCAGCTGGATCCGGATCTGCTTCTGCTGGTGGGGCGGGAACACCGCGATGATCCGGTTGACGGTCTCGGTGGCGTCCAGGGTGTGCAGAGTGGACAGCACGAGGTGGCCGGTCTCGGCGGCAAGCAGCGCGGTCTCGATCGTCTCGTAGTCACGCATCTCGCCGACCAGAATGACGTCGGGGTCCTGGCGCAGCGCCGACCGCAGCGCGACCGAGAAGCCGCGCGTGTCCACCTCGACCTCGCGCTGGTTGATGATCGACTTCTTGTCGCGGTGCAGGAACTCGATCGGGTCCTCGATGGTCATCACGTGCTCGACCCGGCGGGCGTTGATGTAGTCGATCATCGAAGCGAGCGTTGTCGACTTGCCGGACCCGGTCGTCCCGGTGACCAGCACCAGTCCGCGCTGCTCCTCGGAGATCCTCTCGAGCACCGGCGGCAGCATCAGCTCCTTGAAGGTCAGGATCCGGGCCGGAATCAGGCGCAGCACCATGCCGACCGACCCGCGCTGCTGGAAAATGGCGCAGCGGAAGCGGCCGAGACCGGGCACCGAGTAGGCGATGTCGATCTCGAGGTTCTGCTTGAACCTCTCCTTCTGGCGGGAGGACATCATCGAGAACGCCATCGCGATGGTGTCCTCCTGCATCATCCGCTTGAACTCGGTCATCACCTGCAGCCGGCCGTCGATGCGGAGCACCGGATGGGACCCGACCTTCAGGTGCGTGTCGGACGCCTTGCGCTCGACCGCGACCTTGAGGATGTCGTTGATGTGCATGGACTCACCTCCGTGCCCACATGGGTCACTTCGAGTGTACCTTCATGATACACCCCGGAGGCGACAAATCCCGCAAGGTCAGGACAACTGCGTGCGCGCGGTCGCTGGGGATACAATCGGATTCGAGGAGGCCGCCATGCTCCCTGTGCTGGACAACGACCGGATGCGGGAGGCGGATCGGCACACCATCGAGGACCTTGGCGTGCCCGGTATCGTGCTCATGGAGAATGCGGCCACTGGCGTGGTCGACGCCCTGCGCGAGCGCTTTCCCGACGCGAGGAAAGTGCTCGTGCTGTGCGGACCGGGCAACAACGGCGGCGATGGCCTCGCCGCGGCCCGCCACCTCGTCAACGGCGGCCACCAAGTCGAGGTTCTGCTGCTCGGCGACGAGGACCGGCTCAGCCCCGACGCGACGACCAACCTGCGCCTGGCGCGGGCCTTCGACGTCGCGGTCGAGGTCGTGTCCGGCGATGACCTGGCGCAGCTCGACCGGGCCCTCGAGCCCGACCCACCCGACGTGGTCATCGACGCCATGCTCGGCACCGGCCTCGACCGCGCCCTCTCCGGCCGGCTCGCCGCGGTGGCGGCCAGGCTGGCCGACGCCGGGGTGCCGGTGCTGGCGGTCGACGTGCCGACCGGCCTCAACGGCTCGACCCCGCAGGTCGCGGGGCCGGCGGTCACGGCGGCGGTCACCGTGACCTTCGCGGCGCTGAAGCGCTGCCACGTGCTGCCGCCCGCGGCGCTGCACTGCGGCCAGGTTGCGGTGGTGGACATCGGCATTCCCCCATCCGCGCTCGAGTCCGGCTGCGACCTGTGGTGGGTCGAGGCCGAGGATGCCGCGCTGATGCTGCCGGTGCGCCCTCCCGATGCCCACAAGGGCCACTTCGGCCACCTGCTGATCGTGGCCGGCTCCACCGGCCGCGGCGGCGCGGTGGCGATGGCGGCACGCTCGGCGGTGGTGGCCGGCGCCGGCCTGGTCACCATGGCTGTTCCCGAGCCGCTGGTGCCGGTGGTCGACGGCGCCTGCCTCGAGGCGATGACCCACCCCCTCGCCGCCGACCGCGACGGCGGCATCGCGCTGCCCGACGGCCTCGAGCCGCTGCTCGGTCGGATGACGGCCGTTGCCAGCGGCCCTGGCATGGGCACCGGCGACGGCGCGGCGCGGACCCTGGACTGGCTGCTCGAGCACTGGTCGGGGGCGCTGCTGCTCGACGCCGACGCCGTCAACCTGCTGGCCGGACGGCCGGAGCGGCTCGCCGGCCGCGCGGTGCCGCCGGTCCTGACGCCCCACCCCGGCGAGCTCGCGCGCCTGCTCGGCCGGCCGACCGCGGAGGTGGTCGAGCAGCGGCTCGAGGCCGCGCGCGAGGCCGCCCGGCGCAGCGGGGCGGTAGTGGTGGCGAAGGGATTCCGGTCGATCGTGGCGGCCCCGGACGGCCAGGCGTGGGTCAACCCGACCGGCGACGCCCACCTCGCCTCCGGGGGCTCCGGCGACGTGCTGACCGGCACCATCGCCGGGCTGCTCGCCCAGGGCGTGGAGCCGATCCGCGCCGCGGTGCTCGGGTGCTGGCTGCACGGCCGGGCCGGCGAGTTGGGCGGCGAGGCCTTCCCGGCCGCGACCCCAGCCTCCAACCTGCCGGATCTGGTCGCCGAGGCCTGGCTGGAGCTGGCCGGAGCGTGATGAAGCCCGACGCGAGCGTGTCGTCCTCCGCCGCGGCCACCGAACGTGCCGGCGCCGCGCTGGCGGCCCGCCTGCGTGCCGGTGACGTGGTGCTGCTGGAGGGCGACCTCGCGGCCGGCAAGACGACCCTGGTGCGCGGCCTGGTGGTCGGGCTCGGCGGGTCGGCCGAGGACGTGTCCTCGCCGTCGTTCGTGCTGGTCCAGACCTACCCGTGCGCGGCGGTGGCTGTCCAGCGCCTCCACCACATCGACCTCTACCGCCTCGCCGACCAGCTGCGCGAGCTGCGGGCGCTCGGCCTCGAGGAGTTCCTCTCCGACCCGGCCGCCGTCATCGCCGTGGAGTGGCCCAAGGACACCCTGGCGGCGTGGATCCCCGCCGACTCCCGGGTCTGGCACTGCCGCCTCACCCTGCTCGATGGCGGCGCGCGCCGCATCGAGATCACGTCGCCAGCATGCCGCCGTCGATCGGAATGACCGCGCCGGTGATCCACGACGAGGCGTCCGAGAGCAGGAACACGATCAGCGACGCCACGTCGCCAGGCGCTCCGATCCGCTGCAGGGGGTGGAAGCGGTCCATCGAGTGCACCTGGTCCTCGGTCAGCCCGCGGTCGGCGTGGATCGGGGTGTCGACCACGCCCGGCATGACCGCGTTGACCCGGATCGCCGGCGCCCACTCGAGGGCGAGCGATCGCGTCAGCTGGTTGAGCGCCGCCTTCGACGCGTTGTAGGCGGCCATCCCGGGGATCGGCTTCTCGGCGAGCGTCGAGGAGACGTTGACCACCGACGGCGACCGACCCTCCCGGAGCGCGCCGCCGAGTGCCCGGCACAGCAGGTAGGGGCCGCGGACGTTGACCGCGAAGGCGCGGTCCCAGGTGTCCGGATCGGTGCTGTCGAGCGAGGCCATCGGAGCAATGCCGGCGCAGTTGACGAGCCCGTCGAGCCGGCCCCAGCGGGTGCGCACCGCTGCCGCCACCCGGTCGACGTCCGCGGCCGACGACACGTCACCGGAAACCGCCCACGCCCCGCCGCCGAGAGCCGCGGCCGCGACCTCGAGCGGCTCCGCTCGCCGCCCAACCAGGCACACACCCGCCCCGGCTGCGACCAGCGCCCGGGCGGTCGCGAGGCCGATGCCCCGGCCACCCCCCGTGACCACGAAATTGCCGTTCTTGAGCTCGGCCATGCCGCGACCTCCGCGGGTTCTCCCCCGACACCGGATATCATGGATTCAAGGTGTTGAGCAGCGGCCATCCGTCGCCCGTACACGAGAGCTACCGACGCCTCGTACAACGTGTGGTTTCCGGGCGCATTCCGCACGGCGCCGACTTCGACGCGTGCCGGGCGGTGCTGCGGGCAGAGCCATCGGGTGAGACAGCGTTCACCGCGCTCGCGATGCTGCTCGAGGGCGCCCTGGCCGACCCCTCCTTCGAGATCGGCGACACCCAGGTGCTGGTTCCGCTCCTCAAGGAGCTCGCCCGCGGCAGCGTCCGCGTCGAGGAGCTGCTGTGACCACCGGCTGGCTCCTGCTCGCGCTGCTGGCGCCGCCGGCGGCAGCCGCCGCGGCGGCATTCGGCTTCCGGCAGCGGCCGGCCGGCGCGGTCACGGCGATCGCGCTGAACGCGGTCGCGCCGGGCGCCGGCCTCGCCGCCCTCCACCAGCCGACCCTCGAGGTGGTGCTCGGCGTCCTCTTCGCCCAGGCCAGCCTGATGGTCACCGGCGGAATCGCGCAGGCAGGGTTCCTGCTGCCGATCGCTGCCATCGGCGGGCTGTGGGCGTCGCTGCACACCTCGCTCAGCCCGCTCGCCCTCGCCGCCCGCGACCGGCCCCCGCGATCCGCCACCTCGAGGCTGCGCGACCTCTTCGACCCGGCGCGCGCCGCCCCGGCCCGGGTGGCGTCAATGGCTGCCGCCACGACGGAGGCGCCGATGGAGGAGGCCGGCTTCTCGGTTGCCGTGCGCTGCACCGAGTGCGGCGCCGACGTCGAGGTGCCGGTGCTGTCCCACATGGCCCGTTGCCCGTTCTGCGGCTCGCAGCACCTCGTGGTCGGCCACGACGAGACCCTGTACGTCACGCTGCCGGAGCGGGTGACCGACGACGCGGCGCTGCGCGAGGCGATCCTCGACCACTACCGCTACCGCCACTACCTCGAGCTCTACCGCCGCACGGTTGCGCCGCTCGAGAGCAGCTCAACCGAGGCCACCGAGAACGGCCTGCTGGTCGCCCGTCCAGAGGCTGACGCGGCCATCGCCGCGGCCGAGGCGGCGGCGTCGCGACGCGCCGACAGCTACCGGGCCTCCCTCTCCTCGGCCCTCGCGGTCCGCCGCCGGCAGCGCTTCCTGGCCCCCTACCGCCACGGCGTCGGCACGCTGTTCGAGGCCGCGTTCGGCCGCTCGCGGCCCGACCTGGACAAGCGGCTGCGGTTTGCGGTGGCCACCGTCGAGGCGTCGACCCTGGCCACCCGCTCGGCCGAGCTCCCCCGGATGGGCAGGCTGAGCTACCTGCGCTCGCTGCTGCCGGCGGCGGCCTGCGACCGAGCTGTCCTGACCCTGCCGCTGGAGGTCGACGAGGACGGCCTGCGGCGCGCGTTCGGCGATCTCGACCGCAAGCAGCTGGTCCGCGATCTCGCGGTGATCCGCCTCGGCGTCGTCTTCGATCCGGAGGTCTCGGCGGTGATCTGGCGGCCGTGGTGGATCGCCGAGGCCGAAGGCCCGGGGATCAAGGAGACCCTGCTCGTCGACGGCGCGGCCGCGGCCGTTGTCGGCGACGCGCCGGTCGTTGACCCGGCGATGCTCAAGGAGCTGCCGCCGGCCGCGCGCAACCCCGGCGCCGGGCTGCGCTTCACGCCGATGGAGTGCCCGACCTGCGGCCACGAGTTCCCATTCGACATCGACGCGGTGCTCCACTTCTGCACCAACTGCCACCGCGTCTGCCGCGTCGACGGCGACCGCAAGGTCCACGTCGAGTACTCGGTCGGCGAGCCGGCCCGCGACCGGGTCTGCGATTTCGTGCCGTGCTGGATCTTTCCGCTCCGGCTGCGCACCGGCGGCGGCCGGCTCATCACCGACCTCGCCCACCTGACCGACGGCGTCGACGGCCGGTTCGACCAGATCGGCGAGGATGCCGCTGCCAGACAGCACCTGGTGGCAGCGCCGGCTTTCCGCTGCATCAACTCGCGGCTGATGGGCGAGGCCTTCGGGCAGGTCTTCGCCCACCTGATCGACCACCCGCCCCGGCTCGTCGACGAGCGCTTCCCGCTCACCGAGCGGCCGCAACCCTGGTCGGTGAACCTCGACCAGGAAAGCGCGCGGCGGCTGCTGCCGCTCTACCTCGCGCACGCCTTCACTGCTCGCGACCTCACCCGTGCCAACGCCGACCAGATCTCGAGCTGGCTGTTCGAGGCCACCCAGGAGCAGGCCGGCCGGCTCGCCTACGTCGCGATCCCGCGGCCGGTCACAGAGCCCTTCCGCCGCTATGTCGGCCGCTACCAGGCCCAGGCCATCCGGCAGGCACGCGCCCCCGCCCGGCCAGGGGCCAGGGACTAGGATCCAGGGGCCAGACCACCCCCACCGCTTCCGTGCCCGTCTCCGTTGCCGTCTCCGAAGCCTCCACCATGTTCACGCTGCGCTCGGCCGGGCATGGGTACGGAGACGGAGACGAATGCGGGCGCGGAAGCGGTTCAGGCGGCGAGCGCTTGTGAGGCATCACCCTCGTCGGGTATTCTCCCCTATGCATCGACACCCGCGGGGAGGCAGCATGGCAGCCGAGATCTTCACCGACGACTGGGCCCGCTCCTGGAACGACACGATCAACGCCAACGCGAACTACAAACGGGCGGCCACCAAGTGGGAGGGGGCGATCGCGATGGTGATGTCGCCCGACGGCGACATGGGAATCCCGGAGGAGCGGGTCGTGATCGCCGACCTCTGGCACGGCGACTGCCGCAGCGCGCGTGCCGCCACCGCCGCGGAGCTCGCCGACGTCCCCTATCTGATCAAGGCGACGCCCACCAACTGGAAGTCGGTGCTGTCGGGCAAGACCGACCCGATCGTCGGGCTGATGGGCGGCAAGCTGAAGCTCGCCAAGGGCAGCCTGTTTGCGCTCCTGCCCTATGCCAAGGCTGCCAAGGAGCTCGTCAACTCGGCGATCGCGGTCGACACGATCTTCCCCAAAGGCTGGTGAACCCCATCCCGACCAGGGGCCAGGAGCCAGGATCTCGGTCCTAGCCCCAGCCCGCGCCCGCTTCCGCTCGTGTCACGGCGTAGCACGACCTGTCGCGGCGACTTGTAACGGCGAAGCCTATCGGGCGAAGCTGCAAGCCCCAGGCGACCTGTCACGGCGAAGCTGCCAGCGAAGCCGGAAGCCGGATCCGCTCCCGAGGAGCCTGCCCTGAGCGAGCGGCGCACCCGCGCCGCGAGCCGAAGGGTGCCCGCTCCGGTTCCCGTACCTGCGCTCCACCTGCGGGGCGTGCATGTACGCCACCCACTCCGTCCCGCGCGACTGCACCTGCCGCACCGCGGTATAGACGCCCCGCCAAGGTACCGCCCTCGACCTTTGGAAGTCCCCCATCAACCCTTGATATTCAACTATAAAGCAATTCTAAAAGAATACTTTACGAAGTCTTGCCGCAAAGCGGCAAAATATCTCTTGACAACCATGCCGCAGCGCGTTATATTTTCCTCGGATTTGATGCCGCAAGGCGGCAAACGGTTCCCGACAACACGCAGGAAACGCCGGATCACGGCAGAAAGGATGCACGAACATGATCGCGAAGAAGAAATCCAAGCAACTGCAGGACGAGTTCATGGGGTCGGCGCACCGGGTGTGGCTCGCCGGTCTCGGCGCGATGGCGATGGCCGAGCAGGAGAGCAACAAGCTCTTCAAGGCACTCGTCGAGCGTGGAGAGACGGTTGAGGTTCGCGGCAAGGAGACGGTTGAGAAGGCCAAGGGCACGGTCACCGGCATGAAGACCGTGGCTGAGAGCTACTGGGAGACCTTCGAGCGCACCCTCGATGACCAGGTGACGGCGGTGATCCACCGCGTCGGGGTGCCGACCAAGAGCGAGATCGAGGAGCTCACCAAGAAGGTGGAGCAGCTGACCGCAAGCATCGAGAAGCTGCGCGGCAAGCCGGCCCCCGCCAAGAAGGCCCCGGCGGCCAAGAAGTCGACCAGCTGACAACCGAACAAGTCCCCTTCTCTTTCACTTCCTCATGCGGCGCCGCTCCCTCGGGACGGCGCCCCTTTTCGTTGCGCGGTGCGCCCGCCTCCGCTACGCTCGGGGCGTGAGTGGCACGATCGCCATCGTCGAGGACGAGCAGAACATCCGCGACACCGTCGCGTTCGCGCTGCGGCGGGAGGGCTACCAGGTCACGGCCTTCGCCGACGGCGCCGCGGCGTGGGAGGCCTTTCAGCGGTCCCTGCCCGACCTGGTCGTGCTCGACATCATCATGCCGCGCATGGACGGCCTCGAGCTGCTGCGCCGGATCCGGTCGCAGTCGGCGACGCTGCCGGTGATCTTCGTGACCTCCCGCGACGAGGAGATCGATCGCGTCCTCGGTCTCGAGCTCGGCGCCGACGACTATCTGTGCAAGCCATTCTCGATGCGCGAGCTGATGGCCCGGGTGAAGGTGCTGTTCCGCCGCCTCGCACTGGCTGCCCACCCCGGCGACGACGCCGAGCAGCTGCTCGAGGTCGGCCGGCTGACCCTCGACCTGCGCCGCTACACGGCGATCTGGGTGGGCTCCCCGGTGCCGCTGACGGTGACCGAATTCATGATCCTCCGCGCGCTCGCCCGGCGGCCCGGACACGTCAAGACCCGGGAGCAGCTGATGGACGAAGGCTACCCGCACGACACGTTCGTCTCCGACCGCACCATCGACTCCCACATCAAGAGGCTGCGCAAGAAGTTCCTCGTGATCGACGCGGGCTTCGATCGCATCGATACGGTATATGGGCTCGGGTATCGCTGGGCGGAGGGGACGGCGTGAGTCGGTCGGTCGGCCGCGCTGCACGATTGCCGCGTCCGGGCCACGGCCGGCACCCGGCCGCACCATGAGCGCGCTGTCCAGGCTGCCGGTCCGCCTGCTGGCCTTCAACATCCTGCTGGTCTTCCTGCCGGCCGCCGGCATTCTCTTCCTCGACACCTACGAGCGTCACCTCCTCGACGCCCAGGAGCGCACGATGGCGCAGGAGGGGCGCTTGCTGGCCGCCGCGCTCGAGGCCAGCGGCGACCTCGATGCCACCCACGCCCGCGCCATCCTGGTCAAGCTTGGCCAGCGCCAGCTGGCACGGCTGCGGCTGGTTGACGGCACGGGCGCGGTGCTCGCCGACTCCGCGCTGCTCGGCCCGCGTCGGCCGCCGGACGAGCCTTCGCTGAGCCCGACCGCCGCGCTCACCGTGCCACCCCAGCAGCGGCTGCTCTACCTGATCGGCTCCCTCCCCTTCCGCCTGCTGCGCGGCAGCGGCGAGCCGGACGACGAGCGGGACCCGCTCGACGCTGACACCGGTACCCTGACCGGCCCCGAGGTCCGGGCCGCGCTGGAGGGTCGCTACGGTGCGGCAACCCGCGTCCTCGGCGACGCCGCGCGGACCGTCATGCTGCACATCGCGATCCCGGTCCGGCTCGACGGCGAGGTGGCGGGCGCGGTGGTGGTCTCCCAGTCGACGCGGAGGATCATGGCCACCCTGTACGCGGTCCGCCTCGACGTGTTCCGGGTGTTCCTCGCCAGCCTTGCGGTCGCGGTGGTCCTGACCCTGGTCGTGGCGACCACGATCGCCCGTCCGCTGGCGCGCCTCCGGCTGCGCGCCGGCGAGATCCTCGACCGCCGCGGGCGGCTCACCGGCGGCTTCGAGCCGAGCCGCCGGCGGGACGAGATCGGCGACCTCGAGCGCGCCCTCGCAGAGCTGACCCGCCGCCTCGAGGAGCACCTGCGACACACCGAGTCGTTCGCCGCCGACGTCTCGCACGAGTTCCGCAACCCGCTCGCCTCGATCCGGACTGCGACCGAAATGGCGCTCGAGGTCGAGGACCCGGAGGAACGGCGCCACTTCCTGGAGATGGCGCAGCGCGACGTGGCGCGCATGGAGCGCCTGCTCAGCGAGGCCCGCGAGATCTCACGGATCGACGCCCACCTCGACGAGGAGGACCGCGCGCCGGTGGCCCTCGCGGCGCTGCTCGGCGGCCTCGTCGAGAGCTTCCGGCTGCGCTCCGGCGACTCCGGGCCGAGCTTCGCGCTCGACGGAGGCAGCGAGCAGGTCATGGTCTTCGGCTCGGCCGACCGTTTCACCCAGGTTTTCGACAACCTGCTCGCCAACGCCGCCTCGTTCTCGCCGCCTGGCGGCAGGGTGACGGTGACGCTCCGCGCCGCTGGCGGACAGGCCGACGTGGTGGTTGCGGACGAAGGGCCGGGCATTCCCGAGGAGCACCGCGATCGGATCTTCGCGCGCTTCTTCTCCTGGCGACCGGCGGAACAGGCGGCCGAGCACACCGGGCTCGGCCTGGCCATCGTGCGCGCCATCGTCGAGGGCTACGGAGGCCGCGTCTGCTGCCGGCCGCGCCGGCCGCACGGCAGCGAGTTCGTCGTGACCCTGCCCCGGCTGCCGTCCGGCGCATCCCGCCCGGCCCGCGGCCCCGCATCGGCGGAGACGATCGAGCCCGACGACCGCAAACCCGCCTCGGGCGCCCCCGAGCAACCCGTTGGCGGCGGGACGCATCAACCAGAATGACTCTTGATATGATGCCGCCTGGTCGTCAACTGCTGCAACGGCCAGTTGGGGACGGTGGGAGTTCAGAATGGCGGAGTTGCTCAAGGTCGAGGAGATCGCCCCCCAGTTCAAGCGCTACCTGGTCCACGCGCCGCTGGTGGCGCGCAAGCACCGGGCCGGCCAGTTTGTGATCGTGCTGCTCCACGAACACGGGGAGAGGATCCCGCTGACGATCGCCGACGCCGACCCGACGTCGGGCACCATCACCCTGGTGGTCCAGGAGGTCGGCAAGACGACGATGGAGATGGGCACCATGAAGGAGGGGGACTCGATCGAGGTGGTCGGTCCCCTGGGTAAGCCCACCCACATCGAGACGTGGGGAACCTGCGTCTGCATTGGAGGCGGCGCCGGCATTGCGCCCATGCTGCCGATCGCACGGGCACTCAAGGCGGCGGACAACCACGTCGTTTCGATCCTCGGTGGGCGAACCAAGGACCTGATCATCATGCGCCCGGAGATGGAGGGCGCGTCGCACGAGGTGATCTACACCACCGACGACGGCAGCTTCGGCGCGAAGGGTCTGGTCACCCACGCCCTTCAGGACCTCATGGCCGGCCGCGGCAAGCCCGACATTGTGTTCGCGATCGGGCCGGCGATCATGATGAAAGCGGTCGCGGACATGACCCGGCCGCTCGAGATACCGACCGTCGTCTCCCTGAACACGATCATGATCGACGGAACCGGGATGTGCGGCGGCTGTCGGGTCGCGATTGGCGATGAGAGCAAGTTCGTGTGCGTCGACGGGCCCGAGTTCGACGCCCACCAGGTCGACTTCGACCTCATGATGAAGCGCCAGCGAACCTATCTCAATCAAGAGGCCGTGGCCCGCGAGAGGTTCCTCCAGGAGCTGCACGAATGCCGGGCGGTTCCGGCACCGGGGGAGGTCGAGTGATGGCGCGCCCGCAGCTCGACAAGAAGGAGCGGATCAAGATCCCCAGGCAGCAGATGCCTGCGCAGGACCCCAAGGAGCGGATCAAGAACTTCAACGAGGTCGCCCTGGGGTTCACCCCCGAGCTGGCCGTCGCCGAAGCCGACCGCTGCCTCGAGTGCAAGCAGCCGAAGTGCATTGACGGCTGCCCGGTCAGCATCGACATCCCGGCGTTCGTGGCCGCGATCCAGCAGGAGGACTTCGAGCGAGCCCTGGCGATCATCAAGAAGGACAACACGCTGCCGGCGATCTGCGGGCGAGTCTGCCCCCAGGAGGACCAGTGCGAGAAGGTCTGCGTGACGGGCAAGAAGGGCACGCCCGTCGCCGTCGGCCGGCTCGAGCGCTTCGTCGCCGACTGGGAGCTGGAGCGGGGCGAGGTGAGGATGCCGGAGCCGGCGCCGAGCACGGGCTTCCGGGTCGCGATCATCGGCTCCGGGCCGGCCGGACTGGCGTGCGCCGCCGACCTCGCGATCCGCGGCCACGCGGTGACGATCTTCGAGGCGCTGCACAAGCCGGGCGGCGTGCTGGTCTACGGCATCCCCGAGTTCCGGCTCCCGAAGCGGATCGTCCAGACCGAGATCGGCAACCTCGAGCGGCTCGGGGTCGAGGTTCGCTGCAACTTCGTGGCCGGCAAGACCGCCTCGCTCGCCGAGCTCCTCGAGGAGCACGGCTACGATGCCGCCTTCATCGGAACCGGCGCGGGCCTCCCCTACTTCATGGGGATCCCGGGCGAGAACTACATCGGGGTGTACTCCGCCAACGAGTTCCTGACCCGGGTTAACCTGATGAAGGCGTTCGCGTTTCCTGACTTCGACACGCCGATCAACCCCGGCGAGAGAGTGGCGGTGGTCGGCTCGGGCAACGTCGCCATGGACTGCCTGCGCACCGCCCTTCGCCTCGGCGCCAAGCAGGTGATCTGCCTCTACCGCCGCACCCGCGCCGAGTCGCCGGCCCGCCTCGAGGAGCTGGAGCATGCCGAGGAGGAGGGCATCGACTTCCGATGGCTCAACTCACCGGTCGAGATCTACGGCGACGACAAGGGCTACGTGACCGGCGTCAGGGTCATCAAGATGGAGCTCGGCGAGCCCGACGACTCGGGCCGCCGGCGCCCGGTGCCGATGAAGGGCAGTGAGTACGACATCGAGCTCGACACCGTGGTGATGGGGATCGGCCAGGGCCCCAACCCCTTGCTGACGCACAGCACCGAGGGTCTCAAGCTCAACAAGTGGGGGAACATCGTGGTCGACGAGGCAACCATGCGGACGTCGATCCCGGGCGTGTTCGCCGGCGGCGACATCGTGACCGGAGCCGCCACCGTGATTCTGGCGATGGGTGCGGGCAAGAAGGCCTCGGCCGGGATCGACCAGTACCTCCGGGAAGAGGTCAAGGTCCCACGCACCGCCCGGCCGTGAGACCCCGCCGACCCGACATGGTTGACAGCGCGCCCGTGCGTCGTGCGTAATGAACGCCGACACGCCCGCCTGCGAGGAGGGAGTTATGGGAGTGAAGATCGTTCCCGGCGAGTACTACCACGCGACCGTCAAGGACCAACCTGGTGAGGCCTACCGCCTGCTCGCCCAGCTCGCGTCCTCGGGCGTCAGCCTGCTGGCGTTCAGCGCGGTGCCGGTCGGACCGGGCCAGGCGCAACTCGTGCTCTTCCCCGCCGACGGCGGGCAGCTCCTGAAGGCGGCCGAAAAGGCCGGCTTCAACGTCACCGGCCCCCAGCATGCCCTGGTGATCACAGGCGACGACCGGCTGGGCGCAATCGCCGAGATCCACCGCAAGCTCTACGACGCCAAGATCAACGTCTACGCGTCGACCGGCGTCACCGCCGAATGCGGTCGCTTCGGCTACATCGTCTACGTCAAGGACCAGGACTACGAGGCGGCGATCAACGTCCTCAGGTCGTGAGCCGCGGCCGCTCCCGGTTTTCGCCTACCAGCTCTTGAGGACGTTGTCCTCGTACTCGACCTCGAACCGGAGCTTATGCTTCGCTTCTTCCTGGGCGAGCGCCCTGAAGATTGCGGCGTGGTTTGCCGGCGAGAGTTCCGCGAGGTCCGAGTACAGCCTGAACGCCGCCTTCTCCGCGTTCATGGCGAAGCGCAGGGCCTCCGGGTAGTCCATCCGTGAGGTCGGCTCCGGCTGCTCGACGTAGTCGGCGATCCTGAGGTCGAGGATCTTCTCTTCGCTCACGGCCGGCAGCTCCCCGGACTTGATCTTGAGCAGCCTCTGCTTGTGTCGCTTCTCCTCCTCGGCAAAGGAAAGCAGCGCCTCGCGCATCTCGGGGCGCGTGACCCTTCCCGCCATCGACGCGTACAACTCGGCGGCGGCTTCCTCCCGGCGGATCGCGAAGTCGAGGATGTCTTCGATGGTGCGGAACTCCATGGCCCCCTCCCGGTGCTGACGCCCGCCGATTATATCCTGGGGATTGAGGCCCACGCCGGCGGCACACGCCGCGTTGCCGAGCTCCGCTGAACTGGCGCGAGACGGGCGGCGCGGGGCCACGATTCGGCAGGGCGACCGGCGAGCTCGGTCCCGCGCGTCCCCGACCCGCTTGAGCCGACTCGATGGTCTCTGTTAGGCTACCGCCGCCCTGAGAGGCAGCTCAGGCGAAGAAGGGGACCACGACGATGAAGGTGGGAGTGCCCAAGGAAACCAGTGCCGGTGAGAGCCGGGTGTCGCTGACCCCGGCATTCATCCCCCCGCTCACCAGAGCGGGCCTCGAGGTCGAGGTGCAGGCCGGCGCCGGTGGGCCCGCCGGCTACGATGACGCCGCCTACGTCGAGAAGGGGGCGCAGATCGTCCCGACCCGGCAGGCGCTGTTCGCCTCCAGCGACATCGTCCTCCAGGTCCGAACCGCCGCCACCAACCCGGATGCCGGCGGCGACGACCTGAAGCTCTACCGCCGCGAGCAGGCAGTGATCGGCACCTGTGACGCGCTCGTGGCCCACGCCGCCATCCGGTCGATCGCGGAGCGCGGCGTCACCCTGTTCTCCCTCGAGCTGATGCCCCGGATCACCCGGGCGCAGAGCATGGACATCCTGTCGTCGATGGCGACCATCGCCGGCTACAAGGCCGTGCTCCTGGCCGCCAACGCGCTGCCCAAGATGTTCCCCATGATGATGACGGCCGCCGGGACCATCGCACCGGCAAGGGTCTTCGTCCTCGGCGCCGGGGTCGCCGGGCTGCAGGCGATCGCGACCTCGCGCCGGCTCGGCGCGATCGTCCACGCCTACGACGTGCGACCGGCCGTCCGGGAGCAGGTCGAGAGCCTCGGCGGGAAGTTCGTTCAACTCGCCCTCGAGACCTCCTCTGCGGAGGACGCCGGTGGCTACGCGAAGGCACTTGGCGACGACTTCTATCGCAAGCAGCGCGAGATGATGTTCAAAGTCGTCGCAGAAAGCGACGTCGTGATCACGACGGCGGCCGTGCCCGGCAAGAAGGCCCCGATCCTGGTCACCACCGCGATGGTGGAGGGCATGAGCTCCGGCGCGGTCGTGGTCGACCTGGCAGCCGAACGGGGCGGCAATTGCGAGCTGACCCGGCCCGGCGAGACCGTGGTCCACAACGGGGTCACCATTCTCGGCCCGCTCAACCTCCCGGCCATGGTTCCTCACCACTCGAGCCAGCTCTACGCCAAGAACATTTCCACGTTCCTGCTCCATCTCGTGCACAAGGGCGCGCTCGAGGTGAATCTCGCCGACGAGATCACGGCGGGCACCCTGGTCGCCAAGGAGGGAAAGGTGGTCCACCCGACGGTCCTCGAGGCCATGGGTGCCGTGCGGGAAGGGGGCGCTTCGTCATGAGCGATCTTGTCATGCTGCTGACCGTTTTCGTGCTGGCGATCTTCGTCGGCATCGAGATCATCACCAAGGTGCCGCCGACGCTCCACACGCCGCTCATGTCCGGCTCGAACGCCATCTCGGGCATCACCATCGTCGGCGCCCTGTTGCTGGCGGGGGCCCTCCAGGGGACCGAGTACTTCCACCCGGTCGGCAAGCCCCTGGCCCTGGTGGCCCTGGTCTTCGCCACCATCAATGTGGTCGGCGGCTACGTGGTCACCCACCGCATGCTCAAGATGTTCCGCAGGAAGTAGGGGGACGTCATGAGCATCGAGCACCTGACGAACACCCTGTACCTGGTCGCCTCCATCCTCTTCATCTACGACCTCAAGCTGCTCGCGCGCCCGCGCACCGCGGTGACCGGCAACTACCTCGGCGCTCTCGGCATGGTGCTGGCCGTCGTGGCGACGCTGATCAGCGGCCGCTACGACTGGGGCATGATCGTGCTCGGCGTGGCGATCGGGTCGGTGATCGGCGCAGTGACGGCCCTCCGGGTCAAGATGACCGCCATGCCCGAGATGGTGGGCCTGTTCAACGGCTTCGGCGGCGCCGCCTCGGTGCTGGTCGCAGGCTCGGCGATGATGGCCGCCTTCACCGCCTACTCCGGCGGACCGGCGCCTACGGGCGGCGACCTGCAGATGAAGATCGCCACCGTCGCGTCCGGGATCATCGGATCGGTGACCATCTTCGGTTCCTATGTCGCCTTCGGCAAGCTCGCCGAGTTCCTGTGCGTCAAGTGGAAGCTCAAGACCTGGCAGAAGGTCGTCAAGTACGGGGTTTCGGCGGCGACGGCCATCGGCGCCATCTGGTACGGGGTCGTCCACTGGAACCCGAAGAGCGCCATCGAGGACATCTACGCGCTCGTCTTCATCCTCAGCGGCCTTGCGATCGGCGGATTGCTGCTCCTCAAGAAGGACCGCTTCCCCGGCATGGACGCCCTCAAGGTCATCAGTGCGGTTGCTTCCGTCGCCTTCGGTGTGCTGGTGGTCATGCAGCCCGAAAACGTCCTCCTGTACTGGGCGCTGGTCGGCGTCAGCGGCATCCTCGGGGTTCTGCTGACCGTGTCGATCGGCGGCGCCGACATGCCGGTCGTGATCGCGCTGCTGAACTCGTACTCCGGTCTGGCGGCCACCGCCACCGGCTTCGTCATCAACAACAACGTGTTGATCATCGCGGGCGCCCTGGTCGGGGCGTCGGGGGTGATCCTCACCAACATCATGTGCAAGGCCATGAACCGCTCGCTGGCCAACGTGCTGTTCGGCACCATGGGGCCGACCGGCGACACGCCCGACGCCGATAAGGTCTATCGCACCGTCAAGGCGGCCTCCGCCGACGAGGTCGCGATGGTCCTCGACAGCGCGCAACGGGTCGTCATCGTCCCGGGCTACGGCATGGCGGTGGCTCAGGCGCAGCACGCGGTGCGCGATCTCGCCAACCAGCTCGAGGCGAGGGGCACGACCGTCGAGTACGCGATCCACCCGGTGGCGGGCCGCATGCCCGGCCACATGAACGTGCTGCTCGCCGAGGCCGACGTACCCTACGACAAGCTGATCGAGATGGACTACATCAACCCGACCATGGCACAGGTCGACGTGGTGATCGTGGTCGGTGCCAACGACGTCGTCAATCCGGTGGCGCGGACCGACCCGAAGAGCCCGATCGCGGGCATGCCGATCATCGACGTCGACAAGGCGCGCACGGTGGTGGTGATCAAGCGCAGCTTGAGCCCGGGCTTCGCCGGCATCCCCAACCCGCTGTTCGCCATGGACAACACGCTGATGTTCTTCAACGACGGCAAGAAGGCGATCCTCGAGCTGCTCACAGCCGTCAAGGAGCTCTGAGGTAGAATCGCCGCACGTTGCAGCACCAGAACGCTCGATTGGAATGGCATTCGGCGATCCTCCTCGGGCTTTTCGCCTGTCTGCTCACGCTTCCGGCTCTGAAGGCGGGCCTCCTCGGCGACGATTACGTCCACCGCGCGGTGCTCCTCCACCGGGGCGAGTTGGCCCCGTTCATGAGTCCGGTGATGGACCTGTTCGCGTTCGTGAAACCGGGGGAGCCCGCGGATGTCATGCGCGGCCTGGGCTACCTCCCATGGTGGTCTGACCCTGCGATCCGGATCTCGCTCTTCCGCCCTCTCACGGCGCTCACCCACATCCTTGACTACACCCTCTGGCCGGACGGGATCGTCCTCCAGCATCTGCACAGCTTGTGCTGGTTCTTCCTGGGGGTCGCTGTCGTCGCTGCCCTGTACCGGATGATCCCCGACACGTCGCTGAGGGCCGCCGCTCTCGCGGGACTCCTGTTCGCCGTCGAGGACGCCCACGCCTATCCCGCCGGGTGGATCGCCAACCGGAATGCACTGCTCTGCCTGGTGTTCGGAACCGTCGCCCTGATGTGTCACATTCGATGGCGAGCGAGCGGCAGCACACGGTGGCTGGTCGTTTCTCTGCTCGTGTTTTCAGCGGGTCTCGGCTGCGGTGAAGCCACCCTAGGAGTGCTCGGCTACATCGTCGCCTGGCAGCTGACAATGGAGCACGACCGGCCGCGAATCCGTTCCCTCTCTGCGGTGTCGAGCTACGCGGGCGTGATTCTGCTCTGGTGGCTGGCGTACGACGCGCTTGGCTACGGTATTACGGGATCCAGCCTCTACGTCGATCCGGCTCAGCGACCGCTCCTGTTTCTGCGGGCGCTGGTGGAACGCTGGCCGGTTCTCTTTGCGGGTCAATGGCTCCAGCTCCCGACCGACGCGTGGCTCCTGCTGACAGAGCACATGCGGGTCGTGGTCGCGCTTGCCTCGGTAGCGCTCGTGGCCGGGGTGGTCACCCTCCTCTGGCCGCTGCGGAACCGCCCCGTCGCCCGCTTCTGGGCGATCGGCATGGCCCTGTCGATCGTGCCCCTCTGCGCGGCCTTCCCCATGGAGCGGCTCCTCCTCTCTCCGGGGATCGGTGCATTCGGGCTGCTGGCACTGTTCGTTGACTCACACCGCGTCTCCTCGCCCTCAGATCGTTGGCGCAGGCGCACGGCCATTGCCCTGCTGGTGTTGCACGGCCCGATCGCAGCCGTCCTGCTCACGGGAAAGACACTCGCACTGCCGACGTGGGGCGAGTTCTTCAGCGCGGCAGTGCGACCCAGTCCTGCCGACTCGACGATCACGGCTCGCACGTTCATCTACGTGAACGGGAACGACTTCCCCGTGGTCTACAGTCGGATCATCCCGATCGCGAACGGCGATCCTGCGCCCGGACGCGTGGCGCAGCTCGCATCGATGACAGACAGCACCCTGATCTACCGACAAGACCTCAACACGCTGATCGTCACTCCCCGCGACGGATTCTTGGCTCACCCGGTCGACCGGCTGCTCGCGAGTGACGAGCGGGCATTCTCGTCAGGTGAGCGCATCGATCGCCCGGACTACCGGGTGAATGTCCTCGACCTCACCCGGGACGGACGCCCGGCGAGCGTGTCCTTCCAGTTCAGACGCCCCCTGGAAGATCCCTCGTACCGCTGGCTTTGCTGGCAGGACCGCCGGCTGCAGACCTTCGATCTCCCGCAGGTCGGAGCTTCGATAGTGATTCCGGAAAACACGCTGTCCCCCTTCTGAAGCCGACAGCAGCCGCCGATGACGACCCTCCCGGCGTGAGAAGGACCCAATCCGACGTCGTGCGACCTGTGTGGCGGGCAGAGTAAGATCTCCACGTGCTGCGGGTTACAGCCTCGGTACTGCTGTCGCTGCTCGCGGTGAGTGCCGCGGCGCAAGGGCGGGTCGAGGTGGTCCTCGACGCCTCGCAGGGGATGTGGACTGCGCTCGACGCCGGCCGGCCACGCTTCGTCGCGGCCCGGCTGGCGCTCTCGTCCTGGCTGCTCGAGCGCTCCGGCGATCCCGACCTGGAGCTCGGCCTGCGGCTCCTCGGCGGCGGACCACTGTCCGACGAGCACGACCGCTGTGAGCACGCCGCGCTCGTGGTCCCGCCGGGACCACCGGAAGCCACGACCTGGCGAGCTGCCCTCGACACCGTGCGACCGGCCGGTGCGCGGCCCCTGCTGCTCGCGGTGGCCGCGGCTGCGGCCGACCTCGGCGAGGGCAAAGGCCCACGCCGGATCGTGCTCGTCACCGCGGGCGAGGAGACCTGCTTCGGCAACAAGCAGGCTGCGGTCGCCGCACTCGCGTCCGGTGTCGAGCTGCGCGTGGTCGGCGTGGGGCTTGCCGACGATGCCGTCAAGCGCTTCGGCAGCGTTGCGCCGAGCCGCAACGCCACCTCGACTGCGACCCTGCTCGCCGCCCTGCGCTGGGCGGTCGAGGATATGGTGACCGAAGGGGCAGGTGATGCGTCGGTGCAGTTCCGACTCGCCGGCGCGCCGAGCCCGGCAGCCGCCACGCTCATCCACGTCATCACCGCCGAGCGGCGCGAACTGACCGCAAGCGGGGAGTACTTCGTCGGGACCGCCCCGGCCGGCCTCTACGAGCTCGAGGTGGTCGGAGCCGATGCCGAGCCGGTCCGTCTCGACGAGATCGCGGTTGCGGCAGTGGATGGACTCAACCTCGCCCTCGAGCTGCCTGCTCTTCCCCTCGCCAACCTCGAGGTCATCCCCGCTCGGCCGGTGGCGGGCGGCCCCGTCTTCATCGGCGTCAGCGGCGTCGGCAGTGGGCCCCACCGGGTGTCGCTGGCCGCCGGCGACGAGCGCGCGCCGGCCTGGGTCGATGCCGGGACCGCGCTCGGGCCGGCCGGTCTCGTCGAGCTGCGCGCGCCGGACGAGCCCGGCTCGCTCGAGGTGCGCCTCCACGAGCTGCTCGCCGGCGGCTCGAGCCGGGTCGTCGCCCGTGCCGCGATCGAGACCACCGCGCCGGAGGTGACGCTCGCGCCGCCTGCCGAGGTGCTGCCGTTCGGGCCGCTGCCCGTCTCGTGGACCGGACCCGACAACCCGGGCGATCACCTGAGCCTGGTCAAGCCGGGCATGCCCTCGGCGACTGCCTCCGCCTGCGCGCCGACCAGCAGGGGAAGCCCGGCAGCGCTCGTCGCGCCGGGCGAGGAAGGGCCGTGGGAGGTGCACTACGTCAGTGGGCTGTCGGAGCGGACGCTGGCGCGGTCCAGCGTCGAGGTCACCTCGGTCATCATTACCCTCGAGGCGCCTTCGGAGGTCGCCGCCGGGAGCCGCTTCGAGGTCGACTGGGAAGGTCCGTCGCGGCCGGCCGACTACCTGGCGATGGCCTCGGAGGGCGCAGCAGACGCTGACTATGTCAGCCTCCATCTCACCTCCCAGGGCAGCCCGGCACGCTTCGACGCGCCCTGGGATCCGGGCAACTACGAAATCCGCTACATCGAGGGCGACCGCAACCGGGTGCGGCGGCGAGCCACGGTCGCGGTGGTGCTGGCCGCGGCCAGCCTCAAGGCGCCACAACGGGTCCGCGCCGGGACCCGGTTCGACGTGCGATGGACCGGACCCGACCGGCCGGGTGACTACCTGGCGATCGCAGCCCGGGAGGCCGGTCCCCGGGAGTACGACGACTGGTGCTTCACCTCGGCCGGCAGCCCGGCCAGCCTCGCCGCCCCGTTCGAAACCGGGGACTATGAGCTACGCTACGTCAGCGGCGCCGACCAGCAGGTCCTCGCCGCGCTCCCGATCGAGGTCAGGTAGGGGACCCGGGCTCCGCCACACTGCGCATTCCGGCCTGCCGGCGCCAGCCGCGCGCCGCACCCTGGAATGGCGGGACGGCGCACCCGGGTTGCCCTCACCGAAACAGGGGGTCACCATGAAGCTCCGCTGCGTGCTGCTGCTCGCGCTCGCCCTACCGGTCCTCGCCGCCGCCGCCGACAATCAGGACCGCCCGTTGGCGCTGAGCGTGGACGTCCAGCAGCTCGGCCGCGGCGCCGACGACACGGTGGTCGGAATCGTCGTCCAGGTCGCTCCGGAGGACCGCTCCCACGTCGGCGATCGGGCGCGCATCCTGGTCACGCTGCTCGACGGCGACGACATCGTCGACCGGCACGCGGCGGTGGTCGCCGTCGCAGCTGACGGCTCGGCCATGCTCTATCGGGAGTGGCCTCCCGGCACCTACGAGCTGCAGGTCGGACTGGCCGCGGCCGAGGGCGCGAGCTCCGGCGTCTGGTTCGGCGACATCGAGGTCAAGGAGATGGCCGAGCCGTTCGTCGCGCCCGAGGGTGCGCCCCCGGACGCGGTCGCCCTCGAGCTGACCCCACCCCAGCAGGGCGGCGTCCGCTTCCTGCCGCCGCCCGACATCGGCGGCATCGGCGCCATCCAGCTCGAGGTCGAGGCCCCCGAGAGCACCGCCAGCGTCGAGTTCTTCCAGGACGCCCGCTCGCTCGGCCGCCGCAACCGCCCCCCGTGGACGGTGTCGGTCCCGCTCGGCGCGATCGTGCGCCGCACGACGGTGCGAGCCGTCGCCGCCGACAGCCAGGGCCGCTTCCTGGGCGAGGACGCGGTGGTCCTCAACAACCCGACCGGCCAGATTGGAGTCGAGATCCTGCTCGCGCCCGAAGACTCGGTGCGCGACGGCAAACGTCTGGTGACGGTCTCGGTCACCGGGGCCAAGCAGATCCAACAGGTGACTCTCAGCGTCGACGACGAGCAGATCGCGCGCTGGGCCGAGTGCCCGTGCGTGGTCGAGGTCGACGCGGCGAAATTGGCGAAGGCCAATATCCTGGCGGCCGACGCCGTCGACGCTGGCGGCAACCGGGGTGACGTCGTCGTCACCATGGCGGGCGGCGGCGGGTTCGTGGGCTCGGTTCAGGTCGAGCTGGTGGAGCTGCCGATCGTGGTGCTCGACGGGCGGGACCTGCCGGTCGCCGGTCTCACACAGGCTGACTTCACGGTCATGGAGGACGGTCAGAAGGTCGAGATCGAGGGCTTCGGGACAACCTCCGATCTGCCGCTGTCGCTGGCGATCGCGGTCGACACCTCCGGCTCGATGGTGGAGGAGTTCGACGACGTGAAGAAGGCGCTGCGGGGATTCGCCGACGCGCTGCTCGAGGAGGACGACTCGGTCGTGCTCATCCGCTTCTCCTGGGACGCCACGGTCGAGGTGGCCTGGACCGAGGACGTCCGGCAGGTTGAAGGCCGCTTCGACCGCTTCCAGCCTGACGGCGGCACCTCGCTGCACGATGCCGTCGTCCGATCGCTCGAGCAGTTCCGCGGCCGCCGCGGCCGGCAGGCGGTGGTCCTGCTGACCGACGGCGAGGACACGACCTCCCGCACCGGCTGGAGCGTCGCCGAGCGCTTCGCCCACACCATGCGGGTGCCGATCTTCCCGATCGGGCTCGGGCTGGGCTCGCTCGACTTCAACTCCCGCGGCGTGCTCAAGTCGCTGGCGGCGGAGACCGGGGGCGAGGCCTTCTTCCCGAAGTCCGTCGACGAGCTGCCCGCCGTCTACGCGCGGATTGCCGAGCTGCTGCGCTCGCAGTATCTACTCTGGTATGCGTCGCCGTCGTCGAAGCCCTTCGAGGAGTTCCGCGAGATCGCGGTCGAGGTCGCCAAGCCGGGCCTGAAGGTGCAGACCATCCGCGGCTACTACCCCGGGAAATAGCTCGGCGAGAGCCGCAAGCAGCGCGCAGAGGGCGAAGTTCGAGACTCCCAGACCACCAGACGCCCAGCGGCGCGTGCGCCTGCCGCTCTCTCCTCCTTCGTCATGGCGGATGTCTCACCGCGCCGTGGAGACGACCGACGATGTCACCACGGCTGTTCGGTCACGGCGCGGTGAGAGATCCGCGCTAGAATTGCCAGCCGATCCAGAAGTAGGTCTCGGTGCTGCCGAGGGAGTCCTTGAAGTCCCAGCGGTTGACCCAGTCCCAGTGGAACGGCAGGCCGAAGATGTTGACCGAGATGCCGAAGCCGTACGCGGCCACGCCGTCGGTCAGCTGGCCCTCCTCGCCGCGGCTCACGACCTCGCCGGTGATCGGGTTGGTGTACACCTTCTCGCCGATGAAGGTGCAGCCCGGCTCGCCGTACCAGTTGTACTCGGTCTCGCCGGAGCTGTAGCACGTGTAGCCGATGTCGGTGAAGAACCGGCCGCGGATCTCGCCGATCGACATGAACGCGAGGTCGAGGCGGTCGATCAGCGGGAAGCGCCATTCCAGGTTGATGAACGCGGCCTCGTTGCCGGCGATCGAGCGGGTCGGGTAGCCCCGCACGGTGTCGAGGCCGCCGAACGAGAAGATCGACGGCGCGTTGCCGTCGGCGTACGCGCCCCACACCCGGACGGCGACCTCGTTGCGCCGCGACAGCGCGAAGTACTTGCGGTAGTCGACAATGCCCTGCGCGGTCAGGGTGCCGCCGTCCTCGACGTCGGCCGCGTAGAGCAGCCGGAACTCCCAGCGCGAGCCCTGGTGCGGGCCGTAGTTGTTCCAGGACGTCGTGTCGCCGACGATCGCGCCGCTGACGATCGGAGCCTGGTCGTCGTAGGAGACGAAGGTGAGCTCGCCCTCGGGGTTCGTCGCCGGCAGATCCGCCGAGCGGTCGAAGTAGCCCACCGAGCCCTCGAGCCGGTAGTAGCGCGACAGCGGGTACTGGCTGTCGAGGGTCAGCCCGGTCACCCGGTAGACCTGCTCGCGGCCGTAGAAGTCGTCGCGGAGGGCATCGTAGCCGGTCAGGTAGAAGCTTCGGTCGTCGTACAGCGTCACCCCCCACTGCAGGCGCGGCTCGAGGTTGACGAAGCCGACCCGGAAGTCCGAGAAGGTGTCGACCGAGCTGAGCAGCAGCCAGAACCGCCGATCGCCGTACTGGTCGGACATCGAGATGTAGGCCTGGGACAGGAAGTTCCCCTCCTGGTCGACGCCGACGATGGCCGCTGCGTCCTCGATGAACAGCTTGCGGTTGGCCACGTCCTTGGCGTCGTCGGGGTCGACCGAGATGCTGACCGCTGGCAGATACGGCTCCTGCTTGAACTCGGTCTCCGGCGCGCCCTCGACGCCCATCGGCTCGCCCTGCCCGGCGTCGGCCGCATAGAGGTCCCAGCGCCCGCGGTGGTAGGCCTGGAAGCCGACCCGCTCCCCCTCCAGGGTGTCGGCCGGCACCGGGTTCACAGCGCCGCCGTAGACGTAGGTGAGCCGCTCGAGCTCGCGCGTTGCGGCGTCGAGCTTGTAGATGTCGTAGATCCCGTCGACGCGATCGGAGGCGAAGTACAGCCGCTCGCCGTCCTCCGAGAACGCCGCGCCCTCGTCGTTGCCCGGCCCGAAGGTCAGCTGCTGGCGCTGGCTCGGGTCCTCAAGCGAGATCCCCACCAGCTTGCCGTACTCCCCGATCTGCGAGGTGTAAACGAGCTGGGTCCCGTTCGGCCGGAACGCGGGCGCGGCGTCGTACCACTCGTCGTTGGTCAGGTTGCGGATCTCGGAGGTCGCGCGGTCGAACAGGTAGATGTCCCAAGCGCCCTCACGGATGGCGCTGAAGGCGATGGTCGCTCCGTCCGGGGAGAACGCGGGCGTCGACGGCTGGTCGATCGGCAGCGGGATCTCGAAGCGCTCCGCGATGCCGCCTTTCTTGGTGTCGAGCAGCAGCAGCGAGCGCGTCCGCTCGGCTCTAGCGAACACCGCGACCCGGTCGCCGTCGGGCGAGAACGCGAGGTCGCGGCCCTCCTTCGGCGCGGTCGTGAATCCCTGGGCGATGAGGTACTCGTAGTCGACGGTATAGCCCTTGGTCAGGTTCTTGTAGAGCTTGCGGTCGGGGATGCCGAACAGCGCGACGTCGACGTCCTGCTTGTAGGTCGTGAAGGCGGCCACCAGGTCGTGCGACGGCGAGATCGCCGGTGACGATTGGTTGGCCCTCCCGGACACGCCGTGGATGTAGAACGGACGCCCGAACTCGCGCGGCGTGCCCCGGTCGGCGACGCCTTCGTACTTCTTGCGGAGCCAGACCCGGAAGCGGGCGTCGAACTCCTCGATGTCCATGTTGAAGACGTTCATGATCGGCCGCTCGAGCCCGCCCCCGACGACCCCGCGGAAGGCGAACACGAGATCGCGGACCCCGTCCTCGCCCCACTCCTCCTCGACGAACTCGAAGACCTTGTGCCCGTAGCGGTAGGCGAGGAAACCGCCCGGGGCCTGGTAGATCGGCGGCACCAGGTCCGACAGCGCCATGTCCCGCATGTACATCTCGTCGCGGCTGTCCTCGTCGTCGGCGAAGTAGGACGCCATGCCCTCCATGAACCAGTTCGGCGGTCGCGCAGTAGACGGCCCGCCCCCGGCGCCCCTGAAACAGGATCTCGTACTGGAAGATGTGGGTCAGCTCGTGCTGGATCAGCTGCTGCAGCTCGCGGTCCGCGAGGTCGACCGGCAGCACCATCCGGTTGCGAACCGGCGTCGCGAACGCGCCAACCCCTTCCGGCACGAAGCCCGAGAATAGATTGGTCTGCTCGAACTCGCCGTGGGTGGCGTAGGTGATCATCGGGATCGGCTCGAGGATCTGGAAGTTGAGGCGGCGCGCGAGGTCGTCGTAGGAGCTCTCGGCGAAGGATGCGATCTTCTCCAGCCGCGGCTCGACGCGGTCGTAGAACGAGATCTTGAAGTGCGGCGTGTCGTATGTCTTCCAGTCGAAGACGTCGTAGCGGACCTTGTTCTTGACCGCCGATGTAGGCGTACTGGGCAGCCGCCGGCGTGGACGCCAGCAGCAGCGCGATGAGCAGCCGACCCCAGATCCTCATGCCTTCCTCCGTCGACAGCGCGCGATCACATCGCGGCTCGCTGACTCGCGTTCGTAGCTCGTTGGCGACGCGGGCCCTCCCCGCTCGGGCTCGGGATCGCGGGCCACGGCTTGCACCACCATCGCCTCAGTCGGTGTAGAGCGTTCGCTTGGCCACGACGCTGCGCGGCACGAACACTCCCAGCAGCCGGTTGTCGAGGTTGTACAGCTCCTGCGAACATGTCCTCGGATTCCCTGAGCTTGCGATCGGAGCGCTCCTTGAAGTCGGTGATCTGCTCACTCAGGACCTGCTCGCCCGTGTCGCCGTCGTACACCGTCATCAGGATGTCGAAGTTGAAGCCCGTCTCCTCGACCAGGACCTGCCGGAAGTAGGTCTTGCCGTCGGTCGGCGACACGTACTCCTCGGTGTTGTAGCCGGCGCGGTCGAGGACCTTGACGTCGATCGACGCCGCCACGATGTAGTCGGCATCGGTCGGCCGCCCCGAGGTCGACCCAGAACTGCGTCATCGTGGCGAGCTCGAGCGGGTCGTCGGTCGGCAGCTCGAGGTTCTCGAGGGGCGGCAGCACATCGAGGCGGGTCTTGCGGCGCAGGACCTTGCGCAGGTAGTCATCGAACTCGCGGCTCGCCTCGAGGTCGGTCGAGCTCGTCTGGCTGCCCCCGCGCTGCTCGATCAGGACCGGGCCGATGTAGATCTTCTCCGACCCATCGAGCTCGAGCTCCGGCTCGATCCAGAGGTTGATCCGCAGCTCCTTGGTCGCCGCCGCGGCTGCGGCCGCCACGACGAGCGCCACGACGAACATGACGACGACGGCCCTACGCATCGTCCTTCTCCTCGCTGTCCGTCGACCCGGTGCCCGGCGGCTGCTCACCGGCCTTGTCGTCGGCCGCCGCCGGCTGCGCAGCCATCTGGGACTCGTAGAACTCCTTGAACCGGGAATAGTTGCCGGCGCAGCACCCGATCGTTCGGGGCGGCGGCGAGCGCCGCTTCGTAGGTCGCCACCGCCTCCTCGAAGCGGCCGGCCGCCTCGAGCGAGACCGCGATGTTGTTGAGAATGCGCGGCTGGTTCGGCGTCAGCGCGTTCGCCCGCTCGAAGCGGAACAGCGCCTCCTGCCAGTAGCCGTTCTTCGCCGCCATGAAACCCCGCTCGATCTGCTCGCTCGCCTGCCTCGCCGGCTCGTCGCCCGCGGTGGCTGCCGGGGCGGCGGCGAGCACGGCCAGGGCGATTGCGGCGCAGCTCGTGACGATCCGGCGTCTGGTCGTGTCCACTGGTGCTCCCCTCGTTCTATCGCCGCGTGCCGGGCGCTCCCGTCACACGCCGCCAGGATAATATCCCGAGATCGTGCGGACCTTGTACTTCTTCTGGACCAGATCGACCTCGATCTTGCGGAGCTGGTCCGGCGGCCGCTCCGAGCTCGAGCTGTACGCCGAGCAGGTACTGGGTGCGCAGCTCGCGGTCGATCTCCGCGTAGATCCTCTCGAGGTCGCTGTCGCTGGACACGAAGTACGCCTGGCCGCCGGTGACCTCGGCGAGCTTGGACAGCTGCCAGCGGGGGACCACCTTGGTGGCGGGCAGGTCGATCCCGATGGTGTAGATCGTGACCCCGGCGCGCTGCGCGTAGCCGACGGCGCTGTCGAAGTCGTGCGACGAGGCGTTGTCCTCGCCGTCGGTCAGCACCACCATCGCCTTGCGGCCCCGCACGCCGGAGAACTGGAAGAGGCCCATGATCACCGAGTCATAGAACGCGGTCTCGCGGTCGGCATACAGCGCGAGCAGCGCGTTCTCGAGGGTCGCGAAGTCGGCAGTGAACGGAGCGAGCAGGTCGGGGCGGTCCGAGAAGGTCTCGATGAAGGCCCGGTCCTGGGGCCGCAGCAGGTTGCGCAGGAAGCCCATGACCACCCGCTGCACCGTCGGCAGCGTCGGCCTCCATCGAGCCCGAGGTGTCGACCACGATCCCGAGCCGCACCGGCAGGTCGCGGTGCAGCGCGAAGGCGGAGATTCGCTGCTCCACGCCGTCCTCGAGGACCCTGAAGTCCTCCGGACGAGGTTCTCGACGGGCTTGTCATCCTTGTCGAACACCGTCACCGGGAGCTCGACCGCGGTCACCTCGACCACGCTGCCGAACTCGGGAGCGTTGACGAACTGGAGGTCCTCGGCCACCCTGCCGTCGGCGGTAGTCGCGACGGCACGCAGGTAGCCGAAGTCGCCGCCGCCCTTGAGCGTCACCGAGACTTCGAAGGGCGGGGCCGCGACGGTCGCGAGCAGCTCGTCGTTCCAGTACATCTCGACCTGGCGCAGTTCGGCGTCGCCAGGGACGTTGACCTCCGCCGCCACCCGCACCTTGTCGCCGCGCGATGTCACCCGGCGACAGCGGCAGCAGGCGCACGTAGAAGCGCTCGCGGCCGACGTTGATCGCGAGCTGGTCGCGCGCGATCTCGCTGCCGTCGGCGCCGTAGCCGATGGCGGTCACGGTGGTCAGCCGCGGCAGCGGGCCGAGGTCGAGGTCGACGTCGTACGGCGGACGGTTCTTGACCAGGATTTCCTCGCCGTTGACCGTGAACCGCACCCGGTGCACCTCGTCGCGCACCACCGCCTCGAAGCGGCGCACCCCGCTGACCGCGTCGCCCTCGGGGCCGACCAGCTTGAGCAGCGGCTGCTCGGTCGCGCTGAGGTCGAGCTCGATCACCGCGTCCGCCTCCCCGCCGGCTGCAGCGGCCGTCGCCGCCAGGGCCGGCGGCGGCTCGCCGGTCGGCTGGCTGCTGGCGGTGAACGAGTGCTCGGCGACGCCGGCCTTGTTCGAGTGGACGTCCTCGACCTTCAGCCGGAGGGTGTAGTCGCCCGGCCGCAGGAAGCGCTCGAAGGCGAGCCCGAGCGTGCCCTCGGCCGCCGGGACCGAGAACACGTAGCGGAAGCGGTCGACCATCTGCGACTGCCGGGAGACCTCGCCGACCAGGTCGAGCTGGACGACCTCGATGTCGCCGACCGGGGTCGTGCCGAGCCCGTTCCCGGCAACATTCACGGAGAAGCCCATCTGGACGAGCCCGCCATCGGCGCCCCAGGACGCGTCCCGCACCTCGAAGTCGAGCGGCTCGGCCTTCTCGTCGACGAGGGCGGAGAACTCCATGAAGCGGCCCGCCGCACCCTCCTCGCGCTGCTCGTCGACCGGCCGGAACTCGATCATCGCCGCGAGGTAGTTCGCATCGCGGCCCCACATCTCGGCGGCCGCGAGCAGGTTCATGAGGGTGTCGCCCTCCGGGCAGCGATAGCGCGGGTTGTCCATCGTCGTCACGCCGTAGGGGACGCCGCGGCTCTCGGCGCCGGCCATGGTGACGTACAGCACCCGGCGGCCCTCGGTGCCATACCACATGCGGTAACGGCCGGTGCTGCCCGGCTGGTAGAACAGCACGACGACGTCCTGGCCGAGGCCCTCGACGTACGGCCAGCCCCAGAACTCGAGCGGGTTGAAGAACTCGGTGCACCGCGACACGAACCGGTAGACCGGAGGCCCCTGGATGAGCAGCACCCGGGCCCTGTCCTCGGTGGTCGATTCGAACTCGGCGCGTGCGTAGGTCAACCGCTCGTTGTACATCCACCGGAAGCTCGAGCCGATCCCGGTCTGGCGGCCCCACAGGACCCACAGGCGCTCCGCGAACGCCTGACGCTGGGCCTCGGTGTCGAGGGCGAGGAAGGCCCGCTTCTGATCCTTGCTGATCAGCGGGTAGACCTCCTCCTCGATCCAGACTCGCCAGTGCTCGGGCAGGTCCTTGGTCGACCGGCGCGGTTGCTCCTCGTCCTGCTTCGGCTTGTCGGAAGACCACGCGATCGCGGCCGGCAGCAGGACGAGACAGGCCGCGAGCAGCAGGGCGCCGATGCCGCGCTGACGGCGCTTCCGGGTTTCCCCGCCGTTCGTCGCCAAGACCCTCGCAGCTGTCATCGTTCGCGATCCTCGTCCCCGGCTGGGCGCCGGCACTTCCGCGCCGCGGGTTGCCCGCGGTCCGCTGCGGCCGCTCCGATCAGCGCACAGACCGGTCGCAACTTGCTGATTGCAACATCCGCCCCCCGCGTTCCCTTCCACCGCCCCCACCCCGAGAATACGCGGTCGGCGCGCCGTGGTTCATCGCCTCGACGGTTCTCGAGCGAGGCACGACGAGCGCGCCGGTCAGGTCTGCAGCACGCCAACCTTGAACGGCAGGATCTCTGCCCGGTGCGCAGCCGCGGCGAGGCTGCGGGCGACGACCTCGCGGGTGCGCCGGGGATCGATGATCTCGTCGATCCACAGCCGGCCGGCGGCGTAGCGCGGATCCATGGCCGAGAGGTACCGGTCCTGAATCTGGGCGAGCAGCGCCTTGCGCTCGCCCTCCGAGACCTCGTCTCCCCGGTTCTTGAGCTGAATGGCGAGCAGCGTTTCCGAGGCCTGCTGACCGCCCATGACTGCGATCGAGGCCGACGGCCAGGCGTAGAAGAAGCGCGCCCCGTAAGCCCGGCCGCACATCGCGTAGTTGCCGGCGCCGAACGAGTTGCCCACGAAGACGGTGATCTTCGGGACGACCGAGTTCGCCACCACGTTGACCATCTTGGCGCCGTCCTTGATGATGCCCCCGCGCTCCGCCTTGGACCCCACCATGAAGCCCGTGACGTCCTGCAGAAACAGCAACGGGACCCCCTTCTGGTTCATCAGCTCGACGAAGCGGGTCCCCTTGTCGGCGGCGTCCGAGTAGATCACGCCCCCGATCTGCATCTCGCGGTCGGTGGGGGCGAGCCCGCGCCTGGCCTGGACGGTCTGGCGCTGGTTGGCGACGATCCCGACCGCCCACCCCTCGATGCGACCGGTTCCGCACACCAGGGTTTGTCCGTAGGTGGCCTTGTATTCCGCGAACTCGGACCCGTCCAGCAGCCGCGCCAGCAGGGCGTGGGTGTCGTAGGGCCGGGTCCGGTCGACCGGCAGGATGCCGAGCACCTCGTCGGGATCGCACGCCGGCGGCCGCGGGTCGATGCGGTCGAAGGGGGCCATCGCCGGCCGGGCGAGCTCGCCGATCCTGGTCCGGATGTGGTCGATGGCCGCGCGGTCGTTCGGGAAGCGGTCGTCCACGACCCCGGAGATATCGACCTGCACCTCGGCCCCGCCAAGGGCCTCGTTGTCGATCTTCTCACCGATCGCCGCCTGCACGAGGTGCGCCCCGGCCAGGAAGATCGTCCCGGTCCCCTGCACGATCAGCGCCTCGTCGGACATGATGGGCAAGTAGGCGCCGCCGGCCACGCACGAGCCGAGGATGGCGGCGATCTGGTACACGCCATCGGCCGACATCCTGGCGTTGTTGTAGAAGACCCGTCCGAAATGCTCGCGGTCCGGGAAGATCTCGTCCTGCATCGGCAGGAACACGCCCGCGGAGTCGACCAGGTAGATGATCGGCAGCCGGTTCTCGATCGCGATCTCCTGCGCCCGGAGGATCTTCTTGCAGGTCATCGGGAACCAGGCGCCGGCCTTGACGGTGGCGTCGTTGGAAACCACCACGCACTCGCGCCCGCTGACCTTCCCGAGCCCGACCACCACTCCGGCCGACGGCGCCCCGCCCCACTCCTCGTAGAGCCCCCAGGCCGCGAACGAGCCGAGCTCCAGGAACGTCGATCCCGGGTCCACGAGCGCCGCGACGCGCTCGCGTGCGAGCAGCTTGCCGAGCGAGCGCTGGCGCTCGGCGGCCCGCTCGCCGCCGCCCTCCGCGATCTGACCGCGCTGTGCCTCGAGAATGCGCAGCCCGTTGAGCCAGTGGTCGCGGTTGGCCTCGAATGCGACGTCACGTTTGACGGCGAGGGAGAGGGTTTTCGGCATGGCGCGAGTGTAGCACCGCCACCTCGCCCTGCCCTGACCGGCGCTCTGCTACACTCACGTTTCAGTCGGCTCGGCAGCGGATCGGGGTGGGACGGCAACGATGGGCAAGGTGAAGGCGCGGCGGACCAATCGTGAGGAGCTGCCCGGGGTCGTGGTGCTTCGCGACTCGCTGGCTCCAAAGATGGCGGCCTTCGAAAGGCGCCCGTCAGTCCTCGATCTCGACATGGACCTCGACCCCGACCTCGAGCACCTGGTCGACCACGATCCGAACGGCTTCTTCACCGCGATCGACGGCGGCGAGACGGTCGGCTTCTGCGCCGCCATCGTCCGCTTGCGACAGTGCATCCTATCAGAGCTGTGGGTGCTGCCGCAGCACCAGGGCAAGGGCGCGGGCGAGGTTCTCCTGACGCGCGCTCTGGCCTACGGAGAGCGCTCCGGGGCGCGCGGCTACCTGGCCCTGGTGCCGCCCGAGCCAGAGATCCAGGGGCTCCTGCTGCGCCACTCCTTCCAGCCGCTGACCCCGGTCTACCAGTTCCAGCTCACCTCCGCCGCGGCCGCCACGCTGGTGCGAGGGCTGGTCCCCCTGCTCGAGGGTAGAAACGCCGCCAACGACCTGCTCGCCCGTCGCGGCCAGGCGGACATCGACCGCATCGATCGGGTGACCCGCGATCTGACCCGCGAGGTCGACCACGGCTACTGGCTGAAGAAGCGCGCGCTCGGCGTCGCCCTGGTCCGCCAGGGATCGCGGATCGCGGCCTTCGGCTACGGTGGAAGGGACCAGGTGGGGCCGGCCGCCGGCTCCTCGCGCGAGGCCGCCCTGTGCGCGCTCGGCTGGGCCCTGCACCTGGCGATCGAGCAGGGGGCGGCAGATCCCCTGCTGGTGCGGGTGCCGGCCCGCTTCGAGGGCGCCATCGAGGCGCTGCTCGACGCCGGCAGCCGCATCCAGGCGACGATGCTGCTCTATGGCATCAACGTCAGCGCCGCCTTCGACCGCTGCCTGCTCGGCGCCCCCAACCTGCCATGACCGACGGCCGAGCGCTGCGTCCACCTCGGCCGGATCGCCGCTACCGCGTCGACTACGCCGGCGAGCTCAATGCCGAGCAGCTGCGGGTGGTGATGCACCCGGGCGGGCCGATGCTGGCGCTGGCCGGAGCCGGGACCGGCAAGACCCGCACCCTCGTCTACCGGGCGAGCCGCCTCGTCGAGGACGGGGTGGCTGCGCCGAGGGTCCTGCTGCTGACCTTCACCAACAAGGCGGCCCGCGAGATGCTCGACCGCGTCGAGCGGATCACCGAGAGCGTGAGCGGGCGGGTGACCGGCGGCACCTTCCACTCGGTCGGCCACCGCATCCTTCGCCGCTACGCCTCGCTGGTCGGCTACACCGAGCGCTTCTCGATCCTCGACCGGGAGGACGCGACCGACCTCATGGGCCAGGCGCTCGCCGACCTCAGCCCGGACCTGCCGGCCAAGCGGACGCCGCGGCCGCGGCTGCTGCTCGACATCTACAGCCTGGTGATCAACACCGGCCGCGACCTCGAGCAGGCGCTGCTCGACCGGGCGCCGCAGTACCTCGAGCAGGCCGAGGCGATCGCCGCGATCTACCGCCGGTACCTCGAGCGCAAGCGCCAGGCCGACGCCATGGACTTCGACGACCTGCTGCTCAACTGGTTGCTGCTGCTGACCCGGCAGCCGGCGGCGCGCCGTGAGCTGGTGGAGCGGTTCGAGCACATCCTGGTCGACGAGTACCAGGACACCAACCGCCTGCAGGCCGACATCGTCGACGGGATGCTCGGCCCTGCCAAGAACGTCATGGTGGTCGGCGACGACGCCCAGTCGATCTATGGCTTCCGGGGCGCGGAGTTCGCGAACATCATCGGCTTCCCGGAGCGCCACCCGGGGTGCGAGATTTTCCGACTGGAGACCAACTACCGGTCGACGCCGTCGATCCTGCGCTTGGCCAACGCTTCGATCAGCCACAACCAGTACCAGTTCGCGAAGGAGCTGCGGGCGGTGCGGCCGGAGGGCGAGCTGCCTGCCCTGGTGTCGGTGCCGTCGCCCGAGGGCCAGGCGAGCTGGGTCGCCGACCGGTTGCTCGCACTGCGCGAGGAGGGCTTCGACCTCGAGGACATGGCGGTCCTCTACCGCAACCACGCCCACTCCCTGGACCTGCAGGTCGAACTGACGCGGCGCAACATCCCGTACCGGGTCCGCTCGGGGCTGCGCTTCTTCGAGCAGCGGCACATCAAGGACGTGCTCGCCCACCTGCGTTTCATCGACAACCCGCGGGACGAGATGGCGTTCGTCCGGCTGGCCAAGCTGCGGCCGGGGTTCGGGCCGCGGTTGGCGGGCCGGCTGTGGCAGCTCGTGGCCGGGGCGGAGGCGCTGCGCCGGATCTGTGGCCTCGACAGCGCCGCGGTCGGCCTGCGCGGCGCCGCTCGCACCGCCTTTGCCGAGCTCCAGCTGCTCCTCGAGGACCTCCAGGCGCCCGCGATGGCGGCGCAGCCGGGCGAGGCGTTGCGGCTGGTCGTCGAGCGCTTCTACCGCCAGTGGGCCCGCGAAAATCTGGAGAACGCCGGCTCGCGGATCGAGGACCTCGAGCAGCTGGCGCTGTTCGCCGACGGGCACCCCGACCTCAACACCTTCCTGGCCGAGGTCACCCTGCTCAACGACCTGTCCGGCGAGGACGCCGTCGGCGGCCGCGACGATGAGATGGTGACCCTGTCGACCACCCACCAGGCCAAGGGCCTCGAGTGGCGGGCAGTCTTCATCATCTGGCTCTCCGAGGGGAGGTTCCCGACCGTGCGCGCCGAGGACGAGGAGGAGGAGCGCCGGCTCTTCTACGTCGCCGCGACCCGCGCAAGGGACCTGCTCTCCCTGGTCAGCCCGCGAATCGCTCGCGACCGGTATCGGGTCGACGTCGTGCTCGACCCGTCGCGTTTCCTCACCGAGCTGCCGAGTGACGTCTACGAGCGCGTCACGGTCGCCGACCAGCGCCCGCCGGACGCCCTTGACGCCCTTCCCGCCGGCGCCCGCTACCGGCTCCCCGCGTTTCTCGACGATGCCGCGAAACGCGGGGACGACGACGACGATCCCAATTAGCGGCTGGCGCCCCACTCCGCTTCCGCTCACTCGCCCCGAGGAGCCTGCCCTGAGCGAGCGGCGCCGGGGCGCTGCGAGTCGAAGGGTTCCCGTCCCCGTTCCCGTTCCCGGCCCCACTCCGCTTCCGCGCCCGAGACCAGAAGACCGGCGTTCTGGGGCTGCAACCGTACGAACCGATACCGCCGGCGCCCACGAAGGCGAGCGGTCCGCCCGCAGCAGAGGGCCGCGCGCAAACATCGGGCTCGGAAGCGGACGCGGAAGCGGGGGCGAGACTCGGAGGCACGGCCTCTTGACAGGTCATGACTCGTCTATCCTAATATGCTGGAATGGTTATGCAGTGATCATTCACGCAAGGAGAGACCGACGAGCGTCATGACCCTGACCACCGACAACCTCGAGACCACGATCGCGAGCAACGGCATCGTCATCATCGACTTCTGGGCCGAGTGGTGCGGTCCCTGCCGGGCCTTCAAGCCGATCTTCGAGGCCGCGGCCGAGAAGCACACCGACGTCAGCTTCGCGTCGTGCAACACCGAGGAGCAGCCCGAGCTCGCGGCAATGTTCCAGATCCGATCGATCCCCACCCTGGTCGTGTTCCGGGACGGCATCCCGGTCTTCGGGCAGCCCGGAATGCTCCCGGGCGCGGCGCTCGATGAGCTGCTGCAGAAGGTCCGCGAGCTCGACATGGACGAGGTGCGAGCCCGGGTCGCGGCAGCCGAGGCTGCCAGCGCGTGACCCGTGCTGTGGGCGCGCACGCCGGCGCTTCGCGCCGCCCGCTTGCGCCGGCCGCTCCGCCCGGCTAGCCTCGGCGGTGCCGCATCGCGCGACCGTCGTCCGCACCCGGCGGGGGCCCGCGGCAGCGGTTCGGGTGCGAGGTGCTGACCAGTGACCGCCGACACCGCCAGCCTGCCGACCAGCCTGCGCGAGGCCCTGCGCCGCGCGGCGCTCGACTTCCCGCACAGGGGCATCGCCATCTTCGACAGCCGCGGCCGCTCCTGCGAGCGCCAGAGCTACGCCGAGCTGTACCGGCTGGCGACCGAGTCGGCGGCCCGCTTCGCCGGCCTCGGCATCGGCCGCGATGAGCCGGTGCTGGTGGCCCTGCCGACGTCGTGGGAGTGGATGGAGGCGTGGTTCGGCCTGCTGATGCGCGGCGCCTGGCCGGTGGCGAGCTCCGGGGCCGGGGCGATGGCCGCCGCCGAGGCGCAGTTCGACAAGGTCGACAAGGTGATGGCCGCGATCGGCGCCCGCCACGTTGTGGCGAGCGAGTCCTTCCGGGCGCAGGCCGGCGAGCAGGGCTTCGGCTTTGCCCACGAGGGCGTGATCACGATCGAGCGGCTGCGCGGCGCGCTGCCCGCACGTACCGGGAGCGCCGCCGGTGTCAGCGACGCCGGCGACGTCGCCTTCCTGCAACTGACCAGCGGCTCGACCGGGCTGCCGAGAGCGGTGATGATCACCCACCAGGGAGCGATCCACAACCCGGTCGCGAGCGACGAGGCCATCGGGGCGCCGCTCGGCGAGCCCATGCACCGTCTCGCCGAGTGCATGGTGTCGTGGCTCCCCCTGTACCACGACATGGGTCTCATCGGCTGCCTGATGCTGCCAATGCTGTGCGGCCTCGACAGCTGGCTGCTGAGGCCCGAGGCCTTCCTCGCCCGACCCAGGCTGTGGCTGGAGCAACTCGGCAGCCACGGGACGTCGTTCGCCCCGGCGCCGAACTTCGGCTACCAGCTCTGCCTCGAGCGGATCCCGGCGGACAAGCGGGAAGGCCTCGATCTCGGGGCGTGGCGGGCCGCGTTCACCGGGGCCGAGATGGTTCGCCCGGAGACCACAAGCGCGTTCTGCGCGGCGTTCGAGCCCCACGGCTTTCGTCCCGAATCGCTCCGGCCGTGCTACGGGCTCGCCGAGGGCACGCTCGCGGTCACCTTTGACGTGAAGGGGTCGGGCGTGAGGACCCTGCCGGCGCCGGCCGGTACCGATGCTGGCTTCGCCATGACCGACGTCGTGAGCAACGGGGTCCCGATCCGCGACACCAGCCTCCGGATGACCGCCCCGGATGGGAGCGTTCTTCCCGACGGCGCGATCGGCGAGGTCTGCATCAAGGGCCCGGGGGTGTTCCGCGGCTACTACCGCGACCCCGAGGCCACCGCCGCCACCCTGAAGAACGGCTGGTTCTCGACCGGCGACCTCGGCTTCCTCGCCGCCGGCGAGCTCTACCTGACCGGGCGTACCAAGGACCTGCTCATCGTCCACGGCCACAACATCATGCCCGACGACATCGAACGGCTCGCCGACTCGGTGACCGGCGGCGGCGGCCTGATGCGATCGGCTGCGTTCTCGGTGGCGCGCGGCGCCGCCGGCGAGCAGGCGGTGGTCGTCGTCGAGACGGCGGAAGCCGACCCCGCGAGGTTCGCGGAGATCGGACGCGAGATCCGGATCCGGATCGGCCGTACGATGGGCCTGCCCCTGGCCGACCTGGTGTTCGTGAGGCGGGGGCGCATCCCGCGCACGACCAGCGGCAAGATGCAGCGCGGCGAGTTGCGGCAGCGCTACCTGGACGGTACCCTGGAACGCCTGCACGATGCCCCGATGCACGAGCCGACTGGGCACGGCGCTGCGAAGGAGCCGAACCGATGAGCCTCAGGGAGACCACGTTGGCGGTCATTGCCAAGGTGAGCAAGGCCGACGCGGCCGCGATCCGCCCCGACATGGACCTGGTCGCCGACCTCGGCTTCGACTCGGCCAAGGCCCTCGAGCTGCTGGTCGAGCTCGAGGACGCACTCGGCATCGAGGTCAGCGACGAGCAGGCGGCGCGCCTCAACTCGGTCGGCGACATCCTGGCGATCGTGGAGACGCTCGAGCCACCCACCCAACCGCCCAGGGGCTAGGGGTGAGGGGCTGGGATTTAGCCCCTCCCGCCCGCTCTCGTCACTGCGACTTGTGCCGGCGGAGCCCAACGGGCGAAGCCGCAAGCCAACGGCGACTTGTCACGGCGAAGCTACCAGCAAAGCCGGAGGCCGGATCCGCTCCCGTACCCGTTCCCGTTCCCGCTCGTTCACTCCGTCCTCGAGAACGCTTCGCGCCGATCCTCTGAGCGCGCTCCCCGAGGTGACTCGCGACCGGCGGCCGCGGTGACCAGCCGTCACCAGCGGGTGGCCGTAGGCCGCAAGCGACTGCGGCCTACGGCCACAGCCGCTGCCGTCGGCAGGTTGCCACCTTTGGCGATTTCGGGTCTCGAGGCCTTCTTCAGAAGGAACGTCGCCCCCGGAATCGCCAAAGATGGCACTCCCGCGGGACGCGCTCTCCTCGTGCTCGCCTCGCATCCCCGGCGCGGAAGCGGGCACGGAAGCGGCGGTTCTCGGGAACGGGAACGGGAACGGGAACGAAGCCGAGAGCGGAGTCGGAAGCGGGTCTTCGAGAACCGTGGGTTTTGGGAGAGCCTCTGATATATTCCAACACCGAGGGCAAGACGGCTGGACATGCGCGAGGACACCCGACAGCGACTGAACGGGCTGCTCAACCAGCTCGTCGTCGTCCTCGCCTTCAGCATCCCCGTCTACCGGAAGTGGACCTCGATCGCGGCCGCGCTGGTCATGATCCTGTGGCTCGCCGAGGGGCGCTTCGCGGACAAGCTCGCCGCCCTCAGGCGGCATCGCCTGAGCCTGGCGATTCTGGCGTATGTCGGCTTCGCGGTGCTCTCACTGGCGTGGTCGGCGGACCCCGCAGCGGGCCTGCGCGACCTCACCAAGTACCGCTACCTGCTGCTGGTGCCTATTCTTGCCACCTCGCTGCGGGTCGACTTCCATCGCCGGGTCGAGAACGCCTTCCTGATCGGGACCGCTCTCTCCCTCGCGGTGTCGTACGCCGTCTTCGCGGGCCTCTTCCGGCTGCGCGACGCCTACCCCGGCAACCCCGCACCGAGCATGTCCCACCTCGACTACAGCATGGTCCTCGCGGTCGCCGGGCTGCTCGCGCTCGCCCGCCTTCTCGAAGGCGGCCACCGGCCCGGCCAGCAGCTGGCCTGGGCCGGGCTCCTGGCCTTCGTGGTGGGCGGTCTGCTGATCAACATCGGCCGCTCCGGGCAGGTGGCGTTCGTGGGCGCGGCGCTGGTCGTGACTCCGGTCATCCTGGGCGAGCAATCGCGACGGGCGGCAGCCGCCGGGCTGGTGGCCGTGGTCGTCCTGCTGGCCGGGGCCTACTTCGCCGTCGAACCGTTCCGGGCCAGGGTCCTCGACGGCGTGCGGGAGCTCGAGGCGGCGGCAACACAGGGGCGCTACGACAGCAATCAGGGCAAGCGGGTGGCGGGCGCCATCGTGGCGCTCGACATGGTCCGCGAGCGGCCCCTGCTCGGCACCGGCGTCGGCGGCACCATGGAGCGCTTTCGCGAGCTGCTGGCGGAGCGCCACCCGGAGCTGCAGGCGGTCGCCTCCTGGTTCCCCCACCTCCACAACCAGTACCTGCAGACGGTTTCCGAGACCGGTCTGATCGGCCTCGCGACGCTGCTCGTGATACTGGCGGTGCTCGCCATCGGGCCGCACGCAACGCCCCACGCCCGCCACCTCGGCGTGCTGCTCGCGGTCGCCTATCTGCTCGGCTTCCTCGGCGACCCGTTCCTCCGCAAGCAGCTGCCGCTCGTGGCGTTCGCAACCGTCGCCGGGCTCGCGTTCGCGCCGGCGGCGTCCGTGGTTGAGAAGTCCGACAGCTCAGCCGCCGACCCCGGCAATCCCTGACGGGTGATTGCCGGCGGGAGAGCCGGCCTGCGGCTCCTTGAGCGCCAGGCGCCGGTACTCCGCGCAGTCCTCGAGCAGGCTCTGCTTGCTGCCGACGCCTACTACCCGGCCGCCGCTGAGCACGACGATCCGCGAGGCGAGGTCGACCGTCGACAGGCGGTGCGCGATGATCAATGTGATCTTGTCGCGAGTGACGATCCGCAGGGCGTCCTGAATGGTGGCCTCCATCCGGTTGTCGAGCGCGCTCGTGGCCTCGTCCAGGATCAGGATGTCCGGATCCTTGTAGAGCGCCCGGGCGATCGCCAGCCGCTGCCGCTGCCCGCCGGAGAGGTTGGTGCCGAACTCGTCGAGCACCGCATCCACGCCGCCGGACAGGCCGCTCACGAAGTCCCAGGCGCCGGCGCGCTCGAGGGCGGTCCGAACGCGGCCGGGCTCGAGCTCGGACCCGTAGGCGACGTTGGCGGCGACGGTGTCGTTGAAGATGTACACCCTCTGGGTGACGATCCCGATGCGGGCGCGCAAGTCCCAGAGGTCGAGCTCGCGGGTGTCGATGCCGTTGACCAGTACCTGTCCCGAGCTGGGGTCATAGAGGCGCAGGATGAGGTTGACGAGGGAGGTCTTGCCGCCGCCGCTGTCCCCGACGAGGGCGACGGTCTCGCCCCGGTCGACCCGCAACGACACGCCCCGCAGGGCCTCGACCTCCTGGTAGCTCAGCCCGACATCCCGGAACTCCACGGTCTCCACCGGACCATCGAGCCGGCGGTCTCCGCTCGTTATCGACGGTGTGCGCTCCATCAGCGAGAAGATCCGCTCGGACGCCGCAACCGCGTCGAACATGCCGTTGTAGGCCACCGACATCCGCTTGACCGGCGTGTAGATCATGAACAGCGCGGCCGCAAACGACATGAAGCGGCCGGCGGTCAGCTGGCCCTCGATGACCTGCCGTCCCCCGAACCAGATCACCAGCGCCACCGCAATGGCTCCGATGAACTCCATCAGCGGGCTCGTCAGCTCGCGCGTGCGGACGCCCTTCATGTTGATCCGCCGGAACTCGAGGGTGTCACGCTCGAAACGCTGCACCTCGAAGGCCTCGGAGTGGTGGGCCTTGATGATCTCCATGCTGTTGAAGATCTCCGATAGGCGGGCGGTGATGTCGGCGTCCTTCTCCTGCGAGCGATGGGCGAGCTTCTTGACGCGGCGGGCGATCAGCAGCAGCGGATAGGCGGCGGCTGGCAGCACGACCAGCCCGTAGAAGGCGAGCGTGGGGCTCTGATAGACCGCGACGCAGATCAGGGCCACGATCACCAAACTCTCACGGGCCACGACCGCGACCGACTGCGAAACCGCATAGCGGATCCGGGCGATGTCGTTGGTCACCCTCGAGATGAGCTCACCGCCGCGGAAGCCGAAGAAGAACGCCAGGTCGAGGCCGAGCACGTGGCCGAGCAGCCGGTTGCGGATCCTGCGCACGATGTCCTCGCCGATCCACGCGAGCTGGTAGGTCTGCACGTAGCGGCCGACGCTCTGGATCAAGTACAGGCTGACCACGATCATCGGCAGCACGACGAGCGCGTGGCGGTCCCTGGCGATGAAGATCTCGTCGAGCACGTCGCGGATCAGGTAGGTGATGCCGGCGGTCGACGCCGCCACCAGCACCGCCCCGATGCCGGCCTGAACGAAGCGCGGGATGTAGTCCTTGAAGTAGGGGCCGAAGCGCCGGAAGAACTCCCTCACGGTCGTGGTCTCACGCTGACGAGCGTAGCAGGCGCGGGCACGGGATAGCCAGACCGGCTGCTTCGCCAGCCTCCGGGTCAGGGTGCGCCGGCGGGTTGGCCCTCCGACTGCTGGAGCCGGTGCAGGCCCTCCCAGGTCGTGTCCTCCTCGTCGAAGGCCGGCAGCTTCGGCTCGATGCCGCGGGCCTGGTTGGCCTGCCAGCCCCACAGGATGGCGAACTTCATGTAGGTGCTGTAGGCCTGGAGCATGCAGAACACAAGGCCACGGGCACCGTCGAGGAGACCGAACTGGAAGATGTAGGTTCGAATGAACCTCCACAGCGGGCGCAGGAAGACCTCGGTTGCGCGGCAGCGCACCCCGTCCCGCCAGCACTGGGCAGCGCCCCAGTAGCCGTAGCGGGCGAGGCGGAAGGCGTACTCGTCGAAGCTGCGATCCACCATGTGGTGGTCGATGGCGTGCTTGAGGATCGGCGCCGGCCCCGAAGTGTGCAGCAGCGAGTGGACGCGGCGGTTCTCGTAGTAGGCGGTGCCCTTTCGGAACAGGCGCGCCACGCGATCGTGCTGCCATCCCGAAAACCGGATGCGTTTGCCGAGGAAGAACACATTGCGGTTGATGGTGTAGGCGTCGTGATTGGGATTACGCGCCAGCAGGGTCTCGATCTCCCGTCTCAGCTCGGGTGTGCAGCGCTCGTCGGCGTCGAGCAGAAAGATCCAATCGTTCTGGACGTGCTGCAGCGCCCAATTCTTCTGGGCTCCGGCACCGAAGTAGGGGCGCTGGAAGAACCGGACCTTGTCATAGGAGCGGGCGATCTCCGGGGTGCGGTCCGTCGAGAACGAGTCAACGAGCACGATCTCGTCGCACCAGCTCATCGACGCGATGCACTGGCCGATATTGTGCTCCTCGTTGAACGAGGTAATGACTCCGGACAGCCGCGGCCGCTCCCGGTCGCCGCCGGACGTCGCTGGAGCCTCGGTTTGGGGCGTCGTCATCGTCTCGCGTTCCCAGCACGATGGCGGGGCCGGCCCCGCCACGTCTCGATCCGCCGGAATGCTAGCACAGACCCTCTGAGGTCCGCGGGTGTCCGAGTGCCGGTCCGTCCCCCGCCCCCGTATCTGAAGCACCGTCGCGTGGTACCAGTTGCGGGAAGTTAGGCGAAGCCCCAGAGGCCCTGAGTTGCCCGGAGACAAGTCGAGGGGGATGATGCAGGCGGCTACTCCACGCCACGTGCTGCTAGTCGGCGCCCCCAACGGCGGCGCCGAGCGGGTCGCTCCTCTCCTGCAGCGCGCCGAGTTCGACGTCCACGCGGTCCGCCCGTCCGAGATCGTCCTCGACCTCGTCATGGGCACCCCGTTCGAGCTGCTGGTCGTGGGCTACCCGCTGCCCGAGATCGACTTCATCGAACTGATTCGCGCGGTCCGACTGCGCGAATCGGCCAGCCTCCACGCCGGCCTCGTGCTGCTGGCCAGGCCAGGCTTCCTGGAAGCGGCCCAGGCGCTGCTGCCGGTCGGCGCCAACCGCGCGGTCAGCCTGGGCTGGCCGGACTCGCGGATGTGGCGCGCGATCGACGACCTGGTCGACGTCGCCCCGAGGGCGCGGCTGCAGTCGACGTTGGTCGCCGATGTCGAGCCACCCGGAACCTGCGACCGGTTCCTCTACGAGACGGTCAACGTGTCGCGCAGCGGTGTGCTGCTCCAGGGTGAGAGGCTGTTCGCGCCTGGCACGTCCTTCGAGTTTGCATTCCGGCTGCCCTCCGAGACGCGGCCGGTGGAGGGCCGAGCCGAGGTCGTCCGCCGGGCGGACAGCGGCCGCGAGCGGATGCGTGGGCTGGGGGCGCGGTTCCTGGCCCTGCGCGAAGACGGTGGGGTCCGGGTGCAGCGCTACGTCGAGGACGGGGGCCAGGCCCCCGCCCAACCAGGGGTCAGGCTCTAGTCCCCACCCACTTCCGCTTCCGCTTCCGCGCCCGGGAGGCGAGGCGAGTACGAGGAGAGTGGCGTCCTGCGGGCGTGCCATCTTTGGCGATTTCGGGACGACGTTCCTCCTCAAGAGGTGCTCGAGACCTGAAATCGCCAAAGGTGGCAACCTCGGGGAGCGCCTCCAGAGAATCGGCGCGAAGCGGACTCGAGGACGGAGCGAACGAGCGTGCACGAACTTGGGCACGGAGACGGGCACTACAACAGAGACGGACCAGGTGTCCTGCCAGCCGACTCGCCGCTTGTCTCCCAGGACCGTCGCAGCGCGCTCAGCGGATCAGCGCCAGCGACAGCCAGGGCCAATAGGTGATCAGCAGCACGCAGACGAACAGGATGGCGAGGAACGGCAGCGCCGCCCGGTAGAGCAGAACCACCGGCTTGTCGAAGCGGTAGCTGGCGATGAACAGGCTCATCCCGACCGGGGGCGTGCAGTAGCCGATCTGCATGTTGGCGAGGAAGATGATGCCGAGATGAATCGGATCCACGCCATAGCCGGCGGCGAGCGGCAGTAGCAGCGGCACCACGATGACCAGCGCTGAGAACACATCGAGCAAGGTGCCGAGGATCAGCAGGAAGACGTTGAGCAGAATCAGGAAGGTGAGCTTGCTGGAGACGTGGGCGGTGACAGCCTCGAAGAGCTTGGTCGGCACCTGGGCATCGATCATGGAGTTGGTGGATGCCAGCGAGGCGCCGAGGATGATCAGGATTCCACCCACGAGGACCATCGAGTCGCGCATGATCACCGGCAGGCGGCGCAGCGGGATCTCGCGGTAGATCAACACCTCGACGACGAGCACGTAGACCGCGGTCACCGCCGCAGCCTCGGACACCGCGAACAGGCCGCTGTACACGCCACCGAGGACGATGACCGGCAGCGGCAACTCCCAGATCGCCGCGCGCAGCGAAGCGGCGGTCTCGCGGAGGCCGAAGGGCTTGCCCTCCCGGCGCCCGGCGGCCGAGCGATGGCCGACCCGGACGCACCACAGCGACAGCAGCAGGAGCATCGCGATCCCCGGCAGCAGGCCGGCCAGGAACAGCTGGTCGATCGGCTGGGAGGCGACGATGCCGTAGAGGATCAGCGGCAGCGAAGGCGCGAACAGCAGCCCGAGGCTTCCCGAGGTCGTGATCAGCCCCAGGTTGAATCTCTCGGGGTAGCCGACCTGGTTGAGGGCCGGCAGCAGCAGCGCTCCCAGCGCCACGATCGTCACTCCGGAGGCGCCGGTGAAGGCCGTGAACAGCGCGCACGCGATCAGGGCGACCACCGCCAGCCCGCCCGGGAGCCAGCCGAACAGGGCGTTGGAGGCCCTCACCAGGCGCTGCGGCGCGTTGCTCTCGCCGAGCAGGTAGCCGGCGAAGGTGAAGAGCGGGATCGCGACCAGCACCGGCGTCTCGGCGATCCGGTAGATCTCCATCGGCACGATCATCGGGTCGACGCCGGAGCGCGCGAAGCCGAGCAGCGCGGCGGCGGCGATGACCGCGAACAGCGGCGCGCCGAGCACCGCGAGCAGCGACCAGCAGGAGGCCGGCCAGGATCATCCGGCGGCTCCTGAGGCCACGGCCGCGCGGCCGTGCACCACGGCGTAGGCGAGGTAGCGCAGCCCGATCACCCCGAAGGCCAGCGGCAGCACCAGCTCACACACCCACAGCGGCACCGATGCGACGACCATGGTGCCCCCCGCCCGGTCCTCCAGCAGCAGCCGCGCGGAGTGCCATGCCAGCGCCAGCGACACCGCGGCGGTGAACAGGTCGGTGGCGACGCGGGCGGCGGCCCTCCAGCGCCCGGGAAGGAAGCGGGACACCGCGTCCACCGAGATCTGCTTGTCGAACCGGGTCGCCACCACTGCGCCGATCATGCCGACCCACAGCACCATCACCCGCACCACCGGGTCGGCCCACAGCAGGCTGGTGTCAAACAGGTTGCGGAGCGCGATCTGCGCCGCCGCCAGCGCGACCAGCGCGGCCAGCAACGCGACCAGCAGGCCGTCCTCAGCGAGCGCGAGCGCTCGCAGCAGGCGTGCCACGGCCGGCGGGTGGTCGGGCGCCACGGCTCAGCCGCCGCCGGCCGCCGGGCCGCGACCCGCGCGGTGCTCCTCGAGGACCTTCCGGATCTCGCCGAGGAGGGCGCGGTCGTAGTGCTGCCGGCCGACGAGCGTCTGCGTCGCCTCGGCCGCGACGCTGCTCCAGCGGCTCCGCGTTTCCTCGTTCGGCTGGATGAAGGTCACGCCCTGCTGGATCAACGCCCGCCGGGCCTGGTCGGTGTCCTCGCGCGCGCTGCGGTCAAGCTCGCCCATGGCCCCCGTGAGCACCTCGCGCACCACCTCGCGGTCGGCCGGGGTCAGGCGTTCCATCGCCTCCTCGGCGATCACCAGCGTGCCATAGACGTAGGTGACCGGCAGGTCGGTCACGTAGGTGGCCTTGGTGAACCACTGCAGCGCCACCGCCCCGACTGGCGGTGCGCCGACCGTGTCGATGAGCCCGGTCTGGAGGCCGGTAAGGACGTCGGCGATCGCCAGCGGCACCGGCGACAGACCGGCCGCATCGGCGATCGCCTGGCTGATCCCATCGCCCTCCGGCATCCAGATCTTGCGGCCTTCCAGATCGGCGAAGCTGCCGACGGCCCGGGTCGACATCAGGTACACGAAGCCGGTCTCGACGAAGCCGAACGCCTCGAATCCCTTGTCTGCCAACATGCCGAGCAGTCGCTTGTCGAACACCGCCCTGACCGCGTCCACCTCCGCATAGTCGTGAAACAGCAGCGGCAGGTTGTAGAGCTCGACGTTGGGCTCGACGTCGGTCAGGCAGCCGATGAGGATGGCGCCGCCGTGAAGCTGGCCGATCCGCATCTTGCGCAGCACCGCCTGATCGGTCCCCATCGTGCCGCCGGGGTAGAAGCGGATGGCGACCCGGCCGCCGGTACGGGTCGAGATCTCGTCGGCGGCGCGGCGAGCCGCGGTCATCCACTTCGAGCCGTCCGGCGCGAGGGTCGCAACCTTGAGCTGGACCTGCTGCGCGGTGGCCGCAGTCGCGGCGAGGAGGCAGGTCGCAAAGACAACAGGCCGTAAGAGTCGCATCACTTCACTCCCCGAAGTACTCGCCGGAGGTCGCCAGCAACCGCCGCGCCCGCTCCTGGGCGAGGGCGTTGCTCAGGGTCAGCCCGGGCGCCTCCGGCGACGCCTCGAGAACCTCCCGGCACAGGCGATCGTGCAGCTCGCGGTCGAAGGTCAGCCGCGCATAGTCGCTCGCCAGCAGCACCTTGGCCATCAGGTCGCGCCCCCCGGACAGCTCGATCGCGCGCTCGAAGTGCCGCCTCCCCTCCTCCGGTCGCCCACCGAGCGCCGCGGGCAGCAGCGACTCGAGGACGCCGAGGTAGACGTAGGGGGCGCCCGTGCGGTAGGAGTGGTCGAGCTCGATGACGCGCCGGATCAGGGCGTCGACGCGTGCCTTGTCGGCCACCGCCGTCCAGTCGCCACGGTTGGCGGAGATCCAGGTCGCCCAGGCCCCGGCGCAGGCGAACGCGGCCGGCACGTCCCGCATCTCGATCGTCCGGACCGCGGCCTCGAACTCGCCGTACGGGGCGGTCCAGGTGTCGCAGATCGGGCGGTGCTGACGGCACAGCGCTCGCCACCCGTATTCTCTGCCCGTGCGGGCCAGCCGTGCGGCGCGCTCCGGGTCGTCGACGAACGCGCTCGCATAGGTGGAGTACAGTTCGGCTCCCGCGCCCAGCAGCTCGGCGTTGTCGGCATCCTCCGCGATCATGCCGTCCAGCAGCACCAGGTACGCCGGGGCGGCCTGGCGCACCGTCTCGGGGTCGTTGTGGTCAGCCAGCGCGCCCGCGACGCTGTCCGCCATGCGGCCCGTCGAGGACGAGACGAGCGCCGAGCAGCCCCCGAGGGCGAGCAGTGCCGCCAACTCGGCGGCGCCACGCACCGCCCGCTTCAAGGCCCTGCCTCCTGCCATGTCGAACGTCACGACGCACCTCGAACGCGGGACCCCTTCAGTCTCGCGCGATGGCCACCTCTTGCATGGTCGGTGGTCAGCGGCTCCCGAAGCCCCCACGCAGCGCTCCCGCCGAGCCGCCGGTCCTGGCGATGGCCAGCGAGCGACCATCGCCACCCGACGTGTTGGTGATCACGGCCCGGCCCTCCGCGTCGCGCAGGATGCGAACCGGCGAGATCAGCCGCCCGTCGGACAGCCGGAACGACTCTCCGGTGTACAACGACATCACCCGGGCAACATAATCCCTGGTCTCCTCGAACGGCGGGATGCCCCGGTGGCGCTCCACCGCACCCTCGCCGGCGTTGTACGCCGCCAGCGCCAGTTGCAGGTTGCCCGAGTAGCGCTCGATGAGCCGGTCCAGCTCGCGGACGCCGCCGCGGACGTTCTGCTCGGGGTCGAACGGATCGTCGACGTCCAGCCGCCGGGCGGTGTCCGGCATCAGCTGCATCAGGCCGAGCGCTCCCTTGTGGCTGACCGCGCTCGGGTTGTAGCCCGACTCGACCCTGACGACCGAGTCCACCAGCTTGGGGTCGAGCCCCTCCTCCGCGCTCAGGCGATGCACCAGCTCGCGGAGGTCTCCCGAGCGTGCGTGGGCCTGCTCGGGCTGCCGTGACGCCTCGGCCGGAGCCGCTGCTGCCGCAACGACAGCGGACACGGCCAAGGCCACAAGAGCCGCCGGAATGACGACGAAGCGGACAACCATCCCTTGTATTATGCCAAATCGTACCGTGGAGGTGTAGATGGACCCGGTGACAGCCGACACCCGCTGCCAGCCCTTCGCCTCCAGAATGCGAGCCGCCAGGCTGCCGGAGGCCGCGGTCGCCGGCTTCTGCCTCCACCTGAGCCGCTACCTCGGCGGGAGCCAGGCCACCCTGCGCAGCGACGCCATCCAGCCGCTTTCCGGTCTCCCGGACGCCAATACTCTCGACGGCTTCGCGGCGGCGGGCCGGGCCGCGTTCCGGCGCGTGGCAATGATCAAGCTCAACGGCGGCCTCGGCACCGGCATGGGTCTCGAGGGTGCCAAGTCGCTGCTCGAGGTCCGCGAGGGCTTGAGCTTCCTCGACCTCATCGCGCGTCAGGTCCTGAGCCTGCGCGAGCGCTCCGGCGCCACGGTCCCGCTGCTCCTGATGAACAGCTTCCGCACCGCCGCCGACTGCGACGCCCACCTCAAGCGGTACCCCGAACTCGCGATCGACGGGCTGCCGCTCTCCTTCCTCCAGCACCGGATCCCCAAGGTCATGGCAGCGGACGCACAGCCGGCCAGCTGGCCCGCCGACCCGGAGCTCGAGTGGTGCCCGCCGGGGCACGGCGATCTCTACCCGGCGGTCGCCACCTCGGGCGCCCTCGACCTGCTGCTCGGGCGCGGCTTCGAGTGGGCCTTCGTGTCCAACGCCGACAACCTCGGCGCGGTCCTCGACCCCGCGATCCTCGGCTACGTCGCCGAGCGGCGCCTGGCGTTCCTGATGGAGGCCGCGGACCGCACCCTTGCCGACCGCAAGGGCGGCCACCTGTGCCGCCTCCTCGACGGCCGGCTCGCGCTGCGCGAGGCCGCTCAGTGCCCGCCGGACGAGGCCGCCGACTTCCAGGACATCAAACGCCACCGCTACTTCAACTCCAACAACCTCTGGCTCCACCTCCCGTCGCTGCGCCGGACGCTCGATGAAAACGGCGGCGTCATCCCGCTGCCCACCATCATCAACCGCAAGACCCTCGACCCGCGCGACCCCTCGTCGCCCGCCGTCGTGCAGCTCGAGTCCGCCATGGGCTCGGCAATCTCGCTGTTCTCGCCGAGCGAGGCGATCCGCGTTCCGCGGCGGCGCTTCTCCCCGGTGAAGAACACCAACGACCTGCTGGCGGTCCGCTCGGACGCCTACCGCCTCCTTGCCGACGGGCGGATCGTGCTCGACGAAGCGCGCAGTCTGCCGCCGGTGCTGTCCCTCGACGCCCGCTTCTACAGCAGGATCGACGACTTCGAACGGCGCTTCCCCGGCGGGCCGCCGTCGCTGATCGACTGCGACGCCCTGACCGTGGAGGGCGACGTCAGCTTCGGCCGCGGCGTGGCGCTGCGCGGCACCGTCCACATCCTCGCCGCCGGCGGACCCGCGACCATCGCGGACCATCGCCAGCTCGAAGGCAGCGTCCGATTGTGACGGCGTCGACTCGGGGAGATTACGTAGAATGGGATCCGCCCGACGGCAAGGAGCACCCATGACCGATGAGCGCAAGTCCCTGCCCGAGAACGCCTACCGCGAGCTGAAGCCGGGCGAGACCTACACCCCGGTGTTTCCCGAGGAGCGCGGGGTGCTCGAGGTCACCCTCCGCTCGGTGCTGTTCGGTCTCGCCATGGGCGTGCTGTTCTCTGCGGCCGCGGCCTACATCGCCCTCAAGCTCGGCCAGGGCATCGAGTCCGCGATCCCGATCTCGATCCTCGCGATCGGCTTCTCGGCAGTGCTCGCGCGCCGGTCGACGCTGCTCGAAAACGTCAACATCCTGTCGATCGGCGCCACCTCGGGCATCCTGGTCGGCGGCTCGGTCTTCACCATGCCGGCGATCTTCGTGCTCGGGCTGGACGACCGGACCTCGTTCTTCCAGATCTTCATCGTGCCCTTCCTGGGCGCCTGCCTCGGCGTGCTCTTCCTGATCCCGTTCCGCCGCTACTTCGTCGCCGAGATGCACGGCAAGCTGCCCTACCCGGAGGGCACTGCCATCACCGAGATCCTGATGACCGGGGAGCGCGGCGGCCAGCAGGCCAAGGTCCTGGTGTCGGCCATGGGGCTCGGTTTCGCGTTCGACTTCGTCGCGCTGACCTTCACGGCCTGGCGAGACATCTTCACGACCTCGCTGATCCGGGCCCTCGATCCGCTCACCCTCAAGGTCAAGGCGGTATTCGCCCTCAATACCTCGGCCGCGGTGCTCGGGCTCGGCTACATCATCGGCGTCCGCTACTCCTCGATCATCTGCGCCGGCTCGTTCCTCTCCTACTTCGTGCTGGTGCCGCTGGTCGGCTGGCTCGGGGCCAACGTGCCCGGGGTCGTGGCCGGCGGCTCGGCGCCGATCGCCCAGCTTGGCGCGGAGGACCTGTTCTTCGAGTACGTGCGCTTCATCGGGATCGGCGGCATCTTCATGGCTGGCATCCTGTCGATCCTGAAGATGTCGCCGGTGATCGTGCAGGCCATGGGCAAGGCCTTCACCGAGATCCGCAAGTTGGTGTCGGGCGGCCTCAAGACCGAGGCGCGGCGCACCGACTCCGACATCCCGATGGGGCTGGTCGCCGTGCTGCTCGCGGTCGTCGCCGTGTTCACCTGGCTCTACTTCCGGTTCTCGGTCCTCGCGTCGCACCCGGATGCCGCGCGGATCGCGACCTTCGCCCTGATTCTGACTCTGGTGGTCTCCTTCCTGTTCGCCGCCGTCTCGGCATGGGCGATCGCCATGATCTCGGTGACGCCGATCTCCGGGATGACCCTGACCACCCTCATCCTGTCGGCCATCATCCTGGCCAAGCTCGGCCTGACCGGGCCGGACGGCATGCTGGCCACCCTGCTGATCGGCGGCGTCGTCTGCACCGCGCTGTCGATGACCGGCTCGCTGGTCACCGAGTTCAAGGTCAGCTACTGGCTCGGGGCCACGCCGCGCCGCGTCCAGTGGTCGAACCTCCTCGCCGCCGCCGTGGCGTCGATCACGGTGACCGCGGCGATCATGCTCTTCGCCTCGACCAAGGGCTACCTGCCGTCGGCCGCCCATCCCAACCCGATGCCGGCGCCCCAGGCCAACGCGATGGCCGCGGTCATCCAGAGCGTGATGGCCTCGGCCGAGGCGCCGTGGCTGCTCTACGGGGTCGGCGCGGTCATCGCCCTGATCGTCGAAATGCTGGGCGTTTCGGCGCTGGCCTTCGCGCTCGGCATGTACCTGCCGATCGAGCTGAACACCCCGATCCTGTTCGGCGCGCTGGTGGCCGAGTACGTGCGTCGGCGGGCGCCCTCGGAGGAGGCACGCCGCGCGCGCAACAACCGCGGCACCCTGATCGCATCGGGGCTGATCGCCGGCGGCGCGCTCGCCGGGGTCGCCGACGGCATCTTGAGCTGGATCGCCGACGCCCGCGGCGCCGAGATCCCGGCCTTCGGCAACCTGGCCGGCTTCGGCAACTGGCTCGGCCTGCTCATGTTCTGCGCCCTCGCCGGGTACGTCATCTGGGACGCAGGCCGGGCACGCGAGGAGGAGGGCGCGGGCCCCGCGATCTCGATCTAGGAGATTGAAGGGCATAGGCCCCTCGGCGCGCGCGGGTCGTAGATCTCCGAGTGTGTGGCGCATCGCGGTCGTTGGCTGGCCTACGCCCCGTGCGCGCCGAGAACGATGCGCTGCGCGCATCCTGGAGTTGACACTGCGGCGGGCCGTTGGTAGATTGTCGCTCCCTCTGAGCGGGAGTAACTCAGTGGTAGAGTGCAACCTTGCCAAGGTTGACGTCGCGGGTTCAAATCCCGTCTCCCGCTCCAGCCACCCACCCGACCGCCCTTCAGCTCTCTCGGGTCAGCCCCCATCGCACTTTTATTGGCAGCGTAGCAGGGCGTCCCTGCGCTCCGACGTCACGATGTGGCTGACCCGAGACAGCTGAAATTGAGGAAAACAAACGAACCGGAGACCGGCTGACCCGAGAGAGCTGAGATTGAGGGAAGGGGAGATCGAACCGGCGGGCAGTCGGATAATCTGCGAGAATCGCAGGCGATGAAACAGCGGATCGTGCCCATCCTGGTGCTCCTCGCCGGGCTCGCCATGGCCTTCCATCCCACGCTCTTGTCAGGCTTCTCTCGCCTGCAGACCGACCTCGGCGACACCCGCCTCAACAACTACCTCCTCGAGCACGGCTGGCGGTGGCTGTCCGGCGAGCCCGCAGTCCGGCTATGGCACCCTCCGATCTTCCACCCGGCGTCCAACACGCTGGCGTACAGCGACCTCCTACTCTCGTTCGGGCCGCTCTACTGGCCGTGGCGCGCGCTCGGGCTCGGCGAGGTGCTCAGCTTCCAGCTCTGGATGATCTGCGTCGCGGCCTGCAACTTCGCCGTCAGCTTTCTGTTCCTTCGCCGCGCGATGGCCTTCGACCATCTCGGATCGGCGCTCGGGGCGTTCGTGATCAGCTTCTCCGCCTCGCGGGTTGGCCAGCTCGGCCACCAGCAGATGTTCCCGATCTTCTTCGTCATCGGTGCGCTGTGGGCAACCTGCTCGATGGTGAAATCGGCGACCGCCGGCGAGGCGCTGGGAGGTCGCCGTTGGGCCGCCATCGTGCTCGCCGGGTGCCTCCTTGCCCAGCTCTACGGCAGCTACTACAACCTCGCCTTCACGCTCGCGATCCTGTCCGCGGCCGCGCTCGTGGCAGTTGCGGCGCCAACCTGGAGATGCGTGCTTCTCGACGTGGCCAGGGTCCACTGGCGGCCGATCGTTGCTGCCGGATTCTTCGCTGTCGTCCTGGCGCTGCCCGCGGCGGTCCACTACCTCGAGGCAGCCGGCACCGTCCGGCCGCGACCGCCGGGCGCCGCGCTCGACGTGCTGCCCCGGCTCGCCTCGTACGTGTTCGTCGACGAACGCTCCTGGTGCTACGGCTGGATGACCAGCCTGGATGTGATCCGCTCACTTCCGGTCCGCCGTGAGCACGCGGTCGGTCTCGGGTTCATCACCACGAGCTGCCTGCTCTGGGTCGTCTGGCGGACGCGCACGCGACCAGCGGTTCGGCTCGCGGTCACCGTCGTTGCCGTGGTCGGCCTCCTGGTCACCATGTTTCCCGGCAGGGTGCGGCTGTATATGGTCCTGTATCACGCGTTCCCTCCATTCCAGGGCGTCCGCGCGGTCAGTCGCATCGGGATGCTGCTCTCGATCCCGGCCGGGATCGCCGTCGCCTGGATGATCAGCCACCGCGCCCGTGGGATGCGCGGCCGGCTTGTCGCCGCCCTCGCCGTGCTGGCCTGCCTGGAGCAGGGCGTGACCTCGCGCTCGGTCGAGGTCGCCATCGTCGAGGCCCGGGCCAACGAGATCGCCGCGCAGGTGGATCGCACGGCCGAGGCCTTCCTGGTTGTTCCCCGCGGCCCCGCACAGCGGGGGTTCTCTTGGCACCACCTTGACGCGATGTGGGCCTCCCGCCGCACCGGCGTCCCGACCGTCAACGGTTACAGCGGAAACCGGCCGCCGGGGTGGGACTTCGGCGACCTGCGGCTCAAGCAGGCTGACAGCCTCGACGAGGTCCGGCGGCGCCTCGACGCCTGGGTGGGCACGGCCGGGCTCGACCTCGAGCGGATCCAGGTGCTGGTCGTGGACGCCGCCCGCCACCAGCCCGATCAGCTGCCGGGCCCAGGTCGCAGGCCTGCCGGTCCGCGCAGTCCGCCAGGAGCAGGCTCGGGAGTCGCCACGCTTCCTTGACCCTCGCGGGTCGGTGATCTAGAATCTGCATCCCTGGCGGCGACGTGGCCAAGTGGTAAGGCAGGGGCCTGCAAAGCCCTTATCCCCGGTTCGAATCCGGGCGTCGCCTCCATCCTACCCCGCCCGCGCCCGTCTCCGTGCCAGCTTCCGAGCCCGAGGAGCCTGCCCTGAGCGAGCGGCGCCCCTTCGACTCGGAACCCTGCCGGGCTCCTCGCTCAGGGCAGGCTCCAGCGCCGCGAGTCGAAGGGTCCCCTGAAGTACGCTTGCCGTCGCGATCGGAACGCCCTGCCGGCGACCTGAGGGGGTCCCTCAACTCGGCCCCGCCGCGGTTCGCTCAGGATGACGCGTGTCGGGGGAGATGTCGGTGCTACTCGTCCTTCGCGGTCTTCTTGGCTGCCTTCTTGGACGTCTTCTTGGGCTTCTTGGTTGTCCCGAGGGCGGTCATCAGGGCCGCACCGAATCCGGTCACCGTCGGCTCTGCCGGCGCGGACTCCAAGTGGTTGGAGTACTCAGCCCGCTCCTGGTCCCGCGCGTGCGCCTTCACCGACAGGCTCATGCGCTGGCGGCTCGGGTCGACCGACAGGATCTTGGCGGTGACCGCCTCGCCCGGCTTGAACACGGCACCCGGGTCCTGGTCGCGGCCGATGCCGAGCTCCGACATCGGAATCAACGCGCTGAGGCCCGGCTCGAGCTCGACGAAGACGCCAAAATCCGCCACCTTCTCGACCTTGCCCTGCACCACCTGGCCCTCTTGGTACCGCATCTCGATCCGCTGCCAGGGATCGCGGTCGGGGAGCTGGCGCAGGGTCAGGCTGATGCGCCGGGCGGCCGTGTCGACCTCGCGCACCCAGCCCCGGACCGTCTCACCGACGGCGAGCTCGGGGGAGCCGAGCTCCATGCCGGGCGGCAGCTGGCTGCTGTGCAGCAGGCCGTCGATGCCGGGCTCGAGCTCGATGAAGATCCCGAAGTCGGCCTTGCGGACGGCCCGGCCCTCGAAGGCGCCCCGCGCCGGGAAGCGCTGGCTGACGTCCTCCCACGGGTCCTTGAGCAGCTGCTTCATGCTCAGTGAGATCCGGTTCTTCTCGCGATCGAGCTCGAGGACCTTGACCCGCACCAGATCACCCACCGCCAGCGCCTCCCTGGGGTGGCCGACCCGGCCGTGCGCGATCTCGGTGACGTGAACCAGCCCGTCGACGCCGCCGAGGTCGACGAAGGCCCCGAAATCCGTCAGCGAGCGGACCCGGCCCTCGACGACGGCTCCCTCGCCGAGCCGCGCCCACGCCTCCGTGCGCCGCCGCTCCTTGTCCTCTCGCAGCACCGCCGCCCGCGACACCACCAGCTTGCGGTCGTCGGCGCTGTACTCGAGCACTTTGAACTTGTAGGTCTGGCCCAGGTAGACGTCGAGCTCGTCGGTCCGGTGGTCCTCGATCTGCGAAACCGGGCAGAACCCCCGCACCCCGGCCACCGTCACGTCGAAGCCGCCCTTGCGCCGGCCGACGACCTTGCCCTCGAGCGGCTCGCCGCTGGCCACCGCTTCGGAGAGCTTCTCCTTCAGACGGCGCTCGATGGCGAGGTGGCGCGACACGCGCACCTCGTCTCCGATCGAGATCACGATCACCTCGACCGGGTCACCGGTGCCGAGATCGTCGAGCTCCTCGCGGGCCAGCACCGCCTCGGACTTGCCGCTGATGTCGACCAGCGCGACGTCGCCGTGGACCGCGGCGATGGTCCCCTCGATGACGTCGCCGACCTGCACGTCATCGGCGGCGAAGCTGTCGAGCAGGGCTTCCTGGAACTCATTGGTCTTCTTGGGTTTTTCGTTCATGGCAGGCCTCACACCTCGGGCAGCGCGCATGCGCACGCGGACGGAAAGGATAGCACAGGGAGGAGGGGCTAGGGGTTAGGAGTTCGTACCGCATTGGCCTTTTCGGTGGACGTGGTTGACCGAAGTGCCGTCAGACGGCCACTGCGGCACGAACTCCTCCGGATGCGCGCAGCGCATCCGGAGGAGCGGGTGGGCAGAGGCCGACAACTAGAACCACATCAGAAGCGCGCACAGGGGCCCATGCCCCACACGCTCCTAGGCGTCGGCGCGCCAGACGATGCGGCCGCCGACGATGGTCACGACCGGGGCGCCCCGCAGCTTGAGACCCGCGAACGGCGTGTTCCGCGACTTCGACCGGAAGGTCTTCGGGTCGACCGTGACCCGACGCCGCAGGTCGAGGATCGTGACATCGGCTGGCGACCCCGGCCGCAGCGATCCGCCCGGCAGCCGGAACGCCTGCGCCGGGCCGATCGAGAACAGGCGCACCAGCCGCCCGATGCCGATCACCTTGCCGTGCACCAGCCGGTCCACCGCCAGGCTGACGGCGGTCTCCAGCCCGACGGCCCCGGACGGCGCCTCCGAGAAGTCGAGCTCCTTTTCGTCGCGGTGCTGGGGGGTGTGGTCAGAGGCGATCGCGTCCACGGTTCCGTCGTAGAGCGCCTGCTTGACGGCATCGACGTGATCCGACGAGCGCAGCGGCGGGTTGATCTTCCAGTCGGCGTTGTAAGTCGCGCCGGCGAGGTCCTCGTCGGTCAGCGTGAAGTGGTGCGGCGCCACCTCGCAGGTCACCGCGAGGCCCTCGGCCTTTGCGGACCGCACCAGCTCGAGGGAGCCCGCGGTCGAGAGGTGGCGAAGGTGGAGCCGGCCCGAGGTGAGCCGGACGAGTATGAGGTCGCGCGCGACCACGGCCTCCTCGGACGCCGCCGGCATCCCCCGCAGGCCGATCCGGGTCGACACCACGCCCTCGTGCATCAACCCGCCGTCGGACAGGCTCGCGCTCTCGGCGTGGGAGGTCACCGGGATGTCGAAGCTGCGGGCGTACTCGAGGGCGCGGCGCATCAGCTGCGCGTTGGCCACCGGTCCGGGGTCGCCAACGGCCACCGCTCCCGCCCGCACCATCTCGCCGATCTCGGCAAGCTCGGCGCCGGCAAGGCCATGCGACACCGCGCCCACCGGATGGACGCGCGCGAGGTTGACGTCCCTGGCCCGCTCGAGGATGAACGCGGTCACCGACGGCTCGTCGTTGACAGGCTTGGTGTCGGCGGAGCAGCACACGGCCGTGAACCCGCCGGCGACGGCTGCCCGGCAGCCGCTCGCGATCGTCTCCCGGTGCTCGAGGCCCGGCTCGCAGAGGTGCGCGTTGAGGTCGATGAAGCCCGGGGCGACCACGAGGCCGGCGGCGTCCAGGACCGGCGTCTCGGCCTTGACCCGGATCCGCTCGCCGATGCGCGCGACGTGCCCGTCCTCGATCAGGACGTCCATGCCCTGGTCGAGACTCTGCGAGGGATCGATCACCCGCCCGTTACGAATCAGCAGTCGCTGCACCGCGACCTCCGGCAAGCAAGTAGAGGATCGCCATCCGCACGGCGACCCCGTTGGTGACCTGGTCGAGGATGAGGGAGCGCTCGCCGTCCGCCACCAGCGAGTCGATCTCGACGCCGCGGTTCATCGGCCCGGGGTGCATCACCACCGCGTGCGGCGCGGCCAGGGCCAGCCGCTCCTCGGTCAGCGCGAAGAAGTCGTAGTACTCGCGCGCCGACGGGAAGTTGACCGCCGCCTGCCGCTCGCGCTGGATCCTGAGCATCATCACGACGTCGGCGCCCTCGAGCGCGGGCTCGAGGCGCAGGAAGGTCGTCACCCCCAGCTCCTCCACCCCGGCGGGCAGCAGCGAGGCCGGCGCGGCGAATCGCAGGTTGGCTCCCATCTTGTTGAGGAGGAACGCGTTGGAGCGAGCCACTCGGGAGTGCCGGATGTCGCCCGCGATCACCACGTTCAGCCCCTCGAGGCGGCCGAAGTGCTGGCGCATGGTGAAGGCATCGAGCAGCGCCTGGGTGGGGTGCTCGTTGATGCCGTCGCCGGCGTTGATGATCGAGGCCGGCACCACCTCGGCGAGCCGGTGCGGCGCGCCGACGTTGGGGTGGCGGATCACGATGTAGTCGGGCGCCATCGCCATCAGGTTGCGGGCGGTGTCAACCAGGGTCTCGCCCTTGGACACCGACGACGTCGAGGCCGAGAAGTTCAGGGTGTCGGCCGACAGCCGCTTCTCCGCCATCTCGAACGAGAAGCGGGTGCGGGTGGATGGCTCCATGAACAGGTTGACCACGGTCGCGCCGCGCAGCACCGGGACCTTCTTGATCGGCCGCCGGGCCACCTCGAGCAGCTCTTCCGCGGTGTCCAGGATCAGCTGAATTTCGGCGGGCTCGAGCGACGCGATGCCCACCACGTCCTTGCGCTTCAGCTCGGAGGCCGACTCAACCGCCATGACCCGCCTCCTTCCCGACCCACACCCCGTCGTCGCCGTCGACCTCGGCGAGATGCACCTGGACGTCCTCGGTGCTGGTCGTCTCGAGCACCTTCCCGACGACGTCGGCGGCGATCGGCAGCTCGCGGTGGCCGCGGTCCACCAGCACCGCCAGCCGCACCGCCCGCGGGCGCCCGTAGTCGACCAGGCTGCCGAGGGCGGCGCGGATGGTGCGGCCCGTGAAGAGCACGTCGTCGACTAGGAACACGACCAGGTCGTTGATCGGCACCGGCAGGACCGTTTCCTTGAGCAGCGGTTGCTGGTGGGCCGGCCGCCACGGGCCCACGTCGTCCCGATAGAGCGTGATGTCGAGCCTTCCCACCGGGATCTCAGCCCCGGTGAGGCCGGAGATCCGCTCTGCGAGCCGGCGGGCGAGCGGGATGCCCCGGGTGTGGATCCCGACCAGCAGCAGGTCGCTGCCGTTGCTCTCCACGATCTCGCTCGCCATCCGGGCGATCGTCCGTTCGATCTCCTCCGCGTCCATGATCTGGATCCGGCGTGCGCCGCCGGCGCGCTTTCCTGTCATGTCTCCCCCGACTGTGTGCCCGCCTGCAAAAAGCACCTTCCCGGTGGGAAGGCGCTCCCTAGGTCCATGGGAATGCCACGAGCATCGGGCGCATGCTAGCACAGACTGGATTCCCCGAGTGGTCGGGCGCGGCGGATCGGCGTCATGCCGTATGATGCTGGCTCCGCCATGGCGCACGCCGCCGACTCCGCGAGAACCGCCGATCGCCTGCAGGTGCTGGCGGCCGCGTTCCTGTTCTCGACCGGCGGCGCCGCGATCAAGGCCTGTACGCTGACCAGCTGGCAGATCGTGGCGAGCCGTGCCGGCATCGCTGCCGTCGCCTTGCTGATCATGCTGCCCGCCGCCCGCCGCGGCTGGTCGCTGCGCCTGCTCCCGGTCGCCGCCGCCTTCGCCGCCACCACGCTGCTGTTCGTGCTCTGCAACAAGCTCACGACCGCCGCCAGCACGATCTTTCTGCAGGCCACCGCGCCGCTCTACATCGTGCTCCTCGGCCCGTTGCTGCTCCGCGAGCCGATCCGCCGCCGCGACCTCGCCTACATGGCGGCGCTAGCCGTCGGCATGGTGCTGTTCTTCGTCGGCAAGCAGCCGGCGTCAGACACCGCGCCGCACCCGGCGCTGGGCAACGTCCTGGCGGCCGGTGCCGGCCTCTGCTGGGGGCTCACCATCATCGGTCTGCGGTGGCTCGGCAGGCACGCCGGGCCCGGGGAGGACCCGTCGGCGGCGGCCGTGGTGTCCGGCAACCTTCTCGCCTGCCTGATCGCCCTGCCGTTCGCCCTGCCGGTGGTCTCCTCCCGCCCGGCCGACTGGCTGCTGGTCGCCTTCCTCGGGGTTTTCCAGATCGCCGTCGCCTACGTCTTCCTGACCCGCGGTGTGCGCCGGGTGGATGCCCTGGAGGCCTCGCTCCTCTTGCTGCTGGAGCCGATGCTCAACCCGCTGTGGGCGCTGCTGGTGCACGGCGAGCGGCCGAGCCAGTGGGCGGCGGTCGGCGGTGCGATCATCGTGGTCGCGACCGCGGTCAACACCCTGGCCAAGGGGCGGCGCGAAGCGTAGAACGCGTCGTGGCAGCGGGTCGGGCTGGGAGTTCGTACCGCATTGGCCTTTTCGGCGGACGTGGTTGACCGAGTTGTTGTCGGACGGCCACTGCGCCACGAACTCGTCAGGATGCGCGCAGCGCATCCCGAGGAGCGTGTGGGCAGAGGCCAACAACAATAACCACGTCAGGAACGCGCACAGGGGCCTATGCCCGGCACGCTCCTAGCGCTGGCCGTGGCTCGCGGTGACGACCGTGTGGATGCCGCCGCGCAGGCGGTAGTCCAGCACCACCTCCATCCAGCGCGGCGCGCAGCAGGCCACCAGGTCGTCGAGGATGCGGTGGGCGGCGTGCTCCTGGTAGATGCCGACGCTGCGGAAGCTCGTCAGGTAGTACTTGAAGGACTTCAGCTCGATGCAGGCTTCCGCCGGCAGGTAGCGGACGGTCAGGGTCCCGAAGTCGGGCAGGCCGGAGTACGGGCAGACGGCGGTGAACTCGTCGGTCGTGATCTCGACCAGGGCCTCCCGGCCGGCGTACTCGAACCGGAAGGTCTCCAGGACCTCCGGCGTCAGCGCCTCGACGCCCACGAACGGGAACAGCCGGCCCTCAGCCTCGACCATGCGGAACGGATGGTAGCAGACGCGTCCGGAAGCGTGTGATCCGGTCGGGATTGCGGCGCGCGCCGGGCTCGGAGCGGACAGCTACGACGGAGAGGAACGAAACTCGCCGGCCCGCCGGTCCTTGAAGACCCCGGGGAAGCTGAGGATCCGGTTGTGGATGACCGCGTAGACCCCGGGATGGAGGAGCCGCGCCGCGAGCAGCGCCTCGGTCACGTTCTGCTGCGCATCGGAGTCGCGAAACTCGTACGGCCGCATCGCACCGGTCAGGACGACGGGGATCGACAGCTGCTCGAGCCCGGCGTGTAGGTAGTCGCCGGTCTGGCTGAGGGTATCGGTCCCGTGGACCACGATCACCGCATCCGAGGCCGGCAGCGCGTTCTGCACCGCGCGCAGGATCGTGTCGCGATCCTCGTCCGTCAGCTCGAGCGAGTCCTTCTGCATCACCGAGATGTGCCGGATGAAGAGGTCCGGCAAGCGCAGCGCGGCCAGGATCTCGTCGAGGTTGGTGCCCTCGATCTCGAGGTGCCCGCCGTACTCGTCGTAGGTCTTGTCGATGGTCCCACCGGTCGTCAGAATCGTGAGCTTCACGTCTACCTCTTGCCAGGGCCCGCGCTCCTCCCCAGCCGACGTTGCCCTCGGGGAATGACGCGGAAGCCACAGATCTCCACAACGCGGACCGGAATCAAAAGAGTCCCACGCCCCAGAGGTCATGGAGGTGGAGCACGCCCTCGAGCCTGCCGTCGGCGCCGCACACCATCAGCGACGTGATCCGGCGCTCCTCGAGCAGGCGCAGCGCCGCCGACGCCAGCTCGCCGGCGCCGATGCAAACGCCGCCCGGGTGCATCACGTCGGCCGCCGAGCGAGCCAGCGGGGCCGCATCGCGCTCCATCAGCCGCCGCAGATCGCCGTCGGTGATCACCCCGAGCAGGCGACCGTCGCCGTCCTGCACCGTGGCGACCCCGAGACCCTTGCGGCTCATCTCGTAGATCACGTCTTTCATCGGGGTGTCGGCCGCCACCCGGGGGACGTCCTCGCCGCGGTGCATGAGGTCACCCACCTTGAGGAAGCGCTTGCCCAGCTTGCCGCCCGGGTGCAGCGCCGCGAAGTCCTCCTCGCGAAATCCCTTGCGCACCGACACCGCCATCGCCAGCGCGTCGCCGAGCGCCAGACTCGCCGTGGTCGACGCCGTCGGGCGCAAGGTTGAGGGGGCACGCCTCGCGGCGGACGCCGAGGTCGAGGTGGAGATTCGCCGCCTGAGCGAGCGGCGAGTCCGGGTGCGACGTGAACGCGATGAGCGGGATCGCCTGGCGCTTCAGGACCTCGACCAGGCGCAGGATCTCCTCGGTGGTGCCGGAGTGGGAGATCGCGATCACCAGGTCGCCCGCGACCACCATGCCGAGGTCGCCGTGGATGGCGTCGGCCGGGTGCAGGTGGAGCGCCGGCGTGCCCGTCGAGCGCATGGTCGCGGCCAGCTTGTGGCAGATGATCCCCGACTTGCCCATGCCGGTCCACACGACGCGGCCGGTGCAGGCGACGACCATGTCGACCGCCCGCTCGAAGTCCTCACCGATCAGGTCGACCAGCCGCCGAATCGCCTCGGCCTCGGTCTCCAGCACCTGACGGGCGACGTCCAGCGTCACGGCGCTCCCTCCCGGACCGCGGCCGCCACCGCCTCGAGCTGCCCGACCAGGGTGTCGAACTCCTCGACCGCGAGCTGGGTCGAGGGGTCGGACAGGGCATCGCGCGGGCTCAAATGGACCTCGACGAAGAAGCCGTCGACCCCGGCCGCGGCCGCGGCCCTCGCGAGTTGAGGGATGGAACTCGCGCGGCGCCGCCGGTCGAGTGGCCGAGGCCGCCCGGCAGCTGCAGGGAGTGGGTGACGTCGAACACGACCGGCGCGAAGCGGCGGATCATCGGGAACGCGCGCATGTCGACGACCAGGTTGTGGTAGCCGAAGCTCGTGCCGCGCTCGGTGACGGTCACCCGCTCGTTGCCGGTGGAGCGGACCTTGTCGACCGCGTTGGCCATGTCGTCCGGGGCCATGAACTGGCCCTTCTTGATGTTCACGGCGGCGCCGGTGCGACCGCACGCGAGCAGGAGGTCGGTCTGCCGGCACAGGAACGCGGGGACCTGGAGGACGTCGGCGACCGCCGCCGCGCGGTCGACCTGGCCGGGCTCGTGCACGTCGGTGAGCAGCGGCAGCCCGGTCTCCTCCTTGACCCGCCGCAGGGTGGCGAGCCCGGCCTCGATCCCGGGGCCCCGGAACGAGCTCAGCGAGGACCGGTTGGCCTTGTCGTATGAGCTCTTGAAGAGCAGCGGCACCGCCCGCCGGGCCGCGATCTCGGCGAGCCGCCGCGCGACCTCCAGGGTGCTCGCATCGGACTCGATGACACAGGGCCCGGCGATGTAGACCAGGCGGCCGCCGCCCCCGATCGGGATGCCGGGCGCGATCTCAAAGGGTGTCGCCACCATCACGGCCAAGTGTAGCAAGAAGCCGGGGCACGAGGCCTCTGCGTCCGGAACACCAGGCCCGTCGTTCCCGTTCCCGTGCCCGTCCCCGTTCCCGGAATGCGATGGCGCCCGCCGCCGGCGCAGAGCCGGAAGCGGTTGCGGAAGCGGGTCGCTGCCGCATCGAAGACCTCGGTGACGGGAAGGGGAACGGGGACGGGAACGGGCGGGGAGCCGTCCGCCAGATCCTGGAGCCTAGCCCCTGGTCGGGAGGGGGCGCCTCACGCCTGGACCGCGGACGCCTCCTCGACCTGCGCCTTCGCGACGAGCCCACCGGCTCCTCCGCCTCGTCGACGACCCGCTTCTTGCGGTACTCGACGGCCGCCGCGATGAACGACCGGAAGATCGGGTGCGGGAGGTACGGCCGGGACTTGAACTCGGGGTGGAACTGGCAGGCCAGGAACCACGGGTGGTCGGGCAGCTCGACGACCTCGACGAACATCCGGTCCGGCGACTTGCCGCTGACCAGCAGCCCCTTCTCCTCGAACAGCGGCACGTACTCCGGGTTGACCTCGTAGCGGTGGCGATGGCGCTCCCACACCTCGTCGGCGCGCGTAGGTCTTCCAGGCCAGGGAGCCCGGCTTGAGCCGGCACGGGTACTTGCCGAGCCGCATGGTGCCGCCCATCTGGTCGACGCCCGACCAGCTCGCGCATCTTGTAGATGACCTTGTAGGGCGGCTGGGCGACGAACTCCGTCGAGTGCGCGCCGGCGAGCCCGCACACGTTGCGTGCGAACTCGATCATCGCCGTCTGCAGGCCGAGGCAGATGCCGAAGTACGGGATCTTGCGGCCGCGCGCGAACTCGATCGCCCGGATCATGCCCTCGATGCCGCGCTTGCCGAAGCCGCCCGGCACCAGGATGGCGTCGACCTCGAACAGCTGCTCCGGGTAGCCGGAGCCCTCGAGCGACTCGGAGTCGATGAACACCAGGTTGACCTTGACGCCGTTGGCGAGGCCGCCGTGGCCCAGTGCCTCGTTGAGCGACTTGTAGGAGTCGGCGAGGTCGACGTACTTGCCGACGATCCCGATCGACACCTCGTCCTTGGCGCTGCGGATCGCGTCCACCACCTCGCGCCAGCGGCTGAGGTCCTTCTGGCCCTTGGGGAGGCCGAGCATCTCGAGCACGATCTCGTCGAGGCCCTCGGCCGCGAGCTTCAACGGCACCTCGTAGATGGTCTCGACGTCCTGCGCTGGGATCACGGCCCTCGCTTCCAGGTTGCAGAACAGCGCGATCTTGTCGCGCAGGTCCTGGCGGCAGCGGACGATCGACCCTGGCGAGCAGGATGTCGGGCTGAATGCCGATCTGCAGCAGCTCCTTCACCGAGTGCTGGGTCGGCTTGGTCTTGAGCTCGTCGGAGCCCTTGATGTACGGCACCAGGGTGAGGTGGATGTTGAGCACGTTGCCGCGGCCGGTGTCGGACCGGAACTGGCGGATCGCCTCGAGGAACGGCAGCGACTCGATATCGCCCACCGTGCCGCCGATCTCGACGATCACGAGGTCGACGTCGCCACCGACCGCCCGGATGTTGGCCTTGATCTCGTCGGTGATGTGGGGGATCACCTGAACCGTCTTGCCGAGGTAGTCGCCGCGGCGCTCCTTCTCGATGACCGACGCGTAGATCTTGCCGGTGGTGAAGTTGTTGATCTTGCCCATCGAGGTGGTCGTGAAGCGCTCGTAGTGGCCGAGGTCGAGATCAGTCTCGGCGCCGTCGTCGGTCACGAACACCTCGCCGTGCTGGAAGGGTGACATCGTGCCCGGGTCGACGTTGACGTAGGGGTCGATCTTGAGCATGGTGACCGAGTAGCCGTGGGCCTCCATGAGCGCCGCCAGCGAGGCCGACGAGATGCCCTTGCCGAGGCCCGACACCACGCCGCCGGTGACGAACACGTACTTGGTTGCCATGTCAGCCCGCCCTTCCTATGGCTCGCCTCGACCGAGGACTCGCTCGAGCTCGGCGAGATCCTCCGGGGTGTCGACGCCGAACGCCGGCTGCGGCGCATCGAGCACCAGGATCTCCATCCCGTTCTCCAGGGCGCGCAGCTGCTCCAGCGCCTCTGCCCGCTCGAGCGGCGACGGCGGCAGCGCCACGAACGACGCCAGCGCGCCGCGCCGGAAGCCGTAGATCCCGAGGTGCAGGCGATACAGGCCCTGCGCGACCCCGACGTCGCGGGGGTACGGCAGCGGCGAGCGCGAGAAGTACAGCGCCCGCCCGGTCGCGTCGCGCACCACCTTGACCGCATTCGGGTCACTGACCCGCTGCGGATCGAGCGGCCGGCACAGCGTGGCGATCCCGACCTCGGGCGCCGCCCGCATCCCGGCCACCAGCGCGTCGATGTTCTCGGCTGCGATCCGCGGCTCGTCGCCCTGCAGGTTGACCACGATCTCCCAGCCGGCGCGCCCGAGCACTGCTTCGGCGACCCGGTCGGTTCCGGAGGCGCACTCACCGGTCATCACGACCTCGGCGCCAGCCGCCGCGGCCACCGCTGCCACCCGCTCGTCGTCGGTCGCCACGATCACGGCGCTCGACGGTCCGCGCCTCGGCTGCCCGCCGCACCACGTGCGCGATCATCGGCTCGCCCGCGAGCAGCGCCAGCGGCTTGCCTGGAAACCGCGTCGACCCCCACCGGGCGGGGATCGCCGCAATCACGAGTCGATCACCCTGTTCCATCCTGTGGGTGGATGCTATGGACTCGTCGACGCGAAGTCAAGCGCAGGCGACTAATCCATACAATCGTTTGATTGTGATCCAAGCAGCCGTCCGCGACCTCCCACCAACTCTGAGCCCGGACCCTGCCAACCCACTGGATTCATGCCCGGGCAATCGTGCGACCCCCAGCCTGCTGATCCCAATCCTCCCCTTGATTGCGCACTCGAGATTTGGTACAAACGATCGTATGAATCTGACGACTCGACAGCGGCTGATCGACGCGGCGTCGACCCTGTTTGCCGAACGCGGCTACGGCGGCGCCTCGGTTCGCGACATCTGCAACCTCGCCCGCGTCAACCCCGGGGCGGTGTCCTACCACTTCGGCGGCAAGCGCCAGCTCTACCGGACCGCCCTGCGCCAGGCCGCCCAGCGCCTCGCCCACGTCGAGGCGCCACCATCGCCCGAGATCCCGGCGGGAGCGCCCGACCTCAAGGCGGTCGTCCACCGGGTGTTCCGCAGCCTCGGCGAGGATCCGATCGCGACCCGGCTGCTGCTGCGCGACCTCACCGAGGGCGGCACCCTCGCGGTCGAGGCGCTCGAGCCGACCCTGCGCGGCGCGCTCGATGGCCTGCGGGCGGCCACCGGCCACACCGACGCGCCGCGCGCCTCGGCCGAGGTGCGGGTGCTGTTCCTCGAGCTGGCGGCCCCGGTGTTCCTGCTCGCGGCGGCGTGGCCGGCGATCGCGCGCACGCTCGAGCTCAGCGACCCCGAGCGCGAGCAGCTGCTCGACGACCTGACGCGGCGCGTCCTGTCGCGTTCGGCCTACGAGGCCTCCTCGACGCTGTGACGCAGCACCACGCCGCGCGCGGCGAGGTAGGCGATCACGGCATCGAAGCAGGCCTGGTTCCTCCCCAGGTCCTCCGGCGGCACCACCCCGGGCCGGCGGTGCAGCCCGGCCGCGAGCGCGTGGACCGCCGCCGTGCAGGTGTAGCCGGTGGTCCTCGCCATCGACGACACGCCGCGGCCGCGGTCGTAGTGGTCGACCAGGTCCCAGCGATGGCGGACCGCGGCGCCGCCCACCGTGCCCTCGACCTCGACCCGCATCACGGTGATGTCCTCCTCCCCCTCGGACGGCTGCCACGCGTCGGACAGCAACCGTGCGGTGAGGTCGAGCGGCCGCAACCGGACGCCGGCGACCTCGAGCGGCTGCTCGCCGAAGAAGCCGCTGTCGCGGAGCATGCGCATCATCTCGGCGTGGCCGGGGTAGCGCATGGTCTTCTCCTTCATCGTCGGCACCGTGCTGGTGCGCAGCAGCGTCCGCAGGCCGTCGGTGTTGAAGGCTTCCAGGGTGCCGACGCCCGGCAGGTCGAGCAGCTCGACCTCGGACAGCGCGGGCCGCGTCACCACGCGCCCGTTGGCCACCAGCCGCGCCGGACGGTTGTACTCGGCGATCACGTCGATCGGCGAGAACACCGACCGGTACTCGTACGGCCAGTGGCGCACGACCGGCAGACCACCGACCCAGCACGAGAAGCTCTCCACCGCCTCCCAGGTCGCCTCGCAGTGGCCGAGGATCACGTTGGACAGCCCGGGAGCGACGCCGCAGTCGACGACCGCGACCACGCCCCGCGACGCCGCGAGCTTGTGCAGCTCGAACGGATCCTCCTCGAAGAACGAGATATCGACGGTGTTCACGCCGGCCTCGATGACCGACCGCAGGGTCGCGAACCCCATCGGGCCGGGGACGGCCCCTACCACCAGGTCGCGGCCGGCGACCGTCTCCGCGACGACCTCCGGCCGCGACAGGTCGGCCTCAACCACCCGCAGCGCGGCCACCCCGGACAGCCGCCCGAGCGATTCCCGCGAACGGTCGGCGACCGTCACCTCCCATCCCAGATGCTCCGCGAGGTCCCTCGCGATGGCGTTCCCGACCCGACCGGCACCGAGCACGACGATTCTCATATCCGCCTCCCCCACCGACGATCGCCCGCCAGGATACCAGCCCGGGGCACGGCTTTGGCCGCCCGCCGCGCCCGCCGGCACGGATCGAGGCAGTCGACAGTCGTGAGCTCTCGCACCACCTGAGTGCTGCAATTTCGACGACCGGGTCTCTGCACCCATCAGCTCGGCTCACCGGGCACGCCGCACGTCACCTGGAAGCGCAGGGGCCACTGGGCGGCTTCGCCGGCGCAGCGGATGCCGACGCGAGGTCCTCGACGGATGGCGCGCGCCTCGAACCGCACCCCGTCGTCGCACAGCCAGAGCCCGCTGCGCGGATCGCAAAGTCCGCGCCCGTCGTCAGCCAGCGAGATGGCGAGGGCCTGGCCCAGCTTGCCCGGGCCGTCGGTCAGTGACCGCTCCTCAATTCCCGGCCCGCGACGGCGGCGCACGAGATCGTGGCCAAGGGCGACGGCGGCGCCGCGCACCAGGACCGCCTCCCCTGCCCCGCCTCCGACCGTCACCAGGTTGAGGCAGTGGTGCACGCCGTAGATCAGGTAGACGTAGGCGTGGCCAGCCTCTCCCCACATGGTCGCGACCCGCCGGGTGCGCCGGCCACCGCAGGTGTGGCAGGCCGGATCGGCCGGCCCCAGGTAGGCCTCGACCTCGAGCAGCCGCACCGCAACCGTCCCGTCCCGGCAGCGCCGCACCAGCAGCTTGCCCAGCAGATCGTGCGCCACCTCGACCGTGGGGCGCTGGTAGAATTCCCGCCTCAGCACCGGTGCTGCGGCCAGCGTTCGTCGGTCGAGGAGGTCGCCAAGCATGAGCTCAAGTATCTGCGTCACCGGCGGTGCGGGCTTCATCGGCAGCCACGTCGCCGAGGCCCTGGTCAGCCGGGGACATCGGGTGATCATACTCGACGACCTGTCGAGCGGGCGTCGCGCCAACGTGCCGGCCGGCGCAGAGCTCGTGGTGCTCGACGTGCGCAGCCGCGAGGCCGCTGAGCTGCTCGTTGACCGCGGCGTCGAGATCCTCGTCCACCACGCCGCCCAGATGGACGTCCGGCGCTCGGTCGAGGACCCCCGCTTCGACGCCGACGTCAACATCCTCGGCCTGCTCAACCTGCTCGAGGCAGCGCGCCGCGGCCGGGTCCGCCAGACCGTGCTCGCCTCGACCGGCGGCGCCATCTACGGCGAGCAGGACTCCTTCCCGGCCGGCGAGGACCACCAGGTGCGCCCGCTCTCGCCCTACGGCGTGGCCAAGCTGGCCAGCGAGCGCTACCTGTACTTCTACCACTGCCAGTACGGGCTCGACGCCACCTGCCTACGCTACGCCAACGTCTACGGTCCCCGCCAGAACCCGCACGGCGAGGCTGGCGTGGTGGCGATCTTCCTGCACAAGCTGCTCGCCGGCCAGCAACCGCTGATCAACGGCGACGGACTGCAGACCCGCGACTACGTCTTCGTCGGTGACGTCGTCAGCGCGAACGTGGCCGCGCTCGGTCGCCCCGGCTTCAACATCTACAACGTCGGCACCGGCATCGAAACCGACGTCAACACCCTGTTTGCACACCTTCACCGCGCGATTGGCAGCGGACCGGCGGCGGCCCACGGCCCCGGCAAGGCGGGCGAGCAGCTGCGCTCCTCGATCAGCTCGGCGCTGCTCGAGCGCGAGCTCGGCGTCACGATCGCGACCCCCCTCGCCGACGGGCTTGCGCGCACCGCGGCGTGGTTCCAGGATCAGGCGACGCTCGGCTAGCACGGCCAGCGGATAGGATCCAGAATCTTCGGGGACAGCGCCCCGTCCGTTCCCGAGCTCAGCGCACGGCCCACTTCGAGGCTTCGGCGGCGGCGTACAGCTCCTCGAACTGGCCGGCCAGCTTGTGGCTGGGAGCGAGGTACGGCAGCGGCCGGGCGCGCTGGTGCGACTCGCGGACCTTGACCGACTGCGAGATGTAGGGCTCGAGCACCGGCAGCCCCTCGGCCTTGAGCTCCTCGACCAGCTGCAGCGGCAGCCGGGCCCGCTCCTGGAACTGGTTGACCACGATGCCGGCGACCCGCAGGCCCGAGTTGTGGTCCTCGCGGACCTCCTCGACCACCTCGAGCAGGTTGTACAGCGCGCGGCGCGAGAAGTCGTCGCAGTCGAAGGGGATCAGGCAGCGATCGGCGGCGATCAGGGCGGACAGGGTGAAGAAGTTGAAGGCCGGCGGCGTGTCGAGGTAGACCGCATCGTAGCCGTCGAGCTCGCGCAGGGCGTCGCGCAGCTTGTAGATCTTGACCTTGGCCTCGAGCTTGGGCTGCAACGGCTCGAGCTCGGGCGACGACGGCATCACGTGCAGGCGCTCGTAGCGGGTGTGGTGCACATACGCCGAGGTCTCATCCCTGGTCAGGTGGAAGCCGAGGAACTGCTCGAAGAACTGCGCCAGGTTGGGCTTCGCGCGGTCGGCGTCGTCGCCGAGCAAGTGGTGGCTCGCGCAGGCCTGGGGATCGAGGTCCACCACCAGCGTGCGCCGGCCCTCGCGCGCGCTGATCGCTGCCAGGTTGCAGACGATGGTCGACTTGCCGACGCCGCCCTTCTGGTTGAACACCACCCAGCGCATCGGACCCTCCCGCCCGCGCCCCGCCGGCGCGCGGGCCGCGCCCAGCGTAGTCGCGGTGCCGCGGCCGGTCAACGCACGCCTCCGCCCGGCCAGGATCTAGGATCTGGGATCTGGGGGATTGGGCCCCCGCCCGCTCTTGTCACGGCGACTTGTCACGGCGACGTGTCACGGCGACTCGTCACGGCGAAGTGCAGAGCACGAAGCCGGAAGCCGTAGGCGAAGCCGGACCCCGACTTCAGGTCCCAGGCCCCAGGCATGAGGAACTCTAGAAGTCCGACCCGTTCTCGAAACTTTTCAACATCGTCATATCATCATGCCTGGCACCAAGAGAACTCAATGTTGTCCACTCGTTTCCAGCCGGCGAGCCGAGCCTCCTGGCGCCGCACGCGTCCCCGAGGCGCCACTCAAGAATCTTCCACTTTGTGTCTTCGTGTCCTTCGTGGTTTCGCCGGTATCCTTCCCCTTGCCCGTCAGCGTTCGATGGTGTATGGTCAGCAACGAGTAACGTCGTGGACCAACCGGTGATGCGCTTCTCCCTGTCGAGCGGCCGGCGGCCGCTGCCGAACCGCTCCGGCTGCTACGTGACCTGCGGCGTCCTCGCCATCATCGCGTTGGTTGCCGTCCTCGAGCTCACCCGCGGCGGCGGCGAGCCGCCGCCCGCGTTCCACCCGCGCCGACCGCCGCACCGTCCACCAACGCCGGCCCCGAGCGCCACGCCGACGCGGCTCGCCGAGCACGCCTCCGACTGGGTCACGATCGTGGCGCCGACGACGACGCCGACGCCGTGGCTGCCGGCAGCCGCCGGCTCTGCCGCGGCGCCGCGAGCCGAGCCCGACCCCGTCGGCGGCGGACTGCATCAGCGCCACCTACGAGGCCGAGCAGTCCCTGGCCTCGTGGGGAAACGTCATGATCACCATCCGGGCCACCAACCGATGCCGCCGGGTGCTGCAGCCGACCGACGTGATGTTCCGGGTCTCGGGATTCCGCGACGGCGATCTCGTGCAGACCGCCCAGGGCAGCCCATTCGAGGAGATCTGGCCGGGCCGCTCGACGGACTTCGGCATCGGGCTTCCCGGTTCGCTCGACTGGTACGACCGGATCACCGTCGAGGTCATCGACTCGAAGCGTTAGGGCAGAGGCCCCAACGCGATGCTGGATCCAGGCGTGTTCGACCTCTGCCCTCACGCTTCGAGACGGATGCGCTGCGCGCATCCCGGCATCGCACGCGGGAGGATCGCGTGGTCCGGGGTTGAACCACCTGGCAATCGGACCGCAGCCTACGACGTGGAGGCATCTCACCCGACCCTGAAACGATTCCTGAACGCAGGCGACGGGTTAGCATGAGCCGGGAGATCGCAATGGACGGTCTGATCACGGAGCTGGTTCTCATCGAGAGCTTCCGGCCCGCCCCGGACGACCGCGCCCTCGCGATCCTGATCGACCTGCCGGATCGCGTTCTGCCGGACCGGGACTCCTGGCGCGTCCGCCGTGCGCCTGGCGGCCGGCTGGGTCCGCGAGCTCGTCGCGGCGCGCCACGCCCACGGCCTCGAGGTGGGGCTCTACGGCTACCGCAACGTGCGGGCGAACAACGCTGATCTGCCGGACATCGCGTGGCGGATCGATCCACGACGACCTGCCCGCCACCGCCGACGACCTCGATGATCGGGCGTGCGCTGCCGCTCCTCGACGTGCTCGCGGGGCATCGCCTCGTCATGGCGCCGACCGAGCTGTCGGCCACCGCACCGCTCAAGCGCCTCGCGCCGCGGCTCGGCTTCCGGGCGGCGACCATGCCGGGGTTCACGGCGGCGATGGTGCCGGCGCTCCGCCTCGACTACGACGAGGTGGACCGGCGCGTGCGTCTCCTCAAGGGGATGCTCGACCGCGCCGAGGCCGCCGACCTCGAGTTCCTGGTCGACGGCTCACGCGCGCGTCGACCTTCACCTCGATCTCCGCCATCGCACGGCCCATGCCTCGAGCGGGCTGCTGCACGAGCCCGGCACCGCCGGCAACCTCCCCTCGGGCGAGGCCTACATCGTGCCCTACGAGGGCGAGCGGCCGGGCGACCCGAGCCGGAGCGCCGGCTGGCTGCCGATCCAGCTCGGCGACGACGTGGTCGACTACCGGATCGAGGCCAACCGTGCGGTCGCCGTCGACAGCGAGGGGCCAACCGCCGACGCCGCCCGCCGGCGGCTCGCGGACGAGCCCGCCACCGGCAACCTCGCCGAGCTCGGGCTCGGGGTGCTGGCGGAGCTCGGAGTGCGGCCGATCGGCCAGCTGCTGCTCGACGAGAAGCTCGGCCTCCATCTCGCGTTCGGACGCAGCGACCACTTCGGCGGCGCCGTCGGACCCGGGGACTTCAGCCGGCCCGAGGCGGTGATCCACCAGGACCACGTGTTCCTGCCCGAGCTGCAGCCGCGAATCGTGGCGGCGCGAGTCGAGCTCGTGATGGCGGACGGCGACCACCTCGAGCTGATGCGGGACGGGCACTACACGGTGCGCTTCGACGGGGAATCCTGACCGGCCGCCGGCCAGCCGACACATCGACATGCGCGGGCGAACTCGCCCGCCGCAAATCAACCTGCCATCGCGCCGATCACGAGCACGATCAGGAACACAGCGCCCACCACCAGCGGGAGCAGGATGCTCTGCCCTGCCGGCCGCGCCTCGCGCGATTCATCTCTCACGTCCACTCGCCCCTCCGTCCGGTCATCCGCCCACGGCGATCTGCCATGCCGACGCGCGGTCACGCGATCGCCGCGAGATGGTACGCCAGCTTCTCCCACTCGCCAAGTGCCCAACGCTCGAGGTCGCGCGCTCCGGTTCCGGCCCTCGGGATGGCCGCGCCGAACCTCGACCCACGGAAATGATGGCGCCCAATTGTGGCGAGGATGTGGCAGCTCAGTCACCGCGGCGCAGCGGCAGCAGCAGGCCGAGGATGAGCAGCGGCGCCGCCACCATCCACGGACCGCCGAAGACGACCAGGATCGCGCCCGACAGCAGGCAGAACCCCCCGAACACCGTCGCCCGCAGGCCCCGCAGCGGCCGCACCGGCTGCCGGCGGTTCTGCTGCTCGAGGTAGCGGAGAGACTCGCTGACCAGCGCCGGAATGCGCATCGCGGCGTCGAGCAGCTCCGGGGCAATGTCCTTCGCCTCGCGGATCAATCGCCGCGGCGAGAACTGGTGGCGGAAGATGCGGCCGATGTGGCGGGACGACACCTCGGCCACGTCGAACTCGCGGTCGAGCAGGTAGCCGACGCCCTCGTAGGTGATCAGCGCCTTGACCATGAGGACCATCTCGACCGGGAAGTACAGGTTGTAGCGGGCGCCCAGCCGGGTCGCCTCGAGGATCAGCAGCGCCAGCGAGAAGCTCTCGAAGCTGGCATCGCGCCGCCAGCGCCGGCAGAGCTCGCGAACCGCACGCCGGAAGGTCACGGCGTCGGCGCCCCGTCCGGGGTGGGCGACGTCGGCGAGGTGGCGCGCGGCGGAGTCGAAGTTCTCCATCACCAGGGCGTGGTACAGGTTCATCAGGTTGTGCCGCAGCCCGGGGTCGAGGTGCCCCACCATCCCGAGGTCGATGAACCCGATCCGGCGGTCGGCGAGAACCAGCAGGTTGCCGGGGTGGAGATCCGCGTGGAAGAAGCCGTCCTCGTAGAGCATGCGGATGATCGCGGTGGCGCCGAGGTCGATCAGCGCGCGACGCTCCTCGAGGGGCATGGCCGCGACCACCTCCGAGCTCGGCTCGACGCCCTCGAGGAAGTCCATGCACAGCACGTCGGTGCCCGAGAACTCCTGGTAGATGGCCGGGAACACGATGTCCGGCATGTCCGCGAAGTTGGCGCGGAAGGTCTGCGAGTTCTCCGCCTCCCGCACCATGTCGGCCTCGCGCAGCGTGTAGTCGCAGAACTCCTCGATGATGCGGCTCGGCTGGTAGCGCGGCATGAACAGCTGGAGCACGACGCCGACCAGGCGCAGCAGCTCCATGTCGCGGTACAGCAGCTCGCGGATGCCCGGCTTGACGACCTTGAGCAGGACCTGATCGCCGAGGATCGTGCGGGCGCGGTGGCTCTGCGCGATTGACGCCGACCCGAGCGTCTCGGGATCGACCTCTGCGAACATCTCATCGAGCGGATGGCCGAGGTCGGCCTCGATCACCTCGACGATCGCGTCGAAGGGCACCGGCGGCAGGTGGCTGAGCAGGCCGCGCAGCTCGGCGGTCACCACCTCGGGCAGGACGTCGAGGCGCAGGCTGAGGATCTGCCCGAGCTTGATGTAGGTCGGACCGAGAATCTCGAGCCGGCGCCGGAGTTGGGCCGGGAACGGCAGCGCCCGGAACTCGCGGCCGATGAAGCGGCGGCCGATCCACGCCCCGACGCGGTGGAAGCCGAACAGCATCCCCCGGGCGCCGCGCTGCCGGCGATCGGCCACCCACGTCGAGTAGCCGCCGAGCAGCAGCAGGATGAAGTGCCGCAGCGTGGTCCGGCCGCGCCGGGCGAGCGCGGGGACGCCACCGGCGGCCCGGCGGCGCGCGCGGCGCCGGCTCGAGCCGGACTGCGACTTCGGTCCGGCAGCAGTCGCGGAGTTGCCGTTCACCATTCCATGCGGCCGGCTCGGCGGATCACCGGTTGCGGCCGTAGCGCTCGTGCGACGAAACCCAGTCCAGCGAGGAGATGGCGGCGCCCAGCGAGACCTCTCCGGCGAGGGCGACGCCGGCCACGATCTCGGCGAGCTTCCTGACCTTGTCGCGCCCCAGCGCAGCCGAGCACCTCGAGGCACTCGCGCTGGGTCGCGAGCCCGGTGCCGCCGCCGTGGGTGGCGACGATCAGCGAGGGGATGGTGAGCGAGATGTAGAAGTTCCCCTCCGGCGTGAGCTCGGTGTAGAGGATCCCCGACGAGGACTCGGCGACGTTGGCGACGTCCTGGCCGGTGGCGATGAACATGGCGGTGATGCCGTTCGGCGAGTGGGCGCCGTTGTTGTTGGCCCCCGACAGGAAGGCGCCGACGTTGGCGATCTGCATGTGGTAGTTGAGCTTCTCCGGCTCGACCCGCATCTGCTGGACCAGCACCTCGCGCTGGACGACGGCCTCGGCCGTGACCCGCTTGCCGCGGGTCCGCATCATGTTGATCTGGGAGTGCTTCTTGTCGGTCGCGAGGTTCGACTCGAGGAAGAACGAGCGGACCGTGTCGAGGCGGTCGAGCATCCACGAGCAGGCGGCGAAGGTGGCCCGGCCCACCATGTTCTGGCCCGCGGCGTCGCCGGTCCGGTAGTTGAAGCGGAGGTAGGCGAACTTGTTGGACAGGATGATGTCGATGTCGAGCAGCTTCGCGACGCTGGAGGTGGCCTCGGCGGCCTCGCGGATGCTGTCCATGTTGGCGGCCACCCAGTCGCGGAACGCGCGCGCCTCGCGGGCCGAGTCGAACACGAACACCGGCGCCCGCTGCATACGGTCGTCCGACACGGTGCAGGTCACACCGCCGGACAGGTTGAGCACCTTCATGCCCCGGTTGTACGACGCCACCAGGGTCCCCTCGGTGGTCGCGAGCGGGATCAGGAAGTCGCCCTGGGCATGCTCGCCGTGGATCCGGATCGGGCCCGCGAAGCCGATCGGGATCTGGGCGACGCCGGTGAAGTTCTCGATGTTGCCCTGGGTCCTCTCCGGATCGAACGAGTACCGCGCAACGTGCTCGAGCGTGGCGCCGGTCATCGTGCGCACGAACTCCTGGCGCGCGCGGATGATCTCGGGGCTGCAGTTGTTCTCCTTGTCGCAGGGCACGGTCAACCGGTGGTCGGCGTGCTCGCGGATCGCGTCGGAGACCTCGAAAGCGAGCTTGCCGAAGGGCGCCGCCTCGAACTCGATGCCGACGGTGTGCTTCCCGAGCTCCAGCCGCTGACCGCGGCAGATCACCGTCATCTGCCGGCGCAGCGGCAAGGCGATCGGCCGAGCCGTGGTGATCTCGCCCGCCGCGAGGACCTCACCGCCGATGTCGAGCGTGACGTCGGCGAGCGGGAGCTTGCAGTCCGTCGATCGCGACGCCGGAGACCGCGGTCACGGTGGTGTCGCTGAGCCGGTTCTTGAGGCCGAAACGGACCCCTCCGAGAACGTTCTCCAGGCTGCCCATGGTGTACAGCTGTTTCAGGATCAGGGACGGGATTTTCACGCGGCGACCCCCTGCCGGCGGAGCGAGAACCTCATTCTAGCCTGAATGCCCGGGCGATGCTTGGCGCACCGCGGCATGGATGCGACCCCGCCCCCGCTTCCACTTCCGCGCCCGGGAGGCGAGGCGAGCACGACGAGAGGGCGTCCTGCGGGCGTGCCATCTTTGGCGATTTCGGCGCGACGTTGCTCCTAAAGAAGTGCGCGAGACCTGAAATCGCCAAAGGTGGCAACCTCGGGGAGCGCCTTCAGAGAATCGGCGCGAAGCGCTCTCGAGGACGGAGCGAACAAGCGGGCACGGAAACGGACGGGCGGGGCCGACTCCATCTCGGCGCCCTACCCCCCCTTGATTCTCGCCACCATCTGGCGGAGGGCTTCCTGGGTCTCGGAGCGGAACCACTCGTCGAGCAGCCGCTCACGGTCGCGCCCGCGGTTCCGCCGCACCACCTCGACGAGCTCGGAGCGCACCACCTCCCTGGTCAAGCGCAGCGCCCGCGCCGGCAGCGCGATGAGCTGGTCGCACCAGCGGCAGGCCTCCGCCACGACCTCGCCGACCGGAACGACGGCGTCGACCGCTCCGATCCGGAGCGCCTCCACCGGATCGAGCAGGCGGCCGGTCGTGCAAAGCTCGGCGGCCCACCGGCGGCCGACCAGCCGCGCCGCGGCCTCGGCCACGATCCACGGCATCGGGATGCCGACCCGCACCTCGTTCAGGCCGATGACGTACGGCCCGTCGGCCATCACCCGGAAATCGCAGAACATCGCGAGCACGAACCCGCCGGCAGGGCTGTGGCCGGTGATCGCAGCTGCCACCGGGATCGGACATGTTGCGAGCGCCTCCATGGCGTCGAAGAAAACGTCGAGGGCGGCCGCCAGCTCGTCCCGATCCAGGCGCAGCAGCGCCGGGATGTCGAGCCCCGCCGTGAACATCCCCTCCGACCCGGAGACCACGAGCGCGCCCGCCCCGGCTCCGGGAGCCGCAGCGACGGCGTCGATGAGCCCCTGCAAGGAGCTCCGGGCTGAGAGCGTTGACCGGCGGCCGCGACAGCCGCAGCTCGCGCACCGCACCGTGATCGTGGATCGCGATCATGGCCACCTCCGGCTCCCCATCCTACCCCGCTTCCCCGCGAGTGATAGGTGATAGGTGATAGGGCCCCCACGCGAGGAGCCTGCCCTGAGCGAGCGGCGCTGCGAGTCGAGGGGTCCCCACCTCCGCTCTGTCCCGGCGTAGTCCGCAGGACGGCTTGTCACGGCGGAGCTGAAGGCGAAGCCGGAAGCCGGATCCGCGCCCGCTTCCGCTCACGTCACGACGGAGTCACGGCAAAGTGCGGCCTGTGACGGCGTAGCCCAGCGGGCGAAGCCGCAAGCACGAAGCGGGAAGCCGGACTTGTCACGGCGAAGTCCGCAGGACGAAGCCGGAAGCCGGACTTGTCACGGCGAAGTCGCAAGCGAGGACGAAGCCGGATTCCCGACACCGTCCTCTCGCGAGGTCAGCTCGCCGACACCGGCAGCGCAGGCGAAGACGCCGTCGGCACGCTGCGTTGGCTCCGGTTCCCGTTCCCGCGTGTCACGGCGGAGCCGACGGCGAAGCCGGATTCCCGCTCGCGGGATGGGTAAACCTCTGTTCATCATGCCCTTCCAGCATCTTCCGGGCCCTCCACGTTCTCGAGCGGCTCGGCCGTGATGGCGCCGGCCCCACCCTGGCCATCCTGGCATCGGAGTTGCTACCTTGATGGTGGGCCCAGCACTCGCGGGCCGCACAGAAGGAGGATGCGATGCGAACCCAGTTGACCCGATCCCTGATCCTCGGCCTGCTCATCCTGACCGCCGGCGCCCTGCAAGCGGAGGCCCAGGGGAACTGGCAGCCCGGCGACTTCGGCTCGATCCGCTTCCGCCTCGGTCTCTGGGAGCCGGAGGGCGACTCCGGGTACTGGGACGACACCTTCTACGTCTTCACTGGATCGCCGGGCGACTTCCAGGACCTGACCTTCGGATTCGACTACCTGTGGCGCACCTCGGCACACTCCGGCCTCCAGTTCGGCACCACCTTTTACGGCGGCCAGGCGACCCAGGCCTACTGGGACTTTGTTGACCTCGACGGCTACGACATCTCGCACGGGACGGCGCTCGACACGTGGGACATCAACGCGCTCTACGTCTTCCGGTACGGCGACGCGTCATCGGCCATCATCCCCTACGCCGGGCTCGGCGGCGGCCTGCTCTTCTGGAGCCTCGAGGAGGCCGGCGACTTCATCGACTTCTCGACCCCCGACCAGGAGATCTACTACGCCGACTACTACGCCGAGGGCTCGACCTGGGAGGCGCTGGCACTGGTCGGCGTCGACATCCCGTTCGGCTTCCGCTGGTCGTTCTTCGGCGAGGGCCGCTACCGCTACGCCGAGGACGAGCTCGGCGATGACTTCTCGGGCTTCGGCACCCTCGATCTCTCGGGCTGGGAGTTCGCGGCCGGCTTCGCCTGGAACTTCTAAGTCTCACCGCCGCGCGACGCAAGAGCGGCGGCAGCTCGACCGATCGAGCTGAGCCGGCTCGACGCCCGCGGGGATCCACGTATAATCTGCCGACGGCGCCGCGCCCTGCCGGGGACTATCGGTACGGGTCGGCGCGTTGTCCCTGATGATTGGCCGTCGGAGGGTTCCAGATGCGTCAACCCGATGGAAGCTCGACCGTGCTGACGACCAAGCTCGACGCCGTGCTGGGCTGGGTGCGCAAGAACAGCCTGTGGCCGATCCCGTTCGGCACCGCCTGCTGCGCAATCGAGTTCATGTCGACCGTTTCATCGCACTACGACCTCGCGCGGTTCGGCGCCGAGGTGGTGCGCTTCTCGCCTCGCCAGTCGGACCTGATGATCGTCGCCGGCACCATCACCGACAAGATGGCGCCGGTGGTCAAGCGGGTCTTCGACCAGATGGCCGAGCCGAAGTACGTGATCTCGATGGGCGCCTGCGCCTGCACGGGCGGCTTCTACCGCGCCTACCACGTGGTGCAGGGCGTCGATGAGTTCATCCCGGTCGACATCTATGTTCCAGGCTGTCCCCCCACCCCGGAGGCGCTGATGCACGGCATCCTCCGCCTCCAGGAGATGATCCAGCGCGGAGAGACCCACTATGACCGTCTCAAGTCTGCAGGCGCCGGCGCCACCGCATCCTCTGTCTGACCTCCTGCCGAAGGAGGTCGGGGTCCGGCAGGCCGCCGACGGCCACACCGAGCTCACGGTCGACCGCCGGCATCTGCTCGAGGTGCTGCGGGCGCTCAAGGAGTCGCCGGCGACGTCCTGCAACCTGCTGCTCGACGTGTGCGCGGTGGACTACCCCGAGCGGGAGGCCCGCTTCGACGTCGTCTACCACCTGACCAGCCTCCAGTCCGGCCAGCGCATCCGAGTCAAGGTGCCGGTGCCGGAGGACGACCCGTTGGTGCCGTCCGCCTATGGCATCTGGAAGGCGGCGGACTGGTTCGAGCGCGAAGCCTACGACCTGATGGGCATCCGCTTCGACGGCCACCCCAACCTGCGCCGGATCCTGACCCATGATGCCTTCCAGGGGCACGCGCTGCGCAAGGACTACGACCCCGGCCAGCGCTGGATGCTGACCGAGGCCGAGACGATGGTCCCGACCTGGGCGAAGGACGCCACGGAGGACGAGGACCAGTTCGAGACCCAGATCCTCAACCTCGGCCCCCAGCACCCCGCCACCCACGGCACCCTGCGCACCGTCGTGCGCCTCGAAGGCGAGGTCATCACCAAGGCGGAGTGTGAGATCGGCTACCTCCACCGCTGCTTCGAGAAGATGTCGGAGACCCACGGCTGGAACCAGGTGATCCCCTACACCGATCGCCTCAACTACTGCTCCAGCCACATCAACGGGGCCGGCTTCGCGCTGGCCGTCGAGCGCATGCTCGGGGTCGAGGCGCCGCCGCGCGCCCAGGCGATCCACGTCATCCTGTCCGAGCTGTCGCGCATCATGGACCATGCGGTCTGCCTGGGGGCGCTCCTCGTCGACGTCGGTGCGCTCACCAACTTCTGGTACTTCTTCCAGACCCGCGAGGAGATCTACACCCTCATCGAGAAGTGCTCTGGCGGCCGCCTGACCCTCAGCTACGCGCGCATCGGCGGCCTCGCCCACGACGTGCCCGCGGACTTCGAGGATCGCGTCCGCTACCTGCTCGGCCACATCCCGAAGTTCATCGACGACGTCGAGACGCTGATCACGACCAACAAGATCTTCCGCGACCGCACCGAGGGCGTCGGCGCGATCTCGGCCGAGGAGGCGATCGCCTGGGGCTGGACCGGCCCGTGCCTGCGCGCGTGCGGCGTCCCGTACGACATCCGCAAGGCGCGCCCCTACCACGGGTACGAGCAGTACAGCTTCGAGGTCCCGGTCGCCACCACCGGCGACTGCTACGCGCGCTACCTGGTCCGGATCGAGGAGATGCGGCAGAGCCTGCGCATCGTCGAGCAGGCGCTCACGTCGCTGCCGCCGGGCCCGGTGATCACCGACAACCACCACGTCGCGCTGCCGCCCAAGCAGAAGGTCTTCACCGAGATGGAGGCCCTGATCTGGCACTTCAAGCTGATCTACGAGGGCATCAAGGTGCCTGCCGGCGACGCCTACACCTGCGTCGAGGGCGCCAACGGCGAGCTCGGCTACTACATCGTGGCGGATGGCGGTGGCCGCCCCTACCGGGTCAAGGTCCGGCCGCCGTGCTTCGCGATCTTCCAGGCCTTCCCGCACATGCTCGAGGGTCACCTGGTGGCGGACTTCATCGCGATTCAGAGCAGCCTCAACATCATCGCCGGGGAGCTCGACCGATGAACAACGTCCCCACCGTCAACGTCGATCGTCCGGGCCAGACCCTCGGAGAGCGGATCTACCTGGTTTCGATCGTCAAGGGCCTGGCCGTCACCCTCCGCCACTTCCTGCGCAATCTTTTCGGACAGCGGGACATCGCGACGATCCAGTACCCCGAGGTCAAGCGCCAGTACTCGGAGCGGCTGCGCGGCAAGCACATCCTGACCACCAAGGAGGACGGCTCGCTGCGCTGCGTCGCCTGCTACATGTGCGAGACCGCCTGCCCGGCCGACTGCATCCACATCGTCGCCGAGGAGGACCCCACCGCCACCGTCGAGTGGGAGAAGAAGCCGCTGGTGTACGAGATCGACCTGCTGCGCTGCGTCTTCTGCGGCTACTGCGTCGACGCCTGCCCCAAGGAGGCGATCATCATGAGCCGCGAGCACGAGATGGCCTTCACCTCGCGCGAGGAGGCGGTGGTCGGGATCGAAGAGCTGCGCCAGAAGGGTCCGATTGAGAGCGAGGACATCGGCTACCGTCCGTACTACTAGGAGTTCGCACCGCATTGGCCTTTTTCGCGGGCCTGGTGAACCGAAGTGTTGGCGGACGGCCACTGCGGCACGAACTCCTCAGGATGCGCTGCGCGCATCCTGAGCGTGTGGAGCAGAGGCCAACCGCAATACCCACATCAGGAACGCGCACAGGGGCCTATGCCCAACACGCTCGTAGGCCCACCCACCCACGCCGGCTTCGGCGTCCGTGAGCGTCTCCGGGCACCTTGCCCCAGAACGGTGACGCGAGTTCACGACAAAGCCACCACGCCACCAAGAGATGCAGCCGTCCCTACTACTCAGGACCAGTTCATCGCCAGCCGACGTTGGTTTGCGGCGCAGTCCCGGAGGTAGAGGTTGATCAGGCTCTGGTACGGAATGCCCGTTTCCTCGGCCAGCCGCTTGAAGTACGCGATCACGTCCTCGCCGAGACGAATCGTGACCTGCCTTTTCAAGCGCCTCGCGTAGGGGTTCTTGCGCCCCACCATGCCGGCGAAATCGTACTCTTTCCTCATGGTTGACCTCCCACGTACACCTCAGTCTCTACCCGTGTTGCGCGACGGGCGGAGATGATACGGATGACCTCGCCTCTCTCGCGGACGCAGTGGGCAACGACCAATACGCGCAGCCCCACGCTCAGGCCAAGCAGCAGGCAGCGCACCTCCTCCGCGGAGTGGTCCGGATCATCGAATAGCCTGCCCGCGTCGTCAAAGAAGACCGATTCCGCCTCCTCGAAGGTGACCCCGTGCTTGCGCCGGTTGGCTGCCTCCTTTGTTGGGTCCCACTCGAAGCGCATGAGGGCCTCGGTCTCCAATCTGCATTACATTATATTGCTCGTGTAGTGACAATGCAAGTGCTTTTCGCCCGAGGCTTCTGCGTGGAGTTCTGAGCTCCCGGTTCGAGGTCCATCGGCCACTCCGGCGGAATGACGGTGCTGTTCGACGACTTGACTCTACGTACGTAAAAGCGTACGTTTCAATTCGGAGGCGAGCATGAGGACTCTGACGGTCAGCGAGGCGCGCACCCTCCTCTACCGGCTGGTGGACGAGGCCAAGGCCTCGCACGAGCCGATCCTGATCACCGGCAAGCGCTCGAACGCAGTCCTGGTTGCCGAAGAGGACTGGCGGGCGATCCAGGAGACGATCTACCTGCTCTCGGTGCCCGGGATGCGCGAGTCGGTGCGTGAGGGGCTTGAGACCCCGGTCGAGGAGTGCTCGACGGAGCCCTCCTGGTGACGGGCTGGACGATCGTCTACACCCGGGCAGCCCAGAAGGACTCACGCAAGCTCGCCGCCGCCGGGCTCCGAGCGAAGGCCGAGGAGTTGCTCGTGATCCTGGCCGAGGATCCCTTCCGCAGCCCGCCCCCCTTCGAGAAGCTCCTTGGCGATCTCGCCGGCGCCTTCTCGCGCCGGATCAACATCCAGCACAGACTGGTGTACCAGGTCCTACCGGAGATCCGGACCGTCAAGGTCCTCCGGATGTGGACTCACTACGAGTGACCAACGGCAACAACCCCGACGGCTGCGACACGCCGACGACCAACTTCGCGCACCGGCGGTCGATGTTCGCTGGGGCTTGTCGCCGCTCGCTGGAGCTGACGTCCGATTCACCCTGTCTTGAGTTTCCTAAGGCAGTACTTCACAAACCTCGTTCTTCTTGTCCCAGGGCCGTCGGCATTCGACCTCCCGCCCTGCAGCCGGGACCAGAAGCCCATATCGTTCTTGAAGGTACCTTCCACGACTCTGTTGCCGCTGAGAGAGGGTATTGAGATGCGCAACGTGAAGATCATCGTCAAGAAGCACGAGGATCGAAGTCGTCGCTCAGGGTTCGATCGTCCAGGGCTCTTCCCACCACTCGAGCGTACGGTGCCGCTTCAGCAGGGGATGATCCTGCCGCTGCAGCTCGAGCAGGATCCGGACCTTCTCCTTGATCGGGAGGCGCGCCTGCCGGCGGTGCCACTCCGCCTTGGCGTGGAAGAGGCCCGCGATGCGGTCCTTGCCGGCTCGCGCGCGGTCACGCATCACGGCTCCAGCGCACCCCGTGGCGGCTCATGATCTCGTCGAGGAGAGCGCGGTCGATGTCCGCCGTCTCAAACAACTGGTGCGCCCGCTCCCGCCGCTTGCCGCCGCCGGCCTGAAGCGCGAGTGCGATGAGATGCTCGGGCGGGCACACCCGCACCGTCACGTCGTCGTAGTCGTGATCTCGGGCTGCCGCGATCGCCTCTTCTACGAGCTCGTTGTATGCCGGCATGAACTGCACCGGTACGCCGTGAATCAGCACGTGCTCGGCGTGCGCCTCGAAGCCGCGGGCACGCAGCCATGCGTAGACTGGCCTGAGGGTGACGATCGGCTGTTCGGGCGGGGGGAGGATCACGAAGACGTCGAGGTCGTAGGTCCGCGTCGGCTCAGCGTAGAAGAGAACCGCCATCGCACCGCCAAGGGCATAGTCCTCGATGACGCCGTCCGACCTCATGTCGTTGAGGACTCGGAACACCTCAGGAAGCGAAGCCACGCGTTCTGCCCCCCGCTCGTCAGGGCCGCCTCGGATGACCAAGAGCGACCGCCTGAGGAACCATTCTATCCGAGGGGCATTGCACCATCCGTTCTACCGGCCGGGCTCGGGCACCCCCCGCAGGGCGTCCGTCCGCCGATCGTCGAGGATCAGGTCAGCCGAGGTGACTCAGGAAGTCGTCAACGGTCATCCCAGCCTGCCGAACGATGGCGCGCAGGGTCACACCGCGACTCGGAAGGAGGTCGTCCAGCGGTGTTCGGAGGTCAGTCCCCCAATCGCGGCATCGAGCATGCCAAGCTCACGGGCATTCTCAACGAAGAGGTCGACCGCTTCCTTGAGCATCACAGTCGCCTCTTCGAGTGTCTCACCGCACGACGAGACGCCGAGCTCCGGGCAAAGTGACACGAAGTCCTCTCCCTCGCGCCAGATAACGGCCGTCAGATCGAGAAACTCAGTCAGCTTGCGAGCCTTCGTCACCGTGCACTCCCGCATCAATATACCAACCGAGGTTGGAACCCCGGAACTGCAGCATCACCAGGTGGGGACGTCCCGCCAGCCGGGGAAGGGGCCGAGCTCGACCTTCCAGCCTGTTGACGAGGAGGGGTCGCGCACGGCGAACAGGATGGCGCGACCCAGAAGGCAGCGCTGTTGGCTTGATCTCCCGGTTACGAATTCGCTCCGGAACGCCGGAGAGCGCGGACGATCACGAGCTGGAGGATGACGATCGCGGCGCAGGCAACGACCGGGACGAGCATGCCCTGGCGAAGGCCGGACTCCGCGGCGATACTGCCGGTGAGCCACGGCGCCGTCATTCCGCCCGACAGCGCGACGACGAAGGCGACGCTGAAGGCGGTCCCGGTGAAGGCCGGGAAGGCCTCGCCGACGACCGCGAGGGTGGAGGGAAAGATGGCCGCAAAGCCGAGGCCGAGCAGGATCGCGCCGGCGCAGGCAACGAGCGGTGACTGGGCGGAGGCCACGATCAGCGCAGCGGCGAACGCCAGCACGGCACTGGCCAGGACGAGCCGTGCGTTGCCGAGCCGTCCGACGATGCGGCTCGACAGGAAGCGCCCGGCCATGAGGGCGGCCCAGTATCCCGCCAGGACGAGGGAGGCCGCGGCCGGCGCAAAGCCGATGACCTCAGAGAGGTAGCTCGAGAGCCACCCGCCGACCGTGAACTCGTTGGCCGACTGGAAGAACAGGAGGAACGCGCACAACCACAGCAGGGGGCTGCCCACGACGATGGCCGCCCGGGCGAGCGGGAAGCCCTGCTCGTGCTTAGGACGGGGAAAGCGCAGCGCGGCGTACATGACGGCCGGAACCAGGCTGAGCACGGCGGCGATGGTGAGGATGGTGCGCAGGCCGAGGTGCGCGAGCAGGGCGCCGATCAGGAACGGCATGGTCAGCGCGCCGAAGCCGAAGAAGGTGCCGAGGACGTTGAGCGCCGCGCCCCTGCGCTCGGGGTTGAGGTCGGCGGTCAGGGCGTTGGCGCCGCCGTTGATCCCGCCGCCGGCGAAGCCGAGCACGGCCACCGCGGCCAGGACCATCGGGTAGGTCGCCGCGGCGGAGAGCAGCAGGAGCGACGCCGCCACCAGAACGGCGCACGCGAGCAGGAAGGCCTTGAAGCCGAAGCGGTCGACCACCGGGCCGAACGCCAGCGACATGATCAGCATCGCGAAGTTCATGACCAGGAAGAGGCTGCCCGCCTCCGCCTTGTCGAGGGCGATGGTCGCGAACAGGGTGGGCAGGATCGCGCCCAGGATGGCCATGACGATGCCAACGACGAACATCCCGGCGCAGAGCGAGGCCATCAGTCCGCCGGCCGAGGTGCTGCGCTCGTCGCTCATCTCCCCTCCTCCGGCGGCCGCTACAGCTCCGCCTTCATCGGGCGGGCGAAGTAGAACTCGGTGAAGGCCTGGTAGACCCTGTTCATGTGGTCCCGGCCGACGCCCGCGACGTTGGGCGAGACGAAGGTCGGCGGCACGCCGCCCTTCGCCGCCAGACACGCCGCGGTCTCGGCGACCAGGCTCATGGCGACCACGACTGCGGCCACGGTCGAGCCGGCGGCCACGCGCTCGAGCTGACCCACATCGACCAGGGCGTCCTCGGGCGGCACGCAGTTGTCGATGGCGATGTCGGCGACGTCGGGCAGCATCTTGCCCGACGGGTGCGTCCGCTTGGCGATCGCTGCGTTGGCGAGCGAGGAGACGCAGATCACAGTCAGCCCCTTCGCCTTGGCCGCGAGGGCGACCTCGATCCCCGCTGCGTTCAGCCCGCCGTGCGAGAAGACCACCATGCAGTCCCGCGGCTCGAGCGGGTAGCTCTTGAGGAAGACCTCGGCGTAGCCGGGCTGGCGCTCGAGCCAGAGCAGCTCGCGCGCGCCGCCGGGGCCGATGACGTTGAACCACATCAGGCGCGGGTCATAGAGCGGGAAGAAGCCGACGAAGCTGCCGTAGCGCGGGAAGACGTCGAGCACCGGAATGACCGAGTGGCCGCTCCCGTAGAGGTAGACCCGCCCGCCGGCCGCGATCGACTCGGCCATGGCCGCACCGGCCGCCCGGATCTTCTCGATCTCGGTGGCCTCGATCTTCTCGATGACCGCCTGGATGCGACTCAGGTACTCGCTGGCTGACATGGCGCTCCCTCCTCAGTCCTGCGGTCTCCGCGATGAACGACGGCAATGCCCTGGGTCCCCTCGATGGCGCCGCACGCGGCAGCGGCGCCTCACGGCCAGACCCGCACCGAGTCCCAGGCCAGCTTGGCGGCGCCATAGAGCCCGGCATCCTCGCCCAGGCCGCTGGGCTCGATCCTGACCGCCGCGGCGGCCAGCGGCTGCGCCCAGCGCGCCACTCGCTGAGCGCACCGGCTCCAGCAGCCGGAGGTCGGACTGGAACAGCCCGCCGCCGAGGACCACGATCTCCGGGTTGAGGATGCTGACGATGTTGGCGATGCCCATGGCCATGGCCTCGGCGACGTGGTCGAGGATCTCCTCCGCCAGGGCGTCGCCGGCCGCGGCCGCGCGGAACACGGTCTCGGCCGTGATCTCGCCGCCGCCCGAGGCGGCGATCGCCGCGATCGCGGACGGCCTCCCCTCCTCGAGGGCGCGCTGCGCCAGCCGGCCGACCGCGCTTCCCGAGGCCTCACACTCGAAGCACCCGCGCTCGCCGTACTCGGGCCGGAAGCGCGGATCCAGGGCGAACCAACCGACGGCGCCGGCGACATCCCCACTGCCCCGCACCAATCGTCCGTCGACCAGGATGCCGGCGCCGATGCCGGTGCCGAAGGCCACGAACACGACGTTGCGCAGGCCCTTCGCGACGCCGCACCACTGCTCGCCGAGCACGTAGGCGCTGCGGTCGCTGTCGAGGACCAGCGGCAGCGTCGTCTGCTCGCCGAGCCTGGCGGCGAGCGGGAAGTGGTCCCAGCCCGCGATGTTCGGCGCCCAGACCTCGCCCGAGTCGTGGAAGACCACGCCGGGGACGACGATGCCGACGGCCTCGACCGGTCGTGGGTGCGAGGTCTCGGCGCCGGATCCGTCCGCCTCAGGCTTGCCGGCAACGGCCCCCAGCTCGTCGATCGCCGCAACGATCTGGGCGACCGGGCCGTCCGGCCCGTTGCGATCGATCGGAACCCTCGTCTTGGACAGCATCGTGCCGTCGTCGGCGAAGAGGGCGGCTGAGATCTTGGTCCCGCCGACGTCGACGCCGATGCACAGGCCCGCCTCGCGACGCCGGTGTGCTTCCCGCCGCATCGCGCGGCCTACCTGACGAGCAGGACCACGACCTGCTGCGGGTCCAACTTCTGCTGCACGATGAGCCTCTCATCCTCCACCTCGGGGGTCACGACCTGCCCGGTCTCCAGGTTCTGGGCGGCGACGTTTGGCCCGTTCGCTGCAAGTGCGAACTGGGCCGTCGAGGTGGTGCCGCCGCGGTTGAAACCGAACAGCAGCCGGTAGCCCTCACCTTCGAGGACCCTTGCTTCGATCAGGACATCCGGCTCCGACGAACGCACCTCGACCGGCTTGGCGATCGCGAGCCACTGGGCCAGGCCGGTCAGCAACCGGGCGTTGTTCGGGTTGTGGAAGTGGTGGAAGGCGGCGCCCACGAACGAGCCGACGATGATCGCTCCGCCCTTGCCGTGCGGCGCGTAGACCATCGCCGGCCGGCCGTCCTCGGTCTCGGCCAGGATCTCGCTCTTAGCTCCGAACACGTCGAAGCTCTCCTCGAAGAAGACCGTGTCGAGCCGATCGCCCTTGACGAGGCCCGGCAACGCCGGATGGGCCTTTGCGATCGTGATCGTTGACGCCTTGCGCAGGGGCACGACCTGGGCCTCCCGGCAGCCAACGAGCTGGTCCAGGCCGCCGCCCGGGATGACGTCGCTCGAGAAGCCCCGCTCGTCGATCCAGCCGAAGCGGGCCTCGGCCAGCATGACGCCGCCGCCCTCGACGAACTCGACGAGCTTCGCCTGGTGCTCCTTCGCCATCTGCACCGGGTACGGAACAATCACCAGCTTGTAGCCGGAGAGCCCGCCGCTCGCGAGGTCGCGCACGTGCACGAAGTCCACGGTGTAGCCCGCGTCGAAGAAGGCGCGGTGGATGCCCTGCAGCGACTCGGACAGGGTGTTGTAGCCGATCGGCTGGCCCTCGGTGGTGAACTGCTGCTGGCCGCCGACCATGTGCGAGAGCGGGTTGTAGAGCACGGCGATCTCGGAGCGGGGCGGCTGCGCGCCGAGGAAGAGGTCCATGTTGTCGGTGACGACGCCGGCGACCCGCCCGGCCGCCTCGGCCCGCTCGGTGACCTTGCCGTCGAGGTCGACCAGGCCGTAGCCGCCCGACTCGTAGCCCGAGCTCATCGGGTAGTAGGCGTAGATGTTGACGGCGCGCGCGCCGTAGGCGACGGCGGTCCACATCCAGTCGCGGAGGTCGGCGCCCACCACCGGCACGCTCAGCTTCATCCCGAACACGCCATAGCCCGCCTGCAGCTCGCCGATGTAGAAGCCGCCGTTGCGCAGGGTCATCGACCGGGTGAAGTCGTGGCCGGACGCCCGGAAGTAGGGCGACCACGGCTCGATGGTCCAGGCGTGCTTGGGGTAGATCGACGCGCCGTAGTAGTCGACGACGTCCGCCATCTTGCGGTCGTCGGGCGTGCCGTTCCACTCCGGGCGGCTGAACAGGCCGGGGATGGCCGAGTGGCTGGTCACCACGCCGTCGGGGACGACCGCCTTGACCGCCGCCGCCTTGGCGGCCAGGTCCTCGGCCAGCTTGTCGGAGATGAACTCCTTCCAGTCGATGTAGTCGGTGTAGGTGAGGATGGTCCCGAAGCGCGGCGGCTCGACCTCGTCCCAGGTCGAGAAGGTGCGGTACCAGGCCCGGTTGAGCGCCTCGAGCGTGCCGTACTTCTTCTCGAGCCAGCCCCGGAACCTGGCCATGGTCGAGGGGCAGTAGCAGAACTGGAGGTAGTCGGCGCTGCCCAGGTGGTAGACCTCGGCCCAGTTGATGATGTGCGGCTCGCTCCAGAGGTCCCAGCCGTAGAAGGCGGGCTTGTCGGCGACCGCGCGGGCGGCGGCCGCGAAGAACGCGAGCACCTTCTCCCGCACGCCGGGATGGTCGAAGCAGTAGCCGGGCGAGGACTGAGACTTGACGGCGAGCCCGTTGGAGGCGACGAAGCTCGCGTCCGGGTGCGCGGCGCCGACCCAGTCGGGCGCCGAGTCCATGTAGACCTGGACGATCAGCTTGAGGCCGACCTCGTGCGCCAGGTCGGCGACCGCCTCGAGCGCACTGAAATCGTACGTGCCCGGCTCGGCCTCCGCGGCCGTCCACTCCACCCAGCAGCGCACCGTGTTGAACCCCAGCCGCTTGATCTGCTGGAGGTCCTTGCGCCAGACAGCGACCTTCTCGGGCGTGACCCTCTCCAGCATCGGCGCCCGCGCCGTGCCGCCGGCGTACCACACCGAGACGGGGAAGAAGCCCCGGTGAGCAGGCGGCGAGGAGGGCTCGGTCGGTGGCGGGGCGAGCAGCAGGAGGCCTGCAACGATCGCCCCGAGGGCCACGGCGTGCTTCAGAGCTCGTCTCATGGTCACCCCCGGAGGGAGTGTAGCGCGGTGCGCTCGTGGCGATCACCCCGGCTGCGCCGAGGAGAGAGAGGCTGCGCGTGCACCGGGCTCGTGCCCGTGCCCCGAGGAGCCTGCCCTGAGCGAGCAGCGCTGCAGCGCTGCGAAAGGGTCTCCTCACGCAGTGACCGCCACACTCAGCAACCTGTCACCCTGAGCGAGCGGCGCAGCCGCGCCGCGAGTCGAAGGGTCTACTCATCCAGTGACTCCCCCGCCGATCCCGACGCGCTTCCGGGGGCCTGAGGGGATCCCTCGACTCGGCCCTTCGGGCCTCCCTCGGGATGACGCGGGGGAGAGTTCGGTCTCGCTCGGGATGACAGCCGGAATCGGGCGCGGAAGCGGATCCGGCTTCCGGCTTCAGGCTTCGTGCTTGCGGCTTCGCCCGCTGGGCTACGCCGTCACAGGCCGCACTTCGCCCTGACAAGTCGCCTGAGGCTTGCGGCTTCGCCCGGTGGGCTACGCCGTCAGCTCCGCCGGGACAAGCCGTCCAATGACGTGCGGCTTCGCCGGGGGCTTCCAGCTTCGCCTGAGGCTTCCGGCTTCGTGCTCCGCACTTCGCCGTGACAAGTCGCCGTGACATGCCGCCGTCAAGAGTCGCCGTGACAAGAGCGGGCGGGGGCCCTATCCCCCAGATCCCAGATCCTAGATCCTGTCCCGCGGCCGGGCTCCGGCCCCGCTCACCGGTGATACCATGGAATCCCGGACCGCCGTGCGCCAGAGGAGGGATTCGGATGGTTCCAGACCAGCCGCGGGTTGAGCGCGACGACCTCAACTACGAGCACCTCCGCCTCGAGCACCAGACGTACGAGAAGCGGCTCGAGGAGCTCAACAAGAAAGCGTGGCTGACGCCCGAGGAGGAGCTGGAGGCGAAGCGGCTCAAGAAGCTCAAGCTGCACCTCAAGGACCAGATGGAAAAACTCCGCCGTACGGGCGCGTGACGGCCCGCGCGAGCCACACGAGTCATCAGATGATTGCACCGGAGGGCTGGCCCTTCGTCCTGGTTCCACTTTGCGCAGCGGCCGTGGCCGGCGCGCTCGGCTGGGTGCCGCTTGCCGCCTGCCTCGCGGCCTGCGCCGCCTTTTCACTGTTCTTCTTCCGCAACCCGCGCCGGGAATGCTCTGCCGCCGCGGACGTCGCCTGCTCGCCGGCCGACGGCAAGGTGATCGCGTGCGGCGCTGCGCCCGATGGCATGGCGCCGGCCGGCCTGCCGGTCCGGGTCAGCGTCTTCATGTCGGTCTTCAGCGTTCACGTCAACCGGGCCCCGATCGACGCCACCCTGACCGACTACCGGTACAACCCGGGGCGGACCTTGGCCGCATACAGCGACAAAGCGTCGCTGGTCAACGAGCAGAATCTCTCGGTCTGGGAGGGCGCGGCCGGGCGGATCGGCCTCAAGCAGATCGCCGGCCTCATCGCCCGCAGGATCGTCTTCGACCACCGGCCCGGAGCCGCGGTTCGCCGCGGCGACCGGATCGGGCTGATCCGGTTCGGTTCACGGGTGGACGTCTTCCTGCCGGCTGACGCCGAGCTTCTGGTCCGCGTCGGCGACCGGGTGCGCGCCGGCTCGAGCCCGCTGGCGCGGCTGAGGGCGTCATGAGGCCGCCCCGTCTTATCCGCCGCCGAGGCAAGGGTGGCCTGCGGCGCGGCATCTTCCTGATCCCCTCCCTGTTCACCGTCGCCAACATCTTCTGCGGCTTCTTCTCGGCCGTCGAGTCGAGCCGGGGCCGCATGGAGCTCGCCGCGGTCTTCATCCTGGTGGCGATCGTGGCCGACATCCTGGACGGCCGGATCGCCCGCATGACCGGCTCGACCTCGAGCTTCGGCGAGATCTTCGACTCGCTCGCCGACGTGATTTCCTTCGGAATGGCGCCGGCGCTGCTGGTTTTCCACTGGGGGCTGTGGCAGCTACCCCGGCCCGGAATTGCGGTGTCGTTCCTGGTCCTGGTCGCGGTCGCCATCCGTCTCGCACGGTTCACGTCGTCGCCCCACGACCTGCACGACTTCGCCGGCCTGCCGAGCCCGGCCGGCGCCGGGGCAATCGCGCTGTTCGTGCTGGTTTCGCCGTCCCCGGTCAAGCACCCGGCTTTCGTTCCTGTGGTCGGCGCATTCACCATCTGCCTCGCCCTGCTCATGGTGTCCAACCTGCCCTACCGGTCGTTCAAGGACGTCGACCTGCGCCGCCGCTGGCCGGTGACCTCGATCTTCATCATCGCGCTCACCTTCTCGCTGATCACCTTGACGCCCCACGTGCTGTCGGTCATGGCGGCCGCGTACATCTTGTCGGCGCCGATCACGGTCCTGACCAGGCGCCTCCGGCGCCGCCCGGTCCCACCTGCGCCCGTCGAACCTCGTCCGGACGAGGAAGAGCATGCCGAAGATCCAGATCATTGACCCGCTGACCCTGCTCGGACGTGAGGTGCTGGCGCTGCTGGCACGCGACCCCTTCCTCGCCGGAGACCTGTCCTATCACCACACCGCCGACGACGACGAGCAACAGATTGCCGAGCTCGCCGGCGAGCCGGCGCTGGTGCCGCCAATCGACGACGCGAGCGACCTCGCGGGCGCCGACGCGGTGCTGGTCGCGAGCGACACGCCGACGGCGCGGCTGCTTCACGTCAGCCGGTTTTCCGAGAGCCACCCGGACATTCCGATCGTGGTTCTGGGCAGGCTGCCCGGCGACTGGGACCAGCTACCGCCGGCGGCGGGCGCCGATCCCGACCATCGCGAAACTCACGTCCGCGTTGCCCACCCCGCCCTGGTGGCGCTGTGGACGGTGGTCGGCGCCCTCGAGCGCCTCGCGCCGACGCAGGCCGCGGTTGCGGCGCTCGAGCCGGTCTCCGCGGGCGGCACCGCGGACGTGGAGCGGCTCGCCAGGCAGGCTGCGCAGCGCCTGAAGGGCGCAGCCGTGGAGGAGCTGATCGGAGACCGCGTGCTCGCCTTCAACCTGGTCGCCGCCGACGACGAGGACCTCAACCGCGACGCCGCGCAGCTGTTCCCCGCCCTCGAGGTCGCAGCCACGAGAATGTCGACCGGCTGCTTCCACGGGCACGTCGCCCAGCTCGCGATCTTCTTCGAGGACGTCGTCGAGGAGCACGAGGTTCTGGAGGCCCTCCGCGAGGACGAGCGGATCGCCGAGCCAGACCTGCCGCTCAGCCTTGACGCCTGCGTCGAGAGCGGCCTGGTCGCGCTGTCGATGCCACGGCTGTCGAACGACGGCCGGGTGCTCGCGGTGACCGCGATGGTCGACGGCCTGCAGGTCGGCGGCGCCGCCACCGCCCTTCAGATTCTCCGCTCTCTGCTCTAGAGGAGCGTGTGGGGCATAGGCCCCTGTGTGCGCTCCTGATGAGGTCGTTGAGGTTGGCCGCTGCCCCACACGCTCCTCGGGATGCGCTGCGCGCATCCTGAAGGCAGGAAGCACATTTCGGCTTCCCCGTGACCTCTGGCGCCAGCCGGGTTAAGATAGTCGCCCGGGCCGAGGCCCGAATTCCGTTCAGGAGGCCGCGATGAGCAGCCCACTCGACACGCTGGAGCCGAGACTCCTCTGGAAGCACTTTGACGCCATTCGTGCGATCCCCCGTCCGTCCAAGCACGAGGAGAAGATCGCCGCGCACGTGGAAGGCTGGGCCCGCAGCCGCGGGTTCGAGGTCAGGCGCGACGCGATCGGCAACGTGTCGATCCGGGTTCCGGCGACGCCCGGCCACGAGCACGCGCCGACGGTGGTCCTGCAGGGCCATCTCGACATGGTGTGCGAAAAGAACTCCGACGTCGACCACGACTTCATGACCCAGGGCATCGACGTCGCCGTCGACGGCGACTGGGTGGTGGCCCGCGGCACCACGCTCGGCGCCGACAACGGCATCGGCGTCGCCACGGCGATGGCGCTCGCCGAGGACCCCAGCGTCGTCCATGGCCCGCTCGAGCTGCTGTGCACGATCGATGAGGAGACCGGGCTGACCGGCGCCAAGAAGCTCGACCCCTCGATCCTCAGCGGTCGCATCATGCTCAACCTCGACACCGAAGAGGACGGCGCCGTCTACATCGGCTGCGCCGGCGGCGTCGACACCTCGGGCGAGATGAAGGTGTCCCGGCATCGCGCGCTGATCGGCTCGACGCCGGTTCGGATCGCGGTGCTCGGCCTGCGGGGCGGCCACTCTGGCCTCAACATCATCGAGAACCGCGGCAACGCCATCCGCCTCGCGGTGCGCGTCGTCCTCGCGGCAATTGCCGCCGAGATCGAGATCGACCTGGTGTCGATCGACGGCGGCTCCAAGCACAACGCGATCCCCCGCGAGGGCTTCGTCGTGGTCCGGATCGACGACTCCCAGCTCGACCGGCTGCGGGCGGTCGCCGCGTCCTGCGTCGCCGCCTTCCGGGAGGAGTTCGCGGCCACCGATCCCGACCTCGCGGCGACGGTCGAGCCGATCGCGGACGGCAACGGCGTCCTGAGGCCGCTCAACGTGCCCGCCCGCGACCGTCTGCTGCACCTGCTCGACGCGATGCCGCACGGCGTGCTGTCGATGTCCCGCGACGTGCCCGGCCTCGTCGAGACGTCGAGCAACCTTGCAGTGGTGGCGACCGCCGGCAGCTCGGTGCGGGTCGTGACCTCGCAGCGCTCCTCGGTCATGCCTGCGTTGTATGCGGCGCAGCGCCAGACCGTGTCGGTGTTCGAGCTGGCGGGCGCGTCGGTCTCGAGCAATGACCCCTACCCCGGCTGGAAGCCGAACCCCGAGTCGGCGATCGTCCGCAAGGCAATCGCGGTGTACCGCGACCTCTTCGGCAGCGAGCCGGCGGTCAAGGCGATCCACGCGGGGCTCGAGTGTGGGCTGCTCCTCGAGAAGATCCCCGGCATGGACGCGGTGTCGATCGGCCCCGAGATCCGGGGCGCCCACTCGCCCGAGGAGCGGGTGCAGATCTCGTCGGTGCAGAAGTTCTACCGGCACACCGCGGCGATCCTGAAGGATCTGGCGTAGGAGCGTGTAGGGCATAGGCCCCTCGGCGCGCGCGGGTCGTAGACCTCTGGGTGTGTGACGCGTCGCGGTCGATGGCTGGCCTACGCCCCGCGCGCGCCGAGCAGGATGCGCTGCGCGCATCCTGACGAGTTCGTGCCGTAGTGGCCATCTGCAAACGCTTCGGTCAACCATACCCCCCGAAGAGACCGATGCGGTACGAACTCGTGGCGCCTGCCCCCGCTTCCGGGCGTGTGATAGGTGATAGGTGATAGGTGATACGGGCCGCACCCGTCCCGGAGGGAACTGCGGAGCGCGCGAAGATCGAATTCAAAGCGCCGCGCAGGCCGATCGAGCTGGCTCCGCGTCCTCTGCGTTCTCTGCGGTTCAGGTGCGATTGACTGTTTCAATGCTCACTGCCTCCGCCCGGCCAGGGGTTAGGGATTCGGGGATAGCCCCCGCACGCCCCGAATCGGGCGCGGAAGCGGGCGCGGATCCGGCTCCGTCCTGAGGACTGTGCCGTGACAAGGGCGGAAGCGGGGAAGGGGCTGAGTGCGTGACCCCGCATCCCCTGCCCGGACTCGCCTGACCCGCCCATAATGGTGTGCGTGACCCGACTGCCCGCCGACGACCCTCGCCTCGCCTTGATCGTGCTCGGCATCGCCACCGGCATCGGCCAGGCGCTGCTGCTGCGCGAGGCCATGGCGGCGATGGGAGGCTCCGAGCTGGCGTGGGGCACCGTCATGTCGCTGTGGCTCCTCGGCATGGCGATCGGATCGCGGATCGGGGTGCGTGCGGGCGGAGGCGCGCTCGGCCGGGCGCTGGCGCCGGTCACCCTGCTCCTGACCGGCATCGGCGTCCTGCTGTTCCGGGCGGCGCCGGCGCTGACCGGGGTGGCCAGCGGGGAGACCGTCACCGCCTGGCAGGCGGCCTGGCTGTGGGCCGCAGCGGTTGGTCCCGCCGGCGCTCGCTGGCGGCCTCGCTTTTCCGATCCTGGCTGGCCGGCTCGGCTCGGGGGGCGCCGGCCGCGGCTACGGCCTCGAGGCCGCCGGCGCGCTGCTCGGCGGCGTCGCGCTGAGCCTCGTCCTGGCGCCGCTGGGAACCGCCGCGGCGCTGTGCCTGACCGGCGCCGCAGTCGTCCTCATCGGGCCGTGGCCGCGCCTGAGGAGCGTGTCGATCGTGCTCGCCGCGGCCCTGGCGGCCGCCGCCGCGGTCAGCGGCGACCTCCTCGCGACCGCGGGCTGGCGCTGGGCCGGCCATCCCGGCGAGCTCGCCGCCTGGCGCGAGACCCGCCAGCAGCGCCTCGAGGTGTCGGCCGGCTCGCCGACCGCGCTCTACGCCGACGGCCGCCTGGCGGCCACCTTCCCCGACCCCTTCACCACCGTGCCGGCCGCCCACCTGCTGATGCTGCTGCACCCCCGTCCCGAGCGCGTGCTGGCGGTCGGCTGCCTGGCCGACGGCGCGATCTCGACCATGGCCCGCCACCCGGCGGTTGAGATCCTGGTCGTGGAGAACGACCCGCAGCTTCCGCCACGGCTGCGCGAGTGGTACGGTCCGCCGCTCGCCGACGCTGCTGGCCGACCCGCGGGTGCGGGTGCTCGCCACCGATCCCCTGCGCGCGCTCGGACGCCCCGGGACGTGGGACCTGATCGTGCTGCGCGACGGCGACCCGATCACGGTCCGCCACAACCGCACCCGCACCGTCGAGTTCTTCGAGCGCTGCCGCGCCCGGCTCGCCGCCGACGGAGCGCTGGTCGTGCGGCTGGAGGTGCCGGACACCTACCTCGGCGGCTCGGCGGGCCGCCTGCTCCAGGTGATGACGAGCTCGCTGCGCGAGGTCTTCCCGAAGGTGCTGGCTGTGCCCGGCGAAAACATCCTGCTGGTCGCCGGCGGCGCCGCGATGGACGCGAGCATCGATCCGGCCGAGCTCGAGCGCCGCTGGCGGGAGCGCGGCATCGACGACGAGCTGTTTGCGCCCGAGATGCTCGAGCTGCTCGTGGATCCCCGCCGCGCGGCCGACCTGGCGCGCGTCGTCGGCGCAGCGGCGGCCCCGGTGAACACGATGGAGCATCCGCGCGCGGTGCTGCTCGCGGCCGGGCTCCAGGAAGCCCGGGGACGTCCATCGCTGCTCGGCGTGTCGCGAGCGCTCGAGGGCCGCCCGGCCACCCCGCTCGGTATCGCGCTGGTCGCGGCCATGGCCGCGGTCCTCGCCATGTCGGTCGGCCGCCGCCGGCAGCTGGCCACTGCGACCGCCGCCGTGGTTGGTGCGTGCTCGATGGGCTGGTGGCTACTGCTGATCGCGGCCTGGCAGTCGACCCTCGGCTCGGTCTACGCCGAGATCGGCGCGCTCAACGCCGCCTTCATGGCCGGGCTGGCGGTCGGCTCGCTCGCCGCCGCGCGCAGGCCGCAGCCGAGCGCACGCCTGCCGCTCGTGCTGCTCGCCGGGTGCCTCCTGTCGGCCCTGCTCGCCGCCGGCGCCGCATTCCGCCTGCCGGCGCTGACAATCCCCATCCTGCTGGCGGCCGGTGGAACCCTCACCGGCGCCGCCTTCGCCGGCGTCGCCGAGCTCGCCGGCCGGGGCGACACTCGCCGTGGAGCCGGCGTCGCCTTCGCCGCGGACGAGGCCGGCGCGGCCGTTGCGGCGCTGGCGGTGGGCATTCTCGCGCTGCCCTGGGCCGGCATGACCGCCACCGCCATCGGCCTCGCTTTGCTCGGGCTGGCTGCCCTGCCCGGCGCCGTGCTGGCCCACCGCCGGTCGTGCTGACCCGCCCGCCTTCGGATTGCCCCGATTCCGCCGAAACTCCGCCCGATCTTTCCGCTGCAATACCGGCAGGGAGGGATCACCATGCGCGACGGACGCCGGCAGCTGGTCGTGATCGGGGCCGGGTTTGCCGGCCTCGCCTGCGCGCGGGCCGCGGCCCAGCGCGGAGTCGAGACCACGGTCCTGGAGGCCCAGCCCGAGCCCGGCCACCGCGTCCGCACCACCGGCGTCCTGGTCAAGGAGGCGGCCGATGCCTGGGACGTGCCGCGCAGCCTGACCCGCAAGATTCACGGCGTGCGGCTGTACTCCCCGTCGCTCGACTGGGTGGATCTCGAGCGACCCGGCTACTACTTCCTGGCCACCGAAACCGGCGCGCTGCTGGCGTGGTGGGCGCGCGAGGCGGCCCGGCACGGGGTGGAGGTCTGCTGGGACGTGCCATTCTCCGGCAGCCAGGACGTCTCGGACGGCACGGTCTGGCTGCTCGGCCAGGGCTTTGGCTGCGAGTATCTGGTCGGGGCCGACGGCGCGCGCTCGACCGTGGCCCGCGACCGCGGCCTGGACGCCAACCAGGAGCTCCTCTCCGGCTTCGAGCTGGAGTGCGTGGGCCTGGGCGGGGTCGCGGAGGACCGGCTGCACGTCTTCCTGGACTCGGAGCTGGCGCCGGGCTACATCGCCTGGATCGTGCCCGGCACCTCGTGCTACCAGGTGGGGCTCGCGTGCCGCCACCCGCACCGGCCCGACCCCGAGGCCCTGATCGCCTCGCTGTCGCGGCGCTTCGACACTCGCCACCTGACCGTGCTCGGCCACCGCTGCGGCTGGATCCCGGTCGGCGGCCCGCTGCGCCGGATCGGCGATCGAGCGCAGCCTGCTGGTCGGCGACGCCGCCGGCTGGGTGTCGCCGCTGACCGCAGGCGGCATCCACACCTCGATCGAGTGGGGCCGCCTCGCCGGCATCGCCGTCGCCGACCACCTGCTCGACGGCGGGCCGCTCCCCCACCAGGCGCTGCGGCGCTCGATTCCCTCCTTCCGCTGCAAGCGCTGGCTGCGCCGGCTGGTTGACATCGAGATGCCGAACCCGCTCGTCGACCGGCTGCTTTCAGTCCCTCTGATGCGGCAGATCGCCCGCCTCGTCTTCTTCCACCACCGCGGCGTCATGTCGTGGGAGGCCTGGCGGGAGTGGCTCGGCAGCAGCCGCGCCCGGCTGGAGGGGCTCGGGGCCCGGAGCTAGCCCTCACCCTGCCGCTTCCGCGCCCGCCCGCCACCCGCCTTTGTCATCCCGAGCGAGCGGCGACTCGTCCCGGCGAAGTTTGGAACACGAAGCCGGAAGCCGCGAGTCGAGGGATCCCCTCAGGCAACGACCGCCGCCCCGACCATGGCGCCCCACCGGTGACCTCAGGGGATTCCTCGACTCGTCGCCCCTGCGGGGCTTCTCGCTCGGAATGACAAACGGGGGGCGCGGAGACGAGCATCCGGCTTCCGGCTTCCGGCTTCGCTTTCAGCTCCGCCGTGACGAGTCGCGTTCCGCTCCGCCGTGACGAGTCGCGTTCCGCTCCGCCGTGACGAGAGCGGGCGCGGCGAGCAAGGGCGCGTTGTAGCGCACTCATCTCGGCTGCGTTGGGCGACGAGACAGGAGTTGCAGGCTGGAAGCCTGCGCTACAAACATCGTGCCGCCGGGCTGGGAATCGGAAGTGGACGGGGTCCTGCCCCCTGGATGCAAACCCAAATCGTGGGCGCGCAGGGGGCAGGCGCCCGTGGTATACTCGCGCCAACGAAACAAGGCACCAACGAGACGGGAGCGGGGCCGTGATGCTTCTTCCATTTCGGGTTTTGGGGAGAATCCGAGCGAAGGAGCGGGACTACCCGAGGGAGGCGTATCGAGCTGTCGCGTGATGCAGTGCAGCCGATTGAGGAGGGAACGGATTTCGGGTGGTCATCCGGCAATGGTGCAGATAACTCAACCGCACATCGAACAGGCGGCTTCACGGCTGCGGGGTCGGACTCTCTTCGGCAGGCTCCTCGGGAGCCTCCCGAAGAGCGCGGAAGCTGGGGCGCTGTCCCCACTTCCAGCCGATCTCACAGCCACGACGGCTCGGGACCCAGTGTCCCGCGCTGCCGTATGCCGCCGAGGACTGGAGGAGAAAATGACTCGAGACCTTGGACGATTGTGGATCGTGACCTTCGGATTTGCGATCGCGCTGGCGCCGATGGCCTTCGCGCAGGACATGACCGGCACCGTGGTGACCGACCCGCCGGCACCGGTCGCCGACGGCTACGCGACCTTCACTGGGACCTACCAGAACCTGGGCTTGGTCGCCGCAGAGACGACCTACATCAACTACTACGTTGGCGTTTCGCCGGAGACCTGGCCGATCGAGTCGCCTGGTTGGACCGCGCTCTACGATTCGACGGAGGGCACCGACACCAACGGCAACGATGTCTTCTCGGGCATCGACAGGCAGACATGTAACCACTGGGTTCTCCAGCTTCAGCGGCCGAACGATACCGGCGACCAGGACATGTTTCCGATCCCTCCAAATGGCGGCGGTTCGTTCAGCTGGCAGCTGCCCGTGATCCCGATGGAGGGAGTGACCCAGGGGCGCTTCGTCATTACCGAGCCGGAGAGCCTGCGCAACTCCTTCGAAGTAATCGTGGCAACGCACAACGCACCCTATTCGACCCTAGGAGGCCACGCGGGCTTGTACAGCCTGATCATGCCGGCGATGAACTGCGATGACGGCGGCGACAACTGCGAAGATCTCGATGCCTGCCTTGGAGATCGCCTGTGGTCGATCGAGCCGATTGAGACCGAACTCGAGATCGGCATGGGCACCGACGACGACCCGGAGTTCGGCTGCGGCAGCCTTGTCGGTTTCACGGCCGGCAACATCGCGATCGTTCGCCGGGGCGGCGTGCTCGACGCTGGCGCAAACTGCAGCTTCGTCAATAAAATGCAAACCGCTCAGGACGCCGGAGCGGCCGGGTTGATCGTCGTCAATGCGCCTGCTGAAGGGACCGGCCAAATCTGCGGAAGCGCGACTGACTTCGACGTGGACGAGTGCGTGACCAACATGGGATCCAACAACGCTGGCGATGGATACCTCATCCACATCCCATCCGTGATGATGGGTCGGCGCCAGGGCGAGGAGTTGATTGCGGCGCTTCAAGGCGGGCAGACCATCCGGACGGCCATGGGACCCATTCCAAGCGTCGCCCCCTATTTTGAGGTCTGGGCGGTAGAGGACGCAGATACGAACACAGCGAACAACACAACGGCATTCCGAGCTCCGCTGGGCGAGATGGGGCCGACCGAGTTCCTGTCGTTCGTCCCGGCGGCGGCGCTGGCTGCTGGTGCCGAGGGCGCGTTCTTCCAGACCGACCTCGACATCAACAACAAGGGCGCCGAGGAGGCGACCGTCACCCTGCTCTGGCTGCCGCGCGGCGAGAACAACGCCACGCCCGCGCAGTCCGATCCGATCGTGCTCGGGCCTGGCCAGAGCATCCAATACGAAAACGTGCTCAACGCCGTGTTCGGCCTCGAACCTGATGTCGCCGGCGCGATCGCGATGATCGCCGACAGCGCCGACGTGATCGGCATGAGCCGGACCTACAACGTGCCCGGCGCCAAGATCGCCGGCACCTTCGGCCAGGGCCTGCCGGCCATCCCGTCGGATCAGCTGATTCCCGGCGCTCAGGTCAAGCGCATCATCTTCATGAGCGAGAACGACGACATCCGCGCCAACGTCGGTTGCGTCAACGGCCTCGCCACCCCGCTGCGCATCAACCTCGAGCTCTACAACGCGGCTGGCACCCTGCTCGAGACCAGGACCATGGACCTCGCGCCGTGGTCGAACAACCAGATCAACCGCATCTTCCGCAACTACCAGCCGGTCAACGGCTATGTCGACGTGTCGACCCAGACCGAGGGCGCGGCCTTCTACTGCTACGGCTCGGTCCTCGACAACCTGACCTCGGACCCGACCACCGTGCTGCCGCAGGTGACGTCGGATGACTTCACCTTCATCCCGGCGGCGGCGCTGGCAGCGGGCGCGCAGGGCGCCTTCTTCCAGACCGACGTCGACCTCAACAACGCCGGCACCACCGCGGCCCAGTACAACTTCATCTGGCTGCCGCGGGGCGAGGACAACTCGAACCTCGATCCGCTGACGTCGGATCCGTTCACCCTCGAGCCGGGCGCTTCCGTCCGCTACGAGAACGTGCTCAACGCGGTGTTCGGCGCCGAGCCGGATGTAGTCGGTGCGCTGGCCGTGTCGGCTGACAGCGCCGACCTGCTGGCGATGAGCCGCACCTACAACATCCCGGGCGCCAAGGTGGCCGGCACCTTCGGCCAGGAGCTCCCCGGCATTCCGGCGGACATGATGATCGCGACCGGTGAGAAGAAGCGCATCATCTTCATGAACGAGAACGACGATGTCCGCGCCAACGTCGGCTGCCAGAACGGCGTCAACACCGAAGTTGTGGTCAACATCCAGCTCTTCAGTGCCGACGGCACCTTCCTGGAGACCAAGTACATGACCCTGGCGCCGTGGTCGAACAACCAGATCAACCGCGTCTTCCGCAACTACGCGCCGGTCAACGGCTACGTCGACATCTGGACCACCGCCCCGGACGCGACCATCTACTGCTACGGCTCGGTCCTCGACAACCTGACCTCCGACCCGACCACCGTGCTGCCGCAGTAACCATCAACCTGTCTTAACCTCAGCGGGGGCTTCGGCCCCCGCTGTTTTGTTGTAGCGCAGCCATCTTGGCTGCCTTGTGGGGTAGCCATCTTGGCTGCCTTGTGGGGTAGCCATCTTGGCTGCCTTCATTGGCAGGCTGGAAGCCTGCGCTACAAGGCTGGAAGCCTACCCCACAACCATCCTGGCTGCATTTCCGGTCGTGACTGAGTTGGGAACCTGGGTTGGGAATCGCGGGCTAGAGGCCCACGCCACAGAGCTTGGCAGGCTGTAAACCCGGCGCCGGAGCGGCTGGTGGCACAGGCCGGTGGGCGGTTTGGGAGGATCCCGGCGATGTGCCACCCGCTCGTGGCGCCGCGTCGCCGCGGCCACAGGCCGCGAGCAAGCCTGCGCTACAAGCATCCTGCCGCCGGTGCGAAGCGGCGAGTCGATTCGCCGTGACGAGCCGCGGCTCCTCACTCGGAATGAGAGCGGTGGAATGCAGCCATCGTGGCTGCCTGGGGGGTAGCCATCTTGGCTGCCTTGTAGCGCAGCCTTCCAGGCTGCAATTCATTGGCAGGCAGGATGCCTACCCCACAACCATTGCGGATCGGCCCGGCTTGCCGCGGACACAAAGAAAGGGGCCCGGATGCCGGGCCCCTCGTCGCTCGCTTCGAGAGGAATCAGTTGCCGCCTCCCGGGATGTCGGGTGGAGGAAGCGTCGGCGCCGCTTCCGAACCCGCCTCGACCGCGCCGGCGTCGCACTTGCAGCCGTCGGTCGTCGCGCCCATGTCGAAGTCCTTGGGGAAGCCGCGCTGGTCGACGCAGGAGCGCATGCTGCCGTGGCTGCCGATGTCGATGACCGGGCTGCTGTCGAGCGGCAGGTGGGTCTCGGTCGGGCCGCCGTTGTCGGCGAGCGGGCCCACCATCACGTCGGCGACCACGCGGTCGTCCGCCGCCAGCGGTCCGCCCACACCACCGTCAGGCGCCGACATGAGCCAGCAGGTGGTGTCGTCGGCCACGTTCTTGCCGTCCGAGATCAGGATCGCCGGCGCCGCGCTGCTGCAGTTGCCGCTGCCGCGGCGGTCGGCGTTGTAGCCGAGGATCGAGCCGACGATCCGCAGCTCGGCCGGGCCGAACCCAGGGACCGCCACGACGGCGACGCCGCCGCCGAGGCCCTGCGCCGTGTTGTCGACGATCGTGCAGTCGGCGACCTCGACCGAGGCGCCAAGCTCGCTGACGCCCTGCGCCTTCCGTTCGTCGCTGGCTGCGGATGCGACATCGATGCCGGCGCCGCGCAGCGCCTGGTTGCCGCTGATCGTGCTCTCGAGGAAGTTGGCGCTGGCCGCGACGACCGCGATGGCGCCGCCCAAGCCGGCGGGGTACTCGGTTCCGTCCGCGACGTTGCGGCTGACTGTGCTCCGGACCATGTCGAGGACCGCGCCCTCGCCGATGGCCAGACCGCCGCCGCGACCTGCGACAGCTTCGTTGCCGTCAACCGTCGACCGGGTGACCGCCACCGAGCTGCCGGCGAACCAGGCGTACACCCCACCGCCGTCCCCTTCGAGGCTCGTGTTGCCGGTGATGTCGGCCTCCCCGCTGATCTCGACCTGCGCGGTCCAGAAGTCAGCCGGCCAGACCCACGAGGCGATGCCGCCGCCGTGCTTGCCGGCGATGTTGTCGAAGATCCGGCTCCCATTAATGACTCGCAGCTCCATCTGCGCGCCGCCCCACCGGGGACGGGTGACGCCGCCTCCCTTGGGCTCCATCTGCGAGGCCCCCGACCCGAACTGGCTGATGCCGCCGCCGAAGCGCTCGGCGCGGTTGGCGCTGACGGCACTGCCGACCAGCTGCAGGCTCGCGCTGCGGCCGGCGCTCGCGGCATTGACCAGCCCGCCGCCGTCGTGGGCCGCCGTGTTGCTGGAGACGGTGCCGGCGAGAATCACCAGCGAGGCGTCGCCGGTGCCGGCCCAGTTGTCGATGCCGCCGCCGTCACGGGTGCTGCGGTTGCTCTCCACGTTGCTCTCAACGACCAGCATCGTGCCGGAGACGTTTGCCAGCCCGCCGCCGTCGCGGGCTTCGTTGTAGAGCACCCGGCAATGGCGCAGGACGACCATCCCGCCGAGGTTGGAGAGACCGCCACCTCGCCAGCCCTCCACCGCGCCGTTCTGGATTCCCAGGTCATTGAGAGCCAGCCGCGCGCCTTCCGTCACGTGGATGAGCCGGAACAGGGGCGCGCCGTCGGCGCGAACGATGATCGAGGTGTTGCCGTTGATGGTGAGGTCGCCGGTGACGGCCGGCAGGCCCGACGGCCCGTAGGCCTCGTTGTGCACATCGCGGACGATGTACTCACCCACCATCAGCTCGATCGCGTCCGGGCCGTCCCCTGCCGCGCAGTCGAAGTGGATGGCCGCGTCGGCGTTGGCGTTCTCCATCGCCTCGATCAGCGAGCAGAACCCGTCCGGCGCGACCGCTGGTTCGAAGGTGTTGACCGCGATCGAGGCCGCCCAACCGATCCCGCCGGCGAGCGACACGATCGCGATCAATGCGAATGCGACACGTGTCAGGCTTCTCATCTTTCGCCTCCTCTGTTCGGTTGTCCCGTTGTCCCTATGCCTACGAAGATAGGGCGCCGGCCGCCGAAAAAAATGAGGAAAAGATGCGGAAAATGTGCGGATTCGATGCGCTGGCCCGATGGCCTGACAGCCATCGGCCTGATAGCCATCGGGATCAACACGTGAAACGAGGCCGCCCGGCGCCCAGCCTGATGATCGAGACGTTGTCTCGACAGGGAGGATCTCGAAAAAAGGCGCCCGCCGTGGTGCGGCCGGTGCGGGACTATGTACACCGGCCGTCAGCCACAGGCGGGCTTGAGAAAAGAGGAGGGGAAAGAGGGCCTAGGTCCTGCCTGACCTTTGCCAACGGCCTTTCGCCGCCGTCTGCGCCTACCTCCTGAGTCGAGCCCGACCGTCGTCGACCGCTCATCTCACAATGTGGGTCCCCGGCGGCCGAAAGAAATGAGGAAAAGATGCGGAAAATGTGCGGAATCGATGGGCTACCGCCCATCGATCTGGAAGGAATGAGGCCATGCGGCGGCTCAAGCACTTGACAGGTCAGGGATTACGGGATGCGAGCGGGGCACTCGCCCCTGGGTCCCAGCCCCCTGGCCGGCCAGGGCTGCGGAAACGGAAATGGAAGGTAGGACGGGCCCCGAGGGGCGTGTAGGGCATAGAACCCTGTATGCGTTACTGACGTGGTCATTGTTGATGGTCTCTTCCCCACACGCTCCTCGGATGCGCTGCGCGCATCCTGAGGAGTTCGTGCCGCCGTGGCCGTCTGACAACGACTCGGTCAACCACGCACGCTGAATTGGCCAATGCGGTACGAACTCCTCTAGAGCGCGAGGGCGGCGAAGATGGCGAGCCAGGTGACGCCGAGGAAGTGCCAGTAGCTCGCCACCAGCTCGACCGGCTCGGGGTCGTTCAGGTAGCGGCCGCGGCCGGCGCGGGCGGTGGCGATGGCGAGCGGCACCAGGCCGCCCAGCACGTGGAGGGCGTGCAGCACGGTCAGCATCCAGAAGCCGAACACCAGCATCGTGCGCTCGGCGGCGGCATCGAGGCGCAGCCAGTTGGCGGCCTGCGCGACCAGGAAGGCGGCGCCGAGGGTGGTCGCGGCGGCGAGCAGGCGGGCCGTCTCTGACGGCCGGCCGGCGCGCGCGCGGCGCACCGCCATGACCAGCACGCCGCTGAGCACGGCCAGGATCGCGGTGCTCACCCAGAGGCCGCCGGGCAGCGCGGGCGAGCCCGGCGGCGGCCACACCTCGGCGCGCGACCGGATGATCAGGTAGCCGGCGAGGGCGGCGGCGAACAGGATGCCGAGGGAGAGCAGCAGCAAGCGCATACCGAACCGGCGCGGCGAGATCCCGCCGCCCCGCGGCGGCCTACCGCCGCGGATCGGGCGCTGCTCGGGATTCTCGATCGAGCCCGGCATCTCAGCCGCCCGATGCCGCGCTGCCGACGGCGGTGGCGAAGCCCGGGATCAGGGTGTCCTGGTACTGGGCGGTGTCCATGAGCGCGATCCCGACGAAGATGCCGAGGAACAGGAAGGCGGTGAGGAAGATGAAGCCGTTGAACGGCCGGTCCCAGCGCAGGTGCATGTAGTAGAGGGCGACCAGCACCGCCTTGGCGGTGGCGATGGCGAGCCCGATCCAGATGTTGAGGCTGCCGAGGTCGAAGTAGGTGGCGGTGACCGTCAGCCAGGTGCCGATCATGAGCGCGATCAGGACCACCAGCAGCAGCCGGACCGAGGAGACGTGGACGCCGTGGTCGGTGTGTTCACTCATCGCGCGCTCCTAGTGGATCAGGTAGAGCAGCGGGAACAGGTAGATCCAGATCAGGTCGACCAGGTGCCAGTAGAGCCCGACCATGTCGACCGGGGTGAAGTGGCCGGTCGCCGAAGTCGCCGCGCCGCGCGCAGAACAGCAGCCAGAACATGGCGCCGATGCCGCCGAGCACGTGGATCCCGTGCAGGCCGGTCATCAGGAAGTAGATCCAGAAGAAGGTCTGGGCGTTCTTCGGCTCGGCCACGATCTCGTCGCCGCCGCCTGCAGCCTCGACGGCCAGGCCGGCCGGGCCGGTGGCCGCGGGCGCGATGTTGGAGTGCTCGGGCGTGGCGGCCGTCGCCGGGGCGGGCTGGGCCGCCGCTGCGCCGGCGCCCGCTGCGCTCGCACCACCTGCCGGCGCCGCCATCTGCACGCTCTCCGGCGCTGCGCCGTGATCGCCCTCGCCGTGGTGGACCTGGGGCGCGTAGCTGCGCGCCCACAGCAGCCCGGCTTCCACTTGTGCTAGTACTCGACGTACTTGACGCCGAGGAAGCCGAAGGCGCAGAGCAGGGTCAGCCCGAGCAGCAGCTTGAGCAGCCGGTCTGCTTGAGCTGGGCCGCGCGCACCGCCCAGGCCATGGTGAAGACGAGCAGATCAGGACCACGGTGTTGATCCCGCCCAGGGTCTTGTCCAGGAACTGGTGGGCGTAGATGAAGATCTCCGGGTGGTTGGCGCGGTAGACGGCGTAGGCGCAGAAGAGCCCGCCGAAGAGCAGGATCTCGGTGGCGAGGAAGAGCCACATGCCGAGCTCGCGCCGACTCGAACTGCTGCGGCGGGGTGTCGAAGTGGTGGGCGAGGTGCGGGTCGTGGCCGTGGCTCGTGCGGCGTCGGCCCGGCCATCGTCAGGCCCCCGCCCTGGCGAGCCAGCACCGAGCCCGGGTCGCTTGCGCACGTAGCCGCCGGTCTCGGGGTCGTAAGCGCAGCGACTCGATGTCGTAGGGGTCGCCGGCGACCAGCGTCGTGGCGAAGTTGTCGTACGGCGGCGGCGAGGCGACTGCCACTCGAGGGTCGCGCCGCCCCACGGGTTGGCCGGGGCCGCGTCGCCGCGGAACAGCGAGTGCACCAGGTAGACGGCGACGACCACGAAGCCGAGGCCGAGGAGGTACGAGCCGATAGGTCGAGACCTGGTGGTAGGGCTTGAACTGCGGCGAGGTAGTTGAAGTAGCGCCGCGGCATGCCCTGGCTGCCCATCACGAACTGGGTGAAGAAGGTGACGTTGAAGCCGACGAAGATCAGCAGCGCGCCGATGCGGCCCCAGCGTCTCGCTGTACATCCGGCCGAACATCTTCGGCCACCAGTAGTGGAGCCCGCCGAGGAAGGCGATCACCGTGCCGCCGAACATCACGTAGTGGAAGTGGGCGACCACGAAGTAGGTGTCGTGCAGGTGGACGTCGGTCGCGAGGGCGCCGAGGAACAGCCCGGTGAGGCCGCCGATCGCGAACAGGAACAGGAAGGACAGGGCGTAGAGCATCGGCGTGTCGAGGCTGATCGAGCCCTTGTACATCGTCGCCAGCCAGTTGAAGACCTTGATCGCCGAGGGGATCGCCACGGAGAAGGTGAGGAGCTGAAGATCATGTTGGCCAGCCCCGACTGGCCGCTGGTGAACATGTGGTGGCCCCAGACCAGGAAGCTGAGCACCGCGATCGCGAGTCGAGCTGAGGCGATGAAGCGGTAGCCGAAGATGTGCTTGCGGCAGAAGACCGAGATCAGCTCGGTCATGATCGCCCATCGCCGGCAGGATCATGATGTAGACCGCCGGGTGCGAGTAGAACCAGAAGAAGTGCTGGTAGAGCACCGGGTCGCCGCCGAGCGCCGGGTCGAAGATCCCGACCCCGAGCGCGCGCTCGGCGATCAGCAGCAGCAGGGTGATGCCGAGCACCGGCGTGGCCAGCACCTGGATGATGGCGGTGGCGTAGATGCCCCAGAGGAAGAGCGGCATCTTGAACCAGGTCATGCCCTCCGGCCGCAGCTTGTGGATCGTCACGATGAAGTTAAGCCCGGTGAAGATCGAGCAGAAGCCGAGGATGAAGGCCCCCAGGGTCATCGAGATCACGGCGGTGCTGGTGGTCGTCGCTGTAGGGCGTGTAGAAGGTCCAGCCGGTGTCGACCGCGCCCGTGATGATCGAGACGACCGCGAACCACGCGCGCCGATCATCCAGAGGTAGAAGCTGCGCCAGGTTGAGCCGCGGGAAGGCCACGTCCTTGGCGCCGAGCATCAGCGGCAGCACGAAGTTGCCGAGCGCCGCCGGGATGCCCGGGATGATGAACAGGAAGATCATGACCGCGCCGTGCAGCGTGAACATCTGGTTGTAGGTGTCGGCGGCCATGATGGTGCGGGCCCGGCGTCAGCAGCTCGGTCCGCACCAGCAGGGCGAAGACCCCGCCCAGGAAGAAGGAGCCAGGATCGAGACCAGGTACATCACGCCGATCCGCTTGTGGTCGAGGGTGAACAGCCAGGACAGCAGCCCCCGGCCGGCGGTCAGGTAGTTGTCGTCGAGCGTGGGTCGCAGGCGCGGCGGCGGCTGCGGCGCCCGGCGTGTCGACAGTCATGGTGCTCGCTCCTATCCGTTCCCGGAGAGGGTCTTCAGGTACTCGATGATCGCCGTGATCTCCTCGTCCTTGAGCCGCCCCTGGTAGGTCGGCATCACCGGCTCGAAGCCGGCGACGACCTTGGCCTGCGGCTCCAGGATCGACTCGCGGACGTAGTTCTCGTCGACCGTCACCGAGCTGCCGTCGGCCAGCGCGCTGGGAGTGCCCGAAGACGCCGAGCAAGGTCGGCCCGACCTTGGCGCGTGCCGTCGACCGAGTGGCACTGCTGGCAGCCGCGGACCTGGAACAGCTTGCGGCCGGCCTCGACCGGGGTCATGGTCTCGAGGAAGTTCGACGGCCTTCGTCGAGCCAGTTCTCGAACTCGCCCGGCGGGTGGACGACCACCTTGGCGAGCATGTCGGAGTGGCTGGTGCCGCAGTACTCGGCGCAGAACAGGTCGTACTCGCCCGGGCTCCGTCGCCTCGAACCAGACCTTGGTGTAGCGGCCGGGCACCACGTCCTTCTTGATCCGGAAGGCGGGGACGTAGAGGCTGTGGATCACGTCCGCCGAGGTCATGACCAGGCGCACCGGCGGTCGACCGGCACGTGCAGGTTCGCGTCGACGTAGCCGTTCGGGTAGGTGAAGCTCCAGTTCCACTTCTGGCCGTCGACCAGGATCTCGTAGGCGTTGGCCGGCGGCGTCGACATGTCCAGGTAGCCCTTGAAGCCGAAGAAGAAGATCACCGCCACCAGGATCACCGGGATGATGGTCCAGGTCAGCTCGAGCGCGGTGTTGTGGGTCGCCGAGGCCTCGGCCTCCGCCCGGCCCGCCGCCGGTAGCGGACGACGAAGAGCGTCATGACGACCACGATCAGCAGGAAGAAGAAGACCGAGATCCGAGGATGAAGTTGAACAGCCAGTCGACGTGGCGGGCCACGGTCGAGACGCCTGCGGCGGCATCCAGAACGAGCCGTCCGTGCCCTGGGCCAGCAAGACCGACATTTCACCGACAGTACGCAGTGCCGTCATCTCTGGGTGCTCTCCATCGCTGCTCGCCGGCGCCGGCGGCTCTCCCGCAGCCACCACGTCAGGAGCGTGACGCCGAGGACCAGCGCGGTCGCGCCGCCGCCGACGCGCATGATGTTCATGGCGACCGGGGCGTAGCGGCGGCTGGCCGGATCGTAGTGGTAGCAGTACAGGATCAACTGGTCGAGCGCGCTCCCGATCTCGCCCTTCGAGGCCTCCATCAGGGCCAGCCTGAGGCTCTTCGGCGGGTACTCGATGCCGTACAGGTAGCGGGCGACCCGGCCGTCCGGCGTGATCACGAAGATCGCCGCCGCGTGGGCGTACTGGCCGCTCACCACGTCGTAGGGGTAGCCGAAGCCCACCGTCTCGGCCAGCCGCTCGATGTTGACCTGGCGGCCGGTCAGGAAGTGCCAGCCGCGCGGCCGCGGCCGGGCGCTGGTAGCGCCGCAGGTAGTTGTCCTTCTTGGCCTTCGCGAGCTCGGGGGTCTCGAGCGGGTCGATCGACACCGTCACCATCTCGAACTCGACGCCCGGCGTCCAGTCCAGCTCTTCCATCCCGGCGACGACGCCGTTGAGCTGCAGCCCGCACAGCATCGGGCAGCGGTAGTAGTTGAGCGTCAGGATCACCGGCCGGGCGCGGTCGAAGTAGTCGCCGAGCTTGACGGTGCGCCCCTCTTCGTCGAGGAACTCGAGCTCGAGCGGCAGCGCGGCGTCAAAGTGCTCCTCGATGCCGACCTTGTCGAGCGCGGGAACCGCCTGGTCAGCGAGCTGCGCCGACGCCACGCCGGCCGCGCCGACCAGCAGCGCCGCCACCGCGACGATCTCGAGATTCCTGACTCTCATGCGCCCCCTCGAGCCGTGCGCGCCGGCCCAGTCGTGTCAACCCCCACCCCGTCGCCCGGATTCCGCGCCCGGCGACTCAGTTCGGCTGCACAGCTGACCACTGCGAGAGGTCCCCGGTCTCGAAGCCGTCGGCGAAGACGTGAGTCGTGCGCGAGCCCGCCAGCTCGGCCAGCGCCGCCACGCTCATCTTGAGGACCTCCTCGCCCATCGTGACCGAGAGATGATACGGGAGGTCGTTGGTCGTGTGGTAGTAGGGGTAGTCGGACCAGTCGTTCTCGATCGCCAGCAATGCCGGGATGCCATGGTCGAGATAGGGGACGTGATCCGATCCCCAGGCCCACAGCGACGTCTCGATGCGCAGCGTGGTGTACTGGACGGCGGCGTCGGCGAGCAGGTCGATCAGGAACTGGGCGAAGGCCTCGCTCTCGAGCAGGCAGTCGAGGTCGCCGTCCTCGGTGAAGCCGATCATGTCCAGATCGAGCATCGCCTGAACCTTGTCGGCGTTGCCCGCCGCCACCAGATCGGCGACGTGGTCCTCGGAGCCCAGCAGCCCCTGCTCCTCGCCGGCGTAGCAGATGAACAGCACGGTGCCCTCCGGCGGGGAGGCGGTCAGCACCCGGGCCAGCTCGAGCACGCCGGCGCAGCCCGAGGCGTTGTCCTCGGCGCCCGGGGCCGCGGTCATCGGCGCTTCCGAGATCGAGTCGTAGTGAGCGCCGACGATGTACCAGTCGTCGGGACGTGTCGAACCGGTGAGGGTCGCGACCACGTTGTAGGCGATCGTGCCGCCGACCATGAAGGACGGCGTCTCCACGGCCAGGCCGGGCAGCCCCTCGAAGGCGACCACCAGCCAGTCGCGGGCGTCGAGGATCCCCGGCCCCTCGGTGTAGCGGTTGAAGTCGGCCATCGTCTCGATGTCGACGAACCAGCGGTCACCGTCGATCTCGTCGACCAGCCCCTGCACCGCAGGGTCCCAGCGGTGCGGGCTCGCGGCGGGACGGTTGGCCGCCTCACGCACGGCGACCATGCGCGGAAAGGTGGTCATCAGGCTCTGGTGGGCGCTGCGGTCGAGCAGATCCGCGCCGGCCACCAGCTCGGCGCCCGCCCGCAGCGTGACCAGCGCCTGCCGCCCGCCGCCGGCGACGACCTCGAGCCCCATCTCGTCGAGCTGCTCATCGTCGAGCCCGCGGGCGAGCCAGAGGCGGTCGGGCTCGACGGGGTCCGCCAGCCGTCGCAGCGGACGGCCGGCAGCGACCCGCGCCGGCATCGCGGCGTCGCCGCACACCAGCAGCTCGCCGCCGAGCTCGACCCACCAGCCGAGGCCGGCCGTGCGCTTGACGGCTTCCAGTCGCTCCCAGCCGATCTCGTGGACGTCGACGACCGCGCACGCGGCCGGAGGTTCGCCGCCGGCAGCGCCGGCGAGCGACGGGCCGAGCACGATGGCAAACGCGACGCTGGCGGCGCACCGCGACCGGCGACCGGCTCTCGTTCCAAGCATCCTTCACCTCGATCCTGGATTGATGGCGAACCGCAGCGGTCCACCTGCCTTCCGGTGAACCGTGGTCGCAACTTTACACTACCGCATGGCGTGCCGTATCGTCGCCATGGGAGGCAGCGACGATGTCCGTCACCCGAGAGCCAACAGCACCTGGCGACTACCGCCGCATCGGCCGCCGCGATCTGCTCCGGCTGTGGGGGCCGGCGGTGCTGGCAGGGGCCGCCATCGCGGGCGGCGGCGCCACGCTGCACGGCCGCCCTGGCCGCCACCAGCAGCTCCCCGAGAGCACCACCCCTCCCCCGCCGAACTGGCAAGTCGCCGGTGACATCGCGGCCCGGCTGGCGGTGGCGGGCGGCAGCGGTCCGGTCGAGAACCTCCGCCGGGCGCTGGCGGCGGTCGGCGGCATCGAGCGCTTCGTCGGTCGCGGCCACCGCGTCGCGATCAAGCCGAACTGCGCCTGGGACCGGACCCCCGAGCAGGCCGCCAACACCAACCCCGAGCTGGTCGCCGAGTTGGCGCGGCTGTGCCTGGCCGCTGGCGCGGCGTCGGTGACGGTTGTCGACAACACCTGCCACGACCCCGTGCGCACCTTCGCGCGTTCCGGCATCGCGGCCGCGGCCCGGGCGGCCGGCGCGGCGGTCGCCCACCAGGGCAACAGCGGCACCGAGCGGCGCGACCTCGGCGGTCTCACCCTCGGCACCTGGGAGGTGCTGCGGCCGATCGTCGAGGCCGACCGGCTGATCAACGTGCCGATCGTGAAGCACCACTCCCTTCCCGGTGCCACGCTGGGCATGAAGAACTGGTTCGGCGCCGTGGTCGGCAGCCGTCCCAGCCTCCATCAGCAGATCGCCCGGGTGTCCGCCGAGCTCGGCGCGGCCTTCAACCCGACCCTCACCGTGATGGACGCCACCCGGGTGCTGGCCGGCGGCGGACCGACCGGCGGCTCGCTGAGCCTGGTCAAGCCGATGGACCTGGTCGGCGTCGCCACCGACCCGGTCGCCGCCGAGGCGTGGGGCGCCTCGCTGCTCGAGCTCTCCCCCGACCGGCTGTCGCACATCGCGATCGCCGAGCAGCTCGGCCTGGGCTCCGCGGACTGGCGGAGCCTGGTCGAGGAGGTGTAGGTGCGGATCCGCTCGCGCCACCTCCGGCTGGCCGTCCAGACGATCTTCCTGATCGGCTTCGTGGCGCTGTTCTGGGGCCTCGCCTGGCCGCAGGTGCCGGGGCGGGTCGCCTCGAGCCTGCTCGCGCTCGACCCGCTGACCTCGGTCGGCAGCGCGCTCGCCGACTGGACGGTCCCGGGCTGGGTCTGGCTCGGGGTCGCGGTGCTCGCCGGGACCGCCGTGCTCGGCCGCTTCTTCTGCGGTTGGATGTGTCCGCTCGGCACCCTGCAGCAGCTCGTGTCGTGGATCGCCGGCCCCAACCGCCGGGCGCGGGCCAAGCTCAACCGCTACCGGCCCTGGTTCGCCGTCAAGTACGTGGTGCTCACCGTGCTCCTGGTCTGGGCGGCGCTCGGGACGAGCCATGTCGGCTGGCTGGCGCCGCTGTCCCTCCTCCACCGGGCGGTGGCGAGCGGGCTGCAGCCGCTGTGGAAGGGCTGGGCATCGCCCGGAGGGTGGTTCGCCTTCGGCCTGCTGGCGGCGATCGTGCTCCTGTCGACCTGGATGCCGAGGCTGTACTGCCGGGCGCTGTGCCCGACCGGCGCCCTGTTGGGCGTGGTCGCGCGCGTCGCGCCGCTGCGCATCCGGCGCGGCGCCGGCGACTGCACCGGCTGCACCCTGTGCGCGGTCCCCTGCCAGGGCGCCGACGAGCCGCTCGGCGACCACCGGGTCAGCGAGTGCCACGTCTGCCTCAACTGCCTCGACGCCTGCAAGGAGTCGGGCCTCCGCTACGGCCTGCCGGCGGAGGGGAGCGCGCTGTCCACTCCGGCGCTCGACGTCGGCCGCCGCCGCTTCCTGATCACCGTGGCCGGATCCGTGGTGGTCGCCCCGGTGCTGCACGCGGCCGGAGGCGGGATGGCGAGCCGCGCCCACGACGCCATCCGGCCGCCCGGCTCGCTCCACGAGGCCGCCTTCCTGTCGCGCTGCATCACCTGCGGCGCGTGCGCGGCGTCGTGCCCGACCGGAGTGATCATCTCCGACCTCGGGCGCAGCGGCGTCGACGGCCTGTTCACGCCGGTGCTCGCCATGCGCCGCGGCTGGTGCGAGCCGTCCTGCATCCGCTGCGGCGAGGTCTGCCCGACCGGCGCCATCGTGACCCTCGAGCCGGCCGCCAAGCAGGCGATCGGCGGCCCGGCCGAAGTCACCATCGGCACCGCCTTCGTCGATCAGGGCCGCTGCCTGCCGTGGAGCATGGAGACCCCGTGCATCGTGTGCGAGGAGATGTGCCCGACCTCGCCCAAGGCGGTCTGGCTCGAGACCATCCAGACGACCCGGCGCGACGGCACCCCGGTCGTGCTCCAGCAGCCGCACGTCGCCCCCGAGCTGTGCACCGGCTGCGGTCTGTGCGAGAACCGCTGCCCGGTCGGCGAGCAGGCGGCGATCCGCGTGTCCTCGGTCGGCGAGACGCGCGATCCCGCCAACCGGATGCTCCAGCAGCGCTCGACCTAGCCGGCGGCCGAAGAGCCGCCGGCCGCGGTGCTATTCTCCGGGCATGGGCTACCGCCGCCGACTGGTGACCTGGTCGATCACGGGCGCCGTCCGGCACCTGGCCATGTTCGGCGCCGTGCTCGCCGCGACGCTGGTGGTGGCCGGTATCGTGGTGGTCGCGGGCGGCTCGATCGCCACCCGCCTCGCGCTGGCGGCGGCCGACCGGGACGCCGACCGGGAGTGGGCCGCGACGCTGGCGCCGCTGTCGACCGTGCCCGAGCGCTACCCGCCCGTCGAGACCGACGAACGGGCGCTCCGTCTCGAGGGGCTCGCCGCGTCGCTCGGCGTCCGGCTCGAGGCCGGGCAGGCGCTCGCTTCGCCGGCGGCCCAGCCGCGGCCGGTGGACCCCGCGCGCCTGGCGAGCACGGTGACGCTGCTGCTCGCCGGCGACCCGCCGGTGTGGGCGATGGACATCGCCGGTTGCAGCGGCGCTCCGGCCACCAGCGAGCGCGGCCACCGGGAGCTCCAGCGGCTGCTGCTCGCGGCCGCCGAGCGCGCCATCGCCCGCGGCGAGCCGGCCGCCGCCTCGAGCATCCTCGAGGCGTCCTGGCGACTCAACGAGTCGCTGCTCCGCAGCCCGAGCGTCGAAACCCAGGTCACGGCCTGCACGATTCTCGAGCAGGAGACGGCGTTGCTGTGCGAGCTGCCCTACCCCGGCGAGCACTGGCGCGTCCGCCTCGCCGCCCTCGACGTCGAGGGGCTCTCGCTGGAGGCCTACCGCTTCGAGGCGTGGCGGGCCCGCTGCCTCGCCGACCGCGACTCGCTCGCCGCGCTCCATCCCGCGCTGCGGGTGGTCGGCCGGCCGCTGGCGCGGCTGGTCGCGCACCAGCAGCACGAGGCGATGCTGTTCGCGGTCCGCGAGCTGCCGCGGCGCGATCCCCGCTCGTTCGACGCCGACACCTTCGTCGCCGAGCAGCACGCCCTGGTTTCCCGCGCCAACCCGATCGCGCAGGCGTCGCTGCCGCACGACTGGACATCGTGGCCACGCAGCGTGCGCGCCGCCCTCAGCGTGGACCTGGCGCTGCGCGTGCTCGAGCTGCGCAGCGCGGCGGCGGCGGGCCGCGAGGCCGTCCGCCCGGAGCCGCGACAACCGTCGCGGATCGCCGGTGTGGACTGGCTGTACGAGGCCGCACCCGACGGCATCCGCATCACCATCGATAGCGCCGGCTGGCCGGAAATGGCCGCGCGGCCCCTCCGGGCGTTGGTGAGGCTGCGAGCCACTGCCAGATCTGGCGGTGGCGCATGACCGGACCGACCCGCCAGCCGCCGTCCTCCGGGCAGGACCCCGATCCCGCGACCACCGCCGTGGCCTCGAGGAGGGCGGGCATCCCGGCGGTCGCCCCCCACCAGCACCGGCTGGCGCGCGCGATCTCGGCACCGGCAAACCGCATCCTCGACGCCAGCGAGGAGCTGCTGGCCCTGTCCGAGGCGTTTGCCGACACCCGCCCGCTCGAGCGGGCCGTGCACGGCGGACTGTGGCCACAGGCGCGCCGGGTCGCGCTGCTGCTCACCTCGCGCCGCCTGCTCGAGATCGGTCTCAGCAGCTCGGGCCGGCGCGCGCTCGGCCGGATCCGCTCCTTCCCGTGGGACGGCATCCCGTCGTTCCGGATCGAGGACGGGTGGCTGGAGGTGCGCACCTGGGCCGAGGACGTCCATCGCTGGTGCCTGCGAGACGTCCCGGACCCGGCGGTCGAGCGCCGGCTCTCCAAGCGCGTCAACCTCGCGGTGTCGACCTACGTGCCGTCGATCAGCCGGACCGCGCCGCTGCTCCACTGTGCAACCTGCGGCGCCAGCCGGCCGCCCGAGGCCGGCGGCTGCCGGCACTGCGGCGACACGGTGCGGTCACCGCAGCGGGCGGCCCAGCTGGCGGTCGCCGCTCCGGGAGCCGGCCACCTCTACGCCCAGCGGCCGCTCGCGGCCGCCGTCCGCTGCGCGGTCGAGCTCGCCGTGTTCGCGCTGCTCGCCGCCGGCGTGCTCCTCACCACCGACCGCTGGCGCATCGTGGCTACCGTCGGGATCGGCGCCGTCGTCCTGGCCGTGATGAAGCTGCACTCGGCCTGGTCGGCGCAGCTGCTCGCCGAGCGCGCCGGCGCGATCGGCCCACCGGTGAACGACCGCTGGCGCTGGGTCGTGCCTGCCGGGGCGCTGGTCTCCCTCGCCGCCCTGGCGGCGCCCCTGCTGCTCTCGGGCGCCCTCGACCGCGACATCGACTGGCGGCTCGAGTTCGCCGACTCCGCCAGCGAGTGGCGGGTCGCGGCGCCGCCGTTCGAGGCCGAGCTCGGCAACATCCCCAACCTGCAGGAGGTCTGGAGCCACCGCGACGGCCAGTGGGTCCTGGTCCAGTCGTGGCCCTTCCATCGCTTCGAGCCGGCTCGGCGGGCGACCTCCCGGGTGACGCGGGAGTGGCGCGTCGCCCAGCCGCCGACAGCCCTCGGTCAGCACCGAGTGTTGGAGGCTGTCGGCGAGGCCCGCGCACCGGATGGCGGCCGGATCACCACCGCCGTGCTGCTGGTGATCGACGCCCAGGCGCGGGACGTCCACGTCCTGACCACCGCGGCCGAGCCGGCCGGCGCCGCCGACCGGCTGCGCCAGCTCGTCGCCCGGTCGTACTGGGAGCCGGCACGCCAGCAGTGATCCCTGGCGCGGGAGCGGGCGGGAGGGCGGACCCTATCCCCTAAACCCCTGACACCTAACCCCTCGCCAGCAGCTCCTCGAGCCGGCTCTTCGACGCCGCCTCGACCTCATCGTGCAGCGAGCCGCCGTGCGAGTCCATGCTCACGACCACCGGGAAGCGCTCGACCTGGATCACCCACAACGCCTCCGGCACCCCGAACTCCTCGAGCATGAACACCCGCTCGACGCGGGTCACGGCCGCCGCCAGCACCTGCGCGGCGCCGCCGATGGCGTGCAGGTAGACGGCGCCGCCGCGGGCGAGGCCGTCGAGCGTCTTCTTGCCCATGCCGCCCTTGCCGATCGACCCCGCGCAGCCGGTAGCTGCTGATCACGTCAGCCTGGTAGGGCTCCTCCCGGATCGAGGTGGTGGGACCGGCGGCGACGAACTTCCAGCCGCCGTCCTCGGTCCGGCTCACCACCGGCCCGCAGTGGTAGATCACGGAGTCCGCAAGGAAGGGCGCGACCTCCTCGCGGTGCGCCTCGACCAGCCACTTGTGGGCGGCGTCGCGGCCCGTGATCATGCGGCCGCTCAGCTCGACGAAATCGCCGACCTTGAGCGCGCGAATGGTCTTCTCGTCGGCGGGGAGCTTCAGCTCAGCCATGTCGCCTGACCTCCGGAGTCGATGCTCACGCCGGCCCTGCGGTCGGCCCAGCACATGTAGGAGATGGTCACGAAGTAGCACGCCGGCAGCCGGTCGAGCACCCCGATCTTGACCCCGAGCAGCGTGGTCTGGCCGCCGAAGCCCATCGGCCCGATGCCGAGCGTGTTGGCCTCGTCGAGAATCCGCGCCTCGAGCGCGGCCAGCTCGGGCAGCGGGTTGACGTCCGCGAGCGGCCGCAGCAGCTGGTGCTTGGACTCGCTGAACGCCGACACCCGGTCGCCGCCGATGCACACGCCGAGCACGCCCGGCGCGCAGCCCTTGCCCTGCGCCTGGAAGACCGCGTCGAGCACCGCGCGGCGCACGCCCTCGAGGTCGCGGCCGGCCTTCAGCTTGCCGTCCGGCAGCTTGTACTGGGCGCCGCAGTTCTCGCTGCCGCCGCCCTTCAAGATCATCCGCACCTCGATGCGGTCGTGGTCCCACTCCTCGAAGTGCAGGTACGGGATGCCGCGGCCGGTGCCGTGGCCGGTGTTCTTGCCGGTCAGGGTGTCGACCGCGTTGGGCCGCAGGAAGCTGCGCGCGGTCGCCTGGCGGACCGCCTCGACGAAGTCCTCCTCGAGCCGGCGCGTGCTGACGCCGGCCGGGTGGTGGACCCACACCACCGGCGTCCCGGTGTCCTGGCAGATCGGCGACGACAGATCGCGCGCCATGGCGACATTGTCGAGCACGGTGCCGAGGGCCCGCTCGGCCAGGCTGCCCGCGGACTCGGCCTTGCGCCCGGCCTCGAGCGCCCCCTCGATGTCCGCCGGGAGATCGGTCGACGCTCTCCGGATGAGCTCTACGAAGGTCTCCACTCGGCTCGATGCCTCGGCCATTGGCCCCTCCATTTCAGTATCCGGATCATACCCCGATTCGCCCCGCGAGTTGCCCCCCGGCCAGGGTCCCCCGCCCGCCTCCGCTTCCGCGCCCGCGCCCGCTTCCGGCTCCTCTTCCAGGCTTGTCTTCGTGCTCTCCCCGGTGTCCGTCACCGGGCCTCCGTTCCTGAAGCGGGCGCAATGGCGGTGAGTCGTATATCGGGCGCGGAAGCCGGCGCGGAACCTACCACCTACGCCCTAACCCCCAGCCCCTGGGGGTGGCCGGGGGAATCAGAGCTCCAGGCGCACACCGATCTCGCAGCGCAGCGAGCCCCAGTGCGACGCGGCGAGGCCAATGGGCGCCGTGCGCCAGGGCCAAGCACCTTTGAGTTTTCTAAGGTGATACTTTAGAATACTCATCGCCTAATCTGGCCCGAGGGAGGCTTCCGTGCCCCACATCGAGCGCGAGCTTGGCGCCCACCTGAAACGGGCTGCGCGGGCATTCCCGTCGCTGGTGCTCACGGGACCGCGGCGATCCGGCAAGACGTACCTGCTCCGGCACGCCTTCCCCCGGGCGTCCTACCACCTCCTCGAGGACCCGGACGTGATCGCGCGGATTCGGTCGGACCCCCGCGGCTGGCTGGCCGACGTGCACACGCCGGCGATCCTCGACGAGGTGCAGCATGTGCCCGAGATCCTGCCGTACATCCGCACGCTCATTGACCGCGCGCCGTCGCGGCGCGGTCGCTGGCTGCTGACGGGCTCGCAGGACTTCACGCTGATGAAGGGCGTGTCCGAGTCAATGGCGGGTCGCGCGGCGGTCTTCACGCTGCTGCCCCTCTCCTACCGGGAAACCGAGCGCTGGAACCTGCTTCGCGGCGGGTTCCCGGAGGTCGTGCTGAGGCCCCGCAGCGCAGCCGACTGGTTCCGGTCGTACATCCAGACCTACCTCGAGCGTGATGTGCGCTCCCTCCTGCAGGTGCGCGATCTGGCGACGTTCCGGCGCTTCCTCGCGCTACTGGCCACGCGCAACGGGCAGCTCCTCAACAAGACCGACCTCGCGGCGCCGCTCGGCGTGTCGGTGCCGACCATCGCTTCCTGGCTGGCGGTTCTCGAGGTCACCGGTCATGTCCTCTTGGTGCCGCCGTACTTCGAGAACGTCGGCAAGCGTCTCGTCAAGTCGCCCAAGCTCTACTGGGTCGACTCCGGGCTCCTGTGCGCCCTGCTGGGTCTCGCCAGCGCCGCCGAGCTGGAGCGCTCGCCGTTCGTGGGCCCCTGCTTCGAGGGCTTCGTCGCCTCGGAGCTCCTCAAGAACCTGCTCAACGCCGGGAAGCGGCCGGAGCTCTTCCACTTCCGCGATCAGCAGGGGCTCGAGGTGGACTTCGTCGTGCCCGGGCCGGCCGGCTCTCTGAGGCTCATCGAGGCGAAGTGGACCCGAACCGTGACGCCGGACATGGCGCGTCCGCTGGCTCGCCTGGCCGCCGCGATGGAGCCCCGGAAGGTCGAGTGCATCGTCGTGGCTCGCGGGGGCCCGGGCGGTCCCCGCGCCCTGTCGCCCGGCGTTCGCGCGCTCTCCGTGGAGGAGCTGCTCGGCTGAACCCAAATGAGGCAGCAGCTCATTATTCGATAGCAGGCAAAAATTGACGTAATATTTCTTGACTGTGGTATATTTTGACCGGAGATCTACACCGATGCGACCCAGGAGAGGTACCTCAAGCCCCAGGTCGAACGCGATCTACAGCGCAAGATGGTGTTCGTCGCCGGCCCGCGCCAGGTCGGCAAGACCACGCTCGCGCTGAGCGTGCCGGGCGCCGGCCGCGGCTACCTCAACTGGGACGTTGCCGAGGACCGCGAGCGGATCCTGAAGCGGGAGCTGCCCGCCAACCCGCTCTGGGTCTTCGATGAGATCCACAAGTACCGCTCCTGGCGCAACTACCTCAAGGGCCTCTACGACGGCCGCGCCGCGGGTCAGCAGATTCTGGTCACCGGCAGCGCGCGCCTCGACCTCTACCGCTACTCCGGCGACTCCCTCCAGGGGCGCTACCACATGCTGCGGCTCCACCCGCTGTCGGCTGCCGAGCTGGGTCTCGGATCGCCGGCGGACCTCGAGCAGCTCCTCACCCTCGGCGGCTTTCCCGAACCCTTCTTCGGAGGCTCCGAGGTGGAGGCCCGCCGCTGGTCTCGCGAGTACCGGAACCTGCTCATCCGGGAGGAGCTGGTCAGCCTCGAGCGGGTGCAGGACCTCGGCAACCTCGAGCTGATGGTGCTGCGGCTGCCCGAGCTGGTGGGCTCGCCGCTGTCGATCAACGCCCTGCGCGAGGACCTCCAGCTCAGCCACAAGACGGTCGAGAGCTGGGCACGCATCCTCGAGCGGCTGTACGCGGTGTTCCGGCTGCCGCCCTTCGGTGCCCCGGGGATCCGGGCGGTCAAGAAGGCGCGCAAGCACTACCACTTCGACTGGAGCCTGGTCCCCGATCCGGCGGCCCGTTTCGAGAACCTCGTCGCCTCGCACCTCCTCAAGTGGGTGCACTACCGGCAGGACACCGAGGGGCTCGACCTCGAGCTGCGCTACTTCCGCGACTCCGAGGGCCGGGAGGTCGACTTCGTGGTCGTCGACCGCCAGACGCCGGTTCTCATGGTGGAGAGCAAGCTCTCCGACGCCAAGCTCGATCGCAGCCTGCGCTACCTCAAGCTGCGCTTCCCGGACTGCCCGGCGTGGCAGGTCTCGGCCACCGGCCGGAAGGACTTCCTCTCGCCGGAAGGGATCCGCGTCTGCCCGGCACTGACCTTCCTCAGCACCCTGGTTTGAAGCTCGGTCCGGGCGGCACGGCCAGTTCGCTCACGGGTTCCACGTCGGGACCTCGGCCCAGCCGGGAAACGGTCCGATCTCGACCTTCCATCCGATGGCGTCCGACTCGTGCCTTGCAACTCGGCCCTCAAGGCCCTATGGTTCTGTCAGGGGTCCTCCAGGACTCGGCTGCCGACCAGTGAGGGCATTGAGATGCGAAACGTGAAGATCATCGTCGAGAAGCACGAGGACGGATACGTCGCCTACCCTCTCGGCCTCAAGGGCGTCGTCGTGGGCGAAGGTGACAGCTACCAGGAGGCCCTCGACGACGTGAAGTCTGCGATCGAATTTCACGTCGAGAGCTTCGGAGACCAGGTGCTGCTCGCCGAACCGGTTGTGCTCGAGGCGTTTGTGGCCGAGACCGGGGTGGCAATCTGATGCCCAGGTTCCCGATCGACGCGCCGCGGGCGCGCGTCATCAGGGCCTTCCGATCGCTGGGCTTTCAGGTCGTCCGGGAAGCCGAGCACATCTCTATGGCTCGCGTGAATCCCGACGGCACCACGACCCCCATCACCATTCCCGGTCACGCGCGAATCAAGGCCTCCACCCTTCGAACCGTCTGCACTCACGCAGGCATTGCACGGCGGGACTTCATCGACGCCTACGAAGACGCGTGAGGTCCTGACCTCGACCTCCACCCAACGAGCTCGGCCTTTTCACGACAAGCGGGTTGCGCCGGAGTGGGTCCTTCCCGCCGAGACTCGCCCTGTTGCCTTCAACGCGCCGCGGTCGCCTGGCCCTACGGGTTCCACTCCGGGACGGTCGCCCAGCCCGGGAAAGGGCCAATCTCGATCTTCCAGCCGGTATCGGAGGCGGGGTCGCGCACCGCGCGCAGGTTGGTCAGCGAGCGGAGCGTGGCCAGCAGCTCGTCGTGCGGCAGGGTGTGCAGCGGCGGCTTCGAAAGATCCGGCATCGGCCACAGCCGGATCGTGCCGTCGTCGCCTCCGGAGGCGATCCAGCGGACGTCGGGCGACACGGCGACGCTCGTGACCGGCTCGGTGTGGCCGTACAGGAGGTGAGGCTCGTCACCCGACACCCGGCCGACGCGGACGACCCCGTCCTGGCCTCCGGTCACCAGGATCGTGCCGGTCGCATCGATGGCAAAGGACCGGAGCCGGTTGCCATGGGAGGCGACCTCGCGGGTCGTGCGCGATTCGAGGTCGAACACCGACAGGGACGAGGCCACTCCCGAGTCGGCGTCGACACGATCCAGGCGCAGGACCAGACGGGAGTCGGGAGTTGCGAGGAGTGGCGCAAACCTGGTTCCGTTCTTTCTGCAGGGTCGCAGGACACGGCTCGTGCCGGCGTCAAGGTCCCAGACCCGAAGGCCCCCGTCGCCGTCGGAGACGAGCCGTCCATCTCCGAGCCAGAGCGGCGTCGCCCATCCTTCGACCTCGCTGCCGGCTTCGGCGCAGCGGCCGTCACCGCCGGCGTGGGCGTTGAACGTGCGCGCCTCGCCGGTTGAAAGGTCGAGGACCCTCATCGCGTTCAGCTCCGGATGCCCGGTCAGCTCCCACGCGGTCGTGGCCAGGAAGCGACCGCTGGGATCCAGACGGCCGGCGAAGTCGATGATCCCCCTGCCTTCCGGGTGTCGCAGCTCATGAACCAACGGTGGTGACCCGTCGACTGGCACGACGAGGATGCGGGATTTCTCAAAGCCGCCCGTCCCGTCGGAGAGGACCACGACGCGCCCAGCTGGGTCGACCTCCAGGGTGCAGCCCGCACCGATCACGGCCCCCGGCCGCGACCACAGCTCGCGGACTCCATCCACGGCAGCGGGAGAAAGCGCCCAGAGTCTCAGGATCCCCTCGTTCGAGACGGAGAGGAGGTCCCCGTCCGGGGTGAAGGCCACTGTCACCCAGGGCGGCGCCTGCCGGCCGAGCACGATCGGACGCACCCCAGCCATGTTCCAGAGAACGACGCCGCCAAAATCGTCAGCGGCGAGCCAGGACCCGTCCGGGCTGAACCTCAGGCTTGTGCGATTGGCTGTCCCACCACCGAGAAGCGGCAACGGCTCGGCGCTGCGAGGGGCGGCAAGGTCGAAGAGGTACAGCGAACGCGACGTCGCCGCGCCTGGAGGGCCTGTGGCAAGGTATCGTCCGTTCGGGTCGCGGGCGATGATTCTCGGCGTCCCCCGGGCTCTTGAGCGTGCGTTCGAGCCGAGCCGCCGGCACGTCCCAGATCCGCACCTCGCCATTGCTGTCGGCGGTAGCGACCCGGTCGCGCCACGGTCGAAGTGGCCAGCACGTCGCACGTCCCTCGTGGACGCCGATCAGCCGGCCGGGCGTCGAGAGCGCGTCGAGCCGTTGCTGGAGGAGGCGGCCGCCCTGCAGCGAGAACAGCCACGTCGCGCTCGGATCGACGTCGCAATCCGTGAGCGAGGTCGTTTCCTGAAGTCCGAGCACCCGCTGGGCCGTGCCGTCGAGGGGGAGCTCCCGCACCAGTCGCGACCCCCGCCCCTCGTCATCGTACGCAAAGGTCAGCAAGCGGTCCGCGATCAGCCAATGAACCGCTCCCTCCGGATGTCCGAGCGTGCGCTCCAGACGCCCCTCCGGCAACGCCCAGATGTGGAGGACCGTGGGCGCCACGCCCTCGTTCGCGTTCGTCACCATCCTTCGGCCGTCTGAGGTGAATCCCACCAGGTGCTCTCGCAACGGGCTGAGCTGCCGTCGCTCCGTTGTCCCACGTTCGAGGAGGACCAGGCCCGACGCGCCGGAGAGCACGAGCCAGCGGCCATCTGGGCTCCAACCGACGACCCTGTTCGTCGCGTCCTCGAGGAAGAGCGCGGGCGGGCCCTGCCACAGGGTCTCCACGGCGAAGCGACGGGCCGGGCCCTTGTCGGCGGCCTCGAGGCTGGCGGTGGCGTAGGCCAGGGCTGCGTTCGGGTCGTCGGCGAGCCGGAGCTGGCCGAGGGCGAGGAGCTGCGCGGCCTCGCGCTGGCGGGTCTCTTCGACCGCTCGCAGCCAGAGCCTCCCGACCACGGCGAGGACCGCGACCAGGATGGCGAAGCCAGCCGCGACGGCAATCCGGCGGCGCCGGCGGCGGCGGGTGGCAAGCGAGGTCATGGCCGAGGCGAACGCCTCCTCGAGCTCCGTCAGCCCTCCCGGGTAGCGCTCCCGCCAGACTGCGAACTCGCGAAAGGCGGAGCCGGTCCACAGCATGTCGTCGGTACGGCCGTGCTCGTGCCACGTCTTGGCCGCCTGGCGAAGCTGGTCCCGCAGCAGCGCCCCCTCGGCGTCCTGGGCCAGCCAGCGCTGGAGCCGCGGCCAGTTGGCGAGCAGCGACTCGTGGATGATCTCGACCCGCCGGGCCGGCTCCCAATCCTCCTCCTTGACCTCGTAGGAGGTGAGGAGCCTGGCGTCGATGAGCTCGCGCAGCACCTCGGCGGCCGATCCGCGTCGCGAATCGGCAAACACCGACAGCAGCTCGTCCCACTCCCGCACCGCGCGAGTGCCCTCGGCGGTGACCAGGTTCCGGAACAGCTCGCGGACGATCGCGATGCGGTCGGCGCCGATGCGATCCATGGTCGCCTCGGCGTGACGCGCCAGCGCCCCGCCGACACCGCCGATGTCCTGGTACGCCTGGCGGGTCAGGAGCCCCGCCTCCCGGTCCCGCTTCTCCCACAGCCTCGCCGCGGCGAAGGCGAGCAGCGGCAGAGCGCCCCGCTCGCCCTCGACCTCGGCCAGCATCTCGTCCACCAGCGCGTCGTCCTCGAAGCGGTAGCCGCACTGCAAGGCGGGTTGGGTCAGCGCCCGCCGGAGGGCCGCACCCACAGGGGCCGCGAGCGGCGTCAGCTCCGAAAATAGCGGCCGCAGCGCATCCTGGTCGCTGCAGCGCAGCAGGAAGTCCTCCCGCATGCTGAGCAGCACGTGCGCGTCCGCCTCGAGCGCCAGCTTGCCGAGGACGCGCCCGAAGCGAGCCTGCTCCTCGGGACCGTTCTGAGTGAACAGCTCCTCGAACTGGTCGACGATCACCAGCGCGTGGTCGTGGCGGCGGCGCCAGCGAGCGATCGCGGCGACCGTCGCGTCGACGCTGCCCACGGCGAGCTCGCGCAGGGCCTCGGTGTCGCCCTCGATCTCGGAGATGACCGCCCTCCGAAGCGACGCCAGCGGGTCACTCCCAGGTGTGCAGACGACGGCGGCCCATCCGGGCCTCGCGGTGGGGATCAGCCCCGCCCTCAGGAACGAGCTCTTGCCCGCCCCCGACGGACCGGCAAGGCCAAGGAGCCGGGCCGGCCCCTCGAGCTTCCGCCACAGTTGCTCGACCTCGGCCTCGCGGCCGAAGAAGTACTCGGCGTCAGCCTCGGTGAACGACGCCAGTCCCGGGTACGGGTGGAGGTCCTCGGCGCCCACCACCCGCAGCGTCACCTCCTCGAGAGCGCGAGTCAGCGCGTGCGCGTGTTGAAGCGCTGGCCCGGCTCCTTCGCCACCGCCTTCTGAGCACCGGCGCCCACGGCGTGTCCGGCAGCTTCGGCGGCTCCGACCGCACCCCCTCCCACACGCTCTGCCGGCTCTGGATGCTCCTGATCCCCTCCGGGCACACCATCTCCGCCAGCACCACCCCGGCCGAGTACACGTCCGCCCGCGCATCCACCGTCATTCCTGCTGCCTGCTCCGGCGCCATGTAGGCCGGAGTGCCGGAAACCGTCCCGCCGCCTTCCGCCTCATGCCGGGCGAGGCCGAAGTCCATCACCACGACCCGGCCCGCCCGGGTGAGCATGATGTTCTCGGGCTTCACGTCCCGGTGGACGAGGCCGGCCTTGTGGATCGCCTCGAGGCCGGCCAGGAACTGCGAGGCGATGTCCTGCGCCTCCTTGAGCCCCAGCGGCCCCCGCTCGCGAAGCACGGCGAGCAGGGTCTGCCCGTCGACGTACTCCATGGACACCAGATCACGGCCGTCCGCCTCGACCAGGTCGAAGATCCGGCAGACGTTCGGGGACACCACCTCGCGGGCCGCGCGCACCTCCCGCAGCAGCAGCTCCCGGTGCCGCTCGTCGTGGAAGAGATCCTCGCGGAGCGCCTTGAGCGCCACCTCGACCCGCAGCTTGAGGTCGAAGGCGCGCCAGACCTCGCCCATCCCGCCGGCGCCGATCCGGCTCACGATCCGATAGCGCCCGCCAAGCTCGGCCCCCGGAACGAGGGTGCCCCTCATCGACGGAGCGTCGACCGTCACGCCCTCACGCTCCGTCCGGGTCTCGGCGTCCCCCTCGCGACCGTGCGCGCGGCTCTCCTCGTTCATGCTGTTGATCCTGAGAAGATTCTATCAGCGCAATCAGCCGGTGATCTTCTTGCGCAGGATCAGGACCTCGATCGCGAGGCCGACCGCCGCCAGCACCGACACCAGATGCTCGACCGGCACCACCACCTGCTCGTTCGGGTTGTCGGCGAGCAGGAAGGCGGCCGCGTGTTCGCGCACCCGGATCGGCAGCAGCAGCGCGGAGAGCGGCTTCGGGTCACCGAGCACGCCCAGCAGGCTCTGGTTGGCGCGGTCATCGGGGATCGGGCCCAAGTGATAGCGGGTGCCGGACCGGAAGTCGTGGAACAGGGACTTCTCGTCGAGCGGCACGGTGTAGCTCTGGAGGTCGTCGACCACGACGCCGTGACCGCGACCCGCCCAGCCGAGCACCGATCCCCGGTGGACCACAAACAGGCACACCCGGTTGAAGAAGCCCGCGGCGTAGCGCAGCGTGAGCCTGGCAACCTCGTCGCGGTGGACAGCCGACGCCAGCTGGCCACGGAAGGTCGCCTCGTCGATCGGGTGGTCGGCCTCGAACGCGGTCTCCGCCGGCACCGACGCGAGCCCCGGGAAGGTCGCGATGTCGCGGCTCGCCGGCTGGCGCTCGGTCCGCGGCGGCCGGCGCAGCTCGAGGAGCTGTTGCGGCCGCGCCCGAGGCGGCTGCCAGAGCCGGTCCCAGTCGCCGCCGGCGTCGGTCGCGGCGGCGTCCGCCGCGACCTCCTGCGGCTCGGCGTCGAGCCGGGCGATCGCCTCGAGCACCGCGGTCTCGGTCGCGATGAACGGCAGCACCTCGAGGCCGGTCAACTCGGCGATCTCCTCCAGCGCCACCGGATCGCGCGGGTTGATCATCGCCACCTTGAGGTGGATCGGCAGGCGCTCGAAAGGCACCGCGCGCAGGCGACGTGCGAGCGCCGGGGGCACCAACGACAGCACCTCGATCGGCGCCCTCTTGAGAACCGCCGCCGCCACTGCCCGCACCCCGTACTGCTCGGCGAGCGCGCGCAGCAGGGCCGGCTCATCGACGAAGCCGAACTTGAGCAGCTGGGTGCCCAGCCGTCCGCCGCTGCGGCGGCACGCCTCGAGGCCGGTGTGGAGCTCGGATAGCGCGAGCACCCCGCGTTCGATCAGGATCTCGCCGAGCTTTTTCATGTTCCCATGACTATCACACCGTCACGCCCGGCGCGCAAGCCGCTCCTGCCCGCTTCCGCTTCCACCCCCGAATCGTGCCTGTGTGGCGGCATCAACGTCATTCGGATCCCCGCCCCGGTCAGGAAAGCGAGAGCGGGCGGCAGTCTGGACGTTCAATCCCAACGTCTCAAGATGCGCGAAGCGCATCCTTCTCGGCGCGCGCCTGTCATAGGTCCAGCGGAGGCCCCGATGGGGCACCCGCACCGAGAGACCTTTGACAGGCGCCCGCCGAGTGGGAACGCATCCGGCCGCGGCCGTGTTGCGAAGAATGGCGGCCGGCGACGGTCGTAGGAGGAGGAGCTCCATGGCGACGCGCATCGAGCACGACACTCTGGGCACCGTCGAGGTGCCGGCCGACAGCTACTGGGGCGCCCAGACCGCGCGCAGCCTCGACAACTTCAGGATCGGGACCGAGCGCATGCCGCGCGAGATGATCCGCGCGCTCGGGATCGTCAAGAAGGCCGCCGCGCTCGCCAACGCAGAGCTCGGGGCCCTCGACGAGGTGCGCGCCGGCCTGATCGTGCGCGCCGCCGACGAGGTCATCGCCGGCGAGCTCGACGACCACTTTCCGCTCTCGGTCTGGCAGACCGGCAGCGGAACCCAGACCAACATGAACGCCAACGAGGTCATCGCCAATCGCGCGATCTCACTCGCCGGCGGCATCCTCGGCAGCAAGGACCCGGTCCACCCCAACGACCACGTCAACCAGGCCCAGTCGTCCAACGACGCCTTCCCCACCGCCATGCACATCGCGGCAGCGGAGCGGATCGTCCACCACCTGCGCCCGGCGCGTCGTCCACCTCCGCGACGCGCTCGCCGCTAAGCGCGACGAGTTCGCGGATGTGGTCAAGATCGGCCGGACCCACCTCATGGACGCGGTGCCGCTGACGCTCGGCCAGGAGTTCGGGGCGTGGTCGCACCAGCTCGACAAGGACCTCGAGCGGCTCGACGCGGCCACCGTCGATCTCTTCGAGCTGGCGCTCGGCGGCACGGCGGTCGGCACCGGCCTCAACGCGCCTCCCGGATTCGCGGACGCGGCGATCGGCCACATCGCGCGGCTCACCGGCTTGCCGTTCGTCGCGGCGCCCAACCGTTTCGATGCGCTGGCCGCGCACGACGCGGTGGTGCAGGCGTCCGGGACGCTGACCACTCTCGCCGGCTCGCTCGCGAAGATCGCCAACGACATCCGGCTGCTCGGCTCGGGCCCGCGCTGCGGCCTCGGGGAGCTGGTGCTGCCGGCCAACGAGCCCGGCTCCTCGATCATGCCGGGCAAGGTCAACCCGACGCAGAGCGAGGCGCTGGCCATGGTCGCCGCCCAGGTCATGGGCAACCACGTCGCCGTCAGCTTCGGCGGCGCGTCGGGCCACCTCCAGCTCAACACCTTCAAGCCGCTGCTGATCCACAACCTGCTCCAGTCGATACGGCTGCTCGGCGACTCGAGCCGCAGCTTCGCGGATCGCTGCGTGGCCGGGATTCGCGCCGACCGCGCCCGGATCGACGAGCTGCTCGGACGCAGCCTGATGCTGGTCACCGCGCTCGCCCCGCGCATCGGCTACGACAACGCCGCCCGCATCGCCCGCAAGGCCTACGACGAAGGACTGACCCTGCGGCAAGCGGCGGTCGCGCTCGGCCTCGTCACCGAGGCGCAGTTCGACGAGTGGGTGAAGGTCGAAGAAATGCTGGGGCGCGCAGCGGTAGCACGCGTTCCCGTTCCCGCTCGTCACGGCGGAACCGGTTCGTTCGTTTGCCCAACGCGAACGCTCTCCCGAGACGTTCCCGTTCCCGAGGGTCGCGGGGAGCGACCTGGCGTCTCGGCGTCAGACTTGACGAGGATCGTGGTCCCGAAAAGCGCGTGCTGCAGGAGCGTGCCATCTTTTCCGGCGGATTTCGAAGCGGACCACGATGGCCCTGCGTGACAAAGTCCTTTCGAGAGAGGCAGGCTCGAAATCGCACAAGGGTTGGCTCTTCCTCGGGGAGCGCCTCGAAGAGTCAATCGGCGCGCAGCGATCTCGCAGGATGCGCGCAGCGCATCCCGGAGCGGAGGGGCGAGGCCAACAGCGACGACCACGTGGAGGAGACGCGTGCGGAGGCCGATGACCTGACGGTCTACCGCTCGAGGTCCTTGGTCATCACCAGGGCGTCCTCGCCATCGTGGTAGTAGGCGCGCCGGAGCCCGGCCCGGTGATAGCCGAGCAGGTCGTACATGGCGATCGCGGCGTCATTGGAGGTCCGGACCTCGAGGGTGACGGTGTCGCCGCCGGTCTCCAGAGCGTGTCGCTCGGCCAGCCCCATCAGCTGCGCGGCGACCCCCTGCCGGCGGTACTGCGGGAGCGTCGCCACCTTCAGCACGTGCAGGTCGAGGTACTGCCAGGCTGCGAACAGGTAGGCCACGAGGGTGCCCGCGGGCTCGACCACCAGCCGCTGAAAGCGGCCCGGAGCGAACAGCTCGGACGCGAAGTAGTGGCCCGGCCAAGGGTCGGAGAAGCAGGTCCGCTCCGCGCGCTCGATCGACCGCAGGTCGGCGGCCTGCGGCGGCCGGATGCTGAAGCGCACCTGTGGCGCCAGCTCAGCCACGGCCGCCACCCCCGTGGATCGGTGGACCTTCGACGAACAGCGGCTCGACCGGGTCGGACGGCACGCCGAGCCGCTCGAGCTCGAGCAGCGCCTCGGCTGCCCCGCGCGGCGGCGCCAGCCGTTCGACAGGCCCGAGGTCCAGCCGCTCCGCCGCCACCCACGGCCCGCGATCCACCAGCCGGCCCACGGCCAGGATCTCGATGTCGCCGAGCGCCGCCGGAGGGCACCCCGGCTCGACGCGGTACTGCCGGGCGTAGACCTCGCCGCGCCGGCCCGGCTGCGCGACCCAGACCTTCCCGCCGCGGCTGCAGCGCGCCGCCTGCACGATCAGGGAGTCGTACGCCCACGGCGCGCTCCCGGTCGCCGTCTCGAGCCCGGCGGCGGTGGCGAGCCCGGCACGGATCCCGGTGAAGGAGCCGGGCCCGCGGCTGACCACCACCCGCCGGATCGCAGCCGGCGCGCAGCCGGCGTCCTCGGTCAGGAGATCGATGGCCGCCAGCAGCAGGGTCGACCGCGGCGACAGCCCGGCGAGCCGGACCAGCGACGGCACCGCGTCGCGCTCCGGGCGCAGCGCCACCTCGAGCTGTGGTCCGCAGGTGGAGATCGCGAGCGTGACGGCCATGGCTGAAGTCTACACAGGAAATCCCGGCCGCGCCTCAGTCGCCGGCCCGAGCGGGCAGCAGCGTCAGGCGTGCCGTCGCCGCTGCGTCGACCGCCTCGCGGGAGAACGGAAAGGCCAGCGGCTCGACGTGCAGCCACGCGCCGAGCTGGTCGGCGTAGTGCGCTGACCACGGCCGGCCCGACTGGCCGACCGGCAACACGAGAACCGAGTCGTCCCAGCTTCCGACGTCGACCACGAAGCGGGCCGCGGCGACGCCGAGCGTCTCGAATGGCCGGCGCGGGCTCCAGTAGCTCGCGTTGACCGTCGTGCCGTCGCCGCCGATCGGGTACGGCCCCCGGCTCCACGCGCGGCCGAGCCAGCGGCCCGCCACCGGAACGTCGGCGAGCGGATGCCGGAAGGTCACCTGATGGGCCTCGCCCCACGACTCGTCGAACCTGCCGCGGTCGAGCTGATCGAGCGCGCGGGTGACGATGGCGGCGCGGTCCTCGACGGTGGTCGTCCGGTTGTCGTCCCACCAAGCTGGGTCCATCCCGCCGGCGAGCAGCCGCAGCACGTCGGAGGACGCGAGCGGCGACGACGGCAGGCCGGACTGCGCCGCCTCGTCGCCGCCGATCGCCTGCGCCAGCTCGAGCCGGAGCCGCGAGTAGAGGTGGGGCGCGACGGCGTCGGCAGCCATCCGGCCGTCCCACGCCGCGAGGGCGGCCGCGGTCCTGCCCCGGTGGGCCTCGAGCTCCGGCCGGAGCTGCTGCAGCAGCGCCACCGCGAGGCCGGACCTGACGTCGCCCTGCAGCGTGACGAAGTCGGCGGCCCGCCAGTCGTTGCGGGAGGCGAGCGCGCTGCGGATCCTGCGCACCCGCCACGGCTCCGCAAACTCGCCGGGGAGCGGGCGGGCCGCCCCGTAGTCGCCCTCGGCGAACGGATCGTGGTTGGCCGCCGCCACGAAGCCCTCTTCCGGATCGACACGTCGCAGCTCGTCGGGCATCGAGACCATCCCGCCCCAGGCCCAGCGCGAGTCGAGGCCGGGCGCCGGCAGCCGCCCCGCGCCGCGCTGCCGCTCCGGGAGGAGGCCGCTGAGGCACTGCAGGATGTGGCCGTCGGCGTCGGCTGCCACGATCTGGAGGTAGGGGCCCGCCGTGTCCCGCCACGCCTCCGCGACGTCGCGGACGGAGCGCGCCCGGTTGGTCTGCAGGACCGCCTCGAGCGAGCTCGGCGAGTGCAGCCCGGTCCACTCGAGGGCCAACACCTCGCGCCCGCGGTCGCGGATCACCGGCCCCCGCTCCGAGAGCAGGATCTTCAGCACCTCCGGCTCCTCGCGCCAGCGCACTGCGATCCGCTCGGTCACCGTGCGGAGGTCCTGCAGCCGGCCGTCGATGAGCTCGGCGCTCCGGGCGTCGTCGAGCGTCAGGGCGTAGAGGTCCTGGTCGTCGAGCTGCGCGTTGGTGACGCCCCACGCCACCCGCTCGTTGTGCCCCGCCACGACGCCGGGCGCGCCCGGCAGCGTGAGCCCGGCACAATTCAGCTGCGGCGCGGCCAGGTGGACCGCATAGAACGACCCGGGCAGCGACACCCCGAGGTGGGGGTCGTTGGCCAGCAGCGGCCGGCCGGTGGCGCTGCGCGATGGCCCGACCGCCCACGCGTTCGATCCGATCAGGGAGTATTCCGGGCCGATCGGCTCGTCTGGCTGGCGCGGGGTCGAGATCGCGGGCGCCGGCGGGATCCAGCGGTCGGCCTCCCGCGGGCTCCAACCCCACAGGTCGACCGCGCGATCGCGGCCGAGCCTCGCCAGCTCGACCGCCCGCCCAAGCTCCTCGCCCATCGCGGGCGACATGGCGACGTGGTAGAGCAGCCCGAGGCACAGCGAGTCCTCGATCGCCCACGGCTCGGGCTCCAGGCCGGTCAGCCAGGTCTCGGCCGAGATCCAGCGGCCGTGCCGCGCCAGCGCCGCGTTGACGCCGTCGGCGTAGGCCTCGAGGGCGCGGCGCTCGCCGACCGCCAGCCGCGAGGCCTGGGCGTTGGCCGCGGCCGCGATCCGCCAGGTCCGCATCGCCCGGTCGACCTGGAGCCCGCGGGGGCCGACCACCTCGGACAGCCTTCCCGCCGCCGTCCGGCGCGCCATGTCCATCTGGAAGAAGCGGTCGCGGGCGTGCAGGTAGCCCAGCGCGAACCACAACGTCGGCTCGTCCTGCGCCCGGACGTGGGCAATGCCGCGGCCGTCGAGCAGGATCTCCGCCGGGCCCGGGCAGGCGGCCACGCGCTCGATCACCGCTCCCCGCTCGGGCAGGCGGCTCGGCCCGCCGCGCAAGCGCAGGCCGACCACGAGCAGGGCCGCCGCCACCAGCAGCGCGACCACCGCGCACAACGCCAGGAACCAGAACCTGCGTGCCACCCGCAACTCCACCGTGGATTCTACGCATTCTCGCGGCCCGCGGGTGCGGCAACCCGCCGAGGAGCGTGTAGGGCATAGGCCCCTGTATGCGTTCCTGACGTGGTCATTGCTGTTGGCCTCTGCCCCACACGCTCCTCGGGATGCGCTGCGCGCATCCTGAAGGCGGGAAGTACCTTTGCGGTACGAACTCCTTGCGCGCGACCGGCGCGTCGCCAACGGTCGGTCCGGGCTATACTGACGACGGTCGGAGCTCGCGTCGCGGCCTGTGGCCTCCCCGCCGCGGCACGAAGGAGGCGCGTGTCACGGTCCACGGAGTCGCCGAGCCGGCTCTCCAGGCTGTCCTCGGTTCTCGAGGGCGCCAAGACCATGCTGATCGTGATCCAGAACAGCCCGGACCCGGACGCCATCGCTGCGGCTGCCGGGCTGCGCGAGATCGCGAATGATCGGCACGGCATCGCCTGCTCGATTGCGCACGCCGGCACGATCGGCCGCGCCGAGAACCAGGAGCTCATCCGCTACCTGGCCCTGAACGTCCGCGCCCTCGGCGAGCTCGAGCATGAGCGCTTCGACCGCCTCGCCATGGTCGATGCCCAGCCCGGCGCCGGCAACGTGACGTTCGACCCGACGGTCCGCCTCGACGTGGTGATCGACCACCACCCGATCCGGCGCGAGACGCGGTCGGCCCGCTTCACCGACGTCCGCAGCCGCTACGGGGCGACCTCGACCATCCTCTACGAGTACCTGCGCGAGGCCAACATCGAGGTGCCGCCTCCGCTCGCCACCGCCCTGGTTTACGGGATCCGCTCCGACACCCAGGACCTCGGCCGCGAGAGCACGCGCGCCGACATCGACGCGTTCCTCGGCCTCTACCCCCTGGCCAACGCCAAGGTCCTCGGGCGGATCGTGTCGGCGCCGCTGCCGCGCAGCTACTTCTCGAACCTGCGGCAGGCGATCGACAACGCCACCATCTTCGGCACCTGCATCGTCTCCTATCTCGGCCGCCTGAAGAGTCCCGAGATGGTGGCCGAGGCGGCCGACCTGCTGCTGCGCGTGGAGGACATGCGGTGGTCGATGTCGATCGGCTTGATCGACGGCTGGCTCCACCTCAGCCTGCGCACTTTCGATCGCGACGCGGACGCGGGCAAGGTCGCGCGGCACCTCGGCGGCCGGCGCGGCTTCGGAGGCGGCCACCAGTCGCTGGCCGCGGCCCAGATCCCGCTGCCGCCCGAGCTCAGCTCCGGCCCCCAGGTCCGCCGGGTGGTCCGCGGCATCGTGCGCCGGTTCCTCAAGATGACCGGCAGCACCGACGACCCGGCCGAGCCCCTCTGCACGCCGAACTCAAGTTGAAAGCTGAGAGTCGAAATCTACCCCATCCCTCGGAGCGTGTCGGGCATAGGCCCCTGTGCGCGCTCCTGACGTGGTTGTTGTGGTTGGCCTCTGCCCACACGCTCCCCGGGATGCGCTGCGCGCATCCTGAAGATACGAGCTCCTAGCGGCTGCGTTTCGATCCGCCACATCCCATCGTCCGGCGGGTGGCGAGTCCCGCGGCGCGGGGTTCTCGAGCTTCAACTGGGAGGGAGGGACGACGCTACAGCGCCTTCTGGTACATCCGGTAGACCTTGTACAGCTCGCCGCCCATCAGGCGGACGGCGCGCTTGGTGAGCTCGTTGTCCTCGAGGATCCACGAGTACTCGCACCATCTGTAGCCGGTGTCGAGCGAGATCCGCAGTCCCTCGCCGAGCAGCACGCCCTCGATGCCGCGGTCGCGGAAGCCCTCCTTGACCCCGAGCAGCACCAGCCGGAGGCCCTCCTGGTTGGAGGCCTTGCTCCGCAGCAGGTGCTTGAGGGTGCGCAGCGGGTGGCGAAAGGGCGAGCCGTCGAGGTCGCCCATCACCGGGTTCCAGTCCGGTAGGCAGAGCAGCAGGCCGACCGGCTCGCCGTCGACGAAGGCGAAGCGAACGAGCTCGGGCAGCACGATCGGCTTGAGCTCCTTGGCCAGCCAGTCGAACTCGGCGTCGGTGACCGGCACGAAGCCCCAGTTGTCCTCCCAGGCCGCGTTGTAGATCTCCTTGGCGAGGCGAACCTCGCCTGCGAAGTCCTTGAGGTTGGCGCCGCGGGTCGTCAGGCTCGGGTTGCGCCGCCGCGTCCGGTCGGCGAGCCGCTCGAGGCGCTCCAGGCTGGCCCCGTGCACCGGCGAGATGTAGGCGTAGAGGTCCTTGGCCTTGGCGTAGCCCGCGCCCTCGACGAGGCCGACATAGCTCGGCGGGTTGTAGGTCATCATCAGCACCGGCGGCCGGTCGAAGCCCTCCACGAGCAGGCCGCACTCGTAGTTCTGCGAGGGGTTGGCGGGTCCGCGCACGGCGATGGTGCCGCGCTCGCGCGCCCACGCCTCGACGGCACCGAGCAGCTCGGCCGCGACGGCCGGGCTGTCGACGCTCTCGAAGAAGCCGAAAAAGGCGATGTTCTCGTTGTAGAAGCGGTTGTGCCGGTGGTAGATGACCGCCGCCACCCGCCCCACCACCTCGCGCCCGTTGCGGGCCAGGAAGAGCTCGATCTCGGCGTCGTCGCCGCCGGCGTAGAAGGGATGACGGCGCTGGTCGAGCATGGCGCGCACCGATGCCTTGAGCGGCGCGATCCAGTTGGGATCACCGCGGTAGATGCGCCACGGCAGGTTGACGAACTCCGCCAGCTCCCGCCGGCCGCTCACCGCGTGCACCGTCATCGGATCACTCCCAGCTCGCGGCCGACCTTCGCGATCGCGGCGAGGGCCCGGTCGAGGTGGTCGCGGGTGTGCGTCGCCATGTACGAGGTCCGGATCATGGCCCGGTCGGGCGGCACCGCCGGCGTGATCACCGGGTTCACGAACACGCCCTCTTCCTGCAGCCGCACGGTCATGCGGAAAGCCGTCATGTCCTCGCCGACGAGGAGCGGAATCACCGGCGACGCCGAGGCACCGGTGTCGTAGCCGAGGCTCTCGAGCTCGCGCTTCATGTAGCGGGTGTTGTCCCACAGGTGGGCGCGCCGCTCCGGCTCGCGCTCGATGATCTCGAGCGCCTTGATGACCGACGCCACGGACGCCGGCGGTGGCGCCGCGGAGAAGATCAGCGACCGCGCGTGGTGCTTGATCCACTCGACCACCGGGCGGGAGCCGGCGACGAATCCCCCCACCGCGGCCAGCGACTTCGAGAAGGTCCCCATCACCAGGTCGACGTCGTCCTCGAGGCCGAAGTGCTCGGCGGTCCCCCGCCCGTGCTCGCCCATCACGCCGACGCCGTGGGCGTCGTCCACCATCAGCCTGGCGTGGTGGCGCTTGGCGAGCTTGGCGATGCTCGGCAGGTCGGCCAGGTCCCCCTCCATCGAGAAGACCCCGTCGACCACAATCAGGGTGCCGCGGCCACCGTCGATGCTGCGCAGCCGCTCCTCGAGCGAGGCCATGTCGTTGTGCTGGTACTTGAGAATCCTGCCGAAGGACAGCCGCGCGCCGTCGAGGATGCAGGCGTGGTCGAGGTTGTCGAGCACCACCGTGTCCTTGCGGTCGATCAGGCTCGAGATCACGCCCAGGTTGACCTGGAACCCGGTCGAGAAGGTGAGCGCCGCCTCCCGCTGCATGAACGCGGCCAGCCGCTCCTCGAGCTCGACGTGGATGTCGAGGGTGCCGTTGAGAAAGCGCGAGCCGGCGGTGCCAGTGCCGTAGGCGGCGAGCGCGACCGCGGCGGCGGCCTTGACCTCGGGGTGGTTGGTGAGCCCGAGGTAGTTGTTCGAGCCCAGCATGATCACCGAGCTGCCGTTCATGGTGACCACCGGGTCCTGGCCGGACCCGATCACGCGGAAGTAGGGATAGAGCCCCAGGCCGCGGATGAGCTCGGCATCCTTGAAATCAAAGCACTTCTGGAAGACGTCCAAGGCCCCTCCGCTGCGACCCGCGAATGTTACCGCAACCAGCCCTGGCTGCGGTACCAGGCCCAGGTCGAGCGCGCGCCGTCCGGGAACGGGATCGGAGGCTCGACGCCGAGCGCGGCCAGCGAGTCGGCGGTGCGCAGGGTCCAGTGGCGGGCCGCGATCTCGCGCGCCTTGTCGCGGGTCAGGGCCGACTCGGCGAGGCCCGAACGCCGCAGCAGACCGGCCACCGCGCCGACCACGCCGACCACCGCCGCCGGCAGTGGCACGACCCGCACCCGCTTCCCGCCGGCCGCCGCCAGCTCGTGCAGCATCGCATCGAGCCGGCGCGGCTCAGGCTCGCCGAGGTGGTAGATGCGGCCGCTGGCACCGGCCGCCGCGGCGGCGAGCAGGCCGCGCACCACGTCGGCGACGTGGGCGACCGTGATCCAGCGTTCGCCGGCCGGCACCACGGCCAGGCCGCGGCTCGCCATCTTGAAGAACTCCAGCACGTCGGTGTCGCGCGGGCCGTAGATCGCGGGCGGCCGCACGATCACCCACCAGGCCTCGGCGCCCAGAGCCGCCACCGCGCGCTCGCCGCACAGCTTCGAGCGGCCGTAGTCGGACACCGGCGACGGCGCTGCCTCGGGGCCGACGCCGGCCGGGTCGGCGGACGGTCCGACCGCAGCCTGCGAGGAGCAGTGCACCAGGCGCGCCGCCGATGCCGCGTCGACCGCCTCGACCAGGCGCGCGGTCCCGTCGCGGTTCACCCGGTTGAAGTCCTCGGCGCGGTCCGCGGTCAGGACGCCGGCGAGATGGAACACGGTGCCGGCGTCCTCGACGAGCCGCTCGAGCGCCGAGTGGTCCTCGAGCGTGCCGGCGACCGCGTCGAACGGAAGGCCGGCGATCCAGCGCGACGCTGCCGGGTCGCGGACGAGCACTCGCGGTCGCAGCCCGGCCGCGCACAGGGTGTCGACGAGGTGGGAGCCGACGAAGCCGGTGCCGCCGGTCAGCGCGACCGGGGTCGGCAGCCGCTCGAGGAAGCGAGCGACGGAATCGGGCGGGACGAGGGGGGTGGTCATGGTGCCTCGTCGATCAGGGTTGCCGCGTTGGTGAAAACTGTCGGGAACGGGACCCCTTCGACTCGCGGCGCCGGTGCGCCGCTCGCTCAGGGCAGGCTCCTCGGGCGCGGAAGCGGGCGGGGGCCATATCACCTATCACTTATCACCTATCACCTGTCGACAGCGGGCACGGGCACGGGCGCTGGGGAGAGACCACCCGACCGGATCAGTCGTCGAGGCCGACATACTCAGCCCACGAGGTGCGGGTCTCCCAGACGCGGACCCGCTCGAGCTCGAGGTCGCGCGGCACGGGGTACGCGACGCCGGCTTCCGAGGTCACGGATTCGGCCGACGCGAGCCGCGCCGCCACGCCGTCAAAGATCCACTTCGCGAGCACCTCGGTGGTCGGGTCCTGGCCCTCGAAGAGCAGCAGCCGCTCGCCGACCGCGCGAAACGCGTCGAGGTGGGGGTCCTGCGAGTTGAGCGCCATCGCGTGGTCGAGCCGCCCCACGACCTCGGTCACTAGCACCTTGAGCGCCTTGTAGTCGCAGACCATATCGTTACCGTCGAGCATGCGGCCGCGGGCCACGATCTCGATGCGCAGGCTGTGGCCGTGGGGAAAGCGGCACTTCTCCGGGTGCTTGCACAGCCGGTGCCCGTACTCGACCTCGAAGGTCTTGGCGATCCTGTAGAAAGCCATGCGCTCAGACTCCCCGCCCGCCCCCGAAAAGGTCGAGCTGGAGCCGCGGAGTGTAGCGAAAGCCGTGCTGGATGCACAAGGCGGCGACCTCGGCCGCGCGCGCCGCGACCTCCGCGGCCGTGCGTCCCTCGGGCATCAGCAGCACCCGGCCGCAGTCGACGCCGCCAAGGGAGTCGAGGAGCGCGAGGATCTCGGGCAGGTCGTCCGCGTCAACGACCACGAACTTGAGCTGGTGCTCCGGGAAGCGGCCGAGCAGCCGGCGCAGCGGATCGAGGTTGGAGCGCGCCGCCGCGTGCCGCTCCCGCCACGGCCCGGGCGGGTCGGAGCTCGAGGTCTTGGGCGACACCGACAGCAGGTCGCAGACGAAGGGCGGGTCGACCGTGCCCGCGGTCTCCACCGTCACGAGGAGCCCCTCCCCTCGCAGGGCCTCGGTGAGCGGAGCGATCGAGCGCTGGAGCAGCGGCTCGCCGCCGGTGACCACCACGTGGCGCAGGCCCGAGGCGAGCGCCTCGGACACCAGCTCGGCGACGTCGCGGCGCACTCCTTCCGGCAGCCAGGAGGTATAGGGCGTGTCGCACCACCGGCAGCGCAGGTTACAGCCCGAGCTGCGGATGAAGAACGACGGCGTGCCGGCGAGGATGCCCTCCCCCTGCAGGCTCGCGAAGGTCTCGGCCACGTACATCGCCAACAGGGTACAGCGTCGCGCCGACGATCGTTGCGCTTGGTCCCTTCAACGCCAGTCCGCCGCGGCCCGAGCGCGGACGCCGACGCCGGCGCGACGGGAAGCCAGATCACTCGTCCGGGAACAGCAGCTTCACCCCGCGCAGGAAGTACGCGTCGTTGGTGGCGTTGTCGACCACCGAGGCGTAGGAGAAGGTCCCCCCTCCCTCGGTTTGGCAGATCGTCCGGATAAGCATGTCGGACCACTCGCCCCCGGCCACCCCGGCGAAGGGGTCGGAGAGCTGGACCATCGACATCGGGGGCACCGTGACACTGACATGCGCCGGCTCGCCCCCGGGATCGTTGCCCGTCGAGTCGAACATCTGCACGGTATACGACGCCTCGACCGAGGTCGGATTGACAATCCCGACGTTGACCCGGAAACGGCCATCCGCCGTGTGCTTGGCGGCGAACATCCACTGGTGCTCCCGCGAGTTCCAGGGATCGTCATCGGGTGACATGTCGGCAGTCGGGATGCCCTCGACCAGCTGCCCGTACGACGCCCGGCCGTCGGCGCTGATCGAGTAGACCCGCGCCGAAGCCTGGATCGGCACGTTGCTGGCGTAATGGATCGCGCCGACCCAGGACCCGCCGGTCACCCCGAGCAGGCTCCCGACCACGTCCTCGAAGTAGTAGGTCCGCTGCCACCGCTCGAAGTCGAGCGGGACGGGGATGCCCTCGACGCCGCTGTTGTCGTCGCCCAACCGGCAGAAGTAGAGCGTCACCTCGGCGTCGCTCGCCATGCCAAGCAGGTTGAGCCAGAGGTCGGTCCGCCAGATCGAGCCGTGGAGGCCGGGGGCGCGGGCCGCCGCCAGGATCCAGCCGTCGTAGTGCATGGTCTGGTTGAGCTGGGCGCTCGCGACGCCAGGGCCCAGCAGTAGACAAGCCACGATCCCCCCGACGATGATCCACCTCGCGCCCTCCGATGCCGACAGCCTCCGACCCAGGACCCTCACGATCGAGCTGCACGCTTCGCGCATGGCGCCCCTCCTTGCTCTCGAGAGCTCATGTCTCCATTTGAACACCATCACCAGCTCGGAGTATGGGCCTCAATGGCGGGTCCGGCAACGGCGACGGTAGGCGGTCAACTGAGGGCCAGCTCCGAACGCCTGCGCAGCCGGCCGAGCGAGGCCGGGGGAGCCGGGTCAGCGGCCTGCGCTCGCCCCCCGTCGCCGGCGTGGAGCTGCTGCCACAGGTGGCTCGCCGACCCGCGCGCCGAGCGCGGCCTGCAGCTCTTCGAGCGACGCCTGACTGGACGCCGCGCACCGAGCCGAACGCGGTGAGCAGCCGGCGGGCGCGACCGGGACCGATCCCCTTGACCCCGAGCAGCTCGCTCGACAGCGTGGTCTTGCGCCGCCGGCGCTGGTGGCGGCTGACCGCGAAGCGGTGGGCCTCGTCCCGCGCCTGGCGCAGCACGAGGTGGGCGGGGTCGGAGCGATCGAGGGCCAGCGGCTCGCTCGAGCCGGGCAGCCAGATCAGCTCCTCGCGCTTGGCGAGAGCGGCCAGCGGCAGCTCCAGCCCGAGCTCGTCGAGCGCCGCCATGGCCGCGTTGAGCTGGCCGACGCCGCCGTCGATGAGCACCAGGTCGGGCAGCGGCCGGCCCTCGTCGCGCTGCCGGCGGTAGCGCCGGCCGACCGCCTCGGCAATCGAGGCGAAGTCGTCGACGCCGGCGACGGTGCGCAGGTTGAAGGAGCGGTAGCTGCGCCGTTCCATGCGCCCGTTGCGCCAGACGACGCACGAGGCGGTGGTCTCCTTGCCGGATGCGTGTGACACGTCAAAGCACTCGAGCACGCGCACCGGACCGGGCAGGCCGAGCGCCTCGCCGAGCCGCCGCTCGAGGTGCTGGGCCTGCGACAGCGCGGCGCGGAAGCGCAGCTCGAAGGCCGCGCGGGCGTTGTCGAGGGCGAGGGCGACCCGCCGCGCCCGCGCGCCCCGCTGGGGCACGCTGACCCGGACCGCGCGACCCCGCAGGTGGCCGAGGTAGGCCTCGAGCAGGAGCCGGTCCTCGTCCTCGATCGACTGGGCCGCTTCGACCAGCGCCGGCACCGCGGGGTTTGCGTCGTAGTACTGGGCGGCGAACGACACCAGGAGCTCGCTCGACCCGACGTCGCCGACGCCCTCGAAGTGGAACTCGCGCTTGTCGACCAGCTTGCCGTCGCGGTACGGCAGCACGCACACGGTCGCGCTCTCGCCGTCGCCGTGGACCGCAAACACGTCGGCGTCGCCGCGGCCAGGCTGCTCGACGTCCTGGCGTTCGCCGAGCCGGCGGACGATCGCCACTAGGTCGCGGTAGCGGACCGCGAGCTCGAAGTCCTCGCGCTCGGAGGCCGCCCACATGCTGGCCTCGAGCCGCGGCAGCAGCTCGCGGTGGCGGCCCGACAGGAAGAGCCGCGCGTCCTCGACCGCGGCCGCGTAGTCCTCGGCGGTGGTCAGGCCGGCGACGCACGGGCCGAGGCAGGCCTTCATGTGGTAGTAGAGGCAGGGCCGCGGCAGCCGGCCGTCGATCTCGATCTGGCAGGTCCGGACCTGGAAGTGGGTGCGCGCGAGGTCCATCAGGCGGCGCGCCATGTGCTGGCCCATGAACGGCCCGAAGTAGCTGTGGCCGTCGTCGCGGACCCGGCGCGTGAACTCGACCCGCGGCCACGCCTCGCCGGTGGTGAGCTTGATGTAGGGGTAGGTCTTGTCGTCGCGCAGCAGAACGTTGAAGCGCGGCCGCAGCCGCTTGATCAGGGTGTTCTCGAGAATGAAGGCCTCGATCTCGGTCGCGGTCACGGTGTAGTCGAGGCGGCGGGCGCGCTCGAGCATCGCGACGGTCCGCTCCGGCTGCTCCGCGCGGCCGAAGTAGGACAGCACGCGCCGCCGCAGGCTGCGCGCCTTGCCGACGTAGATGTCCTTGCCGGCGCGGTCCTGGAAGCGGTAGACGCCCGGCGAGTCCGGGGCCTGGCGCGCGCGCTCGAGCAGCGGGTGGTCACTCATGTCGGATCGATGCTAGCCCGGATACCTCACCAAGTTTCTACTGCGGCCGGTGATGCACCGCACTCAGCGGTGCTTTCTCGCCTCGGGGTGCTCGACGTACTGTCAGTACGCCTCCGCGCCCCTCGGGTCGAAATCCCCACTGCGCACGGCACCTCGCCGCCCTCGCGACGAAACCCGGTGAGGTATCTGGGCTGCCGGCAAACGGGTCGGGAGTTCAAAGCCGGGGGACGACGGCAGCCGTCGACGGAGCCCAGGGGCGCGCTCACTCCTCAGGGACCAGCCCGAGCCGGACCAGGGCCCGGCGGGCGGCGCGCTGCTGGGCCTCGCGCTTGCTCCGCCCCTCGCCGCGCGCGATCTCCTCGCCGTCCCAGCTCACGGCGAAGGTCCACTGGCGGTCGTGGTCCGGCCCCGAGATCGCAATCTCGCGGTAGCCGGGCAGCGGCAGCCCGCGGCTCTGGGCCGCCTCCTGCAGGGTGGTCTTGGGGTTGGCCAGGGCGAGCGTGCGCTCGTCGAGCCCGTCGAGCTCGTCGACGAACTGCTCGGTCACGAAGTCGAGCGCCGCCTGCCAGCCGGCCTCGAGCGCGAGCGCGCCGATCAGCGCCTCGAGCACGTCCTCGAGCAGCGCCTGGCGCCGCCAGCCGCGCGCCGCCTCCTCGCTCGGCCCGAGCTCCACGAACCGGTCGAGCCCGAGCTCGGCCGCCTTGGTGGCCAGCGAGTCGGACTGCGCGACGTGGGCCCGCATCCTCGTCAGCTCGCCCTGGTCGCGGTCCGGGAACTGGTGATACAGGATCTCCGCCATTGCGTGGTTGAGCACCGCGTCGCCGAGGAACTCCAGGCGCTGGTAGGAGCCCTGGTCGGCGGCGCTCGACGCGGAGGAGTGGCGGACCGCCTGGCGCAGCAGATCCCGGTCCGTGAAACGGTGGCCGAGCAGCTGCTCGAGCTCGTCCAGCGGGTCGTGCCCCTCGCCATTCATGGGGTCATCATACCGTCCCGGGATCCGCGAGGTCTCAGAACCGGCCCCCGCTCGCCTCGAGCCGCCGCACGATTGCGGCCATGGTCCGCAGGATGCGCTCGGTGTGGGTGCCCGGCCAGTAGACGCGGCCGCAGCCGCCGCAGCGGCGGAAGCGCTCGGCAGTTTCCAGCACGTAGGGCGGCACCAGCTCGCGCACGTCGTCGCGGCCGGCGGCCGTGAGCTCCCCGTTGCACTCGCTGCACCGCGAGCCCTCGAGGCCGGCGCTCGGGCTCAGGCCGAGGCGGCCGAACACCTCCACGAGCTGCGACTCCACGTCCTCGGAGCGGACGAGCAGGGTTCGCGGGCCGACCGCCGCGAGCTCGTGGTCCCGGGTGAGCAGCCAGCGCCCCTCGCCGCGCGCCCGCTCGGCCACTTCTTCGTCGGCGAGCTCGGGACCGAGGAAGCAGGTGTCGTAGCCGAAGAAGCGCAGCCACCGCGCCAGCGACCCGAGCATCGCGTCGCAGAGGAACGTCGGCATCGTCCGAGGGGAGCCCGCGCCGCTCACCGGCCGCGGTTCCGCTGGAAGATCGTCAGCGACTTGCCGTCGAAGCCGTCGAGCGTGGCGACGGGCCGGTAGATCGCCTGGAAGCCCGGGTCGCGGAGGATGCCCTCGAAGAACCGGCTGCCCTCGAGGTAGACCAGGTAGTCCGGCCGCTCGCGCCAGAACCCCCACGCGAAGTCGCCGGCGGCGACGTGCTCGGTGAGCCCGGGCGTGACCAGGCCGAGCAGGTCGACGATGCGGTTGTCGGTGTAGTAGCCGAGGTAACCGACCTCGTGGTAGGCGATGCTCGCGTCGGTGCTTGCGTGCTCGCGGAACCACCGCGCCATCTCGAAGTAGGCGAGCTGGCGCTGCGACGGCGGCCGCCCCGCGCGCGCGGTGGCCATTCCAAGCGGCAGCAGCACAGCCGCCAGGCAGACGACCGCCAGCCCGACGGCCGCCACCCGCGGCCGGACCCTCGCCGCCAACCACTGCGCCACGCTGCCGAGCCCGACGCCCAGCAGCACCGCGAGGGTGAGGAACACCGGGCAGGCGTACCACGGGTAGCCGGCGACGCCGAGCGCGGCATACCCGACGACGTAGGCGGCGGTCCATGCCACGAGCAGCAGCAGCGGCGACGCCCTCCTCACCAGCACGACCAGGCCAACCGCGATCAGCACCCACGCGATGCTGAGAGACGGGGCCGACGCGAGAGCGAGCGGCCGCCCCCAGCCGGGGATCCAGACCGCGACGAGCTGGCTGAGGAAGGGCTGCCACAGCCCGGAGGAGCCCTGGGCGATCTTGGCGGCGAGGGTGTTCGGCAGGACGCTGCCGAAGGTCGGCAGCGCATAGGCGACCCAAACCAGCACCGGGATCCCGAACCCGATCGACAGCCGCGCCGTTGCCGACGCGACCGGGCCGGCGGGACGGGGGGCGCGGCCTCGCAGGTCGGACACCGCCGTGGCGACGGCCAGCACCCCGAACAGCAACAACCCCTCGCCCCGGGTCAGGAACAGCAGTGCCGCCACCACGCCGGCCGCACCTGGACGGCCCCGGGCCTGAAGGGCAATCGCCAGGACCAGCAGCGCCGCGAACAGGTAGGCCTCGAAGTCGAGCCGGGTCACCCAGCCGGTGGCGGTCACCGCCCCCACAATCGCCAGCACCTGCCAGCTCGACAACTTCAGGTCACCGGCGAACCACACGACGCACCAGAGCACGGCGACCCAGCACGCGGCCGACAGCCAGACCGCGATCGCGGTCAGGTCGGCAAACGGCAGCAGCCGATCGAGTCCAGCGACCAGCACGGCAAACAGCGGGCTCGTCGTTCCCAGCACGGGAGGCGGATGGTTGAACACGAAGCCGTCGCCCCGCGCCAGATTCTTGGCGAAGGTGAGGGTGATCAGCGGATCCTCCCCCAAGAGGTGGTGGTCCGTCCGCTGCGCGGCCCACAGCGGGAGCAGGCTGATCGCTGCGACCAGCCACACCAACCCGCGCCGCTTGCCGTTCAACACATCCACGTCGCTGTACTAGAATACCGCCCGCGACCGCGTACCCGGCGAGCGAGCTGCGGCCACCGCGGTCCGCCGCTGCGAAGGGAGGCTCCCATGCCAGCCATCGAAACCACCCCCGAGCTCGTCCAGAAGGTCTACGACACCAGCCGCCGCCGCCTCGAGGTGGTGCACAAGCGCCTCGGCCGACCGCTGACGCTCGCCGAGAAGGTGGTCTTCGGCCACCTCGCCGACCCGGAGGGCGAGCAGCTGGCCCGCGGCACCGCCTACATCCAGCTCCAGCCCGACCGGGTCGCCATGCAGGACGCGACCGCGCAGATGGCGGTGCTCCAGTTCATGCTGTCCGGCCGCGCCACCACCGCGGTGCCGACAACGGTCCACTGCGACCACCTGATCCTCGCCCGCTCGGGCGCTGAGGCCGACATCACGGCGCTCGATCGAGCTCAACCGCGAGGTCTACGATTTCCTGCAGTCGGCGTCGGCGCGCTACGGCATCGGCTTCTGGCGGCCCGGCTCCGGCATCATCCACCAGGTCGTGTTCGAGAACTACGCCTTCCCGGGCGGCATGATGATCGGCACCGACTCGCACACGCCGAACGCCGGCGGGCTCGGCATGATCGCGGTCGGCGTCGGCGGCGCGGACGCGGTCGACGTGATGGCCGGCTTCAACTGGGAGGTGCTGCAGCCGAAGCTGGTCGGCGTCCGCCTGACCGGATCACTGCAGGGCTGGGCGTCGCCCAAGGACGTGATCCTCAAGCTGCTCGGCATCATGACCGTCAAGGGCGGCACCAACCGGATCGTCGAGTACTTCGGCCCGGGCGCGGCCTCGATCTCGGCCACCGGCAAGGGCACCATCACCAACATGGGCGCCGAGCTCGGCGCGACGACCTCGATCTTCCCCTACGACCGGCGCATGAAGACCTACCTCGACGCCACGCGGCGCGCCCGCATCGCGACCCTCGCCGAGGCCAACCGCGACCTGCTCACCGCCGACCCGGAGGTCGAGTCGGCGCCCGAGCGGTACTTCGACGAGGTCATCGAGATCGACCTCGACACCCTCGAGCCCCACGTCGTGGGCCCGCACAGCCCGGACCTCGCGCGGCCGGTGTCGCGGATGGCGTCCGACGTCGCCCTCAACGGCTACCCGGACCGGCTGTCGTCCGCCCTCATCGGCTCCTGCACCAACTCTTCGTACGAGGACATCGCCCGCGCCGCCGACGTGGCCGAGCAGGCGCTGGCGCACGGCGTGACGGTCAGGTCGCCGCTCCTGGTGACGCCGGGCTCGGAGCAGATCGAGGCCACGATCAGCCGCGACGGCCAGATGGAGACACTGTCCCGGCTCGGCGCGACCGTGCTCGCCAACGCCTGCGGGCCGTGCATCGGCCAGTGGAAGCGCGACGACATCGCCGCCGGCGAGCTCAACTCGATCATCTCCTCGTTCAACCGCAACTTCGCCAAGCGCAACGACGGCAACCCGCAGACCAACTCGTTCATCGGCAGCCCCGAGATCGTGGTCGCCTACGCGCTGGCCGGCCGGCTGTCCTTCAACCCGCTCACCGACCCGATCGAAGATGGCAAGGGCGGCAGCTTCACCTTGGCGCCGCCCAAGCCCGCGCCGGAGATCCCGGCCCATGGCTTCGTCTTCAAGGCCGAGGGCTACGTCGCGCCGCCGGAGAAGCCTTCCGCCCTCGAGGTCAAGGTCGGCGACGACTCCAAGCGCCTGCAGCTGCTGCAGCCCTTCCCGGCCTGGGACGGCGGCGACTTCGAGCGGCTGCCGGTGCTGCTCAAGGCACGCGGCAAGTGCACCACCGATCACATCTCGCCGGCCGGGCCCTGGCTGCGGTTCCGCGGCCACCTCGACAACATCTCCGACAACATGTTCCTCGGGGCGATCAACGCCTTCGCGGACGAGCCCGGCCATGGCGTCGACGTCGAGACCGGCGAGAAGCGGTCGCTGCCCGAGCTGGCGCGGTCCTACAAGCAGCGCGGGATCCGCTGGATCGCGGTCGGCGACGAGAATTACGGCGAGGGCTCGTCGCGCGAGCACGCCGCCATGGAGCCGCGCCACCTCGCCGGGGTCGCGGTGATCGTCGCGCTCGTTCGCGCGCATCCACGAGACCAACCTCAAGAAGCAGGGCATGCTGCCCCTGACCTTCGCCGACCCGGCCGACTACGACAAGATCCGCGCCGACGACCGGATCTCGATCGTCGGCCTCGCCGAGCTCGCGCCCGGGCAGGCAGCTCGAGGCGGTCATCCACCACGCCGACGGCAGCGAGGAGCGGATCCGCCTCGACCACAGCCTCAACGCCGAGCAGGTCGGCTGGTTCCGGGCCGGCAGCGCGCTGAATGTGCTGAGGAAGACGGTAGTCGAAAAAGGGAGTAGGGGTGAGGGGTTAGGGCCAGCCGCCCGCCGGGCTCCACTCCCGTTTCCGTCTCCGTGCCCGTCTCCGTCTCCGACGGATTGCCACACGCCATCGGGCACGGAAGCGGGCGGGGCCCTCGCGCCGAGAGCCCTGCCCCGAGCCCCTGCTCGGGGACGGGAACGGGGACGGGAACGGGAACGGGGGTTGGGCTAGCCCCTAACCCCTAGCCCCTAGCCCCTGGCGGGTCGGGGGCGTCATTGACGCGTGCCGCAAGTTCTGCAAACATCGAAGCATGGCTGTCGGAGATGGAATCCCGCTCGACCACTTGAAGGTGGTCGACAACGATTTTCTCGACGTCTTCATGCCGTACGAGCTGCGGCTGGCGCAGCGTCGCGCCATGGTCTGGGGCGCCGAGGCGCCCGACCTCCAGCCCAACGCCTACGTCGGGCTCTACCTGGTCCGGCTGGAGCCGGCCGCAGGCGTCGAGGGCCCGCCGTGGGACACCGTGGGACGGACGATCTCCGGACACACCATGTCGCTGCTGCGCAAGGTGCTCCGGGACTCGGACATCCCGGCCGTGATCTCGGACTGGGAGTTCCTGGCCGTGCTCCGCGACGTCGACCCGCAGCGGGCGTTCGTGGTCGCGCAGCGCTTCATGACCTCGGCCGGCGAGTCCGGTGAGCTGCGCGAGGCAGGCCTGCTCACCCGCGTCGGCTACGTGATCTACCCCCTGTCGCCGCAGCCGAACCTGCCGGTCGAACGGTGGCACCTGCTGCTCGACCTGGCGCGCCACATGAGCGAGCGCGGCCGCGCGACCGCGAGCGCATGCGGGTTCGGCCTGCTGCGCGGTCCGAACCTGGTCGAGACCGGGATCCCGGAGTCGGACCTGGTGCCGCTCGCCTTCCAGAACGTCGACACCCTCACCAAGGCGGGCATCCTGCAGATTCAGAGGATCCAGGTGCTGACGGGGATGTCGCCTGCGCCCTGAGGCTGCTGCGTAGCAGCGCTGCCCCCCGCCCGCTCTTGTCCCGGCGAAGCCGAAGGTGAACCCGGATCCGCGCCTGCCGAGGGGGTACTCGCTCGATCGTCCGACGTCAGCGACTCGCTCCGGGATGGACGTAGGCCGGCGAGTGGATGTCCTTGAGCCGGGCGTGGTACTCGGCCTCAGTCACCTGGGTCTGCCAGTGCCCGGCGACCCGGAAGGCCGCCACCACCGAGCAGTAGATCGCCACCGCGACCACCGCTGCGGTCACCGGCCGCAGCCACCGCTGCGGGCGCGCCACCCGGGGCGGGCGCACCGCCAGGCAGCCCTTGACCGGGCACGCGACCACGCAGTCCTGGCAGCTCGTGCACTCGACGGACGCCACCCGCTGCAGCCGGTGGACCGGGAGCGCCGCCGGGCAGGCCTTGGTGCAGCCCTGGCAGCCGGTGCAGGTGGCCTCGTCCCGCGTCACCTTGAGCGGCGCCAACCGTCCGAGGAGCCCGACCAGGGCGCCGTACGGGCACAGGTGCGAGCAGAAGGACTTCGCGACCACCACCGACATCAGGCAGATGCCGAGGAAGATCGCGAGGCCGGCCGGGTGCACCGCATCCACGACCCCTGCCTCGAGGAGATGGCGGGTCGCCAGCATCCCGCCGATCGGCAGGAAGGCCTCGACCCCCGGTGGCCGGTCCGACAGTGGGCCAGCGGCCGTCGAGGTGCGGCACCACCCACTGCGTGAACCGGATCCCGATCAAGAATGACGACGGCCGTCGTGACCCACTGCACGATGCGGCGGGCCGGGAGCACCTTCGGGAGCGAGACCGCGGCGTTCCACGGCCCCACTATGGCGCTGCCGCCGCAGCGCCGCATTGACCGCGGTCAATTGGCGGTCACACGACGTCAACGGTGGGATAGGATCTAGGAGGATCTGGGGGATGGGATCTGGGGCTCGTCCCCCGCCCACCCTTGTTGCCGTTCCCGTTACCCGTTCCCGTTCCCGATCGTGCGCCGAGACTCGCGTCTCTCCCGGCTTCCGCCTCTGCCTCCCCGGTGGTCTCCGTGGACAACGAGGGACGATCTTCAGGGCGCAATGCCGGCCGGGAACGGGAGCGGGAACGGGATACGGGAACGATGGAAGGCGATCCGCCGAATCAGGGCGTCACCACGCCTTCCAGATCAGGTACGCCAGCGGGATCGCGAGGCCGGCGAGGAGCAGCCAGCGGCCGCGGCCGCCGAGGCCCTTCTTGCCAGAGATGATGAAGATCCCGGTGCAGGCCAGCACCAGGAGCCCGACCGCGTACAGATCGGCGATCCATGTCCACAGGCCCTTGCCGGTGTTGAGGTGCAGGAAGTTGGCTTCGAAGAGCGCGAACCGCCGCCGCACCCGCTCGTCCGCCACCGTACCGCCGGGAACGCTCACGGTGAGGTTGCGGTGGTCGAGGAAGACCTTGAGCTGGTGCGGCGCCATCCGCACCACCGATTTCGGCTCCTCGTCGATCGCGAGCCGGCGCAGCACCTCGTCGGCCAGCGCCTCGGTCGTCGCCTCGGGCAGCGGGCCGAGCTCTTTGAGCTCCGAGCGCACGGCGTAGCTGGGGTTCCAGTCTTCGATGTGGTTGACCGCGACCCCGGAGACCGCGTAGATGACCGTCAGGCCGGCGAAGAAGTACCCGACGTCGCGGTGGGTCGCGATGATCAGCCGGCGCAACCGCACCGGTCCCGGCGTAGTCCGTAGGCCGGAGCCGGATCCGGTCACGACTGGATCACTGCCCCGGTGCCGCGGATCAGGTAGATCGTGTCGTTCTGGACCGGGGCATCGCACCCCGCCTTGACCGCCGGCTCACCCGCCTTCTCGCACGGCTCGCCGGCCGCGGCCGCCGCGCCGGCGGCAGCCTCCTTGGCGGCTGCGGCGCGCGCGGCCACCTGCTCGGGGGTCAGCTTCACCGCCTCGAAGGTCCCCTCGGCCGCGGCGCGGTGGCCCATTGACTCGTAGGGGAAGACGATGACGCCGTCCTCGACCTTGATGCGAACGCCCTGCCCGGTGTCGGGGTCGGTGAGCTGCATCCAGCAGCCGCGCTTCTCGCAGACGCCCGTGATGACGCCGTCGACCCGCACCTTCTGACCGACGAAACCCTCGGGCGTGGCCAGCAAGGTCGCGATCGGGGTCGGCTCGGCGATCGTCACGCCATTGCCGTAGGAAGTCCCTGCGGGTTGTCCGGCCACGGCGAGCCCGGCCACTGCGATCACGATAACGAACGCTGCGACTGTGCGCCTCATCAGTGCCTCCCGGCGCGGCCGCGGAGGGCCGCCGCTCGCCGTATCCTGCCTGGCCCGGGAGGGGCTGTCAATCGTGGCGCTCGGCCGCCGCCTCGAACAGGCGCGGCCGGACGGCGCGCAGCGACAGCCACCGGCTTCCGGCCACGATCAGGTGATCGTGGACCGAGACGCCGAGCACGGACCCGCCGTCGACCAGCCGCCGCGTCAGCCCGAGGTCGTCCCGGCTCGGCTCGAGATCTCCGGAGGGGTGGTTGTGGAAGACGACCACGGCCGCGGCGTCGTCGAGCAGCGCGCGCCGGAAGACCTCGGCGGGGTCGACCGGCGCCTGGGTCCGAGTGCCCATCGTCACCTCGTGGACCCGGATCACCCGGTGGCGGCCGTCCAGGCTCAGGAAGCCGAAGACCTCGCGCCGTTCGCGCGCGAGCCGCGTCGCCAGGAACTCGCCCGCGGCGTCCGGGGTGTCGAGGCGCCGGCCGTCCCGGAGGCGGTCCCGCAGCACCCGCTGGCCGAGCTCGAGGGCCGCCACCAGGGCCGCCGCCTTGGCCGGGCCAAGACCGCGGCGCCGGGTCAGCTCGCGGATGTCCATGCGGGCGACGTGGATCAGGCCGCCGGCATCGAGCAGCAGCCGGTGCGCCTCGTCGACGACGCCGTGGCCGCGGCGGCCCGACCGGAGGAGGATTGCGATCAGCTCGGCATCCGACAGCACCGTCGGGCCCGAGGCGAGGAGTCGCTCACGCGGCCGTTGCGACGGCTCCATCTCGCGCATCGTCCAGGCCATCCTCGCCTCCCCTGTCCGAGCCCTCGGGCCTCGCCGGGGCCACCGCTTCCGCTTCGCACCGGGTCCTGCGACGGCCTCACCCAGGCCTAAGGATCGTTGTGAGCCGGAACGAGACCTGTGGTCGACTTCACGATCGCGTTGTGCTACAACTCGGGCCACAGTCGAGCGCACTCGGCAGGGAGGGAGTCATGGTTCAGCGACTGCGCACCCGGGACACTAAGCAGCGGCGGGTGGTGTTCGAGACGATCCGGGGGACGCTGAGCCACCCCACCGCGGACTGGATCTTCGAGCGCGTCCGCACCACCCTGCCGAAGATCTCCCTGGGCACGGTCTACCGCAACCTCTCGGTCCTCAAGGATGAGGGCATGGTCCGGGAGATCTACGGCAGCGATCGGCGCGCCCACTACGACGCCGTCACCACGAAGCATGCCCACTTCATCTGCTCGGACTGCGGGTCGATCAGCGACGTCCACAATCTCCCGGAGTGCGACTGGCGTGCCGCCAAGGAGCTCGTCGGATGCGACGTCACGGAGCAGCGGATCGAGTTCGTTGGCGTCTGCCCAGTGTGCCGGCACCGGAGCAAGGATCTCAGCTGAGGCCGGACCGCCTCAACGGGCCGGTGCGACGTCCGCCTGGCTCCCAGCGTTCACTCTGCGACCACCCGCGAGATCTCCGGGGCATACAGCTTGACCCGTTCGCCCACGAAGTCGGTGAGGGTCGACGATGCCATCGGGCATCCGTGGCAGGCTCCAGACAGGCGCACGACCACGACGTCGCCCTCGACCCGCAGCAGCTCGACGTCGCCGCCGTCCATGCGGACCGCTGGGCGGACCTCATCGATCGCCACTCGCACCCGCTCCTCGAGCGTGCCGGTCGGCCAGGCCGAACCTGTCACGGCGCCATTCCTTCGACGGTTGCCACGAGTCTCCCCCTCGGCGGCCACCCACGGCCGCGATCCGCTCGACGGGAGCCGGCCGCGAGCCGGCCATCGAACCGCCTTCAGCCGCAACCTCCGGCGAAACCGGGTTATTTCTCGCCCCGGGCGGGCCGCGAACCTTTCGCCGCACCGCCTCGTTAGCTGGGATGGAGCATGGAACCGCTAGAACTGGAAGCCACCGTCGAGCGCTGCCGGGAAGGGGATGAAAGCGCATGGTCCGCCCTGGTCAGCAACACCCTGAGGCCAATCTACCGCCTGTGCGCGAGCTACGCGCCGACGGCCGCGGAGGCGGAGGAGCTGACGCAGGAGGTGTACTTCAAGCTGTGGGAGAACCTGCACCAGTACGCTCCGGGCTCCAATTTCATGGCCTGGGCGTGGCGGGTCGCCAGGAACCTGCTCATCGACTCCTACCGACGCTGCCACCGCGAGCGCTCGGCGGCCTGGCTCGATCCGGAGATCATCGAGCGCCTGCCGGCGACAGACGACCCCCACGAGGAATCGCTGCGCAGGCAGCGGCTGCGGTTGGTCGCGACCGGCCTGCGCCAGCTCCCGGAGGAGCTCGCGAGCCTGATCCTGATGCGCGACCTCGCCGGCTGGAGCTACTCCGAGATCGCCGAGGCGCTGGACCTGCCGGTGGGCACCGTCAAGTCGCGGCTCAACCGGGCCCGGCTCGAGCTCGCGACCATTGTCCGGCGGCGCATGCAGATACGGGTGGTTCCTCCGGCGGGAACCGCCGCTGAGGGGGGGGCGTGATGTCGGCCTGCGAGCGGACTCGTGAGCTTTTCGGTCAGCTCCTCGAGGGGGCGCTGTCCGACGAGCAGCGGCAGGCCGTCGACCAGCACCTCGCCGGCTGCGCCGAGTGCCGGGAGACGCGCGAGGCCCTCGAGTTGATCCGTGCGGTCCTGCCGTCGCTCGGGGAGCTCGAGCCGCCGCCGCAGCTCGCGAACGACCTCGCCGCGTCGCCCTGCCGGCGCTGGCTGGGACTGCTGCACCAGGCGGTCGACCACGAGATCGACCACCGCCACCTCGAGCAGCTGCTGTCTCACCTCAGCGGCTGCGCAGCCTGCCGGCAGGCCTGGAACGACCTCACTCTGATCCGGCAGGTCAGCGACGCCCTCGAGCCTCCGCCAGGCCTCCTCGAGCGCTGCATCGAGGCCCGGCGGCGCGTCTTCCGCCGGCCGATCCTGAGCCGCCGCGCCGCCACCGCCGCCGCCTACCTGATGGCGGTGCTGGCGTCGCTGATGGTCGGCAACCCGGTGTCGATCGCGCGCAGCCCGGTGGTGCAGCGCGTGACGACGGTCGTCTCGAGTGAGGTCAGCGAGGTCACCGAGGACGGCAAGGGTGAGGTTCGGGTGATGATCTGGCGGGCCTGGCAGTGGGCCGAGCGGCAGTTCACCGCCATCGCGGACCTCGTCCAGCGCGACGACGCCGACGACGCCTCCAACCCAGAGCAAGGAGGAGCACGATGACCGACCCGGAGCGCACCGACACCTACGGCCGGCCGACGCCGCCGCTGCCACCGCCGCTGCCGCCGATGCCGGACGACCGTCCCCCGGCGCCATCGCCGTCGGACGAGGTGCAGAAGTCGCCTCCCCTGGCCGCCGTCCTGTCCTTCATCCTGCCCGGCCTCGGGCAGGTCTACGCCGGCTCCGGCCAGCGGGCCGCCATGCTGTTCGCGAGCTTCGTGCTGACGATCCTGCTCCTCGCCACCGTGTCGTGGCCGTTCGTCTTCCTGTGCGTCTTCCTGTGGTTCTTCGGCATGTTCGATGCGTTCCGCGAGGCGCAGATCTTCAACCTCGGCGCGGCCGAGCGTGACGCCGGGGCGCCGCGCGAGGACGGCGGCAGGCTGCTGTTCGGGGCTTTCCTGCTGCTCGGCGGCTGCCTGCTGCTCCTCGACCGGCTGCACATCGTCGACGTCGACCGGTTCTTCCGCGACTGGTGGCCGCTGCTGGTGATCGCCGCCGGGCTGTACTTCCTGGTCGGGGCGTTCCGGGACCGAACGCGCCGATCCGAGTGACGCAGACCACAGCCGAGGACACGACGGCGCGCGGAAAAGCCGACAATCCGTCATGTCGCCTGTACTCGCGGGCGTTTTCAATCGAAAATGCTCGTGGCAGGCTCCGGCAGGCGAGCCCGTCGCCAACCGATGCCGGCAACTGAAACCCGGAGGGTCTGAGAATGCGCCGCTTCCCGATCTGGCTGGTCGTTCTCCCGGTCGTCTCCCTGACGGGGTTCGCAGCCGCGCAGACCACCTCTCCAGGGCCGGCCATCGACGTCGAGGTCTTCAACCCGGTCGACGGCAGCAACGTCCTGTGCGCGGCGCCCGGTGACACCGTCGTCGCCCGCCTCTTTGTCCGGCCGGCGACCGGTCCGGGATCCTCGTTCAGCTGCAGTCTCCCGTGCGGTTCCGCCTCCGGCGGTCCGGCCAACCTCGCCGCGGCCGCCGTCGACGTCGGCTTCGACGGCTCCCGACTTGCGTACTTCAGCGCCGCCAACAACCCCGACCCCGGCTTTGCGGCGATCGACGGCCTGCTCCAGACCCAGAACCTGGCCAGCGGCAGGCTCGGCTGGGCGCTGGCCGGCGACTGGACGCCGGACGGCAGCACCGGGGGGACCCTGGCCAACCCCTGCGCCATGCTCACGCTCGACCAGGCCGGCTGGGTCGCCAGCCTTGCCTTCAACGTCACAAGCGGCGGGCCGAGCACGCTCACGGTCCGCGACGCGCCCGCCTTCCCGCTGTCCTTTGCCGATGTCTGCGGGCCAACGACCTACACCACCTCGAACGGCGGCATCGACGAGGTCGTGTCGGCGACCGTCGCCACCGGCAGCCCGCAATGCCCCGCCTTCGATGGCATCATCTTCCGCAACGGCTTCGAGACCGGGGACACCTCGCTGTGGCAGGCGACGCCGTAACACCAAGAGCCCGCACTTTTTCGTAACCTCCACCGATCAGCTGCCCTGTCCTCAGACTCCAAAAGGAGTCCGTGCCGCTGCTCGAACAGCCCGTGTAGAATCGAGCGCGCGGGGGGCTCTTCGAATGAGCGATCGTGCAGTCCTGCTCTACTGTGGGCACCACAAGTGTGCAACTCGCTGGCTGGTCGACATCATCACCGATGTCTGCCGTCGCGCCGGCCTCGAGTTCTACGAGGCGCATAACGCGGGAATGTTCAATCGCGACCTCGGCTCCTTCTTGCGCGAGCGCCCCGTCGACTTCCTGGCCTACACCAACGCCCGCATCGAGTTCCTCAGGGACGTCGGGAACCGGGTGGGATTCCACGTCATCCGTGACCCGCGGGACCTCCTGGTCTCCGCCTACTTCTCCCATCTCCACTCCCATCCCATCGACGGTTGGTCAGCCCTGGAGGAGCACCGGCGCAGGCTCCGGAGCTGCTCCGAAGAGGAAGGGCTCAACCTCGAGCTGGACTTCACCGAGAACGTGTTCACGGCCCTTTCGGGGTGGGACTACAACCAGGCCGGAATGCTCGAGCTCAAGATGGAACAGCTGATCCCCAACGCCTACGAGGGCCTCGTCGACGTCTTCCTCCACCTCGGCCTGGTCGACCCCGAGGAGGTCCCGCTCGAGGTCGAGCTGCAGCGGATCTTCGACCGTCAGGCGGCGCGGCCGGCCACGTCCAGAGGGGGCGCTCCAGGTACCGCCAGGCGCATCGAGCGATGCGAGCTCCTCCAGATCATCAACGCTCATCGATTCGCCAGGAAGGCCGGGGGGCGGCAGGTCGGCCAGGAGGACTCGCACAGCCACTACCGCCGCGGCGAGGCCGGCGACTGGCGGCACCACTTCTCGCCGCAGCTCGCCGCGCGCTTTGCCGAGCGCTACGGGAGCCTGCTGTTCAAGCTCGGCTACGAGAGCGACGAGGAGTGGTGGCGCAAGGTCGGCCAGGCTTGACGGCGATCTTTCGCCAGCGCCGAGATCAGGGCGTCGCGGCCCCCGCGGACATAGGAAAAGGCCACCGGGCCGAAGCCCGGTGGCCGGTCATTTCCCTACGGTTGATCGTCAGCGAGTCGAAACGTACTCGTCGAAGTAGAAGAAGCCGCTCGCCAGCGGTCCCAGCTTCGCGCCGGGAGGAATGCCCACGCGCACCATGTCCACGTTCCAGGTGGCGTTCTGGACGTTGGTGACGTCCATCTTCAGGACGCCATTGCGCCACAGGCGGGCGATGCCGTCGTTGGCGCCGACCGCGGAAGCCTGCTGGTACTCGATTTCGATGAACTGCGGGTCCGGGGACGTGTCGCCGGCCAGGTACACAGCGCCGATGGTCCGAAACGCCTCGCTGTCCTTGCGGACCACAAGCGAGATGCGCCACGCGGTATCCGCGGTGTTGCGGGCGATGTAGACGAAGGTGTGCTGCTGAGGCGCAGGTGCGTCCCGGTAGAACTTCATGAACACGAACTTCTTGTTCGAACCGCTGACCGGCAGGTCGAGGTCCGTCGGATCGAGCCAGAACGAGACCCTGAAGTGGCTCTCGGCCTGCGGGTGGTCGCTCTGCACGTACGCCTCGTCGAGGGAGCCCTGATCGATCATGACCTTGAGGCCGTAGCTGGTGCCGTTCATCGCGGCCTCGGGCAGCACCAGGAGGGTGTTCTCGGCCGCGGCGACCCCGGCCAGGGCCAGGGCGCCCAGGCCAACCAGTAACACTGTCAACGCTTTTCTCATCATTACCTCCTCGATTTCTCGATTCCGTCGTGTTGGGGCGCTCGCGGCTCCGCCGGTCAATTCCGCGCGGACTCCACGGCGGCCTGGGCTCTCATCGTACATAAGGACGCTCGAAACCACAACCCGTAACGCGCAGCGGCCCCCGATCGGCCCCCGCTTGCCCGCAGAACCATCTAAATGACTCCGAGTCAACAACTTCAGTCGTACAAGCCGCCGCCCCAACCCGACCGGACGAGCCGCCTGGAGGCCGATCAGCTCCGTCCGCCGAGCCGTCGCCGCAGCCTTTTCCGGCCCGGCGGCTCGGGCAGACGGCCGCGCAGTCACCACCGGCCCACCAGCAGGTCCGAGGATCCCCAGCGCACGGTGGTCGACGTCCGGTCACTCGAGATAGCCGAGCGCCTCGAGCTGCTCCCTGAGGTTCTCGTCGAGCTCAAGGGGGCCAGCGGGCACTTCCACCGGCCGATGTCGCCACCACAGTGACACGCCGTCGGCGGCCGGCGCATTGCCTTCTCGACACTGCGAACCGCTGCCGCGCAGGACCTGTGCGACGCCGATGAGCGTGTCGAGGGGCACGCTGGTGGCGACCGGCGAAGCTCCGGTCCGGTCCGGATCGAACGTCACCGTGACGGCCGGGCCGGCATCCTCGAGCAGCAGGTCCACGACCTCTCCGGGCGCAACCTCGAAGTGGGCCCCGAGCGGCGGCTCCCATGTCAGGCAGGCGCAACCCGGCTCCAGAGCCGTCACCCGGCGTGGGGAGAGGGTGGCTGCAGTCAGTCGACCCGACAACCGGGGACGGTCCGCCGCAGCCGCGATCCGAACTCGGACCCCGGGCATCTCCTCGGCGAGCACTGCGGTGGTCAGCCTCCGGAAGTCGTCCAGCTCCGGGCCTCCCTGAGGTTCGCCGGAATGCTCGGCGGGATCGACGCGCAGGTCGTACAGCCACTCGACCGGCCCCGAGACCGGCCACGGCACGGTTCGCACGATGTACTTCCACCGGTTCCTCTCACGAACCGAAAGACCGTAGTTGGAGGCGCCCGCGTAGCTCACGGCGGTCCCAGCGGCGGCCGGCACCGGTCCGCCGTCGAGGGCCCTCACGAGCGAGACGCCGTCAATGTCTCGAGGCGCGTCGACGCCGAGCAGCTCCAGAGCAGTGGGCATGACGTCGATCAGCCGAACCTGGTCGGGGATGCGCCGCGGCACCTGGCGCCGCGGATCGACGACGATGAGGGGCACGAGCAGGTTCTCCTCGTAGAGACTGACGTGACCGAAGGCTCCATGCTCACCGAGCATCTCCCCGTGATCCGATGTCACCACCACGACCGTTCGGCCGTCGATGCCGAGCTGCTCGAGTCGATCGAGAACGCGGGCCAGCATCGAGTCGGCGTAGGCGATCCCGGCGTCGTAGAGGTCGACCGCCAGGTCGAGCTCGTCGTCTCCGATGGGGACGGCCGGCTCGTGGTCACGTTTCAGGACCAGGCACCGGTGCTCCAGGAACCCGTCCTCGGCGGACACCGGCAGTTGTTTGCCGTCTGCTATGACGTCGTCGGGATGGTCCGAGAAACGACCGAAGTAGGGTTGCCGCGGCCGAAAGGGGTTGTGGACCTCGTAGGTGTGTAGGAACAGGAAGAAGGGCCGCCGGGCGTAGCGCTCGAGGAGGCTGCAGGCACGGGCCACCTCCTCGTTGATCTCCTGCTCGAAGCCCATCCGAACCGCGAACGACCAGTAGCTGTCGAACCCCTGCGAAAAGCCGTACTGGGGGTGCACAAAGCCGCCGCCGGTGACCGCCAAGGTCGCATAACCGGCATTGCGGAGGAGCTCCGCCATCATGGTCAGCGAAGCCGGAGCCGGCAGGTTGCGGTTGACGCCATGACGGTGGGCGTCGAGGCCGCTGAACAGCGATACGTGCGACGGCAGCGTCCACGGAGCAGGCGCCACCACCTTCTCGAAGACGACGCCGCGGGAGCTGGCCCATGCGTCGAGGCGGGCCGAGGTTTCGCGAGGGTAGCCGTAGAGCGAGAGGTGATCGGCACGAAGGGTGTCGACCACCACGAGCACGAGGTTCGGAGGGTCGGTCTGAGCCGGCACCACCACCTCCGGATTGGCCCAGACCGGGAATCCGTTCTCGGGCTCGAACGACTGCTCGGTCTCGGCGGTCAACTCGAGCTCGACGGTCTCGCCGGACATCGTAGAGAGGTCGAGCACCGCCTCCCGCCAGCCCTCGCCCGAGCTCGTCACAACGTCGTCCAGCAGGACTCGCCGCTCGCCGTCGCCTCGCACGGCGGTGGTCCGGAACCGCACCGAGCCGGGAACGAGCGGTTGGACACCGTAGGCCAGCCACAGCTCGGCCGATTCGGGAACCACGACGGTCCGCCGGATTGCCGTCCCCGGCACCGCCAGCAGCGCGTTCCGCTCATCCCCGGCCAGATCGACCTTCCACGGCCGCGCCAACGTCTGTGCCAGGCGAGACCCCTCCACCGACTCGACGAGGCTGGTGATGCGCTCGATGACCACCCCGCGGTTCTTCGACAGCGTGATGCCGAAACGGAGCCGCGTGACGGTGCCGCGCCATCCCGGGTGGCCGGTGGTGACGAGGCGGTACTCCGCGAACCTGGCATCGGCCTGGCGGCCGATCTCGAGAGCGATCGTGCGCTCTTTGGAGAAATCCTCGCCGGGTCCGGCCCACGCCACTGAGATTGGATGGCGGCGGATGCCCTGGACCCGCACCTCGAAGGCGTCCACAGCTGCCGCGTCGAGCTGCACCTCACGATCCAGAGTCACGAAATGGTGTCCCGCGGGGACATGCAGGCCGGAGTCGCTGATTGAGTACTCGTCCGGGGCCACGCTCAGGTCCCAGCCGTCGAGATCCGCCGGGGTGCGAAAGCTCCATTCAGATGTCTGCTCGCTGTTGACGAACGCCGCACGGTCGAGGCGGGCCCGCGGATCGGCTTCGATCAGACGGACCGCCACCGCTCGGCCGTCGCCGCGGGGATGGAAGCAGCCGGCCAGCGCGAGTGCACACAGCGCTGCCATCGAGCACCACCCCGGCGAGAGTCCCGCAAGCTGACTGCCGAATTTCATTCGGCAGCCATGGTAGCACCGCGCCACCGCCCGCCCGGGCCTCCGCCGGCCGGCAGCTGCGCTCGCGATCGGCTCCCCAGTTCGTTGCGGGAAAGGGCCGAAGGACGCTGCCGGCAACCCGTCTTCGTGCCCAGCGACCAGGGTCCCGGGCGCGGGTGGGACTTCGCACGAGACCGCCCGGCTTCCGACCCCCCAATGCGCTCCTGGAGCCCGCGCTCCGGCCAGTCGGCGGCCATGGTCAGCGACCCATACGGTTATACTTTCCCGGATGAGATCGAGATTGCGCAGGCTTCCCCTCCAGCGGTGTCGCAGCAGTTGCTGGGCCTTCCGTTGCATGTTCGCGATCGCTGGCGCCGCGGCTGCTGCGGGGTGTGGGGCGCTGTCGGCAGGCCACGAGCAGCCCGACATCATCTTCATCTCCCTCGACACCCTCCGGCGCGACCACGTCGGGCTCTACGGCGACGGCGGCGCGAGCCTGACGCCGGCGATCGACAGCCTCGCTGCGGAGTCGGTGGTCTTCGACGACGCCTGGGCGCAGGTGCCCTTCACACCGGCCTCCCACATGACGATGTTCACCGGCCTCTACGCCGACGTGCACGGAGTCGATCGCAAGACCGCCCGGCTCGCCGAGGCCATCCCGACCCTGCCGGAGCTCCTCCGGGGGGCCGGCTACCAGACCGTCGGGCTGGTCACCAACCTGTTCATGGACGGCAAGTTCGGCTTCGCGCGCGGGTTCGACCACTACGAGCGGCTGCCCTACGGCCTGGTCTACGCGGAGCGCGTCAACCAGCGTGCCTTCGAGCTCCTCGATGCCCGCGGCAAGGACGAGCGCCCGCTGTTCCTGTTCCTCCACTACATCGATCCCCACTCCGACTTCTACAACGTCGCCAAGAACGCCCTCCCCTACTACGCGCCGCCGGAGTTCCTCGCTGACCTCGGTATTCCCCCCGAAAGCCGGGAGTTCTGCGATCAGGCCGGCCACTGCGCGACCGAGTTCCTGTTCGCCGCCGACCGCGAGTCGCGGCCTCTCGACGAGGCGACCGTCGATCGCATCGCCGCCCTGTACGGATGTGGAGTGACCTATCTCGACCGGGAGATCGGGGCCCTTGTCGCCGGGCTGCGGCAGCGGTCGCTGTGGCGCGAATCGCTCGTTCTCATCACCTCGGACCACGGGGAGGAGTTCCGAGAGCACGGCCGGTTCCTCCACCTCCAGCCCTACGTGGAGAACCTCGCGCTCCCCCTGCTGGTCAAGCTGCCCGGCGCGGAGCGCGCCGGGACCCGGATCTCGGCCACCGTCGAGACCGTCGACTATCTGCCGACCTTGCTCGACGCCGCCGGCGCGGTGCGGCCATCCCACGTCCAAGGAGCCAGCCTGATGCCGCTGCTGCGCGGCGGACCGCAGCCCGAGCGGCGGGCGCTCGGCCGCGACAAGGGCAACCGTCAACGATTCGCGCTCCGCCGCGGGAGGTGGACACTGGTCCACCACCTCGACTCGGGGCACATCGAGCTCTACGACCGCCTGGAGGACCCGGAGGAGCGCCGCAACATCGCCGACCAGCAGCCAGACCAGGTCGAGACTCTGCGCGCGACCTTGCTCGAGATCGTCGCTGCCAACCGCGCGCTGACCTCGGCGCTCGCGGCTGCCCCGGTCACGGCTGACGTGCTGAGCGACGACGACACCGAGAAGCTGCGCGCCATCGGTTACGTGGAGTGACCGTGCGTGACCTTGGGCCGGCACTCCAGCAATCGCACCGCCGGGCGCGCCGAGGGGTGGTTCGCCGAGCCGCGTGCCGCGCAGCGGCCGCTGCCGCGGCCTGCGCGGTCGCCCTCGGCTGCGGCGCCGTGGCACCGCTCCCGCGCCAGCCCCACCCGATCATCATCGTCGACATCGACACCCTGCGCGCCGACCACCTCGGCTGCTATGGCTACCAGCGCGACACCAGCCCGAACATCGACGCCTTCGCTCGCGAGACCGTGTTCTTCGAGTGGGCCTTCAGCCAGGCGCCGAACACGCCGCCGTCGCAGACCTCGATCATGACCGGCCTGTACCCGTCGACCCACGGCATGGTGCTGGATGAGAATCGAGTCCCCGAAGAGGCGGTGACCCTCGCCGAGGCGCTCGCCGGGCACGGCTACGTGACCGCCGGTTTCCACGACGGTGGCTACATGCGCGACTTCTTCCGGATCGGCCAGGGCTTCTCGCTCTGGGACGACAGCTCGCGCGAGGGCCTGAAGGTGATTGGGCCCAAGGTGGAGTCCTGGCTTCGGGAGCACGCTGCCGAGAACTTCCTGCTCCTCATTCACACCTACGACCCGCACACCCCATATGCGCCGCCCCGGCCATTCATGAGATGTTCATGGAGGGCGTCCCGGAGCCGACGCCCGGCTTCGAGCCCACCACGAAGCTGATGAACGAGATCCGGCTTTCCAAGTTCACGAAGAACCGCCGCTCGCTTTCGCCCAACGACCTCGCCTACGCCATGGCGCTCTACGATGGCGAGATCCGATTCGTCGACGAGTGGTTCGGCGGCTTCTGGCGGCTGCTGCGCGAGCTCGGACTCGACCGGCGGGCGACGTTGGTGTTCCTGTCGGACCACGGCGAGGAGTTTCAGGAGCACGGCTCGGTGTTGCACGAGAAGCTCTATGCCACCGTCACCCACATTCCGCTCATGATCCGGCTTCCCGGCGGGCGCCTCGCACGGCCGGTTGCCGAGGTGGTCGAGTCGGTCGACCTCATGCCGACGCTGCTCGAGCTTGCCGGCGCTCCAATCCCGGACGCCGTCCAGGGAGCCAGCCTGCTGCCGCTGATGCTGGGACAGCCGACCGCCGGCGCCCGAGTCGCGTTCGCGGAGTACCCCTGGTTCGGCCGCAGCCGCGCCGTCACCCTCGGCACGCAGCGCCTGATCTATGCAACGAAAACCGGGAGGGCCGAGCTCTACAACTACCGCACGGACCCTGACGAGCAGATCAACGTGGCCGAACGCCATCCGGCCGAGGTCGCGGCCCGGGTGCAACTGCTCAAGGCCTGGGAGGATCGGGTCACCCAGTCGACGCTTGCACAGAGTGGAGAGCAGGTCCCCGTCGACGAGGAAACGCTGGATCAGCTCCGGCAGCTCGGGTACGTTCAGTGACGCCTTCGTACGCATCCGCGGCCGCTCCCCGCCAGCCTCGTCGCCGGCGGCGCTGCCGGCACGTCGGTGCCGGCGCCGGCTGGAGCGTGGTGCTGGTCGCTGCCGGCCTGCTGGGCTGCGCCGGGAACCCTGCCGCCGAACGGGAGCTGGCGTGGCGGTGGATCGAGACCGACCGACCGGAGGTCTTCGACATCTCGAGGTACCAGCTCACGACCGAGGCGTTCCAGCTGAGCTTCCCGGCCACCGGTCCGCTGCCCGATGGCTGGAGGGCCGAGCAGCTGGATGCGGCGGGCTCAGTCTCCTTGATCGAGGGGCCCATGAGCCTGGAAGCCTCGGCGATCCGGGAGGTCATCGTCCGGGTCGAGCACTCGGGCTCCGGTCAGGTCGGGGTCCAGCTGCAATGGGCACCGCCGGGCGAGGGCTTCAACCAGCAGCGGGCGATCCGGCTCAGCAGGAAGCTCCCGTGGAGGCTGTCCACGTCTGAGTATCGATTCTCGGTGGTGGATCACAGGGAGTGGCGTGGCGCCGTTGCGAGGCTCGGCATTCGCGCAGAATCTGCGGGCGGGACGAGGATTCAGGGAGTCGTCGGGTACTCGGCGCGAATCGACCCGCAGGCCCTTGCCGGGGATCTCGACCGGCCATGGAAGATCGATGTTGCCAGCGACATTCGGAACGGCTGGGTGAGCCTCCCCGGCATGGCCCAGCACTCTCGCTGCACGGTCCCGCAAGCGGGCGGCAAACTCCGGGTTTCCTTCGCCCATCTGGAGCTCAGCCCGGTGCCGCTTCACTACCGGGTCACGGTCACCGACCGCGGCCAGCCGCAGCAGGTGTTCGGCTTCACCTTGGATCCGGATGCGCTGCCGGTCACGGCCTGGAGGCCGATCGAGGTCGACCTCGCGCGGTGGGCGGGGAAAGAGATCGAGCTGACCCTCGAGGCCAGCAGTGACGGCCCCGCCGGGGAGCTCTCCGGGCTCCCGGTGTGGGCGAATCCCGAGATCGTGGCGCCGGCGACCCGAGAGCCTCCGGTCAACGTCGTGCTCATCTCCATCGACACGCTGCGCGCCGACAGGATGTCCCTGTACGGCCACGATCGGCCGACGACGCCGAACATCGCAGAGTGGGCTGGGGCCCGCGGGACGGTGTTCAAGAACGCCGTCGTCCAGGCCTCGTGGACGCTGCCTTCGCACACCTCGATGCTGAGCGGCGTCAACGCGTTTCGACACGGCGTCAACTACAACAGTGGCGCACCGGCATCTCTCAAGCTGCTGTCCGAGTACCTTCGAGAGGCAGGCTACGCGACCCTGGCGGTGACCGGCGGAGGGTGGGTCCACCCCCAGTATCAGCTGGGTCAGGGCTTCGATCGCTTCTGGTACTGGTCGGGGACCGATCCTGGCACGGGCGCACCGATGGACGGTGCCAACAACGAGCTCGACGTTGTCCTCGGCCAAGCGACTGCGCTGTTGAGGGAGTACTCGCACGAGCCGTTCTTCCTGTTCCTCCACACCTACGACATTCACTACCGCGAGGTGCCTCGACAGCCCTTCTTCTCGCAGTTCAGCGACCTCGACACCACCGCCAACGTGCGCTGGCGGGCAGCCATGCCAAAGGCTGAGAACGGCTACAAGAGAGACAAGCTCCGCGTCCTGCGGACGGCCGAGGGCGAGGTCCCGCTCCCGCCGGCTCTGGCCGCCCTGCCCGCCGACATCTACGACAGTCGCATCGCTTACCTCGACAGCCGGCTGCCGGTGCTCTTCAACGAGCTCGATGCCCTCGGTCTGACAGATCGCACGCTGGTGGTCTTCACGTCGGATCACGGCGAGCTGCTCGGCGAGCACGGCCTCTATGCCCACGCCTGTCTCTACGACGAGAACCTGATGGTGCCCCTGATCATCGCCTCACCGGGGGGCGGCCGCACCCAGCCGGTCACCGAAACCCAGGTGCGATCGATCGACATCGTGCCGACGGTGCTGGACTTCCTCGGGATACCGCCGGATCCCGCGGTCGAGGGCGCCTCCCTCGTCGAGCTGATGCGGAGTGGTGCCGACGGCCGCAGTCGCCCCGCGTGGAGTTACGCCGCGTCGACCAACTACGGCATGTCCCTGCGGCTCGACAACCGCGCCAAGCTGATCCTCAACAACACCGCGTGGGCGCCCGTCGCGGGCGACACCGAGTTCTACCGGCTCGACCTCGATCCCGGCGAGTCGGCGAACCTCCCCGGCGCGCAGGAGATCCCGTCGATGCGCCGGCAGCTGGCCGAGACGTATCTGGACTCGGTGCCGAGCGTGAGGATGGAGCTCGACAACCCCAGCGGCCATGACTTCGAGCTGACGGTCCAGAACGTCATCAATCAGATCAACCTGAAAGCGGTGGACGTCGACTGCGACTGCGTTGACTGGCAGACAGGCAGGCGGGTCGCGGTCGTCGTTCCCGCCGGTCGAAGCTACACACTGGTTCTCGAGCACGCCCAGGCAGCACGGCGTCCGTTGCAGTTCGAAGCCACAGCGGCCGGCGTCCCTGGGAATCCACGTCAGGCGCTGGTGGATCTCAGGAGCGACCTGCAGGGACGGCTGACCCTGGAGTGGACCGGCACCGACTGGCTCCGCTCCGAGAACGGTACCGACACCCGACTCCCCAGCATCTCGCTCTGGTGGGCAGGCACGCCGCACCTCGAGCAGAGCGGCGAGACGGTCGTCGGAGAGGAGCTCAAGGAGCGGCTGCGTGCCCTCGGTTACATCGAGTAGCGGTTGCGATTCACTGTGAGCGCGCCCCTGGGGGTTCGCGGCGTAGTGTGAAGGGTGCCAGCTGCATCCGAGCGACTCCGCGGTGTGGCCTCGGAGGATGCGACGGGCGCCGCGGCGAGGCAGCGATACATGACGAGGCTTGAGCAGACAAATGGACAGGACGTCCAGGCCGAGCTGGAACGGCTGCGGGCTCGCGAGGTGGACTACGAGTCGCGGCTCGAGCGTCTGACCTTCGAGCGCGACGGCTACTACGGAGAGTGGCGCCACGCCAAGAACCAGCTCGACGCGGTCCGGCGCTCTCCGGTGTGGCCGCTGTGGCTGCTGTGGCGGCTGGCGCGCGCGATTCTGTCGCTGCCGCTGGCCGCGATCGGCGCTGTGCCGAGTCTCCTCGCCAGGGCTTGGTTGGTCGCCTGGACCTGGTTCGCCAGGTTTCGGGCCGGGCGGCGGGCCGCCCCGGCCACGATCCCCGATCCACCACCCCTGCCTCGCGCACAGGATCTCGACCAGCGGCCTCGGGTGCTGCTCGTCTCTCCCTACTCGATTCATCCCCCGCACCACGGCGGCGCCGTCCGCCTCTACAACCTGGTGCGCCGGCTCGGGGAGCGCTCACGCCTCCATCTGCTCATCTTCAGCCAGCAGGGCGAGGACGCCGGCCAGCGCGCCGCACTCGAGCCGTACTGCGCGCGCGTCGACTTCCACCATTGGCGCCCACAGCTGAAGCCGGACCGGCTCGGGCTGCAACCGCCGAGCGCCCTGATCTTCGACTCAGCGATCGCCGGGGCGAAGATCCGGGACCTCGTCATCGGATACAACATCGACGTCGTGCAGCTGGAGTACACCGAGCTCGGCCAGTACGCCGCGGCAGTCCCCGAGGGGGTGCCGGTGATCTTGACCGAGCACGACGTCGCGTTCCGCTCCTTCGCGCGGCGACGGCGGCTCGGATTCCAGCACCGCTTCCCCGAGGGCCGGGCCTACGGCACGACTCGCCACGACCTGCGCCGCCTGATGCGCTACGAGCTGGCCAGCGACCGCGCGGTGGCCCAGATCCACACCATGTCCGGGGACGACGGCCGCTTCCTCGCCCGCCACCTGCCGGACGGTGCGCGCCGCATCCGAGTCGTCCCCAACGGTGTCGACACCACCTGGTATGCGCCACCCCACAGCCTGCCGCCGCGGCGGGACGTGCTCTACGTCGGCAACTTCCAGAACCTCCCCAACGTCGATGCCCTCGAGCACTTCGTCGCCGACGTCTGGCCGCTGGTCCGGATGCGCCGTCCGGAGGCGCAGCTGTCGGTCGTGGGAGCGAACCTGTCCGAGCGGGTGCGGGGGCTCGACGGCCGCGACGGGATCTCGGTGGTCGGCGAGGTGGACGATCTGCGGCCGGTCTACCACCGTCATCGAGTGATGGTGGCGCCGATCCGCGCCGGCTCGGGTACCCGGCTCAAGATCCTGGAGGCCTTTGCCGCCGGGATCCCGGTCGTGTCGACCACCCTCGGCGCCGAGGGCATCGAGTCCGAGGCCGGCCGCCACCTGCTGGTCGCCGACTCGGCGGTGGACTTCGCCGCCGCCGTCGAGCGCGTGCTCGCCGACGATCCGCTGGCAGGCCGCCTCGCCGCCGAGGGCTTGAGCCTGGTCCGCGAACGCTACGACTGGGGACTGGTGGCGGGCCGGCTGCTCGCCTGCTGGGAGGAGCTGCTCGCCGATGTCCACCCGCTGCGACGCGCCAACCCGCAGGAGGTCGTTGAGATCATCGAGCCGCGCGAGCGCGCCGCTGCCGGCGCGCCCGAGGTCTCGATCCTGATCCCGACTCTCAACGATGGCGACAGCCTCGAGCGGTGCCTGTGTGCGATCGCGGCGCAGCGGGGCGGGCCCGCCTTCGAGCTCATCTGCATCGACTCCGGGTCCCGCGCCGCGGACATCGAGGTCATGCGCCGCCACGGCGCCCGCGTCCTGCGTATCGACAGGAGCCGCTTCAACCACGGGCTGACGCGCGACCTGGCGGCCCGCCATGCCCGGGGCGAGGTGCTGGTCTTTCTCCATCAGGGCGCGGTGCCGGCCGACACCGAGTGGCTGCGCCGCCTGGTCGAGCCGCTGCAGAGCGGCGACGAGACGCTGGCTGCCGTCCAGGGCGGCATTCTCGAGGTCCCGGAGGCCGGCCGGCGCTTCTTCTGGGATTCGTGCGGCGAGCTCTTCGACTTCACCCGCGAGACCGCGCGCTGGCTCGACGCCTACCGGGGCATCAGGTTTTCCACCGTCAACTGCGCTCTCCGCCGCACCTGCTGGCAGCGCCACAACTTCGGCTGGGCGACGGTCTTGGAGGCCAAGAAGTGGCAGCGGGACGCGGTTGACGCCGGTTTCCGGATCGTCGATCGCCCGGATGCCGCGGTTCACCACACCCACGCCCACGACCTGGGGTCGCTGGCCCGGCGCTTTCGCAGCGAGGGCTGCGGCTGGCGCACCCTCGGGCAGCGCTACACGGTGTGGGACGCCGTCCTGGACATGCTCAAACCCGGCATCTATCGCACCCTGCTCGGCGGCCTCGCACGCGGCCGCGTGCGGACATCGGCCGAGCTCCTGTTCCCCTGGCTGCGGCCGCTCGCGCTGTGGTGGGGCAATCGCTGGACCGGTGGCACCGCGCTCTGACCGCAGCCGGCGGCAGCGCCCTTGCGCGGGCCGTGGCCGGTCTGTACACTGCCCCGGACTCGACGAATCAACTCTCGATCTTCGAGCTACTTGCGGATCAGCAACGACGTTGTACGTGAGCAATCGATGGCCATCAAGCGCGACAAGGTCACTGCCTGGCTGAAGCAACTCGACCCGGACGATGCCGCCCGCTGGCTGGCGGAGGTGCTGCCGGGTTTCCTCGATGATCGCTTCTTCGAACTTTGGGAATCCCACGGTTTCCACCTGACCCGCTGCAGCTATCTCAGCCCCATACCGGATGTGTCATCGCTCGACGATGCCATCTGGGAGACCCGTTCTCAGCTGCCCGGGATCGACCTCCGCGTCGATCAACAGCTGCACCTGCTCACCGAGGTGTTCCCGCGCTTCCGATCCGAGTACGAGGCCCTGCGCCGCGGACCGAGCGAGGATCCTGCCGAGTTCTACCTCGACAACCCCTACTTCTCCGGCACCGACGCCCTCGTCCTGTACTGCATGGTCCGCCATCTCCAGCCCGCGCAGATCCTCGAGGTCGGTTCAGGCTTTTCAACCCGCGTGTCGGCGACAGCTCTGCTGCGCAACGGTTCGGGGCGCCTGCAGTGCATCGATCCCTACCCGCCGCCGATCCTCGAGCAGGGCTTCCCCGGCCTCGACCGGCTCTACCCGAGCAAGGCCGAGGACATGGGTCTCGACATCTTCCTCGCTCTCGAAGCGGGCGACATCCTGTTCATCGACTCCTCCCACGTGTGCCGCATCGGGAGCGATGTCAGGTTCCTGTTTCTCGAGGTCCTGCCGCGGCTCCAGCCGGGCGTGGTCGTCCACGTCCACGACATCTACCTGCCCTTCGAGTACCGGCGGGAGTGGGTCAAGGAGAAGCACCTCTTCTGGAACGAGCAGTACCTGCTGCAGGCGTTCCTCGCGTTCAACTCCGCCTTCGAGGTCGTGTTCGCGGACACCTACATGGCCTACTTCCACCACAAGGCGGTGATCGCGGCGTTCCCCACCGCGCCGTGGATCGGCGGCGGCAGCTTCTGGATCCGCCGCAGTGGGAGCGTGTAGGGCATAGGCTCGACCACCTCCGCCGAAAAAGCCAATGCGGTACGAACTCGTCGCGGTTGAGCGGCGCGCGGCGACGCGCGCCTCAGCCGCCTGCCGCCTCGGCGCCCATGCACCCCTCGGCCACGCCCTTCACCGCGAAGCCGAGGAATGCCCGCCGGTACAGCGGATGAAGAACCTCCAGCAGTGCCCGATCAGCCGCTGTAGCCGCGGGGCCGATGACCCCCTCGAGGGCGTCGACGGCGGCGACGATCCGGTCCAGCTCCCCGGCGACCTCCTGCCATCGGCGCACCGCGTCGCCGTGGCAGTACTCCTCGATCTCGGGCGTCGGGTGGAGAGCTTTCATCCCTGCCAAAGCGCGGCCATCCCTCTCCGCGCGCCGGCAGAAGTCGTGGAAGGTGATCGGGCGGAGCATGTAGCTCCACGCCTCACTCCAGTAGCGGATCTCGTGACCGTGCCGTGCCAGCCGGTAGCCCAGCTCGATGTCCTCGACTCGACTCATGCGTCGGCTGAAGATCCCGAAGTGCGTCAGGAAGCGCCGCTTGCACGAGATGCGGCCGGTCCAGAAATGCTGCCACCCGAGCAGCTGCCGGTGGTGAAGCGAGACGTACGAGAACAGGAACTGGCCGACGTTCACCAGGTAGTCCATGACCGGAGTGACGGTGAGATCGGGGTGCCAGGCCGTGAAGCTCAGGATCGAGACCCGCGCGTCGGGGAAGGCGGCGTGCGCCTTCAGGTGCTCCTCGAGGAAGCTCTCGGAGGCCACGTCGTCGTCGTCGAAGAACAGCACGACCTCGGCGTTGGAGAGGAACAGGCCGAGGTTCTTGGCCACGGCGCTCCCGGCGTGCGACTGCCGGTAGTAGCGCAGAGCCACGTCGCCCGCCCAGTTCCCACACAGCGCCCCTGTCCCGTCCGACGACTCGTCGTCGACGACGATGACCTCGAAGTCGTCCGGCGCGAGCGACTGGCGCTCGAGGCTGGCGAGCGCCGACTCCAGGTAACCGACCCGGTTGTGGGTCGGAATGACGACGCTGATCCTGGGGCTGGATGCCATCACTCGAGGTCTTCCAGACGCACGATGTCCACGACCTTGAAGCACTCCTCGTTCGGCCGATAGGCGGTGCTGGCGAAGAGCGCCGACCGGCCCCGATTCGCCTCGTCCCACGAGTAGTTTGCCAGCGGCCGCCGTATCGAGTGGTCCACCGGGACGTTGTCGATGATGCCCATCTTCAGGCCGCGCTCCGAGGCCCTCAGCGACCACACGTTTTCGAGACCCCAGCCCATGGGTGACCTGAGATCGAACGGAAACACGACTTCGAACGCGGAGCGGTGGATGCTGACGACCGGCCCCTGCTCGACGAAGAGCGTCTGCCGGGCGAGCAGGCCCGGGTGCTGCTCGACGATCGGCAGGTCGATGTACGAGCTCAGGGTCCGCGCCGGCTGGGCGATCCGGTACTGAAGTCGCTCCTGAAGCCCCAGGAAGGCGTCGAGAAAGCCGGTCGGCAGCACGACGTCGTCGTCGCAGAGCACGACGTACTCGAATCGCGTCAGGTCGGCTGCGTCGATCTGCGCGTTGATCAGCGCTCCTTTGGGCGCGAGCTCCGCGCGCTGCTCCACGGTCAGGCCGGCAACCGAAGCGCTCGGCGGACCACCGCAGAGGGCGATCCACCGCTGCTCGACCCGGAACGAACGCGTCGCGGCGAGCGTCTCCACGATGTCGACCACGTTGTTCTGCCGGTTGGCGAGGTAGATGCCGATCACCAGCACCGAGCGCTCCAAAGGTCCGGCCGGGGCCGTCGGCTCCGTCTGCCACGTGACCCGTGGTCGCAGCGCGTCGGGATCGAACGGCGGTGGCTCGGGCTCAGGCGCCGGCTCGAGCTCCTCCCCCGGCGCCGGCGCGGTGACCTCCTGATGCACAGTCTCGGAGACCGCGGGGCGCTCTCCTGCCTGCTCCTCGCCGAAGCGACCGCCAACGCGGATCGAGCCTGCGATTCGCGCGACAGCGTCCGCCGCCGATCGCATCGTTGCCCGCGGGCTGAGCACCGGCGACAGAACCGCCCGCACCGCCCGCCGCAGCGCTTGGTAGCGCATCCACACCCACCACATTCGTGAGCTCTGAATCGAGCGAAGCTCGGCCTCCCGCTGCTGCCAGCGGTCGTTCAGCGAGTCCCTTTCGCGCTGGAGCTCCTCGAGCCGCAGTGCAAGCATGTCGCGCTCGGGCTCAGGAGTGCGTTGGGCCATCTCTCCTCGGTGCCGTTGATCCACGGTAGCAGTCCCTCGGAAACATCAACCCAATGGTATCTGCGACGAGACTCGGAGGATACCCCAAGTGGAGCGGTTGCGGTGAGCCGCGAGCGCCGCGGCCGCGGACGGAACGCAGCGCCCGAGGACTCCGGCGGCCAAGGCCTTTGCCAGCACGCTTGGCGGCCCGGGTCGGCTCGACCACGGCGCCGCCGGGCGGCTCTCCCCGACGGTTACGGCCGCTGCTCAGACCCACGACGATCCCCGAAGACGGCTCCCAGCTCGGCTGCCAGGATTTCGCGCGCCTCCTTCTCCATGCCCGGTTTCATCTTGAAGACCGAGATCGTCAGCCCGTCAGGAAGCGCGGTGAGGCCGACCACACTGTCGAAGCACTCGACCAAGGGCGACGTCGGGCGGAACAGCCACTCCGGGGGGACTCGAGCCGCCCCATGCCGGGGGAGGTCACGTGACGCCGGCAGGGCGACGACGGCCACATAGTCCGCGCGCAGGACGTACTCGGGGGAGCGCCCATGGGGAGTGAGAGTCCTAGTCACCGGAAACCGGTAGCGGGTGCCCAGGTCGCTGTCGGGAAGGGACAGCCTGATATTGCGCAGCGCATCGTCGTTGAGGCGAAACCCGGATGACAGGAATGCGATGGAAGACCCGGCTGGGATGTTGGTTTCCAGGACCTCGACGGCTGCCAGCACGAGGTCGCGGTTCGCTGGCAGGAACTCGCCGACGGTCATCGACGGCGCCAGCGGGCTCCACCACGGCCGGCGCGGATTCGGGCCGCTGCCTCGGCTGAGAAACAGCACCGAGGCCACCGAAGAGCTCAGCAGCACGACCGAGGCTCCTACGGCGATCCGAGCTGCCACGCGCGGCAGCGACGCCAGCTGCGCGAGCCCGACCCCGAGGGCGACACACGCGACGCCGACCCAGATCAGGGCGTGATGAATGCCCGGGGCCTGGACCCGAGAGAAGAGCGCCAGGGAAACCGCTCCGGACAGCGCGGTCGCGGCCAGGAAGCCGCGCAGCTGCTTCCGAAGCATGCCGAGGGCGAACGCCGCCAGGACAACCAGCAGCGACGGCAAGCCGAGGCGTTCCGCCAGGCTCCAAGGATTGCCCCAGAGGTACATCACGCTCCCGGGATGCCGGTAGTAGGCGAAGATGTCGACGTAGGCGGTGTGCACTATGCGGTGGATGATGGGCGCGGTGAGTGCCGCCAGGACGATCGCCGGCGTCAACGTCACGACCAGGAGCCTCCCGACCAGCCCCGGTCGGTTGGCAGCGCGCTCGGGTCGAGCACAGGCCAACGCTGTTTGTGCCGCGATCGCAGCCAGCACGCCGACCACGGCGAACAGGTACCACCGTTGAAACAGGACTGACGCCGCCAGCAGGCCGCCGACCGCGACCGGCTCCCACCACGCCTGACCTTCGAGTGGATGCCTGATGTGCAGCGCAACCGCCGCGAACAGCAACCCGAGGCCACCCACCCCGACGCGCCCGGCAATCGTGGGCGTCCAGAAGGCGCCGACCAGCCACGGAGTGACCAACCACCCCACCGCGAGCCAGAAGGTCGGGTCGCGACCGCAGAACCGTCGAAAGGCGGCACCCATCAAGACTGCGAAGAGAGCCGAGGTCGGGACGGCGTAAAGCAGGGCCACCCCGAGCACGAACGACTGGCGATGCTCACCGAAGACCGCCACCCATGCGGCGAGCGGCGCCGCGGCGAGGTCGTTGTAGTTCTGGTGTCGAACCGACTGTGCGACTCCGCGGGCGGCGCGAACCGGGGAAGACTGGAGGTCGCGCGAGAGGCGGACCGCCTTCTCGTGGTAGCCGAGCTGATCCCGGCTGTAGACGTGGTCCAGCCGACCGAGAGTCACGAGTGCGAGGCCACTCACGACGACGAGCAGACCAACGAACGCGGCGAGGACGGGCAGTCGCCGGTATGTTGAGCCACCGAGTCCGAGCGATCCCAGGGGCGCGTTCACTCCTGCACCTCGCGAGTGGTCGTCAACTCCGCGCCAGTATCCCACGCCGCGGCTCCCGCACCTCACCCGCCAGCGCCCCCCGAGCCGACCGCAGCTCAACAGACCCGGCGTGGTGCGGCAGGCACGGGATCTCGATCAACGTAAAGTGCTCCGCGAAGGGCCGAGCGTCGTTGGCGCTGCGACGAGCCTCGGGAACCGGGAGAACCGACCTGGAGCGCTCCCCTTCTCAGGGTCTCCAGTTCTCCGCTAGTATCCAGCTCATGATTCGGACGCTCACCGCCGTCTTGTCGATGCTGGCCGCCGCCACCTTCGCCGCCGCCGTGGAGAACCTGCCGCTGGAGCGCGACCTTCCGGTCGCATCCATCGAGCTCGAGCTCGACGACGCCTGGATCGAGGTGCGACTCGAGGCGGACGCGGCGCCGTCGCTCCGGGCCGAGGTCATGCCCGGGTCGGAGGACGGCCAGGCGTCGCTCGAGATCAGCGATCGCGGCGGGCAGGTGCGGATCGCACGGGCACCGGCCGGCGACAGCGCCACCACGCCGACGTTGACTCTCGAGCTCGTGCTCGATCGGACCCAGTCGATCCAGGTGCGCGGCACGAGGCTCGGGATCGCGGTCCGGGAGGCGGCCAGCCCCGAACCGACGATACCGGGCGCGAAATCGGGCAACGCCGAGCCGTCGACGGCGGTCGCCGTCACCGGCCACCGCTTCGATCTCACCGACTCCGAAGTCCAGCTCCAGGGTGCATCCGCGATCACCGTCACCGGCAACAACACCGTGGTGTACAGCGAGAACGGAGTCGGGGCGGTGGTCGCGGAGCTGACGTTCGGTTCGCTGACCCTGCGGGAACAGCAGGGCTCGTTGCAGCTGACGGCCACGGACAGCGAGTCCACGATCGAGAGCCTTGACGGGGACATCAGCTTCACGCTCACCGGCGGCGGCCTCGACGTCCGCAACGGCAGCGGCCGCATCCAGGGCACCTCGCAGGGCGGCATGGTGGCCACGTCGGGGTGGGAGGGCGACATCAGCATCACCGGGACCGAGGCGACCGTCGCGCTGCGCGAGGGCCGTGGCGGGCAGACCAAGATCATCGCCGAGGACTCGGATGTCACGCTCGACGGCATCGACGGGAGCCTCATCATCCAGCTCAAGGGAGGCCAGCTGTCGGCGGACCGGATCTCGGGCACCGCGAAGATCTCCGGCAGCCAATCGGGCCGGTTCTCCCTGCGGGACTCCGACGGCACCCTGGATCTCACGCTGCGCGACGAGTCGTCGGGCGAGGTCGTCGACGTTATGGGGACCCTGAACGCGCAGGTCGCCGACGGCAGCCTCGACATCTCCGGCGCCCAGATCGTCAACCTGACGGCCGCGCGGTCCGAGGTGACGGTGGCCAACATCCGCCGCCTCGCAAAGTTCAACGTTCAAAGCAGCGAGGTCGGGCTCGACCTGCGCGAAGCTCAGGATCGAGCCCTCAACTTGAGGGTACCGGACGACGTCGACATCACCGTCGACCTGCCCTCGCCCTGCCGGGTGCAGCTCCAGGGCGGCTCCGGCACCAGCCAGGGCCTCGACGTCTCCGGCTGCGAGCTCCAGCTCGAGCGCCTCGGCCGCTGGAAGGGCGCGGGGAGGCGCGACCTCGAGGGCCGCCGGCCCTTCCTGCTGACCGCAACCCTCGCTCCGACCGGGCAGCTCAGGGTTCGGGGAGGGTCGTGAAGACGCCGGCCGCCGGCATCGGAGCGCACCATGGCCGACGTCCGACCAGCCACTGATCCGCGCCTTCGAACCGGACCGCTCCGTGGCCTGAGGCGGCTCGTTGGCCTCGGCTCGCTCGCGGCCGGCGTCGGCTGGCAGGGCGTCGCACGGCGGCTGGCGGCCGCGGTGCCGACAGCCGGGACGCCCAGTCCGCCGACCCCTGCGGGCGATCGGCCGGCCGCCGCGCGGCGGCGGCCGGGCATCCTGGTCGTGTCGCCCTACTCGATCTTCCCGACCATCCACGGCGGCGCGGTGCGGATCTTCAACTTGACGAGACGGCTGGCCGAGCATGCCGAGGTGTCGGTGCTGATCTTCGGCGGCGGCACCGACGACCCGCCGCAGCGCGCCGCCCTCGAGGGGTTCTGCCGGCGCGTTTTCTTCCAGCGCTACCCGGCGACCGACCCGTCGCTCGACCCCTGGGGCCTGCTGCCGCCGTCGGTCGTCCGCTACGCGGCGCCGGAGGTTCACGATCGCATCGCGGCGATCGTCGATGCCCACCAGATCGACATCGTGCTGCTCGAGTACTCCGAGATGGGGCAGTTCGCCGGGCCCTACCCGGGCGCGCGCACCGTCCTCGTCGAACACGATCTGGGTTTCCGGTCGCACGCCCGGCAGCGCCGAGTTGGCATCGACCGCCGCTACGCCGCCGGCGAGGTGCTCGGCCGCGGCGCTGGCGACTGGCTTCGCCGGTACCGCTTCGAGCTGGCAGCGTGCAGCAACGTCGACCAGATCCACGTGATGTCGGCTGCCGACCGCGAGCTGCTGGCGACGCTCCTCCCGGACCGCGAGCGCCGGATCCGGGTGATCCCAAACGGCGTCGACACCTCCCACTTCCATCCTCGCCCGCCGGCCTCCCCGGGGAGCGGTGTGCTGTTCGTCGGCAGCTTCCCGCACCTGCCGAACCTGGACGCGCTCGACCACTTCCTCGCCGAGGTGTGGCCTCAGGTGCGGCGGCGGCTGCCCGGCGCCCGGCTCACCGTCGCCGGCGCGCGGCCGCCGCAGCGGGTGCTCGAGCTGGACGGCCGCGACGGCATCGCGGTCGCGGGCGAGGTTGCCGACCTCGCTCCGCTCTACCGCGGCCACCGGGTGCTGGCGGTGCCGCTGCGCGCCGGCTCGGGGACCCGGCTCAAGATCCTCGAGGCCATGGCCTGCGGCCTACCGGTGGTGTCGACGACGATCGGCGCCGAGGGCATCGAGGGCCGTCCGGGCGAGCACCTGTTGGTGGCGGACGACCCGGCCTCGTTTGCCGAGGCCGTGCTCACGCTGCTCACCGATCGCAGCGGCACGGCCGCGCGGCTCGCCGACAACGGCCGCGAGCTGGTGCTCGACCGCTACGACTGGGACCGGATCGCGGGCCGGCTCGTGGAGGCGGTCGCGGAGCTGGAGCCGGAGGATCCGCGCAGCCACGACGCGGCCACGGCGGGCGGCGGACACACACCGGAGGCCTCGATCCTGATCCCGGTGCGGCAGGGCGGCGACCTGCTGCGCCGCTGCCTCGATGGCGTGTCTCGACAGCGCCACGCCGGCAGCGTCGAGGTCCTGTGTGTCGACCGGGGAATGGCGGCCGGCGACCGCGACCTGGTCGCGCGCCACCGCATACGGCGGATTCCCGCAGGGGACGCGGCCGCCGGCCTTGGCGCCGCAATCAACGCCGGCGCCCGCGCGGCGCGCGGCAGGGTTCTCGTGCTGCTGGCCGAGGACGCGGTGCCCGCGGACGCCGAGTGGCTGAGCCGCCTGCTCGCACCGTTTGCCAGCGAGGCTCCGCCGGCAGCCGTCCAGGGCGGGATCCAGGCCCAGTTCGTCCCCGGCGGCCCACCGTACGACCCGTCCTTCACCGCCGAGACCCGGCGGTGGCGGCAGCGGATGGGCGGCTTCGCCTTGTCAGCGGTCAACGCGGCGGTCCGCCGCGACGTCTGGGAGCGGCTGCCGGCCGTCCCGTCGGTCGGCCTCGCCGATCGCCACTGGCAGCGCGAGCTCGCCGCCAACGCCGAGCTCATCCTGCCCTGCTGGGCGGCGGCGGTGCACTGGATCCGGCCGCTGCGATCCGAAGCCGTGCTGCGCGGCGCCTGGCGCGAGGGGCGGCACTGGCGCGGGCTCGGGCTCCGCTATCTCCTCCATGAGCTCATCGGCGACCTGTGGCGCGGGACCGGACCGGCGGACGCCTCCGGCGAGACGGCCCCGGTACCGCCCGGCGAGCTGAAGGACGCCCACCGCCGCTACGGGCTGCTGCGACCGCCCGCGCTCTACCTCGGCAACCGCATGCCGGGGGGCCCGCCCCGCGCTCGCTATAATGCGCGGCGGGGGCGCACATCTCCATGAAACCGAGCCGTTTCCGATGGCCAGGGGTGATCGTTTGAAGGCCGCCGACGCGTTTCCGGTGCGGACCCTCGAGGGCCACGTCCCGTACAGCGACGGGTCCGAGGGGCGAATCCTCGAGATCCTGGCCGGGGCCTCCGACCGCTCCTCCGACTCCGACGAGCTGGCGGCCGCGATCACCGACTGGCCGTCGCGCTACCACTTGTCCCGCCAGCGCGCCAACCTGCTGCGGCCGCTGCGGCTCGGAGCCGGGCTGAGGATCCTCGAGATCGGGGCCGGCACCGGCGTGCTGTCGCGCTACCTCGGCGAGACCGGGGCCACTGTCGTGGCCCTCGAGGGCAGCGTGGAGCGCGCCCGCGCCGCCGCGCTGCGCTGCGCCGGGCTCGACACCGTCGAGGTCGTCTGCGGCTCGCTCGCGAGCTACGACGACCCCAACGGATTCGACCTCGTCTGCATCGTCGGGGTGCTCGAGTACGCCGCATCGGGGGTCGGCGGATCGACCAGCCACCAGGAGTTCCTGTCGCGCGCCGCGGCGCTGCGACGGCCCGGCGGCGCGCTGCTGCTCGCGATCGAGAACCAGATCGGCGTCCAGTACCTGCTCGGCTACCGGGAGGATCACCTCGGCCTGCCGTGGATCGGCGTCGAGGACTATCCCGGCAGCCACGGGATCCGCACCTTCACCCGTCGGAGCCTCCAGCGCATGCTGGCCGAGGCGGGCATGCCCGCGCAGACCTGGCTGTATCCCTTCCCGGACTACAAGCTGCCGGCGGTCGTGCTGACAGACGCGCTCTACGGCCTGCCGGAAGCGCCGAACATCGTCGACCAGCTCGTCCGCCGCCCAGGCGGGGCGAGCACGCCGCGGGACCTGCTGTGCGACGACCGCCGCGGCCACCGGGTGCTGGTCGAGGCCGGCCTCGGCCCGGACGTCGCCAACTCGTTCCTGGTGATCGCCGCCGCCGACGGCACCGTACCGCCCGTCCTGCCCGATCCAGCCGTGCTGGCCTGGCGACTCGGCGACGATCGCCGGCGATGCTGGCGGCGGCACCTCGAGCTGCGCCGAGCTGGCGGTGGCCTGGCCATTCGCACGCCGGCCGTGGACCCTGCCCCCGCCCCTCGCCGCGACCGATGGCTGGTCCACGATCCGGTCAAGGACGAGCCCTACGTCGCGGGCCGCACCCTCGAGCAGCTCGCCCTCGACGCCTGCCACCGCGGCGACACGGCGGCGCTCGGCGACACCCTGACGACCTGGCGCGCCTTCCTCGACCAACAGCTCCTGCCGGCCGGCCGCCCTGACGACGACACCCATCCGTTCGCGCCCCGCGGGGAGGGCCGGCGCCTGCCCGGCGAGTACCTGGACGCAGCGCTGTCCAACTTCGTGCTCGACGGCGGCGGCCTCCACTTCATCGACCGCGAGTGGCAGGCGCCGGGAGGCGTCGCGCGCGACCTCGTCATGGCCCGGGCGCTGTGGCTGTTCGCCCAGGACCTCATCCGCAGCGGCGTCGGCCACCCGTGGTGCGACGAGGCCACTGCGGATGCGCTGACCGCGAGGCTCGCGGGGTTGTGCGGGCTCGACATCGGGACCAGCGCCCTCGACCGCATGCGGGCGGCCGAGGCCGAGCTCCAGCACATCGTCACCGCCCGCGACCCCGATCAGATCGCCGGTGACCTCGCCTGGCTCGGCGGGCAGTCGCGAGCCAGCTCCGACGTCGCCGTCGGGCTGCCCTTCCGGAGCCTGCGCCAGCAGGTCAGCTCGCTGTCACAGCGGCTCGAGGACCTGGAGCAGCGAAGCCGCGAGCGCGAGCACGAGCTGAACCACTCACTCGGCGAGATGCGGGAGTCGGCGGCGAGGATGGGCGGTGAGCTGGCCGTCGCCAACGAGCATCTCGCGGGCACGCTGTGCGAGCTCGAGGCGCACCGCAGCGAGCTCTCTTCAGCGCGCACCGAGCTCGCAATGTGGCGCGGCTGGCGGCAGTCGTTTGACCGCAAGCTGCCGGTGCGGCTCTACCACGCCCTGCGCCGGCTGCTCGGGCGCTGAGCTCGATGGCGTCGCTGGCCGCCGCCGCCCAGCGCGTCGCTGCCCGCGTGGCGCGGGCCGCGCGCGACGCCGCCGGCCGGCGGCGCTACCGGCGGGCGCTCGCCCGCGGGGGGCCCGCGGGCGAGCTCGACTGGGTCTTCGACCCGACCCCACCACCGCCGCCCCTGGTCGAGCTGCACCTGACGGCCGCCGTCGACCGCGCATCCGCGCTCGCCTGGCGCGAGCGTCAGACCCTGCCCGAGCTGCGGATCGTCGGCGTGCAGCCCGACGGGCGCGAGCGCTGGCGGATCGCACCCGAGCGCATCGACGACGCGACAACGGCCCGCTGGTTCGCCGCCCCGGGCGGCCTGCCCGAGGTGCTGCCCGACCACCTCGAGAGCTGCCTGCTGGTCGCCGCGTCCGAGGTCGTGGACGCGGTGGTGCTGGACGACGCCAACGCGCCCCCCATCGACCTCGATGTTCCCACCGCTTATCACCTGGCGGAGCCGCCGCTGCGGCGGCTGTCGCTGTACTCGGCAGCCGCGTGGCGGTGGGATCCCGCGGCCGACCGCGTGCTCCCGACGCAGGACCGGCTGCTGGTCAAGCTGATCGGCCGCCACGGCATCGGCACCCTCGGCCGCGACCCCGCGCCCGCGACGGCGACCCGCCGCGGACCGTACCTCGCGAGCTCGGCGCTCGGACCGGTGCTGCACGTCGGCGTGCGCGATGCCGCCGCGCTCGGCCGCAGGAGCCCCCGCCGCGAGCGTCCGGCGGTGCTGGTCACGGTGCCGTTCCTGGCGCGGGGCGGAGCCGAGCACACCCTCTATGAGACCATGCGCGCGCTTGCCGGCCGCTTCGAGTTCGCGATCGCGACCCTGGCGCCGCACCGTCCCGAGCTCGGCGACCGCCGCGCCGACTTCCGGACGCTCACCGATCGGATCTACTGCCTGGGCGACCTCGTCCACCCGTCCGCCATGTTCGGCATGCTGGTCGCGCTCATCGACTCGCTCGGCGCCGGCGTCCTCTACAACGCGAACTCGACGACCCTGTTCTACGAGTTCGCGCCGCGGTTCAAGCGCGAGCGGCCGGCGCTGCGCATCGTCGATCACCTCTACGACCACCAGGTCGGCTACATCGACCGCTACACCCCAGAGCTCCTCGACGCGGTCGACGCCTGCGTCGCGGAGAACCACCGCATCGCCGAGGTGCTGACGAGTCGGCGGGGGTGGCCGGCGGCCAGGGTCCCGGTGATCTGGCCGTGCGGACGACCCGCCACCGCGTTTCCCGCCGGAGCCGCGGCGACCGAGGGGCGCCGGCGCCTCCGCGCCGAGCTCGGCCTCGACCACGACGACGTCGTCATCCTGACCGCCGCCCGGATGCACCCGCAGAAGCGGCCGCTCGACCTGGTCGAGCTCGCCCGCCGGGTCCAGGATCTCGGCCGCGTGCGCTTCCTGATCGTCGGCGGCGGCGGCCTCGAGAGCGAGGTCGACCGGGCGATCGCCGCGAGCCGCGCCCGCATCCGCCGACTGCCGTTCCGGGACGACATCCCCGAGCTGATCGCAGCCTGCGACCTCGGCTGCCTGGTGTCGGACTTCGAAGGCCTGCCGGTGTTCCTGCTCGAGTGCCTGCAGGCCGGCCGCCCGTTCCTCGGCACCGACGTCGGCGACATGGGCGAGCTGCTGCGCGCCACCGGGGCCGGCATCGTCGTCGACACGCCGGGCGATCTGGCGGCGCTCGAGGCCGCCGTCCGCCGCCTGGCCGACGGCAACGAGCGCTCGCGGTTCGCCGCCAAGGCGGCCGCGGCGGCCGTGCGCTTCGATCCGGCGGCCTGCGCCGCCGCCTACGGCGACGTCTTCCTCGGGAGGACACGGTGACCAGCCAACCAGTCCGCGCCCGGCTGCAGTCGCTGCTGTGGGCGCACAGCCAGGCCTGGCGCCGGCCCCTGCGCCGCCTTCGGCTCGCGGCCTCGCTGGCCGCCCACCGGCTGCGGCGCGTGCTGCGGCCGTCGGCGACGCCGCCGCGCGTGGTGGCGCAGGAGCTGGCGGAGGCCGGGACAATCACGGCGCCGCTGGTCGCGGTGATAGCCGACGGCTGCGACCGCGGCGCCCTCGACCGCTTCCTGGCCCGCCAGACCGAGTCCTCGGTGACCACCGACGCGGCCGCGACGACGCCGTTCATCCTGGCGCCGTCGGGCGACCTCGACGACCTGCCGCCGACCCACCTCGAGGCCATGGTGCTGGCGGCGGTGGCGGGCGACCTCGAGGTCGTCGCGTCCGGGTGGGCCGCGCCCGCGGCAGGCCACCCGGTGCCATCCGGCGCAGTGCACCGGCGGTCGACGGCCGACCCGTCGTCGCACCTTCTGCTGCGGCGGCCGGATCCGGCGCACCCTGGCGGTGGGCCAGTCGTCGGCCGGACGGTGGCCCACATCTGCTCGCCGCACGACCTCGCGGACGCCACGCCGATCGGCTGCTCTGGCGTGCGCTCCGGGCCCTACCTGCTGCGCGGCGACGTCCGGCGAGGGGCGATCATCTGGCACGGGGTCCGGCCGCTCGCGGAGAGCCTCGCCGGTGTCCCGTCCGAGGCGGGGCCTCGGACCGTTCTCTTCCTCCTCCCCTCCCTCGCCGTCGGCGGAGCGGAGCGCCTGCTCTACGACCTGCTGTGGGGCCTCTCCGACCGCTGCCGGGCCCTCGTGGTGACGCTGGAGCCGCACCTCGAGTCGCTCGGACAGACCGTGGACCTGTGCCGTGACCTGACGCCGCACTGCTACACCCTCGGTGACTGGCTGCCGCGGCCGGCCCAGCTCGGCGCGCTGCGGCACCTCATCCGGCGCTGGCGGGTGGAGACCCTGGTGAGCTGGAACGGCACGGTCGCGTTCTTCGACCACGTTGCGGCGCTCAAGGCCGAGTTCCCCCAGCTGCGGATCGTGAGCCAGCTCTACAACCACCGCGGCGCCTGGATCGACCGCACGACCCCGACCCTGGTCAGCACCGTCGACCTCCACCTCGCCGTCAACAGCCGCATCGCCCAGGCGCTCGAGCGCGAGCGCGCCGTGCCCCGTGACCGCATTGCCACCATCTACCACGCGGTGGAGGTGCCCGAGCAGCCGAGCGGCGCCGAGATCGAGCGCCGGCGCCGGGCCCGGCGGCGCCAGCTCGGCATTCCCCTCGAGGCGGTGGTGGTCGCCACCTTCGCCCGCATGCACCCGCAGAAGCGACCGTTCGACGTCATCCGTCTCGCCCACCGGATGGCGAACCGCAACCTCCACTTCCTCCTGGTCGGCGGGGGGCCGCTCGACCACGCCGTCGACCGCGAGCTCGCCCGCCGGCCGCTGTACAACCTGACCCGGCTGCCGTTCCGCCACGACACCGACGAGCTGTTCGAGGCAGTCGACATCTGCCTGCTGGTCTCGGACTACGAGGGCCTGCCGGTGTTCCTGCTCGAGGGCATGGCGCGCAGCCTGCCGTGCGTCGCCACCGCGGTCGGCGACATCCCCTACCTGCTGCAGGAGGGCGGTGGGGTGGTGGCGGGCCCGCCCGGCGACCTCGCCGGGCTCGAACGCGCCATCGAGTCGCTGCTCGACGACCGGCGCCGCGCCGACGATGGGGCGCGCGCGCGCGCCCGCGTGGTCTCGCACTTCGGCCTCGACCGCTACGTCCGCGAGTACGAGGCCGCCCTGTTTCCCACGTCGACCGGCGCCTGAGGCTGGAATCGGCTGATCAGCACGGCGCCGATGCTGTTTGGCGATGATCTCGAGTCCGGCGGCAGCTCAGCTCGGTCGACCACGGCGCCGTCACTTCGCAGCCCTCAGCTCAGTTCAGTGTGACGGGCAGCCGATCCGGTCCCACGAGTCATCTGCCGCGAGCGACGCCGCGAGCCGAAGGGTTCCCGTTCCCGATCCCGTTCCCGTTCTCGTCCCCGGGTCGAAGCCCCGGACGACGCTCCGTCGCGCCCGCTCGGGCGCCGCGACCAGCACGAGCGGAAGTGCGGAAGTGCGTACCACGCACCTTCTCAGTGCTCGCCGCCATGGGCGTCAACCCCACGACCGCGCTCTCGACGGTGCTGTTCTCGGTTGGCCGCTTCACCACCGCGCGTGAGGTTGATCGCGCACCGAGCCGGTCCGGACCGAAACGCGCCAGTTGACATCCTGATCGAGGGTTCCTACATTTGCTGGTACGTGAAACAACGAAGCAGAACTTCGAGATGGCAGTCATTCCGAAGTAGCCAATCTCCAGACTGCGGGTGTCGTGACCTGAGCGCGCCACGACCTCGCCCGCTCTTCTTGGGCCCGCGACGCGTTAAAGCGCCGCCCGTGAGCAGGCTGCGAGATCCGGCCCCCCCCCCCCCCCCGCGTAACCCCCCCGCAAGCCGAATCACTGAGCAGATTTGCGGCGACTATTCGCACCCCCGAAGACTTGCCAGAGACGACTCGAGTGGAAGGAGGAGCCGCATCATGAGAGGAATCGTCCCCCTGACCGTCGCTGCCTTGATGCTTGGAGCTACGACTGCGTGGCCGGAGGTCCATGTGACCCTCGACGACTCGATGGTGACGGCCGAGGGGCTCACCCCAGGCGGAACTGCCATCGTGTTTGCCGTCACGCGAACACGCCTCGGACCGATGCGTCAGATTCACCAGATCGGCTTTGCTACCGAAGTGGACGCAACGGGCGCTATCGACGTCGAGATGCCCGAAGGTATCCCACAGGTGTCCATCTGGACGGTCGCGGACCTGGACGCAGGTGAGGTGGGCGTCGGTCTGCCCGAGGGGATGCAGGACACGCCCCTGCTGGACGAGGACGGGAGGCCCATGACTGTGGGCCAGGTCGCGAGCGGCCGAATCGTCGCCGGACTGGCAGAGGCCGACATCCTCGTCGTGCGTCCCGGTGAGGGAGCGTGGCGGCTGCACGTGGGAGACGGTGGCGAGAGCGACGGTGACGCCTCACCCAACGGAGCGCTCCAGGTCTTGCTCCAGCACATGACACCGTTGACGGACACGTCAGGGCCACTTCGCAGCGTGCGACCCGGCGACTCCATCGTCGTGATTGCTCCGCGTGAAATGGCGTACCTCGTCGAGCACCTGGGCCATTGAGGAAGGAGGTACAACGATGAAACTGCTGAAAGGCATCGCGTTTGCCGTCGCTTTGGTTGTGGTTCAGGCTTTCGCGTTTGCTATCCAAATGGACGACGGGGCTCCCACCGAGCCCGGCTTTCAGGCGGATCGCGTCTACCAGGTGTCCAATCCCGACTCGATAGACCTTTCAACAGGCACGTTGACCCTGACCATCCCGATCGGCCAGGAGTACCCGGTGGGAGGTGGGTTCAGCTATCGCCTGATGCTGAGCTACAACTCGAACGTCTGGGAGTTCGACCAGAGGATCATCGACGATTGTCAGGAGCCACCGTGCTGGTACCGCCAGGCGTTTCCAAATCCCAGAAGCAACGCCGGGCTGGGATGGCGGCTTTCGCTTGGACACCTCTACTCCCCCTGGGATACAAGCAACCCTATGGATCCCTACTGGGTCTATGTCGGTCCGGACGGAGCTGAGCATCGCTTCTTCGAACGCATGTACTCGAGTGCAAGAGTCGGGATCTCTACGTACGGACCCTGGACGTATCATTACACACGAGACGGCAGCTATCTCCGTATGAAGTTCCAGGAAGGGTACGTAGGGCAGGAGACCCGTTATGTCGAGTTTCCCGATGGATCGCAGCATGTATTTGTGGAGACCGGTGCGTCGACGAACATGTACAGGCTCGAGAGGATCCAGGACGCGAATGGGAACGGAGTTACGATCACGGATGAAGGAAGTCGCTGGGTCATTTCAGACGATCACAATCGCCAGCATTACGTCAACCTCGTGAACATGACTGTCGACGGCCAAAAGGGGAAGAAGCACGTTTCGTCGATTCAGCTCGCGGCATTCTCTGGCGCGACGGCAACGTATACCTTCAGGTATCAGAATCAATCGATCCGTCGAAGCCTAAAGGACAATGACCCGCAACACAATCAAGATCTTACCGTTCCGTTGCTCATAGGGATTGACATGCCGGATGGCACGAGCTACTCCATGCCCGTCGCCGACAGTTACTGGGTGAACAACACTGAGGAATTGCGCGACAGGTCCGGTCTGATCAAGAAGATGGTGTTCCCGACCAAGGGGTACGTGAAGTGGCTCTGGCAGAGGTGGGAGACCCCTGGAGCCGCGCTCCTCTGGCCCTGTACGGATCCGGAAGACGTTCTCTGCGGATTGGACTTCTATGCCGACTGGGCGGGCATCTTGCAGAAGACTTACCGCCGGCGCGACGACAGCGGAATCGGAGCCTGGACCTACACAACCTGGACCGGGTGGCCGGTGCCTGGCTCTGGCCCGAACGACGATCTCGACCAAGAGCGCCGAACCATCGTGAAGTCTCCCGCCGGGAATGACACTGTCTACTACTTCAGGGCGCTTCCGACCGATGCTCTCGGCTTCGAAGAAGACATGATCTCGTGGGACTACGCCCTCCCGTTCACGCGGCGGTTGAGCGTCACAGGCCTCGGTTCGCGGACTCTCTACCTCTCGGAGGAGGTATACGACGGCGCCGTGCAGTATGGCGATCCTGAGCACTTCGTGATTCTGGATACCAACAAGAAGCGGTCGACGTACGTTCGGTACGAGAACACCTCGTGGCGAGATCCTCCCGAGGGTTTGGACCCCACATATCGTGGCGTCACCCGCCACAAGGTGGCCGAGCGCGCCGTCCATCATGACGACGGAGGCAAGTACCGCGAGACGGCCTGGTTCGACTTCGACGGCCACGGCAACTTCAGGACCGTCGCCAAGACGAGCAACTACAACGGCGCGAAACACGCCAAGACATATACCTACAACTACCCGTACCCGTGGACATGGGGCGGGACGTTGAAGCCGCTGCTCTGGCCCTCTCAGCTTCCTGACACGTCGACCTATGACTGGGGCCAGTTCGCGGGACTCGAGCAGCCGGGAGACGACTTCAAAGGGATGCTACCTGCGAGTCAGAGCTGGATCCTCCACACGCACAGCTATGCCGAGCAGTTCGAGAAGAACGCGGAAGGCGTCACCATCCGCGAGCGGACGGATCTGTGCTTCGACGACTTCGGACGAGTGACACGAAGCAGAGTGCGTGAGTCGGCGCTGACACCCGGCAGCCACGACTTGATAACCAAGTACATACGGAATGCCGACGGTTCCGTATGGAAACGACGCAGCTATGGGTCGGACAACCAGCCGGTCGAGACGTCGCCGGACCTTTGCTCCATGACCTTGCCGGGGTTCAATGCGGGAATGAACTTCACCTACCAGTACGGGACCGTGAAGACAGCGACGCCGATGGCGACCGATTCGACGTCGATGGGCTACTTCACCCACGACTGGGACATCGATCAGTACACCGGTAGGCCGACCACGATCCGCGACACCGCCGGAGTCCCGACGAACTATGAGTTCGACACCTCGGGACGGTTGACGTGGATCAAACCTGACGGGAGCCAGCTAGGCGTAACGGAGGGAGCATGGACGCAGTATTGCTACTTCAGCGCCGACAACGATCCCGGCGTCGACGGTTACGCAAAGGTGGAAGTCCTGTCGCGACCGAGCGACACCACACCTATATGTACAAACACCTCGAACGCACTTGCCCGTTCGTCCTCGGTCTACGACGACATCGGTCGGCTCTACGCTGAATACACTCTACTTCCCGGTGCAGTCTGGAACCAACGTCGTCACCAGTTCGACGGGATGAACCGGAAGGCCTGGGAAACCGAGTGGCAGGCTCAGGGCGCCACACTCGCAAAGACGGAGTACGATGACTTCGATTACCTCAACCGCCCACAGACCATCACCCCTCCGGACGGTTCTGCACACGCGGTCACGGTTGAGTACACCGGTGACCGAATCGTGAGCCGAACCGCAACGGTCGCGACTTGGCGGAACGGGACGACCGTGAACGAGGATTCCGTGACCGTCTCCACGCAGGAGTTCGACGGCCTCGGGCACCTCTACAAGCTCACCGAGCCGGTGGGTGGCCACAACGAGAACTTCACCGTCACGGCGACCTACACTTGGGACGTCGGCGGGCGGTTGCGAAAGGTCGCCATACCGTGGGGTGGATTCACTCAGACCAGGACCTGGAACTACGACGGGCGGGGATTCTTGACCTCCGAGGTCGTTCCCGAAAAGGGGATCGACGGCTACGGCTTCATCCAATACAGCAACTACAACGTCTTCGGCCAGGCCGGCACGACCGTGGACGGTTCGAACATTCTCACGAACACCTACGACGACGCCGGACGCCTCACAAAGGTGCACGACTCGGTGCACGAGGATCCAATCCGCGAGTATGAGTACTCGACGGAAAACAGCGACGAGAACCTGTCAAAGGGTAAGCTCCTGTCGCAGGTGGCGCACAATTACTTCGACGCTGAGAATGACTTCCTGGTCAGAGAAACCATGACATACGGCGGCCGGGATGGGAGAATCTCGCTTCTTGCGACGGTAGCAGGCGTTCAGACGGTGTGCGGCGTGCGCGAATTCCGACAGGAGTACGAGTGGACGCCTTTGGGCGACGTGGCGACTGTTTCGTATCCGAGAATCTCCAATGGTGAAACACCCCTGGACGTGAACGGTCCGGTCAGGCTCGTCAAGAACAGCTTTGATGCGGGGTTTCTCGTCGGCGTCTCCGACCAGACGACGCAGACGCAGTACGGGACGATCTCGTACCATCCGAACACGATGGTCAGCACTGTTCAATTCGGCACCTCTCCCGCGAGCTCCTTGTCCTATGTTAAGGACCCCAACGACATGGCGCGCCCGGCGAGCATCTCGTCCTCGACAGGCTGGGCGACCGGCACGTACGAGTACGACGGAATCGGGAACATCAAGGCGATGCGGCGGAGCGCCCTCGACGCGGACACGTTCGTGTACGACAAGGCGAGCCGGCTGAAGGAGGCGAGGTTCAAGGTCAGCTCGGCATGGAAGACGGAGTCGTATACGCATGATGGCTGGGGAAACATCGAGACCAAGACGACGAACGGGGATACCTTTACGTACAACCCAGATGCCGCCGGCTCGAACCACATCGATGCCCCATACGATGCCTCGGGTAACCTGATCGAGCTGGGGTGACATCACCTACTCCTACTACCCCACAAACGAGCTCAAGAAAAAGCTATCCCCCGACTGGGGCAGCATCTATGGTTACTCGGCAAGCGGAGAGCGCGTCGGGAGGTACGACGACGATCCCAGCGAGGCCGTACGACGGAACCACGTACATCCTGCGGGGGCCGGACAACAAGCCTCTCCGGGCGTACTTCGAGCAGGGCTGCTCGTGGGTTTGGAAGAAGGACTGGATCTGGCGTGACGGGGTTGCTCTCGCGTCAATCGACGCAAGTGGCACCCGGTTCCTCCACGTCGACCACCTGGGGACGCCGAGGCGGATCACCAACGCATCGGGAGCCTTGGTGTCGACTCACGACCACTACCCGTTCGGCGAGGAGGTGCAGACCGCGAGCGATGGCGAGGTGGTGAAGTTCACGGGGCACGAGCGGGACTTCGGTGCTTCGACGCGCACCGACGACGACCTCGACTACATGCACGCCCGCTACAACCACCCGACCATCGCCCGCTTCCTGAGCGTGGATCCGGTGGGTGGCAACACCGAATCGTCCCAGAGCTGGAATCGGTACTGCTATGTGTTGAACAACCCCCTCGCGCTTGTCGATCCTGATGGGGAGTTGGTGTTCCTCGCGGTTCCCCTCGCAATCGGCGGAGCCGAGGCAGCATGGGCCGCTGGGACTGCTCTAACGGCGGCTACCGCAACTTACCTCGCCTCAGAGGACCCCAACAATCCGGGACAATCCCGGGGCGCAACATTGGTAAGAGCAGGCGCCGAGGTTGTCGAAGGAGCTATGAACCTGATCGAGTCGGCGGCGAGGGAGATCACGCCCGACCGAGTAAAATCCCAGGACCAGGCCGGGCGAGATTCCGACAAGGAGAAGGACCAAGCTCGACAGGGGAAGGACAAGCGCAGATTTGGCCCCCGGGAGTCGACGCCGGCTGATCGAGGCCCTGATACTCTCGAGCCAACCCAGCCTGGTACTGAGACCGATGTGGAGCTTCCGGAGACGCCCGACGAAAGGGACTTCCCTGGTCCCCCGGATTATGGCCCTCCGGTTCCAGGCTAGGAATCGTGGAGCAACGGTGCTGACCCCAGGCATCGGGGGGTCGCACTCATCTGCAATGGAGGTGGAGACGTGCCCTACGATTGGTACTCCGGTTCAGATGAGACGGGTGATGTACCTGCCGGCCTGGATAGTTATCTTCAAAGTTCCGATGATTGGTCGCAGGATCATCGGTTAACGGTCCTATTCGGACTGCTCGAAATCGAAGAAGACCCAAACTGGCGCGGACATTTGAATTACCTCGTAGGCGCTGAGTACTTGCTGGCAAACGACCCTCAGACGGCGATGCCTTACTTCGACGCTGCCGAACGGAGTTTCGACCCCCTGTCTCCCAACTTCGTTGACGTTGCCTCTTCGTTCTGCAGGAACCGCTATTGCCTCATCCGAAAGAAGCTATTGGACGAGGAGAAGGATGACTTGATACTGACTTACGGACTGTCTGTTCTGTGCTGGCGAGAGCCCGACACACTCACAGCATACGAAGAGCGCCTCCTTTACAACGCACTCGGTTTTGCGCTTTCTGGCCTTTCAGAAAGCAAGCAGACTCTTGAACTTGACCAGCTGGCGTTTGAGGTCCGACGACGGGCCATCTATGTGGGTGACGATCTGGAAGACGGTCTTGTAAACCTGTTCTTGAGCGCGCTTGCCCTACGAGACAGAAGTAAGTGCGAGAGGATCCTGAAGCGGCTTTGTGAGGTGGGCGCCCGCCCTGAAACGATGGACGAGCTCCGTACCATGATGCGGAGTCACCTCGGAGGCGCTGATACTACCAACTGAAGACGCCGGTGTCAGAGGAAGAACTGGATCTGGCGTGACGGGGTTGCCCTCGCGTCAGTGGACGAAAGCGGCACCCGGTTCCTCCATGTCGACCACCTCGGGACGCCGAGGCGGATCACCAACGCATCGGGAGCCTTGGTGTCGACTCACGACCACTACCCGTTCGGCGAGGAGGTGCAGACCGCGAGCGATGGCGAGGTGGTGAAGTTCACGGGGCACGAGCGGGACTTCGGTGCTTCGACGCGCACCGACGACGACCTCGACTACATGCACGCCCGCTACAACCACCCGACCATCGCCCGCTTCCTGAGCGTGGATCCTGTGGGTGGCAACACCGAATCGTCCCAGAGCTGGAACCGGTACTCGTACGTTCTGAACAATCCTCTCGCGCTTGTTGATCCCAACGGCGAAACAGTTCTTGCTGTTCTTGCAATTCGTGCAGGTGTCGGCGCCATCACGGGCACCGCAGCGTCTACTGCTTATCACCTGGGACGGTCAGCAGCTCTAGGGAAGCCGGTGACACTTGCAGGAACGCTGAATGCGGCTGCAAAGGGTGCGATCATCGGTGGAGGTGCCTCGGTCCCTGGTATTGGTGCTCCAGTGGCAGCCTTCCCTTACGACTTCACGGAGCAATCACTGGCCGGCGCGACGACACCTGAAGCAGCGGAACATGCGGGAGTGGTGGCCGTCGCTGCGCTTGCTGGCTCTACTGTCGGCGCCTTTGACCAAGGGACCAACGCTCTCGGCGGAGCCGGGGCGGCTCTCGGCGCGAAGATCGTCGGCGACATGATTACTGCCCTCGGGAACGAGCTTCCAGACGCAGTAGCATCTCCGGAAGGAAGTTCCGAGCAATTGAGTGATAAGCAGCAGCAGGCCGAAGAGATCAACCGCGAGGGGGTCATTGACCCCGAGCCGACCCCGGCAGGTGGATATGATGAACTCCAGTGACGGTTCCCTGCTCCGCACTGCCCTACGGCAAGTCGGACGTGCTCTAGTCGGCAGTCAATGGTTGGTACTTGTTTCAATAGTGATCGTGGACGTCATCCGCCATGATCGAGGTGCTCGTGTCCGAACATTAGAAGGGACTTGGCTGATAATCCTCCTATTCTCCTTCGCGTTCATTCTGTCGGCCCGGCACCGACTGGCGATGTCGCTCGTCTTCTACTCGACCAGTCTTGTGAATCTGCTCTTCTGGGTTTTCTCATTCGTACCGAATGGTCTGACAGCTAGCGAGATTGCATGGCTAGCGTACGTCGCTGCCGTACTCGGCGCAGCGACGGTACAGTTTAGAAGGGACGGCGTGCTATTCGGACCCAGATTGGGAGCGAAGTCACAGTGAAGCTACGAATGTCACGGCGTCGGCACCTCGCATGCCGCTGACAACGTAGTCTCGAGAGCACCCGCCATGTAGGCGGCCATCCGCTCGCTGCCGCGCGGCGGGAAGTGCATTGGGTTTGCGAAGTCGCTATCCTGCCATGGCACGGCTACGACGGTTGGGGGGAACATCGCGACCAAGACAACGAACGGGAAGGCCTCTACGTATCACCCTGATGCCGCCGGCTCGAACCACATCGAGGCCACATATGATGCCTCGGGTAACCTGGTCAGCTGGGGTGAGGTCACCTACTCCTACTACCCCACGAACGAGCTCAAGACAAAGCTATCCCCAGACTGGGGAAGCATCTATGGCTACTCGGCGAGCGGAGAGCGCGTCGCGAGGTACGACGATCCCACCGGCGGTCCCGACGGGACCACGTACATCCTGCGGGGGCCGGACAACAAGCCTCTCCGGGCGTACTTCGAGCAGGGCTGCTCGTGGGTTTGGAAGAAGGACTGGATCTGGCGTGACGGGGTTGCTCTCGCGTCAATCGACGCAAGTGGAACCCGGTTCCTCCACGTCGACCACCTGGGGACGCCGAGACGGATCACCAACGCATCGGGAGCCTTGGTGGCGACTCACGACCACTACCCCTTCGGCGAGGAGGTGCAGAGCTCGAGCGACGGCGAGGTGGTGAAGTTCACCGGGCACGAGCGGGATTTTGGTTACGCGTCAAACACCGACGACGACCTCTACTACATGCACCCTCGCGAGCACGTGTGAACTCGAGTCTGGTATGGTCATGGCGAGATGTCGCCGGCGGTCAGCGTCGTCATCCCCTCCTACAACCACGGACGGTACATCGCCCGGGCGGTCGAGAGCGTGCTCTCATCGTCTTCCACCGACCTCGAGCTGGTGATCGTGGACGACGGCTCCACCGACGACACCCTCGAGGTCCTGCGGCCGTACCGCGCGAATCCTCGGGTCAGGATCCGGACCCAGGAGAACCGGGGCGCCCATGCCGCGCTCAACGTCGGCCTGTCGCTCGCCGAGGGCCGGCTGCTGTTCGTGCTCAACTCGGACGACGCTTTCCACCCGGACCGCATCCGCCGTCTCGTCGAGCGCTTCCAGGCGGACCCCAGCGTCGTGCTGGCAGCGTCGTGGGTCGAGGTCGTGAACGCCGAGGACGGCTCGCTCGGCGTCAAGCGCGGCCGCCTCAACATGCCGCCCTGGCCGCCGGCCAGCGCCGGTCCGCTGCTGTCGGAGCTCGGCGAGCTCGAGCTCGCGCTGCTCGAGACCAACTTCATCTCCACCACTTCGAACGTCGCCTTCCGGCGATCCCTGCTCGACGAGGCGGGGCTCGACTTCCTGCCGCTGCGTTACACCCACGATTGGGAGTTCATCCTGGCGGCCTGCCGCCACGGCCGCATCGCCCTGATCGAAGAGCCCCTGGTGCGCTACCGCGTCCACGACACCAACACGATCCGTGAAGGGGCGGCGCAAGCGACCGGCGAGATGCGCTTCGAGGTGATGTGGACGGTGTGCCGCCACGCCGCCACCATCTGCGCCGACGCCACCGCGCGAGGTCGCAGTGAGGAAGATCTCCGGCGCCGGATGTGGCGCTCGCTGCCCCGCTTTGGATGTGAGGCGCTGCTCGCCGAGCTGCTCACCCTGCGCGGGCTCGATTTCGCCCCTCCGGCGTCCTACGACGCCCTGCTCCAGGCAGGTCACCCGTTCCGGCGCGCGGCGGTCGCCATGCTCTCGGCGGTGCCGTAGGCGGCGGAGGCCGTGAGCGGACCCGGGCAGGGTCCATCGGGAACGGGAACCCTTCGACTCGCGGCGCGCCTGCGCCGCTCGCTCAGGGCAGGCTCCCCAGGCGTTTAGGGGCCGTATCACCTATCACGTATCAGCTATCACTTCGTCGGAAGCGGGCGCGGAAGCGGAAGGGGAAGCGGGGCAAACGTCGACATCACCCGATGGTGAGGTCCTGCAGCTCGATGCGAACCTTCGGCTCCCAGTACCAGCCGTCGCCGAACTCGGTGTGCAGCATCAGCGCGCGGACCCGGTCGGCGGCGAGGCGCTGGGGCCAGCTCCCGTCGAGCAGCGCGACGAAGCCGGCGTTGTCGGCGACCAGCGGCGACAGCAGGAAGCCGGCGCGCGCCGCACCCGGCACCAGCCGGTACCAGCGCTCGCCGCCCGAGCCGAGCTCGACCGAAAGGTAGACGATCGGACCCCGCCAGGCGGCGGCGACCAGCCCACCCCGCCTCGTCCGAACGGGGTCAACCCGCAGCCACAGCAGCCGATCGACGCCCTGCGCCACCTCGAGCCGCTCGCCGAACGCCAGCTCGCGTGTGATCGGCCGACCCCACTCGACGGCGCGCCGCCCCTGTGCCCGGTCGAGGACGAGATGACTGCCCGTCGCCGACCGGAGCCGGAAGTCGGAGAGCAGGACCAGCCACGACGGGCCGTCGTCCATCGTTGGGAAGCGGTGGTCGAGCGAGTCGACCCGGAACAGCACGTGGACCGGACCGCTCGCCGCGGCGAGGTGGCGGGCGTTGGCGAGCGCGATGTCCGGCCGGTCGGCCATGTGGCTGCCCACCGACGGCCGCGGATCCCACTCGAGGCCGTGGGCGAAGGCCAGCGAGAGCTCCCACGGGTAGACGTCGACGGTGCCGTCGAGCGGCGGCAGCGGATGGGCACGGCGGATGGCGGCGAGCGCGCGCTCGTGCCGGAGGCCGAGCCGGAGAGGATCGTGCACGAAGCGGCTCATCCGGGCAGCGCGCGACTGCAGGTCGAGGTGTCGGAAGAACCGCGCACCGTACCAGTGCTCGCGGTCGTAGGTGAGCAGTGACAGGCTCGCCGCCACCATCACAGCGATCGCAGCCAGCGCCGGCGCCCGCCGCTCCGTCCGCGTTCCCTGCTCGCCCCTGCGAAGCATCACGAGGCCGAAGATCGCCGCCGCGCAGAGGCCCTGGAACGCGCCGTGGAGGGCGTGGTCGGCGTCGTACCGCAGAAAGGAGTGCTTGGCCGCGAGCGCGAGCCACAGGCCGAGCGCGGCGGTGGGAGCGATCGCGCGCACTCCGGAGCGGCGCGCCTCTCGCACCGCGAACACGGCCCAGAGCGCGCAGCCTGCGGCCAGGAAGGCGAGGATCCGATAGGTCGGACCGGCCAGCGCGTGGCTCTCGCTGTAACCCGCGCTGAACCGCAGGCGGCTCGCCACGTACTCGACCGCGCTCGCGGGCTCCTGGCCGGCCGCGACCCACAGCAGCAGAATCCCGGCCAGGAAGAGGGCCGGCCAGGCAACGCCGACCGCGATCCACTCGGCCGCTCCCAAAGCTCGCTCCCGCGGCCGCCCGCTCCACCGCTCGACCACAACCGAAACCACCATCAGGCCGATCAGCGCGACGGCCAGCAGCCCGTAGTTGAACTTCATCAGGCTTGCCAGTGACAGTGCGAGCACCACCGGCGACCAGCGGGCGCGGTCCGTCGAGTCGGACGCTGACCAGAACGCCAGGAATGCGAGCATCGCCAGGCTCGTGAAGTAGGCCTCACCGTGTCGGGCCACCGCCACCAGCAGCGCGATCCACAGCATCCCGCCGAGCAGGCTGCCGGCCCACCGCGAGGCTGCTCGCGCCGCCAGCAGCGCGAACACCGCGAACAGCACCAGCCGGACGCCGACCAGGAGGTGGAACGTCTGCGGGTGGTAGAGGTCGTTCTTCAGGAACCCGTAGGGCCCATGAGGATGCACGCTGCCGGCGAACTGGACGTGATGCACGAACAGCTCGTTGAGCGCGTAGTAGTAGGACGTGTCGATACCGGGCTTGAGCACCTGGGGCTGCCACGGGAACAACAGCAGCAGCTGCAGGCCCATCGCCAGCAGCCACAACCCGGCGAAGCCCGGCCTCGGTCGACGCAGGTGAAACACCGGCCGCGATTGTAGACGGGTTACGCTTTGATGCCCACGACCGGCCCGGCGAGACCCTTGCCCTGCACGCTCCTCGTCAGTCGCCGACTGCGGCTGACCACGCCGAGAGGTCGCCGGACTCGAAGCCGTCGGCGAAGATCGTGGCCGGCTGCTCGTCGACCCAGACCGTGGCCTCGGCGGTGGCGCCGCCCTCGGCCGTGGCGACGTACAGCCGGTAGGTCGTGGTGACTGCCGGGAACACCGTGACCTGGCCGGAGGAGGTCGCCCGCCGGCCGACGCCGTGGTCGATGAACGCACCGAGGAACGTGCCGGCCTGCGTCGACCAGCTCAGGGTCACCGGCTCGCCGCTGGTGATGGCCGTCGGGCTTGCCGTCAGGGCGGCGCCCGGCGCCGGGCCGACACCGACCGTGGCCTGGAACTCGGTCCCTGCGACATCCAGGGTATGGGTCCCCACGCCGGTCGGACCCCAACCGCGCCCGCCGCTGACGCTGGCGCCGTCGAGCGTCGCGCTGCCGCCGTCCCAGGCATAGCCCAGGTACGACGCCGTCGACGGCTCGTCGTCTCCGGCCGCCGCCACCGGCAGGACTCGGCTCGGCGCCGCGATCAGCGAGCCCAGCACCGGGGCGTTCGACAGCCAGCTGTTGCCGGAGCCCTTGTCGACACCGCTGTGCGTGATCACGAGGCTGTTGAGCTCCGACGGCGTCTTGGACTGCGCCATGCTGTGGCGGTAGATGCGGTCGCCGAAGGAGGTGCTGTGGAAGTCGTTGTCCACGAAACGCATGGCGTTGATCGGCTGCGGGTTGCGGTCGTCGTCGAAGAGCGGCATGCCGACGTTGCGGCTCAGCACCGAGCTTGAAACCGTGCCGCTGACCTGGATGTCGCTGACATTCCCGTATGTCCCGTCGAAGGGGGACGCAAAGATGGCCGCGCCGAAGTCTCGAACTCTCGGGCTCGCTGGTGCCGGGGCTCAGCTCGTTGTCGAAGAGCTGCGACCCTTCGAGGTCGAGTTCGCAACCGACGGCGTAGATCGGCGCCGCCGAAGCCCTCGGCGCTGTTGGCGGCGATCGTCGTTCCGGCGACCAGCGCATCCGACTGGAACACGACCCACATCGCGCCGCCGCTCGAATTCTCCCCGGTGGCGTCGCAGTCGGTGAGCAGCGAGTCGGTCAGATCGAGGTCGACGAGGGTGGCGGCGATGCCTCCGGCGAGCCCCTGCTGCGACACGCCGCCCCAGTCCGCGTCGCAGTCCGCGAGCACCACGTCATCGATGGCAGCCACGGTGCGGTTGAAGGCCAGGGTGCCCCCGGTCGAGCAGCCGCCGATGCCGTAGGCCCGGCAGATGTCCCCGCCGGCCCACAGCGCGCCTGCCACCTGGGCGGCGGTTCCGGTCGAGCCATGGCGACACTGGATGAACGAGTCGGTGAGCGCGAAGTCGGCGGCCGGGTAGTTCGCCGGATCCGACGCCAGGTCGGCGGCGGAGACCTTGAAGCAGCCGCCAAAGCCAGTGGTCTGGCCGATCCCGACCGCCTGGTTGCCGAGGAACACGGAGTCCGCGATCTCGACCTCGGAGCGGTAGATGCTCATGCAGCCGCCGAGGTCCGCCGAGTTGCCGAGAAACCTCGAGTTGAGGATGGTCGCCGACGTCTGGTCCTCGATGTTGACGGCGCCACCCTCGGTCGGTCCGACCGCGGGCACCGAGTAGTGCCTCGACGAGTGGTTGTCCACGAAGCTGCAGTTGGCCAGCAGCAGCTCGGCGTGCGGCGTGGTGTAGGGCGCCTGCCAGGTGCCGAGCACGTAGGCGCCGCCGCCGGCGTATCCGGCCTGGTTGCCCTCGAAGCGGCTGTTGGTCACCCACACCACCGAGTCGGTGACGTGGAGGCCGCCGCCGGTCGCCGTGTTGCGATGACCGGGCGGGTTCGACAGGTTGCCGATGAACCGGCCGCGGTGCACGTATGCCGCCGACCCCTCGCCGACCCGCAGGCCCGCGCCCTCGTTCTTCGCGATGTTGTCTCGCCACTCACAGTCGGCGAAGTGGGCCACCGAGTCGAGGAAGACGGCGGTGCCGCCGCCGCCCGTGATCGAGGCCTGAGACTGGTTGTCACGGAACAGGCAGCGGATGAAGGTCGCCGCAGCCCCCTCCAGAGTGACGCCGCCGGCGGCGCCGTTCAGCGTCGAGTAGCCGTCGGCGAACACCAGGTCCTCGAAGACCACGGTGCTGTCAAGGTCGGGCGTCGAGTTGATGAAGCGGACCACCGGCCGCGAGCCCGACCCGCTGAGAACGACCGCCGCCCCGGTCACCGGCCGGATGGTGAAGCTCTTGCCGGGGTTGCCGATGATGAAGCCGCCGCTCGGCGCCGGGTAGGTTCCGGCGACCATCTCGATGACGCCGCCGTCATCGATCTCGTCGATCGCGACCGTGAGGCTCGGCACGTCGTCCGGCACGCGGATCACCTCGCCGGCAGACGCCGGCAGTGCCGCTCCCACGATGATCAGTGCCACAGCAGCTCGCCAGGTCACCAGCTCCACCTCTCCCAGAGGCCCTGCCCTCTTCGCTTCGTACCCTGTCCAAGGGTATTTCGGACACCGCGCGACGTGACGTGGCCCGTCACATTTCACGGTTGGGCGGCTGCGGTGACCGGGAGGCAGCTCCCTTCCCGCGCCCCCGTTCCCGTTCCCGTTCCCGTTCCCGGATGTGTCACCTGTCAGCGATCGAAGCGCCCCCTCAGCTCAACGCGAGGCCGGCGATCGCAGCGGCGTCACCGCGCGGCGTCGGGATGCCGGCGCTCGCCGCCCGCCGCTCGAGATCGCGCACCGCCGGCGGCAGCAGCCGCAGGTACTCGGCGGCGCGCACCGGCCGACATGAGCGCGGCCCGAACATCGCGCCGGCCAGCCCGGACAGGTACGCATACTCGAACAGCGGATGCAGCAGCGCATCGACGACGTCGGCGGCCGGCGTGCGGTCGTAGACCGCAGCCAGGGTCACGGCCCGTCGCTCCCAGACCTCGAGGTCGCACTCCACGGCCTGCTCGACATCGGTGCGTCCCGCCGTCAGTCGATCGAGCAGCCGCCACTCCAGCCGTGTGATGTCGAGCCACTTCTTGAGGGCCGGCTGCACCCGGTAGAGCACGGCCGCCATCTCGCCGCAGCGCTGCTGGCGCGAAAAGAACGAGGCGGCGTCGTAGGTGTGGTGGTGGGCTGCGCGCGCCGCTGCGCGGTAGCGGATGGAGAGGCCGTGCATCGACAGCCGGTAGGCAAGCTCCGCGTCCTCAAAGGCCGCCGCCTCGAACTCGGTGGAGAAGCCGGACGGCTCGAGCTCGAGCAGACACCGCCGCACGGACACGTTGGAGGTGTAGAAGTGCCGGAAGTCATACTCGGCGCCATCGCGAAAGTAGCGGTAGCTGAACTGCTGTGCTCCGACGCCATCGACGTGACGCATGGTGGAGGTGATGTCCGCACCCTCGGGCCATTGGGTCAGCCCGAGGATCGCGACGCACGGGTCGTGGTGCATGGCGTGTCCGGCGCGGTGCTCGGCAAGCAGCCGCGGGCTGGGCTCGATGTCGTCGCCAGTGAACAGGACGAGGTCCCCCTCCACCAAGCCGAGGGCGCGGTTGCGTGCCGCCGCGGGACCGGCGTTGTCCTGACGGACGACGCGCAGCCGGAAGCGATCGCTGCGGCGGCCTTCGAGCAGCTCCGCGGTGCCGTCGCTCGAGCCGTCGTCCACGACCACGAGCTCGAAGGGCAGGTCGGCCGGCAGCTGGCGGTCCCACGCGCCGAGTGCGAGCACGAGCGCCTCGCTGCGATTGCAGGTCGGCATCACCACCGAGAACAGCGGCCGCGCCACCCGATCACCCGCCGGATGCCGCGGCGCCGCTGAGCAACAGTCGGCGGATCGCGTCGGAGCCGGCCTCGCGCTGGCGCGCGAGGATGGCAAGGGCGCGTTCCTGGGCCGGCCGCCGACCGTCCGCCAGCACCTCGAGCACCGCAGCCGCGAGCTCGTGCGGCGCACCGATCGAACCCACCATCACCCCACCTCCGGTCTCGCCGAGCAGGCGCCCGGCGCCGCCGCCGGGGGCCGTCACCACCGGCGTGCCGGCTGCGAGCGCGGCCGCCACCAGCGGGCGGGCGACCGGCTCGCTCGACGGGTCCAGCACCAGGTCCGCCGCTGCTGCCAGCTCGCCGAGCGAATGGCGCGGCCGGCGCAGGTGGAGGGTGTCGACGGCCAGGAAGCAGATGAGATCCCGGACCGAGCCGGCGAGCGGTCCGTCGCCGACCAGCACGAAGCAAAGGCCGGGCTCCCGCCGGAGTTGGTCAGCGACCACCACCACGTCCTCGGGCCGCCCGGCCGCCACCAGGTCCGTGACCGCGACGACGAGCCGCCGATCCTCCGGCACGCCGAGCTCGCTCCGGACTCGCTGTCGCTGCTGAGGCGCGGTCCCGCGTGGAACGACCTCGAGGATCCAGCCGGCCGGCACCGGCACCTGCTGCTCCGCCTCGCCGCGGGGCACGTCGGCGCGGCCCGGGAGATCATCGGCGACGATCCTGGCATCCGCCCCGGCGAAGGATGGGCCGTCGCCGACCGGCAGGGCGACAATCCTCGCTCCACCCGCCTGCAGGCGGGCGACCGCCCCGTCGAGCCGGGGATCGTGGCCCACGGCGAGCACCACGTCCGGCGTCAGCCTGGCCGCGATCCGATCGACTGCGGATCCCCAGATCTCGGGCTGGAGGGTAGAGCCGAGCTCGTAGAGCTGTCGCACCGAGCCGCTCGAGCTGGAGCGCGCGCGCTGCGCCGAGCGCATGGTCGGCCGCCGTCGACACCACCACGCAGCGGCCGCCGTCGCGCTGCTCGCGCACCGTCGCGGCGACCAGGTCGGCGGCGGCGCCTGTCATCGGGACCGCGGCCAGCACCAGCAGGGCGGGGCGATCCCGGTTGCCGGCATCGGGGCCCGCGGGAAGCGGGCGGGCCTGGTGCGGAACCGGTCCGGAGCGACTGCCGGCCCACACGTCGTAGCGTCCGGTGCGGCACACCAGCCGGCCGCTGCCGGGGCCGAGCGTGGCGAGCCTCGGGACCGCGGCGTCGAGCCGGCCGGCGAGTCCGACCGTCTTGCCGAGGACCGGTCGATGCGCCGCCCTGGCCGCGAGGGCCGCAAGATCGATCCCGTTCGGCTGCCAGAGCTCGCGCCGGCACAGCAGCAGCTGCGGCGGCGGGTCACCATCGTCGTCGACCGGCGGTGCGAACACTCGCACGTACGCCAAGTCCTCGCTGCTCAGCAGCCACTGCAGGGTCTCGAAGAGGGTTGTCGACAGCTCAGACACGCCCTCGCCGAGCGTTGCCAGGTAGCTGCCAGTGACGGCCGACAGCAGCTCGTCTCGGGAGGAGGCAGTCGCGCGCCGCACGTCGACGCCCCGCGCGCTCCGCACCTCGAGGGTGCCTCTGCCGCGGTCCCAGACCGCCACCTCCAGCTGCTCCGCGGTCTGAGCCGCCAGTGCGGCGAGCCGATCGCTTGCCCGGCCGGCGTCCGCCGCCGCGTCCACGACCACGGTGATCGAGGGCAGCGCCGCCGCGGGCTCCCCCGCCGACCTCAGGTCGACGACGAAGCGCTGCGCCGGATCTGCGACCCGCCACAGCCGGCGCACTGATCCCAGGGTGCCGCGGATGAGGCCCTTGGCAGCGCGCCGCAGCAGCGCCGCGGAGCCGGGCTGCTGTGGTGGTGGAGAAAGGGCCTGCCCCGCGCCCGCGGGCGCGGCGGCGCCGGCCCGCAGCTGCTCGTAGGCCTCGGAAATGGCCTCCCGCTGCGCGCGCAGGTCGCGGATCTCGGCCGTCAGGTCGTCGACCGCCTGGCGCAGGACCCGCTCCCTGGCGCGGGCCCGGCGTTCAGGGCCGGGGCCGTCGTTGTCGCGATCCTGAACCACGGCCACAGGGTACACCAGGCAGCGACAACCCATTCTCGCCAGTCAGGCATGACCCGTTCCCGTGCGCGTGCCCGTTCCCGTTCCCGATGTTCCGTGAGCAGGATTCGCCACGAGTCTGCCAATCTTGGGAAGCAGGATGGTCCAGAGACGACCTCCTGCCGTCCGGGAACCAGTACGGGAACGGGTACGGGAACGCCGCAAGCCCACACGGACGGACAACCATGCCCCCGGACGCCGCACGTGACCGACGCCGAGCTACAATCCGCCATGCCTCGGTCGCGCACTGCCTTGGCCGTGGCCGGCCTGCTGGGTATCCTCGCCTGTGCTCCGGCTCCCGAGCGGCAACCGCCAGCCGGCCTTGCCGCGCGATTCATCGTCGAGGAATCGCCCGATGCGCCGAGGCCCGAGCTCCTCTACGACAGCGCGCCGGTGTTCAGCTGGAGCGCAGCGAGCCAGGACGAGGCCGCGCGCTGGCGGCGTCGCGAGGTGCCCGCGGCGCCGGCGTCCGACGGGCGCCCCGGGCGCGGCGACGCCGCCGGCCCGGCCACTGTCTGGGAGCGCCAGCTGCACATCCAGGCGGACGACGTCGACCGGATCGAGCTGCGGTTCGCGGGACGGCCGCCCGGTGCGGTGGCGCTCTCCTGGGCCGGCCCGCTGCGGCTCTATTCGACCGAGCGGTCGACCGAGGTCGAACCGCGCGAGCTGAGCGACGGCAGCGGCTTCCGCTGCGGCTTCGATCTGCATGGCCATCCCTGGTGGACCGGGCGCATCGCACGGCTGCGGTTCGGGCCGTTCCTAGCCCAGCCCAGCCTTCCCGTCATCGCAGTGACCGGCTCGCGCTATGTGCTGGACCCTGACCGGCTGGCGGCTGCCGCCTCCCGGCCGTGGAAGGTCGAGATCGATCACGACGCCCGCAACGCGCTGCTCGTCCCGCCGGGCCTGCCGGTGGAACGCCGGCTCCAGCTCCCGGACGGGGCCCGTCTCCGCTTCGGCTACGGGCTGCAGCGCGGCGTCCGCGTGCCGGTTGAGTTCGAGGTCACGGTGAGCACGGACGGCGGCGAGCCGCGGCGGGTGTTCGCGCGCCGTCTCGATCCGCGCCGTGGCGACGGTCGCCGCTGGCACGAGGCTGCCGTGTCCCTGGCCGGACTCGGCGGCCGCCAGGTCGCGGTCCGCCTGTCCACTCGGGCCGGCCCGGGCTTCGATCCGGTGCGCGGGCTGCCGGTGTGGGCCAACCCGGAGATCGTCGGCGGCCCGCCGGCCGCGCTGCCCAACATCGTGCTGGTGTGCCTCGACACGCTGCGCGCCGACCGGCTGTCGTCGTACGGCCACGCCCTCCCGACCTCGCCCCGTCTCGACGCCTGGGCGGCCGGACGGGCGGTCCTGTTCCGCACCGTGGTGGCGACCTCGCCGTGGACGCTGCCATCGCACGTGTCGATGTTCACCGGCCTCGATGCGGTGCGACACGGCGTGAACCACTATCGCGCCGTTCCGCCGTCCCTCGAGATGCTGGCCGAGCGGCTGCGCCGGGCCGGCTACACCACGGCGGCGGTCACCGGCGGCGGGTACCTCAGCCCCCGGTTCGGCTTCGCACAGGGCTTCGATCGATTCGTCTACTGGCCTCACAGCGACACCGACCGGGAGCTCGCGACCGGCGTCGGGACGTGCTCTGGACTGGCTCGACGGCCAGCAGGCGAGACCGTTCTTCCTGTTCTTTCACACCTATGAGGTGCACTTCCCCCACCAGCGACGGCAGCCCTACTTCGACCGGCTCGCGGGCCCGTCGCTGTCAACGCTGCCCGAGCTGCATGTCGAGATGAGATCCCACGGCTGGCGCGGGCTGCGCGCGCCGGGTGATTACTTCGTGGCGCGGCGACGCGGCGCGGCCGAGCTGGCACACGCCGCTGTCGCCCGAGGAGAAGCGCGACGTCAATTTGATGTACGACAGCTCGGTCGCCTATGCCGATGCCCAGGTGGGGAGGCTCATCGACCGCATCTCCAGGCTCGGCATCGACGGCCGCACGGTGCTGATCGTGACCTCGGACCATGGCGAGGCCCTCGGCGAGGACGATCGCGCCGGCCACTCCTACCTCGAGGACTACAACCTGCTCGTCCCGCTGATCGTCGAGCTCCCGGACGGCAAGGGCGCGGGAACCAGGATCGATCGCCAGGTTCGACTGACCGATCTCGCCCCGACGATCCTCGACGCGGCCGGGCTCGGATCGAAGCTCGGCGAGGACGGCGTTTCCCTCCTCCACCTCATCGACGGGGCTCCGTCGCGGGTGCCGGACGAGGCGTGGACGTATGCGCCGGCATCCAACCGAGGCCTCTCGCTGCGGCTGCCGGCCGGCTGAAGTACCGCTACAACGACACCGCCTGGAAGCAGCTCCACGGCGACGAGCGGCTGGTCGATCTGGAGCGCGATCCCGAGGAGCGGCACGACCTGGCGTCACGCGACCCGCGCACGGCCGAGCTCAGGGCACTCGTCGGCGCGAACCTCCTCGCCCAGCACCGCGGGCCGCGGCTGCTGATTCGCAACGCGGGCCCTTTCGAGCTCCAGGGGCAGCTGCGGGGAGCCCTCTCCTCCCATGACCGCCTCAAGGCCGGCGAGGGCAGCGGTACCCTGCGCTGGCACAAGTCGTTTCCCCCGACCTTCGTCGTGAGGCCCGGCGAGGAGCTCACCCTGCTGCTGACCTCGCCGGCGTCCGACCGGGCCGGCATCAGAGCCCGCCTCGTGTCCCCCGACGGCCGGCGCAGCGCCCCGATCGTCGAATGGTTCGACTTCTCACGCCTCGATCGGCCGCTCGCGATGCGAGCTCGGCGACGACGGGGTCTGGCGGCGGGTCGAGGATCCGGCCGCGCCTCCGGACACCGGCTTCCTGATCTGGTGGGAGGGCGGACCTCCGGAGCCGGCGCCCGGCGCCCCCACGACCGACGCGGCCGCCCTCGACCAGCTCCGAGCGCTCGGCTACCTCGAGTAGCCGCCGCCGGAGGTGGTCGGCGTTGCGTCCTACGGGTGCGCCGCAGCTGCCGTCATCCCGCGACGTCGAGCCGGGGCCGTGGACCTGCGAGATACCCTCTCGCGAAGGCGACGCGGCACCGCAGGTCCCACGCGTCGCGGCGCCGCCAGCGCAGCGCGAGCCGCAGCGCGGACACCGCCGAGAATGCGATCGGCTGCAGGGCCAGCCGCCACCGGAGCGCCGGGTGCAGCGCCACCGCCAGCCGCGCCCACCGGCCGGCCCGGCGCTGGCGATCGAGGAATGGCTCGATGCGGTCGTAGTGGTGGCGGTGCCAGCACAGCGCCGCCTCGCTGTAGATCGTCGCCCAGCCGCGCGCCTGCCAGCGCCACGCGAGCTCGGTGTCCTCGAGGCAGGCGTCGGTGAAGCGCTCGTCGTACGGCTCCTCGCGAAACCACCTGGTCGGTGCCGACAGGTTGGAGGCGAGGACCGCGCTGAACGGCGTCGGGCCGCCGTCGACCAGACCCTTGAACCAGAACTGGGGGCCGGCCGGCGCCAGGAAGCGCATGACCTCGGTGATCGGCCGCGACGGATCCCAGTCGATCCTGCCCTGCACGGCGACGTCGCGGCCCGCCGCCGCCCGAAGGTGAGCGGCGAGGAGCTCCCGGTTGGGGACCGTGTCGTCGCCCAGCAGGAGCACCCGCGTCGCCGCCGCGCGCCGGATGCCGAGGTTGCGCGCACGGGCGGGCCCACCTGCCCGGGTGGTCACCTGCTGCAGGGTGAAGCCTCCGAACCGGGCGAGCTGGAGCCAGTCCGCGGTGCCATCCACCGACCCGTCGTCGACCACGATGACCTCGAAGGGATCGGACAGCTCGCGCTGTCGATCGAGAGCCGCGAGGGTCTGCTCGAGCAGGCGGCGCCGGTCGCGGGTCGGGACGACCACCGACAGGCACGGGCCGCTGCTCATGGCCCCGCCGGCCGCACCGTCCCGCCGACGCCCGGCTCGGCCTGTCCCGGGTCCATCGAGGTTCGATAGGCCTTCACCACCTCTTTCGCCGGGCCGGACCGGCGAACGACGCCGTGCTCGAGCCACATCGCGTCGTCGCACATCTTCTCGACCGCGTCGAGGTCGTGCGACACGACCAGGATCGTCACCCCGCGCTCGGCGGAAGCTGTCGATCCGCTCCTTGCTCTTGCGGCGGAAGTGCTCGTCGCCCACCGACAGCACCTCGTCGAGCAGCAGGATGTGCGCGTCGACCGTGGTCGCGATCGCGAAGGCCAGGCGGGCGACCATGCCGGTCGAGTAGGTCCGGATCGGCTGCTCGATGAACTCGCCGAGCTCCGAGAAGTCGACGATCTCGTCGAAGCGCTCCTGCATCTCGTTTCGCGATCGGCCGAGCAGCGCGCCATTGAAGAAGATGTTCTCGCGGCCGGAGAGCTCGCCCTCGAAGCCGACGCCGAGCTCGATGATCGGGGCGATCCGGCCGCGGATGATCGCCTCGCCAGCGGTCGGAGCCAGGATCCCGCCGGCGATCCGCAGCAGGGTCGACTTGCCGGCGCCGTTGTGGCCGATGATGCCGAGGGCCCGCCCCGCCTCCACCGCGAAGCTGACGCCTGACAGGGCCGCCAGCTCCTGGTAGGTCATGACCGACGTCAGGCGGCGGATCACCCACTCCTTGAGGGTCACGATGCCGCGCTCGGCCAGCAGCCGGTAGCGCAGCGAGACGTCGCGGAACTCGATCGCCGGCGTGCGTCATCACAGGTGAAGGTAGAAGCCTCGGGCGAGGCGGTGGAACACCACCCACCCCACCACCAGCGCGATCACCGCCGAGGCGACCGAGGCCCCGACCACGTGGAGACCGGGCAGCGTGCACTGGTAGATGGGATCGCGGGCGAGCTTGAACAGGTGGGTCAATGGGTTGACGCGGATCACCCACAGCCACTTGTAGGGCACGATCGAGATCGGATAGATGATCGGGGTCATGTACATCAGGCCGACCGTGGCGACCTGGTACATGTGGGACACGTCCTCGAAGTAGACCGCGAGCGCCGACAGCAGCAGGGAAACGCCGAGCGTGAACGCGGCAATGATCAGGAAGGCCACCGGCAGGAACAGCACCGCCCATGCCGATCGGCGAGCCGGTGAAGACCATGATCAAGAACAGCGGGATGTAGGCGAGACAGAGGTTGACCAGCCCCGAGAGGGTGGTCGAGACCGCGAAGATCGACTTCGGCACCCGAACCCGCTTCATCAGCGAGCCATGCCACGCCAGCGTGGTCATCGACTGCACGGTGGTCTGCGCGAAGAACCCGAACACCAGGTACTCGGACAGGAAGTAGGTCGGGTAGTGCTCGATGCCCTCGAATCGGAACATCGTCGAGAACACGACCGTCAGGATGATCATCAGCAGCAGCGGGTTGAGCATGGTCCACAGGAACCCGAAGACCGACCGCTTGTAGCGCACCGTGAGGTCGCGCTGCACCAGGTTGGCGATCAGGTTCCAGTACTGGAGAAGTTCGCGGATGTCGCGGATCGGGTTGAGCGGCTGGGTCGCGGCGTTGCGCAGGACCGGTAGCTCGAGCGTCGACATCGCGGGGAGTCTAGCAGGTTCCGTGTGCTAGCCTACGGCCGATCACGGCAACGCGCGATCCCGCCAGGGGCGTTGGCGGACGGCCTGTCTGGAGGCGGCGGTGGCCGACGAACAACCGAAGTACGGGCTCGCCAAGCGCGCAGCCTTCGCGGTCGTCGCGGTCCTGCTCGGACTGCTCGCCGCCGAGTTGCTGGCGATCATCGGCTATCTCGGCGTGCGCCGGCAGCTCTTCCCGCGCGCAGCCTATCGTGCGTCGATGCAACGGTCGGCTGACGCCGGCCGAGCGGCCACTCTCGGCGGCGAGCGCGACCCGGGGCTGTGGCGGACCGGCACGACGATCGAGGTGGTCGAGGTGGTGCACCCCTACCTCGGCTTCGTCCAGCATCCCGACCTCAATCCGAGCACCTCGCCCCAGGGTTTCCCGATGGACGACCCGCTTCCGGTGTCGCGCGCCCCTGACCGTCTCGTCGTCGGCGTCTTCGGCGGCTCGTTTGCTGCCGGGTTCTCGCTCGACGCCCGCGATCTGCTGGTGGGAGCGCTCGAGCCGCTCGGCAAGGAGGTGGTGGTCGTCAACCTCGCCGCCGGCGGCTACAAGCAGCCGCAGCAGCTGCTGGCGCTGGTGTGGGCCCTGTCGCTGGGGTCTCAGTTCGACGTCGTCATCAACATCGACGGCTTCAACGAGGTGGTGCTGCCGGTCGTCAACAACATCTCGCACGGCGTCAATCCCTACTACCCGCGCGCCTGGGACCAGCGGGTAGCCGGCTTCCTGACCCCCGACCGCGCCGTTCAGCTGGCTGGTCTCACGACCGCAGTCGAAGCGAGGGCCGCGTGGGCCCGGATGTTCCTGGACTGGCGGCTCGACCGCTCGGTCGTGCTGTGCATCCTCTGGCGCACCCGTGATCTTGCGTTGGAGCGCGAACGCGCGCGGCTGGCCCAACGCCTCGAGGAGGCGCGGTCCGCCGCTGAGCCCGGGTTCCTGGCGCGCGGCCCGGCCGCCGACCTCCCGAGCAACCCCAACCTGATGTACGACGCCCTCGCCGGCTACTGGCACGCTTGCTCGCTCCAGATGCACCGGCTCTGTGAGGCCAACGGCATCCGCTACTACCACTTCCTGCAGCCGAACCAGTATGTCAAGGGGTCCAAACCGATGGGACGGCGGGAGCGAGCGGTGGCGTTCAGAGAAGACCACCCGTACCGGCCGAGCGTGCTCCGCGGCTACCCCCAGCTGCGCCGCCACGGCGCGCAGCTCGTCGCCGAAGGAGTGCGCTTCACCGACCTGACGATGATCTTCGCCGAGGTTCGCCGCCCCGTCTACACCGACGACTGCTGCCACGTCGACCGCTTCGGCTACAGCCTGATCGCCGACGAGCTCGGCCGCATGGCGCGGTCCGACGAGGCCCTCAAGTGAGCGCTCACCGGCAGGCGACGGCCACCGCGACGCCCGCCCTGTCGGTCGTCGTCCCGACCCATGGCACGCGCGAGCTGACGCTGCGCTGCCTCGACTCGCTGGCGTCCGGAGCGCCGGCGCTCGAGGTGATCGTGGTCGACGACGCCTCCACGGACGGGACGGCCGAAGCGATCGCGCGGCGCCATCCGGAGGTCAGGCTGCTGGCCAACGCGCAGCGCGCCGGTTTCACGCAGGCCGCGAACCGCGGCCTCGACGTTGCGACCGGCGACGTGCTGCTGTTGCTCAACAGCGACACCGAGGTGCGCGCGGCGTCGCTGCCCGTCCTCGAGGCCGCCTTCGTCGACGACCCGCAGCTCGGGATCGCCGGCGCCGAGCTGCGGTATCCGGACGGCGCGGCGCAGTGGGGAGCGGGCCTCGAGCCGACGCCGCGCTGGCTGTTCGCACAGGCGTCGGGCCTGCCCGCACTGCTCGGCCGGCTGCCCGGCTACCGGCGTCTGCGTCCGCCCGGGCGCGGCGCCGGCGCGCAGGTCGACTGGGTGTCGGGCGCGGCGATGGCCGTGCGGCGTGCGGTCTGGGCGGCGGTTGGCCCGCTCGACGCCCGCTACCGCTTCTACTGCCAGGACCTCGACCTGTGCCTGGCCGCCAGGGCGCTCGGCTGGCGGGTGGCGGTCGTCGCCGGCTTCGTCGTCATCCACCACCACGGAGCGACGATCGCCGCCGGTCGCGGATCGGCCGCCCCCTACCACCCGGAGCTGATGTGGACCGATCTGGTGCGCTTCGCCGACAAGCGCGGCGGACCGGCCGCCGCCCGCCGGGCCACGGCCGCGCTGCGCGCCGGCGCGCGGCTGCGGCTGCTCGGCCGGGCGCTCGCCGCGCCACTCGTCGGCCGCGGCCGGCGCCAGCGCTGGCGGCAGGACACCGACGCGTTCACCGCCGGGCTGCTGGCGCTGCAAAGACTGTAGGCGCGCGTCTCACGCGCGCGACGGGTCGCCGCATTCCTCTGGGGCGCGCATGAGATGCGCGCCTACAAGGTGCGGTAAATCGACACGAGCTGCGCGACGATCATCGCGGGGTCATGGTGCGAACGCAGCCGCGCCCGGCCACCCTCGACAACCCGCGCGCGCAGCGCCGGGTCGGACGTCAGCTGCTGGAGGGAGGCGGCGAAGGTCTCCGGATCGTCGGCTACGATGAGCTCGCGGCCGGCCACCGCCTCGAGGGCCTCGGCTGTCTGCGCGGAGCCGATCAGCGGCAGCCCCCGCGCCCACGCCTCGAGGCCCTTGACCGGGATCCCGGTCGGATGGCGGGCCGGGATCGCGACCACGGCGCCGGCGGCAAAGGCGAGCGCGCTGTCCGCCGGAGCAGGATGCCACTCGACACCGTCAAGGGGACCGCCGTCGACGCCGCCGAAGACATGGAGCACCGCAGCCGGCAGCCGTCGTCGGATCGCCGGCCACCACTGCCGGGCCACCTGCAGGGCGGTTTCGCGGCTCGGCGGCCAGGTCGGGCTGGCGAGGGTCACCACGGCGGGATGCCCCGCGAGCGGGACGCCGGACGGAGCCATCTGCGCCGCGAACGGGACCGGCACCCGCTCGATCACCGGCCCCGGGCCCACCGCCCGGCGCAGCGGCACCAAGTCGAGCTCGGTGAGCACGACCGTCGCGGCGGCACGCCGGATCGTCGCCCTCTCGAACGACGCGAGCCGACGTGCCTCCCGCCGGAGCAGAACCCTCTCGAACGGCCGGGCGAACGAGGCCGCGAAGGTCCACAGGGCGCTTTCGATGTTGTGCGCCCGGTAGACCAGCGGAGCCCCGCTCGCGACGGCCGGTGTCGCTTGCGCCACCGCCTGCAGCTGCTCCGCCTGGACCACGTCGAAGGTTTCCGCAGCGGCCAGCTGGCGCACCCGCTCCGCAACCTCGCGGAGGCGATGCCGCTCGACGGTGAGCGGACGTCCGCGCAGCATCGAGGCCAGCGCCGCCGCCCGCACGCCGGGCGGCCGGACCGGCACCAGCTCGGCGCGGCAGCGGCCGGCGAGCGCATCCAGCGCCGCACCGTGGTCCGCCGCCGGGTCGACGGGCGCCACCAGCGTGACCCGGTGGCCGGCCGCGGCGAGCGCGTCGATGGTGTTGAGGACCACCACCCGGCCGCCGTCCACCGGCGGCCACGGCGCCTTGGTGGCGACGATCAGGATCTTCAGGTGAGCCACCATCGGAGTTCCATGGTAAAGGCTCGGGCGCGAACGTCCAAGCTGACCGCCCGTGCAGACCGACTGCCACCGGTCGCGAGGCTCTCGAGCAGACCGGGCTACAATCGGGGCGTGGACTCCGAGCGGTGGCTTCCGATCGGCATCTTCGCGGGCCTCGTGCTGCTGATCGCAGCGCCGTTCGCCGTCCGCGGCGTCCGCGACGCGCTCCGGCCGGAGCTGGTCGAGGTCCGGATCGTCACGGCGGCCGGCGACGGGGTGTTCCGGGAGGGGGCGCGCCGCGTCGACCCTGGCGAGCAGCCGGCGATCGCGGTGGCGCTGCGGCTTCGTGACGTCTGGGGTCGCAAGCGCTGGGTCACGCCGGCCGACACGCTCGAGCTCGACGGCGTTCCGGTCGACCACGAGGTCAGCGACGGCTGGCCGGAGCGGGACCGGCAGGTCCGGGTCTTCTGGTTCACCGTCGAGTGCAGCAATGTCGGTGGCGTCGTGACCGCTGAGCGGGCTGCGCGCCTGCTCCGCTACCGGTCCTTCCTGGCGAGCGAGATGGGCCGCGGGCTGCGGGCCGCCGCGCTACCGGAGCCGCACAACGACGACTCGCTGGGGCCTCAGCCGCACAACCTCCCGGTCGATGCCGGAACGCTGCGGCTGTACGCCAGGGTCGAGGTCTTCGATCCCAAGCGCGACGTCCGCGCCCTGCAGTCGGCGTCCAGCGCCGGGCCGGAGCGCGTCCTCGACTCGGACTTCCCGGCGATCCACCGCGCGGTTCACCTGGCGGACGGGCTGCGCCCCGAGATGGGCGAGCTCTTCAACCTCTCGGGATGGGAGGTCGAGCCTGACGACAACGGCGCCCGGGACGCGGTCGCCGCGGCGGCGTTCGGCCTGCGCTTCGCGGAGGCGGTCGAACGGCGGCTCGCGGTGTCGTCGGCGACCTTCGCCGCTGTCGCCACGACCGGGAAGCCGAACTTTCCGGCAGGTGCACCGGCCGTGGACGTGGCGGTGGACCTGGCCGACGGCACCGCCTCGAGCAACGGCAAGGCGCTGCGCTGGGGCGAGGATGTCCGTCCCGGGGACGTCCTGATCGACGGCAGCCACTACACGGTGCTCGTGGCCGACGACGGGGGCGGCATCCTGTCGGTTGCGGACACCGTCGTCCATTGCTGGCGACGGCCGCCAGCGGCGACCACACTGGGACATGTGCTTCCAGCCTCGCCGACCCGAGCCCGGCTGGTCCGCCATGGCCCCTGAAGCCGAACTCGCCATCGAGGGCCTGACCGTCGAGTTTCCGACCGCGGACGCTGGCTGGCGCCCGGTGCTGCGCGGCGTCTCGCTTGCCGTGGCAGCCGGCGAGAGAGTGGCGCTGGTCGGCGAGTCGGGCAGCGGCAAGAGCGTGATCGCGCTCGCCTCGCTCGGGCTGGTGGCCGCGCCGGGACGGGTCGCCGCGGGGCGGGTTCGGGTGGCCGGGGTCGACCTGGCCGAGACGCCGGCGGCCCGGCTCAGGAGGATTCGCGGCGGCGCGATCGGCCTGGTGTTCCAGGAGCCCGCCAGCGCCTTCAACCCGGTGTTCACCGTCGGTTTCCAGATCGCCGAGGCGGTCCGCGCCCACCGGGGCGTCAGCCGGTCCGAGGCAGGTGCGATCGCGCGCCGGCTGCTCGAGACGACCGCCGTCGACCGGCCGTCCGACGTCGCCCTGGCCTACCCGCACCAGCTGTCGGGCGGTCAGCTCCAGCGGGCGATGGTCGCCCTCGCCCTCGCCGGCGACCCCGGCCTGCTGATCGCCGACGAGCCGACCACGGCCCTCGACCTCGAGACCCAGGCGCGGATCCTCGAACTGCTGCGAAGGCTCACGGAGGCGGGCCGCGCACTGCTGCTCATCAGCCACGATCTCGCTGTGGTTGCCGGCCTGGTCGACCGGGTGGTGGTGCTGTTCTCGGGCGAGATCGTCGAGACCGCGCCGACCGGCGAGCTGTTCGGCAGGCCGCTCCACCCTTACACCCGCTGGCTTCTTGCCGCGGCAGGGGGTGCCGCGGGCGGCGCTGCGGCGGCGACGCGCGGCAGTGGCGAACCGTCCGCTGTCGGCTGCCGGTACGCTCACCGCTGCGGCCTGGTTCAGCCGGACTGCATCCGCCGGCCGCCAGTGCTCGAGGCGACCAACCCCCGGCGCGCGCTCCGCTGCCCGGTGGTTCGCGACAGGGAGAGGGCCGCCGCCTCGCCCCGGGAGCCGGGCAATGGCTGAGCCGCTGCTCCAGGCGAGCGCCCTGCGGCGCAGCTACCCGGCGCGCGGCTCGGGCGGAGGCCGCGTCACGGCCGTTGATGGCATCGACCTCGCGCTCGAGCACGGCGGCGCTCTCGCCGTGGTCGGCGAGTCGGGCGCCGGCAAGTCGACCCTGGCGCGCCTGCTGCTCGCGCTCGACCGGCCCGACTCCGGGTCGGTGCGGTTCGACGGCCACCTCATCAGCTCGATGCGGGCGGGGCGGCTGCGGCCGCTGCGGCGGCGGTTCCAGGCCGTCTTCCAGGATCCACTCGAGTCCCTCGACCCGCGGCTCACGGTCGGCCGCAGCGTGTCGGAGCCGCTGGTCGCATTCGCCATCGGCAGCTCCGCGGAGCGCCGCCGCCGGGTCGCCGACCTGCTGGCCGCGGTCGGGCTGCCCGAGGACGCGGCCCGGCGCCGGCCGGGCGCCTTCTCAGGCGGCGAGCGCCAGCGGGTGGCGATCGCCCGCGCGCTCGCCAGCGATCCGGAACTGCTCGTGCTCGACGAGCCGGTGTCGTCGCTGGATGCCGGCGTGCAGGGACAGATCCTCGCGCTCATCGACGAGCTGCGCAGCAGCCGGCGGCTGGCGATCGTGCTGATCGCGCACGATCTGGCCGTGGTGCGGCGCCTGTGCGAGCGGGTCGCCGTCATCTACCGCGGCGTGGTGGTCGAGGAGGGTCCGGTCTCCGAGGTGCTCGCCAGCCCGGCCCACCCTTACACCGCGGCGCTGCGGGCGGCGGCGCCCGCCCCCGATCCCGCGTGGCGGCCGCCGGCGGCGGCCTCTCCGGCGCGCACGGCGTGGCCGGAAGGCGCGTGCCGGTTCGCGCTTCGCTGCCCGCGAGCGTCCGACGAGTGCGCCCTCGAGCCGGAGCTCGAGGCCTGCGGACTCCAGCGCCGCGTGCGCTGCCACTTCCCGCTCCTCCCGCCCGACCAGGGGCTAGGGCTGAAGGGATAGTCCCCGCGCCCGCTTCCGCTTCCGCTCCCGTTCCCGTTCCCGTTCCCGGACGTTCCGCACTCGCTTCCGCTCGTGTCACGGCGTAGCCCGGCTTGTCACGGCGAAGTCCAACGGACGCAGCCGGAAGGCGACTTGTCACGGCAAAGCTGACTCGTCACGGCGTGGTCCGCAGGACGGAGCCGGAAAGCGAAGCCGGAAGCCGGATACGGAGACGGGTACGGTCCGACCCACGAGTTCGGCCCCTGACGCTCGCGATCCCTCTCCGCCACCGATTTCGGCTATACTCCCTTTCCGTGGATGGGGGAGTGCTCGCCGACGTGCTGGCGTGGTTGGAGCCGCGCGCGCTGGTGCTTGCGATCACCATGCCGCCGACCATCCGCGTCCTCGGTCACATCATTCCCGAAGAGCTGTTCATGGTCGCGATTGGTGTCCTTGCCGCTCGCGCCCACTCCCCTGCCGAGGCCGGAGTGCTGCTCGGCGCCGTCGTGTTGAGCCACGTCGTCACCGATCAAGTCGTCTTCGCCGGCGGTCGCTGGCTCAACCCGCGGCTCGGCCGGTTCCCAGGGCTGGCGCGGCGGCTCGAGGGCGTCGCGGCGCGCCTCGACGAGTCGCCGGCGGCGCTCGCTGCGCTGGTGCCGGCGCGCGTCCTGCCGTGCGGCCGGGCGGCCTGGCTGGCCGCGGCCGGCATCGCCGGTGTTCGCTGGCACCGCTTCCTGTTCTGGGACGTGGTGGCCGTGTTTGCGCACCTTGTCACCTGGTCCGGGCTCGGCTGGTGGCTGGCCGGCGACCTCGCACGCCTCGAGGCCACCGCCACCGCCGGCGGCTGGATCGGCGCCGCGATGGTGGTGGCGGCAGCCGCGGCGGTGCCGACGTTGATGCTGTTGCGCCGGCGGCCCAACTGGCAGGTCGCCACCGTCGAGACCGCCCGCCGCCTCGGCCGCTCGATCCGCCACCTCGGCTGGCCGCGGGACTGACGCGCCCCCACCCGACCAGGGGATAGGATCTAGGATTCAGGGGCTGGTTCCCCTGCCCGCTCTTGTCACGGCGAAGTGCGGAGCACGAATCCGGATCCGCGCCCGCTTCCCCTTCCGCGCCCGAGGAGCCTGCCCTGAGCGAGCGGCGCAGGCGCGCCGCGAGTCGAAGGGTTCCCGTTCCCGATCCCGAAACGAATCCCCACTGGTGCGTCGTCCACAGCGACCGAGTCTGGTAAGGGAATACTGAGTGGCGCCGACACGACGATCGGACGCTGGAACGGGGACGGGTATCCGGCATCGCCTGCGGCTTGCGGCTTCGCCCGGTGGGCTACGCCGGCACAGGCCGCCGCGACAAGCGGGAACGGAACGACGGCCAACCATGTGCCGCATTCCGGTTTTCCCCATAGAATGGAAGCGACATGCAGTCCACCATTGACCAGATCCGCACCGCCCTCGCTTCCGCCTACCCCTTGACCGTGCTGGTCAGCCTCGAAGAGGAGCGGCTCGAGCGCCTGCTCGGTCGCTTCGCCGCAGCCGCCAAGCCGGAGCCGCTGCCGGTCACGGTGTGGAACTGCGTCGACGGCTTCCCGTCCAACGGCCAGCCCAGCCTCACCGAGCCGATGGCGGCGCTCGACTGGGTCGGCGGCGATGCGCCGCGCGGCATCTACCTGTTCAAGGACCTCGGCGAGTACCTCGATGACCGCCGCGTGCTGCGCCGGCTGCGCGACACCGCGATGAAGATCCGCAACACCGGCCGGTTCCTGTTCCTGCTCAAGCAGGACGCGTCCCTCCCGAACCCGCTCAAGCCGCTCAGCTACGTTGTGGTGTCGCTGTTCCCGGACGCCGCCGAGCTCGACACCCTGGTCCGCAACATGGTCAAGTCGCGCGGCGTCTCCGAGGCCGACCTCGACCGCCTGACCGGTTCGCTCAAGGGGATGAGCCTGACCGAGGTCGAGCACCTGCTGCGGCGGCTGCTCGACCGCCACAGCACGATCGACGAGGAGTTCTTCCGGGCGGTGCTCGACGAGAAGGAGCAGATCACCCGCAAGGAGGGCATCCTCGAGTTCGTGCCGCCGGACGAGAACCTGGAGCAGCTCGGCGGCCTCGACCAGCTCAAGACCTGGGTGCGCGAGCGGCGCAGCCTGTTCACCCCGGAGGCGCGACGGAAGGGCATGCCGGTGCCGAAGGGCGTGCTGCTGATGGGCATCTCCGGCTGCGGCAAGAGCCTGGCGGTCAAGGTGATCGCGCGCGAGTGGCAGCTGCCGCTGTTCCGGCTCGACATGAACCAGGTGTTCGCCGGCGTCCAGGGCTCGGCGGAGTGGGTGTTCAGCCGCGCGCTGGAGGCCGTGGAGTCGGTCGCGCCGGCGGTGCTCTGGATCGACGAGATCGAGATGGGCATCGCCGGCTACCACGAGGGGGAGTCCGGCTCGCTGACCAGGATCTTCTCGACCTTCCTGACCTGGATGCAGGAGCACCGGGCCGAGGTCTTCATCGCCGCGACCGCCAACCGCATCAACCTGCTGCCGGCGGAGGTGATCCGCAAGGGCCGCTTCGACCAGGTGTGGTTCGTCGACCTCCCGAACGAGGAGGAGCGCAAGGAGATCCTGAGCATCCACATGCAGCGCAACGGCCTCGATCCGGCCGCGTTCGACCTCATTCTGCTCGCCTCGGCCACCCGCAACTGGAACGGGGCGGAGATCGAGCAGGCGGTGATGTCGGCCAGGATCACCGGCCATGCCAGGGGCACCAACGTCTCCCAGAACGACATGCTGGCCGCGTTCGGCAAGATCATCCCCCTGTCCCGCACCATGGAGGACCAGCTCAAGGCGATCCGGTCGTGGGCACGCACCCGGGCGCTGCCCGCCACCACCGTCAGCAAGCCCGAGATGTGATGCCGTGACCGCCACCATCCGATCCTCGCACGTCGCCTCCGCGCCCGATCCCGAGTGGCTCGTCAACCAGATCGCGCACGCGCTCCGCAACCCGATCTTCGCGGCCACCGTTCAGGCCGAGGCCCTCGTCCTCAAGGCCGGGGGCGACGAAGGCCTGACCCGATCGGCGGCGATGGTGCAAGCACAGCTCAAGCGGCTCGCGGACGACATCGAGGAGATGCTGCTGCTCGGCCGGCAGCCGCGCCTCAGCCTCCGCGCCGCCGACGTCGCGCTGGTCGCCGACGAGGTTGCCGAGGGCTTCCGGCGCGGCCTCAAGGGCGACGCGGCGACCGTCGAGCTGTGCGGCGCTGCGTCCCTGCCGAGGTTCAGCGACCCGGACGCGATCCGGATCATCCTCGAGCGCCTCGTGCGGAACGCGATCGAGCACACCGAGCCGCCGCACGCGATCAGCCTCGACATCGCTGATACCGGAGACGGCGGCGCCGTCGTGTCAGTGCGCGACCGCGGCGACGGCATCGCGCCCGAGCTGCTCGACCGGGTCTTCATGCCGTTCTTCCCGCAGCACCGCGGCCGGCCCGGCCTCGGGCTCGCGGTGGCGGCCAAGTTCGCACACGCCCTCGGCGGCTTTATCGAGATCTCGAGCGAGCCCGGCGCCGGAACAACCGCACGCCTCGTGCTGCCGCCCCGCCCGCCGGCAGCGGGGCCCTGACCCCGGCAGTCGGCGGCGATGATCCGATCGTCCACTCCGGCCTCGGTCCGCCTGGTGGTGCCTCCGGGCCACGATGGCGCCCGGCTCGACCTGTTCCTCGCTGCTGCCACGGCCCTGTCGCGCCGCGCCGCCCGCGCGCTGGTGGCCGCCGGGCAGGTGCTGCGCAACGGAGAGGCCGTCCGCGTGCAGTCGCGGGGCCTCGTCGTCGGAGACGCGATCGACGTCCTCCGCCCGCCCTCCGAGCTCGGCGTGCCCGCCGCTCCCACGACGCCGCTGCCGGTGATCCTCTTCGAGGACGCCTGGCTGGTCGTCGTGGACAAGCCGCCGGGGGTGCTGTCACAGCCCGCCGAGTCCTCGACCGCAGGCGAGCTGACGATTGAGCAGCAGCTGCTGCTCTTTCTGGCCGCGCGGGACGGCCGGCGGCCGTTCCTGCGGCTGGTCCACCGGCTCGACCGCGCGACGAGCGGGGCCGTGCTGTTCGCGCGCAACCCGGAGACCCTGCCGCATCTCGCGGAGGCGTGGCGGTCCGGGCAGGTGGACCGGCGGTACCTGGCGGTGGTCGCGGGCGACCCCGCGTTCGACGCGCTCGAGGTCGACCGGCCGATCGGCCGCGACCCTGACCACCAGTGGCGGTTCCGGGTCGATCCTGCCGGCCGGCCCGCGCGCACCTCGATCCAGGTCCTGGCCCGCCACGCCGGCCGCAGCGCGCTGGTCGAGTGCCGCCTGCTCACCGGCCGCACCCACCAGGTCCGGGTCCATCTCGCTGCGGTCGGCCACCCCGTGGTCGGTGACCGGCTGTACGGGGCGCCGGTCCACCCCGGCGCACCGCGGCCGCTGCTCCACGCGGCCAGCCTCGAGCTGCCGCACCCGAAGAGCGGGCAACGGCTCCGCATCGCAAGCCCGCTGCCCGCCGACTTCGCCCCCTACGTCGAGGCAGGGATCGGGGAAAGCGGCCAGCGCGACGACCAACGGTTGGGGTGAGGTGAGGCATGCTCATCCACGTCCCCCGTTGAGAGCTGTGGGAGGACACGACACGGTTGGGCGCCGTCCACCTTGCCACTCCACAGGCGGTCGGCGCGGTCACGAGGCAGGAGAGGGATCGTCGTGCCCGGGCGGGAACCACGGCGCTCCCAAAGAGCGGCTTTCTCCCGGCCGCATCCTGACCCGCCACCGCCTGCCGGGGGTACACTCAGCCCGCAGGGCATGGAGGCCCCGGCTGTTGAACACCTCCAATCCGAACCTGGCATCCGTCGCTGACTCGCTTGAGGTTGACGAGCGGTTGCTTCCGTACATGCCCTACCTGCTTCAGGATCTCTGGGCGCTGATCGACGATGGCTACCTCAAGCATGCCGGTCGGATGAGCCGCAAGGGGTACGAACATTACAGAGACCATGATGAGACCGTGGCCGATTTGACCGTCTTCGGTGATGACCTGCTCCGGGAAGCAAGCACCACGGAGGCGACCTTGAGAATCAACGACGAGTACCAACGGCTGATCGAAAAGCGAGGGCGCGAGCTGATGGCAATCCACCCGGAGTTGTCGACGGACATCATTGTCTACCTTGATGGGCAGGCTGACGAATGCAGGGTGATTCTGGATCATCTGGAGGGGGCGGTGTGGCTGCTGCGGAAGGAGCAATGACTGGCTCTGCGGCACAACCGGGGACTGAGCCGATGCAGCGGGCGCCCCGTCTCGTCCTCGCCAGCAGCTCCCCCCGGCGCCGGGAGCTGCTCGCGCTGCTCGGCATCCCCTGCCGGGTGATCCCGTCCGGGCTCGACGAGCGGCAGCTGCCGAATGAAGGCGCGGCCGGGTTCGCGCTGCGCGCGGCGCGCGACAAGGCGCTCGCGGTCGCCGGCAGCGGCGCCGAGCTGCCGGTGCTCGGCTCGGACACGGTGGTCGAGGTCGGGGGCGTGGCGCTCGGCAAGCCGGCCGACGAGCACGAGGCGTCCGACATGCTGCGCCGGCTCGCCGGCCGCGCCCACCACGTCCACACCGGCGTCGCGCTTGCGGTCGGAGGCCGCTGCGAGTCGCTGGTCGACACCGCCGTCGTTCGCTTCCTGCCCCTCGACGACGCGATGATCCGGTGGTACCTCGCGACCGGCGAGCCGATGGACAAGGCCGGTGCCTATGCGGTCCAGGGGTGCGGTGGGTTGTTCGTCCAGAGCATCGAGGGCTCGCCGAGCACGGTCATCGGGCTGCCGATCCACCGGCTGCCCGAGCTGTTCACGCGCTGTGGCCTCGACTTCTGGAAGCTCATTCGCCGACCTTGATCGGGGCTCCCAGCTGCGCGAACGAGAACGACGCGAAGATGTGGTGCGGGATTGCAGCTTGCGCAAGGGCTCCGAGCGACCTTGACACAACCGTGACCTCAATCCTGCAGGCAGAGTGGGCTCGTGGTCACATTTCCGGTGGGCTCCCCCGGGCGGTGGCTGGGGCCCAGGCAGATCAGGGCCGCGCGCCGAACGCCGCTGCCGTTCCTTCGACGACTGCGAGCGCAAAGCTCTCGCGCCAGGTCCGATCCACCAACTGCTGGCGGTCGCCGGCGTTGGCCATGTTGCAGCACTCGAGCAGCACGGCGTGCTGGGCGGCCGAGTACCGGATCACCGCCGGCACCCACGTCCGTCGGCCGCGCAGGACGCGGTCCCGCACCGGGGCCTCGTCGTGAAGCGCGACGCCGTTGCGGTCGAGGCTCGCGACGAGGTTCGAGGCGAGGTGGCGCGACGACGCCTCGACCCTCGCCTTGAAGTCGGCGCCGAGCCGCACCGTCGGGTGGTTGCGGTACTCGGCGTAGCGCTGGATGTCGGCCCTCCCGACGGTGTAGCTGTTCGGGCGCAGGTCTCGCGCCGGCACGTAGATCATCGCGCCGCGCACGCTCGGGTGCAGCGAGTCGGCGTGCACCGACAGGAAGACCGTTCGCGAACGGGGGACCGTCGCGCCGAGCCGGTTGAGGATGATGTCGTTGCTGAGGTACCAGCGCAGGTGCACGCCGAGCGCCGCGTCCCGAAGGGCAAACTGGGGCCGGGTCAGCAGGTACTGGTCGCGGTCCTGTGCCAGCCGGTCGCGGTCCGGCACCTCCAGCTTCAGGTCGGAATCCATCCGCGTGACCCACACGGTGGCGCGGGTGTGGCGCTCGAAATTGGCCTTGATCCGGCACGCGATGTCGTAGACATAGGTGGCCTCCCACAGGCCGTCGACCACCGAGCCCGGGTCGATGCCGCCGTGACCGGCGTCCAGGATGACGTGAACGCCGGAGAGATCGGCCGCCTTGACGACCTCGAGGAAGCCGGCCAGCTCGCGCTGGCCCTGCTCGTACGCGACCCGCCGCGGGTGATTGGCCGGCAGGTACTGGGGCAGCAGCAGGTCGAGGGGGATCCGCACCGGATACCCGACCGGGATCGAGGTCACGTCGGCGATGCCCGACCGCTGCGCGATCTCGAGCGCCGTCGCGTTGACCTCCTGCGCGGCAAGCTGGCCGGTGAAGCGGACCACGACTGCGGAGTACAGCGCCTCGCCCCTCTGCAGCCGGTACTCGGCGTAGGGGCCCCGCTCGTCCGTGGCGTAGGCCAGGACCGCTGCCGAGGCGCCGGCGACCGCTGCGCCCTGGGTCGGCGGCGCGATCGACGCTGGCGGCGTCGGAGTCGGTGCCGCGGGTACCGGTTGGTCGCGAAACGCCGGCACCAGGCGGCGCTCCGGTATCAGCAGCGGCGGTCCACGCACCAGGTCGCCGGCGGGAAGCTCGGGGTTCGCTTCGCGCAGCGCGCCGGCGGCACCCGGCGAGCCGGTGAACAGCTCGGCGAGCCACTCCCAGCTCTCCTCGACGCCGTCGAAGGGATCGAGCACCCAGTGCTCCCAGCCGTCGGCAACCCTGCGGTCGACCGGGAACAGCCTCTGCACCGCCTCGAGCCTGAGCTCGCCCCGCAGCACTTCGACCGGGATGTTGACGCCGCGATCCTGCAGCGGCTGCTCGAGCCCGGGGTTGGCGGCGCGGATCCGCTGCCCGTGCGCCGTTGATCCGCAGTAGCGCTGGGCGAGCGCGAGCCAGCCGTCTCCCGCCTGCGGCGACACCACCAGCAGCGGACGCTGGCCGCGATCCCAGCGCAGCTCTCCGTGCGGCTCGAACTCGATGTCGATGCCGCTCGGAGCGTCGTCCTCCGATCCCGCGGCAATCGCCAGGCCGGCGGCGACCAGGACGAGCACCACCGCCAGCGCGCGGTGTGCACGGCAGGCTCGGGGTGCACCCGGGCCCCCCGTCCGGCGCCACCGGCTCGCTGTCACAAGCCGCGGCTGGCAACCCGTCCGGGTTGCCGCTCCAGTCGTCGCATCGGGCCGCTGTTGACTCGGTTCATCACGAAACGCGCCGAGATGGTAGCACGGCCCCCTTGACGGCACCTGATGCGGCAGCGACGATGGGACGGGATGGTCGAGTACGTCCGCACGCCGTGGCGCCGGCCCTCGAGGGCCGCCTGGATCACGCTGCTCATCGCGCTCCTGCTGAGCCTGCTGGTGGTGCTGCGGATGCTCGCGGTCTTCGTGTCGGTGATCTTCATGGCGCTGGTGGCGGCCGGGCTGCTGTACCAGCCGTTCCGCAGGCTGGCAGCCTTCCTCAACGGGCGGCGGCGGATCGCGGCGGGCCTGATCTGCTCAGGGCTGGTGCTGGCCCTGATGGTGCCGTCAGCCTGGCTCGCGGTCGAGGTCTCGCGGGAGACGATCGGGTTCTATCACCTGAGCACCCAGCAACTGACCGAGCGCACGCTGTCCGATGCGATCCAGTCGTACCAGGCGGAGATCGACAAGCTCAACCAGCTGCTCGCCCCGTTCGGCGCGTCGGTCACTCCGGAGGAGATCGTCGAGCGCATCACGACCGCGGCCGCCGGCGTCGGCCGCTTCTTCTACCGGCAGGGAGTGTCGATCGCGACCGGCCTCGTGCGCTTCGTGATCGGCTTCCTGGTCTGGGTGCTCACCCTGTACTTCCTCCTCGTCGACGGCCGCGCGGTGCGCCAGTGGTTCCACGGGGTCATCCCGCTGGCAGCCGACGAGCAAAACCTGCTGCGCGACCGGTTCATGGACATGGCCGGCTCGCTGGTGATCGGCAACGGCATCGCCGGCGTCATCCAGGGCATCGGCGGCGGCCTCGCCTTCTATCTCCTTGGCCTGCAGGGCCCGGTTCTGTGGGGCGTGGTGATGGCGATCCTCGGCTTCATCCCGGTGATCGGGATCTCGGCGGTCTATGTCCCGGCATGGGTAATCCTGATGCTCGCCGGTGACCCGGGGCGGGCTTTCGCGCTGCTGATCCCGCTCATGATCCTGGCGACGGTCTTCCGAATCGGTTCTGAAGCCGGTGCTGGTCGGCCGCCGCACCCAGCTGCCCACGCTGCTCGTGTTTTTCGCGCTGCTCGGCGGCTTCGACGCCTTCGGCCCGGTGGGCCTGATCGTGGGGCCGCTGATGTTGACGGTCTTCTTGACCCTGGTCGAGATCTACCGCGACCGCTACCAGCCTTTCCTGATGCCGTCGGCGCTCACCGCTGACGGGCAGAGGCTGGCCGGAGAAGCGCAGGGGCCCGAAGGCACCACCGACCCGGACGCGGTGGACGGACGCAGCTCACTCTCGCCTGGCTGAGGGTGCCGTGGGCGCGGCCTTCGACGCGGCCTCCTTCATGAAGACCTGGCCGTCGAACGAGGCCCCGTCGGCAATCCGGATGCGTGGCGCGGTGATGTTGCCGGTGACCTTGGCCGAGCTCTCGAGCTCGACGGTCTCGGCGGCGGCGATGTCGCCCCGCACCACGCCGGCCACCACGACGACTCGCCCGCCGACCGTCCCCTCGATGCGCCCCTGAGCAGCCACGCGGACCACGCCCGAGCCGTCGATTGAGCCCTGCAGATCGCCGTCGACCTGGATGTCGCTGGAGCCGGAGATCGTGCCCTCGATGCGGTTGCCGCGCGCGATCACGGTCGAGCCGCCGGGGAGCCCCGCCGACGCGGAGTGGGAGCGACCACCGGTTGGTGCGTGGGTGGAGATCTTGCCGGGGCTGGGGTGTTCGTCGCGACCGAAGATGCCCATGGGTCGAAACCTCGCTGGAACGGGTCGCTCGGGATGGAGCGGGCAACGGGATTCGAACCCGCGACTCTCAGCTTGGGAAGCTGATACTCTACCAGCTGAGTTATGCCCGCCCGAGCGGAGCCTCACTCTAGCACACGATCCGAAAACGGTGCAATCTGCGGGCCGCGCGCCGGCCAGGCGGCGAACCCGGACGTGGCCTGCTCCTTGCATTCGCTCAGCGCCATGGAGCGGCTCCACCGGCATCAGCGCGGCTTCACCCTGCTTGAGCTTTTGATCGTGGTCGCGATTCTCGGGGCGCTCGCCGCGATCGTGCTCCCCAACTTGGTCCACGCGCTGAACAGCGCGCGCCAGAAGCGGACCATGGCATCGATGCGGGGGCTGTCCGAGGGCATAGAGATGTACGAGCAGGACTGGGGGTTCTTCCCGGACCACGGCTCCGGGCCGGTATCTGACCTGGCAGGCGACCTTTCCATGTATGTCCGGCCGTTCGACCCCAAGGACGGCTGGAGCCGGACCTTCTGGTACGACTCGGGCGGCGACGCCTACACGCTGACCTCGTTCGGCAGCGACGGCGTGCCGGACAGCAGCCATCCGCTCGGGGAGACCGCCACCTTCGATGCGGACATCCTGTTCGCGTCAGGGGTGTTCGTCCAGTGGCCGGCGGGCCGGCAGCGAGAGTGACGCTGCAGGTCAGTCGGCTCGAAACCGGTGACGTCGGGGGGCATTCGGAGGAGGATCTAGGAGTGTGTCGGGCATAGGCCCCTGAGCGCGTTCCTGGTGTCCGTTGTGGTTGGCCTCTGCCCGACACGCTCCTCGGGATGCGCTGCGCGCATCCTGACGATGGAAAGCAGTTTCTCATGATTGATGAATTTGAGAAAAGGTGAATTGCGGTCAGCCGCGCGAACGCGATCGCAACCCAGCGCAGGCGTCGGCGCTCAACCACTCCTCCGGCGGGACTGCGAGCGCGGCCACCAGCTCGGCCAGCAGCGCCATCCGCCGCGGCAATTCGGCCACCACGATGTGCTCGCTCAGGGTGTGGGCGCCGTCGCCGACCGGGCCGAGCCCGTCCAGCGTCGGGGTCCCGGAGGCGGCGGTCAGGTTGCCATCGGAGGAGCCTCCCCAGGCCGCCCGTTCGAGCGCGAGGCCGAGCGACGAGCCGATGCTCCGGGCCCGCGCGAACAGCTCGATCGCAGCTCGAGACGGCTCCATGGGAGGACGGTTCCAGGCGCCGCGCACCTCGAGGAGCGCCCCCGCGGTGACAGGCGTCAGGGCCCGCAGCCCCGCGTCGAGCCGCTGCCGCTCGTGCTCGGTCCAGGCGCGCACGTCGACCACGATCCGGACGCGGTCCGCGACGGTGTTGCTGGCCGACCCACCGGAAATGATGTTCGGCCCAACCGTGGTGCCGGCAGGCGTGTCCTGCAGCTCGAGCATCCGCAGCACCTGGTGGGCGGCCTCGACCACCGCGTTGACGCCCTCCTCGGGCGCGACGCCCTGGTGCGCCGGCCGGCCCACCACGTCGACCGTGAACTCGCCCGACCCCTTGCGCGCGAGCTTGAGGTGGCCGAGGGGCGTTGCCGGCTCGAGGACCAGCACGAAGTCGGCCGCAGCGGCGGCCTCGAGGATGCGTGAACGCGATCCTGTCGACCCCTTCTCCTCGTCGGGAGTGAGCAGGATCTCGAGATCGGGGTGCTCTCGGCCGCTGTCCTCGAGCCAGCGCAGGAGCCACGGCAGGAACAGCAGACCGGCCTTCATGTCGTAGATGCCGGGGCCCGCGATGCGGCCCCCTCGCTCGAGCCACGGATCGTCCCACGAGCCCGCGGGCCAGACCGTGTCGACGTGGCCGAGCAGCAGGACCCGGCCACCGTTCCCCGGCCGGCGGATCCGCAGCAGCGGCCCGAACTCGGGGATCGGCTCGCGATCGACGGTCCCGAGGCCGGCGAGCAGGGCCGTCAGCAGCTCGGCGGCGCGCTCGGCGCCCGCCACGTCGCCGGTCGGGGTCTCGATCGCCACCAGCGCGCGCAGCTCCTCGAGGTAGCGCGGCAGGCGCTCGGCAAAGTAGCGCACCGTGTCCATGGCCGTCCGATTGTAGACGACACGTCACGCCCGGCTGCCCGGGACGTCGCTGGGGCGGGTTCTCGCGACGGCCGCCGGCGGACGCGAACGCCGCGCCGTCTGCGCTCAGGCGGTGGCTGCTGGGAGCCCGGATCGCATCAGTCGCCGGCGGCGCGGTCGGCGTCGGTCATCATCTGGACCAGGCTCTCGAAGGTGACGGTCGGCGACCAGCCGAGCTCGCGCCGAGCCTTCGTCGCGTCGCCACGAAGGTGCTCGACCTCGGAAGGACGGAAGTAGCGCGGGCTGACGGCGACCAGGGCTCGCCCGTCCGGGCCGCGGCCCCGCTCGTCGAGACCGGTGCCCTGCCACGTCAACGGCAGTCCGAGGCGAGCGAAGGCGTGGCTGCAGAACGCTCGCACGCTGTGCGTTTCACCGGTGGCAACGACAAAGTCGTCGGCGACGTCCGTCTGGAGCATCCTCCACATTGCCTCGACGTAATCGCCGGCAAAACCCCAGTCGCGCTCTGCGTCGAGGTTGCCGAGGTACAGGCAGTCCTGGCGCCCGGCCGAGATGCGGGCCGCGGCCATGGTGATCTTCCGGGTGACGAACGTCTCGCCGCGACGCGGGGACTCGTGGTTGAACAGGATGCCGTTGACCGCAAACATGCCGTAGGCCTCGCGATAGTTGCGCGTGATGAAGAACGCGTAGGCCTTGGCCGCCGCGTAGGGGCTGCGCGGGTGAAAGCGGGTGGTTTCCGACTGCGGCGACTCGTCGGTCTTGCCGTAGAGCTCGGACGACGAGGCCTGGTAGAAACGCGCGTCGAGGCCGAGCTCGCGCATCGCCTCGAGCATGCGCACCGCGCCGACCCCGCTGATCTCGGCTGTGTACTCGGGGACCTCGAACGAGACCATGACGTGGGACTGGGCACCGAGATTGTAGATCTCGTCTGGGCGCACGGTCTTCAGGATCCGGTTGAGCGACGATGCGTCGTTGAGGTCCCCGTAGACCAGGCTGAGGCGACGGTCGGTCACCCAGGGCGGCTCATAGATGTGGTCGATCCGCCAGGTGTTGATCGACGACGAGCGGCGGACCACCCCCCACACGTCGTACCCCTTGGACAGCAGGAGCTCGGCGAGGTATGAGCCGTCCTGTCCGGTGATGCCCGTGATCAAAGCCCGCTTGCCGTTGCGGGCAGGCCAGGGTGGTTTGAAGTAGAAGTCGGCCTTCACGCGTCACCTCCCCCACGCGCGGCCGAGAGCTCCCCACGGTGCTCGAGGTACCAGTGGTAGCTCGACTCGATGCCGTCGCGCAGCTCGATGTGGTGCCTCCAGCCCAGCCCGTGAAGCCTCGACACGTCCAGCAGCTTGCGCGGCATGCCGTCCGGCTTCGAGCTGTCGAACACGAGCTTTGCCCCGGGGTGAACGACGTCGCGCACCAGCTCGGCCAGCTCGCGCACCGAGAGGTCCTCGCCCGTGCCGACGTTGATGTGCCGGTCGCCCTCGTACTTCCGCATCAGGAACAGGCAGGCGTCAGCCAGGTCGTCGACATGCAGAAACTCCCGCCGGGGGCTGCCGGTACCCCAGATCACGACCTCTGGCTGTCCGGCCTCGCGGGCGTCGTTGAACTTGCGGATCAGCGCCGGCAGGACGTGCGAGCTCTGGAGATCGAAGTTGTCGTTCGGCCCGTAGAGGTTGGTCGGCATCGCAGAGATGAAGTTGGAGCCGTACTGGCGTCGGTAGGCCTCGCACAGCTTGATGCCCGCGATCTTCGCGATCGCGTATGACTCGTTGGTCGGCTCCAGATACCCGGACAGCAGGTGCTCCTCTCGCATCGGCTGCGGGCACTCGCGTGGATAGATGCACGACGAGCCCAGGTACAGCAGCTTGGAAACCCCGAACAGATGGGCGGCGTGAACCACCGTCGCGTGGATCATCATGTTGTCGTAGATGAACTCGGCCGGGCGTGTCGAGTTGGCGAGGATGCCGCCGACCGTCCCGGCCACCAGGAACACGTACTCCGGCCGGTTGGCGCGGAACCAGTAGTTGACCGCCGCCTGATCGCGGAGGTCCAGCTGCTCGAGCGTCGCCGTCAACACGGCGGTGAAGTCCTCGGCGTCGAGTCGGCGCAGGACCGCCGATCCGACCAGGCCGCCGTGGCCGGCGACGAACACCCGGGAGTCATTCCGTAGCTGCGTCATCGATGAAGCTCCAAGTCATCGCCGTGCTGCACGATGCGGTCCTCACGCCGCTGCTGCCACATACACCTCTCGGCGGCCCTCGGTCGCAGTCGATTCGACAACCCTCAGACCTTGTAGTACTCGCGGTACCAGTCGACGAAGTTCTTGACGCCGGTTTCGATGGGAGTGCTGGGCGCGTAGCCGACGTCGGCCTCCAGCGCCGAGACGTCGGCGAAGGTGTCGGGAACGTCGCCGGGCTGCATCGGCAGCAACCTGCGCTCGGCGGTGCGGCCGAGGCACCGCTCGATGACGTCTCGATGTAGCGCTCGAGCTCGACCGCGGTGCTGTTGCCGATGTTGTAGACCCGCCACGGCGCGGAGCTGGTGCCCGGGTTCGGGCGCTCGGAGTTCCAGCCGGAGTCGCGCTCGGGAATGTGGTCCATGACCCGCACCACGCCCTCGATGATGTCGTCGATGTAGGTGAAGTCGCGGCGGTGCCGGCCGTAGTTGTAGACGTCAATCGGCTCGCCGGCCAGGATCTTGCGGGTGAAGGTGAAGAGCGCCATGTCGGGCCGGCCCCATGGGCCGTAGACCGTGAAGAAGCGCAGCCCGGTGCACGGCAGGCCGTAGAGGTGGGCATAGGTGTGGGCCATCAGCTCGTTGGCCTTCTTGGTCGCGGCGTAGAGCGACAGCGGGTGGTCGACGCTGTGGTGGACCGAGAACGGCAATGAGGTGTTGGCGCCGTAGACCGAGCTCGACGAGGCGTAGACCAGGTGCGGCACGCGCCGGGCGCGGCAGCCCTCGAGGATGTGGAGGAAGCCCACCAGGTTCGAGTCGACGTAGGCGTGCGGGTTGACGAGCGAGTGCCTCACTCCGGCCTGGGCGGCGAGGTGGACGACGCGATGGAAGCTGTTGCCGGCGAACAGGCTGTCGATGGCCAGCCGGTTGCCGAGGTCGAGCTTGACGAACTCGAACCCGGGCAGCTGCCGCAGCTGGGCGAGCCGGGCCTCCTTCAGCGAGACGTCGTAGTAGTCGTTGAGGTTGTCGAGGCCGATCACGGTGAGCTCGTCGCGAAGCAGGCGCCGGACGAGGTGGAAGCCGATGAACCCGGCGACGCCGGTGACCAGGATCGGGAGCTTGACCGCCATCGTCCAGTATTGTACCGAGTTCGGCCCGAGGGCAGGCCGACCCGTCAAACGGGTCCGGTGAGCGGGCCCTCCCCCCCGGGCGTTCGCGGGGACGGGAACGGGAACGGGGACGGGTACGCGACCAGAGTGCGGTAGTATCGTCACCCGGGCGGCGGGAGCTGTCCCGATTTGACCGAAAAGGACGAAATCATGAGCACGACGACCAGCCTGGACCACAAGGTCAAGGACATCGGCCTCGCGGCCTGGGGCCGGCGCGAGATCGAGATCGCCGAGAAGGAGATGCCCGGTTTGATGGCGACCCGCGCGAAGTACGGGCCGTCGAAGCCGCTGGCCGGCGCCCGCGTCAGCGGCTCGCTGCACATGACCATCCAGACCGCAGTGCTCATCGAGACCCTGGTCGACCTCGGCGCCGAGGTGCGCTGGGCCTCGTGCAACATCTTCTCGACCCAGGACCACGCCGCGGCCGCCATGGCGGCGCGCGGGATCCCGGTCTTCGCCTGGAAGGGCGAGACCCTCGAGGAGTACTGGTGGTGCACCCTGCAGGCGCTGGCCTGGCCGGACGGCTCGGGCCCGGACCTGATCGTGGACGACGGCGGCGATGCGACCCTGATGGTCCACCGCGGCTATCAGGCGGAGGGCGACGCGGGGCTGCTGACCCGGCCGACCGCCGACAAGGACCTCGCGATCCTCAATCGTCTGCTCCAGCAGGTCCAGGGCCCCGACCCGACCTACTGGCATCGAGTGGTGGGGTCGCTCAGAGGAGTCTCCGAGGAGACGACGACCGGAGTGCACCGCCTCTACCAGATGGCAGAGCGGGGCGAGCTCCTGGTCCCGGCGATCAACGTCAACGACTCGGTGACCAAGTCGAAGTACGACAACGTCTACGGCTGCCGCGAGTCGCTGGTCGACGGCATCAAGCGCGCCACCGACGTGATGGTAGCCGGCAAGGTGGCGCTGGTGTGCGGCTTCGGCGAGGTCGGCAAGGGGTCGGCCGAGGTGCTGCACGCCCACCGCGCCCAGGTCTGGGTCACCGAGATCGACCCGATCTGCGCGCTGCAGGCCTGCATGGCGGGCTACCGCGTCGTCACGGTCGAGGACGCACTGCCGTACGCCGACATCTATGTCACCGCCACCGGCAACCGCGACATCATCACCGCCGGCCACATGAGCCGCATGAAGGACCAGGCCATCGTCTGCAACATCGGCCACTTCGACAACGAGATCCAGGTCGACGCCCTCAATGCCCTGCCCGGTGTTGAGAGGGTCACCATCAAGCCGCAGTACGACGCCTACCGCTTCCCGGACGGCCACACCATCTTCCTGCTCGCCGAGGGCCGGCTGATCAACCTCGGCTGCGCCACCGGCCACCCCAGCTTCGTCATGTCAGCATCGTTCACCAACCAGGTGCTGGCCCAGATCGAACTTTGGCAAAATCGGCGTCCGGTCGGCGTCACGACCCTGCCCAAGCACCTCGACGAGGAGGTCGCCCGCCTGCACCTCGACAAGCTCGGCGCCAAACTGACCACGCTGACCGAGGCACAGGCCGCGTACATCGGTGTCCCGGTCGGGGGACCGTACAAGCCGGAGCGGTATCGGTACTAGCCCCTGCCAATCCCCTGGGACTTCCCCGGGAATTCCCGAGGACTCTGGCAATTCCCGGCCCCACATTGCCTCCATGTTGAAAAGGAGGCAGGAGATGTTCGCAACGCGTCGCTTCAGATTCGCCGCCGCCCTGGCCCTCGGGCTGGTCGCGGCAACCCTCGTCAACCTGCCGGCGGCAGCCGAGGTGCTCGCCAGCGGCAACCTCCCGGGGACCTTCGGGCTCAGGTTCGGGCCGGACGGAAGGCTCTACGCCTGCACGCTGGCCGGGATCGCGGTGCTCGACCTCGCCCAGGGGCAGCTCGTCGACCTGATCGGTGCGGAGCGCGGGGTGTCCGGATTCCCGGAGGACGTCATCTTCGGGCCCGACGGCTCGATGTACTGGTCGTCGATGTTCGCCGGCCATGTCGGGAGGATGATGCCGGACGGCACGGTGACCACCCAGATGATCGGCCCCGGCGTCAACTCGCTGGTCTTCTCGCCGGACGGTCGCCTTTTTGTGACCGAGCCCTGGATCACCGACTCGCTCTGGGAGCTCGATCCGGACTTCGTCGATCCCCCGCAGCCTATTGCCTCCGGGCTCGGCGGTCTCAAGAACATGGAGTTCGGGCCCGACGGCCTGCTCTACGGCGCCCTGATGTGGGCCGGCCAGGTTGTCAAGCTCGACGTCGCCGATCCGGCGGGGTCCATGGAGGTGGTGGCGGACGGGATCCCAGGGCCCTTCACCGCCCGGTTCGGCCCGGACGGCATGCTCTACGTGGTCGAGCGCACCGGTTTCACGATCCAGCGCATGGACCCGTCGAGCGGCAGCCACACCACCTACGCGGAGCTGCCGTTCGGCCCCGACAACATCGCCATCGCGCCCAACGGCCTGCTCTTCGTCTCGTCCTACACCGACGGAGTGCTCGCCATGGTGATGCCCGACGGCTCGGTCCAGGAGATCGTGCCGGGCGGTCTCATCATCCCCTGCGGAATCGCAGTGAGCGAACGCCCGGATGGCGAGTCGGTGTTCGTCGGCAATCTGTTCTCGTTGCGCGAGGTTGACGGCGCCACCGGCGAGCTCCGCGGGGTCGAGCGCTACCGCTTCCCAGCCATCGATTTCGGGGGCGCGGTTTCGGTGGCGCCCGCCGGCGACAATCTCGTGCTGTCAATGTTCTTCCCGCCCGGCCGCGCCAAGGTCCAGATCTGGGACCCGGACGAGGGCGCGGTGATCGAGAACCACACCGAGTTCCTGATGCCGATGAACGCGATCGGTTTCGGCGACGACCTCATCGTGGTCGATCTGGGGCTGCTCGAGGGACAGGCCCGGGTGCTTCGCGTCGGCGCGGGCGGCAGCACGGTGCTCGCCGACGTCAGCGACCAGATCTACGCGCCGCTCGGCCTCGCCGCCTCTGCGGACGACCTCTGGGTCGGCGACTGGGCCACCGGGGTGATCTGGCAGCTGATCGCCGACGGCCAGGAGCTGCCCCAGCCGGTCCCGATCGCGCAGGGGCTCTCCGGTCCCGAGGGTATGGCCCTGGACCGCGACGGATCGCTGCTGGTGGTCGAAGGCACGGCCGGGCGGGTGTCCCGGGTGCGGCCTCAGACCGGCGCCGTCACGCCGGTGGTCGGCGATCTGCTGCTGTCCATGGTCGGCGAGGGCGCGCTGCCGCCGTTCGGTGTGATCAACGGGATTGCGGTCGGGCCTTCGGGCGCGGTCTACGTGGCCGGCGACCTCGGGAACCTGGTCTACCGTCTGGTGCCCCGCACGCTCTACCTCCCGGGCGCAGCCAACACGCCGGGCTTCAACGGCAGCCGCTGGACCACCGACCTCGAGCTCCACAACCGCGGTGAGGAGCCCACCTCGTACACGGTGGAGCTGCTTCTGCGCGGCCAGTCCAACATCGCGCCCCCGGCGGTCGCCTTCCAGCTCGCGCCGGACGCCAGCGTCCGCTACCGCGATGCGGTCGGCGAACTCTTCGGGGTCGACGGGGCCGGCGCCCTGCGGGTGACCGCCGTGGGCGGCGAGTTGCTGGCGACCGCCCACACCCGCACCGAGGGAGGTGGCGGTTTCTACGGCCAGTTCATCGAGGCTCTGGACGAGGCCGGAGCGGCCGGCGAAGGAGTCGAGCTGCGGCTGATCCAGCTCGAGGACTCAGCCGGGGCGCGGACCAACATCGGCGCCGTGAGCGCGTGCTCGGTCCCGATGACGGTCGACGTGGCGCTGTTCGAGGCCGACGGCACGCCGGCCGGCGAGATGCAGCTCGAGCTCGAGCCCTTTGGCACCGACCAGGTCAATGACCTCTTCGGCAGCCTCGGCGGCAAGCTGACCTCCGAGGGCGACATGTACGCCGTGGTCAGCTCCGCCACCTCAGGCGCGCTGTTCTTCAGCTATGCATCGGTGGTGGACAATGGTACCAACGACCCGATCTTCGTGCCGGGACGATAGCGAGCTGAACCGGGCCCGGGCCGCGTGGTCCGGGCCCTCCTCTTCTTTTGGGAGGCGCCATGGCACCGGTCCGCCCGACTCGACGCCCGAGCACGGCAGGATCCGGGGGTGTGGTTGTGCCGTTCCCAGGGGCCGGCCGCCTGGGGCGGGAATACAATGTAAGGACGATGCGCCCAGCGACGCTGCCGGCTGCGCGGCCGGGTGGCCCTTTCCGAATCGGCGAGTGGACGGTTCACCCCGAGCGCAACCTGCTGGAGTCCCCTGATACCAGCCACCGGCTCGAGCCGAAGGCCATGGACACGCTCGTCGTCCTCGCGGGGCGGGCCGGCGAGGTGGTGACCAAGGACGCATTGATCGACGGGGTGTGGGAAGGGCGGATCATCTCCGAGGGGACGCTGACGAACACCATTGCCGAGCTGAGGTCCGCCCTCGGCGACGATGCCCGTAGCCCTCGTTACATCGAGACCATCCCGAAGCGCGGCTACCGCATGCTGTGCCAGGTGGAGCCGGTGGCGGAGGCACCTGCCGATGAGGGGGCGGCCGCCGATCAGCCCCTTATTCGTCGCCGGTTGTGGATCGTGCCCGCCGCCGTGATGGCCATCGCGATCGCGGCAACGGTCGCCATCGTCCTGTCGGCCCGGTCGCGGCCGCTCGACCCCAAGCTGGTGCTGGTGACTCCTCTTGCCAATCGGACCGGGGACCACGGCCTCGACCCGTTGACGACGCTGGCCAGAGACCGGGTCGCGGCCCAGCTCTCGGAGTCGGGAATCGCCCGGCCCGTGCCCGCCGGAGGAAGTACGTCATCGTCGCTCGACGGGCTGTGCCGCGAAGCGCGGGCGCACGGCGCCGGCTTTGCCCTCGCCGGCGCTCTCTACCTGCACGAGGGCGAGGTCGAGGTGCAGGTCCAGCTCATCGACGTGGCCGAGGGTTCCGTGCTGTACGCCGCGCCCGGGGTCGTCGGCCCCAAGGACCGGGCGGCCGAGCTGCTCCAGGATGCTTCGCAGCGGGCGCTCGGAGCGCTCGCCACCCAGCTCTATGCTCACGCCCACTCATCCCTGCTGTCAAAGCCGCCGGTGTTCGAGGCGGGCCGCGAGTTCCTCGCCGGCTCGGAGATCTTCGTCCGTGACCTGCCTGCTGCCATCAAGCACCTCGAGCGAGCGGTCGAGATCGATCCCGACTTCACGTCCGCGCAGCTCCGGCTGGCCATGGGACTGCGGCTGGCAGGACGCGGCGAGGAGGGCCGCGCCATCCTTGACGGCCTGCACGCCCGGCGGGCCGGGCTCACCGACTTCGAGCGGCTGTGGCTCGACGCCTTCGTGGCCGACTTCGAGGGACGCTGGGCCGACGCCCTGGCCTGCCTCGACGGCGCCCGGCGCCTGACATCATCCGACTGGACGCTGCTCTACCTGATCGCGAATCACGAGCTCGACCTCAACCGGCCCCGCCGGGCAATCTCGATTCTCGGCGAGATGCACTCGCTCGAGCTGCCGGACTTCATCACCCGCCACGGCCTCTTCATTCGCTCCCACGTGATCCTCGCGCTGGCGTGGCACATCGTGGGCGACCACTCGGCGGAGCTCGCGGCGGCCTGTGCCGGTCGCGCCAGGTTCCCTGCCGATCACGGGCTGATGGTGGCCGAGGCCAAGGCGCTGGCAGTGCTCGGCGATCTCGAGGGCCTCGAAGCGGTCCTCGCCGCTGCCGGGTCGACCCCCGCGGCGATGCCAGCGAACCTGCTGGTCGAGAGCGCGGCAACAGCGCGCGCCCACGGCCGGCCCGAGCTCGCGCGCAGCCTCGCCGCGCGGGCGGCCGCGGTCCTCGATCGACCCGACGGATCGCCCTTCGATCACCTGCTGCTCGCCGAGGCGCTGGTTCAGCTGGGCGAGCTCGACCGGGCGCAGCCGATTCTCGACGAGCTCGCTCTGCGGCTCCCGCAGCCGCGCCAGCGCCTGGCCTTGCCCGCGCGGGGCTGGCTCGGCGTGGTCGCTGCTCGCCGCGGCGACCTCGAGACCGCACGGGCGGTCGACGCCGAGCTGGCCGCGATCGACGACCCTTACCTCTACGGCAAGCCTGCCTGCTACCGTGCCGCGATCGCCGCCTGGCTCGGTCACCGCGACCGTGCGCTCGAGCTGCTCCGCGAGGCGCGGGCCGCCGGCTGGGGGAGCTTTGAGCTCCTCCACGATGAGGAGCGGGTGCTCTTCGAGCCGCTCGAGGGGATGGCCGAGTACGACGCCATGCTGCGGCCGACGGAGTAGGACAACCTGGAGAATCCGAGTCCCGAGCCCCGATTCCCCCGTCAGAACCGCACCGTCAGCCCGGTCAGGACCCGGTTCTCCTCGAAGTCGCCGTGGTCGAGCCACTCGCCGATGAGCAGCAGCGTGAAGGTGCGGCTCAGGTTGACGTTGGCGGACAGCGCGTAGCGATCGCTCTCCGGTCGCGTTTCGATGATCACGCCCCCGCCGTCGTAGCGAAAGACCGACAGCGAGGTGGTGTAGTCGAGGCTCAAATACGCCTTGCGGCCGATCGTCTTGCCGAGTGACAGGTAAGTGGAGTCGAACGACTCCTCGAAGCGGTCGATGCGGTTGTTGGCGGCCGTGAAGTCGAGGCCTATGCCGAGTATGTTGGCGACCGAGAGGCCGAGGCCGGCGTTGTCGTACCAGTCGTCGTCACCTTGGTTGTTGCGATCCTGGCCGTAACTGCCCCACAGGCGGACGGTGCGCCACGGCCGAAAGGTGAGCCGCAGGCGCGATGACTCGAAGAGCAGGCCTTGCAGGCGCTCGGGGTCAACTGGACGGCCGTCGAGGATGTCCTGGGCGATCGAGCGGCTGTCGATGGAGCGGCCCTGGTGGTAGGTCGCCTGGACGTCGAACCACGTGATCGGGCTGTAGCGCAGGTTGGCGAAGAAGTAGGTCAGGTCACTGTTGCCGACCTCGGCGGCGCCCTGCGTATCGTACTCGAGGGCCTGGTAGAGAAAGAACTCTCGCCCGACCGGGATGAAGTTGTTGAAGATGACCACCGCGCGCTCGGTCAGGCTGTCGTTGTCGATCCGGACGTAGCCGAGCACGTGGCGGCGGCCGTGGGACCCGTCGACCGCCACGTAGACGCCGCCCTTTGTAGATATCCTCGACGTAGCCCGCATCCAGGATCTCGGGCTCCTTGCCGCCAAACGCGCCGACCCGCCAGCGCCCGAAGGAGGAGTCGCCGGCGAATCGGTACTCTCCGAACAGGCCGCCCACCGAACCGAGCCCGCCGAGGTCGTGCAGCCACATCTGTCCGACCCGCAGGGTCCAGCGGTCGCTGGCTCCTCGGTAGCCGACCCAGGCGTCGTAGAGCGAAACCCGTTCGTCCCGGCCTTCGCTGCCGGGGTAGGTCGCGAAGCGGCCGTCAAGACCGTACTCGAAGCCTCCGTCCGGGTTGTTGTCCGAGTAGAGGCTGATGGTGCCGATCAGCTCCGTGTCGTCGGTCGTCTCGCCGCTCGTGTACTCGCGCTCCGACCACGTCGCGAACAGCGAGAACGAGCCGTTGGTGGCGGGGATCGCTTGCCCCATCGCAACCCCGCTCGGCAGGACCAGTAGGAAGGCGGCGGCGAGCGTGAGCCGTCTCATGCTAGTTCCTCACGTTGTCCGGTCGGGTGCGCCCGCGCGCCCGGTGCCGCGTTCGGAGCTCCGGAGGCTCTCCGTCGGGATGGCAGGAGTAGCAGGCGGCCGAGTCGTAGACGTAGCCGGGTACCTCATCGTGGTCGCCGTCGGTCTCGCCCCGCGGGTGGCAGCCGCCCGAGATGCAGCTGAAGATGCCGAAGTTCGTGGGGTTGATGTGGCAGCTGCTGCACTGCACCCCGGCGTGCGCCCCCGAGTCGATCGGAAAGTACGGATGGCTGAAAGTGCCCTGGTTCCACGACGAGTCGGCAGGGTTGTGGCAGAGCTCGCACTGGGTCGGGAATCCGGCGGCAGCGTGATTCGGGTTGGTGGTGGCGTTGTAGTCGTCGAGGTGGCAGTCCACACACTCCGACGGCAGACCCTGGTACACCGTGCCGGTGTGGCAGGTGATGCACTGCTGCTGAGCGTGGTTCCCGACCAGCGGCCACACCGAGTGCGGGTAGTCTCCTTCCTGCCAGCTGGGGTCGCCGAAGGCATGGCAGCTGTCGCAGGTCGTGGGGAAGCCGGCCGCCGAGTGGTTCGGGTTGGTCGCGCCGTCGTAGTCGTCCTGGTGGCAGCCTACGCACTCGGTCGGCGTGCCCTGGTAGCCGCCCGCGTGGCAGTCCAGACACTCGAGCGTCGCGTGCACGCCCTCGAGCTGGAACGGATGGTCGAAGTGCCCGTCCTCCCACGCGGTCGGCGTGTGGCACACCTCGCAGGTGGTCGGGAAACCGGCCTGCGTGTGGTTCGGATCCGTGGTCGCGTTGTAGTCGTCGAGGTGGCAGTCCACGCACTCCGACGGCAGCCCCTGGTACACGGCGCCGGTGTGGCAGCTGTTGCACTCCTGCTGGAGGTGGGCACCGACCAGCGGCCACACCGTGTGCGGGTAACTGGCCGCCTGCCAGTTGGGATCGGCGAAGCCGTGGCAGCTGTCGCAGGTGGTCGGGAAGCCCGCCGCCGGGTGATTCGGGTTGGTTGAGCCGTTGTAGTCGTCCTGGTGGCAGCCCACACACTCGGTCGGCGTGCCCTGGTAGCCGCCCGCGTGGCAGGCCAGGCAGTCGAGGGTCGCATGCACCCCCTCGAGCTGGAACGGATGGTCGAAGTGCCCGTCCTCCCACGCGGTCGGCGTGTGGCACACCTCGCAGGTGGTCGGGAAACCGGCCTGCGGTGTGGTTCGGTGAGGTGGTCGCGTTGTAGTCGTCGAGGTGGCAGTCCACGCACTCCGACGGCAGCCCCTGGTACACGGCGCCGGTGTGGCAGCTGTTGCACTCCTGCTGGAGGTGGGCACCGACCAGCGGCCACACCGTGTGCGGATAGCTCGCCTGGTGCCAGTCGGGGTCGGAGAAGCCGTGGCAGCTGTCGCAGGTGGTCGGGAAGCCCGCCGCCGGGTGATTCGGGTTGGTTGAGCCGTTGTAGTCGTCCTGGTGGCAGCCCACACACTCGGTCGGCGTGCCCTGGTAGCCGCCCGCGTGGCAGGCCAGGCAGTCGAGGGTCGCATGCACCCCCTCGAGCTGGAACGGATGGTCGAAGTGCCCGTCCTCCCACGCGGTCGGCGTGTGGCACACCTCGCAGGTGGTCGGGAAACCGGCCTGCGTGTGGTTCGGGTGAGGTGGTCGCGTTGTAGTCGTCGAGGTGGCAGTCCACGCACTCCGATGGCAGCCCCTGGTACACGGCGCCGGTGTGGCAGCTGTTGCACTCCTGCTGGAGGTGGGCACCGACCAGCGGCCACACCGTGTGCGGATAGGTCGCCTGGTGCCAGTCCGGGTCGGTCTGCTGGTGGCAGCTGTCGCAGGTCGTGGGGAAGCCCGCCGCCGGGTGGTTCGGGTTGGTTGAGGCGTTGTAGTCATCCTGGTGGCAGCCCACACACTCGGTCGGCGTGCCCTGGTAGCCGCCCGCGTGGCAGTCCAGACAGTCAAGCGTCGCGTGCACGCCGACGAGCTGGTACGGGTGGTCGAACTGGCCTCCGTCCCACGAGGTCGGCGTGTGGCAGAGCTCACAGGTGGTCGGGAAGCCGGCCTGGGCGTGGTTCGGATCCGTGGTCGCGTTGTAATCGTCGAGGTGGCAGTTCACGCACTCCGACGGCAGCCCCTGGTAGACGCTGCCGGTGTGGCACGAACTGCACTGGACCGAGGCGTGCGATCCCACGAGCGGGTACACCGTGTGTAGGTAGGTCGCCTGGTGCCAGTCTGGATCGGTCTGCCGGTGGCAGCTGTCGCAGGTGGTCGGGAAGCCCGCCGCCGCATGGTTCGGGTTCTGCGAGGCGTTGTAGTCGTCCTGGTGGCAGCCCACGCAGTCGGTCGGGGTGCCCTGGTAGACGCCGCCGGCGTGGCACGCGGCGCAGTCGAGCGTCGCATGCACTCCGACGAGCTGGTACGGGTGGTCGAACTGGCCTCCGTCCCACGAGGTCGGCGTGTGGCAGAGCTCACAGGTGGTCGGGAAGCCGGCCGCCGCGTGGTTCGGGTTCTGCGAGGCGTTGTAGTCATCCTGGTGGCAGCCCACGCAGTCTGTCGGCGTGCCCTGGTAGACACCGCCGGCGTGGCATGCGGCGCAGTCGAGCGTCGCATGCACGCCCACGAGCTGGTACGGATGGACGAAATCACCCTGGTCCCAGCTCGGATCGTTGGGGTTGTGGCACACCGTGCAGTCGGTCGGGAACCCGGCCGCGCCATGATTCGGGTCCTCGGTGCTCGCGTAGTCGTCGGAGTGGCAGCTGTAGCAGTCCGCCGGGACCGCACCGTCGTAGCGCCGGCCCGGATGGCAGCCGTCGCAGTCCACCGTGCGGTGGGGAACGTTGAGCGGCTGCCCGGTGTAGGCGTGATCCCAGGTCACCGCGGTCCACGAGATCGGCCGGTGGCAGTTCTCGCACTCGTTGCCGAGCCGGGTGCGGTTGGGGTCGTCCTGGCGGCGGATCCAGTGGCAGTCGTAGCAGCGGGTAGGGGTGCCCTTGAGCTGGCCGTCCCAGTGGCAGTCGGCGCACGGCACGTCGAGGTGGCGGCCCTCGAGGGGCAGCAAGGTCGACTTGTGGAACGCCCGCGAGGCGTTCTTGAAGTGGGCGTCGACCGCGTGGCAGGTCGTGCACTCGCCCCCCAGCGTTCCCTTGTGCACGTCCTCGTGACAGGTCACGCACTTCGTGTTGAGGGTCAGGAACGAGCGCGAGGTGTGGCAGCGCGCGCAGTCGCCGCGGAACTCGCCGTGGTAGCCCTCGAGGGCGAAACCGGCCTCGGCGGCGTGATCGAAGGAGTCGCGGTCGAGCGGCCGCAGGTCGACGTCGCGGCCGCCGTGCTCTGCGTGGCAGGTCGCGCAGTCCTTGACCGTCACGTCGCGGTGCACGCCCTTCTTGGCTGCGATGCGGTCGCCGATGAGGTCGTGACAGACGAGGCAGCGCTCGCCCTCGACCTCGCCGGCATCGTTGTGGCAGTTGTCACAGCTGTCGGGGTTGTCGAGGCCGGCATGGGCGGCGCTCAGCAGGCCCGGCGAGTCGTCGTTCTCCTGCCCTGCGACTGGCCCCGCCTGGACGATGACGAGCGCGCTCACGGCGAGCAACAGCCTCACCACAGGCACGACCTTCCGGCTGCCGACGTCGGACCTCTTGCTTTCAGACCTGGTTGTCATGATCGATATGACACCACGAGATCTTCGCTGACGCAAGCGTGAGGATTGTCACGGCCATGTCACCGCGCCTTCCCCCGCCATCAAGAAGTGACCACAGTCACCCCCGCCGGCGCGCCCGCCGCGCGGCGATCGTCATCGGCGCGCCTCGTTGTGCTCCTGGCCGAGCTCTGATACCCGGTTCGCCGGCGACGGTCCGCTGCGCGCTTCGAGATGCGCTCCGGCACGCGCGGGACGGCAACCGCCGCGATTGACAGCGGCCCCGGCGGCCGCTATCTTGGCGATCGGAACAACATCCCTCACATCTCATGCTGCGAGGAGGTCGCCATGCGTGCGTTCACCCTTCTCACCCTGGGCATCGGCGTTCTGGTCGGGCTCCAGGCACCGTCGGCTGCGGGTCCATCCATCAACTCCGTCGACCGGGGGTCAGTCCCCGGCGCCCAGCCGCCTGCGGCAGAGCAGCTCGGCCAGGTCGTCGGCAGCTTCACCTTCCCCAACCCCCCGGTCGCGCCCTCCCACAACGTGGTCGGCATTGCGCACGACGGCAACGGCAACCTCTACTGCACTGACACCACGGTCCCGCAGTTCTTCCTCGTCATCCCCGATGAGCCAGTCGCCCAGCTGATCGACGGCCCGTTCGATGTCCAGGCGCACTCGGCGGTACCGATCGGAATCACCACCGACGGCAGGCACGTCTACATCGGCGACACCACTGGCGACGACATCGACGTTTTTGACCCCGACGGGACCTACGCGAGGAGCTTCTCGGTTGCAGCCCAGACCGGCTTCCCCGAGGGCATCGCCTTCAACCGGACCAACGGCCACCTCTACGTGGTCGACGGGCAGGGAGGCCTCGAGGTCCACGAGTTCACCCTCGACGGCACCTTCGTCCAGACCTTCTCGATCGTACCCACCTCGCCCGACGGCCTCGCGTTCGACCACGAGCGCTGCTCGTATTGGCTCTACGACGGTGGGCCGAGCGGGACCGACACGGTGCGCCACCTCGACCTCAACTTCGTCGAGATGGAGACCTTCCCGGGTCCGCTCGCGGCCGGCTTCGGCTACGGCGACGGACTCGCGGTCATCGGCGACCGGCTCTACATCACGACGATGGTCGGGAGCGCGGCGACGGTGGTCATCTTCGACGTCGCCGACGCGATGTCCACGGCCGGGTGCGACATCTTCGAGGACGGATTCGAGAGCGGCGACTTCTCGGCCTGGAGCGGCGTCGTGCCCTAGGACTTCGCCCCGCACTGGCCCTTGCGATGGCGGCACTCGACCGGATTGATGGTGGAGGGCCATTGCGGCCCGTACTCCTCAGGATGCGCGCAGCGCATCCCGAGGGCGTGCGGGCAGAGGCCAACGAAATGACCTCGTCAGGAACGCATACGGGGGCCTCTGCCCTACACGCTCCTAGAGCCCGACCTTCTCGAGGATGCGATCGAGGGCCTCGAGCTCGCCGCGGGTGATGTAGAAGTGCGGCGAGAAGCGGACCAGGCCCTGGCGGACCGCGCATACCACCCGGCGCTCGGACAGCCGGCGGTGCGCTTCGCGTGCGGTCGCGCCGCGTGGCCGCGCGGCCACAATGCCGGCGACCGGGTGGCCCGAACCGGGTGAGAAGACCTCCCAGCCATGGGCAATCAGGATCCGGGTCAGCATCCTGGCGAGCGTCTCGACCCGCGACTGGATGGTCTCGCGCTCGACGCTGGCGATGATGTCGAGGCCGGCGGCGAGCCCGGCGATCCCGACGCCGTTGCGTGCACCGGGCTCGAAGCGCCGCCCATCCTCGACGAACGCGAGTCGGTCGAGGAAGAAGTCGCCCGGCTGGCGGTGGACGTTGCGCCAGCCGCTGAGCACGGGCTGGAGCTGGCCGCGCAGCTCGGGCGTGGTCGCCATGAGCCCCGCGCCTTCCGGACCGAGCAGCCACTTGTGGCCGTCCGCCACCACCGCGCCGATGCCGAGAGCGCGCATGTCCATCGGCAGCACGCCGAGGCCCTGGATGGCGTCGACCACGAGCAGGCATCCGTGGTCCCGGCAGATTCGGCCGATCTCGGCCAAGGGCGCGATCCACCCGGTGTGAAAGGCCACCCACGACACCGTCACCAGCCGGGTCTTGGACGTCAGGTTGCGCGCGATCTGGTCCGGGTCGACCCGGCCGTCGACCTGCGGGTAGCGCACCACCTTGACGCCCTTGCGCGCGAGGTGGAGCCACGGGGCCGCGTTGGCCGCGAACTCCTCCTCCCCGACCAGCACCTGGTCGGCCTTCCTCCAGCCCAGGCCCTCGGCGACCATCGACAGGCCCTCCGAGGTCGAGCGGATGATCGAGATGTCCTCCGGGCCGCAGCCGATCAGCTGACTGCCGAGGTGTCGGCAGGTAAGGTGGTTGTTTCGCCACTCCTCGGAGTTGTCGAGCCCGGTGCGCTCCTGGTCGGCGATCCGCTTCCGCATCGCCTCCGCCACCGGCCGCGACAGCGGGCACACCGCGGCGTGGTCGAGGTAGAGGCAGTGCTCGCGGATCGGGAACTCGGGCAGCCAGTCGCGAAGGTCGAACGCCACCGAAGCATGATAGCGCTGCCGCCCAGCCTACCCTTTCTGCGGCCGGGTCGCCCCCCACTGCGCTCCGCTTCCGAGCCCGCTTCCGAGCCTGGCTGTGTCGCTCCGCCCAAGGCGAGTACGAGGAGAGGCGTCCCGGGGGCCACCTTTGGCGATTTCGGTCTCGCGCATCTCCGAAAGTGTTCCGAAATCGCCAAAGATGGCACGCCGCAGAACGCGACCTCCGCGTACTCACCTCGCCCCCGCGGTGACGGCGGCACGGGACGGACGGGACCGGGAGCGTCTCCAGGACGCGGGAGGGGCCAGATCCTAGCCCCAAGATCCTCTCCCCTGGATGGGTGGGGGCGCTACTTGTCCGCTGCGCAGCGGAACCCGGTGGCGCGCGAGGCCACGTCGGGCGGCCGCTGCTCGCGGTACGACACCCGCAAGCGGCTGGCCGCCGTCACGTACGAGCCGCCGCGGACGACCCGCTGCTCCTCGACCCACTCGCCGGTCAACTGGTTCCAGGCGCGGCCGTCGCTCGGGGCGTCCCAGTAGTTGCGGTGGTAGTGGTCGGCCACCCACTCCGACGCATTGCCGAGCATGTCGTGCAGCCCCCAGGCGTTGGCCGGGAAGGAGCCGACCGGCGCCGACTCGACGAAGCGATCGTCGCCGACGGACTCGATCGCGTTCGCGAGGCCCAGCTGCCAGGGGTCCCCCCACGGATGGCTTGTCGTAGTGCCGCCGCGGGCGGCGCGCTCCCACTCGGCCTCGGTCGGCAGCCGCTTGCCGGCCCAGCGGGCATAGCTCGACGCCTGGAACCAGGTCACCCACAGGACGGGGTGGTCCGCAAGCTCCGGGTCGTCGAACGCCGCCGCGCGCTGCGGCGGCGTGCAGGACGTCATCCTCGACACAGCGTCGGTACTCCGCGTTTGTCACCTCGGTCGCATCCAACCAGCAACCCTTGACTGACACGCTACGCGCCGGGTGCTCGTCGTAGGCCGCGGCGCCGTCGTCGGGTGAGGCTCCCATGCGGTAGGTGCCGGACGGCACCCACACCATCAGCTTGCCGTCGCGGCCGGAGATCCGGCGCATTCCCGGCGGCGGCTCGGCGAGCCGCGCCAGCTCGCGGAACGCCGGGCCGTCGGGGCCCAGCGTGCGCAACAGTTCGAAGGTCGAACCGGCGAGGCGGAACTCGCCGCGCCCGGCGAGCGACCTCGCGGCCGCTTGCATCTCCTCGAGGAGCCGTTGCTCATACCCGGCGAGCCGGCCGCTCAGCCTGCGGTCGCCGGCCACAGCCGAGCGGTAGCCGGTGATGGCGGCTCGCACCGTCAGGACGTCGCCACGGTTGACCTCGGCGTGCAACTCGCTCTCGAGCTGGTCCAGCAGGTCGGCCAGCACCCGGTCCCCCGGGTCCTGCCGAAGCATCGCCACGACCCGCGGCAGCGCCTCCGACACCCTGCCTTCGACCACCAGCCAGGTCACAGCGCGCCGCTCGAGATACCGGCGGTCGAGGCCTGAGAGGCTGGCCTGAGCGAGCTCTGTGCCGGGCGAGCTGGGCAATGGAAACGCGCGCCCCGCGAGCTGCACCAGCTGCTCCGCGGTCACCCCCTCCGGCGGGTCGGCCACGCAGCGAAATCCGACGTCGTCGGCGGCGTAGGCCTCGTCTTGCCAGCACCGGCTTGCGACCCGGGCCAGGTCGACGGTCCGTCGCCAAGAGCCACCTCGCAACGCGCGGCCCCAGCCTCCTGCCAGCCATGGCCGGCCGTCCCGCGGCATCCCCGTCAGGTCAGGGTGGTAGCGATCGGCGCACCACTCCCAGACGTTGCCGCCGACATCGAAGACGCCCCAGCCCGTCGCCGGGAAGGAGGCGGCCGGCGCGAGCCCCGGGAACGGGTCGGTCGGCGACGTCTCGTAGACGTTGGCGGTCGCCTGCCCGCGGCTCCGGCCCCAGGGGAACCGACCGTCGACGCTGTCGTCGCGGGCGGCACGCTGCCACTCGGCCTCGGAAGGCAGGCGGCGTCCCGCCCAGCTCGCGAACGCGGCCGCCTGGTTCCAGCTGACGCCGACCACCGGCTCGGCCGCGCGGGTGGGATCGGCAAAGGCCGACGAGTCGACCGGCGGGGAGCACGCGCCGGCGTCGACGCAGCGCTGGTACTGGCGGTTGGTGACCTCGACCCGGTCCACCCACAAGCCCGGCACCCGCACGTCAGGGCCGTTTTCACCGTCCCGGCAGTCCTTGTCGCCCCAGACGCAGCCGGCGACAAACCTGGCCTCGGGCGCGAACACCAGCTCGGCGCCGTCGAGCGGCGCCTTCCAGAGCGCACCTGGCTGGGCCCCGGACGGCGGCAGCAGCTGCGAGGAGAGGCGCTCCAGCACGTCGTCCGTCCGCTCGTGGTGAGCGGCCAGGGCCCAGGCGGCGCCGGCCGCCTCCGGATCCGCCGCGACCTGGGCGTCGCCGTACTCGACCAGGGCCCGCCCAGCCGGCTGCGCAGCCGAGACATGCGGTCCTCGCCGTCGTCCAACCGCTGGACGAGGGCCTCATAAGCATCGATCAGCGTGGCCGTCGCGGCCAGATGACCCGCGCTCGCCTCGGCGAGCACCGACGCCTCGGCAGCCGCGACGACCTCCTCGGCGGCCAGGTCCCCTGGATTGCGTTGCAGGGTTGCCACGGCGTCGGGCAGCGCGCTCCAGGTGGCCAGCGCCGTCGCGGGCGCCAGGGCGGCGAGCGCGCCGGCGGCGACGAGCAGCAGCCTCAGACGATGGCCTCGGGGAGAGCCGGTGAACAACACCTCTCATTGTACCCAGGCGCCGGTCGGGTTCGGACACGGCCCACCGGCTCCGTGCAGCTCGACCGGCGCTCGAGCGGCGCCGACCGCCGTGCGCGCCGGCGGCGCGCTACACTCGATCCGTGGCCGAAGCCGACGCCGAGCTCGCGTTCTACCGGGACGTGGAGGACTTCTTCGCGACCATCCGCGGGGTGCCCCACCTGATGTCGCCGAAGGACTTCCAGCTGCTGCGCGCATGGTGGCGGGAGCAGGTCCCGTTGGCCGCGGTCACAGGGGGCATCTCCGAGGCCTTTGCGCGCCGCCGCGACCGCGGCGACGTCGACCCGGTGGTCAGCCTCGCGTACTGCCGCCACGCCGTCGCCAGGCATGCGAAGCGCCTCGCGGAGATGCGGGCCGGCCAGCACCTGGAGGGCTCCGGCGCCGCTCCCGAGGCACCTCGCCGCACGCCGGCAGTGCTCGTCAGCGAGCTGCGATCCGCAGCCGCGGAGCTGAGCGGCGCGAGGCTTCCGGTCGCCGGCGTGATCCTCAGCCTCGCGGATCAGGTGGAGGCCGCCAGCGACCTGCCGCTGGCGATGCTCGAGGAGCACCTGTGCGCTCTCGAGTCGGTGCTGCTGGCCGCTTGCTGGCGGGTGCTGCCCGAGGCCGAGCAGGAGCGCATCCAGCACGACAGCGCCGCTGCCGCCGCGGCGTCCGGCGCGACCGGCGACGCCCTCGGCCGCACCCGCCGCGCGATCCGCGACCGCGAGCTGCGCCGCGTCCTCGGGCTGCCGCGGCTGGAGCTCGGGTGAGCGAGCTCGCGAGCGATGGCGCGTCCGGCGGGGGGCCGGTCATCCTGTCAGCCGGCAAGCTCGTCGGCGGCGGGCGGGCTCTCGCCCACGCCGACAACCGGACCTGGCTGATTGCGGGTGCGCTGCCGGGCGAGCGGGTCGCGGTGGTCCCGACCACGCACCGTGCCGGGATCGTCGAGGGCCGCTTCGTCGAGCTGCTCGGGCCGCCCCACCCGGCGCGCGCCGAGGCGCCGTGCCGCCACGCCGCACGCTGCGGCGGCTGCGACTGGCCCCACGTCGACCACGAGCGCGGCGCCTACCTCAAGGCGGCCGCGGCCGCCGAGGCGATTCGCGGATACCCTGCGCTGGCCGAGCGGCTGCGCTCGGCGCCGATCCGCAGCTCACCCCTCGCCTACCGCCTGCGCGCCCGGCTGCACTGGGATCCCGCCAGGCGCACTCTCGGGTTCTTCGAGGAGCGCAGCCGGCAGGTCAGCGCGATCCCCGACTGCCGGGTGGTGTCGAGCCGGCTCGGCCGTGCGATCGACCCGCTTGAACGCGCCCTCTCTGGCCGCTGCCTGGCCGCGGTCGACCTCGAATGGCTCGAGGACCTCGACGGTGGCCGCGCGGTGGCGGGCCTGCGACCGACCGGCCACGACGCGGCCGCCGTGCGCCCTGACTGGCTGCCGCCGCCCGAGGCGCTGGCCGGCGTGGTCGACGGGATGCACACCGTGTCGGCCCCCGGTGAGATCACGTCCGGCTGGGGCGACCAGGGCGTCGTCATGGCGCTCCCGGTTTCCCTTTTCGTGCCGATCGGTTCCTTCTTTCAGGGGAACCGCCACCTCGCCGGGTGGCTCTTCGATCGGGTGGTCGAGTTGTCCGGATCACGCCCCGTTCCGACCTGGGACCTGCACGCCGGTGTCGGGTTCCTCGCTGCCGCGGCCTGGCACGCGGCAGCGCGCGAGCTGCATCTGGCCGAGCCGTCGCGGCCGTCGGCCGAAGCGGCGCAGCGCAACCTGCCGGAGGCACGAGTCGATGTCGGCACCGCCGAGGCCGTGCTCGCCCGTGCCGGCACCCTGCCGGCCGAGTCGCTCGTGCTCACCGACCCGCCGCGGGCCGGCATGAGCACCGAGCTGCGACGCCGACTCGCCGGCTGGCATCCGGAACGGATCGTGATGCTGGCGTGCGACCCGGCGACCTGGGGCCGCGACACCCGCTACCTGGTCGATCGCGGCTACCATCTCACCCACCTCGAGCTGGTCGATCTGTTCCCATCGACCCACCACGTGGAGATGATGGCGGTTCTGGAGAGCGGGTGAACCGCGCCGGCGCGGAGCGCCGGGCGCTGCGTCCCCTGTGGTGGCTCGCGACCGGAGCCACCCTCGGCGCGGTCGTCGCCATGGCAGCCGAGGTGGCCGCCCCCGACGTGGTCGGCCGGGTTCTGGTCGGGGTCGGGGCGGTGGCCGTCGTCGCCGCGCTCGCCATCCCGCGGCTGTGGCCGCTGTGGCTCGTCGCCGGGATCGCCCTCGGCGGCGGCCGGGGAGCAGTTGCCAACGCCGAGCGCCTGCGGATCGCTGAGCTGGCAGCGTCCGCCGACGCCGCGGCGCTCCGGGTCGAGGTCACGATCCGCGAGGGTTGGGAGCCCAGCCGCTGGGGACGGCGGACCACCGTGTCGGTCGGCAACGCACGCCGCGCCGACGGCAAGCTCCGGCTGTCGGGCCAGTGGCAGCTGGAGGTTCGCGGCGCGTCGACCAGCCGGGGAATGCTGCCGCCACCAGGATCGGTGGTCGCTGCGCTGGCGACGATCCGTGGTGACGACGCCCGCCCGATGCTCGTCGTCGACTCGCCGCGGCTCCTCGACACCAGGTCACCCCCGCGCGGCTTGCCGGCCCTGCGCGACCACCTCGCCAGCGCGGTGCTCCGGGCGGCCGGGACTGACCTCAACCGGATCCGCGCCGCCGAGATGGCGGCGGCGCTCGCCCTCGGCCGTCGCGATCTGCTGGCGCGCGAGCGCCGCGACGGCTGGCGCCGCTCGGGGTTGGCCCACCTGCTGGCGGTCAGCGGGCTCAACGTCGGCATGGTGGCAGGCGGCATCTGGCTTGCCCTGTCGGCGCTCGGGCTGCACCCGAGACGGGTCCGCTGGCTGATGATCGCGGCGGTCCCGGCGTACACGCTGCTCGCCGGAGCGGCGCCCTCCGCGGTGCGCGCGGCGCTGATGGCGGTGGCCTACCTCGGCGGGCGCCAGCTCGGCCGCGCGGTGATCCCGATCTCGAGCCTGCTGCTCGCCGCCACTGCGATCATCGTGGCCGAGCCGCTGCTGGTCGCAGATCCGGGGTTCCAGCTCACGGTGCTGGTCACCGCCGCACTTGTACGCTGGGTTCCGCCGACCACCGCTCGCCTGCCGCTGCCGCGCCCGCTGGCAGCCGTGGTAGCGGTACCGGTCGTCGCCCAGGCGGCGGCGGCGCCGATCGTGGCCGCCCACTTCCACAGCGCGGTTCCCGGGGGGCTGGTCGCCAACCTCCTGGTGCCGCCGCTTCTCGCCCCGAGCCTCGGCCTGTCGCTGCTCGCCGTGCTCGGCTCCCCGCTGTGGCCAGGTGCGGGCGCGCTGGTGCTCGACCTCGTCGGCGTCGCCGAGCGGATGCTCTGGATGGGCGGCGCACCCGGACGGGCGCTCGAGCTGGTGGTCCCCGGTCTGCATCCGGCCGTTATCGCGGCCTTCGCCGCCGCCGCCTGGCTGGCGCTGCGGCCGGGCCGCAGCGGCGGCATCGGGGCCGCGGTCTGGTGCACCCTGCTCGCCCTGCTCGCGGGATGGTGGGCGCTGCGGCCGGCGCCGGCGCCGCCGCGGGTCGCCCTGCTCGAGATCGCCGACGGCCTCGCGGCGACCGTCGCGACGCAGGACGGCGTGATCCTGGTTGACGGCGGCCGCTGGCTCGGCCAGGCCGCCGAGCTGCTCGCCGACGACGGCGTGCGCCAGCTCGCGGCCGTGGTCGCCTCGCATCCGGACGAGGACCACCTCGGCGGCCTCGCCCGGGTGCTGGAGGTCTTCACGGTCGACAGGCTCGTGCTCCCGGCCTGGGCCCGGTCGAGCGAGACGATGGCGCCGCTGCTGAGGGTCGCCCGCCGGCGCGGCATCAATGTGGTTCCGGTCGCGCGCGGGTCAGTCGTGACGGTTGGCGGCACCAGGTTGCGGGTGCTGTGGCCGCCGGCCCGTCCGGACGCCAACGCCGACAACGACCGCTCGCTGGTGGTGCAGATCGCGACCGAGGCCGGCGCCGTGCTCGTCGGCGCGGACATCGATCGCGCCGTCGAGCGCCGGCTGGCCCGCTCCACCTACCTCCGCTCGGCGGTGCTCGTCGTGCCGCACCACGGCAGCCGCGAGTCCTGCTCCGACGCCCTGCTCGACGCGGTGCATCCCGAGGTGGTGCTGGTCCCGGCCGGCCCGCTCAACCGCCACCACCACCCGAGCCAGGAGGCCCTCGACCGGATCGCGCGGCGCAGCCTGCCGGTCCGCTTCCCGCTCCGCGACGGCCGCTGCGGGGCCCGCGTCGTGGACGGACGGTGGACGGCGTTCCCCTGAGCGCAGCCCCCTTGCCAGCCTGCACTGCGAGGCATAGATTCCTTGTCAGGCACCCACACCGACAGCTGGGAGGAGTTCCCCTTCCTGCTCGCCCTCCGCCGCGACAACGCCGCCGAGTACGTCCCCGCCACTGGCGGCGAGCCCTCGACCGGGATGCCCGCGCTGTGGGTGTGGGGCGGTCGAACCCCGTTCCCGTTCCCGTTCCCGTTCCCGATTCCGCGCTCGCTCGTGTCACGGCGAAGCTGAAAGCGAAGCCGGATCCGCTCTCGCTTCCGCGGCGGCCGTGCCCCCAGGTTTCGCCCGAGTCGCGCTAAGCTCGACTCCGTGATGGACGGCGCGAGTCCCCAACCGCCGCTGCTCGTGATCGTCGGGCCGACCGGCTCGGGCAAGAGCGAGCTCGCGCTCGAGGTCGCCGAGGCGATCGGCGGCGAGATCGTCTCGGCCGACGCCTTCGCGGTCTACCGCGGGCTCGACATCGGAACCGACAAGCCATCCATCGAGGCGCGGCGCCGGGTCCGCCACCACCTCCTCGACGTCGCCGATCCGCACCAGCACTTCTCCGCGGGCCACTTCGTGGCCGCCGCAACCGCGGCGATCGACGACATCAGGTCGCGGGGGGCGGTGCCGATGGTGGCCGGCGGCACCCACTTCTACGTCCGCGCGCTGCTGCTCGGCCTCTTCGAGTCGCCGCCCGGCGACGCCTCGCTGCGCGCCCGGCTCGCCGCCGAGTGGGACGCCGATCCCGCGCGGACGGCGGATCGGCTGCGCGCCGTCGACCCCGCGGCGGCGGCCCGCATCGGCGCCTGCGACCGCCAGCGGGTGCTGCGGGCGCTCGAGGTGTGGGAGCTCACCGGAGTCCCGATCTCCGAGCACTGGCGGCGCCATCGATCGCAGCTTACTTACCGCGCGCTGCTCGCCGCGCCGCACCGGGAGCGGCGCGATCTCTATGCTAGAATCGACGTGCGCGTCGTCGACATGTTCTCTCGTGGTCTGGAGGAGGAGGTCACGCGGATTCTCGCCTCGGGGGTCCCCGCCAGCGCCCACGCTCTGAAGGCGATCGGCTACGCCCAGGTCGTGCAGATGCTTGCTGGAGACGGAGATCGTCCGACCGCAATCGAGCAGACGAAGCAGGCGAGCCGCCGGCTTGCCAAACGCCAGCTCACGTGGCTGAGGTCGCTCCGCGAGGGCGCGCTCGAGTGGGTGGCGCCGGTCGAGCAGGGAGGCGCGGCGTCGGTTGTCGCGAAGTGGATGGGTTTCATCGGGGAGGGCAGCGAGCCATGAACAAGCCCGCGAGCAGCACCATCAACATCCAGGATCCATTCTTCTACCAGCTTCGCAAAGAGGCCCGCAGCGTCCACATCTATCTGGTGAGCGGCAAGCGTCTCACCGGCACTCTCCGTCGGTTCGATCGGTACGCGGTCATTCTCGAAAACCACGGCCAGGAGCAGCTCGTGTACAAGCACGCGATCGCGAGCGTCGCTCCGGCGATCCCCGTCAGCGGTCCCGATGAAGATCGAGGGTGACCGGAGGACACGGCCGGACGATCGGTCGCTGATCCGGCACGGCGGTCGCTCCAGTCGCGGCTCCTGCAGCGCGATCAGCCCACGACGGCTCCTCGGGGTCGCGCGCCGCGGGGCCATCCTCGCCGCGCTCGCGCTGGCAGCCACGTCGGCGGTCGCGGCACAGCTCGCGCTCCCCGGCCCCTTGGAGGGACCCGGGCATCCGGAGCTCAAGCGACGCGACGCGAAGCGCCTCGCCAAGGCCGTGGCCAAGCTCGAGGACGGCGATCTCGCGGCGGCGAGCGCGGCCGCGGCCAAGGCGGGCGACACCCCCGCCCGCGAACTGCTCGAGCTGCAGATCGCGATGGCCGCTGCGGAGCCACCCGTGCCGGAGCTCGAGCAGCTGTGCGCCGGGCACCCGGACTATGCGGCGGCCTGGGTGACCTTGAGCGAGGCCGCGGCGCGGAGCGGGCTCGAGTCCACGGCGCTCGAGGCGGCGCGGCGCAGCGCCGAGCTGTGGCCGGAGTCGACATGGTCGCAGCGGGCCGGCGAGCTCGAGCGGCGCTTCGTCGACGACCGGATCACGCAGGCTCAGGCGATCGCCGCCGAGGGCCAGACCGAGGCCGCGCTCGAGATGGTCGACGCCGCGTTGGTGCTTGCTCCGTCCGATCGCACGGCTCTGCTGACCAAGGCGGACCTGCTCGGCGCACTGGGACGAACCGGCGATGCCGCGGCGATCCTCCGCGACCTGGGTGATGACCCCGAAGTGCTGGTCCGGCGCGCACGGCTCGCCGAGAGCGAGCACGACCTCGCCGCCGCCATGGCTCTGTGGGGCGCGCTGCCCGCCGACGTCGCAGGGCGCGACGAGTCCCTGCGCCGCGTGCAGCTCGAGTGGCGGCAACAGAATCTGTCCGACCACGTGCGGGCGGCGCTCGCCGACGAGTCGCTCGACCGCGCCGGCCTGGCGGCCGTTCTTGTGGGGCTGGTGCCCGAGGCGCACGCCATCGGCGGCGGCCAGGTGCCCGTGCTGTCGGACATCGTCGGCCTCGAGGGGCAACGCGAGATCCTCACGGCAGTCAGAATCGGAGTGATGCAGGCCGATCTTCTCGAGCACCGCTTCTACCCACGACGGACGGTCGAACCATCGGAGGTTCGTCGCGCGGTCGACAAGCTGTGCTCACTGCTCGATCGGTACTCTCCGCAGTGGTGCGCAGAGGGGGCTCAGGAGACTGCCGACTGCATCGCACTGAAGTCGCCGGTCAGCGGTACTGCAGTGGCGAACGCGGTGCTCCGAACAGCCCCCTTGGAGGTCCCATGACCGAAGAGATGAAACAGCTGCTCGCCAAGGTCGAGCTCTTCACGGAGCTCAGTCCCGACGAGCTGGCCGCTGTCGCCAGCGTGGCCAGCACGCGTTCGGTCGCCAAGGACACCGTGATCTTCCACGGCGGCGACGCTGCGGATGCGGTCTACGTGATCGCCTCGGGCAAGGTCAAGGTGGTGACGACCTCGACCGAGGGCAAGGAGTTCATCCTGACCGTGCTCGGCGCCGGCCAGGTCTTCGGCGAGATGGCGCTCGTCGAGGAGGCGCCGCGCTCGGCATCGGTGGTCACGCTGACCGCCGTCGAGCTGCTCGCGATCAAGCGCGAGGACTTCCATCACCTGCTGACCACCTCGCCCGGGATCTCGCGCAGCTTGCTCGCGATCCTGTCGCGCCGGCTGCGCCGGGCCAACTCGAAGATGGAGTCGCTGGCCTACATGGACGTGGCCGGGCGGCTCGCCCGCTACCTCCTCGACCTCGCCCGCGACCACGGCCAGAAGATGGGCAAGGGCTGGATCGTGGTCCGGCGCCCGACCCACTCCGACATCGCCCACTCGATCGGCACCAGCCGCGAGACCGTCTCGCGGCTGATCAACGAGTTCGAAGAGGGCTTCGGCCTGGTGAACAAGGGTAAGTTCACCTACATCCGCGAGAACCTCCTGGAGTAGGTGGACGTCGATGGTCGACAACCGGTAGCTGCCCCCGCACGCCTGCCGACGCCGGCCCGCGAGGCCATCGGAGGACCAGAGCCTCCAGCAGCTCTCAGCTCACTGCGACTTGCGGTGCCAGACTGTACCGTGGGGCGTGTCCTCGATGGCCACGCCCAGCTTGGCGAGCCGCGCCCGGATCGCGTCGGCGCGGGCGAAGTCGCGAGCGGCGCGGGCGGCGGTCCGCTCCTCGACCAGGCCGGCGACCTCGGCGTCCCCATCGGTGGCCGCGGGCGCGGCGGTCGGGACCACGCCGAGCGCCGCGTCGACCTCGGCGATCGCCTGCTCCAGGTCGTCGCGAACCGTTCCCGAGATGCCGCCGCCGTCGAGCGCGGTGTTGACCGCCCGCAGCAGGTCGTGAAGCTCGGCCAGGGCCCGCGCGGTGTTGAGGTCGTCGGCGAGTGCGGCCCGGAATCTCTCCCGGAAACCGGCGACCTGCTCGGCGCGCGAGCGCGCCGGCGCCGGCCGACGAGGGGGAGTGTGCGAGCCGCCGCAGCGTGTTGGCGATGCGCTCGAGCGCCTGGGTGGCTGCGTGCAGCCCGTCGAACGTGAAGTTGAGCTTCTGCCGGTAGGGCACCGAGATCAGCAGGTAGCGGATCGCCAGCGGGTCGTAGCCGCGCTCGAGCAGGTCGCGGAGCGTGAAGAAGTTGCCGAGCGACTTGGCCATCTTCTCGCCCTCGACGAGCAGGTGCTCGGCGTGCAGCCAGGTGCGAGCGAACGGCCTGCCGGTCGGCGCCCTCCGACTGCGCGATCTCGTTCTCGTGGTGCGGGAAGATGTTGTCGACGCCCCCGCTGTGGATGTCGAGGCTCTCGCCGAGCAGCTCCATCGACATCGCCGAGCACTCGAGGTGCCAGCCCGGCCGGCCGTGGCCGAGCTCGGTCTCCCACGCCGGCTCGCCCGGCTTGGCCGCCTTCCACAGCACGAAGTCGCGCGCGTCCTCCTTCTCGTACTCGTCGGCGTCCACCCGGGCGCCCGCCGCGAGGTTCGCATCCGGTCGAACCCCGGACAGCTTGCCGTAGCCGGGAAAGGTCGCGATGCGGAAGTAGGCGAGCCCTCGGAGCGGTAGGTGTGGCCGCGCCTGCTCGAGGCGCCGGACCAGCTCCACCATCTGCGGGATGTGGTCGGTGGCGCGCGGGTAGTGCTCGGCGCGCTCGACGCGCAGCGTGTCGAGGTCCTCGAAGAACGCCGCCGACGTAGCGGTCGGTGTACTCGCGCAGGGACAGGCCCCCTCGGCTCGGCGCCACGGATGGTCTTGTCGTCGACGTCGGTCAGGTTCATGACCTGGGTGACGCGGTAGCCGAACAGGCGCAGCGCCCGCCGCAGGACGTCCTCGAACAGGAAGGTGCGGAAGTTGCCGATGTGGGACGTAGTCATAGATCGTCGGCCCGCAGGTGTAGATGCGGGCATGCCCCGCCTCGAGGCTGGTGAAGGGCTCGAGCCTCCTGGTGAGGGTGTTGTAAAGGTGAAGCTCTGCGGTCATTCGTCTCTCCGGCGAGGATTGTAGCCGCAGCCGCTCCGGCCGAGGAAACGCTACCTCAGCAGAGCGCTCGGTCGGACCAGGTCCGCCCCTCGTTTCGCGAGCCCGGGCAGCTCCTGTGTGAGCGTCTGCACCGTGATCGGGTCGAGGTGGCCGATGGCGATCGTCGAGCCGTCGAGCCGGCATCGCTCGACCGCCTCGTCGAGCTGCGCCCGGATCGCGGCAGAAGACCGCGTGTTGTCGAGGAAGACGTGGCGGCGTCCGGCCGGCACGCCGAGCGCGCGCGCCGCGTCCTCGGCGACGGTGTCCCGGCTGGTGCGCGAGTCGATGAACGCCAGCCCGCGCGCCCGCAGCTCCTGCATCACCCAGGTCATGACGCGCAGGTCGGCGGAGGCCCGCGATCCCATGTGGTTGTTCACACCCACGGCGTGCGGCACGCTGTTGATGGCGGCGTGAACGGCCGACCGGATGTCGCTCTCGGCCATGCTGACGAGCACTGCGCCGGGGCCCGGATCGTCTCCCGGATAGCCTTCCGGCTCCATCGGCAGGTGCAGCCAGATCTCGTGACCACTCCCGTGCAGCGTCTCGGCGACCTCGGCGGAGTGCGGCAGGAACGGGAGCACCGCCACCGCAATCTCGGGCGGCAGCTTGGCAGCGGCCGGTAGCAGGTCCACGTTTTGACCGGCGTCGTCGAGCAGGATTGCGAGCCGCCCACGGGCGCCCGGCGCCGGACGTGGCCGGGGGGTCGCCGTCGGCGCCGCCGGGCGAGCGGTCGGTGCCGCAGTCGGCGCCAGCTCGGCGACGCGCACCGGCTTGGCAACGATCAGCAGCACGTCGAAGGCCTCGCTACCGAAGTCCACCCGCACCCGGGTGGTGTCGTCGGACACCGCCGCGGGCGAGGCCGCGGTGGCCCGGCGCGCGGACGCCGCGGCGACGATGTCTTTCTCGAGGGCCGCCATCGCGGTCCGATTCGGCACTGCGATCTGCCACGAGCGCACGAACACGCCGTCGACTTTGCGGATCGGCTCGTCGGCCGCCACCCGCTCGGGGTCCGCCCCTCTCGTGGCGGCGAGCTCGAGCAGCACCGCGCCGAAGTCCGCCGGCGGGACCGGCGCTTCCCGGCCGCGCAGGTAGACGGCCAGCGCGATCGCCCCGACAATCCCGAAGAAGATCACGGCGAGCAGCGCGCGACGGCGCCGAGAGCGCACCTTTCCACTCCGTTTCCGCGCCTTGCCGAGCATCCTCAGGCAGCCTGCTCGAGCGGCTTGGTGGCCAGCTCGAGGGCGCGATCGAGCACCGGATCGCCGGCCTCGTCCTCGTCTTCGACCTCGACCGCTTCGTCGGGCTCGACGCCGTTGTCGTTGATCGGCTCACCGTCGGCGCGCAGCCACTTCCCGACCGGCAACCACAGCGTGAGGTCGCCCTCCTCGACGAACTGCATGTGCGGCGCGTGGCCGACCGTGCGGCCTCCGACCAGGGGCATCCCGGCGCGCTGCAGTGCCGCGGCCAGGATCTCCCCCACCCCCTCGGTTTCGGGTCCCGATCATGATCACGGGCGGCCGGCCCGCCAGCGAACCGGCGGTGGCCGCAAATGTCTGCGAGCCCGCCTTGCGGCCGTTCCAGCCGCCGAGCACGCCCTCCTCCACGAACAGGTCCGCGACCGCGATCGCCTGCTCCTCGATTCCCCACACCAGGTTCCGCAGGTCGAGCACGACCGGGCGGTCGGCCGGCACCAGGCCGCGGATCTGGTCCGCCGCGCCCGCCGGCAGGCTGTCGAGGCGGATGACCGCGGCGCCGTCGACCTCCTCGAGTGACCCCGCCGCCGGCGTCCAGACCGCCGGCTCGAGCACGACCTCGCGCCGCTGGTCGACGCGGCGATCGACGACCGTGAGTGCGACCGAGCCCCCGGCCGCCTGCTTGTCGCGCAGCTCGAGCCGGAGCTGCCAGAGCGGGCGGCCGCGCGTGTTGACGCTGTCGACCCGCTCGATCACCTCCCAGGCTTCCAGCGCCGCCGCGGCCGCCGGCGACCCGGGGATAGCCTGGCGGACCGCGGCCAAGCCGAGCCGCGAACCCAGCACCAGCCCGAATGCGGGCGGAGCTCCCACGAGCTCGCGGTAGGTCTCGGTCATGCCGGACGGCAGCACGGCGGCCCAGCGGTCCACAGATTCGACGATGCCGGCGTCGAGCGACAGCGACAGCGCCTCGTCGTTGAGCTCGTCGACGTACTCGGTGCGGATGAGATGGACCACCTCGGCCAAGTTGCCGAGGGCGCGGTACAGGCCCTCCTCGTTGTCCCTGCCGGCCGCCAGCATGCCGCCGAAGGTGGTCACGGTGAGCAGCGACAGCGCCACCAAGGTGATTCGGACCTTCCTCATCAATCCTCCGCGAGCTGCAACCAGCGCCGCGGGTCCTGCGGAGTCCCCGCCGCGCGAATCTCGAAGTAGACGTTCCCCTCGTCCTCCGGCGGCGCCGCCAGGCCGACCCGCATCCCCATCTCGACCCGCTGGTCGACCCGCACGTGGATGGACGCCAGCCCCGCGGCCAGCGAGTACACCTCGTTGCCGTGGTCGATCACCACCATGTTCCCATAACCCTTGAAGTGCTGCGCGTATGCCACGGTCCCCTGAAACACCGCCAGCACCGGTGCGCCGCTTCTCGCGTTGAAGCGGAGACCGTTGCACACGGTGTAGGTGGCGTACTTGGGCAGGTAGTGACGGCCGAAAGCCTGCACCACCTCGCCTTCGACCGGCCACGGCAGCGCACCGCGGTAGCGGCGAACGTCCTCTCTGCCGGTCAGCCGCTCGCGGCTGGCGAGCACGTCCATCAGCCGGCCGAGTGCCGCCTCCCGCTGGCGGAGATCGGCGAGCCGGTCACCGGTTGCTCGCTGGCTCTGCTCGAGCCTCCGCAGTCGCGCGTCGACCCTCGCCTGCACCGCCTGGAGCTCGCTGCGCCGCTGATCGAGCGCCCGCGACTCCTCCTGGGCACGCTCCAGGATCACGCTCAGCTCGGCCAATCGCTCGGCATGGCGCGCCGTCAGCTGGTCGTACTCCTCGAGCAAACGGACCTGACCGGCGGTCAACGTCGCGACCGTCGACACCGCCGCCTCGAGGTCACCACCGCGCGCGGCGTCGAACAGCAGCTGGAGGGGTCCGGGGCCTCCCAGCAGCGCGGTCATCTCGAGGTGCCTGGCCACCAGCGCGCGCCGGGCGACGAGCTCCTCGGCGAGGGCCGCGGTCTGGGCGCGCAGCTGCTCGGCCTCACTGCGACTCGCCTCGAGGACGAGCTCGTTTTCGCGAACCCTGGCCTCGGCCAGGTCGAGCTCGGCAGTGAGCGTCTCCTGCTCGCGGGCCGCCGCCGAGGTCTCCGCATCGAGGCGCTCGAGCTGCGCCTCCAGCGAGCGGATCCGGGCCCGCACGGTCTCGAGCTGGTCACTGGAGGCGTCGACGGCGCCCGCCGCCTGCGCGGCCAGCACCGCCGCCGCCAGCACCACGACGACGCGAGGAAGCCTCATCCTGGACCGGTATTCTACCCGCGATCCGCAGCCGGGCTCGCGCCACAGGCGGATGGCCCGCACGTTCCGAGCTCCGATCGAGGCGAACCGCGGCCCCCGGAGAGCCGCCTTCGCGCCGCCGCCCGGGATGTTAGACTTGGCCTGCAGGGAAGCGGTACGCCAGCGACGGACAACGCCGACTGCATGCTGGAGCGACACCCGGGGGTCGATCGATGTACGACATGGTCTCCTTCGACATCATGCTGCTCGGTCTGACCAAGCCGGGCGAGGCTGGCCGCTCGCGCTACGCGAACGCCATGGCGCGCTTGACCGGCAAGCCGCAGCGGGACTTCCGGAACCCAAGCCCATCCTTCGACGAGCCTCTGTTCTCGGCGCTCGACCAGGGGACGGCGCAGATGGTGGTGCGCACCCTGGGCGACGCGGGCGCCCTGATCGAGGTCTGTCGGTCGACCGCCGTCGCGCGCACCCAGTCCGACCAGCTGGCGCCCACTGACACCTGCCCGGCCTGCGGGTTCGTCCAGCCCGCCGGCGGCAACGAGTGCGGCAAGTGCGGCCTCATCTTCTCCAAGTTCGAGCGCGAGCAGGTCCAGCAGATGCAGCAGGATCGAGGTCTCGAGGACGCGCTCAGCAAGGCGATCAAGGCGCGGGACGAATGGTACCAGCGGGCGCACCACTATCTGGAAACCCACCCCCTGGCGGCGGATGCCACCACCGGGCTTGCGGAGCCGGTTGCGGCGGGAGAGCTGCCCTTCCTGCGGCTGAACTCCGACGAGGGTCCGATTCTGCTGACCTCGCGGCGGATCATCGCGAGCCACAAGGGCGACACGCTGTCGATCCCCTACGAGATGGTCGAGGACGTCAACTTCGGGGGCGGCCTCGTCGCCAAGAAATCAAAGGTCAGGATGCAGCTCGTCTTCCGCGCGCCGCTCGCGGCCGGCGAGAGCACCGCGAAGTCGCTGACCTGGCTGCTCGACAAGGAGTCGGCGTTTTCGAAGGACGTGGTCATGGACTGGGCGTTCGCCCGCAACTTCATGTGCGGCGCCTGCGGCGCCCGTGACCTCGACTTCCGCCTCGAGGGCCCGAACAACCGCTGCCGGTGCATGCACTGCGCCACCGACCACCAGATCGATCTTCGTGAGGCGCTGGCCATCCCGACCAGCGTCCAGTAGCCGACAGGAGGCCGCCATGCGAACCCCTGGCCTGTGGCTTGCTCTTACGGTGATCCTGCTCGCCGCCGCGTGCGGCCCCCCGGACCAGCCGCCGGAGCCGCTCCAAGAGAGCGTCACGAACGAGCTCCTCGGGATTCGTCTCGACCCGCTGCCGCCGGACTTCGCGGTCGCGGTGAACGACGACCGGGGCCTCGAGCTGGCGCCGGTGGAGGCCAAGGTCGGCGGCCGGGTCGTGTTCGAGGTCGGCGACGAGGAGCCGCTCATCGACCTGGTAGCAGCCGTCCACCGGCACCAGCGCCGGGTCGAGGAGATGCCCGGCGCTGACTACAAGGGCGGCCAGGAGCTGGTCACGCCGCTGGGCAGCGCCTTCTACTCGCGCGGCCGCTATCTCGCCGGGGCCGAGCTCGTCGAGGACACGGTGCTGGTTTCCAAGCACCCCTCGTCCAACCGCTTGCTGGTCATCAGCTACCGCTACCCGGCTGGCGCCGACTCGAGTGTCCGCGTGCAACAGCTGCTCGAGATCGTCACCGTGCTGCAGGGCCCCGGGAGTGGAACCGCCGCCGGCAGCCAGTGATCTCCAGGCGGTTCGCCGGTCGAGCGTCGCCGGCTCCGTCACTGGGAGCTCGCACCGCATTGGCTTCTTCGGCAGGCGTGGTTGACCGAGTTGCTGTCGGCCGGCCACTGCGGAACGAACTCGTCAGGATGCGCGCAGCGCATCCCGAGGAGCCTGTGGGCAGAGGCCAACAACAGTGACCACGTCAGGACCGCGCACGGGGGCCTATGCCCTACAGGCTCCTAGATCAGCCGCGCGCCGACCTCGGCGAGGACGTCCTCGAACCGGTCCTCGAACCGGCCCTGGAACGCCGAGTGCAGGGCCGCCACGCGCTGGCGTTCGAGCTGTGCTGAAAAGCCGGAGCCGACGCTGCGGGTCCGGTACCGCAGTTCCGAGGTGCCGAGCCAGCTGATTCGCGCCACGATCTCACCATCGACGTAGCGGACGGTGACGTGCCCCTCGAGCCCGCGCGAGGCGAGCGCTTGATTGACGACGCGGACGAAGCCCTCCGGCGTCGAGTCGAGAACCTCAAACGAGTGCACGGGTGCCTCCCCCGGCCGTCGCGAGCAGCGAGCGGATCAGGTTGGTCTTGGAGAAGTCGCCGCAGCTGAGCAGCATCATCGCGCCCTCCGAACCGAGCAGTCGCCGCCGGATGGCGCGGGGCGAGCAGCCGGTGGCGGCGAGCGACGCCGCGCGCCCGGCGAGCTCTTCCCAGAACGCGATGCGGCGCTCGATCGCGGCGCGCGCGTCCGGGACGAAGCCCGCGTGCGAGCAGACCACGAGCTCGGGGTCGAGCCGGAGCAGGAGGCGCAGCGACGACAGGATGGTCGCGGCGTCCTCCGAGCGGCGAACGTGGGTCACGCGCGAGCTGATGAAGAGGTCGCCGCTGAACAGGAGGCGCCGATCGGGGTCGAAGAGGCAGTGATGATCGGCGGCGTGCCCGGGGGTCGGGATCGCCTGGAAGCTGGCGCCCCCGATGCGCACCACCTCGCCGAACGGCCGGGCGGCCACGCTCTGCGGCTGGCCCCACACCAGCCGCCGGTACCACGGCAGGCGGTAGAAGCTGGCGAGGATGGGCACGGTGGCCGCCGGCGCCCAGATCTCGAGCCCGAGCCGGGCGGCCAGGGCGGCGTCACCGCCGGTGTGGTCCTCGTGGTGGTGGGTGTGCACGACTCGCCGCACGTCGCGGCGCCGGCACCAGTCGACCAGCTCGTCCGCAGTGGCCGGGCAACCGGAGTCGATCAGGGTGTCGCCGAGCAGGTAGGCCGACACCGAGTGCAGGGACCGGCCGCCGAAGCTGCGGGCCATCCAGATGCGCGTGATCTCTCCGTGCGTGGAAACCTCGAGCATCTGGCGATTCTACCAATGCCATGCACCGCTAGCCGCCCCCGGCGAGGGGACTGCCGCCGGTGCATGGCAAAGGGCGCGGCCGAGGCCGCGCCCTGAGAGATCAGCACGAAAAGGTCTATTACTCGGGAGCGCCAGCAGGCTTGAACTCGTGGATCGCCGCCTTGTTGGTCTTGTTGTCGGCTAACGAGACCTTCTTGGCGTGGTCGGCGCCGGTGTGGCAGCCGTCGCAGGTCGCCTGAGTCGGGATGATGAGGCCGTTGGCGATCGCAGCCGCCTGGTCCTTCATGACGCTCATCTTGCGGTAGTCGTTGCCCGGCCCGTGGCACGCCTCGCACTGCACGCCCGGCATCGCCTCGTCGCTGTTGGTGGCGTGGCACTTCAGGCAGGTCGGCGTCGTACTTCCGGATCGGTCGACGCCTTGGCGTGTCCGGCGCCTTGGCGTGAGTGGTCGTCTCCCAGGAGGCGTACTGGACCTTGTGGCACATCTTGCACTTGTCACCGCCGACGTAGGCGTGATCCTCGCCGAGGCAAGGGCCCCGACCATCACCACCGCCGCCAGCACAATGATCCCAAACACGATCTTCTGCTTCATTCGGATCCCTCCTTTGCCCGCGCGCCGCCGTGCTCGGCGAGGCCCGGGGTCGCATTCGCGTCGCCCACTCAGCAGTTCATCACCGCGGGCGACGCCCGTGACCAACGATTGGACCATGTCGTGACGATTGTGTCAATCGCGTCACGAGTCCCGCTCGACGACCACCAGCGTCAGGTCGTCGGCAAGGGCGCGGTCGCCGACGTAGTCGTCAAGAGCCGCGACGATCGCCGCCTCGAGCTCCCCTGCGGACAGCCCGGCACTGCCGCGTACCAACGCTGCCAGCCGCTCGTAGGAGAAGGGCTCTCCCGATGGCCCCATCGCCTCGACCAGCCCGTCGGAGTACAGCAGTAGCCTCGCCCCGGGCGGGAAGGGTCGCTCCAGCTGCGACGGCCGGCCGAGCGCGCTGCCGAGCGGCAGCGAGCCCGCCATCAGCTCCTCGCTGTGGCCGTCCGCGACGAGGTAGGCGGGGCAGTGGCCGGCGACGGTGAGGCGGAGGAGGCCGTCCTCGATGTCGATCTCCGCCACCGCGAGCGTGGCCATGATCGACCCGAAGCGGCCTTCGCCGAGCAGCCCGTTCACCCGCAACACGAGCTCCTCGCCCGAGTAGCCCTCGCGGATCAGCGCCGCCACCGTCGACTTGAGGCCCGCCATGAGCAGGCCGGTGTGCAAACCGTGGCCGGCGACGTCCCCGATCACCACCACCAGCCGCCGTTCGCCGACCGGGAAGATGTCGAAGAAGTCCCCCCCGACCGCGGCCGCCGGCCGGAAGGTGGCGCGGACCTCGAGCGTGCCGTGGCGCAGGAGGCGGGCGGGGAGCAGGCTCTCCTGGATCTCCCGCGCCAGCTCGAGCTCGCGCGCCAGGCGCTCCTTTTCCGCGACATCCGCGAGCATGCTCTGGACCGACTCGGTCATCCGGTTGAAGGACCGCGCGAGGTCGCCGAGCTGGTCGCGGCGCCGGACCGGGATCCGCTCGTCGAAGCGGCCCTCCTCGACCGCCCGGGCGCCCTTCGTCAATCGCGAGACGGCGCGGGCGACCGACACGATCATGGTCCCGGCGATGATCAGCGCGAGCCCGTACAGCACGGACAGAAACACGCCCAGCCCGGTCAGCGCGCCCCACAGCTGGCTCGCGAGCTCGTAGCGCGAGCGGGTGACGTCCTGCCAGACGCGCATCGGCGAGGTCCGCAGCAGCGAGATCGCGGACCGCGACGGCTCGCCGGTGGCGAGGTCGACCACGTCGACGTTGAGCCGGAACCAGTTGATCGAGGGTCGGTACAGCAGCCCGCGCGAGGCTTCCGGCCAAGGCTCCCACACCTCCTCGAGCTTGAGGTCGCGGCTGTCGACAGTGATCGTCGCCCCGCGCCGCGAGCTGATCGTGATCGCCGGCTCTGCCGCGGGCTCGCCGTTGCCCTCGGCCGCCGCAGGCTCCGCGTTCGCGACCGAGGTGAAGAAGATGTCGTACCACTGGTTGCGGCTGATCGAGCGCGCGGCCTCGTCATCCAGCGGGACCAGGGCGGCGACCCACCCCGCACCGCCGCTGACCGGCGCCGCCGCCACCGCGTACAGCCGATCGCCGAGCCGCCCGGTCGTCGCGGTCGCCGCGGCCATCCACCCCAGGTCGGGCAGCTCGGCGGCCCCGGGGCCTGCCAGCGTTGTTCCCCCGAGGGACGCCCGCCAGTGGACGGTCGGGACCAAGTGCCGCGGCCGGCGCGCGGCGGCCTCGAAGGCGGTCGTCGCGGCGTCGAGGCCTGACGTCGTGTAGACGGTTGCGATGTCGCGCGCGTCGCGGTCGAGGTCGGCCATCAGCCGGTCCAGCTCGTCGCCGTGACGGACCGACGTGTACTGGCCCGCGGCCATGTAGAGCACCGCCCCGCCGAGCGCGGCGCAGATCGCGAACGGCACCACGCCGAGCAGGAGGTAGGACAGCAGCAGCCGCACGCTGACCCGGTAGGTGGCTCGCTGCCAGAGCCGCCACAGGAGCACGGCGACCGTGGCCACGAGCCACAGCCAGAGCAGGGCGACGAGCAGCCCGACCACGATCGAGTCGGGGGCGAGGGCCGCGGCCGCAGCCGCTGCGAGCAGCGACAGCAGGCCGGCGACCAGCCACAACCGGTTTCGCCGCGTCATCCCGCCTCGCCTCCGGCGCCGTCCGGCGGTGGCAACAGCCACGGCTCCGCCTTCCGCGTCGGGCCCTCGGGCTCGTGGCAGAGCCGGCACCGCGCCTCGTAGACGTCGGCCGCGCCCACGACCACCTGCTCGGCGGACGCGGTCAGGCGCTGGGTGTAGGCGGCCGGCGCCCCGCAGCGCGAGCAGATGGCGCTGAGCTTCTCGACCTTCTCGGCGATCGCCAGGATCGTCGGCATCGGGCCGAACGGGATCCCGCGGTAGTCCATGTCGAGGCCGGCCACGATCACCCGCTTGCCGGACGTGGCCAAACGGCTGCACACCCGCGGCAGGTCGTCATCGAAGAACTGAGCCTCGTCGATGCCCACCACCTCGGTCCGCGGATCGAGCCGGTTGAGGATCTCCTCGGCGCGCTCCACCACCTCGCACGGGATGCGCCACTGCGAGTGCGACACGATGTCCTTGGTGCCGAAGCGGTTGTCGAGCGCCGGCTTGAAGACCTCGACCCGCTGGCGGGCAATCGCGGCCCGCCGAAGCAGGCGGATCAGCTCCTCGGACTTGCCCGAGAACATCGGTCCGGTGACGACTTCGATCCAGCCGGAGCCGGGGTGAGCTGGGTTCATGGCGGCTTCAACACTCCGCCGCACAGCTTAGCGCAGCGACTGAGGCTTACGGAAAGACGAGCTCCTGACGGGAACTCGAAAAGCGTGGTGACATTCTCGTTGCCGGGACCTACATTGAGAGTGTCTGAACCATGGGCAGAAAGGGGCAGCCCATGCAACGCCAGCAGCGCGTGGCCCACGTGGTGGCGCTCGTCGTGATCGGTGTGTGTGTTCTTGCAGTGCCTGCGCTCCCCCAGGACTGCCCGGAGCTGATCGGCCGCTGGCCGTTCGGGCCCGCGTACGCAGTCGCGGTGTCGGGTGGCCATGCCTACTTCGGGAGCGGCGCGGCGCTGGTCGTCGCCGACGTAGCGGATCCCTCGGCGCCGCAACGTGTCGGCGAAGTGGCGCTGCCTGGCCTTGTCAAGGCGGTTGCGGTCGCGGGGGGCTACGCGTTCGTCGCCGCCGACAGCGGTGGTCTGCGTGTGATCGACGTGAGCACGCCGTCGGCGCCGGTCGAGGTCGGCTTCGTCGACATGCCGAGCTCCGCCAACGGGGTCGCGGTCGAGGGGGCCTACGCATACATCGCGAACGACTACCACGGCCTGCGGGTGATCGACGTGAGCACGCCGTCCGCGCCGGTCGAGGTCGGCTTCGTGGATACGAGCGGGACTGCCATCGGGATCGCCGTCGCGGGCGGGTACGCGTACATGGCGAACGACTACAGCTACCTTCGGGTGGTCGACGTGCGCACGCCGTCCGCGCCGGTCGAGGTCGGGTTCCTCGACGTGCCGGGCAGAGCTCGGGGTGTCGCGGTGTCGGGCAACTATGTGTACGTCGCGGACGACTATCCGGGTCTTCGGGTGATCGACGTGAGCACGCCCACCACGCCGGTCGAGGTGGGTCTCATACAGCTGCCCGGTAACGCGAGTGGGGTCGCGGTCGCTGGAGGCTACGCCTACGTGGCGAACGAGATGCACGGCTTGCGCGTTGTCGATGTCAGCACGCCGTCGGCGCCGGTCGAGGTCAGCGCCATCGGCACTACCGGGCTTGCATACGGGGTCGCGCTCGACGCTAGCCACGCTTACGCCGCGACTCAGCAATGCAGGTCTTCGGGTCATCGACGTCGTAAACCCGTCCGCCCCTGTGGAGGTCGGATTCGTCGATGCGTCGGGGACCCCATCGAATTTCGCGGTATCGGCCGGTTACGCTTTCGTCGCGGCTGATGACTCCGGCCTTCGGGTGATCGACGTGCGCACGCCGTCTGCATCGGCGGAGGTCGGGTTCATTGAAACGCCGGGCGCCCCACGTGCCGTCGCGGTGGCGGGAGCCTATGTCTACGTCTTGGATGGCATTGTGACTCCGTGGGGGCCGCCTTACGTCGAGACCTTCCGGGTGCATCGACGTGAGCTCGCCCTCCGCGCCGGTGGAGATGGGCTTCCTTGATGGCGGCGGTTCCGCCCTCACGGTTGTGGGCGGCTATGCCTATGTTGTGGGAGGTTACTCGCTGAGGGTGATCGACGTGAGGACGCCGTCGGCGCCGGCGGACGTGGGCTCGCTGGAGATGTCAGGATCTGCGAGTGGGGTCGCGGTGGCCGGCGGCTACGCCTATGTCGCGGCCGGCTGGGCAGGCCTCCGCGTGATCGACGTCAGGACGCCGTCCGCACCGGTGGAGATGGGCTTCGCCGAGACGTCCGCCTCCGCTCGAAGCGTCGCGGTGTCAGGCGGCTACGCGTATGTGGCGTCGGGACGCCCCCATCTCCCCGGAGAGGGCGGTCTCGCAGTGATCGACGTGAGCACGCCATCCGCGCCGGTCGAGGTCGGCTTCGTCGAGACCCCGGTCTCTCCATACAACGTCGCGGTGTCGCGGGGCTACGCGTACGTCGCGGGTTGGGAGGCAGGACTTTCGGTGATCGATGTGAGCACGCCGTCGGCGCCGGTGATCGTCGGGTCCTTCAACACGCCTGGCGTCGCCGTCGATGTTGCAGCGTCAGGGGGAGAGGTGTTCGTCCTCGACTACTTTGCCGGTCTCTACGTGTTCCGAGACTGCGCGGGGGGCATGTTCCCGGGCGGCTACGAGTCCTTCATCCCGGCGGCGGCGGTGGCGGCCGGCGCCCAGGGCGCGTACTTCCAGACCGACGTCGAGATCAACAACACTGGGACGGACGAGGCGCAGGTCTACTTCGAGTGGCTGCCTCGCGGGGAGGACAACTCGGAGCCGGCCCTATCCGACCTCTTCAGCCTCTCCCCTGGTCACAGCCTGCGCTTCGAGAATGCCCTCACCGAGCTCTTCGGCCTCGGCCCCGACTCCCTCGGCGCCCTCAAGCTGGTGGCGAGCACCGAGTCGGTCATCGGCATGAGCCGCACCTACAACTCACCCGAAGGCAAGGCGGCCGGCACCTCCGGCCAGGGCCTACCGGCGATCCGGGCGACCGAGATGATCGTGGGCACCGAGCCGCAGCGCATCATCTTCCTGAGCGAGAACGATGACTCCCGCGCCAACGTCGGCTGCGTCAACGGCACGGATCAGGCGCTCCGCATCAACATCGGAGTCTTCAACGCCGAGGGCGAGCCGCTCGAGACCAAGACCATGGACCTGGCGCCTTACTCCAACAACCAGATCAACCGGGTGTTCCGCGACTACCAACCGATCAACGGTTACATCGACGTGTGGGCCGAAAGCGACGAGGCCGTCTACTACTGCTACGGCTCGCTGCTCGACAACTTCACCTCGGACCCGATCGACGATCCTGCCCCAGGTGCCATCTGATGTCGTGACCTTTATCCCGGCCGCGGCGCTCGCCGCCGGGCTCGAGGGCTCCTTCTTCCGGACCGATGTCGACCTCAACAACGTCGGCTTGACCAACCTCAAGTACAACTTCATCTGGCAGCCGCGAGGAGGCGACAGCAGCAACGTCGTCGTCAGCGACTTCTATTGGCTTGCACCCGGCGCGAGCGTGCGCTACGCCAACGTGCTGGGCGAGGTCTTCGGCTTGGAGCCGGACCAAGTAGGAGCCCTCGTGGTTGAGGCGAGCGGGATCGACCTGCTGGCGATGAGCCGGACCTACAACGTCGTGTCGGCCAAGTCAGCCGGGACCTTCGGCCAGGAGTTGCCGGGCATCCCGTCCGACCGGATGATCCCGACCGGGATAACGAAGCGGATTGTCTTCATGAGTGAGAACGAGGACTTCCGGGCGAACCTCGGCTGCGTCAACGGCGTTGGCACCGAGGTAGTGGTGGCGATCGACCTTTACGACTCGGAGGGGTTCAAGCTCGAGACCAAGTACATGGTGCTGCCGCCGTTGTCCAACCGGCAGATCAACGGGATCTTCCAGGGCTACGCGCCGGTCAACGGATACGTGGAAGTCCGAACCTACACCCCGGACGCCTCCATCTACTGCTACGGTTCGGTGCTCGACAACGTGACCTCGGACCCGACGACGGTGCTGCCGCAGTGAGGCGGTTGACAACCAGTGACAGTCAGCGGGGGCTCCGGCCCCCGCGTTTCTTGTGGCGCAGCCATCCTGGCTGCATGTCCGGGTGCTGATCTGAGGTTGAAATCGCAGGCTGGAAGCCTACGCCACAACGCAAGATTCCGATGGCACAGGCTTCGTGCCGACGGAGAGCGGCTGCGAGTCGAGGGAATTGTCGAAGCGCGAGCGACCCGGGTCGTCGGGCGGGAGGTGGACTCGCCCCTAGCCACTGGACCCTTCCCCAGCCGTCTCCTCCCACGTGCGCACCGCGCGCCGCAGGTGGGGAATCACGATCGAGCCGCCGACCACCAGGCCGACCGCCAGCACCTCCTGGAGCTCGGCGTCGCTGACACCCTGCTCGCGGCAGCGGCCGACGTGGTAGGAGATGCAGTCGTCGCAGCGCAGCACCAGCGACGCCACCAGGCCGAGCATCTCCTTGGTCTTGGCCGGCAGCTCGCCGTCGCGGTAGGCCTGGCTGTCGAGGCTGAAGAAGCGCTTGATCTCGAGGTTCGCTTTCGCAAGCACCAGCTCGTTCAGCTTCTCCCGCTCCTCGGTGAACTCCTGGTAGGTCCTGTGCGTCATCTCATTCCTCCTGTGACCACTGCGAACGGATCACCAACGGTTGAAGTGCTCCGCCGCGGTCAACCTCTCCCCGATCCCTTGTACTCCACTCGCCGCGAGTTCCGACCGTTCCTGATCCCGTTCCCGTCCCCGTTCCCGAATTGGCGCTCCCGCGATTGGCGCGCGGGCGAATCGCTCGAGCGGACAGGAGAGGCGATCATGCCTCATCGGCGGTGTCCGGGAACGGGAGCGGGGACGGGGACGGGAACGAAACCGCGGCCAGCCTTGCGCGAGGGTCACGGCATGGCCCGCGGCCTACTTGTTCAGCATGTGCACGGCCTTGCCGAGCGCCGCCTCGACCGCTTCCTGCAGGGCCTCGGACATCGTCGGGTGGGGGTGAATGGTGAGCCCGACGTCCTCGAGGAATGCGCCCATCTCGAGTGCCAGCGTGGCCTCGCCGATGAACTCCGACACCCCGCGGCCGACCGCGACGATCCCGAGCAGCTGCTTGGTGTCGGCGTCGCCGATCGCCTTGACGAAGCCCTCGGTGGCGCCGAGTGACATCGCCCGCCCCGAGGCCGCGAACGGGAAGGTCCCGGTCACCACGGCGTGCCCGCGGTCGCGCGCCTGCTGCTCGCTCAAGCCCACCCAGGCGACCTCGGGATCGGTGTAGATGACGGCCGGGATGCCGGCGCTGTCGAAGGCGGCCGGGTGCCCGGCGATGACCTCGGCGGCCACCTTGGCCTCCTGGTAGGCCTTGTGCGCGAGCAGCGCGCCGCCGACCACGTCGCCGATGGCGTAGATCCCGGGCACGCTGGTCTGCATCCTGTCGTTGACCGTGATGAAGCCCTTGTCGTCGGTCGCGACGCCGATCGCCGCAAGGCCGATCCCGTCCGAGTTCGGGACCCGGCCGATGCTGACCATCACCACATCCGCCTCGACCCGCAACTCTGACTCCGGGCCCTGGGCGACCACGACGCCGGGGGTGCCGGGCTCGAACCGCAGCGCGCGGTGATTGAGGTAGAGGTCGATCCCCAGCTGCTTGAGCCGCTTCGCCAGAGCTTTGGCAACATCGGGGTCGAGCGCCGGCGTCAGCCCAGGCAGGAACTCGATGATCGACACCTTGGTCCCGAGCTTAGCGTAGACGCTGCCGAGCTCGAGCCCGATGTAGCCGGCGCCGATCACCACCATGCGCTCGGGAATCGCCGGCAGCGACAGCGCCTCGCTCGAGCCGATGATGGTCTCGCCGTCGTGCGGAAAGCCCTCGAGCGCCATCGGGCGGGAGCCGGTGGCGATGATCGCGGTCTCGAACTGGATCTCCACCTGGCCGTTCTCGGTGGCCACCGACAGCGTGCGGTCCGAGGTGAGCTCCGCGCGGCCGCGGACCACCTCGACGCCGTTCTTCTCGCACAGGAACTTGACCCCGCCGGTGAGGCGGCGGACGATCCCGTCCTTCCACTTCACCATCGTCGGCAGGTCGACCACGAGCCCCTCGACGGTGATCCCCAGGCCGGCGGCGCCGCGCACCTCCTCGGCCAGGTCCGAGGCATGGATCAGCGCCTTGGACGGAATGCAGCCGACGTTCAGACAGACCCCGCCGAGGCGCTCGTCCTTCTCGATGAGAATCACATCCTTGCCGAGCTGCGCGGCGCGAATCGCCGCCACGTAGCCGCCCGGGCCGGCGCCGATCACCACCACCTGGCAGCCGCGTGACACTGATCCGACGACCATCACAGCCTCACCATCAGCAGGCCCGGATTGGCGACCAGCGCGACCAGTTCGGTCATGAAGCGGGCGCCGGCCGCGCCGTCGATGTAGCGGTGGTCGAACGACACGCTCAGGTACATCATCTTGCGGATCGCGATTGCACCGTCCACCACCGCCGGCCGGTCGCTGATCTTGTGCAGGCCGACGATCGCGAGCTCGGGCTGGTTGATGATCGGCGTGGCGAAGACCCCGCCGAGCGGGCCGATGTTGGTGATGGTGCAGGTCCCACCCTTGAGCTCGTCGAGGGTCAGCCGGCGCGTGCGCGCGCGCTCGGCAAGATCGGCGACCTCGGCGGCGAGGGTGACCATGTCCTTGGCGTCGGCGTTCTTGACCACGGGTACGATCAGGCCCTCGGGCGTGTCAACGGCGATGCCGATGTTGTAGAACCTCTTGAGCAGGATCTCCTGGGCATCCTCGTCGACGCTGGCGTTGAAGATTGGGTGCTGCTTGAGCGCCGTCACCACTGCCTTGATGAAGAACGGCAGCAGCGAGAACTTGACCCCGGCCTGCGCCTCGATCGCCGGCTTGACCCGGCGGTAGTGCTCGACCAGCTGGGTGACGTCCGCCTCGTCGACGTGGGTCACATGCGCCGCCGTCTGCTTGGACTTGCGCATGGCGCCCGCGATCACCTTCCGAAGGTGGCTGATCGGCAGCCGCTCGACCTCGCCCTCCACCGTCGGTGTGCGGCGAGACGTCAGCGCAGGGGCCACGGGCACCGTCGGCGCGGGCACCGCGGCCGCCTCGCCGCGAGCCGTGCGCTCCACGTCCTCGTCGGTGACGCGGCCACCGGGCCCGGACCCCCGCACCGCCGCCAGGTCGACCCCGAGCTTGCGGGCGAGGGCGCGGGTGCGCGGCGTCGCCAGCGGCCGCCGCGACGGGGCCGCCTGTGCCTCTGCGGCGACCACCTGCCGCGGCCCGGAGGCGCGGTCGGGCGCCGGCGCCGGAGCGGCGGTCTCGGCGACCGGCTCGCCGGAGGAGCCGATCGTCACCAGCGGGTCCCCGACGTGGATGAGCGTGTCGGCACCGACGTGGAGCTTGAGCACCACGCCGGCGCGCGGAGACGGCAGCTCGACCACCGCCTTGTCGGTCTCGACCTTGACCAGGGGCTGGTCCTCGGTCACGGTCGCGCCCTCGGCAACCAGCCACTCGACGATCCGGCCCTCGTGGATCCCCTCACCGACATCCGGGAAGTTGAAGACGTATGCCATGTCCCTGTCCCACTTCAATCCTCACGCCGCAGCGCGAACCGACCGGTCACCAGATGCTGGTCACCACCCGCTCAGCCCAGGGAATGGGAAGCTGCAGCGTGAGAATTGAAACACTCAAACGTCAGAAAGACAATGCCTTGTCAACCGCCTTCACGATCCGCTCCCGGGTCGGAAGGTAGAGCTTCTCGTTCTGCGCCAGCGGGAACACGATGTCGAAGCCGGCAACCCGCTGGACCGGCGCCTCGAGCTGGAGCAGCGCGTGCTCGTTGATCTGGGCCACGATCTCCGCCCCGAAGCCGTTGGTCCGCGGTGCCTCGTGCACGACCACCGCGCGGCCGGTCTTGACCACGCTCGCGATGATGGTGTCTCGGTCGAGCGGGTTGAGGGTGCGCAGGTCCACCACCTCGGCCGAGGTGCCGCGGTGCGCCAGAACCTCGGCGGCGTCGAGGCAGACCCGGACCATCGACCCCCACGAGATGATGGTGACGTCGGTGCCCGGACGCGCCACCGCGGCCTCACCGATCGGCACCGTGTAGGCCTCGGTCGGCACCTGCTCGCGGAACGCGCGGTAGATCCGCTTCGGCTCGAGGAACAGCACCGGGTCCTCGTCCCGAATGGACGCGATGAGCAGCCCCTTGGCGTCGTAGGGGTTGGACGGCACCACGACCTTGAAGCCCGGGGTGTTCAGGAACAGGGCCTCGTAGCTCTCGGAGTGGTGCTCCGGCGGGTGGATGCCGCCGCCGTAGGGCATGCGGACGACCATCGGCAGGTGGAGCCGGCCGCGGGTCCGGTTGCGCAGCCTGGCCGCGTGCGCGAACAGCTGGTTGATCGCCGGGTAGACGAAGCCCATGAACTGGATCTCGGCGACCGGCCGCAAGCCGGTGGCCGCCATCCCGATCGACATGCCGATGATCGCACTCTCGGCGAGCGGGGTGTCGATGACGCGCTCGGGCCCGAACTGCTCGATCAGGCCCTCGGTGGCGCGGAACACGCCGCCGTCGATGCCGACGTCCTCGCCAAGCACGACGACCCGCGGGTCGCGCGCCATCTCGTCGCGCATCGCGTCGCGCACGGCCTGGGCGAGGGTCAGCCGCTCGGTGGCGGACGGTGACACGGCGTGCAGGTGGGGCCCGTCGGTCCGCCCCGTGGGTGCCGACTTGGTGGTCATCCCCTCACCTCCTCGAGGAGCGCCGCCATCTGCTCCCGCAGGTGCGGGGGGGTCTCTCCGTACATGTGCGTGAACAGGTCCTCGGGCGACTGCGGCGGCATGGCCTCGAAGGCCTGCACCTGCTCGTCGACCCAGGTGTGGATCTGCTCGGCAAGCTCCGCCTCGCGGCCATCGTCCCACAGGCTGTGCGCCTCGAGGTAGCGCCGCAGCCGCACGACCGGGTCGCGCGTCTGCCACGTCGCAACCTCCTCGTCGCTGCGGTAGCGGGAGGCGTCGTCGGCGGTGGTGTGGTCGCCGATCCGGTAGGTGACGGCCTCGATCAGCGTCGGCCCGCCACCGCTCCTCGCCCGCTCGAGGGCCTCGCTGGCGACGGCCCACACCGCGAACACGTCGTTGCCGTCCACCTGGATGCCGGGGATGCCGTAGGCGTGCGCCTTCTGCGCCAACGTCTGCGACGCGGTCTGGCGGTGGAGCGGGATCGAGATCGCCCACTGGTTGTTCTGGATCACGAACACCGTCGGCACCTGGAAGACCCCGGCGCAGTTCAGCGCCTCGTGGAAGTCGCCCTCCGAGGTCGAGCCGTCGCCGCCGAACGCCACCGCAGCCGCCGCTTCGCCACGCAGCTTGAGCGACAGGCCGACGCCGGCACCGTGCTGCCACTGGCTGCCGACCGGCACCGCAACCGGGAAGCAGCGGACGCCCTCCGGGAAGCACGAGCCGCGCTCGTCACCCGACCAGAAGGCGTAGATCAGGTGCCCGGGGACGCCTTTGAGCAGCATCACGCCGTGCTCCCGAAACGCCGGGATCAGCCAGTCGGCCTCGGTCATGGCGTAGCCGACACCAACCTGCACCGCCTCCTGGCCGCGGATCGGCGGCCACGTTCCCATCCGACCCTGACGCTGCAGCTTGAGGGCCTTGTCGTCGAACGCGCGCATCCGCACCATGTCGCGGTACATGGCAAGCACCCGCTCGTCGTCGATCCTGGGCATCAGGGCAAGGTCGACTGACCCGTCGAGATCGAGGATCTCCAGGCGTTCCGTGATCGCTTCGTAGACGCGGGTCCGCGGCATGCCTCCTCCTGCTGTCGCTTCGCTCGAACCAACATCGGCCGCCGGGACCTTATTTCGAAGCGAGAAGGGCTCGACGCCGTCAGCTGTCGTTAACCAAAACCCCGAGCGGGGCCCACCGCGGCAGGCGGTAGACCGCCCGATAGTGCTCCGGCAGGCGGGGACCGCGCACCGGCCGCGGCTCGAGCCCGAGCGCCTCGGCGAGCCGCGCCGCCACGCTCTGCCCGAGTTCCCGCCAGTCCGCACCGGCCACCGCCGGGGCCAGCGCGGCGCGGACGCGCGCCGGTGAGACCCGGAACAGCCGGCCGTAGAGGTCGGCATCGAGCCCGAGCAGCACCGCGGCGTGGATCAGCACTGCGCCGCCGCGGCGGGCCTGGGCGCAGCCGACCGCCTTGCGGCCGCCGACCAGCAGAGTATCCGAGAGCTGGTCTTCAAAGCAGATCGGCGACCGGACTCTGGCCGCGCGCGGGGCGTCGACCCGGCGCTCGACCGCGGCCCCGGCAGCGCGCAGGGCCGGCTCGAGCGCGTCCAGGAACCGTCCGTACAGGCTCACGACGCCCGCGGCCCACGCATGCGAGGCCGGCAGCGCCAGCCCGAAACCCAGGTCACCCCTGTGGATGACGCCGGTGCCGCCGGTGATCCGGCGCAGCACCGGAATCGCGAGGGCTTTGCAGGCGTCGAGGTCGACGTCTGCGGGATCCTGCGCGTAGCCGAGCACCAGCACCGGGCCAGGCCACGACGTGAGGCAGGCACTGGGCTGGCCGGCAGCCGCGCGCTCCAGCATCCACGCCTCGAAGGCGAGATCGTCGACCGGCGACCCGCTGCCCTCGTAGACCTCGAGAACCGGCGAACTCTCCATCCTGCCCTCGGCTCTGCATTGAACCGCAAAGCCAGAGGAAAGGCAAAGCCTCAATGCGGTTCTCGGCCCGGATCACGAATCGCTCCCCGAAGATCGCACCTTCGATGCGAGCCCGTCTCCGTATCCGTGCCCGCTCGTTCGCTCCGTCCTCGAGATCGCTTCGCGCTGATCCTCTGGAAGCGCTCCCCGAGGTTGCCACCTTTGGCGATTTCAGGTCTCGAGCGTCTCGTGAGGAGGAACGTCGTCCCGAAATCGCCAAAGATGGCACGCCCGCAGGACGCCCTCTCCTCGTACTCGGCTCACCTCCCGGGCGCGGAAGCGGGTACAAGGCTGGGCACGAAGACAGAAACTGACACGGGCAGCGGAGGTCAGGGGGCGAGGATCGCGTCGAGCTCTGCGAACTCGACCGGCCAGCCCGGCGGCAGCAGGCCGCGGAACTCGTCGGAGGCGAACCACCGCTCGTCGCCGACGTAGGTCGGCACGACCAGCCTCGGGAAGCGGGCGATGATGTCGCGATCGGCGACCGTTCGCCGCCGCTCGAGGTCGCGACGCCGCTGCTCGGAGGCGGGCAGGCCCGCGAAAAAGCCGTGCGCCGCGCGCAGCTGCATCAGCAGGTGGCCGTCGTCGAGCCGGGGGCTGCCGGCCGACCGGCCGAGCATCAGCCGGGCCAGCGCGCGCCGCGCCGTGGCCACGGCACCGTCCTCGGTGAGCCGCCGCCACCACCGCCGGTGCCAGCCCGAGGGCGCGGCCGTGAAGGGGTCCGCGACCCAGCGCGCCCGCTCCGGGTTGGCCTCCGCAAACGCCACCAGCCGATGGAGGAACGTCAGGTAGACAGCCGGGCCGAAGGCCGCGCGACACGCGGCGTCGGCGGTGGAGTGAAAGACACGGAGCGCGTTGCGCTCGAACAGCACGCCGCGCGTGAAGTCGCCGAGCGCCGACGAGGTCGCCGCCCCGCGGTGCCGGGCCACGGCATCCGGGGCCGCCACCACCTGGCGGCCGGTTGCCCACAGCCGCCAGCCGAGCTCGACGTCCTCGAAGTACGCGAACAGCTCGGCGTCAAAGCCACCGACCGCCTCCCAGTCGCTGCGGCGGACCGCCAGGTTGCCGCCGCAGGCGAAGGGCAGGGGCTCGCCTTCGGCCGGCGGGTCGAGCTCACCGACCAGGCGGCCCTGGCCGACCTGGAAGGCGTGGGCGTCGAAGGTCAGCCGGCCGCGCACGAAGTCGTGGCGGTCGCCGTCCCAGCTGACGAGCCGGCCACCCGACGCGGCCGCCTCCGGGTGCCGCCCGAGGGCCTCGAGGTGCGCCTCCACGAAGCCGTCAGCGGCCGCCGCATCGTCGTTGAGGAGCAGCAGCGCCTCCCCGGACGCGGCCCCGGCGCCCAGGTTGGCGCCGCCGGCGAAGCCGACGTTGCTGGCAGAGCGGACGACTCGCGCCCAGGGATAGTCGCGCGCGGCGATGTCGACGGTGTCGGCCGGAGCGCCATTGGCGACCAGGATCACCTCGACGTCGGTCCGACCGGCGTAGCGCGCGAGGGAGCCGAGGCTGTCGGCGAGCCGCTCACCACCGCAGTGGGTCACCACGATGACCGAGGCCTTCACCGTGCCCCCCGGATCCGGCGCAGCCGCCGGAGGAGCCGATGGGCGACCGGCTCCCGCGCCCGCGACGCCTCGGGCGCGAGCCCGACGAAGCGGTCCCGGTGGGGGTCCCGGCGCGGCCGGTCGGCAAAGTCGAGCAGCGGCGCGGCCACCCTCGCCCAGGACCGCTCTGCCGCCCAGCGGCGACCCGCCTCGCTGGCCAAGTGGCGCCGGTCGGCGTCGAGGAGCAGCCGCCGCACCGCCGCCGCCAGCGCCGCCGCGTCACCGGCCGGAACCGTCTCGCCGGCGCCGGTCCGGCGCACCACCTGCGCCATGCTGCCGCCCTCGGTCACCACCACCGGCAGCCCGAGCCAGAGCAGGTCGACCAGCCTGGTGCGCAGGCTGAGGTCGGTCTCGAGACCCGGCTGGTGGGTGACCACGGCGAGGTCGCTGACCTGGGCGAGCTCGAAGCGCCGGTCGTACGCCCGCCAACTTTCGAAGCGGACCTCGCGGCCGAGCCAGCCGCGGTCACGGGCGAGGTCGCGGGTGCGGGCGGCTGCGGCCAACGGCGTCAGCTCGGGGTGCGGATGGTCGACGAACACGACCACGGTCCGCAGGTCCTCGGCGAGCAGCCGCGGCAGGGCCTCCAGCACCAGCAGCGGGTCATACCAGTCGTAGATGCCGCCGAAGTAGAGGACCGGCGCGTCCTCGGCGACGCCCGCGAGGACCTCCCGGCGCGGCAGGGGCTGCGGCGGGACGCCGTCGGGCGTGCCGAACGGCAGCTCGACGATCAGCCGTCCGAGCGAGGGGTCCTCGTCGGTGGCCAGCGGGTTGACCCGGCCGAGCGCGGTGAGCCAGCCCAGGTAGTACAGACGCTGCTCCTCGGACGAGCACAGGAACAGGTCGCCGCGCGACATCTGCAGCCGCCAGGTGGCGTGGTCGGTGCGATAGGGCTCGTAGCCGAGCTCGCGGTGGTAGTGCAGGTTCTCGATCAGGAACGGGTCGTAGAGGTCGACGACCACCGGCAGGTCGTCGCGCTGGGCGAGGTAGTGGTTGCCGAGGTGCCCGTGGAGGAGCACCCAGTCGTGGCCTTCGGCGAGGGCGCCCAGCCGGTCCGGATCACCGCGAACGGTGCGGATGCGGGGATCGTCGAGCGCGGCCTCCGCTGGGTCGTTGGGCATCGCCAGGGTGACCACGTGCCCGGCCTCGGCGAGAACCCGCGACAGCGCCACCATCCGGCTGCCGACGCCGGCGGTCAGGCGCCGCACCGGCTCCGGGCAGATGACGAAGGCGCGGCTCACCGCTGCGGTCCTCCGGGCATGGCGGGATGGTAACAGAAGCCACCGCCCACCCGCCCTCCCGGTTTCCGGACTGCGGAGCTCCGCGCGCGATCGACATCGCTCGGGACTCGCGAAACCCGGCTGGCCGGTCGCTCCACAATCCGAAATCCAGAATTGGAAAATGAGACCTCCCTGATACTATCTGGGCATGAAACCGATCAGCCGACTGCCCGGGAAGACGACCGACATCGTCGCGCAGCGAGTGCTGGTTATCGCCCCCCACGCCGACGATGACGTTCTCGGCTGCGGCGGGCTGCTCGCCAAGCTCGCCGGCCAGGGGGCCGAGATCCACGTCCTCTTCCTCACCGACTCGAGCGGCGGCGAGGAGGTGACCGAGCACCAGCAGGAGTACGCCGAACGGCGGCGCCACGAGGCACGGGCCGCCCTCGAGCTGCTCGGCATCACCAACATCGAGCACCTCGACCTGCCCGACGGCCGGCTCGATCAGTTCATGAGCCTGGCGGCGGGCGCGATCGAGCGCGAGCTGCTCGACGTCCGCCCTGACGTGCTGCTGGCGGTGTCGCCGCTCGAGGTGACGAGCGATCACCAGTCCGCGTTCGCCGCCCTGCACCGCACCCTGTCGGGGCTGCGCGGCGGCAGCCAGCTCGACGAGGCGGTGGCCGACCTCAGGATCCTGCTCTACGAGATCAACCACCCCGGCTACCCGGACGTGCTGGTCGACGTCAGCGCGGAAATCCAGGCTCTCAGCGAGGCGATCAAGAAGCACTCGAGCCAGCTCGACCTGCACAACTACCTCAAGGCGGCGATCGGCATCCGGCGCTACCGGACGCTGTCGCTGCCGACCAGCGTGACCGCCGCCGAGGGCTTCCGCGAGCTGCGGGCGGCCGACTTCGCCACCCACAGCGTCGCCGGCATGATCCGCCTGCTCGGTGGCTGCCCGGCGATTCACGAGCGCGCGGAGGGGGCCCGGATCAGCGTGGTCGTGCGCACCAAGGACCGGCCGGAGCTGCTGCGCCAGGCGCTCGCCAGCCTGGCTGCCGGCAGCTACCGCAACGTCCAGGTGGTGCTGGTCAACGACGGCGGCGAGACCCCGGAGTTGCCCTCCGACTACCCCTTCGAGCTCACGCTGGTCGACCTGCCCACCAACCACGGCCGGGCGGCGGCCGCCAATGCGGGCGTCGAGGCGGCAAACGGCGACCACGTCGCCTTCCTCGACGACGACGACCTCGCCGAGCCCGAGCACCTGACCACGCTGGCGGGCCTGGCCTCGGCCGAGGACGCACGCGTCGTCTACACCGACGCCGCGGTCGGGATCTATGAGATCGACCCCGGCGAGGGCTGGCGCCAGGTCGAGCGCCGGCTCCCCTACAGCCGCGACTTCGACCCCGAGCTGCTGCTGTTCGACAACTACATCCCCTTCAACACTCTGCTCATCGAACGCGCGCTGTTCAAGCAGGTCGGGCCGTTCGACGCCGAGCTGGCGTTCTTCGAGGACTGGGACCTCCTGATCCGGCTGTCGCGCCTCGTCCCCTTCCACCACCTCGCCCAGGTGACGTGCGAGTACCGGCACTTCCGGGGCGGCGGGCGCCACATCTTCGGGGAGCGGCCGTCGACCGATCGCCCGGACTTCCTGGCCACCAAGGGCCGGGTGATCGGCCGCCACCGCGACCTCCACACGCCGGAGCTGCTCGCCAGGGTGGTCGCGCGGCTGCGCGACGAGGCGGTCGCCAGGGGCGAGGAGAGCGCGGGCCGCGCCGCCGAAGCTGCCGCGCTGCGCCGCTCGCAGGCCGCCCTCGAGAAGACCTACCACCGCATCAACGGCGAGCGGGACAGCATCCGGATGGAGCGCGACGCCGCCGTCGCCGAGCGCGACCGGTTGCGCGAGGAGATCGAGCGTGGCCAGCGCCAGGCCGCGATCTTCGACAACCGGCTCCGCCAGCTGTTCGGGGAGGAAGCGATGCTGCGCGGCGCCATCGGCGAGACCGAGGAGCACCTCGCCCGCACCTACCGGGAGATCGATCGCCTCAATGCCCTGATCCACGAGATGGAGGGCACCAAGGCGTGGCGGCTCCACCGCTGGGTCGATCGGCTGCGGGGACGCAACTCCTGATCCCAGGTGCGCTCCAGCTCGCCACGGAGGTAGTCCAGATGCGTCGTTTCCGCCTGCTGCTCTGGGTGCCTGTCCTGATCGCAGCGACCGTCCCGCTCGACGTCGCAGCGGTCGAGCCCTCGACCGCGTACCTGGCGCAGTGCGTCGAGCGCTTCCAGGCCGAGGGGACGCTCGACCTCGGCGACGCCCGGCTTGCGGCGGCGCGGCTGATCCCGCTGCTGTGCGAGCGCTTCGAGTTCCAGCCGGCGTGGACCGATCGCGCCATGGTCGAGCGGCTCTTGGACGGCGTGCGCGGCGCCGCAAGCCACGGACTCGACCCCAACGACTACCACCTGCAGGCGATCGAATCGCGCATCGCCGCTGGCCAGTGGCAGTCGTCGGACCCGGTTGCCCACGCCGAGCTCGAGCTGCTGCTGACCGACAGCCTGGCGCGGCTCGCCTTCACGCTGCACTTCGGCAAGCTCGACCCGGAGCAGCTCGACCCGGTGTGGAATCTCAGCCGGGAGTGGAACGGCGCCGACCCGGTCGGCCTGTTCGAGCAGACGTTGCGGTCCGGCCGCATCCGGGAGTTTCTCGAGGCTGCGCCGCCGCAGTACCCGTTCTACGGTCGCCTGCGGGAGGCGCTGGCGCGGTACCGCGCGATCGAGGCGGCAGGAGGCTGGCCCGCGGTTCCCGAGGGCGGCGGTCTCAAGCCCGGCGCCTCCGATCCGCGGGTCCCGGCCCTTCGCACGCGGCTCGAGATCGAGGGTGACCTCGCCCCGCGCGAGGTCGCGGACTCGACCCTGTTCGACGCGGAGGTCGAAGCGGCGGTGCGGCGGTTCCAGGAGCGCACCGGGCTCGAGTCGGACGGCGTGCTCGGGAAGCGGACCATGGCCGAGCTCAACGTACCCGTCGGGCGCCGCATCGAGCAGCTCCGGGCGAGCCTCGAGCGCGCCAGGTGGGTGTTCCGAGACGTCGAGGAGGACCTGCTCCTCGTCGACATCGCCGGCTTCAAGCTGCACCTCTTCCGCGAGGGCGAGGAGATCTGGGTCAGCCGGGTCCAGGTCGGCAAGCCCTACACCTCGACGCCGATCTTCAAGGCGGCGATGACCCACCTGGTCTTCAACCCGACCTGGACGGTGCCGCCGGGCATCCTCAACAAAGAGGTCCTGCCCGCGGCGCGCAGGGACCCCTCCTACCTCGGCGCGCACAACATGAGCGTGGTGCGCTCCGACGGCTCGGTCGTCGACCCGTCCACCGTCGACTGGAGCGGCCGCTTCCCGTACTCGATCCGGCAGGAGCCCGGGCCGAAGAACTCGCTCGGCCGGGTCAAGTTCATGTTCCCCAACGAGTACTTCGTCTACCTTCACGACACGCCGTCGAAGCAGCTGTTCGACCGTGCCGACCGCGCCTTCAGCCACGGCTGCATCCGGGTCGCGGATCCGCTGCGGCTCGCCGAGCTGGTGCTCGCGGGCACCGAGGGATGGAACCGCGCCGTGATTGACCGCGTGGTGGCTTCACAGCAGACCACGACTGTGTTTCTGAAAAAGCACCTGACCGTCATGCTGCTGTACTGGACGGCCGAGGTCACCAGGCTTGGAACCGTGCTGTTCTCGGAAGACATCTACGAGCGCGATGGCGCCGTGATCGCGGGGCTGAACCACCCCTTCGAGTACCGGCCGCCGCGCGGCCTGCCCGACGAGCTGCGCTAGGAGCGCGTGGGGCATAGGTCCCTCTGCGCGCGTCTGACATGGAGGCTGTCGCTGACCTCTGCCCCACGCGCTCCTCGGGATGCGCTGCGCGCATCCTGAGAACTCAGATTAGTGGCCCAACGTGGAGCCTAGCGGGTAAGCAGATTCGCTGAGGCGGCGAGCTTCGCGGCAACCGGCGGTGCTCCGGCCCGCGCCTGGGCGAGGAATGGCGACCGCTGCAGCCAGCCGTCGTCGGGGAAGTAGGTGAAGACCAGCGAGCCGTCCTTGATGTCGTCGATGAGCTGCCGGGAGATGGCCGGCCGGACCGCCGGGCAACCCCAGCTGCGGCCCACCATCCGCTGCTCGGCGCGCTCGCTGGTGACGTAGTCGGCGGGGTGGACCACGATCGTGCGCTCGCGCGCCGCATCGTTGACGCCCGGCTCGAGCCCGTCCAGCCGGAGCGAGTAGCCGTGCCGCCCCTGATAGGTCTCGGCGGTCCGGAACAGACCGAGGCTCGACTTGCGCGTTCCGCACTGGTTGGAGAAGGCGAGGGCCCGCTCCATGTCGCCGCCCGAGCCGTTGGGGCTGCCCATGCCGTGGGCCACCAGCTCCTCATGGAGCACCCGGCCATTCGTCATGTCGATCACCCACAGCCGCTTGGAGTACGACGGCAGCTCGTAGTCGATAACCGTCAGCCGGGGCCGCTGGACGTCGCCCCGATCCTCGGCCCGCGCGTACGCGGCGAGCGCCAGCTCGAGGACAGCCGGGCGCAGCGTCTGAGTCTGCTCGAGAATCGTCGCGGCCCCCGGGCCGTCCGGACCGCGGTCGGCCTGCGGCGGCGCCGCGATCGCGAGGCACGGAGCCAGCACGATCCCGGCCAGCGCGCGCATTCCTGCCCTGAACACGGTCGCGATTGTAGGCGATGCCGGCGCACCGGGGGAAGCCCCGACGGCGAGGTTGCGCGTGACCCGCGGCACGGCAGTCGGTGATGAGAAGGGACCGGGGACGGGCCTCGGGCTTCCGGCTTCGCTTTCAGCTCCGCCGTGACGAGTCGCCTGCCGGCTTGCGGATTCGCCCAGTGGGCTACGCCGTCACAGGCCGCCCGCGACAAGAGCGGGCGGGTGGGGGATCCCCATCCCCAACCCCTGGCCCCTACCCGATACGCTATCCTGCGAGCGGTTTGCGACGACCGGAGGCCACGATGAGCGCCGACCGACCCACCCACCGTCGCCCGATCGTGCGGGTGATCGCCGCGCTCGCGGCCGCGGCGTGCCTCCTCCTCGCGCCGGAGCCCGCAGCTGCGGACCTCCAGGGCCCGGTGAGGCCGGTCGTGATCAACACCGACATGGGCGTCGATGACGCGGTCGCCCTGGCGTTGGCGCTGCAGAGCCCGCAGCTTCAGATCGCCGCCATCGTCGCCGGCGAGGGGGCGGCCAGCCGGACCGCGGCGGTGCACAACGTCGAGCGGATGCTCGATCTGTTCAACCGCCAGGAGATCCCGGTCTTCGCGTCCGAGCTCGAAGGCGGCCGCCCCGTACCCCCCGTCCGCGACCAGGCGGAGGCGCTGGTCGGCGCCGCGCTGCCGGAGACCGCGGTCTGGCTGCGGCTGCCGTTCGCGCCCGAGGCCTACCGCTCCGCCGCCGGCCCGACCACGGTTCTGATGCTCGGACCGCTGACCCAGCTCGCCGCAGCGTGCGAGCGGCGCCCCGACCTCGCGTCCGCGATCGAGCGCGTGGTGGTCGCGGGCGACCCCGCCGATCGCGACAGCTGGAACCTCGCCCGGGATCCGGATGCGGTCAGAGCGGTACGGCACGCGGGCGTGCGCCTTCAATTCGTGGCCGCCCGCGGGCGGGCCGCCATGCCCGCAGCCTGGCGCGGCCGTGGCCTGCCCGAATCGCGCAGCACCTCGCTCGGTGACGCCCTTCTCGACCGCCTGCTCGCTCAACCCGCGGGCCGCGCCCACTACCTCGACGACGTCCCACAGGCTCACGACGAGCTCGCCGTGCTGTTCCTCCTTGAACCGCAGGCGTTTGAAGCCTCCCGCTCCGGCGATGTGTTCATGCCACGCGAGGGCGTGGACGTCGGCGCCCGCCTCGCCGAGCTCATGAGCCGCGGCCGCCAGCTCACGCAGCCGGTGGTGCTCAGCAACCGGCCGATCCCGGCCGAGATGCTGGTGGCGGACGTCCGGGAACGTCGGGACGCGATCGTCGCTGCGAACGGCGAGGACGAGTGGTTCGCCGAGCTCCTGCTCAACGAGCTCCACCAGCACCTCGGCGCCTACTCGATCCTCGGCGTCAAGATGGGCCTGCGCGCGGCCGAGCTGCTCAACGCGCCGCGGCATGGCATGGCGGTGGTCTCCCACGCACCGGCGACGCAGCCGGAGAGCTGCTTCGACGATGGCCTGCTGGCCGCCACCGGCTCGACGCCGGGCCGCGGCCTGTTCCGCCAGGAGCCCGGTCCCCCGGGGTCGATCCGGGCGAGCTTCACCTACAACCGGCGCCGCGTGACCCTGCGCCTGCAGGACGCCTACCGCGACCAGATCCAGGGCCGGATCGGCGACCTGCTCGGGCAGTACAGCCTGGCCGACCAGGGCTACTGGGACGGCGTCCGCGCGTTCGGCCTCGAGATCTGGCAGGACTGGCACCGCCTCGACCTCTTCGAGGTGAGCACTGAGACCATCGGCGCGCCCCCCGCGACCCCAGGGGCGCCCTGACCCGCCCACGGTGCCGAACCTGCCGGAGACAACCGCTGTCGGCAATCTGACCTGGGCCGTCGAGCCCGGCTGGCGGGTCAACCTGGACTTGCAGTGGCTCGACGACCGCTGCGGAAAGAGCTCCCGAGGATGCGCGCAGCGCATCCCGAGGAGCGTGTGGGGCAGAGGCCAACAACAATGACCACGTCAGAAACGCATACAGGGGCCTATGCCCTAGACGCTCCTACGGGCAGCGGTAGACGACCGAATTGATGTTCATGCCGGCGCCGACCGAGGCCATGATCACGACATCGCCGCTCGCCAGGCGGTGGCCTTCGAGCTGCTCGCGCCAGATCAGGTCGAGCAGCGTCGGCACCGTCGCCACCGAGCTGTTGCCGAGCCATGAAATGGTCATCGGCAGGATCCCGGCCGGGATCTCGGACACGCCGTAGAGCCGGAACAGCCGCTTGAGAATGGCGTCGTCCATCTTGTCGTTGGCCTGGTGGAGGAGCACCTTGTCCACGGCGCCGAGCGGCAGGCCCGCCCGGTCCAGGCTTTCCTTGACCACGCCGGGCACCGTGGCGAGGGCGTACTCATAGAGCTTGCGGCCGTGCATCTTCAGGAACAGCCGCTCGTCCCCAAAGTCCGGGGCGTACGAGGTCCCCATCCAGAGCAGGCGCGCATGCTCGATGGTGTCCGAGCGCGTGGCGTGGGCGAGGATGCCGACCGGCTCCGCCGATGCGCGCGCCTCGAGCACCGCGGCTCCGGCGCCGTCGGCGTAGATCATGCTGTCGCGATCGTGAGGATCGGACACGCGGGACAGCGTTTCGGCACCGATCACCAGCGCACGGTCGGCATCGCCGGAGCGCAGGAAGTAGTTGGCCTGGATGACCGCCTGCAGCCATCCCGGGCAGCCGAAGGGCAGGTCGTACGCGACGCATTTTGGGTTCGCGATCGCCAGTCGCTGCTTGACGCGAGCGGCCAGGCTGGGCACGAGGTCGGTCCGCCGGTTGTCGGACCGGACGTCCCCGAAGTTGTGGGCGACGATCACGTAGTCGAGGGTCTCGGGGTCGATCCCGGAGGCGGCAAGCGCCTTGGCGGCCGCGTCGGTCGCGATGTCCGATGTCACCACTCCATCGTCGACCCACCGCCGCTCGGCGATCGCGGTGATCTCGCGGAACTTGTCGATGATCTTGGGGGTGTCCGCCAGATCGCAGGGCTGGCCGTAGTCGAGATAGAACTGGAGGTCGAGGAAGGCCTCGTTGGGCACCCGGCGTGCCGGGATGTGGCTGCCGGTTCCCACAAACACCGTGCGACGGTCTGAGACGCTCATGGGAGGCATACTCTACACGAGACATGGCGGCAATGTGAACGCAGCCCCCCGTTGAGTCGCATGCCCGGATCCGCGGCGTCGGCACGCCTCCGGGTTCCTCACGACTCGTCAGGACGGCGATCCGGCGGCCGAATCAGGTCCACTCCTCGACCCAGCGCACCAGGATTGCCACCGCGAGCAGCCGCTCCCCGAGATCGGCGCGCCCTTCCTGGTGGGTGGTCCACGTCGACCGCAGCACGGCGTCGTCGAGGCCCAGCTGGCGGGCGGTCGGACCGAACAGCGTCGCCCCGATCGTCTCGCGCAGCGGGCCGCGCAGCCAGCCCGCCAGCGGGACCTCGAAGCCGCGTTTGCGGCGTGGCGGCGCCGGCGCCCCGAGCCTGGCCAGCGCGCGCCGGAGCACCCGCTTGCCCTCGACCAGCTCGGGCGGCAGCGACAGCAGGAACTCGGCGACCCGATGGTCGAGCAGCGGCACCCGGACCTCGAGTGCGTGGTGCATGCTCGCCCGGTCGACCTTGGCCAGCATCCGGTCCGGCAGGAACGTGAGCATGTCGAGCAGCCGGTAGCGAAGCCAGCTCGGCTCGTGATCGAGGCGCGCCAGCAGGTCCGGCGACCAGACCGGCGGCGCCTCCGCGAGGCCGCACAGCCGCGCCGCCTCGGCGGCCGGCCACACCCCCTGCAGCGCCTGATAGGCGCTCCACCGCCCGCGGCAGGCGAGCGCCGCGGTCAGCTTGGCGGCCCAGCGCCGGGCGGGCAGGACCGACCCCATGACCGCGCGCACGACACCGGGAGCGCGCCGCCAGCCCTCGACATGCGCCATCAGCTTCAGCCGCGGGTACCCCCCGAGCAGCTCGTCGCCGCCGTCGCCCGACAGCGCCACAGTCCACCGCCGCCGGGCCGCCCGCGACACCACCCAGGTCGGCGCCAGCGACGGATCGGCGAGCGGGTCGCCCGCGATCCGGTGCCAGTCGGCGAAGACCCCGAGCATCTCGGCTGGCGTGCAGCGCTCGCTCGCGTGGTCGAGCTGGAGCGCCTGCGCGGTGCGACGAGCCGCGGCGCACTCGTCGTCGCCGGCCTCAAAGCTCACGGTCAGCGTTTCAGGACGCGCGCCCGACGCCGCGGCCGCGGCGACCACAGCGGCCGAGTCCACGCCGCCCGACAGAAAGCAGCCCAGCGGAACGTCGCTGACGAGGCGACACGAGACCGCCTCGCGCAGCAGGTCCACCAGCCGCTCGGGGGCGTCGCCGACGCCGTCCATCTCGGAAGGTCGCACCCGCCCGAGCAGGTCGTACCACGGCCGCACCGAGGTCCTGCCGTCCTCGGCCTCGAGCAGGTGGCCCGGGGGCAGCCGCCACACCCCCTTGGCGAGCGTGGTTCGCCCGCTCGGATAGCCCTGCTGCAGCCAGCGCGCCACGGTACTGCGGTCGATGTCGCGGCTGACCAGCGGATGCGCGAGCAGCGCCGGAACCTCGGAGGCAAAGGCGAGCCCCCGCGGCACCGACGCGACGAACAGCGGCTTGATGCCGAAGCGGTCCCGCACCAGCAGGAGGCGCCGCCGGCCGGCATCCCACAGCGCCAGCGCGAACATCCCGACGAACCGGTCGAGCGCCGCGATCCCCCATTTCGCCAACGCGGCCAGCACGACCTCAGTGTCGCCGGTGGACGTGAAGGCCGCCCCTCCGGCCTCGAGCTCGCGCCGGATCTCGAGGAACGAGTAGACCTCGCCGTTGAACACCAGCACAAGCCCGGAGGGGTGCAGCATCGGCTGATGGGCGCGCTCGGAGGTGTCGAGCACCGCCAGGCGGCGGTGACCGAGCACCGCCAGCCCGGCCGGATCCCGCCACTCGCCGGAGCCATCGGGACCGCGGTGGGCGAGACGCTCGGACATCCGCCGTACCGCCGCCTCGTCGGCCGCCCCGTCCCAGTCAACCCAGCCGCAGATCCCGCACATGACACGAGGATACCTGCTCCCTCGCCCTCTCGCTTCCGGGATGGTGATACGTGATACGTGATACGTGATAGGCCCCCGCCCGCTCTTGTCACGGCGAAGCCAGACTTGTCACGGCGGAGCCCGGCTCGTCACGGCGAAGTCCAACGGACGCAGTCGGAAGGACGGAGCCGGAAGGCGAAGCCGGATCCGATTCCGATTCCGAACGTCCCCCCGGCTGATCCCGTGCTGGGCATCGCCGCCACACTCGGCACGCATACCGCAGACCGAGCCGGGCGCGGAAGCGGGCGCGGAAGCGCGGTGGTTGGGAGCCTCTTGCCTACCCCTTCTCCCGCAGCCGCGGTACGATGCGCCGGTGACGACGAAGGGCTCAAAAAGGAAACGCGAGGCGCCCGTCGAGGTCGTGCCGGCGTCGTGGCCAGCCAGCCTGATGGCGCTCCTCTTCCTGCTCGTGCAGCTGTTCTTCCTGCCCGGCGCCGCGAGCGCCTTCCGCCTGCCCAAGGAGGCGCTCGCAATCGGCGGCATCCTGTTCGTCCTCGCGCTCGCGGTGTCGGCCCGGCTGCTCTCCGGCGACCTCCCGATCGCGCGCGGACCGCTGCCCGTCGTGCTGGTCTGCCTGCCCATCCTGCAGGCCGCGTCCGCGCTGTGGGGAGCGGACCCGCGCCGGGCGCTCGGCGCGGCCGCAGTGACCGCGACCTGGTTGGCCTGCGCGTTCTGGCTGGCCACGCTGGACGACGACCACCGCCGGCGAATCACCTCCCTGACCGCCGCCGGCACAGCGATCTCCGCGATCGTGCTGATGGTCCAGGCCGCCGGTGTGCCACTGCTGGTGGTCGGCGCGGCCCAGGGCAGCCGGTTCCGGCTGAGCGGCCTGGCCGGCAACCCGGCCGACCTCGCCACCAGCGCCGTCCTCCTGCTGCCGGTGCTGCTCACGGCCGCCACGACCCGCGGCCGCGCCTCGCGGCGGTGGCTGCTGATCTGCGTACTGGTCGTTGCAGCCGTCGTATCCCAGACCTTCACCGGCTACCTGGCGCTCGCGGCCATTGCCCTGGTCTGGTTCGTCCGGCGGCGGTCGTTGAAGCTGTGGCTCGCCACCGCCGGCCTCGTCCTGATTGCTCTCGCTCTCGCGCTTGGCACCGGCCTCGGCGAGCGGGTGCGGCGCCAGGCGCGCCTGATCGAGCTCGGCGACTGGTACTCGGCGACCTCGGCTCGAAGCGACGGCTGGACGGCGGCGGCCGAGATGGTCCGCGAGCGACCCTTCGTCGGCGTCGCGGCCGGTCACTTCACCCACGCCTACTACCCGAGCCGGCTGGCGTGGCTCGAGGCCCGGTCCGCAACCGGCCGCCGGGGCGAGCTCGCGACCCACTTCGAGTGGGCTCACTGTGACCCGCTGCAGGTCGTCGCCGAGCTCGGCGCCATCGGTGCGCTGTGGGTGATCGCCGTGGTGTGGTCGTTCGTGCGCACGCGGCAAAGGGGCGATCCCTTGCCGCTGCTGGCCGGCGCGGCCGTGGCGCCGTTCCTGCTCCTCCACTACCCGACCCACCTCGCTGTGGGCATGGTCCCGATCGTCCTCCTGCTCGGGCACATGCTGGCAGGGCAACCGACGCTCCGCGTGCCGCGGCTGCGCGCCGGATGGCGGGCCGTGGTTCCGGGGCTGCTCGTGGCCATCGGGATCCTGGGAGGTGCCTGGCAGCTGCACCGGCTGGCCCTCGACGTCTGGCGCGCGGACCTCGAGCTGCGCCTCGAGCAGTCCCACGGCGCCACGGAACCGCTTCGCCGCGCCCAGGTCGCCGCGACCGTCGAGCGGCAGGTGCTCGAGCGAATCGAGCGGCTGCCGGGCGCTGCGCCCTGGCTGTGGCGGGTCGTCGGCAAGGCCCGCCTGCTGCGCAGCGACGCGCCCGCGGCCGAGCAGGCCTTCCGCACTGCCGGCGCCCTCTGGCCGCACGAGGAGGCTGACCTCGGCACCGGCCTCGCCCTGGCCGCCCAGGGCCGGCGCAGCGAGGCCCTGCTGTTCCTCGGCCGGGTCTGCCGCGTCAACCCGGCGCTGGTCCGGCAGCTCGAGGATCCCAACCTGCGGCGGGCGGTCGAGGACCTCAATCGGGCACGCCGAAGGGAGCAGGCTCGGACGAGGGAATAGGGAACAGGGGCCAGGACCCAGTCCGTGCCCGTGCCGGCATCCGCGCCCGCTTCCGCGCCCGTCTCCGTCTCCGTGCCCAATGACGGGTCGGCGGATGGACCGCTCGGCTTCAGGAGGTCCCTCGACTCGCCGCCCTGACGGGCGGCTCGCTCGGAATGACGGCGGGCGCGGAAGTGGGACCAAGTGCACGTGCGCGGCAATGGCGCGGGCGCTGCTTCACCCGAGGGATATAATAGAAATGCAAGACTTGGGGCGCGGCCCCGAGCCCCGTGAGGGGCAACCGGGTGGGAGACCACGGAGGTGCCGCCCCCTCGTCTTGCGACCTCAGGTTCCCGTCCTCCAGCCGATTAGTACACGCGCGCAGCGGTCCACCGCCGGCGAGCGGCGCAAGGCCGATTGACGCTGTTCGCTGGCGCTGCCGTCACGATTCCTGTCCGTGCGAATGTGCCGCTGCGCGCGATCAACCCCCGGTCAGATCGCCGATCGCCTGCCGCTCGCAGCGGTCGCGGCTGATGAAGTCGCGCGGCCACTCCTCCCGGCAGCGGTTGCGGATGGCGTTGAACGCGGGCTCGTCGAGGCGCTCGGTGAAGCTGAAGCGGTGCTCGATCGCGGCGACGGCTGCCTGTTGCCGCTCGATGCAACGATCGTAGTCTGCGCCCTGCGCCGCTCCGAGGTACGCGCGGCAGGCCTCGGCCATGGCCTGGCTGGCGGTGAAGGGGTCGATCGGGGGCGGCGTTCCCTCGTTCCACTCGACCGTGCCGACTCGCCGCAGCCCTCCCAGCGCGGCGCCGACCTCGCGCTCCCCGACCCTCATGTGATCGAAGGCCCGGCTGAACACCGGCTGGTCGCGGAGGATCGCCCAGCGCACGATGCCGGCCGCCAGCTGGTACTCGCGCGCGCCGTCCGCCACCCGGTCAACAGCATCGCGGTAGCGGTCGGGAGCTTGGATGAGCTCGAGGCTGAACCGGGTCGTGTCGATCTCGGCGAGCGCATCGAGCATGCGCCGCCGCCAGCCCCCCTCGAAGAAGGTCAGGCCCGACCGGCTCTCATCGAGCACGGCCGACGCCGCGCGGCCGCTCTCGAGCAGCTGCTGGGCCAGCTCGATGAGGCCGGCGCCGGTCGCGTCCATGCGCGATCCTGGGGTGCGAGCCTCGGGCTCGACGATCATGAGCTGCTCGCCTGCGGGCCGCTTGAGCTTGATCGAACCCGCCACGCTCTGCAGCCGCTGCTCCCCGAAGCCTGCCGCAGCGGCCATCGTGACGGCCATGACGAGCACCAGTCGCCGGAGAGTGGACATCGCAAACCTAGTTTATCAGGCCGACCGCCGCCGGAAGGGGCAGCGCACGGCTCACGAGCGGTGGTTTCACAATGGTTCCCCTTCCAGGTCCAGCGTTACCCGCCCATCAGCGGTCGTCTCCTCGAACGGAGCCCGGGAGCTGGTCTCCTTCCACGGCGCCGTCTCGCCCGCCGCCACCGCGCCGTACTACCATGGCGCGTACCTGAGGAGGGCGTCGTCATGGATTTCACCGACAAGCGCGTCCTGGTCACCGGCGGATCGCGGGGCATCGGCCGCGCGGTCGCGGTCGGCTTCGCCGCACGAGGAGCCCGGGTCGCGATCAACTATCACTCGAGCCGGGCGGCGGCCGAGGAGACGCTCTCGGGCCTCGAAGGCGGCCCCCATCTCGTGGTGCGGGCGGACGTCACCGACCCTGCCGCCGTCGAGCGGATGGTCAGCGTCGTCGTCGCCGGGCTGGGCGGTCTCGACATCGTGGTCAACAACGCCGGCATCTGGATCGACCACCCCCTCGACCAGGTCGACTACGAGCAGTGGCAGGATGCCTGGCGGCGCGTGCTCGAGGCCAACCTGATCGGGCCCGCCAACGTCTCCTACTGCGCGGCCCGGCACATGATCGACCACGGCGGCGGCCACATTGTCAACGTCTCGTCGCGGGGCGCGTTCCGCGGCGAGCCGGACGGGCCGGCCTATGGCGCCAGCAAGGCCGCGCTCAACTCGATGAGCCAGTCGCTGGCCAAGCGCCTCGCGCCGCACAACATCTTCGTCGGCGCGGTGGCGCCAGGCTGGGTGGAGACCGACATGGCGGCCGACTTCCTGGCAGGGCCGCACGGTGACGAGATTCGCGGCCAGAGCCCGCTCGGCCGGGTCGCGCGGCCGGAGGAGGTCGCCCAGGCCGTGCTCTTCCTCGCCGCCGAGGGCTCCGAGTACTGCACCGGAGCGATCATCGACGTCAACGGCGCGTCGTACCTGAGGACCTGAGGGCAGCCGCACGGCGCTCGCCGGCGAGCGCGGCCGGACGGACGGGACCTCAGGGCACGACAGCGGACCACAGGCCGAAGTCGCCCGACTCGAAACCTTCCTCGAGGATGTAGTTGGTCCCGATGCGATGGATGTAGATGTTGCCGTCGCACGGAGAAAACGCAATCACGACCCCACTCTCGCCGTCCGACACCATGCTCGCGGGGATCTCACCGTAGGTGTTGATGCAGCCCGAGTACACGGTCCGCCCCGCGCCCCACAGCGCCGTGCCGTTGGCGCCGAACTTCCGGACCATCACGCGCTGCGAACCGCCGGTCCCTAGCCGGTAGAGAACCACGATCCCGCCATCGGTCGTTCGCACCACGTCCAGCGCCTGCGGCGTCGAGTACAGGTCGGCGTACACGGTCACCCCGTCGTCGCCCCACTGCAGGTCGCCGTCAGCCGACACGCGCTGCGCGCGCACCGTGCCCTGGGCGTCGTTGAGGTTCCACGCGGCCACGATGCCGCCCCCCCCGTCGGGTGCGGCGACGAGCTGCTGCGACCACGACCAGCCGGTCCCGGTGAGGTCGTCCCCGCTGAGCTCGACGCCGCCGGCCGCCCACAGCACCACGCCGTTGCCGGTGATCCGCTGCGCGTAGGCACGCTGGCCGCCGGTGCGATCGTCGATCCAGGCCGCGACGACGCCGCCCGCGCCGTCTGACGCCGCGTCCAAGCGCGCGCCAGTCCAAGGCGAGCCGCCGAGAACCATGGCGCCCCACGGCGACTCCAGGGTATCGGGCTCGGCCGGCCACAGGACCTCCGGGTCCAGCACCTTGCGCGCGGTCGCATCACACCCGAAGCTGGACATGCCCTTGATCCACGCGACGATTACCGAGTCGTCGCCGTCAAGCCCGACCGCGGGGAAGAGCCGCATCTCCCCGCCACCCTGATCGGTGGGCTCGTGGAACCACCCTGTGCGATGGCTTCCGTCCGGCGCCATGCGGGTTATGAAGTAGTTCCGCGAGCCCCAGGGATGCCCCGGCACCCACGCCCCGCCCTCGCTGTCCACCACCGGTTCCCATCCGAGGCCGTAGCTCTGGGGCTCGGACAGGAAGCCGCGCTGGTCAAACAGCGGGACGGCTGTGTCGCCGCCCTGGATCGGCAGGCCCGGGTTTCCCCAGCCGACCGTGCCGTCGGCGGTGACCCTGGTCAGGAACGTCAGCTCCGTGGTGGCAGCCCATGAGTCGTTCCACGAGATCAGGACGCCGCCGTCGAGGTTGTGGGTCGCGCCGACGAGGTCCTGGAGGTGCCCCAGGAGAGCGCCGGCGGGTCCCTCGGCCACCACCCGGCCGTTGACCGGCCACAGCGCCTCGCCGTCGATCGTGAACTTCTGGGCGTAGACGTCAAGCGAGGTCAGGCGCCTGCCGTCCCGCCACGCGACGACGAAGCCGCCGTCGACCTCGACCAGGATCGGGAAGTTCTGCACGCCGTCTAGGGTGCAGACCGGGGTTCGCAACGCCGGGTCGGCCGTCCACCCGGCTTCGCCGGTTGCCGCAGCTCCGAGCAGCCCGATGACCGTCGCCGCGATAAGGAGCCTACGAGTGGCATGGAACTCCGACATCGCCGCCTCCCGATGCGCCTGTCAGTCGTCCGCTTGCACCTTTCCCTCAGGGTTGGCTCCGTCCACTATGGTCTCGACGCACTGCGGCGTCAACTGGCGGGCCCCGACCGGTTGGGCCTTTCCAGGACCCCGCCGAGTGCGGCTCGTCCGGGTGCGCACACGGACCCGGTTGTCCCCGCGGCCAAGTAGAACCCTTCGGCCCGGCCGCCGTATCTGGCATCGGAGGATCCAGCCATGCGCTTCTGGACTCCGGCCGTCTTCGCCCTCGCCCTCGCTGCCATCCCGGCATACGCCGCGCCGCCGGCCACCGCCAGTGACGAGGCGACAGCCACCCCGTGGGCCTGTCGCGAGCTGGGGGGGATGAGCTGCGAGCGCGAGCTCGAGGAGTTCCTCCGGACTGCCGACGTGACCGCGATCGAGGACCTCGGCGAGGGCATCACCCACCCGCGTCGGGTCACGCTGCACAAGGACGGCCGGCAGGCCCGGGCGATCTTCAAGACCGTCGACATCGAGTCGATCGATCTTCACTACACCAACCGATTCGAGCAGGTGTTCACCGACTGCTACCAATACGAGGTTGCCGCCTACCGGATCGATCGCCTGCTCGGCATCGGGTTGGTGCCGGTGACCGTCCTGCGCACGATCAACGGCGAGCTCGGCTCGCTCCAGCTCTGGATCGATGGCGCGGCCGACATGCAGGACGTCGTCGACCGCGACCTGCAGGTGGGCAACGCCGACCTGCTGCTGCAGCGCCTCATGCTGATGTACGTCCTCGATGCCGTGATCTACAACATCGACCGCAATTACCACAACATTCTGGTCCGTCCAGAGCGCGATCAACTGTTCCTGATCGACCACTCGCGCTCGTTCCGAACGACCAAGAAGCTGCCCTCCCTCAAGGAGGATCGCCCGATCCCGGTGCCCGAGACTGTCGCCCGCCGCCTGCGCGAGCTCGATCTCGAGGCGCTGACCGCCGAGCTCGACGGCCTCTTGAAGCCGCAGCAGATCCGCGCGGTCGAGGCACGGCGCCGACTGCTCCTCGACGAGCTCGACCACCGTCACGTGCTGCCCGCGGTCGGCTGACGGGTTGCTTTTCGGCGTCGTTGGCGGCTAAGATGGAAAATTTGAAGAATTCCTTCGCCAACCCTCTTGACATCCGAGTTCAATGGGGTAATTTTCTAATTGATGATGAATGGAGGTCTTTCCTCCGACGAGCCTCCCAGTAGGCACGGCGCGACCACCCGGGGTACCCGGTGGTCCGCCGACGGCGCCTTTGCCGGCGCTCCCCTCCCCAACCATCCCTGCGGTGGTTCCCCCCTAACGACGCCGACCACCCGGCGCCGGGGACATTTCTTCCAGCGGTAGGCAGGCGATGGCCACGCGCCCCGGGGGGGCATCTCGTGCGCAAGGCGCAACTCTAATCCGGCACCGCGGAAATGGCGCAGGAGTTGCTGCCGCGCTGTACACATCCGTCATCGACATGGAGGTCAATTCGATGTCATTGAGAACAGCTTCCGCCGCCGCCGTGGCTGCGGTTGATCGCCGACAGCGTCTATGCGACGTCTTCGGTGAGGAGTACGACCCGGACTCATGGGCTGACTGGCGGTGGCAGCTCCGTCACCGCCTGACCCGTCCGGAGCACTTCGAGCGCTACCTCGAGCTCACCAGCAGCGAGCTCAACGGGCTGCGCATGGGCATGGAGCGCTTCGCGGTGTCGGCGACGCCGCACTTCGCGTCGCTGATGGACCCCTTCGATCCGAGCTGCCCGATTCGCCGCCAGGTGGTGCCCACCGACCAGGAGTTCGTGGTCCAGGCCGGCGACATGGAGGACCCGTGCGGCGAGGACGAGAAGTCGGTCGTCGACGGTCTCGTGCACCGCTACCCCGACCGCGTGCTGCTGCTCGCGCTCGACTCGTGTGCGTCCTACTGCCGCTACTGCACCCGCTCGCGGCTGGTCAGCCAGGGTGACCTCGAGCCGTTGCCGCGCCGCGTCCAGGCGATCCTCGCCTACCTGCGCGAGCACACCGAGGTCCGCGACGTGCTGCTGTCGGGCGGCGACCCGCTGCTGATGTCCGAGGATCGCCTCGACAACCTGCTCGGCGCGATCCGCGCGATCGATCACATCGAGCTGCTGCGCATCGGCAGCCGGGTGCCCGGCTTCCTGCCGCAGCGGATCACCCCCGAGCTGGTCGCCGTGCTGCGCCGCCATCGGGTGTGGCTCTCGCTGCACTTCTCGCACCCCGCCGAGCTGACTCCCGAGGTCGCGGCGGCCTGCGACATGCTCGCCGACGCCGGCATCCCGCTCGGCAGCCAGACCGTGCTGCTGCGCGGGATCAACGACGACCCGGCGGTGCTCAAGCAGCTCTTCCACGGACTGCTCAAGATCCGGGTCCGCCCGTACTACCTCTACCAGGCCGACCCGGTGGTCGGCACTGCCCACCTGCGGACCTCGATCGCCAAGGGGCTCGAGATCATGGGGCAGCTGCGCGGCCACACCAGCGGCTATGCCGTGCCGACCTACGTCGTGGACGCGCCCGGCGGCGGCGGCAAGATCCCGCTCCAGCCCGAGACCGTGGTCAGCCGCGACGGCGGCTCCTGGCGGCTGCGCAACTGGGCGGGACGCGAGTACACCTACCTTGACCCTCCGGGGGTGGAGTAAGCCATGGGACTGGAGATCGGACTCTGCTATGACAGCAAGGAAGAGTACCTTGCTGCCGGCTACTCGAAGCTTCAGGTCGCCGAGTTCGACGACGAAGGCGTGATCACCGGCCTCGAGGAGACGCTCACGCGGCTCGGCCACCGAGTCGAAAGGGTCGGCCGCGGCCGGGTGCTGGCGGCCCGTCTTGCCGCCGGCGAGCGCTGGGACCTCGTGTTCAACGTCGCCGAGGGGCTGTGGGGACGCTCGCGCGAGGCGCAGGTGCCGGCAGTCTGCGAGCTCTTCGACCAGCCGTACACCTTCGCCGACCCGGTGACCTGCGGCATCACGCTCGACAAGGGCCTGGCCAAGCGCGTCGTGCGCGACGCGGGTCTTCCGACCGCCCCCTTCGCCGTCGTGCACACGCCGGCCGACGCGGACCTGGTCAAGCTCGCAGCGCCGCTGTTCGTCAAGCCGCTCGCCGAGGGCAGCTCGAAGGGCGTGAGCGCCCGCTCGATCGTCAAGCGGACGAGGGACCTTCCGGCCCGCTGCCGCCAGCTGCTGCTGGACTTCCCGGCCGGGCTCCTGGTGGAGGAGCTGCTGCCCGGGCGGGAGGTGACGGTCGGCGTCCTCGGCAACGGACCCGACGCGCGCGCGCTCGCGGTCATGGAGATGGTCTGGACCGACCGCGCCGAGACTGCCGCCTACACGGCCCTCAACAAGGACGAGTACCTCGACCGCGTCGACTACCGGCTGGTGAGCGGCGACGAGTTCGCCGACGAGGCGTCCCGCCTGGCTGTGGGAGTGGCGGCCGCGCTCGACTGCCGCGACGCGTGCCGGGTCGACATGCGCTGCAACGCCGCCGGCCGGCTCTCGTTCATCGAGGTCAATCCGCTGCCGGGCCTCCACCCGGTCCGCTCGGACCTGCCGATCATGGCGCGGCTGGCCGGGATCGACTACGACCAGCTGCTCGGCGCGATCATTGGCGCCGCGGTCGTGAGGGCGGGAGTGTGCGAGCGCGCCGCGTAGCGATCGCCCACAACGAGGTCAGCGAGGACGACGACCCGTCGACCCGCGACGTGCTCGCCCAGGTCGGGCTCGTACGGGCTGCGCTCGACGTCCTCGGCATCGGCCACGACATCGTGCCGGTCGGCGAGCGCGGCGTGGACCCCACGACCGTCGACCGCGCCACGGCCGTCTTCAACCTCGTCGAGTCGCCGCCCGCCCACCCGGCATTCCAGGTCGAGGCCGCGAGGGCCTTTGAAAAACTCGGGTTACGCCTCACCGGCTCGTCGGCAGCGGTGATCTCGGTGACCACCGACAAGGTGGCCACCCGCGCCATGCTGCAGCGCGCCGGGGTGACGGTGGCGGAAGGCGGCGTCCTCGACCCCGACAACCCCGTGCTGCTCGACCGCGTGCCGCCGCCGTGGATCCTCAAGCCCGCGCTCGAGGACGCCTCGCTCGGCCTCGACGACGGCGCCGTGACCTCGGACCCGTCTGCCGCGCTCGCCCGCGCCCGCTCCCTCGCCCACCGCTTCCCCGGCCAACCGCTCCTGATCGAGCACCTGCTGCCGGGCCGCGAGTTCAACATCGCTCTGCTCGCGGGACCGGACGGGCCCGAGGTCCTGCCCCCGGCCGAGATGACCTACATCGACTTCCCGGCCGACCGTCCGCGCATCCTGGGCTGGGAGGCGAAATGGGACGAGGGTTCGTTCGCGTTCATACACACCGTGCGGCGGTTCCTGGATGCACACGAGGCGCGGCTCGCGAAGGAGCTGGGCAGGGTCGCCGTCGCCGCCTGGTCGGCGTCGGGAGTCGCCGGCTATGCCCGGGTCGATGTCCGGGCTGATGAGGATGGGAGGCTGTGCGTGCTCGAGATCAACGCGAATCCGTGCCTGTCAGCGGACGCCGGCTACATGGCTGCGGCGACTGCGGCGAGCCTCGCTCCCACCGATGTCGTGTCGCGGGTCCTTGACGCGACCGGGTGGCGAGCATGACCCCGCACTCGGGCTCCACCGGGCCGGCGGTGAGGCGCGACTTCCGCCCCTCCGACCGGGAATCGGTGCGCGGGTTGCTCACCGGGACCGGCTTCTTCAACACGGAAGAGCTCGACGTGGCGATGGAGCTGGTCGACGACCGGCTCGCTCACGGCGAGGCCAGTCACTACCGCTTTCTGGTGGCCGAGCTCGACGGCGCCGTGGTGGGCTACGCCTGCTGGGGCCCGATCCTGGGCACCGCCGAGTCGGCGGACCTGTACTGGATCGCGGTCGACCGGAGCACCCAGGGCCGCGGCGTCGGCCGCGCCCTGCTCGATGAGGCCGAGCGCTGGATCGCGGCCGAGGGCCGGACCCGCGTCTACCTGGAGACGGCAGGCAGGCCGCAGTACCAGCCGACGCGCGCGTTCTACCTCGCCTGCGGCTACCGCATCATCGCCGAGCTCGAGCACTTCTATGCCCCCGGGGACGCCAAGGTGGTCTTCCTGCGCGTGCTCGTGCCCGGGCCGTAGCGACTGCTGCCCGTGGTCGAGCCGGGAATCGTCACAATCTGAGACGTGTTTTCATTGTCGACACCGCGCGGCGGCTTTTCGCGCCGCTCTCTGGCCGGCGTCAAGCCGGGCCGGGCGCAAGGAGGATTTAGTGAGCCTGAAGAAGCGCTATTTGAAGTCGAAGCCCGTGTGCAAGGTCACCTTCGAGCTGCCGCGCAAGGCGGCGCCGGGGGCCGCCAGTGTCGGCCTCGCCGGCGACTTCAACGATTGGGACCCGCAGGCGACCCCGCTTGCCCGCAAGAAGAGCGGCGACTTCAACGTCACGCTCGAGCTCGCGCCCGGCCGCGAGTACCATTTCCGCTACGTCATCGACGGCCAGATCTGGGAGAACGACTGGCAAGCCGACCGCTACGCGCCGTCGACGATTCCCGGGGTCGAGGACTCGGTCGTCGCCGTCTGAGCGGCGGCCCTCGTCGGGTATCCTTGCCCGCGATGGACGACGCCCCGCGCCGCCCGGCCTACCTCGACCGCCTGTCGGCGAGGAACAAGGCGATCTACTGCCGCAGTGACGCCATCTCCCGGGTGGAGCTGCCGGAGTCAGCCCGCCTGCGCCCCGACCTGCGCGCCGCAGCCGCGGCCGCCGAGCTCGCGCTCGCCGCCGGCTCGCCGTCCCGGGTGCGTGCGCAGGCGCAGAGGATCTGCGACCTGGTCACCTCCAGCCTCGACAGCGAGCGCGTGGCCGTCAAGGTGCTGCGGGTGCGACCGCAGCGCAGCGTCGGCGAGCTGCACGGCCTCTACACCCGCGACGACGGCCACGCGCCGACGCTGCGGGTCTGGATGCGCACCGCCCAGCGCGCCGACGTGGTCAGACCGCGCACCTTCCTGCGCACGCTCGTCCACGAGCTCTGCCACCACCTCGACTACGCCCACTACCGGCTCGGCGAGTCCTTCCACAACCCGGGCTTCTTCAAGCGCGAGTCGAGCCTCATTCGGTTGCTCGCAGCGCCGGACGACGAGGCCAGGGCGCACGCGGCGCCGCCGCCAGTGCAGCGAGAGGCCGAGCCTCCCACCGAGCCCACCGTCGACGCCCCGGTCCAGCTTCGCCTGCCCGAGCTCTGAGAGGATGGCGGCGTGAGCCCACTATTCGTCGCGGTTCTAGCGATCATCGCCTTCTTCGGCGTCGCCTCCGTCATCCGCTGGCTGCGGATCGAACTCGAGCACCGTCGCCGCCCGAAGGCCGGCCGCTCCAAGCGCCCTACCAGCGCGCCGTGAACCGATGGAGTGCCTGGCCTTCCTGGTCGTCGCAGGCATCGTGGCGGTCGCGTTGCTGGTCGTTTTTGTCGGCAAGGTCAAGTGCCCGTACTGCCGCCGGCGCGTGGAGAAGGACTCCAGCGCGTGCCCGCGCTGCGGCCGGGACCTCGAGCCCGAGTTCTGGAAGCGGCCAATCTGACCTCGGCGTCAGGATGCGCGCAGCGCATCCCGAGGAGCGTGTGGGGCAGAGGCTAACCACAACAACCACACCAGGAGCGCGCACAGGGGCCTATGCCCCACACGGTCCTAGGGGACGGTCGCGCTCCACGCCGCGGTGTCGCCGCTCTCGAAGCCGTCCGCGAACATCGGGCACGGGCCGGCGAAGAAGCGGGCCACGAACGGCACGTAGTTGAAGGTGGTCCCGTTCAAAGCCTGGCCGACGACGGTCGTGCCGTCGGGGGTGATCGCGGTCGCGCTGAGCAGCAGCACGTCGGGCGGGATGGTGACGCCGGCCTCGGTCAGCACCACGCTGAGGTCCCGCATCCGCTCGCTGCCCGGGCAGTAGATGGCCGGGTAGACCACCCCCCAGGGCCCCATGCTCCCGCTCCACCCGATCACGATGCCGCCGTCCGAGACGCCGTTGCCCCCGGCGTTCTGCTCGACCTGGAAGGGGTCGAAGTCCTCGATCGGGAGCACGTACTGGAAGCCGGGCCCCTCGCTCCAGAGAAACGCCTTGGTCACCGTCCAGGGTGGGATCGGGAAGCCGCCCGAGTCGAGGAGGAGCGCCTCACCGGCGAGGCGAACGCCGTCGGTGGAGATGCCGGACACCTCGCCCATCGTGTACGGATCGATGAACAGGTCAGGTGCGCCGCCGCCGACCCAGCGCACGGGCCGCCGCATGCCCCAGGTCTCGTGCTCGAAGAAGCCGCCGATCACCGAGCCGTCGGACGAGATCGCCGAGGCCCGGCTGCTCGCGCCGACCGGCTGGCCGAGCCCGACCATGCCCTCGGCCGCAGTCCAGCGGAAGGCCTCGGCGCGGTAGGTGTCGCCGTGCCAGGCGAGGCCGACAATGGTCGAGCCGTCGCCGCTGATGTCGTAGCCGGTGCTGCACTGCGGAGGGTTGTCCGGAGTCGGGGGCACGCCCGGCAGGCAGCCGAGGAAGGTCCAGCCGCCGGCCTGGGTCCAGCGCGCCGCGGAGACGACATTGTTGCCGGTGTCGATGAAGGTCGACGCGATCGTCGAGCCGTCGTCGGACACGGCGGCCTTGATCGTGTACAACCAGTCGCCGGTGCCCACGAACTCGACCCCTCCGGCCTCCGTCCAGCGGAACACCCGGCCGTCGCTGGTACCCACCACCACCTGGCCGTCCGGGGTCACGTCCTGGGCCGCAACGCCGCCGCCGGCGGCCGCCCCGTCGAGCAGGATCAACTCCGCCTGCTGCGCCCCGACGACACTCGCGCCGGCGACGATCACCAGCACGCCGATCATCCACGAAATCTCCCCGCACCGCATGACTCCTCCTTGCCTTTCCGCATCGCCGGGCTCGGCCAGCACCCTGCCCGCCCATCCATCGGGCCGCTGCGCAGCCCGGTCACTGAGGCGTTGCATGCTTCACTCGGATTTACGGGAGGGCGGCACCCTCTTCAGGCTCGCGAGCCTACCGCACATCCGGGGCATGTCAACGGAGGAAGTGGACACGGCGCTTCGCCCATGAGTCCGCAAAATTACGGACCTGCGGCCCCAGGGTTCGAGGCAGCCGAGGCGCCGGGGCTAGCCGAGGTCGACGCCGAGGCCCGGCCGGTCGAGCAGGCGCAGGCATCCGTCGACCACCTCGAAGCCACCCGAGAACGGATCGCAGGAGAGGTCGAACGAGCCGTCGAGGTCGAGGTAGCGCGTGGCGGGGCACGAGTAGGCCGCGTGCAGCGCGGCCGCGATGCTGACCGCGCTCTCGTCGTTGCAGCCCCACATCAGGTCGATCCCGGCGGACTTCGCGATCGAGGCGATCGCCCGCGCCGGGCGGATCCCGCCGCACTTCATGAGCTTGATGTTGAAGATCCCGCAGGCCGGCGGCTCGGTAACCAGCGAGCTGGCGTCATTTTCGTCCAGCAGGCTCTCGTCGGCGGCGAGGATGCGCCGCAGCGGTGCCGGCAGCGCGCGCATCTCGTCCAGCGCCCCGGCCGGCAGGGGCTGCTCCACGAGCTCGAGGTCGAGATCGCCGGCAAGCCCGGCGAGCCGGCGGGCCTCTGCTGGCGAGTAGCCCTGATTGGCGTCGACGCGGATCCCCACCTGCGGTCCGACCGCCTGACGCAGCAGCCGCAACCGCTCCACGTCCTCGTCGAACGACCGGCCGATCTTGACCTTAAGGAGGCGGAAGCCGTGGCCGAGCAGCTCCCCGGCCAGGGCCAGAGTCTCGTCCGCCGGCCCGATCCCGATGGTCACCGAGGTCGGCAGCGAGTCGTGGCAGCGCCCGAGCACGTCGACGAGCGGCACGCCGCGGATGCGAGCGGCGAGATCGTGGAGGGCCATGTCCACCGCCGCGCGGGCGGCTGGGGTGGCGCGGTGGGAGCGCTCGAGCTCGCGGCCGAGCGTGTCCAGGTCGCGCGGGTCGCGCCCCTCCAGCCAGGCGAGCCGGGCGTCCGCGAGCGCCGCCAGGCAGGCGGCCGGCGACTCGCCGGTGACCTCCTCGGCGGGCGAGGCCGAGCCGAGGCCGGCAATCCCCTGATCGGTGGCGATCCGCAGGAACAGGAGGTCGACGCTCGAGATCCGCATCGACGCGATCTCGTAGGGCCGGCGCAGCGGCACCGACTCGAGCCACGACGAGACAGCCGTGATCCTCACTTCACGCCCGCCAGGCCGCTCCAGCCGCGGACGATCTCGGCCAGCCGACCGAGGTCGTCGCGCAGCGGCAGGAAGACCGGCAGGCCGAGCTCGGCCTCGAGCGTGCTGCGCGCCACCTCGGCCGCGTCTCCGGCGAGCCCCTCCTCGTTCAGCGTGATGGCCAACACCTCGGCGCCGAGCAGCCGGATCAGCTCGATCTCCTCCGCGACCGGGGGGATGCGGCAGCCGACCCCCTCGAGCTCGTCGAAGAACTCCCGCGCCGGCGCGTGCTGGAGCACGACTCCCCGCGCCCCTCCGGCCAGGATGAACTCGGCTCCGCACGGGCCCGATGGGTTGCGCAGCGCCGACTGCCCCTCGATCAGGATGATCTCCGGGTCGGTCTCGCGCTGGCAGTCGAGAATCGCGCGCTCGAGCTCGCCGCACATGAAGTCGAGCGGCGTCGCGTCGAGGATGAAGCCGTGGCGCAGGCCCTGCAGCCACCCGGTCTGACCGGTGTAGACCATGTCGGCGCGGAGGCCGGCCCGCCGGCAGGCCTCCAGCAGCAGCACGCAGGTGGTCCGCTTGCCGACCGCGCAGTCGGTGCCGAGCACCGCGACGCGGGGCGTGTCGATTCGCAGCACCTCTCCCGTCCAGAAGCGGAGCTCGTCAGTGGGCCTGGGCCGGCGGATGTCGATGATCGGCGGCTCCCCGCTCTCGCGCGATCGCTGCAACCTCCGGGTCGTCGGCCAGCAGCTGGTGGAGGCCGTTGACCAGCGGCAGCCCGGACTCGGCCGCGGCCACGAGGTCGGCGTGCAGCGCGGGGGGCAGCGCGCCGCCGCTCGTCGCGACGCCCACAACGCACACCTGCGGCCGCCCGGCCGTCCACTGCAGCGTGCGGCGAACCGAGTCGACGACCGGGATCCCGCGGAACCGGCCGTCCAGCAGCTCGCCGGCGTCGCCGCCCGCGCAGGGAGGCGTCGACGACGGCGACCACACCGATACCTGCACGGACCCCGAACCAGTCCGTGGGCGGTCTTGGCGGACGAGGTCCGATAGAGGCCGTTCGCGAGGACGACCGCCGTCTCCCTCGGCTCTGGCTTACTACCTATCACCACTGAGCGGGATTCTCGCATTTTTCAGCGGCAGTCTGTACTATGGCCCCAGCAACGATCACCGGTCGAGCTCGTAGGAAGTCGCAGGGGTTGTCCGTTGTGAACGTGGTTCCTGGTCCACGAACGCTTCATTCCCGCCGGCTGCACGCCAAACCGGCGACTGCTCCTCCCGCCTCTTCAGAATCCACACCACGGTCGACGGGCAGAGCTCGCGAGCCGCAAGGGTCGTCGCGATCGAGCGCCGGGGATCCGCGATCCGGCGCTGCCGTGGCGCAGCCGGCGGCACGTCGGCCCTGTCTCGAGGAAGGAGAAACGCGAATGGCCAGAAGGATTCTCGTTTCCGTTGCGATCGTCGGGATGCTGCTCCTGGCGAGCCTCCCGACCTGGGCGCAAACCACCACCGGCCGCATCCTGGGGCAGGTCGTCGACCCCAACGGGGAGCCGCTGCCGGGGGTGACGATCACGGCCGCAAGCGGCGCGGTCATGGGCGGCAGCCGAACCGCGGTCTCGGGCGACACCGGCGCCTTCCGCTTCGCCGCGCTGCCGCCAGGCACCTACGACGTGACCGCCACGCTGCCCGGCTTCCAGACCGCAGACCATCAGGGGCCTCGCAGTCTCGGTGGCCGGCACCGCCACGGCCGACTTCAAGCTGCAGCCCGAGTTCTCCGAGCAGGTGGAGGTCACCGCCGAGACCCCGCTGGTCGACGTGGCGAGCTCGGGGCCGACAGTGGCCTACGACTCCGAGTTCCTGAAGGACCTGCCCACATCGCGCAACTTCTACGACATCATGGCGGTGTCGCCCGACGTCAGCCTGGCGGCCGAGGACGAGGACCGCCTGGTGGCGGGCGGCTCGAACGTCCAGTCCAACAGCTGGTTCATCGACGGCATCGAGACCAAGGCGCCGGAGACCGGCACCGCCTGGATCTACGTCAACCCCGACTCGATCGAGGAGGTGCAGGTCATGCACATCGGCGCCCCGGCCGAGTACGGCAACATGCTCGGGGCGGCGCTCAACGTCGTGACCAAGTCCGGCTCGAACGAGTTCAAGGGCGGCGTCAACATCTACTGGTTCGACGACTCCCTGGTCGACTCGCAGATCGACTTCGACTCCGAGTTCCCCGAGTACCACATGGACGAGTTCTGGGACGCCAGCTTCACCCTCGGCGGACCGTTCATCAAGGACCGGCTGTGGTTCTTCGCGAGCTACGAGTACTTCCGGGAGAACCAGACCTTCCCCGGCGCCGACCCCGCCGAAACCCCCAACCAGTACGCGGACCGCAGCTCGCTCAAGCTGACCGCGCAGCTCAACGAGGGCAACCTGCTCGAGGTCAAGGGCTCGTATGACGACTGGGGCTACCCGCCGCCGGCCAGTGCGTACATCGAGCTGTCGGCATTGGCGGGCGAGAAGGGCATCGACAAGTCGTGGGGGATCAACTACCAGTCGATCTTCTCGGACCGCACCTTCTTCGAGGCGCGGTACACGGGCTTCAAGGTCGAGGACAAGCAAGTCTCCGAAACCGGCAGCACCGAGCCCGCCTACATCGACTACTCGCCGCCCGGCGGCGGGCCGGCGCTCTACTTTGGCGGGGCATACTACCCCTTCTACTACGACACCAGCCTCGACCAGCTGAGCGTCTCGGTCAGCCACTTCGCCGACGACTTCATCGCCGGCGACCACGACTTCAAGTTCGGCATCCAGGCCGAGCCGCGGCGACGCCATCGACAAGGCCGCGGTGTCCGCCACCGGCACCTACTACTACCACCGCGCCTACGAGTACTACGGAACGACCTACGACTACTACTACAAGGTCGTCGGCCTGCCCTACTTTTACGGCCAGGATCAGGAGTCGGTGTCGGGCTTCGTCGACGACTCGTGGAAGCCCACCGACCGCCTCACCGTCAACCTCGGCCTGCGCTACGACTACCACAAGGGCAGCATCCCCGACTTCGATCGCCTCGACATGAACGGCGACCCGACCGGCGAGACCATCCCCGGCATCGACCCGGTCTTCACCTGGAGCCACTTGTCACCGCGGCTCGGCTTCGCCTACGCCCTCGGCGCCGAGGAGAAGACCGTGGTCCGGGGGTCCTTCGGCGTCTACTACGACGGCAACGTCGGCGGCAACTGGAACTACCCGCCGCCGGACTTCCCGACCCAGGTCGCGTACCTGGGGCCGTCGTGGGAAGGCCCATGGGACGAGGTGGCATGGGAGTGGAGCCCGGGCGAGCTCAGCGTCGACCCTGACCTCAGCGCGCCGCAGACCCTCCAGTACTCGGTCGGCTTCGAGCACGCCTTCAGGGAGAACTACTCGTTCGGCGTCACCGCGCTCTACAAGGACACCAGCGACCTGATCGGCTGGGAGATCATGGACGACGGCGTCTACGAGGAGGTCGAGTTCACTGACCCCTTCACCGGCACCACCTACACCCTGCTCGACCCGATCGTCTTCCCCAGCGTCCGCAAGGGCAATCAGCCGGGCTTCACGATCGACCCCGACATCGACGAGTACTGGCAGGAGTACTGGGCGCTGATCTTCACCTTCAACCGCCGCTTCGCCGACAACTGGAGCCTGTCGGCCTCCTACACCTACTCCGAGTCGACCGGGCCTGATCCCGGCCATGCTCTCGCAGTGGCAGTTCAACCCGCTCTATGGCAACCGCGACGGGTCCGACCCCAACTCCTTCCTCAACGCCGACGGCCAACGGCTGCAGGGCGACCGGCCGCACATGCTGCGGGTGCAGGGCAACGTCCTGCTGCCCTGGGACCTCAACCTCAGCACCATGATCAACCTGCAGAGCGGCCGGCCGTACAGCCGGCAGTACGAGGTGCCGGTGACAGGCAACCCACCGGTCATCATGGAGCCGGCGAGCGACGACCAGCGCCACGACTTCCAGTACCTGTGGGACCTCGGCATCGGCAAGAGCTTCGGCCTCGGCAGCGGCGTCGAGCTCCAGCTCGACCTGCAGCTCCTCAACGTGCTCAACGAGACCCCGATCGACTGGTGGGAGACGGTCGTTCTGTACGAGGGGGATGACTTCGTGCCCAACACCTGGGTCAAGCCCCGCCGCCTGCAGCTGCGGGCCGGGATCGAGTTCTAGGAGCGGGTGGGACACGGGCCCCTGAGCGCGCTCCTGGAGCAGGTCGTGGTCGGTGGCCCGTGCCCAACACGCTCCTCGGGATGCGCTGCGCGCATCCTGATGAAGGGAGAACGAGTCGGTCAACTCGCCCGCCGGGAAGGCCAGTGCGGTAGGAACTCTGGCGCCGACGGGTCGCGCGCAACTGGGCGGCGAGCGTGCTCGCCGCCCTTCTTCTTTCTCTTCGCTCAGGGGGCCGTTCGCCCAGACCGCGCGAGGAGCTCCTGCAGCTTCGCGTGGGGCAGCGCCTTCGCGTACCGGCCCTGGTCGCCAACCATGTCGCGGGCGGCCACCAGCGCGTTGACGATCGCCTCCTCGGTCGCCTGGACGGTCGCGGCGAACAGCGGGTCGAGCTCGTCGTTGGGAATCGACTGGTGCGAGAGGACGCGATCCGCGCGGCCGAGCGACTGGTCCGCGGTCGAGAAGGCGATGAAGATGTCGCCCGAGCCGTTGTGGGCGATCGAGCCATTGCGGGCGAGCCCGAGCGCCGCCCGCCGGGCCACCCGCTCGAGCTGGTGGGGCAGCAGCGGCGCATCGGTGGCGAGGACGACGATGATCGACCCGTCGCCGCCGGAAGCGGGCTCCGGCTGCGAGTAGACCCGGTGATCGGGCAGCGCGCGGCCGACCGGCACGCCCGGCGATGACGAGCTCGTCGCGCATCCCGTAGTTGGCCTGCACCAGCGCGCCGAGGGTGTAGGAGGACCTCGAGGATCTCGACCACCCGTGAGGCGGTGCCGATGCCGCACTTGAGCTCGTAGCAGATCATGCCGGTGCCGCCGCCGACGTTGCCTTCGGCCACCGGGCCCGAGGCGGCGCCGTCGAGAGCGGCGTCGACGTCGGCTGCCGCGACGTGGAAGCCGTTGATGTCGTTGAGGTGGCCGTCCCAGGTCTCGGCGACCACCGGCAGCGACCAGTAGTAGCCGGTGGCGTCGGGTCCGGCCTTGCGGATCCGCCAGGCGATGGTGGCGTCGCGGACCACGCCGACGCTGTGGGTGTTGGTGAGCATGACCGGCCCCTCGAGCTGGCCCGACTCCTCGACCCAGGTGGTGCCGGTCATCTCTCCGTTGCCGTTGAGCGCGAACCAGCCGGCAAACACGGGCCGCATCAGGCTCTCGGTCCCGCGGGGCAGCACCGCAGTGACGCCGGTGCGCACCGCGCGTCCGTCCGGCAGGTCCTCGATCAGCGTCCGGTGGCCGACCGTCACGCCGGCGACGTCGGTGATCGCGTTCCACGGTCCCCGGCGTGCCTTCGAAGGGGATGCCGAGGTCCCTCGCGCGGGGCGGATCGGCGGCGAGCGCGAAAGAAGTCGCTGCTAGCAGGACGAGAATGGTTCGCAGAATGCAGCGCATGGCGTATCCTCCGTCCGAGCCTTCGACCCGTGCAGGAGCGATCATGGCACCAACGCACCGCAATGTCGCGCTTCGAGCCGCCGGCGCTCGAGGCATCGGCCGTGGCGTCCTGGTCCGCGTGGCATGCCTCGTCGCCGCAGCCGCCGTGGTCGGCGCTCCGGCGACCGCCGCCGACTCGCCGCTCCGGCTGCCGACGGAGATCACGACCCACGGCGACGGCAGGCTCCCGATCCAGCGACTTCTCGCCAGCTACCTCCCGCTGGTCGAGACGGGCTGGCAGATCGATGTCGTCGCCGAGTCGAGACCTCCGGGCACCACCGCAGCGCTGCCGATCGTCGCCCTGCGCTCGCCACGTCCCGGCCCCGCCGTCTGGATCCTGACCGGCATTCACGGCGAGGAGCCGGCCGGTCCGAACGCGGTTGCGGCCGCGATCGACGAGCTCGCCGCGCTCGGTCAGAGGGTCCCGGTGGTGCTCGTTCCCCTGTGCAACCCGCAGGGCTATGCCCGCAACTGGCGCTACCTCGACCTGCCGACCTTCTCGGACACCCAGGACGGCCAGAGCGTGGGCGACTCGTCGCACCTGCTGCCGAACTCCTCGGATCCGGGCCGTCCCCGAGCCGCCGCCGCCTCGAGCCCGGAGGCCGACGCCCTCACCCGCTACGTGCTCCGGACCTCGGCGAGCTACCCCCCGCGGGTGAGCATCGACCTCCACGAGGACGACCTGGTCTCGGCCGGCTACGTCTACTCCCAGGGCGAGCTCGGGATCGGCGACCCGCTCGCCCGGGAGGCGGTCGCGGTCCTGCGGGAGCACGGGATCGCGATCCAGCTCGGCGGCCAGACCCGCTTCGGCGAGCCCATCGAGGGCGGCATCATCGGCCCGGTCACCGACAGCTCGATCGACGAGCTGTTCAGCGCCCGGGAGCTCGTGGTCGGCGGCCGCGCCCAACCGGGCCCGGCCGCCCGCACGGTCCTGGTGTTCGAGACGCCGGCCAAGGACCTGCCGCTCGACCGCCGCGTCGCCGCCCATCTCGCCCTGCTGCGCCGCCTCGCGGGCCTGCTCGCGGCCCGGCCGGAGCTCTGACGATGGAGCGGCGCCACGACCCCGAGCTCAGCATCGCGCCCCTGGAGAGTGCCTCCGCCCTCGCGGCGCGCTTCTACACCGAACCCGCGGTGCTGGAGCTCGAGCGCGAGCAGGACAAGCGCTTCAGCGACGAGATCCAGCGCGAGGACATCGCGATCTGCGAGCGGGTGCAGGAGGGTTTGCTCTCCGGAAGCTACGTCGGCGGACGCCTGTCGCCCAGGCGCGAGTCCGGCGTCTGGCACTTCCAGAACCTCTTGCGACAGGCCTACCGCTGCTCCTGACCCGGAACGGGGACGCGCGCCGGCGGCCCTCCCTCGGTGACGACCGTGCTCAGCTGCTTTCGGCGCGGTTACGGCGGCGCCACCAGAGGTAGGCCGGCACCCCGGCAGCCAGTAAGGCGAGCCCGAGCAGCGACTCGAGGGGCTTCTCGACCAGGGTGTTCCCGAGCAGCAGGATCGACGCCAGCATGAACAGCACCGGCACCCACGGGTAGCCGAACACCCGGTAGGGGCGCTCGGCCTCCGGCCGGCGGCGGCGCAGCACGATCACCGCCCCGGCGGTCATGGTGTGGAACAGCAGCATCGCGAACACCACGTAGGTGTAGAGCTGCTCGTAGGTCCCACTCAAGGCCAGCACCACCCCCCACAGGCTCTGCGCCCACAGGCTGCGGCCGGGGGTGTGGAAGCGGGGATGCGGGGCGGCGAGCGAGCGGAAGAACACGCCGTCGCGAGCCATCGGGAAGTAGATCCGCGCGCTGTAGAGGATGGTCGCCGACAGGCAGCCGAAGGTCGAGACGAGCACCGCGAACGAGACCAGCCGGCCGCCGAGCGGGCCGACCAGCGCGATCGCCGCGGTCTCGCCGATCCGGCGCGTCGCCGCCATCTCCTCGAGGCTGAGGGCGCGCAGGTAGACGAGGTTGACCAGGGCATAGAGCACCATGACGATGACCGTGCCCCACACCAACCCGAAGGGCAGGGTGCGCTGCGGCTCACGCATCTCGCCTGCCGCGAAGGTCGTGCCGTACCAGCCGTCGTAGGTCCAGAGCGCGGCGATCATGGCGACCCCGACCCCGGCGAGAAGGGGCACGTCGGGCAGCGCGCCGAACAGGGACACCGACCCACGCGCCTCGACCGCAAAGGCCAGGACCGCGAACGCGATGACCGCGCCGATCCGGAACACGGTCAGGAAGTTCTGCACGCCGGCGCCCTCGCGCAGGCCGACGTAGTTGACGGCGGTCAGCAGCAGGATGGCGAGGGCGGCGGCGACCTGGCCGCCCGCCAGCGTCCAGGTCCACGGGCCCAGCGGCACCGACAGCAGGATGTTGTCCATCGCGAAGAAGGGCGCGAAGCTGCCCAGGTACTCGCCGAAGGCAACCGCGATCGCGGCGATGCCGCCGGACATGATGATCAGGAAGGCGGCCCAGCCGAAGAGGAAGCCCCAGAAGCGGCCGTAGGCCTCCCTGAGGTAGAGGTAGATACCGCCGGCGCCCGGGAACATCGCCCCGAGCTCGGCGTAGGCCAGGGCCCCGGCCAGCGTGAGGACCCCGGCGAGCGCCCACACCAGCAGGATGAGCCCCTGGTGGGGCAGGACGCGGGCGATATCGGCGGTGGTGATGAAGATGCCGGTGCCGACCACCGAGCCGATCGTGAGGGAGGTGGCGTCCCAGCGGCCGAGCCCGCGGACCAGGCCTTCCGCGCTGAGCGGTCGCTTCGCGCCGGCGTTCACCGTGCCTCCTCGATCCGCGGTCGTGGCGTCACGCCCCGCGCGCGCCCTGCCGCCGGGCGCCGCGACCGGCCGCGACCCCGCGGGCACTCCCCCAGGCAGGCCGGTCGCCCGCTGCTCATGGCCCCGGCACCAGGACGGTGGCTCGCCGGGTCGCCTCGGTCACCGCACGCAGCCGCTCGACGAGCACGGCGAGCTGTCGGCGGGCGGCGTCCCAGCTTCCCGCCTCCGCAGCCTCGCGCACCCCGGGCAATGACATCGCGGCGTAGGTGTACCGCGGCGCGTACAGGCAGTGCTTGAACCAGGGCCGGCCAGGGATCCCCTCCGCCACCAGGAGCTCACGCTCGATCCTGAGCAGGGCAATGTTCAGCTCGGCAAGAGCGCCCGCCGGGAGGTCCTCCCGCGAGGCCAGCGCGCCGTCGATCTTCCGCTGGAGGGTCTCCCCCTCGCGCTGCCAGGCGTCGACTGCGGCCGCTGCCGCCGCGAAATCGAGCTCCTGGGCGGCTCGCGGCGCCTTGCCGAGATCTGCGAGAAACCCGCGCACGGTGGTCGCGGAAGCCGCGAAGTCGTAGGCGTGCACCTCCGCGTTCGCGAGCCGCAGCGCCATCCGTCCCCAGACCTCGACCATCGCCGTCATGTACCGGTAGCCGGGATCGCCGAAGTGCTCCATCCAGTACAGGTCGTCGTACCGGGAGTGGTAGACGCCGTACGGCCCATCGAAGTTGAGGTCGGCCACCGGCACGCCCAGGAAGTTGAGGAAGACCGTGTAGTCAGAGCCGCTGCCGAGGTCGTTGTCGATCAATGGGGCTGGCGCTTCCCCCTCCCCAGTAGATGACGCTGTGCGCTGCCTCCACGCCTCCAGGATGCTGCGGCCGCTTCCGGGATCCATCACGTCGCGGGCGACCTCCAGGATCGTCGGGTTGAGGCTCGCCACCGCGCTGACCTCGAAGTCCGGACCGCTGGTGGAGCTGTCCACGTTGAGGTACGCCACAGCCCCCTTGCCGAGCTCGCCAGCGAACTGCTCGCCCCACTCCGTGGAGCCCGTGAGGTGCCACTCCTCCGCGTCCCAGCTCGCAAAGACCAGGGTCCGCCGCGGCCGGTCGCCAGCGCGCGCGAGCTGGCCGAGCACCCGCGCCGCTTCGAGCAGGGTCGCTGTGCCGCTCGAGGGGTCGACGGCGCCGTACACCCACGCGTCGCGGTGGTTGCCCAGGATGACCATCTCGTCCGGCGCCACCGAGCCTCGAATCCGGCCCTCGACCACCCAGATCGGCCGCGTCCCGCCGTCCATGTCGATCTCGACGTGCAGCTTCGCCGGGCCAGGTCCGACGTGATAGGTGATGGGCAGCGCGCCATGCCAGGCAGGCGGCGCCACCGGTCCGCCGAGGCGTTCGAGGATCGGTTGCGCGTCACGCCACGACATCGGCACGGCGGGGATGCGCGGGACCGAGCGTGCCTCTGACTCGGCGATCCTCTTCGCCCCCTCGATCGACGGCCAGCCCGGGGTCAGCGGGTCTCCCGGGACGATGAAGTCGTAGCTGATCGCCCCGCGCTGGATGTGGCTCTCCGGGCCCCAGGGGCCGCGCGGGAAGACGTCGCCCTTGGCGGTAGCCGTCGTCCATCGGGTCGGAGTAGATGATCAGGGCCGCCACCCCGCGCCGCTCGGCCTCCCAGGCCTTGAAGCCCCGGTAGCTGTACGGCTCTGAGTAACGGACGATGGCGATCTTGCCGCGCGGATCGATCCCCTGCGCCTGCGAGCCAGTCGTAGTCCCCGGGGTCGCCGCTGTGGGCGTAGATCACCTCGGCGGTGACGTCGCCGGACGCCGACATGCCGAGGTACGTGGGTCCCACGTCGGCGGCATACGAGTCCTTGTCCTCCGGGTAGCCGTCCTCCTTCAGGGCGAAGCCGCGCGCCTGCGGCTCGACCATCGACACCGCGACCTTGCGGGGCAGCGGCAGCAGCACGTCATAGCGGTGGATCGCGACCTCTTCGAGGCCGTACTCGACGAATCGGTCTCGGACGTAGTCCGCGAGCTCCCGGTTCCGCTCGGATCCGGACGGATGCGGCGCCTCGGTCAGGACCCGGAAGTGCCGCGCGGTGCTCGCCGGGTCGAGGAGGCGGACCATCCGCTCCTCGAGCCCGCGCTCGCGGGCGCTGGCGGCGGCCGTGAAGCCGGGGATCGGAGCGCTGCCCGGTTCGGGCTGACCGCCGGCCGCCATCCCGAGGCCGGCGAGCAGCAGGAGGCACGCGAGCGACAGCCAGGGCGCCCTCATGATCCGCTGGGTCCCGCTGATCTGGTTGGGCCGAGGTAGGTGTCGAACCAGGCGAGGAAGCGCCGGTACAGGTCCCTGTTGTAGGACGGCGTTTCGAACTCGTGGAACTCGCCCGGGTAGACCACCAGCTCGGTCGGTACCCCGAGCCGCTTGAGCGCCTGGTAGAGCTGCTCGGAGTTGACGATCGGCACGTTCCAGTCCTGCTCGCCGCCGACGATCAGGGTCGGCGTGACCACCTTGTCGACCTGGAAGTAGGGCGACAGCTTCTGGTAGAGCTCGGGGTTCTCCCAGGGCAGCCCGAGCTCGTACTCCCACCACAGCTGGTACTCGTCGTGGCCGTAGTTGACGATGTAGAGCGCGGTGCTCGCGCCGGTGTAGGCCGCCTTGAAGCGGTCGGTCTTGGTGATGACGTGGTCGGTGAGCATCCCGCCGTACGACCAGCCACCGACCGCGAGCCGCGCCGGGTCGGCGTAGCCGCGGGCGATGGCGTCGTCGACCGCCGCCATCACGTCCTCGAAGTCCCGCTCTCCCCAGTGCTGCCAGATCGCGGTGCAGAAGCCCTGCCCGTAGCCGGCCGAGCCGCGCGGGTTGGCCATGATCACGACGTAGCCGGCGCCGGCGAAGAGCTGGGCCTCGAAGTGGAAGCCGAAGTCGTACTGCATCATCGGCCCGCCGTGGATGCGCAGGACGGCCGGGTAGCGGACGCCCGCGACGAAGCCCGGGCGGCTTGACGATGAAGCCCTCGATCTCGGTGCCGTCCTTGCTCGCGAAACGCACGTTCTCGACCTCGCCGAGCCGGATCTCGGAGAGCACCTGGTCGTTGGTGTGGGTGAGGCGCGCGAGCTCGCCCTGGTCGAGCAGGAAGACCTCCGGAGGGAGGTGCGGCTCGGAGACGACGGCCGCGATCTGCCCCGACCGGCCGACGTCGAACTCCCCCACCGAGCGGGGTCCGCCGATCGCGCGCTCGAGCGGGCTGCCGTCGACCGGCACCCGGGCCAGGTACTGCTCGCCGCTGTCCTCCACCGCCGCCAGGACCGCGCTCCCGTCCGCCGAGAACTCAGGGTAGAAGGTGTTGCGGTCGAGGGCGCGGGTCAGGACGGTCGTCGTGCCGCCGGCAGCCGGCGTCACCCCCAGGTGATTGAAGGCATAGACGATGGCGTCAGGCTCGGTGACGGTCTGGTGGGCGATCAGGCGTCCATCCGGCGAGAACGCTGGCGCTGCGTCGGCGCCGGGGTTGCTGGTGACCTGGGTGAGCGGCTGCTCTGCTGCAGCCGGGTCGGCCGAGACCACCCAGATGTCGGTGTTGTAGTTGCTGTCGGGGTCGGAGGAACGGTTGCTCGTGAAGGCGATGCGGCGACCGTCGGGCGACCAGGCGGGCTCGCTGTCGTCGTAGTCCCCCGAGGTGATCTGGGTCATGGCCCTGGTCGCGACGTCGAGCACGTAGAGGTGGGTGCGGTGCCGGTCGAGGTAGCCGACGTAGTCGAGCTTGAACTGGCGGCGGTTGATCACCCACGGCGGCGGGTTCTTCGGCTTCTTCTCGCCGCGCTTGACTGCCAGCTCCTCGGGGGTGGGGTCCTGCAGCACCAGCACCATGCGCTGGCCGTCCGGCGACCACTCGTAGTCGCGCACCCCCTGCGCGGTGTCGGTCAGCTGCGCCGCCTCGCCGCCCTCGCGATAGAGCGTCCACACCTGGTCCTCACCGTCCTCGGGCGCGGCCAGGAACGACAGGTAGCGGCCGTCCGGGCTCCACCGCGGGTGCGAGGCCGACCGCTTCGCGCCCGTCATCGGCACCGGCTCCCCGCCGGCCGCCGGGACCATCCAGATGCGGTCCATCGCCGCATCCTCCTCGAGGTCGGAGGTGGTGACGCTGTAGGCCACCCAGCGCCCGTCCGGGCTGATCTGCGGCTCGTCGACGGTGCGGATTCGGAGGTGGTCGTCAACGGCCAGGTTCCGAGGCGTCGCCGCCGGTTTCACCGCGCTCTGGTCTTGGCCGAGAGCGAGTCCGGCCGCCAGTGAGATCACCAGGGCGCAGGCGCCGACCCACAACCTCAGAAGGTGGTGCTCCATGGTCACTCCTTGCTCAGAGCGTCATCGTCAGACGCCGTCACTCCGGATTTCATTGCTGCCGACATTCACGCCTGCCGATTGTAGCTTTCCGCACGCCGTCCGGCGAGAATAGGCTCGGAAATCGACCCTCACACGGTGCGAGGAGTTCGTGGAAGACCCTGCGATCCCGAGGAAGCCAGCATGACAGAGTTCCTCACCCTCGCCGAGGCCGTCACCCGGTACGTCCGACCGGGCTGCTCGGTGGCAGCCGAGGGGTTCACCCACCTCATCCCGCACGCGGCCGGGGCCGAGATCATCCGCCAGGGGATCCGCCATCTCACCCTGATCCGCATGACCCCCGACATCATCTACGATCAGATGATCGGCATGGGGTGCGCCGACAAGCTGGTCTTCTCGTGGGGCGGGAACCCGGGGGTCGGGTCCCTGTTCCGCCTCCGCGACGCCTCCGAGAACTCCGTGCCGCACGCCATCGAGTTCGAGGAGCACTCCCACGCCGCAATGGCGAATGCGTACGCCGCCGGCGCGGCCGGGATGCCGTGCGCGGTTTTCAAGGGTTATCGCGGGACCCAGTACCCCGAGGTCAATCCGAACATCCGCTTCATCGCCTGCCCCTTCACCGGCGAGGAGCTCACGGTGATCCCGGCCCACCGGCCGGACGTTGCGATCGTCCACGCGCAGCGCGCTGACCGGAGGGGAAACGTCTGGCTGACCGGCATTCTGGGGGTGCAGAAGGAGGCGGTCCTCGCCGCAGCGCACAGCATCGTGACCGTCGAGGAGATCGTCGACGACGTTGACCAACGCGGCGGCGGCACGGTGATCCCGCACTGGGCGATCGACGCGGTGTGCGCGGCCCCGCTGGGCGCTTTCCCCTCGTACACGGAGGGTTACTACGATCGGAGCAACGCCTTCTATCAGAAGTGGGGAGAGATCAGCAGGGAGTACGACCGGTTCTGCGAGTGGATGCAGCACTACGTGGTCGAGAGCGATGACTTCACGCACTTCCTCGCCAGGCTGAAGGACGACGGCTATGTCTGACCGAGCCTACGAGCCGGAAGAGATGATGGTCATTGCCGCGGCGCGCCTGCTCGAACCCGACGACGTCGTGTTCATCGGCATCGGCCTGCCGAGCAAGGCCGCGAACCTGGCGCGGCGGACGCACGCGCCGGACCTGGCGATGATCTACGAGAGCGGGACGCTCGACACCCGGCCCACGCTGCTGCCGCTGTCGATCGGCGATCCGGAGCTCAGTCGGACCGCCCGGGCGGTGGTCGCAGTCCCGGAGATGTTCAACTACTGGCTGCAGGGCGGATGGATCCGGACCGGCTTCCTCGGCGCCGCCCAGATCGACCGCTTCGGAAACCTCAACTCGACGGTCATCGGCGACTATCGCCGGCCCAAGGTGAGGCTGCCCGGGGCCGGCGGGGCGCCCGAGATCGCGGGCTTCTGCCACCGCACCCTGGTCCTGCTTCGCCAGAACCCGCGGGCCTTCGTCGAGAAGCTCGACTTCGTTACCACCGTCGGCACGGTGTGCGGGGGACGGTCGCGGCAGGAGCTCGGGCTGCCCGGCCAGGGCCCGCAGGCCGTGATCACCGATCTCGGGATCCTCGCGCCCGACGCCGGCAGCGGCGAGCTCGTGCTGACCCACCTCCATCCCGGCGTGTCGGCCGCGACCGCGATCGAGGCCACGAGCTGGCCGCTCAGGGTCGCCGAGACACTCGCTCGAACGGAGGAGCCCTCCGAGAGAGAGCTCGACATCCTGCGCTCCCTGGTGCCTTCGGAGGAGTCGAACATCGCCGAGCTGATAGCCACCGCCGCGAGGGACGGCCGGTGATCGCGACCGGAACGGCCCGCGAGTGACAGGAGACGACATGCCCGAAGCCTTCCTCTGCGATGCCATCCGAACGCCGGTTGGCCGCTACGGCGGCGGCCTCGCAATGGTCCGAACCGACGACCTGGCGGCGATCCCGATCCGCGCCCTCCTGCAACGGAATCCGACGCTGGACGTGTCGGCGATCGACGATGTGGTCTACGGCTGCGCCAACCAGGCCGGCGAGGACAACCGCAACGTCGCGCGGATGGCGCTCCTGCTCGCCGGCCTGCCGGTCGAGGTCACCGGCACGACCGTGAACCGGCTGTGCGGGTCCGGCATGGATGCCGTGGGCATCGCGGCGCGCGCCATCGCCTCGGGCGAGCAGGATCTGATCATCGCCGGCGGCGTCGAGTCGATGTCGCGGGCGCCCTTCGTCATCGGCAAGGCGGCCACTGCGTTCAGCCGCGAGGCGCACATCTTCGACACGACCATCGGCTGGCGCTTCGTCAACCCCCTGCTCGAGCGGCAGTACGGCGTCGACTCGATGATGGAGACGGCCGAGAACGTGGCCGCGGAGTTCGCAATCTCCCGCGAGGACCAGGACCGCTTCGCCGCCTGGAGCCAGGCCAAGGCCGAGGCGGCGAGGGCGACGGGGATCCTCGCCGAGGAGATCGTCCCGGTCACCCTGCCTCGTCGCAAGCAGGAGCCCCTGGTGGTCGACGCCGACGAGCACCCGCGGCCGGGCACCACGGTCGAGGAGCTGGCGAAGCTGCGGCCGCTGGTCAGGGATGGCGGCACGGTCACCGCCGGCAACGCCTCGGGAGTCAACGACGGCGCCTGCGCGCTCCTGGTGGCGTCCCGAGCTGCCGCCGCACGGCACGGGCTGCGGCCGCGGGCTCGCGTCGTGGCGATGGCGACCGCCGGTGTCGCCCCCCGGATCATGGGTATTGCGGCCGCGCCGGCGGCCAGAAAGGTCCTCGCTCGAGCCGGGATGACCATTGAAGCGATGGACGTCATCGAGCTCAACGAGGCGTTTGCCTCGCAGTCGCTCGCGGTCATCCGCGAGCTCGGCCTTGCCGACGACGACCCGCGCATCAACCCCAACGGCGGCGCCATCGCCGTCGGGCATCCGCTCGGGATGAGCGGCGCGCGCCTCGTGACCACGGCGCTCTACCAGCTGCTGCGCAGCGGCGGACGCTTCGCGTTGTGCACCATGTGCATCGGTGTCGGCCAGGGCATCGCCACGATCATCGAGCGGGTCGGCGACGGCTGATCGACGAACGGAGTAGGATCGACGAGATGATCCCGGAACGGCGCAGCGTGCTCCACAGCTGGTGCGTTCAAGCCGAGTGGGACGCGCCCACCATCGTCGGCGGCAAGGGGGCGTGGTTCTGGGACGCGGACGGTCACCGCTACCTGGACATGAGCAGCCTGGCCGAGTGCATGAATCTCGGCCACCAGCACCCGGCCCTCATCCGCGCCATCCGGAAGCAGGCCGAGCGGCTGTGCTTCGTGACCGCGGCCTGGGGCGCCGAGCCACGGGCGCGCCTCGCGGAGCGCCTGCTGGAGAAGTCGGGGTTCGAGGGAGGGAGGGTCTTCTTCAGCCTGGGCGGCGCCGACGCCAACGAGCACGCCGTGAAGTTCGCCCGCCAGGCCGGCGCCAAGCCGCGGGGTTGGATCATCACCCGCGACCGCTCCTACCACGGCGCCACCTTCGGGGCCATGGCCCTCTCGGGAGACTCCCGCACCCAGTACTACATCGACCCGCAGGACCTGCAGGTCGTGCACGTGCCGCCGCCCTACGCCTACCGCTGTCCCTACGGCTCGGCTTCCGACGAGGAGTGCGGCGAGCGGAGCGCCCGCCACATCGGACGCATCATCGACGACTACGGCTCCGTTCAAGTGGCCGCCGTCCTGATGGAGCCCGACGCGGGCACCAACGGCATCGTCGCGCCGGACAACTACTGGCCCCTGCTGCGGCGGGAGACCCGCGATCGCGGCGTGTGGCTCATCGCCGACGAGGTGATGAGCGGGTTCGGGCGCTGCGGCGATTGGTTCGCCTGGCAGCGCTACGGCGAGGCCGGCAGACCCGACCTGATGACCCTGGCCAAGGGCCTGACCGGCTCGCACCTGCCCCTCGGCGCCGTGGTCCTGTCGCGAGAGGTCGCCGCCAGCCTCGAAACCGAGATGCTGTCCACGGGCCTCACCTACTGCGGCCATCCCCTGGCCTGCGCCGCCGGGCTCGCTGCCCTTCAGGCCTACGAGGACGAGAAGCTGATCGAACGGTCGCGCAGCCTGGGAGCGCGCCTCCATGCCGAGCTGTGGTCCATGCGGGACCGCGTCGATGTCATCGGCGACGTGCGCGGCGGGCACGGTCTGTTCGCGGTCGTCGAGCTGGTCCGGGACCGCGCCACCAGGGAACCGATTTCGCCCTGGCCCTCGCGACACCCCTCGCTCGCGGCCTTCGTCGACCGGTCACGACAGGAAGGCGTTTCGTTCGCCACCCGCGGCAACCTCATCATCCTCGCGCCGCCGCTGGTGATCGAGGAGGAGGACCTGATGGACGCGCTCGCGTTGATGGAGCGGCTGCTCAAGCAGCTGGAGTGGTCATGACCTTCAAGCTCACCTACTCCACCATGTTCGACCCACCAGAGGAGATGCACGCGCGCTTCGAGGCGGCCCTCGCCGAGGTGCGGTCCGGGCTGGGGGCCACCCACGCGATGCACATCGACGGCGCCGACGTCGCGGGCGAGCGGACCTCCGCGAAGCGGAGCCCGGTGGACCGGCGTCTGGTCCTCGGGCACTTCCCGGTCGGGGGCGCCACCGATGTCGAGCGGGCGGTGGCGGCCGCCAAGCGGGCGTTCCCGGCCTGGCACATGACCCCGCCCGAGCAGCGGCTGCAACTCGTCCGGAGGGTGGCGGGGCTGATCGAGGAGCGGGTCTACCACATCGGCGCGGCGCTCGCGCTCGAGGTGGGCAAGAACCGCATGGAGTCCCTCGGCGAAACCCAGGAGACCGCCGACTTCTTCACCTGCTACGCCGCGGAGCTCGAGCGCAACCAGGGCTACGACCTGGCCCTCCCCGACGACCCGCTGCCGCACCACCGCTCGCACAACCGCTCGGTTCTGAAGCCCTACGGGGTGTGGGGCGTGATCGTGCCCTTCAACTTCCCGCTCGCCCTCGGCGGCGGGCCCACCGCCGCAGCCCTGATCACCGGCAACACCGTCATCCTCAAGGGCGCGACCGACACTCCCTGGGCCGGCCGCCTGCTCGCCGACTGCATCCGCGATGCCGGCTTCCCGGACGGCGTTTTCAACTACGTCACGGGCCCCGGCAGCGTCGTCGGCGAGGCGCTGATCCACCATCCCGACCTCGCCGGGGTGACCTTCACCGGCTCCTACGAGGTGGGCATGCGCCTGTATCGGACCATGGCCGGCGGCGCCTGGCCGCGTCCCTGCATCACCGAGATGGGCGGCAAGAACGCCTGCATCGTGACCGCCCACGCCGACCTCGAGCGCGCGGTGACCGGCATCGTGCGCTCGGCCTTCGGCCTCACCGGCCAGAAGTGCTCGGCCCTCTCGCGGGTCTACGTCCAAGAGTCCGTGGCGGATGTTCTCCTGGAGAGTGTCGTGGCAGCGACCCGGGCCGTGACGGTCGGCGACCCGACCCGGCGCGAGATCTGGATGGGGCCCGTGATCAACGAGAGCGCGGCCGAGAGCTTCGCCCGATACTGCGCCGAGCTCCAGGGCAAGGGCGGCCGGATCCTGGTCGGCGGCACGCGCCTGGTTGAAGGGGACCACGCCCACGGGCATTTCGTGGCGTGCACCGTGGCCGAGGCGCCGGCGGACCACCCGCTGTTCCAGGAGGAGATGTTCGCGCCCATCCTCATGGTCTGCCGGGTCGCGGACGTGCGCGAGGGTGTCGCCCTCGCCAACGCCAGCTCTCTGGGCCTGACCGCGGGCTGCTACGGAGACGACGAGGAGGTGCGGTACTTCCTCGACGCCATCGAGGCGGGCGTCACCTACGTCAACCGCCCCCAGGGGGCGACCACCGGCGCCTGGCCGGGCTACCAGGCGTTCGGAGGCTGGAAGGGATCGGGCTCGACGGGCAAGGCCATCGGCTCCCACTACTACCTGCCCCTCTACCTGCGCGAGCAGTCGCAGACGGTGGTCGAGTGAGCTGAGCGAGCTGGCGCCGCCCGCGCGGCGCCCGGACCCGTCAGGCCCCGAGCAGCGTCCCGGGCCGGGAGGGATCGCATGAAGAGCCAGCACATCACGACCGAGCTCCCGGGGCCGAGAGCGCGCGCGATTCTCGAGCGGGACGCGGCGGTGGTCTCGCCGTCCTACCCGCGCGATTACCCCTTCGTGATGTCGCACGGCCGCGGCGTCGAGGTCTGGGACGTGGACGGCAACCGCTTCCTCGACTTCGCGGCGGGCATCGCCGTGTGCGCCACGGGCCACGCCCACCCGCTGGTGGTCCAGGCGGTCAAGGACGCGGCCGACCGCTTCCTGCACATCAGCTCCGACTTCTGGCACGAGGGCCAGGTCCGCCTCGGCGAGCGGATCGCCGAGCTCGCCCCCATGCAGGAGCCGGTGATGAGCTTCTTCGCCCAATCGGGCACCGAGAGCGTGGAGGCCGCGCTCAAGCTGGCCCGCCACTTCACCGGGCGTCCACGCTTCATCGGCTTCCTGGGCGGCTTCCATGGCCGGACCATGGGCGCGCTCGCGCTCACCTCCAGCAAGTACACCCAGCAGAGCGACTTCTTCCCGACGATGCCTGGGGTGACCCACGTCCCCTACCCGAACAGCTACCGGCCGGTGTTCGCCGGCCCGGACCAGGGGCTCGCGGTGCTCGACTACATCGAGAACGTGCTGTTCGAGGCCAACCTGCCACCGAACGAGGTCGCCGCCATCGTGGTCGAGCCGATCCTCGGCGAAGGCGGCTACGTCGTGCCCCCCGACAGCTTCCTGCCCGGCCTGCGCGCGCTCTGCGACCGGCACGGGATCCTCCTCGTGCTCGACGAGGTGCAGTCCGGCATCGGGCGCACCGGCAGGATGTTCGCGAGCGAGCACTGGGGCGTGGCGCCGGACATCATGACCCTCGCCAAGGGGCTCGGCTCGGGGATGCCGATCGGCGTGGCCGTCGCCAAGAAGAGCATCATCCAGACCTGGCCGCGCGGGGCCCACGGTAACACCTACGGCGGCAACCCGCTGTGCTGCGCCGCGGCCCTCGCCACCCTCGACCTGGTCGAGCGGGAGTACGCCGCCAACGCCGCGACGGTGGGCGCCTACCTGCTCGACCGACTTCGGGAGCTCGCAGCCCGCCACGAGCTGATCGGTGAGGTTCGCGGCAAGGGGCTGATGATCGGCATCGAGCTGGTCGCCGACCCGATCTCGAGAGCCCCGGCCCGGGAGTTGTGCGGTGCAATCCTCCACCGCGCGTACCACAACGGGCTGATTCTGCTGTCGTGCGGCGCCAGCACGCTGCGCCTCATGCCGCCGCTGATGGTCACGATGAGGGACGTCGACGAGGCGCTCACCATCCTGGAGGCTAGCCTCACCGAGGCACTCGCCGGCGTCTGAAGAGGCGCGGGCACGGCAAGGCATGGAGGGGCGAGGGTGGCCCACAGCCCTTTCGTCCCCCCGATGCTATTCTCCTCCGAGACTTCCCTTGAGAGGCGAGCCATGAAGTACACCTACGCCGTGCTCGGTGGCGGCCGGCAAGGGACCGCGGCGGCCTACGACATGGCGAAGTACGGAGACGCGAAGGCCGTCCTGATCGCGGACATCGATCGAGCGGCAGCCGAGTCTTCCGCCCAAAGGGTCAATGACCTCATCGGCTCCAGGTTCGCGAGCGGGGTGGTGCTGGACGCGGCAGATGAGGGTGCTCTGGAGCCCTTTCTCGCCGGCGTCGACTCGTTCCTGTCGGCCGTCCCCTACTGGCTCAACCCTGCGATCACGAGGGTCGCCATCCGCTCGCGCGCGTCAATGTGCGACCTCGGCGGCAAGACCGACCTCGTGCTCGAGCAGCTGAAGCTGGACCGCGCCGCCGAGGAGGCCGGCATCGCCGTCGTTCCCGATTGCGGCCAGGTCCCCGGCATGGGCACCTCGCTGATGGTGTACGCCATGTCGCTGCTCGACCGGACCGACCACGTCTTCATGTGGGACGGCGGCAACGACCAGCGCCCGCGCCCGCCGTTCAACTACATCTCCACCTTCAACATCGCCGGCCTCACCAATGAGTACTACGGCGAGGCCATCTTCCTGAGGAACGGCAAGGTCACTCGTGTCCCCACCTTCCTGCGCGAGGATTACGAGGAGGTGGAGTTCCCCGAGCCCATCGGCACCATGGAGGCCTTCGTCGCCGGCGGCGGCACCTCGACCGCGCCCTGGACCTTCGAGGGCAAGGTCCAGACCTTCCAGAATAAAACCCTGCGCTGGAAGGGCCACTTCGAGCAGTGGAAGACGGTGATGGACATGGGCCTCATGGACCTCGAGCCGGTCATGATCAGCGGCATGCCGGTCGTGCCGCGCGATGTGCTGCACGCCTGCGTCGGGCCGAAGATCACCGCTGGCCCGGGCGACCGCGACTTCGTGATCATCCGCATCAGGGCGGTCGGCGAGAAGGACGGCCGACCCGCCGAGGCTACGGTGGAGCTCTTCGACTCCTACGACGAGGAGACTGGCTTTTCCGCCATGGAGCGGACCACCGGCTGGGATGGCGCCATCGTGGCCATCATGAACGCGAGGGGCGTCACCCCGCGCGGCGTGAAACCGGTCGAGATCGCGGTCCCGGTGGAGCCCTTCGTCGCCGAGCTGCGGCGGCGCGGCTTCGCGCTGACCGAGCAGGTCACCTTTCGCTGACGATCACCGGCGTCGCCCTTCATCACGATCCAGGCTCGCGGCCCCGACCTGAAACGCCGCCGTCAGTCGGCGATCGTCGGGCTGGCGAACGATGCCGTCATGATCGTCGAGATGACCGGGAGCAACGTTCACCCTGAAGGCGGGCCCGATCTCAGAATCTGGTACACCGCCTTCGAGATCTGGATATCCTGGACAGCGACACCCGTGAGGTCGGCGACGGTGATCTGGGAGTCGGTGGTCCGCCGGAGCGCCGGGTCGGCGATGACCTTGCCGAGCTCGAGGACATCGCCTTCCTGCAACACGCCCGCCCTCAGCGCGTGATGGATTTCGCCCCGCAGTCGACACTGCTCGATGCTGTCAGCAACGACCAGATCCGCCATCTGCAGGATCCTGGGCTCGAGTTCGTTCTTCTCCCTGGTATCGGAGCCCATCGCCGTGATGTGCGTGCCCTTCCTGATCTGCTCGGCACGCAGCAGCGGGCTGCGGCTCGGGGTGGCGGTGACGATGAGGTTGCAGGTGGCGGCAATCTCGTCACCGTCCAGGGTGGTCCGGATTGAAAGTCCGCATCCGCTCATGGCCTCGCGATAGGCCGCGAGCTCCTCCTCGCCGGTCCCCCAGACAATGACCTCCCGGCAGTCGACGATCGGCAGCAGCGCCTCGACCTGCATCTTGCCCTGCACCCCGGCGCCGAAGACCCCGATCCGTTCTACCGTTTTCGGAGCAAGGTACCTGGCGACCACCGCGCCGGCCGCCGCCGTTCGCACATTGGTGAGATGGCACTCGTCGAGGAGGATGCACTCCAGCTGAGCGGTCTTCTGGCTGAACACCAGCATCAAGCCGTCGGCCGGGGGCAGGCCGAGCTTGACGTTGTCATAGAAGCCCGACGCAACCTTGATGACGAAGTAGTCGTCGTGCTTGATGTAGCCGTACTTGATGTGGACGTCGCCGGGCGGGTCCTCGAAGACCAGCTCCCCGACCGGCGGCACCACGACCTTGCCCTCGGAGTAGGCGATGAAGCCCTGCTCGATCGCTGCGGTCACGTCAACCCGCCGCAGGGCCTCTTCGATCTGCTCGCGGTTGAAGATCGCCGGCATGACTCTCTCCTCACGAAACCGGCTGGCGCCGCAGCACCATACCGGGTTTCCGGCCGCTCGCGCGTCCGTCCTGGTAAACCAGACGACCGTTGACCCACACCATTTCGAGCCCGATCGACGTGGAATGCGGCTGCTCGGGCGTCGCCCGGTCGAGCACGGTGGCGGGGTCGAACAGCACGAGGTCGGCGAACCCGCCGGCGGCGATCCGGCCGCGGTCCCGGAGCCCCAGGTTCGCTGCAGCTCGTCCGGTCATCTTGTAGATCGCGTCCTCCAGGGTGAGGACCCGGCGTTCGCGGACGTAGCGGCCGAGCACCCGCGTGAACGACCCGTAGCCGCGGGGATGGGCCCCGTCGAGCTCGCCGTCGGTGCAGAAGTTGAGGAACGGCCACGTCATCAGGCGCTCGATGTCGCCCTCCGCCATACTGGTGGCGATCACGTCTGCAACGCGCGTTTCGTCGACCTCGGGGCCCATCTTGAGCCACAGGGTCTCTGCCTCTCGACTCAGGTCCATCAGCGTCGCGGCCGGATCGGTGCCGCGCAGGGCCGCGATCTCGGCGAGGGTCTTGCCGGCCAGCTCCGGGTCCGGTGCGAAGACCGTGAACAGCATCTGGTCCGGTGCGGTGATCTCGTCGACGGCGAACAGCGCCGCCCGCCGGTCGTCGAAGTCACGGTCCGGGAACAGGACCGTCGGGGTCGACTGCCAGTAGGTGTAGGGATAGAGGTCCACCGTCACGTCGATGCCCGACGACCGCGCCGCGTCGAGTGCGGCGAGCAGACGGTCGGTCTGCCCGTGCACGCTTCGCATGGCGAGCTTGACGTGCGAGACCTGGACCGGCAGGGCGGCCTCGCGGCCGATCGCCAGGATCTCATCGATCGCCTCCCAGAAGCGCCGGTCCTCGCTGCGGATGTGGCTGATGTAGCGGCCTCCGTGCGCCGCCGCCACCCGCGCCAGCGCCACTACCTCGGCGGTGGTCGAGTAGATCCCGGGTTTGTACTCGAGACCGGTGCTGAGCCCGAGAGCGCCGGCATCCATCTCCTCGCCCAGCAGACCCTCCATGCTCTCGATCTCGGTGGCGGTGGCGGCGCGCGTGAAGTCCTCGCCCATCACTCGCGTCCGGAGGGTGCCGTGGCCGGCGTACGAGGCGACGTTGATGGCCGGTGGCCCGGCCTCGAGCCGCGCGAAGAAGTCGCGCAGCGGCAGCCTCGAATCCCCGTCCTGGCCCACTACCGTGGTGGTGATGCCCTGGCTGACGGCCGCCACGGCGTCACCAAGATCGAAGATGGCGTCGTCGTCGTGGCTGTGGCTGTCGATGAAGCCCGGCGCGAGTGCCAGACCCGCCGCGTCAACCACCGGCTCGCCGGCTGTCGGCTCGAGGTCGCCGACCGCGGCGATCCGGGCGCCCTCGATGCGGACATCGGCCGTGAATCGGGGTTCCCCGGTCCCGTCCACCACGGTGGCGTCCGTGATCAAGCTCGACGGATAGAAGATGTCGGCGATCCGGCCGGCGAACTCTTCACCGTCGAACTCGTCCAGATTCGACAGCACGATGACGGTGAACCGGCGCTCCGGATAGCGGACGATGAAGGTGCTGAAGCCGACCCAGCCGCCGGCGTGGTAGACGCGATGGCCGAGTCCGCCGTAGCGACCGAGCCGCCAGCCGAATCCGTAGGGGTAGTGCTCGCCCGAGGTGAGTTGGACCGGGGACCACGCCACCTCGAGGGTCGAGCGGCGCACCAGACTCCCGGACTCGAGCGCGCGATCCCAGCGCGCCAGGTCCTCCACCGATGAGTAGACGCTGCCGGAGCCGACGATGTGGTTGAGCGGGTGATGGTCCAGCAGCTCGAAGCGTCCGTCCTGCCGCGTGTAGCCGCGGGCGCGGTGCGCGATCTGAGGCTCCGAGCTGTCGCGCACGACCGTGCCGCTCATCGCCAGGGGCGCGAAGATGCTGTCGTGGAGGAACTCGCCGAAGCCCTGCCCCGAGACCCGCTCCACCACCAGCGCCAGCATCTCGTAGCCGGGGTTCGAGTACTCGTAGCGCTCCCCCGGCGGGAACAGCGGCTCCCCCCACTCGGCCAGGAAGCGCATCGCCTGCTCGGTGTCGGGCATGGTTTCCCCGGCCTGCTGCTCGAGGGCGTCGTAGTAGTCGGGCAGCCCGGAGGTGTGGGTCAGCAGGTGGCGGATGGTGATGCGATCTCCGAATCGCGCGAGCTCTGGCAGGTACTCCACCATCGAATCGTCATACGACAGCCGCCCGCGCTCGGCGAGGATCATCACCGCCATGGCGGTGAACTGCTTCGACACAGACGCCAGCTCGAAGTTGGTCTGCGGCGTGATCGGGACGCGATGCTCGAGGTCGGCGTAGCCGTAGCCGGCCTCGTACGCGACCTCCCCGTCCCGGATCACCATGACAGCCGCACCAGGCGATTCGCCGGACGTGAAAGGCGCGAAGACCGCGTCGACCTGGGCCCCGGCGTCCCGGGGCAGGCCCGGCCTGGCGTCGCCGCCTCCACAGCCGGCCAACGCGAGACAGAGCACCGAGATCAGGATGAGCGCTCCCGTCTCACCGGCCTTCTGCTGCGGTTGGCGATTCGCCGAACTCCGGTGAGCGATTCGGGTTGGACCGATGCTCATCGTCTCGCGCGTTTTCACTGGGGACTCCCCTACTCGCGACGAGCCTGATCGATCTCGTGGGCCCGAGGGTAGCAGAGGAAATCCGGCGTGTTGACACGTTGAGCACGCGGCGTCTCATCGAGATGGTGTGCGACCAGGGTGATCGTTGCCGAAGCGGTGATCCAGTGCCAGCCCTATCTAGCCGCGATCTGAGCGAAGTTGTAGCCCTGCAGCGTCCACGATCGCCCTACCGTCGCTTCATGATCCGCAAACGAAACTCGTTGATTACCGTGAAATGGGGATGCTGACTGGACGAGTCCCCCATCATGTGAAGCTACTTCGCTTCGTCAGGATGCGCGCAGCGCATCCTTCTCGGCGCGCGTGGGGCGTAGGCCAGCCAGCGACCGCGACGCCTCACGCACACCCGGAGGCCTATGACCCGCGTGCGCCGAGGGGCCTATGCCCTACACGCTCCTAGGGAAGCGAGGTCAACTCCTCGGCGACTCGGCGCAGCCCCTCTTCGAGGTAGTCCCGTTTCCCTCCCAGCCAGATGCGTACGTATCCCTCGAGGCCCAGGTGGATTCCGGGAACGATGAGGGTGCTCTGGTTGCGCCGAATACGTTCGACCAGCTCGAGACTCCTTGTTGGCGAGGAGTACCTCAAGAATGCGATGGCACCTGCTGCTGGGGGAATGTAGGAGAATCCTTCGCCCAATTCGGTCAGCCACTCGCTGAATATCTGTCGATTCCGCTGCAAGAGAGCGCGACAGCGTTCATAGAGTCGATCCCGGTTCTGTTCCTGAACCGCGACCCGTGCCACGGCGTCGGACAGCTTGTTCGGGCAGATGGTCACGGAATCATGCTGTGTCCAGCATTCGTAAACCAGGTCCTTCGGGCCGACAATCCAACCGATGCGAACACCCGGAATACCGTAGGCCTTCGACAGACCGCTGGTGACGATGACCCGATCGCTCATGCCCCAGAAACTCGTCGTCCGCGGGCCGTCTATTTCTGCCCCAAGGTAGACCTCGTCAGCAAGAAGATAAGCGCCCACCTGCTCGCATCGCCGCACGATGCGCTCCATGGCATCGGTCGACAGGACCGAACCCGTTGGGTTGTTGGGATTGGACACGTAGACGAGGCGGGTCCTGGCGTTGACGGCCCGCTCGAACTCTTCCCAATTGGGCTCCCAACGCTCATCCTGCTGCAATCGGAAGGTGTTCACCTTGGCTCCCAGACTTCGCGGCACGCCCCAGAGCTGCATGTAGTTCGGCACCTCCAGAGCCATCTCGTCGTTGCCCTGCAACAGGCTGAGGGCGACCAGGTAGTTGGCCTCCGATGTCCCGTTTGTGACCTCGAAGTTCTCGGGAGTCGAACCAGGATAGATGCGAGCCAAAGCCTCCCTCAACTCCGGCGTTCCATTCGATTGGCTGTACGTCAACGGGGTGTCCAAGGCCCAGTCCAGGTCAAACCCCATTCCCGACAGCTCGCGCAGCGTCACCGGGAGCACTCCACTCTCGCTCAAATCAAACTCAACGATGTTCTCCCAGGTCGATTGCATCCGTTCCATCTCGAAAGTCTCGATTCTCACAGCGATCTCCTCCTCACTCGCGTTTGGGCACGACGGCCTTCAGGCGGCTCTGCGACGCAACGAACCCATCCTCGAAACTCAACCCGGTGAACCCACCGAACACATTTCATACCTAATGCCCCGGAACGGCGGATCGCAGCGAGCCACCACGTCGATCACCCGGTGGATTCGGGTGGTCGCGTGCTGCGGCTGTCCGGTCTTCGGCGAGTGGAGCAACGAAGTTACGATCCCCCAATCAGCGACTGTCGGACGGTGGTACCACCACAAACGGCACTCCGTTCCCCCTGGCCAGCGCGTTGAGCGCGGTCAGGTCGTCCTTCAGCAGCGCGTCGAGCTTCACCTGCTCGCTCCCCAGCGCGGCGGCCAGCTCTGCGCCGACCTCGCGCATCCCCTGCGTGGGCGGTCCGTCGTGGTCGTCGGCGCTGCCGAGGAGCCAGGCGAGCTTGGAGTACAGCTTGGTTCCGCCGTCGCGGCCGGCCAGGATGTCGTAGTCGATCTCGGCGTCGGGGTTATGGATGACCCTCTCGATGGCGTCGAGCCTGGCGATGAGCTGGTCGCCGGACGCGACGAGCTGCGCGGTCCGCGGATCGGCGCCCAGCCTCTGCTGGCGGTCCTTCAGCTGCTCGCGAACGTCGTGGATCGTCACGACCATGTCCGCGATCCGCGACATCAGGTCGCGGACCTCGAGGAGGAAGGCGAGCTGGGCGTCGAGATCGGCAGCCGCGGCAGTGGTGCGCGGATCAGGCTCGACTCGCAGCGGCTGGGTCAGCGTGCGGCCGGCGACGGTCAGCCGCACCGTGTAGTCGCCGGGCGGCACCAGTGGTCCGGGGCCGGGGTCTCCGGTGTCGATGCGGGCGCCGGGAACCCGCCTCGCGCCTTCGTACCTGAGGTCCCAGGCCGCGCGGTTGAGGCCGTGCTCGACCTTGAGCTCGGGCTTCGGCTCGCTGCTGGGGTCCCAGTCGGGATGGTCCGGCGCGGTGTACTGCGGCTTGAGAACGCTGCTCAGGCGCCGCACCAGCTGGCCGCTGGCGTCGATGATCTCGAGGCTGACCTCGCCCTCGGGCTTGGCGCCGAGCGAGTAGGTGATCAGCGCGCCCTGGGGTGGGTTGGCGCCGGCCCCGTCCTGGTTGCCGTAGGGTGCCGACGCGTACCGCCAGCGCACCGCCGGCCGCGGCTCGAAGAGGTGGACCGGCTCCGCCGCGACCTCCGGCGACCACTCCCGCACCGGCGTCAGATCGTCGAGGATCCACAGCGAGCGGCCGAGGGTGCCGACCACCAGGTCGTCGCCCGCCGCCACCAGGTCGACCACCGCGACCGTGGGCAGGTTGAGCCGCAGCGGCCGCCAGCTCCTGCCGGTGTCGTGCGACACCATGACCCCGCGCTCGGTTCCGAGGTATAGCACCCCGGGGAGCCGCGAGTCCTCGCGCACCACGTGCAGGTAGACCTCGGGGTCGAGCCCGCCGGTGAGGAGCTTCCAGCTCCGTCCGAGATCGCTGGTCGAGAACAGGTAGGGCGTCTCGTCATCGAGCCGGTGCGCGTCCACGACCACGTAGGCGGTGTTTGCGTCCCAGCGCGACGCCTCGATGCAGCGGACCGTCGCCCACTCGGGGAAGCCTGGCGGGGTGACCTTGCTCCACGAGGCGCCGCCGTCGCGGGTGACGTGCACCAGACCGTCGTCCGACCCTGCCCAGATCAGGCCGGCCTCGAGCGACGACTCGGCGACGGCGAAGACGGTGTCGTAGTACTCGGCGCCGGTGTTGTCGCCGGTAATCGGGCCCCCTGACCAGGCCTGCTTGGCGGCATCGTCGCGAGTCAGGTCCGGGCTGATCGCCGACCAGCTCTGGCCGCCGTCCTCGGTACGGAACAGCCGCTCGGCGGCGTGATAGACCACCTTGGGGTCGTGGGGTGAGATCAGGATCGGGGCGGTCCACTGGAAGCGGTGGCGGAGATCGCCCGCGCCGTGGCCGTCGCCGTCCTCGGGGTAGATCCCCACGTGCGGCGCCTGACCGGTGCGGCCGTTCCACCGGGAGATGAAACCCTGGTACTCGCCGGCCCACACGATGTCCGGATCGCCGGGATCGGCGACCACGTGGCCGGCCTCGCCACCACCCACGGAGTGCCAGTCCGAGAGCAGGATGCCGCCGCCGTGGAGACTGTTGCTCGGCCCGGAGACCGTGCCGAGGTCCTGCACGCTGCCGAGCACCCGGTACGGCCTGCGACTGTCCACCGACACGCGATAGAACTGGGAGATCGGCATCGGCGGCCGGAGCCAGGTCGCACCACCGTCCCGGGAGAGCGAGACGCCGGCGTCGCTGCCGACGATCATGCGGCCGGGGTCCGCAGGGTCGATCCAGACGTCGTGGTAGTCCCAGCCACCGCCCTTGACGGCGAGCACCGTGCGGCCGCCGTCGATCGTCTTGAGCATCGAAACCTCAGGGAACCACACCGTGTCGGCGTCGCGCGGGTCGACGGTCAGCGTCGAGTAGTACCACGCGCGCTGGCGCAGCCCGCGCGACGCGTTGACCATCGTCCAGCTTTCGCCGCCGTCGTCGGAGCGGAAGAGACCGCCGGCCTCGGCCTCGATGACGGCATACACCCTCGACGGGTCACTCGCCGCGACCCGCACCCCGACCCTGCCCCACGGTGCGGCCGGCAGCCCCTTGCCCTGGAGATGCTGCCAGGTGTCGCCGCCGTCGCGCGAGACATAGAGCCCGCTCCCCGCACCGCCCGAGGTCATCTGCCACGGCCGGCGGCGCGCCTGCCACAGCCCGGCATAGAGGATGCGCGGGTTTGCCGGGTCGAAGCAGACGTCGGAGGCGCCGGTGTCGACATCCTTGAACAGCACCCGTTCCCAGGTCGCGCCGCCGTCCGCGGTGCGGTACACCCCGCGCTCGGGGCCCGGCCCGAACGGACTGCCGAGGACCGCCGCGAAGGCGACATCCGGGTCCTGCGGATGAACGGCGATGGTGCCGATCTGCCCCTCCGCGGTCCACACCCGCGACCACGACGCGCCGGCATCGGTGGAGCGGTAGATGCCGTTGCCTTCGCCGACGTTGCCTCGGATGTTGGCCTCGCCCGACCCCACCCAGACCACGTTCGGATCGGACGGCGCCACGGCGACCGAGCCGACGGACGACACCGGCTGGCCATCGAAGACGGGTTTCCAGGCGGTGCCGCCGTTGATCGACTTCCAGACCCCTCCTGCCGCGGTGGCGGCGTAGTAGGTCAGGGGGTCGCCAGCGACCCCTGCCACCCGCGCGACCCGACCGCCCAGCGCCGGGCCAATGAGGCGGTACTCGAGCCCGCTCGGCGCGGCGGTGGGCGCCACGTCGGTGACGCCCGCAGCCAGGGCCGGAACGGCGACCAGCACCGCGCACACCGCGACCACGACCGACCGTCGCTTCAACATGGGTATCTCCTTCTGAGTCATGAGCCAGAGACGCCTGGCATGATACCCGCGTTTCCCCCACCCGGGAGCCGGGACGCCCGCTGGTGAGCTCTCGGGCGCCGCCGCAGCCATGCACCGGGGGTTCCCGAGCCGGGTGCGACGCGGCTCACACTCCCTCCCCTGCCGGTGTGACCGCGGGGATCCCCGATCACGTCAGTACAGCCGACAATCGTGGTGGAGGGCCCGCGCCATGCTCCGCCACGCCATCGCGATCGCCATCGCGGCAGCCGTCGTCGTGTCCGCGGCTGCTCCGGTCCGCGCCCAGGGACCGATCGTCGTCGACCACACCTGCACCGATCCGACCCTGATCCCCGACGACTGGCTCGCGCAGGCCCGGGCCATGGCCGTGCACTACGGCCACACCTCGCACGGCTCGCAGATCGTCACCGGCCTCGCGATCTGGGAGGACCTCGACCCCGCCCGCTTCGGCCGCTCGGTGTTTGACGCCTCGGGCTACGCGACGCCGCCCTCGAGCCTCGACTGCGAGCCCGGCACCCTGTGCGTGTTCGACGGAAACCCGCCGTACGAGACCTACATCACCCCCGAGCTCTACTGGATGACCGATGACGGCCGCGCCCGCACCGAGGCGGTGGCCGGCACCGGCTTGTTCGCGGTGTCGCTCTTCGCCTGGTGCGGTCAGCTGTGCGAGGAGGACCCGGGCCGCGACCTCTACCTTTCGACCATGCTCGGGTGGGACCAGAGCAACCCCGCGATGCGCTTCGTGCTGATGACCGGCCACGTCTGCTCCTGGAGCCCCTGGGTCGATCCCCACAACGACGCCATCCGCGCCTTCACCGCCGCCAACTCGATGGTCCTCTTCGACTTCAACGACATCGAGCGGTACGCGCCGGACGGCACCCCCCACCTCGACACCTCCGACTACTGCGACTGGTGCGACGCCTGGTGCGCCGACCACCCGGACGACTGCAGCAACTTCGGCAGCGGCAGCCCGGACTTCTGGACCCAGTGCAGCTGGGGCCACGCCCACCCGCTGCTGTGCAAGCTGAAAGGCGGCGCCTTCTGGTGGATGATGGCCCGCCTGGCCGGCTGGGACGGCCTCGTCCAGCCCCCGCTCTTCACCGACGGCTTCGAGTCCGGCGACGCCTCGGCGTGGTCGTCGGTGGTCCCCTGACCGGCTTCCCCCACTGCACGCGCTCGACGGTCGGCCGGCTCGCGTTGCGACCGGTGATCATCCTCCGACCGCGCGGCCTTCGCCGGGAGGTGCGGGCCAGCCATGGGCCGTCGTCCTGACATGGGCTGGGTGTAAGATCGCTTCGATCCCAAGTGACGAAGCTCGACCGCGCGTAGGAGGCCGCCATGAAAACGATCCGAATGGAGGAGATGACCTGGCCTGACGTGAGGGCGGCGATGGCCGCGGGCTACACCACGGCGGTGGTGGCCGTGGGCTCCACCGAGCAGCACGGCCCGCACCTGCCGACCATGACCGACACCCGGATCGGCGACGCCATGGCCCACCTGGTGGCGCTCAAGCTCGGCAACGCCCTCCAGGCGAGGACGATCCCGGTCGGCTGCTCGGAGCACCACCTCGCGTTCGGCGCCACGGTCTCGCTGAAGCCGGAGACACTCAAGCTGATGGTGCGGGACTACGTGGACAGCCTCGTCCGCGACGGGTTCCGGCGGATCATCTTCCTGCCCAGCCACGGCGGGAACTTCGGCCCCGTCGCCCAGGCGATCGAGGACGCGAGGAAGGCGCACCCGGACGTCGCGATCACCGGCTACACCGACCTGCTGGGGATCACGGGCCTCCTGAACCGGGCCTCTGCCGCGTTCGGCATCTCGGAGGGAGAGTCCGGGGCCCACGCCGGCGAGAACGAGACCTCCTTGATGATGTTCCTGGAGCCCAACCTCGTCGCGCGCGACCGCTTCGCTCCCGGCTATCTCGGCCCGCTCGGGGAAAAGGAAGTCCAGACCATCTTCGAGCGCGGGATGCCGGCGCTGACCGAGAACGGCGTGCTCGGAGATCCGCGGTCGGCGTCGGCGGAGAAGGGCGAGGTCTACCTCGAGAAGCTCGCGGGCTTCCTCGTCGAGCAGATCTGTTGACAACGCCGATCCCGTCGCCCGCCAGGGCCTCCTAGGCGCGGCGCGCCAGCGCCGAGTCACCGCAGGCGAACGCGGCGGCGGTGGCAGCGAGCGGGACGACCCATACCGCCGACTTCAGGCTGATGGAGCGGAGGGCCTCAACGCGACGGGGGCCTCGCAGCGCGGCTCGCCCCCGTGCGCTTGCTTGAATCCACCACCAATCATCAGTACTGCTTTTCGTCGTCAGGATGCGCGCAGCGCATCCCCCTCGGCGCGCGCGGGGCGCAGGACAGCCAGGAACCGCGACGCGTCACACACACCCAGAGGCCTGCGACCCGCGTGCGCCGAGGGGCCTATGCCCTGCACGCTCCTACGGGATCGTCGCGCTCCAGGCCGTCGTGTCGCCGGACTCGAAGGCGTCGGCGAAGATCGAAGGGTCGACGAACTCGACCGCGAGGCCCTTGATGCAGAAGTTGGCCGAGTCGTTGTCGACGTAGAGGTCGTGCCAGACGCCGCCGCTGCGGTAGAAGCTCTGGTCGGGGTCTGCGGACGACGGCACCCAGACCCTGGACTCCGAGCCGAGCAGCACCGGCACCTCCGAGGAGCGATCGTAAGGCTGGCCGCCGGCCGACAGGCTCAGGTAGATGTAGAAGTCGTCCCCGGCCGCGAGCGCCACCGATGAGCCAAGATCCACGGTGTGGAAGCCCTCGTCGGCGAAGCTGCCGCTCATCGTGGCCAGCTCGTCCCAAAGCTCACCGGCCTCGAAACGGTCATAGACCGTGACCGTGTAGCTCACGTCCTCGGTTGCGGTGAAGAAGCTCACCGCCGCCAGGTGCTCGTTGTCGGCCGCGGTGAAGGCGTTGAAGGCCTCGCTGACATCGGTGCGGGTGTCGCGCCAGCCGTGGTAGTCATGCCGGTAGACGCGGTCGTACTGGAGCGGCTCGACCTCCTGGAACGACACGGCGCCCATCTCGGGGTGCTGCCCCGCCCACTTGTCGTAGTAGGAGATCCAGAAGTAGCCGTCGTAGCCCCACCACGTGCCCCAGCTGTTCTTCACCAGCCAGGCGCCCGGCAGCGGCGCCTGGGTGACGCGCGCGTCGTCCCAGCCCACGATCGCCACCGCGTGGTTGGGGTCCATCGTGCTGGCCGGCGGCTGGTAGTGGTTGTAGCTGGCGTCGATGAACTGGGAGCTGTACGCCATGCAGGTGCCCATGACGCCGTACTCCATGACGGCCGCCTTCAGGGCGTCGACGTTGCTGAGGTCGGGCTCGGCCACGTACCAGGCGATGTGGCGCGGGTAGTAGTAGTGGAAGCTCGGGTCGCTGCGCGGCGGCGGGGGCTCGAAGGACTGGCCGTCGACGTCGCGCACCGCGCCCTCGGCCCTCGACAGGTAGGCCGAGGTCACCCGGTAGTCGCCGCCCTCGTGCACGGTCAGGCCGCCACCGCCGGGGTCGTCGTCGTTGTTGAAGGTGTTGAAGCCGTTCCACCAGTCGAGGTGGTACTCGGCGAGGTTGGGCTCGCCGACCTCGCCCGCGGCGGCCCAGGCGCCGGTCATCAGCAGGTTGCCTTCCATGGCGGCCATCGCCCCGTGGGTCCAGCAGGTGCCGCCCTGCTGCTCCTTCACCGACGTGACGTAGTTGCTTCCGCCCACGTTGCGGAGGTCGAAGCTGCTCGGAATCTGGGCGTGGGCCAGGGCGGCGGTGGCGAGGACGAGAACAACAGCTGCGAACCGTCTGGACATGAGCGGCCTCCACGGATCGGCGGCGCCGGCGCCGCCGCGAACCGCTGCCCAGTGTAGCAGCGGCGACCGCCCGCGCTGGGCCTCCAAGGGGCGACCGGGTATAGTCGAGACAACCCACACGGGGGAACGTCCAGTGGTCCGCGCAGCCCGCACCGATCCTGCTGGACCGAGCGCCCCGCTGGCCGGCCTGTGCGTCGCGGCTCTGGGCGTGGTGTACGGCGATATCGGCACCAGCCCGCTCTATGCCCTTCGCGAATGCTTCACCGGCGAGCACCAGACGCCGGTGACCGAGGCCAACGTGCTCGGCGTGCTGTCCCTCATCTTCTGGACCCTGATCCTCGTCGTCACCCTCAAGTACACCGTCTACGTGCTGCGCATGGACAACCGCGGCGAGGGCGGGATCCTCGCCCTGATGTCGCTGCTCAAGCGCGGTCGCGGCCGGGGCGCGGGCCACGGTGATCGCCTCGCAGGCCGTCATCTCGGGCACCTTCTCGCTGACCCGCCAGGCCGTGCAGCTCGGCTACCTGCCCCCGAATCGGGTCGTCGAGCTCGGCTCCCAGATCGAGATCTGACGGTGCCAGGTGCGGCGGTACTGATCTTCTCCACCGCTACGTCATGACCACACCGCCTGCCACTCTGCGGGGACGCCACTGCCCCGCGGCCGTGATAGCATTCCGTCAACATACGCAGTCAGAGACCGTGGGAGGCTGACCATGAGCACGATCCGCGTCGCCGTCGTCCTGGCTCTTTCCTCGCTGCTGCCCGCACTCGCGATGACAGCCGACCTCCCCGACCTTTCCCCGGGGCTCGACACCGCCATGGCGGCGGCCGTCGAGGCCGTGCAGGGACCGGACGCGCCGGGCTGCCGACCGGCCGGTCAGGGGCGGGCTTCCGCCAAGGGCGCCGGTGAGAGCTGGACCACCATCGGCTCCCTGACCGACCCGTCGAACCCGAGCGCTCAGGCTTACAGCGACATCCTCTTCGCCCGGGTCGAGCAGGAGGGCGGCCTGCTGCGCTTCGTCATGGAGGTCCGCGGCGACATTCCGACCACGCTGCCGCTGCCCGAGGACACCATCACCTATCTGTGGCTGGTCGACGCCGACCGCAATGGGGCCACCGGCCAGCCGCACGGCTCGCTGGGCAGCGAGTTCAACGTCCGCGCGGTGGTCGGCGAGGTCTATGGCGGCGGCTGGGTGGATGTCACCGGCAGCTTGCCCGGCGGCGGCGTCGGCACCGTCACGATCGCCGGCAGCCAGATCACGATCGAGGTCGGCCTCGGCCAGATTGCGGCGCCCACCGAGTTCGACTGGCGTTGCGCGACCTTCGAGACCATCAACGGCGTCCCCGGCAGCGGCAACGGAGCGGAGACGGTGGTCGCGCTGGCGGTGACCCTGCCGGCCCCGCCTGCCCCGGCCGAGGTCCGCTCGCTGCCGCCGCTGCTCATGCTGTCGCCGGCCGGCCCGACGACCGGGCAGATGGCGGCCGAGATCCTCGACGAATACGGCCACCTGCTGGCCAACGATCCCTACCACCTCCAGTTCTTCGGGCCCGCCGACACGAGCGTGGCGACCGTCGACGCCAGCGGCCTCGTTATCGTGCACGGCGTCCCGGTCGACTTCTGGGACACCCCGTACATGACCTTGGCCGCCGACGGCGTCGCCTCGGTCAACGCGACCGTCGTCCGCAGCACCACCGCCGACCTCGGGGTCGATCACCGCGACTACCCGGCGGCGCACACCGCGTACTACCTGCCGGAGATCATCGATGGCGTCGACCTGGACCAGATCACCGAGAGCTACGACGTCGTCCTGGCGACCGAGGTCGCGTACCGCCTTCAGGAGCTGGCGATGGGCGGCCGTCCGTTCGGCGGCGGCCGACAGTACCTGGTGCTCGACGTGTCCGACGACCCGGACACCGTGCCGTGCGGCCTCAGCGGCAACCCGGTCCGGCTCGGCTGGACCTACGGGGTGCCCGTCCACAACAGCTGCTACATCGTCAACGACCCGGCCAACCGGGTCCCGCAGTTCTTCATCATCTTCCACGAGGTCGGCCACAACTTCACCTGGGCCTCGGGCGCGTTTGCGACCCTCGTCAACGCCTCACCCGACTACGGCTTCGCCTACTCCGAGGGCTGTGCATCGCTCGGCGCCATGTGGTCGGGATGGGGCATCGAGGCCTGCCCGGACGCCATCAACGACGCCGGGGCGGCCGAGGTCAGCGACCAGTTCGCATCGCTGCGGAGCTACTTCCTCTCCGAGCTCGCCGCCTACCAGGGGGCAGGCGCCAACTACGCGACCATCGATCCCAACGTGGTCGACGGCATCCTCTTCGACCTCAAGGACCAGTTCGGTGCGGAGTGCTGGTACGACTTCTTCAGCCTGTTCGCGCCGATCGGCGAGCCCCTCCCCTGCTCGGTCTCCGGCACCGCCCAGCAGGCGACCCTGATCGCCGCCGCGTTCAGCGCCTCCACCGGCCAGGACCTGCGGAGCCTGTTCGAGACCGACTACGGCTTCCCGATCGACGACGCCGCCTGGCCCACCCTGCTCGCCTGCGCCCAGCAGAAGATCTCGGCGCGCACCTTCGACCAGCAGGCGACCTGCGAGGCTGTGGTCGCCCTGTTCACCGACGGCTTCGAGTCCGGCGACACCGCACCCTGGTCGGCGACGGTACCGTAGTCTCGGCGAGACGGAGCGATCTTCCGAACCGGGCGCCTGATCCCGGCGTGGGTCGCGGGCGCCGCGGGCGACCTACCGCCTCGACCGGGGACGCAGGCCGATCGCCGGCAGCGGCCGCAGCCGAGAGACTCCCTCGTCCGATCACCGAGCACCACGCACCAGCCCGCCGGTGGCCGGCGCACCTAGGCGCGAGGTATGCTGCTCTCCAACCGACGCTAAGGGCGCCGACTCGCGCTGTCGTGTGGTGGCCCCGCCGGGACCGGCAGTCGGGCCTGACATGAGCCGAACGACGGCCGCTCAGGAAAAGGGTGGACTGGATGTGTCGACTCGCCGTGAGGTTCATTAGCGTGCTTTCACTCATCGCCTCGTCGGCGTCGGCTGACTGCCCGGAGCTGGTCGGCCGCCTGCCCTATGGGCCTGCCTACGCCGTCGCCGTGTCCGGCGACCACGCCTACTTCGGCAGCGGCCCCGCGCTACTGATTGCCGACGTGTCCGGCCCGGCTGCGCCGCAGGTCGTTGGCGCGCTCACGCTGCCGGACGTCGTGCAGGGTGTTGCGGTCGGCGGCGGGTTCGCCTTCGTCGCGGTCGGCACCGCTGGCGTTCGGGTCATCGACGTTGGGAGCCCGTCAGCGCCGGTCGAGGTCGGGCTGGTCGACACTCCCGGCTCCGCCGCCGGGATCGCTATCGATGGCGGCCACGCGTACGTGGCGGACGGCTTCAGCGGCCTGCGGGTGGTCGACGTGAGCCTGCCGTCAGCACCGGTCGAGGTCGGGTTCATCGACACGCAGAACGACGCCGTCGGCGTCGCGGTCGCTGGCGGTCACGCGTACGTCGCGGACTGGGAGGGCGGCCTCAGGGTGTTCGACGTGAGCGCTCCGGCGGCACCGGTCGAGGTGGGATCCGTCAATACTCCGAGCTACGCGAGCGCCGTCGCGGTGACGGGCGGATTCGCCTACGTTGCGGACGTTGTGGCAGGTCTGCGTGTGATCGATGTGAGCCTACCGTCGTCGCCGAGAGAGGTGGGCTTTGTCGACACACCGGGATTCGCGTACGGGGTCGCCGCGTCAGCCGGACGTGCCTGCGTCGCCGACTGGGAGGCGGGCCTCAGGGTGATCGACGTGAGCACGCCGTCGGCGCCGGTCGAGGTTGGATTCGTGGACACGCCGGGGGCCGCGTGGGGCGTCATCGTGACGGACGGCTCGGCGCTCGTCGCGGACGGGGGCGGCGGGCTCCGCATCGTCGACGTGAGCACGCCGTCGGCGCCGGTCGAGGTCGGCTTCGTCGACACGCCGGGTTACGCCGGCGCAGTCGCGGTGTGGGGTGGACACGCCTTCGTCGTGGACGACGGCTCGGGCCTCCGGGTGATCGACGTGCGTTCACCGGCCCAGCCCGCGGACGTCGGCTTCGTCGCGGTACCAGGCTTCGCCACGGCGGTCGCCGCCGCCGGTGGCCGCGCCTATGTCGTGGCCGATGGCGCCGGCCTGCGTGTGATCGACGCTCAGACCCCGGCTGCTCCGGTAGAGGTGGGGTCCGTCGACGTTCCGGGACAACCTCTCGGTGTCGCGGTCTTTGGCGACGCCGCATACGTAGCCGCCGCTGCGGCGGGGCTGCGGATCATCGACGTCAGCCAACCCTCGGACCCGGTCGAGGTGGGCGTCGTCGAGGTGCCGGGCTACGCCTTCGACGTCGCGCTATCGGGCGGCTACGCCTATGTCACGTACGTCGACTACGACGCCGGCGAGGGAGGCCTGCGGGTGGTCGATGTGCGGACACCGTCGGCGCCGGTGGACGAAGGCTTCGTCGCGACGCCGGCCTCCGCCGGTCGCGTCGCCGTTTCAGGCGGCTATGCGTACGTCGCGACCGAAGACGGCGGTCTCAGCGTGATCGACGTGGGCACGCCGTCCTCGCCGGCGGAGGTGGGCTTCGTCGACCTGCCGGGCAGCGCCTACGACGTCGCCGCGTCGCGGGGCTTCGCGTACCTCACGACAGGAGAGGGCGGGTTGCTGGTAATCGACGTCAGGACACCGTCGTCGCCGGTCGCGGTGGGGACCTTCGAAGCGCTCGGGGCTTTCGATGGCGTTGATGTCTCCGCGGGTCGGATCTTCGTCGCCAACGGTGAGGGCGGATTGTCCGCCTTCAACGACTGTGCAGGCGGGATGTTCCCGGACGGCCACGAGTCCTTCGTCCCCGCGGCGGCGGTGGCGGCCGGCGCCCAGGGCGCGTTCTTCAAGACCGACCTCGAGATCAACAACGCCGGATCGGACGAGGCCCAGGTCTACCTCGCCTGGTTGCCCCGCGGCCTCGACAACTCCGAACCGGTGATCTCCGACCTGCTGAGCATCGGACCCGGCACGAGCCTCCGTTACGAAAACGTCCTCACCGAGCTCTTCGGTCTCGGACCCGACTCGGTCGGCGCCATCAAGATCGTGGCGAGCGCCTCCGCCGTCATCGGCATGAGCCGGACCTACAACATCCCGGCCGGCAAGGTGGCCGGCACCTTCGGCCAGGGCCTGCCCGCCATCCGGACGACCGAGATGATCGCCGGCACCGAGCCGCAGCGCATCATCCTCCTGAGCGAGAACGACGACTCCCGTGCCAACGTCGGCTGCGTCAACGGCACAGACCAGCCGGTCCGGGTCAACATCGGGGTCTTCGACGCTGAGGGATCGGCACTCGAGACCAGGACCATGGCCCTGGGCCCCTACTCGAACAACCAGATCAACCGGATCTTCCGCAGCTACGCGCCGGTCGACGGCTACGTCGACGTGTGGGCCGACAGCGACAACGCGCGCTACTACTGCTACGGGTCCATGCTCGACAACCTCACCTCGGATCCGACCACGATCCTGCCCCAGGTGCCTTCGGATGACCTGAGCTTCATCCCGGCCGCGGCGCTCGCCGCCGGGCTGGAGGGAGCCTTCTTCCAAACTGACGTCGACCTCAACAACGTCGGCTCGACCGACATCACCTACGAGCTGCTGTGGCTGCCGCGGGGGGCCGACAACAGCGACCCGGTCCGCAGCGCGGTGTTCTCGCTCGCGCCCGGCGCCGGCGTCCGCTACGCCAATGTGCTCGACGCGGTCTTCGGCCTCGAGCCGGACCAGGTCGGTGGCCTCGCGATCGAGGGGAGCGGACCGGAGCTCTTGGCGATGAGCCGGACCTACAACCTGCCGTCGGCCAAGGTGGCCGGCACGTTTGGCCAGGAGCTGCCGGGCATTCCGGCGGACCGGATGATCCCGACCGGGGTGGAGAGGCGGATCATCTTCATGAACGAAAACGATGACGTCCGCGCCAACGTCGGCTGCCAGAACGGCGGCGGGCAACCGGCCACGGTCAACATCGAGCTCTTCAGCGCCGAGGGCGAGTCGCTCGAGACCAGGACCATGAACCTCGCGCCGTACTCCAACAACCAGATCACCAGGCTGTTCCGCAACTACGCGCCGATCTCGGCCGGCTACGTGGACGTGTGGACCAATACCGAGGGTGCGTCGATCTACTGCTACGGTTCGGTGCTCGACAACCTGACCTCGGATCCGACCACCGTCCTCCCGCAGTGACCTTCGGCCTCAGCCGAAGGTCACCCTGAGCGAGCCCGCGCAGTGGGCGAGTCGAAGGGTCTTTCGAGGTTCTTGTGTGGCGATGAGGCCGGGCCGTCCTCGGCGGCCCTGGCCGAACTCACCGTCGGCAGCGATACGTGGCCGTGTCCGAGGGGGTCGCATGCACGGTGCCAGCCGGGCAGGAGAGGGGGTCGGACGGACGTACGGCCCACTCGCTGACGAGGGGGAGTCACCGAGCCTGGAGGGCTCGAGAAACGTCATCCCGAGGAGCGCAGCGACGAGGGATCTCCCAAAGGAGCGAGCTCCGACCAGTTCACAACGCTCTGTCGGAGACCTCGTCACGTCCCCGGAGCCAGGGCCGACACTTTGGCACTTTCCCGTGGATGCCATCCCGATGCCAGCGCTGCAGCGGGCCCAATCGTGCCGATTCTGGATGCCCATCACAGATGGCGCAACGCCGGCGCTATCATTCACAGGTGGTTGAATGGCTAGGGGAATGAAGGGAGGGCCGTCGTGCGGCGTTTCACACGAGGCCACGTGAGGTCCTTTCTGGTGACAACTTCAGCGCTGGTCACGGCGTGGCTGGCGTTGCCGGTCGCGGCGATGGCCGCCGAAGCGCAGACGATCGACCCGGCGTCGGTCGAGCGGTTCGCCGGCCTCGCCCTGGCCTGCGTCCACCAGGAGTACCCCAACAAGATCGGCCACGTCATGTCGTCCGACGCCGACGTCGGGCCGCCGCGAGAGCTGACCCCTTCGTTCTACGGGTGCTTCGACTGGCACAGCTGCGTCCACGGTCACTGGCTGCTGGTCAGGCTGGCCAAGCTCCACCCGGATGCCGCCTTCGCTGCGGAGGCCCGCACAGCGCTCGCGGCCAGCTTCGCGCCGGAGAGGATCGCGGTCGAGGTCCGCTACCTGAACGGCGAGGGACGCGCGTCCTTCGAGCGCCCCTATGGCCTCGCCTGGCTGCTCTGCCTCACCGACGAGCTCCGCTCGTGGCCCGACGAGCAGGCGCAGCAGTGGGCCAAGAACGTGGCCCCGCTCGAGCAGGCCAGCCGCCGACCGCCTGCGCGAGTGGCTGCCGAAGCTCCACTACCCGATCCGAACCGGCGAGCACAGCCAGACCGCATTCGCCTTCGGCCTGGTCCTCGACTGGGCGGAAACCGCCGGCGACACCCAGATGACCGAGCTCGTTTCCGGGGTCGCGCGCCGGTTCTACCTCGCCGACGTCTCGTGCCCGCTGGCCTACGAGCCGTCGGGAGAGGACTTCCTGTCGCCGTGCCTCGCCGAGGCCGACCTCATGCGCCGCGTTCTCCCCCTTCCGAGTACGCGACCTGGCTCGGGGGCTTCCTCCCTCAAATCCCCACAACGTCAACTGCGGCGTGGCTGCCGGTCGGCGTGGTCACCGACCGGGCCGACCCCAGGCTCGCCCACATCGACGGCCTCAACCTCAGCCGCGCCTGGATGCTCGAGGGCATCCTGGCCGGACTACCCGGCAACGACCCGCGCCGGCCGGCCTTGAAGGCGGCAGCCGACGCCCATCGCGCGGCCGGTCTCGCCGCGGTGACCGGCGAGCACTACGAGGGCGGCCACTGGCTCGGCACCTTCGCCACCTATCTCGTCACCGCCAAGGGCCGCTGATCCCGCCGCCAAGATGCCGGCGCTCAGCAGGATGCCTGTGGGGTAGCCTTCCAGCCTGCCTCCCACAAGTTTGTGGGGTGGGCTTCCAGTCTGCCTCACTTGGCAAGCGCGCTCCCTTTCCGTACCATTCCCGAAGTCAGATGCTCCGGAGACCGATCCGGGCCCACAGGGAGGACTCATGAACCGCACCGCCGCCCTGCTGCTCTCCTGCCTGGTCCTGGCGACTCTGCCTGCTGTCGCCGCAGCGCCACTCGACATCACCGAGGGAGCGGCGCCGGTCGTGCCGCCCGGGAACACCGTGGTGCGGATCGGCACTCCGGACGCCGCGGTTCCGGGCTCCCCTGCCCCCGCTCCTCCCGCTGTCCTGCGCGACCTGGGCTCGGGCTGCAACGGCTCCTGGCAGGTCTCCGGCGGCACCCCTCGCCGCGACTGCCGCTCGGACGAGCTCGGCCCGACGACCGCCGACCTGCTCTGGTCCGATGGCCGCTACTCAGTCATCGCCTGGCAGCCGATCACCGACGGTGACAAGGTGTTCATGGTTCGCCAGACTCAGTTCGGCAGCGCGCCCGAGGGCTCGCCGGTGGTGGCCATGGACCTCGCCACCGGCGCCGAGCTGTGGGCGGTCCACATCCCGTACGAGGCGGGCGACTGGACAACCTGGATCGCGGCCGCCCACAGCGGCCTGGTGTTCGCCTCCCGCGCCGGCAACGGCGCGTCGGTGTCGGCCAAGATGTACGCGCTGAGCCAGGAGGACGGCTCGGTGGTCTGGGCCTCGACCGACGACGTCGACTCCGGCGCCTACGACGGCGTGGTCCTCGCCCCTGACGGCGACCTGATCGTCGGCAACTTCACCAACCTGATGCGGATCGACGCCGAGGACGGATCAACCGGCTGGAGCGCGCCCCGCGTCTGCTCGGTGTCCGGAAGCTGCGGCCCGGCCACCTACGGCGATGCGGTCTACGTGGCCGACGTCACCGGCGGCGGCCACATCATCGTCCGCCACGACCTCGCCACCGGCGCGGCCCAGTATGAGAGCCCGGTGATGCCCGGCTTCACCCTCCAGAACACCCCCTACGTCGGACCGGACGGCACCGTTTACCTCTCGCGCACCCAGAACAACGTCGGCACCGACTACCTCTACGCCTTCGAGGACACCGGCACCGCCTTGGTCGAGCGCTGGCACGTGCCGGCGGCCTGGACCACCTATGTCGAGTGGGCGATTGCGGCCGACGGCTCGCCCTTCATGTTCGCTCCCGGCTACGAGCTGGTTCGGCTCGACCCGGCGACCGGCGCCACCGTTGACAGCGCTGGCTCCTTCCCCGAGAGCAGCTACGGCATCCGGATGGCGACCGACGGCAACGGCACCTTCTCCTTCGGCAACGGCGCCTTTCCCCCGAACCAGGGTCGCCTGCGGGTCTTCGACGCCGACCTCAACCCGCTGTGGGACACGGCAGTGACCAACATCAACATCGGCGGGCCGGCGATCGGCCACGGCGGCGCGCTGGTGGTGTGCGGCATCAACACCGACGTGCGGGTCTACCGCCCCGAGCCCTCAGTGCCGGTCTGCCTGCCGTTCACCGACGGCTTCGAGTCTGGCGACACCTCGGCCTGGAGTGCAACGACACCATAGCCGCAGCGCCGCGGCGGCGGGAACGACGACGAGGAATATCGGCCGAGCGTCGGGCATTGATGTCCCCGGAGCCGTGAACATGCGTCATTCAATCAAGGGGTGCATCACCCTGGGGTGCCTCGCCATCGCACTCGGGCTCGCGGGCGCGAGGGCGGCTGAGGCCTGCTCGATCTGCCGCTGCGGCGATCCGGCGTTCGCCGCCCTCGGGCTCGACCTCTTCAATCCCGGCCGCTTCAACCTCGCCTTCGACTGGGACCGCTTCGAGAAGGAGCAGGGCGCGGGCGAACACGAGGAGAGCCTGGTCGAGGACCGTTACACGCTGACCGCGTCGTACGCGTTCAGCGACCGGCTGACCCTGCTCGCCCGCGTCCCCTGGAGCTCGCGGGAGCTGACCGCGCCCGAGCACGAGGAGCTCAAGCACGGCGAGCTCGAGCACGTCTCGGCGTCCGGCCTCTCCGATCCCGAGCTCTCCGTCAACCTGCGACTGTGGTCCGCCCCGATCACCTCGGCGGTCGGCAGCCGCAGCTGGATCGGCCTGCAGGCCGGGGTCAAGACGGACTGGGGCCGCAACGATGTCACAGAGAACGGCGAGCGGATTGACGAGCACGCCCAGCCGGGCACCGGCTCGACGGACTGGATCGCCGGTCTCGCCGGTGTGTACGTACTCGACCCGCAGTCGACGCTCTTCGGCTCGACCCAGTACCGGCACACCGGCACCAACTCCTACGGCTACCGGTACGGCAGCATCACCCTCGTCAACGCCGGCTTCGAACGCTCCTTCGGCAGGGTTGTGGACGGCGTTCTCGAGGCTGACTTCCGCGACGCCGGCATGGACCAGGTCGACGACTCGGGAGCGCACGACCCGGACACCGGCGGCCAGATGCTGTACGCGACGCCGCGGCTCCTGATCAGGCTGTCGCAGGCGCTGGTCGGCCGCGTTTCCGCGCAGATCCCGGTCGCCGAGAGCCTCAACGGCGACCAGGACGAGCACACGGTCTGGAATGCCGGCATCACCTGGACCTTTGGCCGCTGACGCGGCGCGGCCGCAGGCTGGAAGCCCACGCTGAAAGGCAGCCAGGATGGCTGCGCTACAAGGCAGCCAGGATGGCTGCGCTACAAACTCCCCTACCACACCGTCTCGAGGTCCTCGATAGCGTATCGCCAGGTGTCGCCGTCGAGGACCATCTTCACCTTGCCCTCGACCTTGTCGCCGGTCCAGTCCTTGCCGGCAACCGTCAGGAAGGCGTAGCCGTCGAAGAGCTGGCCGCCGGTGACCGCCATCTCCTGGGGCGCGCTCTCCTTGGCGCTGTCCAGGGTGTACTGGCGGTACTCCTCGGGCGTGCCCGCGAGCTCCTCCGCGTAGGCCGACTCGGCGTGCTTGAGCAACGTGGCGTAGTCGCCTTGCCGGAGAGCTCCGAGGTACGCCAGGTAGGCGGCCCCGGGTGCGCCGCCGTCCTTGCCGAGGTCGGCGCCCTTCGGCGGCGCGGGCAGGATGGCAGCCGAGAAACGGAGGTCGAAGCTGATCGGCGTATCGCCGAGCGACTTCTTGCCGCCGCTGCTCACCCGGCCGCTGACCACGTCGGGCCCCATCTTCTCGAGCTCCACGGTGCCCTCGTTGAAGCCGTAGTTCTTGGAGCCTTCGTCGATGTAGGCGTAGATCATGGAGAACGCGCCTTTCTCGTCCAGGGTGAGGATCACGTAGTCGCCCTCGATCCCGTACCGCAGCGACTCGTCCGGGTCGAGCGCCGTGGCGAGCCCTTCGGTACTGATCGCCGTCGGCGCCATATAGACCTGGAGGATCTTCGCGCCCTTGTTCCAGATGGCGGTGCTCTCGTTCCACATCGCGACCGCGGAGGTCGGCTTGACTGTGTCCCCCCCGACCGTGAGGCTCCCGGAGGTCTCCGCCGCCGCCGACACCGGCGACAGGCACCAGGCAACGACGAGCACCAGACCCAGCAATCCGACGTGACGCATCGTTTATCCTCCCTCTGCCCCGTGGTGGGCGCCTTTGCGAACCATAGCAGACCATGGCGACGGAGGACGTCGATGGATCGCATCCGACCGGCGCCCGCTCGGGCCGGGGTTTCTATACGGCTCCGTGCGTGCGAGAATGCGCGCACCACGTGCCACTGTTACGCCACCGAGAGGAACCGACCATGACGCGACCAGCCCAAGAAATCGCCGGCCGGACTAGGGCGCTCAATTTCACCCTCATCCTGTTGCTGCTGGGCTCGGCCCTGCTCGCGCGGACCCGGATCATCCGACGCTTCGCAGTGCTTCTACCCCTACGTGCCCCGGCCGTTGGAGACCTCCCAGGAGATCAGGGACCAGCTCGAGGCCGACGGACTCTGGCACCCGAACCGCACCGTGGGCCTCACCCCGCCGGTCAACCCGCAGGTCGGCGACACCTGGGACTGGTACATCTGGGATTTGAGCGGCTACCCGACCGCCACGCTCAAGCCGTGCACCGTGCGGGGGATGGGCGCCAACAGCTACATCGTGGTCGATGACGAGGAGTGGAACGTGTCGATCAACCAGACCGACGTCGACCGCATCGTCACCTACTTCGAGGAGCAGAGCCTGGGCTCGTTCCCCGACCTGGGGATCTGGGAGCTCAACACCTCCCACTTCGGCGACCCGCCCAACCCGCTCGACGGTCTCCCCCGGATCTTCCTGCTCTACTATCGCTTCAACATCGCAGCCGACGGCTTCTTCTGGGTCTACGACCAGTTCCCCGACGGCACGCAGCCCTTTGCCAGCAACGAGGCCGACGTCGTCTACCTCGCGACCGACAGCTCCGGCGGCGGGCCCTCGACCAACTACATGCTGGGCGTGGCGGCGCACGAGTTCCACCACATGATCCACTACAACTACGACACGAACGAGGACACGTGGGTCGAGGAGGGGCTCAGCGAGCTCGCGATGTGGCTGTTCGGCAACCCCGACGTGATCTCCTCCTTCAACAGCAACCCGGACAATAGCCTGATCGTCTGGGGCGCGGAGTGGGCCGACTACATCAAGACCTACCTGTGGACGCTCTACGCCTACGAGCAGTACGGTGGCCAGCCCACGATCTGGGACCTCGTCCACCTCCCGGCGAACGGCATGGCCGGCTACCTGACGGCGCTGACCGGCCAGGGCTACACGGTCACCATGGAGGACGTCTTCGGGGACTGGAGCGTCGCCAACTACCTCGACGACACGGCCGTGCAGGCCGGCCAGTTCGGGTACACCGGCGACGACCTGCCCCCCTTCGTGCCGTTCCGCACCCACTCGAGCTATCCGGACGGCGGGACCGGCAGCGTCCAGAACTGGGCGACCGACTACATCCGCCTGACCGGCTTCGTCGGGGCGCCGACGCTGACCTTCGACGGCGTCGACAACCGCGACTTCCGGGTGTCGGTGATGGCGCTCGACCCGTCGCTGCCGACGCAGGTGGAGTGGGTGGCGCTCGATGCCGCGAACAACGGCCAGATCGAGTTCAGCGCTGCCGCCGGCTACGCCGAGGTGATCGTCTCGGTGGCCAACGTCTACCCGTCGACGAGCGCAACCTACAGCTACACCGTCGGCGACGGGACGTCGGCGACCCTGCCGTTCGAGGATGGCTTCGAGTCGGGCGACACCTCGGCCTGGAGCCTGACGGTTCCCTAGGATAGTGTGGGGCCCAGACCCCTCAATGCGCTCCCGCTGTGGTCGTTGTTGTTGGTCTCTGCCCCACACGCTCCTCGGGATGCGCTGCGCGCATCCTGAGGCCAACCGGTCGAACCAACGACAAGGGCGCGCACAGGGACCCTTGCCCTGCGCGCGCCCTGCAGAAAGACGGAACAGCCACGGGCGTCGCTGCCGAACGCGCGGCGCCCGGTTGGCGCTACTCTTGGACCTTCTCGAGGCCGACGTCCGCGATCGCCTCCTGGCAGGCCGCCGTGAGCTCGGCCTTGTGGTCGAGCAGGCAGGTGCCGACGCGGCCCTCACCGAGCTCGACCTGCGCGCAGTACTTCATGAGGTCGTCCTTGCACTGGGTCGCGACGTGAGTCACGGCTGTGGCGAACGCGTCGAGCTCGGCCGCGGCCTCGTAGAGGGCATACTGGCAGCGCCCCGACAGCTTGTCCTCGTGTGCGTAGAAGCAGGCGAGCAGCCGGCCTTCGCCCAGGGTCACCTGACTGCAGTACGCCTTGATCTCGGGATCGCAGGCGGTCATCACCTTGTCAACGATGCTCTCCTGGGCCCAGGCGCCGGCCGCGCCGAGCAGGATCAGTCCGACGATCGCCACCAGAATCTTCGCTCGCATCTCGCTCTCCTCCGTTCGTTTCCCTGGTTTCTGAAGCAGCCGGTGCCGTCGCGCCGACCGCTCCACCGGAGACGATAGCACAGCCCGAGCCGGCTTTCTCATGGTCACGGCGCTGCCATCCGGGCGTGCCTGCGCCGGCGGGCCCAACGGGCCGCCAACCGGAGCGCCCTTCGCCACGCTGCTATCCTGGGTCCGGCAGCTCGAACTCGTCCTGCCGGGCGTGAGTGCCGAGCTCGAGGCCCGATGCGGAGGGTGACGTCGTGAGGTCGATGAAGAAGCAGGCAGCGTGGTGGCAGATCACGGTGGCTGTGGTGCTCGGGATCGGCTTTGTCGCGGTGGCTCGGCCCGGCCTGGCCCAGGCGCAGGCCGCGACGCCGGAGCCGCTCACGTTCGACCAGAGCACGTCGGTGTACAACCGCGTGCTCAAGCCAGCGGAGCAGCCTGACGGCGTCGACTGGGAGGCGCGGGTCAGCGCGCTGCTGGGCGAGCAGCCGGGCGACATCATCGTCACCGCGGTCGGCGACATGATCTTCAACCAGCAGATCAGCACCCTGCCCGAGCCCCATCACCGGCAGCTCCTGCGCCTGATGCAGGAGGCCGACATCGCGTACGGCAACCTCGAGTTCTCGATCAACGACCGCCCCGAACTGCAGCGGGTGTTCTACAACTTCGGGACGCCGGCTGACTTCGTGTGGGAGCTCGCCGCCATCGGCATCAATCTGGTCAGCATGGCCAACAACCACGCACTCGACTTCGGGCCCGAGGGGCTACAGGACTGCCTGAAGGCGCTCGACCGGGCGAGCATCGGGCACGCCGGCGCGGGCCTGACCCTGGCCGAGGCGCGCGCGCCCGAGTCCGAGCGGGTGCAGAGCCAGACCACGCGCTTCGCGTTGCTGTCGACCATGCGCTACTGGACCTCGCGGTACCGCTGCTCCGACCCCACCGGGCCGTGCCTCGCGACCATCGACCCGGCCGAGATCCTGGTGGCGACCGAGGACGGCGGGACGGAAAAGGTCGAGGGGCTGCTCGCCGCCGACGTGGCGGCGATGGAGGACGACATCGTCCTGGCCAAGCGGCACCACGACGTCGTCATGGTCTCGCTGCACAACCACGACCGCAGCCACCACCGGGCCTACGGCATCCAGGACACCACCCCGCCCAACGACGCGGTCATGTACCACCGGGCGATCGACGCCGGCGCCGACATGGTGATCGGCAGCGGCCCGCACGTCCTGCGCGGCATCGAGATCTACCAGGGCAAGCCGATCTTCTACAGCCTGGCCAACTTCATCTACCAGTACCGGACCCCGGACAAGATCCCGGTCGACCTGATCCACCAGCGGGACGGCGAGATCGCGCGGCCGGCCAACGTCTCGGTCTGGGACCGCCGCGACCCCAAGGAGATCTTCCAGGGGGTGATGGTGCGGATGACGATCAACGCGGAGAAGCTGACCAGGCGTCGAGCTGATCCCCTTCACCATCGACGACGAGGGGCCGCTCTACGGTGTCCCGCGGCTGGCGAGCGCCGCGCGGGGCCGCGAGATCATCGAGCTGCTGCAGCGGCTGTCCGAGCCGTACGGGACGCGGATCGTCGACAAGGGGTGGTACGCCGAGGTCGCGCTCGAGCCGTAGGAGCGTGCAGGGCATGGGCCCCTGTTCGCGCTCCTGATGTGGCCGTTGTTGTTTGCCTCCGAAATACAGGCTCGTGGATTGATGCGCGCAGCGCATCCTGGGGAGTTCGTGCCGCAGTGGCCGACCGCCTTCTCTTCGGTCGACCGCGTCCTCCCAAAACGGCCGATGCCCTGCGAACTCCTACCGGTCGGCGAGCAGCCAGGCTGTCGCCAGGGCAAGCTGGCCGACCCGCTGCACCTGCTCGGCGTCGAGGGACTCGGCAGTGTCCCCGGGCTCGTGGTAGGCCGGGAAGAAGTTGCCGAAGAAGCGGATGAAGGGCACGCCGGCGCGGGCGAAGTCGCGGTAGTCGCTGCCGCCGAACTTCCCGTGGGTGCGGTCGAGGTGGAGCGCGAGCCCGTTCGCGATCGCCGCTCGACGCAGCGCCGCGTCGAGCTCCGGTAATCCGGCGGGGAGCCCGAGCTCGATGAAGTCCGCAGGGGCCATCGAAGTCAGGAGGTCGCCCCCGTGCTGGAGGCCGGTGTCCGCCACCAGCTTCGCGATCTCCTCCGGCAGCCAGGGGTGGCCGATCATGTCGAGGTTGAGGTAGGTCGTCCGCTCGAGCGGCCACACCGGGTGGCGGACGTAGTGCCCGGAGCCGAACTTGCCTTCCTCCTCGCCGGTCCAGAAGGCAAACGCCAGCGTGCGCTTCGGCCGCACGGGGCTGACAGCGACGGCCTTGGCGATCTCGAGCAGCGCCGCCGTCCCCGAGGCGTTGTCGTCGGCGCCCGGGAAGATCACATCGCCCGAACGGCCGAGGTGATCGAGATGGGCGCCGATCATCACCACCTCGTCGCGCAGCGCGGGGTCGGCGCCGGGGATGACGCCGAGGACGTTGCGGCTGTCGAGCAGGCGCTCACTGCCGCTCGCGCTGATGGTGGCGGTGACTCCCGGCAGAAGCCCGTGCGGCACGGCGGGCACAGCCGATCCGGTCAAGGCCTCGGCTCCAAGCAGCGCCTCGGCCACCGCGGCCGAGCCGACCGCCAGCGGCGGTCCTTCGGCGGCGCTCGCTGCGGCGTCGAAGGGCAGGAAGAAGCGGCGCATGGCCTCGCTGCCGTCCTCCAGCTTCGTGCCCCAGTCGTCGCGCTCGATGGCCACCACCGCGACGGCGCCCAGGTCGCGTGCCAGCTCGAGCCTGGCGACATACCGGTTGTCGGTGTCCTCGTCGTTCCAGCGGCCCTGGAGCTCCTTGGCCTCCCATTCCGGCCCCGGAGGCAGCCCGGCGAACAGCAGGACGATCCTGCCCCGCACGTCGAGGCCGCGGTAGTCGTCGTGGCCGAGGCCCGGCTCGCGGATCCCGTGGCCGGCGAACACCACCGGCGCGGTGACCGTCTGCGGCGCCAGGTAGGGCAGCAGGCAGTCGACACCAACCGCAAACGTGCGGCTCCAGATCTGGTCGCCGCCGCGGCGCTCCACGGTCACGCCGCCCTGCTGGTTCGTGATCTCGCGCAGCGGCACCACTTGGAAGTGCGCGGCCGCGCCGGCGGCCGGATCGCCGCCGCTCGGCGCTGCGATCCCGGCGAGCGAGAGCGAGGCCGCGACGTACTCGAGCGCGGCGTCGAGGCCGCGGTCGCCGAGGCCGCGACCCTCCAGGCTCGGCGAGGCGAGCACGCGGATGTGCGCCGCCAGCGCGGGCGCGCCGATGCCGGCGACCGCAGTGGCGAGCGGCTCCGGCAGCGGCTCGACGGGCTGCGGGAGGACGAAGTCCTGATCCGGTGAGGACGCTGCCTCGCCAGCCGGGCCGGTTGCGGCGGCCGGGACGGCAAGGGCGAGGAGGAGACCGAGGAGCAGGGTCAGTCGTTGCATCGGGTTGCCTTTCTGGTGGTGGACCGCCCGCGCGCCGCGCGGCGACGGGCTGATGGCCGGCAGGCGCGGTCGACCGTGGCCATCGCTCAGCGCAGCCGTTCGGAGTCGATCGTGAACCTCTGCAGCCGCTCGGAAACCACGGTGACGCCGATGCCTGGGCCATGCGGCACCTCGATGAAGCCCTCGGCGTCGAGCACCACCGGCGGCTCGACGATGTCCTCGGCGAAGTAGCGCCGGGTCTCCGAGGTGTCGCCGGGAAGCGTGAAGCCGTCCACGGTCTGCAGGTGGATGTTGACGGCGCGGCCGATGCCGGTCTCGTCCATGCCCCCCGACCAGACCGGCATGCCGTGGGCCTTCGCGTGGTCGACGATGCGCAGCGACTCGACGAGCCCGCCGACCCTCCCCTGCTTGAGGTTGAGGACGCGGCAGGCGCCGAGCGCGATCGCCGTGGCGGCGTCGTCGAGGTCGTGGATCGACTCGTCGAGGCAGAGCGGCGTCGCGAGCCGCCGCTGCAGGATCGAGTGCTGGTAGATGTCGCTGTAGGACAGCGGCTGCTCGATCATGGTCAGGCCGAACTCGTCGAGCCGCGCCAGGTGGTCGGCATCCGCCAGGGTGTAGTCGCCGTTCGCGTCGACCATCAGCGGCAGGTCGGGGAAGCGCTCGCGGACGGCGCGCACCCAGTCGACGTCCTGGCCGCGCTTCACCTTCATCTTGACCCGGTGGTAGCCGGCGGCGACCGCCTCGTCGACGACGGCGAGCAGCGCAGCCGGCGTTTCCTGCAGGCCGATGCTGATGCCCGAGGGAATGCGGCGGCGCGGGTGGCCGAGCAGCTCGTGCAGCGGGCGGCCGGTGCGCTTGGCGATGAGGTCGATCAGCGCGTTCTCGACGGTCGCCTTGGCCATCTGGTGGCCGCGGACGCGGCGGAAGCGGCGGTCGAGCTCGCCGATGGTGATCCCGCTCTCGACGAGCGGCAGCAGGAAGTCCTTGATGCAATGGCGGGCGGTGGCCGTCGTCTCGGAGGCATAGTAGGGATCGGGGTCGGCCACGCACTCGCCCCACGCGGTGATGCCTTCGCCCTCGAGTCGCAGCAGCAGCGCCTCCTTGGCGGTCCAGGCGCCGAGCTCGAGATCGCGAACGGCGCGACGAACGGCAGCCGGACCAGCAGCAACTCGATGCGCTCGACGGCGCCGATCGTCTCGGCCGCGAGGCCTTGCCACGATGGGGTCGGGTCGTGCACGGTTCCCTCCCGTCAGCGGACGACGCGCAGCACCGGCAGGGCGCCGTCGGCGCCCACCAGCGCGCGGTGGCTCGGGTACTGGTAGAGGCCGTAGAGCGAGGCCGGCTCCAGGACGAGCGCGGCGCGCACCGCGGCCTCACCCTCGAGCGGGACCCACAGGCTGCCGGCTGGAAGCTCGACCGTCGCGGGCGCGCCCCTGCGTCACGATCTGGCGGCCCTCGTAGCGGCTGTGGACGTCGTCGAACTCCTGCTCGACGCGCAGCAAGGTGCAGGCCTCGGCCTCGACCGCCCGGCCGGCCGCGAGCTCCTCGAACGGGATGCCGTGGCGCTCGAGCAGCAGCGCGGAGCTGCGCCGCCGCCGGAGCCGCGACCGCATAGCCGCGCGGGGTCGGCACGGTCCGCTTGACCGCCATCGCGGTCATCAGGTTCGCGGTCGGGACCTTCACGACGCGGCCAGTGGCGACCTCGATCACCGGGAACTCGGTCACCGCGGCGTCGGGGTTGACCCACAGGTAGTTGGTGGGCAGGAAGGCCGGCAGCGGCCGGCGCCTCGCCCGCTCGATCGCGGCCAGGTCCTCGGCGCGATGGCCGTCCCCCTGGAGGATGGCGCGGAACAGCACCAGGTAGGCGTCCACCCGGTTGCCCAGATCCTGGTCGCGCCTGCCCTCCTCCGCGTGCCGCGCCGCCGCCTCGATGATGAAGGACAGTCCGCCATACATCCCGAGGCCGTTGAGCCCGCCGTCGATGTCAGGCGCCGAGTGCCGCTGCTCCTCATCCGGCGGCACGCCGCCGACCCAGTAGCGCAGGAAGGGGTGCCCGGCCCGCGCCTCGGCGTCGGCCGCGGTGATCAGGAAGCGCAGCGCCGCTTCGCGGACAGTGCGGTCGAAGAGCGGGTTGTTGAGCGAGTCCATGGTGATGTCGGGCCACTTCAGCCAGCCCCGCTCCAGCCAACTCTCGGAGTCGCGGCCGAACTCGTGGCAGTCCACCGCCACCGCCGGCCGCAAGCGCCGGGCCAGCCGGTGCAGGGCCTGGGTCTCGGGCTGCTCGAGAGAGATGTGATCGCGGTTGAGGTCGACGCCGGCCGAGTTCTCACGGGTGTCGGCCTCCGCGCCGTCCGGGTTGACCATCGGCACCACCCAGAGGTCGACGTCCGGCGGCAGCAGCTTGGGATCGCGCGCGATGTCCCGCACCAGGTAGAGCAGGGCGTCCTTGCCCGAGACCTCGTCGCCGTGCTGCTGGGCGTAGAGCAGGATCCGCCACGGTCGCTCGGCGCCGCCTGCCAGGTGCACCACGTAGAGCGGGCGGCCGCCGGCACTGGTGCCCTCGACCGAGACGATGACCCCACCCGTGCCGTCGACGGACTTCAGGAGCGCCTCCATCTCGGTGAACGAGGTCGTCCTCGTCAGCGTCGCGGTGGTCCTCCGGAAGGCTCCAGCCGCGGCGCCGGCGCCCCGCGCGGCGCCGGCGGCAGGGCGGCACGACCAGGGCCGCGCATCGCATGATCCCCTCAACGGAAGCCGAACGGGCGCGTTGTCGTGGAACACCGCCTGCCAGTGCTCGCGCGGGATCGCCTTCGCGAACGCCCGCAGGTACGCTCCTCCGGACCGGCCGCCGCTCAGAAGGGGCCCCAGTGCACCAGCACCGGCGGCACCAACAGCACGAGGCTCAGCGCGACCAGGATCAGCATCAGCGGCAGGAACCAGCGGGCCCACGTCTCCCACGGGATCTTCGCCATCCCGAGCACGCCCATGGTGACGGCCGAGGTGGGCAGGATCGGGTTGATGAACTCGCACAGCTGGAAGGCGTAGACCGTGGTCTGACGGGTCAGCCCGATCAGGTCGGCGAGCGGCGCCATGATCGGCATGGTCAGGGCGGCCTGGGCCGTGCCGGAGTGGATGAAGAAGTTGATCACCGACTGGACGAGGAACATCACCTGGGCGGCCATGATCCCGGGCAGCCCGCCGATCGCCTGGGAGCTCGCATAGAGGATGGTGTCGAGGACCAGGCCCTCGCGGGCGATGATCAGGAGCGCGCGGCCGCAGGCGATGATCAGGCAGACCGTGACCATGTCCTTGGCCCCGGCGACGAAGCTGGTGGCGATCGCGCTCGGCCGCAGCCCGGCCACCGCGCCCATGACCAGGCCCATGGCGAGGAACAGCGCGGCGATCTCCTCGATGAACCACTGCTGGTCGAGGATCCCCCACACCAGGGCCACCATGCTGGCCAGGAAGATCGCGATCACCGCGATGCGGCGGCCGGTCCACGGCTCGACCTCGTGAGTCGGTCTCAGGGCGGACAGGTCGCGGGCGCGGTCGAGCTCGTACACCGGGCTCAGCTCCGGGCGGCGCTTGACGCGCGCGGCGTAGATCATGACCCACGCGATGATCACGGCGGTGCCGAGGAACCAGGTCAGCACCCGGTAGCCGAGGCCGGAGTACAGCGGCAGCCCGACCAGGCCCTGGGCCACGCCGACCGTGAACGGATTGAAGAAGGCGGCGGCAAAGCCGGAGGCCGCGCCCAGGAACGGAATGGACATGCCGACGATCGAGTCGTAGCCCAGGGACAGCGCCAGCGGAACGAAGATCAGGATGAACGGGATGACCTCCTCGGCCATGCCGAAGACCGAGCCGCCGAGCGAGAACACGATCATCAGCACCGGGATCATCAGCCGCTCGAGTGCCGGCCGCGAGGTCAGCGCCGCGGTGATGCGCCGGATCGCGAACTCGATGGTGCCGGTGGCCTGGACCACGCCGAACACGCCGCCGATCATCAGCAGGAAGGCGATGATCAGCGCCCCGTCAAGGAAGCCCCGGATGGGCGCGATCATCAGCCACTGCGGGCCGAGGTAGATCTTGTCCACCTGCTGGTAGGTGCCGGGCACCGTCACCTGCCGGCCGTCGCGGTCGGCGCGCTCGTAGGTGCCCGACGGGACCACCCACGACAGCAGGAGCACGAACACGATCAGGGCGGCCACGATCACCAGGGTGTGGGGCATGCGGAATCTACGCTCGGTCGCGGTCGCGGCGTCGGCCATCTCCTCGGTGCCTCCCCTGTCTGTGACGAGAACTCGGATCGGCCGGCGCCGGAACGATCTCACGGGTGCGCCGGAGTGCCGCCGCCGATCATAGGGGAGCCCACGGCCCACCGGCAACCCCGCGCTGCGGGGACGGCGTCACAGGGTGGCGAGGAGGTCGGCGAGCAGCACGATCCGCCGGTCGAGCGAGCGCAGGTCGAGCCACTCGTCGCGGGTGTGCATCCCGTTGCCCACCGGCCCCAGCCCGTCCACCACCGCCACCTTCGCGGTGTCGGCCAGGTAGTTCGGGAAGGAGATGCCGCCGCGGTCGGTCTCGACCTCGAGGCGGAAGCCGCGCGCGGCCGCCAGCTCGACCGCGCGGCGGACCAGCTCCTCGCCCGGGCCGTGCGGGTCGACCGGCGGCACCGTCGCGCCGGTGGTCAGTGTCGCCTCGACCTCGTGCTCGGCCGCGACCCGCCGGGCGAGGTCGGTCAGCTCCCCCATCGTGGCGACGCCCTCGGCGGCTGAGAGGTAGCGGAGCTCGCCGTCTGCCACCGCCCGATCCGCGATCACGTTGCGCTGGCCGGAGCTGCCGAGGAGGATGTGGCTCTCGGCAAGGCGGTCGACGAAGTCAGCAGTGCCCGCGACCAAACGGCCGACGTTGACGGTGCGGCCAGGCCCGCGAACTGACAGCCGCTGTGCCTGCAGGCACCAGTCGGACGCCGCGGCCACGGCCGAGCGGCCGGCCCAGTAGGCCAGGCCGGAGTGGGACGCGCGGCCGGTGACCTGGAGCTGCCACTCGGTGAGCCCGCGCCGGCCGGCGACCAGCGTTTCGGCGTCGCCGCGCGCCTCGCCCGGCTCGAGCACGAGGACCGCCCGGGCGCGCTCGCTCCAGCGGCGGACCTCCTGCTCCGAGATCGCGCCGCTCGCCTCCTCGTCGGGCACCGCGAGCAGCGTGAGTCCGGCCGGCAGGGCCTGCCCCCTCGTCGCCATCAGGTCGAGCGCGCCGAGCAGCATGGCGAGCCCGCCCTTCATGTCGAGGGCGCCGGTCGCGATGAGACGGTCGCCATCCAGGCGCGGCGGGATCGCCGGCAGCACCGTGTCCATGTGCCCGACGAGCAGCAGGCAGCGGCCGTCCGCGGCCGGGCCTCGGGCCAGCAGGACCGGGTGGAGGGCGCCGTCCGCGCCACGCTCCAGCTCGGTCTCGCACGCGAGCCCGCGGCGGCCCAGCTCCTCGGCAAGCCGCACCGCCATCGCCCCCACGCCGTCCGCATCGCCGGTCGGCGACGACAGCGCGCACAGCTCGACGAGCAGCTGCCGCGCGCGCCCGGCGATCTGCCCGGGAAGATACTCGCGATCCGCCGTCATCTGGCCTCCGACCGGCGAGAGTCTACACCGCCGCTCCACGGCGCCGGCGTGGGCGACCCTCTCACCCACCCAAGAGCGCCGGCCGCCGCGGAGCGGCCCGGGGCTCGGCGGCAATGCCCATCCCGCGCCTCACGACTCCGACCGATTCTTCACCATTGGTCCACGTATGGACGATTTCGATCGAGAATTGGCGACATCTTGGAACTTCTTGACCACATTGACTGAAAAATTGGCGGGAATCTTGACTTCTCTGACCACTTCAAAACGACAACGTCAACGACCTCCGAGCTTCTCGGCGGCCCCTCGGGCCGGCGAGCCGACCACGGTCCGGGTCTTCAGGTCGAACATCTCGCCGCGCAGCAGGACGTGCACGCGCAGGCCGTGCACCCCGAGGTCGTCCTGTCCGGTCTCGGCCGGCCGCCGGCTGACCGTCGCGCCGCTCGCGTCGACCACCATGACGCACCGCTTGCCCAGCACCTCGAAGGTCCCGTCCGGGCGGACCCACACCGCCGTGTCCTCGTCGACGCCGACGCCCAGCAGCTCGGGGATGCTCGAGGATCACCGAGATCAGCCGGTTGGAGCGCTGGCGGGCGATGAAGTGCTGGTCGACGACGACGTCGCGGAAGAAGCCGAAGCCCCGCCACAGCTCGACGCTGCCGGCGCGGATGACCGTGAAGTCGCCTTCGCCGGTGATCATCAGCGGGCTCTGGCACGCGGTGCCGGCCGAGTTGCCGCCGACCACCGCCCCGCGCGCGAAGGCCGCGGCGATCGCGTCGCCGACCGGAGTGTCGAGGATCGCTCTGGTGATTCGCGCCTGGTCGCCGCCGCCGAAGAAGATCCCTCCGGCCGCGGCCGCCTGCTCGACGAAGTCCGGCCGCGCCGCGTCGGCCCGGTTCCTGATGTCGAGCGTGACCACGCTCGGGCAGCCGTAGGTCTCCCGGAAGAGGTCGGTGTAGTAGTAGCCGACATCCGAGTCCGTCGGACGCGGTCGGGATGGCCACCATCGGCGCCTGCGGCCCGCCGGCGAGCTCGATGAACTTGCGCCATCGCATCGTCGGGCTTGTCGCCGCCGCCGATCAGCACCAGGTGCCCCTGCGGCGGGGAACCAGCCACGCGCGCTGGCGGCGGTCAGGAGAGCCGAGCGCGAGCGCTGTCAGGAAGCCGAGCGCAGCTCGCATCGTCGCACCACCCTTCCGTGTTGGCAGCCGGGCTCAAGAAAGGGGCGGCCGTTGATCGGCCGCCCCTGAATCACACGTCGCTTCGCCGCTAGAACGAAGCCGGAGCCCGGCCCGGATCTGGCGCGGGCGACTCGATGTCGAGCGGGTCGCCGTAGGAGCTGCGCGGGTACCAGCCGTCCGCGCCCTCCGACGGGTAGTAGTTGGCGTAGCGGGCGGCGACCTCCCGCACGGTGTCCGAGTTGGTGACGTTGAAGCACTCGAGAGAGGCCGTCAGGGTCATGCTCTGCGACAGGTTCGCGTTCCAGGCCAGGCGCAGGTCGAGCAGGTTGCGGTCATCGAGCTGCTCGGAGCCGCGCGGCGTCAGCCAGATGTAGTTTCCGGTCGACGCGTTGTAGTCGAGCTCGTAGATCCGCACGTAGGGCGTCCAGTACCAGCCGGAGAGGAAGGTGTACTGGCCGCGAGAGCTCGAAGTTGAGCGGCAGGTCGACCGAGCCGGAGAGCTTGTACTCCCACTCGCTGTACCCCTCCATCTTGCCGTAGTCGTTGGTGAAGCCGTTGCGGTCCTCGCCACTCGTCATCGTAGCCGTTGTTCTTGAGGATGTTGCCCTCCATGTCGGTCCACACCAGCGAGGTCCGCAGCTGCCAGCCATGCGAGTAGCGCTTCTCGAAGCGGAGGATCGCCGCGTGGTAGTCGCGGTAGCCGCCGTTGTCGGTGGTGAGCACGAACTCCGGGTCGCGACAGCAGGTTCCAGATCGGCAGGTCGCCGCCGCCGAACGGGTTGTCGGGAGCGGTCCAGCAGCTCGTAGTCCTCGTTGACGTTGACCATCGCCATGATGCTCGTGGAAGCTGCGGTCGATGTAGTCGACGCCGATCATCATGTCCTTGCCGAGCTGCTGCTCGAGGCGTGAGCAGCATCTCGTCGACGTAGGGGTGGTTGACCGTCGCCCATGGTTCCCATCCGGGCCACCGGCTCGTCGCAGTCGGTGTAGTCCTGGGTGTCCTCGTCCCAGTAGCAGTCCTGGTCCGGGATCACGGCGTTGCCCGAGACCTCGCGGTCGTACAGGTAGGTGAACATCTTCTCGTGGTAGCGGCCCCAGTGCGCCTTGAGCGCGGTCCGCGCGTTGCCGAAGATGTCCCACACGAAGCCGATGCGCGGGTCGAAGAAGTCGTCGTCGTAGACCGACGAGTCGCCGTGGCCGTCCTGCCAGCCGCCGTCGTACGCGCCGTAGCGCAGGCCGAGGTTGATCGTCAGCCGGTCGAGCCGCATCGAGTCCTGCGCGAAGAGCGCGAGCCCGGAGTACTCGGGGTGCGCGTTGTACTCGCCGTAGCCGCATCTCGATGGACGCGTCCGGGCTGACGGCGCACGACGGGTCGGCGAAGTAGGCCTCGGACGAGTCGCAGAGCGTCGAGTCGTCGTAGTAGGTGAAGCCGCCGTTGCGGCGTCCAGATGTCGGAGGAGCTCCCCTGCTCGAGCAGCACGCCCGAACTTGAAGGAGTGGGAGTCGTCGGCGAACGATCCAGCCCGTCCTCGAACAGGCTCCAGGAGCCGTCGAGGGTGAGCACGCGGCGGTAGTTGAGCTCGGTGTCATGCCGTTGTTCCACTCGAGCTCGGTGTCGTAGTAGTCGACGCGGCCCGGGATGTCGGTGCCGTTGTAGGGCAGGTAGTCGTCGCGGCCGTCGTAGCCGGTCGCCTTGAGGTTGAAGAAGTTGTTGGAGTTGACCAGCGACTCCCAGTGGAGAGCCGATGATGATGCCGGGCGCGTCCTGCTTCCACGACGCCTCGGGCAGCGTGTACGCGCCGATCCCGCGGCGCTCGTTGACCAGCCCCTCGTACTCCGTCATGAACATCAGGCGGCTTGCCTCGTTCGCCTGCAGGGTGAGCTTGCCGAGGAAGCGCGGGATCTCGCGGTCCGAGGTGTCGAGGGCGCCGATCGGGCGTGGTGACCTGGTTCCAGTACTCGAGCGAGACGAAGTACCACAGCTTGTCCTTGACCACCGGGCCGCCGAGGCTGAGCGCGGCGTCGTAGAACTTGAACTCGTCGTTGTCGGTTGTGGGGTCGTTGTCCGCGGTCCACGACGCCGGCTGGTAGTAGAGCTCGAGCTCGCCGTGGAACTCGTTGCCGCCCGACTTGGTGACGCCGTTGATGATGCCGCCGGTGTAGCCGCCGTACTCGGCGGCGGCGCCGAGGCCGCCGACCTGGATCTCCTCCATCCACTGGATGGCCGGCAGGATCCAGTGCTGGCCGGCGCCGGCGTCGGCGACGTTGACGCCGTCGAGGGTGAAGGCGTTCTGTCCCTCCGAGGTGCCGCCGTAGGCCAGCATCGCGCTGCCGCTGGACGCGGTGTAGTCGATGTTGACCGCCGGCGCGGAGCGGATGATGCTGGTAGTAGTTGCGGGGCAGCGGCTGGGTGGTCAGGAAGTCAGCGCCGAAGCTGGTCGACACCGAGTTCGCCACCACGCTGACCAGGGGAGCTCCCCCGGTGACAACGATCTCCTCGGACATTTCGCCCATCGTCATGGCGAGGTCGACGGCCAGCGCCTGGCCCAGGCTGACGCGAACGCCCTCCTGCCGCGCCGTCCTCATCCCGGCGAGGCTGGCCTCGATGGTGTAGCTGCCCGGGGGCAGCGAGGGGAAGCGGTAGTTGCCGCCCTCGTCGGTGACCGCCACCAGCTGGCCGGTGATCAGCTTGTCCGACGCCGCGGTCACGGTGACGCCGGGCAGCCCTGCCCCGTCCGGGTCCGTGACCATTCCCCGCACGCTCCCCGTCACGCTGCCCTGGGCGCCGGCCGGGGCGGCGAGTGCCAGCGCCAGCAGGACCAGAACCGCCATTCGCAGCATTGCACGTCGCATGTCTCCTCCTCCAGTGCCACGCCTTTGCGGAGCGGCACCACGATGCGCGTTCGTCAAGTCCAATTGGATGCGTCGGGTGGCGTCGAACTGGCCCTGGGGGGGCCTCGAGGCGTGCGGGGTGCGGCGAGTCGCCCAGCCACCAACGGAGCTTGCACTCCTGGGCACCTGTCCCGCCGAGGAACGCTCTATGTCCAAAGTCCTCCGCAGCTCTCGACTCGATTGACGATACGTGGGCGTGAAACCCCCTGTCAAGCGGGAAGTTGCGGACGCCGCTGCTGATAGGGGCGCCGGCTCCATGCGCTCGGCCTTCTGCCTCGATCGCGGAGGGGTTCGCCGCAGGGCCTGGAGCGCAACACGCTGGTATCATGAGCGTTGCGTCTTCGACGAGAAGGGAAGCAGGAGCGATGGCCGACGAGACCAAGGAGCTGATCCAGAAGTTCCTCGCGGAACAGCCGGCCGGGGCCTGGACCGACGACTCCGAGCTGTCCGCCGTCGCCGCGCAGCTCAGCCGCGCCTCTCAGGCTCGGGCCGGACAGCCCGGGATCACCGGCCGCGGCCTGCCTTCGCGATCAGCGATCATCGAGATGGTCGAGTCGATCCGGTCCGTGCTGTTCCCGGAGTTCTTCGGCTTCCCGGCAGGATCGGACCGGGTCCTGTTCCAGGTTGGCATGGCCCTCGACCACGGGATGCGCATCCTGCGCGAGCAGCTCAACATCGTCCTCGGCTATCACCAGGATCAGGAGCTGGCGACACGGGCCCTGAAGGAGCAGTGCGTCCGCGACATCTCGCGCGGGTTCATGCGCACTCTCTGCCGCGTGCAGAGCCTGCTCGAGAGCGATGCCCAGGCGGCGCTGTCCGGCGATCCGGCCGCGACCAGCGCTGCCGAGGTCGCGCTCTGCTACCCCGGTCTGCTGGCGATGACCAACTACCGGCTCGCCCACGAGCTGCACCGGCTCGGCGTGCCGGTCATCTCGCGCATCATCACCGAGCACGCCCACAGCACCACCGGGATCGACATCCATCCGGGCGCGCAGATCGGCGAGAGTTTCTTCATCGACCACGGCACCGGAGTGGTGATCGGCGAGACCAGCATCATCGGCAATCGGGTGCGGCTCTACCACGGCGTCACGCTGGGCGCCAAGAGCTTCCAGAAGGGCGAGGACGGCGCGCTCGTCAAGGGGGCGCCGCGGCACCCGATCGTCGAGGACGACGTCGTGATCTACGCCGGCGCCACGGTGCTCGGCAGGATCACGATCGGCCGTGGTTCGATCATCGGCGGCAACGTCTGGCTGACCCACAGCGTGCCTCCCGGCAGCGTGGTCACCCAGAGCACGCCGATCGAGCAGCACCGGGAGCGCACCGACGGCATCTGAGGCCGTCTCAGCCCCACAGCCAGGCGGCGCCGCGCACCCCGCTCGAGTCTCCGAAGCGGGGCGGTACCAGCCGGGTCTCGACGCTGTCGGAGAACACGTATCGGCCCCACAGGTTGGGCACGTTCTCGTAGAGCCGCGCCAGGTTCGACAGCCCGCCGCCGAGGACGATGACGTCCGGGTCCAGGATGTTGATGACGTGGGCCAGACCGCGGGCGAGGCGGTCCTCGAGACGCTGCAGCGCAGCCTCGCAGGTCTCGTCCCCCACCTGTGCACGGAGCGCCACCTCGGTAGCGGGCAGGTCCGGTCCTCCGGCCGCACGCAGGTCCCGGCGGAGGCCGGTCCCCGAGATCCACGTCTCAAGGCACCCGTTCTTGCCGCAGTAGCAAGGGGGGCCGGGCCGCTCCTCGTCCCGCGGCCAGGGCAGGGGGTTGTGGCCCCACTCGCCGGCGATGGAGTTGGGGCCGGTCAGCACCTGGCCGCGCACCACCACGCCCGCGCCGCAGCCGGTGCCGATGATCACCCCGAACACCACCTCCGCGCCCGCCGCCGCGCCGTCGGTGGCCTCGGACAGGGCGAAGCAATTCGCGTCGTTGCTGATGCGCAGCGGTCGCGCGAGGCGACGCTGGAGATCCTCGAGCAGCGGTATGCCGTTGAGCCAGGTGGAGTTGCAGTTCTTCATCCGGCCGGTGAGCCGGGACACGGCGCCGGGAGTGCCGATGCCCACGGTGCCGCGCGCGCCCAGCTCCCGCTCGGCGTCCTCCAGCAACCGGGCCGTGGCCTCCACGGTGGCCGGGTAGTCGTTCCGCGGGGTGGCGGTCCGCCGCCGCAGCAGCTCGCGGCTAGTCCGATCGAGCGCGATCAGCTCGATCTTGGTGCCCCCAAGGTCGATCCCGAAACGAACGTCCTCGCGCGACTCAGGTCCCATGCTTGTACGCCTTTCATTCCCCGCTCGCCAGCCACACGCTGACGATGAGCTGGTACACGCCGAGGGCCGCAAGCGCCGCAGCGGACAGGATCAGCAGCAGCCGCTGTCCGGCAGGGCCGAGGAACCGGGCGCTGCCGGCGGCGACGATGAAGACGGCGAGGCCCACAACCAGGACGGCGTAGAAGGCCGCAATCAACGCCACGGCGTCGGCCGGAGCGTGGTGCCACGCGGCGACGGCGTTGGGGCCGAGGACCAGTGCCCAGCCGAGGTACGGGTTGGGGTTCAGCAGGTTGACCAGCACCGCCTGAACGACGGTGCGCGGCGTGCCGGAGCCGTCGTCCGCTGCCGGTGCCGGGCGCCGCCACTGGCGGTACGCGGACCACGCGAGGTAGAGCAGCAGCACGCCGCCGGCGGCGCGCAGGGTCTGCTGCGCGCCGACCGAGAGGCGACCGAGCACGAGCAGGACGAGCAGCGCGATCGGACCGTCGCTGAGCAGCGGGGCGAGCGCCGCGGGCAGGGTTCGCCGCCAACCCCTGGCCGCCACCTGCGAGAGGAGGTAGGCCTGCAGCGGGCCGGGCTGAACCACGGCCGCAAACGCGAAGCCGCCGCCAAGCGCGAGGTTCTCGAGCATCGTGGGTCGGATTTCGCGACGGTGCTGCCCGCCGGCCGATCGCTCAGGTCGAGACAATACGGCGAGAGGCGCGGCCGATCAAGGGCAGGCGACAGTGTGCCGGTCTGCTCCCGGGCGTCAGCGGGCCGACCCGGAGGGCCGGGCAGCCTGCGCTTCGCTGATCTTCTCCCGGATCCCCTCGGCGTCGCCCTTCCAGTGGCCGTGGCAGACGATCGGCTGCGAGCCGCCGGTGGTCTCGATGATGACGTCGGCGAAGAGAAGGCCCGCGCTGACCCGGACCGAGGCGATCTGGTCGATGGAGATCGTCTGCTCCTCGTGGCCGATCCACTTCGGTGTGTAACGGATCACCTTGGTCGGGTAGACGGCGATCTGGGTCGGGAAGATGCGGTTCCCGGAGGTGAAGCGGGAAGCGGTGAACACGGCGGCGTCCTTCGTGAACGGGCGGCTGAGCATGACGACGAGCCCTCCAAAGAGCAGAGCGAGGACAGCGAGCGTGATGACGGCGATCGTGAGCGCTTTTCTCATTCGAACTCCCCGCGCCCCACTGTCGGGATGGGAGACTCCTGCGGGCCGCAGTCTAGCACCGGATGAGAAGGGGGTGCGACGGCGTCAACGCATGGCGAGGCCACAGCGAGACGACGAGCGGGAGTCTGCGGCGGGGTGATTCCTCGTTGATATCCTGGCGCCGACCTTTGCGCTCACCCCGGCATCGCGCGAACCGGGTGGTCGCACCCCTCGGGTCGATCCGAGTACCATCGACCCAGGATGAGGCTCCACCTCCGGCGTGTCGGCGTCGGCCTCCTGGTCGTCGCAGCCCTCGTGGCCGCCGGCCTATGGCTGGCCCGCGATCTCCCCCGCCTCCGAGTCGAGCGCGCGCTGGCGCAGCGTCTTCGGGGCGAGGTCAGGGTCGGTCGCCTGCAGGTGAAGGGTCTCCGTCAGGCGGTGGTCGAGGGCCTGGAGGTGCGCCGAAGCGCGCTGCTGCCCCAGCTCGAGTCGCTCACGGTCGCACGGGTCGAGGCCGACGGAGCCCTCCTCGAGATGGCCCGCGGCCGATTCGCGCGGCTTCGTCTCGACGGTCTCGAGGCCGTTCTCACGCCCGACCCCGGTCGCCCCGAGCTTGGACCCGCGACCCTCGAGGCCGGTCTGCTCGAGGTGCCGGGCGCCGCCATCACGCTGCGGGCTGGAGGCGACACCACCACCCTCGCACTCGACGCCCACCTCCGCGACCTCGGCGGCGCGGTTTCCGGCGAGGTCCGCGTCGCCGGGCCCCGACTGGATCTCGCCACGCTCCACGCCCTCACCGGCGCCCCGGAGGAGCTTCCCGCCGGGATGGTTCTGGAAGGAATCGACGCCATCGCCACTTTCGAGCCGGGCGGCCGTGCCCGGCTCTCCGCCGCCGCCGAAGCGGTCACGATCCGCCGCGGCGACCGGCAGGTGACCCTGGATCGACCCCGCGTGGAGGCCCACGCCACCGTGGCCGATGGGAAGGTCCTTGTCACCCTGGAGCCGGCGCTGCCTGCAACCGGCCCGACCCGAGTCGAGCTCGTCCTCGCCCTGCACCCACTCCGGCTCGAGCACCTTGATGCCCGCGCCAGTGCGCTCGAGCTCGCGGTTTGGCTCCCGCCACTGCCCGGCGGCGTCGAGCTCGCGGGCATCGCCGAGATCGCCGTCGAAGGCTCTCCAGCTGCAGGGCTCCGGACCTGGGTCGTGATCCCGCAGGCAACCGTCCACACGCCGACCGTCACCCTCGCTGCGGCCGTCCACCTCAGCGGGACGCTCGCGCTCGATGGCGGGAACCTGCGCGGGCCGGTCGAGGCCACCGTCGAGCTCGAGTCGGGCACGAGCGGCTGGCCTGCCCTCCTCCTGCCGGCGCGGCTCACCGCAGGTGGCGATGCGATCCTCGGCGCGCGGTCGGGGTTCGCGGGCCACCTCGAGGTCGCGACCGCCGCAGCGGGAACGATCGCCGTCGAGGGCACGGTCGACGTCGCCGATCAGGTGGCGCTCGACCTCGCCTGGCGCTGGCAGGGAGGCGACGTCGCCAAACTGGTCGAGCTCGCCACCGCGACCGGCGGCCTGACGCTTCCTGCCGGATACGATCTGGACGGCAACCTGTCCGCGAGCGGCGTCGTTTCCGGCATCGCTCCAGGCGCCCGTCGTGACTGCCGAGGTCACCATGGATCAGGCACGGGCCGGACCGACGGACGGCGGTGCAATGTGGTCGGCGGTCGTCCCGCGCGCCGTGCTCCAGCTGGCCTGGAATCCGACGAACCGCGGCCTCGAGGTCTCGCTGCCGGTTGCTGCGGTCGCCGTCCACCTCCCACCCCTCGAGCCGCTCGAGCTCCAACTCAGCGCCGAGGGCTCTCTCGACCCGGCCGCAGGTGTCGTCCGGCTCGGCCGGCTCGAGCTCGAGGCGCCCGGCGTCGGCCGCGCCCACGCTGCCGGCTCCGGCGGCGGCACAGCGCCCTTCTCAGCCCAGCTCCACCTCGACCTGCCGGACGTCGAGCGGGTGCGAGCAACGCTCCGCCCGCTGCTGGACGCTGTGCCTCCCGACTTCACTCTCTCCGGCGCCGCCGCTGCGGACTTCGCCATCACGCTGACCGCGGCCGGCGCCTGGACCGCAGCTGGCCCGGTCACCCTCCGCCAGGCCGGGTTCACGTCGACCGATGGCGCCCGCATCGCCGAGGGGCTCACCGGCGACCTCGGGCTCCAGGCTGCAGGCGATCGGAGCACTCTGCGCGCCCGCGCAATCGGCGATGCCGGCGGCTTCCAACTGTTGTGGGGCACTCTGTTTGGTGACTGGTCGCAGACCCGGTTCGGCCTCGAGCTCGGGCTCGACGCGCAGCGATCCGCCGTCACGTCGGCCTGGAGCGTGCAGGCAGGGACGACGCTGTCGTCGCCCGGCGGCCTGCGCTTCCAGGCGAGCGTGAACCAGGCGCCCGACCGCCCGCTTGCCTGGAGCGCCGAGCTCGCCGCCGACGACCTCGCCGCGGTGCTCGAGGGCTCCCTCCGGGCGCCCCTGGCCGGCTCGCTCCCGTCCCTCGCCGGGATGGCGGCCAGTGGCAGCATGAGCGCCCGGGTCGACGGATCGATCGGCCCGGGCGCGGGCAGCGCCCGCGGTCGAGTCCAGGTCGGAGACGCCGACCTGGGCGGTCCGGGGCTCGAGGTTCGAGGCCTCGCCGCCGACCTCCCATTCGACCTGTCCTGGTCGCGGCCGGACCCGGCCGCGCCGCTTTCGCTGTCCGGCCCGCGCCTGCTGGGCTCGCTACGCTTCACGGCGGCCTCCGCCGGCGGGTTGACCGTGCCGGCCACCGCTGCCGGGCTGGTGGTCGAGGCCGACCGGGTCACCCTGGACCAAAGCCTCGCCATTCCTCTCCTCGGGGGACAGGTCGAGCTGGGTGAGCTGGCCCTCGCCGACTTGTTGCGCCCCACCCGCCACCTCGCGACCTCGGTCGAGCTGCGCGGGATCTCGCTCGCCGAGGCGAGCCGGGCGCTCGGCCTGCCGCCCCTCGAGGGATCGCTCGACGGCGCTTTCCCGCGCGTGCGCCTGACCCCGACCACCCTGCACGTGGACGGCATCGGGCAGCTGGCGCTGTTCGGGGGCAGGGTCGAGGTCAGCGCGATCAGCGGCCAGGACGTGCTCGGGCGCTATCCGCGCCTGCTCTTCGACGCCCGTGTGGTCGACCTCGATCTCGCCCGGCTGACGCAGACCTTCGACTTCGGCAAGGTCACCGGCATCCTCGCGGGCGAGGTGAGCGGTTGCGAGCTCTTCCGCTTCGTCCCGGTGCGCTTTGCAGGTGAGCTGCGCACGGTGGCAATGCCGGGGGTCCCGCAGCGGATCAGCCTCAAGGCGGTCAACAACATCGCCATCGTCGGCACGGGCAGCGGGATCAGCAACCTCGGCTCTGGACTGCTGCGCCGCTTCATTTCCAGCTACTCCTACGAGGCGTTCGGGGTCTCGATGGTCCTCGAGGAGGACCGTTTCCTCCTGCGCGGGCTCGAGCACCGGGGGGACCGCGAGCTGTTCCTGCGCGGCAGCTCCCCGCTCCGCCTCGACGTGGTCAACGTCGATCCCGGCTCGACCGTCTCCTTCCGGACCATGGTCGACCGCCTGCGCAACCTTGACTTCTCGGGGGTACAAACCCAACCTTGAGGCGGGGAGGAACCCACCATGAGATCGTGGCTGGCGCTCATCGCCTTGAGCCTGCTCGCGCTCGTCGCCTGCATCACCATCAACGTCTACTTTCCGGAGGAGGCGATCAAGGATCTGTCCCAGCAGATCGAGGCCGAGGTCGAGCAGCAGGCGGCCGGCGAGGCGGTGCCTGTCGAACCGACCCCGACCCAGACTCCGGCCGCAGCCGGCGGCTCTCCTCTGGCCGCTTTCCTGTCGCTCGGCGCCACCACTGCCTGGGCCGCCGAGGAGGAGGTCGCTGCGCCCGAGATCTCCAACCCGGCGATCCGCACCATCATCGCCTCCCGAGCGGCGCGCCTCTCCGCCCTCAACGGGTGGAAGGCGAGCGGCGTGATCGGCGAGAACAACCAGGCCCTGGTCGAGGTGCGCAGCCTGGACGCGGTGCCCGGGCTCAAGGAGCGGGCCGACGTCCAGCGCCTGGTCCGGGACGAGAATGCCGACCGGGAGCAGCTGTACCGCGAGATCGCGGCGGCCAAGAACGTCGAGCTGTCGCTGCTGCCCAAGATCCGCGAGACCTACGCCTCGACCCTGCGCGACAAGGCCCGCCCCGGCGACTGGATCCAGCAGCCCGACGGCGCGTGGGTGCCGAAGCAGTAGCCCTCAGGCGGCTGCTGGGCCGGTTGGCCCGATCGTCCCGACCTGGGTGGCCGGGGGCTGTGCGGAGCCCGACGGCGCGTCGCGGCCCGCGCCGAGCACGACCCGCACCCGATGCGCGCGCCCGTCGTCCGCGAGCGGAATCGCCGCCGGATCAACCGGGGAGCCGTCGAGCTCGGCGCTCGCCACGCCCCGGCAGCGCCGCTCCGGGTTGTCCACGACGATCGTGTAGTGCGACTTCCCGAAGCGCCACTCGATCGAGTAGGTCGGCCACGACGACGGGATGCACGGGTTCAGCGTGAAGAATGCGCCACGGCGCTGGAGTCCGAGGATCCCCTCCATCCCAACCCGGTACATCCAGCCGGCCGAACCGGTGTACCAGGTCCAGCCGCCGCGCCCCCGGTGCGCCGGGTGGTCGTAGACATCCCCCGCGACCGCATAGGGCTCGGTCATGTACTGCTCGACCTGGCTTGCCGTCCGCGAGTGGTTGATGGGGTTGAGCATGTGGAAGAGCTCTACCGCCTCGTCACCGCTCCCGAGACGCGCGAGGGCGAGCACGACCCACGCCGCCGCGTGCGTGTACTGCCCTCCGTTCTCCCGGATCCCCGGAATGTAGCCCTTGATGTATCCCGGCTCCAGAGCCGTGCGATCGAAGGGCGGCGCGAGGAGCAGGATGACGCCCGAACCGCGCCGGACCAGGTGGGCGCGCACGGCGCTCATGGCGCGCTCGGCGCGGTTTCGCGGCGCGGCGCCCGAGAGGACGGCCCAGGTCTGGGCCACCGAGTCGATCTTGCCCTCGTCGTTCTGGGACGACCCCAACGGCGTGCCGTCGTCGAAGTACGCGCGGCGGTACCACTCGCCGTCCCAACTTTGCTCCAGCATCGTCCCCAGACGCTCGCGTTCGGCGCGGTAGCGCGCCGCTCGGGAGGCCTCACCCCGCTCCTCGCACAAGGGGGCAAGGGCTCCCAGAACGGCGTGGAGGAACCAGCCGACGAAGATGCTCTCCCCGCGACCCTCGCGGCCGACGTTGTTGAAGCCGTCGTTCCAGTCGCAGCTCCCGATCAGCGGCAGGCCGTGCGCACCGGCGGTGAGCGCCCGATCGACGGCCCTCGCGCAGTGCTCGAACAGCGTGCCCGTCTCGCCGGAGATGGCTGGGAGCCCGTACGCCTCGGGGTCTCCGGGCGGAACCGGAGGCGCTTCGAGGAATGGCACCAGCTCATCGAGGACGGCGCGGTCTCCAGTGGCGTTGACGTACTCGGCAGCCGCGTAGGGGAGCCAGAGCAGATCGTCCGAGCAACGCGTACGAATGCCCTGGCCATCCGGGGCGTTCCACCAGTGCTGAACGTCCCCCTCCACGAACTGGCGCGCGGCCGCTCGCAGGAGGTGCTCGCGGGTGAGGTCCGGCCGCGTGAACATGAGGGCCAGCACGTCCTGGAGCTGGTCGCGGAAGCCGTACGCGCCGCTCGACTGGGAGTAGCCGGAGCGCGCCCAGATGCGGCAGGCCAGGTCCTGGTAGAGGAGCCACCGGTTGACAAGGAGGTCGAAGGAGTCGTCGGGGGTGGTGACGCGCACGGCGCCCAGCGTGTCGTCCCAGAACTCCTCCACCACGGACGAGCTCGGCCTCGGCAGCCGCCGCGCCATCGTCACCCGCGAACCGCCGCAGGAGCGCGCGAGCCTCCTCCGCGTCCCGCCCCTGTCCGAGGAGGAACACGACGCGCCGCGTCTCGCCAGGCTCGAGGTCCACGACCGTCTGCAAGCGCTGCGCATGGATCGAGGCCAGCGCCGAACCGATTCAGCAGCAGCGGCCGGCCGAGCGCGGCCGCACGCGAGAGCGAACCGTTGCGGCCGAGGAACTCCAGACGGTCCCCCGTCGCGGAGAGGAGCGGCTCGCTCGCGGCGGCGAACGCGACGCGCCCCCTCTCTGCGCTGTACAGGTCGCGCGCCAGGACCGCGCCGGTCTCGGCGTCGCGCTCGGTCGCGACAAACCTCGGGCCATTCGCGGTTGGTGGGCCGAGCGACCATTCGCTGTACGAGAAGAGGGTGAGGCGCCGCGGCCGGTCGGAGCGGTTCGTCAACGTCAGGAGAGAGAGCTTCACGGGCTCGTCCCGCGCCACGAAGACCGCCAGCTCTTGCGCGATGCCGTGAGCGGCGCGGGAGAACCGCGTCACGCCCGCCGCGTGGCGAACCACCCAGCGCGGAGAGCGCCGCGTCCGCCGCAGGGGCGCCGGCGTGGCGCCCCACAGGGCGCCGCTGTCCTCGTCGCGGACGAAGATCGCCTCGGCGGTCGGGTCGGTGACCAGGTCGTTCGCGAACGGCGTGAGCCGGTTCTCGCGGCTGTTCTCGGACCAGGTGTGGGCCGCCCCGGAGGTGGTGACGATGCTCCCGAAGCGCGGGTTGGCGAGAACGTTGATCCAGGGAAGGGGCGTCTCCCGCTCGCCCTCGAGGACGACGACGTACTCGCGGCCGTCACGGCGTGAAACCGCCGAGGCCGTTGTCGAGGAGCAGCGGCGGTGGCTCCGGCTCGCCTTCCGGCCGCTCCGCGTCCGGCGTCTTCGTCGACGGGCACGCTGCTCAACGGGAGTGGAGGCTCCGCCTCCGGGCGGTCGAGCTGCTGTTCCAGGGTGCCGCGGTCTCCGGAGAGGACCGCCTGGGCGACCGAGCTCAGAAGGACTCTCTCGGCCTCCGGGCATCGAGTCGCCCTGGAGAAGGAAGACGCCACCGGGCTTCCCTTTCCAGGCACTCCACGGGCCGCCGTCGACGAGCTGCTCGAGCTGTTGGTTCAGCTCTTCGCGGTAGCTTGCCGCAGTGCTCGTTCAGGATCACGGCGTCCGCCTTCAGCCCCTTCAGGCGCCAGTGCTCGTGGGCGATGAGGACCTGCCGTACGAGCGGCACGTCTTCCGGCTCCTTCACGCGGACGAGGACGATCGGGAGATCGCCCGAAATGCCGAACCTCCAGAGCCCGTCCTGCCCGAGCGTGTTCTTCGCCAGGGTCTCCCCGTCGGCCCGGAGCGATGCGTCGGAGAAGAAGACGCGGGAACCGAGCCGCTCGGAGAGCTGCGGCCTGTTCGGCGGAGATGCCAAGATGTCGCTGCGACATCTGCGCCTGCGTGTAGGCCAGGGCGAAGGCGCGGGCGGCGACGCCGTGGTCGTGGTACTTCTGCGCGCAGGCGCGTGCGGTCGGCTCGTCGGCGGCGACGCCGGTCGTGAACGAGACGCGGGCGAACCCCCCGGGGGCGAGCCGCAGCCGCGTCCGGAGGCTCAGGATCGGGTCGAGGACCGCGCCGGTCGTCCCCGAGAGCGCGCGCCCGTCCATGGCCAGCGGGTTGTCGGGGCCGCGCCCGCGCCCCAGGAAGCGCATCCGGTCGGTCTCCCACTCGACCTGCGCCTGCGTCGGCCCGTGGATGGAGAGGACGTGGAACGTGACGAGCGCCGGATCGTGCGCGGCGCGCGGCCGCCGCCGCGCCAGGAGCGCCGTGTTCTCGGCGACCCACTCCGTCTCGACGAAGAGCTTCCCGAACGCGGGGCTGGCGACATCTTCGGCGATCGAGCCCCAGACCCAGCTTCGACGTAGCTCGTCAGCTCGATCTCCCGCGGGCGGTCGCTCCGATTGGTCAGCGAGACGCGCCGAACCTCGGCGTCGTCCCCTGGTGAGACGGCGACCTCGAGACGCGTCTGCGATGTCGTGGTCGAGCCGCTCGAAGGCTCGCCTTCTCGGCGAGGAACTCCACGAGGTAGCTGTCGGGCTCCTTGCCGACTGGGCTGGTAGGCCGCGGACCAGACGGCGCCCGTGTGGACATCGCGCAGATAGACGAACTGGCTTCCGGGATCGCGGGTGCGGTCCTCCCGCCACCGCGTCACGGCGCGGCCGCGGCAGAAGCTCGTTCCGCCGCCCCCGTTCGTGACGATCGCGACGTAGCTGCCGTTCGAGAGGATCTGCGCACGTGGGTACGGCGTGTGGGGCGAGCGGAGGCGGCGTGGGGCACGCGCGAGCGCCGGCGGTTCGGCTCGGGTCTCCTCGGCCGGGCGCGGCTCGATGATGGGCGCCTGGCGTGGGATCCGCTCCTGCAGGAGAAGCTCGGTCGCCTGGATTCGCCGGTCCGCATGGAACCGGTCGACCATCACGTCGCCCAGCAGGACGTTGGCGATGGCGACCAGGGTCATCCCCTGGTGGTGCGCCATGTGGGTCTTCACGATCGACGCCGTGGCCGGGTCGCACGGCGGCGGAGTCGCCATCCTCGAGCGGCTTGCGCGCCGTGTAGTCGATGGCGTCGTAGTATCCGAGCGGACCCTCGGCTCCCTCGCCTGCCAGGCGTCGCAGGTTCCGTACGGCCTCGGCCGGCTCCAGGAGAGCGGCCAACGCGGTCGCGTAGGGAGCAACGACGAGCTCGTCGGCCAGCCCTCGCTTCAAGCCGAGGCCCGGGACGCCGAACTCCTTGTACTGGTAGTTGCCGAGCCGGTCGGTCAGATCGTAGGCGGACTCGGAGATTCCCCACGGACACGTGCCGCTCGCGACCGTACCGGATCTGCTTTCTGACGGCCATGCGGCAGCTCTGGTCGAGAAGCGTCCCCGGATAGGTTCGCATCAGGAGGAGCGGCATCAGGTACTCGAACATCGTCGCGCTCCACGAGACGAGCGTCGGGACGCCTTCCACGCTGACGACGAGCCGTCCCAGGTGGAACCAGTGGCTCTGCGGGACGTCGCCCTTGGCGATGGCGAAGAAGCTCGCAATGCGCGACTCCGAGGCCAGGAGGTCGTAGTAGGCGGGGTCCGCTCGCCCCGGCCCGCCGGCGTCGGCCATGCGATAGCCGATCGAGAAGAGCTGACGCTGGCGGTCGTAGAGGAAGGCGAAGTTCATCCCGTCCGCCAGGGCCGCCGCGCGACGGGCAACGTCGGACAGGCGTGCTGCCAGGTCCGGTCGCGACCCGCTCAGCCGCCGGCACCCTTCCGCCAGCGCGAGAAGCGCCCCCGCGAGGTTGCCGCTGTCCACCGTGGAGACGTAGCGCGGGAGGAGCGGTGAGAGGTTCTGCGTGTCGTACCAGTTCAGGAGGTGCCCCTCGTGGCGCTCCAGCCCTTCGACCGTGGTCAGCGTCCGGTCGAGCCTCTCGACCATGGCGTCCGCCGGCAGCAGGCCCAGATCGTGCGCCGCAAGCGTGGAGAGGAGGCCCATGCCCGACGTTGGTCGGCGAGGTCCGGTGAGCCACCCTGGGCGCTCGTTCTTCCTGGAAGTTGTCCGGCGGGAGCCAGTGGTCCTCAGGGCCGGCCAGGGTCTCGAAGTAGAGCCACGTCTTCCGCGCCACCTCCATCAGGAGGTCGCGGTCCTCAGGCAGGAGCTCGCGCCGGCGTAGCACGATCGGACTGGCTGAGCCAGTAGGCGCAGGCGGGCGCCGCCGCCCACAAGGCGAGGAACGGCAGTGCCAGAGGAAGAGCGCCCGGACGCGCGGCGCTGGTGAGCGGCGAGGAGCCCAAGGGCTGCAATCGGGCTCGCGGCCATCTCGACGAAGAAGGGACGCGATCCCCTCGCTGCAGAAGGCCAGCGGCCCGCGCCGCCTGCGCGGCCGCGGTCTCCCACTCGAGGAGGCGGCGCTGCGTGATGACGAGCCGGACCAGCGTCAGGGCGATGGCATGCACCATCTCCCAGGCGTGGAATGGGAGGAAGACCAGCGTCAGGAGCGCCTGCGCGAAGGCGGTGCTCAGATCCTCGACGAGGCCGCGAAGGTGGACGCGGGCCGGCTCGTGCGCGGGGGGCCGCTCGCAGGAGGTGGAAAAGGGAGGCGACGAACGGGAACGCCGACGACCGCGAGACCGCCGAGGGTCCAGACGAGCGGGCTCCCCGGCAGGAGGGTCCACGCGGCCCCGAAGAAGGCGAGGAGCGCGGGCGCCACGAGGCTGCGCCGGAGGTTGTCGAGGATCTTCCACTGACTGATGAGCGGGAGGCGGTTCTTCGCGAAACCCTCGTGGTGTCGGGACGACCGGGAAGAGCCAGGCGAGGATCTGCCAGTCGCCGCGCACCCAGCGGTGCTGCCGCCGCGCGTGCGCGAGGACGTTGGCGGGGTAGTCGTCCACCACCTCCACGTCGGAGACGAGCGCGGTGCGCGCGTACAGCCCCTCGAAGAGATCGTGCGACAGCAGCGCGTTCTCGGGGACGCGCCAGCCGACGGTCGCGCTGGAAGGCGTCGACGTCGTACAGTCCCTTGCCCGTGAAGATCCCTGCGCCGAACAGGTCCTGGTAGGTGTCCGAGACCGCCGTGGTGTAGGGATCGACGCCGGTGTGCCCGGCGTAGACCCGCGCGAAGAGCGACCCGGCGGCGCTCGTGAGGTTGACGCTCACGCGCGGCTGGAGGATGCCGTAGCCCTCCGTGACCCTCCGCAGGGCGGCGTCGACCACGGGCCTGTTGAGCGGATGCGAGATGATCCCGATCAGGGTCCTTGCGGCGCCCCTCGGGAGTCGCGTATCGGCGTCCAGGGTGAGGACGTAGCGCACCGACGGGAGGATCGAAAGGTCGCCGATCTTGACGGAGAAGCCGGTGTCGCCAGGGGAGCGCAACAGGCGGTTGAGCTCCTCGATCTTCCCCCGCTTGCGCTCCCAGCCCATGAAGACGTCCTGCTTTCGGGTTCCACTGGCGATCGCGGTGGAACAGGAAGAAACGGTCGTTCTCATCGGGCGCGTGCCTGCGGTTGAGCGCCTCGATACCGGCCACGGCTGCGGCGAGGATCTCGTCGTCGCCGGCGACCGAGAGCGTCTGCGCGTCCTTGAAATCGCTGAGGACCGCGAAGTGGATGCGGGGGTCGAGGTTGCCGAGCGCCTGCACCTCCAGGTGCGCCAGGAGCCGCTCGACCTCCCCCACGCTGCCGAGGAGCACGGGCACGACCACCATCGTGCGGGCGCTCTCGGGGATCCCTTCGCTGAAGTCGAGGCGGGGGAGCCGGCGCGGCGGCACGAACGCCGCCACGATGCGCTGGACGAGGAGCATCGCGAGCTCGCTCGCGGGGAGCAGCGCGAGCAGGGCCGCGGCGGTCGCCATCCCGGCGGCGCCCGCGGCGCCCGCGTACGCGTACGCGCCGAAAACGCCGAAGCCGGTCAAGAGGCCGATGCTGCCGAGGTACGCCGCGGTCGCGTGGGCGAAGCCCCACCGGCGAAGCCGCTGACCGAGGCGCGGACGGTACGCCACGTCGATCTCGAGGCCGCGCCGGCCCGGGCCGATCAGGTGATAGCCGACGTGCGCTGCCCTGTCGCCGATTCCCTTCTGCTCCGCGGCCCGGCGGGCGCTCTCGACCGTGCGCAGGGCGACGCGCACCTGCGCCTCGCCGGTCGGGCTCGGCGAGATCCTCCACGGCGTGCCGGTAGCGGTCGCGGCTGGCGAAGTCCATCCGCGGGTAGACCCCGGCCGGGTCCCGCCGCAGGATCTCCTCCACCGGGCTGACCTGCTCTACGAAGCGGCTCCAGTCGAGCGTCGCACAGAACCTGAGGCTCGTCACCGTGTTGCCGGTGGAGACCTGGTCGGTGGCCTGGCGCTGGTTCTCGGAGCGGACCGCATCCTCGGGCGTCGTCCCTTTCGCGGCCAGCGCCTGCTCCACCGCTGCAGCGAGGGGGGACACGCGAGGGTCGTACTCGCGCATCCGCTGCCGGAGCTGCGCCACGAAGGCGCTCGGGAGCGGGTCGGGCAGAGGTCCGGGAGGACCGCCGTGTCTCCAGCCGCGCGAGAGCGAGCGTCCGCCTCCAGGCGCGCCGCACGCCCTGCGAGGATTCCGTCGGTCAGGAGCCTCAGGTTCTCGATCAGCGCGAGCTTGAGCATGCTGGGCCAGGCCCAGAGCTCGCCGATCGTCAACGGCGCCACGGTCTGAAAGGCGAGGACGAAGCGCGTGAGCCGGCCCGCGTCGAGCCGTCCGTCGCCGTGCCGGATCAGCTCGAGCGCCATCGCATGGATGCGGGCCTTGCCCGAGAACTCGCGCGCCGCGAGCTTCGGCAGCTTCCGGTAGTACCGGACGGGGAGGTCGTGCCGCACGGCGCGCGCCTCCGAGACGACGAGATGGAAGTTGTCGAGAAGCCACTCGGCGGCCGGCGGAATAGCGACGCCCTGGTGGACGTCGTCAGCGAAGCAGCGGTAGGCCGCGTTGAGGACACGGATGTTGCCGTCCAGCCGTGGCAACACGTCGTGCCCACCCGCACGCGAGGCAGGTACCAGCGTGAAGCCGGCGGCGAGCGTCTTCGCTCGCTCCTCGAGGCCCTCGAGGCTCAGGAGCTCGCCCCTGAGAGGCATGGCTCCTTCGGGACGGCGCCGTCCGAACACCGTTCACCCCCTGCATCGTCTTCAACATCTTGCCAGCGCCGCTTATTGTCGCCTGGCTTATCCCATGTCCGCGACCAGAAGCACCGCAGCGTTGGGAAAAGCCACTATACCTCTGCCCACCGTTGCCGGAAGGACCCTCGCTTGACGCCCGGCCACCTTTCTTCCTGTGCGCATCTCCATGCTGCTCCTCCGTCCCTCCAACCGGGAAGCGCACTGCCTTCCCGAAGGCAGGATCGCAACGTGGGTACTAACTACCGCTCCACCGCCTCGTCGCCGACCCCCTCGGCTATGTCCACGAATCGCTGCTGTCGGTGAGTACGACCATCTCCCATCGCGCCACACCCATCTCGGCCCAGCTTGTCACGGCGAAGCCGAAGGCGAAGCCGGATGACCGTCTCCGTGCCCATGCCTGAGAGGCTGATGATGTGCTGCGCTACCCGCGTCGGAAACGAAAACGGAAATGACGGAATAGCGCGCCGCCACCTTCTGGGTCAAGGCTGCAGGATCTCGTCATCCGCATATCCCTCGACAGAAATACGGACCGATGTCACCGACGGGAACTGCATCAGTGTCTGTTCGATCTGCGAACGAATCGTGGTCACAAGGCATGACCCGCCCACATTCTCCTGCAACTCCCTACTGAAGGTGACATGGGCGACGCCGTCTTGGATCGAGAGAGACGCGACTGTCACACCAGGATTGATGACCGTGATAAGACCGGCCTGTTTCTCGGATGCAGTTGGCCCGGCTAATAGCTTTTCAAGCGCGGCGCGTGCGGCAGCCACGGTTCTCGGCACCGTGCGGCTGACGGCGTCGACGCGAGAGCAATCGAGCCGTTGCGGGTCCTGATCCTGGTTGATGAAGTACGCCTTGACAGTCATCTGGCCGGCGACCACATTGAGATCTCTCACATCAGGACGCTCCGACGTTACCGGTGCTCGTCCGGTGCAGGAGAATCCAAAGCAAACGACTCCAAGGCAGAGAAGGAGGAAACGGTCCATCTGATGCATTTCTAAGATCTCAAATCAAAGAGAATCCGTCAGCTCTCCACTGAGAATACGCCAGAAACAGCGCCAGGCACTCCAGTCCGCCACTGCATGGTTACCGGCTTTGCGAAATCTCACCAAGCTGCTCTGCATGCCTGGCGGGCGAGGATCGGGCTAGGGGGGCTGGTGGCTGTAGACGGTTCCACACCCTCGCGGCGACTTCCTCGGCCACAGCCGCAGGCCGCTCCCTTCGGCATGCTACGCTCCAGTGGTGAAGAGTGCTGCGCGTTCCCGCGTGCGCAGTCGAGCCGGACGGCGTCGGTGAGCCCAGTGGTCACCGCCGGGAGCGGCGGCGTCGACCGCCGGCGCGAGCTCCTGCCCGCGGCCGTGTTGCCCCTGTTCAACGACCGCTTCGTCGCCTCCTGCGACCTCCACGAGGAGCACGTCGTCCGGCTCGCCCTGCGGGTGCTGGCCGAGTGTGGGCTGGCCGGCGACCTTGCGGCGCCGGTCAGCGTCGCGGAGCTGGCGGCGCGGCATGGCCTCGACTCCATGCGAGCCGATGTGGTCCTGGACTGGCTGCTGCGCCTTCTCGAGGGGCACGGCTACCTCGAGCAGACCACCGAGGCCGATGGCACCGGTTGCTTTTGGAGTCGCGCCCCCCTCCCCGCACCCGACCCCGGCGAAGTCGAGGAGCGGCAGCGGGTGCTCGACCCCGCGGCGCTGCCCACCTACCGGGTTGCCGGCGTCGCGGCCGCGCACTACCCCGCCTTCCTGCGCGGCGAGACCTCGGGCGAGGCGGTGCTCTTCGGCCCGAACCACATCGACCTGTGGCCGGCCTACTTTTCCAACGCCAACCCGCTCTACGCCGTCAACAACGCGGTGGCGGCCGCCGCGGCCCGGGAGCTGCTGGCGACCGCCCCCGACGACGTGCTGGAGCTGGGGGGCGGCCTCGGCAGCGGCGCCGAGGCGCTGCTCCAGGCCCTGGCGTCCGATCGGCTGCCGGGCAGATACCACTTCACCGAGCTCGCCCCACTGTTTCTCAGGCGTGCCCGGCGGGCGCTTGGCGAGCGCTACCCCGAGGTACTGTCCTTCTCCATTCTTGACATGGACCGTCCGTTCGCCGACCAAGGGGTGGCGCCCGAGAGCCAGGACCTGGTCTTCGCGGTCAACACCGTGCACGTCGCGAAGGACCTGCAGTTGACGCTCGGAGAGATTCGGAATGCGTTGCGGCCGGGCGGGCTCCTCCTTTTCGGTGAGTGCCTGCGGCCCTTCAGCGGCGTGGCCCTGTACACCGAGCTGGTGTTCAACCTGCTGGAGGCGTTCCGCGCGCCGCGGCTCGAGCCGCCCTTGCGCCCCAACGGCGGCTTCCTGACCCCTGAGCAGTGGCTGGGGTTGCTGGCGTCCGCAGGCTTCGTCGAGTGCGGCCTGTATCCGGACGTACGGCGGATCCGCAAGGTCTACCCGGCCTTCCTGGTGGGCGCGGTGTCGGGTCGCCGGCCGGCATGACCTCGGTGGTCGGCCCGTTCAGCGAGCGGATCATCATCCAGCCCGGCTGGCCTCACTTCGTCGGCCACTTCGCGGGCCGGCCGATCCTTCCCGGCATCGCCCACCTGGCGCTGGTGCGGGACGCGCTGCGCCGCACGGTCGACCCCGAGCTCGAGCTGGTCGCGGTGACCGTGCTCAGGCTGCGGCAGGTGGTGGAACCCGGCGACGAGCTCGACCTCCAGATGTCACCGACCGGCGACGCCAAGTGGGCCTTCGAGCTCCGCCGCGGTTCCGACCTGGCGAGCAAGGGAGTGGTGGCGAGCGGCCACTGTGCGGCGCCCGGGGCTGCCGTCGGCGGTGTGCAGGCGGGCGGCGAACGCTTCCCCACGCCGGAGGCGCTGATCCCACACCGCGGTCCGGCGCTGCTCCTCGATGCGGTGGTGGAGGCGGCCGATGACCGCCTCGTGGCCTCGGCTGCGGTCCCGTACGGCTCAGCCTTCGTGGCGCAGGGGCTCGCACCGCCGTTGGTCGCCCTCGAGGTCGCGGCCCAGGCGGCAGCGGCCTTCGAGGCGCTGCGGCGGCGGCGTGCCGGGGGCGATCCCGAGCCCAGGGTCGGCTACCTGGTGGGCGCCCGAGGCGTGGTGCTCCAAACCGTCCTGCCGGCGGGGCTCCCACTGCAGGTCACCATCCGCCTCGAAGCGGCGTTGCCGCCGCTGTCAACCTACCTGTTCGAGGTCGGCGCCGGTGGTGCAGTTGCCGCCAATGGCACGATCAGCACCTACATGGCGTAGTGGAGCGCGCCCCGGCCCGTGGAGGGCTGGGAGCCCGTACCGCATCGGCCCCGATATCAGGGACGCGCGCTGGGTCCTCTGCCCTGCACGCTCCTGGCCCACACATCGTGGAAGCAGAACCACTGGTGGGGTTGCTGGCGGATCGCCCACTCGATCTCGGCCGCCACCCGGCCCATCGCCTCGGCCACATCGTGCTCGCGGCTCGAGGAGCGGCCGACGGGGATCGAATCGCGAATCTCGATCCGGTAGTGGAGGCGGGCGACGCGGAAGACGAAAATCGGCACCAGCGATACCTCGGCGGCGCGGGCCAGGGCTGCCGGACCGGCGGGCAGCGGGAACGGCCGGCCGAACAGGGTCGCGGGCACGATGCGACCGCCGCTGCGGGGCCGGTCCCCCTGGACGCCGACGATGCCACCGTCGCGCAGCACGTGGACGAGCTCCACGCCCTCGAGCGCGTGCTCTCCCTCGAAGTGGGTGACGTAGTGGGCTCCGCCGGCCCGCACGAGCAGCTCCTGGATGAACTGCTGAGCCTCCGGATCGGCCTCCTTCTCGCGCACCACGTGGACCTCCCGGTCCTCCTCGAAGGCGGGCAGCATGGAGCCGACCTCGAAGTTCCCAAGGTGGGCGGTGACCATCACGAAGCCGCGACCGGGCTCGAACAGCGACAGCCAGCGGGGGAGGTCAATGTCGATCCGGAATGGGCGGTCGGTGACCAGGCGCTCGTAGCGCTCGGACAGGGTCCAACCAAAGGTCCACAGGGTGCGGAAGATCCGGAGCTGCCGGCGGAGGAAGCCGCAGGGGCCGAGAACGGCCTCGAGGTTGCGGCTGATGGCGCGGCGGACCTTGATCAGGCAGAGGAAGAAGAAGGGGGTGAACAGCGCCACGAGGACGCCGACTCCCCACCTCGGCACGACCGATACCCCCCACCAGTGGAAGCGGAACCAGAACACGCCGGTGACGTGGTACCGCCCGAGCAGGCGCTTGGCCCAGCCCACCTCGGGGGCGTGGGGAAGGTCCGCTGCGCGCGGCCCCAGCTCCGGCGGGCCCGCACCGGCCGTGGGCTGCTCATCGGTTGGAGGAGCGGCGTCCATCGGTCACGAGTATAGCCAGGGCGTGGCGCTTCGCGGCCCGTCACGTCGGCCGGGCCTCGTGAGCGATCCGCTCGTCACCGGGCATCGTCAGCCGGTTTCGGGGGGCGAGTCAGCAGCAGCGCGAGCACGAAGTTGCTCACCACGCCCGCCGCGACCGTGATGCCGATGGCCCTGAGCACCGGCAGCGTCGAGAACGCGAGCAGCGCAAACACCATCAGCGTCGAGAGCGAGCAGACGATCACTGCGTGCAGCGTGCGCCGCTGCTCAAAGGGATCGTCCGCCGCGTGCTCGAAGAACAGCGCGTAGTCGAGCCCGAGCCCGGCCGCCAGCACCAGCGCGATCAGGTGAAACAAATTGAGCGACACGCCGGCGGCGTGCAACATGCCCAGGACGACCAGCGTCGTGAGCGCCATGGGTGCCAGCACCCGCCGCACGCGCGTCCAATCGCGCAGCGCGACGAAGACCACGATCACCAGCAGCACGGCCGAGGCGGCCAGGCACCACAGGATTCTCTCGCGCTGATGCGCGACGAGATCCTCGGAGGCCTGTTTCAGGTCCAGCAGCGTGACGTCACGTGTACGGCGCGCAAGCTCCGCCAACACTCCCGGGTCCCGCACGCCCGTCAAGGTGACGAGCCCGATCCAGTGTCCATCCCGCTCCAGCAGCAGACCACCGACCAGGGTCTCGAGCGGCGTGCCCGCCAGGTCGGCCGGGCCGAGCGCGGGCAGATGTCGTGCGCGGTCGACGTCCGCAAGGAAGGGTTTGAAGACGCCGGGCTTGAATGGCGTTGCGAGGAGGGCGGTTTCCAGTGCCATCCGCAATTCACCGGGCGCAGGCAGGGCGGCGCGCCGTCGCTCCTGCGCGGCTTTCGTCGGCAGGTAGCGCGCCGGGTGGTCGAAGCCGTCGAGCGCGCCGCGAGTGACGAACGACTCCAATCGCGGATCCAGCGCCGCGGCGCTGGCCAGGACGGACTGCGCGTCACGGCCCTCGATGACGAGTAGGTGGCGGATGTCGGGCGCGCCCAGCTCGTGGCGCAGTGCCGAGTCACGCTCGATCAGCGGCAGGGGCACCGGCGTCAGTCCGCCAAGATCGTTCTCCCAGAGCGGCCGCGGTGAGAGCCAGACGACGCCGATGCATATCAAAGCTGCAGCGATGCCGAGCCAACGCGGCCGCGGCAGGCGCGCGATTGCGTGCCAGAGGCGGCCGAGTGCCGCGGATTCCGCCGCATCGCGGCCGTGCTCCGGGACCACCGGCGGCAGGAGGAAACGCGTCGTCAAGCCTGCCACCGCGAGCCCAGCCACGGTGAAGACCGACAGCTGAGCGAGGCCGAGCACACCCGAGAAAAGGAACGCGAGGTACGCGACGCAGGTGCTCGCGACGCCGGTCGACAGCGTCGGCCACAACGCACGAGCGTTGGCCCAGGGATCCAGTCCACGGTGCTGGTGGCTGAAAAGGTGCATTGGATAGTCCTGCGCCACGCCGATCAGCGTGAAGCCGAAGGCGAGCGTGATCCCGTGCACCGTCCCGAAGATGACGCCGACCGTCGCCAGCCCAGCCACCCCCGCGCTCACGAGCGGCAGCAGGCCGAGCAGGAGCACCGGCACGCTGCGGTACGCAACCAGCAGCAGGATCACCATGCCGACGGTGGCAAGACCGCCGAACCACTGCGCTTCACCCTGCGTGCGCTCCTGCATGAGCACCGAGAACGCTCCGGGCCCGCTCGCCTCGAGCCTGAGGCTCGAGTCCGTGCGGACGGCCTCGAACGCGCGCTGCAGCGAATCCGTGGCGACCCGCTGGCCCTGCGGGTCAAAGCCGGGCGCGTGGGTTTCGGCAATCAGCAATGCCTCGTGCCCGGAAGCGTCGAACCAGACGTCGTTCAGGAGTTGCGGCTGCCGGGCCGGCAACCACGATTCGACGAGCATCATCAGCTCCAGCGTCGGGTCGCGCGGCAGCCACGGTTCGAGAAGGCCGGCGGCGGGCGAAGCGAGGTCACGCACACGCTCCTCGAGCTGTCCGCGAAGGTACTGCGCATCGAACGTCTCGTGGTCCAGCGACGGCGACAACAGGTAGCGGTACGCCAGCAGCGAATCGGGAATGGCCTCGAGGCTCGTCTCGCCGTTCGCAACCATGCGGAACTCACCGGTCTTCCGCAGGGCGTCCGCCAATGCTCGTGACGTGTCTGCCGCGGCCTCCGGGTTCGCACCCGAGATGGCGAGCAACAGCATCCTCGAGGCCGGTCCCTCGCCGACTGCTTCCAGGATCAGTCGCTCCTGCGGTGTCCGCGGCGACGGCATGAAGAGCCGCAGGTCCATGCCGATGACGAGTTGCCGGTCCACGACCCAGCCGAGGGTCGCGACGGTCGCGAGCCACACAGCGAGCAGCAAGGCCTTGCGGGAGCGTGTCATCCGTTCATGGCATGGTTTCGCCGGCGCACCAGGCTGCGAGCGCCTTCTGGTCGAGCGGCTGCGGCAGGTCGCCCGGACGCTCCACGCCGATCGCCATCAGGCTCGCATCCGCGTCCGGTTCCTCGAGGGTGAAGCACCACGGGCGGTCGTCCCTGCCGTTGACGGTGATGCGGGACAGGCGACGCGTCAGCTTGGGGTCGCGCGGCGAGAGCGTGATTGCCCAGCGGGAATCCGTGCCCTCCAGCGCCACGACGAAGTAGCGATCCAGCATCTGCCGATCGCCCTGCAGGAGTGCGGCGAAGCTCGCGAGCATGCCGCGCAGCTCCGGCGCACGGTTGAGCGAAAAGTGGCGCAGCTTGCTGCCCTCGCGCTCCACCGTGACGTTCTCCCCCCGCAGCTCTGTGACCTCCCGGTAGGGTGAGTCGACGCGCCGTAACAGCGAGCCGTCTTGCCGATGCTCGAGGCGGCCGGAAACCACGATCGGCGTCTCGAGCAGGCTCGAGAAGCGCACCTCGACGAAGCTCGTGGTATCGGGCGTCGGGCGCGCCAGCCGCGCGAGCAGCGCATCGAGATCGGGCTCAGCCGCGTGCAGGGCGGTCGTCGCCAGCGCGAGGCAGACCACCACCAGCCGCAACATCATTCCAGAAATCATAGAAGCCAGCATCCATTGCGATGCCGCAGGATGTCAACCAGGGGAAGGAGGATTCAACGAAGTTGAGCCAGGGACTTCAAATGTCCCAGTGGGGAACCACTGGCCGCTCCAGCGGTCTCCTGATTTGGCGTCCCGTGAGGGTGAGAACGTGCCGGCCGATCGGCCGTGGCTCATGGATTCGGGAGCTCGAACACGTGGCCCATCATCTTCCGCAGGTCGCCGATTGGGTCTTCGAGCTGACGGGCTTTCCCGGGGAATCGGAAGTAGATTGTCGTGGCCTCGAACTTCCACTCAGAGACCAGCCGGATTTTCACCTCGAGCTCGTCCCCTTCACATTCCACTTTCAGCACCTGCAGCATCGCCCCTTGAGGGACCTCCTCCTTGTCCCTTTCGAGCTTGGTAATGCCGTTGATTTCGACCTTCGTGTCGTAGAGCGGCACCTTGGCAGTGAACTTCTCGCCCAGCAGCATGTATTTGAACTTGAGACAGACCTCGTCCGAAGCGACCGCCTGAGGAGGGCCCGAGAGGGACACACAGGCGAGGGCGAAGGCGATCAGGCCGAGCTTTCGCATTCTCTGAGTCTCCCTTTTCTGTTCGTCGGGCAATCCCAGTCGCTCTCCCTCTTGTGGTTTCGCGGTCCGGAATTGATACAAGTAGCCGCCCGCTCGACAGTCACCGGGGTAAGATCGGAGTCAGGGTGAACGAGCCACCGAAACCCGCGAGAAAGGACCTCAGGCGGAGTCTCGCCGAGCTGCTGTACCGGCTGCGGACCGAGGCAACTCAGCCAGCCTCGCAGGCGATCTCGGTCGGGCTCGGGGCATTCATCGGGGTCTTCCCAGCGTATGGATTTCACCTGCCACTTTGCGTGGTGCTGAGCCGCGCCCTTCGCCTCAACCTGATCACCATGTTCCTGACGACGAACCTGAACAATCCACTTTTCGCGCCGCTGTTGGTCTATGCCGAGCTTCAAGTCGGCGGCTTGCTCCGGAATGGTGCGTTCTACCACCACACGCTTGCGACGGTGCGGCAGCTGCGGCTCCTGGATTTCGCAGCGGATCTCATCGTCGGCTCGATCGTCGTGGGCCTGGCCGCCGGTCTCACCCTCGGGTTGGCGACGCTGAGTCTCGCAAGGCGAGCATCCCGCGACAGGGAACGCAATCTCCTCATAGAAGAGACCGCTCGCCGCTTTCTCGACGCCGGGTATCTCCAGTGGGAGTCCACGCGAGCGGTCCTGCGGAGCAATCGCGCGTACGTCGATCTGGTCCGGTCGGGCATCCTTCCCCGAGCGGGGACGATGTACCAGATGCGGTGCGGGCGCGGGATCCTGCTCGTGCTGCACGACGTCTTTGTCGGTCTATCAGCCGTTCAGACAGCCGGGCCACATGGGGGCTCCGCGGTCGCCCACCAGGTCCTTCGCGGCGTTGACGACCGCAAGAGGCTGGTGCGAGTCGCACGCATCGCGCTGGGGAGCGAACGAGCAGTCGAGGAGGCGGACCCCGCTGGGTTCGAGTTCACCGAGCCTGGTTCCGTCGTGTTGTCTGATGTGTTGTTCCACTGCGATGGTGGGCGGTGGGAACCGATCATGGCGCGTGCCATGAGCGCGCTCGGGCCACACGACGTACTGGTCGTCTATGAGAAAGTTCCTTGGCTGTTGACCCGATGGAGACGAGCTGGGGTCACCGCACGGCAGATCGAGGAAGTGACAACATCCGCCGGGCTTGAAACCGTGATCATGAATGACACGCTCACCTGGGCCCGGCGGCACTATCTTCTGGTGGCACGGCGAGGGGACGCGTGAACACGGTGCGATTCGGATCACCGCAAGGTACCGCCTCGCCGGTCGCCGCACCGAGCAGGCCACCCGATGCTCTCCTCGGAGCTGGTGCGATCCCGCGGTAGACGCTCCCGACCGACGAACGACCCCGGCAGGAAGGGTGAATCCGTCAAGCCGTGGTTCCGGCATCAACAATGATCGACTGACCGGTGACGGACCGGGCGCGATCGGACAGCAAGAAGACCACGGCTTCGGCGACCGATGCCACATCTGTGCCAATCGGCAGGACCTCGCCGGATCGCAGCGTTTGAACACTGCTGTCGGGGAGGCCCGATGTCATGTCCGTCGCGACGTATCCGGGTATGACCGCATTGACGCGGATGTTGCGCCGCCCCATCTCGCGCGCCACGCACCGTGTCATTGCGATGAGGCCCGCCTTCGACGCGGCGTATGCAGCGTGCCCCGGAACCCCGTGAAGCGCGCTCAGAGACGACACGTTGACAATCGCCCCACGCCGGCGGGAAACCATGTGACGAAGGACCTCCCGCGTCATCCGAAAGGCGCCGCCCAGGTTGACGTCGAGGATCTCGTCCCACGTCTCATCGGTCGTCAGTGCCAGCAACGTGCTCGCCTGGATGCCCGCGTTGTTCACGAGCCCGGCGATCGGCCCAAGCTTCTGTTCGACCTCGTCCACCACCGATGACGTCCGGCTGCGATCCCGAAGGTCGAAGGCGAGGCCGGTCGCGGCACCACCGCTCCATTCCTCGACCTCGCGAGCGAGTGCCTTGTCGGATCGCCATGTGAACGCTACCTGCTTGCCTGCCCCCACCAGGGCCTCGACGATCGCTCGACCGATCCCCTTGGTGCCCCCGGTGACCAACGTGATGTCTGTGGCGCCGCTCATGTGTGGTATCTCAACACGCCCAAACGGCAACGGCAAGGCAGGTCAACGGAGGAAGTTCGCCGCAACGGTCTACAACAACCACCAGGGCTCGCGGGACGGTGGGATGCGCTCGAGCCGGGCCCGGGCGACTGCGCCTGCAATCCGAAGGCTGTCGACGATCGGCCGGTAGTGGCTCGTCTTGATGCCGTCGGCGTAACCCAGGTCGATTGGGACCGTCATGATCGAGAGGCCTCGACGAACGGCACGCACGACAACAGCGGTCTCGGCCTCGAACCTCGGCTCGGGGAAGCCGGTTGCTGCGATGAGGGCCCTTGTGTACAGGCGGAACCCTGTCTGGACGTCTTTCAGACGGGTCCCGGCCACGATGGAAATCGCCCGCGACGACGCCCGATTACTCGTGCGACGCAGGCGTCCCATCTGCGAGTAGAGGTGTTCCCGGGTCCCGAGCACGAGATCGCCGCCTGCTTCCCAACGCCTGAGAAGCTTGGGTATCTCCTCTGGGAGGTGTTGTCCGTCGGCGTCGAGCGTCACGACCGCTTCATATCCACGCCGGAAGATCTCACGGAATGCCACTCGGAGGGCCGCGCCCTTCCCCTGGTTGTGCGGCATCGTGATGACCTCTGCGCCCGCGCTTCGAGCGACATCCCCGGTCTGATCGCTGGACCCATCGTCGATCACCAGGAGATCTGGCAGCACGGCCAGCGTTCGCCGGACAACGTCGGCGACGAACGCTTCGACTTGAAACGCCGGCATCGCAGCAGCCACACGTCGGGTCATTCTTCGGAGCGCTCCAGGACAGCCCAGGCCACGGCTCCCCCGGCTGCAAAGCTCGTGATGAGCGTCAGCCGAGGGGAGGGGAGCTCACCACCTTGATGCGGCACGACTCCGAGCTCCGGGTCCGGCTCGTCGAACCCGGGCGTCGCTCCGAACGGCGAGCCGCAGGCGGCCAGCACGGACGCAGCCAGGAACCCACCCCCGTGATCGCCTGTCACGGCCTTCGGCGCGAGGAGCGGCGGCAGGGGATGATCCTTGAATACGGACCTCAAAACGAGGGCTTCAATCCGGTCGGCCGACGGCGAGCCGCACCCCGACGCGACAATCAGGTCAATCTGCTCAGCAGTGATCCCGGCAGCATGCAAGTGACGAGACACGGTCTCGGAGAGCGCGGATGGGTCTCGACCCCAACCGGCCCGCGGTGCGTCAGGGTCGAATCCTCTGCCACAGGTGACGACGCGGCACAGAATCTGGGCGCCGCGTCTTCTCGCGGCAGTTCTGTTTTCCAGTACGAGGAACGCCGCGCCGTCGCCGGCCAGAAACCCACGGCGATGTCCATCGAACGGCCGTGCGACCTCGCATCCGTCGTGGTCCGGACGGGCGAGGGCTCCAAACCGGTTGAGAACCGAGTGCAGCAGGGGATTCAGCTCGTCAACCGCACCGACGAGCCCAACCGGCGCTCGACCCGTGGTCACCATCGCGGACCCCTCGGCCAGAGCGAGCAGAGGGCTTGCCTGGCGCTGAGTGATCGTGACGTTTGGGCCCTTGACACCCATGGATATCGCCACTTGAGCGGCAGGTGCGTTGGCCACCGACTCGGTGAACAGCGCCGGGGAGGCCGCCTCCGGCCCGTCCAGGAGAATCTGACGAAGCAACTTCTCGGTCACTTCTGCCGCTCCATAGGCGGTCCCGGTCGTAATCGAGGCGCGAGACAGGATGTCAGGCTCGACTGCAGCCGACTCCACCGCCATCCTTGCCGCGGAGACGGCGTATCTCGAACCCACACTCATGCGCCGGCCGGCAAGCGGTGAAAGCCACTCGGAAGTGTCCACGTGGCGCGCGGTCACCGCAGTGCGTGCCGATCCTGCTCGGTGGTACCCGGCGGATCGATCGACCTCAGTCTGGATGACCTGTGACGTGGCGAGAACCTGTGCCAGACGGGCACTCCCGCAACCTGCAGCGGTCACAGCACCGACTCCGGTAATGACCGCTGCCTCGTGGCTCATGATCTTGCCCCGATCGTCCAGTCCGCGACGATCACGGCAGCGCATGCCCCCCCAAAGGCGAAGCTCACGCTGACACCGATGCTGCCGGGAGCTATCGAGCGTGGGTGCTCGAGCACCACGTCGAGATCGATCTCCCCATCAACCTCACCACCCCCCGCCGTCGGCTGGATCTCGCGATGTACGAGAGCAAGCACCGTTGCAACGGCCTCGACCGCCCCTGAGCAGCCGAGCTGGTGACCCACTGAAGCCTTGTTTGCGGTGACCGGGATTCCCGAAGCACGCGGGCCGAACACCCGATGCAGCGCTCTGCACTCGGAGATGTCGTTGAGGGGCGTGCCGGTACCGTGGGCGTTGACGAAACCGATCTCATCGGGTTGCAGCTCCGCGTCCGATAGAGCCGCAGCAATGGCGCGTGCGGCCCCCTCGCCCTCCGGGTGAGGCGCTGTCATGTGGTGCGCGTCGCAGGACGCACCCCATCCGAGCAGCTCGGCGAGCGGTTTCGCCCCGCGGGACTGGGCTGACCGCAGCGTCTCCAGGACCAGCACACCTGCGCCTTCACCGAGGCTCAACCCCACACGATCAGCACGAAACGGTCGACACGGTTCCGGGTCGACCGAGCGCAGGGCGTTGAACCCGGAGTATGTCAGCACGCAAAGAGCGTCCGATCCGCCCGCGATGGCCACATCGATCTCACCGCGTCGAATCGCGTCGAGGGCTGCACCGACGGCCAGGGTTCCTGAAGCGCACGCCGAGGATATGGTCAGGGTCGGCCCGGTGAGCCGCAGCTGCCTCGCGACGGCGTCCCCAGGGCAGTTGATCTGCTGAGAGGCCAGGCATGCGATGCCCGGGCGACCGGCCCGAACGCCAAGCAGACGAGCCACGTACTCTTCACACTCCCACATGCCGCCGGTGCTGCCGCCGAAGAACACGCCAACGGGATTCATGGAGGGCGAGAGATCGGCTTGGCCAAAGGCCTCGGACGCGGCTGCTACCGCGAACCTGTCGGCGCGTGAGAGATGTCTCGATGCAACGATGCTGTCGGGTCGAGAGTCAGGCGGTGGAGGCACCTCGGCCGCAAGATGGGTACGCTGAGCGGATGAGTCGAAGAGCGTGAGCTCCGAAATCGCCGATTGACCGGTTCGAAGCCCCCGTTGAAGGTCTCCAGATGTCCAGCCCCAGGCGCTGACTGCACCGATTCCTGTGACGACGACTCGTGGACGATCAGTCATTCAGAGCGCGCCTGCTCCTGTCCCAGTCGCTGCTCAACGAACGCCGAGAGAGACGCGATCGACGCGAACGCCTCTCTGGCAGCGGCTTCATCCGCTATCCTGATGCCGAATCTCTTCTCGATCGCCACCGCCAGCTCGAGTGCGTCCACCGAGTCCAGGCCCATACCCTCACCAAACAGCGGGGTTTCGTCGGCGATCATGTCGGGCGTCATTCCCTGCAGGTTGAGGGATTCAATGATCAGGGTCTTCAACTGACCCCGCAGTTCGTTCTTTTCCACAGCCTACTCCCGCCGCCCTGAATTGAGGGACTGCTTCTCCAGTTGCACGCTGGCCAGCTAATATTCTACACATGAACGGTGATCCGATCATCCGGAGCTTCGAGGTTCTGTCGAGCCAGAGACAGACCGAGCCGCTCGTGTACGGGGCCGATGCGGTATGGACGGTCGGTGATGTCGCCGACATGGCGAAAACCGCCGAAGACCACCTTCGGTCGGCTCGGTACGATGAGGGCTCGCTGGTCGGCTTGGCTGCGTGTAACGGACCAGGCTTCATCGGGGGCTTTCTCGCGATGCGCCGGCTCGGGTTCACGGTCTTACTGCTGGACTGGAGCACTCCGGAGGCGGAGTGCGACCGCATCGGGGAGTCACTCCGTGCCGCCGGCGTGCTGCGTGTCGGCAGGTCCTTCCCGATCGGTCCGGAGGACTTCACGCTGCGGTCATTTGGAGATCCTCGTGGCGCCGACGTTGCTCGGTTCGCCCGAACCATCGCGACCGTGCGCCTGACGTCGGGCTCAACCGGGATTCCACAGGGGATCATGCACACCTCAGAAGCACTGATTGCCGACGACTCGAACCTCAGTGCGGTCATGGGTTTGAAGCCAGAAGAGAGGATCTTGGCCGCGATTCCGATGTCCCATGCGTACGGGTTCATCTCGGTATTCCTGCCGTCGGTGCTGCGCGGCTCTGTCTTGGTCGTGCCCGAAAGGGGGGATCCATACGCCGCGCCGAGAGCTGCTGTCGCTGGGGATGTGACCTTTCTCCCAACGGTTCCTGCCTACCTCAAGGCCGTGCTCAGCGCGCCGGAGCCTCCTCCGCTCCCTGCCAGATTGAGGCTCGTCGTCAGCGCCGGGGCGCCCTTGGCGCCAGAGGTCGCGGGCCGTTTCAGGAAGACCTACGGCCGACCGGTCCACGTCTTCTATGGCGCGAGTGAGGTCGGAGGCATTGCCTACGACAAGGAAGGTACGGCCGGGGAGCGGGGAACTCTGGGCACTCCCGTGGATGGTGTCGAGGTCACCTTGGAGCCGGTGGATGGAGGTGAAGAACATGAGGGCCTCGTTGCGGTCCGCTCAGCAGCCGTTGCGCAGGGATATTTCCCTCAGCCCTCTCCGTCGTTGGCGAATGGGCGGTTCTGTTCGACTGACTTGGCGGTCTTTCAACACGGCGAGATCGTGCTGCGCGGCAGGCTCGATGAGTTCATCAACGTCCGCGGCAAGAAGGTGAATCCCAGAGAGGTGGAGACGATCCTGAGGAATCATGAGTGTGTCGATGAAGCGGCCGTTTTCGGGGCCATCGACAGCGCAACGCTGGAGCAACGTATCTGCGCGGTCATCGAGTGCTCGTCCCGCGGTGTTGGGTACGAAGAGATCCGATCATGGTGCCAGGAGCATCTCGCGTCACACAAGGTCCCCAGGATGATCGTCGTGGTGGACCAGCTGCCCAGGAATGAGCGCGGGAAGCTCGACCGGACGGCGATCCGTGCCCTCGCAGCAGCCGACGACTGAACCAGGAGTCGATTACGACCGATGGCCCCCCCCCGACCTTCCCCACATTACCGGCCATCGCCCTTTCTCATGGCGTCAGCGATGGCTCATCTGATCGCTGTGGGTAGTTTGGTCGTCCGACCGCATCTGTGGCCGTTCCTGGTCGGAGTCATGGTCGCCGACCACGTGGGCCTCGCCCTCGGCGGCCTGCTGCCACGCGCCAGACTCCTGGGCCCGAACGTATCGTCCATGCCAGCAGCATCAACGGCCCGCGGTGAGGTCGCTCTGACGATTGACGACGGCCCCTTCCCCGACGTGACCCGTGCGGTTCTCGACGTACTGGACTCACACAACGCTCGGGCGAGCTTCTTCTGCGTGGGGGAGAGGGTCCACGAGCACCCCGGGATCATCTCGGAGGCCGTTGATCGAGGGCACAGAATCGAGAATCACACCTGGAGCCACCCCACAGGGTTCTTCTTCCTTCCCCCATCCCTGCTCGCGCACGAGATCGACAAGGCTCAGGATGCGATTCGCGCGGTCGCCGGAAGGCAGCCCGAGTACTTCCGGGCTCCTGCGGGTATTCGAAGCCCGTGGCTGGAGCCGATTCTCCATCGACGCGGGCTCCGGCTCGCATCGTGGACCCGGCGGGGATTCGACACCGTGGCGAGGAGCCCATCAACGGTGATCGGTCGGCTGCTGAACGGGCTGGCTCCAGGTCACATTCTGCTTCTGCACGACGGTTCTGCGAGCACTGGCACGTCGGGTGGCCACATGATTCTCTCGGTTCTCCCCGAGCTGCTCGACGAAATCAAACGTCGCGGGCTGAAGGCCGTGCCGCTGCCGTGACCCCGCCCGCGCGGCTCACACCGGTTTCTGGGCAGTGTACTCGGCCAGAAGCTCGATCTGCCCGCCCTTGGCCGCCCGTTCGAAACCAACCTCCTGCAGAGTGTCGAGGATGGTCCGCGGCGGCACGCAGTTCTCGATGGTGTCCCAGAAATACCGCATCATGGTCGCTGCTTCCCGGCTCCCGAGGCGTGCGATGCCCGGGACGATCCGGTGCAAGTAGAGCTTCAGCGCGTGGTACGCGGCACGCGACGTCGGCCGAGCGAACTCGATCATCAAGAGTGTGCCGCCCGGCCGCAGCACGCGCTTGAACTCGCTGAACGCACATCGAAGATCGGCGAGGTGCCGCAGGGCGTAGCCCATGGTGACGAAGTCCGCGAACTCGTCGACCACAGGGATCGCTTCAACCAGCCCCTGCATCGACGGAATGGCGATACGCCTCCGCGTTTCCAGGAGCATGCCGAAGCTCGCGTCGAGCGCAACGACCGTTCCATTCGTACCCACAACTCCGCTGGCGGCACGAGCAACCTGGCCGCTGCCCACGCAGACGTCAAGGACCTGCATCCCCGGTTTCAGACCCGCGCGCAGCAGGGCTTCCCGGCGATACCAGACGCCGGTGCCAAATGACATCACGTGGTTGATCCATGTGTAATGCCGGGCCCCGCGGTCGAAGAGGCGGTTCACGAATCGTCGTCGATCGTCAACCTCCGAGTAATAGGCGTGCAGGGGCGGATGTGGGGCGACAGGGGGTTGCTTGGAGTCGGCTTCTCGGCCCATGCCGCAACTGTAACGCGAAACTCGGACGATCGTGACACCCCCTGAATGTGAACGCTGGGACCGGCCCAGGACCCCGTCGTCAGAATCGACCCGGTATGATCGGGATTGGCATGCGGGTGTTGCTGGTCAAACCGAAGGCGCGGCTGCGCACAATCCTCGGGCTCGAGGCGTTTCAACGGCTCGAGCCGATCGAGCTTGGGTACATCGCGGCGGTGGTGCGGGAACCTCACACGGCACGCGTTCTGGATCTTCGGCTCGCTCGCCGTCCGGTGCGCGCTTTCCGAGCTTGCCTGCATCGATTTCGGCCCGACGTTGTCGGCTTCACGAGCTACACCCATGAGGCGAGCTTGGTCAAACAGCTGGCGCGGGTCACCCGCGATTGCCTCCCCGGCGCGTTTGTGGTGGTGGGCGGCCACCACGCAACGGTAGCTCCGTCAGACTTCAATACCCCCGAAATCGACGCCATCGTCCGGGGCGAGGGCTGTGGCCCGTTCTCGAAGATCCTGGATTCGCTGGAAGAAGGAGACCCTCCGGCCGGCATCCCAGACGTCCTATTGACTGGTGATCGGTACAACCTTGAGGCCGCCGCAGTGTGGCCACAGTTCCCGGATCCCGCGAGCCTACCGAAACCGCGACGCGACCTGTGGCAGCCCGAGCGATACCGATCGGTGTGGGCCTGCGAGGGGATGGCGCCGTGGGAGCGCCTGTTCCCCCCTGTGAGCCTGGTCCGCGCGTCGTGGGGCTGCCGGATGAAGTGCTCATTCTGCGTGGTCCCGTTTCTCTGTGGCGGAGAGCACCGCCCCCGACCCGCCGCCCTGGTCGCCGATGAAATCGCACAGACGCCTACCAAGCACATCTACTTCTGTGACGATGAGAACTTCATCGACGAGGGCTTTGCCTGGGACTTGGCGGAAGCCATCGCCGGCCTGGGAATCCACAAGCGTTACTTCGCGTGGACCCGCGCCACGACAGTCAACCGGTCACCCGAGCTGTTCAGGCGATGGCGTGAGATGGGGCTTGACTCCGCGTTTCTCGGGTTCGAGTTCACCGACGACGCCGAGCTGAAGCAGTACAAGAAGGGCGGGAGTGTCATTCACAACGAAAAGGCGCTGGATACCCTTCGCAGACTGGGGGTGGCGGTCCATGCGGCCTTCATGGTCCATCCCGAGTACACGGAGAGCGATTTCCAGAAGCTGCGGGACTACGTCAACCGCCTGCCACCGGCTCAGAGCAGCTTCACGGTGTGCACGCCGTCGCCCGGCACACCGGATTATCTGCAGGTGGAACCTCGGATCTGGATCGACAATCCGTTCGACCTTCACGACTGCATGCATCCCATAACTCCCACTGAGCTTCCCCTCCGTCGATTCGCAACGCTGTTCGCCGAGCAGGCCGTGGCGGGAGTGCGCAGGACCCCGCTCCGCCAGCATCGCCATCCCCTGGTTCCAGCAGACCTGTGGAAGGTCTGGAGGGCGGAACGCAGGTATCGTCGGGGATTCGAAAGGCTGTACGAGGACTACCCCCGCGACCTCTGGGACTGAGCCAGGGGGCCGCGTAGCACCGGTCAGCGGGGATGACCTTCACAGCCGAACCCGGACGATCTCTGTGTCGGGTCGCAGGGACGTCACAGCGTTTGACGAGTGGTCAGCCAGCGTCCTACTCTGGATGAGAGATGGTTGACGCAGTCACTGTTTCCCCGGTCTTGCTGCGCCATGATCCCGAGTGTGGCGTGACGACGGTGCCACCGTGGGTGAGAGAGCTTCTGGGAGTTCCCGACAAGGCGTGCAGTACAGTCAACAACGTCCTGTCTGTGCAGACCGAACAGAGCTCCGAGTTCATGCTGGCCTCTGTGAGGGTTGCCGACGCCGTTTCGCTGGGGTCTGCCGACTTCACCTCGAAGACAGCACAGGCCTACGAGCTCATTTTCGACTCTCTGAAACGACACCCAGGATTCGGCCTGATCCGCGTCTGGAACTTCATCCCGAGGATCCTTGATCCAATCGGGCCGATGCCTCAGCGGTATTTTGCCTTCAACGCGGGACGATTCGCGGCCTACGAACGGGTGTACGCCACCAAGGATGCATTCTCACGAATGGTCGCAACGGCCTCGGGGGTCGGCCACTTCGGATCCGACCTGATGATCCATGGTTTGGCGTCGAACGATCCCTCATCTCCGGTGGAGAATCCACGCCAGGTGCCGGCATATCGATACTCCGAGAAGTACGGCCCGCTCCCTCCCTGTTTTGCTCGCGCCACGCGCGTTGAAACGAGCCGGGGCCCATGGCTCCTGGTGGGGGGGACCGCCAGTGTTCGTGGCGAAGACAGCAGACACGACGACGACCTTGAAGCGCAAACAGCCGAAACCCTCGTGAACCTGGCGGCGCTGGTCGCCGTCGCAGAGAGTGGCTCTTGGGACGCTGCATCCAGCATGGAAGAGAGGAACCGCCTTCTCGGGCGATTCAGACACCTCCGCGTCTATCATCGCCGGCGCGAAGATCGCGCGTTCATCGAGAAACGTCTCCCGTATGAATTCCCTGGGGCAACAACGATCGAGGTCTCGCTGGCGGACCTCTGTCGCTCTCCTCTGCTGATAGAAATCGAGGGCCTCGCGGAGCTCTAGCAGCCGCATACCTCAGCCTTTTCCAGGCGGCTACTGATCGGGCCCCCCGTCGCGGATCGTGCGGAGGGCATGGCGCCGGCCGGCTTCCAGCGTTTTACTCTCGGCCTAAGATCCGCAGGATCCGCTGCTCGACGAGGAGCAGGTCGGCGAGCACCACTGCGGCGGCCGCTTCCACGATGACCGGTATTCGCAGCGCGACGCAGGCGTCATGACGTCCGTCGACGCTCAGAGTCTCCGGGCGGCCGGCCTTGAGGTCGAAAGTGGTCTGGGACAGGGCGATGCTCGAGGTCGGCTTGACGGCGACCCGGAACTCGATGGGGTTGCCGTTGGAGATCCCTCCGTTCAGACCGCCGGCGTGGTTGGTCCCGGTCGTCCCGTCCGCGGCGACAATCGGGTCGTTGTGCTCGGACCCTTTCATCCGGGCGGCCCGGAAGCCCACCCCGAACTCGATCCCCTTGACGGCCGGGATGGACAGGACGAGATGGGCGAGGAGGGATTCGACGGAGTCGAAGAATGGCTCGCCCAACCCGACGGGCACGGCTTCGACCCGGCAGGAGACGATCCCGCCGATCGAATCGCCCGCGGCCAGGGCCCGCGCGACAGCGGCCTCGATATCGGCGTCGCCGCCGGCCTCGTCCAGGCGGGCCTGGACCGCGATGGGGGTGATGATCCGCTTGGCGATCGTCCCCGCGGCGACCAGGCCCAGCGTCAGCCGGCCCGAAGCGTGGCCAGAACCCCTCGCGTCGTTGAAACCGCCGTACTTGCGGTCGAGGACGAAGTCGGCGTGGCTTGGCCGGGGCGTCTCGCGGAAGCGGTCATAGTCCTCGGGCCGGGTGTCGGCGTTTCGGAACAGAACCAGGATCGGCGCTCCCGTCGTCCGGCCGTTGTGGAGGCCGCTCACGAGTTCGGGGAGGTCGGCCTCGCGCCGGGCGGTCGTCCCCGCGGCTCCCGGTTTCCGGCGGGCGAGATCGGGGAGGAGGTCCTCCGCGCGGAAGGGCACTCCCGCCGGACAACCGTCGACAACGACGCCGAGTCCGGGTCCGTGGGACTCTCCGAACAAGCTCAGACGGAACAGCCTTCCGAAACTATTCATGGAGCTTTCCTCCCAATGTGCGCACGACTTCGAAAAAACCAGGGTAGGACTTGCGGACGCAGTCGGCGCCGTCGATGGCCACCGGGCCCTCGGCGGCCAGTCCGGCCACAGCCAGGGCCATCGCGATCCGGTGGTCGCCGTGAGAGTTGACCCTCCCCGCCCGAATCGGCCCGCCCCGGACGAGCAGGCACCCTTCCTTCGCATGGATGTCGACCCCGAGGGAGCCGAACTCGCGGACGAGCGCTTTCGCCCTATCGCTTTCTTTGGAGGCGAGGCGGTCCGCCCCCCCGATGATGCTGAGGCCGCGAGCCCGGGCGGCAAGCGAGACGAGGACAGGGACGAGGTCGGGGCAATGGGCCGCGTCGATCTCGAAGGACCGCAGCGGGTTACGGGCCACTTCGACTCCCGCATCGGAGATCCGGACCGTGGCGCCGGCCCCGTCAAGGACGTCAACGATTCTCCGGTCGGGCTGGGATGAACCGGGGTCGAGTCCCGTGACCCGGACCGATCCGGCCAGGGCTGCGGCGGCCAGAAGAAAAGCGGCCCCGCTCCAGTCTCCCTCGACGCGGTATTCCGTTCCCGCGTAGGTCTGGCGGCCGGGGATCCGGAAGGTCCGAAACCCCTCATGGGCAACCGTGACTCCAAAATCGCCGAGCATCCTGAGTGTCAGCTCGACGTAGGGGATGCTCGTCAGGTTCCGGACTTCGAGGACTGAGTTGGACTCCGCCCTGGGCAGGGCCATGAGCAGGCCGGACACGAATTGGGAGCTCGTCGAACCGTCCACCACGACCCGGCCGCCGCGCAAGGGGCCCTTCACCGTCAGGGGCAAGAACCCTCCCGCGGAGGCGGCAGCCGCCCCCAGCGCGGCCAAGGGCTCCTCGATCGGACCAAGGGGCCGGCGGAGGAGCGAGCCGCGCCCGGTCAAGCGGGTCTCACGGCCCCCCAGGGCGGCGATCGGGGCGAACAGACGGGCGCAAAGGCCCGATTCCCCGCAATCCAGCACGTCCTCTCTCGATTTCGCGTTCGGGCTGACGACCACCCGATCCTCGCCCCACTCGACCACGGCGCCCAGCGCCTGGACGATGCCAGCGGCGGACAGGGCGTCGTCGCAGCGAGAGGGGCTGAGGATCACCATCGGAGCCTCCCCGAGGTGGGCTGCGGCCAAAGCGCGCTGGGTGACGCTCTTCGACGGGGGAGCCGCGACGGTCCCCCCGATCTCAGCGGGCCCGACGGATTTCCTCATGGATCCTCTCGACGGTCCGGTCCGGGGAGTCCTCGTTCCCGACGATCAAATCGGCGGACCGGAAATAGTCCTCGATCCTCTCCTCGAGCAGTTCCACCGCCCGGGCCGAAGGCCTGGGATGATCGAGAAGCGGGCGTCCCCCGAGGTCGGACCGGGCGAACGTCGTACTCAAACCGGTATAGATCCAGATGGTCAGAGCCCGGTCGGCGAGGGCCCGGCGGTTGTCCTCGTCCATCATCGCCCCTCCGCCACAGGCCAGGACCAGCCGCTTCACGCCGGCGAACCGGGCGATGGCCTCCTGCTCCCTCTTTCGGAAGGAAGCCTCGCCCGATGAGGCGAGAATGTTTCGGATGGACCGTCCTTCTTGGGTCTCGATCCAATCGTCGACATCCAGGAGATCGTAGCCCAACCGGGAGGCCAGCCCCCGGGCGATTGTTGTCTTCCCCGAACCCATGAACCCGGTCAGGGCGATCGTCTCCCGCCGCGGCCGCGGGTCGTCTTGAAGGGCCCGCGGCCAATCGACGGCGTCGGCCGGGACCGGGGTCCCGAGGAAGAGCCGCAAGGCCGGGATGGCCTGGTGCTTCAGCCATTCCTCGCCGCGGATGTAATGGACGCCTTTAGCCCGGGCAGCCTGTTCGTAAACCGGATCGCAGTAGACCGCGTCGAGGACAGCTAGGCCAGGGCGGAGGGGCAGCGACCCTGGGTCCAGGACGTCGGGGTGGACGGTGAAGACCAGGATGTCGGCCTCGGCCGCCCGCGCGGCCAGATCAGCCAGCGGGCCGCCGGCGCACCCGAGGGTATCGGCGACCAGACGGGCCTTCTCCGCGTCCCGGTTGAGGACCGTGACTTCGGAACCGCCGCGGACCAGAGCGTAGGCCGCGGCCCGGCCGGCTCCGCCTGCCCCGACGACCACGGCCCGCGTCCCGGCCAACGCGACACCCTGAGTCTCGAGGGCGCCCGAAACGCCGACGTGGTCCGTGTTGAAGCCCTTCAGACCGTCGCCCTCGCGCATCACGACGTTCACGGCCCCGATTCCGGCCGCCTCCGGGTCGAGGCTCTGGAGATGGGGGATCATCTCGGTCTTGAACGGGGCGGTGACGTTCATCCCGGCGAGCCCAATCTCCCGGAAGAGGGTCAGGGCTTCGACGGCCGAGCTCGCGGCCAGCCGGGAATAATGACCGGAGACATCCCGTGTCCGGAAGAAAGAACTGTAGATGGCCGGGCTCTTGCTGTGGAGAACGGGATGGCCGGCGACGGCGAACCTCATCGAGGACTCAATCGCCGAGGGCCCGCATCCGGGCCTGGAGTGTCCTCCAGTTGAGCTGGCCTTCGGCGGTGTCCCGTCCTGGTCGGAGGGAGGCGTAGGTGAAGGGGGCGCCCAGCCGCGTGGCGACGACCCGGGTGAAAGTCCCGACCGGGCCCAGGCCCAGGGCCTCGAGGAGGCTCGGGCAGTCGGGCTCACGCAGGCTGACACAGATCAAGGATGTCCTCCTTCAAAGCGTCCAGGGAAAGGCGATGGAGACGGGGTTTCCCGAGATCTTCCAACAGGACGAGGTCGATCATCTCTCCCGCCCTCTTCTTGTCCTTGGCCGCCGCCTCGAGGACCGGGCGCGGGTCCCGGGCCAGGACTGTCGGGAGTCCGAACCTCTCCAGGACCCGGGTCGTCCTCTCCACGAGCCCCGCGTCGCGAAGGGTTCCTTTCCGGAGCGACAGCCGGAGGGCGAAGACAAGGCCGATGGCCACCGCTTCCCCATGGGAAAGGCCGTAGGCCGTTTCGATGGCGTGGGCCAGGGTATGGCCGAAGTTGAGGACTTTCCGCTCGCCGGCCTCCCGTTCGTCCCGGCCGACCACGGCCGCCTTGACCGCGAGGGAGGCTTGGACGATCTCCTCCATAAGGACCGGTTCCAGGGCCAGGGCCTTGTCCGTTTCATTCTCCAGTAGGTCGAGGAGGCCGGGGTCGCCGATGAGGCCGTGTTTGACCGCCTCGGCAAAGCCGTTCGCAGCCTCGGCCGCCGGAAGCGTTCGGAGCAGCCAGGGGTCGCAGAGGACGAATTGGGGGTGTTCGAAGACCCCGACGATGTTCTTGAACCCGTCGAGGTTGACCCCGTTCTTTCCCCCGACGCTCGCGTCGACCTGGGCGAGGAGCGTCGTCGCGACGAATCCGAAGGGAAGGCCCCGCATGTACGTGCTCGCGGCGAACCCGGCCATGTCGCAGACCACCCCGCCGCCGACAACTAGAATGAAGGTGGATCTGTCCGCCCCCGCCCCGAGCAGGTCACGATAGATCCGAGCGACCGAATCCAGCGTCTTGTTCGCCTCGCCGCCGTCGAGGAGGATGGTCGGCCAGGGCGGGAATTCGCCGCCGTGGAGGCGATGGACGTTGGCGTCGGCCAGGACGATCGTCCGGCCGGGAGGGGCATAGCGGTCGACATGGCGGAGCCGCTCTCCGACCAGGGCTCGGGAGACGCTTGAGCGGCCCTGGATCTCGATGGTTCTCAAGGGAGTCGAGGTTCGGCGGGGTCCTGGGCGAAAGTTTCGACGAGCGCGACAGTCCGGCGGATCCTGTCGATCAGTCGGGGGAAAAGGTCGAGGGGATACTGTTGGAGACGGTCGGTCAGGGCCTCGGCCGGCCGGGGATGGACCTCGATCAGCAGACCGTTGGCGCCGGCGGCAACGGCGGCCAGGCACATGGGCTCGACCAGGCTGGACCTTCCGGTGCTGTGGGACGGGTCGACGATCACGGGCAGGTGGGTCAGCTCCCGGGCGGCTGGGACAATATTCAGGTCCAAGGTGAAGCGGGTCGACGATTCGAAGGTCCGGATACCCCGTTCGCAGAGGACGACCTGACCGTTCCCTCCGGCCAGGATGTATTCGGCGGCGTTCAGCCATTCCGTGAGCGTGGCCTGCATCCCCCGCTTCAGGAGGACGGGTTTCCGGATCCGGCTGACCTCCTTGAGGAGCGGGAAGTTCTGCATGTTCCGCGATCCGATCTGGATCATGTCCGTGTATTCGCAGCCCAGGTCCACGTCCCTGGGGTCCATGATCTCGGTCACCACCGGGAGGCCCGTTTCCTCCCGGGCGTCGGCCAGGATCTTCAGGCCTTCCCGACCCAGGCCCTGGAAATCGTAAGGGGAGGTACGGGGTTTGAAAACTCCGCCCCTCAGGCCGTCGACTCCGGCGGCTCTTAAGGCCCGGGCGGTCTCCAGGTAGGACGAAGCGTCTTCGACGCTGCAGGGGCCGGCGATGACCACGAAATCCTTCCCGAGCTTCCTGGCGCCGAAGGGGACAAACGTCCGGAGTCCCGTATTCTTCAGCAGGACGCGTTCGGGCTCGTGGGCCATCGACATCTCTATCTCTTCTGTGTGCTCTCTGATTTCCATTCCAGGCAAGGAAGGATGTTACTCCTGAGAATGACGAACAGGCAATTCCTTTCGTTGAATCCAGGCTAACACGGCGTTTGGGAGCCTTGCCTCGCCCTAGCTTCGGCCCCCGCAGCGTTGGTGCCGGTTGGTGCCATCTTCATGGTATTGTCATCCCCAGAACACGCGTGTTCGTTCAGGCGCCGCGGGTGGTGGGTGACTTCCACGCGGGCGTCGACGGCGTTGCAGTGGGAGCTTCGAAACGTGGGAGACCAACGATCCTGAAGAGCCATGCGAACGGCCCCAGCGCGGAGGTCGCCGCGCTGCTGACGGCAGCGCGCGCGGTGCTCGAGAATCGCGCCTTCACCGACGCCGCGAGAGCGATCCTCGTGGCGTGCAAGGCGATCCTCGGCGTGGATGCCGGTTTCGTGGCCGTGAGCTCGCCGGGCGGCAAGGGCATCGAGATTGCCTGCCTCGATCCCGGCAGCCTCGGGCTCAGCTCCGCTGTTGGCCTGCCCGTGCCGCTTCGCCGCCCCTGCGCACGCGCCTCCAAGCTCGGCCGGGTCGTCATCGCCAGGAACCTGGCAAAGGGCGCACCACAGACAACCTCCGGTGACGATCACGTTGCCCTGGAGAACGTGCTCGTCGCACCGATCATCATCGCCGGCGACGTCGCTGGGCTGGTCGGCCTCATCAATAAGCCTGGGGGCTTTCGCGCGGCCGACTCCCGACTCGCCGAGGTCTTTGCCGAGATGGCTGCCGGGGCGATGCTCAACAGCCGGACCGTCAACGGCCTCGAGACGCACCGGGACTCCCTCGTAAGGGAGGTCAGCGAGGGCACCACCCAACTCCGCCAGGCCGAGGAGAAGTTCAAGACGCTTGTCGAGAACCTGCCCGACGTCGTCGCGCGCTTCGACTCGGACCTGCGCCACCTCTACGTCAGCCCTGCGGTCCAGCGCGTCACCGGCCGCCCGTCGCAGGACTACCTGGGCAAGACGAACCAGGAACTCGGTATGTCTTCCGAGCTGATCGAGGTGTGGGACGCCGCCCTGCGAAGAGTCTTCGCCACCGGGCGGGTCGGAGAATCTCGAGTTCGCCTTTCCGGCGCCGGATGGGACGCGGTACTTCGACTGCCGGCTCGTTCCGGAGCCCGAGCCAGGGGGCGCCATATCGTCAGTGCTGAGCGTCGCCCGGGACGTGACCGACCGGTGGCTCATGTACGAGGCCGAGCGGCGCGCCCGGATCACTGCCGAGGCATTGCGCGAGGCGACCGTGGCGCTCACCCGCTGCCTCGACCGCGAGACGGTGCTCGTCAACCTGCTCGACCGCCTGCGACGGATGGTCCCTTTCGATCGCGCCAGCGTCATGCTCCTCGAGGAGGCGTCGCGGGTCTCCGTGCGGGCCGTCTTCGACGGCGCCCGTGTCGTTCCCCTGACGCCCGACGCGCGATCGGAGTTCGATCCGACCGACCACCCGATTGTCCACGGCATCCTGACGACCGGCACGGCGCGTCTGATTCCCGACGTCCGCACCCATCCAGACTGGAGCCTCCCAACCGATCAGTCGTCCGAGGCGAGCTGGATGGGGGTGCCGCTGTTCGCGCGCGGCGACGTGGCCGGGTTGTTCTCGCTCTCCAAGCGTGAGGCCGGCTACTTCAACGACGAGCACATGAGGTTGGCCGAGGCGATGTCCTCCCAGGCCTCAGTAGCCGTCGAGAACGCGATTCTCTTCGAACAGATGCAGGCCTTGACGGTGCGGATGAAGATGCTGACACGCCGCCTCGTCGAGCTGCACGAAAGCGAGCGGCGCGACATTGCGCGGGAGCTTCACGACGAGGCGGGTCAGGCCCTGACATCGCTGCGCTTCGGACTCCGCCTGCTGGAGAGGGTGATCGATGAAGGCGGAGATGTCACTGGACGGATAGCGGAGCTCATGCAAATGACAGACGCCGTCATCGACGGCCTGCACCGGCTGGCCGCGGACCTGCGACCGGCAAGCCTCGATCACCTGGGGCTCGAGGCGGCCGTCCGCCAGTACTCGCGATCGATCGGAAGCAAGTTCGACCTCGCGGTCCGTTTCAAGGGCGCGCGGGTTCGGAAGCGAGCGTCTCCCGTCGGCGGTGGAGACAGCTCTCTACCGCGTCGTCCAGGAGGCGATGACCAACGTCGTGCGCCACGCCCGCGCGACCCGAGTCGACGTGCTGGCGGAGCATCGCGGCGACCGGGTCATGGTGATGATCGAGGACGACGGCGTCGGGTTCGAACCGGACCGGGTTCAGCGCGGGAACCACTTCGGTCTCCTCGGGCTGGCCGAGCGGGCCGAGGCCCTGGGCGGGACCTTGACGGTGGAAAGCAGGCCCGGGGGAGGTACCACCGTCGTGGTGGAGGTTCCAAGTGCCGATCCGCATCCTGATCGCTGACGACCACGCCGTCGTCCGCTCCGGCCTCCGGGCATTGCTCCAAGCCGATGCCGAGCTCGAGGTCGTCGGCGAGGCAAACGATGGTACGGAGGCTCTCCGCCTCGCCGAGGACCTGCACCCAGACATGGTCCTGCTCGACATCACCATGCCCCCCGAGGACGGCATCAAGACTGCCAGGCGGCTGAAGGAGAAGCACCCGGAGCTGATCGTGCTGTTCCTCACCATGCACGAGGACGAGAGCCTGCTCCACGAAGCGCTGCGCGCGGGCGCCGCCGGCTACGTGATCAAGCGCGCCGAGGAGTCCGAGATCATCCAGGCGATCCACGTGGCCAGTCGTGGCGACATCTACGTGCACCCCGCGATGACCCGCGCGCTTCTCCAGCAGCCCATCACGACGGAGCACCGGCGCGGGTCGCTGGTGGATGCGCCGACCCGGCGCGAGCTCGAGGTCCTGCGCCTCCTCGCCAAAGGGAACACCAACCGCCAGATCGCCGAACTGCTCGGCCTCTCGATCCGCACCGTCGAGAACCACCGTGCCAACCTGATGGGCAAGCTCGGGCTGGCCAGTCGGGTCGAGCTGGTGAACTACGCCGAGGAGCACGACCTTCTCTAGTCGTCGATGACGAACGTGACCATCATGTTGACCTGGTACTCCTTGATGAGCTCGTCTTTGACCCGCACCTGCTGCTCCTTGATCCACGCGCTTCGCACGTGGCGAAGCGTCTTGTTCGCCCTCACGATTCCCTGCTCGATGGCATCCTGGAAGCTCTTGGTCGAGGTCACGCTGATCTCCGAAACCTTGGCTACTGACATCTCATCCTCCTTGTGTTTCCGCGGTCATGGGAGCTCCGGGCGGCTCCCCACGTGAGTCGAGGCCACAACTGGCCGAAAAGCTCGTGCCAACATGCTGGTAGCGCCTCAGTCGCCCATGAGGACGGAGAGGTCGGCCGGCAGCGCGGCCGTCACCGCCGTCGGGAGATCAGGTGAATGATCGCCACGAAGAGGGCGGCGCCGATGATCGACCACAGCACCGGGAACGGCTGCCCGCCGATGGTGACCATGAAGGGCTCTGGGAGCTTGAGCGCTCGAGCCACCCATGGCCCGAGAAGGGCCCCGATGAAGCCGAGGACGATCGAGACGATCAGCCCACCGCGAGCGCTCCCCGCGATCGCCTTTCCGAGGGCGCCGCAGACAGCCGCGATCAAGAGGAGAAGCAGGAGTGACGTGAGTGACATTGTCATGGCAGATTCCTTTCAGGTGCTCATCAAGGAAAGGGAGCACGAAGCACTTTTCTACACCGCCGCCTCGAGCCCTCCTCTCGCCGGGCGGGGGAAGGCTGCCGAGAGGACTGGTCCCGCCCTACTTCTTGATCGCCCTGGCAATCCCGTCGACGAGCTCGCCGACCTTTCGACGCGCCTTGCCGACACTCTCCTGAGCCGCGCCCTTGGCTCGCTGTCTGGAGCCCTCGCGCTCCAGCTTGCGGTTGCCCGTGAGGGTGCCAGTGGCTTCCTTCACTCGTCCCTTGAGCTTCTCCACCTTGCCGCGCGTTTCTTGCGTTCCCATGGCGTCTCCGTTCTAGATCCAGAGGATCCGTGTCGTGGCCGTGGCTGCGTGCACGGCCATTTCAGACGGTCAGTCGTTCAATTCTCAGGCGCTCCGAAGGCGAGGCTCGGGAAGTAGGTGCGCAGCGCCTCCATGACCTTGACAACGGCGGCGTTGGATCCCGAGTCGCGGCCGCTGTCCTGGAAGCGGTAACGGTCGCCCTTCACAATCTGGAAGTTGATCTGGTGGCAGAAGTTCTCGGGGGTTCGCGCCTCGCACGTGAACCACACCTTCTCGAGGCCCGTGGTCTGGAACGTGAAGTTCTTTGTGGGGTCGCGGCTATCCACCCACGTCAAACCGTTTCCCTTCATGACCAGGCGACCGTCGCGATCCTTCCTCAGGAACATGAGCTTCGGTTTCACCAGCACCAGGTCGTTGAAGACCAGCTCGGCAGGAGCGGTGGCCGGCGCGGTGGCCTTCGCGGCCGGGGCCCCGGCGGGGGTCGCCATCAAGGCCGCGATCGTCGACTCCTGGACGCCGTTCGTCTTGAGGTAGAGAAGGTCATTGACTGAGAGGTTGTACGACTGGCCTGACTGCCTCACCTGCTCGGCGATGATGGCGTCGGACATCCCCGAGTTGATCAGTCGCACGAGATCAACCAGGCGGGCATCGTCGGGCTGGAGGGATGCGGGCACCGACGTGGGCACCGGGATGTGGGCCCAGATCGCGGTGATGACACTCTCCGGCACGCCTGCATTGCGCAGCGTGAGGATGTCCCCGGCCGTCATGGCGATGGTGTTGGACGGGTTGTTGACCATGGTGATGATGCCGTGGGGCGAGGCGCCGGACTGGTGGGCTGCCAGGATGGAGTGGACTGTCAGCTCCTCCGCGCCCGCCGCCACCGCACCAAACGCCAGGAGAGCCACTGCGAGAAGAGGACCAACGACTGCGCGCTTCATAAGACACCTACCTTCCCTTCGGTACATCTCAAATCTAGTCCACTGGCGCACCCCCGTGAAGCGCACTTTCTACCCGGAAACAACGCCGCAATTCGAGTAGAAAGTACCCTTTCAGGTTGAATGCCGGAGGACTAAGTTGAAAGAAGAGATGAAAGGAAGGGAAAAGTCATGAGCACTTCCACGCTGATCATCGTAATCGTGGTGTTGGTCCTTCTGTTCGGCGGTGGCGGCTACTACTGGCGCAGAGGCCGCTAGAGAGCTCCAGGATCCTGGGGTCAGCTCCCACTCCAAGCTTCGCTCTGCGAACTCCCCCGCGGGCATCGACATGACCGCGGTGGGAGCCGGCAGAGCGAAGTTTTTCTGCCACTGGGAGCTGCCCCGCTGGCAGGCGGACCTGGCCCGGGCTGCGACCCACCGGCATTGCTATCGACTTCAGGCGGGTGGGTGATGCCAACCGCGGTTGAGTGGCGAGCATCTCGGCCGCCGCGTTCGCGAGCTGCTGCGGTATCCGGCCGAGGCCACCTGCGTCGGCTCCACTTGTAGCTACCGCCGCCCCCGCCAAACCGGAAGCACACTGTCAGCGGCGGCGAGTCCACCGTTCACGGTTTGTCGACGCACCACGGTGGGTTGCTCGACTGCAGAAGTGACGCACGCACAGCGAGTCTTCAAGCCACCTGGAGAACCACTCAGGCGTGCGATCTCTCGGCCGCCTGCGCCTCTGCCTTGGTCTTGTGCAGCGTTCCGTCCGGGTGGTTGGGTGGTGAGTAGATCGTGTAGAGCTTCAACTGCGCCGTCTTCGATGCGTTGACGACGTTGTGGTAGGTCCCCGCCGGTACCACGGCGCAGTCACCGTCGTGCACCAGGCGTTCCTCCTTCTCGTCGAAGACAAATCTGGCCTCACCACGCTCGATGCGGAAGAACTGATCGACGTTGGCGTGAACCTCGTCGCCGATCTCCTCTCCCGGCTGGAGGCACATCACCACGAGCTGGGCGTGCTTGGCGGTGAAGAGCACCTGCCGAAAGTACGTGTTCCTCAGGGACAGTTCCTCGATCGCTCCAACGTATTTGTTCATTGTTGTCCCCTCCTTTCCTTCGAGCCCCAGCGCTGGGGGTCTCATTGTCGGTTCAGGCCTCCTTGCGCGCGCTTGTCTGCAGCTCCGAAAGCTGCACAAGTTGATTGCCTTGGTTTCTCCCATGCAGCATTCCGATGAAGGCCTGCGGCGCGGCTTCGATGCCTTGGGCGACGTCCTCCCGGTACTTCAGCTTCCCCTGCTTCAGCCACCTGGCCAGTTGCTCGAGCCCTTCGGGAAAACGCTCGGCATAGCGAGAGACCAGGAAGCCCTGCACCTTCGCCTGCTTGACGATCAACGTACGAAACCAGCACGGCCCGAACGCTGGCTCCTCCAGGTTGTACTGCGAGGTCTGGCCGCAGACGGAAATCCGCGCCTTCACGTTGATCAGTCGCATGATCGCATCGCTGATGGTCCCGCCCACGTTGTCGAAGTAGACGTCGATGCCGGCGGGGCAGAGCTCCTCGAGCCTGCGGGAACAGTCCGCAGCGGTCCCGTAATTGAACGCGGCATCGAAGCCGAGCTCGTCAAGCAACCACGAGATCTTGGCGTCGGAGCCCGCCACTCCCACGACGCGGCACCCCTTGATCTTCGCAATCTGGCCCACGAGCATCCCGACCGCGCCTTCCGCCGCGGACACCACGACTGTCTCCCCTGGTTGCGGATCACAGATATCCAGCAGACCGAAGAACGCCGTCAGCCCCGGCACACCCAGCACTCCGAGAGCCGTCGAGATCGGTGCGAGACCGGGGTCGATCTTTCTGAGCTCGCGCCCAACGACGACCGCGTATTCCTGCCATCCCAACAGACCTGCGACGGTGTCACCAGCCTGAAACTCCGGGTCCCTCGATTCCACCACGGAGGCGACGGCGCCGCCGGTCATGACTTCTCCGATGGCAACCGGCCGGTCATCGAATTCGACATCGATCATCCGTCCTCGCATGTGGGGATCGAGCGACAGGTAGATCGACCGGACAAGCACTTCGCCGGCGGCAGGTGAAGGCAACCGAGAGTAAACCAGGTGAAAGTCTGACACCTTCGGGAAACCCACTGGCCGTGAGGCGAGTGTGATTTGCCTGTTCACTTTCACCATGGGTGCGAACGTCCTTCCTCTGCAAACCTGGCGGCCCCTGGGACCGCGTGTCCAGGCGCCATCGTGGGAGTCAGGCGCCGATGGACGACAGCTAGTCCTTCCTGCGAAGAAGGAGCAGAGCCCCGCCGACCACGATCGCGCCGACACCGGCCCATACCGGGACGTTGACCGTCTCCTTGTCCGTGACTGACACCTCGATCGGCCCGATCTTGGTGTCGTGGGTGCTCTTGGTGTAGGTGATGCCGCCGTACACCAGCCCGATAATGCCGCCGACAATCAACAGGATTGCCACGATCTTGAGTGCGCTCATTGTCATTGTGTTTCCCTCCAGTCCCCACCAGGCCCCCTGGCGCTTGCCGGCGAGGAGTTTGTTGTGCACGTCACCAGCGCCACAGGACGTGCGACTCGAAGCAACCGAGATGCGTACTGAGGACCCGGCCGCCGTTCGGTGCGGCTCGGGACCTCATCGCGCCTTGCCCTCTCCAGGAAAGCGACTTGCGCCGCCCCAACATTCGTCGCCGGCGAATCACGCTAGAGGACGCGCCGTCCGGAGACGAGCCTGACGATCAGAACGATCACCGCCACCGCCAGCAGAATGTGAATCAAGCCGCCCATCGTGGTCGAGGTGACCATGCCAAGCAGCCACAGAATGAGAAGGATGACCAGAATCGTCCAGAGCATGACAGTCCTCCAGTCCTGCTGAACCTAGTGCTTTATCTTGCCGACAACGAGCTCGTTGTGCACGACACCCACACGTTTCATGTTCATGAGATACCGTCCTTTCGTGAACGTGTCTCGAATCTAGTCCTCGTGAACCCCGCGCGGAAGCGCACTTACTACCCGAAAGCAGGACCGCAACGTGGGTAATAACTACCGCTCTACCGCCTCGTCGCCGCCGCGGGGACCGCTCACGGTTGGGTCCTACTCGGATACGGGCTGGACGAATCCGAGAACCGCTGCACCGGTTCCCACGAGCGGCGCCTCGGGGACGCGTCCCGGCCACTCGACCTCGGCGCGGCCTATCCCCGGCACCGCCTGCATCGCCAGGTACTGGTCGATCCCGTCCTCGATCTCGCGGGGGAAGCTGCGGCGCCTGCCCGACGAGCTGGTCCTCGTAGACGCGGAGCATGATCTCGCGGAAGATCGGCAGCGCCGTGCGCCCGCCGGTCTCCTTCTGCCCCAGGGGACGATTGTCGTCGAAGCCGATCCGGACCGCCACGGTGATCCCCGGTGTCCCGTAGGTGGACCCCACGAACAGCGCATCGCGGAAATCGCTGGTCGTCCCGGTCTTGCCCATCACCGGGATCGGAAAGTCGCGGGCGGTCGAGGCTGTGGGCGGTGCCGTCCGGGAGACGGACCACGCCGCGGAGCCCCTCCTGGATCGAGCGCAGGCCGGCGGAGCGGATCTCGCCGCGCGCCCCGCGGCGCCTCGTAGAGCACGCCGCCGGAGACGTCGGTCACGCGGTCGATGACGTGCGGTTCCGCCAGGACGCCCGAGGCGATGGCGCGATAGGCGTCCGCCAACTCCAGCAGCCGCACCTCCGATGCACCGAGCGCCGTGCTGAGTAGGGCTGCAGCGGGGTGCGGATCCCCATCTGGTGGGCGGTCCGGATCACCTTGTTCACGCCGATCTCACGCGTGATCCACACGGCCACGGCGTTGCGCGACTCGGCCAGGGCCTGGCGCATCGGGATCGGGCCCTTGAACTGGTTGTCGTAGTTGGCGATCCACTTGATGCCGCCGTCGCTCCCGAGCGGCACGCTCGATCGGCTCGTCGGGCACCGGTGGTGTCGAGACCCATGCCCGACTCGAACGCGGCCAGGTACACCAGCGGCTTCATCGCGGAGCCCGGCTGGCGCAGCGAGCCCGTGACGCGGTTGTAGTCGGAGTAGCGCGTATGGCGATCTCCGTAGACCCGCCGCCCGCCAGCCTCGGCCAGGATCGCCGCATCCGCGTTGCCGAGCACGACCACCGAGCCCTGGATCAACCCCTTCCCGTTGGGGTGCCGCTTCTCGTAACAGGGCCAGGCCGTGCTCGAGGGCTTCGTTCACGATCGCCTGCACGCGCGCGTCGACCGTCGAGCGGACCACGATCCGCCCCTGGAACAGGTCTTCGACGCCGAAGCGACTCCCGCCATGCCGGGTCAGTTCGTCGAGGACGTGCTCGATCGCGGCCGGGAGCATCGGTCTTGATCGGACTGAGGGCGGCGACGCGGATCGGTTCGCCCTGGCAGCGCTTCGCGAGGCTCTCGGGGATGTACCCGTTGCGCGCCATCAGGGCGAGAATCTGGTTGCGGCGATCGAGCGGCCGCCGGTTGCCGGGCACGGGAGCGTAGTCACGCGGCGCCTTGCTGATCGCAGCCAGGAGCGCCGCGTTGCCCGCGTCGTCCGGCGTATAACTCGACAGGGGCTTGCCGAAGTAGTACTCGGAGGCGGCGGCGAAGCCGTAGCGGCCGTTGCCCAGGTAGATGAAGCTGGCGTAGCGCGCGAAGATCTCGCGCTTGGCCTGCTCCTGCGATCCATACCGTCTGCGCATCTCCTCCTCGAGCCAGAGCGTCAGGCGCACCTCCTCCATCTTCCGAAGGAGCTTGTTCATGGCGGAGGCTCCCAGGACCACGGAGAGGAGCCGGGGCGGGGCCAGGCCCGCGTGGAAGAGCGCGTCGCCGTCGGGGCGGCTCGTCAGGTCCTGCAGAAAGTAGCCGCGGACGAGCTGCTGCGTGAGCGTCGAGCCGCCCTGCGGCAGGAGCAGCCGCAACCCGTGGCCGCCCTTCCACCATTCGGCCAACGGAGCGCGCCGCCGTCTTCTGGACCACCCGCGGCAGCACACGGTAGTCCACGCCGGAATGGGAGAAGAAGCGCTTGTCCTCGGCCGCCAGGATCGCCTGGCGCAGGATGAGCGGCACCTCGTCGTAGGTCACGACCCGGCGGTACTCGCGCGCCAGTTCGATCAGCACATTGCCGTGAGCGTCGCAGACGACGCCGGTCGTGGGGGGCTCGAACCGGATGAACGCCTCGAGGTCGGGCACGCCGGCGCGGTCGAAGTACACGTGGTGGACCAGCCACGCCGCCGGGACCAGGAGCAGCGCCACGGGAATGAGTGCAACGGCGAGAAGCACGGCACGGCGCCGCCGCAGCGCCTTCAGCCGCGCGGCCAGGCGCCGGGCGACGCGCAAACGCGAGAAGCTGGCCCGCTGCCGCTCGCGAGCCGCGTCGGGTGGCCTCGCCACATCCGTGCCGGCCGTCTGGGGAGGAAGGCCCGATACCTTTCGATTCATGAGAGACCGTCCTTTGCCGAACGTGTCTCGAATCTAGGCCTCGTGCACCCCGCGCGGGAAGCGCACTTACTACCCGAGAGCAGGACCGCAACGTGGGTAATAACTACCGCTCTACCGCCTCGTCGCCGGCCCGAGACCTGGATGTGGGGTCCGCAGGGCGCCTGACCCGAATCAAGGACGGGAGCGGTATTCGCGTGCCCTTCCGGTCACGCGAGGCTCGGTCGCGGGCGTGCAGCCCGTCGATGGCGCCGTGTCAGCCGGGTCAGGGCACCGTCGCGGACCACGCCGTGGTGTCGCCCGACTCAAAGCCGTAGTCAAACAGTCCGTACTCGATCGTCGGATTGTCGAGGCCCAGGTTCCAGCCGCCGACGTTGCCGCCGCCGTCGAAGGTCTCGGTGAACGTCTCGGCCAGCGCCGGCCCCGCCGACAGCATGAGCACCAAACCCAGAGTCGCTGTTCGTGCCACTCCTGAACCTCCGAGGCTCCGATGGTAACCCGCGCAAGGCGGCCAGAACGCGCTCGTCTTCATTCCTCCAGACTGAAGCTGACATCCACCTCGGCTTGGACTGAGATGTGCCCCGCGCTGACCGGGCCCTCGTCCGCCAGCTCTCCTTCGCCTCCCGTGGTCGGAGCATTCTGGACGACGTTCTGCGTCCACTGGGACCGGCTCCTGCCGGAGCCCCAACCGCTGTAATGGGACCAGCTGTTTTCGCCGATGCTCAGCACACAGCCTGTCTTCGACCCAACTGCTTCGGCCAGGGCCTGGGCCTTCTGGGCGGCCGCTTCCATCGCCAGGGCGCGAGCCTGGTCGCGATAGCTGCGCAGTTTGCTGGTGTAGAAGTCGACGTTCACCACCTGGTTGGCGCCGGCGCCGAAGGCCGCCGCGAGCACATCCCCAACCTTGCCAACCTCGCGTAAGGTAACGGCCAGCACGTTATTGATCCGGTAGCCCTTGATGAACAGCGAATCGTAATCTTCATAGATCGGCTCGATGATGTAGTTGTCGCTGCTGATGTCGCTGGCTGCCACCCCCAGGGCCTGGAGTGAGGCCTTGACCTGGCTGATGGCCGAGGCGTTTTGGCGCTGGACCTCCGCTGGGGAGACGCCGTTCGACTGGACGCCGAGCTGGATCAGCGCCCGGTCCGGTGCGACATTGATCACCGCCGTCCCGCTGACATGCACGGTGCGGCTATGATCGCAGGAAGTGTCCAGCTCCTTCGGTAGTTGGGTGGCCTCAGCCGTCTGAGCGCCCAGCCGCGGGAGCCCGACGGTCATCAGCGCGAAGACCAGGACGCCGGTCAGGATCGCATGGGAGTTATTGGAGATTGATTTCATGGAGATCTCCTGTCAGATGTGAACTTCCCCCTGCATCAGGGATGGGGACTTCCATCCCAACGGGTTGACTCTATCACCGGCGGAGCGGGGGCGAGGACACCAGCGGGGAGACACGCGACAGGCGTGCTGCAGAGCCAACATGGGGGTAGAGCCGCACACAACGCGAACTTCAACACCCCCGCACGCGGAACGTCTCAGGGAGCCCGCACAACGGCCACGATCCGGAAGCCGACGTCGTCGCGGCGGTCGTCCGGTGCCAGGAAGTCGCGGAACTCGGCCCGCGCCCGGTTGGCATGGATCATCCAGGAACCGCCCCGGATAACGCGGCCCGGTCCCTCGGATGGCCCGTGGGGGTCCGTGACCTCGCCGCTGGGGTACGGACCTTCCCAGTCCTCGCACCACTCGTAGACGTTGCCCAACATGTCGAACAGGCCCCAGCCGTTGGCCTGCTTCTGAGCCACAGGATGAGCGCTCCCGCCGCTGTTGGGGTCGTACCATGCGGTGCTGCCACGATCGCCGCCGTCATCCCCGGTGGCGCCGGCACGGCAGGCATACTCCCATTCGGCCTCGGTTGGGAGGCGGTAGCTTGTCGTCCCCTCCTTCGTGCTCAGCTTGCGGATGAACTCGTGCGCGTCGACCCAGCTCACCTGCCCCACGGGACGATCGTCCGCCTGGAATCTTGACGGATTGCCCCCCATCACCGCCTTCCACTGGGACTGGGTCACCTCCGTCGTGGCCAAGTAGAAGGGCCGGCTGATGGTCACCGTGTGGAGCGGCCGCTCGTGGTTCTCAGCGTCGGTGGCGCTCGATCCCATGGAGAACGTGCCGGAGGGAATCCGAACGAAGGTCATTCCGATGCTGTTGACCCACCGCTCGCCCGTCGGATGCTGGGCTTCCGGTTCGACGGTCGGAACGTCGAGCGGAATCTCCTGTCGACCCATGGCGGCAGTCGCCGCCACGACCACGATGCTGACGAGTACCGGGACGCCGCGAAGCATGTCTGCTGTTTCCAGAATAGAGGATTCCGAGACGCGGCGGCCGGGTCAGGCTGGTGGCGGGCATGCCGGTCGGCGCCGGCGCGAATCGCGACCGCCGCACCCGGCCCGCTCAGGGCTTGCGTGCGATCAGCACGGTCCAGAGCAGGTGTCGCCAGGGGCAGTCGACGAGCGTGAAGCCGGCCGCCCGCAGCCACCTCACCTGATCTTCCAGCGTGGCGTGGTGGTCGTGGTGGTCCTGGTGGCGCATCCAGGAGTCCCACTCGTCCGAGGAGCAGCCCAGCCTGAAGGCCTCCTCCCGCCAGCGGCTCATGTGCGTGGCGTGGATCTCGTCCGAGACGCCGCGGAACTGGTCCGCGTAAGCGAGCACGCCCCCGTCGCCAAGCCAGGCCGCGACCTTGCGGAACAGCGCCTGCTTGGCGGCGTCGTCGAGGTGGTGGATGGCGATGCTCGACACCACGAGATCGACACTGCCCACATCGAACTCGATCTGCGCGAAGTCGAGGGTGTGGTAGCGGAGCTGGAGCGCGCCCGAGAACCGCCTCCGGCAGGTCTCGATCATCTCGGCGGCAAGATCGACCAGGTGGATCTCGGCGTTTGGGTACCGCTCCACGATCAAAGCGGACAGATCGCCGCCGCCGCAGCCCAGCTCCACGATTCGACGGGGTCGCAGGTCGTATGGGATGTAATCAATGAGCGTGCGCAGCATCTCGGCGTAGCGCGGCACGCAGCGCTGGATCGCCTCGCTGTAGCGCGGGCTGAGCCGGTTGTAGAAGGACTCGACGCTGCGATCGTCATCCGGCATCCAATAGCTTCCCTCTGCTCCTAACTATCTCATGCCGGCCTGAGAACTTCCCTGTATTCTATCCGCGTGACGATCCCCGTCGGGGTGATGCTGCTGGCCCTGGCCGCCGCGGTGGCGGTGGTGCTGCTGGTGGCGCACCTCCGTGCCGAGGGGCGCCGCCACCGCGAGCTCGATGGTATCGACCGCGAGTACCAGGACGCAGTCGACACCGCTCAGCAGGAGCAGCGGGATATCCGGCGGGACCGCAGCATCCGCAGGTGATTCGGTACCACGTATCGCAGAGTTGCAGAGTCGGGCCGAAATTCCTGACCGAATTGCAGCACGGAGATACGTGGTACCGGGACAACCGACCTCTCCCGGTGGGCGCGCGTCGACGTGGCGACTCGCCAGGGCGACCTCGTCGTCGTGCCTGCGCCCGACGCCTTCACTCCAGCCGGGACCCTGAAGCCCGAGTTGACACATGAAGCCCGAGCTTTCCTTGTGATCGTCAGGTGTCGATGTGCGGCGACGCCGCGCGGACACGGCCCGATGGAGGTTTACAATGCCCGGGGAGCGATACGCCATGGACTCGCACTTCACGGGGGTTTTCCAGCAGGTCGCCGGGGGGTGGATCGGCTCCGTTGAGGAGCTTCCCGGTGCCAATACCCAGGGCAGCACCCTGGAGGAGACTCGCGAGAACCTCAAGGAGGCCATCCGGCTCGTGCTCGAGGCGAACCGCGAGATAGCGAGGCGCGAGACCCAGGGTCGCGACGTCGTCCGCGAGTCGATCGCCGTATCGCTGTGAAGCGCCGGAGGTTGCTGAAACACCTGCGGGGCCATGGCTGCGAGCTGCTCCGCGAGGGGGCGAACCACTCAATCTGGTGGAACCCGGCGTCCCGGCGAACCAGCACCGTCCCCAGGCATGCGGAGATCTTCGACCAGCTCGCGCGCAAGATCTGCAAGGACCTCGGGATTCCGTCTGTGTGATCACGGCGTCGAGTCGGGCGACACCACGGCGTGGTCGGCGACGGTGCCGTAGGGGTTAGGCTCAGCAAGTGAACTGACCCCCAAGCTCGCCAGGATCGTGTCAGGCTGCGTCAAGCCGCAAGAACATACAAACTCCTACATTCTCCGCATTTCCCGTTGACATCCGGGTTATCGAGACCCACATTGAGTTCAAGCTAACAAGCCGTCAGACAAGGGGGACACCATGAAGAGCCCGCGGCCCGCGTGTCGGTTGGTGGCGCTTTTCGGGATCGGTGCAGGCGTGCTTGCGGCGCCCGCGCTCGCCCAGGACTGCCCGGAGCTGGTCTGGAATGATTCAATTGAGACTCACACCGTCGCGGACGGGAACATGCCTTGTTACCCAACAACCGAGATCGCTGCGTCCCCACAGGCCTTGTACCCACTATTCGATGACCTCGCCGATGCTACCGGCAACTATGGCGACGCTGTTCTTCATGGCAACCCCACTCCGCCCACACCACCTGACGGATTCAATCCTCTCTGCCTGAACGGTATCTATGTTCTCTTGCCCGATGGGCAGGATATGACCACACCTAACATCTCGGGCCTTGACGAAACGGACCTTCAGATTGACATTCAGTTCATTCTCAACGAATTGCCGTCTTTTTGGACGCCTGTAATCATGATCGGTCCGAATGCGCGGTGGTTTGGGCTTTACATCGACGGGGACGGCCTGATTGGAGCAAAGTACAATAACAGCTCCATCATCTGGTCATCGACGACCATCGAAATTGACATCTGGCATGCGGCCCAGCTGAAGTACGAATCCGGTGTTCTTCAGATTGTGCTTGACGGCGCGCCAATCATGCTTGCGAATATCGGTCCACTCACGACTCAAGGCGACTACATCTTCACGTGCAACGACTTCAGTAACGCTGCAGGTCCTCTGAACGGCTGCATCCGTAATCTCAACATCTACAACGATACGACTATCGTCGTTGAAGGCGTCTTCGCCGACGGTTTCGAGTCCGGCGACACGTTATATTGGAGCGCGGTAGTGCCATAGGCGGAGCCGACAGCAAGCGAACCCACCGCCAAGCGCGCCAGGATCGCGCCAGACTGCGCCTAGCCGCGAGAGCCCTCTCCCACCACTTCCGCACATTTTCCGCATGTTTTCCTCATGTTTTTCCCGCCACCGGGACCTACATTGAAGACACGGGAAGAAGTCTTCAAAGAGGAGGGAACTATGACACGCCAGCGGTGCATGGCCCACGTGGTGGCGCTCTTCGCGATCGGTGTGTGGGTTCTCGCATCTCCCGCGCTCGCGCAGAACTGCCCGGAGCTGGTCGGCAGCCTGCTGGGGGGCGACCCCGGTGCCGTTGCGGTGTCGGGCGGCTACGCGTACGTCGGGGATTATGGTCTTCGGGTGATCGACGTGACCACGCCTGCGTTGCCGGTCGAGGTGGGCTTCGTTGACACGCCGGGCTACGCCGTGGGTGTCGCGGTCTCGGGCAGCTACGCGTACGTCGCGGCGGACGTCTACGGCCTTCGAGTGATCGACGTGAGCGTGCCCTGGGCGCCGTGGGAGGTGGGGTTTGTCGATACGCCGGACTGGGCCATGGGCGTCGCGGTGTCGGGCGGCTACGCGTACGTCGTGTATTCCCACGGGGGTCTGGGAGTGATCGACGTGAGCACGCCGTCAGCACCGTTCGAAGTGGGCTCTATCAACCCGCCGGGGCCGGAGCGGGACGTCGCGGTGTCGGGCAGCTACGCCTACCTCGCGAACGGCGCCATGGGCCTGCGGATCATCGACGTGACCACGCCCGCTATGCCGGTCGAGGTGGGCTCCCTCGACCTGCTAGCCCCGGCCTTCGGTGTCGCGGTTGAGGGCGGCTACGCGTACGTCGTGGGAGAGGGACTCCACGTGATCAACGTGAGAACGCCGTCAGCACCGTTCGAGGTGGGCTTCCTCTGGACGTCAGATTCGGCCTGGGATGTCGCTGTGTCGCGCGGCTATGCGTACCACGTCACACGGCTCTACTTCCCCGAATACGGGGCTCTCTATGTGACCGATGTGAGCACGCCGTCCGCACCAGTCGAGGTGGGTTTCTACAGCACGAGGGATTGGGTGGCTGTCGCGGTCTCAGATGGATACGTGTTCCTCACCGACGCTCGAGGACTTTCCGTCTTCAGAGAGTGCGGGTCTTTCGGCGACGGCTTCGAGTCCGGCGACACCTCGGCGTGGTCAGCGACGGTGCCGTGATGCGACTCAATCAGGATTGGAGCGGGAGGACGACGATGCGTTCAGGAAGCAATCCTCGTTCAGCTTTTCTGATCGTGTCGTTGGCGGTCGTCCTCTCGCTCGCGGCGGAGCCGGTTGCGGCGCAGGATTGCCCCCAGCTGATCGGACTCTGGCCGTACGGACCTTCCTGGGCGGTCACGGCCACTGAAGGCCACGCCTACTTCGGTAGCGGACTTCTTCTGATGGTCGCCGACGCCTCGGATCCGTCGGCGCCCCTGGTGGTGGGCTCGGTCGCTCTGCCGGAGGAAGCGCAGGACATTGTGGTTGCAGGCGGATATGCGTACGTCGCCGACGACTACTCCGGTCTTCGGGTGATCGACGTCTCCACCCCCTCCGAGCCGACCGAGGTCGCCTGGGTCGAAGCACCGGCCCAGTTCTGGCGGATTGCGGTCTCGGGCGGCTTCGCGTACGTCGCCGCTCTCGACGACGGCGGATGTGTCATCGACGTGAGCGTGCCAACTGCGCCGGTGCTTCTGGGTTGTGGTGGGAGCTACGTCTCCGACGTCGCGGTTTCCGGCGCCTACCTGTACGTCCTGGGAGACGACCTCCGTGTGATCGACGTCTCCAACCCGTGGTTCCCGGTCGAAGTTGGTTACGTCGATCTGCCTGCACGCGCCTCCGGAGTTGGGATCTCGGGTGAGTACGTCTCCGTGGCGGCTCTTGAGGCGGGCCTGTGGGTGATCGACGTCTCTGTCCCCTCGTCGCCAGACTTGGTGGGCTATGTCGACACGCCGGGCTCAGCCATGAGTGTCGCTGTTTCCGGCGGTTTCGCCTACGTCGCCGACGACGCCTCGGGCCTCCGCGCGATTGACGTGAGCGAGCCGACGATACCGCACGAGGTGGGGTTCTTCGACACGGCGGGCAGCGCCTCCAATGTCGAGGTTTCAGGCGGATACGTATTCGTTGCGGACGGTGCAGAGGGTGTCGCGGTGTTCCGGGAGTGCGCGGTGACCGTGTTCGCCGACGGCTTCGAGTCCGGCGACACCTCGGTGTGGTCGGCGACGGTGCCGTAGCCGTTAGTCGTACCGGGTGAACTGACCGCCAGACAAACCAGGATCGCGGCAGACTGCGCCTAGCCGCGAGAGCCCTCTCCCCCTTCCGCACTTCTTCCTCATATCTTCCTGTTGACTTTCGGGTTACGGGAACCCACATTGAAAACAAGCTAACAAGACCTCAGAGCAAGGGGACACCATGACGAGCCAGCAGCTCATGTGTCGCTTGGTGGCGCTCCTGGGAATCGGTGCGGGTGTGCTTGCGGCGCCCGCGCTCGCGGAGGACAAGCCGGAGCTGGTCGGCTCCCGGGGCCCGTCCGGATCGGCGCTCGACCCTCAGATCGTGATCTGAACCGACGCCCTGACGAACCGTGCGGTCTCCACGGCCCACAACACGACGAATGATGAGTTCATGGTCGGATGGTGGACCGAACAAGACGAGTGGTCGAGCGATATCTGGGCGCGTCGGCTGAGACCGGCCGGCACGCTGCTCGAACACTTCAACGTGGCCAACGCTGCGGGAGAGTGGCTGGAAGGGCCTGAGATCGAATACTGCCCCCTGCATGACGAGTACCTCATGGCGTACACCAACTTCTATGATCAGAGCTTCGGTCGGGCAGATGTCCAGGCCCGTCTGGTTGCGTGGAATGGCGGTTGGATGGGTGACGTCTTCACGATCACCCCGGGAGTTGCTATTCACGTCCATCCGTCAATCGCCTACTGCGCCCCGTGCGACGAGTACCTCGTGACCTACACCAATTCGTGGCCGAACGGCCCCATCGATCTGTACGCCCAGCGTGTCCGTGCCGCCGACGGCGCGCTGCTGGATATGAATGTCGTTGCCTCATCCGAAGGGTTGCAGCGTACTTTCTCCCGTGCTGCCTTTCACCCGGCTGCGTACGGCGGTGCCGGAGGGTACCTGATCGCCTACTCGGTTTACGATGGCTCGCCTCCGGGAGGATTCAGTGTTCGCTACAAGATGACCCACACCGAGCTCTACGACCTTTTCGTGAACCCGGAGCTCGCGATCAGCTCCACCACCGGCGCTGGAACGTCCGCGCCTCGGGTCGATGCCGGAGAGACGGGCTTTCTGGTCACCTGGTGGGAATGCAGCGCAGGTGTGTGCCAGGTCAGGGCCAGGCGCATCAGCGCCGAAGGCGTGGCTCTTGGGGAACCGGGGGGGTTCCCTGTCAGCGGCACCTACGTCTCCTCCGTCATTCCGGGCACCGGCACCCTCGCGGTGACCTACGCCTACCCGGGGCTCTTCTTGGTTCTGTGGGACGACTTGCCCCCTGCGGGGATCTGGGAGATCCGCGGAATCTTCGTCTCGGAGCAAGCCGACGTGACGCTCGGCGACGAGTTCGTCCTGAGCGGCACCGGCAGCCACATCCACGCGCCTGCCGCGACTTGCTCGCCGATGTCGGACTGCCTGTTTGCCTATGACTGGTGGAACCCCCCGAGCTGGGACATCGCCGGCGAAATCGTGCGGCTGGTTGTCATCTTCTCCGACGACTTCGAGTCCGGAGACACCTCGGCGTGGAGCGCGGCGGTGCCGTAGACGAGCGGGCCTGCTCCCGGTGCCGTCACATCGACGCGACCGTGTTGGCCTTCGTTGTCCGATGAGACGACGCGCAGGACCCGGCGACTAGCGGGGCACAGAAGGTGCTCTCCGACGGCCGCTTCAGGTCAAGCTTGAGACAACGTCCGACCGCCGATTCCGGCTGCGCCCGACGCGCTGCGACGCGATTTCGGGCGCTCCGCTGCACCACAATATCAACCACCGTACCTGGCACACTTATGGCTCAAGCTCGACGCCGCGCTCTCAACCTATGGGGCGCGATTCGCGGCTGGCGTCTCCGGCCCTGCCCGTCGCCGGACCGTGCGTGGGCACGCCTGCGCGGAGCGGGCAGGCCGAGGTGCTCAGCGAACAGGAACCGTCGTCCCGGGTGCGCGCATCTCCGGAGGCAGGCTGCTCAGCCACGTGTAGCCGTCGAGGATGCCCTCGTCGAGAAAGACGAAGAGGAACGTGCGGCGATCGTCGTCGAGGCTGCCGATCTCGTAGTAATAGGTCCACATCTCGCGCGGCGCCGGATGGAACGGAAGTTGTGCGCGACCGGTACCATACGGTGGTCCAAGCGCGGTCCTGATCTCCTCCGCGGTTGATACGCCGACCTGCAGGCGCTCCAGCGCAGGCATGTCGAGCGGCTCGCCCACCCGAAACCGCATGCTCGAGCACCCGCTGAGCAAACCGCAGGCGAGCGCAAGCAACAGCATCGCCATGATGAGGCGAGACGAATGGTCGCGTCTGGCATTGCGGATCGAGGCCATCGCGGACTCTCCGGTCGCGTGGGCCTTCATGGGTCCGTCCTTGCCGCAGGGGTCCCGGCGTTAACGGTCCACATGAAACCGCTGAACACGTTGCGGTCGAGCATCACGACCAGCATGCGCTGCTCGACCTGTATCACCATCTCGTTGCCGACGAACCTCATGTCCCCGGCTTTCACGCTTTCGTAATACAAGATGTCCAGTGGTCGATGGTCTGGTGGCAGCATTGCCCCGCCGAAGCCGGTCGGGGGCCCCAGGGTCGCAAGGATCTCCTTGCTGTCGGTCAGGCCGCGCACGAACTGGTTTTCCAGCGGCTGGGGGGAGGGGAATCGTCCCGTTTCCACCGGTTCAGGCGGTGCCAGCCCCGGGACACCGCCTTCGCGCTTCACCCGGGCAGACGACCCGAACCACATGTAGCCGTCGAACCGCTGGTCCTGCATGAGCACGATCAGTATCTCGACCTGGACACGGCTGCCGCTCGCCTTGAGGTACTCGTAGTACAGGGCATCGCGCGGCCGCTCGTACTGGGCGACCCTGAGCGCGCCCGCACCCCGCGGCTCGCCGAGCGCGAGCAGGATTTCGGCGTGCGTGGTCTTGCCCGGCACCAGGCCGGCGAGCGCCCGATAAGCGACCGGATAGCCGAACTCCATCGAGAGGCATCCGCCGAGCAGCACACAGCTCCAGGCAACCAGGGCTGCCCGTGCAAGCCGACTGAGGTGATTCACGGGGGCATACCTCCCTGGATGTCCAGAGCGAGCGCTTCCGCGATCTGGTCGGCGATCTCGCGGCACGCCTTTCCTTCGGTATTCGCGCGGTATCCGACCGCGAGGGGCAGGATCCCGCCGACCCAGCTCTTGCCCGAGCTCTGTACCTCGAGCTCCGTCTGTCCGGTTGGGTGGCGAAAGTCCAGGATCACTGCGCTGATTCCGGTGCGCTTCTCCCACGTGGACACTCCCAGAACGGCACCTACGTTAAACGCTGTACCCGCGATCCAGGCGTGATGCGCAGCAATCTCCGTGTCGCCGGCGACGATCACGATGTAGCGCAGCGAGAGGCGATCGACCGTTTCACGGAATGACGGCTCGCCGAGCAGCACACCGAGCGAGGCCATCGACAGCGGTGCTGCGCCCGGCGGCAGATTGGGCGTCAGAGCAGTGGCTAGCTCCGTGTGAGGCACGAGACGCAGAGACGGAATGCGGTCAGCGATGGCGTGCTGCGCGCATCGCTCGAGATCGACCTGGAGCGGATCGATTCGCGTGTCCCAATCGAACCGGAAAGAATCCGACTGGATCACGCTGACGCCGGCGCTGCGAACTGCAGGCGCGGCAAGTTCATCTCGGGGTCTGCTTGCGCACCCGCCGACCAGCAGCGCGAGCAGGGACAGCGTGCACCCACAGCAGACGGCGCAGACTTTCGCCCGCAATCCGACCGGCATCCGGCGGGGCAGTTGATCCCGCATCGTGCGGACTCCCCCTCTCGATCGCACTGCATATCCAGTGAGGGAAAGGGACTTCCTCTACCGCGGCTCGAGTCTACCACCCGTTGTCAGTGTGACCGGGAAGGCAGGGGAGGGCCCGGCGGCAGGGGCTGCGCCGCTGCGAGGTGGGGGGTGCTGAGGGCGGTGACGCCCCGGCAGGCGCTCGAGTCCTCCCTCAGGCCCGGGCGGAGCCCCACCCACCGCCCGTCCACGGGGTCGAGGATGACGCTGATGATCCTCATCTCGGTCCCGCACTTGGGGCATGTCAGCGGGGAAACCTCGTTCACCTTGCGCAGGAGGCGAGCCCAAGCACGTCTCCTCACCCTTCGCGCCTCCGAGGCCGCCGCGGCGATCGGCGTCAGCAGGGCGAGCATGTACCAGGTCGTCGCCCGCGGTGAGGTGCGAACCGTCCGCATCGGTCGCCGGATCCTAATCCCGGTCGTGGACCTTCAGCGACTGCTCGAGCGGCGGTGACGCGGAGGTTGGGAAGGCTGTCGTCTGCCCAGGACGCCCCGCCGCTGCCGGAAGACGCGGAAACGCCGCCGTCTGACCAGTGTCTGACCCAAAATGAGAGGCCCCGGATAACCAGGGCCTAAGTGTTCTATTTCTGGAGCCAACGGTCGGGATTGAACCGACGACCTAGTGATTACGAATCACTTGCTCTACCGCTGAGCTACGTTGGCCGACGCACCAGCGCGCAGGGTAACACCGGCGGCGACGGCGGGCAAGAACAGGGGAAGTTGAACCGCGGAGGCCGCTGAGACCGCAGAGAGGGCAGGGCAGCAAGGATCCCTCCTCCGCGCTCTCCGCGCGCTCCGCGGTTCAAACCTGTCGAGCACGGAAGGCAGGCGGGTCGCTTCCTCACCGCCTCACTGCCCCACTTCCTCACCGCCTTACCCCATCGGAAGCGGGCATCCGGCTTCCGGCTTCGCTTTCAGCTCCGCCGGGACAAGTCGCCTTCCGGCTCCGTCCTGCGGACTCCGCCGTGACAAGTCGGCTCCGCCGTGACAAGCGGGCGCGGAGACGGGCACGGAGACGGAAACGGGAGGGGGCGCGAGCTGTTCAGAGGGACCGCTCGTTCAGCGGCCCGTCAACCTCAGCTCGCCCGGCGCAAGGTAATGAGGTAGATCTCGGAGGGGGCGAGGAAGCGCATCGGCGGGCCCCACTGGCCCGAGCCGCGACTCACGACCTGGGTCATCTCGCCGACTTGATAGGTGCCGGCATAGTGTGGGTAGGCGTGCTGCACGAGGTAGTGGAAGGGCCACAGCTGGCCGCCGTGGGTGTGGCCGTTGAGCATCAGGTCGACGCCGGCCGCGGCCGCGGCCTGCTCGGCCTCGGGCGCGTGCTGGAGGAGCACCACGGCGGCGTCCTCCCCCACCCCGCCGAGCGCAGCGCCGAGATCGGCCTCGGCCGCCCCGGTCTGGGCCGAGCCCCGCGCGTCCGGCACGCCCGCGAGGAAGAGGCCGGGCAGAAGCTCCTCGGCGGCGTTGTCGAGGACCGTGAAGCCGGCGTTGGTGAGCAGCGCGCGCGAGCGATCGCGACCGGCGTAGTACTCGTGGTTGCCGAGGACCGCGAACACGCCCTTCGGCGCGCGCAGAGAGCGCAGCTGGGGCAGCATCTCCTCGACGACCCCGGCGTCGCCATCGACGAGGTCGCCGGTGATCGCCACCAGGTCCGGCTCCAGCTCGTGGGTCCGCTCGATCAGCCGGTCGAGGAAGTGCGGCCCGAGAATCGTGCCGAGGTGGACGTCGCTCAAGTGGGCGATGGTCAGCCCGTCCGCGGCCTGCGGCAGCGTGGCCAGCGGCACCTCGAGGCGAATGACCCGCGGACCGAGCCTGGCGCTGACCAGCCCGATGACGGCTGCAACCAGAGACAGCGCGAGGGCGGCCGTGCGGAGGGTCCCCACCCAGGGCCGCAGGATCCAGCCACCCAGCGTCACAAAATCCACGAACAGCAGGGAGGCGAACAGGAGGAACAGGGTGCCCATCCACACCGCGCCCGCGTACTCGAGCGCGCGGCCGACGGCATGCCATCCGACCCCATAGAGGATGCGGCCCAGCGGGTAGCTCAGGAAGCCCGCGAGCAGCACCGCCAGCAGCAGCCGGCGTCCCACCGCCGGCGCGAAGACCGGCACCGGCCACAGCCGCCAGCCCACGTAGAGGTGCTGGACGAGCCAGACCGACAGGGCGATCGCGAGGAAAATGGCGAAGCGCATCGACGCACTCATCGTGACACGAAACGGATGCGAGGCGTGCGGTATTGCCGTGGTCGGGCACGGACGTTGTAGGGTAGCCATCCTGGCTGCCCGCGGATGCGGATCCGGATCAGGCTTCCGGCTTCGCTGTCATCCCCGCTGGGAAACTCCGCTGCCTCAGAACCAGGCGACGGCTGAAGCCACGCCAATCTCGGGAACGGGAGCGGGAACGGGAACGGGAACGGGCGCCCGACCTGGCCCCTATCCCCCCGCTCCTGGCCGAGCGGGTGCGCGGCCATACGTCCACACCATGTCGGCGAGGCGCTGCTGGATCTCCTCGGAGAGCATCCACGGCATGACCCGGAAGCGCCAGTTGCCCTCGGCGACACCCGGGGTGTTCATGCGGCAGTCCGCGCCGAGCCCCACAAGGTCCTGGTGAGGAATCACGGCCAGCTCGGCCACCGATCCCAGGGCGAGCCGGATCATGTCCCAGTGGATCTCGCGGCCGTCGGTCCCGCAGTAGCGACACAGCAGGTCGCGCTCCTCGTCGGTGGCGTCCTCGAGGTACCACCCGACGCTGGTGTTGTTGTCGTGGGTGCCGGTGTAGACCACCAGGTCGCGGTGGTGGTTGTAGGGCAGGAAGGACGAGCGGTCCGATGGATCGAAGGCGAACTGGAGGATCGCCATGCCGGGCAGGCCGAGCCCCTTGCGCAGGGCGACGACGTCCGGCGTGATCTCGCCGAGATCCTCGGCCACGAACGGCAGCCCGCCGAGCCCCGCCGACACGGCGTCGAAGAACGCTCGGCCCGGGCCCTCGACCCAGCGGCCGCCGGTCGCGTCGACATCACCTGCCGGCACCTCCCAGTGGGCCGCGAAGCCGCGGAAATGGTCGAGCCGCACCGCGTCGGCGAGAGTGAGCTCGTGACGAAGGCGCTCGATCCACCACCGGTAGCCGTCGGCCGCAATCACTGGCCAGTCGTAGAGGGGGTTGCCCCACAGCTGCCCGGTCTCGGAAAAGTAGTCCGGGGGCACGCCGCCAACCACCGTCGGCCGGCGCTCGTCGTCGAGCACGAACAGCTCCGGGTGCGCCCACACGTCGGCCGAGTCGCGGGCCACGAAGATCGGCACGTCGCCGAGGATCTTGACCCCCTCCTGCCGCGCCGCCGCCCGCACCGCCTCCCACTGCCTGAAGAACAGGAACTGGCAGAAGACGACCAGCTCGATCTCGTCGCGGTGGGCGGCCGCCCATCCGGCCAGGGCTGCCGGCTCGCGGACGGCGAGCGGCCGCGGCCACTCCCACCAGGCGCGGCCGTCATGGGCGCGCCGCAGCGCGAGGAAGAGGGAGAAGTCGTCGAGCCAGTGCCGGTGGCGCGACCTGAACTCCTCGAGGTCCTGGAGGAGATCCGCCCGCCGCTGCTTGCGGTGGCGGTCGAAGGCCTCCCGCAGCAGCCCGTCCTTCCAGTACCCGACGGCGCCGAACTCGACCCACTCGGCCGCGAAGCTCGGCGCACCGTCGAGCCAGGCCGGCTCAGCGAGCCCGTCCTCCAGCAGCCGCCCCGGACTGATGAGAAGCTCGTTGCCGGCAAAGGTGGACAGGGCCGAGTAAGGAGACCGGCCAGGCCCGGGCGGATGGAGGGGCAGCACCTGCCACCAGGTGATTCCCGCGCCGGCGAGCCAGCGCAGGTAGGCCACGGCCGCCGGCCCGAGGTCGCCGGTCCCGAAGCGCGACGGCAGCGACGTCGGATGGAGGAGGACGCCTGCGGAACGTTGAAACAACGGTGCCATGCCCCCCATGGTAGACGATCGAGGCGTGCTCTCGGCGGCGGGAAGCGTCGCGAGGCGGGCCGAGCACTGCGCTACAATCCCGACCTCGTGGAGGTCCCTCGATGCAGCCATCCGTGCGCCTGAAGCAACCGTCTCCAGAGGAGTTCCGCGACCGGTTCCTGCACTACCTGCGCTACAGCTGTGGGGTCGAGATGCAGTTCGCGCGCGCCGCCGACCATTTGGAGGCGCTCGCGCTGGCGGTGCGCGAGTCGATCATCGACCGCACCATCCTCACCCGCGCCACCTATGACGAGGTCCGGCCCAAGGTCGTCAACTATCTGTCGCTGGAGTACCTGCTCGGCCGGCTGATGCGCAACAACCTGATTGCCACCGGCCTGCTCGACACCGCGCGCGAGGCGATGCAGCTCATCGGCCTGAACCTGGACACGATCGTCGACGAGGAGCACGACGCCGGTCTTGGCACCGGCGGCCTCGGCCGGCTCGCCGCCTGCTTCCTGGACTCGCTGGCGACCCTCGACTACCCGGCCTACGGCTACGGTCTGCGCTACGACTACGGCATGTTCCGACAGGCTTTCGAGGACGGATGGCAGGTGGAGCACGCTGATGACTGGCTCGCCGAGGGCAACGCCTGGGAGGTGGAGCGCCCCGACCTCGCAGTGCGGGTGATGATCGGCGGGAACATCGAGTGGGACCGCGACGAGTTCGGCGGCCATCACCCGCGGTGGACCGGCTGGCGGACCTTCTATGGCGTGCCCTACGACATGCTGGTCGCCGGGTACGACACGCTGACGGTGTCGACCTTGCGGCTGTGGACCGCGGTCGCGCCCGCCGAGTTCGACTTCCAGATCTTCTCGGAGGGCAACTACGTCAAGGCGGTGGCGGAACGGGATCGAATCGAGTCCATCACCCGCGTGCTCTACCCCGCGGACAACATCGAGGCCGGGCGCGGGCTGCGGCTGCTGCAGGAGTACTTCCTGGTCGCGTGCTCGGTGCGCGACGTCGTGGAAAGGTTCCGGCACCGCCACGGCGAGGCCTGGGAGATGTTCCCGGACAAGGTCGCGTTCCAGCTCAACGACACCCACCCGGCCCTGACCATCGCCGAGCTGATGCGCTTCCTGATCGACGAGGCCGGGGTCAAGTGGGCGGCCGCCTGGGAGCTGACCCGCGCGAGCTGCAGCTACACCAACCACACCCTGCTTCCGGAGGCGCTCGAGACCTGGCCGGTGGCCCTCATGGAGTCGATGATCCCCAGGCACGTCCAGATCATCTACGAGATCAACCGGCGGTTCATGGAGTCGGCGCGAAGCCAGTTCCCTGAGGGCGGCAACCGACTGCGCCGGATGTCGATCCTCTCCGAGGACGGCGACAAGCGCTTCCGCATGGCCAACCTGGCGATGGTCGGCAGCCACAAGGTCAACGGCGTGGCCAAGCTCCACACCGAGCTGCTGCGCACGCGGGTGGCCAGCGACTTCGCCGAGATGTGGCCGGAGCGCTTCATCCCGATCACCAACGGCATCACGCCGCGACGCTGGCTGCTCTCCTGCAACCCCCGGCTGGCCGACGCCATCACGCGCCGCATCGGGGCGGGCTGGGCCACAGAGCTCGACCGGCTCCGCGAGCTCGAGCGCTTCGCCGACGACACGGAGCTGCAGGACGAGCTGATCGCCATCAAGCGGGCGAACAAGAGCGACCTCTCCGCGCTGGTGGAGCAGCTCTGTGGTGTCCGGCTCGACCCGGACTCGATCTTCGACGTGCAGGTCAAGCGCCTGCACGAGTACAAGCGCCAGCTGCTCAACATCATGCACGTCATCTGGAGGTACCAGAGGATCAAGGAGGACCCGGACATCGACCTTCAGCCGCGCAGCTTCGTGTTCGGCGCCAAGGCGGCGCCGGCCTACCACATGGCCAAGCTCATCATCCGGCTGATCAATGGCGTCGCCGAGGTCGTCAACTCCGACCCCGACGTCGCCGGCAGGATCTGGGTCGCATTCCCTCCCGACTACCGGGTGACCCTGGCCGAGAAGATCATCCCGGCCGCCGACATCTCCGAGCAGATCTCGACCGCCGGCATGGAGGCCTCGGGCACCGGCAACATGAAGCTGGCGCTCAACGGCGCGCTGACCATCGGCACCCTTGATGGCGCGAACATCGAGATCCGCGAGGCGGTGGGGCACGACAACATCTTCGTCTTCGGGCTGACCGCCGACCAGGTCGAGGAACGGCTCGCGACCGGATCGCACAACACGTGGAAGCTCTACTCCGCCGACCCGGAGCTCGCCGCGGTTATCGACGCGATCCGCGACGGCGTGTTCGCCGGCGGCGACGCAGCCCTGCTGCGCGGCATCTGGTCCTCCCTCATGGAGCACGGCGATCGCTACATGCACCTCGCTGACTTCCGGGCCTACATCGAGGCCCATCAGAAGGCCGAGGCGCTCTATGCCGACCGCCGGGCGTGGACCGCGGCGGCGATCCGGAACATCGCCGCCATGGGGTACTTCTCGTCGGACCGCGCGATCCGGGAGTATTCGGAGCGGATCTGGGGCCTCGAGCCGGTGAGGGTCAAGGCGGACGGCTGACCTCGAACAGGGGCGTGGGGTCGAGCTACGCGACGCACCAGAATCCCTCGCCCTCGACGAGGCCGATCCCCTCGAGGCGGGCCCGGATCAGGTCGCGCGCCCCTCGCGACGCCACCGCGGCCAGCACCACCGCCCCCTCACCGAGCAGTCCCGGCAGCGCCTCCGGGGCGACCACCGGCCGGCGGCGGGCGGTGCCGCCGATCTTGCGCGGGTCGATGTCGATGAAGACTGCGAGCTCGACCCCCTGGTCGAGCAGCAGCCGCGACAGCCGCCGCCCGGTCCGGCCGGCGCCCCACACCACCGCCGGCCGGCCGCCGGAGAGCGGCCCGAGCGCCAGATGGTGGGCCTTGCAGCGCAGGAACGCGTCGGTCGAGTAGCGCGGGTCGCGCCGTGTCAGGCGGTCGGGGTGCTCCCGCCAGAAGTGGAGCGGGCGCTCCACCTTGGCGAATCGGGTGCCGGCCGCGAACAGCCGCAGCCAGAGGTCGTAGTCCTCGGGCCAGCCGCAGTCGCGGTAGCCGCCGGCTGCGCGCAGCACCTCGCAGCGCACCATGACCGAGGGATGGGCGAGGGGCGACTCGACGAAGCGCTCGCGCGCCATCTGCTCGTGGGTGCGCAGCCCGTTCAACCACGCCTCGTACCGCGTAAAGCCCCCGGCGACACCGGCGCGCGGGACATGCCGCACCAGGCAGGAGACCACGCCCATCTCGGGCCGCGCCTCGAGCACGGCGGCCTGCAGCTCGAGCCGGCGGGGGTGGCTGATGTCGTCGGCGTCCATCCGCGCCACGAGCGAGCCCCGGCACACGGCGAGGCCGCGGTTGAGCGCCGCCACCAGCCCGTGCGGCGGCTGGTGAACGACCCGCAGCCACGGCGCGCGCGCCGCCCAGGTCTCCAGCCGCTCGCCCGAGCCGTCGGTCGAGCCGTCGTCCACTGCCACCACCTCGAGGTCGGTCAAGGTCTGCCGCTCAAGGCTCCTGAGGCAGGCATCGAGAAAGGGGCCGGCGTCGCGCACCGGCAGCAGCACGGACACGGCAGGGTCGCTCATGGCGCCGCCCGAGAATAGCCCATGGTGCCGCCCACCGACCCCGCGGCGGCGGTCTGGATCAGCGCGACCGTCGCGGCACCGTCGTCCGGGCCGAGCGCTTCAGGGCGAGACCAACGAGGCTCTTCAGGAGTGGCCTGCCGTTCTCATACCCGATGACGACCAGCAGCTCCGCGGGATCGATCGGAATGGCGCCGGTGTCCGGCACCTCCGAGGGCTGAAAGTCCATCGCGCCGCGCTCCCATGCGGTCAGCTCGCGCACCACGGTCTCGAACTGGCTGAACACCGCGTGCTGAATGACCGAGCTCGTAACCAGCCCCATCTCCACCAGGACCGTCCCCAGCACCTTGGGCTCGAGCTGCTGGCTCTGCCGCTCGAGGGCGCGCTGCAGGTCGTGCTCGGAGATCGCCCCGCGGCTGACCAGGATGCCGCCGAGCCGCTCGCGCGCCGCGGGCGACGCCGCGTGCACGATCGATCCCCTGCGCAGCACCAGCATGATCTTTTGGTCGTCCCGGGTCGCGTACATCCGGCCGCTCTTGGCAGCCAGCGACAGCACCATCAGGAGCTCGGCCGGAGCGAGGTCCTCGATGTCGGCGGTGATCGGCACGGGGCACTCCTCCTGCGGCCCTCGGGGGCCACCGACAACGGTTCCAGCACCGAGCCCCCGAGATACGCTCCTAGCTCGGCCCGATGCCCTCGAGGATCCGCTTGACGAGGCCCGGCCCCTCGTAGATCAGGCCGGTGTAGAGCTGAATCAGCGACGCGCCGGCGTCGAGCTTGGCCCGGGCGTCGGCCGGGCTCATGATGCCGCCCACCCCGACGATCGGCAGTGCGCCCGCCAGCCGGTCGGCGATGCGCCCGATCACCTCGGTGCTGCGCGCGGTGAGCGCGGCCCCGCTCAGCCCGCCCTCCTCAGCCGCGAGCGGGTGCGAGAGGCCTCGCCGCTCGATCGTGGTGTTGGTCGCGATGATGCCGTCGAGGCCGGACGCGTGGATGACGTCCACCGCCGCGTGCAGCTGGTCGTCGTCCAGGTCCGGGGCGAGCTTGACCAGCACCGGCACCCGCCGCCCGAGCCGGTCCGCAGCCTCGCCGCGACGAGCGGCGACGGCGCCCAGGAGCCCAGCCAGGAATGCCGGCTCCTGGAGGCGGCGCAGGCCGGGCGTGTTGGGCGAGGAGATGTTGACCGCCAGGTAGTCGGCGAGCGGCGCGAAGACGTCGATCAGCTCTTCATAGTCGCGCCCCGCGTCCTCGATCGGCGTCGACTTCTGCTTGCCGATGTTGACGCCGAGCACGACGCCGCCGGGCCGCGGTCCGCGCAGCCGCTTCGCCACATAGGCTGCGCCCCGCCCCGGGAAGCCCATCCGGTTGATCAGCGATCGCTGCGCCTCGAGGCGGAAGACGCGCGGCTTCGGGTTGCCGGGCTGCGGCCGCGGGGTGACGGTGCCGACCTCGATGTGGCCGAAGCCCAGCGCCGTCAGGCCGCGCCAGCCCTCGCCGTCCTTGTCGTACCCGGCGGCGAGGCCGACCCGGTTCGGGAAGCGCAGCCCGAACGCCTCGACCGGCTCGGCGCCGGGCAGTGCGTACGCTGCAGCCACCGCCGCGCGCAGCGGCGGCAGCGCGCCGACGCCGGCGATCGCCCGGATCGCCGCCCCGTGCGCGGTCTCCGGGTCGAGCTGAAACAGCAGCTTTCGGGACAGCGAGTACAGCATCCGTGTCCGCTCCACCGGCGCAGCCTCTCGCCCTGCGGCGTCGCCCCACTGAAGGGTAACCGATCGCCTTCAGATCAGTGCTTCGGCTCGGGCGCCATCCGCCGGCGCAGCTGCACCGGCAGGATCGTGCGCCGGGCGTCGGCGCGCAGGTTGAGCATCTCCACGAGCACCGAGAAGGCCATCGCGAAGTAGAGGTACCCCTTGGGGATGTGCTGGCCGACGCCGTCCGCCACCAGGGCCATGCCGACCAGCAGCAGGAATGAGAGCGCCAGCATCTTGACGGTCGGGTGCGCCTCGACGAACTCCGCGATCGGGTTGGCGGCCGCCATCATAACGCCGACCGCGATCACCACCGCGGCCATCATCACGGCCAGGTGCTCGGCCATGCCGATGGCGGTGATCACCGAGTCGAGCGAGAACACGATGTCGAGCACCATGATCTGCGCGATGACCGCGCCGAAGGACACGACGGCCCGCTGCCGCCCCTCCATTGCCTGCTCCGAGCCCTCCAGGTTGTGGTGGATCTCATAGGTCGCCTTGGCGAGCAGGAACAGCCCACCGCCGAACAGGATGACGTCGCGAGCGGTGACGGGGTGCCCGAGGACCACGAACAGCTCGGTGGACAGGTGGGCCAGCCACTGCAGGGACGCGAGCAGGATCAGCCGCATCCCCATGGCCGCCGCCAGGCCGAGCCGTCGCCCGCGGGCGCGCTGCTCCTGCGGCAGTTTTCCCGACAGGATCGAGATGAAGATGATGTTGTCGATGCCGAGAACGATCTCGAGCACGGTCAGCGTCGCCAGCGCGATCCAGGCCTGCGGGTCAGTGATCCATTCCATGGCGAGCCCCCCCGAATTCAGGGTCATCAGGTTATCCGATGCGGGGTGAGAGCGCGAGACGGCGCCTGGGAGCGTGTGGGCAGAGGCCAACAACAGTGACCACGTCGCGAACGCGCCCAGGGGCCTATGCCCTACACGCTCCTACGGACACCAGCCCTTGGCCCGGGCCAGCTCGAGCGCGGCCACGCGGTAGGCCGGCTTGAAGGCGTTCCGGTAGCGCTCGCTGTGGCTGACCGGCGGATAGGAGCCGGCAGCGAGGCCCTTGGCCATGCCCTCTAGCTCACCGGCGAGGCCCCACTGGCCGCTCTTGGCGAGGGTCGCCACTGCGACCTCGAGCGCGGCGTCCATGTCGGCGGCGGTCCCAGCCGCGACTGCCGCGCTGGCGACGAAGACGTCGAGCAGGACCGAGATGTCCCCGCCGGCGGCCAGGAATGGCCGGAGGTGGATCCTGGCCATCGGCGTCGGCCCGCCGAGCGGCTGGCAGAGAGGGTCGGCAACGCTCGTCGGAGCGAGACCGGCGACCTCCTCTTCGAGAGCGCGCGCCGCGGACTGCCGATCGTCGATCGCGTGGCCGGGCCCGAAGACTCCCTGGTGGAGGAACTTGTAGGCGTCGTCGGCGGTCGCGTCGGGGTGGAGGCGCAGCTCCTGGGCGAGCGCGGCCGCCTGCTCCCGCGGGGAAGGGACCGGCGGCTCCGCCGTCGCGCCGAGAGCCGCGATCATCAATACAGCAAACAAGACGATGGCGCGCGCTGGAGTCATGGCTGGAGCCTCCTGACGAACGGTTCGAAGGTCATGAAGTCGGCGTGGTGGACGATCCAGGCCTCGGTCGTGCGGGCGACCATGTCGCCCTCGCCGGCGTGGGTCGCCACAATGTGGCTCACCGCATCGGGCAAGCCGCACTCCATCGCCAGCGCGACGCCGGTGAAGGGATGCCGGAGGAAGCGCCCGCGCTGGCTCTCGCGGCTGCTGCCGCCGCCGTCGCTCTCGTACTCGAGCAGCTTGCCGACGTCGGCGAGGATGGCGCCGGCCACCAAAACGTCCATGTCCACCGGCAGGGCGTCGCCGAAGAACTCCCGGACCGTGCGCCCCGCGTCGCGCGCGACGTGAACCACGGCCCGCTTGTGCGCCATGAAGCTCACCGGGCAGTCCGGCACCTTGAGGGTGAAGGGAATCCGCTCGAGGTCGGCGGGGGTCAGCGGCGACAGCTCGAACGCCCGCACCCAACAGTCGGTCGTCCGTTTGCGGAGCTCGTCGTCGTCGATCCACTCGAGCTCCGGCCAGATCCTCTCAACCTCGCGTCGCAGCATGTCGCCTCCCCTCGCGGACGCCGCCAGGATAGCCGATCAGCCGGGATCGGCGGGCGCCGCGACCTCGGCCATGGTGTCGGGGTGCGGCAGCTCGGCACCGCACGCTCGCGCTTCCGCGCCGCCGGTGGAGGCCATCAGGTCGAGCAGCCAGCTCTCCTCCACGCTGCGCCAGCGACGGGCCTGGTAACCCGAGCGGGGGGCCGCGACGCAGAAGATGACCGGACCGCGGTCCCGGCTGTTGAAGGTCCCGGCGAATGCGACCACGCCACCGTCGGTGGTGACCAGGGTCCCGGTCTTGCCCACGACTGTCCGCTCCTGTGTGCCCGCTGCCAGGTGCGGGAACATGTCGGCAATCGGACCGGGGTCGCAGCCCGCGACCGGCAGCAGCTCCTCCGGGCGCAGCCCGGCGCGCTCGGCAACGGTCAGGAACTCCCGGATCAGACGCACGGCGAGCCGCGCCGTGACCCGGTTCTCCAGCTGGCCCGAGGCAGTGGTCAGGTCGAGGAGGCCCTGGCCGGCGCCGAGGCGGGCGCGGAGGAAGGACGCCAGGCCCTCGGCCCCGCCCAGTCCGTCCGCAATCCGGACGATGTCGTTGTTGGAGTACACGTTGAAGCGCCGCAGGATGCAGTGCAGCGGGTTCGAGCGGTGCACGGCCAACGGCGCCGCCGCGGCCGCCTCCGCGACCCGCACTCCGCCGCGGATCGCGATCCCCGGCTCCGGCTCGTCGTGCCATCCGCGCCGCGCGCTCAGCGCGCGCCAGGTCCGAAGCTGCGCCGCCTTCCAGCGCCCGCGCTCGAGCGTCGTCAGCAGCCGGTAGGCCATGTCGAGGTTGCGCGCCTCGGGATCGCGCGGCTCCTCCGAGCCGTTCTCCCAGCCCATCCAGAACGGCGGCACCACGACCAGGTCCCCGTCCACCGAGCGCACGCCCATGCGGTTGAGCTCCCGCGCCACCAGCAGCGCGTTCTCGTTGTGGAAGTCGGGATCGCCGCCGCCGATGACGACCAGGTCGCCGGCGATCCGGCCCGACGAGCGGTCCCACGGCCCGGTCGACGCGAACACGGTCGAGTAGCGGTGATCCGGCCCGAGTCGCTCGAGCGCCCACAGCGAGGTGCCAACCTTGACCACCGACGCCGGGTTGAACGTGAGATCGGCGAGCTGGCTCGCCACCGCCTCGCCCGAGGTGGTTTCGGCGTGGAACACGAGCCGGTCCTGGTCCGCGGCCGCGACCACCACCCCCGGCACCAGCCCGGCCACCAGGAACAGGCAGGCGGCGGTGTGGAAGCGCTGCGACCGGCGGCTCACGCCGGCGCTCCGTCGCCGAGCAGGCGATCGGCGAGCGCCGACCGCAGGCGGTGCTCGGGGTCGAGGCGCTGCTTGATCTGCCGCAGCCGATCGAGCTCGCCCGCGCGGAAGGTCGCCCGGTACAGCTCGCCGGGCAGCGCGCTGTCCTTGGCCGGGTAGAACCGCCCGCCGGACTCGACCACGGGCTCGGCCATCTCCCGGACCAGCGCCCACAGCTCGTCGCGGCGGGGCGCGACAACCGGGAAATCGAGGGCGAGCGAGAACCCATCGACCGCGTGGCTGAGCAGGAAGGCGTCCGGTCGGTGCCGCTTGAGCACGGCCAGGAAGGGCGGCATCCCGCGCCGCTGTGCGGCCTCGAGCTGGCGGGCGAAAACCCGCTCGGCGTCGCCGGACGGGACCATGCTCTGGTGCTGAATCAGGCCGCCCGGCAGGTAGATCCTGCGCCAGTGCGGTACGTAGTCGAGCAGGAACGAGAACGCTGCCAGCGACTGGCGGTACTCGGCGCCGTCGCCGACCGTGCTCCCGGCCAGGTACTTCATGCGGTTGACCCAGCGCATGCCGGGGCGGTTGGTGAACGGCCGCAGCAGCCGCCACAACATCGCCTTCGGCAGCACCCCGAACACGGTGTCCGGCAGGTCCTGGGCGTCGACCCGCAGCCCCTGCGACGCGGCCGCGTCCTCGCCGGGCTCGAGGTGCCGGGCGAAGTGGAGCAGCCCGCGGCCGAGCCGCCGGCCGCGCGCGAAGGCGTCGATCCAGCCGACCACATACTCCCAGCTGTCCTTGGCCTCGTCGGTGAGCCGCAGCATCGACTCCAGGTCGGGCGCCGCGACGGCACGGACGTGGAGCAGGCCGGACGCGACCGGCTTGAGCCGGAGGCGGGCCCGCGTGATGACGCCGAGCTGCCCGAATGATCCGATCACCGCCAGGTGGAGGTCACGGTCGGACGCGGCGTCGACCGTCCGCAGCTCGCCGCTCGGCAGCAGCAGGTCGAGCTCGAGGCAGTGCTCGCCGAGGACGCCCCGCCGCCAGTTGTTCTTGCCGTGGACGTTCATGGCCAGGCAGCCGCCGATCGTTGGCTCCATCGTGCCGGTCACGACCGGCGGCCACCAGCCGTCGCCGAGCGCGTACCGCCAGAGGGCCCGGATCGTCACCCCGGGCTCGACGTCGATGACGCCAGCCGCCGGATCCCACGCCAGCAGCCGGTTCATGCGACCGAGGTCGAGCACCACCGACTCCGGTCGCAGCGCCGCATCGCCGTAGCTGCAACCGGCGCCGCGCAGGACCACCGGAACGCCGGCGGCGCGGGCGGCGCCGAAGGCCTGGCGGATCCCGTCGATCGTGCTCGGCCTCCAGACATAGCCGGCAGCGCCGACCGACATGCCCCAGCCTTCCACCCACTCCAGGCGATCAGGCGGCAGCACGGTCACACCCTGAGGCGCTTGAAGACGCACGACGGCATGGCGCGGATCACCCACATCACGTACCGCCAGCGGGCCGGAACGTACACCGTCTCCCGCCCCCGCCGCGCCCGGCGCACGATGATCTCGGCGGCGCGATCGGGAGAGATCTTCCATGGCGTCTTTGCCATGCCGGCAGTCATCCGAGTCTCGACGAAGCCGGGCTTGACGGTCACCACCCGCACACCGTGGCGCCCGATGCGGTTGCGGATCGCCTCCAGGAAGGTGTGCACGCCGGCCTTCGACGTGTTGTAGGCGGGGTTGGCCGAACGCCCGCGGTCACCGGCGACCGACCCGATGCCGACGATGGTGCCGCGGCGCAGCCGGCCGAAGCGCTCGGCCACCGGATCGAGCCAGGCGACGGCGCCCATCAGGTTGACCGCCAACATCTCCTGGTCTTTGACACCGTCGAACTCGTCGAAAGCCACCCGGTGCTGGATGGCGGCGGCGTACACCACGAGGTCGAGCCCGCCGAGCTCTGCGGAGATGCGCTGGAGGAGCTCCGGGACCGCAGCCGTCTCGCGCACGTCGTGGGCGAAGGCGAACGCCCGCTGCTCACCGGCAGCGCCGTTGATCGAGGCGGCGATCTCGTCGAGCCGGTCCCCACGGCGCGCGACGAGCGCGACCCGGGCCCCTCCGGCCGCCAGGCGCCGGGCCACCGCCTCGCCGATTCCGGACGACGCGCCGATCACCAGGGCATGGCGAAAGTCGACCACGCTGCTGCCCTCCCGCCGCGTACTGTGCCACGGATGGCGGGGGTTTACCAGGGAAGGAGGCGCAGGTCCCGCGCCGGGGCAGGGCCCGGACGGGGCACCCGGCGCACCGGCGCCGTTCGGGTCAGGTCGCGCTGCCCGAGGCTGCGGGCGCCGGCTCGCCGGCGCCGGCGAGCCGGAACTCGACGCGCTCGAGCGCAGCCGTGACGTCGGCCTCGTAGGCCTCGCCGAAGACCTGATCCTTGAGCCGGCTCGACACCGGCAGCACCATCGGCTCTCCCTCCCAGCGCACGGTCGCGCCGGTGGCGGCAACGCGAAGCTGGCCCTGATCGACGGCCCGGCTGGCCTCGGCGAGCGAGAGGTCAGCCATCGCCGCCCTCATGGCGCGGAAACGCGCCTCGTGCTCGGGATGAAGGAAGCGCACCATGCTGCGGCTCTGCGCCGCCACGTGGTAGCTCGACGGCGAGTAGTAGACGCCGTCAAGGCCGAGGATCTCGCAGAGCATGACCACCCACCCGAGGACGTCCTTGAGCATGCCGAGGCCCGGAAACTGCTGCCCGGGGAGCGGTCGCCGGTAAGGGCCGAATTCGGCCCGCGGGTGCTGCAGCAGGAGCCACTCGATCACCAGCAGCTCGAGCCCGGGCACGGAGCGGGTGCTGCGGTGCATCCGCAGCTCCATGAGCAGCTCGCCGCGCTCCGGGCCGCCGAAAATGCGCGCCGTCTCGCCGAGCGGGTGGGTCAGATCGACGTCGACCGCGGGGTGCTCGTAGCCGCGCACGCGCAGCGCGTCGAGGATGCCAAAGCGCTCGAGCAGCAGCTCGACGCCGTGCCGGGAAAAGTACCCCAGGAACCTCGTCGGGCGGGTGGCCTCGGGCAAGACGCCGACCAGGTCCGCCTCGGTCAGCTTCCACGTCAGGTCGGACGGGTCGGAGGTCAGCGACGCCGGATCGAGGCCGCGGCGGATCCTGCGGAAGCTCTGCAGCAGGAGCAGCTCGTTGGGCGGCGGCTCGATCGTGCGCCGGGTCATCAGCCACGCCGCGAACCGCGCCGTGTACTTCCACGAGCGGTCGCCGTAGCCGCCGCCGAGGACCACCACCGTCGGCACCGATCGCCCCCGCCGGCGCACGAGCTCCATCACGAACTGGTCCCGGCGCAGTATGCCGGCCGCCGACAGCTGCCAGGAGCCGAGCGGGTCGTCGGCGGCGCCGTCGGTGCCGGCGATGTAGATCACGAGGCCCGGCCGCACGCTGTGGACGACGTCGGGGAGCGTTTTGAGCAGCGTGCCCAGCAGCACTTCGTCGCCAACATCGGTGCCGAGCGCAATGGCGGTGGACGCGACCGCCTCGGGATCGCCCCAGTGCTCGGCGTGGAGCGAGTAGGTGTAGACCGACGGATCGTGCGCGAACACCGCCCGGGTGCCGTTGCCGTCGTGCATGTCGAGGTCGATCACCAGCACTGGGTCGCGGTAGCCCTTCGCCCGCAGGCGCGTGATCGCCACGGCCACGTCGTTGAACAGGCAGAAGCCGCCGCCCCTGCTTCGCTCGGCGTGGTGCAGCCCCCCGCCGAGGTTGACGGTGACGCCGCGGTTGCGCAGCGCGAGGATCGTCGCCAGGATCGTCCCGCCGACCATCATCCGCTGCATCTCGATGACCTGCTCGAGCTCCGCGTCGCTCACCGCGGCGCCGAAGATCCTGGTCAGCGTCTCCGGGTCCTGCAACGACTCCAGGTACTCCGCGTCGTGCACCCGCAGCAGGTTGCGCAGCGATGGGTGGCGAGGAATCCGGATGTCCTCGCGCAGCAGCATCCCCTCCTCGGCCAGGAACGAGGCGACCCGCTCGGCGCGCTGGTGGTCGAGGGGCACGACATCGAGGCTCCCGCTGTAGGCCTCGTGGTAGACCAGCCGCACGCCGTGCCACCACCAGCGGCGGCGGAAGTGCCGCCAGCGCCGCCGGCCGGCCCGCGCGACGCGCGCCGGTAGCGACAGCCGGACGGCGCCGTTCCTGCCGGGTGCCTGAACCGCCATGAACGGAGTATAGGCGCGCCGGCGCCGCGGTTCGAGCGCCAGGAGCGTGACGACAGGGCATCTGATCTCTGCGATCCCTCTCCGCCATGCAATCGGTGTCGCAGGAGGTATCAAGGTTCTCACCACGTCCAGGATGCGCGCAGCGCATCCTTCTCGGCGCGCGTGGGGCGTAGGCCAGCCAGCGACCGCGACGGCTCACACACACCCAGAGGCCTACGACCCGCGTGCGCCGAGGGGCCAATGCGGCACGAACTCCTACAGCTGCTCGACCTGGTAGCCCTTGCCCCGCAGCAGCTCGACCACGCCCTGGTCGCCGACCAGGTGCAGCGCCCCGACCGCGATGAAGGCGCGCTGGTCGCCAGCCAGCAGCGCCTCGATCTGAGGCAGCCAGCGCCGGTTGCGGTCGACGACGAGCTTCGCGTAGAGGCGCGGGAAGGCGGCAAAGCCCTCGGCGAGCAAGGCCTCGACCTCGTCGACCCTGCCTGCGCGCCAGTGGGCGGTGAGTTCGTCGACCTGCGGGATGAGGGTCTCCAGCTCGCGCAGCGTCTGCACCAGGAACGCCTCATCCTCCTCGGGCGTGAGGTCGGCGAACAGGGCGAGCTGGTCGTCGATCGTCTCGAGCCCGATCACCCGCCTGCCCGAGTCGACCGCGCGCCGCTGGAAGACCTGATCGACGCCGTCCGCTGGCGAGTACCCGGCGCGCCGGAGCTCGGCCAGGGTCACGGTGGTGGCAACCATCCACGGCCGCATCCGCTGCATCCCGGCGGTGTCGTAGCCGGCGCCGGCGAGTCTTTCGGCAGCGAGGCGGTAGGTCTCCGGCGACACCACATCGGACAGGGTGCGGCCCTCCGGCAGCGCCCCGGCGGCCAGCGCGCCGAGCGCCGAGCCGACCGTCGCGTCGGCCGAGAGGTCGACCTCGAAAACCGCCACCGACGAGCTTGAGAAAGCGGTCTCGATCACCACCGCGAGCGGGAAGGCATCCTGGCGCATGACGTGGATCGATCCCAGGAGGTAGACGGTGTTGGTCTCCGACCGCACCCGCCACAGGCAGTGCTTCGGCGCTGCCTGTGCTCCCTCCGGCGGCGCGCCGGCCGCAGCGGGCGCCATCAGCGCCGCCGCCAGCACCGCCCCGATGACCCTGCTCCTCCCGGACATCGCCCCGCCTTTCGCCGCTGCCCGCCGCCGCCGGTGGTCACTCCATCTTGCCACGGACCGGGACTTCCTACCGCACTGGCCTTCCGATCGGGCGTGGCGTTCCGGAGGTGTGGCGGGACGGCCGCTGCGGCACGAACTCCCCCTGATGGTGACGGCGCTTGATTTGAACAGTCAGGTGCGGGATCGCTGTGAAGTCCCAGTGGGCGCGTTGTCGATGGTCGGTGTTCGCTGCGTTCTCCCGGGCGGTTCGCTGTACGTCATTCTTCAAGATGCGCGCAGCGCATCTTTCTCGGCGCGCGGAGGGCAGAGGCCAATCGCGCCCCCTCAAGCAAGACACACGTTCGGGGCCTCTGCACTCCGCGCGCCGAGGCGGCGTGCTAAGGTGGCGCGCACGAAAGGAGCCTCGCCATGCCGAACCCCACGGCGACGTTCGAGACCAGCAAGGGCAGCTTCGACGCCGAGATCTACCTCGAGCAGATGCCGATCACTGCCCAGAACTTCATCGACATCGCGAAGAGCGGGTTCTACGACGGCCTCCACTTTCACCGCGTGATCAGCGGCTTCATGATCCAGTTCGGGTGCCCGTTCAGCCGCGACCCGGCGAGCTCGCGCTGCGGCACCGGCGGGCCGCCTCACGGCACGATCCGCGACGAGCACCTCGACAGTGCCAAGCTCTCGAACGAGCCCGGGACGCTGTCGATGGCGAACACCGGCCGGCCGAACTCCGGCGGCTCGCAGTTCTTCATCAACGCCGTCCACAACCACTTCCTCGACTGGTTCACGCCCGGCCCATCGAAGCACCCGGTGTTCGGCCGCGTGACCCGCGGCATGGACGTGGTCCAAGCCATCGAGCGATCGCCGACCGACGGCCGGGATCGACCGCAGGAACCGATCCGCGTGAACCGGATCACCATCAGCGAGTGACAGCGGCTCCGACGGCGGCCTGTGGACGCCGGTGGTGATCGGGAACGGGAACGGGAACGGATTCGGCGTCGCCGCGACGAGAGCGGGCGTGGATGCAGTCTAGGTCTCGAGCGCCGCGCGCGCCTGCCGCTTGGCCTCCAGCATCTCCTCTGGCAGCTCGTCCCGGCTCGCCACGTGCCAACGCACGTCGTGGCGCCGCTGCAGACGATCGAGCTCGCGCCACAGCTCGGCGTGGGCAACCGGATCGCCGTCGCGAGTCACGAAACCGCGATCGCGCCAGCCGCCGAGCCACGCCGTCGCGCCGTCCTTGAGGTAGTCCGAGGCGGTGTAGACGTGGGCGCGAACCCTTCGCTTGAGCGTGCGCAGCCCCGACACCGCGCTCTGGAGGTGCATCCGGTTGGCCGATGCGCCGGCCTCCAACCCGGCGATGGTGCGCTCGCGGTCGCCGAAGCGAAGCACGACCGACCAGGCGCCGGTGTTGCGGGTGCCGGAGTGAGCGACCCCGAGGAAGAGATGCACGGCGCCGGGATCGTCCACCGGCAGCGGTGGCCGAGGGATGGTGGCGGACGCGAGCTGGTCGGCACGCTCGTTCCAGCGGTCCCCGGCGTGGCCCTTGACCCAGTGCCAGCTGACGCGGTGTCGCTCGAGCTCGGCGGCCAGCTCGCGCCACAGCTCCGCGTTCTGGACCTCCTTCTTGGCGGCGGTGCGCCAACCGTTTCGGAGCCACCGCTCGAGCCACTCGGTGATGCCCTTGCGGACGTACTCGGAGTCGGTGAAGAGCTCGACCCGGTGCGCGGACGGCAGCGCCCGCAGGCCCTCGATCGCCGCCCGCAGCTCCATCCGGTTGTTGGTGGTTGCGGGCTCGCCCGCCGACAGCTCGAGCGGCTCCTCGCCCGGCCGCAGCAGCACCGCGGCCCAGCCTCCGGGCCCCGGGTTGGGACGGCACCCGCCGTCGGTGTAGATCGTTGCGGTGGGCAGGCTGCCGGTCACCGCGCCACCCTCACCGCCCGAAGCGGACGCCGTAGCGGCGCACGAGCCATGCCACGGGGCCCGGCGCGAGCCGCTCCAGCATCACCGCCAGCTTGCCGTGGCCCGTGACCACCACCTTGCGCCGCCGCCGCACGATCGCGCGGACCATCTTCCTGGCCGCCACGTCGGCTCGGGTCCGGAGCCAGCGTGGCATCGTGTCCGGCCGCTCCGGGTCGTGCGCTCCCCACTTGTCGACCTGCCGGATTTCGGATTCGACGAAGCCCGGCTCGATCAGGGTCACGTTCACTCCCTTGCGGCCGAGCTCGTACCACAGGACCTGGGCGAGAGCGCGCACCGCGAACTTGCTCATCGAGTAGGGGCCACCCTTGGGGAAGGCCAGCTCGCCCGAGACGCTGCCCATGATCGCGAGGCACCCCCGGCTGGCCAGCAGCGCCTCACGCGCGGCGTAGAAGGTGCGCAGCACCCCGAACACGTTGGTCTCGAACTGGCGGCGGACGTCCTCGATCTGTAGCTTGTGCATCGCGCCCGCGACGCCGAAGCCCGCGTTCGCCACCACCCAGTCGAGGCGGCCGAAGGCCGCGAGCCCCTGCACCACCGCGGCCTCCAGGTCGCCGTCCCGGGTCACGTCGCAGCTCACGGCGAGGGCGCGCCGGCCGTGACCGCGCACCCGCTCGGCGACCTCCTCGAGGCGGCCCGCGCGCCGCGCGGCAAGCACCACGTCGGCGCCGCGCCGCGCGAACTCCTCGGCCAGGGCCGCACCGATGCCAGACGACGCGCCGGTGATGAAGGCCACGGTGCCGTCGATGCGCTTCACTCCACCTCCTGCTGACGTGGGCCATGGTACGACAGCGGCGAGTTTGGACGCGTCCGCGCCCGAGGAGCCTGCCCTGAGCGAGCGGCGCAGCAGCGCCGCGAGTCGAAGGGTCCCCGTTCCCGAACCCCCCTCCCCCGCTCCCGTATACTCGCCCGGGGACCCCGCGGCAGAGACGCCGTCACCCGAACAGGAGGCGACCCATGGCCACCACCCGTCGCGACTTCATCGAGCTTACGGTGCTTGCCGGCGCCGCCGGTGTCGCCCTGACGCCGCGATCCGGGGCGTGGGGCGCCGAGGTCAGCCGCGCCGGCCGGCCCCTGACGATCCTGGTCCTCGGCGGCACCGGGCTGATTGGGCCGCCCATGGTGTCCTACGCGGTCGCGCGCGGCCACCAGCTCACCCTGTTCAACCGCGGCAAGACCAACACCGAGCTCTTCCCCGAGCTCGAGCGGATCATCGGCGACCGCAACGACAACCTGTCGGCTCTCGCCGCCGAGGTGGCCAAGGGACGGCGCTGGGACGTGGTCATCGACAACACGGCGTCGATCCCGCGCTGGGTCGAGGAGTCGGCGGGCCTGCTCAAGGGGAACGCCGACCTCTACCTCTACACGTCCTCGATCTCGGCCTACTCCGACTCCTCCACTCCCAACGCCGACGAGACCGCCCCGCTCGGCACGATCAAGCCCGAGGAGGTCGCCAAGGTCAAGACCAATCGCGACATCACCGGCGAGAACTACGGGCCGCTCAAGGCGCTGTGCGAGAAGGCCGCCCAGGAGGCGTTCCCGGAGCGCTGCATCGTGGTCCGGCCCGGGCTGATCGTCGGGTCCGGCGACTCCTCGGACCGCTTCACCTACTGGCCGGTGCGGATCCACCGCGGCGGCGAGGTGCTGGCGCCGGGCAACCCCACCGACCCGGTGCAGTTCATCGATTGCCACGACCTCGGCGAGTGGTACGTCCGCCTGGTCGAGGCCCGCGCGGTCGGCGTCTACAACGGGGTCGGGCCGGCCGCGCCGATGTCGATCGCAGAGATGCTGTACGGCATCCGGGCGACCACCGGCGGTGAGGTCTCCTTCACCTGGGTCGACGCCGCCTTCCTCAAGCAGCACGAGGTCGAGGAGTGGTCGGAGGTGACGGTGTGGGTGCCGCCGGTCGGCGAGTACGCCGGGTTCTCGAGCTCGAGCATCGCGCGCGCCAAGGCCGCCGGCCTGACCTTCCGGCCGCTCGCCACCACGACCGTCGACACCCTGGCGTACTGGGGCTCCCTGCCCGAGGACCGGCGCGCCCAGCCGCGGGCGGGACTCGCTCCGGACAAGGAGCGGGCCGTGCTTGCGGCGTGGCACTCCCGGACCACCGGCTGAAGGGGCGGTGCAGCAGCACCGTCCCGTTCCCGCTCGTCACGGCGAAGTGCGGAGCACGGAGCCGGATTCCCGTTCCCGAACGGCGTCGCGACCACGCCGTCGTTGCGACTCCGTTCGGGCCGAGCGATCATCGGTCCAGGAGGTGAGTCTCATGCAGCGCACCATCGTCAGCACCACCAACGCGCCCGCCGCGGTCGGGCCGTACTCGCAGGCGATCCGGATCGGTGATCTCGTCTTCACCGCCGGCCAGATTGGGCTCGAGCCCGCGTCCGGCGCCATCGAGGGCCGCACCATCGAGGAGCAGACCCACCAGGTGCTGCGCAACCTCAAGGCCGTGCTCGAGGCGGCCGGCAGCGGCCTCGACCGGGTCGTCAAGACGACCGTCTTTCTGGCCGACATCAAGGACTTCAAGGCCATGAACGCGGTCTACGCCACCTACTTTCCGAGTGAGCCGCCGGCGCGCTCGGCGGTCCAGGCCGCAGCGCTGCCCCTCGGCGCGCTGGTCGAGATCGAGGCCATCGCGCTCGTGAGCTGATCGCGAGACCCGCGGGCCGCTCCAATGAACCCCTTCACCGTCGCCACCGCCAAGGTCGCCATTGCCGGCGTGCTGGCGGCCCTGCTCGCCGCCTCCTATCTTCTCGAGCGCGGCGCCGGCTGGCGGCGGCGGGCGTTCGGGGTGGCTTTCGCGCTCGTGCTCGCCGCGTCGACGCTGGCCTACTTCAACCTGGGTCGCTTCCGCTGGGACGGCGGCCTCATCAACGCGTGGGAGCAGTACCACTTCTTCCTCGGCTCGAAGTACCTGCCCGAGCTCCGCTACGACGGGCTCTACGACGCGACCGTGGCAGCCATGGCGGACCGCTACCACGTCCCGAAGGGCGTCACCGTCCGCGACCTCACGACCTTCGAGCTGCGGCCGGCCCACGCCAGCAACGAGTCGGTCGAAGCCGCACGGTCGCGCTTTGCCCCGGAACGCTGGCAGGAGTTCAGCTCCGAGGTCGTGGTCTTTTTCCGCACGCTCGGGCTGCCGTTCGAGCGCGTGATCTGCGACCACGGCAACACCGGGTCGCCGGCGTGGGCGGTCCTCACCCGCCCCTTCACGGCCGGCGCCGGCGCGAACGCACGAACTCTGTCCTGGCTGGGCTTCGTCGATGTGGCGCTGCTGCTCGCGCTGGCGGTCGCGGTCGCGCGGACCTTCGACCTGCGAACCCTGTGCATCGCGATGTCGATCGCCCTGCTCGTGCCCAACGCCTACGACTTCCTCGGCGGCAGCATCCTCCGCCTCGACTGGCTGGTCGCCCTCGGCGCGGCGGCCTGCCTGCTCGAGCTCAAGCGGCATCGGGCGGCGGCCGTTTTCATCGCCTACGCGATCGCGAGCAAGCCCTTCTGCGCCCTGTTCGCGGTGTCGCTCGGCGCCCACTACGCCATCACCTGGTGGCGGAAGCGGCGGCCGGCGCGGCCGCAGCTCGAGCTCGTCGCGTGGACGGCGGCCGCGCTGGTCGTCATCGTCGCGCTGTCGGCCGTGGCGCTCGGCGGCCCCTCGATCTGGCTCGAGTACGGCGCGCGCATCCACCTCAACCTGCTCGAGAAGTACTACGCCATCAACTACTCGTTCCGCGACGTCTTCCTCCAGCTCGCGCACGAGGGTACGGCGGCCGCCCTCGACTGGACGCCGGCCGCGGTCGCGGCCTCGCTGCCCGAGGTCGTGATCGGCGACTTTGCGGTCTCGTTCGCACTCGCTCGCGCCGTGATGCTCGCGCTCCTCGTCCTCGTCATCTCGCGTCACGACGACGAGGTCTTCGCCTTCGGCATGGGGGCCTTCTTCGTCTTCGTGGTGTTCGTGACCAACATGTACTACTGGCAGATGCTGCTCCTGCCGGCAATCGCCTTCGCACGCGGCTACCGCAGGGACTGGCGCAAGCTCGTCTACCTGCTGGCCTGCTGCCTGTTCCTCGCTGTCGCCTACCTGTTCGCGCGCTCCGGCAACGCGCCGCACCTGGAGGGCTTCGTCGGCAGCTGGATGCTGGCGGCCTTCTGCGCGTGATGGTCGTGACCGAGGCGACCGCCGTCGCTGCCCTGTGGCGGCACGGACGGCCCGCGCGATTCTCGCCGCCCGCACCCGCCTGATAAGATCTCCCGCCGGGGAGGCGCCGTGCAGCAATTGATCGACTACGCCGAGGTCGGGCTGATGGTCGGCCTCGAGGTCCACCAGCAGCTCCTCACCGACAAGAAGATGTTCTGTCACTGCCCGGCAGGGCTGTACACGACGACTCACGACGGCTCGGTGCTGCGGCACATGCGCCCGACGCTGTCCGAGCTCGGCGAGTACGACGGCACGGCGCTGATGGAGTTCAAGACCAAGAAGAACATCATCTACCTGCTCCACAAGTCGAACGTCTGCACCTACGAGATGGACGACACCCCGCCGTTCCTGGTCAACCGCAGGCGATCGACATCGCCATCGAGCAGTGCCTGATGCTCGGCTGCGACATCGTCGACGAGGTCCACATCGCCCGCAAGCAGTACCTCGACGGGTCGATCCCGACCGGCTTCCAGCGGACCGCGATCGTCGGCGTCAACGGCGGCTGCCCTTCCGGGGCCGCGAGCTGACGATCACCCAGGTCAGCGTCGAGGAGGACTCGTGCCGGGAGGTGACGCGACCGCGGCCACCTGATCGTCTGGCGCACCGATCGGCTGGGCATGCCGCTGATCGAGACGGTGACCGGTCCGGACCTGAGACGCCGACGAGGTGGAGGAGGCGATCCTGCTGATCGGTCGCGTGTGCCGCAGCACCGGCCACGTCCGGGTCGGCATCGGTGCCAGCCGCCAGGACGTCAACGTGTCGGTCCGAGGCGGCCGCCGGGTCGAAATCAAGGGCGTCCCCAAGGCCGGCTGGGCGCCGCGGTTGGTCCACGGCGAGGCGGTGCGGCTGGTCAACCTGCTCGCGCTCCGTGACGAGCTGGCGCGCCGCGGCTTCACCCGGCCGCCGATGTCGCCGTGAGCACCGTGACGTCATCGGGCTCTTCGCGCGCTCGAGCGCTGTCGTTTCTGCACCGTGACGCCTGGGAGCGTCGTCGTAGGGACAGGCGGCGGCGGACCCTGGATTCGAGCGGCCGCGGGCCGTTCGCGGTCCGCGCGGATCCGGCTGCCTGGCCTCGCGGGCACGCTGCGCTGGCCCACCCAGCCGGATTTCAGCTTCGCCGACGAGCTGCGCGGCAGGGTCCGGGTGATCGCCGCGCTCGACCAGCAGCCGATCCTGCTCCACTCGCGAGAAGTGGCCCGACTACGACGGCGCGACCCGCGAGCTGCAAGCAGCTGCGGCAGCGGCTCGCCTGCGGGCCCGACGACGCGCTGGTGGTGGTGTGGGGCGCCGAGGACGACACCGTCACCGCGGCCGAGGAGATCCGGCTGCGCTACATCGATGCCGTCGACGGGCATCCCGAACGAGACCCGGCAGCCCTTCACCGACGGCAGCACTGACTTCGAGCGGATCCTGCCCGGCCCGGACCGCATGTACCCGGACACCGACAGCCCGCCGCAGGCGATCACCCGCGACCGGGTCGAGCGGCTGCGAGCGCCGCTTCCGGAGCCGCCGTGGACGCGGGAGGCGCGCTACGCGGCGGCCGGGGTCCCCCTGCCGACCGCGCACTACCTGATCCGGCGCGGAGGGGCGGCAGTGGTCGACGAGCGTGGCGGCGGCCGGGGCCGACCTGCGGCGGGCCTGCACCTTCTTCGGCGAGCGAAGGGCCTGCGGCGCGCCGGCGTGGCCGTGGCCGCGGATCCCCCGAACCTGGTGCGAGCTGTTCCGGCTGCTCGGCGAGCAGCCGGTGCTCTGGGAGGCCGTCGACGGGCTGGTCCGGCGGCTCGCCGAGGCGCCCGAGGTCGAGCTCGAGACCATGGCTCGCCAACGCGAGCTCGGCCGCCCGCCGGACGGATGGCGGGAGCGGCTCGCCCTCGCCGCGCGGGCCGGTCGACCGGATCGCGCGGACGGCTGCCGGGACCGGCTCACTCGCTTCCTGATGGGCCGCGTCATGGGCGAGCTGCGGGGGCGCGTCCCGGCGCGCGACGTGATGGCAGCGCTGCAGGCAGGACCTGGAGGTGGGGCCATGACCGACCCGCTCAGGGGCTACCGGGGGCTCGCGCGCAGCCGGCTGGAGGCCTGGGGCGTCAGGGTGTGGAGCGATGTCCGGGTCACGAACTCCCGGGGAAGCGTGTTCGAGGGGGTCATCCTCCCTCGCTCGGAGTCCTTCGACGACCTTCACCTCGTGCTCAAGCTGCGCAACGGCTACAACGTCGGCGTCCACGTCGACCGGGTGACAGCATCGAGGAGGTCGGTTACAGGGAAGCCGTCTACAAGATCCCCGAGAAGGCGTTCCCGGTGCGGCCGCAGCTGCCGGCGGTGACCCTGCTCGGGACCGGCGGGACCATCGCCTCCCGGCTCGACTACCGGACCGGGGCCGTGATCCCGGCCTTCACCCCCGGCGAGCTCTACGGCGCGGTGCCCGAGCTCGCCGACATCTGCAACCTGACGACCCGCAAGCTGTTCGGCGTGTTCTCCGAGAACATGGCGCTGGACCGAGTACGTGGCCCTCGCCGAGAGCGATCGGCGCGCGAGATCGAGGGCGGCGCCGACGGCATCGTCATCGGCCACGGCACCGACACCATGGGGCACACCGCCGCGATCCTGAGCTTCATGGTGCAGAGACTCGCCGGTCCCGATCGTGCTGGTCGGCAGCCAGCGCTCGTCCGACCGCCCGTCGTCGGACGCGGCGCTCAACCTGATCCACGCGGTCCGCGCGGCCGGGCTACGGCGACATCGCCGAGGTCGTGATCTGCATGTTCGGCCCGACCTCGGACAGCTACGGCCTGCTCCACCGCGGCACGCGGTGCCGCAAGATGCACTCCTCCTACCGCAGCACCTTCCGCACCGTCGGCGACATCCCGCTGTGCACGGTGAGCCGGGACATCGTTCGACTATCCTCACCACCGACTACCTGCACCGCGACCGATCGCGCCAGGTGCGGATCGACACCGCCCACGACGACCGGGTGACGATCCTCTACTACTACCCCGGCATGCATCCCGACCTGGTCGACGCCCTGGTCGAGAAGGGCTACCGCGGGATCGTCATCGCCGGCACCGGGCTCGGGCATGTCAACAAGCCGCTCTACCCGGCGCTCAAGCGCGCGATCGACGCCGGCGTGCACATCGTGATGACCGTCCAGACGCTGTGGGGCTACGCGCAGATGTACGTCTACGACACCGGCCGCGACCTGCTCGACATCGGCATCGTGCCGCTCGACAACATGCTGCCCGAGACGGCGCTCATGAAGCTGGGCTGGGTGCTCGGCCACACCGACGACCACGACCGAGGTGATGCGAGATGATGCGGACCCCGGTCAACCACGAGATCACCGAACGCGAGCCGCACAACGGCTACCTGATCCTGCAGGGCGGCCTGCCCGAGATCGACGAGTTCATCACCGCCCACTGGAAGTGACGCGGCCGATTGCGCGGCAGTCGTGGTCGCGGCTCAGCCGGAGAGGCCGGTCAGCCGCTCGCTGAAGAGCCAAAGCCGGCGCGCGGCAGCCGCGTCGCGCGCCGCCGGCGACGGCGTCACAAGCCGCCGCTTGGCGTAGTAGCCACCGGAGGCCCCGGCGAGCTCGGGCGACGAGGCCAGCCAGACCAGGGTGTCGGCTCCCCGCTTCGGGTCGAGCAGCAGCAGGCGACCGAGGAAGCGCTGGAACTCCCTGATCAGGAGCGGCCCCTCGCGCGCGAAGCCGGTCGCGACCACGCCCGGGTGCAGGCAGGTGGCGGTCACCCCCGAGCCGTCGAGCCGCCGCGCGAGCTCGACGGTGAACAGGATGTTGGCGAGCTTGGTCCAGCTGTAGGCCAGCCAGCCCGAGAAGCCGCGCTCGCCGTTGAGGTCGTCGAAGGGGATGGCGGCGCCGCGGTGGGCGGCCGAGGCCACGGTCACGACCCGCGCCGGCGCGCTCGCCCGCAGCCGGTCGAGCAGCAGGTTGGTGAGCAGGAAGGGCGCGAGGTGGTTGACCGCAAAGGTCTCCTCGAGGCCGTCCTCGGTGAGCCGGCGGTTGCTCAGGGTGAGGCCGGCGTTGTTGACGAGGACGTGGATCTCGGGCAGGGACGCGAGCAGGCGTACGGCGAGGTCACGGACGTGCCGCTGCGACGCCAGGTCTGCGACCTCCAGCGCCACCTCCCGGTTCCCGGTTTCCCCGGCGATCTCGTCCCGCGCCGCGGTGCCGCGGCCAGGGTCACGGGCGACGATTACAAGGCGCGCACCAAGCGCGGCCAGCTCGGAGGCGGCGGCGCGGCCGATTCCGGACGTCGCGCCGGTGATGACGCACACCCGCCCATCCATCGGCCTGGTGTTTCCCGCCACGCGTCCTCACTCCACCGTGTTGCGCAGCACGCCGACGCCCTCGATCTCGAGCTCGATGCGGTCTCCCGCGACCAGCCGGCCGACTCCCTCGGGGGTCCCGGTCAGGATCACGTCGCCCGGCTCGAGGGTCATCACCTGGGTGATGTACGCGATGAGCCGCGCCGGCGGGAACACCATCTCGCCGGTCGAGGCCTGCTGCCGGAGCTCGCCGTTGACCCGGGTCTCGAGGCGCAGCGCCGCGGCCTCGGCCTCGGTCACGCCGGCCGCGATCCAGGGCCCCAGCGGGCAGAAGGTGTCGAAGCCCTTGCCGCGCGTCCACTGGGGGTCAGCGCGCTGGATGTCGCGGGCGGTCACGTCGATGCCGCAGGTCAGCCCGAGCACGCACGCCCAGGCCTCGGCCTCGGCGACGTCCTTGCAGCGGCGGCCGATGACCAGGGCCAGCTCGCCCTCATACTCGACGCGCTCGGACAGTGCGGGCGACACGATCACGCCGCCGGGGTCGAGCACGCTCGACGGCGGCTTCAAGAAGAGCAGCGGCTCCTTTGGCACCTCGACCCCGTGCTCGGCGGCGTGGGCCACGTAGTTGCGGCCGATGCCGATGATCTTGGTCGGCACGGCCGGCGCGAGCAGGTGCAGCTCCTCGACCGCGCCGACCCGCCGCCCGAGCAGCAGGTTGGCGCCGAACGGCCCCTCTGGCAGCAGGAAGGCCTCGCCGTCCCGGGCCATGAGCCACTCCGGCCGGCCCTCGACGAGCGCCCGTGCGATGCGATGGGTGCCGGCCTGCTGCGCCATGTCTCCTCCCTGGTGCTCGTCCGACGTCGTCCTAGTCCACGTCCATCGGAATTGTGGTCGGGTCCCCGGAGCCGTTGTCGACCACCGAGGCGTAGGCCCAGACCAGGCAGCCTGGAGTCACCGGCCTGACCACGGCGTAGCCGATCGGGCACTCGGCGACGCCGGCCGCCTGGAAGATCCGGTTGACCTGCTTCCAGCCGCCAGCCGGGATTTCGGAAACCGTCACCGGGCTTCCGAGCTCCCCGCCGTCGGCCCCGTGCAGGGTGACGACTGCGTCGCACGGCGCGTCGCTGAAGTTGGTGAACCCGACGTTGGTCCGGAAGGCGCCGGTGCTCTTGATCTGGTAGAGGACGCCCGTTTGGTTGTCGTCGGCAGAGAGGGCGGAGCCCGCTCGCACGCCGGGCAGGTACTGGCCGAAGGTCCCGGACGCGGCGTTGTTGAAGGTGCGGGCGGTGACCACCGCCGGACCGTCAGCCGTGATCGCCACCGCGCCCGAGGAGTCGGGCGCGCCGAGGGCGGCGGCCACGTTCTCCCACTCGACCAGCTCGCCGTCGCCGAGCGTGAAGCCGGTCTGCGCAACGCCGCCGCCGTAACGGTACTCCGCGGTGCCCCGGAGCTCGGCCCCCGAGAGATTGAGGACCGCGAGGTTCGAGGCCCAGCGGGTGCCCTCGGCGCCGGCGATGTCGGCGATGCCGGCCACCAGCAGGTCAGCATCGGGCGCGCTGTCGTACAGGATCGAGAGCGGGACCGTGGTCGGGTCGCCGGAGCCGTTGTCAACCACCGAGGCGTAGGCCCAGACCGCGTCGTCGCCGCTGCCGACGACGTCGATCAGGGCGTAGCAGCCCTGGCAGTTGCCGGCCGCGGCCGCCTGGAACACCCGGTTGACCTGGAGCCAGCGGCCGGCCGGCACCGTCTCGACGAGCTCCGACCCGCGGGCGCCGCCGCTGCCGTCGAAGAGCCGGATCCTCACCTGCGCCGCGTATGCGCCCAGGTTGAGGAAGCCGATGTTGGTCCGGAAGTCGTCGTTGCTCGCGAGCTGCGACAACACGCCTTCCTGACCGGTGGAGAGAGCCTGGCTCGACACGCCCGGCAGGTACTGGCCGAAGGTCCCGGCCGGAGAGTCGTTGTAGGTCCGGGCGCTGACCACGAGCTCGTCGGTCGCCTGGACGTCGACGGCACCCGAGGATCCCGGCCGGCCGAAGAGCTCGACCGCCACGTTGTCGTACTCGACGATGTCGCCCCCGCCGACCGTGACCTCGGCGGTGTCGGTGCCGTCCTCGTGCCGGTAGGTCAGGGTCGCACCGACCGCGGCTGAGCCCGGGTTGGCGAGCGCGAGGCTCGACTTCCAGCGGGTGCCCGCCGCGCCGGCGGTCTCCGCGATACCCCCCACCATCGAGCGGACCCCATAGGCCATCTGGTCGACCACCACCGTCTGCCCGGCCACCAGCAGGGTGCCGGTGCGCGGAGACGCCGGCCACGTCAACGTGTTCGCGCCGACCGCGAAGGTCACCGTCCCGCTGCCGGATCCGCTCGCGCCTCCCGTCACCTCGATGAAGTCCGCCTGCGAGCCCGCGCTCCACGCGCAGCCGGCCGCGGTGGTTACCCGCAGCTCCTCCGCCCCGCCCCAGGCGCTAAGCCGGAACGACAGCGGCTCGACGGCGTAGCTGCAGTCGTTGCCCTGTTGGGTGACCGGCACCGTGACGCCGGCGATGAGCAGGCTGCCGGTGCGGGTCGGACCCGGGTTGGCCTCGACGAGGACGATCACCCGGCCCGGGCCGGTGTCGTTGTCGATCGGCGTCCGCAACCAGGTCGACTGGCTCTCAGCCGTCCAGAAGCACTCGGTCTCGGTGTCGACGTTGATGATCGCGCTGTCCGAGCCGGCGCCGAACTCGAGCGATGTCTGGTCGAGGGTGTAGCTGCAGGTCGAAAGCGGCGATGGCCCGAGGTTGAGGCGTCCCCAGCCGAAGTCAGTGTCCATCCCAGCTCGGCCCTTGTCGATCGCCGCCTCCTCAAGGGAGGCGCGGACCTGGCCGCCGGACCAGGTCGGATGGGCCGACATCACCACGGCGGCGGCGCCGGCCACGTGCGGGCAGGCGAACGACGTGCCGAAGGCCTGACCGCCGTAGGACGCGGTCGAGACCCCGTCGTAGGCCGCGATGTCCGGCTTGATCGCGCCGCCCTCGAGGCTGCCGCCCGGGCCGTTGGCAGGCCCGGCCGAGCTGAAGGTGCGCACCGCGGAGCTGCCTGGAGCCATCGCGGCAGCCGCCATCGCCGCCGGCGCGTCGCCCGGGGTCGTGATCGAGCCCTCCTCCACCGAGCCCGAGACCCCCACATCGAGCGAGAAGAGCTCCATGTCGTTGGTGGCGCTCACGCTCTTGCGGTAGATGCCGATGCCATAGCGGCCGGCCTCGACGACCGTGAAGTCGAGGAACTCGGTCGGCGCCTGGCCGCCGGACCCGGTCTGCAGGCTGTCGGTCGAGGCGACCTCGACCGGCTCGGTGCCGTCGACCTTGAAGAGGTGGAGGCTGTAGTCCTGGTTGACCGCGCTCCAGTCGTTCCACTGCAGCGAGACGCGGATGTCGTCGCCCTGGCTCGACGAGGAGGCGAAGCGCTGGATCTCGTTCTCCCCGTCCAGCTCCACCCAGCCGTTGCCGTCGGCGTCGACCGACTGGCCCTGCCAGTGCGAGTCGCGGTAGTTGCCCGCCGAGTGCGCCCACACGCCGTTTGCGCTCGCGACGAAGTTGGCGATCTGGTTCTGGAAGTAGCCGGTGCCGTCGCCCGGCCCGACCCCGAAGTAGGTGATCGACATCGCGATCACACGTACCCCGGAGCTGATCATCCACTGCACCGCGCTGTTGAAATTCGAGGTGCTGCCGCCGATCTCCGCCAGGTAGAGCTCGGCGTCGGGCGCCATGTCGTGCACGATCTCGGCGACCGCCGTGCCGTGCACCTCGCCGGGCGAGCTCGCGCCGCCGCCAAAGGACTGGTAGTGGACCTTCTCGGCCGGTGGCAGCTCGATCCCGCGCAGGTTCTCCCAGCCGTACATCTCGATGTCGATCACCCCGACCTTGACGCCGTCGCCGGTGAAGCCGTCGCCGTGCCACTCGAGCACGTTGGTCGCCGGCAGCCCCTCCGAGAAGATCACGTCCTTCGGCGCCGATTCCGCGGCCTCGAGCCACGGCTCGGGCAGCACCGCGTAGACCGGCCGGCGCACCCACCGCACCGCCGGGTGGCGGTCGAGCGCGGCCAGCACGCCGACCGGCACGAACGCCTCGAGCAGCCCCTCGTCCGCGAACTCCACGGACGCCGCGCCCTCGGCCTCGAGCCAGGCCGCGAGCTCGGCCGTGGCGGCCGGCGCCGCGATCACCTCGAGCTGGATCTTCGCGTCCTGCACCCGGAAGCCGGTGCGCAGCGCCTCGCCGACCGGGTCGGCGGCGACCGCGATCGCAGCCACCGGCGCGTCGAGCCTGGCGAAGGAAGCTGCCGAAGGACCAACCACGGTCTGCGGCTGGCGATCGCCGAGCCGCAGCGGCGGTTCCTCACCCGAGGCCGGCAACCCGGCGAGTGCGATCAGCAGACCCAGCAGCACGGTCGGCTTCATGCCCAGACCTCCATTGGTGGACGGCCGCGGCGGCGCGCCGCGCGTCTGTCAGTGTAACGTGTCGAATCGACGCCGTGTTTCTGACACGGCAGCCAGGGCCGCTACGCCGCGCCGTGGCTGCTATGCTTCAGCACCGGGCCACCATCCCGCAATGGGGGACAGCATGAGGGTCAGCAGCCGCCGCCGCACGGTTCGCATCGGCGAGTTCCAGATTGACGCCTGCCGGACGCCCGAAGGCGTGATGCAGCTGTGGGCCGACGACGACCTGGGCCTCGCCGCCGGCCTCGGCTGGGCGCACGCCCGGGACCGCCTCGTCCAGATGGTGCTGCTGCGGCTGGTCGGCCAGGGACGGCTCGGTGAGTGCCTGCAGGCGAACGACGAGACCCTCGCCATCGACATCTGGGCCAGGGACATGGGCTTCGCGCGCGACGTGGCCGGCGAGGTGGAGCTGGTGGGCGAGGGCGCGCGCCGCTTCGCCGAGGCGTATGCGTCCGGGGTCAACGAGATCCTCGCCCGGCGCCGGCGGCCCCTCGAGCTGCTGCTCGTCGGCCACCGCCCCGAGCCCTGGAGCCTCGCCGACGTGCTGCTGACGATCAAGATCATGACCTACGTCGGCCTCGCCCAGACCCAGGTCGACTTCGAGAAGCTGCTCGTCCAGTCGATCCGGGGCGGCGTGCCGGTCGACGGCCTGCGCCGGCTGCTGGCGCCGCACCTCGACGGTCTCGACCAGGCCACGGTCGACCAGCTCCGGCAGCTGCGCTGGGTCGCGCCGCTGCTGCCGCCCTCGGTGCGCTTCGCGACCGCGGCCGCGCGGGCGTCGGCGAGCAACAACTGGGCGGTCTCGGCGCGGCGCAGCGCGACCGGCTCCGCCCTGCTCGCCAGCGACCCGCACATGGAGATCAACCGGCTGCCGGCGCTGTGGTACGAGGCCGTGCTCCACACCCGCGACGACTACCGCATCGGCATCACCATGCCCGGGGTCCCGGGCCTGGTCATGGGCCGCACCTCGCGGATCGCCTTTGGCTTCACCTACGGTTTCATGGACATGGTCGACTTCTTCATCGACGAGGTGCGGGGCTCGGCGGTGCGCCGGGGTGACCGCTGGGTGCCGCTTGCGGTCCGGCAGGAGCAGGTCCGGCGCAAGGGCGCCGAGCCGGTGGTGGTGACGCTCCGGGAGAACGACCTCGGCGTCCTCGAGGCCGACCCTCGGCGTCCGGACCTCGAGGACGGCCTCTACCTGACCCGGGCCTGGTCGGCCCAGCGCGGCGGCGCCGCGCCCAGCCTCGACGCGCTCTTGAGGATCCTGCGGGCCCGCTCGGTCGCCGAGGCGCAGGCAGTGCTGCGCTCGATCACCATCTCCTGCAACTGGCTGGTCGCCGACCGCGACGGCGACATCGGCTACCAGCAGTCGGGAAGGCTGCCCGACCGCGCCCACTCCGGCCTGCATCCGGTGTCGGCCGCCGACGAGGCCAACCACTGGCGCGGCTGGGTGGATCCCGCCCGGCTGTTCTCGATCCTCAACCCGGCCGAGGGCTTCCTCGCCACCGCCAACAACGACCTCAATGCCCCGGGCGGACCGCTCGCCGTCAACCTCCCGATGGGCAGCTACCGCCACGACCGCATCTGCGCGGTGCTGTCCGCGATCGACCGGGTGACGGTTGCCGACCTGCAGCGCCTCCAGCATGACCTGACGTCGCTGCACGCCGAGCGGTTCATGGCCCTGCTCGGCCCGCTGCTGCCCGAGCTGCCGGCTGCCGCGCTGCTGCGGGACTGGGACTTCCGCTACGACCGCGAGTCGCAGAGCGCCACGGTCTTCGAGCTGGTCTACCACGCGATGCTGGCCAGGGTCTTCGGCGACGGGCTGTTCGGTCGCGAGGCCTGGCGCGCCATCGTGGAGGAGACCACCACCATGACCGACTACTTCCACCTGTTCGACAACGCGATCCTCGGCGGCGACCCTTCGTGGTTCGGCGGCCGGGGACGGGACGCGGTGCTGCGGGAGGTCCTCGAGCAGACGCTCGCCGTCATCGACCCGGCCACCGTCCCGCGCTGGGGTGCGACCCGGCGGGTCGTGATGACCGACATCTTCTTCGGCGGCAAGCTGCCGCGCTGGCTCGGCTTCGACTACGGTCCGATCGAGCTCGCCGGCAACCGCGCCACGGTGGTCCAGGGCGGGATCTTCACCGCCCACAACCGCCACACCACCTTCGCCCCGTCGTGGCGGATGGTGACCGACCTCGGCCGCGACGAGGCCCACACCGCGCTAGCGGGCGGCCCCACCGGCAGCCGCTTCTCGCGCCACCGGCTGGCCGACCTCGGGCGCTGGCTCGCGGGCGAGTACAAGGTGTTGAGGGGAAGGATCTAGGGGCTGGGATCTAGGATCTGCTCCCCCGCCCGCCCTCGTCACGGCGACGTGTCACGGTGGAGCTGAAAGCGAAGCCGGATCCGTGCCCGTGCCCGAGGAGCCTGCCCTGAGCGAGCGGCGCACCTGCGCCGCGAGTCGAAGGGTTCCCGTTCCCGAAAAGGGCAGGCTGCAGATCAGTTCACGACGCCGAGCGGGTCGCCGTCGCCGTCGTCGACCGGCGGCGGCGCCGGCTCGGGGCGAGACCGGCTGCCGCCGTTGCGGACCGGCGTGTCGTACTCGAACTCGTACCAGCCGCTGCCGAGCCGCTCGTGGAGGGCGTCCAGGGTCTCCTGCGAGGCGTCCACGGTGAGCGCCGGCGGCGGCACCAGCCGCGCGCGGAAGCGGCCGCGGCGCAAGAGCTCGAAGCGGACCGACAGATCGCCCGGGTGGTCGAGCAGGAACTCCCGCAGCTCCTCGAGCGACGCCTCGTCGGCCTCGTCCAGGTTGACCACCACCCGCAGGGCGGAGGCGCGCCTCGCGGCCAGGCCATCCAGGGCGCTCACCTCCTCGGCCGACAGCTCGACGTGATCGCCCTCCCCTTTCAGCGAGGCCACCACCAGCACCGCGTTGCCGTCGACCAGCGCCCGCTCGGCGCGGTCGAAGGCGTCGGGGAATGCGACCACGCGGACGCTGCCGGTCGGATCCTCGAGCTCGCAGACTCCCATGCGGCGGCCGTGGTTGGGTCCCTCCCGCTTGATCGGGATCACCTTGAGGCCGCTGACCAGCCCGGCGACGGTGACCCGCTCCGCCCCGGCTTCGAGCCGCCGCGGCAGCTCGGCGACTGTGCAGTCGGCGAAGCGGCGGAGCTGATCGGCGTAGCCGTCGAGCGGGTGGCCGGAGAGAAAGAACCCGAGCACGTCCCGCTCCCAGCCGAGCCGCTCGGCCGGATCGCCGTCGGGGGCGCCCCGGAGCGACGCCTCGAAGCTGTCGGACCGGAAGTCATCGAACAGGAAGCCCTGGCCGAGCTCGCTCTGCTCGCGCTCCCGCGCCGCCAACTCCATCAGCTCCGACAGGTGCTCGAGCAGCGGCCCGCGGGGCAGGCCGAAACCGTCGAAGCAGCCCGCCTTGACCAGGCACTCCATCACCTTGTGGTTGACGGCGCGGGCCGGGAGCGAGCGCAGGCAGTCGGAAATCCCTTCGAAGCGCCCGCGGCTGGCGCGCGCCGCCAGCATCGGCTCGACCGCGGCGTCGCCCACCCCCTTGATGGCGCTCAGCCCGAAGCGGATACCGCCGCCCTCGACGGTGAAGTGGGGTGAGGAGGCGTTGATGTCCGGCGGCAGGATCTCGAGGTGCATCTGCCGGCAGCGGCCGAGATACTGGTGGAGCTTGTCGGTGGTGGCGACCTCCGAGGTCAGCATCGCGGCCATGAAGTGAGCCGGGTAGTGGACCTTGAGGTAGGCGGTCAGATAGGCCACCTGGGCATAGGCCACCGAGTGCGACTTGTTGAAACCGTACTTGGCGAACGGGACGATCTGCTCCCACAGCTGGCGGACCTTGTCCCTGGGGAAGCCGTGGTCCACGGCGCCGCGGATGAAGTTCTCGCCCTCGCGGTCGATCATCTCCTGGATCTTCTTGCCCATGGCCTTGCGCAGGGTGTCCGCCTTGGCCATCGAGAAGCCCGCGATCTCGACCGCGATCCGCATCACCTGCTCCTGATAGACGATGATCCCGTGGGTCTCGCCGAGGATCCGCTCGAGCTCGGGGAAGATGTAGGTGATCGCCTTGCGGCCGTGCTTGCGGTCGGAGTAGTCGTCGATGAACTGCATCGGCCCCGGGCGGTAGAGCGCGTTGAGGGCCGCCAGCTCGAGGAACGCGCGCGGCTGCACCTTGCGCAGGACCTCCCTCATGCCCGACGACTCGAACTGGAAGATGCCGTCGGTGTCTCCCGCGGAGAACAGGCTGTAGACCGCAGCGTCGTCGAACGGAATCAGCGCGAGATCGAGGTCGGGGTCGACGGTGGCGTGGATCGACTCGAGCGCGTCCGCGATCACGGTCAGCGTGCGCAGTCCCAGGAAGTCCATCTTGAGCAGGCCGAGCGCCTCGACGTCGTCCTTGTCGAACTGGGTGCAGACCTCGCCATTGGCGGTCTTGATCAGTGGCACCAGGTTGACCAGGTGCTCGGGCGCGATCACGACCCCGGCCGCATGGACCCCGCAGTGCCTCGCCAGGCCCTCCAGGCGAGACGCAGTCTCCACGAGCTGGCGGACGTCGTCGTCGCCATCAACCAGGGCCTTCAGCTCCGGGGAGTCGGTGACCGCCTGGGGCACGGTGATGTTGAAGTCCTCCGGGATCAGCTTGGCGATCCGGTCGACATCACCGAACGGCATCCCCATCACGCGTCCCACGTCGCGCACCGCCGATCGCGCCTTCAGGATGTTGAAGGTCGCGATCTGAGAGACCGAATCCTTGCCGAAGCGACCACGCACGTACTCGATGACCTGTTCCCGCCGGCGCTGGCAGAAATCGATGTCGATATCGGGCATCGAAATCCGGTCAGGATTGAGGAATCGCTCGAATAGCAGGTCGTACTCCAGTGGGTCGACATCAGTGATTCCAAGAGCAAACGAAACCACCGAACCCGCAGCCGATCCACGACCCGGCCCCACCGGAATACCATGCTCTTTCGCATAGCGAATGAAGTCCCAGACGACCAGAAAATACCCTGGGAAACCCATCTTGCTGATGATCAAAAGCTCTTGGTCCAACCGTGAACGGTACACGTCGTCACTGGCGCGTCTGGAGCCTGGTTTCGCAAGGCGTCGCTCGAGTCCGACGGTCGCAGTTTCGGCCAGGAAACTCTCGAGAGAATGGCCCTCCGGAACTGGATATCTGGGAAGGTGCAGCCTCTCCTTATCGAACAGAACGTGGCACCTGGATGCGATCTCCGCCGTGACCTCGCATGCGCCGGGATACTCGGCAAATAGCTCGTACATTTCGTCCGCTGACTTGACGTAGAACTCGGGGTTATAGGGATAGTCCAGATCCTCGAGAGTCCGGTTCTGGCCGATGCCCAGCAACACCCGATGCGCGAAGGTGTCGTCGCGGCGGTGGAAGTGGCAATCGTTGGTCGCGACCAGCGCGATCCCGGTCGCCCGCGACAGCTCGGCCATGCCGGCCCTGACCAGCGCCTCGTCGGCCATGCCGTGGTCCTGAATCTCGAGGAAGTAGTCGTCAGGGCCGAGGATCGCGCGATACTCCTCAGCGGTTCGCCGCGCCGCCGCCGGATCGCGGGAAAGCAGGTGCCGGGCGGGCTCGCCGGAGAGGCAGGCGGACAGCGCGATCAATCCCTCACCGTGTTCCGCCAGCAGCGCTTTCGAGATCCGCGGCTTGTGGTAGAAGCCTTCCAGGTAGCCGATGCTGACCAGGCGCACCAGGTTCTGGTAGCCCCGATCGCTCTCGGCCAGCAGCACGAGATGGTCGTACGGCCGCCGCCGTCCCGCCGCCGCCGAGCGTTCACGGTGGTCGCCGGGGGCGACGTAGACCTCGCAGCCGATCACCGGCCGCACCCCCTCGGCGAGTGCCGCGCCGTGGAACTGGAAGGCACCGAACAGATTGCCGTGGTCGGTCACCGCCACCGCCGGCATCCCGAGAGCCGCCACCTGCCTGGTCAGCTCCGCGATCCGGATGGTCGCGTCGAGCAGCGAGAAGTGGGTGTGCGCATGCAGGTGCACGAACTGACGGCGGGACCCGGTCGGACTCATGCCGACATGATACCGCGGCCCTCGCCTCCCGCCGCCGCACCCCGCGCGGCCCATTCCTGGACCGGCCAGCCGCACCACAACCGGGGCGGCGGCCGATCGCAGATTGTCCGCGAGCATCCTCCAATTCAACGTCCGGAAATTTCCGGAACACTCGCGATCGAAATTCTCCGAAAAAAATCCGCAACGAGGATGAGAAAATGCTTGACATATCTTTCGAGATTCGTCATCTTTCACATGACAAGCATGCTTTCAGTCAGTTTCCTCAAGCCGCACGCGCACGACGAGACCACTCGTGACGACTCGATGATCCGCGTCTACCGACGCCACGTCGCCCGCGCAATCTCCGAAGAACGCTGGCATGTTGCCGAGATCTTTCTCGATCGGATTCTTGACGTCGATCCTCACCACACTGAAGCGTGGCTCATGAAGGGATTCCTGCGCCACCACTGTCACGAAGACGATCTGTCCGCCGTGGAATGCTACCGAAAGGTCATCACACTCTGCGGACACGATCTCGCACATCCCCACGCACAGCGGGCGCATGCATCGCTCAACAGACTCCTGAGCGCCTGGGGCTGATTCCCCTCAGATTTTCACCGCGAAAGCACACAAGCTCCGCACAACCGACGGAGAAACTGAGTTCATCGGCGATCCAGGTTCTCGCCTCATTCGGAGGCAGGGCCGGGCGGGCGGGTGGACCGTGAGATGGTCGCGGGGGTGGGAGCGGGAGCAGGTTTGACCAAGGGGTCAGGTCTCGCGGGTCACGAGCAGGGTGGCGGCGCACAGCAGAGCCTCCCGCTCCGGACCGGCGGGGAAGCCTCGGAGCCGTTCCTTGGCAGCCTCCGCGTGCGCCGTGGCGCGCCGCTGCACCTCGTCGAGGACGCCGGAGGTGCGAACCAGCTCGAGCACCTCCTGCTCGGAAAGCGCATCGAAGGTGCCGCTGCTGACAACCTCCTCGAGGCGCTTCCGCCGGTCGCGGTCAAGGCGGGGCAACAGTAGGATGATCGGCAGCGTCACCCGGCCCTCGCGAAGGTCGGCGAGCACCGGTTTGCCGAGCCTGGACTGAGTGGCGGTGAAGTCGAGGAGGTCGTCGACGAGCTGGAAGCAGAGGCCGAGATCGCGGCCGAAGTCGGCGAGCGGCTCGGTGAGGTGCAGGGTCGACGGCTGGAACAGGGCGGGCAGCGCGCAGGCCGCCGCGAACAGCTCCGCCGTCTTGCGGCGGGTGATCTCGGTGTAGAGCTCCTCAGGCAGGTCGAGCCGCCAGCGCAACTGATCGGCCATGATCTCGCCCTCGGTCATCTGGAGCGTCGCTGCCGTCAGCAGCCGCATGATCTCGACGTCGCCGAACTCGAGGCAGAGCGACATGCTGCGCGTGTACAGCCAGTCACCGACCAGCACCGTGACCTGGTTGCCCCAGCGCTGGTTGGCCGTTGGCTTGCCGCGGCGCAAGTTCGACTCGTCGATGATGTCGTCGTGAATCAGGGTCGCGCTGTGGATGAACTCCACCACCGCCCCGTAGCGGATGTCCCGCTCACCCTTCGCGCCCAGCATCCGGCTGATCAGCAGGACCAGCGCCGGCCGGATGCGCTTGCCGCCGCTCGACAGGACATACCCGCCCACCTCGGCGACCAGCGGCTGGGCCGCCTCGAACTCGCGGGCAATGAACTCCTCGACCGCCGCCAATCGATCGGAGATCGGCCCGAAGACCTCGCGCACCTGTTGGGCTTGGCGGAGCGATCGGACAACAGCCGACGTCATCGGCGCAGTCTACCACGGTCGTCGCCGTCACTCCCGCCGACCGCAGCGCCCACGCCGGAGCACTCCACACCGGCCGGCGCCGGTGGCAGCCAGCCGCCCTGCGGCGGCTGCGCGAGCGCCGTCCAGACGCCGAACTCGAGCCGATTTGTCGCTCCTTGAGGATCGACCACGACCACCTCGAGCGGCAGGTTGTCAGGCCGCAGCACCACCTCGACGCGCGTCACTCCACCCGGCCGACGCGGCGCGAGCGCAAAGCCCCGGTCGCCGCGCTCGAGCACCGTGAAGCGATCAACCGCCGACTGCGGATCGAGCACCGCGGCAAGCGGGATCCGTGCCCACTCGTCGTCATCGAGCTGATGCTCTTCGCAGCTGGGCAGGTCGAGGTCGACGAGCCGGACCAGTCGGCCGTCGAGGCCCATCATCCGCACTGTCGGCGACCCTGATCGGAAGTGCGCCCGGTCCGGCCACGCCACCCACACCTCGCCCTCGACCTGCTCGCCGACGGTCATGCCGGCGGGCACGAACTCCTGGTGGTAGGGGGCCGTCCACACGGGACGCTCGCGCAGCGCGCTGGCCAGGTCCTCGAGGAGGGTGATCGCTCCCTGCTGGGCCGCCGCCGGGGTCGCGGCGCCGAGGACAAAGCCTGCCGCCGCCACGACGGCAGCCAGGCCCTCGCGGCGGCGGATCGGCCTGGTCACGGCTCAGCCGTCGATCGACAGCGTGCGCAGCGATTTTGCAACCACGAAGATGCGCCGATTGTTGCTGTCGACCGATACCGGGTAGAGATAGAAGCCGCTGTCCGCGACCGAGTACGACTCCATCCGCCCCCGGATGACCTCGCCGTCGAAGAACTCGACCGTCGCCACCGCTCCGCCCCGGCCCTCGTCCGAGGACCGGCCGAGGTGCATCTCGGCGTCGCGCCGGGCCTGCTCCTTGAGGAAGAACACCGCCTTCAGGTCGTCGATCTCGACGTGGACGCGGTCGCCATCCATCGAGGTGGCCTCCACCATCCGGTCCGCAGGCGTGAACTCCTTGGTCAGGTCGCAGCGCAAGGCGTGTCCGTCACGATACCGGAGCACAGCTGCCCCGCGGGATCCCTCGGTCATCTCCCCCTCCGTTCCTCGACCCTCAATGCTAGCACGGAGAGGGAGATACCTCACGGTGAACCGGTCGCGGCACGCGTCGTCCGGGAACGACCGGGCGTGCCCGCTTCCGCGCCCGCTCTCGTCACGGCGTAGTCCGCAGGCGACTTGTCAGGGCGAAGTGCGGAGCACGAAGCCCGAAGCCGGGTCCGCGCCCGACTCCGATTCCTCGTCAGCGTTCTCGTGTCATGCCGAGGAGCGCGTGGGGCAGAGGCCAACCACAGCAACCACATCAGGAGCGCGCACAGGGGCCTATGCCCCAAACGCTCCTAGTGCCTGAAGTGGCGGCGGCGGGTCAGCAGCATGGCGACGCCGAGCCGGTCGCAGACCTCGATCACCTCGCGGTCGCGGATCGAGCCGCCCGGCTGGATGATCGCCTCGATGCCGGCCTGGTGCAGCGCCTCGACGCCGTCCGGGAACGGGAAGAAGGCGTCCGAGGCGGCGACGGAACCCGCCAGATCGAGACCCATCTCGCGCGCCTTCGCGACCGCGATCTTGGCGGCGTCGACCCGGCTCATCTGGCCGGCGCCGACGCCGAGAGTCCGGTCCTGTCCTCCCACCACGATCGCGTTCGAGCTGCAATGCTTGACGACCCGCCAGGCGAGCTCAAGCGCGCGCCGTTGCGCGACGTCCGGCGCACGCTGGGTGGCCACCTCCCGCGCCTCGCCGTCCCAGCCGTGGTCGGCATCCTGCAGCAGGTAGCCGCCGTCGATGTTGCGGACCACGATCTCGGTGGGATCCGGCGCCCCGGCCTCGAGCACGCGCAGGTTCTTCTTGCGGAGGAAGGTCTCCTCCGCGCCGTCGAGGTAACCGGGGGCGACGACCACCTCGGCGAACTCCTCGATCACAGCCTCGGCAAACTCAGGCGTCACCGCGCGGTTGGCCGCGATGACCCCGCCGAAGGCCGACACCGGATCGGTGGCGCGCGCCTTGAGGAACGCCCCGGCCATCGAGTCGTCGAGGCCGACCCCGCACGGGTTCGCATGCTTGACGATCACCACCCCCGGACCGGGCAGGTCCCAGACCAGGCGCCATGCTCCGGTCGCGTCACCGAGGTTGTTGTAGGACAATGCTTTGCCCTGGAGCTGCCGGGCTCCAGCCAGGCCGCGCGGCGGCAGCATGCGGGCCACGACCCCGACCTGGTGCGGGTTCTCGCCGTAGCGCAGGACCTCCTCCTCGGCCATCAGCAGCTCGGCCGCAACCGCGGCGCCGGCCGACCCGCGTCCGGACTCGTCGAAGCGGGGCAGAGCCGCGGCGATGGCGGCGTCGTACGCGGCGGTGTGCCGGAAGGCCTTGACCGCCAGTCGCCATCTGGTGGCATCTGAGGTCCCGCCGTGGGCCAGTTCGCCGAGGACGGTCGAGTAGTCCGCCGGGTCGACCACGACCGCGACGCGGGCGTGGTTCTTGGCTGCCGCGCGGACCAAGCTGGGGCCGCCGATGTCGATCTGCTCGATGACCTCCGGCAGCGTCACGCCCTCGCGGCTCGCGGTCTGGCGAAACGGATACAGGTTGACCACCACCAAATCGACCTCCTCGATGCGGTGGTGGGCGAGCTGGTCGCGGTGGTCCTCGGTCGGGGCCGCCAGGATGCCGCCGAAGATCTTCGGGTGCAGGGTCTTGACTCGGCCGTCGAGAATCTGCGGGAAGCCGGTGTAGTCGGCGACCTCGGTGACCCTGCAGCCGGCGTCCCGGAGCGCGCTCGCGGTGCCGCCGGTGGAGAGGATGGTCCAGCCCAGGCGCTCGAGCGCACGCCCCAGATCGTCGAGCGCAGTCTTGTCCGACACCGAGACCAGTGCGATTCCCGCCATGGTGGCCTCCCGCCGGCGATTCTACTCGAAGAGGGGTTAGGGGTTATGGGTTGGGACGAGGGGCCAGTCCCCCGCCCGCCACGGCTGCCGTTCCCGTGCCCGTTCCCGTCCCCGTTCCCGGACGCCTGTGAACGCTCGGGCGGGAATGCTCAGGCTGTCGAATCGGCCGCACCTGGACTGGAGAGCTCGTCGTCGCGTCGGGACGGTTGTCACACGCCAGACAGCCGCTGTCACTCGACCAGATGCGCCCCGGTCGAGCTCATCGACAGCGTGCCGTGCAGGACGCCCTTCTGCTGGCGCAGGCGATCGGCAATGGCGCGAATCGCGGCCGGCCGCCCCCGGCAGATGATCACCTCGGCGCACAGCTTGGCGTCGAGGTGGACGTGGGTCGCGGCGAGGACCACGTCGTGGTGGTGGTGCTGGAGGTCGGTCAGCTTCTCCGCCACCCCGCGGGCGTGGTGGTCGTACACGAGGGTGATAGTCCCCATCGCTTCATCCTCCCCGCTCCACTCCTCTTCGACCAGACGATCGCGGATCAAGTCGCGGATGTACTCCGAGCGGTTGTTATAGCCCGCCCGCCGCACCAGGTCCTCGAGTTTCTTCTCGAGCGACCACTCGATGGAGAAGCTGAGTCGTGTGAGGTTGGCCATCGCTTGGTCCTGTCGACCGTCCGAGCCTACGCCGTGAGCGATTCGACGGTCATTCCCGCCGTCACTCGAAGGTCAGCTCGAGGTCTTGCAGGGCCGCCTTCTCGGCCGCCGAGATCGAGCCCAGGCCGAGGAACCCGCCGGCGGCCTCCGCGACCGCGCGCGCCGACCCGATCACGCGCTCTCTCATCATCCGGCAGTCATTCGCATCCAGCTCCTGGAGCAGCGCCTTCGAGTAGTGCCGCCAGACCTCGAGCAGAGCGGCCGGCGGCCGCCGCCGCAGCCAGCTGTCGAGCAGCTGCCGGCTGATCGCGGACCCCGAGACGCCGCGCTCGTCGGCGGCGCGCAGGATGGCCTCGCGCTCGTCCGGCTGGATCTCGCCGTCCGCCCACGCCACCTCGACCAGCGGCACCAGGCTGAACGCCACGATCGTCTCCGGCGAAACGTCGAGCGCGACCAGGTGGTCGAGGACATCTTCGTCGTCGATCTTGAGCGCTTCCCGCAGCGTGGCGCGCTTCCGTTCCCGCGCCCCCTGCTCGCGCAGCTTGGCGAGCAGCTTCTGGTTCTCGCGCTCGAAAAACGAGTCCTCGAGAGCCTTGCCGTAGTTCTTCAGCCCGGCCGCATCTCTCATGGCCCCTCCTGAATACCGCGCTCCGACTCCGGGTCCAGCGTCGGCCTGGCGACGTCCTCTCGCGGTGGCGGCCGATTATGCCACAGGCGCCGCTCGCGGCAGCCGACTCCGGCCAGGCTGGCGGCCAGAGGACCGGGTGCGTAGAATACGCGGAACCCACCGGCCAGTCCGGGGCGGCCAGAGGAGCAGAGCGATGACGGCCCACAGCTATGATCCCGCCACCATCGAGCCCAAGTGGCAGCGGGTGTGGCAGGAGCGGAAGACCTTCCGCACGCCCAGCCAGCCCGCCGAGCTCGCGGGCCGCCCCAAGTTCTACATCCTCGACATGTTCCCCTACCCCTCCGGCGCCGGCCTCCACGTCGGCCACCCCGAGGGCTACACGGCCACCGACGTGATCGCCCGCATGAAGCGCATGCAGGGCTTCAACGTGCTCCACCCGATGGGCTGGGACGCCTTCGGCCTGCCCGCCGAGCGTGCCGCGGTGCGCGAGAACCTGCACCCGGCCGAGATCACCGCGCGCAACGTCGACACCTTCCGGCGCCAGATCCAGCGCCTCGGCTTCAGCTACGACTGGGACCGCGAGATCAACACCTCGAGCCCGGACTACTACCGCTGGACCCAGTGGATCTTCCTCAAGCTCCATGAGCGCGGGCTCGCCTACATGGCGGACGTGCCCGTCAACTGGTGCCAGGCCCTCGGCACGGTGCTCGCCAACGAGGAGGTCAAGGACGGCGTCTACGTCGAGACCGGCGATCCGGTCGAGCGCCGGCTGATGCGCCAGTGGATGCTCCGGATCACCGCCTACGCCGAGCGCCTGCTCGACGACCTCGAGCTGGTGGACTGGCCGGAGAGCGTCAAGGAGATGCAGCGCAACTGGATCGGCCGCTCCGAAGGCGCCGATGTGGTGTTCCGCCTCGACGGCCGCGACGAGACCTTCACCGTCTTCACGACCCGGCCGGACACGCTGTTCGGCGCGACCTACTGCGTGCTCGCGCCCGAGCACCCGCTGGTCGAGGCCATCACTACCCACGTGCAGCGCGATCAGGTGCGCCGCTACGTCACCGAGGCCGTCCGCAGCACGGAGGTCGCGCGCAGCGACGCCGCCAAGGACAAGACCGGCGTCTTCACCGGCGCCCACGCCATCAACCCGGTCAACGGCGAGCGCATCCCGATCTGGATCGCCGACTACGTGCTGATGAGCTACGGCACCGGCGCCATCATGGCGGTGCCCGGGCAGGACCAGCGCGACTGGGACTTCGCGGTGGCCTTCGGCCTGCCGATCATCCGCACCGTCGAGCCGCGCGCCCGACTTCGACGGCCAGGCCTACCTCGGCGACGGACCGGCGATCAACAGCTCCTTTCTCGACGGGCTGACGATCGAGGACGCGAAGCGGCGGATCATCGACTGGCTCGAGGAGCGGCAGCTCGGGAAGCGCAAGGTGCAGTACAAGCTCCGCGACTGGCTGTTCTCGCGCCAGCGCTACTGGGGCGAGCCCTTCCCGATCGTCCACGCCGACGACGGCACGGTGGTGCCGCTGCCCGACGACTGGCTGCCGGTCGGGCTGCCGGCGATCGACGAGTACCGGCCCACCGAGGACGGGCGGCCGCCGCTCGCCCGCGCCGGCGACGACTGGCTGCGGGTGACGCTGCCCGATGGTCGCGCCGCGACGCGCGAGACCAACACCATGCCGCAGTGGGCCGGCTCCTGCTGGTACTACCTGCGCTTCCTCGAACCCAACAACGAGCGGGAGGCGTGGTCGGCGCAGTCCGAGCGCTACTGGATGCCGGTCGACCTCTACGTGGGCGGCGTCGAGCACGCCGTCCTCCACCTGCTCTACGCCCGCTTCTGGCACAAGGTGCTCTACGACTGCGGCCTGGTGCACACCGTGGAGCCCTTCCAGCGGCTGTTCAACCAGGGCATGGTGCTCGCATACTCGTACCGCGACGCCCGCGGCAAGTACTACCACCCGAGCGAGGTCGAGGAGCTCGAGGACGGTCGGGTGCTGGCAGTCGCGACCGGCGAAACGCTGACGTCGCAGGTCGAGAAGATGTCCAAGTCCAAGCTCAATGTCGTCAACCCGGACGAAGTCATCGATCGCTACGGCGCCGACGCGATGCGCCTGTACGAGATGTTCATGGGCCCGCTCGAGGTCCAGAAGCCCTGGCAGATGAAGGGCGTCGAGGGCGTCAACCGCTTCCTGCAGCGGGTCTGGCGGCTGGTGGTCGACGACAGGAGCGGCGAGCTCAACCTCAAGCTGACCGACGCGGCGGCCGGCTCCGAGCCGGAGCTCGAGCGCGCACTTCACAAGACCATCCAGAAGGTCACCGAGGACACCGCAGCCCTGCGGATGAACACCGCGATTGCGCAGATGATGATCTTCGTCAACCAGGCGACCGCGAGCTCTACCCTGCCGCGCGACATCACGACCAGCTTCCTGCGGGTGCTCTCGCCCTATGCGCCGCACATCTGCGAGGAGCTCTGGCAGCGTCTCGGCGCCGGCGAGCTGATCGCTCACGCCGTCTGGCCGGTGCACAACGAGGCGCTCTGCCTCGATGACATGGTGTCGATCGTCGTCCAGGTCAACGGAAAAAAGCGGGACGAGCTGCAGGTCCCCAAGGACGCGGACAACGCGACGCTGGAGCGGCTCGCCCTGTCATCCGAGCGCGTCGCCAAGCTCCTCGAGGGGCGGGCGCCGCGCCGGGTGATCGTGGTCGCGGGCCGTCTGGTGAACATCGTGATCTAGGAGCGAGTGTGGCAGACGCTGCCGAGCGGCCTCCTGGCGCATTGGTCCCGGTTGGCATCTGCCCCACTCGCTCCTAGATATTGATGCGCTTCGCGCATCGTGAAGAAGTTCAGGCAAGCGGCAGACGGATCGTGAGCTCGAGGCCCCCTTCCTGGTGGTTGGCCGCGGCGACGGTCCCGCCGTGCCACTCGACCGCCCGCCGGGTGATTGCGAGGCCGAGGCCGACGCCGTCGCGTTTCGGTTCAACCGCTCCCGACTCCAGCCGCGCCAGCGACAGCAGCTGGCCGATCAGCTCGTCGAGCCGGCGCGACTCGCGGCCGATGCGATCGACGGCGCCGCGCGAGCGGCGATCACACGGAGGTAAGCGATGAGAGCGAACACGATCCTGATCACGACACTGGCGATGGCGGCGATGGCGATGCCCGGAGTCGCGCTCGCGCAGGGATTCGGCGGACCCCCTGGCTTCGGCGGTCCCGACGAGTTCGGCGGACCGGGGTTGCCCTTCCTCGAGCACATGTTGCCCCGGCTCGCCGAGGAGCTCGACCTGACTGACGCCCAGCAGGGCCAGATCCAGGCCATCCTCGACGAGGAGACGCCGGCGATCGAGTCCATGCGGGAGCAGCTGCGGAACGCTCACCAGGCCTTTCGGGAAAGCCACTCGCCCGGAGAGTTCGACGAGGCCGCGGTCCGCGCCTTCGCCGAGTCGCAGTCGCAGACCCACGTCGAGCTGATGGTCGCCGGGGCGCGGACGATGTTGCGCATTCACAATGTCCTCACCACCGAGCAGCGGGAGCAGCTCCAGCAGATGCGCGGCCGGCACCACCGGCGCGGTGGACCGCCCCCGGACCGTGGCCCGGACTTCGAGTAGCCTCCTTGCCCCCCTCGCTCCGGCGGACGGCCGCACTGCGGCCGCCCGCCGCGTGTTCGCGCTCGGCGCGGCATGGGCACAGCGCCCTGCACGGCAGAATCATGGTCTCGTGAGCACTCATCGCCGCCAGTGGATTCGGATCGCTCGCTCTGGAACAGGGAGGCGGACGAGGGTGATCCCTTATGATCGTCGACGAAATCGGACCGCTTCACGGCGGCAGCCCGATCCTCGCCCGACGCGGCGCCTGACGGAGGGTTGACCATGCGCTACTACTACCACCCCGGCTCACCGAACTGCCGAAAGGTCACGGCCGTTCTGGATCTGCTCGGCGTCGACGCCGAGCGCCACCTGGTGGACCTCCCCGGGGGCGAGCATGTCCAGCCCGCCTTCCTCGCGATCAACCCCAACGGCAAGGTGCCGGTCCTGGTCGACGGGGAGCGCGCGATCTGGGAGTCGAATGCCATCGTCATTCACCTCGCCGAGTCGGCCGGCAGCCAGCTGTGGCCGGCCGATGCGCGACGGATCGACATCCTCAAGTGGATGTTCTGGGAGCAGGGCCAGCTGATGTACGCGGCCGGGGTCCCCTTCTTCCAGCGGGTGCTCAAGCCGACGCTCGGCCTCGGCGCGGCCGACGAGCAGAGAGTCGGCGAGGCGCTGGCTTCGTTCCGGCGCCTGGCCAAGGTGCTGGACAGCCAGCTCGCGAGCCGCAGCTTCCTGGTCGGCGACGTGCTCACCCTGGCCGACCTCGCGGTGGCTGCCGACTTCTCCTACGCCGCTCCAGCCGGGCTGCCGGTCGAGGAGTTCGGCAACGTCACCCGCTGGCTCGCGGAGCTCGACCGCATTCCGGCGTGGCGCAACAGCGCGCCGCCGACTTTCGGGGGCTGATGCCTCGCTTGGACCGGCAAGGCAGCCCCGCCGATCCATCCGCCTGACTGCCTCGGGAGATCCTTTGACGCGCTCCGGCCCTCCGGGCCTCCGCTTGCTCAGAGGATCCCTCGGCTCCGTCGCTGCGCTCCATCGCTCGGGATGACGTTGCGGCGCGCGCGCCGCAAAGTCACTTGATGCGATAGCGCGCGACGTCGGGATTGATGCCGGAGGCCTTGAACTTCTCCCAAGTGTAGAAGCCGCGTCCGGTCTTGGCGCCGAGCTGCCCCGACTCGACCAGCCGCCGCAGCAGGGGGCTCGGCTTGTAGAAGCTGCCGAACTCCTCCTCGAGCACGTTGCAGATGAACAACATGGTGTCGAGCCCGACGAAGTCGGCGGTCATCAGGGGCCCCATCTTGTGGCCGAGGCAGTAGGTGACCTTGTCAACGTCGTCGACCGAAGCGATGCCTTCCTCGACGACCCGGACCGCCTCGTTGACGAACGGCACGAACATCCGGTTGATCGCGAAACCCGCCTTGTCCTCGGCCGGAATCTCGACCTTACCGAGGTCGTGGCACAGCGCGACCACGGTGGCGTAGGTCGCATCCGAGGTCGCCAGGCCGCGGATGATCTCGACCCCCTGCTGCATCGGCACCGGGTTCATGAAGTGCATGCCCATGAAGCGGTCGGGCTTACCGTAGGCGGCGCCGAGTCGCGTGATGCTGATGCCGGAGGTGTTGCTGACCACGATCTTGTCGTAGCCGAGGCCGGCGAGCTTGCGGTTGATCTCCTCCTTCAGCTCGGGGCGTTCGGGAACCGCCTCGATGACCAGGTCACAGCCGAGGAGGCCTTCGAGCGAGGTCGTGATCGACAGCCGGGCGACGGCCTGCTCCTTGGCCGCGGCGGTGATCCCCTTCTCCCCACCCGACTTCTCGTAGGCGCTGACCAGTCGGTCGAGGCTGCGTCCGATGGTCTCGAGGCCCTTCTTCAAGAGCTCCTCGTTGACGTCCATCACGACGGTGGTGAAGCCGCTCTGCGCCGTCACCTGGGCGATGCCGTTGCCCATCACGCCGATGCCGATGACCCCAATGCTGCTGAGACCGCTCTCGCTCATGGGCTCCTCCTTGCGTGCATCCGGCGGTCATTGTACATGCGCCGCAACGCGGCAAGCTCCGAGCCCGCTTCCCAGCCCGAAGGGCGAGGCGAGTACGAGGAGTGCGCGTCCCGCGGGCGTGCCATCTTTGGCAATTTCGGGACGAGGTTCCTCCTGAAGGAGTGCACGAGACCCCAAATTGCCAAAGGTGGCAACCTCGGGGAGCGCCTCCGGAGAATCGGCGCGAAGCGCTCTCGAGGACGGGGCAAACGAGCGGGAACGGGTCCGGAAGCGGGCGCGGGCGCGGGAGCGGGAACGGAGTTGTGAGGTCAGTGCCGACGCGCTACCACCCCAGAACCCAGGCGAAGATCAGCGGCGCGACGATGGTCGCGTCCGACTCGATGATGAACTTCGGGGTATCCTCCTCGAGCTTGCCCCAGGTGATCTTCTCGTTGGGCACAGCCCCCGAGTACGAGCCGTAGCTGGTGGTCGAGTCGGAGATCTGGCAGAAGTAGGCCCAGACCGGTATGTCGGGCTGCTGCAGGTCCTGGTGCATCATCGGCACCACGCAGATCGGGAAGTCGCCGGCGATGCCGCCGCCGATCTGGAAGAAGCCGATCGGCTGCGTCGGCGCGGTCGCCTGGTACCACTGGGCGAGCCGCATCATGTACTCGATGCCGTTCTTCACGGTCTGCGGCCGCTTCACCCTGCCCTGCAGGCAGGCCGCCGCGAACATGTTGCCGAGTGTCGAGTCCTCCCAGCCGGGAACGAAGATCGGGAGGTTCTGCTCGCACGCCGCGACGACCCAGCTGTCCTTCGGATCGATCTGGTAGGACTTCTCCAAGGCCCCGGATCGCAGCAGCCGGAACAGGAACTCGTGCGGTAGCCGGCTCTCGCCGTCCTGGTCGGCCTGGCGCCACTCGGCGGTCACCGCCTTCTCGAGGCGGCGCATCGCCTCCTCCTCGGGGATGCAGGTGTCGGTGACCCGGTTGAGGTGCCGGTTGAGCAGCGCCGTCTCGTCGGCCGGGGTCAGGTCGCGGTAGTCGGGGATCCGGACGTAGTGGTCGTGTGCGACCAGATTGAAGAAATCCTCCTCCAGGTTGGCGCCGGTTGTTGTGATCGCGTGCACAGCGCCGGCGCGGATCATCTCGGCGAGCGAGAGGCCAAGCTCGCCGGTGCTCATGGCGCCGGCCAGCGTCATCATCATGACCCCGCCGCCATCGAGGTGGGCGCGGTAGGCCACTGCCGCGTCTCGCAGCGCCGCGGCGTTGAAGTGGCGGTAGTGGTGGTCAATGAACTCCGAAATCGGTCCACGCGTCATCGTGCCCTCCGTGCCGGCCGATGATACAAGAGCGTCGCGCCATCGACGCTGCCGAACGCGAACCGATCACGTCCGGCAACTGCGGTCGAGCGGGCCGCGGACGCGAGCCGTCACTCGAACATCTCCAGCACGTCGACGTCGCCCTTGCCTTCGCGCACCAGCACCGGCTGCCCCGAACTCAGATCCACGACGGTGGACGGAATGGGCAGCAGCGGCCCACAGTCGATCACCACGTCGATGCGATTGCCGTAGGTGGCATCGATCTCCAGGGGGTCGTTCACGAAGTCGTCGTCCGGGTTGCGGATCGACGTGCTCAGGAGCGGCTCGTCGAGGACGGCGAGCAGCATTCGGGCCACCGGGTGGTCCGGCATCCTGATGCCGATCGTGCGCCGCTTGCGGAGCATGATCTTCGGCACCTCCGGGCTGGCCTCGAAGATGAAGGTGTACGGCCCGGGCAGCACCCGCCGCATCACCCGGAAGGCCGGGGTCGAGACGCCGCGCGCGTAGCGGCCGACGGTCGCCATGTCGCGGACCAGGATGGCGAGCGGCTTCTTGGGGTCCATCTTCTTGAGGGCGTACACCCGCTGGATGGCTTCGGGTCGATCGATGCAGCAGGTCAGGCCGTACACCGTGTCGGTCGGCGTGACCACGACGCCGCCTTTCCGGAGCACGTTCGCGACCTGGCCGATCAGCCACTCCTCGGGCTCTTCGGGGTTGATGGTGACGATCACCGCATCCGCTCCAGCCGGAATTCTACGCGAGTCACGTTCCAGGAGGTGATAAGTGATACGTGATAGGTGATAAGGGGCACGCGCACGGCCACAACCTCGTGCCGCCCAAACCCGCTCGTGTCACGGCGGAGCCGGACTTGTCACGGCGACTCGTGACGGCACAGCCCAGCGGGCGAAGCCGCAAGCCGAAGGCGGAGCCGGATCCGCGTCCGCGCCCGAGGAGCCTGCCCTGAGCGAGCGGCGCCCATTCGACTCGGAGCCCCGGCGGGCTCCTCGCTCAGGGCAGGCTCCGGCGCCGCGAGTGGAAGAGTCCCGGTTCCCGTTCCCGAACGAGATCCGCGATCGGTACTGCCCTCAGTGCACGATCTCGATCCCTTTCGCCGCGGGGCCGAGCTCGAGGAACTGCGGCAGGACGTCGCCGGCGACCCACACGATGCGCTGCCGGCGGAAGAGCGAGCGCAGCCCGCTGCTCGCCGTGGTGACGTCGTCGAGGGCGGCAATGGCGACGTCCGGCTGCCACGCGGGGGGGGCGTCAGCGGCCTGACCGGAGAGGTCCCAGACCACGAGCGGGACGCGGAGCTCGCCGAGGAACCGGCGCACCGCCTCGGGGCGGAAGCGGGACACATCCTCGCGCTGCGGTCCCAGCAGCAGCAGCACGGCGCGGCGGAGATTGCCCTCGGCCGCGCGCAGGCCGGCCATCGCGACCGCGTCGGAGACCATCAGCCCGGTCCCCAGCAGGCGCCCGTTGTTGGACGCAACGGCCGCGCGGATGATCCCCTCGCCTCCCGGTATGCCGTCCTTGCTGTAGGGGAACAGCAGCGTCTCTCGCACGCGGCCGCGAGGCCGCACCGGCTCGGCCTCCAGCACCCGCATCTCGACGTCGGCATCGAGCAGGTCAAGGGGTAGCCACGCGTTGCCACGTCCCGCCTCGCGGGTGACGCGCTTTCGTTCCGCCAGGAGCCGGACGAGCAGCTCCTCCGAACCGGGGTCTCGGACGACCACCAGGCGACCGCGCTCCCGTTCCACTGCGATCACTCGCAGCTCGTCGCCGCCCGCGGTGAACCAGCCGGCCATCGACTCGACCGGCGGCAGCGGCGAGCTGCCGTCGACGAGCACCGGAACCGCCGTCAGATCCGACGACGCGTCGCCGCTGAAGCCTCTTCCGAACTCGAGCTGCCGCTGCAGCCGCAGCTCGGGTGAGAACTCGAGCTCGACAGCGAGCACGTGCAGCTCGCCGACAGCGGCTGCGGAGAGATCGACCCGGTAGGCGCGGTCCACCGCGACCGGGCGCTCGTCGAGGAGGGCGGTGATCGAGCGCGGTCGCTCGAACTCGGGGCTGGTCCACGTCAGCTGCGCCGCCACCACCCGGCCAGAGTCGTCGACGGTAGGCACGATCGCTGCCTCGGCCGGGCTCTCCGGGAGGTTGATGCGCTGGGCATCGCGCGCGACCTCGCGGCCCTCGTCGTCGAAGGCCACGACCTCGAGGAGGCCCGGGTGCAGCTCCCGGCCGAAGTCGCACCGCATCGCCCAGGGAGGCGCCGAGGCCTCGGCCACGACCCGGCCGTTCAGCCGCAGCTCGACTCTCGCCGTCGGCTCGGAGACGACGACCTCGACGCCTTGCACTCCGACCACCAGACCGGCGAGAAGGGTCAGGAAGTTGACCATCCTCGATTAACCCTTGGTCTGGACCAGGGCCGACGCCTCGGTTCCGGACCGCTGATCGCGCACTGCGACCGCGACCTGGCTCGACGTCTGCTCGACCATCAGTCGCAGCCGCGCCGCCGCTACCGTGGTCGCGGTCACGCGCGCAGTCGGCAGCCGCACCGTCAGCTGGATCAGACGCGCGGGCAGTGGGCTGCCGTTGGCGTCCGCCGCGACGACCGCGACCGCCATCGAGCCCACCTGGTCGGTGCCGTCCTCCTCGAGCACGAGGTGTCGCGCCGGGATTTCGAGTCGGATCTCCTGGATGTAGCGGTCGCCCTCGGCGGGTTCGGTCGGCCCCAGCGAGACCTTGAGCTCGAGCGGGTTCAGACCTTCGTCGATCATCAACCGGGACACGGCGATGTCGGCGAGCCGCTGGTCGACGCTCGGGTTCGGTACGCGCTCGTGGGTCCGGACCTGGAGGTCGTCGCGCGTCAGCCGGACCGTGTAGTTGTGGACCTTGCCGTCGGGCGGGCCGGGCCGGCGGTAGCCGATGAAGTAGTAGGAGCCGAGCAGCTGACCGAGCGTGTCGAAATACTCGTCGAACTGGCGAGTTCCACCGAAGTACGAACCCCCGGTGGCCCCTGCGAGGTACTGGCTGCCTTCGCTGAGGCTGCGGACTGCCGCGAAGTCGTACCCCCCTGTGCTGCCACTGCCGCTCGGGTTGGTGTTCAGCTGAGACGACACGTCCGAGGCACCGAAGTCCGTTGCCGCAACCTCGCGATCCCGATCTGAAGCGTCGACCACGTGCAGCACGGTGCCGGCGATTTGCGACACCCCGGCGATGTACTGAAATTCCGGCTGGAGCGTGAGCTCGGTGGCCCACAGTTGGGGGTGGTCGAGGTTCATCTCCTGCGCCCAGTTCGTGAACTTGGTGAAGAAGACTTCATAGACGTCGAGGCCGGGCTGGATCATCAGGTCCTCTGTCACCCACAGCACGTCCTTGCGGCCCGGCAGCCCGGTCATGCCCCGGATCAGCCGGTCCATGCCGACCAGGGTCTGACCGACACGGGAGTACTCCTGCTGCCGCAGCGCCTCGATCTGGCCCAGAAAGTTTCTCGCCTGCTGTTGCCCGAGCGCGCCGGAGGTCACGATCTGCGACGACATCGAGGTCCCGCTCGATCCGCCTGAGGTTCCACCGGTGCCACCCCCGGTGCCGCCACCTCCGCCGCTCCCACCTCCGCGCGCGGGTATTGGCTCCTGGTCGATCATCTGCATCTGGGAGGAGACCGTCTGCGAGCCCTGGATGTTCCTGGTCAGGAGCCGCTTGGTACTCTTGACCATGTCGCCCTGGGCCGGCCGCTGATTCACCTCCTCGAGGGCGGAGATCACCAGGGACGGGTCGGAGGTCAGCGGCTGCAGGATCTTGAGCTCGGGCTCGAGCACTGCGACCATGACCCGGCCGCCGTTGGCCGTCGCGCTGCCCGCCCACGGCACCAACGCCTTGAGCACGCGAGTACGCTGCCGCTTCTCGAGCCCAGTGTGGTCGAAGACGACCGCCACCTGGGACACCGGGAGCGGCTGGGCAGGCGCCGCGACCGGGCTCCCTGCAGGCTGCGCGGCGGTTGTGACCGGCTGCTCGCCCGCGACCCCGACCTCGACCGTGCCGATGGCGGAGAAGTTGGTGATCTCCATCGGCTCGCCGCTTTCCTCGATCACGAAGTCGGCCGCCGTCAGCCCCTTCACCGGCTCGCCCTTGCGGTCGACCACGGTGACGTAGATGTTGACGACGTTGACCTCCACCTCCTCGGTGAACACCGGCGTCGGCGCCGGCGGGGCGCCGGTCACCTCCTGCGGCGAGGCGGCCGGTGCCGCCGCGAGCATGGCGCCGCAGATCAGGGCCACGCAGCCGATGGCTGCGCGCGGGTTGACCTGACGATGCTGTGCCACCATCACACCTCCATGTCGTTAAGCGACTCCACTCCCTGCAACCCGCTTCGGCCCGCCCGGCAATCCCAGGCGTTCCCCGGCCTCACCGTACCACTGCCCGCCGACCGCTGCGGACACCAACCGGCTCCGCCTCAGGATCGATACGCACGATCGGGCCCGCCGTTTCCTGCTCGGGTAGTCCACGGCCACGCCTGCCATCCACGCGAGGAGACGGGCTTCAGCCGTGCAGCCGCTCGACTCCCTGCTGTGCCAGTGACCGAGCCCGACATTCGCGTCGGTACCGCGTCCACTCCTCGGAGGGAGCTTTCCTCTTGGGTCTGATCGGGGTCGGAGCAAGGGTGAAGTCGATCGGGATCGCCCGGCCCGGTTTCTTCTGCTGATCCGCGGGCAGGACAGCCGAGATCTGGATGAACTGCCAACCCCACAAGAGGTCTGCCTGGAAGAAAGGGCTCATCGGGGTGGGCTCCTTGAGCAGCTCTCCGCGGATCGAGTCGAAGAGACAGCCTGGATCCACTCTGTCCTTCGAGAAGAGCCGGTAGTCGGCGGTCCAATCATCAAACTGACGCCCAGAGGTGGAGATCAGGCCAGTCACCGACCGCCGCGACAACGAAAGCAACTGACTCAGGAGGAGCCGTTCTCCCCGCTGCCAGGACCGCTCCTGGACGAAGGCTGGGCGGCAGGAGCTGCCCAGCGCCTCGACCTCGCCTTATCCAGTCAAAGGCCAAAGGCGAGAGGATGCGCGCAGCGCATCCTTCTCGGCGCGCGCGGGACGGAGGCCAGCCAGCGACCGCGACGCCTCACGCACACCCCGAGGCCTACGACCCGCGTGCGCCGAGGGGCCTATGCCCTACACGCTCCTATCGCGGCGCGCAGCGCTTCGTCCACCCGCTCCGGGTGGTAGGTGCGGTGCCACGCCTCGCGGCCGCGCTCGGCGAGCTTGGCGGCAGCCTGCGAGTCGAGGAGGAGCTCGGTGACCGCTCGGTGCCACTCCTCGGCGCCGTCTGCGACGGCGAGTGCGGCCTGCGCATCCGCGGCGAGGCCGGCTGCCGTCCACGGATGGGCGACCACGGGCAACCCTGCGGCCCATGCCTCGAGGACCTTCAGCGGCACGCCGGAGCCGCTCGCCATCGGAGCGATCGCGACCGTCGCGGAGGCGAGGAAGGGGTCGAGGTCCTCGACGTCGCCGTGGACCTCGACTCCGGGCAGGCGGCCGAGCCGCCGCACCGCGGCCGCCGGCCGGGCGCCGGCCAGCACCCAGCGCGCCCCCGGCAGGGAGGCCGCCACCCGGGGCCACACTTCCTCTGCAAACCACAGCGCGCCGTGGACCGTCGGCCGGTAACCGAGGTTGCCCGAGAGCAGGACGCGGGGCTCCGTGCTGGTGCCGGCTCGGGCCGCGACGGCGCGGCCCGACACCGGCACCACCCGTCCCTGCCGCGCGCCGATCGCGTCGAGATCGCGCGCCGAGACCGCGACCGACAGCGCGGCCCGGCTCGCGAGCTCACGCTCGCGGCGTCGGCAACGGCCGGCCTCCGCCCGCAGCAGCGGCCGCAGCGCAGGGTGGGCGAACTGCGCGGCGCGCTCGAAGTGCAGGCCCATGGCGTCGATCGCGTCGAACAGCACCGGCAGGCCCGGAGCCTCGCGGCGGAGCTGCTCGAGCGCCCAGCCGCAGCGGACCATCTGCACGATCGCGACCTCCGGCCGGTGCTCGCGGACCGCGAGGGACAGCGCACGGTGGGCGGACCGGGCCGCATACAGCCCTTCCTGGATGGGCTGTCCGTCGACGAGCGACGCGACGACCGCACCCGCCCGTTCGCCGAGACCGGAGGCGTGAGTCCACAACGCCGCCTTGTCGTGGGTGAGCTGTCGGGCCAGCTCCGGCGGTGCCGGACGCGGGCAGACGAGCGCGATCTCGTCGCCGGCGAGCGCCCGCAGCCACTCGACGGTCCGCACCTGATTGCCGCGCCACGGTGGCAGCGGGAAGCGGCTGGCGACGATCAGGACCCGCATCGCGCCCGCCGTCCTCCCGCTCAGCCCGCGCGGTAGAAGTCAGCGATGACGCTGACGACCTCGACAAGCTCGGCGTCCGTCAGCTCAGGGAAGACCGGCAGCGCCAGGACCTCGTGGCTCGCCCGCTCGGCCACCGGGCAGTCGCCCTCGCGGTGCCCGAGGTGTCGGAAGCAGGGCTGCAGGTGCAGCGGCAGCGGGTAGTAGACCGAGCAGCCGATGCCCTTCGCCAGCAGGTGGGCCTTGAGCTCGTCCCGCCGCGGCGCGCGAATCACGAACTGGTTGAAGGTGTGGCCGCGACCGGCCACGGCCTCGGGGAGCCCGACGACGCCGTCGAGGCCAGTTCCCGCGAACAGCGTCCGGTACCGCGCGGCGTTGCGCCGCCGGCCCGCGATCCAACCCGCGGTGTGCGGCAGCTTGATCCGGAGCACCGCCGCCTGCAGGGCGTGGAGGCGGAAGTTGCCACCGACGCGCGGGTGCTCGTAAGGGCCGGACTGGCCATGAACCCGCAGCTCCCGCAGCACCCGCATCATCTCGTCGGAGCCGGTGGTGACGAGCCCGCCGTCGCCGAAGCCGCCGAGATTCTTCGACGGAAAGAACGAGAAGGCGCCGAGCAGACCGATGCCGCCGGTCAGCCGTCCCTCGAAATCGGCGCCCCACGACTGGGCGCAGTCCTCGATGATCGGCACCGCACGAGCGGCGTCGGCGATCGCCGCCATGTCCGCCGACTGGCCGAACAGGTGGACCGGGATCACCGCCTTGGTGCGCGGCCCGATCGCGGCGGCGAGCGCGTCCGGGTCGAGGCAGTAGTCGCGCGCCGTGATGTCCACGAACACCGGCTTCGCGCCGAGGCGCTCGACGACCCCGGCGGTCGCGAAGAAGGTGAAGGTCGGCACCACCACCTCGTCGCCCTGCCCCACTCCGAGCGCCATCAGCGCCGCCAGCAGGGCGTCAGTGCCCGAGCTGACGCCCACGGCGTGGGCCACACCGAGAGCTGCCGCAGCCTCCCGCTCGAAGGCCTCGACCTCCGGGCCGAGGATGAAGTACTGGCTGTCGCACACCCGGTCCACGGCGTCGCGGACCTGCTCGCGGATCGGCGTGTACTGGCGCTTCAGATCGAGCAGCGGAACCGGCATCTCTCCACCTCCCGGCGCACAATGATACTCCCGGCGGACCCCAGCTGGCCCGGCCAGCCGCCCGCTTCCGCTTGCGCGCCCGAGAGGCGAGGCGAGTACGAGGAGAGGGCGTCCTGCGGGCGTGCCATCTTTGGCGATTTCGGAGGCGGCGCGCCTCCTGAAGAAGCGCTCGAGACCCGAAATCGCCAAAGGTGGCTCCCTCGGGGAGCGCTTTCAGAGAACCGGCGCGAAGCGCACTCGGGGACGGAGCGAACGAGCGGGCACGGGCGCGGAACCGGGCGCGGCCCCGACCGGTTCTCCGGTGTCTCAACATTCGGCGGATCTCTGCTAACATCCACCACTCGCGAGCGCTGTGTGGGGGGGTGTGGAATGCACATCTGCGTCGTCGGAACCGGGTACGTGGGTCTGGTGACGGGCGCCTGCCTTGCCGACTTCGGCATGAACGTCACCTGCGTGGACAACGACCAGCGCAAGATCGACATGCTGCTGCGCGGCGAGATGCCGATCTACGAGCCGGGTCTCGACACGCTGGTGGCTAAGAACGCCAAGGCCGACCGGCTGCACTTCACCGGCGACCTGAAGACCGCGATCCAGCGGGCGCTCGCCATCTTCATCGCGGTCGGCACGCCGCCCAAGGAGGACGGTTCGGCCGACCTCTCGTACGTGATCCAGGTCGCCGAGTCGATCGCCGACAACCTGACCGGATACAAGGTCGTGGTGACCAAGTCGACGGTCCCGATCGGCACCGGCCAGCTCATCGAGCGGATCATCCGCAAGCGCACCGGGAACGAGGTCCCGTTCTCGGTGGTGTCGAACCCCGAGTTCCTGCGCGAGGGTTCCGCGATCGAGGATTTCATGCGCCCGGATCGCGTCGTGATCGGCGCCCGCGACCCGCAGGCGGTCGCCATCATGAGGGACATCTACTCACCGCTCTACCTGATCGAGACACCGTTCGTGATCACGAACGTCGAGTCGTCCGAGCTCATCAAGTACGCCTCCAACGCCTTCCTCGCGACCAAGATCACCTTCATCAACGAGGTGGCCGAGCTGTGCGAGCGGCTCGGCGCCGACGTCCACCACGTCGCCAAGGGGATGGGGCTGGACCGGCGGATCGGGCCCAAGTTCCTGCACCCGGGCCCCGGCTACGGCGGGTCGTGCTTCCCGAAGGACACCCAGGCGCTGGCCGACATCGCCCGCAACGCCGGCCGCCCGTTCGAGATCGTCGAGACGGTCATCCAGGTCAACGAGCGCATGAAGGAGCGGTCTGTCGCGAAGGTCATGGCGGCCCTCGACGGCGAGCCGGCCGGCAAGACCGTGGCGCTGCTCGGTCTCTCGTTCAAGCCCGAGACCGACGACATGCGCGAGTCGGTGTCGATCCCCCTCGCGCGCCTGCTGATCGAAGGCGGCGCCACCGTTCGTGCGTACGACCCGGTGGCCATGGACAACGCGCGCCCGCTGCTGCCCGAGAGCGTCCACTACTGCACGGACTCGTACGACGCCGCTGAGGGCGCCCATCTGCTGGTCATCGTGACCGAGTGGAACCAGTTCCGCTCGCTGGATCTCGAGCGGATCCGCGGCCTGCTGGCGCGCCCCGCGGTGGTCGACCTGCGCAACCTCTATCAGCCCGAGAAGATGCGCGAGTGCGGCTTCGAGTACGAGGCGATGGGCCGCGCCGCCGCCGATCTCCCGGCGGAGTGAGGAGCAGTCTGCGACCGTGGCCGACGAACCGGCGGTCCGCCTCGACATTTGGCTCGACGTCGCCTGCCTGTTCACGTCGCGGTCCCAGGCCCAGAACGCCTGCGCCCTCGGGCGCGTCGAGGTGAACGGCGACCGCGGCAAGCCGCACCGGCTGGTCCGTCCCGGCGACCGGATCCGGATCTCGCTGCCGGCCGGCCGGTGGCGGCTCGTCGAGGTGGTCGGCATCGCCGACCGCCACGTGACTCGAGCCGCCGCCCGCGAGCTCTACCTCGACCACACGCCGCCACCGACCCGCGAGGAAATCGAGCTGCGGCGCCTGCAGCGGCTGGGAGCGCCTCCCCGGCGGCCGGCCGGCGCCGGGGCCCCGAAGAAGCGCGAGCGTAGGGACTTGCGCCGACTGAAGGAAGGCCCCGAGGAATAGCTCGGAGCTGGGTTCCAGCCCCTCACCCGCTTCCGCGCCCAGGAGGCGAGGCGATTACGAGGACAGGGCGTCCTGCGGGCGTGCCATCTTTGGCGATTTCGGGGGCGACGTTGCTCCTGAAGACGTGCTCGAGACCCGAAATCGCCAAAGGTGGCAACCTGCCGACGGCAGCGGCTGTGGCCGTGGCCGCAACAGCTTGCGGCCTACGACCACCCGCTGGTGACGGCTGGTCACCGCGGCCGCCGGCCGCGAGTCACCTCGGGGAGCGGCACCGATCGACTCGTGCGCCTCCGCTACAATCGTCGCTCCGGAGGCGACCCGGAGGAGGAGCCCATGACCAACGCCGCGGACTGGGACACGATCGTGCTCGGCGGCACCGTGCTGACCATGGAGGAGGGCCGCGAGGAGATCGCGAACGGCGCGGTCGCGATCGCCGGCGGCCGGATCGCAGCCGTTGGCCCGGCCGAGGAGCTGCTCGACCTCGCGCCGACCGGCGAGCTGATCAACGCGACGAGCTGCATCGTCATGCCGGGTCTGGTCAACACCCACTCCCACCTGGCGATGACCCTGCTGCGCGGGATCGCCGACGACCTGCCGCTCAAGGAGTGGCTGGAGGGCCACATCTGGCCCGCCGAGAAGACCCACATGAAGCGCGAGACGGTCCGGCTGGGGACCGAGCTCGCGGTGCTCGAGCAGCTGCGCGCCGGGGTCACCACCACCACCGATATGTACTTCTTCGGCGACGAGGTGTGCGCGGTGCTGGCCGAGGCCGGCATGCGCGGCGTCGTGGCCGAGTCGCTGATCGACTTCCCGACCCCCCGCTGCGCGACCACCGACGAGATGTTCGCCAGGCAGCGGGAGCTCCTCGACGCCTTCCGGAACCACCCGCTGGTCACGCCTTCGGTTGCCGCCCACGCCCCCTACTCGGTGTGCGCCGCCAACCTTGTGAAGGAGGCCGAGCTCGCCGAGGAGTACGAGGCACCGATGCAGATCCACCTCGCGGAGGCGCGCTGGGAGGTCGAGCGCTCGCTCGCGGAGAAGGGGATGTCGCCGGTCGCCTACCTCGCCGACCTGGGCGTCCTCTCCGAGCGCACGGTCGCGGCGCACTGCGTCCACGTCTCGCCGGAGGACGTCGAGCTGCTGATCGAGTTCGAGGTCGGCGTGGCCCACAACCCGGTCTCGAACCTCAAGCTCGCCTCCGGGGTGTCGCCGGTGCCGGCGATGGTCGCGCGCGGCGTCAAGCTCGGCCTGGGGACCGACGGCGCCGCCTCCAACAACACGCTCGACCTGCTGCGCGACGCGCAGATCGCGTCGCTGCTCCACAAGGGGGTCGCGGGTGACCCGACGGTGCTGCCGGCGCGCACGATCGTCGAGCTGGTCACGGTCGGCGGCGCCCGGGTGCTCGGCCTCGGCGACCGCATCGGCGTCCTCCGGGAAGGCATGGAGGCCGACCTGATCTGCCTCGAGACGGGCCGCCCCCACGCCACACCGATCTACGACCCGTTCTCCCACCTCATCTTCGCCGCCCGCGCCGCCGACGTCCGCCACGTGCTCGTCCGCGGCCGGGTCGTGGTCAAGGACTGGCAGGCGACGACGATCGACGAGGAGCGGGTGCGAGCCCAGGCCACCGAGGTCGCGGCGCGCATTCGCGGCTGAGCGCCGGCTGCAACCCGAGGCAGGCCCCTGGCACTCCTCACGTGTGGCTGTCGCTCGCAACCACCACCCTCGGACTTTGCCCCTCGATCGCGCGCCGCCGGTGGTACCATGGCCACAAAATCATGACCACCATACGTGGCACGCTCGGTGTGCAACCTCGGCGGAGATCAGACAGCAGCAACGTCGTGCTGAAAGGAGCAACGCCATGCGAGCGCTGGTGATGAGCAGAGGTCAATCGGCGTGGCGGGCGATCGCCCTCGCCCTGCTGATGGCAGTGGCGGGAGGCGGCGCGGCGGCAGAGCCCAGGTCCGAGGAGGAGATCCTGGCCAGGATCCAGGCGCTCGACCGGCGCCTGCAGCAGCGAATCGAGCTGGCACGGCTCAACTTCGAGCGCGGCACGCTCGATCGCTCAACGGTCGCGAGCGACGTCAGGCGGTTCAGCGCCAACGTCGAAGCTCTCGAGGCCGCCGTTCGCGGGCTCGCCCCCTCGGATCGCGGCGTGGTCGCCGCCAAGGTCCACGCGCTCGCGCTCGAGGTGACGAACCTCCGTCTCGCAGCCGAGGGCACCTTCGCCCCTGCCGCCACGCAGAGGGCGAGCCGGGCGCATCGGGTGGGGCAGGCAAAGACCATGGCGCCACCCAACGACCTCTGCACCCACGCGACCCTGGTCGTGATGGGTGGGGTGTACGTTGGCGACTCCAGCACGGCCACCAACGACGGCCAGGCATCCTGCGGGGCCTCGATGCTCTCGCCCGACGTCTGGTTCCGCTACGTCGCCGCCTCTTCAGGTCAGGTCGCCGTGGACACGCTCGGTTCCTCCTACGACACCGTGCTGTCGGTGCACACGGCGTGTCCCGGAACGGTCGCCAACCAGCTCGAGTGCAACGACGACATACAGGGGCTCCAGTCCGGCGTGTCGTTCTGGGCGGACGCCGGCCAGCAGTACCTGATCCGCCTGGCGGGAATGAATGGAGCCGTCGGCGCGTACCAGCTCTCGGTCGGCAACCCGGGCACCATCAGCGGGGAGGTGACCCGCACGGACACCGGCGAGCCCGTCTACGGGGACGTCGGCGTGTGGTCCGTCGCCGGCGCGAGCCTGGGGTATGGGTACATCTCCGCCGGCCAATACGTGGTGGACTGGCTGCCGTCAGGCACGTACTACCTCACCACCATTGCCTACCCTTACGGCATCCCGCTCCAGGACGAGCTGTGGGACGACATCCCCTGCCCGGGCGGTGCACCCGACGGCTGCGATCCGCTTACCGGCGACCCGCTGACTGTCACCGCCGGGGGTCACCAGACCGGCGTCGACTTCGTCCTCGACGTCTGGGGGGGGATCAGCGGGACCGTGACCGACTCTGGAACCGGCAGCCCGGTGGCCGGCGCCGAGGTCAGGGTCTGGGACGGCAGTGGAAGCCCGGTCGCCTACGAGTGGACAGCGCAGGACGGCCTGTACGAGATCCGCCTGCCCCAGCCCGGCACCTACTTCGTGACCGTGAGCGGCACCGGGTTCGACGACGTGCTCTACGATGGCATCCCGTGCCCGGGCGGCCCCCCCGGCGGCTGCGGACCGACCGCCGGCACGCCGGTGCAGGTGGCAGTCAACGCCCTCACCGACGGGATCGACTTCGCCGTCGCCATCCGAGGCCGCATCGGGGGGACGGTTCGCGACTCGGCGGGCAGCCCGCTCCCCTGGGCACGCGTTGAGCTCGTCGCGTCCGACGGAAGCCACGCCGGATACACCTCCGCCGAGAGCGACGGCAGCTATGCCTTCGTTGGTCTCGAGGACGGCACCTACTTCCTCACTGCCGAGGAATGGGGCTACACCAGGGTCCTCTACGACGGCATCCTCTGCCCTCCCGGCTGCGACGTGTTCGCCGGCACGCCGGTGGTGGTGAGCGGCGGCGGCTCGGTGGCAGGCGTGGACTTCGCCCTGGAGCCGCTCGGCAGCATCTCCGGGATGGTCCTCGAGGCGCCGAGTGGGTCCGGCGCCGACTGGGTGCCGGTCACCGTGTACGACGCCTCCGGCGCCGGCGCCCGCGGGACTGGCACCTACCCCGGCAATACCTACGTCGCGGACGAGCTCTGGGCCGGGACCTACTTCGTGGTCGCCGGAGGGGAGTACCACCTGGCCGAGCTCTACGACGACCTGCCCTGCGCCCAGGGCTGCGATCCGCTGACCGGCACGCCGGTGCCCGTGGAGTTCGACCAGCAGACCTCCGGGATCGACTTCACCCTGGTTCCGGAGGGTTCCATCAGCGGCACGGTGGTCGACCAGGCGACCGGGGAGGAGATCTGGGCCGAGGTCGCGGTCTACGACCAGGCGGGCCACTACGTCGACGACGGGTACTCGGGATCCGGCGGCTACCGCGTCCCCGGGCTCGCCGACGGGTCCTACTTCGTCGTCATCTTCGGCTCCTACTGGCCGGAGCACCTGGAGGAGCTGTACGACGACCTGCCGTGCTGGGGAGGACCACCCGAGGGGTGCGACCCCACCTCCGGAACCCCGGTGGCGGCCGCGGCTGGCTCCCCCACGACCGGGATCGACTTCGCCCTGCTGAGGCGGGGCGAGATCACGGGGACCGTGCTGGACGCCGGGGGCGCCTCGCCGGGCTACGGATATGTGCGCGTGGTGGACGCGGCTGGCAACGAGGTCGCCTACGACTGGTGGAGCGAGTATGCGCCCACCTACACCGCCAGCGGCCTGGCGCCAGGCAGCTACTTCGCCATCGCCGACTCGGACTCCTCGCACCGAGACGAGGTGTGGCAGGACCTGCCGTGTGACGGAGAGTACCCGGAGCACTGCAGCCACGCGTCCGGCACCCCCGTCGAGGTTCCTGTCGGGGGCGTCGTGAGCGGCATCGACTTCACCCTCGACCGCCTGGGAGCGATGCGGGGTGTGGTCCTCGACCAGACCTCCGGTGAACCGCTTGAGTACGTCGATGTGGCCGTCTACAACGGCAGTGGGTTCCACCTCGGATCCCGCCTCTCATCCGCCAACGGCGAGTGGGAGTGGAGCGGCGCCTGGCCGGGCGTCTTCTTCGCCGTCACCGACGACGAAAGCCCCAGCCATTTCGACCAGCTCTTCGACGGTATCCCCTGCCCGGGTGGGCCCGGCGTGGGCTGCAGCCCCACCTCGGGGACCCCGATTCCGGTCAGCTTCAACGGGGTCGCCTCCGGAGTTGACTTCCATCTGCCGCGGTCCGGAGGCATCGCGGGGAGGGTGGTCGGCGAGCCGAGCGGCGCCCCGATCTCCGGCCTGTCGGTGGCCGCCTGGGACAGCACCCGAACCCTTGTGGCCGAGGCCTGGACCGACTCCAGCGGCTCCTACGAGCTGCGGGGCCTGGCGACCGGCACCTACTTCGTCGCGACCCGCAGCGGCCACTGGAACATGCTGCTCGACGAGCTCTTCGATGACATTCCCTGCCTCGGGGGGCCACCGGACGGCTGCGACCCGACCAAGGGGACGCCAATTGCCGTGGTCGAGGGCTCGATCACCCGCTTCGTCGACTTTGCCCTCCAGCCGTGGGGAAGAGAGGGGATTGCCGGAACGGTGACCGAGCAGGGCAGCGGCGGGCCGGTCGAGGGGGTGGCGATCGACTTCTGGGACAGCGACGGGGAGTGGAGAAGCGCGACCATGAGCGGTGCGTCCGGCGCGTACCTTGCCGAGCTGTCGCCCGGGACCTACCGGGTCTCGACCGACAACCCCTTCGGCTACCTCAACGAGCTCTTCGACGACCTCCCCTGCCCGGGGGGTTCGGCGTACAGCGGCGCCTGCGATCCTCTCCTCGGCGACCCGGTCGTGGTGACCGACGATGCGGTCATCGGCGCCATCGACTTCGCCCTCGAACGGCAGCTCCCGTTCGCCGACGGCTTCGAGTCGGGGACCACGGAGGCGTGGTCGCTCACGGTCCCATAGGGACCCGAGGGCCGCTCGCTTCTGGTCGCGGCCGCTGGAGGACCTCCAGCGCCAGCAGGACCTCGGCGTTGGGGTCGAATTCGTACGCCGCCAGCTGCTCCAAAGTGAGGGGGTGCTTGGGAAGCAGGCAGCGACCGAGCTCGGGGGCATCCGGGAAGGTGATGTTCTGCTTGTGGGAAACGCCGACCTGAATCGCGGTGTGCTGCAGCTCGAAGATGAGCATGTCACCGAAGTTATTGGCCGGCTGCGCCGACGGTGTGCCGACAACGACCGCACCTAGGGAGAAGAGGCCGGTGAGCACGTTGAAGCCGGAGCTGAAGGTGGTCGGCGAGGAGAGCACGATCACAGTCTCGGGTGACCGCCGCGGGTCGTCGAAGGCGCCCGTTTCGTAGACCTCCTGGAAGCTCGGCGAGCCTGCAAGGGGCGGCGTGTCCGTCCGCTCCGCACCCGGCACCACTGCGCCGCGGGCGCTCTCCCGATAGGCGTCCTCTTCACTGAAGTCGTAGTCAGTCGCCCGCAGCGGGTGGGCTCGGCCCTGGTTGATGCGCTCCAGCGACGAGGAGCCGTACTGCTCGAACAGGAGCCCCGAGTACTTGACGATCTGATACCCGTTGTCGAGGGACAGCAGGGCCTGCTTGCCGTAGAGCAGATAGACGAGAATCTCCCTCATCGCCGAGTGTCCGCCGGTGTTGCCCCTGAGATCGACGATCAGGCTCTTCGTGCCGGCCGCGCGCATCGCATCAACCAAACCGGCGATCGTTGTGGTCGCCGACGGAATTCCGGCCAAGAGGTCAGACCTGCCCTCAGGCGCGGGCGAATCGTGGAAGTGTTCGTAGGCGGCCCGGGTCATCGCCTCGGCCTGGTCGAGACCCTCGGCAAACCACAGCTCGCACGCCTCGCGGTACCGCATCAGGTCACTGATGACGAGCAGGGCGGTGGTGCGATCGGGGTCGAGGAAGCTGTAGGCGACGTCCGAGGCGGCAAGCGACGGCATGGGGATTCGCGAGGGAGGAATGACCCACCGGCTCGGGGGCTCTCCCAGCAGGTCTAGCTCGACGCGCTCCTGCCTGCCAGCTGCCAGGACGAGGTCGGCCTGGATCGTGTCACCTCCATGCCACTCCGGAATCAGCTGGGCGAGCCCCTCACGCGTGGTCAGCGTCCGCAGGATCATCACTGCCAGCTCGCCGTAGCGGTTCTCGACTCCCCGCAGTCGGCCCTGGCGTGCCATGAGGTCGGCCAGCGGCACACCCTCCATCGCCAGCAAGCGAGCGCCGAGCAGGGGCGCCTGCTGCTGCGTCGCAACACGGTCGACGACCAGCTGCTCGTCGACGATCCTGAAACTGACCGGGAGGGAGAGCGGAGTCGTCTCCCCGGCCGCCGCGCGAACCGCTGTATGGGAGTCGCCAATCGCGGCAACAAACGGCTGTAGGAGCGCCAGGAACTCACCCGCTGTCATGCCCTGCTCGGGAATTCGGCCCAGCACCTCGTGAAACCGGCGATGGAAGGCAACCTTGCCGCCAGCGTTCAGGTAGGGGTCGGGGTGCACGTCCTCGATCGTGTCACGAAGCTGGTACGCATCCTCGACGAGATCCTGCCGGGGAAGCAAACCCTCTCCTTGACCAGCCGCTGGCGGCGCTGCGGCCAGCACCACCAACCCTGCCAGGGCGACCTGCCAGCGATGAAGACAGTGATGCATGACGACCCCCAAGCCTGACAACGTCAGGATCAGGACTGAGGTTCTGGCGAGAGGGAGTTGCGACGGCTCCTCGTGGCCCTGTGGAACGAAGCGCCCATATAATCGTGTCGAGGAGCCCATGAGCGCCACTCCGCACCGGATCCTCTGCGCCACCGACTTCTCGCCCACCGGCGAGCGGGCGAAGCAGATGGCGGCCGTCCTGGCCCGGAGATTCGCCGCCGAGCTGCTGGGCTCGGTCGCCGAGAGGGTGGTGCGCACCGCCCCCGTCCCGCTGCTGACGGTGCGGAAGTAGGCGATGGCCCGGCCGCCGGACAGTCCCGCCCCGGCCGGCAACCCGTCCGCGACGCAGGCCGACAGCCGCCGCGACTCGCCGACCTCCCAGTCAGAGCCGACGCGAGGCATCGAGCTGGTGGTGGGGCTCGGCAACCCGGGAGCGGACTACGCCGCAACGCGCCACAACCTCGGCTTCCTGGTGGTCGACGAGCTGGCAAGACGGCACGCCGCCGACCGCTGGGCCCGATTCCATCTGTGCGAGCTCACCTCGGCGCGGTTCGGCTCGCGGCTGCTGCTCGCCAAGCCGCTCACCTTCATGAACCGATCCGGCGCCGCGGTGGCATGGCTGCTCGACCACCTCGAACTCGACCTTCGCCAGGCGCTGGTCGTGCTCGACGATGTCGATCTGGGCCTCGGCGTGCTCCGGCTGCGGCGCGCGGGCAGCGCGGGGACCCACAATGGCCTGCGCGACGTCTGCGAGCGCGTCGGCATTGCCTTCCCGAGGCTCCGTCTCGGCGTCCGCGGCCGGGACCCGTGGCAGGACCTCGCCGACTACGTGCTGTCGCCCTTCGCCGCCGACGAGCAGCCGATCGCCCGGCAGCTGGTGGAACGCGCCGCCGACGCCGTGGAGTGGGCAGTTCGCGACGGCCTCGAGCCCGCGATGCGCCACTTCAACGGACCGCCGTCCGCACCCCCGGACGATCGCTGAGACCGAAGACCGCCGTGGCCGGCCCACGGCTGAAGCGGCCCGGGGTCGGGCGAAGAGTCTGTACCGCACTTGCCTTTTCGGGCGGTCGTGGTGGACCGAGGTGCCGTCTGGCCGGCGCTGCAGCACAAGTTCGTCAGGATGCGCGCAGCGCATCCTTCTCGGCGCGCGCGGGACGTAGGCCAGCCAGCGACCGCGACGCCTCACGCACACCCCGAGGCCTACGACCCGCGTGCGCCGAGGGGCCTCTGCCCCACGCGCTCCTACTCGCTCTCCTCGGCCGCGACCTTGCCCTTGCGGATGACCTCGGGCTCGGCCGCCTCGGTGATCACCAGCTCGCCGGCCGGCGCCGCCTCGGCCTCGGCCGCCACCACCTTCGGCATCTCGACCACCACCACGACGCGGTGCGCGTCCTCCAGGAAGCGCGCGCTCGCCGGCAGCAGACGCTCCAGGTCGGAAACGCTGATGTGGTGCCCGACGTCGAGGTCGGAGATGTCGATGGTGAACCTGTCGAACATATCGCTGGGCAGGATCTCGACCTCGAGCTCGCGTGAGACGAAGTCGACGCGACCGCCATGGCGCACCCCGACGCAGTCGCCCTTCAGCTCGACCGGCATGCGGATGTGGAGCTTCTGCCCGGCGGTGATGCGGATGAAGTCGACGTGGATGAAGCGGCCCGAGATCGGGTCCCTCTGGATCTCACGGATCATCGCCCGGCGCTCTTCCTTGGCGCCCTCGAGCTTGAGCAGGAAGATGGTGTGCTCGCCGCCCTTGCCCCTGAGCAGCTCGCGGAACGAATGCTCGTCCACGCTGATCGACATCGGCGGCTTGTCGCCGCCGTACACCACCGCCGGGACCCGACCCGCACGCCGCAGCTTTCGCGCCGTCTCCGTGCCGTGGTCGGATCGCTTCTCGACAGTCATCACGATATCGTTGCTCTCGGTCATGTCCTGAATCTCCTTCAATGCAGCTATACGAACAGACTCGAAACCGACGCGCCCTCGTGGATGCGGCGGATCGCCTCGCCGAGCAGCACGGCCAGCGAAAGCTGCTCGACCTTCGGGCACCGCGCCGCTTCCGCGCTGAGCGGGAGGGTGTCGGTCACCATCACCTTCTCGATGTTGCTTGAGCCGATCCGGGCGATCGACGGCCCCGAGAAGACGGGGTGGACGGCGGCCGCGTACACGCTGCGCGCCCCCCGGTCGATCAGCGCCTCAGCGGAGCGGACCAGCGTCCCGGCGGTGTCGATAATGTCGTCCACGATCACGCAGTCGCAGCCCTGTACCGACCCGATCACGTTCATGATCTCAGCCTTGTTGGCCTCGGGTCGCCGTTTGTCCATGATCGCCAGATCCGCCTCGAGCCGCTTCGCGAACGCACGCGCGCGCTCGACGCCGCCAGCGTCCGGCGACACCATGATCAGCTTTCCGAGGTTCTTGCGCCGAATCGCCGAGATCAGGACCGGGGCCGCGTACAGGTGGTCGACCGGGATGTCGAAAAAGCCCTGGATCTGGGCGGCGTGGAGGTCGATCGTCAGCAATCGCCCGGCGCCCGCGGTGGTGATGAGGTTGGCGATCAGCTTGGCCGTAATCGGCACCCTCGGCTTGTCCTTGCGGTCCTGCCGCGCGTACCCGAGATAGGGAATAACCACGCAGACGCGCGCGGGTGAAGACCTGCGGAACGCGTCGAGCATGATCAGCAGCTCGATGAGGGACTCATTCGGCGGATTGCCGGTCGGCTGGACGATGAACACGTCGGCGCCGCGGACGTTGTCCTCGATCTGGCAGTAGATTTCGCCGTCGGAGAAGTTTCCGAGACGGAGGGCCCCCACCTCGGTCTGCAAATAGCCGCAGATCGCCTCGGTCAGGGGAATGTTGGTTCGCCCCGAGAAGATGAAGAGCTGGTTTTCCTTCAACATCTGGCTACCCGTTTCATGGCTGGGGCGGCAGGATTCGAACCTGCGAATGCCGGTTCCAAAGACCGGTGGCTTACCGCTTGCCGACGCCCCAAGCGTCGCTCAGTATAGCCCAACACGGTCCGTGAATCCGCGCCGCCCGCCGAACCGGCGATCACTCCTTCTCCTCCTCCGCGGCCTCCGATTCGGCGGTCCAGAAGTCGTCGGCGAACAGCTTCGAGGCCAGGCGATCGATGACCGACGGCTCGTCCTGCTTGCCCGCGGCGCTGTCGGTCTGGACGGGCACCACGAGCGCCGCAACTGCCTTTTCGTACTCGGCGAGCACCCGTTCCTCGATCTCCTTGCGGGTCTCACTCTTCAGCGGGTGGGCGATGTCCCGCATCTGCCCGTTGCGCGCCTTGCGGGCGGGCATCGACACGAAGCACTCGCCCTCGCGGCCTTCGACGACCCGCAGGTCGTTGATGATGAAGCAGTCGTCGATCACGATGCTGGCAAACGCGCGGACCTTGCCGCCCTTCGCCGGGCTGATGCGAACCTCTGTCACCTTCATTTCTCGACCTCCTCGAGCTGTCGGCGAGGCGCCCTACCTTAGCGTCCAGGCCGGGCCGGGTCAACCTCGGCCGGGCCCAACCAGCGACGTCGCGGTCACGGTGGGCCGTCCGCGAGAGCGCCGCACGGCGGCAGCCGGGGCTCGTCGGGAAGGACGTTGCCGTCGTACCACTCGAGCCGCACCAACTCGAGCTCGGCCCAGCCGCGGTGGGCGCCCTCGATCCGCACGGTGCCTGGGACCGACCCGCTGTGTCCGCGCAGCAGCACGTGCCAGCCGGCCTCGCCAGTCGGCGTGAGCTCGGCGACCGCCGTCACCCGCCACGGCTCGGGAGCGACCGTGACCAGCGCACTCCACTGGTCGCCGGTGATCTCAAGCCGCCCGTCCGCCCGCTCGACCACGCGATCGCCGACGACCGCCGGCAGGCGGCCGCCGAGCAAACGCGCCGCCTGCGGCAGCGGCATCGCCGTGACACCGAGGCCGGCGACGGCGTCCTCGGCGCCGCGCCAGCAGCCGTCGCGCAGGTCGTAGACGCGCGTCGGTCGGCCCGCGGCCCACGCCGTCACCGACAGCGCGCCGCCGAACGGCTCGCTGATCGTCATCCGCCCGTCCCCGCCGACCGCCAGCACGGCGAGCCGCAGCGCGCCCGATGACGGAACCCGCAGGTGGTAGAGGGCCGCCAGGTCGCCCGACAGCGGCGCGGACAGCGCCTCGCGGGCGTCGGCGAGGGCCGCCACATCGAGCGGCGGCACATCGGCCGCGCTCCGGCACCCCGCGCCCGCCATCACGCCGGCGACTACGAGGAGCGCGGCCAGCCAGAGCGGTCGACGGCGCCAACCACGGCCGGGCCGCCGCCGACCGTCAGCGGGCATCGTCGAGGCTGTCGAGCAGCTCACGGACGTGCTCCGGGTGCTCGCACCCCGCGGCGAGCGCTTGGCCAAGCAGCAGGCGGGCCTCATCAGCCTCCCCCTTGCGCAGCAGGACCTCGCCGAGATGGGACAGCACCGTGCCGTCAGTCCCGCCAAGCTCGACCGCCCGGCGCAGCCAGTGCTCGGCCTGGCCAAGGTCGCCCAGCCGGTAGTAGACCCAGCCCAGGGAGTCGAGGTAGGCGGCGTTCTCCGGATCGGCCGTGACCGCCCGCAAGATCAGCTCGAGGGCCTCCTCGAGGCGGGTGCCCCGGTCGGCCCAGGCGTAGCCCAGGTAGTTGGCGGTCGCGTCATCCCCGGGGTCGCTCGCCAGCAGCTCGAGGAACAGCAGCTCCGCCTCGTCGAACCGGCCGAGCCGTTCGAGAGCGCCGGCGCGCGCGAACACGAGGTTGCGATCTCCCGGCAGCCGGTCGCTGGCCCGTTGCGCCTCGAGCGCCACGTCATTCCAGCGCTCGACGCGCTGCAGCACCCCGAGGCCGATCAGCACGTTGCGCGGGTCGTCGGAGTCGAGCAGCGGCCGCAGCATCGACCGCCCGCGCTCGTCGCCCAGTCGAAGGCGGAACTCCACCTCGTAGGCGCGCGCCTCCAGCTGTGGCCGGCCGCTGAGCTTCGGCTGCAGGCGCAGCAGCGTCGCGACGCCCTCCTGCCAGTCCTCGTCTCTGCGGTAAGTCTCGGCGAGCAGGAATGCCAGCTCGCTGCCCGAATCGCCGGGATCGACGATTCGTTCCAGCCACTCGCGGGCCTTACCGGGGCTGCCGGCCACGAGCTCGACACGCGCAGCGGCGAGGGCGACGCGCACCGCCTGCCTCGAGGCGGCGTCCTCGTCGACCACCTCCCACGCGCGCTCGATCCACTGCCGGGCCTCGTCCGGGTTCCCGGTATTGGCGGTGGCCCACGCCAGCGCGAGCAGGACGTCGAGGTTGTTGCGGTCCTTGCGCTCGAGCTCGCGCAGGCGTGCCGTCGCCTCGTTCCAGCGGCCGAGCTGAACCAGCAGGTAGGCCTCGAGGTCGCGCGCGCGAGGCGAGTCCGGGGCGGCACGCAGCACTCGCTGCACCGCCTGCAGGGCCTCGGCCGGACGCCCCCCTTCATAGAGCAGGGACGCGGCCCGCAGCAGCTGGTCGAGGTCGCGGTCGGTGAGCCAGGTGAGCATCGCCTCGCCGGCCTCACCCGGACGGCCGAGATCGACGAGCAGCTGGACCAGATTCTCGCGGCAGTCGACGCCGCCGGTGAACTCGGCGGTGGCGCACTCGGCGTAGACCCCGACCGCATCTTCCGGGCGGCCAAGCTGGCGGAGCAGGCCGGCATGGAAGGCGGCGAGCTGCGGGCTGCCGCCGCGGTTCCTGCGCAGCCTCGCCACGATCTCCTCCGCCTCCGCGGTGCGGCCCTGGCGGTGGAGCACCTGGGCCAGCGCGAGCTGCAGGTTGGGGTCGTCTTCGCGCTCGGTCAGCGCCGATCGCAGCGTCGTCTCCGCCCGCGGGAGCAGCGTCGAGTCCCTCACCGAGCTCTGCGCGAGCGCCAGGCCGAGGACCCTCCTCCCGTACCAGTCGAGGTCCTCGACCGACCCCAGCACCTCCACCGCACGGTCGGTCATTCCGAGGTCGACCAGCAGCGACGCGAAGCGAATCCGGATCTCCACCACCTCGGGGTCGGCCGCGAGCGCCCGCTCGTAGGCCCCCACCGCCTCCCGGTAGAGGCCGCCCGACTCCAGGATCTTGGCGTCGAGGAAGGCCTCGAGACCCGGATGCGGCGGCGCGGAGGGGGCGTCCTGCGCGAGCGCACCCGCAGCGGGCCAGAGGGCCAGCGCAACAATCATGAATGCCGTTTGAGTTCGATGCATGCTGTTCCGTTCGTGTCGCGATCCGCCCAAAGGCCCCGCCTAGGCGCCGGGCCCCGCGGATCGGCACGCCGAGTGTAAAACATCGGAAGCCCACCGGCGATTCTCGGGCGTTGACGGCCCCGATCGCGGCGGTGCTACAATCTCCGCCCGATGCCGCAGGTCGACGAGGCCCCAGGAACTCTCTTCTCGAACGTCGTGTTCGACGACATCGACCTCGCGCCGCCGCTGCGGCAGGCCATCGCGGAGCTCGGCTTCGTCCAACTCACCCAGGTCCAGGCCGCGGTGCTGCCGCTGTCGCTGGCCGGCCGCGACGTCGTGGCCCAGGCCCAAACCGGCTCGGGCAAGACCGCCGCCTACCTGCTGACGATCTTCTCGCACCTCCTCGCCCACCCCCGGCAGAGCCCGCCCGAGGTGCCGCGGGCCCTGATCGTGGCGCCGACCCGCGAGCTCGCCGTGCAGATCTCCCGCGACGCGGCCCAGCTGGGTTGCCACTGCGGCCTCAAGATCCACGTCGTGTTCGGAGGCCTCGACTACCGCAAGCAGCGCGACGTGCTGGCGGCCGGGACCGATGTGCTCATCGGCACGCCGGGGCGGCTGATCGACTACCACCAGCAGAACGCCTACTCGCTGCGCAACACCGAGGTGGTGGTGATCGACGAGTGCGACCGGCTGTTCGACATGGGGTTCGCGGAGGACCTGCGCTGGATCCTCCGGCACCTCCCCGCCCCGAAGGGGCGCCAGTCGCTGATGTTCACGGCGACGCTGTCATCGCGCGTGATGGCCCTCGGGTGGCGGCAGATGAACGACCCCACCGAGATCATCATCCACCCTGAGCAGCTGACGCCGGAGACCATCCGGCAGGAGCTGTACCACGTCGCGTCCCGGGAGAAGATGGCGCTGCTGCTCGGCGTCCTGGAGCGGGAGGGCGGCACCCGCACCATGATCTTCGTCAACACCCGGCACGGCGCGCGGCGCCTGGTCGAGGACCTGCACCGCCACGGACACACCGCCCGCGCGCTCACCGGCAACGTCATGCAGACCAAGCGGCTGCGCGTGCTCGACGACTTCCGCGACGGCACGTTGCCGATTCTGGTCGCGACCGACGTTGCGAGCCGGGGCCTGCACATCGAGGGCGTCAGCCACGTCATCAACTACGACCTGCCGCAGGACGCCGAGGACTACGTCCACCGGATCGGCCGCACGGCCAGGGTCGGCGCCGAGGGCACGGCGATCAGCCTGGCGTGCGAGGACTACGTGTACTCCCTCGACGCCATCCACAAGTACATCGGCTACCAGATCCCGGTCGCCTTCGCCGATGACAGCCTGTACCGCCACGCGGGGGCGCCGGAGGAGCGGCAGCTGGTCCGCCCGCGAGCGCCACAACGGGCCGCCAAGCACCCGGGAGGCGACGACGCCATCGCGGCGCCGGTCTCCAAGACACCGGAGCGGTCGGCACGCAGCCGGCGCCGCCGCCCCCGGTCGAAGAGGGGCGGAGGAGGGCCTGACTCGCCCGGCGGAGGAGCTCCGGGGACGCCCTGACTCAGCCGTCATCCGCTGCTGGTCACCCTCATCCGTACTCCGCAAGGCGATCTTGCGCGACGAGTAGATCCCGCAGCAGTGCGTGTACATCAGCAGCGGCAGCATCATGAATCATGAGAAGCCGCTTCAGCTCGTCAGGATGCGCGCAGCGCATCCTTCTCGGCGCGCGTGGGGCGGAGGCCAGCCAGCGACGGCGACGCCTCACGCACCCCCCGAGGCCTACGACCCGCGTGCGCCGAGGGGTCTCTACCCTGCGCGCTCCTGGTCACCTCGGACCGAGGCGCAGCTCCGGAGGATCGTCGTCGGACCAGTCGGGCAGCACCGGCCCAGGGCGCGCCGGGTCGCACCAGACCAGGTCGCGCGGCGGCGAGGCGAGCTCGAGGGTCCTCGCGACGACCAGCTCGTCGACGTCCACCACCAGGATGCTGCCCGGTTCGAGAGCGACCGCCAGCTGACGCTCGCCGGGCGCGACCGCAAGCCGGACCGGGGTGCCCGGCAACGGCAGCGCGCGCTCCTTCTTGACCTTGAGCCCCCCTTCGGTCGGCTTCAGCTTCCAGACCTTGAGCTCGCCGCTCGTTCCGTCAGCGGCCGCGGCGACCGCGGCCAACTCGCCCTGCGAGTCGAGGAAGGCGACGTCGCGGATCCCGCCCCCCATCTCCAGCGACCCGACCGGCGTCAGGGTCGCCGGCAGCACCAGCTCGACCGTTCCCGACGACGCGTCGGCGAACGCGAGCAGCCCGAGCGCTCGCGACAGCGCGAACCGCCGCACGTCGCCGGCCAGCTCGCGCCGGAACACGACCTGCCGCGTCGCCAGGTCGACCGCGTGCAGCGTCGCGACGCCGTTGCCGTCGGGGCCGCGCTCGAGCACCAGCAGGACGGTGTCGGACACCATCTCCACCTGCCACGGGTAGCGGATCCGGGCGGCCATCCGGGAGAGGATCGCCCGCTCCGGGTAGCTGACCAGCAGCACGTCGTCGGCCACCACGACGTAACGATCGCCGGTCGGCGCGAAGTGCGGCATGGTCACGCCGTCGAAGCGGTCCGCGACCTGGCCCGTCCTGAGGTCGATCACGGTGGTGCGGCCGTTGACCAGGTCCGGGGCGAACAGCGCACCGCCGGGAGCCTCGAACAGCCAGCCCACGGGTCCGGTCTCGAACGCCGCAACCCGCTCGCTGGCCGGGTCGATGAGCACGACGGTGTCCCCAACCGACGCCGCAAGCGCACCCGGCGGCGGGGGCGGATCCTTGGCGGGGGCCGTCGAGCCGAGCAGGAGACCGGCGCAGGCGATGGCGGCGACTCGTCGTGTCATGGGTCAACTGTAGCGCAGCACCCGTGCCGGCCCAATTGCGCACGATCGGATGCGGGCGGGGGCCTACCCCCTAACCCCCATCCCCTGTCCCCTGGCCGGGTGGGGGCTGCCATACTCGCTCGGTGGACCAACTCACAGATCGACTGAAGAAACGCGCTCTCGCCGAGGGCTTCGACCTGGTCGGCGTCGCCTCCGCCGGTGCAGCCCGCACCGCGCCCGCGCTGCGGCGCTGGCTCGCCGCCGGCCGCCACGGCGGGATGGCCTGGATGGAGCGCAGCGCCGAGCTGCGGAGCGATCCTCGCCACCTCCTGCCCGGCTGCCAATCGGTGATTGCGGTGGCCATGAGCTACCGAACCAGCCATGAGGCTTCCCTCACCGCCGTCGGGGCCTGCGATGGCCGGGTCTGGGTCTCGCGGTACGCGTGGGGCCGCGACTACCACACCGTGCTCCGAAGCCGGCTGGTCCGGCTCGGCAGGTGGCTTCAGGCGGAGCATCCGGAGGCCGGCTGGAAGGTCTGCGTCGACACCGCGCCGGTGCTCGAGCGCGAGTGGGCGGCGCGCGCCGGGCTGGGGTGGATCGGCAAGAACACCAGCCTCCTCAACCGCCGGCTCGGCTCGGAGCTGTTCCTCGGCGTGCTGATGACCACCGTCGAGCTCATGCCGGACGCCCCGGAAAGCGACCACTGCGGCCGCTGCACGGCATGCCTCGACGCCTGCCCCACCGGCGCCTTTTCCGAGCCGCGGGGGCTCGACGCGCGGCGCTGCATCGCCTACTTGACGATCGAGCACCGTGGGCCGGTGCAGGAGGAGCTGCGCTCCGCCGTGGGGTCGATGGTCGCCGGCTGCGACATCTGCCAGGAGGTCTGTCCCTGGACCCGCAAGGCGCCGGCCGATCTCCACGCCGAGTTCGCCCCGGCGCCGCAACGCCTGCGCCCGGCGCTGGCCGACCTGGAGGCCCTCGACGAGGAGGGTTTCCGCCGCTGGCGGCAGGGCAGCGCTCTGCGCCGGATCCCCTACGGGCAGTTTCGGCACAGCCTGGCCGTCGTCCGCGCGAACCTCGAGCCCCGGGGAAAGGACTGACGGGTTGGGCGCCGCGTCCGGAGCGGTCCGAGGTGCCTACTTCTTCAGCGGCCGCAGCACCATCGTCAGGTCCCGACCCTCCAGCTCCTTCGAGGGCTCACGTTCCATCTTGGCGGAGTCCTTCAGGCTTTCGTAGACCCGGCGGAGGAGCTCGTAGCCGTTCTCCGGACGCCGCATCTCGCGCATCCGGAACATGATGGTCACCTTGACGTGCTTGCCCTGCTCGAGAAACTCCCGAGCCCTGCGCGTCTTGGTCTCGAAGTCGTGGATGTTGATGTTGGGCCGGTACTTGACCTCTTTGAGGTCAACCTGGTGCTGCGTCTTCTTGGCCTCGCGCGCCTTTTTCTCCTGCTCGTAGCGAAAGCGCCCGTAGTCCATGATCTTGCACACGATCGGCCGCGAGTTCGCGGCCACCTCGACCAGATCGAGGCCCTTCTCGCGTGCGCGCTGGAGCGCCTCGTCGACCGAGACAACGCCAACCTGGTTGCCTTCGTCGTCGATGAGACGAACTGGAGAGAGTCGAATCCGTTCATTGATGCGCACCTGCGGCGCATCTGGGTCGTCACGAAATGCGTACTTCCGAATGTCCAACCTCCTTTGGTTGCAGGTTTCTCACGAGCCCCGTCAGCCTCTCTGAGCGGAATGCCCATGCTCGCGGCAAGTATAACAAAGCGGGTCGTGCAAGGTGTCCGGATCCTCGACACGCTTCCGCGCCGGGGGGAGCCTGCCCTGAGCGAGCGGCGCCCATTCGACTCGGAGCCCTGGCGGGCGGCTCGCTCAGGATGACCCGGAAGGAGGATCGGAAGCGGATCCGGCTTCGCGTTTCGCTTCGCCGGGACAAGAGCGGAAGCGGGCAACAAAAAGGCGGGCCCGCGAGGACCCGCCCGATCGTTTCAGTATGTGATGCCGGCGCCGGCTACGGCACCTCGGCGCTCCACATCGAGCAGTCCCCCGACTCGAAGCCGTCCTGGAAGAGCATCGACGACCCGCCGCAGGGGAACGCCCCCTCGATCACCACGTCGTCCAGGTTCCAGCCCGCGAACTGCCACGACGAGTCCGTCGCCCCCAACGTCCACCGGATCCGGACGTCGGCGTGCCCGGCCGCCTGCGCGGTCAGGTCCACCACCTCCTCCTCCCACGACCCGCCGTCCATCGTGTCCGCGTTCTCCCACACCGTCACCCATCCGCCGCCGTCCACCGACACCTGGACCCGCGCATGGTCGTACGACGGGCTCTCCACCCCCAACCACCGCCGGTACCGCAGCACCACCGACGTCGCCTCGCTCAAATCCAACGACGGCGCGGTCACCTTCAGCTGGTCCGTCGCCAGGCTGTTGTCGTAGTCCCCCTGCAGGTTCACACCGTAGACGTTGTTCCCGGTGAACCCCGACGTCGGATCGGGCGATCCGTACTGCCCGCCGCCCCCGGTCGGCTGGCCGAACGCCCAGCCGTGGGCGTTGCCGCCGTTGTCGATCGTCCAGCCCGGATCGGCATCGAAAGGCTCCGACAGGAACACCTGCCAGCCCATCGTCTGCACCCAGTAGTACGCCCCACCGTTGGTGTCCACCCCGACGTTGCCCAAAGCGTCCGCCGACTCGACGGCGACCCAGTAGTCCGTGCACGGATCCACGCCGTCGATCGTGATCTCGTGCGAGGTCGCGAGCGCCGTGTCCGACACCACCAGCTGCGGCGGCCGCGTCGTCCCGTAGCGCACAACCGTCGTCCCCGGCTCGTCAGTCGTGAAGTGCACGATCAGCGCCGCGTCCGTTGCCTCGAGCTGCACCCCGGAGATCGCCGGCCCGACGCAGTCCAGCAACGCGGTGTCGGTCTTGGTCGCGCCCGAGCCGCCGCCGGTGTTCTGGTCGTAGTAGCTGGCGGTCAGGGTGTCGCCGTGCGCAACCACCAGGTCAGAGCCCAGAACGGCCGTGCCGGAGAAGCGGACGACCGAGCCCCCGACCTCGGCCAGGATGACCGCGGTGCTGCCCCCGGAGGGCGACGCCGACAGGGTCACCGACTGGGTGCCGTGGCCCGCGAGGTCCTCGTCGAAGACATCGATGGTGACCGTGGAGTCACAGCGGTAGACCGAGCCGTTGAGACGATCACGACCCGTCCGAGCCCGCGGCCACGATCACGGAGACGTCGGTCGGCAGGTGGTTGTGCGCGGTCACCCGAACCGTCACGTCCGAGCCGGCCGTCGGCGCCTCGATCGGGAAGACCGCCGTGCCGGTGGCGTCGGTCATCCCGGCGCCGAGCAGGACCCCGTTCTGGCTGACGCCGACCAGGGCCAGCGGCACCGGCCCGATCACACTGTCGGATACCGTGACCTCGAAGTCGGTGCTCGCGACCGGCGGGATCACGCTCGGCGCGTCGATGTCGAGCGCGACCGGCTGGCGGGTGAAGGGGTCGAGCGTCGGGTCGCCGTTCAGGTTGTACAGGTACCAGTAGTACTGCTCGTCGCCGCCCCGCAGCGTGACCTCGGTCAGGCCGGCGTAGCAGGCCGCGCCCTGGGAGTACTGGCGGTCGAGCGGGATCTGGTTGCCGGTCATGTCGATGTCGAACATCGAGTCGAAGAAGCCGCGCTCGAGGTAGTCGTCGCCGTCCCAGTAGGTGGAGTTGGAGCCGCCCCAGTAGGAGACGAAGCCCTTGTTCGCGGTGGTGACGGCGGCCTCGCCGAAGACGTCGGCAACGTTGTTCCACTCGTTCGACGAGCAGGAGTGGCCGAAGCCGAGCGGGTACATGTCGAGGTTGGTGAAGCTCGCGAAGTCACCCGTGGCGAGCGGCGGCGGGCCGGACCAGCCGCTGGTGCCGGAGTGGGCCGAGTAGACCGCCCAGGCGCCGCCGGTGTTGAGGTACGCGATCAGGTCCGCCACCGTGTGGTTCTGGTTTTCCAGCCACAGCGTGGTCGCGGCGGAGTTGGGGGGCGGGGCCATCAGCTCGGCGATCACGTCCTCGTGGGTCGTCATGCCCATGCCGGCGTAGTCGTAGCCCTCCATGAACAGGGCGCGGTTGAGGTAGGCCGAGGTGCCGGCCGTGGGCTGCTCGTAGACCAGGATCTTGTCCCGCATGGCGACCAGCTCGTTGACGTCGTCTACCGGCCAGCGGGCGATGATCATGTCCGCGTAGAGGTCGCTGTCCATCTGCACGTACGGCAGGTCGGTGCCGCCGTAGCCTCCTCCGGTGTTGGTGTAGGTCACGAGCGGCGTCGGCGAGTCGCCGATCATCAGGATGTAGACCGGCGGCGTCGCGCCGTTGTAGAGGCCGGTGATGTAGCTCTTGATCGCGGTGGTCGTGGTGCCGGTCACGTCGGTGGTGGCGATCGAGACGTGGTAGCCGCAGGACGTCTTCCAGTCCACGAACGGCGCGAGCGCGGCTGTGAACTGCGGCGGCGTGATGATCAGGAACTCGACCGGCGCGTCGTCCGGGTAGGCCCAGTTCGCCGCTTCCAGGCCGAGGTTGAGGTTGACGGCCGCCGAGCCGAGGAAGGCGTCGAAGTGGAGGCTCGCAAGCCGCTCCTTGCGGGCCACGGTGGCGGCGAGGTCGCCGCCGGAGAAACGGACCGAGACCTGGGCGCGGCTCGTCACCGCGAGCGTGCCGCGGTCGGTGTTGTACCTCACCGGCGCGAGCGTGAGCAGCATCATGCGGTGGTCGCGGAAGGTGAAGGGGCCGGTCAGCTCCGCCGGGTGCGCGATCGTTCCCCGATAGGCCTCCGGCTTGTAGGAGAAGCGCCAGTTGCGCGCCTCCTCGCAGTCGCACTTCGGCCGCGGCAGCTGCACCGGCTCGACCGGCGCCGCCAGGCCCTCGCTCGCGAGGTCGATGACGCGTTGGTCGAGGACCTGTATTGCGACCTCGACCTGGGCGCCGTCCGGAATCTCGATGAAGCGGCGCAGCGCCGGCAGTGCCGGCTCGCCAAGGGCGCCGATCCGGCCGAGGCCCGGCACCTCGACCCGGACGAACTGGCCGCCCTCGGTGGCCGCGCTGGAAAGCGCGATCCCGGGCAGCTCCACCGTGAACTCGACTGCGTTCGCGGTCGAGCTCAGGACCTCGATCCTGGCCTCGGTCCCGTCGTCGGAAAAGGCGATCCAGCGTGGCTCCGCCGCGCCGACCGCGCCGACGACGAGCAGACAGACAACCGCAATGACGAGTGTGCGTCCCATCGAGCCCCTCCTCGGAATCCGGCGGATCGAGCGATCCGCCGTCCACCGCGCATCATGTCACGTTGCGAGGTCTTGTCAAATCAACAACTTAGACACTGTCTCAACGACTTGCGCTGGCGCTGACGTTATACTCGCCGCCGTGCTCCGCCCGCGTCGCGACCCGGCCCTCGCGTTGCTCATTCTGTGTGCAGCGCTGTCCGGCGTCGCGGCGCTCACGCTCGAGCTGCTCTGGGGCCGTGAGCTCGCACTCGCCTTCGGCTCCTCCCAGTACGCCGTGGCGGCCGTGCTCGCCGCCTTCATGCTCGGGCTCGGCATCGGGAGCTTCCTCGGCGGCCGGCTCGCCGACCGAGTGGCCGCGCCGGCTGGGGTGGCGGCCCGGATCGAGCTCGCCCTGGCCGTCGCCGGACCGCTGTGGTCGCTCGGCCTGCTTCGGCTGCCGGCGCTGGCCGCGGCGATCCTGCCCGAGGCCGGCAATGCCACAAGGCCGGCTTTCCTGATCGGCCGCCTGCTCACCGGCGTGGCGGTGCTCGTGCTGCCGACCACGCTGATGGGCGCCGGCTTCCCTCTGCTCGCTCGAGCTGCCGGCCGCACCGTCCCCGAGCTCCACCACGGCATCTCGCGCCTGGTCGCCGGGGCGACCCTCGGCGGCGTCGCCGGGGTGATCGCGACCGGGTTGCTGGTCCTGCCTGTGGCCGGCGTTCCCGGCGGCGCGGCGGTTGCGGCCGCGGCCAGCCTGGGCGCCGCCCTCGCCGCGCTGGCCGCCCAGCGAGCCCTCAACGGTCGCCCGGACCGCAGGGCGGCGGAGCCGGTGCCGCCGCTCGAGTTCGACCGGCGCGCGATCGCACTGCTCGCCGCTGCCGCCGTCTCCGGCGGCCTGGTGCTGGCCGCCGAGACGGTCTGGCACCGAGCGCTGCTCATGGTCATGGCCAACTCGACCGCCACCCTGACCCTGCTGCTCGCGGTGACCCTGGCCGGCCTCGCCGCCGGCGCGGCCGCGTCGGGTCGGCTACTCGCCCGCGGCGGCCAGCCCCTCGCCTGGTGGGCCAGACTCCAGGCTGCGGCGTCGCTGCTGCTCGTCGCCCAGGCGCTGCTCATCGACCGGATCGCGCTTGCCGCGCGGCTGCTCCGGCCGGACACGGGCTGGGCGAGGGTCCTGGTCCCACCGCTCGTCCTCGGCGGCAGCGTGATCCTCCCAGTCGCAGTGTTGCTCGGCGCGGCGTGGCCGCTGCTGCTGGCCGCCGCGACACCGCGGGTCGAGGACGGCGGCCGCCGCCTCGGCGCGATGGGGGTCGTCAACTCGATCGGCGCCGCGCTCGGCGCCGCCGGTGCCGGCTTTCTGGCGCTGCCCGCCCTCGGTTTCGGCCGCTGCCTGGTGCTGCTGGCCGCCTGCCACGCGGGGCTCGCAGCAGCGGCCGCCAGTGGGCGCCAGCGATCGCTCGCGCTCGGGGCCGCGGTCGCCGCCGGTCTGCTCGCGATCGGCGCGCTCGCCGCTCCGCGCTTCGCCGCAGTGTCGCTACCGTCGCTGGCCGGCCATCCTGACACCCAGATCCTCGCCTACCGGGAGTCGCCCTCGGGCACGGTCGTCGTCACCGAGGACCAGGCAACCGGTGTGCGCTCGATGTATGTGGACAACAACGCGGTGATCGGCTCGACCTACGACGCCCTCAAGGTGGTGCGGATGCTCGGCCTGGTGCCCGCCCTGCTCCACCCGCAGCCCGAGCGGGTGCTGGTCATCGGCTACGGCGCCGGCGTGACCACCGCGACGATCGCGGCGGTGCCGGGCGTGGAGAGCATCGAGGTGGCGGAGATCGTGCCCGAGGTGATCGAGGCGGCGAGCTTCTTCGAGCCGCTCAACCATGACGTGCTCCGGGATCCCCGGGTGCGCGTCGCCGCCAATGACGGCCGCAACCACCTGCTGCTCGGCGGGGCGCCCTACGACGTCATCACCTGCGACCCCGTCCATCCGCTGTTCGGGTCGGCGCCCCTCTACTCGCTGGACTTCTTCAACCTGTGCCGCAGCCGGCTGCGGCCGGGGGGCGTCGCCTGCCAGTACCTCCCCCTGCACCGCATGCCGACCACGGAGTTCCGGCGCGCGATCGCCACCTTCCAGGCCGCCTTCGCGGAGACCTGGGTGCTGTTCGGCCTCGGCCACGCGATGCTGGTCGGCAGCGACCGGCCGCTCGACCTCGACTGGAACCGCTGGCAGACGGTGCTCGAGGCGCACGGGTGGCCGGACGATCTCGCGGCCTCGGCACTGGCGACGCCGGCCCAGATCGCCGCCCTGCTCCAGCTCGACCCCGGTGCCTGCCGGCGGCTGTCCCTCGGCAAGCCGTCCACCGACCTCCACCCCCGGCTCGAGTTCCTCGCGCCGGCCGCGTACCGCGACGGCCTGTGGGCGGCGAACGCGAGGCTCCTCGTCGACGGCTACCGATCGCCGCTCGGGAGGATCCACGGCCTGCCCCCGTCTCTGGCGGAGCCGGTGCGCAGCCTGGTGGCCGGCAAGCGGCTGCTGCTGTTCTCGCTGCTCGAGCGCAGCGCCGGCAACGACGCCGGCGCCGTGCACTGGCTGTCGCTCGCCCTCCAGGTGGCCGGCGACGACCCCGAGCTCCAGTACTACGCGCGCCAGGTCCGCACCGAGCTGGGCTCCGATCGCTGAGCCGGCGACGCCGGGCCCGGCCCCGGCTACCATGGAGCCGTGGCTCTCCTCGATGACGACGCCCTGGTGCTCGACTCGCTGCCCTATGGCGAGCTCCACCTCATCCTGTCGCTGCTGATGCCGGCCGCAGGCGTCGTGCGCGCCGTCCTGCGCGGCGCGCGGGGCGGCAAGCACCCGCAGGCCGCCGCCACCCAGCTGCTGTCGCTGATCCACGTCGTCGCCTTCCAGGGGCGCCGGGCCGAGCTCGCGACGGTGCGGCAGGTCGAGCTCAAGGTTTCGTCGTTCCCGCTCGCCGGCGACCTCGAGCGATCGACGGCCGCCGCGGTCGTCGCCGAGCTGCTGACCACCTTCTGCCCGCAGGGGGAGCCTGCTCCGCGCCCGTTCCGGCTCGGCGTCGCAGCCCTGAACGCGTTGATCGGCGGTACCGCCCCCGCCACCGTGGTCGCCTACTGCCAGCTCTGGATCCTCACCCTGAGCGGGCTGATGCCGTCGCTCGAGGACTGCTCCGAGGTCGCGGACGACCTCGAGTTCCTGGTCGCCAGCCGGACCCTGGCTCCGTCCGAGCTGCCGAGGCGGCCGTCCGCCGAGCTCGTGCGGTGGCTCGACCGCCGGGTCCGGCGCGAGGCCGACCGGCCGCTACGCGCGCTCGACTTCCTCCGCACGAGCGGGGCCTGACGTGCCCTCGGTGACGGTCCTGCGAGCCGGCGACGGCGCGGTCGTCGCCTTCGCCGACCCGGTGCTGTCGGAGGCGGTGCTCGCCGAGCTGGAGGCCTGCCTCGACGCGATCGAGCGCGGCGGCGGCCGCACACCCGGCTACTGCTGTGGCGCGCCTTTCGTGCGTCGCGATCACGGTGGCCGGCAACCGCCCGGGCTATAATCGGGTCAGCCGCGGTGCCCTGACGGATCAGGTGGGGAGCGCCTCCCGGAGGACGCCGGGCGATCGGGAGACCCCATGACACATACCATCCTGCTCGCCGACGACAGCCTGACCATCCAGAAGGTCGTGGAGCTGACCTTTGCCGACACGCCGTACACCGTCGTGGCGGTGTCGAGCGGCGATGAGCTCCTCGCGAAGATCGCGGACGTTCGGCCCACGGTCGTCATCTGCGACATCCTGATGCCCGGCCGCGACGGCTACGACGTCTGCCAGGACATCAAGTCGAGCCCCGACACCCTGCACATCCCGGTGATCCTGCTCTCCGGCACCTTCGAGCCTCTCGACCGCGACCGCGCCCTGGCGGTCGGGTGCTCGGAGATCCTCGCCAAGCCGTTCGAGGCCCGCAAGCTGATCGACACGGTCGAGCGCCTGGCGCGCAGCCAGGACGCGCCGCCGGCCGCTGCCGTCGCCGAGCTGCGGCCACGAGACGCAGAGACCGGTCCGATCGCGTTCGGCGCCGCGGGTGGCGACGCCTTCACGCCGCGGCCGTCGCAGCCGGCTGACGTTCGGACCGCCCCGGCCGCCGGCAACGCCGCCTTTGCGGCCGCGGAGTTCGGAGAGGGCCTCGATTTCACGGAGGCCGGGTTTGAAGAGTTCGAGGTCGCAGCCCGGGAGCGGGCCGCCGTCACGGTCGAACCGCCGCGGGAGGGCCTCGACTTCGAAATCGGCGGCAGTGACATCGATCCCTTCTCCGACCTCGGCGAGGAGTCCGCGGAGGCGCCCGGGGACAGCACCTTCGCCGACGCGTTCGTGGCGGGCGAGGAGCCTTTCGGCGACGTGGTCCAGGAGCTCGACGAGTCGGACGTCGCGGGGGCCGTCTTCCGGTCAGCCGAGCGCCCTGCGTCGCCCGTCCCGGTCGAGGAGAGGGTCGTGGTCGAGGCCCCGGTCCGCGCCCCCTTCGTCGATCCGCTCGCCCTCGGCGGCGACCTCACCCCGGAGATCGAGGCCAGCCCGGCTGTCGGTCCGGTGGGCGCGCCCGCCGTCAACGAGCTCGACCTGGCAGCCGCCGCGGCAACGGTGGGCGCCGGCTCACCGTTCATCACCGATGCCGACACCGCGCCCCTGCCGCCAATCACGGGGCCGGTCGCCGCACCGGCTGACGCGGTTGCTGCCCCGGCGTCGGTCGCCTCCGCCGGGCTGTCCGACGAGGACGTCGATCGGATCGCGCGCCGCTTGCTCGAGCTCGCCCACTCGACGATCGAGCAGATAGCCTGGGAGGTCATTCCCGACGTCGCCGAGATCATGGTGCGCGAGCGCATCCGCCAGCTCGAGGCCGAGTTCGAGACCGAAAACTAGCGCGCCGGCGATGACGGGTCCCGCAACCAGACGAGCGGATCGACAGGCTCCCGGATGGCCTCCGTTCACCGGCGCGACGGCCGGCAGCTGGCCGGCGACGTCCGCCGAGGGGGCTCGACCCAGGTGAACGCCGTCGCCGCCGAGCTGGCCCGGTCGCTCGACCCCCTGGTCGACAATCTGGTGCTGTTCGACGCCATCGACTCGACGCACCTGGTGGCGCTGCGCCTGATCGATCAGGTCGACGTCGAGGGCCTCGTCCTGCGCCCGACCGTCGTGATCGCCGAGGCGCAGCGCATCGGCGTCGGTCGCGGCGGCCGGCGCTGGGAGTCACCACCGGGCGGGCTGTACCTGAGCTGGCTGTCGTCTGCCGTCCCCGACCACCTTATCGCCCGGCTGCCGATGCTGGCGGCAGCGGCGGCCTGGCTCGCCCTCGCCGACGCGGGTGTCGACGAGGCCGGCATCAAGTGGCCGAACGACCTCCTGGTCGATGACCGCAAGCTCGCCGGCATCCTCGTGCATTGCCGGCGCGGCCCGACCACGCGGGTCACCGTCAGCCTCGGCGTCAACGTGGTTCCGATCACCGCGCCCGTCGAGGGCGCAAGCCGGCCGCCGATCTCGCTCGCCGAGGTGATCGGTGCGGACGCGGCCGCTCCGGCAAGGACCGGCGTCGCGGTCGGCTTCGTGCGCAGACTGGCCGAGGCCATCGCCGACCCAGCGCCCGCCCTCGAGCGGTGGCGGCGCCGCCTGGTCCACCGTCCCGGAGACCCGATTTCGGTGCGCACCGCCTCCGGCGCGATCGAGACCGGCACCTTCGTCGGGCTGACCGACGAGGGGTTCCTGCGGCTCGGGCAAGGGCCCGGCGAGCGGGTGATCTCCGGCGGCGACGTCATCGAAAGCTAACCTGGGAAGGGGTCGCGGCCGCCCGCTTGGAGGTCGTACCGCACTGGCTTTCCGAGCGGTCGTGGTGGAGTGGAAGTGCTGGAGGACGGCCACTGCGGCACGAACTCCTTCTGGATGCGCGCAGCGCATCCCGAGGAGCGTGTGGGCAGAGGCCAACAACAGTGACCACGTCAGGAGCGCGTCCAGGGGCCTATGCCCACACGCTCCTACTGCAGCCGGGCGAGGAAGCGGTCCGGCGGCTCGAAGCCGGTGATCCGGAACTGCTCCGTGCCGTCCCGAAAGCCGATGACCGTCGGCATTCCCATCACCTCGAAGCGCATCGCCGCGTCGTCGCCGACATCGGTGGAGCGGGTCTGGTCGACCTTGAACCGCGCGTAGCCCGCCAGCAGCTCGGCAACTCGCGGGTCGGCGAAGGTCAGCTCGTCGAGCTCGCGGCAGGGCGCGCACCAGTCGGCGTAGAAGTCGATGATGACCGGCTGCCCCGAGGCGATCGCAGCGGAGGCGCGCGCCTCGTCATACGGCTGCCACTCCAGGTGCGCCGTGGCCGAGCTCTCCCCGCGCGGCAGGTAGAGCAGCCCAGCGATCACGAGGCCGAGCGACACCAGGCGCATCACGCGATCGATGACCGGCTGCTGGTGGCCGGTGCGGTCGACGACGAGCAGGTAGAGCCCGCCCATGATCAGGACCACGGCCATCGCAATGGCGCCGGCCGCGCCGGGCAGGAAGGCGCGCGCGAAATAGACTGCGAGCGCCACCAGCAGTACGCCGAAGACCTTGCGGATGCCGACCATCCAGGCGCCGGAGGCGGGCAGCTTGTTGAGCGTGCCGGTGAAGGTGCCGAGCAGCAGGTAGGGCAGGCCAAGCCCCATCGCGAGGGTGAAGAAGAGGACGAAGCCGAGCAGCACGCTGCCCTTGTGACCGACATAGGTCAGCAGCCCGAGCACGAACGGGCCGATGCACGGGGCGGCCACGAAGCCGACCACGAGGCCCATCAGGAAGGCGCCGAAGCCGCCGCGGCGGCCGCCGGCCGCACGCATCGCCCAACCGGGCACCCGCAGCTCCCAGAGCCCGAACATCGACGCGGCCAGGGCGAGCATGACCGCGACGATGACGGCGACCACGATCGGGTTCTGCATCGCGGAGCCGAACAGCGCCCCGGTGAGCGCGGCGGCGACACCGAGAGCCGAGTAGGTCACGGACATTCCGAGGACATACATCACCGCGAGTCCCAGGGTGCCTCCGGAACGATTGGCGGACTGCTGCGAGAAGAAGCCGACGGTGATCGGGATCAGCGGGTACACGCACGGCGTCAGGTTGAGGGCGAGACCGGCGACGAACACGGTCAGGATCAACAGCGGCAGCGAGGTCCCGGCGAACCCGCCGGCGGCGTCCTCCGAAACCTCGGCGGCGGCCGCTCGCTGCGGGAACAGCTCGCTGTTGGCCGGCGTCGACGCGCTGCCGGCCGGCGCGACGTCGACGGCGACCGCGGCCTTGACCGGCGCCGGGGGCAGGCACTGGGTGTCGTTGCAGGCCTGGGCGGTGAGGGTGACGGCGAGCTCGGCGCGGCCAGCCGCAGCGGCCGGCACCTTGACCGCGGCCACGATCACCACCTTCTCCTCCCAGACCTCGATCGGCGTCTCGGCGAAGGCGAAGGAGAGCTTGCGGCCAGCCGGGTACTCAACCGCGTCCACCGACCACCCTTCGGGCAACCGCCACTCGACCGTGGTCGGCATCGAGAACTCGTCGCCGGGTTGGTCGGAGTTGACGTGCCAGCCGCGGTCGACGGTGAGCTCCACCGCGAGGCGTGCCGGCTCGCCGGCCACCAGCGGGGCCCGATCCACCAGCAATCGCACGCCGAACACCGGATCCGGCCCGGCTGCCTGGACCCCCGCCAGCGCGGCGAGGAGAGCCATCAGCACCACACCTGACGCCATCGATCGCGTGATCATCCGTCTCGGCCTCTCTTCGTCGACTCGCCCTGCTCAACTGGCTGGCGGTTCACCATCGCCGCTGCATCGCCGCAGCCGCCGGATGAGCTCGCGGATCTCGTCCGAATACCCTTCCCAGTGCTCGCTGACCAGATCGGGGCGCCGGCGCAAGGTCGCCTCGACTGCCCGCTCGAGGCGCCACCTCCGCACCGCCTCGTGGTTCCCGGAGCGTAACACCTCAGGCACCGGGTGTCCTTCCACGGCCGGCGGCCGGGTGTAGCAGGGGTGGTCGAGCAGGCCCCGCGAGAACGAGTCGTCGACCACCGACGCCGGGTCGCCCACGACCCCGGGGAGCAGCCGGGCCACGGCCTCGATGACGGCCATCGCCGCGACCTCGCCGCCGCCGAGGATGAAGTCGCCGAGCGAGATCTCGCGCGGACGGAGAATGTCGACGATCCGCTCGTCGAAGCCCTCGTAGCGGCCGCAGAGCACGATCAAACGCTGCTGCGACGCCAGCTCCTCGGCCATCGCCTGGCTGAACGGCGTCCCGCTCGGGGTCAGCAGCACGAGCAGGCTCGCGGCAGGCGATGCCGCCTGCAGGGCACGGACGGCGCGCAGCACCGGCGGCGCCTGGAGGACCATGCCGGCACCGCCGCCGTACGGCTCGTCGTCGACCTGTCCCCACTTGTTCTCGGCCCACGAGCGGAGGTCGTGGACGTCGATCTCCACCAGACCACGCTCGACCGCCTTGCCGAGCACGCCGGTCGTGCGGAAGGCCGTGAACAGCTCGGGGAAGATGGAAACCACATCGAGATGCATCGGCCTCGAGACCTCCCAAAGCCGCTCCGAGGCTCCCGATCGCTCACGCCTCGAGCGGCCGGAGCGCGGATCCTAGTCGGCGATCACCGCATCGTCGTCGAGCAGCCCGCGCGGCGGAGCGAGCACCACGCGCCGGCGCTCGAGGTCGACCTCGCGCACGATCTCGGGAACGTACGGCACCAGGAAGTCCCGGCGGTCGCGGCGCACCACGAGCCGCCGCTGCCCACCGGCGCCAGGATCCACGCCGGTGACCGTCCCCAGGCTCTCGCCGTCGATCCCGACGCACTCGAGGCCGACCAGGTGGTGCTCGTAGTGGTAGCCCTCGGGCAACTCCTCGAGCGCGAGCGCGGGCAGGAACAGGAACTTGCCCCGCCACGCCTCGATGGCGGTGCGGTCGCGCAAGCCGGCCACCGACAGGAGCCAGCGCCGCTTGTGGTAGCGGACGCGGAACACCTCGTGAAACTCGGTCGGCCCGTCGTCGCCCCCGAGCCCGAAGCGGAGGCCATCGGTCAGCCGCTCGGGGAAGTCGGTGACGATGTCGACCAGGACGTCGCCATGAACCCCGTGCGGCTTCCCCACCCGGCCGACGATCAGCCACTCCGGCTCGGTCACCGGGCCGCTACTCGAGGATCTCGAGCACAAAGCGCTTCTGCACCTTCATCCCGGCCGCGGCCAGCAAGGTCCGGATCGCGCGCGCCGTGCGTCCCTGGCGGCCGATCACCTTGCCGAGATCCTCGTTCCGCACGCGAAGCTCCAGGACCGTCGTCTGCTCACCCTCGACCTCGGTCACGCGGACATCCTCGGGGCTGTCCACCAGCGCCTTCGCGATCTCCTCGAGCAGGTCCTTCATGGCACTCACAGGGAGCTCCTTTCGCGGTCTGCGGTCAGGCCGGCTGCTGACGCTGCGCTCGCTTGATGAGCGAGCGAACGGTCTCGGACACCCCCGCGCCCTTGCCCTGCCACTGCGCGACCTTCTCGAGGTCGATCTTGAGCTCGGGCGGATCGCTGTGCGGGTTGTAGAAGCCCACCTGCTCGACATAGTCGGCGCCCGGCGTCTTCCGCGAGTCTGACACCACCACGCGGTACATCGGCTTGCCCCTGGCGCCGCCCCGCCGCAGTCTGATCGTCAACATCTCGTTCTTCCTCCTGGTCGTTGGGAGTCCTTCAGCGGATTCCCAGCTGTCGCTTCAAAGTCCGGGCGTCGACTTTGCCCAAACGTTTCATCAGCTTACGCATCTGTCCGTATTGGCGCAAGAGCCGGTTGATTTCCTCGACGCTGGTGCCCGACCCTCTCGCCACCCGGCGCTTGCGGGATGCGTTCAACAGCTGAGGGTGCCGGCGCTCCTGCGGCGTCATCGAGTCGATGCACGCACCCATCTTCTTCAGCTGCTGCTCCTGGACCTCGGTCGCGCCGCCGGAGGGCAGCATCTTGCCGGCGCCCGGGACCATCTCGAGCACCTGCTGCAAGGGGCCCATCTTGCTCAGGCTCTGCAGCTGGTCACGCAGGTCCTCGAGGTCGAACTTGTTCTTCCGGAGCTTGGCCTCGAGGGCGCGGGCCTTGCGCTCGTCCAGCGCGTCCTGCGCCTTTTCGACGAGCGTCGCCACGTCGCCCATGCCGAGGATGCGGCCGGCCATCCGATCAGGATGGAACTGCTCGAGGTTCTCGAGCCGCTCGCCGATGCCGGCGAACACGATCGGCCGGCCCACGACCTCGCGGATCGACAGCGCGGCGCCGCCCCTGGCGTCGCCGTCGAGCTTGGTCAGAATCACGCCGGTGATGTCGAGGTGTTCGTGGAACGCTCGCGCCGAACGCACCGCGTCCTGGCCGGTCATCGCGTCGGCGACGAAGACGATGTGCTTCGGCGCCAGGATCTTCTTGAGGCGGTCGAGCACGCCCATCAGCTCGTCGTCGATGTGCATCCGGCCGGCGGTGTCGAACAGCAGCACCTGATAGCCCTTGATCGATGCTTCCCGCAGCGCCCGCCGCGCGATCGCCTCGGGGTCGTCCATGTCGCGGGTGTCGATGGTCGGGATTCCGGCCTGCTGCCCGAGCACGAGCAGCTGCTCGCGGGCCGCGGGGCGCGAGGTGTCCGCCGGCACGAGCAGCGGGAAGAGGCCCTTCGAGGACTTGAGCCAGCGCGCGAGCTTGGCCGCGGTCGTGGTCTTGCCCGACCCCTGCAGGCCGACCAGCATGATCACCGCGGGCCGGCCCTTGAAGTCGAGCTCGGCGGTGGTTCCGCCGAGCAGATTGACCAGCTCGTCGTGGACAATCTTGGTGACCATCTGTGCCGGCGTCACCGAGCTGAGCACCTCCTTGCCGATCGCGCGCTCGCGCACGCGGTCGATGAAGCGGGTGACCACCTCGACGCTGACGTCGGCCTCGAGCAACGCGAGGCGGATCTCGCGGAGCGCCGACTCGACGTGGTACTCGGTGAGGTGGCCTTCGCCGCGGAGGGTCTTGGTGACCCGGGCAAGACGTTCCTGGAGCGTCTCCAGCATGGGAGACGCAGTCTAGAGAACGCCTCAGTGCCGGTCAAGCGCGCGGGCCCGCGGCCTGACGGTATAATCGGGATGGCAGATGTCGTCGATCCTGCTCCGCCCGCGCTGCCCCGCCGAGGACGACCCCGAGATCCAAAGGCTCCTCGAGCTGATCGCCAACTCCTCGGGCGCCTCGTTCGTCGAGCTCGAGCTCGAGCCGGCGGGCGGCGAGTCGCGCCGCTACCGCCTGGGGCGACCAACCCCCGAGACCCACTCCCAATCGCTCGAGCTGCGCCATCATCGCGGCGCGCTGCGGCTTGGCGGCGTCGACCGCGCCCCCGACCGGCTTGCCGACCTGGTGGCGTACAGCCTCGACCGGATTCTGCTGTGCCTGCGATTCTCGGCGCAGGTCTCGATCCTCCGGGCGGCGCTCGACACCACCACCAGCGCGGTGCTGCTGTTCGACCACGACGGGGAAATCGTCTACGCCAACCCGCCCGCCGACGCGCTGCTGTCGCGCCAGACCGAGGCCGACGTCGAGGGCGGACCGCCAACCGAGCGGCTGCAGCCGCTGTTCACGCGGGTGTGGTCGATGGTGGAGAAGGTGCTCGACGGACGGGTGACCCAGCTGCCGTGGACCTCGCCGCTGGTGCTCTCCGACGGCTCCGTGGTCGGCTGCGAGATCATGCAGGTCGGTGGGGAAGCCGGCGTGAACGGCGTCGCGGTGCTCGCCCTGCTGCAGCCGCTGACGACGCTGCCCAGCCTGTTCCTGGAGGCATTCTGCGCGCGCCACGGCGTGTCCCGGCGCGAGCAGGAGGTGATCGGCCTGCTGCTGGAGGGTCGTGGCACTGCGGAGATGGCGAGCCGCCTGTCGATCAGCGAGTACACCATCCGGGACCACCTCAAGCGGTTGTACCGGAAGACGGGCACCCGATCGCGCAGCGAGCTGATCAGCGTCGTGTCGACCGCGCGCATGGAGCCGGCCGGCGGCACGCACCGGCGCTGAAGGGTATTTCGGCCGGCGGCCGCCGGAACTGTTCATCGGGTGGATATAATGGACTGGTCTTTGGAGGCGCTCTGATGCGAAGTCTGCGTACTGGGATCATTACGGTCCTCGTCCTGGCGGTGGCCGCCGCGGCGTCGGCGAGCGGTTATGTCGTGATTCTGAAAAACGGCACCAAGATCCCGTGCCGGGACCCGCTGCGGATCGAGGGCGGGAACGCGATCATCACCCTGGTGACCGGCACCGTCGCCTCGTACCCGGTCGATCAGGTGAACGTCGTCGAGACCGAGCGCTACAACCAGCAGGGGCTCGGCGATGCCCTCATCATCGACGAGCTGTCGGTGGGCACCCCGATCCCGACCCCGACTCCCAAGCAGTCGCTCGGGCGGTTCGCCAGCATCGACGCCGGCAACCGCGACCCGGAGCTCGCCTCCAAGTTCGTGCCGACGCCGACCCCGACCCCGGGCATCAAGCTGCAGCCGCAGCCGTACCACGACGAGCGGGTCGACCAGGCGTTCACCAGGTACTTCGACGAGCGCAACCTGCTGCTCTACCGGACGAGCGCGGGAACCCGCCCGGAGTACTTCTTCGTCCAGGTCGTCACCGATTCCCAGCGCGAGGTGTTCGAGGCGCTGCGGATCGTGAACGACGCCTTCGCGCTGATCCACAAGCTCCAGCCCCAGCTCGCCCCGGCGGCGATCGAGCTGCAGATGATCCAGACCACCGGCCGCGCCGCCGGCACCTTCCGGATCACGCCCGAGATGGCTCGCACGCTCGCCGAGAAGCAGACCTCGATCGAGCAGTTCTACGTGAGCTACGTGATCTTTTAGGAGCGTGTAGGGCATAGGCCCCTCGGCGCACGCGGGTCGTAGATCTCTGGGCGTGTTTGACGCGTCGCGGTTGCTGGCTGGCCTACGCCCCGCGCGCGCCGAGAGGGATGCGCTGCGCGCATCCTGACGAAGTGAAGTGGCGTCTCATGATTGATGATGCTGGCGCTGCTGAGAGGTCTGACCACAGCGCACTTGATGGGTGGAGACGGCGAATGGGCGCGGGCTCTTGGATCGCACGCATGGCAGAGGCCAACCACGGCACTCGGTCACGGTGACCCCGCCCGGGTCTATTCCCCACAGGCTCCTAGAAATTCAATCTTCCAGGTCCGCCTTCAGCCGGCGCTCGCTGGCCGATTCTTGCCGATCCCCGCCGAACCCTCGTCCTGCGCGCGGAGCCGGCGCGCAAGGGGCAGCCACGCCACGAACAGCGCGCCCGACAGCGCCGCTGCGGCGAGGAACGTGCCGCTGCCGCCGACCCTCGCGTACAGCGTTCCGGCCAGCGCCGACCCGGTGACGACACCCAGCCCGAAGGTCAGGCCGGAGTAGAGCGCCTGGACGCGGCGGACGGCGCTGCCCGGGACGCTCGCCTGCACGACCTGGATCCCCGCGAGGTGGACGAGTGCGAAGGTCGCCGCATGACCGAGCTGCGCCGCCACCAGGGTTGCGGAGGTCGGCGGCAGGGCGAGGAGCAGCCAGCGCAGCGGTGACAGTAGGAGCGCGAGCCCGAGCAACCGGCGCCGACCGAGCTTCCGCTCGAGGCGTCCCCCGGCGAGGAAGGCGACCAGCTCCGCGACCACTCCGAGCGACCACAGCGCGCTGATCGCCGCCCCGCTGAAGCCCTCCTCCAGGAGGTGGATGGAGAAGAAGGCGTAGTACGGGCCGTGCGCCACCTGGTGGACGGTCAGCAGTGCGAGCAGCCACCACACCGCCCCCGGGATGCGCCCGTGCGACGGTTGGTGCGGGGGATGGGCCGAGCGCTCGAACGGCAGGCAGGTGCAGGCCAGCATTACCAACGACGCCGCCAGGACGAGCGGGAAGCGGGCCGCAGCACCGCGCGCCATCAGCGCTGCCGACGCCGCCGCGGCCGCCACGAACCCGAGCGACCCCCAGACCCGCAGGGAGCCGTAGCCGCTCTCCGGCAGGCGCTCGAGGACCGCCGCCTCGACCAGCGGCAGCACGGTGCCGTAGCCGAGCCCGACCATGAAGAAGGCGACGCCGAGCAGCCACGTCCCCTCGAGCCGGGCGATCGCGAGCGCGGCGACGATCGACGCCGCCAGGTGCAGGCTCAGCACACCGGGGAACCACAGCCCCCGGTCGACCCGCGCGCCGAGCGCCGGCGTGTAGATGAGCTTCGGCAACGAGAACAGGGCGGTGATCAGCCCGACGCCGACCGCCGCCACACCCCGATCCTGGAGATACGGTCCGAGGAGCGGCAGCACGACTCCGAGGACCGCGAAGTAGGCGGCGTAGAACGGGGCCGCCAACTTTGACGGGATGGCGTCGTTTCGGTAGCGTAGAGCCATGGGTGAGATCGCCGTGGTTGGTGCCGGACTCGCTGGACTGACGGCTGCCTATCGTCTCACCCAGCAAGGATACCGGGTCCGGATTTTCGAGCGCTACCCGCGGCCGGGAGGCCTCGCCCGCATCCTCGAGGTCGGCGGCGAGCCGCTCGAGGCTTTCTACCACCACCTGTTCACGTCGGACCGGGCGTGCATCGCGCTCGCCGAAGAGCTCGGCGTCGGCGAGCTCCTCGAGTGGCTGCCGTCCCGGATGGGCATCTGGACCGAGGGCCGCCTTTGGGACTTCGGCACCCCGGTATCGCTGCTCCGCTTCCGTCCGCTCGGGCCGGTCGACAAGCTCCGCTTCGTGCTGGCGACCCTGCGCCTGCAGACCACCGGACGCTACCAGCAGTTCGAGAACGTCACCGCTGCGGAGTGGATCCGGCGGACCCAGGGCGAGCGGGTCTGGCAGACGGTGTGGGGACCCCTCTTCCACCAGAAGTTTGCCGACCGCGCCGAGCAGGTCGCGATGGTCTGGCTGTGGGGGAAGCTCCGGCTGCGCGGTCGCTCGCGATCCGAGTCCGGGATGGGGGAGCGGCTCGGCTACATGCGCGGCTCGTTCGCCCGCCTGGTGACTGCCCTCGAGGACCGCATCACCGCCGCCGGCGGGGAGTTCCTGCTCAGCGAGCCGGTCCGTCGGATCGAGCACGCCGATGGCCGCTTCCAGGTGGTCACGCGCGCCGGGGCGCAGCCCGCGGACCAGGTGGTCGTGGCGGCGCCGGTGCCGGATCACATCGAGATCGCAGGCCACCTCATCGCCGAGGACGAGCTCCGCCGCCTGCAGGGCCTGCAGGCCACCTCAGCAATCTGCACCGTGCTCGAGATGAGCCGTTCGCTGACTCCGTTCTACTGGCTCAACATCGCCGATCCCGAGATGCCGTTCGGCGGCCTCATCGAGCACACCAACTACATCCCCCGCGAGCGTTACGGCGGCCGCCACATCCTCTACATTTCCAACTACCTGTTCCCCGACCACCCGCTGTATCGGGCGACCAAGGACGACGTCCTGCGCAGCTATCTGCCGGCACTCCGGCGGGTCAACCCCGCCTTCGACCGGTCGTGGATCCTGGCCAGCCACCACGTGCGCGCCGACTACGCCCAGCCTGTGGTCACGGTCGGCTACCGCGAGCAGATCCCGGCCATGCGGAGCTCGGTGCCCGGGCTCTATCTGTGCTGCATGGCCCAGATTTTCCCCGAGGACCGCGGGATGAACTACGCGATCGCCTACGGCGACCGGGTCGCGCGGCTGGTCATGGAGGACCTGGGCGGCGCGGATGGCGGCACCGCCGGCTCAGACGCGGCGACGATCTGATTCGCATCCGGAGACCAGCGCTGCATTCCTCCGTCTCCGTCTCCGTCTCCAAGCCCGTATCCGTCTCCGACGAGGTCGTGCCGGGACCGAGCGCCGTTTCGGGAACCGGAACGGGAACGGGAACGGAACCCAACCCCCAACCCCCATCCCCTCACCCCTCGACCGCTGTAGTACCATGTGCGGGCCCGGAGCTCCGGGCCGACAAGCGGAGGCTCGAAAGATGGCTGGGAAAGCTCTCGAAGTGACTGATGGCAACTTCCACGACGTGATCATGAACGCCGAGGTTCCGGCGCTCGTGGACTTCTGGGCGGTGTGGTGCGGGCCGTGCCGCGTCGTCGCCCCGATCGTCGAGGAGCTCGCCGAGGAGTACGCCGGCCGCGCGGTGATCGGCAAGATGGACGTCGATCAGAACAAGCAGGTCGCGACCCAGCTCGGAATCCAGGCCATCCCCACCCTCCTCATCGTCAAGGGCGGCCAGATTGCCGACCGGATCGTCGGCGTCGTCGACAAGAACAGCCTCAGGGCCCGGCTGGACGCGCTGCTTTAGCCACCGCCGCCTCTCTGGCGACCTCCACCACCGGCGGCGCGTGCCTGCCTCGTCATGACCGCTCCGGTGCTCGCGCCGGGCGCGACTGAGAACGCCACCAGCTCCAGGAGGAGCCCAACGATGCGATGGAGTCGGACCTTCATCTTCACCCTGCGCCAGGACCCCTCTGACGCGGAGGTCGTGTCCCACCGGCTGATGGTCAGGGCGGGCCTGATCTCCAAGGTCGCCACCGGGATCTACAACTACCTGCCGCTCGGCTGGCGGGTGCTGCAGAAGCTGCAGGCGATCATCCGCGAGGAGATGAACCGCGCCGGCTCGTCCGAGCTCGTGCTGCCGGCGGTCCAGCCGGCCGAGCTGTGGCAGGAGTCGGCCCGTTGGTTCGAGTACGGCCCCGAGCTGCTGCGCATCAAGGACCGCCACCAGCGCGACTTCTGCTTCGGCCCGACGCACGAGGAGGTCATCACCGATATCGTCCGCCGCTCCGTCACCTCCTACCGGCAGCTGCCGGTGAGCCTCTACCAGATCCAGGTCAAGTTCCGGGACGAGATCCGACCGCGTTTCGGGCTGATGCGGGGGCGTGAGTTCCTGATGAAGGACGCCTACTCCTTCCACTCGAGCGCGGACGACCTCGACCACACCTACCGCGCGATGGAGGAGGCCTACCGGAGGGTGTTCGCGCGCTGCGGCCTGTCGTTCGTCGAGGTCGAGGCCGACACCGGCAACATCGGCGGCTCGGAGTCGCACGAGTTCATGGTGCTCGCCGACACCGGCGAGGACGCGGTGCTGTCGTGCACCGAATGCGGCTACGGCGCCAACTCCGAGAAGGCGGCCACCGGGGCGCTCGCGCCGGCGCCACCGTGGCCACTCGAGACCCCGGCCGAGCCGAAGCCGGTCGACACCCCCGAGCAGCGCACCGTCGACGAGGTCGCCTCGTTCCTCGGCATCGCGCCCTCGCACCTCATCAAGACCATGATCTTCGAGACCGACACCGAGTTCGTGGCGGCCCTGATCCGCGGCGATCTCGAGGTCAACGAGGTCAAGCTCAAGAACCTGCTCGGCGCCGTCCACCTCCAGCTGGCTTCGGAGCAGAAGATCGAGCAGGTCACCGGCGCGCCGCAAGGCTTCGCCGGACCGGTCGGGCTCGCCGGCGCGCGCATCGTCGCCGACGCGACGGTGATGGAGCTGCCGGCGGCCGCCACCGGGGCCAACCGCACCGACACCCACCTCGTCGGCGTGGTGCCGGGCCGCGACTTCACCCCGGTCCAGGTCGCCGACCTCCGCCGCGCCCGGGCGGGCGACCCCTGCCCGCGCTGCCCCGGTCAGCTCGTCGAGCGGCGGGGCATCGAGGTCGGGCACGTGTTCAAGCTCGGCACCAAGTACTCATCGAAGATGAAGTGCAACTTCCTCGACCACGAGGGGCGCGATCACCCAATGATCATGGGCTGCTACGGTCTCGGCGTCGGCCGCACGGCGGCTGCGGCCATCGAGCAGAACCACGACGAGCGCGGCATCATCTGGCCGTTGCCCCTGGCTCCATTCGAGGTGTTGCTCGTGCTGCTCAACTCCGACCAGCCCGACGTCGTGGCGGCGGCCGACCGGCTGTACCAGGAGCTCGCCGACGCCGGCGTCGACGTCCTCTACGACGACCGCACCGAACGGCCCGGCGTCAAGTTCAACGACGCCGACCTGATCGGGTTCCCGGTGCGAGTGATGGTCGGGTCGCGCGGCCTTGCCGGCGGCCAGGTCGAGATCTCGCTGCGCCGCGACGGCGTCAAGCGCATGGTCGAGCTCGCCGACACCGCTGCCGAGATCGAGCGACTGCTCGGCGAGCTCAGGATCCACCTCGAAGAGTGAGCCGTCGGGGGACGGAGCGCGTTCCAGCCCGTTCCCGCTCCCGTGCCCGTTCCCGTTCCCGAAAAGTCGCTCAGCACGGGCACGGTGACGGGTACGGGCACGGAGACGCAGACGGGCGGGGGCTCTCCCCCCTAGATCCTGGATCCTAGATCCTCTGCTGCGACCTCAGCCAGGCGGCCACTGCCCTGCACCAGCACCTTGAGGTCCGAGCCCATGCCGTCGGGGTCGAGCAGGCGCTTGATCTCCTGTCGCTCCACCACCGTTCGCGCGTCGAGCTCGGCGGCGGCGCCGACACCGAGACGCTCCATCTGCTCGGCGAGGCCGGCACGGATCAGGAAAGGCGCGAGGCCCGACAGGCCGATCTCCCGCCAGCCCGCGTGATCGGCCGCCCGCCGGAGGTCATCCCAGTTGACGTGGGCGCTGAGGTCGCGCTCGCCGGGCTCGGCGAGCGGGTCGCGGGAAACCCGATGGGATTGCTGGACAGCGAGCGAGCCTCCGCGGCGGCCGCGCGGGTCGTACAGGCGGCGAGCCTCGTAGCCGTAGTCAACGATCACCGCCAGCCCGTCGTCGCCGCCGAGCTCGAGCAGGCTGCGGTGCAGCGTCTCCGCATCGAGGCGCGCCTCCGCGACCTGGCCAGGCTCGAGAACCACGCCGTGGCCGGCAAAGTAACGCTCGAGCTCCTCCCCGGCCGGCGCCTCGCGCCAGCGACAGACGTCGCAGTCCGCCGCGACCCACAGCTCGCGGAGCCCGCCCTCGCGCATCACGATGCGGTGCACCGGCTGCGCGTCGTAGAGCTCGCAGGCGTGAACCACGACCGGCCCACGCGGCAGCTCCAGCTCCCCGATCGACGCCACCACGGCGAGCGGGACCGCCAATGTGGTGCCGAGCCGCGCAGCCTGCACGGATCGCATCGCCGGCGAGCGCTCCACCGACCCGACGAAGCGGAGCGCGCGGCCGGCGTTGCCCGCCGCAGCGGCGGCCAGCTCGGCGAGCAGCGAGCCGTCACCGGAGGCGACATCGCAGAAGGCGACCGGGCCGACGCGGGCGGCGAGCCGCTCGAGCCAGCCCGCGAGCACGGTCGCGTACCAGCGTGAGGCCGTCGGAGCCGTCAGGAAGTCGCCGCCGCGCCCGTAGCGCGGCGCCGCCGCGCTGTAGTAGCCGTGCCGGGGATGGTAGAGCGCCAGCTCCATGAAATCGCGGAAGCTCACCTCGCCGCCGCGCGCCGCGATCTCCCGTGCGATCCAGGACATGCGGCGATTGTAGGCCGGCCGCCGCGCCCCGGCACGCGGCAGCGGTAGTCGGGATTGTCCTTGCTGCCTGCCTGGTTCTATGCTATACAACGTGCGCTGCTTTCGAAAGAAAGTGGGCCCCCGGCCCACTTTTTTTGATGGGGCAAGGGAGTCGGATGAAGCTGGATGCGAACCTGGAAAACGAGCTGACCGAGCTGGTTGCGGACGAGGGCCTCGAGCTCCTCGCCTCCGAGCTCGTCGGCAGCGGCCCGCGCACCGTGCTGCGGCTCGTCATCGACGGGCCGAGCGGGGTGACGCTGGACCAGTGCGCCGACATCTCGCGACAGGCTTCAGCGATCCTCGACGTCTCCGATCCGATCCGCCACACCTACACCCTCGAGGTCACCTCCCCGGGGCTCGACCGCAAGCTGTACCGGCGGCACGACTACCAGCGTTTCGCCGGGCGCGCGGTCAAGGTCAAGATGGACCCGTCATACCGGGCGCACCGGGCGGTCGTCGGCGAGCTGATCGGTCTCGAAGGCGACGAGGTCCGGCTCCGCACTCCGGCCGGGGACGACGTCAGCCTGCCGTACGAACACGTCGTCGAGGCGAGGCTCGAGGTCGACTGGCAGGCGGTCCTGAAGGAAGGGAAGAGCCGGCCATGAAGCTGGAAATCAACACTCTCGTGCGCCAGGTCGCCGCCGAGCGCGACATCGAACCGGAGAAGCTGATCGAGGCGATTGCCGAGGCGATCTCGTCGGCCGCCCGCAAGCACTTCAAAGAGCGCAACGTGTTGACCGAGATCGAGCCGGAAAGCGGCGAGGTCCAGTCCTGGGTCGTGCGCGACGTGGTCGAGGAGGTCGAGGACCCGGAGACCGAGATGACGCTCGAGCAGGCGCAGGCGGTCGATCCCGCGGCCGAGATCGGCAAACCGATCAAGCTCGGCGCGCTGGACACGTCGCTGCTGGGCCGGATCGCGGCGCAGTCGGCCAGGCAGGTGCTGTTCCAGCGGGTCCGCGAGGCCGAGCGCGCTGTGGTCTATCGCAACTACGTCGGGCGCATCCACGAGATGATCAACGGCATCGTCAAGCGGGTCGACCGGGGATCGATCATCGTCGAGCTCGGCGACACCGAGGGCGTCATGCCCCGTAACCACCAGGTCCGAAACGAGCGCTACAGCCAGGGCGATCGCATCCGGTCGGTGGTGGTCGACGTCACGATGGACGCCAGCCGCCCGCAGGTCGTTCTCTCGCGCACCGATCCCGCACTGCTCGAGAAGCTGCTCGAAATGGAAGTGCCGGAGATCTACGACGGGACCGTGGTCATCAAGAAGTGCGTCCGCGAGCCTGGCGAGCGGGCCAAAGTGGCGGTCTTTTCGAAGGACCGCGACGTCGACCCGGTGGGGGCATGCGTCGGCCTCAAGGGCTCCCGGGTCCAGGCGATCACCCGCGAGCTCAAGGGCGAGAAGATCGACATCATTCCCTGGAACAGTGACCTCGTGACCTTCGCGCAAAACGCGCTCGCCCCGGCCAAGATCAACCGGGTCGCGGTCCGCGAGGAGCCGATCCTGGTGACCATGATCGATGAGCAGGGCCACGATATCCTCGACGAGGCCGGCGAGCCGATCACGAAGGACGCCCGGGAGACCGTGCTGGACGTGATCGTCGGCTCCGAGCAGCTGTCGCTCGCAATCGGCAAGCGCGGCCAGAACGTCCGTCTGGCATCGAAGATGCTCGGGTGCCGCATCGAGATCAAGAGCGAGGAGGCGGTCAAGGACGAGCTCGCTTCCGCGCTGGCGTCGATGCTGCGCGAGATGGAGGGGGTTGCGGAGGAGGAGGAGATCCCGGACGTCGCTGCGGCTTCGGAAAGCGTCGACTACAGCGAGCTGATTCCGCTCGAGGAGCTCGACATGCTGACGGACCGGCTGCGCGAGCGCCTCCAGAGCCACGGCCTCCACACCGTGCAGGACGTTCTCGCCCGCGACGCAGACGGGTTGTCCACCATTCCGGGCATCGGGCCAGTCACGGCGCAGAAGTTGCTCGACATGTCCCGACGAGCCCTCCAGGTCGCGCTCGCCGAGGCGGTGGACGCGCAGGCCGGGGAGGAGTAGACGAGCATGCAGCAGCTGCGAGTGGTGGACCTGGCGCGAACCATGGGCATCAGCCCAAAGGAGTTGATTTTCAAGCTCCGTTCGATCGGCGTGAGCGTCAGCGGCGAGGAGGATGCCCTCGACCTTTCCACCGTCCGATCGATCATCACCGGCGAGACCCTCCAGAAGCGGCCCCGCGAGGTGATCGTCCGCGCCGAGGCGCGCGAGGAGGAGGCCCAGACCAGCACGGCCCGTGACCGGATGGCGCGGCGCCGCCGCCGCCAGGTCGTGCAGACCGAGAAGGAGATCCGCGAGTTCGCGACGCCGCCTCCCGACGAGGTTGCGCCGTCCGAGCACGTCGAGGAGGCACCGGCCGAGCCGGTCGCCGCCGACGCCGAGGCAGCAGCCCAGGCTTCGCTCGAGGCTGCCGAGTTGACCGAGGTCGCAGAGGTTCCGGTGGTCGAGGGGATCGGCGAGGTCGAGGGAGTTGCGGCCGCCGCCGGGGCCCCCTTCGACGGCTCCGGCGAGGCCGAGGTGGAGGTCGAGGAGAAGCCGGAGTTCGAGATCACAGAAGAGGAACTGACGGCGTCCCGCAAGGCCGGTGAAGAGGCGGCTCCGCTGCGGGTCCGACCGATTCGGGCCAAGACTCCCCTCGAGCAGGGCCTGCGCGAGCTCACGCCGGACGAGATCAAGGAGAGCCTCGAAGCCCGCAAGCGGGCCGAGCAGCGGCGCAAGGTGGTCAAGCCGGGCGCGGGGAAAAAGGCCAAGGCGGCTGCCGACGCCAAGGAGATTCGCGAGCTGCTCACCAAGTTCGAGGAGCAGAAGCTCAAGGGGCAGCAGGAGGGTGCGGCGCCGACCCGCCCGGGACCGCGCCCCGGCGACCGGCGCCCGACCAAGAAGGCCCGCCGGCGCCTGCAGCGGGACGAGACGACTCCGGCCCCGCCGCAGCCGACCCGGACGGTGCAGTTCAAGGACGGCGAACGCCCGGAGGGGCCGATCATCCTGTCCGAGATGGTGACCGCCCGCGAGCTCGCCGAGAAGCTCAACGTCACTGCCAAGGACCTGCTCGCGCTGCTCATCGCCAAGGGCGTGATGGTCACCACCAACCAGTCCCTGCCGCACGAGCTGGCGGAGGAGATCTGCGAGGACCTCGGCATCGAGGCGATGGTGGCATCGGCCGAGGAGGTGCTGGAGTACGAGCGCGAGGAGAGCCTGGCCGAGGTCGGTCCCGCGCTGCCAAGGCCTCCCGTGGTCACGGTCATGGGTCACGTGGACCACGGCAAGACCTCGCTGCTCGATGCGATCCGGTCGACCCGCGTCGCCGAGCACGAGGCGGGGGGTATCACGCAGCACATCGGCGCTTCGCGGATCGAGACCGACGAAGGCCGGGTGGTGGTGTTCGTCGACACACCGGGGCACGAGGCGTTCACCAAGATGCGCGCCCGCGGTGCCCAGGTCACCGACATCGTGGTGCTGGTGGTGGCGGCGGATGACGGGGTCATGCCCCAAACCGAGGAGGCCATCAACCACGCGCGCGCCGCCAACGTGCCGCTGATGGTGGCGATCAACAAGATCGACAAAGGCAACGCCAACCCGGATCGCGTCAAGCAGCAGCTCGCGGAGCACGGGGTACTGGTCGACGACTGGGGAGGCGACGTCCCCTCGGTGCAGGTCTCGGCCAAGACCGGCAAGGGCATCTCGGACCTGCTCGGAATGATCCTGCTGGTCGCCGAGATGAAGGCGCTGAAGGCGACCGTCGAGGGGCCGGCCCGCGGCGTCGTGCTCGAGGCGCGCAAGGAGAGGGGCCGCGGCATGGTGGCCTCGATCGTGGTCCAGCAGGGCACGCTGGCCGTGGGCAACTATTTCTTCTGCGGGTCGACCTGGGGGCGGGTGCGGGCCATCACCAACGACCGCGGCGACCGCGTCGACTCGGCCGGCCCATCGGACCCGGTGGAGGTCATCGGCTTTGCAAATCTCCCCGAAGCAGGCGACGTCCTCCAGGGGACCGAGAGCGAGGCCAAGGCGGTCGAGGTCTCCAGCTACCGGAGCCTGCGCGAAAGGGAAGAGGGCCGGGTCGCCGGCCGCAAGATCTCGCTCGAAAACCTGTTCGACCAGATTGCCGAGAGCGAGATCAAGGAGCTCAACGTCGTCGTCAAGGCCGACGTCCAGGGATCGGTCGAGGTGCTCCGCGAGGCACTCGCTGCGCTGTCCACCGAGCGCGTCAAGATCAACCACCTGCACGGCTCGGTCGGCGCCATCACCACCAACGACGTCATGCTCGCGTCGGCGTCGAACGCGATCATCATCGGCTTCTCGGTGCGGCCCGAGCGGCCGGCGCGCGAGCTCGCCGAGACCGAGCAGGTGGACATCCGCCTGTACACCGTGATCTACGATTTGATCGACGACGTCAAGAAGGCCATGGTCGGCCTGCTCGAGCCGGTCTTCAACGAGGAGGAGCTCGGCCACGCCGAGGTTCGCGAGGTGTTCCGGGTTCCCAAGATCGGCGCCATCGCCGGCAGCCACGTCGTCGACGGCGTCATCACCCGCACCGCCAAGGCCCGGCTGCTGCGGGACCACGTCGTCGTGTACGAGGGCCAGGTGTCGTCGCTTCGCCGCTTCAAGGACGATGCGTCGGAGGTGCGGCAGGGGTTCGACTGCGGCATCGGCCTCGACCGTTACCAGGACATCAAGGTGGGCGACGTCATCGAGGCCTTCCGGATGGTGGAGGTCGCGCCCGAGTTGTAGGATCTAGGATCTGGGATCTAGGATCGATGGTGGCACACAACAACGGGGGCGAATCGCTGGATGCGCGCGATCTCGCCACGGTATCGAACGGTTGTGGATGACAGCATCGCGATCCCCGCCCCCAGAGCTGAACCGCCATGCGGGCTACGAGAAAATGGAACGAAACATCTATGTCGGAATCGCGCGCCTCGAGGTCCACATCGAGAACGCCCACAGCCTCAAGGAGAAGAGGAGTGCGACGCGGCCGCTCGTCGAGAGAATTCGTAACCGGCATCAGGTGCTCATCATCGAGGCCGACCACCAGGACTTGCACCAGCGCGCGGGCTTCGCGATCAGCGCCCTGTCGACCGACCCGGTAGACCTCGAGAGCCGCCTGCAGCGCGTGGAGAAGACGGTGCACGAGACCTGGGGTGGGTCGGTGCTGGCGTGGGACGTCGAGATCATTCAGGTGTGATAAGTGATAGGTGATAGGTGATAGGTGATACGTGATAGATGATATGTCCCCCGCCCGCTCTCGTCACAGCGTAGCCGACTCGTCACGGCGGAGTTTGCAGAACGGAGCCGGAAGGCGAAGCCGGAAGCCGCAGGACGGAGCCGAATCCGCGCCCGCTGTCGCTGCCGCGTCCGGACGGGCCCGGAGCCTGAACAGTGGGGACGGGAGACTGTGACGTGACGATCCGGCAGACCTTCAGCCGCAACCGGCGCCTCGAGGGCGAGATCCGGGCGGTGCTCGCCGAGCTGCTCCGCTTCTCGGTCAAGGACCCGCGGCTCGACGACGTCACCGTATCGGCGATCCAGCTGTCGCCCGATCGCACCCTGGCCCGGGTCTTCTACTCGGTGATTGGCGACGCCGAGCGCGAGCGGCAGGCCGCGGACGGTTTCGCGGCGGCTGCCGCGTTCATGCGCCGCGAGCTCGGCCACCGGATGCGGATGCGAACGGTGCCCGCCCTCGAGTTCCAGCGCGACACCTCGTACGAGTACGGCGACCGCATCGAGCGCCTGCTCGGCCAGCTCCACACCGAGCCGGCCGGCCCTGACGACAGCCCCGACGGGGAAGAGTCATGACCCCCGGAGGCGGCGATGCCCGTGCCGCCGTCGAGCGCCTCGCCCGCGCCGCGCGGGCGCTGATCACCGGGCATCAGCGGCCCGATGGCGACTCCCTCGGATCGCAGCTCGCGCTCGCCGAGCTGGCCGGCGCCCTCGGCGTGGCGACGGTGGTCGTCAACCATGACCCTGCTCCGAGCACGCTCGCAGACCTGCCGGGCGCCGCGCTCGTCGCGGTCGGCGCCTCGCTGCCTTCCGACTTTCCGGACCGGTTCGACCTGGTCGTCGCGGTCGAGTGCCCGGAGCTGGAGCGGGCCGGATTCGACGGCCTGGACCGCCTGCCGATCCTCAACATCGACCACCACCCGGCAAACCCGCTGTACGGCGAGGTCAACTACGTCGACGTCGATGCCCCGGCGACCGGGGAGATGGTGTGGCGGATGTTCCGCGCAGCAGCGATCGAGCCGTCCGCAGCGGTCGCCACCAACGCCTTCGTGGCGCTGTCGACCGACACTGGGGACTTCCGCTACGGGAATGCCACCGGTAGGGCGTTCCGCGCCGCGGCCGAGATGGTCGATGCCGGGGCCAGTCCGACCGCGGTGGCGAAGTGGATCCACGGTCGCCGCCGGGCGGCCGCCGTCCACCTCCTCGGCGCAGCGCTGTCGACGCTCCGCCTCGAGGCCGATGGCCGCATCGCCGTGATCGAGCTCGACGAGGAGGACTTCCGCCGCGCCGGCGCCGGCCCCGAGGACACCGAGGACATCGTCAACCACCCGCGCGCCATCGACGGCGTCCGCGCGGTGGTGTTCCTCAAGCAGTGGGAGCGCGGCGTCGTCCGGGTCAGCCTGCGCTCGATCGGAGCCGTCGACGTCCGGCGGGTCGCAGAGCGGCTGGGCGGCGGCGGGCACGCCAACGCCGCGGGCTGCACCGTCCGGGGCGACCTCGCGTCCACCCGCGAGCTGGTCGTCGCCGCCGTCCGCGAAGCGGTGGAGGCGGCGTCGTGAGCCGCCACCGCACCTCTCTGCGGCACGGGTTGCTGCTGGTGGCCAAGCGCCCCGGCCCGACCTCCCACGACGTGGTGGACATGGCTCGCAGGGCGCTCCACGAGCGCCGGATCGGCCACACCGGCACGCTCGACCCGATGGCCGAAGGCCTGCTCGTGCTGTGCGTCGGGCATGCAACCCGCCTTCAGCAGTTCCTGGTGCGCTGGGAGAAGACCTACCGCGGCCAGATCCGGCTCGGGCACGCCACCACCACCTACGACGGCGAGGGGGAGCTGACCGACCCGCGCGGCGCGGTTCCGGAGCTCGACGGCGCCGAGATGGCGAGGCTGCAGGGACGGTTCATCGGCGAGCTCGCCCAGACGCCACCGCCCTACTCCGCCAAGAAGATCGGCGGCAAGAGGATGTACGAGCTGGCCCGCGCGGGCCACCCGGTGGTCGCCGAGCCGAAGACCGTGACCGTGCACGCCCTCGCTCTCGAGCCGCTCGAGCGCGATCTGCTCGGCGTCCAGGTGACGGTCTCGTCCGGCTTCTACGTGCGGTCGCTGGCGCACGATGTCGGCACCGAGCTCGGGTGCGGCGGCTTCCTGGGTCAGCTGCAGCGGGTATCGATCGGGCCGTACGTGGTCGACGACGCGATCCCGCAGAGCCTGCTCGAGACCGCCGACGACCCCGAGCTCATGGTCAGCCAGAAGGGGTGGATCCCGATCGACCGCGTCGCCCTCCCCTTCCCCGAGGTTCAGCTCAACCGCACTGCCAGCGAGCGCTTCATCCATGGCCAGGAGGTGGTGGTCCTGCGCTCGGGCGGCGGCCCGCTGGCCGTGGACAACGAGGTCGCGGTGCGGTCGCCCGGTGGGCAGCTGCTCGGCGTCGGCCTCGTGCAGTCCGTGCTGGCCCGTGGGCGCACCGTGGGGATCCGCCCCTCGATGGTGCTGCAGGCCAGCGAAACCCAGCCAGCACAGCCCGCCGACAGCAGCTCAACTGTTGCCAGCGGAGAAACTTCCTGATACCGTGCCGCTGCCTCCTCGCCACCGGAGGAACCCATTGTGGAGGAGACATGAGTCACTTTGACGTACGAAAGCCCGCGATCATCGAGGAGTACCGGCAGCACGCCAACGATACCGGCTCGCCGGAGGTCCAGGTCGCATTGTTGACCCGCCGGATCGAGTTTCTCACCGAGCACTTCAAGTCATTCACCAAGGACTTCCACTCGCGCCGCGGCCTGCTGCGGCTGGTGGGACGTCGCCGCCGCCTGCTCGACTACCTGAAGTCGAAAGACCTCGCCCGCTATCGCCGGCTTGTCGAGCAGCTCGGACTCAGGGGATAGGATCGAGACTCTATGAAAAAAGTCGTCACAAGATCCGTCGAGATCGACGGGAAGCAGCTGTCTTTCGAACTCGGTAGGATTGCCAAGCAGGCCGACGGCTCGACCGTCGTCCGGATGGGCGACACGATGGTCCTGGTGACCGCCTGCGCCGACACCACGTCCCGCGAGGGTGTCGACTTCCTGCCGCTGACGGTCGACTACCGGGAGAACACCTACGCCGGTGGCAGGATCCCGGGCGGCTTCTTCAAGCGCGAGGGGCGTCCCACCGAAAGCGAGATCCTCACCTGTCGGCTCATCGACCGCGGGCTGCGGCCGCTGTTCCCGGACGGCTACCACCGCGAGAGCCAGATCATCGCGTGGGTGATGTCCGCCGACGACGACCACGACCCCGACGTGCTCGGCATCTGCGGCTCGTCGATGGCGCTGATGGCCGCGGCATCGATTCCCTACGAGGCCGCGCTCGCCGGCGTCCGGGTCGGCCGCCTGGACGGCCGTTTCGTGGTCTTCCCGAGCTACGCCGAACGGGAGGCGAGCGACCTCGACCTGGTCGTGGCCGGCACCGATGAGGCCATCGTGATGGTCGAGTGCGGCGCCAACCACGTCCCCGAACAGGTCGTGATCGACGCACTCGAGCTCGCCCACCGCGAGATCCGCCGGATCATCGCCCTGCAGCGCGAGATCACCGCCGAGCTCGGGATCGTCAAGGCGCCATTCGCGCCCGAGGCTGATCCCTGGCCGGCAGAGTTTGCCGACCAGGTGAAGGCTCGCTGGACCGAGCCGCTGCGCACCGCGCTCCAGGTCAAGGGCAAGCTCGACCAAGGCGATGCGGTCGACGCAGTCAAGGAGCAGGCGATCGCCACCTTGCCCGAGGAGCTCGCCGAGGAGCAGACCCCGTGGCTCAAGAGCCTGCTCCGCGGCCTGGTCAAGGACATCACCCGCGAGACCATTCTCGACCGCAGCCAGCGCCTCGACGGCCGCGCCTTTGACGAGATCCGGCCGGTGTCGTGCGAGGTCGGCGTGCTGCCGCGCGCGCACGGCTCCGCCCTGTTCACGCGGGGCGAGACCCAGGCGCATCGTGACCTGCACGCTCGGCACCTCGGAGGACTCGCAGCTGATCGAGGCCTTCGAGGGCGAGTCGCGCCAGCACTTCATGCTGCACTACAACTTCCCGCCGTTCTCGGTCGGCGAGGTTCGCTTCCTGCGCGGGCCCGGCCGTCGCGAGATCGGTCACGGCGCGCTCGCCCGCCGCGCCCTAGGTCCCATCCTCCCGGACAAGGAGACCTTCCCCTACACCATGCGCGTGGTGTCCGACATTCTGGAGTCGAACGGCTCATCGTCGATGGCGTCGGTGTGCGGCGGCTCGCTGTCGCTGATGGACGCCGGCGCCCCGATCAAGCGGGCGGTGGCCGGCATCGCCATGGGCCTGGTGTCGGACGGCAGCCGCTTCGCGGTCCTGACCGACATCGCCGGCCAGGAAGATCACTACGGCGACATGGACTTCAAGGTTGCCGGCAGCCGCGACGGGATCACCGCCCTCCAGATGGACATCAAGGTCTCGGGACTGAGCCGCTCCATCCTCGAGCAGGCGCTGGAGCAGGCGCGCCGCGGGCGCCTCCAGCTGCTCGACGCCATGGACCAGGCGATCGCCGAGCCTCGGGCCGATATCTCCCAGTATGCTCCGCGCATCTTCCAGATCAAGATCGACGTCGACCAGATCCGCAACGTGATCGGGCCCGGCGGCAAGACCATCCGGTCGATCGTCGACTCGACCGGCGCCCGCATCAACGTCGAGGACGACGGGACCGTCCAGATCGCCACCAGCGACCTCGAGGCCGCAGAGCGGGCGATCGCGATCATCCAGGGGCTCACTCGCCAACCGAAGATCGGCGAGGAGTTCGACGGCACGGTCAAGCGGATCGAACCGTACGGCGCCTTCGTCGAGATCCTGCCCAACCAGGACGGCCTGGTCCACATCTCGGAGATCTCGCTCGAGCGGATCCCCGACATCCGCGACGTGCTGACCGAGGGCGACCCGATGCGGGTCCGCATCATCGACATCGACGCCAACGACCGGATCAAGCTGTCGCGGCGGGCGATCCTCGAGGACGAGGCGCGAGCGCGCGGCGAGGAGATTCCGGAGCGGGCGGCGGCGCCGCGTGACGAGCAGCGGCGCGGCGGCCGGCCCGGAGGCCGCGACGGCGGCCGCGGGCGGGGCGGCCCCCGGCGAAGGGACTGACCGCGGTCCGCGCCGCGACGACTGACCCGAACTCGAACCAGCAACCAGACCCACCCCTCGGGGTGGGTCTTCTGTTTCTTGCCCGTGCCCGTCTCCGTGTCCACCGGACTGCTGCTCGATTGCCGATTGGACACGACCTTCGCGCCCGGCGAACGGAGTCATGCCGCACCCCGGCAAGAAAGAGTTGCATTTTTGCCGCAGCGGACCGAATATGAATGAGTGTTCATTCACGATCGCAATGCCCGGCTGAGCGCACCAGTGGAGGTTGGCCATGGCCTATGACGTTGACATGCGTGACGTGAAGTTCCAGCTCTTCGAGTGGCTGCCCACCGCCAAGCTCCTCGAGGCGCCGAAGTTCGCAGACTGGGACCGCGACAACGTCGAGATGGTCCTCGACGAGGGCTACAAAATCGCGCGGGAGCAGATGGCCCCCTCGAACATCGAAGGCGACCGGATCGGCGTCCAGTGGAAGGACGGCGTCGTGACCATGCCGGCGGCCTTCAAGTCAGTCTACGAGACCGTCCGCGAGGGCGGATGGATGGGCATGGTCATCGACTCCGCGTCCGGCGGCATGGGCCTGCCGGAGGTCGTCGGCACCGCCGTCACCGAGTTCTTCTCCGGGTCCAACGTCTCGCTCTGCCTGACCATCATGCTGACCCGCGGCGCCGCGATGATGATCGACAACTTCGGCACCGACCACGAAAAGGGCCTCTACTTCCAGAAGCTGCTCAGTGGCGAGTGGGCCGGCACGATGTGCCTGACCGAGCCGCAGGCCGGCTCCGACGTCGGTGCCGCCAAGACCAAGGCCGTCAAGCAGGACGACGGCACCTACCTGATCTCCGGCGAGAAGATCTTCATCACCTCCGGCGACCACGACCTCACCGACAACATCGTCCACCTCGTGCTCGCGCGCACGCCCGACGCGACCCCCGGCACCAAGGGCCTGTCGCTGTTCATCGTCCCCAAGGTCTGGGTCAATGAGGACGGCACGCTGGGTGAGTCCAACGACGTCTACTGCAGCAACATCGAGAAGAAGATGGGGATCCATGGCTCCCCCACCTGCTCGCTCGTGTTCGGCCAGAACGGCAAGTGCCGCGGCTACCTGCTCGGCAAGGAGCAGGGGGGCATGAAGCTGATGTTCTTCATGATGAACGGCGCCCGGATCGAGGTCGGGCTCCAGGGATCGGCGGCCGCGGCCGGCGCCTACCAGGCGGCCCTCGGCTATGCCAAGGAGCGGATGCAGAGCCGGAGCTGGAAGGAGTGGGACAACCCGGCGGCGCCGCAGGTGCCGATCATCGAGCACCCCGACGTCCGCCGCCTCCTGCTCTCCTCCAAGGCCTACTCCGAGGCGATGCGCGCCCTGCTCTACCAGACGTCGCTCTACGAGGACCTCTCCCGGATCTCCGAGGGCGAGGAGCATGAGAGGTACCACTCCTGGGTCGAGGTGCTGACCCCGATCTGCAAGGCCTGGGCCTCGGACTGGGGCGTCCAGGTCGCCCTCTGGTGCATGCAGGTCTACGGCGGCTACGGCTACACCAAGGAGTTCCCGGTCGAGCAGTACGTGCGCGACGCCGAGATCGCCACCATCTACGAGGGCACCAACGGCATCCAGGCGCTCGACTTCGTGGGCCGCAAGCTGCGGCTGCGCGACGGGGAGGCGGTGCGCGAGCTGCTCGGCATGGCCGAGAAGACCTTCAACTCGCTCAAGAGCGACAATGAGATGGGCGAGGCGGCGTGGATGCTGGCGGCCGCGCTGAAGCAGATCGAGTCGATGGCCAAGGACCTGCCGAAGCGGCCGGACGGCATGCTGGTCACGATCTACAACGCGGTGCCGATCCTCGACATGGTGGGCACCGTGCTCGGCGCCCACTTCCTGCTCGACCAGGCCCGCATCGCCAAGGCCAAGCTCGGCGAGATCCTGACCGCAGCCGGCGTCGCCACCGACGACAAGAAGGCCTACAAGGCGTTCCTCGCCGGCAACCCGGACGCGGCCTTCTACCACAACAAAGTGCAGACCGCGATCCACTTCGCCTACCGCGGGCTGCCCCTGGTCTCGGCGCGCGCCGCCGCCGTCCGCGCCGGCGAGAAGTCGGCCATCTACGCGATAATGTAGCCTCAGGCGCTCAACTAGCTCACTCACGACCCCCGCCGACGAGGCGGGGGTCTCTTGGTGAAGGGAGTGAAGAACCTCGCCCCTCCTCCGCTTCCGCGCCCGCTTCCGCTTCCGAACACGGGCCAGAAACCACGTCCGAACACCCGAGCCCTCGGGAGGCGATCCCGGTCGGACTCCAATGCCTCACCACCATGAGCGAGCCGCGAGAGAAGCCAACGAAGGGACGGACGGCCGAAAACTGTGTGTACATCGGACACCGTCACGAGCACTCGAAGGGGTCGTCAACTCCTGCACCAAGGGACATGAATCCGGAAGCTGGCGCGGATCCGGCTTCCGGCTTCGCTTGCAGCTTCGCCGTGACAGGTCGCCTTCGCCTTGCGGCTTCGCCCAGTGGGCTATGCCGTCACCAGTCGCCGTGACAAGAGCGGGCGCGGGAACGGGCGGGCCCCAGCTTCACGTGGCGAGCGGCACCATCGGCGGGCCTGCGCCCCTTGCATTGGCCGTGCGGGCACCGAATACTGTGGAGAGAGAGAGGGAGCACCCTATGCAGCTTTACCGACGCCTTACGGCTTCGCTGATTGCGTTGATCGCGGCCGCCTCGCTGCCCATCGCAGCGGCGGCCGCCGAGCACTGCCCCGAGGTCGCCGATCGGTGGCCGGCCGGTCCGGCCGACGCGGTGTTCACCCGTGCCGGCCGCGCCTACTTCGGGAGCGGCACCGTCCTGACGATCGGTGACGTCAGCGTCCCATCGTCGCCGGTGGTGCTCGGCGAGATCGACCTCGGGATGCTGATCCACGACATCGTGGTCGAAGACCAGATCGCGTGGGTGGCGGCCGGCAACATGGTGGCCGAGCCCGGCACCGTGTTCCGGATCGACGTCGCGGACCCCGCCGCACCGGAGGTGGTGGCGGCGTGGGAGACCCAGCTGCCCGCGCGCTCGATCGCGGTCGGCGACGACGTGGTGTATGCCGGGCTCGTGGACCCGATCGACCCTGGCCATGGCGTGATCCTCGAGCTCGAGCCCGGGGCCACTCCCGCCTCGCCGCCGCGGATCACGTCGGTCGAGATCGCCGGCTGGCCGGAGCGACTCAAGGTCGCTGAGGAGACGCTGTGGGTCGCCGAGCTCGGCACCGGCGCCCGCGGCTTCGACGTGGCCGAGGAGGGGCAACTCATCGAGCTGATCCACCTGGCAGGCAACATACGCGACCTCGATGCCGTCGATGAGCTCCTCTACCTCGCCGAGTGGCGTGATGACGAACCAGACGTCCTCAGAATTCTCGACGTGGCCGACCCGTCGCAGCCCACCTCACTCGCAGAGTACCGGGCGGATCGAGCGCGCAAGGTGCGCATCGTCGGGCCGACGGCCTACGTGGCGAGTTCGCCGGTCGAGTCCTCGATCCGCCTCGAGCTGGTCAACGTTTCGGACCCGTCCGATCCGAGGCGCGAGGACGTGCTCTCGCTCGGATCGCTGCGCGGCGAGGCCTTTCTGCACGATTTCGCGGTCGCCAACCGCATCGCCTGCATCAGCAACAGCCGCGGCGGCCCGTGGCTGGTCGAGGACCCGCCGACCGGCGAGCCGCGGCTGGTCGGCTCCTTCTCGACCCCAGGGGTGACCGAGGCGGTGACCCGCTCGGGCGAGTTGCTCGCTGTCGCCGGCGGCGAGAGCGGCCTGCTGCTGTTCGACCTTGCCGGGGCCCACGGCCTCGTTCCGCTCACGCTGCCGGAAGCGGTCGGGGGCTTCGCCAAGGACGTGGCCATCGCCGGGGACGTGGCCTACGTGGCGTCCTGGCGCGACGGTGTCCTGATCCTCGACCTCAGCGACCCCAGGGCGCCGGTCGAGATCGCCCGGGCGGCGACCGATCGGGCCTTGCTATCGGGTCGTCGTCGACAGCGACTACCTCTACGCCACGCTCGCGACCGGGCCCTACGTCTCGACGGCCATCATCGACGTCTCCGACCCGGCCGCGCCCAGCCAGGTGTCCGAGCTCCAGGGCGGCGTGCTCGCGGTGGCTGGGGGCTATGCCTACAGCGACTGGTCGGACTGGGCCGGTCGATGCGCGCTGGCGACCTGGGACGTCAGCGATCCGCAGCAGCCCGGCGGCCCAGCCCTCGCGCATCAACTTCTTCGGCGGCTGCGACCGCTGCGGCCTGCCCTGGCCCGACTACCCGCGGTCCTACGAGCTGCAGCCGCACCGCGCCATCTCCGGGCTCACCCTGGCCGGCGGCCGGGGCTGGGTCGCGCTCGGCACCGGTGGCCTCCACCTGCTCGACATGTCCGACCCGGCGTCGCCGGACGTCGTGGCGTCGCTGGACAACGTTGCCTGCGGCGTTTCGGCGACCGCTGCTGGCCGCGACGCCGCCTACGTGGCGACCGCCGCCCCCTCCGGCCTGCTGAGGGTGGTCGTGTCGCCCGACGGCGAGCTTCGCGAGACCGGCTTCGTCGAGCTGCCGGGCTACCCCGCGGACGCCGTCCTGGCCGGGACCCTCATCTACACGGCCGACCTGACGGCCGGGGTGTCGGCGCTCGACATCGCGGCCTGCCACGGGCCGCTGCGGCCGACCGGGAGGAGGACGCCGTAGGCATCCAGAACGGTCGCGGGAGGCTCCACTGCCTCCTGATCCAGGATGCGCGCAGCGCATCCAGTTAGGATCGTGACGGGCAGAGGCGAGCCAGACCACCCGACGTCAGCAACGCCGTCGAGGGCCTATGCCCTGCACGATCCTAAGCGACAGTGACGTCCTTGCAGAGGTAGACGTCCTGGATCGCGTTGAGCAGCTCGACGCCCTCGGCCATCGGCTTCTGGAAGGCCTTGCGGCCGGATATCAGGCCCATGCCGCCCGCCCGCTTGTTGATGACTGCGGTCGCCACCGCCTGCTCGAGGTCGTTGGCGCCCGACTCGCCGCCCGAGTTGATCAGGCCGGCCCGTCCCATGTAGCAGTTCACGACCTGCCAGCGGGTCCACTCGATCGGGTGGTCGGGCACCAGCGTGGTGTACACCGACTTGTGGGTCTTGCCGTACTTCAGCGCGTTGTAGCCGCCGTTGTTGGTGGGCATCTTCTGCTTGATGATGTCGGCCTCGATGGTGACGCCGAGGTGGTTGGCCTGGCCGGTGAGGTCGGCGGCGGTGTGGTAGTCGGTCCCCTCGTGCTTGAAGGCCGGGTTGCGCAGGTAGCACCACAGCACGGTGAACATCCCGAGCTCGTGGGCGTGCTGGAAGGCCTCCGAGACCTCGAAGATCTGGCGCCGGCAGTCGTCGGAGCCGTAGTAGATGGTCGCGCCGACGCCCGCGGCGCCGAGGTTCCAGGCCTGCTCGACCGAGGCGAACATCGTCTGCTCGGCGATGTTCGGGTAGCTCAGCATCTCGCTGTGGTTGATCTTGAGGATGAACGGGATCTTGTGGGCGTACGTGCGGGACACCGCGCCGAGCACGCCGAGGGTCGACGCGAAGCCGTTGCAGCCGCCTTCGATCGCGAGCTTGACGATGTTCTCGGGGTCGAAGTAGATCGGGTTGGGCGCGAACGACGCGGCGCCCGAGTGCTCGATGCCCTGGTCGACGGGCAGGATCGAGACGTAGCCGGTGCCCGCCGCACGGCCGGTCGAGTACAGCCACTGCAGGCTGCGCATCACCGCGGGCGAGCGGTCGCTCTGCGCCACCACCCGGTCGACGAAGTCCGGTCCCGGCAGGTGCAGCTGGTCCTTGGTGACACCCTTGCACTGGTAGTCGAGCAGCGACGCCTTGTCGCCGAGAAGCTTGCGGATCTGCTTGATCATGCTTTACCTCCTCAGGGTCCTGCGGCATTGTACGGCAACCCGCCGAGGATGCCGCCACCGGTCGCGAGGCGCGGCCGGCGGAACGCGAAGAGCAGGGCCAGCACGGTTCCCTTGACCACGGTGGTCGCCGCGATCGCCAGCCACACCCCCTCGACCCCCCATCCCCGCCCGACCAGCCAGGCCGCCACCGGCACCCTGGCGGCGGTCAGCGCGATCTCGATCGCGGCCGGGACCGTGGTCCACTGGGAGCCTGCGAAGGCGCCGATCAGGACCACCTCGGCGGCCATGAAGACCTGGCTCATGCCGACCAGCAGGACGTAGGTGACACCCGCCGCCACCACCTCGTGGTCCGAGATGAAGACCGAGACCGCCGCCGCCGGCCGCGACACCAGCACCATCGTCACCAGGCCGACCGGCAGGATGGTCAGGAACAGGGCCCGCCAGGCCGCCCGGCTCGCCCGCACCGGGTCGCCGGCGCCCAGGTTCTGGCCGACCAGGGTGGTCGCTGCCGCGCCCATTCCGGCGCACACGAAGTAGTTCAGGACCTCGAGCTTGTGGCCGACCCCGAGCGCGGCCACCGCGGGCGTGCCGAAGGTCGTCGTGACCCGGGTCAGCAGAACGTAGATCAGCGAAAAGAGCGCCCCTTCGACGGCGAGCGGCAGGCCGACTCGCAGCGCCGCCCAGCTCTCCGCAGGCGGGCGCAGGAAGGCCAGGGGGCGGGGACGGATCCCGAGCCGGCCGAGCAGCTGCCAGCCGCGGGCGCAGCCGATCGTCCACGCCAGCACCGTCGCCGACGCCGCTCCCGCCACGCCGAGCCGTGGCAGCGGCCCGATGCCGAAGATCAGCAACGGGTCGAGCACGACGTTGACCGCGGCCGCGACCGCCAGCAGCCGTAGCGCCGTGGCCGCATCGCCCGCGGCTCGAAACGCCGCCGAGATCCAGGCAAACAGAAAGTACGCCGGCATCCCGAGCAGCACGATCACGAGGTAGGCGACGCCGTCCTCGGTGACCGCCGGGGCCGTGCCCATGAACCGGAACAGCGGGGTGACCAGCCACAGCCCGAACCCGACCACAATCAGCGAGCCCCACAGCCCCAGGCTCTGGCCGGCGGCCGCCGCCCGCTCCACGGCGGCGCGGTCACCCGATCCGACGGCGGTGGCGAGCACCGACCCGGACCCCGCGGCCGCCCCCTCGCCGATGGTCTGGGCGAGCCACATCGCGAAGCCCGCGGTCGAGGCCGCGGCGACCGCGGCCGGGCCTACCCGGCCCAGCCAGAAGGCGTCCACGATCAGGAAGCCGGCCTGCAGCAGCGCCGACAGCGCGGCCGGCACGCCCAGGTGGAGGATTGCCCGGTCGATCGAGCCGGAGACCACCAGCTCGCGGTAGCGGAGGACGTCGCCGTGCACGGAGCAGGAGAATAGCAGGCGGCGCCATGCGCGGTTGCCCTTCGTTCCCGTCCCCGTTCCCGCTCCCGTACCCGGATTCCTCGCCCGTCCGTTCCGCGCCCGTGCCCGGTCGCTGCCCCGAACGCTGCTCAGCTGAAAGCATAACCGGGAGCACGGATATCAGCGTCGAACGTTCTAGCGGCATGTCGCCCCCGGATCGGACGTGGCACGCCTGCGGGAACGCTGGGAACTCGTCGGTACGGGATCGGGAACGGGGCGACGCCCCACCGGCTCCGGGCACAACGCGCCGGGCAGTCTCTCCTGTGAGCCTCGGGGTCTCCGCTACCCGATCACCTCGCTCGTCTCGGTGAACTGGATGCCGAGGCGCTGCAGCTCCTTGAGCGCGGGCTCGTAGAACTCCGGCATCACCGGCACGATCACCCCGGGCTTCGTGAAGCGGCCCTCGAGGATGAAGCGGACGCCGATCGCGGCCGGCAGACCGACGGTGCGGTTCATGCTCGAGTCGCCGCCCGGGATGCCGAAGTCGACCATGGTCGAGGTGATGCGCTCGCGGCGGCCGGGGTAGCGGGCGACGAACGTGTGCTGCAGCACGAGCATGTCGCGCTCGCCCTCGGCGTAGGACATCTTGGCGAGCATGCGCTCGGTGAGGATGTCCACCGGCGCCTTGGGCTTGGGCAGCGGATCGCTCGAGAACAGCCCGATCCACTCCATGCACGAGATCTCGGGCCCCGCGACGTCGACCCCCAGCTTCCTGGCGACCGCTGCGGCGAGCCCGCGGGTGGACTCCACCCCGGCCAGCCGGGCGGTCAGGTCGCCGAAGCTCTTCCCCTCGAGGCCGTCGAGATCGGCGGTGCCGAGCCAGCCGAGGCGCGCCATCTGCTTGATCGCCGCGCACCAGTGCGGGAAGCGCAGCGTGCCGCGAAACATGGTGTCCTCGGGATCGATCCCGTAGTACTCGGTGTAGGGCATGCTGTCGCGGTTCGGGTAGCCGATGAAGCTGATCATCTTGCCCTCGACGTCGACCGGCACTTGCCACTGGTGGTCGAAGAGCTCGCGCCCAGGAACCTGAACGTCGCGGCCGTCGCGGCGGTAGCGGGCGTCGTTGAGGCCGGCCAGGATCACGCCGCGCGGGCTCCACGAGAACTTGTAGCCGAACGGGTTGTCGTTGGCCTCGGGCGCCGGCAGGCCGCCGCAGTAGGACTGGAAGGTGGTGATCTCACCACCGGCCGCCTGCACTGCGTGGATGACCTTCATGGCCGTCATATGGTCGATGCCCGGGTCGACGCCGAGCTCGTTGAGCAGGGTCACGCCGGCCTTCTTGGCCGGCCCGTCGAGGGCCTTCATCTCGTCCTTGACGTACGAGGTGGTGACCATGTGCTTGCCGTGGGCGAGGCAGGCCTTGGCCACCGCCGGGTGATGAACCCACGGCAGCAGGCTGACCGCCAGGTCGTGCTCGGCGACCAGGGAGCCGAGACGCTCGGGCTCGCGCTCGATGTCGAAGGCGATCGGGGTCCCCAGGGGATGGCCGTCGAGGATCGCCTCCGCCTTGCGGACGGTGCGGCTGGCGACCGTCACGTGGAAACCATGATCGAGCAGGTAACGCACGTGGGCGCGCACCACCAACCCGGCGCCGAACACGATGACTCGCTTCATTTCCTGCGTCCTCCCGGGCTCCACCGAGGGAGCCCCCTGCGGTCGGCCGTCACCCGACGAGGGTCGCGACCATGACCGCCTTGATGGTGTGAAGCCGGTTCTCGGCCTCCTCGAACACTCTCGACTGCGGACCCTCGAAGACCTCGTCCTCGACCTCGCAGATCTCCGGATACTGCCGTGCGACGTCGGTCTCGAGATTGTGAAACGCGGGCAGGCAGTGCAGGAAGATCGCCTCCGGCCGGCCGGTGATCTCCATCATCCTGCGCGTCACCTTGTAGTCCTTGAGCAGCGCGATCCGCTCGCCGATCTTGTCCTCCTCGCCCATCGAGGCCCAGACGTCGGTGTAGATCGCGTGGGCGCCGCGCACTCCCTCCTCCACCGAGTCGGTGACCGTCACCTTGCCACCCGTCTCGGCTGCGATCGCCCGCACCGTCGCGACCAGCTCGGGCTCGGGGTGCAGCGACGCGGGCGCCACCACCCGGACGTCCATGCCGAGCTTGGCGCCGCCGACCAGGGTCGAGCGGGCGACGTTGTTGCGGCCGTCGCCGGCGTAGGCGAGCGCGATGCCGTCGAGCCGCCCGAACTCCTCGCGCACGGTCAGCACGTCGGCCAGGATCTGGGTCGGGTGCCAGGCGTCGGTCAGCCCGTTCCACACCGGCACGCCGGCGTGCGCCGCCAGCTCCTCCACCGTCCGGTGGGCGAAACCGCGGAACTGGATGCCGTCAAACATCCGGCCGAGCACCCGCGCGGTGTCGGCAACCGTCTCCTTCTTGCCAAGCTGGATGTCGCCCTTGCCCAGGTACTCGGGGTGGGCTCCCTCGTCGACGCACGCCACCGTGAAGGCGCAGCGCGTCCGGGTCGACGGCTTCTCGAAGATCAGCGCGATGCTCTTGCCGGCGAGCGAGCGGCCCCGCCGCCCGGACCTGCGGTCGGCCTTGAGGCGCGCCGCCAGATCGAGCAGATAGCGGATCTCGCCCGGCGTGAAGTCGAGCAGCTTGAGAAAGTTCCTTCCCACCAGTGGTGGCGCTGCCATGGGTTCCTCCGTCGCGCCCCTGATGCTGCTTGTGAATTCCTGCACCAGGGCCAACGCATGGTAACTCGCGACGGCCCGCTTTGCCAAGCAGCCCGCCCCCGCCCACCAGGATCTAGGATCTGGGATCCAGGGGATAAGGCCCCCGCCCGCTGAGCCTGCCCTGAGCGGGCGGCGCTGCGGCGCCGCGAGTCGAACGGTCGCCGCTCCCGTTCCCGTTCCCGTTCCCGAATACCTCCGCTTCCGCGCCCGCTCTTGTCACGGCGACCTGTGACGGCGTAGCCCACGGGGCGAAGCCGCAAGCCAAAGGCGAAGCCGGATCTGCGCCCGAGGACTCACGGGAACACACGGGCTCGAGATGTCTCACCGGGCCGCATCTATCGTGAAACTGCCAAAGTGCCGGCCCTGGCACTTGGGAAGCAGGGTTAACGCATTCCGCATCTTTTCCGCACGTTTTCCTCATTTCTTTTCCGCGGCTGGAGCCCAGATTAGGGACAGGTGCCGATGTCTTCACTGAGGAGGGGACTATGAGACGTCAGCAGCGCATGGCTCAGATGTTGGTGTGCGCAGCGATCATGGTGTGGTTCTTCGCTTTGCCCGCGCTCGCCCAGGACTGCCCGGAGCTGGTCGGCCATCTTCCCGTGCCCTCAACTGCGGTCGCCGTGGCGGGTGACTACGCCTACCTTGGGAGCCTCACCGGTCTCACCATTGTCGACGTCGCGGACCCGTCGGCGCCTCGGTTGGTCGGGGAGGTCAACTTGCCCGGCGGAGCGAACGGAGTCGCTGTATCGGGCGACTACGCTCACGTCACGGGTCCGTCGGGGTTCCATGTGATCGATGTGAGCACGCCCTCGACCCCGGTCGTGGTCGGCTTCCTCGACGAAGTGGCAGGTGGGGCTGTTGCGGTCTCGGGCGGCTACGCCTACGTTGCCACATGGAATACGGGTCTCTTCGTGATCGACGTGAACACGCCGTCGGCGCCAGTCTTGGTCGGTGGGGGGTCCGGCGGCTGGATCGCCGAGACTGTTGCAGTGGCGGGGGACTATGTCTATGTGGTGGAAGTCGGCTTGGGGTTCTATTCCTCCCTACACGTGATCGACGTGAGCACGCCTTCCGCCCCGATTGCGGTGGGCTATGTCGATATCGGACACGGCAAGGACTGGGAAGTCAGGGTCTCAGGCAACTACGCTTACGTCGTAGACAATTACAGCAGTCTAGGCAGTCTTCACGTGATCGATGTGAGCACGCCGTCGGCGCCAGACGTGGTCGGCTCCCTCCTCCTTGTAGGGCCAGGTCGGGATTTCGCGGTTTCGGGTGCATACGCATTTGTTGCAGGAGACGGTCTCAGTGTCGTTGACGTGAGCACACCCGCTAACCCGATCGTGGTTGGCTACCTCGGCGGGGTAGCCGGTTATGTGGCCGTTTCGGGCGGCTACGCCTACGTCGCGGGAAGCGTTCTCCACGTGATCGACGTCAGCGCTCCCTCAGCTCCGACGGAAGTGGGCTCGGTCGGCGCGCCCATGGAGACGCGCGATGTCGCGGTATCGGGTGCCTTTGCCTACGTTGCAGACCTGGACAATCTTCACATCTTTGACGTGAGTATGCCGTCGGCTCCCGTCGAGGTGGGGTCGGTGACGCTGGAAGGCTTTGAGGGTCCGGGGCCCGTCGCCGTCGCGGTGTCGGGCGGCTACGCCTATGTCTTGAAGGTAACCTGTGGCGCCGGTGGCTGTGGGGGCACTTTTCATGTGATCGACGTGGCCACGCCGTCGGCACCGGTGGACGTGGGGGTCGTTGACTTGGGACCGGGTGGGGCCGGCGACGTCGCGGTTGCAGGTGGCTATGCGTACGTCACGGCAGGCGGTTTGAGGGTGATCGACGTGAGCTCGCCCTCGGCACCGGTGGAGGTCGGGTTCGTGGACACCCCGGACGCCGGGTGGGCTGTCGCCATCTCGGGCAGCTACGCCTACGTAGGGGGAGAAGGTCTCACTGTGTTCGACGTGAGCACGCCCTCCGCACCAGTCCAGGTGGGTTTCGTGCAGCAGCCGGGCAACGCCTACGGGGTCGCGGTCTCGGGTGACTACGCCTACGTCTCAGAATATTGGTGCGGTGACTTGCGGGTGATCGACGTGAGCTCGCCCTCGGCGCCGGTGGAGGTGGGCTCTATCGATCTACCGGGTTGGGGTGGCGACGTGGCGGTGTCGGGCAATCATGCCTACGTGGTGACATCGGGAGGTCTTGCGGTGATCGACGTTCGCTATCCGCCGGCTCCGGTCGAGGTGGGTTTCTTCGAGGCGGCGCTGACGGGCGATCCGTGGTGGGCGGGGGGTGTCGATGTCTCGGACGGTCACGTGTACTTCGCAGCCGGCGAAGCCGGACTGCTACGTGCTCCGTGAATGTGGTCTGATCGTGAACGGCCGCGAGTCCTTCATCCCGGCCGCCGCGTACGCCGCGGGCGCTCAGGGGGCGTTCTTCCAGACCGACGTCGAGATCAACAACACCGGGACCGAGGAGGCCGAGGTTCACTTCCAGTGGCTGCCCCGCGGCGAGGACAACTCGGAGCCCATCGAGTCCGAGCCGATCGCGCTCGCTGCCGGCCAGAGCCTGCGCTACGAGAACGTCCTCACCGAGGTCTTCGGCCTCGAGCCCGACTCGCTCGGCGCCCTCAAGATGGTCGCCAGCACCGAGTCGGTGATCGGCATGAGCCGGACCTACAACATCCCGGCCGGCAAGACCGCCGGCACCTTCGGCCAGGGCCTGCCCGCGATCCGGGCGACCGAGATGATCATGGGCATTCGAGCCGCAGCGCATCATCTTCCTGAGCGAGGACCTCGGCTCCCGCGCCAACGTGGGCTGCGTCAACGGTCCTCCATCGAGTGGGTCACGATCAACATCGAGCTGTTCAACGCGGAGGGCGAGTCGCTAGAGACCAAGACCATGGAACTGGGGCCCTACTCGAACAGCCAGATCAATCACATATTCCAAGACTATCTTCCGATAAACGGCTACGTCGACGTGTGGGCTGATAGCGTCGACGCGCTCTACTACTGCTACGGCTCGATGCTCGACAACCTGCACCTCGGACCCGACCACGATCCTGCCCCAGGTGCCGTCGGCCGACATCGAGCTTCATCCCGGCCGCGGCGCTGGCCGCCGGGCTCGAGGGCGCGTTCTTCCAGACCGACGTCGACCTCAACAACGTCGGCTCGACCGACCTCACCTACCGGCTGGCGTGGCTGCCGCGGGGAGAAGACAACAGCGAGGCGGTCCACAGCGATCTGTTCTCGCTCGCCCCAGGAGCGGGAGTTCGCTACGCCAACGTGCTCGACGAGGTCTTCGGCCTCGAGCCCGACCAGGTCGGTGCGCTGGCGGTCGAGGCGAGCGGATCGGAGCTCTTGGCGATGAGCCGGACCTACAACCTGCCGTCGGCTGAGGTGGCGGGCACCTTCGGCCAGGAGCTGCCGGGCATCCCGGCCGACCAGATGATCGCCTCGGGGGTGAAGAAGCGGATCATCTTCATGAACGAGAACGACGACGTCCGCGCCAACGTCGGCTGCCAGAACGGGAGTGAGCAGACCGTGAGGGTCTTCATCGAGCTGTTCAACTCCGCAGGGCGAGTCGCTCGAGACCAAGACCATGGACCTGGCGCCCTGGTCCAACAACCAGATCACCCGGGTGTTCCGGAACTACTCGCCGGTTGAGGCCGGCTACGTGGACGTGTGGACCAACACCGAGGGTGCGACCATCTACTGCTACGGCTCGGTGCTCGACAACCTCACGTCCGACCCGACCACCGTTCTGCCGCAGTGACGGCAGCGTCAACCAATGCGACTCAGCGGGGGCTCCGGCCCCCGCTTTCTTGTTGTGGCGCAGCCATCCTGGCTGCATTCATGCCGAGCCGGCGCCAAGACCAACGCTTTGGCATTTCCAGGGACGCGCCTCGCGGGACTGAGAACGGGAGCGAAGCCGGCAGGATGCCGGCGCTACAAGGATGCCGGCGGCTACAATCCTCCTCATCGGTGTCGGGTGAACCCACGTGCAGGTGCCAGGCTTCATGATCTTTGGAAGTGATGCCGACAAGGTGGATTTCCCAACTTCCTGAAGCGTGGCACCGAGAGGTAGAAACCTGCCGGCTCCCGGTGTGGAGATCCTGGGCGTCGCTTCCGCGTCCGGGCCCGACTCCGTGCCCGAATCCGTGCCCGCTCCGTGCCCGCCTCCGTGTCCGTCTCCGTTGCCGTCTCCGTCGTCGACGCGCGCGTCCCGACTCCAACACGGGAGAGCCGAGCAGAGACGCCGTTTCGGGAACGGGTACGGGAACGGGAACGGGCACGGGTTGCACCGCGGTACCAGTTTGCCCGGCCAGCAAGTAGAATCACCCCTCGGCTGGAGGCCTCGCATGCCCTTCCTCGAGATCCGGACACGCTGCGCGGACGCGATCGCGACCGCCCTCGAAAGCGAGTTCGGCCACCGCGCCGAGCTCCGCCTCGAGGTGCCGCCGCGCCGCGAGCTCGGCGACCTGGCCTGGCCGGGCGCCCTGCCGCTCGCCAAGGTGCTGCGCCGGGCGCCGCGCGAGATCGCCGACCGCATCCTGGCCGCCGCGGCCTGGCCGGAGGGCGTGCAGCGCGTGGAGGTGGCCGGCCCCGGCTTCCTCAACATCTTCCTCGACCGGCCGGGCCTGCTCCGCAAGCTGCTCGCGCATACGCCGGCCGAGGGCGGCGCCGGTGGGCCCAAGACGATCGTCGAGCACACCAACATCAACCCGAACAAGGCGGCCCACATCGGGCACCTGCGCAACGCGGTGCTCGGCGACATCCTGGTGCGCAGCCTGCGAGCGCTCGCGGTCCCGGTCGAGGTCCAGAACTACATCGACGACACCGGCGTCCAGGTGGCGGACGTCGTGGTCGGGTTGCTCCACCTCCCGGAGCCGGAGCTCGCGGCGGCGCTCGGCGTCGAGATCAGCCGGCGCGACGAGCTGGTCGGCTCCTTCCTGGAGCGGCTGCCGGGGGCCGAGGTGCCGGCGGCCTCGACTCGGGACTTCGACGACCTGTGCTGGGAGATCTACCCGCGGGTGACCGCCCGCTACGAGGCCGATCCCGGCTTCGCCGCGCGGCGGGACGAGGTGCTGCACGCCGTCGAAGGCGGTCCGGGCCAGGTCGACCGCGACCAGGCGGAGCTCCTGCTGCGGGGGGCGGTCATCGCCGGCGAGCCCTACCCCGAGCGCGCCGTCGCGTGTCTCGCGGGCGAGGTCGCGGCCGGCAACCTGCGCTGCCACCTGGCGACGATGGCGCGGCTCGGCATCGCCTACGACCTGCTGCCCCACGAGTCGGACATCCTCCACCTCGGGTTCTGGCGGCAGGCCTTCGAGATGCTGAAGGCCTGCGGCGCCGTCCGCTTGGAGAGCGAAGGCAAGAACGCGGGCTGCTGGGTGATGTCGCTGGCCGCAAGCCCGGAGTTCGCCGACCTCGATGACCCCGACAAGATCCTGGTCCGCTCCAATGGCACCGTTACCTACACCGGCAAGGACATCGCCTACCAGCTGTGGAAGCTCGGCCTGCTCGTCGGCTCGGACGGCCGGCGGCTCGACTTCGGCTATCGTCCCTTCGCCAGGTGGACGCGCCCCGGACCGGCCCTCCCGCTCTGCTACGGAGAGGAAGGGACGGCGCTGGTCCGCACGACCTGCGATCGGGCCGAGGCCTCGCCCTCGGGCAGCTTCGGCGCCGGCGCGCGCATCTACAACGTCATCGACGTCCGGCAGTCATACCCCCAGCGCGTGGTCAAGGAGGCGGTGCGGGTGCTGGGCCACCCCGAGGCGGCCGACAGCTCGACCCACTTCGCCTACGAGATGGTGGCGCTGACCCCGGCCGCGGTCCGGCTCATCGAGCAGTCGAGCGGCCACAGCTTCGGCCTCTCGGACGAGGACATGAGCAAGGCCTACATCGAGATGTCGGGGCGGCGGGGCATCGGAGTCAAGGCCGACGAGTTCCTCGACGTGCTCGAGGCGGCTGCCGAGGACGCGGTCGTGTCGAGGCTGGGGCATGGGGGCGAGGTCGCCGACCTGGCCGACCGCGCGCGCGCCATTGCGGTCGGCGCGCTGCGCTACCTGATGGCCCGCCAGTCCCGCAACCGGGTGCTCGCCTTCGACTTCGCCGAGGCCCTCGCCTTCGAGGGCGACACCGGGCCCTACCTCCAGTACTCGGCGGTGCGGGCGGCCAAGATCTTCGACAAGCTCGCCGAGCGCCGCGGCGAGGGGCGGGTCGACGCCGATGAGGCTGCGCTGCTCGCAGGGACGGCGATCGACGACGAGCTGTGGGACCTCGTGCTGCAGTGCGCGCGGCGCCACGAGGTCGTCGCCCAGGCGGTCGCCAGTCTCGAATTTTCGCTGCTCGCCCAGCACGTCCACGACCTGGCGCAGCTCTTCCACAAGCTCTACCACGGCCATCCCGTGGTGCCGGAGGAGAACGTCCAGCTGCGGCGCCTGCGGCGCGCGGTGTTCACCGTCTTCGTCGACGAGATCCGGGTGCTGCTCGAGGATCTGCTCGGCATCCCGATCCCGACGGAGATGTAGGGTGCGCATGATGGACGACGCGCGCCGCGCCCGCTGGGCTCGGATCCGCGACCAGATCGCGGAGCTGGTCGCGAAGACCGACGACGCGGCCGCCCACCGCGCGACGGCGGCGGCGGTGCTTCACCACAAGGTCCCGGGGGCCTCGTGGACCGGCTTCTACCTGCTCAAGGGCGGCGACCTGGTGGTCGACGCCTATCAGGGCCCGGCGGCCTGCGTGGTCCTGGCGAAGCACACCGGCGTGTGCTGGGCCGGCATCGACCGGGACGAGACGGTGGTGGTGCCGGACGTGCATGCGTTTCCCGGCCACATCCCGTGCGACGAGCGCAGCCGCTCCGAGATCGTGGTCCCGGTCCGCGGCGCCGACGGCCGGCCGATCGGCGTCCTCGACGTCGACTCCCATCGCCCCGACCACTTCGACGACATCGATCGCGAGGGCTACGAGTCGGTTGTCCGGATGCTCGAGGAGCGGTGGTTCGGTCGCTAGGAGCGTGTAGGGCATAGGCCCCTGTATGCGTTCCTGACGTGGTCGTTGTTGTTGGCCTCTGCCCCACACGCTCCTCGGGATGCGCTGCGCGCATCCTGAAGAGCTCGTGCCGTAGTGGCCGTCTGCCAACGCTTCGGTCCATCACGCCCGCTGAAAAGGCCAATGCGGTACGAACTCCTAGCTCGTCTGGTTCACCGGGCTGTTCGCTGTCGATCCAGTGCCAGAAATAGCGTGCTAGGCTTCCCGGTTGTTGGACGCGATCAGCGGGACGGAAGGAAGAAAGGAAACACCCATGGCGACAACCCACCTCAAAGGCAACGCGGTTCACACGAACGGTGAGCTTCCGGCCGTCGGCGCGAAGGCGCCCCCGTTCACCCTGGTCGGCGGCAACCTGGCCGACCTGTCACTCGCCGACTACGCGGGCAAGCGCAAGATCCTCAACATCGTGCCCAGCCTCGACACCGCGGTGTGCGCGACCTCGGCGCGGCGATTCAACGAGGCCGCCGGCACCCTCGAGAACACGGTCGTGCTGGTGATCTCGGCCGACCTGCCGTTCGCCCAGGGCCGCTTCTGCTCGACCGAGGGGCTGAGCAACGTCGTGCCGCTGTCGATGATGCGCAGCAAGTCCTTCGCCAAGGACTACGGCGTTCTGCTCGTGGATGGACCGCTTGCCGGAATTTGCGCCCGGGCGGTGGTCGTGCTCGACGAGCGCGACCGGGTGATCCACTCCCAGCTCGTGGATGAGATCACCAGCGAGCCCGACTACGGCGCGGCGCTGGCGGTGTTCTAGAACTTCCAGAAGAACCCGACCGAGCCCACGATGCCGCCGAAGTCCTCCTCGAGCTCAGAGCCGTCGAGGTCGGCAATGTCGGCCTCGGCGTCGCGGTAGACGGCCTCGAGGAAGAAGCCGCTCCGGTCCCCGGCCTTGATGTTGAAGCCGGCCATGAGGTAGTAGCCGGTCGTGTCCTCGGCGTCCCGCTCGGACAGGTTGATCAGCAGGTAGGTGACGCCCGCCCCGACGTACGGCCGCAGCTGGCTGCCGGGAGCGAACAGGAGGCGCAGGCCGAGGTCGAACGGGATGACCTGCATGTCGTCGTCGAAGGCGCCAGCACTGACGCCAGGGAACCAGGTGCCGGTCAGATCGACCATCACCGACTGGCCCCCGAGACTGAGCCTGGCGCCGGCGCCGAACGCCCGGTTGCTCTCGGTCACCTCGCCATAGGTCCCGAACAGGGAGAATGCGCCCCCGGCCCACGCCGGGGCGGCGCACAGCACGAGGCATCCAACCAACACCAGCACGGACTTCCGCATCAGGTACCTCCCGCGTGGGCAATCGTTCAATTTGTGCACCATCAAGCCAATTCTAGTACAGATTCCCGGTCCGGCCAGGGCTCGGCCCCCCTCGCCAGCGGCCGCGGCGTGACGGAGCGCACCTCGTCAAGCGATCGGAGCCTCACGGCAGGGTGCCGGTGTAGCCCTTGCGGCTGGTTGCCCGGTAACCGTCCACGGTCACCTCGAGGGTGCGGTACTTGTTGGCGCCCACGCCCGAGGTGGCGAAGGTGATGATGAAGCGGGACGACAGCTCGTCGATCAGCGCCGTGACGACTGCCGGCATGTCCGCGGTCTTGGGGATCCTCTGGTAGCGGCCGCCCGAGGCGCCCGCGATCAGCACGAGGACGTCCTCGTAGGACGTCTCGACGTCGTCCCCGGCGGGCGGCGGCTCGACGCCGAGCACGAAGATCGGGGTGTCGAGCCCCTCCGCGATCCGCGTCGCGTCCTGCGCCGTCAGCTTGGACGCATTGTCGATGCCGTCGGTCAGCAGGATCGCAGCCTGGCGCGGGTGGGTCGCCCGCTCCATCACGTCCGGAACGCGCTGGATCATGTCATACAACGCGGTCGTGCTCCACGGCCGGATGGTCTCGAGGACGCGCGGCAGCAGGTACCAGCCCATGCCGAAGGGGAAGCGCTCCACGACCCGCTCGTCGCCGAAGGTCCACAGCGCGAGCTGGTCGTCCGGCCGCCGCTGATCGAGGAACGCACCGACCAGGTCCTGGCAGGCGGTCAGCTTGCGACCCGCCATCGAGCCGGAGCTGTCGACGATGAAGGCGAGGCTCAGCGGCAGGTCGGCCTCCCTGGCGAAGTCGCTGATCGGCACCTCCATGCCGTCGACATAGAGGTGGAAGCGGTTGCGCGTCACATCGCTGACGATCCGCCCGGCGTCGTCACGCACGGTCACCGGAGCGACCACCGCATTCACGCTGACCTCGCCCGAGTACTGAGCGCGGACGGCCGGCGCAACCAGCACGATCGCGAAGGCCGCGACCGCGCATCGGCCCGCAGGTCCACGACCCGGCGCCGCAATCGGCCGTGGACGCTTCGGGCGCAGCGGCGACCCGGTCAACCCTGCCCGCCCATCAACGCCTCGCGCGCGTCCCGTCCGCAGGCCCCGGCGAAGCGGTCGGCGTAGCTGTCCACCGCGGCGCCGCTCTCGTCGAGGTCGACGCGCACGATGCGATGGGTCGGGATGAAGAAGGTCGAAGGTCCGATCAGACCGGCTTCGCCGGCCCGCTCCTGGCGCAGCCAGTCCTCGACCGACGCCAGGTCGAGCCCGCGCACCGTGAGACCGATGCTGTCCAGCCGCAGCAGCACGCCCCACATCTTCTCGCGCGGCTCCCGGCAGTGGACGATGACCAGCGCCCCGACGTCGATGGCTTCCATGGAACGAGCCTAGCGCATCCGGCGCCGAAGCGGCACCGCCCTCGCGCCCGAAGCGTGCGCCGGACTGCGATTGTCAGCGGTGAGCTGGCGCAGCGACGCCTCGCCGGCCGCCCGGCGTGGTGGATCGGACATCGGGGTCAACGGCTGTCGGCAGGGGGCTGCGAGAGCTCGATCAGGACCCCTCCCGCCGATTTCGGGTGGACGAAGCACACCTGGCAGCCGTGCGCGCCCGGCTGCGGCTCGTCGGACAGCAGCTCGAAGCCGGCCCCGGCAAGCTGCGCCATGGCGGCGCGGATGTCGGGAACGCTGACGCACAGGTGGTGAAGGCCGGGACCGCGGCGATCGAGGTGCCGGGCGATCGGCGAGGACGGGCTCGAGGGCTCGAGCAGCTCCAGCCGGGTCTCGCCGAGCGGCAGGAATGCCACCCGGACGGCCTGCCCCGCCACCTCCTCCTCGCCCTCGGGGCGCAGGCCGAGGGCCTCGTAGAAGCGCAGCGCCTCGGCGATCGAGCGCACCGCGATCCCGACGTGGTCGAGGTGCGATGGGCCGCGCGGCCCCGCCATCACCGCTCTCCCGCGGCTTCCAGCAGCTCGCGCGCAATCACCAGGCGCTGGATCTCGGACGTGCCCTCGCCGATCGTGCACAGCTTGGAGTCCCGCCAGGCGCGCTCCACCGGATAATCCTTGGTGTAGCCGTAGCCGCCGTGGATCTGGATCGCCTCCTCGGCAACCCGCACCGCGACCTCGGACGCGTAGACCTTGGCCATCGACGACTGTTTGGTCGTCGACTTCCCAGCGTCCTTGAGCGCCGCCGCCTGCATCGTCAGAAGTCGCGCCGCCTCGACCCCGGTCGCCATGTCGGCGAGCTTGTGGCGGATCGCCTGGAACGACGCGATCGGCTTGCCGAACTGCTGGCGGGTCGGCGCGTACTGGAGCGTCGCATCGAGCGCACCGCGGGCGATGCCGAGCGACAGCGCCGCGATCGAGATCCGGCCGCCGTCGAGCACGTGCATCGCCTGGATGAAGCCGTCGCCCTCGTCGCCGAGCAGGTAGGAGGCCGGGATGCGGCAGTCCTCGAACACCAGCGACGAAGTGTCCGAGCAGCGCATCCCGAGCTTGTTCTCCTTCTTCCCCGGAGCCACACCCGGACGGTCAAAGGGCACGAAGAAGGCCGAGATCCCGTGATGGCCTTTCTCCTTGGCGGTGCGCGCCATGGCCACCACCGCCTGGCCGGAGGTGGCGTGGGTGATGAAGTTCTTGGATCCGTTGAGCACCCACTCGGCGCCGTCGCGCACGGCGGTGGTGGTGGTGCCTCCGGCGTCAGAGCCGGCGCCCGGCTCGGTCAGCCCCCAGGCGCCGATCCACTCGCCGCTGGCGAGCTTCGGCACGAACTCCCGCCGCAGCTCCTCCGAGCCGTACATGTAGAGGTGGTTCGTGCACAGCGAATTGTGCGCGGCGACGCCGAGCCCGACCCCGCCGTCCGCGGCCCCGATCTCCTCCAGGATGAGCACGTACTCGACGTAGCCGAGGCCGGCGCCGCCGTACTCCTCCGGGATCAGCACCCCGAGCAGGCCGAGCTCACCGAGCTTCGCGAAGAGCTCGCGGGGAAACTCCTGCCGCTCGTCCCAACCGCCGGCGTTCGGCGCGATCTCGCGGCGGGCGAGGTCCCGCACCATGTCGCGGATGGCCAACTGGTCCTGGCTCAGCTCGAAGTTCACAGGCACCTCCTGGAGAAGGCCACGGCTGGCATTGTAGGGGGGCGGCTGCGTACCCTCAAGGACAACGAGACCGACTCATCCCAGTTTCCAGGTGGAAGCCTTGGCGACATCCGGGAACGGGGACGGGAACGGGAAGGGGAATCCGACTTCGCCTTCGGCTTCGCCGTGACAAGCGGGAATGGGGGGGGCGGCGGCCTGCTCACTATCCCCTAGCCCCTAACCCCTCTCGCCTACTTCCCTTCCCACCGCACGAGTTCGATCCCCGTGTAGTAGTGCGCGAGGATCTGGTCGAAGGTCATGCCCGAGCGGGCGAGACCGAAGGCCCCGTTCTGGCACAGGCCGACGCCGTGGCCCCAGGCGCGGCCCAGGAAGCGCACCGTCCGGGTCCCGTCGGGCGCGGTCCTGACGTGGAAGCTGAACAGGTTCTCGGGAAGGTCGAGGGCGCGCCGGATCGGAAACCCCTCGAACTCCTTCTCGGCGCCCGAGCGGCCGGCTGCTCTGAGGCCGACCACCCGGCCGGACGGGCCGCGGCGCGTGATCTCGAGACGCTCGAGGTCGGACACCCCGAGGCCCCGGGCAACCTCCTCCCAGGTCCGGTCGCGGGACCAGCTGCGCCACGCCGAGCGCCGGTCGGCCTGGCCGCCGCCGCCGGACTGCACGACCACGAGCGCGAGCAGCTGGTCGCCGAGCCGGTAGCGCTCGAGGGCGGTCCCCGGCAGCACGCGCAGCGCCGGCACGCGGCTCCACACCGGCGACCACCGCTGGTACAGCGGCAGCGGCTGCGCCAGCGGCTCCGAGCCCGGCGCCGTGCGCGGGAAGATGCCGACGCCATCCGGGTGCGGCACGGCCTCGCCGTCGTCGCGCCGAACCGCTCCCTGGAGCTCGAGCACGGCAAGCGCCGCCCGCAGCCGCCAGCCGTGCAGCGGCGGATCGGCGTCGGGCACCTCGAGCGGGATGCCGAAAAGGTCGGCGAGCTCGGCCAGCGCCGCGGCCCCGCGGCCGTCGACCAGCGCCGTCGCGCCGTCCAGCCCGCCGGCCGCGAGCAGGGCGACGGCGAGCTCGTCCGGGCTCGGCTGCAGCCCGACGGCGACCCTGCGACCGCCGCACATCCCGGCGACCCGCTCCACGAGCTGCTGCGGCTCGGCTGACTCCGACAGCCCGAGGGCCCGCGTCGCGAGGTGAGCGCGGAACTCGGACTCGCCATGGAAGCTCTGCAGCTCGCCGCTGCCGACGAGCTCGAGCGGTCGCTCCCAGGCGCACGGCACTCCTCGCAAATAGGGCTGTGCGCGGCCGGAGAACAGCAGCGCCGCATCCTCGGTGTGGCCACCGCAGGTCGAGGTGTACATAGCGTCGATCGGCACGCCCTCGTAGGCGGCGATCAGGCCCGCGGTCTCGTCCACCGCCCGGTCGGACAGCGGATGCTGGGCGTCGGCGCCGGCATACACCTGGCAAGCCGGCGTGGCGCAGAGGTCGTAGCCCTCGGCCTCGGCGTCGCCGAGGTGGGCGATCGCATAGGTTCGGGCCGCCACCGCCTGGGCTTTGAGCGCATCGAGCTGTGGGAACTGCGTCGGCCCCATCTCGGCCGGCACCACGCCCTTGAGGTAGCTCTCCAGGTTGAGCTGGTTGATGACCAGCACCTCGTCGCCCGCGACGCGCACGCGCAACCGGCCGTGATAGCCCCGTCCGTCGACCGCGATCGGCCATTCGTCCTCGGCCTCGAGAACGACCTCGCCCGCAACGTTGTCGATGGCGCCGCCGGTCGCCCCCTCGATCCGGAGGGCGCCGGACGAGGGCACCGCGAACGCGCCCGCGAAGCCGATGCCGGCGAGCACCGCCGCCGGGTCTGGCGGCTCCGCGCCGCGCCACCGCGCACGAACCCGCAGCACGCCGTCCGGCGCCTCGGCCACGTTGCTCTCAACGTCGGGTCCCAGCCGCTCCTCGAGCCGGCGCGCCGCGAGGTCCGCAGCCGCCGTCCCGCGGAAGGCGCCGACCTGCCATGACCGGCCGCTGGCCTGCGCCGTCAGCCGCAGCGGGCCCCACAGCCAGCTCTCGCGATCCGCCCAGCGCGCCTGGTAGGCGCGGCCCGGCTGTGCGAGCACCACCTCGTCCCGCGTTCTCAGGATGAGGATGCGGACGAGCGGCGGCTCGGTGTGGCTCGATGGCTTGAGCGCGGGCGCCGAGACCGGCGGCACCAATATCGGCACCGGGGTCGCCGCCGCTGCCGGAGGCGTCGGCGTCGCCGATGCCGGCCGATGCGGCGCAGGCGCGACCGGGGGCGGGGCAGTGGCACAGGCGGTCAGTGCAAGCAGCGCGCCCAGCGCGCCGCCAGCGAACCTGCTCACGGAGTGCTCCGCTCGGAGGCCTCGGCGAGGCGGAACCTCCGGTAGTCACCGCCGCGCAGCTCGAGCCGTCGGCAATTCTCGAACAGCCGCGACCGGATCCGCGCCGACACGCGGTCCGTCAGCGTCTCCTGGCCCGCGGTGTGTGCGAAGTCCGAGTAGTTGGTGGTGAAGATGGTCAGACGGTTGTGTACGTACCGGCTGTTGACCAGGTAGTACAGCAGGTCCATGACCCACGGGGTCACCTTGCCGGCGCCAAGCTCGTCGAGCACCAGGACGTCGGCGGCGATCAGCGGGCGCAGGATGTCGCGGCTCGATCCCGACCCGTCGAAGGTCATCTGGATCTCGAGCACCAGGGTCGTGAAGTCGGCAAACCGTCCCCGCGCGCCCTTGTCGGCGATCAAGGCGTTGAGCGCCGCGACCGCCAGGTGAGTCTTGCCGGTGCCCACCGCACCCATCAGCAGCAGGCCCTTCCCGGACTCGGGGTAGAGGTTGACGAACTCCTCGACCGCCCGCTTGGCACGGCCGAGGGTCGGGTCCTCGGCGTTCCACAGCTCGAAGCTGCCGAGCGTGCAGTGGCGGTAGCGCTCGGGGATGCCGGCCTGCTCCAGCAGCTGCTCGCGCCGGGTCGACTCGGCGCACTCGCAGCGCCGGGCGAGCTGGGTACCGTCCTCGTCGACGAGCCGCCAGCCGGTGCCGCCGCAGTGCGGGCATACGGCCGAGTTAGCCTCGGTGGTCGTCACCATTGCGACAGTATACGGGAGCGGCGAGCGGACCCGGTCATGCGCTACCATGGCCTCATGAACCTGATGCAGCTGGTCGCCGAGCTCGATGAGGTTCTCGACGCCGACGCGGTGAAGGACTCGTGTCCGAACGGCCTCCAGGTCGAGGGGAGGCCGGACGTCAGCCGCGTCATCACGGCGGTCTCGGCGTCGCGCGCCCTCTTCACGCGGGCCGTCGACCGCGACGCCGACGCGATCCTCGTCCACCACGGGGTCCTGTGGAACGGCCGCGAAGCACCACGGCTCGTCGGCTCGCTGCGCGAGCGGGTGCGGCTGCTGATCGAGCACCGGCTGTCGCTGATCGCCTACCACCTGCCGCTCGACCGCCACCCCGAGCTCGGCAACGCGGCCCAGCTCGCCAACCGCCTCGGCCTGGTCGAGCTGGAGCCGTTCGGCGACTTCGACGGCGTCTCGGTGGGTGTGTGCGGCGTGTTCGCCGAACCGGTCGAGGCGGACGAGCTGTTCGTGGCCGTCGCCGACGCGTGCGGCCGTGAGCCGCAGGTGTTCGAGGGCGACCGCCGGCTGGTCTCGTCGGTCGGCATCGTCACCGGCGCGGCCCAGCGCGCGTACCGCGAAGCGGTTGCCGCCGGCCTCGACGCCTTCATCACCGGCGAGCCGACCGAGTGGGTGCTGCACCAGGCTGCCGAGGACGGCGTCCACTTCATCGCCGCCGGCCACTACGCCACCGAGCGATTCGGCGTGCTCGCCCTCGGCCGCTGGCTCGAGCAGCAACACGGGCTCGAGGTCGAGTTCGTCGACCTCCCGAACCCGGTCTAGGAGCTTGGGCATGCCCGCGAAGTTGCCGAGTGTCGTCTGACAACGACTCGGTCAACAATATCCGCCCAACAGGCCAATGCGACACGAACCCCTAGCCGGACGTCCGCGAGCCGGCTCGACTACACTTCCGCCCGTGGCCGAGCAGTCGCCGACGCCCCGCAACCAGTACTCCTTCTCTCGGCTGAAGGCTTTTCACCAGTGCCCACTGCGCTACCGCTACCGCTACCTGGCGGGCCGGCGCGAGTCCTTCCGCTCGATCGAGACCTTCCTCGGCAGCACGCTGCACGCGGTGCTGGAGTGGCTCTACGAGCGGCGCGATCATGCCGAGGCCCCTGCCCTGGCGGCCGCGCTCGACGAGTTCGCGCGCCGCTGGAGCGAGGGCTGGACCGCGGACGTGGCCGTGGTCCGCACCGGCGAGACCGCCGACAATGCCTTCCGCGACGGAAGGGAAATGCTGTCGCTCTTCCACCGGTCGACCTTCACGCGCGACCGCAGCGAGACCATCGCGCTCGAGCAGCGGTTCGCGGTGCCGATCGCGCCCGACCTCCACTTCACCGGCGTCGCCGACCGGGTCGGGCGCACCACCAGCGGACGCCTGTTCATCGTCGACTACAAGACCTCGCGCGCCCCGGGCACGCCCGAGGAGTTCTCGGAAGGCCTGCAGGCGCAGCTCTACGCGGGCTGCGCGATCCAGCAGCACGAGGAAAGCGAGGCGCTTGCCGGGTACCACTACCTGCGCATGGCGACCACGAGCTGGCACGTCGTAACGCGGCCCCGAGCCGACGAGAACCTCCGCCGGTTCGGCGAGCTCGCCCGGACGGCGCGGGACGCCGCGGAGTTCCCGGCTCGACCCGGCGTCCTGTGTGCGTGGTGCGGGTTCAACGGCATCTGTCCGGAGGCGCGGGTGCCGGTCGAGCTGGCCGGCGGCCTCCGCCTCGCGCGCGAGCTTGGCGACTCGTCCGGTCTGTGGGGATCGGTCGAGGACGGCTGAGCGGCGGCGGTTCCCGTGTGCGGAGGCGTTCAGACGCGCGGGAAGCGGGCGCGGTATGCGCGGTAGCCCTCGTCGACGATCTCGGCGACGTGCGGGAAGTCGAACCAGCCGAAGCGCCCGACCTCGGGCTCGATGGCGCCGGCGTCCGGATAGGCCGCCGCGGCAAGCCGGTACTGCATGACGTGGAACGAGCGCATCACCACCTCGAGCCGGTTGGGCGCCTCGTCGCCGACCGCCGCACCGCCGCCCGGCTGGCGTAGCAACCATCTCTCAACCCGGTCGCGGACCGCTGACCGGACGCCCTTGCGGCGGGGCCGCGGCAGCGGCCTCGGCGCGATCGCCCGCGACGCCGGCGGCTTCAGCACGTTGACGGCGAGCACGCGGTGCGGCCCGAGCGCGGCGGCCGCAGCGATCGGCAGCGGCTCCACGACTGCGCCGTCGACCAGGTTGCGCCCGCCCAGCCGCAGCGGGCTCAGGATGCCCGGGATCGCGGACGAAGCGCGAACCGCATCCGCGATGCTGCCCTCGCGCAGCACCACCGGCTCGCCGGTGTCGAGGTCGCAGCAGACTGCGGCGAACGGCAGCCTCAGGGCTTCGATGACGCCGCCGCCGAGGGTCTCGCGGAGCAGCTCATGGAAGGCCGAGCCGACGACTGACCTCACCAGGATGCCACCCACCGCCGGCCAGTCCATACCCTCGAAGAGATCGCTGATCTCGTCCGGTCGGAAGCCCTGCGCGGCCAGCGCGCCGACGATGGAGCCCATCGACGTGCCCGCCACCCCGGCCACCTCCACCCCGTCCTCGGCCAACCCCTGGAGCACGCCGATGTGGGCGAGGCCGCGCGCCGCGCCGCCCCCGAGGGCGAGGATTACCGGTTCCAGCCGCTCCGCCACGATGGCTCCACCGGCGAAGCTTCCTCCCTTCGGGAGCATGCGGTCAAGGCCGCCGCCTGGGCGTCAGGCAAACACGGCAAGGCCCCGGGTTTTCCCGGGGCCAGCCGGTCGTTTGCGACAGCTGCGGAGCCGATCAGAACTCGACCGCGACCTTGACCGCGCGCGGCGGCGGACCCGATGGCGTCGCCTCACTGCAAGGGCGACGGCGGCTCGGGTCCGCCCCTGCTAAGATGGCGGGCCATGGCCGACACCCTCCCCCCGCCCGAAGTGGGCGGAACCGCGGGTAGTCTGTTCCGCATCAATCGCGGACAGATTCTCGGAATGCTCCAGCGGGACGCAGCCGAGCGCGGCTACCACCTCTACCAGGACCGCCGTGTCATGAAGATCGTCTGGCAGGGGGACTACGTCGAGGCGGCGCTCGTCCAGCCGGAGTGCACAGTCAAGATCCCGGCTCCCGGGATGGACGGTCCTCTCCTCAGCCTGTGCACCGCCTGCGGTGGGCCCGAGGCCTGCCACCACACCGCCGCCGCACTGATGCAGTGGCTCGACATCCGGCCGACGATGCACCGGCTCGGTCCGGGATCCGCCTGGCGGGCCAAGTCCCGACACCCTTTCATCGCACCCAGCCGCACCGCGGCCGAGCGGGTCGACCTCAGCCATCTGACCGGTGCCGACCTCCGCTCCGCCCTCGAGCTGCAGCTGTCCCTGCAGAGCTCGGGGACCGCGTCGGCGCGGCTGACCGACAGCATCGTCGAGATCAATATCCGCCTGCCCTCCGGTGACACCCGGGTGGTGTTCTTCTCCGCGACCGTGCTGCCCGCCGCGCTGCCGCTGCTGCGCTCGCTGCCTAGGATCCGACTCGAGGACGAGCTCGACGGCCTCGAGCTGTCGGAGGCGAGGCTGCGGCCGGTGCTCGCATCGCACTGGACCGAGCAGGGAATCGTCCTCGAACCGGCCTACCGGCTCGCCGACGGGACCGTGCTGCCGGCGGTCAAGCTCGACGGCCGCATCCACGGCCACTGGGCCCGGATCGGCAACCTGCTGTGCCGGGTCCTCGACCCGGCCACTCCCCTCGTTCCCTTCCACCGCAAGGGGCGCCAGACCCTGACCGGCGAGGAGGCGCTCCGCTTCCTCAACCTCGACCACCCCCAGCTCAGCCAGCACGGCTGGTACCTGCCGCAGGGCCAGCTCGCGACCTTCCGCAGCCCGGAGCTGCCGAGGCCGATCAGCCTGGAGGCGGAGCGGACGCCGAACGGCACCGTTCGGATCCGCGTCAACTTCCGCGCCGCGGGAACCCAGCTCTCGTGGACCGAGGCGCTCGCGATCGCCGACGAGGGATTTGCGCAGGTCGGCGAAGCCATCGTGCGCGCCCCCGACCTGCACCCCATCACGCGCACCGGCTTCCGGTACCCGAGGTCGCGCGTCGACAAGGGCCTGCTCGGCAACCAGCTGAGCTTCATCCGCCTGGTCGCCGAGACCGGATTGCCGGTTGTCGGCGGCGACGATGACCTCCGGCACCTCGCCGGAATCCTGTGCGGCGCCGCCGCGCCTCAGATCCCGGACCCGCCCGGGTTGCGATCGCTCCTGCGACCCTACCAGCGCGACGGAGTGGCCTGGCTGTGGAGCCGCTATCTGGCCGGGGTCGGCGCCCTGCTCGCGGATGACATGGGCCTCGGCAAGACCCACCAGATCATGGGCCTGCTTTGCCTCGCGCGCGAACGCCGGCCCGCCGGCAACATGCTCGTCGTCTGCCCGCGCGGCGTCCTCGAGCACTGGGGCACCCTCCTCGAGGCCTACGCCCCCGACATCCCCGTGGTCGTCTTCCACGGGCCCTCGCGCACCCTCGAGGGGCTCGATCGCGGCGGCCAGCTCGTGCTCACGACCTACGACCTCCTGCTGCGCGCCACCGACGATCTGTGCTACCGCGGCTGGGAGGTGGCGGTGTTCGACGAGGCCCAGCGGATCAAGAACCCCCGCACCAAGGCGGCGCGCGCGGCGCGCAAGGTGGAGGCGGCGTTCCGCGTCGCTCTCACCGGCACGCCGCTCGAGAACCGGCTGCTCGAGCTGTGGTCGGTGGTCGACCTCATCCTGCCCGGCTATCTCGGCTCGGAGCGGGAGTTCCGGTCGTCGTACCGTTCCCCGACCCACCATCAGCTCCACCGGCTCCGGCAGCGCCTGGGAGCGCTCACCCTGCGCCGCGTCAAGGAACAGGTGCTGGCCGACCTGCCCGACAAGGTCGAGGACCTCCGCTACTGCCGGCTCGCCGACGAGCAGCGGGCTCTGTACCGGTCCATCCACGCCCAGCAGGCGCCGGAGATCGCCGCGATGCTCCGCGACCCGTCCTGCGAGGTCCCCTACATGCACATCTTCGCCCTGCTGACCCGGCTCAAGCAGGTGTGCGACCACCCGACATTGGTGGACAGCGGACCGCCGTCCCCGGACCGCTCCGGCAAGCTCGAGGTCTTCGAGCAGATCCTCGAGGAGGCCCTCGACGGCGACCACCAGGTGGTGGTGTTCTCGCAGTACGTGAAGATGATCGACCTCCTCGCCAGGTACCTCGAGCGACGCGACATTCCCCACCTCGTGCTGACCGGCCAGACCCGCGACCGCAGCCGGGTCGTGCGCCGGTTCAACTCCGAGCAGCACGAACGAGTGCTGCTGGCGAGCCTGCTCGCGGGCGGCGTGGGTATCGACCTCACCGGCGCCTCCGTCGTCATCCACTACGACCGCTGGTGGAACCCGGCGAAGGAGAACCAGGCCACCGACCGCGTGCACCGGCTCGGCCAGCGCCGGTTCGTCCAGGTGTTCAAGCTGATCACCCGCAACACCATCGAGGAGCGGATCGACGCCATGATCCGCAGCAAGATCCATCTCATCGACGAGATCATCGCGCCGACCGAGGAGCTGGTGCGAGGCCTCAGCCGGACCGAGCTGGCCGAGCTGCTTGACATCGATGTCGAGGGGCTGGGGGCCAGGGGCTAGGAGCCCGTCCGAGTCATCGCGTCGTCGCGGTGCCGCTTCTGCGTCCCCGCCCGCTTCAGAATCAGCTTCCGGTCTGCGCTTGCGCCTTGCCTATCCTCCCGTTCAGCGATCCGCCTCACGGTGCCGTCAGCCGCCGCTGTGGTAGCGTTCTCTGTGGGCGGCTGGGCACCGCCAGCGGAGGACCGACGCCATGATGCCGGACTACGTGATCTGCCTCGAGTGCGAGTCGCCGGTCTACATCTTCGAGTGGAAGGACGGCGTCGTCACCGAGGCGCACTGTGCTCTCTGCGGCAACGAAGACCCGTCCCAATTCATCACCGAGAGCGACTACGAAGAGATGTCGATGGACGACCGGTTCCGGCCGGACTCCTGACCCCGCCAGCAGACCACCGATGCCAACAGTCAGCTTCCTCTGGCACCTGCACCAGCCTGCCTACCGCACCGCCGACCGTGTGGCGCACGCGCCGTGGGTCCTGCTCCACGCCGGCGGCGCCTACCTCACCCTCGCCCGCGCAATCGCCGACACGGCGGGACGCGGCCAGGTCGTGAGCATCGTGCCGACCCTGCTCGAGCAGCTGATCGCCTACCGCGACGGGGCGGTGGTCGATCCGGTCGCCGAGGCGCTGACCACTGCGGCGGCGGATCTCTCCGGGGCGCAGCGCGCGACGGTCGTCGAGTGGGCGACCCACATGACCGCGCGCCAGGCCGCGCGCTTCGCACGCCTCCAGGAGCTGGCAGGCAGGTCCAGCGGCGAGGTGTCCGAGGCCGAGGTGCGCGACGTTCAGGTGCTGACGATCCTCGCGCACGCCGGCGATGCGACGCGCCGCGACCCGGAGCTGACCGAGCTCGCAGCCCGTGGCCGCGAGTTCTCGCGCGCTGATCACGAGCAGGTCGCGGTCTGGCTGCGCGCGCAACCGGGACGCCTGATCGAGCTGTGGCGCGCCATCGCCACCCTTCCCGGGGTCGAGATCGCGACCAGCCCCTACGCCCACCCGATCCTGCCGCTGCTCATCGACACCGGCGTCGTGGCCGACAGCTGGGCACCCGATCCGCCGCCCGAGGTGCCGATCTTCCGCCGGCCGGAGGATGCGTTCCGCCAGCTCGCCGAGGGGCTGCTCTTCATGCGCCGTCACGGGTTTAGCATCGCCGGGTGCTGGCCACCCGAGGGCGCGGTGTCGGCCGACGCGGTCGCCACCTACGCCGCGCAGGGCGTGCGCTGGCTGGTGACCGACGAGGGCATCCTCGAACGGAGCCTCGACGAACCGCTGCGCGACAACGGAGTCGCCAGGACCGCGCTCTACCGACCGTGGCGCACACCCTGGCCATCGCCGACGCTGTTCTTCCGCGACCGCCAGCTGTCCGACCGCATCGGCTTCGTCTACGGCTCCTGGGACGACGAGGGCGTGGCCGCCCTCGACCTCGTCCGCCTGCTCCGCGAGCGGGCCGCCACATTGCCGGAGGACGCTGCGATCGTGATCGCCCTCGACGGCGAAAACCCCTGGCCACACTATGCCCGCGGCGGCGGCGACTTTCTCCGCGTCCTCCTCGAGGAGCTCGCGGACAGCGGCCCCGAGCTCGCCCCTGCCACTCTTGGGAGTCTGGCCGAGCGGCTCGCGCCATCGCCGCTGCCCAGGATCCACCCGGGATCGTGGATCCACGCCCTGTTCGCGACCTGGATCGGCCACCCGGAGAAGACCGCCGCCTGGGACCTGCTCACCCGGGTCCGGGACGCCATGCCGGGAGAGGAGCTCCCGACGTCGCTGCTGCTGGCCGAGGGCTCGGACTGGTTCTGGTGGCTGGGCGAGGACAACCCAACCGAGCTCGCACCGCTGTACGACCGGATCTTCCACCAGCACCTCGCCGACGCCTGTGTCCAGGTGGGCATCACGCCTCCGGTCGACCTTGCTCGCCCCTTGAAAGCGATCGACTGAGCCACTGCCCGACGCTCTCTCCGCGAGGTCGCGACGCCTCTCGTTCCCGCTCCCGTTCCCGTTCCCGAACGGATGGAGTCTCACCGGCGTCGCTGACCTCTCCTACTCTGACAGGGGAGTTCCGAGGGCCAGGTGGCCACCAGCGGCCGCGGTAGCAGGCGGCGCCGGATTGCCGGAGGGGCGCCTGGCGGTCAGCGCTCTGGGAGGAGCTGGCGCGAGGTCGCCTCGCTGCGCACCACCGCCCGGACCGGCGCCGCGTCGGCACCCACAATCGCCAGCGGCAGGGCCACCAGCTGGTAGCGGCCCGGCGCGACCCCGCCGAGCCAGAGACCTTCGATCCAGGTCATGCCGCGCGCGCGCAGCGCGCGGTGGGCGGGCAGATCGTCGCTGCTGAACGGGTCGACCGACGGCGTGTCGATCCCCACCAGCACCACGTTGCGATCGGCGAGCCAGTGGACGAGCCTCACGTCGAGAGCCGCAGAGCCGGGGCCGATGGGCGCGTCGAGCGGGTGGCTGTCGGTGCGCAGGAGCAGTCGTGGTGCGGCCGGGCTCCAACCGGCCGGCAAGTGCTCGGGCGCGACGACCTCGGCGGTGACCGCGACCACCTCGGCGGGCCCGATGAGCCGCTCGAGCGGGATCGACTCGACCCCGCCGGCGGTCGCATCGACGTGGCCGGGCGCATCGACGTGAGTTCCGACGTGGCAGCTGGTGGCAAACGACGATGTCACGATCTCCCCCATTACCACCCGATCGAGCTGGAACGCGCGATCGCCAGGCCACACTGGGATCGCTGGCGTCAGCGGGCGGCTGACGTCGATCCACTCCGACCTTCTCGGCGGTGTCCCGGGCAGTCCGTCCATGCCTCAGCCGGGCGATCCCGAGGCGTCGATGTGGCGCCGCAGGAGACCCACCAGTCCCTGCTGGTCGGCGATCGGCTTGGCCACGTAGTCGTTGGCGCCGGACGAGAACAGCAGGTGCTCGCGGTCGCCACGCATGGCGTGAGCGGTCAGCAGGATGATCGGCAGGTGGGCGCAGCCGGGAAGCGAGCGGATCCGCCGTGTCAGCTCGATCCCGTCGACCTTGTTACCGGTGACCCGAGTGTCGGCAAGCGACACGTCCATGAGGACCGCCGCCAACCCGGCGCCGGCGGCCAGGCGCAGCACCTCGTCGCCATCATCGCTCGCCACCACCGCAAAGCCCCCGAAGCGGGACAGGATGGTCTCGATCAGCACGGCGTTGGCCGGATCATCCTCCACGACCAGCACTGTCTCGGCCATCGCTCGTCCCCTCCAGAATGCTTCCACCTTATCAGAACCAGCCGCCGACCTTGACGCGCCTGACCGCGCCCGCTTCCGCACGTCCGCGCGTTCCCGTTCCCGTTCCCGTTCCCGTTCCCGCGCCCGCGTTCTGACCCCGGTCACGTGGAGGCTCCTTTTCCTTCGAACCGCGGAGCGCGCAGAGAACGCAGAGCATGACTATGAGACCTTCTCCGCGATGGCCTCCGCAGTCTCCGCGGCCTCTGCGGTTCGATGAAGATCGGGGTCCGCAGACCCCAGCTTCGGCGGTTTGGGGACGGGTTTCCCGCGCCGGATCGGCGCCCGCCCTCGGCTCAGCTCCGCGCCAGCCAGCCCTCGATGTCGCCGCAGTTGATGAGGTGGCGCGCTTCGGCTCCGGCCCGCCGGGCCACGGTCACGCCCCAGCGCAGGTCGGCAAGGCCTGCCGCATCGTGGGCATCCGGGTTGACGGCGAGCGCCACGCCACTTTCGATCGCCCGTCGCGCCCACGCCGCATCGAGATCCAACCGATAAGGGCTGGCGTTGATCTCGACCGCGACGCCACGCTCGGCGCAGGCCTCGAGCACCCGCTCGAGGTCGATCTCGTAACCAGGCCTGCCGAGCAGCAGCCGGCCGGTCGGGTGCCCGAGCACCCGGCACGCGGGATGGCCGATCGCCGCCAGAACCCGCTCGGTCTGCGCCTCGGACGTCATCCTGAAGGACGAATGCACCGAGGCCACCACGTACTCGAGGCCGTCCTCGCACCCCTCGGGCACGTCGAGGCGGCCGTCGGGCAGGATGTCCGCCTCGATCCCCTTGACAAGCCGCGGGCCGCCGCCGGCGTTGAGCTCGTCGATCACCCGCCACTGAGCACGCAGACGATCCGCCGTCAGCCCGTTGGCGTAGTGGGCCGCCGGTGAGTGATCGGCGATGCCGAGCAGCTGCCAGCCGAGCTCGGCTGCGGCGCGAGCCATCTCCGCCACCGAGGCGGCGCCGTCCGAGTCGGTGGTGTGGTTGTGGAGCGCTCCACGCAGATCTCGGAGCTCCACGAGAACGGGAAGCCGGTGCCGTGCCGCCGCCTCCACCTCGCGGCCATCCTCGCGAAGCTCCGGTGGCACCCACTGGCAGCCGAGGGCGGCGTACAGCTCCGCCTCCGCAGCGATCGCCACCGCCTCCTCGGCGAACCACAGCCGGCCATCGTCGATCCGCAGCCCGGCCGCCGACGCCCGCCGTCGCAGCGCGTCGAGGTGGGCGGCGCTGCCGGTCGCCTCGACCAGCGCCCACGCCGCACGCCCGCCATCGGCTGTCTGCACTCTCGCCGGCAGGCCGTCACCGGCAGTCCCGGACCAGCCGCCATCGGGCATCGGCTGGACGTCCCGGAGCGCGGTTCGCAGCGCGCCCCCTACCGCCTCGCGGCCTCCGACGACGACCACGTCGAGCACTGCCACCGTCTCGCAACCTCTCCGCAGCTCACCCGCCACCTCGACCCGCTCGACACCGGGTGCGGCCACCAGCGCGGCCGTGAGCTCGTCCGCCGCGCTCCACGCCTGATGGACGAGGCGCCGCTCGCGCGATGACTGGTGGAAGCGCAGCGCGTCGAGCAGCCGCTGCTGGCTGGCCGCCCCGAACCCGGCCAGGCCGAGCAGTCGGTTCTCGCGGCACGCGTACTCGAGCTCGCCTATGCTCGTGACCGCCAACTCCTGCCACAGCGTGCGCGCCCGCTTCGGGCCGAGGCCCGCGACCTCGAGCAGCTCGCGCACCCCCGGCGGCGTCTTCCGCTCGAGCTCGCCCAGCGCCTCGGGCTCACGGCCGCCGGCGAGGTCGGCGAGCACCGCAGCGGTGCCTTTGCCGATCCCCGGCACCTCGAGGATGTCGCCGCTCGCCACCATCGCGGCGAGGTCGCCCTCCAGTCGTTCGACCGACCTCGCGGCGTTCGCGAACGCCCGGACGCGATGCGGATTGCCGCCGTGCAGTTCGGTCAGCTGGGCGATGGCGCGCAGGGTTCGGGCGGCGGTCTTGCGGTCCAACACGAGTCACGTCCTCGTCACGGCGCTGTGCTGGCGGCCGGCACACTTGCTGCGCAGTAGGTCACCGTGCCGCCGCGCGCCGGGGCGAAACCACTCCAATGATATAGTTATTGGCGGCCCACATGGGACTCCTGGCGCGCCTTCGATCATCTCTCACCTACCCCATAGCGGCGACCCTCGTTCTCGTCACCGTGGTCCCCGTCACCCTGGTAGGCTGGCTGCTCGCGTCGTACAACCGCGAGCACCTCACATTCGTCGAGAAGCGCTTCCTGAGCCTTGAGGCCCGGGGGCTCGCGGGCGAGGCCTCCGAGTTTCTCGAGAGCCATCGCATCCAGCTCCAGAGCACGGTGCGCGGCCTCGAGGCAGGGGGCGCCATCGAGGTGTCCGGCTTCGAGCAGCTGCTGCAGGACATCGCCAGCGAGCAGGACCGCGCCTTCGATTACCTGCAGATCCTCGACGAGCGCGGCGAAGGCACGTTCGTCCGCAGCCCGTCACTGACCGCTGAGGCCGAGTCGATCCTCACCGAGGCGGTGGCCAAGGTGCATGCGACGGCGATCGGCGGCGAGCCCGTGGAGCGCCTGGTCACCGGCCTGCCGGGCGGCGAGCCGGCCAAGGCGATCTACGGGTTTCCACTGCGCTCCGCGACCGGCGTCGTCTGGGGCAGCCTGACCGGGGTTCTCGACCTGGATGCTCTCGAGCGCCGTTTCGACGAGAACGCCCGCGCCGGGTTCATCGTCTCCCTGTTCGACGAAAACGGCCTGGTGCTGGTCTCCTCACACCCCCGTCTGCGCGGCCGCGACCTGGCCGCGTCGCCCCTGGTGCGTGACCTGCTGCGGCGTCCGGTCCACCTCACGAGCACCTACCGGCATCCGGTGCCATCGGTCGCTGACGACGTCCTCGGCGCAGTGGCGCCGGTCACCGGGGCCGGGTGGGGGCTGCTGATCGAGCGCCCGACCAAGGAGGCGTACGCTCCGGTCCGGGTCGCCCAGCAGCGGACCCTCGTGGTCAGCGCCCTCGCCGCGTTGGTGGCGCTGGCCCTCGGTTTCGTGCTCAGCCGGCAGCTGATCGTTCCTCTCCAGAGCCTCACGGGGATCTCGTCCGCAATCGCCGAGGGAAACTTCGCGGTCCGCGCCGACGTCAAGGGCACGGACGAGCTCGCGCAGCTCGCGAACAACTTCAACCACATGGCCGGCAGCATCGAGGCCCTGGTGCGGCGCCTCAAGCAGGCGCTGCGTCAGAACCAGGAGCTGTTCCTCGAGACCATTCGGACCCTCGCCGCCGCGATCGACGCCAAGGACCCCTACACCCGCGGCCACTCCGAGCGGGTCAGCTCGTACTCGATGGCGATCGCCCGCCACCTCGGCCTGTCGCAGGACGAGGTCTTCCGGGTCCGCACGGCCGCCATCCTGCACGACGTCGGCAAGCTCGGCATCCGCGACGGCATCCTCAACAAGCCGGGCGGGCTCACCGAGGAGGAGTTCGCGGTGATGCGGCAGCACACTGCGATCGGCGCCCAGATCATGGAGCCGATCCGGATGCTGAAGGACATCATCCCGGGGATCCGCAACCACCATGAGACCTGGGATGGCACCGGCTACCCCGACAAGTTCGTCGGTGAGACCATCCCGCTGGTGGCCAGGATCATCGGGGTCGCCGACACCTTTGATGCGATGACCACCAAACGTCCCTACCAGGACGCGAAGACGCTCGACTTCGTCCTCACCTCGATGCGACAAATGTCGGGATCGCGGTTCGATCCGAGGGTCGTGGATGCCCTGCTGGCCGCCGTCGCGGCCGGCGACGTCACCCCGCCCTCGGCCGCACCCGGGCCCGACGCCCGACAGGAGGTCTCGTGATGCGTTGGATCGTCTGCCCGGTGCTGCTGACCATCGCCGCCCTCCAGGGCTGCTCCTCTGCGGCGTCGACCGCTGGCGCCGACAGCGCCCCCGCCGAGGCCCCGAAGAAGCAATCACAGTCCAAGGTGAAGGACCCGCTGGCCTCGCTGACCCTGATGCGCCAGGGGGCGGTGCTGCTGCAGCAGGAGCAGTACCAGCAGGCAATCGAGAAGTTCAAGGAGGCGGACCGGGTCGCTCCGGGCAACGCGACCGTCCACAACATGATCGGGCTGTGCAACCTGCAACTCGGGCAGTACGACACGGCCCTGTCGTCATTCAACACCGCGCTCGAACTCACGCCCTCGTTCACCGACGCCCGCAACAACCGCGGCACCACCTACCTCGCGCTCGGCCAGCTCCGGCTCGCCGAGGTCGACTTCCTGGCCGTGCTCGCCGACTCGACCTACCCCCACCGCTACCAGGTCTACTACAACCTCGGCGCAACCTACTTCCAGCAGGGGCAGCTCGGCGCCGCGGAGGAGAACCTCCGCAAGGCGGTGACCGCGCCGTTCCCGGTGTTCGAGGCGTTCATCCGACTCGCCGATGTCTACCGGGAGCAGGACCGCGACGGCGACGCGGTCGAGCTCCTCGAGGAGGCTCACCTTCGCTTCCCGGACCGCCCCGAGGCTACGTTCGCGCTTGGCAAGCTGCTCGTCGAGCTCGGGCGGACGGACGAGGCGCGGCCGCACCTCGAGGAGATCATCAGCAAGGAGCCGGGCTCAGAACGGGCGCGGCAGGCGGCAGCGCTTCTCAAACCCTCCTGATGCCCTTCAACTACATTCTGACCAACCTGCTGGTGGACGTTCCGGACGCGCTGGGTGCCGTGTTCGTCGACAGCGATGGCGAAGCCGTCGAGTGGGTCAGCAACCGCGACGGCCCCCCCTTCGAGCTGCGGGTGGAGGGGGCGTGCCAGGCCGCGACGCTGCGCCAGCTCGGGCGCGTCACCGCGGCCACCGGAGCCGGCGATCTGCAGTCGTACGCCCTCGTCGGCAGCCAGCTCACCACGTTGACGCAGATCCTGCCCCACGGCTACTATATCGTGCTCGTGGCACGCCGGTCGGGATCGCTGGGCCTCGCCCGGTTCCACCTCCGGCGCGCCGCCGCGGCGATCGCCGGGGAGATTTGACCCGGCACTCAGATCCCCGCGCGGGGGCGCAATGGTTGGCACATTCCTGAAGAAGCTGAAGCGCGGCCTGTTCATGACCCACACGGAGTTCCTCGAGCGTGTGGGTGACGCGCTCAGGAGGACCGGGCCGGTGGAGCCCGTCCACCTCGACCGGCTCGAGGAGGGGCTGATCGCTGCGGATGCCGGCGTTGCGCTGGCGACCAGGCTGGTGGACGACCTGCGCGACCGCGTGCGCCGGAGCCAGATCACGACCGCCGAGGAGCTGCGCCCCGCCGTGCGCGCACGCCTGCTCGAGGTGCTGCGCGCTGCCGAGGAAAGTGCGGCGTTGCCCGCGCTCACGGCCTTGCCCAAGGTCACCCTCGTGGTGGGCGTCAACGGCACCGGCAAGACGACGACAGTCGCCAAGCTCGCCAAACGGCGTCAGGAGGCCGGCGGCCGCGTGGTGCTGGCGGCGGCAGACACCTTCCGCGCTGCGGCCGTCGACCAGCTCAAGGTGTGGGGAGAGAGGGTGTCGTCGCCGGTGATCCATCAGCGCGAGGGCGCAGACCCTGCCGCGGTGGTGTTCGACGCAATCGCGGCCGCCCGCTCACGCGGCTTCGACGAGGTCATCGTGGACACCGCGGGCCGGCTCCACACCCGGGCGAACCTGATGAAGGAGCTCGAGAAGGTGTGCAAGGTGGCGGAACGCGAGGTGGCGGGCGCGCCCCACGAGGTTCTGCTGGTCCTCGACGCCACCACCGGCTCCAACGGCATCGAGCAGGCGCAGCGCTTCGGGGCCACCGCCGGCGTCAACGGCGTGGTGCTCACCAAGCTCGACGGCACCGCCAAGGGCGGCGTGGTGCTCGCCATTGCCGACACCCTCAAGCTCCCGGTGCGCTGGGTGGGGGTCGGCGAGGCGGTGGACGACCTGCTGCCCTTCGACGCGGAGGAGTTCGTCGACTCGCTCCTTGACATCGAGCGGTGATAGCATTGTTCGGCTCGCAGAACTCCTCCTCTTGAGACCGGAAGAGAAGCACACGATGCTGACGCCGGGACATCACGCGCGAGAAGCCTCGACCGGGTTGGCCGTTGCGACATCGTGCAGAGCAGAATGTGTCGCGGAGCAGACGCTGGCGCGCCCGGACGCGTCGACGGAATGGCAGGGCGATGGCCAGCGGAAATCGTGACGCAGACGCCCGCTGGATGCGCCGCGCCTTCGAGCTCGCGGCGCGCGGCCGCTTCGGCGCCTCCCCCAACCCGATGGTCGGCGCGGTGGTGCTCGACCCGGAGGGACGCCTCGCCGGCGAGGGCTTCCACGCCCGTTGCGGTGGCCCCCACGCCGAGATCGTGGCGCTGCGCGAGGCCGGCGATCGGGCCCGCGGCGGCAGCCTGTTCGTCACCCTCGAGCCGTGCGCCCACCATGGCAGGACGCCGCCCTGCATCGACGCCATCCTGTCCGCCGGCGTTCGCCGGGTGGTGGCGGCGATGCGCGAGCCGAACCCCCACGCCGGCGGCGGCATCGACCGACTCCGCGCCGAGGGCGTCGATGCCGGGGTCGGCGGCGACGCCGATCGGGCGCGCACCCTCAACCGCCGCTGGCTGACCTGGGTGCAGGAGCGCCGGCCCTGGGTGACCCTCAAGGCCGCGGTGTCGCTCGACGGCCGCATCGCCACCCGTACCGGCCAGTCGAAGTGGATCACCGGCGAGCCGGCGCGCCGCCGCAGCCTCGAGCTCCGCGAGGAGCACGACGCCATCGTGGTCGGCATCGGCACCATTCTCGCCGACGACCCGCTGCTGACCCGGCGCCTCGGGCTCAACCCGGGTGAAAGCTGGACGCGCATCGTACTCGACTCCCGCCTGCGGACGCCGACCGCCGCCCAAGTCGTCCAGACCAACCCCGAGCAGACCCTGATCGCGCACACTCAAGAGGCGGCGCCCGGCGAGCGGCGGCGGCTCAAGGACGCCGGCGTGCAACTCCTCGAGATCGCGGCCGGCGCCGACGGCCGGGTCGAATTGCACCAGCTCCTCGAGCACCTCGCCCGGCGCGAGGTGGCGGCCCTCCTCGTCGAAGGCGGGTCGGCTGTCCACGGCTCGTTCGCCGACGCTGGGCTGGTGGACGAGGTGATCTTCTTCGTCGCCCCGCTGCTGATCGGCGGCAGCGGCCCGAGTGCCGTGGCGGGTCGCGGCGTCGCCGACCTCGAGCTGGCGACCCGCCTTCGCTTCGAGAGCATCGAACGCCATGGCGCCGACCTCGAGCTGCGGGCCGTGCGCCCGGAGGAAGAGGATGTTCACGGGTCTGGTTGAGGCGGTCGGCAAGGTCGGCCGGGTCCACCGCGCTGGCGCCGGCGCGAGGCTCGAGGTGGCCGTGCGGTGGCCGGATGGCGAGCCACCACGGCTCGGCGACAGCGTCGCTGTCGACGGGGCCTGCCTGACCGCCGTCGAGCCGACGACGGACGGCTTCGCCGCCGACCTGTCACCCGAGACCCTCCGGCGAACCCTGCTCGGCGAGCTCCGATCCGGCAACGAGGTCAACCTCGAGCGAGCGCTGCGGCTCGGCGGCCGGATCGGCGGCCACCTCGTCCAGGGCCACGTGGACGGGCTGACTCGAGTCATCTCGATCCACGACGAGGGCGGCTTCTCCCGCTGGCGGCTGGCGCTCCCGGCGGAGCTGTCCCGCGAGGTGGCAGCCAAGGGCAGCGTGGCCGTCCAGGGCGTGTCGCTGACGGTCGCTGCGGCCGGCGAGGACTGGTTCGACGTGGCGCTCGTTCCACGCACCCTGCAGGCGACGACACTGCGACACCACCGGGTCGGGGCGCGCCTGCACCTCGAGACCGACGTGCTCGCGAAGTATGTCGCGCACCGGCTGGGTGGCGGCGGCCAGCGGTCGGCCCTCGAGGAGATGTTCGGCCCGGGGGCCGACCATGCGTAGAGTCGAACCGGCGTACCCGGACCTGCTGCCGATCACCCACCTGGTGCGGCCCGGCTACCTGCCGGGCCCGCGGGTGGCGCTCGACCCGATTCGCATGGGGGTCGTGTGGGAGGACGCCCCGCGACGCATCCTGCCGGCCGAAGGCTCGGTGCCGCGCGACCCGGTGCGAGCGATCGTCTTCGCGCGGGTCGCCCGCGAGCGCGAGGATGTGCTCCTGCGCCTCCTCGAGCGCGGAAGCTCGGCGCTGCTCGTGCTCGACGACCCCGCGATCACACCCGGCAGCCTCGGTCTGAAAGCGTCTGCGGACGAGGCGCGGATCACCGCCCTGCTGCCGGTGCTCCCCTTCCCGCTCAGCGACGGGCTGCGCACCCCGACCGAGTGGCAGGGCTTCCGGTGGGGCGCCGTTCTCGGGCTGTTCCCGTTTCCCGGCGCCGCCGAGGAGGTTGAGCGCCGGGTCACGCAGCTGAAAAAGGCTGGCGCCGGGTTCGCGGTCGCCGCCCCGCTGCTGCTCACCCCGACCGACCGCCACCGCATTCTCGACGGCAGCGAGGGCACCGGCCTCGAGGACCGTTTGGAGAACTGCCTTTTCCATGCCGACGTCGGCCGCGGCCTGCACGCGCTGGAGCGGCTTGCCGGGGTTGCGCTGCACAAGGCCGGGATGGACCCCTTCCTGCCCTGCATGGTTCCCCGCGGCCAGAACCCGCAGGCGGTACGGACCGCGGGAATGCTGCGGCTGTGGGCGCGCCGCCTCGACCAGTCGCACGAGGAGTCGTCGTGGGGGTGGCGGCTGCGCCGGGCAGCGGCGGCCCTCGATCGCTTGCCCAACGACCCGTCGGCGCTGGCCGACGAGGACAACCTCAGGATCGTGCCCGGCTTCGACTCCTGGGTCGAGAGCTTCACGCGGGCGATCTGGCGCGGCGGCGAGCCGGTGGAGAGCGCCTGGAAGCTGTGGTCCGGCGACGGCGGCGAGCCTGCCACCGGCTGAACCCAGGCCGCCCGCTCAACGACAACCGACATCGCACGCCCGGCCGCCGATCCGCCGCTACGCGCGGAGCAGCCGGCGTCGAGATCAGGGCCGCACGATCATGCGGCCGGCACGCCACCCGGGCGCGGCGGGCTGAGCCGGCGGTGCGCTTGCATCAAAGGGCCGTTCGGGTTAGCATTGCGGCCCCAGAGTGGGGCCGTAGCTCAGCTGGGAGAGCGCTAGAATCGCACTCTAGAGGTCGGGAGTTCGATCCTCCTCGGCTCCACCATTTTTCGTTCTGAGCCGACGGCTCAGAACGAAAAATGCCACGGCGACTCGTCACGGCGTAGCCGAAGGCGAAGCCGGAAGCCAGAGGCGAAGCCGGGCCCTGGCAAGCCGGGCTCCCCAAATGCACCCACGCGCGGCTGAGAACGAAACCTGCTCGTCACGGCGACTTGTCACGGCGAAGTGCGGAGCACGAAGCCGGAAGCTTCGAGCGAAGCCGGGCTCCGTCCCCCGCCACCCGCCCACCGCGACTACGCCTTGGCAAGCCGGACGCTTCTGGTACCTCACCGGCGGCAGAGTCGCCGCCTTGTACCATGACAAGCCCGGCCCCATGGTTCCTTCCGTCTTTCGAGATGGCGGACTTCCACTACGTCTACATACTGGTGAGCGCGGGAGATCCAAGGCGCCATTACACTGGCTTGACTGAGGATCTCCTCGCGCGGCTCAACGCCCACAATGCCGGCCAGGTCCCACATACCTCGGCGCACCGATCCTGGACAGTGGAAACCGCATTTGCTTTCCGATCCCGCACCAAGGCGTTGTCCTTCGAGCGCTACCTCAAGAGCCACTCTGGACGTGCCTTCGCTCGTCGGCACTTCTAGCTCAACGGTCCGCCAAGGGAGTGCCGATCACGGGTTGCTCGCGCGCTGCGCGCGCGGCGCCCCGCCGAGATGAGCGGGTGGCCCAAGGACGCCCGCTGCACTGGAGGGACGAGCAGCCGACGATGCCCAGCTAACCGCACACACCGAGACCCGAGCGCGACCTCAGACCAGAGACTCACCCCTTGCATCCTTGGTCCTCGGCCGGACTGTGATTAACTAAGCACGACGCACTCGGTCCGCCATACCACCGAGCGCGAGGGATGAGTGTTGTGGCCAGCACTGGGTAGTGGTGAGGACCTTGACGCCGGGAGCAGCAATGTCCCCGAGTGTCGCTGTCTTCGCGACAGCTCGTCCTGGCATCTGAACCAGACGTGCGATCCTCCGATGGCCGAGGCGTTGCGCGAGAGATCTTGAGGTGCAGACGAATGAAGAATCGAGAAGGTTGCGTTTCAGATCTCCGATCCACATGGCTCCCCGGTGTCGCCCTGGTTGTCATGTTGTACCTGATGTACTCGCCTGTTTTCCTGACGGACTACCTGATGCAGGACGAGTGGAACTGCATAGGTTCACATCACAATCTGGTTACGAGTTCGAGGAACGCTTTCTTTGCTCTTGGAAGAGGTCTCAACGGAACCTACTCAACGCTGATCTATCGATTTGTGGACTACGATCTCTTGCGCATTCAGCTCGTCCGGTTTGCAAACTTTGCTTCAATTTCTACCATAGCTCTTCTGCTTTTCTTGTTTTTCTCAAAGAGATCATCTAGTCCGCATTTCGCATTTCTCATTACCCTCTTTTTCTTTTCTCAGCGACCATGGCAAGCGGCCGTCGCATACTCGCTTCAATTGATCTCGAATACTCAGCCGGCCATGTGGCTGAGCCTCATCGCCTTCTCCATCCACTTCTTCGACCAGCGCCGATTCCCTAATCGTCTTCGGACGTTGCTGGTGTTTCTCATCTTGATGGTCGCGATGCAGTCGACACAGACGTATGCCTTCTTTTCCATGGTGCCCTTGACCTACCTGGCACTCACCGACTGGACAAACCAGAGACGCAGAATCCTGAGTTTCCTGCTCATCGCCTTTGCAGTTTTTCTTGCGTCGTCACTGGTGTACAAAGTTGGCCTGGTTTACTGGAACAACATCGGCGAGCAAGGCTACAGATTAGGAGAGCAGGGTCTCAACGCTCTAACAGAGCAACCGATCAGAGTGCTGTTGCACGCCATCAATCCTGCGACTTACTGGGGTGCATTTGAGATGTGGTCGTTCCCGTTTCCGATTCATACCATGCTCCCGCTGAAAGGAATGGATAAGACTATTGCGCTCCTCATAATGGTTGTATTTGTGACACTGAATATCGGAGCCGTAATCACAGAATTTCAGAAGAGATCTGGCGATGAAAGATGGCAGGTCTTGTTGAAATGGTCAGCTGTGCTCGTTGCGCTTGGGTTCGGGGCCGTCTATTTTCTCGCCGACTCGCCGTTACGCGTCGTCGAGCATCGCCCGCACATGACCCTCACGTTCGTCGGCGTGGTCATTTCTTGCACAGCATATAGCCTCGAGGTTCTCGCCACGAGACTCGTTTTCGTGCCAGGCGCACTCATCAAGTGCCTGGGGGTCGTCCTCGTATTGGCAAGTGCCTTTGGTGCTCAGTCCGGAGTGCTGCGTGGTCTCGTGCATAACCGAGCGGCACAACTTGATTTCATTCGCTCCGAACTCATGGCCGGCTGCCCGTCGGGGTGCCAGAACATCGTCGTTGTGTTGCCGAAATGGCACGGATGCGTCACTGAACCATGCGGACCGTGGGTAGGCCATGTGACGGAAGGTGAAAGGCACATCAGGCATGAGGGAGCATATCGCTACGCCTTGGCGACACTCGACATCTCGCCCGAGGTCGCAAGCATTTCCTTCGTGGAAGCGAGGCCGGAGGAGGTGCCCGGGGACTCGGTCATTATTGACTGGAGCAGGTATGTCGCGGCAAAAAGAGCTCACCAGCACTACCTGCGTCACACATCACCACTCGCGCGATTGGGATCGTGACCCCTGGGTGGGCTGCTCGCAGCAGCAGCAGGCAGCTGGCTGCGGCTGAGAACTACGCTTGTCACGGCGCAGCCAAAGGCGGAGCCGGGCCCTGGCAAGCCACTCTCCCGAATACTTCCTTCCGCAGGCGCATCTGTCCAGCCACGCGCCGCTCCTTGGCCGGGGATCGGTCTACGGCCCGCCAGCGGGTGGCCGTACGCCGCCCGTCCCCCTCTCCGGCCGGCGGACGCCGGCCTGCGAACTCGCGGGGGCGGGTGGGGGACCGGGCGCGGAGGGGGCCGCGAGTCTGTGATGGGCGGGCGGCCGGAAACCCCCTCGGCTGCGGCCACTCGCCGCTGCCGTGCCGCAGTGTCGACCCCTTCGGCTCCACCAGGCTTCGTTCGAAACTGCGTTTCGAACTACGCCCTGGCAAGCCTGCTTCCCTTCAACAGCGGTTTTGAACCGCGCCTATCGCGGCGAAGTCGCCGGCACGGAGCCGGAAGGCGAAGCCGGGCTACTCGCGCGCACCTAGCTGCGGCTGAGAACGCAGCTTGCCTCGGCGAAGCGCACAGCGCGGAGCCGGGCCCTGGCAAGCCAACTCCCACCGCCGCTCCCTACTCGCAGGCGGAGCTTCCCAGCCACGCGCCGTCCCTCACCCGGGGATCTCACCCCTCGGGTTGCTCGCGCGCTGCGCGCGCGGTGATCGGACCGGGGTCGTCGTGTGGTTCCTGACCTTCAGGGAGGCAGTGGTGACTACTCCGCGGCTTTCAACCGTCGCGCGCCTTCGACGAGCCGGTGCCACCCCGACACGAGCGAGACCATGAACCCGTCCAACTGGAGGTCCCCGGGAGCGCTGTCGTTGACGGTCGACTTGTAGCCCATGGTGAGGCCCAGGTTGTCGTTGATCTGGTACCCGAGCGTGAGCCCGACTCCCAGGTTGTCGAGCTTCTCGCCCTCGACGCCGTCGATGCTCGCCTGGCCGCCCGTGTACCAGGCGCCGTCGAGCGACCCCCATAGACGTTCGGTGAGATCTCGCGTCAGGTGAGCGTCCACCTCGAATATCGGGTCGGTCTCGAGGGTCTGGCCCATGTAGTCATCATTGGTCCCGAAGAACCACACGGCGGGCAGGAGCTCCAGGGTCGTGCGCCGGCCCGGCACCCACGGGCCGAGCTGCCAGACGATCGGCGAGCCCAGGCGCCCGTACCAGCGGTTCTGGCCGAGGTTCAGGGGCTGGCTGCTCTCGTACTCGCCGACCGGCACCGCCAGGTCGACGATCACGTCGAGCGAAAACCCCGGCTCGTAGCGCAGGACGTCGACCAGGTTCTTCTGCGCCGGCTGGCCGATGAGGTTGACGTCGAGCTCGAACGTCGGATCGCCGAAGCCTCGGGCCGCGGCGTTGATCGTCTGGCCGGCGGCCGCGACCTCTCCCGAGATCCGGCCCATCGGCAGCAGGACCGCAGCCAGGGCCGCGCGGTCGAGCAAGGTGAACGCGCGCGCATAGCCGCCGATGGCCAGGGTGGCTTCCAGGTTCGCTCCCGGCGACACCAGGTGCGCCGGGTCGAACGGGTTCGTGTTGCCGCTCATCGAGTTGACGATGACCGGGACGGCATTCGCGCCCGACAGGGTTTTCCAGTAGAAGCGCGGCGGCACCTGCGCGGACGCCGGCGGCGGGCAGAGCGCGCCCATGACGAGCACCGACGCCAGGGCGAGCGCCAACCGCCCCACCCTTCTCCTCGAACAGCTGTGGTCACTCATGACATGTGCTCCTTCGCGATCGCTGGGAGAGGTTCTGCGTTCATGGCTCGGGATGGGCCACCATGTCCGCAGGGGGCACGAACTGCTTCTTGCCGGTGAGCGGCGGGAAGCCAGGATCGTCCGGGACGCGCAGCGGCATCTGCTTCTCCATGGTCTCGAACGGCGTGCGGCTGGGCAAGATCACGTTGTTGGCCCGGACGTAGTCGTCCCAGAGCGCGGTCAGCTCCGCCACCTTGTCGGGTCGCTCCGCGGCGAGGTCCTTCCGCTCGGCGGGGTCCGCCGCGAGGTCGAAGAGCTCCCACTCGCCCTTGCCGAAGGGCCTGACCTGCCAGCGCAGCTTCCAATCCCCCTGCCGAAGCGCGCGGTTGCCGAAAACCTCCCAGGCGAGCGCGTCCCGGTCCGTCCGCGGCGACTCGGCCCCGCCCGCCAGCACCGGGCCCCAGGAGGTGCCGAGCAGCGCGGGCAGCTCGCGCCCCTGGTAGGTCGTGGGGTAGCTGGCGCCGGCCATTTCGAGCAGCGTCGGCATGATGTCCGCCACGTGCATGAGGCCGTGGTTGACGCTCCCGGCCGGTCTCTCGACGACCGGGCCGCTGACGATCAGTGCATTCCGGATGCCGCCCTCGGCGAGCCATCCCTTGTACTGGCTGAAGGGCGTCATCGACACCTGCGCCCACATCGGGCCGTAGGCCACATACGAACCCGGATCGCCCCAGGCGTTGGGATGGGTCTGCGACCACTTGACCGCCGCGAACAGGAAGTCCCGGGAGCCTGGCGACCCCGCAATCATCTTGAAGAGGTCGGTCCCTTCGGCGCCGTTGTCGCCGAACACGATGAAGACCGTGTTCTCGTACTCGCCGATCTCCTTGAGGTGGTCGATGAGCCGGCCGACGTGGAAGTCGAGGTTCTCCACCATGCCGGCGTAGAGCTCCATCTTCTTGCCGAGGAAAGCCCTGCTCGCCGGGGCGAGCAGGACGGGATCGGGCAGGAACCACATCCGCTCGGAGAGCTGCGTGCCAGCGGGCATGATGCCGAGCTCGACCTGCCGCTTCAGCCGCTCCTGCCGCACCGCGTCCCAACCCTGGTCGTACTCGCCGACGTGGCGGCCGCGCCAGTCCCGCGGCAGGTGGTACGGGTCGTGCGGCGCTTGGTGGGCGACGTAGGCGAAGAAAGGCTTGCCGTCGCCACGGTTGGCGTCGATGAAGGAGATCAGCTTGTCGGTGTACGTGCTCGTCGCGTAGTAGTCCTTCGGAAGCTCCGTCAGGTAGCGCCCGTCCTCGGTGAAGACCGACCTCGGGGACGCGCCGGTGAAGTTCGTCATGTCCCAGTAGCTGCCCGCCCCGTCAAGCAGCGAAAAGTCGCGCTCGAAGCCGCGCGCGGCCGGGATCTGGTCGGGCGCCTTGCCCATGTGCCACTTGCCGACCATGTAAGTGTGGTAGCCGGCGTCCCTGAGAAGCTGCGGCAGCGTGACGACGCGATCGTTGAGATAGCCCTCGTACCCGTCCAGGCCGAGCTGGTTGGGCGCGGTCCACTCGTCCATGTTGCCGAGGCCGTTCAAATGCGTATCCACGCCGCTGAGCAGGATCGACCGGGTGGGCGAGCAGCTCGCGTGGGTGTAGAAGTTCGTGAAGCGGACTCCCTTCTCCGCGAGGGAGTCGAGGCGCGGAGTCTTGATCTCGCTGCCGAACGCGCCGATGTCGGCGAAGCCGAGGTCGTCGCCGAGGATGATGACGATGTTGGGCCGGCGAGGCGCATCTGCGGCAGAGGCGATGGCAGGCGCGGCAAGCGCCACGACCACACCGACGATGCCCATTGTTCTCAGCAACCGGCTCGGGTTGCCCGGCTTCGTCACTCTGGCCCGCACAGAGCGCTGCTGCATGTTGTTCATTACCGAGCTCCCTTCCTGTAGGCTCTTCAAAACTCCACCTCAATGCCTCGCGCCCTCGCCACGTGGTAGATCGCGTCGAGGCTCTTCGCCATGTCCCACGGCGCATCGGCGGCTTCGTTGCGGAACTCCCGGTAGGCCCGCTCGACGTTCGCGTAGAGTCGTGCCGGAGCGCGCCACTCGCCGTACGGTCCCACGTCGATCCGCTTCGAGGCCCCGAGCGACGTCAGCCCGAGGTCGAAGCACCGCCTCGACTCCTCGCGTTCAGGACCGCGAAGCAGTTCTCGCTGACTTGCTGCAGAATCACGATGGCCTTCCAGTTCGGTGGCTTCGGGTCGGTCCCCCGCGAACGGTTCGGCGTTGGTCGATGCAGCGGTGTTGAGCCCGGTTGAGCCCGGTCGTCCGGCCCGGCGCTTTGACGCCTCTGCAGACGCGCGCGGGTGATATGCTTCAGGCCAGTCTCCGAGAGGCCAAGGCTTCTCCTTCTTGCGGTCGCCCGACAGAGATCAACGCCAGTTTCCAACCTCGCATCAGGACCGTCTATCGGAATTCCGCAGAATGTGAAGAACACCGCCCCCGCCTCCACCAACGCCCGACCTGCCGTCACGGTTACCGAGCTCGACGACCCCACGGCTGCCGGCGCGAGCATCGAGCTGATCGACCAGGATGCGGTGCAGCTTCATGCCGTGCCTTTTCGGGCACGGCGAGTCATCGTTCGCCTCGAGGACGCCGCGGTCGTGTTCCATTCGACCAGCCTTCGCGTGCGGACCCACACGAGCGTCCGCAGCGGCCTGATCGCCTACGTCACCTTCGGGCCGCACGCGAAAGGGACGGTGAGCGGGCTGCCGGTCCGCCCCGGTCTGGTGCTGGCCGCGGAACCGGGAGCGGAGGCCCGATTTGTCGCCGACGCCGGTTGGGAGAGCATCACGTTCCTGCTCCCGCCGCAGGAAGTCAGCCTGCATCTGACTGCCCGGCAACGCGAGAGCGACTTTCGCCTGCCGCACGGCGTGGAGACGCTGCGGGTGAACGACGAGAGGGGGCGCAGGCTTTTCGCCTGGGGAAAGCGACTGGTGAGCATCGCCGCACGCCAACCCGCCCTGTTCAACGAACGGATGGAGGAGCGGGTTGCCGCCCGGGTCGAGTTGCTCGAAACGCTCCTGGCCACCCTCGGCGAGGCCGACGACTTCGAGCCGACCCGCGGCGACCGGACGCGGCAGGCGCAGAGCCTCATCGTGAAGATCGCCGAGGACTATGCCCTGTCGCAGGCCGGTGCGCACCTCTACGTGAGCGACCTGTGCAGAGCCGCAGGGGTGAGCGAGCGCACCCTGGAGTACGCGTTCAAGGAGATCATGGGGTTGGCACCGGTGGCCTATCTGATCCGGCTCAGGCTGCATCGGGTGCGCCGGGCGCTCCTGGCAGCGACTCAGGGCTCGACCACGGTCTCAGCCGAGGCGCTCAACTGGGGCTTCTGGCACTTCGGTGAGTTCTCGCGCGCCTACAAGGACTGCTTCGGCGAGCTGCCGTCGGATACTCTGCGCCGAAGGCCCGAGCCGCCCAGCGGGCGGCAGGAGGCCGCTCCCCCTCGACCGTGATGCGAGAAACGCGAGGCCTCTCTTGCGGGGTCGCAGCCCGCCGGGCATCATCTTCGTTTCGGTCGCCGGGTCGAATGAGCCGCCGAGGAGGGAAGCGCCGGCGAGGCAGCTCTCGAGGTGGAAGGATGCGAGACGCAGGGTTAACCCGGCGCACGGGTTCTGCGTTATTAACGGAGGGTTCGATCATTCCTAGAGGGGGTCCTCATGCCTCGAGGCTTGCTGTTCACGCTCGCTCTCGCGTTCGTCCTCGTCCTTCCCGCCCTCGCCCAGGAGGTGGCGCCGGCCACGTCGGAGACGGTGGCACAGGATTCACCCCGGGCGACCCCGGCCGGCACGACCTTCACGGTCCCGGCGGGCTGGACGATGACAACACAGGGGCCGATGGTCGTCCTCGACCCGCCCGAGCCCGACTCCCACCTCGCCATCGTGGACGTGGCGGCGAAGGACGCCGACGCCGCGGTCGCCTCCGGATGGGCGGCGTACAAGCCGGGCTTCAACCGGCCGCTCAGGATCTCCCTGCCGCAGGCGCCGCGGAACGGCTGGGAGGAGCGCAAGGCCTTCCAGTACGAGACGTCGCCGAACGAACGGGCCGTCGTCAGCGCCTATGCCTGGCGCTCCGGCGGGACGTGGACAGTTGTCCTCATCGACGGCACCGAGCCGACGTTCGAGAAGCGCGGCGCGCCGGTCGGCCTCGCCGTGCAGAGCCTGCGTCCCAAGGGGTACTCCCGCGAGTCGTTCGCCGGCAAGAAGGCGCACCCCCTCGACGAGCAGCGCCTCGCCACGCTGCGGGACTTCGTGGCGAGCGGCATGAAGCTGCTCGACACCCCCGGTGTCGGGCTCGCCTTCATCGACGGCGGGAAGACCGTCTGGGCCGGTGGCCTCGGCGTCAAGGAGCTCGGGAAGCCCGACCCGGTCGGCCCGGACACGCTCTTCGCCGCCGCCTCGAATACCAAGGCGCTGACCACGCTCCTCCTCGCCGAGCTGGTCGACGAGGGGAAAATGCGCTGGGACCAACCGGTGACCGAGCTCTTCCCCGCCTTCAAGCTCGGCGACGCAGCGACGACCAAGCAGGTGCAGGTGAAGCACCTCGTCTGCGCTTGCACGGGAATGCCGCGGCAGGACATGGAGTGGCTGTTCGAGTACCGCAGCGAGACGCCGGCCTCGGCGGTCGAGCTCCTGGGGACGATGCAGCCGACGAGCGACTTCGGTGAGGTCTTCCAGTACTCGAACCTGATGGCGGCTGCGGCCGGCTTCATCGGTGGCGCCACCGCGGTGCCCGGCAAGGAGTGGGGGGCAGCCTACGACGAGGCGATGCGCGCCAAGGTCTTTGCACCGCTCGGGATGACGACCACGACCTTCGACTTCGCGGCCGCGCTCGCGGGCGACGTCGCCCTGCCCCACGGCGACGACGTCGACGGCAACGTGGTCCGCGCGCGCATGGACCTCAACTATGCGGTGGTCCCGGCGCGACCCGCGGGTGGCGTCTGGACGAGCGCCCGCGAGCTCGCACGCTACGTCGAGATGGAGCTGGCGAAGGGGAAGCTCCCGGACGGTACTCCACTGGTGTCAGCGGAGAATCTGCTGGCACGCTACGAGCCGAACGTCATCGTCGGCGAGGACGTGACCTACGGGATGGCCCTGATGGTCGACACGCGGTACGGCGTCCCGGTGGTCCACCACGGCGGCGACCTCGCCGGATATCACAGCGACATGATCTGGCTGCCCGACCACGGCGTCGGCGCCGTCATCCTCACCAACTCCGACTCGGGCGTCATCGTCCGGGGTCCGCTCGTGCGCAGGCTGCTGGAGGTGCTCTTCGACGGCAAGCCCGAGGCCGAGGAGATGCTGAGGGTCGCCGCGGAGCAGCGGAAGGCAGCCATCGCCAAGGAGCGAGAGCGGCTCACCGTCCCGGCCGACCCGGCCGCCGTGGCGAAGCTCGCCCAGCGCTATTCGAGCCCGGCGCTCGGCGAGGTCACGATCCTGAAGCAGGCGAACGGGACCGTGATCGACGCCGGAGAGTGGCGGAGCTCGGTCGCATCGCGGACGAACGACGACGGGACGACCTCCTTCATCACGATCGACCCGACGATCAGCGGCCTGGATTTCGTCGTCGCGGACGAAGGCGGCACGCGCCGGCTGATCACCCGCGACGCGCAGCACGAGTATGTCTTCGCGGAAATGGCGCCCGCCCCGGTGAGCTGACCGCGGTCCCACGAGGGCTCGCCGCCAACGCGCTCGGGCGAGTGGCCGGGAGTACTCTTGCTCCGGCGGACGCGCCTTCGGCGACCGGAGCGCAGCGCCGGCAGCCGCGGGGCGGACCGGGGAAGGGGCTTGGAACGATGGCTGAGCTGCGCGAGCTGGCGAGCGGCGTCTACGCTTACCTCCAGCCACCCCTGATCTGCTACAGCACGGCAGGCGTCATTGTCGGTGAGCGAGACGTGATCGTGGTCGACAGCCTGGCCAATGCCGTGATGGCCGAACACCTGTTGGAAGAGATCCGCCGCGTCACCGACGCGCCGGTCCGCTACCTCATCAATACCCACTCGCACTTCGACCACGTCTACACCAATCACCTCTTCTCGACGGCGACGGTCATCGCGAGCCACCGGGGTCGCCAGGAGACGATGGGCAACCGTTTGGCCCAGGAGCGGCACGATGCGCTCTTCGCCCGGCTCTTCCCGGAAGTGGATCTGCGGGGCGGACGCTACAGCGTGCAGGACGCGAGCTTCGGCGGTAGCCTCAGCCTGCACCAGGGCAGGCGTGAGGTTTGCGTGCTCGAGCTGGGCGTCGGCCACTCCGAGTCTGACGTCGTCGTGCACCTTCCCGAGGAGAGGATCGTGTTCTGCGGCGACGTCTTCCTCAACGGCCTGCCACCGCTCCCCCTGGAGGGACACGTCACACAGATGATTGCCAACCTCAAGGCGATCGAGGCGCTGGGGGCCGATGTCTACGTGGCTGGACACGGCGAGCCGGGAACCCTGGACGATGTGCGAGCCCACCGGGCACAGCTGGAGCACCAGTTCGCTCACGCCAGAGAGTCCGTCGAGAAGGGCATGAGCTACGACGCCGCGCTGCACGCCACGACCGCCGAGGACGGCCTCCCCCTCGACTTCCGGCGGCTGGCCGTCCTCGCCAGCTACTGTGAGCTCACCGGCCAGCGACCAGCGACCGCCGACCCGGCCAGCCAGACCCACATGACGGTCCTGCAGGCGGTCGCCGTGGAAGCGGAGCTGCTGCTCGGCCGCCACCGCGCCCGTTAGCGGCCGCGCGGTTCTCTCCACCTCCAGATGCGCACGAAACGCCAGCCGGCGCGGTCCGCGCCAGGCTCGCGATGGAGGTTCACGGCACTGCGCTGCTCCAGAGCGAGGTGTCGCCGGACTCGAAGCCGTCGCTGAAAAGGGCGTCACCGCCGAGGATCGTGAACGGCTCCGGGGTCGTCGCCGTGACGGTGTCCGAGCCGACCGTCAGCGAGCAGCGGAGGACGGCGTCGGTCGTGGACCGGGTGTCCGGCGGGATGCGCCACTGGTAGCGGCCCGAGTTGGCGACCTCGGCCGCGATCGGCTGCCACGGTCCGGCCGGTCCGTCGAGCGACAGCTCGAGGGTCACGGTGCCCGGCCCCCCGGCGGGAATGGCGCTGATCCAGTCGACGAACGTGACCGCGCCGGCGACCGCCTTCTCGCCGCCGCGGGGGTCGACCGGCGTGATGCCGAGCGTCGTCGGCGACGACGACTCCTTGAAGCAATGCATGTGGTTCCGATCGCTCGGCCAGCTCCCCTCGTCGGCCACCAGCACGAGGTCGGGGTAGCCGTTGTGGTCGACGTCCCCTCCGGCGCGGAAGGCCTCGTAGGAGCCGGGCGCGGGCGTCGTGAACGACGCGGCCTCGGTCCAGCCGCCGCTGCCGTCGCCAGCCCACACGCGGCCCTGCCCGTTGCCGAACGCGCACACATCGATGTGACCGTCGAGGTTCATGTCCACGAGCTGGGTTGCCTCCCAGAGTCCGCTCGCCGACAGGGTGCCGCTGAGCTCGGTCCAGGTGCCGGGCCCCGCCCAGGCCCAGACCTCGATCCCTCCCGCCGAGGTGCAGAACGCGAGCTCCTCGCGGCCGTCGGCGTTGACGTCGCCGAGCGAGACCCCCAGGCGTCCCGTGGAACCGCCGCCGGGCAGATTGCCGTCGTCAAGCACGAAGCCCCCGCTGCCGTCGCCGAGGTAGACGGTGCCGTACTGCTGGGAGACCGCGAAGTCGGCATTGCCGTCGCCGTTGATGTCGCCGAACACGATCTCGTCGGCCGAGTTGCCGCCCACAAAACCGAACGACTGGACCCACGTGCCGTCGCCCTGGTTGAGGTAGACGTGGACCCCGGCGCAGCAGCCGAACGAGTTCGACCCGACGTCAAGATCGCCGTCGTTGTCGACGTCGGCGAAGTCGGTGCTGAACATCCCCCAGTCCTCGCCGTTGGTGGCCAGGCCGTCGTCCCACGGCGTCCAGCTCGACCCGCTGCCGTCACCCAGGGCGACCTCCAGGAGCTGGTCGCCGAGGTCGACCCCGGAGTAGTTGTGGTGCATGCCGTAGCCGACGTCGATGAAGCCGTCGCCGTTGACGTCGCCGAGCGCGACGCCGCCGTACCCGAACTCGCCGGTCATCACGACGCCCCACGACCCGGTGCCGTCCCCGAACCAGACCATGACCCCGTGCTGATCGGTGTTGACGTAGGGGGACCCGTGATCGCCGATCGAGACCAGGTCGACGCGGCCGTCGCCGTCGACGTCGCCCATCTCGACCTCGGTGCCGCCGCCCTCGAGCGACGGTGGCACGAGCCCGATCGAGGACTCGACATAGGCCAGCCGACGAGTCGGCGGCGAGGAATGCTCGGGGGTGGCGGCGTCCACCGCCAACAACCCTCCGCACAGCAACGCCAGAACGACGGCTGCGACGACGCGCCCGCCAGGTCTCATGGCGCCCAACATGGCAGCGCTCACAGCTCGCGTCAACCGTCGGCGGGCACCCATCTGGCGCGAGCACGGCCAGCGGAAACCCCCTCGCACTCGCGAGGGAGTCTTGAGACCAGAGTTCATTTTATTGACAATTTGTTTCAATAGACATAAATTGTTGGTACATGCAAAGCGGGGGCTACGACGCGCCACGGGAACGCCACTCCAACCATGGATGACGCGGTCCGGCAGCAGCGGCTCGCGGACCTCGCCCGGATCTGTCGGGAACGGGGGCTTCGCTGCACGGTGCAGCGGCGCGCCATCCTCGAGGTGGTGCTCGAGCTCGACAACCATCCGACGGCCGAGCAGGTTTACGAGGCCGTGGTCCCCCGGCTCCCAGGGGTCTCGAAGACGACGGTGTATCGCGCGCTCGAGAGCCTCGCCCAGCTGGGCGTGATCTCCAAGGCCTGTCACCACGGGGCGGTGGCTCGGTACGACTGCCGAACCGAGCTCCACCACCACCTCATCTGTCTCCACTGCGACAGCATCATCGACATCTCGGACGAACGGCTCGACGCGCTCGTAGTGCCCGACACGTCGGGCTTCGGCTTCAATGTGACCGACTTCAGAGTGCAGCTGCGCGGGATCTGCCGGCGCTGCCGCGACCATCAACGAAGGGAGGAGTCGACATGAGGAGATTCGTTGTCACTGGACTGGCCCTGGCAGGGCTGATCGGCGTGGTTGGCGTCGTTGCGATCGCCGCCAGTGAGCCGTCGGCGCCGCCGCTGGGCCTTCCGCCGGTCCCAATTCCGGCGGACAACCCGCAGACTCCCGAGAAGATCACTCTCGGGGAGAGGCTTTTCAACGACACGAGGTTCAGCTCGACCGGAGAGGTCAGCTGCGCGACCTGTCACGATCCCAAGAAGGGCCTGACCGACAGTCCGCTCAAGGTGTCGGAGGGGATCACGAAGGGAAACAAGAAGCTGACCGGAACGCGCAACGCGCCGACCGTGGCCAACGCCGTCTACTTCACCCACCAGTTCTGGGACGGCCGGTCGCCGAGCCTCGAGGACCAGGCTCTCCACCCCCCCGTCAACCCGGTGGAGATGGGCCTCCCCAACCACCAGCCGATCCTCGACATCGTCCGCACCGATCCCGGCTACGCTGCGGCGTTCAAGGCCGTGTTCGGGAAGAGCGGCGACCAGATCACGATGGCCGAGGTGACCAAGGCGATCGCCGCCTTCGAGCGCACCCAGGTGTTCGCCAACTCGGCCTTCGATCGCTACTTCTACGGCGGTGAGTCGACGGCCCTGACCGATCAGCAGAGGCGCGGCCTCGCGCTGTTCCGGAACCAGGGCCGCTGCGTGTCCTGCCACGTCATCGAGCAGACCCAGGCGCTGTTCACCGACAACCGCTTCCACAACATCGGCGTCGGCATCAACCGCATCCAGAATGACGTGCCAGTGCTGGCCGGCGAGTTCCTCCAGGCCAAGGCGACCCTGGCGGAGGTCGACGTCAAGGTCCTCACCGACGCCCGCACCTCGGAGCTCGGGCGGTTCGCGGTCAGCAAGGGCTTCGACGATCTCGGCTCCTTCAAGACCCCGACCTTGCGCAATGTGGCAGTCACTTCGCCCTACATGCACGACGGCAGCGTCGCGACGTTGCGCGACGCGGTGGTTCACTACAACAACGGCGGCGTCACCAACGAGGGTGATCCGGTCAACGACTTCCTGTCCGGCGGTATCCGGCCCCTCAAGCTGACCGACGATCAGATCGAAGACCTGGTGGCGTTCATGGAGGCGCTCACCAGCCCCGAGTTCGCCAGCCAGGCCGCGCCGGCCGGCGCCGAGTAGAGGAGGCGATCATGACGAACTCTCGATCGAATCGTCGCGACTTCATCAAGGGCGCCGGCGCACTGGCCGCCGTCAGCGCTCTGCCCCTGAGCACCGTCGAGCTGGCGTTTGCGGACTCGACGAAGAACTTCACGTTCGCCTACATCTCCGACGCCCACATCCAGCACATCAAGGGCGGCGAGTTCGTGCGCAACTGGGACCGCGGGCTGATCCGGGCGGTCGCCGAGACCAACCTGCTCCAGCCCAAGCCCGACTTCGTGATGTTCGGCGGCGACCTCGCCCAGCTCGGCACCAAGGCCGAGCTCGACCACGGCAAGGCGATGCTCGACCGGCTCCAATACAAGACCCACATGGTGATGGGCGAGCACGACTACTACCTCGACCTCGGCGCCTACTGGTCGGAGCTGTTCGGCCCCCACTACTACAGCTTCGACCACAAGGGGGTCCACTTCGTCGTGCTCAACAGCATCATCACCTACGACGACTGGACCTACGAGCGCTGGCCGACCCCGGAGCAGCGCATGCTCGAAATGGCCGGCCTCGACAACCCCAACGGCTCGCCGTTCATGGTCGGGGAGAAGCAGCGCCAGTGGCTGGCGAAGGACCTCGCGGCAGTCGCCAAGACCATGCCGGTCGTGCTCTTCTCCCATTCGCCCATCCAGAAGATCTACAAGGGCTGGAACTTCTGGACCGAGGACGCCGAGGAGGTCCAGGCCCTGCTGCAGCCGTTCGCCGATGCCACGGTCGTCTACGGCCACGTGCACCAGGTCCAGTACAACCAGATCGGCAACATCAGCTTCCACGCGGTGATGGCCACCGCCTGGCCGTGGCCGTACCCGCAGAGCTACGTGCAGGCCGAGAGCCTGCTGCCCAAGCTGACCGTGCCGATGAACCGGGCCGATCCGTTCTTCGAGCGGGATGCCACCGGCTGGCAGTTCATCGACGTGGCGAGCGGCCGCGTCGCGCTGGAGTACAACCTGTACAACAACACCAATCGACGGGTTGCCTTCAACCCGACGACGGGGCAGCCCGAGGACACCGCCTTCCAGGCCGTCGGCAATCGGATTGCGCCGCAGATCCACTACTAGGGGGAGAGTGCAATGACCAAGAAGTCCGCCTTGGTAGCGTGTGCAGTCGTGTCACTGGCGCTGAGCGTCGTCGGGTACGGGCTGTGGGCCGACGAATTCACCGCCCAGGACGTCGAGCGTTGGCAGCTGGAGTACATGAGCGTGGTCGAGAAGGGCCGCGTCCTATGGGGCAGCCCCGACCTCGGCACCAACGGCGTCGCCTGCGGCCAGTGCCATCCCAACGCCGCCAACACCCACCCGGAGACCTACCCGAAGTACCAGAAGCAGCTCGGCATGGTTGTCGAGCTCCGCGACATGATCAACTGGTGCATCCAGAACCCGCTCGAGGGCGAGACCCTCCCGCTCGATGACCAGCGGATGATCGCCCTGGAGGCGTACATCGCGTGGGAGCGCAGAGGCGTGCCGCTCGCTCCCGGCAAGCACTGATCCTCGACGTCAACCATCGCCCGGTTCGTGATTGCGCCCCGGCGGCCAGCGCCGGGGCGCAGCTCTTTCACTTGTCTCGCACCGGACGCGGTTCCTCAGTCGGCAAGGCCGACCAAGGTCATGGCCCACCACGTCAGAGCCGCCACCAGCGCCGACGCCGGGATGGTGAGGACCCAGGCCCAGACAATCCGGTAGGCGATCCCCCAGCGGATGGCCCCGATCTTGATCGGTAATCCGACGCCAATGATGCTGCCGGTGATGGTGTGGGTCGTCGACACCGGGATGCCACCGAAGGTCGAAAGCAGAATGGACGACGCGGCTGCGATTTCAGCGCAAAACCCGTCGACCGGTCGCAGCTTGGTCATCCTCATGCCGAGGGTCTCGATGACCTTCCAACCGCCCGCCAGGGTGCCGAGGGCGATCGCCGCATAACAGGCGAAGACGACCCACACCGGAACGAAGAAGGTGCCGCCGAGGTAGCCGGTGCTGTACAGCAGCACGGCGATGATGCCCATGGTCTTCTGGGCGTCGTTGGCGCCGTGGCCGAGGCTGTAGAGGGCCGCCGAGACGAGCTGAAGGCGCCGGAACCAGCGGTCGATCGGGCCAGGCGCCGCGCGCCGGCACGCCCACATCACCCCGATGATGAGGGCCGCGCCGAGCGCCATCCCGATCAGCGGCGCGAGCACGATGAACAGCACGATCTTGACCAGCCCGGACACGACCAGCGCGCCGGGACCGGCCTTGACGAGCCCGGCGCCGACCAGGGCGCCGACCAGGGCGTGGGAGACGCTGATCGGCAGGCCGACATGCGTGCACAGGTAGGTCCAGACGATGGCGCCCACAAGGACTGCGAGCAGCATCATGGGCGTCACGATCTTGGCATCGACCACCCCCGTGCCGATAGTCGTCGCGACATGGACGCCGAAGAGAAAGAACGCCGCGAAATTGAAGAACGCCGCCCAGGCGACCGCGAGCCGTGGCGAGAGGACTCGGGTCGAGACCACGGTGGCGATCGAGTTGGCGGCGTCGTTCATGCCGTTCAAGAAGTCGAAGAGCAGCGCGAGCGCCACCAACCCGATGACCAACACGAGCACGCCCGGCCTCCTCTACCCGTGCGCCAAGACGATCCCCTCGACGATGTCGGCCACGTTCTCGCAGCGGTCGGTGGCCTCCTCGATGAAGTCGAGGATCTCCTTCCACTTCATGAACTCGAAGGGGTCTCTCTCCTCGGCGAGCAGGCTGGCGACGGCGGCTCGGCGCACGCCGTCGGCCTCGTTCTCGAGGCTGTTCGCGACCACCGTGAGCTCGAGGATTCTCTTCTTGCGCTTGAGGTTGCGCAGCAGGCCGACCATCTCCTGGACGACCTCGGCCGAGGCGAGCAGGGTCGCCACGAGCGCGGTCGCCTCAGGCCTGCGCGTGCGCGGCCGGTACAAGGCGAGCCGCGACGCCGCGGCGTTGGCGAGGTCGAGGATGTCGTCGAGGCGGGTGACCAGGTGGTGGATGTCGTTGCGGTCGAGCGGCGTGACGAACGTCCGGATGGAGGTGCGCCAGCGCAGTGTGGACCGTTTCGTCGCCGCGGTGCTCGTACTCCTGGATCCGCTGGGCAAAGGCCTCGACATCCTCGCCGGAGCTCACCATCTCGTGCAGCACGCGGACCCCATCGACGATGTGTGCCGTAAGGGAGTCGAACAAATCGAAGAACTCATCATCGCGCGGGATGATGGAACGCATTCTTGCTCTCCTCCGTCCGCCACACCATCGATCGGCAACGCCCAACTATGCGTCAGCGGGCCAGGGACTCCAGGGTGCCCCACACACCGCCGGTCCCCGTGGCTCGATCAGCCTGACAACGATCGCTCGACGGCTGAGCTTCGTCAAGTGGACCGCCCGGTCTCGCGGCGAGGTTCGGTCGCAGGCGGCGGCGAGTCGAGACTGCGTGTCGTTCGGCCAACGCCCCACTCGGTCCGCGGCTTAGCCGAGCGGACCGGCGGCGAGCCGCCTGGGTCGTTCTGCTCGCCACGCACTTCCCCCTGTGGTAACCTCGACCGACCTATCCGCGCGGAATGAGTGGTGACGACCATGCGAGCTGGCTTCTTCCCATCGCTGCGCTTCCAGGACCCAGCCCTCGAGGAGAGCTTCCGCTCGCACGACTGCCTCGCAACCGTTCCCATTGCGCGCTTCTGCTACTTCACGGGGTGTTTCCTGTGGGCGGCCTTCGGGGTCGTCGACGTGCTGCTCGCGCCGGAACGACTCGGCGCGCTGTGGGCGATCCGCTTCGGAGTCGGCCTTCCCGCGCTCGCCCTCGCGTGCATCGCCACCTATTCGACGGCTCTCCAGAAGAACCTCAAGCTCATCGGAGTGGCGGTCTCCCTGATCTGCGGTGGCAGCATCATCGCGATGACGGCAGTTCTCGATTCACCGGTTGCCGACTCGTACTACGTCGGCCTGATTCTGGTCATCTTCTGCTCCTACATCTTTGCTCAGCTCCGCTTCTTCCAGGCGGTGTTCTCTGGCATCGGCCTCCTGCTGCTCTACGAGGCCGTCCTCGTGCTTCATCAGCGCGCGGCGTTCAGCACCATCGTCAACAACAGCGCGTTCGTCATCTCGACCATCTACATCGGGCTGTTCGCGTGCTTCAAGCTCGAGCAGCACCGCCGCGTCAAGTTCGCGGACCAGAGGACCATCGAGAACGACAACCGGTGCCTGACGCAGCTCGCATCCGACCTGGAGTACCAGAGCTCGCACGACGTTCTCACCAACCTCCTGAACCGGCGTCAGCTCGCCAAGACCTTCGATGACGCGGTCGAGCGATTCGTGAAGGCGCGGCAGGCCACGGCGGTGATGCTGATCGATGTCGATGAGTTCAAGCAGATCAACGACCAGTTCGGCCACGACGTCGGCGACGAGGTGCTCCGGCAGGTGGCGGAAGCGATCCGCGGCAATGTCCGCGATGGCGACGCGGCGTTTCGCTACGGCGGCGACGAGTTCCTGGTCCTCCTCTCCGGCAGGACCGCGGTCGAGAGCGTCGCCGCTGCGACCCAGATCGCGGCCTCGTTCCGGGAGTGGACCGGCGCAGCGGTCACGACGGCCGGCACCGCCATCGGCGTCAGCATCGGCGTTACCGAGATCGTGTCACCGCTCGACACCCTCCGCCATGTCATGGGGCTCGCCGATGCTGCGATGTATGAGGCCAAGCGCCGCGGCAAGGGCCGGATCGTGATCCAACCACGGTCGCGAGAGCGAACTTCCGAGCGTCGCCGGCAGCCTCGGGAGCCCAGCGGCACTGCGCTCGAGGACTGCAGCGACCTCGACCAGTCCGGGGCCGCGAGCCCGCGACCGCATCCGCGCTAGGAGTTCGTACCGCATTGACCTTCTCGGCGGGCATGGTTGACCGAAGCGTTGTCAGACGGCCACTGCGGCACGAACTCGTCAGGATGCGCGCAGCGCATCCCGAGGAGCGTGTGGGGCAGAGGCCAACAACAATGACCACGTCAGGAACGCATCCAGGGGACTATGCCCTACACGCTCCTGGCGCGCCCCGGACACTCGGCTCGTGGTGGCTTCCCACCTCGAGTTCCGCGATAATGACTGGCGGTGAAGATGACCCCGATGCTGCGCCAGTACCTGGAGCTCAAGCAGCAGGCCGGCTCTGCATTGCTGCTCTACCGCATGGGCGATTTCTACGAGCTCTTCTTCGAAGACGCGCAGCGGGCAGCACCCGTCCTGGGCATCGCACTCACCCGCCGCCGCCACAACGACGACGTCGAGGCGCCGATGTGCGGCGTCCCCCACCATGCCTTCGACGGCTACCTCGGCAAGCTTCTGCAAGCCGGATTCAGGGTGGCCGTGGCCGAGCAGGTCGAGGACCCCGCCACCGCGAAGGGTCTCGTGCGCCGGGAGATCATCCGCACCCACACACCGGGCACCGTGTCGTCGACCGAGCTGCTCGAGGGCGACGAGCGGTGCTTCCTGGCGGCGTTCGGAGGCGACGACGAGTCGCACGCCCTGGCCTGGCTCGAGCTGAGCACCGGGACCTTCGAGGGCATGCGCTGCGACGACACCCGAGCTGTGTCCGAGCAACTCGGCCGGTTGCGGCCGCGCGAGATCCTCGTTGTCGAGGGCTGGGACGGCTGGCAGGACTCGTGGCCACCGGGGCTGGCCTCCCCCACCGTGACGCCGGTGCTGCCCGAGCAGTTCTCGCCGTCGGCCGGCGAGGAGCGACTGCGTAGGGTGCTCGGCGTCAGCTCGCTGCGCGGTTTCGGGCTCGAGTCGGGGGAGCGGCTCGTCGGCATGGCCGGTGCGCTGCTTGCCTATGCGGAGGGAACCCAACGGGGCAGCCTCGGGCACCTCTGCTAGCTTCGTGCAGGCGGCAGCCGGATGACGCGCTCGTCGTCGACCGCGCCAGCCTCGGTAACCTCGAGATCGAACGCGCAGCCGACGGCGCGCCGCGAGCACTCGCTGCTCGGGGTTCTCGACAGCACGCGAACGCGGATGGGCTCGCGGCGGCTTCGCGACTGGGTGATCCGACCGAGCGTCGACCTCGAGGTCATCGCCGAGCGGCACCGGGCCGTGGCCGAGCTGTCCGACGACGCCATGCTGCTGGGTGCGCTTTGCTCGGCCCTGCGCGACCTTCCCGACCTGGAACGCCTCGCGGCGCGGGTCGGGCTGCGTCTCGCGACCCCGCGCGAGCTCCACTCGCTTCGTGCCTGTCTCGATCAGCTCCCAGCGGTGCGCGAGGTCGCGCGGCGAGCGACGTCACCGCTGCTGTGCCGGCTCGCCGACGCGCTCGATCCCCTCGACGATGTCGCAGGACTGCTGCATGTGCGCCTGGCGGCCGCGCCGGCTGCCATCGTCGGCGCCGGAGTGATCGCCGGCGGCTGGGACCCGGAGCTCGACGAGCAGCGCCAGCTCGCGCGCGGTGGCAAGGAGCTGGTGGCCGGGATCGAGATCGCCGAGCGCGAGAGCACCGGCATCTCCTCGTTGAAGGTCCGCTACAACCGGGTCTTCGGGTACTACATCGAGGTCAGCCGGGCCAACCTCGACCGGGTGCCGGAGCGCTACGAGCGCCGGCAGACGCTGACCAACGCCGAACGCTTCATCACGCCGGAGCTCAAGGACCTGGAAGCGAGGATCCTGGCGGCCGAGGAACGGGTCGTTGCTCGTGAGCGCGAGCTCTACGACGCGCTCCTCGGCGACCTGTGCGGCCACTCGCCGCGGATGACGGCCAGCGCCGGCGCCGCCGCCGGGCTCGACGTCATCGCGGCGTTTGCCGAGCGTGCACGCCGCTGGAACTACTGCCGCCCAGTGATGGAGGGCTCGCCGGGCATCGTCATCCGCGAGGGCCGCCATCCAGTCCTCGAGGAGATCCAACGGTCGCCGCCGTTCATCGCCAACGACTGCGAGCTCAACCCGGGGTCGGCGCAGATCGTGCTGTTGACCGGCCCCAACATGGGTGGCAAGTCGACCTACCTGCGCCAGGTCGCGCTGATCACGCTGATGGCGCATGCGGGCAGCTTCGTGCCGGCAGCGTCGGCGACCATCGGCCTGACCGATCGGATCTTCACTCGCGTCGGCGCCTCCGACATGCTCGCCAAGGGCGAGTCGACCTTCATGGTCGAGATGACCGAGGCTGCGAACATCCTCCACCACGCGACGCCCCGATCGCTGGTGATCCTCGATGAGGTGGGCCGCGGTACGGCGACCTTCGATGGCCTGTCGCTGGCGTGGTCGATCGTCGAGTACCTCCACGACGAGCCGGCGCACGCAGCGCTGGTGCTCTTTGCCACCCACTATCACGAGCTCACGGACCTCGCCAGCGTCCTGCCCCGCCTCGTGAACCGATCGATGGCGGTCAAGGAGTGGCGCGGCGCGATCCTGTTCCTCCACCGCGTCGTGGATGGGCCGGCCGACCGCTCGTACGGCATTCACGTCGCGCAGCTCGCCGGAGTTCCGGCAGGCGTGTGCGGCCGCGCCGAGCAGATCCTCGCCACCCTGGAGCGCCACGAGCTCAAGATCATCGACGCACCCACGAGCGGGGTCCAGGAGCCGGGCCGGCTCGAGCGCATCCAGCAGCTCGGCCTGTTCCGGCCGGCGTCCGAGGAGGTCGCCGACCAGCTCCGGAGAACCGAGGTCGATCGTCTCACTCCTCTCGAGGCGCTCAACCTCATGGCGACGCTCAAGAAACGGCTGTCCAATGAGGACTGATGAAGCACCGCTGATCGTCGGCCTGCCCGGGACCTCGATCGACGCCGAGCAACGCGCGATTCTCGAACGGGTGCGGCCGACCGGCGTCATCCTGTTCGCGCGCAACATCGTGACGGCGGAGCAGGTGCGCGAGCTCACCTCGAGCCTCGACGACCTCGAGCCGCGGCCGTTCCTGGCCGTCGACCTCGAGGGCGGCGCCGTCAACCGGCTGGCCGGGCTGTGGGGCAGACTGCCGTCGCCGGCCGAGGCGGCGGCGGTGGGTCGCCGCGCCGTGCGGGCCCTCGGCGAGGCCGCCGGCGCGGGCTGCCGCTCGCTGGGGATCCACCTCGACCTCGCTCCGGTCGTCGATCTGGACTGCGGGGAGGGCTTCATTCCGCTGCAGGGCCGCTGCCTGAGCTCGGACCCGGAGCGCGTCGCGATTCTCGCTCGCGTATTCAACGAGGGCCTCACCGCCTGGGGCGTCGCGGGCTGCCTCAAGCACTTCCCGGGGCTCGGCGCGCTCGCCGGCGACACCCACGAGCAGCTGCCGGTGATCCCGGCGCTCGACCAACAGCGTCACATCGACGTCTTCGCGGCGCTGTCGGAGGAGATCCCGGTGGTCATGGTGGGTCACGCCGTGGCTCCCGGGCTCGGGGACCCGGATCGTCCGGCCTCGCTCGCGCCGAGCGCGGTCGTGCAGGCGGTCAAGCCTCCCGGGCTCGCCGGTCGTGCTCAGCGACGACCTCGAAATGGGCGCTCTGCGTGGTCTCGGCGACCTTCCCGATCTGGTCGTCGACGCGCTGCGCGCGCGCAACCACGGTGTGCTGGTGTGCAAGGCCTTCGACCGCCTGCCGGAGATCATCGGCCGGATCGAGGACGCGATGGCCGCCGACGCCGCCTTCCGGTTGCGGCTCACCGAGACCACGGCTCGGCTCGGCACGCTGCGCCGCGACCTCTGCCGGAACATGGCCGCGGTGCCCATGCCGGACGACCGGCTCGTGGCGCAGCTCTGGGACGACACTCGCCGCCTGGCCGGCGGCTCGTGAAGGCCGCGCTGACGCTCGCCGGCCACGGCCGCGCGCCGGTGCGCGGACGAGGCTCCGCGAGGCCGCGGCCGGTGACCTCACGATGGTGCTGATGCCGATGCCCGCCGCCGCCGTCCTGCTGTCCGGCGGGCTCGACTCCGCGACCGTGCTCGCGATCGCGCGCGCCGAAGGCTACGAGTGCCACTGCCTGACCGTCGACTACGGCCAGCGCCACCGCGTCGAGCTGCAGGCCGCACGCACCGTGGCGCGGGCTCTCGGCGCCGCCTCCCACCGCGAGGTCAGGGTCGACCTGCGCGCTCTCGGCGGCTCGGCCCTCACCGACGCCATCGCGGTCCCCAAGGACCGCCAGCCCGACCCTTCGCGCGCCCCGGCCACCTATGTGCCGGCGCGCAACAGCGTGCTGCTGGCGCTGCTGCTGGGACTGGCCGAGGTCTCCGGCGCCGCCGACCTCTTCATCGGGGCCAACGCGGTCGACTACTCCGGCTACCCGGATTGCCGGCCGCAGTTCATCGAGGCGTTCGAGCGGCTCGCGAACCTCGCCACCGTCGCCGGCACCGAGCGAGGGGTGAGGTTCCGAGTCCACGCGCCACTGCTCGAGCTGACCAAGGCGGAAATCATTCGGCGCGGGCTGTCGCTCGGCGTCGACTACTCGCTGACCCACTCCTGCTACGACCCCGCGCCGTCGGGGGCGGCCTGCGGCCGATGCGAAGCCTGCATCCTGCGGCGGCGGGGGTTCGAGGAGGCGGGCGTCGCCGACCCCACGCGCTACGCACGGTAGGCGCCCACGGTTGCGAAGTGGGGAAGTGGCGGCCCGTCGAACGCCTCCGTCTTCCGCCTCCCTGCTCCCCTTTTCAGTTCGAACCGCGGAGGGCGCAGAGGACGCAGAGAGTGGATTCAACAACTCCGCGATCCCGCTGGTAGTTTCATGCGGGCTCCCCTTGTAGGGGTGGGGGGACGTTCACCAGCTTGAGGAGGTTGCTGCACAGGCACACGAAGGTCCATTCACGGGAGAATGCACTTCCCGCCTTCAGGATGCGCGCAGCGCATCCCGAGGAGCGTGTTGGGCAGAGGCCAACAACAATGACCACGTCAGGAACGCATACAGGGGCCTATGCCCTACGCGCTCCTAGCCGGCGAGAGCGAAGGCGACGCGGCCCGCCACCGCGATTGTGGTCGCCATGACGATTGTCAGACCGGACACCCAGGCTGTGTCTCGCCACCCCATCTCCCGCGCCATCACCGCGACCGTTGCCACGCAGGGCACGTAGAAGACGACGAACAGGGTGAAGGTCATCAGCTGGGCCACGGTCATCACCTCGTTCACATGCGTGGTGCCGAGCGCCTGCACCAGCATCACCAAAGTCAGCTCCTTGCGCAGGACCCCGAAGACAAGCGTCATTCCGACCGCCGACGGCAGCCCGAGGACCGCCACCGTCAGCGGTGACAGCAACGCGTTGATCTCGTCGTGGGCGTGGAGCCACTCGAGAAGGCCCAGCACCACCGACGATGCAACCAGCAACGGCCAGGCGATGGTGATGAACTCGCGCAGGGTCAGCCAGGTCTTCGCCACCAGCGTCCTGGCATGCGGCACGCTGAGCTCCGGGATCTCGAGGATCAGCCCGGGGGAGCTGCCCCGCATCCTGCGGCTGAGGATACTGCCAAGGACCACGACCACGCCCAGGTTGAGCAGGTAGATCGACAGCGCCCACAGCGGTCCGAGGTAGGCGGCCACCAGCCCGAAGATGACGACGCTCCGCGCCGAGCACGGAATGAACGCCGCCAGAACGCCCGTGATCCGACGGTCGCGCTTCGACTCCAGGATCCTCGTCGACATGATGGCCGGCACCGAGCAGCCGTAGCCGAGGATCAGCGGCAGCACGGATTTGCCGTGCAGGCCGATCCGGTGCATGAGGCTGTCCAGGATGTACGCGAGCCGCGGCAGGTAGCCGGTGTCCTCGAGGATCGCCAGGCCGAGCAGGAACGGGATCAGGTAGGGCAGGACGATCGCGACCCCGCCGGCCAGGCCCATCAGCACGCCGTGGGCGAGCGTGGCCACGAGGCTCCCCGGCTCGAGATGCCCGACGGCCGTCGCAATCACGCGCTCGAAGACGCCAACCAGCGGGCCCTCGATGCGCTGACCGACGCCGAACACAATCCAGAACAGCGCGGCGAGGATCGCGACCATCATCGCGCCGCCGGTCCAGGGCCCCAGCAGGAGCCGGTCCAGCCACTCCCGCCACCCGAGGCTCGGGCTGCGGTGGACCGAGACCCGCTCCTCGATCGCGTGCGCAACCGCGTGGCGCCCTCCGGAGACGATCTGGTCGGCTGACCAACCGTGCGCGCGCTCGAGATCCGCGACGACGGCGGCAACGGTCGGCTCGAGCCCTGGGTACTGGCCGAACACGGTCCGTCGGAAGTGGCTGTCGCCCTCGATCAGCTTGGCGGCCGAAAACCTCGCCGGCACCCCGGAATCGACGCCGACCTCCCGCAGAGCCGACGACACCGACTGCAGCGCAGCCTCGACCTCGCGATCGAAGCTCGGCACCGGCGCCGGCCGGCCGAGGTGGGCGTGCTGGAGGGCCGTCCGGAACAGCTCACGCAGACCCTGGCCGCGTCTCGCGATGGTGTCGATGACCGGCACGCCAAGCTCCCGCGCAAGGGCAGCGGCATCGATCGAGATGCCGCGGCGTTCGGCCTCATCCATCATGTTGAGGGCGACGATCATCGGCCGCCGGAGCTCGAGCAGCTGGAGCGTGAGCTCGAGCGAGCGACCGAGCCGACTCGCGTCCACGACGTCGATGATCAGGTCGTAGTCGCCACCGAGGAGGTAGCTCTCGCCCTCTCCTGCCCCCGCGTCGGAGGAGGTCAGCGAGTAGACGCCGGGCAGGTCGACGACCTCCACCTCGCGGCCGAGGATGAGCGCGCGGCTCGTCGTGAAGGAAACCGAGGAGCCCGGGAAGTTCGCGGTGGCGGCCCGGTAGCCGGCAACCGCGTTGAAGATCGTGCTCTTCCCCGAGTTGGGCTGCCCCGCCAGGACGAACTTCATCGAGGAGAGGCCCGCTTGGCGCGGGCCGTGTCGTCGAGGCTCGTGACCTCCCCGTCGACCTCCACACTGACCTTGCTGGCGATGCCGCGGCCGATCGCGACCCGGGTGCCGTTGACCTCGACCAGCACCGGCCCCCGGAACGGTGCGCGCTCGACGACCGTCAGCAAGTCGCCGACGTGAATACCGAGGGTGTTGAGGTGGGCCCGAACGCCGTGTCCGCCGTCGATCAGGATCACCGTCGCCTGGCGCCGGATGTCCACCGTGTCGAGAGTCATCATGCTGGCGCGCCCCCTCCGAGTTGCGATCATAGCTCATTGCCGGACATTTGCTAACCCTCCTGATCACTGTAACTTCGACTCTGACCGACCCTCTCGACGACGATCGTTCCAGGACGTTCGTCGTTGCAGAACTGAGATTGCAATCGAGAAACGATTTCATTCCTCGGGAAGGCCCGGCGGCGCCGGGCCGGTCGCCGGGAGCGTCAACGCTACAATCCTCGGCGCAGGAGGGCGCCATGACCGAGCAGCCGTTTCGCGTGGAGCTGACCGAGCTTCCGGAGCCGCCGCCCTTCGCGCCCGGGGTCCGGCGAGCGCCCAGCCGCGGCTACGGCCTGAGCCGTCGCGACACGGCCGTCGCCCTCAAGAACGCGCTGCGCTACGTGCCCGCCGAGCACCATGGCGTGGTCGGCCCGGAGTTCCTCGACGAGCTCGTCGCGACCGGCCGGATCTACGGCTACCGGTACCGCCCCGCCGGGCGCATCTTCGGCCGCCCGCTCGAGCAGTACCGCGGTCGCATCACCGAAGCCAAGGCCATGCAGGTCATGATCGACAACAACCTCGACTTCGAGGTGGCTCTCTACCCATACGAGCTGGTCACCTACGGCGAGTCCGGCCAGGTCTGCCAGAACTGGATGCAGTACCGCCTGATCAAGCGGTACCTCGAGGTCATGGAGGCCGACCAGACCCTCGTGGTCAGCTCGGGCCACCCGCTCGGGCTGTTCCCGTCACGTCCCGAGGCGCCCCGCGCGATCATCACCAACGGCCTCATGGTCGGGATGTTCGACACCCCCGACGACTTCCACCGGCTCGCCGCGCTCGGCTGCGTCAACTACGGGCAGATGACGGCGGGCGGGTGGATGTACATCGGGCCGCAAGGCATCGTCCACGGCACCTACATCACCCTGCTCAACGCCGGTCGGCTCTACCTCGGCATCCCCGACCGCGAAGATCTGCGGGGGCACAGCTTCGTGACCTCCGGGCTCGGGGGCATGTCGGGAGCGCAGGGCAAGGCCCTCGAGATCGCCGGCGGCGCCGGCATCATCGCCGAGGTCGATCGTTCGCGCATCGAGACTCGGTTCGCACAGGGGTGGGTGCAGAGGGTGACCGCCGAGCTCGCCGAGGCGGTCGACTGGATGTTCGCCGCGCGCGATCGCCGGCAGCCGCTGTCGGTGGCCTACCACGGCAACGTGGTCGACCTCCTCGAGTACCTCGACCGCCACCACGTGGACGTGGAGCTGCTGTCCGACCAGACCTCCTGCCACGTGCCCTACGACGGCGGCTACACTCCGGCCGGACTGAGTTTCGAGCGGGGCCGCGAGATGCTGCGCGCCGACCGCGAGGCCTTCCGCCGCCTCGTCGACGCCAGCCTCGGCCGTCACTTCGAGGTGCTGCTCCGCCTGTGCGACCGCGGCATGCACTTCTGGGACTACGGCAACTCGTTCATGAAGGCGGTGTTCGACGCCGGCGTGCCGGCGATCGCCCGCAACGGCCGCGACACCACCGAGGGGTTCATCTGGCCCTCCTACGTCGAGGACATCATGGGCCCGATGTGTTTCGACTTCGGCTACGGACCGTTCCGCTGGGTCTGTCTTTCCGGCAATCCGGAGGACCTCCGCCAAACCGACCGGGCCGCGATGGAGTGCATCGATCCGGAGCGCCGGGGCCAGGACCGCGACAACTGGCAGTGGATCCGTGACGCCGAAAAGAACCGGCTGGTCGTGGGCACCCAGGCCCGCATCCTCTACGCCGACGCCGAGGGCCGCACCCGCATCGCTCGCCGTTTCAACGCGATGGTCCGCGACGGGAGGATCGGGCCGTTGATGATGGGGCGCGACCACCACGACACCGGCGGCACCGACTCGCCGTTCCGAGAGACCGCCAACATCGCCGACGGATCGAATCTCACCTCCGACATGGCCCACCAGTGCTGGGCCGGCAACGCCGCCCGGGGCATGACGATGGCGGTGCTCTCCAACGGCGGCGGGGTCGGCACCGGCAAGGCGATCAACGGCGGCTTCGGGCTCGTTCTGGATGGCTCCGAACGCGTCGACCGGATCCTCGACACCGCGCTCGACTGGGATGCCATGTGCGGCGTGTCGCGGCGCTCCTGGGCGCGCAACCCGAACGCGATCGCGACCGTGGCGGACTGGAATGAGAGCCACGCCGCGCGCGGCCACGTCACCGTGCCGGCAGTTGCCGACGAGGCGCTCGTGGACCGCCTGGTGGCTGCCGCCGTCGAGCGGCGCTGAGTCCCGGTCCCGAGCAAAGATCGACCGGACAGCTCATCGTCGGAAGCGGGCGCGGATCCGGCTTCCGGCTTCGCGTTCCGCTTCGCCGTGACAGGTCGCCTTCGGCTTCCGGCTTCGCTTGCAGCTTCGCCGTGACAGGTCGCCTTCGGCTTCCGGCTTCGCGTTCCGCTTCGCCGTGACAGGTCGCCTTCGGCTTCCGGCTTCGTGCTCCGCACTTCGCCGTGACACGTCGCCGTGACGAGAGCGGGCGCGGATCGGATTGCCGACCGGATCCAGCACCGTCCAACTGGGCCCGCATCTCCCCGTCTCCGCTGCTTCTCACCTACACTGATCTCATGGGCACGCTCCTCCAGCACCTTCCTCCGGAGCTGTCAGGGTTCGCGCTGACCCTCGTTCTCGGGCTGCTGATCGGCTTCGAACGCGAAGAGCACGAGCCGCACGGCCTGGGGGGCGTCCGCACCTTCCCGATCATCGGCCTCGGCGGCTTTCTGCTCGTGAGGGCGTTCCCGGGGTCCGCAGTGCCCTTTTCGGCGGGGCTCGTCGTTCTCGGCGCACTCGTCGCGCTGTCGTACTGGGCCGGCCTGCGCACGGGCGAGCCGGGCATCACCACCGAAACCGTCGCCCTGCTCACGTTCGCGCTCGGCGGTGCTGCGGCCCAGGGCCTGTACTGGATCTCGATCGCGGCCGGCGTGGTGGCCGTCATCCTGCTCCAGGAGAAGACGCGCCTCGAGACGCTGGCCGTCAACCTGCCTCAGAACGAGCTGCGCACCGCGGTGCGGTTCCTCCTGCTCACCGGCGTGATCCTGCCGGTGGTCCCCAACCGGCCCTTCACCGACTTCGGGATCAACCCCTTTTCGATCTGTCTGGTGGTGGTCGCGGTCTCCGGCATCTCGTACCTCAGCTATCTGCTGCAGCGGTTCTGGCGGCGCGAGGGCGGCCTGTTCCTGGCCGGCCTCCTGGGCGGCGCCTACTCGTCTACCGCCACGACGGTGGCTCTGGCACGCAGCGCGAACCAGCAGGTCTGGCCGCCCGCGGCGTACGTCGGCGCGATCGTGGCCGCGACCGGCATGATGTACCTCCGGCTGTGGGCCCTGGTCGCCCTGTTCGCGCCCAATCTCGCTCGCGAGCTAGCGGTTGTGTTCTGGTTGCTCGGCCTCGCCGCGATCGGCTTCGGCGCGCTCGTCGGCCGGCGTCACGCCGACGACGCCGTACCGAGCCAGGCCTCAGCGGACGGCGACCGACGCCGTGCAACCACCAACCCCCTCGAGCTGTCCTCGGCGCTCACCTTTGCCGGCCTCTTCCTTGTGATCCTCGTTGTCACCAGGATCGTCGCCGGCCGTTTCGGAGGCACCGGCCTGCTCGTGCTGGCAGCGATCATGGGGACGACCGATGTCGACCCGTTCATCCTCGGCCTCACGCAGCAGGCCGCCGGCGGACCGCTCGTGGCCATCGCGGCGCTCGCGGTGGTGATCGCCGCGGCTGCCAACAACCTCATGAAAGGGGTCTACGCCTTCGCGTTCGGGCCGCGGAGCGTCGGCACGCCCTCGCTGCTGATCCTCGCCTCCCTTGCAGCCGCCAGCCTGGCCCTGTACGTCCTGCTCTGAGGAACGGCCGCTTCGACGACTCTCCCCCCGTGCTCAGGGGGCTGGCGGTCAATACTGTGTGGCGTGACGGTCTCAACCGCGGAGGGCGCAGAGGGCGCTGAGCCGGGTCCCTCAAGCTTCTCCGCGCGGCCCCCGCGACCTCTGCGGTTCGAGCGGGAACACCGCCGCCCGCCGACCCTCTCGGTGGCCACGAATCCGATCCGGCGGTTGCGCGCCGAGCAACGACAGCCGTCAGTCGGCTGAACCGGCCGGCGAGGAGTAGTAGTAGGCAATCGTCCGGGCGCGAATCGGCGTCTGGTCGGTCGGCCCGCACTCCAGATCGACCACGACCCCGGTCGACCAGGTCGGTGCGTCGCTGAGCATCAATCGGTACATCGACGTCGCAACCGTCCCGTCCGGCCGCACCCGGTCACTCGTCATGCCGTGGAGGGGGCGCCCGAACGGTATCGGACCGGGGTGGTCGACCTGGAAGTAGAAGCCACCGCCGAAGAAGTCCTCGACCCCGGTGCCTTGGAGCTGGGGCTCGGGTCTACCGTCGACCACCACCAGCTCGTCGCCCTCGAGGTAGTCGCGGCTGTCGCCGGAGCGGGAGCCCAACTCGGCGAAGAGGCCGATCCACTTGCCTCTGCCCGCGACCTCGAGCACGCGGTGGGCACGGCCCGGCGTCGTCGTCTCGGCGACCTGGCCCGAGGCGCCGAACAGCCCGCTGTCGGGGTGCGGCGCGCGGCCGAGCCGGCGGACCGCGAACTCGACCGGGATCTTGCCGCGGGGCTTGCTCTTGCCGCGCGCCAGCTCGACAACCGCGCTCTCGAAGAACGGCATCGGGAAGTAGGCGTACAGGTCGTCGTCCTCGGTCGCGCCGACGAGCAGCGAACGCACGGGCGCGTCGCCGGCGCCAGCGAGGCCGAAGAAGTCGGCCAGCGGCATTGCCACCCGGACCTGGCCGTCGAACAGCAACCGGAGCTCGACCTCGTCCCACCGGCTGGGCGGGACCCTGAGCAGGATCCCGTTGATCGCATCGCGGCCGGAGAAGGCCGCAATCACGGCCCGCGTGCCGCGCTTGAGCTCGACCAACCCCGCACTTGTCGGGAACGGCCCACCGGTCCACGGGTCGGACCCGGGCTGCGCGCCCAGCAGCTCCTGCCAGCCGCTCAGGTCCTCGTCGCCCGTGAAGGCCGCGACGCCCTCCCCGCTCGCGAGCTGGTGCGCGGTGATCTGGAACCAGATCTTCGCATTCTCGGCGCCGAGCAGCGAGACGACGCAGGATTCCGCGTACGGGATCGGCACGTAGCTGACGTTGCCGCCGCTCGACACCAGCCGGTGCTCGACGAGCGGGGGCAGGAACGGCGGCACCTCGCCCGAGAAGAAGTCCGGCAGCGGCAGCTGGACCACGACCTCGCCGTCGACCACGATCCGGATCCAGACGTCGGGATCCAGGGGGTGGCTGATGCCGTCGTCGCCCTGAGTCATCCAGATCCTGGTGATGGCTCCCGGGCCCTCGGCTTCGAACAGCACGCCCTCATCGCCGTCGGACCGCAGGAACCGGGTGTCACCGGCAGAGTGGCGGTCAAAGGCACAGTCGTCCGGGCACCGGCTCGAGGCCATGACGACGCGGTCGCCGAAAGGGATGACGGCCAGCGTGGCCAGGTCGCGCCACACCTCCCACGGCGGCGCGACGGCGACCGGCTCGTCCGCAGCCACGGCGACGCTGCCGGCCAGCAGCAGCGCCGCCGACAGCGTCCGGATCCCCCACGAGCCGCGTCGCAGCACGGTCTCCCTGTCGTCACCGGCCTGCCGGCGGCGCCGCCGCTGGCCGGCCACGAGGGGATGAACGCAGCTCACCGCGCCATTTTCGCCGACCCTCGGGAAAAAGAAAGGGCCCGCGCAGGCGGGCCCCATCATCGATTGAAGTGTGTGGATCATCCGCCCGGGATGAGCTCGCCATCTTGGACCCTGAAGCTCAGGGTCTCGAAGAGGCTGTCGAGCGTCTCGGGATCGTCGTAGTAGCTGGTGAAGATCTCGTCGCTCGGGATCTCGTAGAGCGTGACCAGCAGCGCCTCGGGCCCCGCCTCCACAACCTGGAAGCCGTGGGCCCAGGTGTTGGCATAGACGATGTCGGACGTCGTGTACGGGTCGTCGATCGTGGAGATCTGGAGCAGGGTGGCGAGGTTCTCCAGCAGCAGATCGGTGCCTGGGCCCGGCGGAAGGATCTCGTCGATCCGGCCGGCCACCTCGTCGCCGATCGTGGATGAGGAGATCGCCGACGAGGTGAACTCGTAGACGCCGCCTCCGTGGTCGGTAACGAAGGTCGCGTGGATGTCGCCCGAGATGATGACCGAGTTGGGAACCACGCCGAGCAGCCCGAGCAGCTCCAGCTTCTTCTGCGGGAATCCGTCATATTGGTCGGCCGTGATGCCGATCCGGGTGCGGAGATAGTCCGGGAAGTTGTCCGGGAGCATGGCCGCGATGACCGGGTTGGTGAAGTCGACCAGCAGCGGGGTCAGCATCACCGACGATCCGAGCACCTTCCAGGTCGCCGGGCTCTGAAGCATCGTGCCCTGGAGCCAGGCCGTCTGGGCGCCGCCGTAGGCCTCCTGGGCCGCGCCGCCGGTTGACAGGTAGCGGTGCGCGGCGAGCAGATTGAAGGTGTCCCACAGGAACTGGTTGCGCGAGCCGATCGACGAGTACAGAGACTGCTTGCCCACGTAGAGGTAGGAGATGCCGCGCGGCAGCCCGGCAGTGATCGCAGGGGTGAACACCGGCGGGATTCCCGCCGCGTCGAAGAGGCCGTTGAGGTAGGTCGTGCTGACGTTGCCGGTCAGGGCATCTTCTGCGACCCCGACCGCCGACGAGATGTCGAGCGTGGGATCCTCCATCATGTAGGCCTGGGCCGCGATCAGCGACGCGGTCTGCTTGAAGATCGGGAACGCGGCGCCGAGCACGTCCATGTTGACGTAGGGATCGAAGTTGCCGCGCACCGCCTGCCACACCGGCTCGGTCAGCAGCTCGGTCATCGCGGCCTCATCGACCGCGATCGTGCCCGGGAAGGCATCCTCGGGAACGATGTGGTCGGGCCGGTAGGTGCGGTAGTCGGTCAAGACGAGGTGGAGGTTGCGGCCGAACAGGTAGTCGCGGTAGATCTTCGTGTTCGGCCAGAGGACGCTCGCGTTGATGTCGAGGGTCCCATCGTCGCCGAGGCCGATCTCGGTCGGCATCCACTCGAAGAAGGCCTGCTCGGCGTTGCGCTTCCGCGCCTCATCGAACTCGTCGACGCGGCCGTTGAAGTAGGTCGCGTTGGCGCCCCAGGCGTCATTCGAGTACTCGTGGTCGTCCCAGATCACGATCATCGGCCACCGCTCGTGCACCTGCTGGTAGACCTCGTCGGAGCGGTAGGTCCGGTAAATCTCGCGGTAGTTGGACAGGCTCGCCGCGGCATAGTACGGGTCAGCCGGATCGCCGAGCGCGATGGCGCCCTCGAGATCCTCGAACTCGATCCGCCGCTCCGGGTCAGGGGTTTGGAACGACGGGTCCCCGGTCGTCTCGTAGATCGTGTCGCCGAGGTGGACCACGAAATCGATGTCCTGATCGTGGTCGCGCAGCAGCTTCAGGTAGGTGTTGTAGTAACGCCCGATGTAATCCTGACAGTAGACGACCGCGAAGCGGACCGGCACATCCATGTCGGGCGATGGCGCGGTCTTGGTCCGCCCGACCCGCGACATTTCGATCGCGGCGCCGGTGCCGTACACGAAGCGGTAGTAGTAGGTCGTGTAGGGCTGAAGCCCGTCAATGCGGACCTTGACGACCCAGTCGTACTCCTCCATCGCCACCAGGTCGCGCGAGGCCACGATGTCCTGGAAGCCGTCGTCAGTGGCAACCTCGACCCGGAGAGCGTCCGGCACGTCAGGATTGTCGAGGTGGGTCCACAGCACCACGCTGTCCGGGTGCGGGTCACCCGACGCCACCGACTGGGGGAACATGTTGGCCGACGCGGTCGCGGCCACCCACAGACAGACCAACACCACCAGCGGACACGCTATCCACTTCACCCTGTTCAACATCATCGATAACCCCCTTTTGCCGCGGGACCGCTCCCCGCAATCATCATCGGCCGAGGTTGATCCCCCGCCCGTTCGGTGCGCGTGACGATGGTTCCCCATGGTACACCGGCGCCTTGGAGGTGTCACGCGGGCCGGCCCAAACCCCACCGGCACGGCACGACCCGCTCCCCCCGCCCGTTCCCGTTCCCGAATGTTTCCTTCTGGCAGCCTGCACGCGTCCCGAGGCCTGGCCAGGGGCTGCCACCCGGCGAGGTCCCGGACTCATCGCGAGCTGGACGGGCGACGAGCCACGAAAGCCCGTTGGAAGGTACGGAAGCGGAGGCGGATCCGGCTTCAGGCTTCGTGCTGCACACTTCGCCCTGACAAGTCGCCTGCGGCCACGCCGTGACGAGAGCGGGCGCGGAAGCGTGGTCGAACATGCTGGGGATCGGCGTCCCGCCTACGCGACCAGGAGCTCTTCGCCGGCGCGCACCAGCCGCGCGTAGTGGCCGCCGGCCACCATCAGCTCGGCGTGGGTTCCCTGCTCGATGATGCGGCCGCGGTCGAGCACCACGATGCGGTCCGCCTTCTCCACCGTGGACAGGCGGTGGGCGACGATGATCACCGTCTTGCGGGTGAAGATCCGCGCCAACGCGTCCTGGATCAGCTTCTCGGTCATGCTGTCGATGCTCGCCGTGGCCTCGTCGAGGATGACCACCTCCGGATCGTGAGCCATCGCGCGGGCGAAGGTGATCAGCTGCCCCTCTCCGACCGAGACGTCGGTCCCCCGCTCGCGCAGCACATGGTCCCACCCGACGCGGTCGACGATCCGGTTTGCGTGCACCAGGGTGGCCGCCTCGTCGGTCGCCCCAAAGGGAATCCGGAGGTTGCCGAGATCGACATTGAAGCGGACGGCCTCGGAGAACAGCTGGGCATCCTGCCGCACGCCGGCGACATGGCGGCGGACCGCCTCGACGTCGAGCTCGCTCAGCTCATGGCCGTCGAGCGTGATGCTGCCCCGGTAGCCGCGGTATGACGCATCGAGCAGGCGGGTCAGTGTGGTCTTGCCCGATCCCGTTGCCCCGACGATCGCGACGACCTCGCGCGGCTTGACCTCGAGGTCGATGCCGCACAGCACGTCCTCGGCCTCGGCCCGGTATCGGAAGCAGACGTCGCGCAGCACGAGATGGCCGCGGACCTCGGCCAGCGCCACGCCGCCGACCGGCAGCGTCTCGTCGACGTCGAGCAGCCCGAGGATCTTCTCGACCGCGGCCACGCCCCGCTGCAGCTCGGAGATCCGCGACGACAGCTCGCGCAGCGGCCGGAACAGCCGGTCGAGGTACTCGATGAAGGCGACCAGCAGGCCGACGCTGATCGGCTCCGCCCTCACCAGCGGGGCTCCCATCTCTGCCGCCAGCCCCGAGCCGTACCACAGCATCGCCGCCACGCAGATCGCCGCCGCCCCGTCGACCACAGCGAACATCAGCGAGTCGTAGACGTTCGACCGGCTGGTCGCCCTCCGGAAGCGCGCGTTGTGCTCGTCGAACTTCCGCTCGGCAACCTGCTGGTTGCTGAAGAGCTGGATCACCTCGACCCCGTCGATACGCTCGGCGAGAAACGTATTCAATCCGGCCACGGCGTCACGGACCTCGCCGAACAGCACCCGCAGCCGGCGCCGGAGCACCTCGAGAATGACCAGCAGCGGCGGAGCGAGGAGCAGCAGCACGAGGGTGAGCCGGGCGTCGAGCAGGATCATCGCCACCAGCGTGCCGAGGATCATCAGCAGGTCGAGAACGATGTTGATGAGACCGGAGCTGACGGCCTCACCGAGGGCGTCGACATCGCTGGTCGCGCGGGTCAGCAGGCGGCCCGCCGGCTGCCGGTCGAGGAAGCTCTGCTGGAGGTGGAGAATGTGGCGGTAGACCGCCGAGCGCAGGCGCACGATGCTGCGCTGCGATCCCCACGCCAGCGCCATCACATAGCCGCCCTGCAGCAGGTAGCCGACGACCACCGTGCCCAGGAACAGCAGCGCCAGCGCCATCAGCCCCTCGGCGACGCCGGGCACGATGTGGTCGTCGATTACCCGCTTCAGGAGGTAGGGCTGAACCAGGTTGAGCGCCGCCGCCGCGGGCGTCAGCAGCAGCGCGACGGCGAAGGCCCACCAGTCGGGCCGCAGGTAGGGCCACAGGCGCCGCAGCAGCTTGAGGTCGCTCACGTCGCCACTCCGGTGGCGGTGGAGCCGCCCTGGCGCTGCACCCACCACGCGTCGCGGTAAGGGCCAGGCCGCGCGACCAGCTCGTCGTGGCTGCCCTGGTCGACCAGGCGGCCCCGGTCGAGCACCAGGATGGTGTCGCACGTCCGGAACGCCGACAGCCGGTGGCTGGCGATCAGCACCGTCGGCGCGCTCGGGCCGCGCGCGATCTGGGTGATGGTGTCGACGAGCCGCGCCTCGGTGGCGTGGTCCACCGCCGACAGCACGTCGTCGAGAATCAGCAAATCGCCGCCGCGGGCGAGCCCTCGGGCCAGGGCGACGCGCTGTCGCTGGCCCCCCGATAGCGTGATCCCACGCTCGCCGACCACCGTGTCGAGGCCGTCCGGCAGTGCCCGGAGATCTTGCTCGAGCGCCGCCATGTGGGCTGCCTCGCGCACCCTGGCTTCGTCTGCGTCCCCGGCGAGGGCGATGTTCGCCGCGATCGACTCCGAGAACAGGAACGGGCGCTGGGGGACCATCGTCACCCGGTCGCGCCACGACTCCAGGTCGAGGTCGATGATGTCGAGGCCTTCCACGAACACGCTCCCCGCCGGTGGGTTGAACAGGCGCGCCAGCAGCCGCAGCAGCGTGCTCTTGCCGCTGCCGGTGCGGCCGAACAGCCCGACGACGGCGCCCGGCGGAATCGCCATCGAGATCCCATCGAGGACCCGGAAGTCCGGAGCGTCGGGGTAGCTGAAACCGAGATCCCTGAGCTCGATGGACGGACCCGTACCACGCGGCAGAGCGACGCCGGTCTCACCCTCGGGGCGCTCCACCGGCTCGTCCATGAGCTCGAACACGCGATCGAGCGAGGCCCGCCCGCGCTGGATGACCGACAGCATCCAGCCGAACGACCGCAGCGGCGGCAGCAGCACCGCCAACAGCGCCGTGAAGGCCGCCAGCTCACCCACCGTCAGCCGGCCGTCGAGCACCATCGGCCCGCCCACCGCCACCACCGCGAACATGGAGATGCCACCGCTCAGCACGAGCAGCGGGAGGGCAGCCGCTCGGATGAGGGCGAGCTTCATGCCGATGCGCATCCAGTCGTTGTTGCGCTGCTCGAAGCGGTCGACGAACGACTGCTCGGCCACAAAGCCCTGAATCGTCGCCATGCCCTGCAGGCTGCCGAGGACGTGCTCGGAGATCTCCCCGAGCTGCTCCTGGTTGATCCGGCTCAGGTGGAATACGCGCTGGATCGCGACCTGGACGGCCACGACGCCGAGCAGGATCGGCAGCCCGGCCACCAGCGTCAGGCGGGGCGACAGAGCCACCATCTTCCACCCCGTCAGGGCCACGGCGACGGTGACATTGACGACCTGCAGACCGCCGAACCCGACCAGAGTGCGCACCCACGAGATGTCGTTGGAGGCCCGGCTGACGATGTCCCCCCGCTTGTGTTTGGCATAGAACGGAGGCTGCAAGGCGAGGAGCCTGGCGAACAGGTCACCACGGAGGTGGTACTCGACGTCGCGGCCCGGGTTGAAGATCAGGATCCGGGACAGGGTCCGGACTCCGATAACTGCGACCCCCATCACAACGATCGCGAGCACGTGCGGAGCGACGGACGCGGCCGCCCGCAGTGCATCGACGGCCCGTCCGATCTCGCCCGGGATGCTCACCGCCAGGTAGTTGGTGAGCACCACGAAGATGCCCCCCCCGAGATAGCTCCAGCGGTACCGCAAACAGTAGTCGCGGACGAGGCGCAGGATCGAACCCCGCACCGGACCGGCGGCGGCCTTCATCGGATCGTCACGCGACGCGTCGCTCAAACCGTGCCTCCTCACGGGAACGAGCGCGGCGCGGCCGCGGCATGGTCAGCCGACTGCCCGCGCCGCGGTCGTCCTCGCCGGCGCTCCTTGGAACATGCTACCGTGACGGCCGCCGGAAGAGCGCATGGAGGCAGCCCCGTGAGCGATCCCAAGGTGCTGATCAGCGAGCGGACGATCGCCGCCAAGATCTCCGAGCTCGCCCAGACGGTCTCGAGCGACTACGCTGGCGTCGAGGACCTCGTCATGGTCGGGGTGCTCAAGGGCTCGTTCATCTTCCTGGCCGACCTCTCCCGCCGCCTCACGATCCCCCGCTCGGTCGACTTCATGGCGCTGTCCACCTACGGCAACGCGACCCAGACCGACGGCGCCGTCCGCATGATCATGGACCTGCGCCGGAACATCGCCGGCCGTCATGTGCTGGTCGTCGAGGACATCGTCGACACCGGCCACACGATCAGCTATCTGTTGCGCGCGCTTGCCACCCGCCACCCCGCCTCCCTGAAGACCTGCGTGCTCGTCCACAAGCCCGACCGGAGACAAGTGCCGGTCCAGATCGACTACCTGGGCTTCGAGATCCCCGACGTGTGGGTCGTCGGCTTCGGGCTCGACTGGAGCGAGCGCTTCCGGACTCTGCCCTACATCGGTGTCGTCGAGCCGGGAAGCTGACCCATGACCGCGCGCACGGCGACGGTGCTCGGAGCGGTCCTCGCCGGCACTGCGGTGGCGACTGGCGCGTTTGCCGCCCACGGCCTCAGGAGCCGTCTCGACCCGGGCCTCCTCGAGACCTTCGGGACGGCGGCGCGATACCAGATGATTCACGGGATCGCTCTGATCGTCGCCGCACTCGCGTCAGAGCGCTGGCCGCAAGCTCGGTTGGCGCCCGTGTGGTGGATGTTCCTCGCCGGCACGGTCGTCTTTTCGGGAAGCCTCTACCTGCTGGCGCTCACCGGCCTCCACCCCATCGGCGCGATCACTCCGATCGGCGGCGTGCTGCTGATCGCAGGCTGGGCCACCTTCGCCTGGAAAGTGGCGAGGTCCTGACCGCGCGGAACCGAAGAAGGAAGCACGGAGCCGTCCCCTTCGTGTGACACGGCTCACTGCCTGTTTCCGCCGGCGACCCTATATTGAGTATCGGACGCACCAACCAATCTCCTCCTTCCCAAGCCCACTCGGGCTTGCTTTTTTTGTGCCCTGTCGCTCGGCGGAAGCCGTGCAACCGGCTATGCTTGGCTCGCCCGGCCGGCTGGGGTGACCCTGTTGACGAGCCTTCACCGGCCCTGTGCCGGTTCCGGGCCGGGGAGCCAGACATGCCCGACGACCTCCCGCTGTCCGCCGCGGCCCCGGCCGCACGCCGGATCTACTGCAACCGAACGCTCAACCTGCGCGCGATCGCGGCGATCGGCTACGACATGGACTACACGCTGGTCCACTACCGCGTCGACCACTGGGAGCGGCGCGCCTACGATCACATCCGCCGCATGCTGCTGGCCGAAGGGTGGCCGGTCGAGGAGCTGCGATTCGACCCGAGCCTGGTGACCAGAGGGCTCGTCATCGACACCGAGCTCGGCAACGTCGTCAAGGCGAATCGCTTCGGGTTCGTCATGCGGGCCTCCCACGGCACCCGGGCGATGACCTTCGAGGAGCAGCGCGAGGCCTACCGGCACTTTCCGATCGACCTCGCAGAGGCGCGGTTCTACTTCCTCAACACGCTGTTCTCGCTGTCGGGGAGCTGCCTGTTCGCGCAGCTCGTCGACCTCTATGACCAGCGGAGGTTCCCCGAGATCCTCGGCTACCACGACCTCTTCCAGCGCATTGACAAGCACCTCGACAACACCCACCTGGAGGGCACGCTCAAAGCGGAGATCCTCGCCGATCCGGAGACCTACGTCGACCTCGACCCGGACGCGCCGCTCGCCCTGCTCGACCAGCGCCGTTCGGGCAAGCGCCTGCTCATCATCACCAACGCCGAGTGGTCCTACGTGCGCACCATCATGGCCCACGCCTTCGACCGCTTCCTGCCGTCCGGCATGACCTGGCGCAACCTTTTCGAGCTCGTGATCGTCGGCGCCCGCAAGCCGGACTTCTTCAGCGCGCGGCTGCCGCTGTTCTCGATCGTCGACGAGGAGCGCGGCCACTTGACGCCGGCGCCGCAGGGGTTCCCTGGGCCGGGCTGCTACGTTGGCGGCGACGCCAGCTCGGTCGAGCAGTACCTCGGCCTCTCGGGAGCAGAGATCCTGTACGTCGGCGACCACATCTTCGCCGATGTCCGCATGTCGAAGAGCCTCCTGCGTTGGCGGACCGGCCTGATCCTGCGCGAGCTCGAAGACGAGGTCGCCGAGCTGGAGGCCTTCCGCCCACGCGAAAGCGAGCTCGCTGCGCTGATGGCCGACAAGGAGCGGTTGGAGGCCGAGCACGCGCGGGTGCGTCTCGACCTACAGCGTGCCCAGCTCGAGTACGGGCCTCGCCCGGCGATGACCCCCGGCGTCCTCGCGGCGCGGCTCGCCGAGCTCAAGGAGCGCATCCTCGACCTCGACCAGCGGGTCGCGCCGCTCGCCCGTGAGGCGTCGCAGGCCGTCGACGCCCGCTGGGGGCCGCTGCTGCGCGCGGGCAACGACAAGAGCCACCTGGCTCGCCAGATCGAGGCGTCGGCCGACATCTACACCTCGCGGATCTCCAACTTCCTGTTCGCCACACCCTTCGCCTACCTGAGGGCCAGCCGGGGCAGCATGCCCCACGACCCGAACCTGCCGCAGCAGGCGTCGCCCGACTGAGGTCGAACCGCTGCGGCGCGCAGCGCCGGCGCCCGGACAGGGCTCGCTGGCTGGACCCGCGGCCGGTCAACCGTGAAACCGGTGGACGCCGCCGCGGCGGCGCCCGCGGGCGACGCCTTGGTCAGCGGCCCCGGCGCTGCCTGGGCTGCCAGCGGTACCGCTCGAGGTCGAGTGTTCCGTTGTCGCGAAAAACGACCCCCTCGGCCTCCAGCATCGCCCGCTGGAGTCCCTGTGGGAAGTCGGGCAGACGATCGGTCGAGCAGCCACCCGAGGCGTTGACGACGCGGTGCCACGGGAGGTCCTCCGGGCAGCGGTGGAGCATCCAACCCACCGCGCGCGGCGACAGCCGGCTCGCCAGCTCGGATGCGACCTGCCCGTAGGACATGACCCGGCCCGGCGGGATTCTGCGCACCAGCCGGAACACGGCCTCGGCCGCATCGAGCCGACTGCCATGGACGTCGCCGTGAACCCTCGAGCTCCCCCGCATCGCGCGCTCGCTCCCAGCGCGGGGCATGGTAGCAGCGCCTGCTACGATCTCTCCATGTTCGCTCTCGTGGCCATCCCGCGCAGCGCGCCCGAGCCGCTGACCTATTGCATCCCGCCAGAGCTCGACGCGTTCGCGGTCGCAGGAGCCCGCGTCCGAGTTCCGATGCGGGAGCGGCACGTCACCGGGATCGTGGTCGACGTGCAGGCGACGAGCGACCTCGATCCGGCCGTCGTGCGGCCGGTCATCGAGGTGCTCGACCCGCAGCCGCTGGTCCCGGACGAGCTGCTCCGCCTGGCCCGGTTCATCTCCGACTACTACCGCTGCCCGCTCGGAAACACCCTTGCCGCGATGCTCCCCACCAGGTTGCTGCGCGCCGACAGCGAGACCGTCTCCCTCACCCCGTCGGGCGTCGGCGCCGACACGGCCGGGCTCGGCGCGGCCGGGGCCGCCATCCTGTCCGCAGTCGCTCAGGACGGCAACTGCCGGGTGCCGACGCTGCTCGCGAAGGTCGGCTGCCACGACCGGCGTGCCCTCGACGAGCTGGTTTTGCTCGGTCTCGTCGACGTCCGCGAACGGCGCCGCGACCGACCACCGCCGACCGAGGTGACCGCCGTGCGGATCGCCGACCGCCCGCTCGAGGAGCTGCTGGAGGACTGCCGGCGGGCGCCCCGGCAGCGGGAGATCCTGCAGTGGCTGGCCGACGCCGGGCGTCCGGCGCTGGCGAGCGAGCTCCGCGCTGCCGTCGGCTGCTCCCACGCCACCCTGCGCGCACTGACCGACCGCGGCGCGATCGTCTCCTTCACCCAGCGGGCTCCGCGACCGCCCCGGTGGGCGCTGCGGACCGCGCAGGAGCGCCACGCCCTGACCGATGAGCAAGAGTCAGCGGTTGCGTCCATTGCCGCAGCGGTCAGCACCGGGGGCTATGCGCCGTTCCTGCTCGAAGGGGTGACCGGCTCCGGCAAGACCGAGGTCTACCTGCGGTCCCTCGAGGGCATCCTCGAGCGCGGCGGGAGCGGACTCGTCCTCGTCCCCGAGATCGGACTGACGCCGGCGGCCGCCGGCGCGGTCGAGCGCCGCTTCGGTGCGCGCGCCGCGGTCGTCCACTCGGCTCAGTCGGACGGCGAGCGCTGGCGAGAGTGGCGGCGGGCGCTCGATGGCGAAACCCGGGTGGTGGTGGGACCGCGGTCGGCGCTGTTCTCGCCGCTGCGCAACCTCCGGCTGATCGTGGTCGACGAGGAGCACGACGCGGCCTACAAGCAGCAGGAGTCACCCCGCTACCACGCCCGCGACCTGGCGCTGGTGCTCGGCAAGCAGCTCGCGATCCCGGTCCTGCTCTGCTCGGCGACCCCGTCCGTCGAGGCGGCGGCGCTGGTCCGGCGCGGCCTCGCGACCCACCTCCGGCTGACGCGCCGGGTCGCCGGCGGCAGCCTGCCCGAGGTCGAGGTGGTCGACCTGCGCGGCGAGCCGCCCGAGCCCGGCGAGCAGGGCCACACCTGGCTCAGCCGGCGCCTCCGAGAGGCGATGACCGAGACCCTCGCCGCCGGCGACCAGATCATCCTGCTCATGCAGCGTCGGGGCTGGGCGCCGCTGCTGCTGTGCCGTGACTGCGGCACCCGCATCCAGTGCCCGTCGTGCTCGGTGTCGCTGGTGGTCCACCGCCGGAGCTCCGACCTGCGCTGCCACTACTGCGGCCACACCGCTGCCGTTCCGGCAGCATGCGGCGGCTGCGGCGGCACCCTGCTCGATGCGGTCGGCGCCGGCACCGAGAAGGTGGCCGACCTGCTCGCCCGTGACTATCCCAACGTCCCGGTCGCGATCCTCGACCGCGACACCGTGCGCCGCAAGGACGGGCTGCGCCACAGCCTCGGCGCCTTCGCGGCCGGCAAGGTGCGGATCCTCGTCGGCACCCAGATGGTGGCGAAGGGCCACCACTTCCCGGACGTCACCCTGACCGGTGTGATCTCGGCCGACGCGTTGCTCGGCCTGCCCGACTTCCGCGCCGCCGAGCGCACCTTTCAGCTGCTCACCCAGGTGGCGGGCCGCTCGGGCCGCGGCCGCCGCCCGGGTCGCGTGATCATCCAGACCTACTTCCCGGACCACCCCGCGGTCCGCCACGCCACCGGCCACGACGTCGCGTCGTTTATCGACGACGAGCTGGTGTTCCGCAACGCCTTCGGCTATCCGCCGACCACCCGCATGGCGGTCGTGCGCTTCGAGTCGAGCGACAGCCGGGCTGCCAGCGCCGCCGCGGCCGAGGCCGCCCGTGCGGCCGCGCCGCTGCCCTCCGGAGTGCGGCTGCGGGGGCCGGCGCCGGCACCGATCGAGAGGATCCGCGGCGCCTGGCGCTGGCAGGTGCTGGTCACCGCGCCCAACCGCGACCTCCTACGCGAGACCCTGGTGCGGATGGAGACGGCGATCCCTCCCCGATCGGTGCGGACCGTCGTGGACGTGGATCCCCTTTCCACCCTGTAGGCTCCCGTTCCCCCGCTTCCGCTCTCGTCACGGCGTAGCCGCTGGCGAAGCCGGATCCGCCTCCGCGCCCGCTTGTCACGGCGTAGTCCGGAGGACGAAGCCGGATGCCCGTTCCCGTTCCCGATTGCAGTTTTCCGCCGGTCGCAACGTGGAGCCCCGTAACACCTTGATAATATGAATTCTGGAGGTGCAGCGGCAACCGATGAGCGACAGGAGCTTTGGCGAGTTCCTGGTCACCGAGGGAATTCTCCACTCCGAGGGGCTGCGCCAGGCGCTCGACACCCAGCGCTCGATGGAGGGCCGGCTCGACACGGTGCTGCTCGACCTCGGGCTGGTCAGCGAGCTGACCCTGCTCGCCGCCCTCGGCCGCTACCACTCGACCCGGACCGTCTCGAGGGGCGAGCTCGCCCGCGCCACCCCGGATGTCGGCCGGCTGGTCTCGCCGCGGGTCGCAACCCGCCTGCTCGTGGTTCCGTTTCGACACGAGGGCAAGACGATCTCGATCGCGACGGTGTCGCCCGGGGACCTGCTCATCGAGGACGAGATCGGCCTCCTGACCAACTGCCTGGTCTCCACCTTCGTCACTCTCGAGGTGCGGCTGTACGAGGCGATGGCGCGGCTCTACGGCGTCGTGCCCTCGATCCAGATCGCGTCGGTCCTCAAGAGGATCAACGAGGACCCCGGCCAGCGCGTGGACACCGGACCCGGCGCGGCCGGCTCGACATCGCCGAAAGCCAGCTCTGCTGCAGCGTTTCCCCCCGAGGTGGACAACATGCCGTGGGCGGTGGCGATGCGGCCCTCACGGTCGCCGGACGACTCGCTGGTGCTCGAGATCAGCCAGGACGAGCTCAACGAGTTTCCGTCTCTGAGGGGTGGCGTCGAGCCGGTCCTGGAGGAGCTCCCGGAGCGGGTCGCGCATCCACCCGACGAGCGCCAGGAGGGGCCGGACGAACGTCTGGTGGCGGCCTCGGTGGCCCTGCAGAATGCCGAGATGCGGGAAGACATCGGCGACGCGCTCCTCGAGTACTGTGCGCCCTACCTGAGCCGTCGCCTGCTGCTGGTCGTCCGCCGCGGCAACGTGATCGGCTGGCGCGGCGACGGCGCCGACATCGATCGCGGCGCCGTCCGCAAGCTCGCGATCCCCCTCGACCAGCCGTCAGTGTTCAATCGGCTGGCCGACCGGACCTCCTACTGGCTCGGGCCACTGCCGCGGCTGCCGGCGCATCAGCCGCTGATTCGCGCCCTCGGCGGCATTCCCCCGTCCGAGTCGGTGATCCTGCCGATCTTCGTCGGCACCAAGCCGCTCGGGTTCCTGTACGGCGACAACCGCGATCGCAGCGTCGCCGAGGCCCCTCTCAACCATTTCCGCCGGTTGGTGGCCAAGGCCGACCTGGCCTTCCAGGCCTACCTGCTGAAGGGGAAGATCCGCACCCTGTAGGATCGGGGGGGGGCATGGGCCCCTGCGCGTCCTGCTGAGGTGGTTGTCGTGGCTGGCCCCTGCCCCACCCGATCCTACCGGGATGCGCTGCGCGCATCCTGGAGACGGGAAGCAGATTCTCATGACGGGCGATTCGACCTGAACCGATCAGGCGATCTTGCATGACCATCGCCTGGGAGTTCGTTCCGCAATGGCCATCGATCCCGATCCGATCCGTCACGACCGCCAGGAAGTCCGATGTAGTTCCGACTCCGAGCCCCCCGGCAGACCCGAGCCGGAGCGCGCGAACCCGGAGGACCATCACGACCGGTGCGCCGAAGGGAGCGGACGTCAGGTGTAGACTTCCGCCGGGATGCCCCGGGGCCTGCAGGAACCTTTTCCGGCGCGTCCTCGTACTTATGGGCGAACCGGCCGTGCCAGGAGGAGCCACCGTGAACCTCAAGATCACCGCCGCGGCAACGATCACGGCTGCCGCGTTGCTCGCGTCCCGACTCCAGGCTCAGACCCTCGATGTCCCCGCGTTGCCGGCGGCGATCCCGGGGCCGTCCACTGAGGGCCAGGTCCTCGAGCTCGACCTGATCACCGCCTACGAGATGGCGATGAGCCGCAACCTCGACCTCCAGGTGGGCCGGTTCTCGATCGCCTCCGCCGACGCCGGCATCCACTCCGCCTCGGGCGTGTTCGACCCGAACCTGGGGGTCGGGGCGAGCGGGGACTGGACGAGAACGCCCTCCACCACCGTCCTCGAGGGCTCGCTGGTGCCGGAGTACCGCAACGCCCGCTTCGGCATCGGGGTCGACGGCCTGCTGCCCACCGGCACCCTCTGGTCGGCGGATCTGGGGACCAACCGGTTCGAGACCAACAGCACCTTCTACTTCCTCAATCCGAACTGGACGTCCGACCTGAGCCTGGCGGTCACCCAGCCCCTCCTGCGCGGCTTCGGCACCCTGGTGAACCGATCCGGGATCGTGGTCGCGCGCAACAGCCGCGCCCAGACGGCCGAGGCCTTTGAGATGCTGGTCGTCGACACCCTGCGCCAGGTCGAGAGCTCGTACTGGAACCTGGTCGCGGCCCGCCGCGCCGTCCAGGTGGCCGAGCAGTCCCTGTCGCTCGCCGAGCGCCTGCTCGGCGAGACCCAGGAGCGAGTCAAGGTCGGGACCTCGGCGCCGATCGACCTCGTGCAGTCCGAGGCCGGAGTGGCGACCCGCCGCCAAGCGCTGATCACCGCCCGCAACGTCGCGTCCAACGCCGAGGATGTCCTCAAGACGGTGCTCGGCTTCGACCAGCCCGCCGAGTGGCTGACGACGATCGAGACCACCGAAACCTACGAGTTCGCACCCTTCCTCCCGGACCTCGCCCTCTCGATCGAGACCGGACTCGCACAGCGGCCGGAGATCCGGCAGCAGCAGCTGAGAAACGAGATCCTGGAGTACTACGTCCGGATGGCGCGAAACGACGTCCTGCCCAGCCTCGACCTCCAGGCGAGCTACGGCTGGGGTGGCGTCGGGGGCAAGGGCGAAACGGAAGATCCAATCACCAATGAGCCGATCATCGTAGACGACGGCTTCCCTGACTCGATCGACCAGATCGTCTACCGGGACTTCCCCAACTGGCGCCTCGGCGTCCAGCTCGGAATCCCGATCGGCAACAACGCTGCCCAGGGACGTCTCGCAGAACGTCGATTCGCGTACGACCGGAGCGTGGTGGAGATGGCGGCCCTCCATCAGGACATCATCGCGCAGGTCCGGATCGCGGTCCGGGCGCTCGAGGACGGCGCGGCAGCGGTCGAGGCGGCGGTCGCCTCGCAGGAGCTGGCCGCCCGCAACCTGGAGGCCGAGCAGACCAAGTTCGACAACGGCCTGTCCACCAACTACCAGGTGCTGCAGATCCAGGAGGACCTCGCACAGGCCGAGCTGACCTTGATCCGGACCTACCTCGACTACCGCAAGGCCAACATCGGCTACCGCTACGCCACCGGCACCCTGCTCGACTTCCTCGAGGTCGGCATCGTCGATCCAGGCCAGCCCGACGTCCCGAACGACTACTGGAAGGACATCGAGTGGCTGCAGTTCGACGACCTCTCCGGGTCGGCCGACCCGGCGACATCCCCGGCCGAGCCGGCCATGCGACCGTAGGAGCGTGTAGGGCATAGGCCCCTGAGCGCGTTCCTGACGTGGTCACTGTTGTTGGCCTCTGCCCACACGCTCCTCGGGATGCGCTGCGCGCATCCTGAGGAGTTCGTGCCGCAGTGGCCGTCTGACAACGGTTGGGTCAACCACGTCCGCCGAAAAGGCCAATGCGGTACGAACTCCTAGCCACTCCCCGTTTCGTGAGATGTCTTGAGCCGCAAACCCAGTTTGCGGCTCTCCCGCGTATGGCGCCGGCCCCAGTGACCAGGGCCGATCGACACGGCACAACACAGGCTCAGGGGCCGGCGCCAAACGCGGGCAGGGTACAATCCGCCGGCGGTCAGGAGGGCGCCAGGCGAATGGACCTCACGCTGGTTCGACAGCTTCCGAGGACGCTGTACTCGGCGGTCATCATGGAGCTCTTCGAGCGCCTCGCCTACTACGGCATGGTGCTCGTGCTCGGGATCTACGTCGTCGACCGTCTCGGCATTCCGGCCGACCGCTACGGTTGGGTGTACGGCATGTTCACGGGCGCCCTCTACCTGCTGCCGCTCCTCGCCGGCGCCCTCGCCGACCGGTTCGGCTACAAGCCGGCGCTCGCGATCGCCTTCGCCACCCTGACCGGCGGCTACTTCGTGCTCGGCGCTGCCTCCAGCTTCGGCTGGGTGTGCGTCGCGCTGGGACTGATCGCGGTCGGCGGGTCGATCATCAAGCCCACCATCTCGGGCACCGTCACCCGGACCACGGCCGTGGGCAGCACGCGGCCGGTAGGCTTCGGCCTCTACTACATGATGGTCAACGCCGGCGGGCTGATCGGACCCGTGATCGCCGCTCAGGTCCGCAACCGCACCGAGTTCCGCTACGTCTTCTGGGTCTCCGCCGCGGCCTGCGCGCTGATGTTCGCACAAGCGCTTTTCGCCTTTCGCGAACCGGTGAGCCGTGACGAACGGGCCGCCGGGAAGAGCCTCGGCAGAGTCTTCACCGAGATCTTCACGGTGCTCGGAAACTGGCGGTTCGTGCTGCTGCTGGTGATCTTCTCCGGCTTCTGGGGGATGATCAACGTCCTCTTCGGATTCATGCCGCTCTATCTCGAGACCTTCACCGACCTCGGCGCGGCGGAAGCGGCCATCGATCGCGTCGTGCCGATCTCCAGCTGGGCCGGCCACTGGCTGAACCCGGAGGTCTTCATCTCGCTCGATGCGCTGCTGATTGTCCTCCTCCAGGCCGTGGCCTCGTACTTGACCCGGCGTTGGCGCACGGTCAGCGCGCTGCTCGCCGGCACCGCGATCGCGACCGTGTCGTGGATCCTGCCGTCGATGTCCGCTGCGGCGGCGGTTGTCGCTGCCGGGATCGTGGTCTGGTCGATCGGCGAGATGACGTGCTCGGCCCGCTTCTTCGAGTACTGCGGCACGATCGCTCCACCCGACCAGGTGGCGGTCTACCTCGGCTACTCGTTCTTCGCACTCTTTCTCGGAAACTTCTACTCCGGGCCGTGGGCGGGTTGGCTGTACCAGCGCTTCATCCAGGGCCCCCTCGACGCCGGAGCCACCCCGACGCCGTTGCCGTTCTTTGCGGGCGTGATGTTGATGGGAGCGATCTCGGTGGTCGGCCTGGTCCTCTACCGCCAGTTCATCTCACCGGTGGTGGAGCACCGCCAGCACGTGGAGGCGGCATGATCGAGACCTTCGCGCACGCGACTGGTCCTGGCGCGTTCCCCAACCTGCACGCGCTGGCCGTGCACTTTCCGGTGGCGCTGCTGTCGGTGGCGCTGTTGCTCGACCTCGGCTGCGTGGTGGCGCGCAGCAAGGTGTGGCTCGATCGCTCCGCAACCACGCTGTACGTCATCGGCACAACCGCCGCGGCCGCGGCCTTCGTCAGCGGGCGGTTCGCCGCGCAGGGAGCGACGGGCCTGCCCGCAGACGCCGGCGCCGCGCTCGCCGACCACGGCGACCTCGGCCTGCTGACCCTGATCGCCTACGGCATCGTGACGCTGCTCCGCGCCATCGTGAGCTGGCTCGGCCGGGAGGACTGGCGGATCAAGCTCGGGTTCTTCCGCCTGCTCGCCATGATCGCCTCCGCCTCGGCCCTGATCCTGCTGGTGCTGACCGCCGACCGCGGCGCCGCCCTCGTCTACCAGCACCGCGTCGGGCAGACGGCAGTGACACGCCCGGGAACCCCATCGCCGTCCGAGCATCCCTAACCCACGTATCTCAGCCGCTGGCTGCGGCGGCAGGCGCTGCTGCTGCCGGCGTCAGCCGAGCCGTTCGCCATCGAGCGCGGCGGCCACCCGATCCATGAGCTCGAGCTCCCCCGATGCGGTGGCCACGGCCTCCTCGAATCGGACCCGTGACCTGAAGTCGGCAATCTCGCCCTCGTCAAACCGCCCACTTCCGTGGAGCAGTCGAAGCGCGGTCATGACCACGTCCCTCGCGGCGGCCCCACCGTGCAGGCGGGCACAAGCCGTCAGCAGGTCTGTGCGCCGGCCGCCCGTCGCCGCCTTGTGGGCGAGCGCCACCGCCGTCTCCGCCTCGGCGGCAAGCCGGGCGAGCTCCATGAGCACGTACTGCTCACGCGGCAGCCGCTTCGAGTGGCAGGCAAGGATCGTCTCGGCGAGCGCCTCGGCGGCGAGCGCCGCCGCCTCACCGCTGCCCCGTCCCCGGAGAGCGGACGCCATGTCGCGGTAGAACGAGCCCTGGGTCTTGACCGCGACGCGCCAGCGGTGCGTCCCGATGATGTTCTGCAGGATCTCGGACGTCCCCTCGTAGATGGTGGTGATGCGGACGTCCCGCCGGATCTTCTCGACCTCGTACTCGTGGGTGTAGCCATAGCCGCCGTGGGCCTGGATCGCCGCATCCGCGGCGGCGTTGCCGGCCTCGGTCGCGAAGTACTTGGCGATCGCGCCCTCCACCTGCAGACCCCCGCCACCGGCATCGAGCCGGCGCGCGACCTCCTCGCAATAGGCGCGCGCTGCCTCCAGCCGCACCACGTGCGGCACGATGAGGCGGTGGGTGAAGCCCTGCTTCCGGTAGAGAGGCTCGCCGAACTGAACGCGCTCGTGGCCGTAATCGATGGCCCGCTGCAGCGCCTCCTCGCCGGCGCCCAGCCCGAACGCGGCCACCATCAGCCGCGTGAAGCCGAATACCTGGTTGGCCTGCTCGAGTCCCTTGCCCTCGACCAGCCCGAGCAGGCGATCGGCCGGCACCTCGACGTCGTCGAGGATGACCTGGGTGGTGTTCGACGCACGGATGCCGTGCTTCTTCTCCGGCGCCCCCACCGACACGCCGGTTGCACTCCGCTCGATCACGAAGAACGACGGCCCGCCCGGGGCTCGCGCGAGCACCGTGAAGATCTGGGCGACGCCGCCATTGGTGATGAACTGCTTGGTCCCGGAGAGGCGGTAGGCCCGCGGCGTGGCTCCGCCGCCGTCGACTGGCTTCGCCTCGGTCGCGAGGCGCGCGACGTTGGACCCGGCCTCGGACTCGGTGACGGCGTAGGCGACGATCAACCCCTCGTCGGCGATTCGCCCCAGCCAGTGCCGCCGCTGCTCCTCGGTGCCGCCGACGATGATCGGATCGACGCCGAGGGCGATCGCTAGAAACGCGGTTGCGACCCCGAGGTCGATCCTGGCCATCTCCTCCGACACCCGGAACAGGTCACGGCCGCCGCCCCCGAGGCCGCCCACCTCCTCCGGCAGAAAGAGCAGGTGGAGGCCGACATCCGGACTGAGCAGCTCCTGCACCAGCTCGGACGGGAAGTGATCCTCTTCGTCCAGCCGCAGTCGAGTCTGGCGGTCGAGTCGGCGCTCGCCAACCTTCTTGAGTGTCTGCAGCACGATGGCGAGGGTGTCGTCGTCCAGTCCGGCGCGCTGTCGCATGCGGTTCCCCCTCCCGCGTCGAAGGAACGGGGATTATGGCATGGACCCCCGGCGCAGGCATGCCTGCACGGTGCTGCCGCCCCGAATCCGCCGGCTCTCGGTGACGAACTCCCCGGGAGGCAGGTAGCCAAGGATCCGGTCGACCTCCTCGCCGTCGCCGTTGACGAACACGATCGTCGGGTAGGAGTCCACCCGATAGCGCGCCGCCAGGCGTTCGCCGTCACCCTCCGCGTCGAGCTTGAGAACGACGAGGCCCTGGAGCGCGCTGCGAACGCCCTGGTCGGTGAAGACATCCCGCTCCATCCGGTCGCACCAGGTGCACCAGTCGGTCTCGAAGACCAGCATCACCAGCGAGCCGCTTTGCTTTGCCAGTGTGGTTGCAGCCGAGAAGTCGCCGTCGAACCAAAGTTCATCGCGCTGCCCGCACGCGGCAGTGATCAGCGCCAGCGCCGCGAGCAGCAGTGCGAGAGTCCGCTTCATCGTCACCTCCCGAGCCTGAGGCCGCGGCGGCGGGGCCGCGGCTGCGCTCGCTGTCACCGGGAACACCGCGCGCCCGCCGGTATTCCAGGCTCACTCGGCGCGCAGGGCCTCGATCGGGTCGAGGCGCGCGGCGCGGCGCGCCGGTGCCACCCCGCTCAGCACCCCGACCACGACGCTCATCAGCAGCGCTGCAACCACCGCGCCGACCGGGGTCTTGAGTGGGATCCCCGGCAAGAGCACCCGGATGATCGAGCCGATCCCAAAGCCCGCACCGAGGCCGAGCATGCCGCCCGCGCCGGCCAGCAGCACGGACTCGAGCAGAAAGAGGCTCTGCACGGTCGCTGCACTGACCCCCATCGCGCGCAGGAGCCCGATCTCGGCAATCCGCTCGTGGACCGAGATCCACATGATGGTCAGGATTCCGATCGCGCCGACGATCAGCGAGATGCCGGCGATCCCCGACACCGCCACCGTGATCATGCCGATGACCCGGTTGAAGGTGCCCAGCATCTCGGTCTGGGTGGTGATCGTGAAGTCCTCCTCGCCGCGGTGGCGGTCGGTGAGCACGCGGCGGATGCCCTCCGCGACCGCCGGGATCTCGTCCACCGACGCGGCCACAACATCGACCTCGTGCAGCTCGACGAGGTTGAAGAGATCCATGGCGGTGGCGACCGGGAGGAAGGCGGTGTCGTCGAGGTCGAAGCCGAGCAGCTGGCCCTTGGGCTCCATGACCCCGATCACGAGCAGCGACCACCCGCCGATCCGCACCCGTTCGCCGAGCGGCGACGCGGTGCCGAACAGCTCCCGGGCGAGCCGGGTGCCGAGCACGGTGTACGAGCCGCTGCGCCGCGGGTCCATGCGCGGCAGAAAAGTGCCCTGGGAGACGTTGAACCGCCACGCGTTCGCAGCTTCCCAGCCGACGCCGTAGAGGACCACGCTGCGGCCGCGGCCGTTGCCCTCCACCCTCGCCGGCCCCATGACCACCGGGACCACCTCGTTGACGCCAGGGATCCGGCGCAGCGCCTCGGCATCGTCGATCGTCAGCTTGTGGGTGGTGCCGCCGAACACGCCGGGAACGCCGAAGGTCTTGATCTTACCGGGGTTGACCCCGATCAGACTGGTTCCGAACTGGGTGAACTGAGTCACCATGTAGTCGCGGGTACCTTCGCCGAGGGAGGTCAGGAGGATGACCGCCGCCACGCCGATCGCCACGCCGAAGGCGGACAGGAACGACCGCAGGCGGTGGCCGGCCAGCGCGCCGACGGCGAAGCGGGTCAGCTCGACCGCGTCCACTTCGCTCCCCGAGTGCCGCATCCCACCGCGTCACCTCCCCTGGAGGGCTCGCACCGGATCGAGCCGCGCCGCGCGCCGCGCCGGCAGCGTCCCGAACACGACCCCGACGCCGACGGCGACGGCGAGAGCCGCTGCCACCGCCCACGCCGGCGTCGTCGCCGGGAAGCTCGGATAGACGCGGACAAAGGCCCGCACCGCCAGCCAGCCGCCGACCAGACCGACGAGCCCGCCGATCGCGGCCAGAACGCGCGGCCTCGGTCAGAAAGACCGCCTGGATCTGGCCGGTGCCGGCGCCCACGGCCCGCAGGAGCCCGATCTCCCTCCGACGCTCCGCGACGGCCACCAGCATCACGTTCATGATCCCGATCCCGGCCACGCTCAGCGAGATCGAGGCGATCGCGACGAGGACGAGCGTCAGCACGCCGAGGATCGACGAGAAGGTCTCCACGACGGCGTCCTGGGTGATCACGGTGACGTCGTCGACGCGGTGGCGGTCGTGCATCAGCTCGAGCACCGCGCGCTTGCCCTCGTCCAGGTGGTCGGCTGACTCCATCTCGAGGAGGATGCGGAACAGCGACGCCCGGTTGAACATGCGCATCGCGGTCTGCACCGGGATCACCACCACGTCGTCGAAGTTGAAGCCGACGAACGAGCGGCCGTGGGGCGCCAGCACTCCGACCACTCGGTAGCGCCAGTCGCCGATCCGCACGACCTCGCCCAGCGGGTTCGACGTGCCGAACAGCTCGCTCGCCACCTCGACGCCGAGCACGACCTCGCTGCCGCCGGCCTCGGGATCGCCCGGCGCCAGAAAGCGACCCGATGCGACCTCGAGCCGGCGCACCTCGAGCAGCTCGACGGTGCTGCCGATCACGGGCGCCGAGCGGCCGCGGCTGCCGAAGCGCACGGTCTCGGTCCCGGTCGCGATCGGCGCCGCCCGCGACACACCTGGGATGCGGCGCGCGAGCTCCCGGAAGTCGTCGAGGGTCAGGTCGTGGGTCGTGCCGCCGTAGGGCATGCCGCCGGTCGTCTCGACCTTGCCCGGCAGCACGATCAGCAGGTTCGACCCGAGCGACATGAACTCGCGCACGACATAGCCGCGGGCCCCCTCGCCCAGCGCGGTCAGCGCGACCACGGCGGCGATGCCGACCGCGACGCCGGCGACCGACAGCGCCGTGCGCAATCGGTGGCCACGCAGCGCACCGACCGCAAACCCGATCACGTCACCGATGCCCATGTCGCTGGTCAGCTCCGTTCGACGATCGCACCGTCGTCCATCCGCACTCGCCGCCGGGCGCGCGCCGCGAGCTGGGGATCGTGCGTCACCAGAACCAGGGTCTGGCCGGCGGCGTTCATCGCCTCGAGCAAGTTCATCACCTCCAGGGCGGAGCTGCGGTCGAGGTTGCCGGTCGGCTCGTCGGCGAGCACCAGAGCCGGCTTCATCACGACGGCCCGCGCGATCGCGACCCGCTGGCGCTCGCCTCCGGACAGCTGGTCCGGCCGGTGGTGGGCACGCGCGGCCAATCCGACCGCCTGCAGGGCGTCAGCCGCGCGCTGGTGACGCTCCGCCCGCGCGACGCCGGCGAACAGCATCGGCAGCTCGACATTGGCCTGCGCGGTGAGCCGCGCCAGCAGGTGGAAGAACTGGAACACGAAGCCGATGTCCTGCTGGCGCATCGCGGTGCGCTCGGCTTCCGACAGCTCCTCGACCGCGCGGCCCCGGAAAATGTAGTGCCCTGCCGTCGGCCGGTCGAGGCAGCCGATCACGTTGAGCAGCGTCGACTTGCCGGACCCCGAGGGTCCCGCGATCGCGAGGTAGTCACCGCCTGCAATCGCCAGGTCGAGGCCGCGCAGGGCATGGACCTGCGAGCTTCCGACCTGGTAGGTCCGCCAGACGTCTCTGAGCTCGATCACGGCGCCCTCGTCCGCTACTCGAGTGCCACGGCCCTAGCCCCGGCCTTGACCTCGGTCGAGGGCCGGCTGGTGACCACCTGCTCGCCCTCGACGAGCCCGGCCAGAATCTGCACGACCTGCCAGTTGCGCAGCCCGACCTCGACGGTGCGCGCCTCGAGGACGCCGCCGGCAAGCACCAGCACCGAGCCGCCTTCGGCGACCGCAGCGGCCGGAGCTCGGAGCACGCCGTCCCGCCGGTCGAGCACCACCTCGACATCGGCCGAGGTGCCGGCGAGGACCCCGCGCGTCGCCTCCGGCTCGCTGAACTCGACCTCGATCTCCACCGTGCGGTTCTGCTCGAGGTCGTCGAGCACGTAGGATGCGACCCGGACGACGCGGGCGCCGAAGGCCTCTCCCGGACGCGAGTCGACCGTCACCCGGGCCTCCTGCCCAATCCTCACCCGCTCCGCATCCACCTCGTCGATCGGTGCGCTGACGTACGTCGAGGCGGCGTCGAGAAGGTCAATGATCGGCGGGATCGGGACCCCGGGCGGCGACGGCGTGATCCACTCCCCGACCTCGGTCGTGAGCTGAGCCACGGTCCCGGCGAACGGCGCCCTCAGCTCGGTGAACTCGAGCTGCACCCGAGCCACCGCCACCCGGGCGCGAGCGCGCTCGACCATGGCTCGCGCCGCAGCGCACGCTGCGCGACTGCGATCGCGCTCGGTGCTCAGAGAGTCCAGGCTCTGGTCCGACGCGATGCCGCTCCCGTGCAGCGAGAGGACCCTGGCCAGCTCCTTCTCGGCGAGCTCGGCCGCGAGGCACGCCTCATCGCCCTGGGCCGCGACCGCGCGAACGTCGCGCTCGGCAAGCTCGAGGTCCGCCTGCTGCGCACGGTTGTCGAGCCGGAGCAGGAGCTCGCCCGCGGGGACGTTGTCGCCCTCTCGGTGAGGCAGCTCGACCACCACTCCGCCGAGCTGCGGCGACAGCTTGGCGCGCCGCCGCACCTTGACCGTGCCGGCGCGGGTGTTGGTCACGGTGTCCTCGACGGCGCCCCGCGCGACCGGGGCAACGTGAACCTCCACCGGCTTGGGCGCGAGCACCGTCATCCGCAGCGTCACCGCCGCCGCAACCACAATCAGCGCGAGGATGAGCCACTTCAGACGCTTCATGATGCCCAAGTGTAGTACGAGCGGCGCAAGGGTCCGTTCTACCCGGATGGCCGTGGTCCCCCGCGCCGCGTGCTAGAGTGCCGCCTCCGCCACCGCGGCACGGGGGCTCGAGCGATGACGGAAGGTCGCACCACCTGGCGTTTCCCGAGGGCGTTCTGGACCGGCAACGCTGCCGAGCTCTGCGAGCGGGCGGCGTACTACGGGACGTTCATCGCGCTGCGCACCTACCTGATCCGCGCGGTCGGGCTGGATGACATCCAGGCCGGCATCGTCGCCGGCCTGTTCGGTGGCTGGATCTACCTGCTGCCGTTCTTCACCGGCGCCGCCGCCGACCGCATCGGCTTCCGCAACGCGCTCGTCCTCGCCTTCGGACTGCTCGCGACCGGCTACGCCACGCTCGGCTTCTTCCACACCCTCGGCCCGGTTCTCCTGGGGCTCGCACTGGTCGTTCTCGGCGGCGCCTTCGTCAAGCCGATCATCACCGGGACCGTCACCAAAACCTCGGACTCCGCGAACCGCGCCCGCGCCTTCAGCATCTTCTACATGGTGGTCAACATCGGCTCCTTCACCGGCAAGACCATCGTGGCGCCGATCCGGATCGACATGGGCGTCGAGAACGTGCCGTTCTTCTCGGCGGTAGCGTCCGTCCTCGCGCTGATCGTGGTCGTTCTGACCTTCCGCCCGCCCGAGGACGACGCGGCGCGGCCGCGGACCATCGCCGACACCCTGCGGGGCATGTGGCTGGCGCTCAGCAACCTGCGCTTTTTCGCGCTGATCCTGATCACGGCCGGCTTCTGGTCGATCCAGGGCCAGCTTTACGCCTCGATGCCCGACTACGTGCTGCGCATGGCCGGAGAGACCTACAAGCCCGAGTGGTACGCCAACGTCAACCCGCTCGTGGTGGTGTTGCTCGTGGTTGCCGTCACGCAGCTCGTCCGCACCTGGAAGCCGCAGAACTCGATTCTGATCGCGATGGCACTGGTACCACTGTCGGCGCTGGCCATGGCCTCCTCGGTGCTGTTCTCCGGCAACGTCGAGATCCTCGGCCTGTCGATCCACCCGATCACCGCAATGATGGTCGTCGGCATCGCGATCCTGGGCCTCTGCGAGTGCTTCCTGAGCCCCAAGTACCTGGAGTTCGCATCGAAGCAGGCCCCGCCGGGCAAGGAGGGGATCTTCCTCGGCTTTGCCCATGTCAACACTTTTTTCGCCTGGATTTTCGGCTTCATCTTCTCTGGCTTCCTGCTGGCGCGGTACTGCCCCGAGCCGACCACCCTGGCGCCCGAGCTGCAGCTCCAGCACGCCGCGGCGCTGGCTGGCCAGGGCCCGATGCCGGAGGTCTACGCCAACGCACACTACCTGTGGCTCGCCTATGCGGGTGTCGGAATCGTCTCGCTCATCGCCCTGCTGCTGTTCATGTGGGCGACGCGACGGATCGATGCGCGCGCGGCGATCGAGGTCGCCGGCCGCTGAACCACCGACCCCGCCTCGGGCGGCGGCCGCTCCTAACCTTTCCCCGCAGCCGACGTATGTCAGCTCGGATACCGTTCGGAGGCCCGCATGACAGGACGCGACAACCCGCTGTACCGATCACGCACCGACCGGATGATCTCCGGAGTCTGCGGCGGCCTCGCCCGTTGGCTGGGCTGGAGCCCGACTGTCGTCCGCGTGCTCTATGTGGCGCTGTCCGTGCTGTCGGCGGCGTTTCCCGGGATCCTGATCTACCTGCTGCTCTGGATCATCATGCCGCAGGAGGTCTTCAGCCGCGACGGCGAACCAGTTGGCTCGAGCTTCCGTTAACAGGGGATGAAGAGCGACGTTATTAGACTCGGACGACAACGGAGGACACGCAGATGAAACGGACCCTGATCGTGATCTTCGCCGCCGCACTGCTGGTCGCCACCCCGCTGGGAGCGGCCGACCCGGATCGGTGGCTCAACGTCAACGTCATCGACAAGACCGACGGCACCAAGGTTGACGTCCACCTGCCACTCCAGCTGGTGGTCGCCGTTCTCAACAGCGTCGATGTCGACAACCTCCACGGCGGCAAGGTCCAGCTCGACATCGAGGATGCCGACATCGACTGGCCGCAGCTGCTGGCCGCGGTCAAGGACGCGCCGGACGGCGAGTTCGTCAAGGTCGACTCCCCCGACGCCAAGGTCCAGGTGAGCAAGCGCCTGGGCACCCTCTACGTCAACGTCGTCGAGACGGCCGAGGACCACGCCACCGTCAACGTCACCCTGCCGATGTCGATGATCGACGCGCTCAAGTTCGACGAGGCCAACCAGATCGACGTGGCGGCGCTGCTGACCAGCCTCGACCAGCTGCCCAACGGTGACCTCGTCACCGTCGAGGCGGACGACGCCACGGTCCGGGTGTGGGTCGAGTAGCCATGCGTGAGCGCGGCGTCTCCACCGTCGGTGCCGTGGTGCTGGCCGGCCTCGCCGGGACGCTGGCCACAGTGATGGCGATGGACTGGATGGTGGTCGACGTGCGGACTCCGGCCCCGGACGCGATGCACATGCGGATTCCGATGCCGCTGCTCGCCGCCCGCATCGCGACCGCCTTCGTCCCCGAGGAGGCGATGCACGACGCCCAGGTGCCGCCGGAGCTCCGCCAGCAGCGGGAGCTGGTGCTGGCGGCGCTGAGATCGCTCGCCGAGGGGCCTGACACCACCCTCGTCTCGGTGATCGCTCCGGACGCCCGGGTGGAGGTGACGAAGAAGGGCGACGTCCTGCAGGTCGCGGTCGATGCGGACGATGCCAACGTGCACTGTGCGGTGCCGATCCATGGCGTCCTCGAGGCGCTCGACGAGTGGGACTGGCAGACTTTCGACCCGGACATGGTGCTCGACGTGCTGGCCGACGCCCCGATGGGCGAGATGGTGCGGGTGGAGGCCGACGACGGCACCCGGGTCGTCATCACGATGTGGTGATCGGAGACGCCGCGAGGACACCCGACGCCACGCGGTCCGGAAGACACGGCGGCGCGCCTGCGGGCGCGCCGCTTATCATGCAGACTACCTGACCAGCTCCAATTGGGTCTGCCGCCTGACCAAGCCCTGTCCCGTGCCCGAATCACCGCACCAGCAGGCTCCTCCAGCGGACCAGTGCATCGGCCCCGGTTGAAAGTGAATCCCGAGCGCGACCCGCCCGCCAGCGGCAGCCCACGCGCCCGATCGATGGGCGGCGATCACGGTCTGATCGTGCTCGCCACAGGCAGCTATGTGACCCCAGAGCCTGGAACTGTCACATGGGCGTCAAACTTGCGCTCTTGTGGCGACACCTCGGTCGGATCGTGCCTATAGTCCTGAGCCGGCGCAGCGGAGCAGCCGTGCGCCCTGCGACAAGGAGAGAACTCATGAGCTCAGTCGGGAAGTTCACGTGGATCGTTGCGCTCGCACTCGCTTTGCCGCTGGCTGCGGCCGCTCAGGAGCAGGAAGAGGAACAGCCTGCCACCGCTACCGCCCAGGAGGGGGTAGCCCAGGAACCCCCGTCCGATGCCGAGCCGGCCGAGGTCGTCGAGGAGGACGGCAAGCGAGTCTTCGAGGACCAGCTCGTCGTCACCGCGTCCCGCCAGGAGGAGTCCTCGGCCGATGTCCCGGCGCCGATCACCGTCATCGACCGGCGAATGATCGAGCAGGCACAGCCCGAGAAGATGGCCGACCTCTTCAAGGAGATCCCCGGGGTCGAGATCGACGGCGAGGGTCCGTTCCGCGGCCTCCCGGTGATCCGCGGCTTCTCCTCCAACCGCGTGCTGATCATGGTCGACGGTCAGCGCCTGAACAACGCCCGCGAGTCGACCACCTTCGCGGGCATCCAGCCCGGTCTCGTCAACCTGTCGGAGGTCGAGCGGATCGAGGTGCTGCGCGGCCCGGCCTCGGTGCAGTACGGCTCGGACGCGATCGGTGGAGTGATCAACATCATCACGCGCGCTCCCGACCTGGGCGCCGCCGAGTTCGAGGTCAACGGCGACGTCAGCTACGGCTACGGGACGGCCGCGGACTCCCAGCAGGCGTCCGCGTACGTGTCCGGCTCGGGCCAGGGATTCGCCTTCGACGTCGGAGCGTCGTACCAGGACGCCAGCGACTACACCGCAGCCGACGGCGCCCACGACGACTCGCGCTACGTCGACTACACTCTCGAGGACGACACGGTGCCCAACAGCGGCATGACGCAGACCGCTTTGAATGGCAACCTGCGCTTTCTCACAGGTGAGCAGGGAGTGTTCCGCGTCAACCTCGAGGCGGTCCGCACCGACGACGTCGGCTTCCCGGGCTTCGACCCCGAGACCTCGGGCATTGACATCTCGTTCCCCAACTTCGACCGCGACAAGCTCGGCCTGGCCTGGAACTCAGGTCCGGTGTGGGGTCTCAACGACGTCTCCCTCAGCACCTACTATCAGAAGGTCGACAAGGAGAGCATCCGAAACCTCAACTTCGGTCCCACCTTCTACCTCAACAACTACACTCGGTCACAGATTGACAGCGTCGGTTTCAACGCGCAGTCGATCGCCGACTTCGGCCGACACCGCCTCACCTTCGGACTCGACTTCTACCAGGACCGAATCGAGGACGAGACGCTTGCGGAGTCGCCCTTTGGATCGAATACCGAGGTGGCCGTTCCCAAGAGCCATCAGACCGGGCTCGGAGGCTACCTGCAGGACAAGATCCGGGTAGGTGAAAGGCTGATCGTCCACGCCGGGCTGCGCGGCGACACCTTCGCCTTCAAGAGCGAGGACGACCCCGACTACATCGGCGAGCCGTTCGACGTCACCGACTCGGACATCTCCGGTAACGTGGGCGTCAACTACGCCGTGACCCCGCACGTGGACCTGACCGCCCTGGTGGCGCGCGGCTTCCGGGCGCCGAACCTCCAGGAACGCTCATTCGTCGGTCTCGCCTCTACAGGTGACACCTACATCCTCCAGAACCCGAATCTGAGCTCGGAAGAGTCGCTCAACTATGAGGGCGGTTTCAAGGTCCGCTACGACCGCTACTTCGGTGGCTTCACCGTGTTCTACAACGACGTCAGCGACTTCATCACCCTTGAGTTTCTCGGGACCAGCCCCGACCCCCCCTATTTCGAGCTCGCCCAGTTCGCCAACATCGAACAGGCGACGATCTGGGGCATCGAGTTCGACCTCGAGACCCTGTTCGCCACCTACTGGAGCGTCTTCTTCAACTACGCCTACATCGAGGGCACCAACGAGATCACGGACGAGCCGCTGCCCACGATCCCGCCCCAGAAGATCGTGCTCGGGCTGAGGTACCAGCGCGCGAGCTGGTGGGCCGAGGCGAGCGCCCGCATCGTCGACCGGGAGACCGACCTGCCACCCGGTGACCCGTTCTTCGAGGTCGGCTACCCGGGCTTCACCGTCTACGGCCTGAGCGGGGGCTACGACTTCCGATTCGGCCTCGGCCTGATCGCCACCCTCGAGAACGCCACCGACAAGCTGTACAGCGAGCCCTTCAACAACCGCCCCGAACCGGGACAAAACCTCCGAGTGTCGGCGCGCTACCGGTTCTGAAGCTGTCCTTCGAGGAACATCACCCCCCGGGGCCCGAGGCTCCGGGGGGTTATTCATGAGCCGCCGCACCCTGTTGGTCTATCATGACGGCGCTTCCCACGTGACCGGGAACCGCGCACGAGCGCGCCGCACCACCGGAGCGTCGCAGGAGAGACCAGCCATGGGATGTGACAAGCCGGCGATACCGCGGGTCTTTCGGGGGACCTTCGAGTGGTTCGTCCGCTCCGAGGTCAGCGGCAGCGTCCTGCTGCTCGCCTGCACCGTCGTCGCGCTCGTCCTGGCCAACTCGCCGCTGGCCGGCGTCTACGACCAGGTCCTCCACACCAAGGCCGGCGTGTCCCTGGGCGATGCCTCCCTCAAGCTGACGCTGCACCATTGGGTCAACGACGGGCTGATGGTGATCTTCTTCTTCGTGGTCGGACTCGAAATCAAGCGCGAGCTGGTGGTCGGCCAGCTGTCGTCGCTCCAGCGCGCCGTCCTTCCCGTCGCCGCCGCCGCCGGCGGCATGCTCGCCCCCGCCCTTCTCTACTCCGCGGTCAACGTCGGCGGCGCGGGTTCCGCCGGCTGGGGCATCCCGATGGCCACCGACATCGCCTTCGCGCTCGGCGTGCTGGCCATCTTCGGCTCGCGAGTCCCGATCGCCCTCAAGGTCTTCCTCACCGCCCTCGCCATTGCCGATGACCTCGGCGCAGTGCTGGTCATCGCCCTCTTCTACACGTCGTCGATCCGGCCGTGGGGGCTGGTGGTCGCTGCTGCCTTCCTCGCTCTCCTGATCGGAGCGATCCGCTCACGCATCCACCGGCTGGACGTCGTGCTGCCCCTCGTCGCCGGGGTGTGGTTCGGAGTCTTCGCCTCCGGCGTCCACGCTACCGTCGCCGGCATCCTGGTGGCGATGGTCATCCCGGTGAGGGCGCAGGTCGAGCCCGCACGCTTTCTGACGGCGGCCCGCGAACGGCTTCACACGCTCGAGTCGGTGCCGCTGACGAAGCACAGCATGGTCGACGACGAGCGCCAGTTCGATGCCATCGAGTCGCTTCACGAGTGCACCGCGGACATGCTCCCGGCAGGGCTGCGGCTCGAGCATGCGCTCCATCCTGTGCAGGTCTGGTTCATCCTGCCGGTGTTCGCCCTCGCCAACGCGGGCGTCCGCATCGACGGCCACATCCTGGAGGCTCTCACCAGCCCGATCAGCCTCGGCATCATCGTCGGCCTCGTGATCGGCAAACCCATCGGCATCTTCGGCCTCAGCCGGCTGGCGGTTCGATGGACGCGGGGCCCTCTCCCCGCGGGCGTGACGTGGACCCAGATCGCCGGCGTCAGCTGCCTGGCCGGCATCGGCTTCACGATGTCCCTGTTCATCACCGGGCTTGCGTTCTCCGACGAGGCGCTGGTTGCGAACGCCAAGGTCGGCATCCTGGCGGCGTCGTTGCTTTCCGGGATCATCGGCTCCGCAATCCTCAGCCAGGCTCTTCCCAAGAAGGAGCGGACGCAATGAGCCGTCCCGCAATCACCTCCGCCTCGCAGATGGTAGTTCTCCGGAAGACCGTCCTGCCGACCGTGCTCGTGCTCTTCGCGCTGCTCGCGTGCCCTTGGCGCGGGACCGCGCACGCGCAGGAGGCGGCGCCATCCGCGCCGGCAGCGACCCCAACCCCGGCCCCGACACCGATCCCGGCCGCCGAGATCCCGCTGCGCGCCGAGCAGACTGCCGTCGAGCTCCGCAAGCTGGTGCTGGCCGCCGCGCCGCGCGACAGCGTCTCCAAGATCGAGTCCGCCGCGGCGGAGCAGAAGGCGAAGGTCAAGGCGCTTGCTGCAAACACCAGCCAGCAGGTCGCCCACGGTGCGTCGCGGTCGCAGCTGGATGACCTGTCACGGCGCTGGCTGCGCGAGGAGGCAACCCTCGACGGCTGGCTGAACACCCTGCAGGCCAGGTCGACCGCTCTCGAGTCCGACCTCGCACGCATCCGGCAGATCACCGAGCTGTGGGCGTTGACCCGCGACAGCGCTGGCGAGCAGGACCTGCCGCCCGCGCTGCGCAGCGCGGTCAACGCCGCCCTTGCCACCGCCGCCGACGCGAAGGCCGTGGTCTCCCGGCGGCGCGACGCCGTGCTCACCCTGCAGACCGAGATCACCGGGCTCAAGCTCGACGTCAGTGACGCCCAGATGCCGCTGCGTGATGCCATCAAGGAGCAGCGCCGCACTGCGCTGCTTCCCGAGCAGGCGCCGATCTGGACCCTCGCCATCCAGCCCGAGCGGGGCGCCGCCAAGCTGACCGAGCGGGTTCGTGACCGGTGGGCGGACGTCTTTGCCTCGATCCAGTCCTACGTCGACGAGGAGCCGGCCCGCGTCGCGCTCCACGTGGTGCTGTTCCTGGCCGGGATCGGGATCCTCGCAGCCCTGTCGCGGTGGGCAGCCCGCCGCTCCGTCGACGACGACTCGCTGCAGGCGGCCGCTCGCCTGCTCAGCCGTCCGCTGGCGGCCGCGGTGCTGCTCGCTGCCCTGGTCGACGGTTGGGTCCACCCGACGGCGCCCGAGGCATGGCGCAAGGCGCTCGAGGTCCTGTCGCTCCTCGCCCTGCTCCGCCTGCTGCCGAGAATGCTCAGCAGGCGCCTCGGGCCCGCGGTCTATCTCATCATCGTCCTGTTCATCCTCCAGCACACGCTGGCCCTGGTGCCGGAAAACCTGCCGTTGTTCCGAGTCGTGCTGCTCGGCCTCAGCGCGTTCACCATGGGCACGCTGCTCTGGCTCGCGCGCCGGCTCGGCGAGGTCAGCGACCCGCAGCACCCGCAGTGGTTCCGGAGCATCATTCTCGCCTGCAACGTCGGCGCCGGCCTGATGGTCGTTGCCGTCGTCGGCAACGCCCTCGGCACGGTGTACCTGGCCGACACCCTCACCGACGGGCTGCTGAGCAGCGTGTTCACGGCCCTGCTGCTGTGGGTGGGTGCGGTCGTGGTTCAAGGCGCCGAGGCGGTCCTCCTGCGCACCGAGGCTGCCCGACGCCTCAACATGGTGCGCAACAACGCGGCCAACATCCGTTCGGTGACCGGCAAGCTGCTGCGCTTCACCGCGATCGCGCTGTGGGCCTTCTACACCCTGGCCGGCTTCCGGGTCCTTGAGCCGGTGACGGCATTCATCGCGAAGCTGTTCAAGTTCAAGATCTCGCTCGTCCACCTCAGCTTCTCGCCGCTGAGCATCGTGTCGGTCGTCGTGGCGGTGTGGGCGACCTTCAAGGTCTCCAAGCTCGTCCGCTTCGTCCTCGAAACCGATGTCACGCCACGGGTCGACCTGCCTCGCGGTGTGCCCACCACGATCTCCAAGATCACCCACTACATCATCCTGGTGATCGGTTTCTTCGTCGTGGTCGGAATGCTCGGGCTCGATTTCGGCAAGATCGCAATCATCGCCGGCGCGCTCTCGGTCGGCATCGGCTTTGGCCTCCAGAACGTGGTCAACAACTTCGTCTCGGGGCTCATCCTGCTCTTCGAACGCCCGATCAAGGAGGGTGATCGCGTCGAGTTCGCGGCGGTGTCCGGGGTGGTCGGGAAGATCGGGATGCGGGCCAGCGTGGTGCGGACGTGGCAGGGAGCGGACGTGATCGTGCCGAACGCGACCCTGATCTCGTCGGAGCTGGTCAACTGGTCCCTGCAGGACGAGGTGCGGCGGATCGACATCCCGGTTGGTGTGGCCTACGGTACCGACCCGGAGAGGGTCCTCGACCTGCTGCTCGGGATCGCCCGGCAGCACCCGGACGTTCTTGCCGATCCGGAGCCATTTGCGATGTTCGTGCGTTTCGGCGCGAACTCGCTCGACTTCGAGCTGCGGGTGTGGGCCGCCGTCGACTTCCTGCGGGTCGGCAGTGACCTGCGGGTGGCGGTCAGCCGCGCCCTCAAGGATGCCGGGATCGAGATCCCCTTCCCACAGGTCGACCTGCACTTGAGGAGCGGGTTCCCCGAGGGGACCCGGCTGGTCGCCCCCAAAGACGGCGACCCCACCCCGTGAACGCGTCGGGCGACCCCTGCGGGCCGCCCGACGTCATCGTCTTTCCGGGAACGCCCCTACCAGCGGTAGCCGATGATGAACGGCAGCAGCTCGGTGGTCTCCGGAGTGTCGATCCGGTGGTAGCGCAGCTCGAGGTAGACTTCCGAGCTCAGGCCGACCTCGAAGGTGACGCCGACGCCGAGGTTGAAGCCGAACTCGGTCGTCGAGTCGCTGGCCGGAATGGCGTCGCCGGGCGCCATCCCCTGGTCGCACCACCACAACGAGGGCTCGCAGGCGATCCCCGCGTAGTAACCCGGCTCTGAGAGTGACCCCTCGAGACGGTAGGCGCCGATGCCGCCCACGGCATAGAAGCCGGCCGAGTCGGAGAGCCTGGGCGACCAGACCGCGTTGGCCGTCAGCGACCACACGGTGACGTCGCCATCGATCCTCTCCTCCGGCGGCTGGATGGGCTCGAGGGCGTCGCTCCGGATGTCGTGGTTGCTGTATCCCAGCTCGAGCAGAATGCCGACCGGCCACTGCTCGGGGTAGTAGGCGGCACCGCCGACAAACCAAAGTCCGTCCTCGATGGCATCGCCGGTGTCCCCCTGCGGCAGCGAGTAGCCGATGCCGAGCTCGCCGTACCAGCTCTTCCAGTCCTTCTCGAACTGCGCTTCGGCCGGCGCAGCACCGAGCAGGCCGGCGATCACGAGCAGCGGTGCGATGCGTTTCAGGCTCACGGCAATGACCCCCTTGTACGACGGTTCCGACATCCTCCGTGGCCCGGGGCACACGGCATCTCGGCATCCGGAGGCGCCGCCGACGGTGCCGGCACCGGTACCACGAACGAGCAAACGAACGCGCCGCGCGGCATCATACCGCGGCCCGCTGTCACCGCTGACCTCCATCCTGCGGCGCGGCGCGAACCCGCCACAGGGTCAGCACGTTGGTGCGGCCGGGGCCGCTGATCTCGAGCATCCCGAAGGTCACCGCGATGTCGTCACCCGGCCCAGCCAACCCCCGTTCGACGACCGTCCGTTCGACGACCCGCAGCCCCTCCTCCACGTCGGTGATCCAGTGATCGATGGCGACCGGGACCACTCCCCAGCGCAGGGCCATGCGGCGCAGCGACGCGTCCTTCCGTGACATGCCCAGGATCAGAGCCTCCGGTCGGTAAGCGCTCACCAGCGCCGCGCTGTGGCCGCTCTCGGTGTACACGGCGATCGCTCTCAGCTCGAGGTCTCTCGCCGCCTTGGCGGCCGCGCGGGCGATCGCGTTGTCGAAGCTGTACTCGTCGATCCGCACCGGCTCCGGCTGCAGGCGGTAGAGCTCGCTCGCCTCGACCTCCGTGATGATGCCGGCCATCCGCCGCACCGCCTCCACAGGATAGGCGCCGACCGCCGTCTCACCCGACAGCATGAGCGCGTCGGCGCCGTCGAGCACCGCGTTCGCGACGTCGGAGACCTCGGCCCGGGTCGGCACCGGGCTTGAGATCATGGACTCCAGCATCTGGGTCGCCACGATCACCGGCTTGCCGCGCGCCGCCGCATCGCGGATCAGCTGCTTTTGCATCAGCGGGACCTTGTCGAATCCCGCCTCGACGCCGAGGTCGCCGCGCGCCACCATCAGCCCATCGGCGGCGTCCGCGATGGCCTCGCGGTGCGCGATCGCCTCGGGCTTCTCGATCTTCGCGATCACCGGCACGTCACCCGCGAGCCGCTTGGCGGCGAGCACGTCCTCGGGCCGGCGCACGAACGACAGCGCGACGTAGTCGACGCCGGCGCCGAGGGCGAACTCGAGGTCGCGCCGGTCCTTGTCGGTCAGCGCCGGCGTCGACAGCGGGGTCCCTGGGAGGTTCATCCCCTTCCGATCCTTGAGCGTTCCGCCGACCACCACCCGGGTCACGACCTCCCGGCCGCGGACCTCCTCCACCTCGAGCCGGAGCAGCCCGTCGTCGAGCAGGATCGGGTCGCCAGGCCGGACGTCGTCGGCCAGCGCCTGGTAGGTGGTCGAGATCCGGTCTGCGGTCCCGAGGACATCGTCGGTCGTGATCGTGAGCCGCGCCCCCCCGGCCAGCTCGGCGCAGCCGCCGGCCATCCGCCCGACCCGGATCTTGGGGCCCGCGAGGTCGGCGAGGATCGCCACCGCCGCGCCGGCGCGCTCCGCCTCAGCCCGGACCGTGGCCACCGTCGCGCGGTGGTGCTCGATCTCCCCGTGCGACAGGTTGAGGCGCGCCACGTTCATGCCGGCGTCGATGAGCCCGCGGACCACTGCGGGATCCGAGCTCGCTGGACCGATGGTGGCGACGATCTTGGCTCGTTTCACGGGATGCTCCCAGCGCAGGCGCCGGCCAGAGGATAGCAGCCCGCTGCCGCCGCGATCGCCGCGCGACTCGAGCCGACCACCGCCTGCTACCTGGTCCGTGACCTGCGCGGCAGTCGGCGTCGGCGCCAGAGCATTGCACGGCCAGCCCCGCGCGCGAGCGCTACACTGTGCGTGACACATCTGGAAGGGGAAAATGCCGATGCGCCAGGCCATTCAACGCGTCGTACTCAAGAGCCGCCAGCGTACCTACTCCTACCTGCTGGTGGTGCTCACGGCATACCTCGTCACGAGCCCCTTCCTGCCGGCGGACGGGCGGCTCGCGTGGATCGACGCCTATCTGCTGGCGGTTGTCCTCTTCGTCTCGCTCTACAACATCTCCGGCGACCGCAGCCACCTCCTCATCGGCATCGCGCTCTTTCTGCCGGCGATCGCCCCGCGCCTTGCCACCGCCCATCTCGGCGTGACGCCGATTGCCCCGTTGGCGACGGCCGCCATCTCGACCTTCGCGTTCCTCGCCTACCTGATCCTCCGGGTCATGAAGGACGTCCTGTGGGGGCGGCGCCCCACCCGCGAGCGGATCATGGGGGCTATCGTCGCCTACCTCCTGATCGGGCTCCTCTGGTCGCTGATCTACGGCTTCATCGAATTCCTGGAGCCGGGCTCGTTTTCGATCCCCGAGGACATGCTCGCCCGAATGGAAGCCCGGCCCCACGACATCCCGATCTCGATCTTCGCCTACTTCAGCTTCGTGACGCTCGCCACCCTTGGCTACGGCGACGTCACCCCGATCGGCGCCGCCGCCCGCACCTTCTCATCGTTCGAGGCGGTCGTCGGCCAACTCTTCATTGCGATCACGATCGCGCGCCTGGTCGGGATTCGGGTCGCCGAGTCGGCGCTGCCGCCGCCAGGCTCGGCGGACGAGGACGACTGACGCACCGTGTGGAGCGCCGGCCGCGCGTCCCCCGGGACCGCTGGCCGCCGGGCCCTGCGAGCGCGAGCCCTTCGCGCCCGGTTCCTGTATCATGTCAGCCTGACTGCTGGAGGTGTCGTCGTGAAGCGGCTCTCGCTCTCGGCCAAGATCGCCCTCATCGTCTTTGCAGCGGCAGCCGTCACGGCCTGCGGCGGCAAGCCGACCGTCGGCGTGCTGATCCCCACCACCGGCGCCGCGGCCAGCTACGGCGAGTCCATGAAGCACGGCATCGACCTGGCCATCAAGCAGGCTCTCGCCGATGGCAGCCTGTCGTCGTCGGTGCGCTGGGTCTGGGGCGACTCCGGCTCTGACCCCGCCAAGGCGGTGACCGAGCTCAGCCGCTTGGCCAAGCAGGGCGCGCACATCGTGATCGCGGGCACCACCAGCGACGAGGCCAAGGCGTACCTTCCCCAGCTCGAGAGGCTCAACATCCTCGCGCTGTCGCCATCGGCGTCGGCGCCGGACTTGACGAAGTCCTCGAAGAACTTCTTTCGGGTCTTCGCCTCGGACGAGCTCGAGGGACGCCGCGCGGGGCGCTTCCTGCGCGAGGAGCAGGATGCCGACACCGTGCTGATCTACGCCGAGGACACCGAGCAGGCCCGCGGCATCGAGCCTCCATTCCGCCAGGTCTTCGAGCAGGCGATGGAGGGCAAGGTCGTCGGCCGGCTCTCCCTGAGCGATCCCAGCTGGCAACAGAAGTCGGCCGACCTGCTCGCAGCCAACAATCCGGACGCGGTGTATGTCGTCGGCTACGCCGAGTCGTCGCTGCGCGTTCTCCGCCACCTCCGCGAGCGCTCGTTCCCCGGCCCCATCTGCTTGACCTCGGCCTTCTACAGCGGCGGCATCATCCAGCGCGAGCCCGCCCTGCTGGAGGGCGTCTTCTTCCCGCAGCCGGCTTTCGACATGAAGGACGAGCGCGATCTCGTCCAGAACTTCGTGACCAGCTACCAGACCGCCTACGGCCAGCCGCCGGACATCTACGCCGCCCACGCCTTCGACGCCGCGCGAATCGTCATCCACGTCATGAAGCAGGCGCCATCCTACGACACCATCGAGCTTCGCAAGACCTTGACCTTCTCGATCAAGGAGTTCCCGGGGGTGACCGGGACGATCCAGTTCGACGAGCGTGGCGAGGTCAAGCACAACCCGATCATGTTCACCATCCGCAACGGCGAGGTGCTCAACTTCGAGCGCTTCGTCAAGGACCAAAAGAAGCTGATCCGCGGGCGGATCAGAGACCTCCTGCTCCGGGGCGAATAACTACCTCCGGCCACGCCACCACCCGTCGAGGATCTGGGATCTAGGGGATAGCGCCCCGCCCGTACGGGGATCGATCCGTACCCGTACCCGTTCCCGCTCGTCACGGCGAAGCTGGAGGCGAAGCCGGATTCCCGTTCCCGAGCGTGGCCGGCCAACCACCCGCGCTACACTGCTCCGCCTGGAGGCGCCGTGCATCGACTCGTCGAGTTCCTGTTCGAGGTCGGGATGCTCAAGCGCACGCCGCGCAGCGGCTGGCAGTTTCTCGGCAGCGGGTCGGAGAGCGTGGCTGATCACGCCTACCGGACGACGCTCATCACGTTCGTGCTGGCCCGCCTTGACGGCACGGTCAACGCCGACCGCGCGGTGCTCCTCGCGCTCGTGCACGACCTGCCCGAGGCCCGCACCGGCGACCTCAACTACATGAACCAGAAGTACGTCTCGGCCGACGAGGCGCGGGCGGCGGGCGACCTCGCCCGCGGGCTGCCCTTCGGCGACGAGCTCTCCGGCCTGCTCGAGGAGTACCGCGCCGAATCCACGCCCGAGGCGGTGCTGGCCCACGACGCCGACCAGCTCGAGCTGCTGCTGTCGCTGAAGGAAGAGCGCGATGCCGGCAATCCCCAGGCCGACGAGTGGATACCGTTCGTGATCCGCCGGCTCCGCTCGGCCACTGCCCGCGAGCTCGCCGAGCAGGTGCTGTCGGGACACTCTGCGGACTGGTGGTTCGACCGCAGCTCCCCGTGGTGGGTCCGCGGCGGCAAGCGCTGATTCGACATACCTCGTTGTGAAGCGACAGTAATTCTCTTTGAGCGATTCATCATGAGAAGCCACTTCACTTCGTCAGGATGCGCGCAGCGCATCCTTCTCGGCGCGCGTGGGGCGGAGGCCAGCCAGCGACCGCGACGCCTCACGCACACCCCGAGGCCTACGACCCGCGTGCGCCGAGGGGCCTCTGCCCACACGCTCCTCGGGATGCGCTGCGCGCATCCGAAGGAGTTCGGACCGCAGAGGCCGTCTGACAACCCTTCAGTCAACCACGTCCGCCAAAAGGCCAATGCGGTGCGAACTCCTAGACCTTGACGAACCGCCGCGCCCGCGCCACGCTGGTCGTGCGATCCGCGACCGTGCCCGGGGTTCGCCACAGGGGAGGCCGCATGCTACGAGCGACCATCATCGGGGCTGCCGCACTGGCCCTGGCCGTGGGCTGCTCGACTGCCCGGCAGACCGCCGGGCTTCAGGTTCGCACCGAGTACCAGGCCGGCACCCAGTTCCTGCAGTGGAAGACCTTCCGCATTGCGTCCGCGCCGGCGGCTCAACACGGTCAATCCAGCTTCCCACACCTCCAGAGAATGGTGCGCGAGGCGCTGATCGCCGAGCTCGAGGTGCGCGGCTACCAGCACGCCGACGACGGCGGCACCGACTTTCGGGTCGCCTTCGACCTCGTGTTCAGCGGGACCACGATGCGCGACGGCCTCGACAGCACGTACGGGACCGACACCGGGCCGGCCGAGTCCACGCGCGGCAAGCCGACCGCGACCCTGACCGTGAGGATGCTCCACCCGGGCACCTCGCAGGTGCTCTGGCAGGGCGAGATGGGCGGGGTCGAGATCGACGCGGTCAACCCGGAACAGCAGCTTCGCAAGGCGGTGTGGCGGGTCCTGATGGAGTTCCCGCCGCTCAGCGGCTGACCGTGCCGGACGACCGATGACGGTCGACCACGCCGACCTGCTCGAGATCTGCCGCCGCCTGGTGGCCTTCGACACCGTTCCCACCGCCTCCAACGTCGCCTGCGCCGAGTACCTGGCCGACCTGCTGGACAACGCCGGGTGGCAGATCCTCCTCCACCGCGACCACGCGCTCGGCGTCGACAAGGCGAGCCTGGTGGCGTGGGCCGGCCCGCCGGTCGAGCGTGGGCTCATCCTGTCGGGGCACATGGACGTGGTCCCGCACGCCGATCAGCCCGGCTGGACCCGCGACCCGCTGGTGCTCGACACGGACGGCGAGCGGATCTACGGCCGCGGCGTGTCCGACATGAAGGCCTTCCTCGCCCAGATCACGGTGGTCGCGCGCGAGCTGGATGCATCGCGGCTCGAGCGCCCCCTGGTGCTGATCTTCACCTGCGACGAGGAGATGGGCTGCCTCGGCGCGGCGCGGCTCGCCCCGCACCTGCGCAGGCTACTCGGCGAGCTCCCGCTGCCCGGCGAGTGCCTGATCGGCGAGCCGACCGGCTTCGAGGTCTTCATCGCCCACAAGGGCCACGTCCGCCTCACCGTCCGGATCGACGGCCGCGGCGGCCACTCCAGCCGGCCCGACCTCGGCACCAATGCGATCGCGGCCATGGCCGAGGCCGCCGCCGAGCTCAACGCCATGGAGCAGGACCTGCTCGGGCGGACGACACCGGAAGGCCGGCGGCTGTTCCCGGAGTTCCCGGCGGCCGCGATCAACCTCGGCCTCATCACGGGCGGCACTGCGGACAACATGATCGCCGACCGCTGCGAGCTGACGATCGGCCTGCGGCCTCTGCCCGGCGACGATCCGGAGCTGCTCATCCGCGAGGTCGAGCTCCGGATGACAGGGGCCGCCCGCCGCCGCTTCCCGGCCGCCGAGCTCAGCCTCGTCGAGCGCGAGGTCACGCCCGCGATGTCGTCACCGGCCGACGGCCGCCTCGCGCGGACGCTGGCTGAGCTCAGCGGCTGCCGGCACCTGCGCGGGGCGCCGTTTGCCACCGACGGCGGCCAGCTCGAGTCCGCCGGCATCCGGTCGGTGATCTGCGGGCCCGGCGAGCTCGAGCAGGCCCACCGCCCGGACGAGTCGCTGCCGATCTCCAGCCTGCGGCGCGGCGCCGAGCTGATCCGCGAGCTGATCGCCCAAATCTGTTGTTGACGCTTCGAATCCGCTAAGATCCAGGCCAGCATCCGGGCCATGCAGGTCCCGGCTGCAGCACTCCAGGGAGGTGGAGGAATCATGAGCACATCCCGTCACGTCTTCTGCACGCTGTGCGTTGCATTCGTGGTCGCAGCGCTCGGCGCCGCGGTGGCGCTGGCCGCGCCGGCCGCCACCCACGCGCTGCGGATCCCGGCCGCCGACGCCGGCGCGGTGTACGGCCTCGGCGTCCAGCCGATGCACGACCTCGACTACGGCAGCTTCCGCTGGCTGGTCGTTGACGACGCCGCGCTCGCAAGCATCGAGGCGGCGGGCGTTCCATTCACCGAGGTCGAGGGCGCTATGACCGTCCAGGTCCAAGGCTACGTCTTCGACCCGATCCTCGACGGCGAACCCGCCATCCCCGCCGGCCTGCGCGCCAGCGGCGACCGGCCGGGCCTCCAGCTCCTGCAGCTGATCGGGCCGGTGCGCGACGAGTGGATCAGCGAGCTCACCGACGCCGGCATCCGCCTCCTCCAGTACTACCCGCACAACGCCTACCTGGTGTGGAGCGACCCGGCGACCATGGCCGGCCTCGAGGCGCTGCCGTTCGTGCGCTGGCAGGGCCCGTTCCACCCAGCCTACAAGATCAACTCGAGCCTCGAGGGCCGCGGCGGCAACATCAGCAACGTCGACGTGATGTTCTACGACGAGGGCTGGTTGGAAACGGTTGTCGAGGAGTTCGAGAAGTTCGGAGCGGTGGTGCTCGAGACCTACCCGTCGCAGCCGGACAAGGCGTTCTACAACGCCATCATCGAGGTCGGTGCCAACCACCTCGAGGACATCGCCAGGATGCCTCCGGTGCTGTGGCTCGGCTACCAGAGCCCGCAGCCGATCCTCGACGACGAGATGTCCTCCCAGATCGTGGCCGGGAACTACACCGCCGGCGTGCCCTTCGTCGGCTACCAGGCCTGGCTCAACACCGTCGGCTTCGACGGCTCGGGCGTGATCTGGTCGATCACCGACACCGGCGTCGACTACCAGCACCCCGATCTCAACACCCACATTGTCGGCGGCCACGACTACCCGGGTTGCACGCCGGTCGCAGGCGAGCCCGGCAACGACTGCGGCGGCGGCCACGGTACCCACGTGTCCGGAATCGTCGGCGGCGACGCGACCGCCGGTTACGCCGACCCGCAGGGCTTCAAGTACGGCTTTGGCATTGCCCCTGGTGTGAGCTTCTTCGCCCAGAACTCGGTGGACAACGGCGGTCCGTGGCCGCCGGCCGGCGGCTGGCAGGAGCACAGCAAGTGGGCCGTCCTCGGAGGGGCCGTCGGCGGCAACCAGTCCTGGACCACCGGCGAGGGCACGGCCCACGGCTACCAGGCCTCGGAACGGACCCACGACATCATGGTCCATGACGGCAACTTCGACACCGCGACGGTGGCCGAGCCTTACATCCAGGTCTTCTCGGCTGGGAACTCGGGGCCGGGCTCGATGACCCTGACCTCGCCCAAGGAGGCCAAGAACATCATCACCGTGGCGTCGTCGTCGAACTACCGCGTCGGCAGCATCGACACGATCTCGTCCTTCTCCAGCCGCGGCCCGGCGGTCGACGGCCGGATCAAGCCGGACATCACCGCGCCGGGCGATCAGATCGCCTCGAGCCGCAACGACACCGGCGGCTCCTGCTCGACCCCGATCGCCGGCACCAACAACATGTACGCCTACTGCTCGGGGACCAGCATGGCCGCGCCCCACATCTCGGGCTCGGTGGCGCTGGTGACCGAGTGGTGGCGCTCCTTCAACGGTGGCGCCGACCCCTCCGCGGCCATGGCCAAGGCGCTGCTGATCAACGGCACGGTCGAGATGGGCGCGGCCGACCGGCCCAACTTCAACGAGGGCTGGGGCCGCGTGCACCTGACCAACGTCGTCAACAACGGCGCCAACATGGTCTACAAGGACCAGCAGCTCATCTTCAACAACACCGGCGAGAGCCAGGTGATCGCGGTCGGCGTGCCGGACCCGACCAAGCCCCTCCGGGTGACCCTGGTGTGGGCCGATGCGCCGGGCGCGGTCGGGGCGAACCCGGCCCTGGTCAACAACCTCGACCTGACCGTGCAGACCAACGGCAACACCTACCGCGGCAACGTCTTCTCGGGCGGCTGGTCGACCACCGGCGGCACCGCCGACATCAAGAACAACGTCGAGAACGTCGTTCGTGCAGAGCCCGGGCGGCGACGCGGTGATCACCATTAACGCCACCGCGATCGTCGGCGACGGCGTCTACTACACCGGCGACACCACCGACCAGAACTTCGCGTTGATCTGCTACAACTGCGCCGAGCAGGCCGACTTCACGCTCGACGTCGACCCCGACAGCGTTGCGGTGTGCGCGCCGACCAGCGCGACCTACACCGTCGCGATCGGCTCGATCCTCGGCTTTGACGACCCGGTCACCCTCGGCGCCACCGGCAACCCCGCGGGCACGACGGTCGGCTTCTCGGTGAACCCGGTGATCCCGGCCGGCAGCTCGGTGATGACCATCGGGTCGACCGGCGCCGGCGCGCCAGGCAGCTACTCGATCAACATCAGCGCCACCTCGACCACCGGCGTCAAGAACCGCTCGGTCGGGCTCGACCTGTTCAACGCCACGCCCGGAGTGGTGACGCTGGTCTCCCCGGCCAACGGTGCGACCAACCAGCCGGCGCGGCCGACCTTCGAGTGGGCCGTCGCGAGCCAGGGCGGCACCTACCAGCTCCAGGTCGCCACCGACTCCGGCTTCGTCAACCTCGTGCTCGACGAGAGCGGCATCGCCGGCACCACCTTCACTCCGGACAGCGATCTCGCGACCAACACCGAGCACTGGTGGCGCGTCCGCGCCACCAACACCTGCGGCAACGGCGCGTGGTCCGCGGCCCGCTCGTTCATCACCGAGGCGATGCCTGGCGACTGCGGCATCGGCACCATCCCGTGGCAGGAGTTCTTCGACGACTTCGAGTCCGGCGCACCCGGCTGGACTCACAGCGGAACCGGCGACAGCTGGGCTCTCTCGACGGCGCGAGCGTACAGCCCGGCCAACTCGTTCCATGCCAACGACCCGGCGACATCCAGCGACCAGCGCCTGGTCTCGCCGGCGGTGGTGTTGCCCGTGGGGAGCAGCCCGCTGACTCTCCAGTTCTGGAACTGGCAGCTGATGGAGGATCGGACGGGCGGCTGCTACGACGGCGGTCTGGTCGAGATCTCCACCAACGGCGGGACCACGTGGACGCACCTGCCGAACGCGCTCATGCTCACCGACCCGTACGATGGGCCGGTCACCGGCCTCGGAAACCTCGACGGCTGGTGCGACGATCTCGGCGCACCGGCGACCCTGTGGAAGAAGGCCGTGGTCGACATCGACGCCTACGCCGGCCAGACCGCTCAATTCCGCTTCCGGATCGGCTCGGACACGTCGGTCAGCCGCGAGGGCTGGTACGTCGATGACGTCGTCGTCCAGTCGTGCGTGCCCGCAGCCCCGGACTTCACCCTCGGCGCAGACCCTGACCTGGTGCAGATCTGCGCGGGTGACAACGCCGAGTACACCGTCAACGTCGGTGCCATCGGCGGCTTTGCGAACCAGGTCACCCTGGCGGCGAGCGGCAACCCGGCCGGAACATCCGCTGGCTTCTCGCCCAACCCGGTGACGCCGCCCGGCAGCAGCCTGCTGACCATCGGCAACACCGGCGGAGTCGGCGCAGGTAGCTACATCATCGCCATCGACGGCTCCGCCTCCGGCAGCTCGGGGCACAGCGTCCAGGTCACGCTCGACGTGATCGCTGCGGCGGCCGCGCCGACCCTGACGGCGCCGGCCAACGGCGCGACCGACCAGCCGCTCCGCCCGGTCTTCGAGTGGGCCGCGGCGGCGGGCGCCGAGAGCTACGCCATCGAGGTCGACGATGACGCGGCCTTCACGAGCCCGGCGATCTCCGAGACTGGGATCCTCGTGACGACCTACACGCCAACGACCGACCTCGAAAGCGCGACGACCTACTACTGGCGGGTGACGTCGGAGAACGCATGCGGACCCGGCGGCACCTCGACGGTGTTCTCGTTCGAGACCCTGAGCGCGATGCCGTTCGCGGATGGCTTCGAGTCAGGCGACACGAGCGCCTGGTCGAACACCGTGCCCTAGCCGGATGCAGGCAGGATGCCTGCGCTAATAAGCAGGCTGGAAGCCTGCGCTACAACATCCACCGCCCCGGGGCCTTCCCGGGGCGGTTTCCTTGAAGCGCAGCCATTCTGGCTGCACATCGCACCCTGATCGAGACGCAAGAACGCAGGCTGTGAACCCGGCGTCGGAAACGACGTGTGGCCGAGGCCGGGGGTGGGAGGGAAGAGACGGCCATCGGCCACTCGTTTCTGGCGCCGCGTCGCCGCGGCCGGAGGCCGCGAGCAAGCCTGCGCTACAACATCCACCGCCCCGGGCCTTCCCGGGGCGGATTTCTTTTCGCGAGGCGTTCGTTGGGGCGCTGGGTTTTCTCGTGGAGTCCCAGCCTCGTCGCCAGATGCAGCCAGGATGGCTGCGCTACAACACCGCCTTGTAGGGCACCCATCTTGGCTGCCGATCTCGCGCGTCTACGTTGGCGAGCGGTTCGTTTTTCATCGCCGCCGCTTGAGCAGAGCCCAGAGCACGAGGACGACGACCAGGTTGCACACGAGCGGCACCAGCACGATCATCACGTAATCGCCGAGCCACAGCGACTCGGCCACGGGATCAACAGCCACGGCAGTCCGAAAAAGAACAGCGCCTGATCGAATCTCCCATGACCCGCTCCAAACCCGCCCTGCGCGGCGAACAGCGCTGACGCAACCGAAGCCAGAGCAAGAACGCCGACCAACGCCGCGAGGACCACACAGTGCTGCGATCTCGTCTGCATCCTCTCTCCGTCGTCTCAGAACCGCACCTTCAAGACGTAGGTCTTCGCGGGAGTCTCGCTGATGGGCTTTCGTGTCACAGGGTCGAGCTGGTTGTGACTTGTCCCCTTGAGGTAGATGTAGCCGTCTCGATAGAAGGACGGGAACAACATGAGGGCGGAGTCCCAGAATCCTCGTTCCTCTCCCGCCGGCGCGAAGGTCTCGACCACCCGCCCGGTGTCGACGTCCACGATCACCAGTTCCTCGACGCTCGTGAACCCTCCGACGTAGAGCACGTAGTCACCGACCACGAACGGCTCGACGGGCGCCCGGGCGAACGGGACCTTCCGCTTCCAGCGCCGGATCCCCGAGTCGTCGATCCGCCACATTCGCGGCTTGTAGCAGTCCCAGATCCAACAGTCGAACTTCTCGAATTCAATTCGAAACCCGCGGCCTTGGAAGCGCACACCTCCGTCGGTGTCCATGTCGAAGTGGTTGTAGATCCGCGTCGCGTCGCCACGATTGAGACGCGCATCCCACCACACCTCATTCAGGTCGAAGCTCCGCTTGATCCACATGCCGTACGCGCCGATGTCGGCTGCGGACACGATCTGCTGAATCTCCTTGGGCACGTCGCCTCCAGGACAGTTTTCGCACCGGGTGGCGGTGGGATCGAGTACGAAGACTCTCTCGATCAGCGACTGGGGCTGTTCACCCGACACCGCGGCCGTACCGGTGAGCACGACGATTAGGGCGAGGTATTCCTTCATGACTCCCCCCGAGCGCGATCCCCAGGTGGCACAGCGATTGGCGATCACGTCAATTCCCGTAATAGGGCACGCCATCAATGCGGACTTCGTAGCCTTGTTCCCGGTAGTAATCGGCGATCATCTTCATGTGGGCGCCCCTGGTCACCGTGAACAGCACGCCGTCCGGATCCGGACCGTTGATTGCCTCGTCGAGCATCTTCTTCCTGTCGGCTTCCGACGCGGTCCGGAACAGCATCTCCAGAAAGCCCTTGTCGAGGCTTGTGGAATCCCCTCCGAGGAGCTCAAAGGTCATCTCGGCCATGCGCATCGCCTTCGCCGGATCGTTCGCCGGGTCATCCGGGCTGTGTCCCGCCACGTTGTCACGTGCGTGTCCGAGTGGATACCCATACCCCTCATGGGCGAAAGCGTCCTGGACGCTGTGCAGCGCCGCGCCCAGCGCGGCGTCTCCCGACGACTGTAGGGCCAAATCGACGGCGCTTGCCAGCGACATGAAGTGAGGCCCGAAGCTCCCCTTGTCGAGCGGTGTCGCCGGACGCTCTTCGTCCACCGCCTGGTTCGCCTGAGCGATCGCCCTAGCCGATGCCGGGGAGCGGCCAGCCTGCAGTGTCAGGTAGTGGGTCAGCAGACGGTGGACGTCTTCCTCGTAGAGGCCGGTGGGGTCCACCGCGCGGAGGGGGTTGCCGCGCGTGTAGCTGTAGCGGTTCCAGGACTGGGACGAGGAGGGGTCGCCGCCGACTGCGTCGACGCTCACGAAGCGGGCGAGCGCCGGGCTGTAGTAGCGCGCGTGCATGTAGTCGAGCTCGGAGGAGGTCGTGCCGAGGTCGCGCTCATGGCCGGTGTAGAGATGATCCACGCCCGGAACCGGCCCACCGCTCCGGAAGCCCCCGAAGGGCTCGTACTCGAGCCGGTCGGTGATCGTGGCGTCAGGTGCGATGAGGATCCTCGTGCTTCCGAGGTGATCGTGCGCGAGGAAGCGCGGCAGCGGACTTCCGTCGGTCCAGTCGAGCTGCGCCACCACCTGGTCGCCGGCATAAAGGTAGTCGCGGGCCGGCCCGAAATCGTTGCCGGGCAGCAGGCTCCACTCCGATAGCACCGACCCTGCCTCGTCGCGAACAAAAAGGCGCAGCTCGGCGAGCTGGCCGGCGCCGCTGCGGCGCCAGGAGGCGACCCGCTCGCCGGCCGCGTCGTAAGCATGGCGCCATCTGGTGCCCGAGGACGAGTCCACCGAAACGAGCAGCCGGTCCTCGTTGGAGAAGGTGAGCTGCTTGGCCCGCAGAGGCCCGAGCGCGGGCAGCGCGGTGAGGTTGCCGCGCGTGCTCCATCCCAGCGAGGCGCTCCCGGCCCCGGGCACTGTCAGCAGCTCAGGCCGGTTGTCGTTGGCGGCGCCCCCGAGGCGCAATGTGAAGCCGCCGCCGTGCCCGGTGTCGGTGTTCACCAGCTCGGTCAGGTTGCCCCAGCGGTCCCAGGCGTAGGTCTCCACGGGCGATCCCCCCTCGTGGTAGGCCACCAGTCGGTCCAGCCCATCATAGGCGAAGCGGCGCGTGCCGATCCGCTTGACGTTGCCCGCCCCGTCGTAGGCGAAGACGCCTTCCACCCACCGCTGCTCGGTTTCGGTCGGGCTTTCCGCCCACCACAGCTCCAGCTTCCGCGGCCGCGCCATGCCGCTCAGATCCGCGATCTCCGCGAGCCACCCGTAGGTGTCGCCCTCGGACCGGTACTCGGTCCTCGCCACGCGCCCGGTGGCGTGGTAGGAGCGAACCGCCCCGGCCGCCGCCGTCGTGGCCCCTGCCAGCCGCGCGTCCGCCGAGTGGAGCCAGCCGCCCTCGCTCGACCGCTCCTCGTGGAGCAGCTCCTGGCAGCTCGGCGGCCAGGCGCTCCACTGAGGATGGTCGATGCGGCTTGGATTCCCCCAGCGGTCATAGGCGTAGCTCAGGGAGAGGCGGTCGCCGGCCGAACCGACGCCGCCGATGGCGACCGTGCGCGCATCGATCCGGCCGCCTGGCCCGCCGCGGCTCCACGCGGTGGTGACGGGCACGTCCTGCGACCCGAATCGGTTGTGCTGGGTCGCCTCGACGATCGCGCCGTAGTCGGGATCGCCGATCGGGGCAGGCGCGCCCGGGCGCGCGTCGCCCCACAGCCACGAGGCCGCCGGCAGCCCGCCCACCGTCGTCGAGCTGCGGCGCCCGAAGGCGTCGTACCCGATCGTCGCGGTCGTGCCCGCGGTGCGGCTGGACCGCAGGTTGCCGAGGGCATCCCACCCCAGGTAGCTCGTCGAGCGCTCGGGCTCGGCCGCGGCGGTCAGGAAGCCCCCCGCCGAGTAGCTCCAGCTCCGGCTCTGCGAGGCGGACGCGCCGGGCTCCCCTTCCCAGAGCCGCGCCGACACCAGCCGGTCCCCGTGGTCGTAGCCGTAGTCCGCCGAGACCGGGGTCCCCGGCGCGATCTCCTCGTCGAGGGCCCGCAGGCGTCCGAGACCGTCCTCGAGGGTGACGGTCGCGAGCCACTGCTGACCGCCCGCGGGGTCGGTCGCGACCGAGCGCAGGACCGTCCGCTGGCTGTCGCCGACGTAGCCGAGAAAGAACTCGCTGCCGTCCGGCAGCCTGACGATCGCCGGTCGGCCGGCTGGATCGTAGCGGGTCTCCGTCCAGTCGAGGTCGGTGCAGCTCGACCACTCGGCGTCGTCCCGCCACTCGCTCGCAAGCGCGATTCGCGAGGTGTGCGCGAGCCCTGTGCCCTGACCGGTGCCGCAGGGGTCGACGCCGTCCCGATAGAGGTCGAGCGAGAGCCGGGTGCGCACGCCGGAGCCCGATGGATAGCGCTCCTGCTGTCTCGTGAGCCGTCCCAAACCGTCGAAGTCGACCGCCGCGCTCGGATCGGGATCAATCCAGACGGCCTCCAGCCGGCGGCCCCCGCCGACGGAGACCAGATCGTACGCGCTGTCGTGGAGCTCGTGCCGGAGCAGCTGCGAGGCCTCCGGCAGCACCCGATCGAGGTGGCTGCCGGCCATGGTCGCGCCGTCCACCGACCGCGGCAGCTCGAGCCGCCACTCGCCGCCGACCAGGTCGCCCTCCACGGGAGCGAGCTCCGTCAGCCGGCCCGTGGCGTCGTAGCCGTACGCGAAGCCGCTGCCCTTGCCACCCATGTGCCAGCGCACGAGGCCGGTGCCCGCGTCGACCTCGCGCTGCCAGCGCAGGAGGGGTGCGCCGCCGCTCTCGAGCTGGCGCCGCACCGGCCGGCCGTGGCGGTAGCCGGTGCGGGTGGTCAGGGCGAGCGCGCCAAAGCCCGTGCCGTAGCCGCCGTCGACGGTGGTGAGCTCGCGGTTGCCGAGCGCGTCGTAACCCGATGTCTCGCGGACGCAGTCAGCAGTGCAGCCCCCGCCGGCGCCCGGGTTGCGCACCTCGACCTGCGGAACGAACCACTTCCGGGAGCCGGACTGGGACAGGTTGAGCCAGGCGCGCGTCCGATACGAGCACGCCCCGCCTTCGCAGACCCGGACGTCGGTGTCGCGGTGGAGAAACCAGCTCGTCTCGGCGTCCCACGCCCGGTAGCTCGTCTCCCAGGTCCTGGACAGCTCGGCGCCGGGGGTGGAGCGCAGCGACGACAGCGTGCGCAGAAAGGGGTTGAGGTAGCTGTCGACGCTCACCGTCTCACGGAGCTCGGCGCAGTCGACGGTAACGATCGGCGGCCCCGCCGGGTCGGCGAACACCGGCGGCGAGCAGCTTTCGACATCGGCGACGGTCGAGTCCCCGCTCGCCTCGTCGGTGAGCACCCGCCGCTCGCGAATGTAGGTGTAGCGGTCGTCGCCGAAGACGATCGATGGGTAGTCGAGCCCGTACTTGAGCTCGCGGGCGATCTCGGTGTGGCGGAGGACCCGCAGCTGGGGCCCGGTCAGGTCCTCGACGCCGATCAACGCCCACAAGGTCAGCGCGGCGAGCTCCTCGCTGTCGCCCGCCAGCACGTCGACCGAGAACTCTTCGCGGGTCAGCGGGTGGAAGCGATGGATCTCCGCCACACCCTGTGAACCCGGCCCTGCCGCCCCACCGGCCGTGTACACGACCGTCCACAGGTACTCGGGGTGAGTGAGCCCCTCCGCGTCACGCAGGGCCCAGTCGAAATCGTACGGCCACGGCCGGAGCTCGCTCGGCCTCGCGAAGTGCGGGCTGACCGCGCAGTTCAGCCCCTGCTGGAACCAGGTCGTCTCCCGGCGCGGCTGGCCGCCTTCGGTGGCAGCGTCCAGGTAGCTGAGGGTCCGGCTGGTCACTCCCTCGCTCGCAAGGTTGGTGGAGTGGGTTCCGCCGATCCGCGGCACGGCGGCGCCGCAGGTCAGCCAGAAGCGGCAGCCGTCGTCCTCCCCCGGCGCGTTCTCGCAGCGGCCGCGCCCGACCGGGTAGGGCCCCCGGCCGTACTCGACCCAACCGCCCGACGGCAGCACGACGTCGGACAGCGGCTCCTCGCCCGAGAGCAGCAGCTCGTCGAAGCGGAAGGACGCACCATCGGGGAAGCGCATCTCGGTCAGGTGGGCGGCCGTGAAGTCGATCACATGCGCGGCGTTGCGCTGCTCGAAGCTCCGGCTGTCGAGGGTGAAGCGGATCTCCTCTCGGTCCGCCGAAGGTTGGTTGTCGCCGAGCACCGGGTTGAAGGCAGGGACCAGCACCCGCGCGATCCTCCCGGTGCCGGGGTTGTAGCTGATCTCGACCGACCGAGGCACCTCGCCGCTCGCGGTCACCCGCCGCAACAGCCATGGGCGATTCGGGCTGCAGGCCGACATCCACGGGGCGGAGGGAGCGGCATACTCGAAGCTGATCCGATTCGCCGGCCCGGACGCCCGCCACGGGCCGCGCTGGATCTCGCTCAGGTAGAGGCCCGCGGTCTCCACCCGAAAGTTGATGTAGGACAGGTCCAGGTCGGTCTTCAGGACGCGCCGGCTGGAGTCGCAGCTGATCGGCACCACGTGCGCGAAGACGTAGAGGTTGCCGTCGCCATCCTCCATCTCGATCCGCAGGGCCCGTCCGGCGCCGTCCACCTGGGTCACCGTGAACCGGTGATTGCTTCCGTCCCTGGTGTAGAAGCGGTCGCCCACTGCCCACTCCCCATCGACCTCCCCGTCCTGGCCATCTCCCACGAGCCAGGGCGGCGTGCCGCTGACGCCGTGCCGGGCGCCGGTGGCGTCCAGGTACGCGGTCTGGCGCGTATTCGGCAAGGTCCTCGCCGGCACGATGCGCGGGGGCCGCAGGTCCCAGCCGAAACCGTACGCCTCGACGCCGTAGGCGATCTGGGCCTCGAGGATCGCACCTCCGGCCCCTTCGCAGCCCTCGTACCCGTCGGGCACCACCGTGCAGTAGCGATGGGTGTGCCAGACCTTCGAGTCGTGCCGCAGCGCGAGCTCGAAGGCGAGGCCGCCGTCCGTGTGCACGGTCCACAGTGGGACCCGGAAGCTCAGATTGCCGTTGGCAAGGTTGATGTTCTCGTAGCTCGACAGGCTGTACCCGCTGCGCTCGTGGCCGCGCGCCTCGTGAGCCACCTCGTCGCTGGCCCGCGCAGCGGTGGGCATCGCTGCTGCGAGAGCTGCCAGCCCGCACACGATCGAGCCCCAGCGGACACTTGGCAGTCGCAATCCCGAACGCACCATGTCGTCCTCCTTGCTTCAGGGAAGGTTCACGCCCGGAACCGGGCAGACCGCCGTGCCGCCGAGCACCTGCACGGTCTCGGAAAAGCTGCCGATCGCGAGGCCACCCTCGGCGGCCGTGCCGAAGATCCGGTACGAGCCGTGGGAGAGCGGCCGCCACGGCGGCCAGAGCTGGAGGAAGTGGGCGGCGCCGGGCGCCAGGACGACGGTCGCCGCGCCGGACATGACATGAACCGCCTCGCTCTCGTCCAGAGGCCACACCTCGGCCGCCGCGGTCAGCACCGCGGTGCCGGCCGTGCCGAGATTGCGCACCTCGACCGCGAGCTCCACGGGCACCTCCCTCGGCAGCTGGTCGGGCACCGGCCGCCACTGGCCGGACTGCAGGATCCGCAGCCCGGCGACGACGTAGACGGGATCCGGCGTCATGCCGACCTTCCGGTCCGCCGGCGCCTCGGCCCGAACGGTCGGGCCCGCCGACAGCGGCGCCACCGCCGCGAGGCCGGGCTCGTGCGCCGCGACGAGGCCGGCGGCGGCCGCCGACGCGGCGACGGCGATCACCATCCGGACCAGCGAGTGGATGCGAACAGCGCTCAGCATCGCAACAACCTCCTTCAGGGCGTCCTCTCAGCAACCGTCGGGCCGGCCGGCTTCACACGAGCAGCCGCGACGCCGGTTCGGACCGGGCAGCTCGACCTTCGGCCGCGCCGACCTCGAGAACTCGATGACCTCCGCCTCGTGGCAGATGCTGCAGTGGAAGAGGTGGCCGTCGGCGGCGCAGAACAGGACCCAGACCTCGGCCGGCGGCCCGTCGAGCGCTTCCGCGGCGAGGTCCGGGAAGCGGACCACGACCGACTCCCCGGTCTGCGGGCGCTCGACGATCAGCGACCCGCCCTGGCGGGCAAGCAGCCACTCGTGGCCGCCACCGTCGATCCACCGGCACCGTCCGTCCGGGTCGTTCCCGCCGAGTGGCACCACGCTGCTGTCGGGTGAGCTGTCCATCGGGCCTCCCCTCCGCTGGATCCGCGCCGCGGAGCGGCTGCGGTCATCGACAGAGAAGGAGGTTTCCTCCGGTCGATGTCAAAGACCGAATCGACGATTGGAGATTCAGCCAGCCCGACCGGCGGGCCGGGGTTGCGGCGCGGCGTCGCCTCGGGGATGATGGATCAACGACCGGCACGCCGCCCCGCCAGGGAGTTGCAGAATGTCATCGGCGAGGACCAAGGACGTCGCGCTCATGATCGGGCTCGCCATTCCGGTGCTGATGATCGTGTTCGTGGCCGGTGCGATCTACCTGCCGCGCCTGCTCTCGTCGTTTGACCCGCCGCAGTACGACTTCCTCTACCTGGTCGGATCGCCGTACGGTGACGAGCGCTACCTGGTCGTCGACGGCCGGCTGGAGGTGCAGAAGGTCGACCCGCCGGGCTACACGCCGCCCGGCGCCAACTGGCCGAGGAAGCTCTACGTCCACCACGTCGCCGCCAACAGCAGCGAGCTGATCTCGTTCGACGCCGCCGCCAGGCTCAGGCTCGACGGCAGTCCGCGGTCGCCGGACGGCTTCGAGATCATTCACGGGCGCCGGAGCGAGTTCTTCTTCCCGATCCTCTCCTCGACCGACTACCAGACCTGGTACCTGCAGCAAGACGGTTGGTCGCGCAAGCTCGATCTGGAGGTGGGGTCGGACGCGGGCTACGCGTACATGTTCAACTTCCTGGGCTGGATCGTCGAGGAGGCGCAGTGGACAAGATGACGCTGCTCCAGGCGGTGCGTGACCTGGCGGCCGCCGGCGAGCTCACCGAGGCCGAGCTTGTGGCCGCGGTTCGGGAGGTCGCCGACACACCCGCGGCCGAGGTCGCGGCACGAAGCGGCCGCTACTCGAGACTCCTCTACTTCGTCGGCGGCGGCGTGATCTTCATCGGGATCGTGGCCTTCATCGCCCAGGTCTGGGACGACCTCGGCCCGATCATGCACGTGGTGGTCACCCTCGGCGCCGGCCTCGCCGCCTTCACCACCGGGGTCCTGCTGAGCTGGCACGGCCGGCTCGGTGCCGCCGGCCCGGCGTTCTTCCTGATCGCAGCCCTGCTGCTGCCGCTCGGCATGGCGGTGACCCTCGACGAGGCCGGCCTCGACCCCGAGAGGCTCAGCCTCCAGAGCCTGATGGCCCTCGTCCTGACGGGCGCCTTCCTCGCCGTCTATCGTCTCTTCCGGTCGTCAAGCCTACTCGTCTACGCGATCGTCTTCGCCACCTGGGCATTCTTCGCGATCAGCGGCTTCATGGTCGGGCCAGACCCCCGCTTCGCCGGCAAGGAGTTCTTCGAGTACCGGATCCTCACGGCGGGACTCGCCTTCATGGTGCTCGGATGGGCCTTCTCGGGCACTGAGCGCGACGGGCTGTCGGGACCGCTCTACGCCTTCGGCTCGCTCGCATTCCTCGGCTCGGCGCTCGCCCTGGGCGGCTGGAAGCCGAGCCAGAGCACCTTCTGGGAGCTTGTCTTCCCGGGCCTCGCCTTCGGCGTGCTCTACCTCAGCGTTCACGTCAGAAGCAAGGCGCTGCTGACCTTCGGATCGCTCTTCCTCGGCGCCTACCTGGCCAAGATCACCGGCGAGTACTTCTCCGACAGCATGGGCTGGCCGCTCGCCCTGATCGTCCTCGGCCTCCTCCTGATGGGCGTCGGGTTCCTCACATACCGTCTCAAGCGGATGGCCGAGAGCTGAGCTCGGGCGGGGCAGCGAGCCTGCGCGGTCCGAGAACCGGACGGCCCGCCTCCCAAGGGCGTGCGTCCCGAAAGCGCGGGTCGGCGGGCGCGCCGAGTACTGATTCCCGGCTCGCATCGGCGAGGCCGGTCCCGTACACTTGGCGTGTGGAGCCCTCCGCCCTCGCCCGCTTCGTGCGCGACGTCCTCGGCTGCGGCTGCCCGGAGGAGATCCTGCGGGCGATCCGGGTCGACCGCAGCCACCTCGTGCCCGGCCTCGATGTCGAGGTGACGCGGCTCGATGCCGGCGGCCGGCTGCTGGTCTACGTCGTCCCGGCGGCTGCCACGCAGCCCTTGCCCTCGCTGGTGGCGGCGGCGGTGGAGGCAGGGGTGTGTGAACGCGACCGGCGCGGCTTCAACCGGTTCCGGCTCGTTCTCGCCGCCGACAGCCCGGCCACCATCGAGCAGCCCGCGCAGGACGCCTTCGCCGCCCGCACGCAGGTCGACGACCGCGTTCACCTGCACGTCGTGGCAGTCGAGGATTGCCCAGGGTCAGTCGGCGATAGCTGATCGCTCGATCGGCACGGCGCGAAGAAACCTCGTCGCAACGCGCGTCCCGTCACTCGTTGGCTGCGACCAGCTTCTCGAGCTCCGCAACCGTGCGCTCGAAGAACTCGAGGGCGGCGGCGATCGGCTGCGGGGTCGTCAGATCGACGCCTGCCCCCTGCAGGAGCTCGACCGGCGGTCTCGAGTTGCCGGCCTTCAACATCTCGAGGTAGGCCTCTCTCGCGCCCGGCTCGCCGGCGGCGACCCGCTCGGCGATCGAAATGCCGGAGGCGAGCCCGGTGGCGTACGAGTACACGTAGTACTTGTAGTAGAAGTGCGGGATGTAGGCCCACTCGACGCCGTCATTGGGGTCGATCGTGAAGCCGGGCCCGTAGTAGTCGCGAATCAGGCCGGCATAGACCTCGTTGAGCCGGCTGGCGGTGATCGGCTCGCCCGCCTCTGCGAGCTCGTGCAGCCTGAGCTCGAACTCGGCGAACATGGTCTGGCGGTAGATGGTGGTGCGGACCGACTCGGCGAGCTCGGACAGCAGCCACGCCCGCTCGGCGTCCGATGCGGCGTGGTCCAGCATGTAGCGGGACAGCAGCATCTCGTTGCAGGTCGACGCGATCTCGGCCAGGAGCATCGTGTAGCGCGACGTCAGGTAGGGCTGGTTGGCGGCCGAGAGCTGGCTGTGGAGGGCGTGGCCGAGCTCGTGGGTCAGCGTCGACACGTCGTCGTAGCGGTCCATGTAGTTCATCTTGATGAACGGGTGAACCCCGTAGACCGAGCTCGAGAAGGCGCCGCTGTCCTTGCGCTTGGACGGATAGACGTCGATCGCGCCGTTGGCCGGATCGATGACCTGGCGGGCCATCGCCACGTAGTCCGGGCCGAGCGGGGCCATCGACTCCAGGATGGCCCGGGCGCCCTCCGGGTACGTGAACTGCCGCTCGACGCCCTCGACCATCGGGATGTAGAGGTCGTAGAGGTGGACCTCGTCGAGGCCGAGCGCTCGCTTGCGCAGCTCGACGTAGCGGTGGAGCGCCGGCGCGTGAGCGCGGACCGTCGCGACGAGGTTGCGATAGACGGCCGGGTCGACCTCGTCCTTGTCGAGGTAGGCCTCGAGCGCGGTGTCGTAGCGCCGCGCCCGGGCGAACAGCACGTCAAGCTGGGCCTGGCCGGCGAGGGTCGCCGCGAAGGTGTTCTCGAAGCCCTTGAGCGAGCCGAGCAGGCCCTGCACCGCGTCCCGGCGCACCCGGCGGTCCGCTGAGGCCCGGAAGAGCCCGTAATTCGCCAGGGTCAGGCCGACGGTGTTGCCCTGCTCGTCGACGATCGACGGCAGCGGCAACTCCGAGAGCACCGACTGGTAGGCGCGCTCGATCGGCGACGGCAGCTCGTTGAGGTCGATGGCGGCCCACAGGTTGTCGCCGGCCAGCGCCAGCACCCGCTCGGCCTCGGCGTCCAGCACCCGGCCCGCCCGCCGGCGCAGGCTGTCGATCGCCGGCCGGAAGCGCTCGAGCTCCGGAGCCGCGGCATAGGCCGCCGCCATCTCGTCCGCCGGCAGCGCCAGCACCGCGCCGCGCAGCACCGTGCCCTCGTTCATGATGTCGGCGGTCAGCGCCAGGCCCTGCTGCTGGCGGGCGATCGCCTGCTGGTCGGTGGTGTCGGTGTTCTGCGAGAGGTTGGCGTACAGGTTGAGCCGGTTACCGGCGAGCTCGAGGTCGTAGTAACGGCCGAGGTAGGCGGCGAGGGTCGCCGGATCGGCAAGCCGCGGGTGCAAGGTGGCGAGGCTCGCGAGCTCCGCCTGGGCGGCAGCGACGTCCTTCGCCCAGCTCGCCTCGTCCGGGTAGAGGGCCGACAGGTCCCAGCGGTAGACGGCGGGGATGTTCGACCGCTCGGCGTTGCCATCCGGGGTCACCGCCGGCAAGCTGCCGAGGTCACTGGCCGTGGCGGTCGCAGTGCACATCAGGATCATGAGCAGACTCCAGAGCGGGTGTCGCATGGCGCCCTCCTCAAGGCCTCGGCCGGGTACGATAGCGCACTGTCAGGGGAAAGGCGAGGCCCGGAGATCTGAGCCTTGGGCACGCAGAAACTGGCGTGGGTTTTGCTGAAGAGAATCTTAGTCACAGGCACTCATATTCTTCAAAAAGGGGGTTGACAGCCGAGCCGGAAGGGCCTATAGTCTCCGTTGGCACTCGCGCTCGCCGAGTGCCAAAAGCGCAAAATAACTCGAAAGGAGAGAGCAAGATGAAAGTAAAACCTCTGGGTGACAGGGTGCTCGTCAAGCGCATCGAGACGCGCGAAGAGGTCCGCGGCGGCATCATCATCCCGGACACCGCGAAGGAGAAGCCCCAGGAGGCGGAGGTGGTCGCGGTCGGCGACGGCAAGCTCGACGACGACGGCAAGCGCCTGCCGATGAGTGTCAAGAAGGGCGACCGCGTCCTGATCGGCAAGTACTCCGGCCAGGACATCAAGATCAACGACGAAGAGCACACCATCCTGCGCGAGGACGAGATCCTCGCCATCATCGAGAAGTAAGGGAGGCCGACCATGGCAGGCAAGCAGATCGTCTACTCCGAGGAGGCTCGGAGCTACATCCTGGCGGGCGTCAACAAGCTCGCCAACGCAGTCAAGGTGACGCTCGGCCCCAAGGGCCGCAACGTCGTGCTCGAGAAGAAGTTCGGGTCGCCGACCATCACCAAGGACGGGGTGACGGTGGCCAAGGAGATCGAGCTCCCGGACCACCTCGAGAACATGGGCGCCCAGATGGTGCGCGAGGTCGCCTCCAAGACCTCGGACGTGGCCGGTGACGGCACCACCACCGCCACCGTGCTCGCCCAGGCCATCTACCGCGAGGGCATCAAGAACGTCACCGCCGGCGCCAACCCGATGGAGCTCAAGCGCGGCATCGACCTCGCCACCAAGAAGGCGGTCGAGGCGATCGCCAAGATGGCGGTCCCGGTCGAGGGCGAAGCGATCGCCCACGTCGCCACCATCTCGGCCAACGCCGACACCGAGATCGGCGAGATCATCCGCGAGGCGATGGAGAAGGTCGGCAAGGACGGCGTGATCACGGTCGAGGAGGCCAAGGGCCTCGACACGACCCTCGAGGTCGTCGAGGGCATGCAGTTCGACCGCGGCTACCTGTCGCCCTACTTCGTGACCGACGCGGAGCGCATGGAGACGGTGCTCGAGGACGCCAAGATCCTGATCTTCGAGAAGAAGATCTCCACGATGAAGGACCTGCTGCCGATCCTCGAGAAGATCGCCCAGCAGGGCAAGCCGCTGCTGATCATCGCCGAGGACGTCGAGGGCGAGGCGCTCGCGACCCTGGTCGTGAACAAGCTGCGCGGCACCCTGTCAGGTGGCCGCCGTGAAGGCGCCCGGGCTTCGGCGACCGCCGCAAGGCCATGCTCGAGGACATCGCGATCCTGTCCGGCGGCAAGCTGATCTCCGAGGACCTCGGCATCAAGCTCGAGAACGTGCAGTGGGACGACCTCGGCGTCGGCCAAGAAGATCGTCATCAACAAGGACGACACCACCATCGTGGTCGACGACGACGACAAGAAGAAGCACGAGGCGGTGCTCGGCCGGGTCCAGCAGATCAAGAAGCAGATCGAGGACACCACCTCGGACTACGACCGTGAGAAGCTGCAGGAGCGGCTGGCGAAGCTGGTCGGCGGCGTGGCCCAGATCAAGGTCGGCGCCGCCACCGAGACCGAGATGAAGGAGAAGAAGGCCCGCGTCGAGGACGCGCTGCACGCCACCAAGGCGGCGGTCGAGGAGGGCATCGTGCCCGGCGGCGGCGTCGCGCTGCTGCGCGCCATGGACCAGGTCGAGAAGATGACCAAGGACCTCAAGGGCGACGTCCAGACCGGCGCCAGAATCCTGATTCGGGCGCTCGAGGAGCCGACCCGTCAGATCATCCTCAACACCGGTGTCGAGGAGGCGGCGGTGATCGTCCGCGAGATCCGCGCCAAGAAGGGCGCCATCGGCTACGATGCGGCCAAGGGCGAGATCACCGACCTTGTCAAGGCCGGCATCATCGACCCGGCCAAGGTGACCCGCAACGCGCTGCTCAACGCCTCCTCCATCGCCGGGCTGCTGCTCACCACCGAAGCGCTGGTGTGCGAGATCCCGGAGAAGAAGGAGAGGTCCGGCGGCCCAGGCGGCGGCATGGGCGGCGACATGGACATGTACTGATTGGAATCCGCTGCGCGGATTGCAAATTACGGCCCGGGCGAAAGCCCGGGCCGCTTCTTTTCACCAAGCCCGCCAGCCCGCCGGGTCGCCGCCCGTGCGGACGGTGGCCGCCGGCTCCCCGACGTCGCGCGCGACCGGCCGGGGGCCAGCCTGGGCTGCGCTCTCCAGCAGCGAGAACAGCAGCCGGAGCTGGCCGAGCGCCCGATCGAAGGGCTCGAGTGACCCCGCCGCCCGGCTCTGCATCGTGGCCCCCTCGAGCACGGTCAGCACGAAACCGGCCAGCTCGCCGCGATCGGTCCCGGCCGGCAGCCGCGGCCCAGCGGCATCCAGCCACCCGCGGACCCGCGTCGCGAGCCGCGCGCTGTATCCCTCGGCGAGCCGCCCGATCGCCGGTCGCCGTGCGGCCAGCTCGGCGGCGAGCAGGCCCGTCGGGTCGGCCGCCCCCGGAGCCCCGGCCTCCAGCCCCCGGCGCCACAGTCCGACCAGAGCGAACACCCGCTCGACCGGGTCAGCGGCGGCCGCCTCGGCGGGGTCGAGCACGGCCTCCCGCAGCCGGTCGGCGCAGCGGGCGACCACCGCCTCGGCCAGCGCCTCCTTGCTCGCGAAGAAGTGGTAGAGGCTGCCGCTCCTGACCCCTGCGAGGGCCAGCACCTCGGCGACCGCCGTGCCGTCGAAGCCCCGTTCGCCGAACAGCCGGCTCGCGGCGTTGAGGATCCGGTCACGTGTGTCTCGTGCCATGCAAGCTCTTAGTTGAATATTCAATCAAATTTACAAGAAAACGTCAAGATCGCGATCCGGAAATCCCGAGAACCTTCCTCGTCAGGGCGCCGGGGGGCTTGCGATGCTGCCGAGGCGCAGGAAAACCTCGGGCGGAAGGCCGTCCTGCAGGGTCGACAGCAGCGACGACACCGCGCCGTCCGCGGCGTACTGGAAGCGGACGACGAACTCCTCGCGCAGTCCCCAGCCCTCGACCTTGAACAGGAAGACGTCATCCTGGAAGTGCTCGAGCGGGCCCGTCATGCCGTGGAAGGTCACGACCAGGCCGCCCACGCCCTCGACGACGTCGATGTCGCCGTACGCCGGGTGCCGGTAGCGGCCGGCCAGCGCGGTCAGCGGCACACTGGGGGCTGTACCGAGCCTGCGCTGGGCCTCGCGCGCCAGCTCGGCCGACCGCCGCTCCTCGCGCGCCCGTTCCTGCTGGGCGCTCTCCCGCGCGTTCCAGTTGATCTCGGGCAGGCTGAGGAAGCGGTCGACGACCCAGCGCGAGACCACCTCAGGCACGCGGTGCTGGGAGGCATTCGTGAGCACGACCACCCCCAGCCCGTCGCTCGGCAGCAGGACGACGATCGAGTAGAAGCCGTCGATCGAGCCGGCGTGGGACACCATCAGGCGGCCGCGGTAGCTCTCGACGAACCAGCCGAGGCCGTAGCTGCTGATCGGCAGCTCGCGGGGACCGAGGGTCGAGATCACCATCTGCGGCGTGAACATCTCCTCGACCGTCGCCTCGGCGAGCAGGCGGCGGCCGTTGAACACGCCCGTGCCTTGCAGCAGCTGGAGCCAGCGCGCCATGTCGTCGGCGCTCGAGCAGATCGAGATCGCCGGTCCAACCGCCCAGCCGTCATACCGGGGAACTCGGATCACGGCGCCGTTCCGGTCGACGGCGTGCGGCATCGCGACGTCCGGCTCGTCGGCCGGAGGCGCTCCGAAGGTGCTCCGGGCCATGCCCACCGGTTCGAAAATGCGCCGCCGGACGAACTCCTCCCAGGTTCCGCCGGTGACTCGCTCGACGACCCGGCCCGCGACCATGTACATCAGGTTGTTGTACTGGAAGCGCTCGCGCAGGCCGAGGCCCGGCCGGAGGAAGCGCAGGCGCTCCATCAGCTCCTGGCGGCCGAGCTCCGACCGGTACCAGACCGCGTCGTTGCGCTCGAGCCCGGACCGGTGGGCGAGCAGATCTCGCACCGTCAGATGGCTGGCCGCGTACTCGTCGAACAGCTTGAACTCGGGTAGGTAGGCGCGCACCGGTTGATCGAGCTTGACCGCGCCCTCGTCCACGAGCATCCCGATCGCAGCAGCCGTGAACGCCTTGGTCGCCGACCCCACCGAAAACATGGTCCGGCCGGAGACCTCGCCGCCAGCTCCGAGGTCGCGCCGGCCGGCGCCGCCCACGTACACCACCCGGCCGTCCTGGACGACGGCAACTGCGACGCCGGGGATGCCCCACGCGGCCCGCACCTCGTCGACGAAGTGCGGCAGCTCGAGCACGGCGTCCCGCGCCGGGTCGTCGGCGGCCCGCGCCGGCGCCGCCAGGACCAGCATGACGACGACCGCTGCCCGCAGCGCGCGCACCGGCCCCCGCGTTGCGGTCCGCGCGCACGGAACCCGAGGCCTCGGGCTCGGCACGGTCGCTGCACCACTCATCGCCGCGACCTCCCTCGCCGCAGCCTACGGTGCCGGTGGCGACAGTGTCAACGAGTCACAGCGGGTGACGGCGCGCTCGACCGGGCGGCCCCGGCGCCCTCCGCCAGGCATCGCGAGCCGGTCTCGAAAACACTCGAAAACTTGCGCCGCCGCCGCGACCGTCCTACGCTCATGGGGTCGGCACAGACCGCCGACATCGCTCGAACGGGAGGCAAATCGATGCGACAGACGGCACTCTCCCTGGCAGTTCTCTGCGCGATCGGGACCCCGCTGGCAGCCGCGGCCGCGGACGACTGTCCGACCGTGGTCCGGGCGTGGTTCGCCGACCGGTCGCAGGTGGAAGAGGTCGCGGCCTGGACCGAGCCGTGGGAGGTGCGTTACGACCAGGGCTTCATGGTGGTCGGGGTCGACGCCGACGGCTTCGCCCGGCTGATGGCCGCCGGTCTCTCACTCGAGATCGACGAGGACTTGACCCGGAAGATGTGCACGCCGGCCAAGATGTTGGACGGCCAGACCGAGGGGATCCCGGGATACCCGTGCTACCGCATCGTCGAGGAGACCTTCGCCGACGCGCTCGCCCTGACGGTGGCCTACCCGGGCCTCGCCGAAATGATCGACGTCGGCGACTCCTGGGAGAAGACCGCGGCCGGCGGCTTGCTGGGCTACGACATGATGGTCCTCAAGCTGACCAACAGCGCGGCGCCGGGGACGCCCACCGGCTCCGACCCACCCCACGGCAAGCCGCGCCTGCTCGTCACCTCCGCGATCCACGCCCGCGAGTACACGACCACCGAGCTGATGCTGCGCTTCGCCGAGCAGCTGCTCGCGGGCTACGGCACCGATGCCGACGCCACCTGGCTGATCGACGAGCACGAGATCCACCTCCTGCTCTACACCAACCCGGACGGCCGCAAGCACGCCGAGACCGGCCTCTGGTGGCGCAAGAACACCAACCAGAACTACTGCGGGGCGACCTCGGAGTCGCGCGGCGCCGACCTCAACCGCAACTTCGAGTTCCAATGGGGCTGCTGCGGCGGCTCGAGCGGATACCCCTGCGACGACACCTACCGCGGCCCGACGACGGCCTCGGAGCCGGAGGTGCAGGCGGTCGAGGCCTACGCCCGCGCGATCTTCCCGGACCAGCGGGCGCCCGACCTGGGGGCTCCGGCGCCGGCCGACGCCACCGGCGTCTACTTCGACATCCACTCCTACAGCCAGCTCGTGCTGTGGCCGTGGGGCTTCACCTCGAGCCCGGCCGGCAACAGTACCGCGTTGCGGTCGCTCGGCCGCCGCCTCGCCTGGTTCAACGGCTACACCCCCGACCAGTCGATCGGCCTCTACCCCACCGACGGCACCACCATCGACTTCGCGTACGGCGACCTCGGCGTGGCCGGCTACACCTTCGAGCTGGGGACCGACTTCTTCCAGGACTGCGGCTCCTTCGAGGCGACCATCCTGCCCGACAACCTGCAAGCGTTGCGCTACGCGGCCAAGATCGTCCGCACGCCCTACCTCACGCCGGGCGGCCCGGACGCGATCGAGGTCGACCTCGGCGGTGTCACCGTGGTCGCTCCCGGGGAGCCGGTCAACTTCAGCGCCCGCCTCGACGACAGCCGCTTCAATCAGAGCAACGGCTCGGAGCCGGTCCAGAACATCGCCGAGGCCACGGCCTACCTCGATGCGCCGCCGTGGCAGGCCGGAGCGGTCGCCATCGCGATGCAGCCTGCCGACGGCACCTTCAACGCGCCCCAGGAGTGGGCGACCGTCGCCGTCGACACCACCGGCCTCGCCACCGGCCGCCACACCCTGTTCGCCATCGGGCGCGACGCGTCCGGGGCCTGGGGCACGACCAGCGCCGCCTTCTTCTGGGTCCTCGATCCGGCCACCGCGCCGCGCATCGCCGGCGACGTCCGCAGCACCGAGAACGGCCTGCCGCTGGCCGCGACCGTCACCGCCGGCGCCTTCTCGACCGCCACCGATCCCGGCGACGGCAGCTACGAGCTGATGCTGCCGCCCGGGACCTACGACGTGACCGCGGTGGCCAACGGCTACGCGCCGTTCACCGCCGAGGACATTTCGGCGACCACCGGCGCGACCACCCCGCTCGACTTCTACCTCGCCCCCTTCCAGCAGGTCTTTTTCGACGACGTCGAGGCCGGCAACATCGGCTGGACCGCGCAGTCGCCGTGGGCGATCACCACCGAGGCGTCGTCGAGCCCGACCCACTCCTGGACCGACAGCCCGGGCACCAACTATGCCGACTATCGCAACGTCTCGCTGACCTCGCCGGTCCTCGACCTCACCGGCATGACCGGCGCGACCCTCGAGTTCGACCACATCTACGATCTCGAGGACGGCTACGACTTCGGCTACGTCGAGGTGTCGGCCGACGGCGGCACCAGCTGGGAGGCGGTGGCGTCCTACAACGGCGAAAACCACACCAATTGGGAGACGGCGACGATCGCTCTGCCGCAGCTCGACGGGGCCGCCACGGCGCGAATCCGCTTCCGGCTCGAGACCGACGGCTCGCAAACCTTCGACGGCTGGCACGTCGATGACATCCTGGTGCGGGCCGGCGGCGGCGGTAGCACCTACCAGCCGTTCAGCGACGGCTTCGAGTCCGGCGATACGAGCGCGTGGTCGGCCACGGTGCCCTAGGAGCGTCTGGGCATAGGCCCCTGTACGCGCTTCTGAGGTGGCCACTGTAGTTGGCCTCTGCCCACACGCTCCTCGGGATGCGCTGCGCGCATCCGAAGGAGTTCGTGCCGCAGTGGCCGTCCGACAAAAACTCGGTTAACCACGTCCGCCGAAAAGGCCAATGCGGTACGAACTCCCAGGGGTCAGGGGCCTGGACCAGCGCCCGAGCCCGCTTCCGCGACGCTCGTTCGCTCCATCCTCTAAAGCGCTTCGCGCCGATTCTCTGGAGGCGCTCCCCGAGGTTGCCACCTTTGGCGATTTCGGGTCGCAAGCACTCCCACCGGAAGATCGTCGTCCCGAAATCGCCAAAGATGGCACGCCCGCAGGGCGCGCTCTCTTCGTACTCGCCTCGCCTCCCGGGCTCGGAAGCGGGTGGGGCGGCACGCTCTGCCGGTGCCGCGATGCTCGGTCCCATACAATGGGACAGTGAAGGCGATCACCACCCACCTCTCCGCGGACTTCGACGCCTTCGCGGCCGCGGTCTGCTCGGTGCGCCTGTTCCCCGACCACCAAGTGCTGTTCCCGGGCTCGCAGGAAGCGGCGGTCCGGCGCTTCATGGAGGACACCAGGTTCCCCTTCCCCGAGCTCAAGCTGCGACAGGCGCGCCGCGAGACCTTCGACCACGTTGTCGTGACCGACACCCGCAACCCGGCCCGCCTGGGCGAGGTCTGGCAGCTCATCGAGCGCGACCACTGCCCGATCACCCTGGTCGATCACCACGTAACCGAGGAGGACCTGCTCGGCGCGCGCGAGGTGATCTCGCGACCGGTGGGTGCCACCTGCACGATCGTGGCGCAGCTGATGCGGGAGCGCGAGCTGCCGCCGTCCTCCGAGGAAGCGTCGCTGCTGCTGATGGGCATCTACGAGGACACCGGCGGCCTGTCCTACCGCGAGACCACCCCGGTCGACCTGCGGATCGTGGCCTGGCTGCTCGAGCAGGGCGGATCGCTGGACTGGGTCCGCCGCTGGGTGATGAAGGCGCTGCAGCCCGATCAGCTCGAGCTGCTCAACCGGATCGTCGAAGGCTGCGAGGAGATCCTCGTCCGCGACACGCCGGTCGAGCTGTCGATGGTCGAGGTCGACCACTACCACGAGGAGGCGGCCTACGTCGTCCACCGCTGGGTGGAGACCTTCGAAATCCCAGTCGGGGTGGTGATGCTGGTCCGCCCGCCGCACATCAACCTGATCATCAGGTCGCGGATCAGCGGCCTCCATGCCGGGCGGGTAGCGCAGCGCTTCGGGGGCGGCGGCCATCCGACCGCCGCCTCGGCGCGCGTCTCCGGCCGGATGCCGGTGGAGGTACGCGAGGACCTGCTGCGGGTGCTCGACGAGGAGATGCCGCCGCCGACGGCCGCGATCGACATCGCAGCCCGCCGGATCTTCACCATCGACCTCGACGCCACGGTCGCCGAGACCAAGCGCCGGATCAATCAGCTCCGGGTCAACGCCTTGCCGGTCAACGACCCGGCGGCCGATCGCCTGGTGGGGATGGTGACCCGTCAGATCCTCGACCGGGCGCTCAGCCACGGCATGGCCGAGCGACCGGTTCAGGCAGTGATGCAGCCGGACCTGCCGGTGGTGGCGGCGCGGACCCCGCTGGCCGAGCTGCGCGACCTCTTCCTCGAGCGCTCGTACCGCTTCGTCGTCGTCGAGGACGAGGGGCGGCCGGCCGGCATCATCACCCGCATGGAGCTGTTCCGGCGGATGTTCGAGCGACAGCACGCGACCGGCGCCGCCATCGACCACCGCATTGCGGGCGTGCGGGCGATCACCCAGCCGGTGGCGAGACTGCTGCGCGAGTACGCACCGCCGTGGGCGCAGGAGCTGATGACCGCGGCCCGGCGGGTGGCGGATGAGCAGGGCAGCCCGGCGTTCCTGGTCGGCGGCATGGTGCGGGACCTGCTCCTGGGCCGCCCGAACGAGGACGTCGACCTCGTGGTCGAGGGCGACGGCATCCTCTTCGCCGAGGCGCTCGCCGGAGCGCTTGGCGGCAGGTCGCACCCGCACGCCCCGTTCCTGACTGCGATCGTGACCCTGCCCGACGGCCACCGGGTGGACGTCGCCTCGGCGCGCACCGAGTTCTACCGCACCCCGGCGGCGCTGCCCGAGGTCGAGACCTCGCTGATCCGCCAGGATCTCTACCGGCGGGACTTCACGGTCAACGCCCTCGCTGTGGCCCTCGCCGGCGACCGCCACGGCGAGCTGGTCGACTTCTTCGGCGGGCGCAAGGACATCCAGCGCAAGGAAATCCGAGTCCTGCACTCGCTTTCCTTCATCGACGACCCGACGCGCGCCATCCGCGCCGTCCGCTACGCGCGGCGGCTCGGCTTCGCGGTCGCTCCCGACACCCGCAACCTGATCGCGACTGCGGTCCAGGAGCGCGTCTTCGACCGCCTGTCCGGCCAGCGACTGCGGCGCGAGCTCGAGCACCTGCTCGAGGAGACCCACCCGACCCCATCGCTGTCGCTGCTTGCGGAGCTCGGCCTGCTGCCGGTGCTCATTCCGGACCTCAAGTGGACCGAGGAGCTGCGGTCGTTCCTGCTCGAGGTGGAGGGCGAGCTCGCCTGGCACCAGCTCGAGCGTCTCGGCCCGGCGCCCGAGCCATGGTTTCTCTTCCTGGGCGCGTTGGCGCTGCGCGCTCCACCCGGCGCCGAGCTCCGCCTGTGCGAGCGGCTGCAGCTGGCGGGTGACCTGCGGCGGCGCATGATGGCGCTGCCGATCGGCGTCGAGGAGGTGCGCACCGTCGCCGAGGACTCCTCCCTGGCGCCGTCGCAACGACTGCACCGGGTCGATGGTCAGCCGTCCGAGGTCCTCCTGCTCGCGATGGCCGGCGTCGACCTCGCCGCCAGGCGGCGGCTCGCGGACGCAGTCGAGACCGCGGTCCGCCTGCAGCCGCCGGTGAGCGGCGCCGACCTGCTCGCCGCCGGGGTCCCGCCCGGGCCTCACGTCGGGCTCGCGATCCGCCGCGCCCGCGACGCGGTGGTCGACGGCGTCATCAGCCCCGGCGGCGCGCTCGCGTATGCGGTCGCCGCCGCCCGCCGCGCCGCCGGTGAGAAGGAGAAGCGATGACCGCGGCGGCCCGGGTCTGCGCCACCGTCCTCGGCGCGCTCGCGATGCTCGGCAGCCACCCGGGAGGGGCGGCGGCGGGCGAGAACGCCGCTCCGACGCCCGTGATCGAGCGCGACCTCACGATCCGCGACCGCGAGGTTCGGACCTCGCTGTTCTCGAACGGCGTGCTGGTGGTCTCCGCCCGTCGCGCGGGCGAGCGGGTTCTGTTCCAGCAGCTGACCCTCCCCGCCGACCAGTTCTCCGGTTACCTGGCGGCCATTCAGCGCGATGCGTCCGAGCTCGCCGAAGCCGACGAGCTGCCGACTGCGAGCGGGTCTGGAGGCCGCGGCGTGGTCACCGTCCACATCGCCCCCAGGGGCCCGATCCAGTTCACCTACTCGTCGATGTCGGTCTACGGCCTGGCGGCGACCCGGCTCATCGCCATCCTCGACGACCTCGAGCAGCAGGCGCTCACTGCGCTGACGACCGGAGCCGGTGTCGCCAGCTGGCAACCTCGGGTCGGCGACGTGGTGCGGCTACGGGGCGGGCCGCTCGCTGAGGTGGTCGAGGTCCGCGACGACGGCGCCGTGCTGCTCGAGCATCGCGACACCTACATCAACGAGCTGGTGCCGCCGGGCGAGATCCGCAACGTCGTCGTCGAGATCGTCGAGACCTCGCAATGAGGATCACCGGCGGCGAGTGGCGCTCGCGGCGGCTCAAGGGCCCCGGCCGCACCCAGCCGCTGCGGCCGACGCCGGACGCGATGCGCGAGCGCGCCTTCGCGGTGCTCCGCGATCGGGTCGAGGGCGCCGCGGTGCTCGACCTCTATGCGGGGACCGGGGCGGTGGGGCTCGAGGCCCTGTCCCGGGGCGCCGCCTCCGCGGTCTTTGTCGAGCGCGACCGCACCGCCGCGCGTCTGGTCGAGGCCAACTGCGACTCGCTGTGCGGCGCGTCCGGCAGGGCCCGCGTCCTCCACCGGCCCGCGCTGCGGGCGATCGCGGAGCTCGCCAGGAGCGACCAACGGTTTTCACTGGCCTGGGCAGACCCACCCTTCGAGTCCTGGCAGGAGGGCTTGGAGGTCCTGGTGGCTGCCTTCTCCTCGGGGGTGCTCGATCGCGATGCCACCGCGTGCCTGGAGTGCCCGGCACGAGCCGACGTCGAGGGGTCACTCCCGGACTGGCTGCGGGTCGAGCGCGACCTCGCCGGCGGCGCCTCCAGGGTAGTCCTGCTACGGCATCGAATCTGACCCGGTCGCCTCGGCGAGGATCGTGCGCTGGAGGCCGATGTTGTCGCGGTGGCCGGTCAAGCGGGCTGTCACCCGTCCCCGGATCGGGTAGCCGAGCAGGTAGAGATCGCCGATGACGTCCAGGATCTTGTGGCGCACGAACTCGTCAGGGAAGCGGAGCGCGGTGTTGACCACCTCGTCCTCGCCGACCAGGATGAAGTTGTCGAGGCGCCCGCCCGATCCGAGGCCGAGCTCGTTGATCATCTTCAAATCGCGCATGAAGCCGAAGGTTCTCGCCGGGGCGATCTCGTCCCGGTAGACATCGGGGGTGGACAGCGTGAAGTCGTAGAACTGCTCGCCGATCGGCGGCGGGTAGCGCAGCAGGTAGGACACCGAGAACCCCTCGGCCGGTTCGATGACCATCGACTTCTCCGGCCCGCCCGCCAGCTCGTAGCGGCGGTCGATCACGATCTCGCGCCGCGGCGCCTCCTGGTCGACGACGCCGATTTCCTCGAGGTGGCGGCAAAACTCAACCGCGGAGCCGTCGAACACCGGGATCTCACCGTGGACCTTGACGAGCAGGTTGGTGACGCCGTAGGCGTGCAGCACCGACAGCAGGTGTTCCACGGTGCGGACGCTCTCGCCCCCCGCGGTGAGGGTGGTCGCGTACTCCGTGTCGGCGACCGACAGGATATGGGCCGGGATGACCGTGGCGTTGGGCACGGTGAGGAAGTGGATGCCGCTGTCCGGCGGCAGCGGCTGCAACGCCATTCCGGTCCGCCCACCGGAGTGCAGGCCGAGCCCGTACATCACCGAGCTTGTCTGGATCGTCCGCTGCGGCTGGTCAGAGGTCCTGAGCAGGGGCAGCTCCGGCGGCGGCGGCAGGTCGCGACCCGGCAGCGGGCGCTCGCCACCGACGTCGAGCGCCTGCGGTTGGCCGGCGGCCGCCCGGGTCGCGAGCGCGCTGCGCACGGCGTCGATCGTCAGGTCGTAGGAGAGCGGCTTCTCCAGGTAGTCCTGGGCGCCCATCTTGATCGCCTTGACCGCGGTCGTCGAGGTGCCGTGGCCGGACATCATGATCACCGCCGCGCCGGGGTCCAGCTCCCGCAGCGCCTGCAGCGTCTCCAGCCCGTCGCGGTCGGGAAGCCAGATGTCGAGGAACACCGCGTCCGGCCGCTCCGTCCGGTACAGCTCGAGAGCCTCCTCACCGCGGGTCGTCGCGATGGTCCGGAATCCCTCGTCGCGGAGGATGTTGGCGAGCGCGACCAGGATGCTCTCTTCGTCGTCGACGATCAGGATGAGCTCGTTCATGCCCGGAGTGTCCCGTGACCGGGGGGCCCGGGTCAAGCGGGGGGTGCCGCGGGTGCGCGCCGGTCTGGTTTCCCTGCGACCGTTCCCGATCCCGTACCCGTTCCCGTTCCCGGGAGGCGAGGCGAGTGCGAGGACAGCGCGCCCTGCGGGCGTGCCATCTTTGGCGATTTCGGGACGACGTCCTTCCTGTGGGAATGCTGGCGACCCGAAATCGCCAAAGGTGGCAACCTCGGGGAGCGCCTCCGGAGAATCGGCGCGAAGCGCTTTCGAGAATGGAGCGAACGAGCGGGGGAAAGCGGGCACGGGCACGGAGACGCAGACGGGAACGGGAACGGGAACGGGAACGGGTACGGGGACGGGTTTCATACCCCCCTGCCCCCCTACCCCCACTCCCTCCTGGCGAAAGCCAGGAACTCCTCGAGCGAGCCCTGGCCCAAGATCTCCAGCCGGGGGTCGGGCACTGGCGCCTGCGGCCCAGCGATCCACCAGGCCGCCATCCCAGCCGCCGTCGAGTGCGCGATGTCCCAGGTCCAGTTGTCGCCCACCATCACGCACTCTGCGGGCCGCCGGCCGAGCCGTTCGGCGATCTCCTCGTAGTACGCCGGGCGCACCTTGGTGGCGTGCATGTTCTCGTAGGTCGTGACCAGGGCGATCGGCAGCTCGTCGAGCGTCAGCCCTGCCCACGCCATCCGCTGCAGGATGGCGGTTCGCGGAAACAGCGGATTGGTGGCGATCACGGCTTGGCGGCCCCCGCCGATCGCCCAGCGGACGGCCTCCGGCGCGCCGGCCACCGGTGCAGTCAGGCTGCGGAGACCGGGGAAGGCATCGCGATAGAAGCGATCGAAGACCGGTTTCAGCTCGGCCGGATCGCGGCCGAGACCGGGGAAGAACACGTCCTCGAACGCCTGCTCGTTGGTCCGCGCCGGATCATCGTTGTCGTCCATGGCGCGGGTCGCGCGCAACAGCTGATCGATGAGGAGGCGGGGCGGCAGGTCGCCGGCCATGAACCCCGTCAGCGCGCGGAAGTACGCGGGCACGAAGATATCCATCGGGTTGGCGAGCAGGGTGTCGTCGAGGTCGAAGAGTACTGCGAGCGGGCCCACCGGTCGTCCGTTGCCGCAGCAGCGGCGGGCCCACTATACCTGGCCGCTGTCGACTTCCACCATGCGCTGGCGGAGGAAGCGCTCCAGTCGATCGGCGCCGTCGCCGTCGATGCGGACGAAGCGGGCGGCGAAGCCGACCAGCCCTTCCCGCTCGCGGGTCGTCGGCCGAACCACCTCGGCGAGCCCGCGGATCGGCGTCGGGTCGCCCGACAGCGGCATCTCGAACGGCATCGGCGCGCCGACCTCGACCTCGCCGTGGCCCCGAATCAGCATGCCGCTCGTCGACAGGTTGTCGAGCTGAGCCATGGTGTACTCGGTGCGCCGCCCGTGCGGGAGCTCGATCTTGACCAGGGTGGTGTAGCGGACCCTCGGCTCGACCGCCAGCAGCTCGCGCAGCGCGCTGTCGATCTCCCAGTCGGTGGCATCGCTGGAGATCACCCGGTTGACGCCGCGGCCGACGTAGTCGTCGGCGAGGGGCTTCTGATCCCGGCTCGAGACCACCAGCAGCGGCGTGCGTCGGCAGGCCGCCTCCTTCCAGCGCATCGACTTGAGCAACGCAGTCAGCGGCGGCTCGTCGATCGGGAATCCGACCACGACCAGATCGAAGCACCTCCGCTCCACGGTCGCGGTGACGCCGTAGCGCTCGGTCGAGCACTCGGTCGAACATCCGAATCGCACCAGCAGCGGCATCAGCAGCCGCCTCAGCTCGGTTTCCCGAGCCTGGGCGCCAGGGATGACGAGTACCTTGCGCTCGCGGTCAATCATCGATCGTGGTCCCTCCGCGCCGGGTCACGCCCGCTGCTGTCCTTTCGACTGTTCCCCGAAGCGGCCTGGAAAGTACGTTGCGGAGCCGTCGGTCGGAGCTCGGCCTCCCGGGCGTTCGCCGCAGCGGCCGGGTCACGGCAGGAGCCGGCGGCCCGGGCGTCGGGGGGCGACCCGACAGGCGTCGATCACCCCGTCGCCGTCACCGTCCTCGACCGTGCCGGCGGCGATCTCGCAGCGGTCGATCAGGAGGTTGCCGTTGCAGTCGGCGAGCCCGGCCGCGAGGTCATCAGGGTCCCCGATGCCGTTGCCGTTGCAGTCGGTGTCGCCGATCCGCAGGTAGTAGACGTCCTGCTCGCCGTTGAAGGTGGCGGCGTACGCCAAGTCCGCCCCCACGAGGTCGGAGACCATGTGGTAGTAGTCGCCGAGCTTGTCCTGCTGCGGCCACCCCAGCCAGCTGTCGAACGGCGGCGACACGGCGGCCGGCTGCGCCCAGCTCAGACCACCGTCGGTCGACCGCGTGTAGTACAGCTCGCCGACGTTCGGCGAGGCGGCATCCAGTGACTCGACCCACACCATGTCGAGCCGGCCGTCGGGGGCGATCGACATAGTCGCAAACCACTGCCACGCGCTCCGGTCGTCGGAGTGGACGCGGACCGGCTCGCTCCAGCTCTCGCCGCCGTCCGTCGAACGCGCGAAGTGGACGTCGTGCGGATCCGCGCCCGGCGGGTTGACCGACGACGCGAGGTAAAGGTTGCCCCGGTTGGGGCCGTCCGAGTGATCGGAGACGATCCACACCTGGCCGAGCAGCCCGCCCGGATTCGGGGTCGGGCTCGGGATGTCGCCGCCGAATCCCTGCGCGCCCCCGAGGTCGGCGAAGAACGTGTCAAAGGCAGGCGGAGCTCCCGGATCCGAGGCATCGAGGGAGCGCTTCACGACGAAACGGTCGCGGTCGTAGTTGGCGTTGCCGGCGATGTAGAGCTCGCCGTCGGTACCCACGGTGAGCGTCCCCCAGGTGGGCGTCGGCAGCGTCGCCAGCGGCGCGGTGTAGCTGAGCCCGCCGTCGAAGCTGCGAATGAACGTGCGGTTGCCGAACTCGTTGCTGGCCTGGGTCCACGCCAGGTAGAGGCTGCCGTGTCCGGGCCCGCCGGTCGAGTCGATGGCGAACCACGCCTTGTCGCCGCCGTACGCCTCGATCGGCCCGACCCAGCTCTCGCCGCTGTCCTCCGAGATGAACATGTCGCAGAAGATCTCGGGCCGCGACACCAAGCTGTAGTAGTAGAAGCGGCCCCCGGCGTCGGAGGCGAGCACAGGGTCGGAGCGAAAGACGCCGTTGTCGAGCGTGCCCCGCTCGGCCCAGCTCCACCCGCCGTCGGCGCTCCAGCTCCAGCCGGCCTCGCGGAAGTTCGAGGCGATGCTGTCGAACTGCCGCCAGCCGATCGCCATCCGCAGCGGCGCGTTGGGGTCGACCGCGATCGAGGGCTCATTGGCCGCATCGCCGACGATGTTGCTCCCGTCGGGGCCGACGTTGACCTGGACGCTGACGAAGCCGTTGCGCTCGACCACCAGCGGCCGGCTGAGCTTGGCGGCGGCCTCGGCCCCCGGCACCGGGGGCTGGTCGAGCCGCTCGGTGGATTCGGGTGGCACCTGCTGAGGGCTCGCACCCGCCGAGGTCGGCGGGCCATCGGCGAGCAGCGCCGGCACAGCCAGCATCACGGCTACGGCGAGCAGCCACGTTGTCCTGGTCATGGGGCCTCCTTGCTGACGAAACGGCGCAACCGGGAATCGAACGATTCCCCAGCCAGAATACTCGCCCAGCCCCCAGTTGGTTGCAGCACCCGAGTTGTGTAAACTTGAAACACCGGCTGCGCAGGGGAAGCCTGCCTCGCCCCGATGGTCCGCAGGAGCGCCTCGAGGATTGCGCTTCGTGCCGACGCCTACGGTGCCGAGCCAATACCCTGGGGCGGCCGGGTGAGTGGGAATGCCGGCCAGCCGGCGGGACAGATTCCGAGGATGCGGCCCGACGCAGTTGACCACAAGGAGGCTCGATCGTGATCACTGGCGCCTACCTGCTGCTCGCGATCGGCGCGATCCTGTCCCTCGGCGGCTGGGTGATGCTGACGGTGCTCGGCTTCAAGAAGAGCATCGGCTGGGGGCTCGCCATCCTCTTCCTGTCGTGGCTGATCATTCCGCTCATCATCTTCCTCACCAAGTACTGGGCCGAGGCCAAGACCGGCTTCCTGCTGCTGGTCGTGGGCACCGTCGTGTCCGGGATCGGCTGGTTCGCCGTGGTGGGCTCGGTAGCGACCTCGGCGATGGCCGGGTTCGAGACCTTCGAGCTGACCCCGACCGAGATGCCGGTCGAGGAGCCGATCGCGGCGCCGGCCGAGGACGAGCCTCGTCCGACGGTCATCGAGGGCGAACCAGCGACCGCCGTGGTCGAGGAGGCGGCGACTCAGGTGCCGCTCGAGGTCTCGTCGCCGACGCCCGTCGTCGCTTTGCCCACGCCGGCAGGCGCGGTCCTCGGCGAGCGGGTCGAGTGGGAGCAGCTGATCGACCCCGCCCATCTCTCGGCCCACGTTGGCGAGCTGGTCGAGCTGCGCATGCGGGACGGCTCGGTGCTGCGGGTGACCCTCGATGCGGTCGAGCCCGACGCCCTCCGGGTCACCCAGCGCGTCGGCGGCGGCGCCCTCAGCTACCCGGTGCGGCGCAGCCAGGTCACTGAGGTCCGTGTCATCAGGTGACCCGAGGAGCGTGTGGGGCATAGGCCCCTGGATGCGTTCCTCACGTGGCCAGTGTTGTTGGCCTCTGCCCCACACCCGCTACAATCGCGCACCGTGACCCGGCTCCCGCTCGCGACAGCCTGCCTCGCCGCCCTGCTCGCGGTCGTTGGTGCGGGCTGCGGGCGGCCAGCGGCCGGACCACCGCCGGTCCTGGTGGTCGGCGTTGACGGCGCCGACTGGAAGGTCATCGAGCGACTGTGGACCGAAGGCCGGCTGCCGAACCTGCGCCGGATGGCCGACCGCGGCACGGCCTTTCGCCTCGAGACGATCCACCACGCCTCGCCGGTGATCTGGACATCGATCGCCACCGGCGTCCGCCCGGAGATCCACGGGATCACCGACTTCACCGTGCCGACGGCCGCCGGCGACCAGCCGGCCTCGTCGACGCTGCGCCGGGTGCCGGCGCTCTGGAACATGGCCACCGCCGCCGGACGCCGCAGCGCCGTGGTCGGCTGGTGGGCCACCTGGCCCGCCGAGGACATCAACGGCGTGGTCGTGTCGGACCGGGCGCTCGCGCCGCTGGACCATCGCGTCGCGCCCGCACCGTTCCTCGACCGCTACCTCGCGATCGAGGCGGCGGCCCGCGCCGCTCCGGGCCGCTTCGGCGGCAACGACGCGACCCGGGTCCAGGACCAGGTGATGACGGCGACCGCACAGCAGCTGTGCGGCGAGGGCTTCGACCTGGTGCTGGTCTACCTGCGCAGCATCGACATCGCCTGCCACTTCGACTGGAAGTACCTCGAGCCGGAAACGTTCGGCGACCTCGACCCGGCCGAGGTCGCGACCGGCCGCGAACGGATCGCGGCCGCCTACGAGGCCGCCGACCAGGCAGTCGGGGCGCTGCGCGGGGCGATCGGCCCCGAGGCGACGGTGCTCGTGCTGTCCGACCACGGCTTTCACGCCATGGAACGCGAGGAGCTGCGCGTGCTGCTCGACCTCGACGCGGTCCTCGCGGAGCTCGGCCTGCTCAAGCGGGCCGGGGGCGGGGTCGAGATGGCGCGGTCGCTCCTCTACACCTATGCCTCGCCGAGCCACCTGATGGCCAAGAAGGTCCGCTTCTGCCTCGCCGGACGGGAGCCCGGCGGGACGGTGAACGAGGGCGAGCGGCCGGCGGTGCGGGCGCGCCTCGAGGCCGCCCTCGGCCACGTCACGTGGGCCGGCGGAGCGCCCGCCCTCCGGCTCCGCGACCCCTCGGCCAAGGAGCGCCACGGCGGCGCCGACCTGGTGGTCGAGGTGCTCGAGGAGGGCGCCGCGGCGCCGCTGCTGGCGGACGGCCGCCCGCTCGCCGTCGCGCCGCCCCAGATCTCGCGGCTGTCGGGCACCCACGGCCGGACCACCGCCGGCGTGCTGTTCGCGGACGGCCCGGCGATTGCGCGCGCGGCCACGCCCGCCGGCATGACGGTGCTCGACGTGGCGCCCACCGTGCTCTACGCGATGGGACTGCCGACGGCTGAGTCGTTCGCTGGCCGGGCCCGACTCGAGCTGTTTCGCGGCGCCTTCCGCCGCCGCCACCCGCTGCACACCATATCGACCTGGGGGGAGCCGCGCGACGGGCAGGGCACCGCATCCGCTGTCGACCAGGCGATCATCGAGCAGCTCGCGGCGCTCGGCTACATCGAGTGACGGGCCGGGCCGCGGCGGCCGCGATGCTACCATGTGCGCGCTTTCCCCTCGGGGCGGAGCGATCGACCATGCTGCCGAGCGCGCGCGCACTGCTGACCGAGATCATCGACTACGCCGGGCTGTTCCCCCCGGCGCGGCTGGAGTTGGCGGAGGCCCTCGATCGCTATCGCCGGCACTTGGCGAGCGGTGAGGGGTGGCTGCTGGCGCGCTTCGTGGTCCCGGCGACCCGGCTCGAGGAGCTGCCGCCGCTGCTCGGCGGGGACTTCGCCCCGCGGCTGCCGATCCGGTTGGCCGTCCTCGGCCGCTCGGCCGCGAGCAGCGAGGGCCATGCGACCGCCATTTCCAGCGACCTCGCCGACATCCTCTCCTTCGTCGACCGGCACGCCGACGAGGCGACCGTCGAGCAGCTCGAGATTCGCCTGCCCGACGATCCGGATCAGATCGCGGGCGTGGTGGAGCAATCGCTCGCACAGATCCGCGATCGATTCCCGGCGTTGGTGCCATTCTTCGAACCATCGCTGCTCGACCGCTGGCCGGACCGGCTGCGGCGGACGACCGACGCCCTCGGCGCCGCGGTCGGCGGCGGTCCCGTCGGCCTCAAGGTCCGCTGCGGCGGCCTCAATGCATCGGCGGTTCCGTCGCCGGAGGCGCTGGCGGCAGCCCTCGCGGCCTGTCAGCGAGCGGGGATCCCGCTCAAGGCCACCCAGGGCCTCCACCAGCCGGTGCGCCATTTCGACGCTGCCCTCGCAACGACGGTCCACGGCTTTCTCAACCTGTTCTTCGCCGGCGTCCTCGGACACCTCCATGCACTGTCCGAGCAGCTGCTGCTCGCGATCGCCGCCGAGGAGAGAGCGGAGGCATTTCGCTTCCACGACAGCCGCCTGACCTGGCACGACCTCGCTGCAGGGCTCGACGACATCGCCGCCGCCCGGCGCGTCGCGGTCATCTCCTTCGGCAGCTGCAGCTTCTCGGAACCGCGCGACGCCCTCTGCAGCCTCGGCCTGATCGAGGGCTGAATGTGCTTTCGGAGCTGGGCTCGGCCCCGGCGAAGTGAGAGGACGACTGAGGATGGCAGAGACTGACAGCACGCTTCGCTCGTTCGTGGAGGTCCCACCCGACTCCGACTTCGGAATCCACAACCTGCCGTTCGGGGTCTTCCGGCCGCGTGCGCTGGCCAGGCCCAGGGTCGGCGTCGCCATCGGCGAGCAGGTCCTCGACCTTTCGGTGCTGGTCGAGCGTGGGCTGTTCCGCGGACCCGAGATGCGCGACACCTGGGTCTTCCACGAGCCGAGCCTCAACGCGTTCCTCTCGATGGGACGCCCGGCCTGGCGCGAGGCGCGGGAGCGGATCGCCGAGCTGCTGTCGGCGGACGAGCCGGCGCTGCGCGACGACGCCGGGCTGCGCGACGCCGCCCTGCTGCGTGCCGCCTCGGTGCAGCTGCTGCTGCCGGCCCGGATCGGCGACTACACCGACTTCTACTCCTCACGCGAGCACGCGACCAACCTCGGCACCATGTTCCGCGGACCGGCCAACGCCCTGCAGCCGAACTGGCTGCACCTGCCGGTCGGCTACCACGGCCGCTCGAGCTCGCTCGTGGTCAGCGGCACCGACATCCGGCGGCCGAGCGGCCAGTTCCGGCCGGAGGGCGCCGATCGGCCGGTCTACGGACCCAGCCGCATGATGGACTTCGAGCTCGAGGTGGGCTTTCTCGTCGGGCCGGGGAGCGAGCTCGGGGTTCCGGTGCCCATCGACCGCGCCGCCGAGCACATCTTCGGCCTGGTGCTGGTCAACGACTGGTCGGCGCGCGACATCCAGCAGTGGGAGTACGTGCCGCTCGGGCCGTTCCTCGGCAAGAACTTCGCGACCTCGATCTCGCCCTGGGTCGTCACCCTCGAGGCCCTGGAGCCGTTCCGCTGCGCCGGCCCCGCCCAGGACGATCCGGCGCCCCTTCCCTACCTGTCGAGTGCCGGCGACTGGGCCTTCGACATCGCACTCGAGGTGCTGCTGCAGAGTGCGGCGATGGCCGAGCCGGCGCGTGTCGCGAGCGCCAACCACGCCTCGCTGTACTGGAGCATGTGCCAGCAGCTCGCCCACCACACCGTCAACGGCTGCAACGTGAGGCCCGGCGACCTGATGGCCTCGGGCACGATCAGCGGAGCGGGCCGGCACGAGCGGGGCTCCCTGCTCGAGCTCGCCTGGCGCGGCGCCGAGCCGTTGACGCTGCCCACGGGCGAGACGAGGAGCTTCCTCGCCGACGGCGACACCGTCATCATGCGCGGCCACTGCGAGGCGGACGGCGTCCGGGTCGGCTTCGGCGAGGTCCGGGGCACGCTGCTGCCGGCGCGCGAGCCCTAGGAGCGTGTCGGGCATAGGCCCCTGGGTTCGTGCCGCAATGGCCGTCCCCCTGCACATCCAGTCCACCACAACCCCTCGGAAGGCCAGTGCAGTACGAACTCCCAGGCCGGGCGATCCGTCGCCGCCGCCATTGACACCGGCTCCCGGCTGACCGACCTTTGACGCAGGGAGGAACGTGCTGGCGACCGACGCCTCGACCGATCTCGGCCTCCATCCGGCCCGCCACTGGCGCCGGCTCGACGAGGAGCGAGTCATCTGCGAGCTGTGCCCGCGCCTGTGCAAGCTGAAAGAGGGCCAGCGCGGGCTGTGCTTCGTCCGGATGGCGCACGGCGGCGAGCTCGTGCTCACCACCTACGGCCGCTCGTCGGGCTTCTGCGTCGACCCGATCGAGAAGAAGCCCCTCAACCACTTCCTGCCCGGCTCGGGCGTACTGTCCTTCGGTACCGCCGGGTGCAACCTGGCCTGCCGCTTCTGCCAGAACTGGGACATGTCGAAGTCGCGCCAGATGGACACTCTGGCCGACGTCGCCTCGCCCGAGCAGATCGCCCGCGCCGCCAGCGCCCTCGGCTGCCGCAGCGTGGCCTTCACCTACAACGACCCGGTGATTTTTCTCGAGTATGCGGTCGACGTCGCGAGGGCTTGCCACGACGCCGGCATCGCGACCGTGGCGGTGACCGCCGGCGAGATCCTCCCGGAGCCGCGCCGCGAGCTCTTCGCCCAAATGGACGCGGCCAACGTCGACCTCAAGGCCTTCACCGAGGACTTCTACCAGCGGTTATGCGGCGGCGCGCTGCAGCCGGTGCTCGACACGCTGGTGTACCTCGCCGAGGAGACCGAGGTCTGGGTCGAGCTGACGACCCTGCTCATCCCCGGCCACAACGATTCGGACGAGGAGATCGACCGGATGACCCGGTGGGTGGTCGGAAGCCTCGGCCCGGAGGTGCCGATGCACTTCACCGCCTTCCACCCGGACTTCAAGATGCGGGACGTCCCGCCGACCCCGCCCGCCACGCTGTCCCGCGCCCGCCAAATCGCCCTCGACAACGGCGTCCGCTTCGCCTACACCGGGAACGTCCACGATGCCAGCGGCGGCAGCACCTACTGCCCGAGCTGCGGGGCGCTGCTGATCGGCCGCGACTGGTACGAGCTCACCGCCTGGCACCTGGACGGCGAGGGCCGCTGCGCGCGCTGCGCCACTCCCTGCCCGGGCCGCTTCGAGGCCCGGCCGGGGAGCTGGGGGCCGCGCCGCCTCCCCGTTCGTCTCAAGGACTTCGATACCGCGCGGCCCTGAGTTCGTCCGGCCCCGGTAAGAAGCCCGGGCGCCCGGCCGTCACTCCTCGAGCATCGCCTCGGCCTCGATTTCGACCCGCCAGCGGGGGTCGACCAGCTCCTTGACCACCACCAGCGTGGCGGCCGGGAACACCTCGCCGAAGAACTCACCGTGGACGCGCGTGACCGCGTCCCAGTCGTCCCGATCGGTGATGTACATCCGGGTCCGGATCACGTCCTCGCGGCGCCCGCCGAGCGCCGCCACCGCCTCGAGCACGATCTCAAAGCAGCGCCGCGCCTGGGTGGCGGCGTCACCAACGACGGTCTCGCCGTCGGCGTCGATCGGGGCGGTGCCGGACACCACGATCCGGTCGCCGCGGCGGACGGCACGCGAAAACCCGATCAGGCCCTCGTACGGCGACGCGGAGCGGTACCGGTCAGCCATCGTTCACGACCCTCCTCGCAGGTTCCTCGGCTGTCAATGGAGCTCGCCACATGATACCCCGGCCGCGACCGGTTTCGCAGCCGGAGCGATGCCGATGTGGATGAAACGGACGCGGGCCGCTGTTGATTCGGGTGCGTGAGCAGTCACCGAGCGAGGAGGAGAGACATGGCGCGACCCGTTCTGATCACCCTGGTTTCGGCTGTGATCGTGGTTCTGGCCGGAGCGTGCGGCACGGCCCCCGACGAGCAGCGGCAGCACGCCGAGCGGATGGCCCAGGAGCACGCCCACGACGCGCCGGTCGCCAACCCCGCGTCGCAGACCGCCCCGGCTGCCGAGGTCGAGACCAGCGACGTGCAGTACGCCACCGTCGACGGCCGGCCCGTCGCCGGCTACCTCGCGCGCCCGCGGGCCGCCGAGGGCCCGCTGCCCGGGCTGATCGTGATCCACGAGTGGTGGGGCCTCAACGACAACATCCGGGCGATGACGCGACGGCTCGCCGGCGAGGGGTACCTCGCGCTCGCCGTCGACCTGTACGGCGGTCAGGCCGCCGCCGACCGCGACGCGGCCTACTCGCTGATGACCGCCACCAACGAGCACCCGGCGGCGGCCGAGGACAACCTCCGGCAGGCCTATGCCTACCTGGCCGACCAGCTCGGCGCGCCGGCCGTGGGCAGCATCGGCTGGTGCTTCGGCGGCGGCTGGTCGCTCGGCACCGCCCTGCTGCTGCCCGACCGACTCGACGCCGCGGTCATCTACTACGGCCACCTGGTGACCGACCCGCAGCGGCTGGCCACCCTGGACATGCCGATCCTCGGTCTGTTCGGCGAGCAGGATCAGGGCATCCCGCTCGAGAGCGTGCGCGCCTTCGAGGGCGCCCTCCGGGAGCTCGGCAAGAACGCGAAGATCGTCGTCTTCCCCGGCGCCGACCACGCCTTCGCCAACCCCTCGGGCCGAAACTACCAGCCGGAGGCCGCCGAGAAGGCGTGGCTGGAGACGGTTGCATTCCTCCAGGGCGCGCTCAAGCACGCGCCCTGAGCTACCACGCGAGGTCGATCCTGCGCAGTTCCCGCCACGGCAGGAAGGTCTCGCCGCCGCCGTCAGCCACGACCACCACCCCGACCGGCTGCTGGCCGGCGGACGGGTCGTCGTCGAGACGGAGCTCCTCGCCGCCGACCAGCGTGACGATCGCGACCGAGTCGCGGCGCTCCAGCGACGCCACCCTGGCGAACGGGATGCTGTAGCTGAGGCCGCCGCTCGTTCCCTCGAGCATTTCCCAGCTCTCCGAGGCGTCGAGGTCGAAGTGGATCGCCCCGGCGTGGGTGGCCCCGTCCCCGGCGGTGACCGTCCCACGCAGCCGCTGCGGCGATTTGAAATCGCCGTACCCGGGCCCGCTACCGTCCGGCCTCGTCAGCTCGACTCGCCGGAACGAGGCCCACGGCACCTCGACCCGGCCGTACCTCGGATCCTCGACCAGAATGCCTCGATTGGAGGCGTTGACGTCGTTGGTGCCCTTCAGCACCATGGCGCGGCGGTCGGTGAGCGTCACCCGGGCGCTCGCCGCCGACCGCTGCTCGATCCCAGCGATGGTGCTGAACGGGATCGACACCCGACCATCCTCGGCGTCGCCGTCGAGACGGTCGGTGCTGAGCCCCTCGTCCTGGTCCCACTGGATGAACCCGGTGAACTGCCGCGCCCCGGCGGCGACGGTCCCGAACAGCCGGTGGCCGGTGAACACGGCACCGGCTCCGGCCGGCGAGAACTCCACCACGTCGACCCGCCCCCACTCGATCTCCTGCTCGCCGAGCTCGTCGTCGACCACGGTCAGGGTCGCGCCGACGTCGTTGGCGTAGCCGCTGACCCGGTAGGCCGTGCCGCTGCGCATCGTGACCACGGCCGCGTTGCCGCCGACCACCTCGAGCTTCGCGATGTCCCCGAATCGGGCGGCGAAGATCCGCCGCGGATTCGGTTCGACCGCCTGCACCAGCCGCTTGGCGAGCTCCTGCCACCACCACTCGCTTGCGGCCGGCTCCTCGGCGGGCTCGGCGTAGGCGGGGTACGGCAGATCCAGCTTCGCGGACTGGAAGAGGTCGTCCCAGAAAGCCTCCTGGCCGCCCCACCGGATCAGTCCCGTTGCGCGGGTGCCGGCGTGGGTGACGACGGTGCCGTGGATGCGTCCGGCGGCGGAGCTCGTCACGGGCTCGTCCGCCCAAACCCCCGCGCTCGCGGCCAGCACCAGCACTGCTACGAGACCGGTGGAGACCGCGCGTCTCCGCTGTGTCATGGGGCCTCCCACGCCGACGGCTCGGTCGACGCCTCCATCATGCGCCTGCCGCCCGCGCCGCGTCATCCCCCGGACCCGAGGGGCCAACCGGCGGCGCAGTCCGCCCCCCAGGATCGACCCCGGCGCGCCGCGGCCGGGCTACAATCCGGGCGATGAGCGATGCCGGCGCCCTGGTTGCCGCCCTCCGACGCCACCGGGGGACGTTCGCGCCCGTAATCCCCTTCGACCTCGGCGCCGGCGAGCCGCTGGTCTTCGACCTGACCAGCGCCAACCGCGAGCTCGAGCAGGTCCGCATCCACGACACCCTCGCCTTCACCGAGCACCTCTTCGAGCGGATCGCAGGCCGCGAGCTGCCGGTCGGCATCGGCCGCTGGGACGAGGATCGGGTGCAGTACCGCCACTCGCCGCTGTTCGACGATGCGGCCAAGCGGCGCAGCGTCCATCTCGGGATCGACCTGTTCGTCGCCCCGGGAACGACTGTCCATGCGCCCCTGGCGGGCCGCCTCCACTCGTTTGCGGACAACGACCGGTTGGGCGACTACGGGCCGACCATCATCCTCGAGCACCGCCTCGACGGCATCCCCTTCTTCACCCTGTACGGCCACCTCAGCCGGCCGTCGCTCGAGGGGCTGGAGCCGGGCCGCGCCTTCACCGCCGGCGACCGGATCGGCTGGGTCGGCGAGCAGGACGAGAACGGCAGCTGGCCCCCGCACCTTCACTTCCAGATCATCGCCGACCTGCTCGGCATGGCGGGCGATTTCCCGGGCGTGGCCGCGCCCACCCAGCGCGCGCGCATGCTCGACCTCTGCCCGGACCCCAACCTGATCCTCGGCATTCGCGGCCTGTAGGAGCGTGTGGGGCATAGGCCCCTGTGCGCGCCACCGGTCATCCGTCGAAGGGCGTCCGGGAGAACAGCAGCTGCCAGCCGATGACGAAGACCGCGACGTCGGCCACGACGTGGCTGATCCAGGCCGGCCAGATCGAGTCGTAGCGCAGGTACAGGAACGACCAGCAGGCGCCGGCCACGAGCACCGCCAGCGAGCCGAGCACGAGGAGCGCCGGGCTGAGATAGGCGGCCATGGCGACGGTGTGATGCGCCGTGAACAGGCCGGCCGATCCCAGAATCGCGAGCGCGGCCGGCAGCAGCGCGCGCAGCTGGCGCAGGACGAACCAGCGCCAGACGACCTCCTCGACCAGGGAGTTGACGAGGATCCAAGCCGCCGCCCCTGCGATGTAGCTGACGGGGCTGCCGATGCCCATCTCCACCGCCGCCTGCCGCACCGGCTGCGGGTCGACGTGCGCCCGCAGGACTCCCAAGTAAGCGACGAGGATCGCGGCGGCCATCGCGGCGCCGACTGCGGCGCCCACTCGGAGCCCACCCCGCGCGGGCGGCGACCAGCTCGGCCGGCCGCGCTCGATGGCGAGGTACCACGCCGCCGGGAACAGCAGCAGCCACAACTTGGCGGCTGCGAACACCACCAGGCCGGCGGTCCCCGGGGTGGCGTGCAGCCCGGCGACGACGCCGAGCGTCGGGACCGGTGCCAGCAACAGCAGCGCGATGACGGCAGAGGTGCGGGTGGGTGCGGCGGGCGGCGGGGTCACGGCGCCTCATCGTAGCGCAGCCGCCGGAGGACGCCGCCGGACTGCCACCGGCCGGGCTACACTGTCCTCCCGCGCGGCGCCACGACGCCAGCCGGGTCGTGGAGGGCCGTGATGCGCGCGATCGCCGCTTCGACCGTCGCCGTCCTGTGTCTCGCCGTCGTGCTTCCGGTGGCTGCGAGCGACGCCGAGGCCGTTGCCTCCGGGAGGCCGCTGCTGCGCTTCCCCGATGTCGGCGCGGACACCGTCGTCTTCACCTACGCCGAGGACATCTGGTCGGTCCCGGTGACCGGCGGGCCGGCGCGGCGGCTGACCGACGACGAGGGCCAGGAGCGCCACCCCAAGCTGTCCCCCGACGGCACTCTGATCGCCTTCACCGGCGAGGTCGACGGCAACCCCGACGTCTACGTGATGCGGTGCGACGGCAGCGAGCTACGCCGGCTGACCTTCCACCCGGACGCCGATGAGGTCGTCGGCTGGCACCCGACCTCGGGGAAGATCATGTTCCGCTCGAGCCGGTCCTCGTGGAGCCGCTTCGACCGCCTGTTCCTGATTTCGCCCGCCGGCGGCGGCGCCGAGGAGCTGCCCCTGAACGAGGCCGGCCGCGGTTGCTTCTCGCCCGACGGCACCAGGATCGCCTACAACCAGATCGCCACCGAGGACCGCACCTGGAAGCGCTACCACGGCGGCATGGCCCAGGATCTCCGGCTCTACGACTTCGCCACCGCCGAGGACCGGCTGCTCACCGACTACACCGGCGCCGACCGGCTGCCGATGTGGATCGGCGACGCGATCTACTTCGCCTCCGATCGCAGCGGCACCATGAACATCCACCGCTACGACCTGAGCAGCGGCGCGATCTCGCAGGTGACCGTCCACACCGACTACGACGTGCTCCGGCCGAGCGAGGGCGGCGACCGCATCGTCTACGAGCTCGGTGGCGGGCTGTGGCTGCTCGACACCCGAACCCGCACGACCGCCCCGATCCCGGTCGAGATCCCCACCGAGCCGCGGGAGGCCCGCCCCTACCTGAAGAACGTGAGCGACTTCATCACCTCGGTCGGCATCTCGCCGGCCGGCGGGCGGGCGGTGGTCGCGGCCCGCGGCGAGGTCTTCACCGTGCCCCGGGAGCACGGCGAGGTCCGCAACATCACGCGCACGCCCGGTGGGCGCGAGCGCAACCCGGCGTGGTCGCCGGATGGCGAGCGCATCGCCTTCCTGTCCGACCGCTCCGGCGAGTACCAGATCTACGTGGTCGACGCGGCCGGGACCACCGCGCCGCGGCAGCTGACGTCGCGCGAACGGGGCTACCCGCACACCCTGCGTTGGTCGCCTGATGGGTCACGGATTGCGTTCACCGACGAGACGCTGACCCTGTTCTGGGTGGAGGTGGCGAGCGGCAAGGTCACGGTGGTGGATCGGGCCGAGGTCGAGCCCATGGACATCGGCCCCGAGGCGAAGCCGATCTCGGACTTCGCCTGGTCGCCCGACAGCAGCTTCCTCGCCTACTCGAAGATCGGCCTCGACCACGTCTCCAACATCTACGTGGCGTCGGTCGAGACCGGCCACATCTCCAACCTGTCGAGCGGCCTGTTCAACGACTTCGCGCCGGTCTTCACCCGCGACGGCGAGCACCTGCTGTTCGTGTCCAACCGGCGCTTCGACCCGACCTTCTGCGACTTCGAGTGGGAGATGGTCTACAAGGACGTCGCCGGCGTCTATGCCCTCACCCTGCGGCGGGATGGGGCGCCGCTGCTGCCGCTGCGCTCCGACGAGGCCGCGGCGACCGGTGACTCGGACCCCTCTCCGCCGGCGGCCGAGGACGTCGCGGTGACGGTGCGCATCGATTTCGACGGCATCACCGATCGCATCGAGGCCCTGCCGCTCGATCGCGGCAACTACCGCCAGCTCGCTGCGGGCAAGGACACGCTGTACGCCCTCGACGGGGACGACGGCGACTTCAACCGCTTCGAGTTCCGCTCGCTCCCCGCGCGCTCGCTGATCGCGTTCTCCTTCGACGACCGGACGTCGGCCACCCTGGTCGACGGCGTGGTGGACTACGCCCTCGCCGCCGACGGACTGCACCTCGTCTACCGCACTGAGGAGGAAATCGGGATCTGGGACACCGAGCCGGGCCAAGAGCCCGCCGCGCGGACCGGACGACCGGGCGAGGGCCGGGAGGATGACCGCTCCTTCATCCTCGACCTCGCGAACCTCGAGACCACGATCGACCCGATCGCCGAGTGGGCGCAGGTCTACTGGGAGGCGTGGCGGATCGAGCGCGACTTCTTCTACGACCCCAACCTGCACGGCCTCGACTGGCCGGCGCTGGGGGCCAAGTACGCCCGCTTCCTGCCGTCCTGTCGTGCGCGCAGGACCTGCACTTCCTGATCGGCGAGCTGATCAGCGAGCTGTCGACGTCGCACACCTACGTCCGGGTCGGCGACCGGCGGCGGAAGGCCGATGCGGTCGAGGTCGGCATGCTCGGAGCCGACTGGACGACCGACCGCGGGCGCTACCGGCTCGCCAAGATCTACCGGGTGCCGCACTGGAGCCGCGAGGTCGATCCGCCGCTCGCCGGCACCGGCATCGACGTCCGCGCGGGCGACTACCTGATCGCGGTCGACGGCCGCGACGTCACCGCGGCGACCTCGGTCTACGCCCACTTCCAGGGCCTCGCCGGCCACCAGGTTCGGCTCACCTTCAGCGCCGACCCGACCGGCGCCGCGCCCCGCGAGGCCGTGGTGGTGCCGCTTTCGAGCGAGCGCACGCTGCGCTACCTCGACTGGGTCGAACGCAATCGCCGGGTCGTCGACGAGGCCTCGGGCGGCCGCATCGGCTACTTCCACCTGCCCGACACCTACGTGGCGTCGGCCATCGAGTTTCCCGCCTACTTCTACTCGCAGACCCGCAAGCAGGGGCTGCTCATCGATGGCCGCTTCAACGGCGGCGGCCTCGACCCGGACATCTTCCTGGCGCGGCTCGCCAAGGTCCCGCTCGCCTACTGGACGCGGCGCTACTCAGAGGACCAGGTGACGCCGGTCTACGTGAGCGGGGCGCACCTGGCGCTGCTCACCAACCGCCAGGCCGGCTCGGGCGGTGACGAGCTGCCGCACGAGTTCCAGCAGAAGGGCATGGGACCGGTGATCGGCACCCGCACCTGGGGCGGCCTGGTCGGGATCTCGATGGCCTTCGACCTCATGGACGGCAGCTCGGTGACCGCCCCCGACTACCGGATCTACACGCCCGACGGTCGCTGGACCGTGGAGAACGAGGGCGTCACGCCCGACATCATCGTCGAGCTCGACTCGGCCGAGATGGCGCGGGGCTGGGACGCCCAGCTCCAGAAGGGCATCGAGGTGCTGCTCGAGGCGATCGAGCGCGGGCCGGTCGAGCGGCCGCAGCATCCACCCTTCCCGGTGCTGGACTGAGGCCCGTCTCCGTCTCCGTGTCCGCTCGTTCGCTCCGTCCTCGAGATCGCTTCGCGCCGATTCTCTCGAGGCGCTCCCCGAGGGAGCCACCTTTGGCGATTTCGGGTCTCGAGCACGTTGTCACGGGGATCGTGGTCCCGAAATCGCCAAAGATGGCACGCCCGCAGGACGCGCCTTCCTCGTGCTCGCCTCGACTGCCAGGCACAGAACCCATCCCCTTGACACTCTCACTCTCGGGGGCTAAGATTCAACCAACCAGTTGAACTAACTGGTTAGTTAAGAACAACCATGACTCCCACACGGGATCTTGAACGGCGCGATCGCATCCTCGACGCCGCCTCCTCCGTCTTCGCGGAGAAGGGCTTCGCCGGGGCTCGCGTCGACGACATCGCCGCCCGCGCCGGGATCAACAAGGCGATGCTCTACTACCACGTCGGCGACAAGACCGCCCTCTACAGCGCGGTGCTGCTGCGCAACTTCGAGCGGGTGCGGGTGGCCCTCGACGAGGCCCTCGCCACCGGTGGATCCGCCCGATCGCGGCTCGAGGCCGTGATCACCGCGCTGACCAGGATGGTACAGCGCCACCCCGACCACCCGCGGATGATGCTCCGCGAGATCGCATCCGGGGCGGCGAGCCTCGAGCCGGAGGTCCTCGCCGCGATGCTCGAGGTGGTCGGCGTGGTCCGCGCGCTGATCGCCGAGGGCACGGCCGCGGGCGAGTTCCGCGCCATCGACCCGGTGCTCACCCACCTCACGCTGGTCGGCGCGGTGGTGTTCCTGAACGCGACCGCGCCGATCCGCGACCGCGCGGCCGCCCTCGGGCCCGGCTTCAGCCTGCCCGAGCCCACGACCGACATCGCCGACTTCATCAAGGAGATGCTGCTCGACGGCCTCGCCGCCGAACGCCAGCCCGGAGGACCGTGATGCGACCACTCTGCTCGCCCGCCACCGCCATCCTTGCCGCGACGCTCGCCCTCGCCGCCTGCGGCGACAATGGCTTCAACGGCCGGATTCACGCCTCTGGTCACATCGAGGCGACCGAGGTCCGGCTGGCGGCCAAGGTCGGCGGCCGCCTCCTCGAGGCTCCGTTCGAGGAGGGCGACGCCGTGCGCGCCGGCGAGGTGGTCGCCCGATTCGAGACGGTCGACCTGGAGCACCAGCTCGAGGGGGCCCGCGCCGAGGTCGACGCCGCCGATGCCAGGCTCCGGCTGCTGCTCGCCGGCACCCGCAGCGAGGATCTGCGGCGCGCCGACGACCAGCTCGCCCAGGCCCAGGTCGAGCTCGATGCCGCCCGCCGCGATGTCGCCCGGCTCGAGGGCCTCGCCGACCGCGGCACCGCGACCGAGCAGGCGCGCGACGACGCGCGCACCCGGCGTGACGTTGCGGAGCGCAAGGTCGCGGCCGCGCGCGCCGAGCTCGACAAGCTGGTCGCCGGACCGCGCCGGCAGGAGATCGAGGCCGCGCGGGCGCAGCACGCGGTGACGGCGGCGCGGGTCAAGGCCATCGAGCAGCAGATCATCGACACGACGGTGGTCGCGCCCCGCGACGGCGTGGTCACCGAGCGGGTGGCCGAGCCGGGCGAGGTGCTGGCGCCGGGTGCGACCCTGTCGATCCTGACCGACGTCGGCAAGCCCTGGCTCAATGTCTGGATCGACGAGCCGAGCCTGGCCCGCGTCCGTCTCGGCGACCTGGCCGAGGTTCGCGTCGACGGCGTCGACCGCGCCTTCGAGGGGACGGTGTCGTTCGTGTCGCCGGTTGCCGAGTTCACGCCCAAGAACGTGCAGACCCCTGAGGAGCGGGCCAAGCTCGTGTTCCGGGTCAAGCTCGCCCTCGACAACCCGGACGGCGTGTTCAAGCCCGGAATGCCCGCCGACGCCTACTTCGGCGGCGCGCCGACGGAGGGCAACCGGTGACCGATGGGCCAATTCTCGAGGCGCGCGAACTCGTCGTGCGCTACCGCGACGTCGAGGCGGTGCGCGGCGTCTCGTTCGCGGTCCACCGCGGCGAGGTGGTCGGTCTCATCGGGCCGGACGCCGCCGGCAAGACGTCGACCCTGCGCGTGCTGGGCGGCCTCCTGCGGGCCACCAGCGGTCACGCCGAGGCTCTGGGCGTCGACTGCTGGCTCGCCCGGCGCGCCCTGCATCGCCGGCTCGGCTACCTCGCCCAGCGCTTCGCGCTCTACGGCGACCTCACGGTCGACGAGAACGTCCAGTTCTTCGCCCTGATGTACGGCGTACGCTCGTGGCGGTCGCGCCGCGACGAGCTGCTCGAGCTGGTCGGCCTCGCCCGCTTCCGGCAGCGGGTGGCTGACCAGCTGTCGGGCGGGATGCGGCAGAAGTTGGCGCTCGCCTGCACGCTCATCCACTCGCCGGAGGTGCTGCTGCTCGACGAGCCCACCACCGGGGTCGACCCGGTGACCCGACGCGAGCTCTGGCGGCTGCTCGCCGATCTGGTCGCCGACGGCCTCACCCTGGTCGTCGCGACGCCCTACCTCGACGAGGCCGAGCGCTGCACGCGCGTGCTGCTCATGCACGAGGGCCGCGTGCTCGTCGACGGCCGGCCCGCGGCGATCCGCGAGCTGCTGCCGGGTGCGGTCGTCGAGGTCACGACCGCCGACCGGGCCGCGGCGACCGCCGCCCTCGAGGCCAGTCGCGAGGTGGTCGACGTGGCCGTGTTCGGCGCCAGCCTGCACGCACGCGTCGAGGGTGCAGGCGAGCCCGAGGCCGCGGTGCGCACCGCCCTCGCCGCCGGGGGCGTTCGGGACGCGACGCTGCGGATTATCCGGCCCGGCCTCGAGGACGCGTTCCTTTTCCTCACCCGCGCGGATCCGACGCAGCCCTCACAGGAGGCACCATGACGTACACATCTCTCGCGGTGAGGTGGGGACTCACCGTCGCCTTGTCGTCGCTCGCGGCGAGCCCCACAGCTGCTGGCGAGCTGCAGATCGACGCCGACGCGGCGGTCGAGATGGCGCTGGCGGCGTCACAGCGCGTGGTCGCGGCCGATGCCAGGATCGGCGCCGCGCAGTTCACGGTCGACGCCGCCGATGCGGCGCGGCTGCCGGTCGTCGGCACCTCGGCCGGCGTGTCGCAGCGCAGCGCGGTGCCGGAGTTCGCCGCCCCCACCGGAGGGCCCGGGACCGAGCCGGTCGTCATCTTCCCCAACATCGAGACGACCTACGCCGCCGCCGTCGGCGTGAGGCAGCCGCTGTATGCCGGGGGCGGGATCCAGGCGGGCCGAGACGCGGCTCGCCAACGCCTCGCTGCCGCCGACAGCGGCCAGGACCTGACGCTAATCGACCTCCGCTACCAGGCCCGCGTCAGCTACTGGGGGGCCGTCGCCGCCGATGCCTCGCTCGGGGCCGTGCAGGCCCAGGAACTTCGAGCGCTCCGCCTGCTCGAGGACGCCCGCGCCCTGCGCCGAGCTGGGATGGCGGTCGATGCCGATGTCCTGGGTGGCGAGGCGCGGGCCGCGTCGGCGCGCCTCGACGTCGTGCGCGCCTCCACCGAGCGCTCGAACCGGCTCGCCGGCCTGCGGTCGCTGCTCGGTGTCGCCGCCGACGTCGACCTCGCCCTGGCCGACCGGGGCACCCATCAGCTGCCGCCCATGCCGGCGCCCCTCGGCGAGTTGCTGGCGGCGGCATCGGACAGCCGCCCCGAGCTGGCGATCGTCGACGCCCGCATCGCCGAGGCGCTCGCCACCGAGCGCTCCGTCAACGCTGCCAGGAAGCCTGCCGTCGGGCTGGCAGCTCAGTGGGACATGGCGCGGCCGAACGTCCGCTACCTGCCGCTCGAGGACGCCTGGAACGATAGCTGGAGCGTCGGTCTGCTCGCGAGCTGGACGGTGTTCGACGGCGAGCGCGCCCTCTCCGATGCCGCCGCGGTGCGCGCCGAGGCGCAGGCCATGTCCGCCGACCGCAACGAGCTGGCCCGGCAGGTCCGCCTGCAGGTCGAAACGGCCCGCCTCTCCCTCGAGGCGGCCCTCGAGGCGGTGGAGTCGGCAGACTCTGCGCGCAAGGCGGCGGCGGCTCGCGAGGAGGCCTCGCGGGAGCGCTACGCGGCCGGCCTCGCTCCGATCGTCGAGATGCTCGACGCCCAGGCCGAGCTTGCCGACGCCGAGGTGGCGCAGATCACGGTCCGCGCCGCGGCGTGGATCGCGACCGCCGAGCTGGAGCGAGCGGTCGGCCGATGAGCGCGAGCTCCGAGGCCGCGGCCGCCGCCCCCGCGGTGGTCACCGCGCACACGCTGACCCGCAGCTTCGGCGGCTTCGTCGCCGTCGACAGGGTGTCGTTCGCGGTCGTCCGTGGCGAGGTCTTCGGCTTCCTCGGCTCCAACGGCGCCGGAAAGACCACCACGATCCGGATCCTGTGCGGCCTGCTCGCGCCCACCTCGGGGAGCGCATCGGTGGCCGGCTACGATGTCGCCACCGAGTCCGCTCACATCAAGACCCGCATCGGGTACATGTCGCAGCGCTTCTCGCTTTACTCCGACCTCACGGTCGACGAGAACCTGCGCTTCTGGGCCGGCACCTACCGCCTGTGGGGCCGCGAGCTCGAAGGCCGGCTGCACTGGGCTCGGGAGGTGGCCGAGCTCGAGCGCCGCCGCCGCACCCTGGTGCGCGAGCTCCCGGGCGGCTACCGCCAGCGCCTCGCCCTCGCCTGCTGCCTTCTCCACCAGCCGCCGGTGGTGTTCCTCGACGAACCCACCGGTGGCGTCGATCCCGAGGCGCGGCGCCGCTTCTGGGACCTCATCGACGAGCTGTCGGCCGAGGGCACGACCGTGTTCGTCACCACCCACTCGATGGACGAGGCCGAGCGCTGCCACCGCGTCGCCCTGATGCACGCCGGCCGGCTGCTCGCCCTCGACACCCCGCAGGCGCTCAAGGCCGGATTTGCGACCGGCACCGTGCTCGAGGTCGCGTGCGCGTCTGCGGCGCGGGCCCTCCCCCGGCTCGAGGAGCTGCCCGGCGTGGTCACCGCCGCCCTGTTCGGCGACCATCTGCACGCCGTGGTCGACGACCCGTCGCGCGGGCGTGCCATCGCAACCGCGCTCGACGAGGCCGGCTTCGCGCCGGTGACGGTAGCGCCGATCGGGCCGTCGCTCGAGGACGTGTTCATCCGGGCGATCCACGCGGCCAGCCGGGAAGGTGCGACGTGATCCGCCGCATGCTCGCGGTCGCGGCCAAGGAGCTCCTCCAGCTGAGGCGCGACCGACGGACCATGCTCGCGCTGCTCGCCATGCCGGTCGTGCTGCTGCTGATCTACGGCTTCGCCCTGAGCTTCGACGTGCGGGACATCCGACTCGCCGTGGTCGACCAGTCGCGGACCCGCGCCTCGCGGGAGGTCATCGAGGCCTTCCTCACGAGCGGCTACTTCGTGCGGGTCGCGGACCTCGACGAGCCGAGGCCACTGAACGAGCTGTTCGATCGAGGGATAGCGCAGGCCGCGCTGGTCATCCCGGCGGGCTTCGGCGCTGACGTTGCGGGCCGACGGCCGACGGCGCTTCAGTTCGTGCTCGACGGCTCGGACTCGCAGACCGCCAACACGGTCCTCGGCTACGCCCGGCAGATCGTCAACGCCACCGGGGCCGGGCTGTTCGGGGTCGAGCTGCGGCCGCCGGTGGTGGCACGGCCGCTGGTCTGGTACAACCCGGACCTCGACTCGTCGCTGTTCCTGGTCCCCGGGCTCGTCGCCTTCATCCTGATGGTGTCCTCGGTGATCGCCACCGCGCTCGCGGTGGTGCGCGAGAAGGAGCGCGGCACCATGGAGTCGCTGCGGGCGACGCCACTGGTCGCGCTCGAGCTCCTGGTCGGCAAGACCCTGCCCTACCTGCTCGTGGCCTCGGTGGCCGCGGCCGGCTCGCTGACCCTGGCCTGGGGACTGTTCGACGTTCCGATCCGGGGTTCGATCGTCTGGCTCGCGCTGATCACCGTCCTCTTCCTCGCCGGTGGCCTGGGTTGGGGCATGTTCCTGTCCTCGCTCGCCGACACCCAGCAGGTGGCCTTCCAGCTCGGGCTGCTGTCCTCGATGCTGCCGACGCTGCTGCTGTCCGGCTTCATTTTTCCGATCTCGTCGATGCCGCGGGCGCTGCAGCTCATCTCGCACATCGTGCCGGCCCGCTACTTCATCTCGGCGCTGCGCGAGATCGTGCTCAAGGGGGTCGGTCCGGAGGTCTGGTGGAACGACGCCCTCGCGCTGGTCGCCTTCGGCGCCGTGGTGCTGGTGCTGGCCACGGTGCGAACCGTGCGGAGCCTGTAGCATGCGCACGCTCCTCAACATCCTGGTCAAGGAGCTGCTCCAGCTCCGGCGCGATCCCAGGATCCTGCCGATCCTCTTCGTCGCGCCGGTGGTCCAGCTGACGATCCTCGGCTATGCCGCCACCACCGACCTGCGCCGCGTCGAGCTCGCGGTGTGCGACCTCGACCGCACCAGCGTCAGCCGCGATCTCGTGCGTCGCTTCACCGACTCCTCCTACTTCCGCCTGGTGGCGAGCCTCGACGACCAGCGCGACATCGACCACTGGCTCGACAGCGGCCGCGCCCGCATCGCCCTCACCATCCCCGGCAGGGTTCTCGGCCGACCGCGCGGCGGGCGCGAGCGCCGAGGTCCAGCTGGTGGCCGACGGCTCGGACGCGATGACCGGCACCCTCGGCCTGAGCTATGCCTACGGCGTGATCCAGCAGGTAGCGGAGACCGAAGGCCTGCGGCTGCCCGTCGAGCTGCGGCCCAAGGTGCTGTACAACCCCGACCTGATCAGCCGCAACTTCATGGTCCCCGGCGTGCTCGCCATGATCCTGATGATCATGACCATGATGCTGTCGTCGATGGCGCTGGTGCGGGAGACCGAGCTCGGCACCATGGAGCAGCTGCTGGTGACCCCGCTCAGCCCGGGCGCGATCATTCTCGGCAAGCTGGTGCCCTACGCTCTGGTCGGCATGGTCGAGATCCTGACCGCGCTGCCGGTGGTGCTGTTCTGGTTCGAGGTCCCGCTGCGCGGATCGCTCGCCGTGCTGGCCCTGCTCACCGCCCCCTTCATGCTGTGCACGCTCGGCCTCGGGCTGCTGGTATCGACCCTGTCCCGGACCCAGCAGCAGGCGATGATGATCTCGACCTTCGTCTTCATGCTGCCGCAGATCTACCTTTCCGGATTCGTGTTCCCGATCCAGAACATGCCGAAGGCGTTCCAGGTCGTCACCTACGCCGTGCCGCTGCGCTATTACGTCCAGGTGCTGCGCGGGGTGTTCCTGAAGGGCGTCGGCCTCGAGGTGCTGTGGCCCCAGGGTCTCGCCATGCTCGGCCTCGGCACCGCGATCCTCACCCTCGCCAGGATCCGCTTCCGCCGCCGGCTCGGCTGATTGTCTGCTTCGTGATTGTCGTCTTGAGTGACCTTCCTGAGCAATCCGCGCAGCGGATTGCTACCAGTAGTCGGTCGTGATGGTGACCGGGCCCGCGACCCGCGCGCAGCAGGCCAGCCTCTCCTCGGGCCGGGCGTGCAGTGTCCGCAGCAACCCGCTCTCCTGGGCCGCCGACGGCGTCAGGTTGGTCCCACCCGCGAGCACCCTGACCCGACAGAAACCGCACACCACGGCGCCGTCGCACGACTGGCCGAGCGGCAGACTCGCCTGGTGCACGGCGTCCACCAGGCTGGTGGAATGCACGACCACGACCTCGCGGCCCGAAGGCTCGCAGCGCACGGTCGCGGTCTCGACCTTGAGCTCATCCCAATCCATCACCTGCCCGCAGGCCACGCTCGTTGCCCCAGGTGGCCGGGTCCCTCACCCGCTCCCCCATCACCCATCACCTATCACCAATCACAGCAGCTTGCGCTCGGCCGCCGCCCGCTCGAGCTGCTCCCGGAAGTCGGGGTGCGCGATGTCGATCAGCTGCCGGGCGCGCTCGCGCAAACTCCTGCCGTGGAGGTTGGCGATGCCGTGCTCGGTGACCACGTAGTGGACGTCGGCGCGAGTTGTGACCACGCCGGAACCCGGCAGCAGCGTGTCGGCGATCCGCGACACCGTCCCGTCCTTCGCGGTCGACGGCAGCGCGATGATCGGGAGCCCTCCCTTGGAGCGCGCCGCCCCGCGAATGAAGTCGAGCTGGCCGCCGAAGCCCGAGTACATCGAGGTGCCGATCGAGTCGGCGCACACCTGCCCGGTCAGGTCGACCGCCAGCGCCGAGTTGATGGCCACCATGTTGGCGTTCTGCGCCACGATGAACGGGTCGTTGACGTACTCGTTGGGGTGGAACTCCATGAACGGGTTGTTGTCCACGAACGAGAACGCCCGGCGGGTCCCGAGCACGAACGAGGTCACGATCTTGCCGCGGTGCAGGGTCTTGCGCTCGTTGGTCACGACGCCGGCCTCGAACAGCCCGACCAGGCCGTCCGAGAACATCTCGGTGTGCACCCCGAGGTGCTTCTTGCCCTGGAGGTAGATGCAGCACGGCATCCGGGATCTCGCCGATGCCCATCTGGAGGGTCGCGCCGTCCGGGATCAGCGACGCGACGTTGCGACCGATCCGGCGCGCGACCTCGGACACCTCGAGAGCCATCGCGAGCTCGAGCACCGGCTCGTCCACCTCGACCACGTGGCTCAGCTTGGATACGTGCACGAACGAGTCGCCGAGGGTCCTCGGCATCTGCTGGTTGACCAGGGCGATGGTGGTGCGGGCGCTCTCCACCGCCGCCTTGGTGGCGTCAACGCCGACGCCGAAGGAGCAGAAGCCGTGCTCGTCCGGCGGCGAGATGTGGATCAGCGCCACGTCGATCGGCATGAAGCCGCTGGAGATCAGGCCCGGGATCTCGTGGAGGTGGATCGGCACGAAGTCGGCCCGGCCGGCGTTGACCGCCTCACGAACGTTGGCGCCCATGAACAGCGCGCGGTGGCGGAAGTGGCCCTCCATGCCTGGCGCCACGTAGGGCGCCGCGGCCACGGTCAGGATGTGAGCCACCTCGACGTTCTGGAGCTCCGGCGCGCGCGCCACCATGGCCTCGATGAGCCTCATCGGCGTGTTGCAGCCGGGGTGGACCCACACCCTGTCGCCGGAGCGGATGTCGGTGACCGCGCGCTCGGCGGTGGTCACCCGCCGGCGATAGATGTCGACCCAGTTCACGGCGTCCTCCCACTCGGATCGCGGTACGGCACTCCCAGCTGCTCGGCCAGCCCCTTGCGCACGCAGGCGCCGTCATAGGTGTAGGTGCCGCGGCACAACGCAGCGGTTGTCCGCGATCGCCCGATCGAAGCCGTGGTCGGCGATCTCCTCCACGAACGGCAGGATGGCGTCGGTCAGTGCGCGTGTCGATGCCCGGGAGGCGGTCGACGGCAGGTTGGGCACGCAGAAGTGGATGATGCCGTCGACCTCGTAGGTCGGACTGGAGAAGTCGGTAGGCCGCGAGGTCTCGCAGCAGCCGCCCTGGTCGATCGACAGGTCCATGATGACCGAACGCGGCTTCATCAGACCGAGCATGCTGCGGGTCACCAGGATCGGCGTCCGCTCGCCGTGGACGGCGACCGCGCACAGGATGATGTCCGCGAAGCCGAGCGCCTTCTCGAGGTTGCTCCTGGTGGCGATCATCGTCGGCACGTCGAAGCCGACCCGGTCCTGCACCCGCCGCAGCGCGTCGACGCTGCGGTCGAGCACCACCACGTGAGCGCCGATACCGCGCGCGGTCTCGGCGGCGGCGCGGCCGAGCGTGCCGGCGCCGAGGATGACCAGCGACGCCGGCGGGATCCCCGGCGAACCGCTCATCAGCAGACCCTTGCCCCCGAAGTCGTTGAGCAGCAGGCCCGATCCGACGGTCACCGCGAGCCGACCGGCGATCTCGGACATCACCTGGAGCACCGGCGCGCGGCCGTCGTCGTCCTCGATGATCTCGTAGCCGACGGTGGCGATCTTGCGCTCGAGCAGGGTCGCGAAGCGGTCGGCTGGCGCCAGCGCGAGGTGCCACGAGGACAGCACGACCTGGCCGGGCTGGAAGCGATCGTAGTCGGCCGCGCGGCGGCGGTGAGATCCGCAGCACCAGCTGCGAGCGGAGCAGGGTCTCCTCCTCTGAGAACACGATGGTCGCGCCGACCTGGCGGTAGTTCTCGTCGGTGAACCCGGCGCCGAGGCCGGCGCTGCTCTCCACGTACACCCGGTGGCCGCGGTCGGTCAGTGCCTTGACCCCGCCCGGCGTGAGGCCGACGCGATGCTCGAACGGCCGGCGGTCCCTGAGCAGCCCGACGTCCATGAGGCGCCCCCTTCCCTCCGGGCGTACGCCCCGGAAGTCACTGAATTGCACCACAGCCGCCGCGTCGCGGCAAGAAGGCGCCAGTGCGGGCTGGTGAGCCGCCCGCCACGCGTGTCACCACGAGAACGGCGCGGCTCTTCCCCCGTTCCCGCTCCCGTACCCGTTCCCGTATCCGGATGTGGGCGATGGATCGCCCGTTCCCGTCGATTGAAGGCCGCCGGTGGGAACCACTGGGGATCTCGAGAAATCTCGGGAACGGGAACGGGGACGGGAACGGGATCGGGCAGGAGAATCAACCCCCTACCCCCCAACCCCCAGCCCCTTCTCCAGCACACCCTCGATCGTCGAAGCGGCGTCGGCGGGAACGTAGAGCACGATCCGGAACACCACCGAGGGACCGCTCGGCGCGAAGCCGGTCGCCATGCCCCAGCGAATCCCGGAGCCCGCCAGCAGCCGCTCGGGCTCGCCCGCGGCCTCGGGGTCGTAGCCGAAGGGGTCCACGACGTCCGCCACTCGGCGGGAGCGCGGCAGCGCCATCCACACCGCGGTCCGGCCGGCCATCGGAGGGTGACCGAGCACGAGATGCAGCCGCTCGGCCAGCTCCTGGATCTGGGGACCGACCGGCAGGACGTCGGTCTCCTCGGCGCTCGGGTCGCGAGAGAGCAGGTGGTAGACGTCGTCGGGCCGGCGCAGGACCTCGGCCACCCGGACCACGGTTTCGGTCAGCCGGCGGCGGAAGGCTTCGACCCTGGAGGATGGCACGTCGGCCGTGGTGTCGATCCGGGCAAGCGGGCTGCCGTCCCCGACCGCGAGATCGCCGCGCGTGCGCTCGAGGCGCAGCCCCGGCCCCCGCCGCCACGCCCGGAAGCCGCGCACCGCGATCGCGAAGGGAGCGAGCACGACCAGCCCCACCAGCCCGATCGCCGATCGCAGGCACCCTGCCCTCGTCCCCGGCTGCGCGGTCGGATCGGTCGCGCCCGTCATCGGCCCTCGCGGGTCCGTCTCCGCGGGGCATGGACGAAACGGCGCACATACAGCAGGTAGGCGATCCACGTACCCCACACGGCCAGCGACCCGAGCACCATCACCAGCGAGGAGGGCTCGCCGAAGACATCCGCGAGCGGCGGCCGCTGCCCCGGCAGCGTCAACCGGTCGAGCCACGCCGACCACGGCACCACGGCCGCGGTCACCGTTGACGAGCTGGCTGCCAGCAGCGACGCCGCCATCGAAACCGTCCACGCCGTCGGGTCGCGGCGGGCCGTCCCGACGATCAGGTAGACGAGCAGCGCCAGCACCAGCAGCCAGGCCACGGCTCCGCCCCAGCCGCCGAGGATCGTCCCGAACAGCGGGAACAGGAAGCGGTACGCCGGCATGACCAGCAGCGACGCCGCGCCGACCGCGTAGACCACGACCAGCGACACGATCGGTGACGGGCAGCCGTCGACCCATGACGGGCCCGGGTCGCGGGCGTGGCAGGTGGCGGCGACGTGTGGCGAGCGGTAGAAGAGAACGAACGCCAGCGGCAGCAGGACGTAGATGAAGCCGAGCAGCAGGCTGGTGGTGACCAGCGCGACCGTCATCGCGCCCCCGGGCAGGTCGGTCAGGCCGGCGAGGTCCTGCAGCCGGGGCATCAGCAGCCAGAGGGAGACCATCGCCACCGCCCCGGTGATCAGCCACAGCCACGACAGCGCGAGCATGACGGCGGCCGCCCAGCGACGGGCGCGGATCGAGCCGACGCCGAGCCAGATGAAGACGACCGCGGCCAGCCCGTAGACCGCCAGGCTGGGCGCCATCGTCCGCGGATCGAGCTCCGCGGTGAAACCGTCGACCGACCGCCCGGCCAGTACCACCGCCAGCACCAGTGGGATCAGCAGCGCGCAGAAGACGCCGATCGCGATCTCGATGACGCCGAAGACGATGAGGCCGGCCGAGCGGTCCTTGAAGGTCTCTGGGGCCATGAGGACATTATCAGCGCGATCGTCGAAAGCTGGTCTGTCGATCCTCCCGCTTCCGCGCCCGCTTCCGTGCCCGAGCCCGTGCACGCTTGTTCGCTCTGTCCTCGAGAGCGCTTCGCGCCGGTTCTCTGAAGGCGCTCCCCGAGGTTGCCACCTTTGGCGATTTCAGGTCTCGAGCACCTGTTGACGAGGAACGTCGTCCCGAAATCGCCAAAGATGGCACGCCCGCAGGACGCCCTCTCCTCGTACTCGCCTCGTCTCCCGGGCACGGACGCGGGCCCTATCACGTATCACTCCCCCCTCTGTGCTACCGTTTCCCCAGCACGATGAAGCTCATCATCCAGATCCCCGCCTGGAACGAAGAGGCGCACCTCGGCGAGACGATCGACGCCCTGCCGCGTCAGGTCGAGGGGTTCGACGCGGTCGCGGTGCTGGTGATCGACGACGGCTCCACGGACGGGACTGCGGAGGTTGCGGGGAGTCACGGGGCCGGCGTGCTCCGGCTGCCCGTGCATCGCGGCCTCGCGGTCGCCTTCTCGCGCGGCCTCGCCCGCGCGGTCGAGCTCGGCGCCGACGTCATCGTCAACACCGACGCGGACCACCAGTACGATGCCCGCGACATCCCGGCCCTGGTGCGCCCGATCCTCGCCGGCGACGCCCAGATGGTGATCGGCGACCGCCAGGTGCACGCGATCGCGCACTTCTCGCTGACCAAGAAGCTGCTCCAGCGCTTCGGCTCGTGGGTGGTGCGGCGGCTGTCGCGGACCGAGGTGCGCGACGCGACCTCCGGCTTCCGGGCGATCTCGCGGCTGGCGGCGTTCAAGCTCCACGTCTTCACCCGCTTCACCTACACCCTCGAGACGATCCTCCAGGCGGGCGAGGCCGGCCTCAAGGTGGTGTCGGTGCCGGTCCGGGTCAACCCCGCGCCGCGGCGGCCGTCGCGGCTGTTCGGCAGCGACCTCGGCTATGTCCTGCGCTCGCTCGAGAGCATCGCCCGCATCGTGGTGCTCTACAACCCGCTCCGGATCTTCCTGCGCGCCGGCGCCGTCCCGGTGTTGATTGGCCTTGCGCTGCTCGCCCGCTTCCTCTACTTCTACTTTACCAACCACTCACCGGCCGGGCACGTGCAGTCGCTGATCGTGGCCGTGATCCTGATCGTGGTCGGCGTCCAGATCTGGGTGCTCGGCATTGTCGCCGATCTGATTGCGGTCAACCGGCGGCTGCTCGAGGAGGCGGTGGAACGCCAGCGCATCGCCGGGTCCTCCCGCGGCACCGCTGGAGAATGACCGCCTCGATCTCCTCGGAGGGCGTGCGCCGCGTCGTCGGCGGGTTGGTGGCGCTGGCGCTGATCGTCATCGTGCTGGCGGTGGCCGGGCCGCGCGAGGTCTGGGGGATGCTGCGCCGCTCCGACCTCGCCTGGGTGCTGGCCGGGGCGGCGGCCGCCGGCGGCGCGCTGGTGCTGCGCGGCCTCCGCCTCGTGCTGCTGCTGCCGCCAGGCCGGCTGCGGCCGGTCGAGGCCACCTTGGTGGCCGCGGCGGCGCAGGCGGCGGCGCTGTTCGTGCCGGCGCGCGCGGGCGAGCTGGCGCTGCCCTTCCTGCTGCGCCGCGCCGCCGCCTGGGAGGTGGCGCCCGGTGTCGGCACCCTGCTTGCCACGCGCACCCTCGACCTGGCGGCGCTCGGGCTGTGGGCCGGCATCGCCGTGGTCGCCATCCTCGGCCCCTTCCACCCGCTGGCGGCGGTGGCGGCCGTGTGCCTGGTGGTGCCGCCGCTGCTGCTGCCGGTCACCCTCGGTGCGGTCGATCGTCTCGCGCTCCGCTGCCTCGCTCCCCGGGGCCAGAGGGGCCGCCGCTGGGCGCGCAGGGTCCGCAGGGTACGCCGATCGGTCGATGCCCTGCGGCGGCAGCCCCTCCGCCTGGCCGGGGCCGCGGTTGCATCGGTCGCGATGTGGGCCCTGCTGTGGGCCCTCGCGTGGTTCCTGCTCGCGGCCATGGGCTACCACTGGCCGGCCTGGCACGTGGTCGCCGGCTCGGCCGTGGCCTCGCTCGCCAACCTGCTGCCGGTCAATCTGGTCGGCAACCTCGGCACGCTCGAGGCCGGCTGGACCTCGGCCTTCATCGCGCTCGGCATCTCGCCCGAGGTCGCCGCCGCCACCGGTCTCGCCTCGCACCTGTGGGCGCTGCTGTTCGCCGCGGTCTACGGGGCCGCCGCCTGGGCCGTGCTCGCGGCGAGAGCACCCGGCCGCGAGCGCAAGGGCTGACCGGCCGACCTGATCGGCCGTTATGACGTGAGGGGACGTCGCGGCGCGCGCCGGGAGGCTACTCCGTGCAAGCCTCGGCCCGCTTCGCCGCTTCCCAGAGCGCGTCCTGCTCGGCGAGATCGAGCTCGCGCAGGGTGCGACCTCGGGCGCGCGCGTCGGCCTCCATGGCCCGGAACCGGCGCAGGAACTTGGCGTTGGTCCCCTGCAGCGCGGTCTCGGGCTCGACCCCGAGGTGGCGGGCGAGGTTGGCCATCACGAACAGCACGTCCCCCATCTCGTCGCGCACCTCATCGGCGCCGGCGGCGAGCATCCCGTCGAGCGCCGTCTCGAGCTCGGCGACCTCCTCGTGGAGCTTGGCCATCACGTCATGGGGCCGCCGCCAGTCGAAGCCGATCGCGGCCGCCTTCTCGGTCATCCGGAACGCCTTGAGCAGGGCCGGCAGCGAGCGCGGGACGCCCTCGAGGGTCGACCCCGGACGCTCGGCCCCACGTTCCTCGGCCTTGATGTCTTCCCAGTTGCGCTTGACCTCGGCCGAGCCCGACACCTCGCGGTCGCCGAACACGTGCGGGTGCCGCCGCACCATCTTCTCGGAGATCGCATCGGACACGCCGTCGATCCCGAACCACCCCCGCTCGCGCGCGATCCGGGCGAGGAAGACGATCTGCAGGAGCAGATCCCCGAGCTCCTCGCGCAGCCTCTCGCCGTCGTTGGCTGCGATCGCGTCGACCACCTCATAGGCCTCCTCGAGGAGGTAGCCCGAGAGGGTGTTCATCGTCTGCTCGCGGTCCCACGGGCAGCCCCCGGGGTCGCGCAGCCGGTCCATGATCGCCACCAGGTTGTCGAATGCTTCAGACATGGCGGGATTGTACGCCCGCGCTCCCCCGCTTCCGCGCCCGAGATGTTCTCCGGGTCGGCGAGTTGTCATCGGAACCGCGGAGGGCGCTGAGGACGCGGAGCACGGACAGAAGGCCTTCTCTGCGGCGGCCTCTGCGATCTCCGCGGCCTCTGCGGTTCGTCGAGCTGGAAGGGAGCCGCAGATCCCAGCACCCGGGAGGCGGCAGGCAGGCTTCGCGGATCCGCGTCCGGTTGACTCTTCTGGTTCGCACCCGCTAGCGTGGCACGCTGTGACCGGCCCTGAGTCCCCTCCGACCTCCTTCACCGTGGTTGCGGCCGTGATTCGCGATCACGCGGGCCGCTTCCTGCTCGCCCGCCGGCCGGCAGGCCGCCACATGGCCGGCTTGTGGGAGTTCCCCGGCGGCAAGGTGCACGACGGCGAGGCGCCCACCGCGGCGCTCGTGCGCGAGCTCGCGGAGGAGCTCGACATCGCGGTCGAGATCGGCGAGCCGCTGACCTTCGCGGTCCACGAGGAGGCGGGGCTGCGCATCCTGCTCCTGTTCTTCGAGGCCGCCATCCGCCACGGCGAGCCGCGGCCCCGGGAGGGGCAGGAGGTCGCGTGGGTGCCGCCGGTTGACCTCCGCCGCTACCCGACGCCGCCGGCCGATGCCGCCCTCGTCGACCGCCTGGCAACCACCACCTGACCTTGACCTCGCCCGGCGCGGGACCTACCTTGAAGTTGGGGAGCGCCGCCCATCGGATCGCGGCGCCGCGGAGGTCGCCATGACCCTCTCTGTCCGCGAGCCGGCCGTCGCCGGAGCGTTCTATCCGAGGATCGCGGCCGAGCTCGACCGGCAGCTCGACCAGCTGATGCCGTCCGACGCCCCGCCGCACCGGCTGCTAGCATGCGTCGCTCCGCACGCCGGCTACGTCTACTCCGGCGCGGTTGCCGGGCAGCTCTTCGGCCACCTCGAGGTGCCCCGCCGGGTGGTCGTGATGGGTCCCAACCACACCGGCCTCGGCGCCCCGGTCGCCGTGGCCCCGGACGATGCCTGGGCCACGCCGCTCGGCCCGGTGCCGATCGACCGCGAGCTCGGCGAGCTGCTGCTGGCACGCCATCCTGACGCGAGCCGCGACCCTGGCGCCCATCGTCGCGAGCACTCGGTCGAGGTGCAGCTGCCGTTTCTGCTCCGCCGCCGCCCCGACGTGACCGTGCTGCCGGTGTGCCTCAAGCACCTCGGCTACGCGGGCTGCGAGCGCCTCGGCGAGTCGCTGGCAATGATCGCCGACGAGCTCGGAGAGCCGCTCGGCATCGTCGCCTCCTCGGACATGACCCACTACCGGCCGGACGCCGAGGCCCGCAACCTCGACCACCAGGCGATCGTCCAGATGCTCGCGCGCGACCCTGCCGGGCTCTATGAGACCGTCCACCGCGAGGGCATCACGATGTGCGGCGTGATCCCGGCCACGGTCGCGCTGGTCGCGGCGCGGCTGATGGGGGCGACCTCGGCCCACCTCTCCTCCTACGCCACCTCGGGCGATGTCAGCGGCGATCGCAGCGCCGTGGTCGGCTACGCCGGGATCTGCCTCGTCGCCTGACGCCCAGCGAGTCGCTGCCGCGTGAGCTCGCGCGGCGGCGACGGCACGCCGTATAATCCCGCCTCGTGGACGAAAGACTGCGGGTCTTCGATCGGATTTCCGACGCGGTCGGCTGGACACCCATGGTCCGCCTTCACCGCTCGGTCAATGGTCTCGGCTGCGAGGTCTTCGCCAAGATTGAGTTCTTGAACCCGATGGGCAGCGTCAAGGACCGGATCGCCCGCCACATGATTTCCCAGGCCCTCGCCGACGGCCGTCTGCACGCCGGCGACCTGGTGGTCGAGAACTCCTCCGGGAACACCGCGATGGGCCTCGCCATGATGGCGGTCCTCGAGGGGCTGCGCTGCACGATGGTGGTCCGCCGGCAAACCTCGCAGGCCAAGCTCGGCTGCCTGCGCGCGATGGGCGTCGACCTCGTCCTGGTGGACGGCGAGCTGCCGCCCGAGGACCCCGAGAGCTACAACCAGAAAGCGAAGCGTATCGCCGCCGCCACGCCGGGGGCGTTCTTCCCGGACCAGCACAACAACCGCGAGAACTCGCAGGCCCACTACCTGACCACCGGCCCCGAAATCTGGCAGCAGATGGAGGGCCGCATCGACTACCTGGTGGCCGGCATCGGCACCGGCGGCACGATCTGCGGCACCGGCCGCTACCTCAAGGAACGGGACCCCTCGATCAAGGTCATCGCGGTCGACCCCGAGGGCTCGGTGTTCTACGACCACTTCCACACCGGCCGCCACGGCCGCCCGGGCCGTTACCTGATCGAGGGCCTCGGCGACGAGGAGATCATCGGCTGCCCGGACTTCTCGCTGATCGACGACATGTACCGGGTCAGCGACCGCGAGGCCTTCCTGGCTGCCCGCGAGCTCGCACGCTCCGAGGCGATTCTCGGCGGCGGCTCGAGCGGCGCCGCGCTGTGGGGCGCGCGCAAGCTCGCCACCAGCCTCGACTCGCCGGCGCGGATCGTGACCATCTTTCCGGACTCGGGCACCCGCTACCTCTCCACGATCTTCTCCGACGACTGGATGCGCGAGAAGGGATTCCTCTAACCCCCACCGTGGGCGGTGGTGAGGTGATGTTCCAACGACGGGCTCCGGCTTGTCTTCGATGGGACTCGCCGAGCGTCTATCGGTTCGCGAAGTGCCGAGCGGGGAACAGCAGACATGTGCCGCGCCGTCCGCGACGGTTAAGACATGTCTTCCGGTTCCTCCGGCTGTCCGCCTTTCGTCCGCTGTTTCGTTAGCGATTCCAGCGTTGTGTCGTCGCGGTCCCTCAAGTACCGACTTTCAACCTCTGTTCGACGCATTGATAGGTTGGCCAGGATAATCCCGACGTTCGCTTTGTATCCCGCGTCAGACGGTTTGATGAGCTTCATCCTCTTCAACTCGGCCAGATCGCGCATCAGCGTCCGGTCGGTGAGCTTGGCGTACTGCAACGCGAGTTCTCGCGTCAACGTGGGAATCTCTCGTAGAGGCACCACTCGTCGAGCATCGGAGATTGCCAGAGCGACGTCGCGCTGACGCTTTCTGGTCACCGACTTCTGGTCCCTAGGAGAGCCTCTGGTGAATCATGTCACTCCACAGGATCGTGAATTGTTGAGCGAGGACAAGGTCAATCTAGCTGGACGAGCTGATCTCACAGAACCCTCGACCGCGTTGATCAAGAAACCCGACATCCCATCTGCAGTCTTTGAGGCTCGCGAAAGCTCGAGGTAGTATCGACTCCGAGTCAGGTTGTAGTGATTGCTCAAGAGGTGCGCTGCCCGCAGTCGCCACACCGCCGGCGACCAGGATCTTGAACTCGATCAGGCGACCAACTCTGCCGTTACCGTCGCCAAACGGGTGAATCCACTCAAACGTCACGTGAGCGCAGATTGCCTTGATGATCGCTGGGATCACACCGGTGTCCGGGGAGGCATCAACATGCCACGTTGTTGAGCCAAGCACAGAATTGTTCCAATAGGAATTGGCAGTCGTCTGCAGGCGCCCCTTGATAGCTGCCGACGCCTGCGGGGAGAGTCGTTCGGATCCGCCCCGGTGTGACGTAGTCGGCAAACTGGGTACCCTCAAGGACGATCCGATTGAGTTCACGATGATCTCATTCCAGCGCCTCGGGCAGGACCTGCGCTTAGACTGAAGGCCTGAGCTCCGTACCTGATCCGAAGCAGGCTGTTCGTAGCCGTTACGACGTGTCCCCTCGAAATGGCAGTCTCGTCCGACGATATCTTGTGAAGGCGGCCCAGCTACCAGACGCGTCCCGGGTCCAGCCTTTGCCTGAGCGCCTGATCCTCGGTCAAGGTGTTGCCTTCGATTGCGGTCGTTGCCGCAACTCCCTTTGCTAGGTCAGCTGACGGGGAAGCTCCGCGAGTCGGGACGCAGCGCAATCGAGCTCAGGTGATGCGCCACTTCGAGCGCTGCTTCCACCGAAGAAGTATCCACAGCCTGGGTGGGGACGGCCCGCTTGATATCGACATCAAACCTGATCCAGGAATGTGTCTTCTCAGCCATCCGTGCCTCCAGTGCAACTGCGAGCATCTCATTTATGTCACAATTATTCTATCTATCATTGTTAGCCATAGAGTAGCTTCGATTGCCATTTATGTCACCATTTTCATACGTTATCCCGAGACCTCTATGTCAGCAAGGCATGCTAGGAGTGGACCAGGGGAGGGCCAGATTCGTGAAGCCGGATGGCAATCTCACTCGCGCACAGCCGAATGCCTCGCCGCGATTACGGCTGGGGAGCACCGAACAGGGTCAGCGACCGCTCGATACGCCGGGGCCCCACCGAGAGCTCGGCCAGCAGCCGCAACGGCTCGCTCCTTGCGATCTGCCGGGTCGGCACGAATACGGCCAGGAGGTCGAGGCGGCCTCCAGCCGCGGCGATGCGCGGCAGCGCCGTCTTCCGCTCGATGTCCGGCCTCGCCTCGTCGCGGTACCGAGCGGCCCCTTCGCGCCGGACCACGGCCTCCAGCCCGACTGCGCTCAGAGCGGCCGCCACAAAGATCGGATCGACGGGCTGCGACGAGACCTCCCCCGACGGTGTCCGCCACGATCCGCTTGAGCTCGGGCTGTTCTCCGGGATCGAGATCAGGGCGGCCAGGCGGCCCGGTGCGAGCTGGTCGGCCACCTCTCCGGAGGGCAGCGCGAGCCGCAAGGCGCCCGCCCCGAGCTCGACGGGGGCGTCTTTCGCCGTGACCGAGAGTTGGACCACGACCGCGGCGCTGGCGAGGCGTCGGCTGCGCGGACCGAGGACGCGTTCGACACCGTCCTCGTCGGTGAGGCGTGCAGCAACGAGCGTGAACCCAGCCTCGTCGAGCGTGTTCACCACTGGAGAGCTCAGCACCCCCAGTGACGCAGCGCGGTAGTGGGCGCAGCCGGCGAGGCACACGGCCAGCATCATCAGAGCAGGCACGAGCGGCTTTCTGGATGCCAACATCGCAACCTCCGAATGGTGACGTTCGACGGCTCGAGGTCGCTGGCAAGCTCGGCCGGCAGGACCTTGATCGCGACGTCCCGGCCGAGCCGGGCGTCGCGAGCGCGGTCCACCTCCCCCATCCCGCCCGCACCGAGCGGGGCGACGACCTCGTACGGGCCAAGCCGAGTGCCCGGGATCATGTGAGTGGATTCCCCGCCTCCAACTCTACGCTTTTTGAGTGGGGATGGTAGACGTCCCTGGCACGGCAGTACTGCCACGCGTGCCAGGCTTTAGGAACTTACGAAGTTGCCCGGAAGTCCATATCTTCCAAAGATCCTCAAGCCCGGCACCGGAAGCTCCTCCGACGGCTTCGAGTCGGGCGACACCTCGGCGTGGTCGGCGACGATGCCGTAGGAGAGAGCGCGCCCGCAGGGTGGTGTCGCTCAACCCCGGACGCTGAATCCCGCGTTGACGCGGGGAGCCGGAGCTCGCCTTGTGATTGTCGGCTGGCGATGCGCGGCGCGACCGCGAGGGCACGGCCCGACGGAGGTCTACCCGCCGCCGCTGATGCTCTCGCCGCGCGACGACGCCTCGCTGAGCTGCGCACAGATGACTTTGCTGGTCGTCACGTAGGCGACGCCGAAGGCGAGGTTGACGAGGCTCGCGAGATGCATCTCCTCGTTGATCGACCCCGTGGCATCGGCCAGGAAGAAGACGCGGTAATCCCGGTAGTACGCATCCCGCGCCGTCGATTCGCAGCACATGTTGGTCATCACGCCGGTGACGACGACGTCCTCGATCTTCAGGCAGCGCAGCACCGTCTCGAGGTCCGTGTTGTAGAAGGCGGAGTACCGGTGCTTGAGCACCACCTTCTCGTCCGGCATCGGAGCCAGATCGGGGTGGATCTCGCTCTCCGGGCTTCCTTCGATACAGGCGGCTTCCCACCACCACCCCATGATCCCGCGATCGAGGTCACCGGGATGGTGGACGTGCCGGGTGAAGATCACCGGCCGGCCGGCCCGGCGGAAGCCGTCCACGAGACGCCGCAGCCGAGGGATGATCGCCAACCCGCCGCAGGTGAAGGTGGGCGATGCCGGATCGAGGAAGAAGCGCTGCATGTCCACCACGAGCAGCGCGCTCGCACGCGCGTTCAGACGCATCGCGTGCTCGTTGAAGGGACGGATCCGCTCCAGCCACGCCGCGGCCTTGGCGTCGATGTTGTCGGCCGTCACATACGATTCCATGGTCCCTCCTCATCGGGCGGTGCCGTCCTCACCCCCCGAGCTTAGCTCCTCGAGCCTCCACTCCGGGGCGAGACGTGGGGAAGTTGAAGCGAGTTGACGCCGGTAACCGGAGCTCGCCTTGTGATCGTCGGCTGTCGATGCGCGAGGCGTAGGCGTACCAGGTCGACGTCGGGTCGCTGCAGCGGAAGACCACGTAGCCGTCGAGCAGGTTGTAAGCGACTCGCCCCTCGATCTCCTCCGAGCGCAGTGGCGATGACGGGAGTGGTGCCCGTATACTCCACCCGCCGTGCACGACGCCTGCACGCACCTGTACCGATCAATTGCGGCAATGACGAACAGACGACACTCGGTGGTCTTCGACCGGCAACGACTGCGAACGGTGGGGCTCGTGGCGCTGCTGGTCGTATTGGCGCTCGGCTTCCAGGGCACGCGAGGTGTCTGGTCGCCCGACGAGGGATTACACACGGTGACCTCCCGGACCATGCTCAAATCCGGGGATTGGCTGATTCCTCGCATCGTGAACCAGGTGTATCTCGACAAGCCGCCTTTGTCGCTGTGGGGCATCGCAGCCGGCATGTGGCTGCTGGGAACCAACGAGTGGGGTGCCCGCCTGGCCCACGCCGTATGGTACCTGCTGACGACGCTGCTCGTGTTCGTACTCGGGCGAGCACTGTGGGATGAGCGAAGCGGACGTCTAGCGGCGATCCTCTATGCCACGATGCTCCTCCCGTTCGTGGCCGCCAACATCGTAACGCCGGACACGCCGCTGACCTTCTGGACGACGGCCAGTATGGTGGCCTTCTGGTTTGCCCGCGAGAGATCGGGCCCGGGTGCAGAGTGGTGGAAGGTCGTACTGGGCGTCGTGCTCGCCCTTGGGGTCTGGACCAAGGGGCCGGCTGCGCTGATCCCGTGCGCCGCGATGATCGTCGTCCTGGCGGCGACGGGGGCGTTGCGTTCGTTCTTCGTGTCGTGGGGGATGGTGCTCGGCGCTGTCGGGTTTCTGACGATCGGAGGGTCCTGGTATGCCTACGTCGGCGCGGTGGTCCCCGGGGGCTTGGCGTACCTGTGGGACAACCACGTCGCCGGGCGGCTGGTCTCGGCGTCGTACCAGCGCAACCCCGGCTTGACGGGCGCGATCGAGGTCTATCTGCCGGTCCTCCTCGGCGGGACCTTGCCGGCCAGCGCCGCCTGCTGGCTCGCTCTGAAAAACCGTTGGAGAATGGCCTTGCGGCTTTCCTTCTGGCAGCGCCTCAGGAATAGCCACGGGGACCTCCTGGTGGTGTGTTGGATCGTCGTGCCGTGCCTCGTGCTGGCTGTCGCCAGCTCCAAGCTGACGCTCTACGTGCTGCCGGTGTTTCCAGCGATTGCGCTGTTGTGTGCTCGACTCGGTCGCAGCGAGGCAGAAGCACGGCGTGTACCGGTCTCCTGGCTCGGTCTGCCGGTGCGGTGGTCGTGGCCGTTCGCGGTGTGGATCGCCGCGATGCTAGCGCTGAAGCTGATCGGAGGGGTGGTCGACACCGACAGGGATATGCGGCAGCTCGCAACCCAGCTCCGCAGCTTCGTCCCACCCTCGCCCTTTGAAGTCGTCTGCATCGACCTTAGCTGCGAGGGGCTGGCATTCTACCTCGGTGACGCCATGGAATCGGTCACGACGTCCTCAACGCCGTACCCGGTGTTCGGGGGTACCGAACCCTTGAGTGAAGAGCTCAGCGAGCTGCCCAAGGCGCCCTATCACCACCTCGTGGTGTACGAGGCAAAGAGGGACACCGCCGTGCGCGAGGCGATGGCGCGGTACACCGGGCTGTGCTCTGACGACCCGATCCCACTGCCCCATGGTCGCCGCGCGATCGTCTGCCGCGCCGCACGGGAGGGTGGAGCGGTCATCGCTCCCGAAGTCGATCAGCTCGGTCGCGAACCTCCGATTCCGTGATTGGCCGGCCGGCTGCAGATTCGACGCGCGTGCGCAACGGCACCGGTGCAGGCAGAATGAGAAGCTCCTTCACTTCGTCAGGATGCGCACAGCGCATCCTTCTCGGCGCGCGCGGGGCGTAGGCCAGCCAGCGACCGCGACGCCTCACGCACACCCAAAGGCCTACGACCCGTGTGCGCCGAGGGGCGTCTGCCCCACACGCTCCTAGCCCGGATATCTCACCGGGTTTCGTGGCGAGGGCTGCGAGGTGCCGTGCGCAGTGGGGATTTCGACCCGAGGGGCGCGGAGGCGTACTCGCCAGTACGTCGAGCACCCCGAGGCGAGAAAGCACCGCTGAGTGCGGTACATCGCTGGCCGCAGTAGAAAGTTGGTGAGATATCTGGGCTAGGGCAAGTCGGACTGGCGGCCGCGGGCCGCGCGGTAGACCGCGTCACCGGTGACCTGATCGACGCGCGAGGCGTAGGCGTACCAGGCCAGCGTCGGGTCGCTGCAGCGGAAGACCAGGTAGCCATCGAGCAGGCTGCTCGCGCCGAAGGCGTCCAGGCTCTTCTGCTGGACCCCGGCCTGGACGAAGTTGATGCTGCCCTGGCCGGCGACCTCCCCGTTCGCGTCGTGCACGGTCACCGTGAAAACCGCCGGCTGGCCCGGCATCGGGTCGACCGGCAGGAAGATGCCGACGTTGGTCCGGAACAGGCTGTCGTTGCGGACGCCGGCGACCCACGCCTGGTTGGCTGCGAGGATGGCGTGGACGTCCTGGCCGTAGCTGCCGCCCTCGCCGTCGAAGGTGTAGGTCCGCGAGCTCATGACCAGGGGCGAGCCGTCGAGCGACAGCACCGACAGCGCCCCCTTCTTGTTGGTCAGCCCGAACTCGCTCTGGAGGACGTTGGTCATGGTGCGCTGGCTGTTGGCGGGCAGCAGCACGGGATCGGTCACCACCGGCTCGAAGGTCTGGCTGCCGTCGCGGATCTCCGGTAGCAGGATCATCACGATCGAGGTGTCCCAGTCGTTGAGGTTGACCACGCTCACGTCGGAGCGCCAGTAGGTGCCGCCGGCCCCCGGAGTGTTGGCGACCACCGGGATCGAGCCGCCAGGTCCCACGAACTGAGCCGAGGCGATCGGGGCCCACAGCAGACCGGCAACGACGAGCATCAAGAGTCTCCGCATGGCGTCCTCCACGACCAGTGTACCGCCCCCCGCGCATCTGCGATGTGAGCCCGCGCGGCCATGCCACGACGCTGCCGGTGATAGAATTCCACGGTGGTCCATCACCCTCCAGGGTTCGGGGACGACCGGCGACCGCTGTACTCCCCGCTGATCGAGGCGGCCGCTCGCCTCGCCGCCCAGGGCCACCACAGGCACTTCCGCAAGGGGGAGTACGCCGAAGGCTGCGGGGATGCGGCTGTCGACGCGCCGCTGCCGCCCGGCTGCGTTCCCTACATCACGCACCTGATGGGGACCATGGGGATCCTCGCCCGGGTCGGCGCCCCGGACGAGGTGCTCGCGGCCGCGCTGCTCCACGACTACCTCGAGGACGTGCCCGACCCCGACGGGCCGGCCACGATCCGCGCCGCAGTCGGCGACGAGGTGCTCCGGCTGGTCCTCGAGGTCACCGAGGAGAAGCGGCCCGAGCTCGACAGCAGCGAGACCTGGCCAGTGCGCAAGCATGAGCAGATCGAGAAGATGGCCGACAACTCCGAGGGGGCGGTGATGATCAAGGCCGCCGATCTCCTCCACAACCTCTCGAGCCTGCTCGTCGACCTCGATGAGGCGAGCGACGAGGAGTCGGTGTGGCTGCGCCTGAACGCGGGCCCTGACCGCCAGCTCTGGTACTTCTCGAGCGGGCTCGATGCCGCCCGCGAACGGCTCGGCACGCACCGCCTGGTCGAGGAGCTCGAGCGGGCCGTCGCCCACCTGCGCCGGCGGGTCGCCAGCCTGGAGCCCAACCGATGACGGACACCCTCGTGCCGGCTGGAATCCGGCGCGCCGGCTGGCGGTCTTGAGCCGGGCCGTGCCCGGCGGGGCGGGTCTCGGATTGCGGATCCTCGCCATCTACCAGTACACCGCCGGTGTCCTCGCGACCCTGTGGTTCGCTTCGCTCGCAATCCTGTTCGCAGTGCTCGGCCTGGACCGCGCCACCTACGCCCAGGTCAGAGGCTGGGCCTGGGTGCTGCACGCAGCGGCTGGCGTCCGCACGCGAGCCGCTGGTCTCGATAACGTTCCCCCTGCTGGTCCCTACGTCGTCATCTCCAGCCACACCAGCCACCTCGACGGCCCGGCGATCGCCCTCGCCCTCCCCCACCCGGTCTACTTCGTGATCAAGAAGGAGCTGGCGCGGATCCCGCTGTGGGGCCATGCGGCGCTGAAGATCGGGTTCATCGCGGTCGACCGCTCGGACTCCGAGAAAGCGCGCTGCGAGATGGCCCGCGCCGTCGACACCATCCGCGCCGGCCGCCGGGTGCTGGTCTTCGCCGAGGGCACGCGCTCCCCCGACGGCTATCTGCAGCCCTTCAAGAAGGGAGGTTTCCATCTCGCGGTCGACGCCCAGGTCCCGATCCTGCCGGTCGCCGTCAACGGCAGCTACCGGCTGTTCCCCAAGGGGGCGCCCGCAGCGCGACCCGGTCGGCTTGAGGTGGCGGTGGGCCCGCCGATCGCCACCGCCGGGCTCACCAATGACGACGTCGAGGCGCTGCTCGAGAGGACCCGCGAGGTGATCCTCGATTTGCGGCGGCGCGATCCCGACTTCGTCGACGCACGCCGGGAGTCCGCGACCTGAGTCATCCGAGCGGGTGGCAGCCGCACATCGGCAGTCTTGTGCAGAACGTGGCGATCGGCAGCTGGGTCAGCCGCGCGGCAGCCCCATCAGCTTGAGGCCGGACTCCTCGAACGACGCGACCAGCCACGGATTGACCGCACGCACCTTGGCCAGCAGCTGATGGGCTTCAGCGTCGCGACCCTGGGCGAGCAACGTCTCGACCAGGAACAGGCGGTTGTAGAGCTTGAACAGGCCGACGAACGAGTTGTAGTACGCGAGATTGCCGTCCGCCTCGGTGAACGCCTTCTCGGCCGCCGCGAGATCGCCCGACAGAGCGAGCCGCACCCCCTGCATGTGAAGCAGGTTCGTCCTCGCTTCGTCGACGTACATCGACGCGCCCTTCGCCTTGCTCTCGTCCGCGTAGGCTTGGAGCTTGGCCTCGATCGCCTCCGCCACCGGCCAGTCGCCGAGCTGGCACGCCGCGCGGTGTTCGACCCTGGTGCACAGGTCGAGGGGGGAGGCGTCGAGCACGCATGGCGACGTCTGCAGCGCCAAAGCGTCCTGCCAGCGCTCGCTCAGCTCGAGCTCGAGGCAGGTCCCCAGGCAACCCAGGCTCTGGGGCAGCTTGGCCGGGCAGCTCGGTACGCCCTCGACCGCTGCCGCGGCCTGCGCGGCGCCCGCATAGTCGCCGAGCAGCGTCCGCGCGAACACCAGGTGGGCGTAGGAGTCCCAGAAGTCCGGCCTGATCTTGACAGCAGTCTCGAAGCTCTGCACTGCCTCGGGCAGGCGACCCAGGATGATGTACAGCTCGCCCAGCGAGTCGTGCGGGTTGGCCTGATCCGGCGCGATGAAACGGTAGCTCGTGAAGTACTCCTCCGCCTCGGCGAAACGGGCCTGGAACATGGTGAGGTAGCCGAGCTGGTTGTAGGCGATGACCCAGTTCGGGCCGATCTCGATCAGCCGGCGGTACAGCCGCTCCGCGTTCTCGTTGTCGCCGCGCTGGAAGGCAAGGCTCGCCGCCGACTCGAGCGCGTAGGGATCGTTCGGGTAGCGCTCGCGGTACTCCGTGAGCAATCGCTCGGCGTCCTCGGGCCGCTTGTCGCGGATCGCCCGCGCCCGCTCGATGTAGCATCGCTCGCGGGGACGCAGCGACCCCACATCCGCCTCCAGCGCCTTTGCCAGAAGCTCCTCGGCGTTGGTCTCTTCCTTGTACTTCGCATAGTCCGATAGCAGGAGCTGGGCCATCACGAAGTCGGGGTCGAGCTCGACCGCCTTCTCGAGGTGAGCGATCGTGTCGGCGTGGTAGAGCTTCATCCTCGCCTGCAGCGCGAGCTCGAACTCGGCCAGCGCTTCGGGCGAGGAGGTCGTCCACTCCGGGCCCTTCGGCAACGCGATGATGCTGATGGCGGCCGCAACCACCGCCACCGCGACGAGCCCCAACCACATCCACCGTTTCATTCGACCTCCGACCTCGCGCGCACGGCGCACGCCGGGCGCACCTCACCCTTGGCAATATCTACGCGGCCGGCAGCGTGGGGTTTCACGGCAGCAGCTCCCGGGCCCGCTCGATCAGGACCTGAGACTTGTTCTCGGTTGGCCAAGCCCGGGCCATCAGCAGCGCCCCCGCGAGCGTTAACCACAGGCCGATCCAGGGGCCGACACCCCACACCGCCACCACCAGCCCACCCAGTACGATGATCTCGAGGCGGAGCAGCACCACGAGGAACACGACCCAGTGGTCCCGCAGCAGGCGGGAGACCTCGGCGTGCACCGCGAATGCCCGCTTGACGCGCTCGAGGCGGAGGCGAGCCTCGCGGTCCGCGGTAACGGCCACCCAGAGGCTCATGGCCAGCACCAGGAGGGTCACGATCAACGGCGATCCGACGTCGGTCGTCAGGTGCGGCGCGAGAAAGCCGACCACCGCCACGAGCGGCGCCACCACGATGAACACGGTCCAGCTGACCCGCATACGCCGCAGGTGGCGGGCCAGGAGCCCGCTCTCGTCGGTGGCCAGTGCCGGCGTCAACCCCCGTCTCCCCACGGTGTCAATCAGGGCCGACGCTCAGGCGGTAGCCCACGCCCCGCACCGACTGGATGAAGTGCGGCCGCTTCGGATCGCTCTCGAAGTACCGGCGCAGCCGCACGATGAAGTTGTCGATCGTCCGCGAGGAGGTCGAGAAGCGGTAGCCCCACACCCGCTCCAGGATCTCCTCCCGCGACACCACCTGGTTGCGCCGCTCGACCAGCAGCTTGATCAGCATGCACTCCTTCTCGGTCAGCTGCACCGTGCGCCCCTTGGTGACCGCCTCGAAGGTCCTGAAGTTGACCTCGCTGTCGCCGAAGCGGAACACCTCCTGCTGCTCGGGGGGGGTCGCGTACCAGTCCTGCCGCCGGAAGATGCCCTGGACCCGGAGCATCAGTTCCTCGAGCAGGAAGGGCTTGGCCAGGTAGTCGTCGGCCCCCAGCTTGAGGCCGAGCAGCCGGTCGGCGTCGGTCGACTTGGCGGTGAGGAACAGGATCGGCACCCGGTTGCCGGTCGACCGCAGCCGGCGGCAGACCTCGAGGCCGTCGAGCTTGGGCATCATGATGTCGAGGATGATGAGGTCGAACTGGATCGTCTGCGCGAGCCGCAGGCCCTCCTCGCCGTCGGCCGCGAGGGTGGTAGCGTAGCCCTCGAACTGCAGGTTGTGGGACAGCGCATCGGCCAGGTGCTGTTCATCCTCGACGATCAGGATGTGCTTCTTCATGGCCCGCTCTCCTTGAGCTCGGCTCCGGGCAGCTCGACCCGGAAGGTCGTTCCCTCGGGACCCGTGGAGGCTATGCGGACTGTACCACGGTGGGCGTGCACGATCTGGCGCACCAGGTACAGCCCGAGGCCGGTGCCCTGGCTGGTCCGGCTCAGCTCGTCGCCCGCCCGGTAGAACATGTCGAAGACGAACGGAGCCTCCTCGGCCGGGATGCCGTCGCCGGTGTCGCTGACCTCGAGCACGGCGCGGCCGTGCTCGGCAGCAAGGCGAACCCGCACGCGCGGCTTCCGACCGCCGTACTTGACGGCGTTCTCGAGCAGGTTGGAGACCGCGATGGCGAGCGCCTCCTCGTCGATGACCGCGCAGACGAGCGGCTCGATCTCGCTCGTGATCTCCCCACCGGCAGACTCGACCCGCACCCGCACGGCGTCGGCGGCGCGGGCCACCAGCTGGCTGAGGCTGGCCTCGCGCTGGCGCAGGGTATGGGCACCGTGGCCGTAGCGCGTGGTCTCGAGCACCTTCTGCACCAGGTCCTGGAGCCGCTCGGCGTCCTGAAGCGCGTTGTTCAGGAAGCGCCGGCTCGAGATCTCGTCGGCCCGGCCCGACAGCACGGTCTCCAGCGCGAGCCGCATCGAGGCCAGCGGAGACTTCAACTCGTGGGTGATCGCCGACAAGAAGTTGCGATGCTGGCGCTCGAGCTCCGCCTCGCGCCGCAGCGTGCGCCACAGCAGCGCGACCAGAACCAGCAGCAGGATCGCGAAGAAGGTGCCCTCGGAGACCATCATCAGGATGCGATGTCGGTAGCCGCGCAGCGCCGCCGACCATGGCGCCGCGGCGGGTCGCACCGCGATCGAGGGCGCGGCCTCGACCGCAATCGACGGCGGAGCAGCCGCCGCCGACACGCCCGCCGGCATGACCAGCTCGACGCCGGGGGCCACCGCCAGCATCCGCTCCGCGGTCCCGGCGGCGACCACCGCGGTCACGCAGCCGGCCTCCGCCGGCAGCCGCAGCGACAGCTCGGCCGGGGGGCGCACGCTCCACAGCCGGGCGCACGGCTGATCCTGCCGCGACCATGAGCTGAAGGGCTCAGGCGGCGGCTCGGCCTCGATCCGGGCGCCGTCCGTGAGCGCCGCGGCGAGCGCCAGCTCCGCTTGCTCGAGGCGGTGCGCCAGGCGCTCGGCCTCGAGCTCGGTGGCGGCGACCATCCGGCCCCGCTCGAGCCCCAGCCGCATGCGATTTTCGCGGAGCACGAAGACGATCCACCAGGTGAGCTGGGCGTTGACCAGCACCACCACCAGCACCGTGACGGCGAGATGCTTCAGCGTGACCGGTCGCGCACGGGTCATGGGTGGAGTATAGCCAGCCGCCCACCCTTCCAGGGGATAGGATCTGGTATCTGGGGGGTAGACCAGCCGCCTGCTCGTGTCACGGCCACTTGTGACGGCGTAGCCCTCTGGGCGAAGCCGCAAGCCGAAGGCCGGAGCCGGATCCGCTTCCGCGCCCGCTCCCGAATGTCCCGCGGAGACGTGCCAAACGGATCGGTACGTCCCGGTGCCGCTCGCTCAGGGCAGGCTCCTCGGGCGCGGGCCCGCAGCCCCTCATCCCGAACCCCTACCCCCTGGGCGGAAGTGCGGGAGGTCAGCGCGTCAGGCGGCGGTAGCTGATCCGGTGCGGCCGGGTGGCTTCCTCGCCGAGGGTCGACCGGCGCCAATCCTCGTACTCGGAGAAGTTGCCCTCGAAGAAGTCGAGGGTCGATTCGCCTTCGAAGGCGAGGATGTGGGTAGCGATGCGGTCGAGGAACCAGCGGTCGTGGCTGATCACGACCGCCGACCCGGCGAAGCGGTCGAGCGCGTCCTCGAGCGCCCGCAAGGTGTTGACGTCGAGGTCGTTGGTCGGCTCGTCGAGCAGCAGCACGTTGGCGCCCGACTTGAGCATCCGCGCCAGGTGGACGCGGTTGCGCTCGCCGCCGGAGAGCTCGCTGACCCGCTTCTGCTGGTCGCCGCCGGCGAAGTTGAACTTGCCGCAGTAGGCGCGCGCGTTCACCTTCACCTTGCCGAGCTGCACCTCGTCCTGGCCGTCCGCGATCACCTCGAACACGGTCTTGCCCGGATCGAGGGCGGCGCGGCTCTGATCGACGTACGCCAGCTGCACGGTGTCGCCGAGGCGCAAGTTGCCGGCGTCGGCCGTCTCCTCGCCGACGATCAGCCGGAACAGGGTGGTCTTGCCGGCGCCGTTGGCGCCGATCACGCCGACGATCGCACCCGGCGGAATCGAGAACGAAGCGTCGTCGATCAGCAGCCGGTCGCCGTAGCCCTTGGACAGCCCGCGGGCCTCGATCACCACGTCGCCGAGGCGCGGACCCGGCGGAATGTAGATCTCGAGCTCACGCGCCACCTCGTCCGGCCGCGCGTCGAGCAGCTGCTGGTAGGCGGTGACCCGCGCCCGGCCCTTGGCGTGCCGTGCCTTGGGCGCCATCCGGATCCACTCGAGCTCGCGCTGGAGCGTCTTCTGGCGCTCGCTCTCGCTCTTCTGCTCGCGCCGCAGCCGCTCCTGCTTCTGCTCGAGCCACGACGAGTAGTTGCCCTTCCAGGGGATGCCGTGGCCGCGGTCGAGCTCGAGGATCCAGCCCGCCACGTTGTCCAGGAAGTAGCGGTCGTGGGTGACCGCAATGACCGTGCCCTCGTAGCGCTTCAGGTGCTGCTCGAGCCAGCCCACCGACTCGGCGTCGAGGTGGTTGGTCGGCTCGTCGAGCAGCAGGATGTCGGGCTGCTGGAGCAGCAGCCGGCACAGCGCGACCCGCCGCAGCTCACCGCCGGACAGAACGCTGATCGAGGTGTCGCCGGGCGGGCAGCGCAGGGCGTCCATCGCCAGCTCGAGCCGGCTGTCGAGGTCCCAGGCGCCGAGCGCGTCCAGCCGCTCCTGGATCTCACCCTGGCGCTCGAGCAGCGCCGTCATCTCGTCGTCGTCGAGTGGCTCGGCAAAGCGCTCGCCGACCTCCTCGAACTCGCGCAGCAGCGCGGCCGCCTCGCCCATCCCCTCCCGCACCACGTCGAGCACGGTCTTGGCAGGGTCGAGTCGCGGCTCCTGCTCGAGGTAACCGACGCTGTAGCCCGGGGAGCAGGCGACCTCGCCGAGATGCTCGGTGTCGACGCCGGCCATGATTTTGAGCAGGGTGCTCTTGCCCGAGCCGTTGAGGCCGATGACGCCGATCTTGGCGCCATAGAAATAGCCGAGCGAGATGTCCTTCAGGACCTGCTTCTTGCCGTAGACCTTGCCCACGCCGACCATCGAGTAGATGACCTTGTTGGGCTCGTCCGTCCTGGCCCGCATATCACACCAACTTTCTGCAGCGGCGAGCGGCGCCCGCCCGGGCTCACAGCGTTGTCAGCACCTTCTCGATCCGCTCGGTCGCCCAGTCGATCTCGTCGCGGGTGATGACCAGCGGCGGCGCGATCCGGATCACGGTTGCGTGGGTCTCCTTGCACAGCAGCCCCTCGGCCTGGAGGGCCTCGCAGAAGCGGCGTGCGCCGCCTGCCTCCGGCTTGAGCTGGATGCCGATCCACAGCCCGCGGCCCCGGATCTCGGCGACGTGCCGCGACCGGATCGCGCGCAGCTTGCCCATGAAGTAGTCCCCGAGCTCGGCGGAGCGCTCAATCAGACCCTCCTCGACGAGCACGCGCAATGCCTCCCGCGCCACCGCCATGCCGAGCGGGTTGCCGCCGTAGGTCGAGCCGTGCTGGCCGGGCTGGAACACATCCATCACCTCGTCGTCGGCGAGGATCGCCGACACCGGGTACATCCCGCCGGACAGGGCCTTGCCGATGATCACGATGTCCGGCCGCACGCCCTCGTGCTCGAAGGCGAACAGCTTGCCGGTGCGGCCGAGGCCGGACTGGATCTCGTCCACCACCAGCAGCGCCCGGTGCTGGTCGGCGAGCTCGCGCAGCCGGCGCAGGAAACCGGCCGGAGGCACCACGATCCCGGACTCGCCCTGGATCGGCTCGACCAGGATGGCGGCGACGTTGGGGTGCATCGCCCGAGCGACCGCGTCGGCATCGCCGTAGGGCAGGATCCGGAAGCCGGGCGTGAACGGCCCGAAGCCGTCGCGGTAGTCGTCCTCGGTCGAGAAGCCGACGATGGTCGTGGTGCGGCCGTGGAAGTTGCCCGTGAAGACCAGGATCTCGGCCTGGTCGGCCGGGATGCCCTTGACCTTGTATCCCCACTTGCGGGCGGCCTTGATCGCGGTCTCGACCGCCTCGGCCCCGCTGTTCATGGGCAGCACGCGCGCAAACCCGGTGAGCTCGGTGATCTCCTTGCAGAACGGTCCGAGCTGGTCGTTGCGGAACGCCCGCGAGGTGAGCCCAACCCGGCTCGCCTGCCGGACCATGGCCTCGACCAGGCGGGGGTGGCAGTGGCCCTGGTTGACCGCCGAGTAGGCGGCGAGGAAGTCGAGGTACCTCCTGCCGTCGACGTCCCATACCCAGGCGCCCTCGGCCCGCGCCACGACCACGTCCAGAGGGTGGTAGTTGTGGGCGCCGTAGCGGTCCTCGAGCTCGATGTACTCGGTTGCCTTGGTCATTGCTCTCCTCCTGGGGACTTTGAATTGCGGACGGTCTGGAGTGGTATCCCGCCGGCTACGATCCGGCCGCCTGCTGGGCCTGCGCCTGCAGGAAGGCCTCGATGAAGCCGTCGATGTCGCCGTCGAGCACCCGGTCCGCATCCCCGACCTCGTGGCCGGTGCGCAGGTCCTTCACCATCCGGTAGGGTTGCAGCACGTAGGACCGGATCTGGTTGCCCCACGAGATCTCCTTCTTGGGCCCCTTGATCTTGTCGAGCTCCTGCTCGCGCCTTTCGATCTCGAGCTCATAGAGCCGCGCCTTGAGCACCTTCATCGCGCTCGCCAGGTTCTTTATCTGGGAGCGCTCGTTCTGGCAGGTGACGATGATGCCGGTCGGGATGTGGACGAGGCGCACCGCCGAGTAGGTGGTGTTCACGCCCTGCCCGCCCGGCCCGGACGAGCAGTAGCGGTCGACCCGCAGGTCCTTCTCCTCGATCGAGATGTCGACCTCCTCGTCGACCTCCGGGTAGACGTGCGCCGAGGCGAAGGAGGTGTGGCGCCGCGACTGGGCGTCGAAGGGTGAGATCCGCACCAGCCGGTGGACCCCGTTCTCGGACTTGAGATTGCCGTAGGCGTAGGGCCCCTTGACGAGCAGGGTGGCGCTCTTGATGCCGGCCTCCTCGCCGGGCTGCTCGTCGATCATCTCGACGTCGAAGCCGCGCCGCTCGCACCAGCGCAGGTAGAGGCGCTCGAGCATCTGCGCCCAGTCCTGCGACTCGGTGCCGCCGGCCCCGGGGTGGATCTCCAGGTAGGCGTTGGCGAGGTCGTGCTTGCCGGTCATCTTCGTGGTGAGCTCGATCCGGTCGAGCTTGGGCTCGAGGCGGCTCAGGGCGGCCGCGAGCTCCTCGACGGCGCCGGCCTCGTCCTCCCGGGTCATCTCGAGCAGCACCTCGAGCTCGTCGGCGGCCTCGCGCAGCGACTTCGAGGTCGACACCGCCTCCTGGAGCTCGGAGCGACGCCGCATCAGGTCGCGGGCGCGCTCCTGGTCGGACCAGATGTCGGGTGCTTGGGCCTGAATGTCGAGCTCCGCCAGCTGGGCGGTCAGCGACTCCTCGTCAAAGGTACCCCCGCAGGCGCTCGATACGCTCGATCTCGCTCTCGCCGCGTTGCATCAGCTCGTCGCGCATGGGTCTTCCTTTGACGTCTGGGTCCGGCAGACAAATCGACCCGCCGAGGCGGGCGCTTCATCCTACCATCAAAACAGCGGATCGGCGACGTTGCTTCCTTGCCGCGGCCACAAGCGCGAGCGCCGCAGCGGCCGCCACCGCCGCCCACCAGTCGCCGAGCCGGGCGCGCGGCGTCAGGCCACGGCAGGGCACCGGTTCGGCGAACAGGAGACCGTTCTCGCCGATCTCGAGCCGGGCGACGACCCGGCCCGCAGGATCGACGACCGCCGAGATCCCGGTCAGCGCCGCCCGCGCCAGCCAGCGCCGGGTCTCGACCGCCCGCAGCACCGCCTGCGCCAGGTGCTGGGGGGCGCCCACGAGTAGCCGTACCAGCCGTCGTTGGTCAGGGTGGTCAGCAGCTCGGCGCCGCCGCGGACCTGGCTGACCGCGAGCTCCGCGAACACCACCTCGTAGCAGATCGACATGCCGATCGGGACCCCGGCATCGAGCAGCACCGTCCGCGCCCCGGGCTCGAACATCCCGACCTCGCGGACCAGCGCGTCGGTGAAGGCGAGCCGCGCCCACCACGGCACGACTTCGCCAAACGGCACCAGCCGCACCTTGTCGTAGCGCGGGCCGACCGGCCTGTCCGGGCCGACCGCGAAGGCCGAATTCGTGAACCCCAGCTCGGAGCTGCCGGCCACCGAGTTGAGCACGATCACCAGCCCGAGCCGGCGGGCGGCGTCGACCACCTTGGCGCGGTAGGCCGGATCGGCGTCGAAGCGGAAGGGCACGGCGCTCTCCGGCCACAGCACCAGCTTCGCGCCGCGTTCCGCGGCCTCGTCCGTCAGCTCCCACACCCGCCGCTCCATGTCCATCCACTGGTTCGGGTCCCACTTCTCCTCGAGAGAGCTGCCCGGCTGGAGCACGGCGACCCCCAGCGGCTCGCCCGCGGGCCGGGCCGGGGGTGCGAGCAGCGACGCCGCGGCGGCCAGCGCCACCGCCGTCGCCAGCGCGGCGAGGCCCTGGCGGCGGGACGCCGGCCGGGCGAGCGCCCACAGCCCGGCGCCCGTCGTGACGATGGCCCAGCCGAGGCCGGTCGCCCCCCACACCGGCAGCGAGCCGAGCAGCGCCGGGCAATCCGCAACCACCGCCGCCGGCGGGTTCCACGGGAAGCGCAGCGGCCAGAACTGCCGCCACGCATCGAGCGCGATGAAGGCGCTCGGCAGCAGCCACACCCGGAGCCGGCTGCCGGCGAGCGACGTCAGCCAGGCCGCCACCGCCCAGCAGGTGCCGAGGATCGCCGCCATGCCGACTAGGCAGCCGAGGGCGGCGACCATCGGCATGCCGCCGTAGTGGTCCATCACCGGCAGCACCCAGTTGACCGCGATCACCCAGTGCACGATGCCCGCGAACCAGCCGATGAAAAGCGGGCGCCGGCCGCCGGGCGAGCGCTCGAGGGCCTCGAGCAGGAGGCCTGGAAAAAGCAGGACCAGCGGCTTCCACCCGGCCCCCGGCAGCGCCAGGGCGAAGGCGGCCCCGGATCCAGCAGCGAGCAGCCAGGGGAGAGGCCTTGCCATGGGCGAAGTGTAGCCTCTTCCGATTGCGGATTCCGGCCAGCGGCGGCACTGGGCTTCCGGTGGAGGGCTGGCCGGAATCCGCAATCGGACATGACCGATCGGCAATTACCGATCGGTTACGGGATTCCGAACTCGCGGAGAATCCGCTCGGTGTGCTCGCCGACCGGACCGACCGGGGTTGCCGGCGTGCGGCCAAGCGCCGGCAGGAAGGGTCCGGGCGACGCGATGCTCCCGCCGCCCGGAGCCGGTGTGGCCTCGAGCAGGCCGGCGGAAGCGCCGGCGGCCTGCGCGGCGGCAAGGTCGTGGACCGGGCTGACCGGCAGGCCGAGCTCGACGGCGAGGCCGAGCCAGTGGGCGCGCGGTCGCTCGGCGAAGACCGCGGCGAGGCGGGCGGCGGCCGCCGCGCCCTCCTCGCCGGCATCCCAGCCGACCGCGGCCAGCTCCGGCACGCCCAACGCCTCGACCAGCGCCGCCCAGAACTTCGGCTCCACCGCCGCGACCGCGATCTCGGCGCCGTCGCCGCAGGCGTAGGTCCGGTAGCACGGGCAGCGCCCGGACAGGAGCTGCTGCCGGGCTCCCGCGCCGCCCGCGGCGACCTCGGCCCACGCCCAGGCGACGAAGGGCAGTGGCCCGGCGGCCAGCGGCTGGTCGAGGAAGCGCCCGCGGCCGTGGCGCTCGCGGTCGAGCAGGGCGGCGAGGACCGCGGAGGCCGCGAGCAGGGCGCTGGCGACGTCGGCCAGCTGCAGGGAGGGCACACCGGCGTCGCGAAGCTCGCGCAGCGCGCCGGACTCGGCGATGAAGTTGAGGTCGTGGCCGACCCGGGCCGCAGCCACCCCCGACTGGCCATAGCTCGACAGCGAGCACCAGACGAGGCGCGGGTTGGCGCTCGACAGGGCGTCCCAGCCGAGCCCCCAGCGCTCCATGGCCCCCGGCCGGAAGCTCTCGACCAGCACGTCGGCGCGGCTCGCGAGCGTCCGCACCCGCGCCGCGTCGCGTTCACTCCTCAGGTCGAGCGCGACCGACTCGGCGCCGCGCAGCAGCGCCGCGTAGCCGACGCCGACGCCGCCGACCAGGGGCGGCACCAGCCGCATCGGGTCGCCGATCCCCGGCTCCTCGACCTTGATCAGGCGGGCCCCGAGGTCGACGAGCTGCCGCGCCAGGACGGCGCCCGGCAGCATCCGCGACAGGTCGAGCACGACCATCCCTGCGAGCGGCAGCCCCGCCCCTGGTGCCTCCGCCATGCCTCCGCCTCCCGCCGCGGCCCCGAGCGGCCCGAGATCACCGCCTCAGGGTACACCCGGTGCTGCGACGGCCACGGCCGGACGGCCGAGCGCTGCGCCGACGAGCAGCTGCAGCGCGTAGTCCGGCGTGACCCCGACCTGGGGCAGGTTCTCGCCGAACGACACCCCGAGCCACGATCCCCCGCCGAGCTCGCGGCGCGCCCCGAGGTCGACGAGCAACGCCGTGTCACCGAGGCCGCTGTCGTCGAACCCGTCGAGCGGCGAGCTCTCGGCGCGCGCGGCAAGGCGCAGCGACCACGCCGCACCGAGCCGGTGGTGGTAGGCCACGTGGAGCTGCCAGGTGTCCTGCCGCTCGAGCCCGAGCCAGCCGCCCTCGGGGTCGAGCCGGGCGAACCCGACGCCGGCGAGCAGCCGGCTGCGCCGGCCCTCCCAGGTGCCGATCCAGCGCAGGCCGAGGTCCCAGCCGCCGCTGCCGGCGAGGCTCGCCTCGTCGCCGGTCGGCGCCTCGACCACCACCGCCCACCGGTGCTCGGCGCCGATGAAGCGGCCGGCGGGCCCGCTCACGGCCAGGCTGAGATCCCCCCAATCGGATCCGGTCAGATCGCCCAGGTGCTCGGTTCGGCCGGCGTCGCCATACGCGTAGGCGACGGTCTCACCGTGAGGAAAGACCTCGAACCCATCCTGCTCCGCGTCCACGATCTGATGCAGCGTGTGAGCGACGTCGTCCCAGTGGGGCCGGCCGACCTCCAGCCACGGCGCGTGCGCCGACACCACGTAACCCCGGCCGAGACCGAGCGAGGCGTGCAGGTCGACCTGCCAGCCTTCGAGGTCGAACAGGTAGATCTCGTCGTCGGGGAAGCGGCGCTCGAGCGCGGCCAGCTCGCCCGAGGTCAGCGGCTGGCCGACGAGGCCGAGGTCGCGGTGAATGGTGGGCGCGTGCCAGGTGCTCTCCTGGACGTTGAAGTAGCCGATCGCCGCCTCGAAGCTGAACCGGTCCGACTCGGGCAGGATGAGGTCGGCGGGCCGCAGCGGCAGCGAGGCGGCACGCAGCGGGTCGAGCTGGGGCGGTGACCACAGCGGCGGTGGATCGCAGCGGCCGGCCGCCGCCCACATCACGGCCGCAACCGCCGCCGCCGCGACCGCGGCCGCCCAGCGCGGGCGGCGTTGCCGCATCAGCCGCCTTCCCCGTCACGCCGGCCGCGCCGGGTAGAAGCGGGTGCCCCGCTCCGCCATCTCGACCAGCAGCCCAGCCGGCTGGAAGCGCGGGCCGTAGCGCGACGCGAGCTGCTCCATGCGGTTGACCAGGATCGCCGGACCATACGCGTCGACGTGGTGGAAGGGCCCGCCCCGCAGCGGTGGAAAGCCGAGGCCGAGCACTGCGCCGAGGTCGCCGTCCCTGGGCGACGAGATGACCCCCTGCTCAAGGCAACGCACCGCCTCGTTGAGCATCAGCAGGGAAAGCCGATCGCGGACGACCGCCGGGTCGATGCCGCGGCGCGCCGGGCCGCCGAAGAAGGAGTACACCTCGCGGTTGACCCGCTTGGGGCCCTTGCGTTTCCTCGCCGGGTACTCGTAGAAGCCGCGCCGGTTCTTGCGGCCGGAGAACCCGGCTTCGCTGAGCCTCTGCAGTGCGCCGCTCGAGACATGGCCGCGGTCGGCGAAGGCGGTGCCGAGGTCGCGCGAGACGTGGGCGCCGACATCGATGCCGACCTCATCGATCAGCGCGATCGGACCCACCGGGTAGCCGAAGTCCTTGAGGACGCGGTCGACGTCCTCGACGCGGCCGCCCTCCTCGAGGACCAGGATCGCCTCGTTGAGGTAGGGCGCGAGGATCCGGGTCGTGTAGAAGCCCGGGCCGTCGCGAACCACGATCGGGGTCTTGCCCTGGGCGCGGCCGAGGGCGTGGGCGGTCGCCGTCGCCCACGGCGCGGTGCGCTCGGTGACGATGATCTCGAGTAACGGCATCTTGGGCACCGGCGAGAAGTAGTGCATGCCGAGGACCCGCTCGGGGTGGCTCGCCAACGCGGCGATCTCGGCGATCGGCAGGGCCGAGGTGTTCGAGGCGAACACCGCCGAGGGCGCGATCACCGCCTCGACCTCGGCGAGCACCCGGCGCTTGAGCGCAAGGTCCTCGAACACCGCCTCCACCACGAGATCGGCGCCGGCGAGGTCTGCGACCTCGGTCGTCAGCTCGAGCCACGACCGCCGCCGGTCAGCCTCGATCCTCGAGATCGCCTCCGACCGCACCTGCTTGCGCAGGCCCTCGTCGATGCTCCTGGCCGCGCCGGCGAGCGCCTCGTCGGCGAGGTCCCTCACCACGACCGGGGACAGGCCGAGCGACACCGAGGCGACTCCCGAGCCCATGAAGCCGGCGCCGAGCACGCCGAGCCGGCGCACCGGCCGCGGCTTGGCGCCGGACGGCGCCTTCTTGGCATCGTTCATGGCGTGGAACATCCACACCAGCGAGCGGCTCACCGAGCCCACTGCGAGCGGCCCGAAGTACTCCGACTCCCGGGCCAGGCCGGCCTTCCTGCCCCGCTTGAGGCCGGTTTCGACGCAATCCAAAATCGCCGCCGGCGCCGGGTAGAGGCCGCGGGTCTGCCGCCGCACCTGCTCGCGAGCCGCCTTCAGCACCCGGCCGCGCAGCGGCGCGTGGCGGGCGGCGCGATCGAGCAGGCTCAACTTCTTCGGCGTCCGCTTGAGCGTGCCATCGGCGAGCGCCAGCGCGGCCCGGCAGGCGGTCTCGACGATGCCGCCGGGCGTGGTCACCGCATCGACGATGCCCAGCCGCCGCGCCTTGCGCGCGCGCACCCGCTTGCCGGTCAGCAGCAGCGGCAGCGCGCCGGTCAGGCCGACCCGTTCGACCAGTCGCTGGGTGGCGCCGCCGGCCGGCAGCAGCCCGAGCTGGACCTCGGGCTGGCCGAGCACCGTCGCCGGGTCGTCCGAGGCCAGGATGTAGTGGCAGGCGAGCGCCACCTCGAGGCCTCCGCCGAGGGCGGCGCCATGGATCGCCGCCACCACCGGCTTGCGTTGGGTCGCGATCCGCTCGAGCAGCGCGTTGCCGTCGCGGGACATCCCCGAGATCTCGGCCGCGGTGAGGCCCTCGATCACCTCGAGGTCGGCGCCGGCGATGAAGGTGTCGGACTTGGCCGAGGCGACCACGATGGCGCGCACCGCCGGGTCATCGAGCAGCGGGGAGCGCCGTGGCCTCGAACTCGCGCACCAGTCGCCGGCGACAGGGTGTTCACGGATTTCTCCGGGTGGTCGAGCCAGACAATCGCGACACCATCCTCGCGCCGCTCCACTCGAATCATCGCCATGGCTGCTCTCCTACGCTGACGCTCTTCCTTTCTCCGGCCGTGGATTTCCCCACAGTGTCATGCAGGCTTGCTCCCCCGTGGCGGGAAATCCCCGGCCGGAATAAGGAAAAATGAAGAAAACGAAACCAGACATCACATCGCTTCAAACACCAAACCGATGCCGATGGCGCCGGCCGCGCAGGCCGCCACCGCTCCGTAGCGCGCCCGCTCGGCCTGCATCCGGTGGCAGCAGGTGGTGATCAGCCGCGCGCCGGTCGCGCCGAACGGGATGGCCGACCGACAGCGAGCCTCCCCAGGCGTTGAGGCGCTCACGGTCGACCGTGCCCACCGCCCGGTCGCGCCCGAGCCGGTCGCGGCAGAACTCCTCGTCCTCGAGCAGCTGGAGCACCGCCAGGACCTGTGCTGCGAAGGCCTCGTGGAGCTCCAGCACCTCGACCTCGGGCAGCTCGCAGCCGGCGTCGTCGAGCGCGCGCGGCAGGGTGAGGGCCGGGCCGAGCAGCAGCTCCTCGAGCGGATCGAGGGCCGCGACGGCCGAGCCCCGCAGCGCCGCGATCGGCGTGAGGCCGAGACGCCTCGCGCCCTCCTCGGAGGCCAGCAGCACCGCCGCGGCGCCGTCGGTCAGGTACGACGAGTTGCCGGCGGTGACGGTCCCGAAGCGGCGGTCGAACGCCGGCCGCAGGGAGGCCAGCCGCTCGAGCGTCGAGTCGCCGCGGACCCCGTTGTCCTGCGTCACCGCCGCGTAGCCCGGCGCGGCGCGCACCGGGACGATCTGGCGGGCGAGCAGCCCCTGCTCGGTGGCGCGTGCCGCGCGCTGGTGGGAGGCCAGGGCGTAGCCGTCCTGCTCCTCGCGCGAGATGCCCAGGCGCTTGGCCAGCCGCTCGCAGTTCGCCCCCATCACCTCGCCGGTCGAGAACTCGGCGAGCGCCACCGGCTCGGGGAGCAGGTCGCGGGCCTTGAGCCCCCGGAGCAGCTTGGCGTACGCGATCAGGCCCTTGGCCCGCTGCGATGCGATCAGCCGCTCCCGCACCGGCCGCCGGAACCGGATCGGGGCGTCGGACAGGGTCTCCGCCCCGGCCGCGATCGCGACCTCGGCAGCGCCGGTCGCAATCGCCCGTGCAGCGTCGAGGAAGGCCTGCAGCGACGACACGCAGGCGACGCTGACCGTGTAGGCCGGGCAGCTCCTGGGCAGCTGGGTGCCGAGCACGACCTCGCGGCCGAGGTTCGAGGTCCGGGGATCGGCGATCACCGTGCCCATCACGAGCAGGTCCACCGCGGCCGGGTCGATCCGAGTGCGCTGCACCAGGCCAGCGACCGCCAGTCGGCCGAGGTCGTAGGTCGAGAGGTCGTTGAAGGCGGTGCCGGACCGGCAGAAGGGCGTGCGGCAGCCGTCAACGACGACGACGCGACGCGGGGAACCCGCGGACTGGCTCATGGCGACCCTCCCCGGCTCAGCGCTGTCTTATCAGAACCGCCAATGACTTGCCACTCCCGGTTCGCTCGGCCCGCGGCCCCTGCCCGGCGTGGCCGCCCCCGTTCTCCACCGTTGAGGCTTGCGGGCGGCGCCCGTCTGTCCGATATTGTCCGCATGAACCCGGCGAAAACCGCCACCGTCGTTCTCATCGCATGTCTCGCGGCGGCCGCCCCAGCGGCTGCCGAGGAAGGGGGCCAGGCCATGAACAGCGGACTCGCCATCACCTCGCCGGCCTTCGCGGACGGGCAGCCGATCCCGGCAGCGTTCACCGCCGACGGCGCCAACGTCAGCCCAGAGCTGGTCATTGCCAACCCGCCGGCGGGCACCGCGTGCTTCGCCCTGATCGTCGACGACCCGGACGCACCGATGGGGACCTGGGTGCACTGGGTGGCGTGGAACATCCCGGCGAGCACCACGAAGATCCCCGAGGGCCGCCTGCCCGCCGGCTCGCTGGAGGGACGCAACAGCTGGGGCCGCACCGGCTACGGCGGCCCATCGCCGCCGTCGGGCACCCACCGCTACCACTTCAAGCTGTACGCCCTCGACCGCCCGCTCGAGCTGCCCAGGACCACCGACAAGGTGGCGCTGATCGACGCCATGGAGGGGCGAGTCCTGGCGCGCGCCCAGCTGACCGGGACCTACCGGCGCTAGGAGCGTGTCGGGCATAGGCCCCCCAGCGCGCTTCTGATGAGGTCGTTGTTGGTGGCCTCTGCCCAACACGCTCCTCGGGATGCGCTGCGCGCATCCTGACGAGCTCGTACCGCGGTGGCCGTCTGACAACGCTTGGGTCAACCACGTCCGCCGAATAGGCCAATGCGGTATGAACTCCTAGCCGGGACCTGGGGCGCGAAGGTCCGATTCGCTCCTTCTCCCTCTCCGTCTCCGTCTTCGCCTGTCATCCCGAGCGAGCCGCCCCCATTCGACTCGGAGCCCTGGTGGGCTCCTCGCTCAGGGCAGGCTCCAGGGCGGCGAGTCGAGGGACCCCCCGAAGCAACGTGGGACTTCGAAGACCCGCCGTGCGCTGGCACGGAAACGCAGACCCCGGGTGAACGTACAATTCCCTGTCGACGGAGCCGACCCTGCAACGGCGTCCGACGCTCCTGGAGGGTTCACCATGCGTCATCTGCCCCTGCTTGCCGTCGCCCTGGTTCTCGCTGCCACTCCCGTTGCGGCCGCCGAGCCAACCGAGGACCCCTTCCTTTGGCTCGAGGAGATCGACGGCGAGCGGTCGATGGCCTGGGTCGTGGCGCAGAACACGCGCTCGACCGGCATCCTCGAGAAGGTCGGTGAGTTCGAGCCGATCCGCTCGCGAATCCTGGAGATCTACAACTCGAAGGACCGGATCCCCTACATCGTGATCCGCGGCAGCCACCTCTACAACTTCTGGCAGGACGCCGAGCACCAGCGCGGCATCTGGCGCCGCACCACGCTCGCGGAGTACCGCAAGGCCGAGCCGAGCGTGGGAGATCCTGCTCGACATCGACGCCCTCGCCGCGGCCGACGGCGAGAAATGGGTGTTCAAGGGCTCCACCTGCCTGCCGCCGGCCTACCGGCAGTGCATGATCGCGCTGTCGCCCGGCGGCAGCGACGCGGCCGCGCTACCGGGAGTTCGACGTCGCAGCCAAGACCTGGGTCGAGGACGGCTTCTCGCTGCCGCTCGCGAAGAGCAGCGTCGACTTGGCGCGACGCCGACTCGCTCTGGGTCGGCACCGACTTCGGCGAGGGCACGTCTGACCACTTCCGGCTACCCGCGCCTCGCCAAGCTCTGGACGCGGGGCACCCCGCTGGCGGAGGCGACGCCCGTGTTCGAGGTTCCAGACGACTGGGTCACCCTGGCCGCGGTCCAGCCTGCACAACCCGGAGGGCCGCCACGACCTGCTCGCCACCACCCCCGAGTTCTTCCGTGGCCACTACTACCTGATTCTGGGCGACCGCAAGGTCAAGCTCGACCTGCCGGAGGACGTATCGCTCCAGGGGATCTTCAAGGATCACCTGCTGATCTCGCTGCGCTCCGACTGGACGGTCGCCGGCGCCACCTACCCGCAGGATGCCCTGCTCGCCATCGACCTCGACGACTTCCTGCAGGGCAGCCGCAACTTCGAGACGCTGTTCGAGCCCTCCGAGCGGGTGTCGCTGAGCGAGGTCGCCACGACCCGCGACTCGCTGCTGATCGCGACCCTCGACAACGTGCGCGGCCGGCTGTACCGGCTCCGCCCCGGCGACGGCGGCCTGGACGCGGGAGGAGATCCCGCTGCCCGGCCCCGGCTCGGCCGGGTTCGCAGCAACCACCGATGAGGCAGGAGCGTGTTCTTCTTCAGCCTACACCGACTTCCTGACCCCCTCGAGCCTGTACCTGGTCGAGGGCGACGGACGCGACCGAGCTGATCAAGAGCACGCCGGAGTGGTTCGACGCCGCCGGCATGGCGACCGCCCAGTACGAGGCCACCTCGAAGGACGGCACCCGGATTCCCTACTTCGTGGTCACGCCGAAGGGCTTCAAGGCCGACGGCCGCGCGCCGACCGTGCTCTACGGCTACGGCGGGTTCGAGAGTCCCGAGCTTCCGAAGTACTCCGGGACCATCGGCTCGGCATGGCTCGAGCGCGGCGGCGTCTGGGTGCTCGCCAACATCCGCGGCGGCGGCGAGTTCGGTCCGAAGATGGCACCAGGCCGCCCTCAAGGAGAACCGGCACAAGGTCTACGAGGACTTCATCGCGGTCGCCGAGGACCTGATCGCGCGCAAGCATCACGTCGCCCGAGCACCTCGGCATCATGGGCGGCTCGCAGGGCGGGCTGCTGGTCGCGGCCACCTTCCTGATGCGGCCGGAGCTGTTCAACGCCGTGGTCAGCCAGGTGCCGCTGATGGACATGCAGCGCTACAACAAGCTGCTCGCCGGCGCGAGCTGGATGGGCGAGTACGGCAACCCCGACCTCCCCGAGGAGTGGGCCTACATCCGGACCTGGTCGCCGTACCACCTGGTGCGGGCCGACGCGAAGTACCCCGAGGTCTTCATCTGGACCACCACCCGCGACGACCGCGTCCACCCCGGCCATGCCCGCAAGATGGCGGCCAAGATGCATCGATCAGGGGCACGCGGTGCTGTACTGCGAGAACATCGAGGGTGGCCACGGCTCGGGCTCCACCAACGAGCAGCGGGCGACCAGCCTCGGCGCTGGAGTGGGCGTACCTCTGGAAGCAGCTGCGGATGGGCGAAGCCGGAGCCCGCTGATGTGAATCGGGAACGGGGACGGGAACCCTTCGACTCGCGGCGCTGCAGCGCCGCTCGCTCAGGGCAGGCTCCTCGGGCGGGGGACTTATCACTTATCACCTATCACTTGTCAGTCACGCGGAAGCGGGCGGTGGACCTCTCCCCTTCTCACCTTCTCACCCTCTCCACTCCCGCTTTAAGAGAACCCAGGGCGCCAGTTCGCCGTAATCCTCGATGGAACGAGGAGTTGGAAAATGCTCGAGCTCATCGGTATCGCAGGCATCCTGATCGCCGGCGCCCTGGTCATCGGCTGCCTGGTACTGGCGTTCAAGCTGCTGGTTCTGGTCCTCAAGCTCGCACTGCTCCCGGTCAAGCTCGCCCTCACGCTGGCCTTCGGCCTGATCGGGCTGGTGGTCGTGGGCACGCTGCTGCTCGTGGCCGCGCCGGTGATCGCTGTGGTGCTGATCGGCCTGGCCATCCCGCTCGTGATCCTGGGCGGGCTGGTGTGGGGCGCGGTGGCGCTGGTCACCTAGGAGCGTGTGGGGCATAGGCCCCTCGGCGCACGCGGGTCGTAGGCCTCGGGGTGTGCGTCAGGCGTCGCGGTCGCTGGCTGGCCTACGCCCCACGCGCGCCGAGAAGGATGCGCTGCGCGCATCCCAAATCAGAAGACAAGAAGAAGGTCTCCTCGGCCGGAAGCCAAGGTCACCCGTCAGTCCGCACAGGCGGCGCGTCGGGTCCCGAGAACGCCTGGCGCGGAGATTCAGCGTCCTGACCACACGAACCGCAGCGACGCTCAGCGCGAGGCCACCGTCCCTGGCGCGGCGACCTCGAAGCCGAGCGAGCGGACCGCCTCCGCGGCCTGATCCTCCGAAAAGCCCTTGCCGCGCACCGTCGCGCTGCCGTCCTCGAGGAGCACCTTGACCTCCGCGACGCCGGCGACGCCCGAGAGTGCCCGGGTCACGCTCGCAACACAGCTCGCGCAGTGCATGCCTCGAACCTCGAGCTTCAGCACGTCCAGCCCGTCGCCCGCAGCCGTCTCCGCCTCGGCGCGCTCCCGGCGGCGCGGCCACCACAGTGCGCACGCCAAAACCAGGAGCAGCACCACCGCAGCGATCCGCCCGATCCACCAGCCGAGCCCTCCCGCGTGATGATGCTCGTGCGCCGGCGCCGACGCGGCCGCCGCGTCGACCAGGGCCGACAGCGGCACCAGACCCGAGCCGACGAGGGCGTCGACCGCGATCCCGGTCGCCAGCGCCCCGACCGCGACCGTCACCAGGTAGAGGATCGTCGCTCGCCGGCCGAGGACCTTCCACAGCGTGACCAGGGCGGCGCTGTTGGTGGCCGGCCCGGTGATCAGGAAGACCAGCGCGGCGCCCGGCGACAGCCCGGCGACGATCAGCGAGGCCGCGATCGGAGTCGAGGCGGTGGCGCAGACGTACAGCGGGATCCCGATCGCCATCGCGACCAGCATCGGCACGATGCCGCCGCCGAGATAGGCACGCAGCGTGTCCGGGGCGATCAGCGCCGAGATCACGCCGGACAGCGCGACCCCGACCAGCAGCGCCTTGCCGATGTCGCGTGGCAGCGTCACGAAGCCGTAGCGCAACGCGTCGAGGAACGAGTGGCGGTGTGCCGGCCGGTCGTCGCGGCAGCCGTCCAGGGAGCAGCTCGACTGGCCGGTACCGGGGTTCGCCGCCGTGTCGGCCTCGTCACCGTCGCGGCCGTCCGCAACGTGGACCAGCGCACCGCCGACGAAGCCGGTGAGGAGCGCAGCGAGCGGACGGACCACGGCGAAGAAGGGGCCGAGCAACGCGTAGGTCACGGCGATCGAGTCGACTCCGGTCTGCGGCGTCGACAGCAGGAAGGCGGTGGTGGCGCCGCGGCTCGCCCCCTGCCGGCGCAGCGACGCGCCGACCGGCAGCACCCCGCACGAGCACAGCGGCAGCGGCACTCCGAACAGGCTCGCCTTGAAGACCTGGCCGAGCCCGCGACCACCGAGGTGCCGCTCGACCCACTCCGCCGAGATCAGGATCGACAGCAGCCCGGCGAAGAAGAAACCGAACAGCAGGTACGGCGCCATCTCGGTCAGCACCGCCCACGACGCGATCACGATGTCGACCACCATCTCCATGACTGCTCCCATCACTTGCTGAGGGTGTAGATCAGGTCCATGAGTTCTTCGTAGTGCCGCCCGCGTTCCTCCCCCTGGAGGCCCTCGGTGACGCAGGTCTCGAGGTGGTTGCGCACCACCACCTTGCCAACCCCGCGCAGGGCCTCGTGTATTGCCGAGATCTGGGTCAGGATGTCGACGCAGTACTGGCGCTCCTCGATCATCCGGCGCAGGCCCCGCAGCTGGCCCTCGATGATGCTGAGCCGCCGCAGCGCCTTGCGTTGGACCGCCTGGTCGATCGCCATCGTCGCCTCCATGCGCTCGGGGAACAGTATACCCCCAGGGGGTATTCCCCGGCCACGGCCGACGCGGCCCGGACTGTGGTGGGTCGCAGCCGGCGGCCGGCGCCGCTTCCGGAAGCGAACGGGATGTGGCAGAGTTTCTACGAACGTACGCGAGCCGGGATGGCGTGCTGCGCGCCGCACCGGTCGACAAGGAGGTTGCCCCATGTGCGAGCCGATCACCCCCGTGAAGGTGGGCCATCGAGGTCCCCGACTTCGAGCTCACCACCTACGACCCCGTCGCCCACGGCTTCTCCAAGTTCTCCCTCGCGGAGGCGAAGAAGGCGAAGAAGTGGACGATCCTGTTCTTCTACCCGGCCGACTTCACCTTCGTCTGAGCGACCGAGTTCGCTGCTCTGGCAGAGCAGCAGGACCGGTTCGCGAAGATGGGCGCCGAGCTGGTGACGGTCTCCACCGACACCGAGTTCGTGCACCTGGCCTGGAAGCGGGAGGAGAAGGAGCTGGCCGCCGTCAAGTACAAGATGGGCGCTGATCCGACCGGCAACGTGTCGCGCCTGTTCGGCGTCTGGGACGACGCGTCGGGGCTGGCGCTGCGCGGCACCTTCATCATCGCGCCCGACGGCACCCTGTTCAACTCCGAGATCAACTTCTACAACATGGGCCGCAACATCGACGAGCTGATGCGCAAGTTCAAGGCCAACCTCTACCTGTCGCGCAAGACGAACGAGGGCTGCCCGTCCAAGTGGAAGGACGAGGGCGACGCCACCCTGCGCCCCGGACCGGAGATGGTCGGCCGCGTCCACGAGGCATTGAACCCGTAAGGGATGTCCGATCGACAGATCCAAGATCGAAAACTGAAGATTGAAGATGGCCCTGCTCCTCGCGGAGCGGGGCCTTCGTCATCCCGTGCCGTCGCGCGGCCGCGCTCGCCGCTCCGAGGGATGAAGACCGGTAGAATCGCCAGCGAAATCGCCGCCGGGAGGTCACTGTGCGTCGACTGACCCTCTTCCTCGTCGTGCTCGCCGTCGCGCTGCACCGCGGCCGGCGCGGAACGCCCCGTCCACACCTACTCGATCGTCGCCCGCGACCCGGCCACCGGCCAGCTCGGCGTGGCGGTGCAGTCGCACTGGTTCTCGGTGGGATCGGTCGTCAGCTGGGCCGAGGCCGGGGTCGGCGCCGTCGCCACCCAGAGCTTCGTCGACCCCGCCTACGGCCCGCGCGGGCTCGAGCTGATGCGCGGCGGGCTCTCTCCAGCGCAGGCGCTGGCGGCGCTGACCTCGGTGGACGACGGCCGAGAGGTCCGCCAGATCGCCTTCATCGACACGGAGGGCCGGGTCGCCGCGCACACGGGCACCCGCTGCATCAGGGAGGCCGGGCACCACGTCGGGGAGGGCTACAGCGTGCAGGCCAACATGATGCTCAACGACCGGGTGGTGCCGGCCATGGCCGCGGCCTACGAGGCGGCCGAGGGCGACCTCGCCGAGCGGATGCTGCAGGCGCTCGAGGCGGCCGAGCGGGCCGGCGGTGACATCCGGGGCCGGCAGTCCGCGGCGATGGTGATCGTGAAGGGCGAATCCACCGGCCGGCCGTGGGCCGACCGCGTGCTCGAGCTGCGGGTCGAGGACCATCCCGATCCGCTCGTCGAGCTGCGCCGTCTGATCACGGTGCACCGCGCCTACGAGCACATGAACGCCGGCGACGTGGCGGTCGAGAAGGGCGACCTCGACCTCGCCAAGGCGGAGTACACGGCGGCCACCGCGCTGCTGCCGGGCAGCCTCGAGGTCCAGTACTGGGCCGCGGTCACGCTCGCCACCGTCGGCGAGCTCGAGGCGGCGCTGCCGGTCTTCCGAAAAGTCTTTGCCGCTGACCCCAACTGGGTCGAGCTGACCCGCCGGCTCGTCAAGCCCGGCATCATCCCCGACACCCCGGAGGGGCACGCCTTGGTGGAGCGGATCGCCGCCGCCGGGACCGCACCATGACCGACCCGGCTGCCGTTCTCGGCTCGCTCGGTGTCGGCCTGCTGCTGCTGGCGTTCGTGCTCAACGGCGCCGGGCGCCTGACCCCGACCAACCGCAGCTACCTCGCCATGAACGCCCTCGGCGCGGGCCTCGCCTGCTGGGCCTCGGTGCTGCTCGGCTTCGTGCCGTTCGTCGTCCTCGAGGCGACCTGGTGCGCTGTCGCCCTCGCCGGGCTGATCCGATGGCCCCGGACCGCGGGGCGACGTCGACCTGCGTAGGCGCGCATCTCATGCGCGCGACGAGGGTATGGCGTTTCGGGAGGCGTCGTGCGTAGGGAACATCGCGGGGGCGCGCGAGAGTCGCGCGCCTATTGCCCACGCTCGCGACGGACGCGGTCACGGACGCGAGCGCGCGAGAGTCGCGCGCCTACTGCCCCACCGCCCCGCTGCCTCACTCCCTCGCCGCGAAGCGCTCGCGCAGCGCCGCCTCGCGCTGCTCGAGCTCGTTCTCGATCTCGCGCACGATGCGCATGAACTCCTCCGCGGCCGGCGGCAGTGTGCGGCGGTGCCTGACGATGAAGCCATAGTCGAGCCGAAACCAGGGCGCGCTGAACGCGAGCACCGCCACCCGGCCCGTCGCCAGCTCCCCTTCCAACATCGTCAGCGTGCACACGACAAGGGCATCGGACTCGCGGGCCAGCACCGTGAACTCGCTCATCACGTCGGTCTCGATGGCCGGGATGAAATCGCCGGACCGGCTGTCCCAGCGACCCGCGCGGCCGGGCGGCGCGGGCAGCCAGGCCCGCATCCGCGACGGAGCGCGCGTGCTGGCCCACGGGTAGCCGGTGAGATCCTCGATCGCCAGCGGCACCCGATCGAGCAGGGCGTGCCCCGGCCGGCAGACGAAGTGCAGCGGCCTTCCGACAATCGGCTCGACTCGAAGCTCCGGATTCGACGCCGCGTCACCGACATCCGCGATGCCGACGTCGATCGCGCCGTCGAGCACATCGCGCGTCACCCGCATCCAGTCGCCGACTTGCACCCGACAGCTGATCCCCGGGTTCGCGGCGAGCAGCCGCGCGACGGCGCGCTGGCCGGAGAGCGCGCCCGGGTATGGCGCCAGGGCGATCGCGAGGCTGCCGGACTTCAGCCCCTTCTGGAGTGCGAGCTCCCGTTCGAGCTCGCGGATCTCGCCCAGAATAGCCTCACCGCGCTCGGCGACCAGCCGGCCGAACGAGGTCGCCTCCACCCCGCTGCGCCCGCGGTCGAAAAGCCTGACGCCCAGGATTCGCTCGACCACCTGGATGCTGCGGGTCAGCGCGGGCTGGGTGAGGTGAACCGCCTCGGCTGCGCGGCCGAAATGACGGTGGTCAGCCACAGCCAGCACGTGGAGGAGATGACGCGTTTCAATCATGATCAAGATTTATCAAAGTATTACTAAGAATTCATTTGACGTATCACATTTCTACTGCGAGACTCAGTCGCGTTATCCGGCGTGGCAAAGTGGCCCGACCCGTCGAACCAAGGAACCATGGAGGACTCTCAATGACTCGGAACCGCCTCGCCGTCATGCTCGTCGCCTGTGCCGTGGCCGTCGTCGCCGCCGGCCCGGCGGCGGCTCAAGACAAACCCAACATCCTCGTCATTTGGGGTGACGACATCGGCACCTGGAACATCAGCCACAACAACCGCGGCATGATGGGCTACCGCACACCCAACATCGACCGGATCGCCGACGAAGGCGTGTCGTTCACCGACTACTACGGCCAGCAGAGCTGCACGGCCGGACGCGCGGCGTTCATCGGCGGCAATGTGCCGGTACGCACAGGCATGACCAAGGTGGGCATGCCCGCCGCCGAGGAAGGCTGGCAGAAGACAGACGTGACGATGGCCACGGTCATGAAGAGTCTGGGATACAGCACGGGCCAATTCGGCAAGAACCATCAGGGAGACCGCGACGAGCATCTGCCCACGATGCACGGCTTCGACGAGTTCTTCGGCAATCTCTACCACCTGAACGCCGAGGAGGAACCGGAAAACCGTGACTATCCAGCCAACATGAAGCTCGCCAACGGCAAGACCTTCCGCGAGCAGTTCGGCCCGCGCGGTGTGCTCAAGTGCGAGGCCGATGGCAATGGCGGCCAGACCTGCGAGGATACCGGGCCGCTGACCAGGAAGCGGATGGAGACGGTCGATGACGAAACCGTAGCGGCCGCCAAGGACTTCATCACCCGGCAGGCCAAAGCCGGCAAGCCGTTCTTCACCTGGTGGAACGCCACCCGCATGCACTTCCGTACGCACGTGAAGAAGGAGCACACCGGGATCAGCGGCCCGAGCGGCGATGAATACCATGACGGCATGGTCGAGCACGACCGCCATGTGGGCGAGCTGCTCGAGCTGATCGACGATCTCGGTCTCGCCGAAAACACCATCGTGATGTATTCCACCGACAACGGCCCGCACTACAACACCTGGCCCGACGCCGGCACCACGCCCTTCCACGGCGAGAAGAACTCGAACTGGGAAGGCGCCTATCGCGTTCCGGCCTTCGTCCGCTGGCCGGGCAAATGGCTCGCCGGCGAGACGCTCAACGGCATCGTCTCCCACGAGGACTGGCTGCCGACCTTTGCCGCCGCCGCGGGCAACGACAAGATTGCCGAGCAGCTCAAGGCCGGTGTGGAGCTCAACGGCCGCGAATACAAGAACTACATCGACGGCTACAACATGCTCGACTACCTCAGTGGCAAGGTGAAGGAATCCCCGCGCCAGGCTTTTATCTATGCGGACGACGGCGGACATATCGCCGCCATCCGCGTCGGCGACTGGAAAGCGGTCTATCTCGAAAATCGCGCTGATCGCCTGCAGATCTGGAAGGAGCCGTTTGTCGCCTTACGCGCACCGGATCTCTACAACCTGCGGCGCGACCCTTTCGAAAAAGCAAAGATCGGCTCCAACACCTATGAGGACTGGTATATCGACCGCGCCTACATCATGGGGCCAATGCAGGTCGTCGCCAGCAGATTCCTGCTGACCCTGAAGGACTATCCGCCCAGTCAGAAACCCGGCGACTGGAGCCTGGATTCGCTTGAGAAGCAGATCAAGGGCATGGCTGGCCCCAGCGGGGACTGATCTTTGATTGTCCGGGGCGCCGTCGTTGAGACGGCGCCCCGTTTCTTGTTTGGGAGAATCGTTCATGAACAGGATTAGTTTCGCCTCCATGCTCGCTGGCATCTTGCTGGCAACCTCCGCGCTTGCAGCCGATCCGCTCCCCTCATGGAACGAGGGCAAGGCCAAGCAGTCCATCATCGCCTTTGTCGAGAAGGTGACGCAGGAAGGCTCGCCGGACTTCGTGCCGGCCGCCGAGCGCATCGCCGTCTTTGACAACGACGGCACGCTCTGGGCCGAGCGGCCGATGCCGTTTCAGGCCGCGTTCATGCTCGACCGCGTGAAGGCTCTTGCGCCGCAGCACCCGGAGTGGAAAGACAAGGAGCCGTTCGCCTCGCTGCTCAAGGGCGACGTCAAGGCGGCTCTCGCCGGCGGTGAGCGCGCGCTGCTCGAAGTCGCGATGGCCACGCACGCGGGGATGACGACCACCGAGTTCGACGCGATCGTGAACGACTGGTTCGCCACCGCACGCCACGCCACGACCGAGCGGCGCTACACCGAGATGGTCTACCAGCCGATGCTCGAGTTGCTCGCCTACCTGCGGGCCAACGGGTTCAAGACCTACATCGTCTCGGGCGGCGGCATCGAGTTCATGCGCACGTTCGCGGAGCGCGTCTACGGCATCCCGCCCGAGCAGGTCATTGGCAGCAGCATCAAGACGACGTTCGAGATGCGCGACGGCAAGCCGGTGCTCGTGCGCCTGCCCGAACTGAACTTCAACGATGACAAGGGCGGCAAGCCCGTGGGTATCAACCAGCACATCGGCCGCCGCCCCATCGCAGCGTTCGGCAACTCCGACGGCGACCTGCAGATGCTCCAGTGGACCAGCGCCGGGTCCGGTCCCCGATTCTGCCTGTTCGTGCATCACACCGACGCCGATCGCGAGTGGGCCTACGACCGGCAGCCGGGCCTGGCCCGCCTGGACAAGGGCTTGGACGAGGCCCAGGCCAAGGGCTGGACCATCGTCAGCATGAAGGACGATTGGAAGGCCGTCTTACCAGCCGCGCAGTCCGAGGTCACCGCGATTGACATCTTGCTGGAGCCGGACGCGACGATGCTCGGGCATGCCGAGGCCAACAACGCCCGCCTGCTCGCGGTCTTCCCGGGAGGCTTCGCTCTGGATGCGACGCACCGGCCGCATATCACCATGATCCAGTGCTTCGTCCGCACCGCGGACCTCGACCAGGTTTATGCCGCCACCGGCAAGGTGCTCGCCGGCGCCAATGTGAACGCCATGAAGCTGGAGGCCTTCAAGTACTACTACGCTCCGGCCGGCGCGCTTGGCGTCGCGGGCATTTGCGCGAGGCCGACGCCGGATATCATCAAGCTGCAAGCGGACATCATTGCCGCCGTGAGGCCCTTTACGGTGGAAACCGGCCCCATCGGCGCGTTCACCGCCCCGCACGACGATTCCGCCAGCGACGCGGCCATCATCCAATACGTGTCGACGTTTGTTCCGAAGATGAGTGGCGAGAACTTCAATCCGCACGTCAGCACCGGCGTCGCCCCGCGCGAGTACCTCGACAAGATGCTCGCCGAACCGTTCGAGCTGTTTGCCTTCTCACCCGCGGGCGCGGCCGTTTACCAACTCGGCCCGTTCGGCACGGCGGCGAAGAAGCTCAAAGAATGGGAGTTGAAGCCCTGAGGCAAAATGAACTACGACAAAACAGAGCTGATGGCGGCGGCGGGATATTCCTTCAACGAAGCGGTGTCTCTGCCCGCCGGTTACCGTTTCCTCGGCTATGTACGAGATGCGCGACGGCTCACCGGTGCTGGTGCGGCTGCCCGAAATCGCCTTCATCGACGACAAGGCGGGTAAGCCAGTCGGCATCAACGCCCACATCGGGCGGCGGCCGATCGCGGCGTTCGGAAACTCCGACGGCGACTTCGAGATGCTCGAGTGGACGACGAGCGGCCCAGGCCCTCGCTTCGGGCTCCTCGTCCACCACACCGACGCCGAGCGCGAGTGGGCCTACGACCGCGAGTCGCACATCGGCCGGCTGTCCCGTGGCCTCGACGAGGCGAGGAGGCGCGGCTGGACCGTCGTCGACATGAAGGCCGACTGGCTCACCGTCTTCCCGTAGGGACCCAGCCCGAGCCGGTCTCACTCGGCCGCCAGCTCGAGCTGGCAGCGCACCCAGCTGCCGGAGCCGGTCTGCGCCTGGGGTTCGGCAGCGATGCTGACCCGCGCCGGGTCGAGGCCCGCCTGATCCACCATGAAGGCGCGGATCGCCTCGGCGCGGGCCGGAGCGAGCGCCGCAATGGCGCCGTCGTCGAGCGGCTGGGAGGCGACGAGCGCTTCCCGGACTGCGAGGCGGTAGGCCACCTCGTCGAGGACGGGCGTCGCACCCTCGGCCGGCGCGGGCGTGTGCTGCGCGCGCAGCACGTCGAGCTCGGCGGCTGACGCCCGCTCCGAGTACATCGACTCCAGCACCTCGAGCGGGATCATGACCGCGACGTCCTCGGCGGACACGCCGCGGGCCAGCATTTCCTCCCGCAACGCCGCCTCGCGAAGCGCGAGCCCGTCGGCCTCCGCGTCGTAGCTGCCGTTGATTGAGAGCGCGAGCGTGGGCCGCTCGACGAGTGCGGCCGACAGAGTGCTCAGGTTCTGGTTGGACCGCTCCTCGAGCAGCGCGCTGCCGGCAGCAAACTCGACGAACTCGAGGTCTTGTTCGCCCCCGCCGCCGCCGATCCTGCCGAGGAGCTTGAACGGCGACTTCAGGAGCTCGGTCATGATCTCCTTGGCGGCGGCGCCGGCCGCTGTCGCCATGCCGAAGCCCGGGGTGTCGAAGCTGCCCTCGAACGGGACATCGAGGACGATCCGCCCCTCCTTGTCCTTGAGCAGCGACACCCCGAGCTTGAAGGGCAGGTTGATCAGCCCCTCACCCTCGACCTTGTCGCCGAGGGTGAGATCGTCGGCCTCGATGTGGTTGGCGGCCTTCAGGTAGCGGTCGGCGATGTCGTAGTCGAGGTCGAGCGTCACGTCGCCGTCGGTAATCGGGTGGCCGATGAACTTGACCGACATCGGCGACACCGCCGGCAGCAGCATGTCGCGGACGTCGATGCCGAGGTCGGTCAGCCGCTGGTAGTCGAAGGGGTCGAGTTTGCCTTCGACCCGGACCAGCCCGCCGCTTGAGATCTCGGCGTCGATGTCGACCACCGCCGGAGCCGAAGAATCGGTGGCGATGGCGGTGATGGTGCCGTCGATCGGGTTCAGCGCCATCCGGAACGGGCCGGACACGGTCTTGTCGGTGTAGATGCCGTAGCAGTCGTGCAGCCGCATCCGCGCGATGCGGACCGGTGGGAGCGGCGTTTCCTCGCCTTCCCCCATCGCGTTCATGAACTCGAGCAGGTTGATGGTGCCGTTCTCGGCAACCGTGATCTCGAGTCCGGCGTGGTCGATGTCGACCTCGCGCACGTCGGCCGACATCGGCTCCAGCTGGGCGTCGATGCCGGCCACCTTGAGGTCGCCCCAGCCGAGCAGCTTGTCGCCGGTGATGGTCTCGTCGAGGTCGAGGCCGGTGACCTCGAAGCCGCCCGCAAACGATGCCTGGAGCGCCGCGTCGCCTTCGTGCTGGGACGCCCGGATGGTGCCCGAGGCCTGCAGCACGCCGGCCTTGAGGTCCATCGGCGCGACCTTGGCGAGGTAGGGCTGGTACTTGCCGAGCTCCAGATTCTGGAGAGCCACTTCGGCCTCGAGCGCGACCGGCGAGGCGCCGATCGTTCCCTTGGCCGTGCCCCGGGCGGACTCGGCGAAGGTGCCCGAGCCTTCAAAGGGCCAGGTGGTGCCGTGCTTGGTGCTGATGTCGGTCACCACCAGGTTGACTTCGTGGGCCTTGAAGCGAACCGGCGGCGAGAAGGTCTGATCCTCGAACTCGGCGCCCGCGTTGCGCAGCTCGAAGCGGCCGACCTGGGCCTGGAGCTGAAGGCGCTCCTCGAGCGTCTGGCGGGCCGCGGCGAGCTCCTCCTGCGACTCCTCGGGGATGAGCACATCCCAGCTCGGCGTGCCGTCGGGCTCGAGCCACGCAAAAGCGGTCGCGCCCTCGATGACAATGGAGTCCGCCGCACAGCTTCTGCTCCGGCCACTCGAGGTGGCCTCCCGAGACGTTGATGCTGTCCACCTGCAGCAGATCGATGTCGTGGCCCTCCCACCGCAGGCCGTAGTCGGTGACGCGGACGTCGGCGCCGTCCACCGTCAGATGCGGGCCGTCCTCCTCCAGGCCGACCTGGTAGTCCAGGTCGAGGTCGATGGTGCCGCTCGTGAGATCGAACTCGAACAGGTATTCGACGGCGCGCCAGGAGCTGGTCAGCGAGTTGTTCTCCAGCACGAGCGTCCCGTCGAGCCCGAGCGGCTCCACGACCACGGTGCCGTTGACCTTGAGGAGGCCGCCGCCCGGGAGCCGCAGCTCGACCTCGTTGCTGCCCTCCCGATTGGCGATCGTGCAGATGTCGAAGAGCTCGACCTGGGAGGGGCCCAGCTCCCACAGCAACGGCTCGGGCCGGTGCCGGTCATCGATGTCGATTCGGCCGTCGACCACCTGGACGTGCTGGAGCAGGGCGCGGGGGAGGCCCTCCTCCTCCGGCTTCGGCTCGCCGGTGTCGAGGTCCTCCATGACCTCCATCACGTTGACCTTACCGTCCTCGAAGCGCCGCAGCGCAACGTACGGCTTCTCGATCCGCAGCTCCTTGAGCGTCGCCGCCCAGCGGAACAGGCTCGAAGCTTGAGCGTTGGCATACAGCCGGTCCCAGGCCAGCAGCACCGATCCCGGCCGGTCCGGCAGCGAGAAGCCCTCGATGGTCAGCGACAGCGCGAAGGGATTGCAGCGGACCTTCTCGACGGTCGCCTGCCGCTTGAGGATCTTGAGCGACTGCTTCTCGATCTGGCTCTTGACGATCGGGGGCACCACGAAGAAGCCGATCAGCGCGTACAGCACGACCGCAACAACGACCGCCGACCGCCAGCTCACCAGCCGCCAGGACCGAAACCACTCGGTGATCGATTTCATGGCTTTCTCCGTTTCACGCTCGGTGCTCACATGAACGCGCAGGGGAACGGCGGCATTCTAACCTCGAACCGTGCCCGCCCCAACGCCTGCCACGCCGGTCTTGCGCGCTACGGCCGATGCCACGTCGCCAGGACGTTCTCGGTCAGGCCGGCGACCCTTCCGGGGCAGCGAGCTACTGCGCCATCGCGGCCTTGAGCCGGCCCTCGCGGTACGCCGCGAGCTGCTCCTCGGTCAGGTGCTGCTCGGTGATGCTGATGGTGACCTTCTCGAGCTCGCCGGTGAACTTGAACGGAACCTGGTAGTCCTCGCTGATCGGGGTGCCGGTGTCCTCGCCGATGTCGAGGGTCTCGTCGAGCGACATCCGGAACGGGATGGTCCTCGGCAGCTTGCCGCTTCCGACCACCGTGCCGTCGACCGTGAGGGTCGCCGTGCCGCCCTTGCCGATGCCGCCGCCGTCGTAGTTGAAGTCGAGCGTGACCACGTGCCGGCCCGGGGCGAGCGGGTTCTTTCCGGCGACCTCGTACCGCTCGACGCCGCAGTTGTTGTAGTGGAAGACCGGCCGGCCATCGAGCACGTAGAGCCCGAGCCCGGCGAAGCGGCCGCCCTGGGTCATCAGCAGGCCCTCGGCGCCGCCCTCGGGAACGTCGATCACGGCACTGATGCCGAACGACGTGTTCTTGAGGTCCGGCGCCCCACCTTCGGGGATCCGGACCATCCCCTCGTAGTACGTGAACTCGTTGCGGCCGCGAATGTTGCTCGGGCGGTTGCTGATGTCGAGCCGCTCGACCTTGGAGTTGTCGATCGGCAGGACGTTGTACTTGACCGCCTCGATGTAGAAGGCCCGCTGCAGCTCGCGCAGCTTCTCGGGGTTGGCCGCGGCGAGGTCTTTCGCCTGCGAGAAGTCCTCGGTGACGTTGTAGAGCTCCCACTGGTAGCCGTCGATCGGGTCGACAGCTTTGGCGACGGCCACCCAGGGCGGCGTGGTCGGGGTGGTGGCGGCCACCCAGCCGTCCTGGTAGATGGCGCGGTTGGCGAGCATCTCGAAGTACTGGGTCGTACGCCGGGATGGCGCCGTCGGGTCGTCCCAGGTGTAGGCCATGCTGACGCCCTCGATCGGCTCCTGCTCGACGCCGTACACCCGCTGCGGAGCGGGCAGCCCGGTCGCCTCGAGCACGGTCGGCAGGACGTCGATGGCGTGGTGGAACTGGGGGCGGACCTCGCCCCGGGCCGCGATCCCGTTCGGCCAGGCCATCACCAGCCCGTTGCGCGTGCCGCCAAAGTGCGAGGCGACCTGCTTGGTCCACTGGAAGGGCGTGTCCATGGCGTGCGCCCAGCCGATCGGGTAGTGGTTGAAGGTCATCGGCCCGCCCAGCTCGTCCATGCGGCGGAGCACCTCGTTGAAGTCCTCCGGGATCGCGTTGAAGAAGGTCATCTCGTTGAGCAGGCCCTGGCGGCTGCCCTCGGCCGAGGCGCCGTTGTCACCCATGATGTAGATGATGAGCGTGTTGTCGAGCTCGCCCAGCCCCTCGACGGCGTCGACGACGCGGCCGATCTGGTAGTCGGCGTGGGAGAGCGCCGCGGCGTAGACCTCCATCATGTGGGCGAAGACCTTCTTCTCGTCCGCGGTGAGCGAGTCCCAGGCGTCGATCCCCGGCGAGCGCTCCGTGAGCTCGTGTTGGCCGGGATGATGCCCAGCTCCTTCTGCCGGGCGAAGGTCAGCTCGCGCTGCCGGTCCCAGCCGTGGTCGAACTGACCCTTGAACTTGGCGATCCAGTCCTTCGGCGCGTGGTGGGGGGCGTGGGCGGTGCCGGTCGCGTAGTAGGCGAAGAACGGCTTGCCAGGCGCCACCGCCTTCTGCATCCGGATCCAGTTGATGGCCCGGTCGGCCATGTCGCGGTCGAAGTTGTAGGTGGGATCGTCGTGCGGCGGCTCGACCGGCCGCGTGTTCTCGACGATCGCCGGCGACCACTGGCTGGTGTCGCCGCCGATGAAGCCATAGAAGTACTCGAAGCCGAGCCCGCTCGGCCAGAGGTCGAACGGCCCGGCCTGGCTGGTGTGCCAGTCGGGGACGTTGTGGTTCTTGCCGTACCACGAGGTGTTGTAACCGTTGAGCTTGAGGATGTCACCCATCCCCCGCTTCGACTGCGGGATCAGGGTGTTGTAGCCCGGGTAGCCGACGCCGATCTCCATGATCCCGCCGGTGGCCACGCTGTGGTGGTTGCGGCCGGTCAGCAGCGCCGCGCGGGTCGGCGAGCACAGCGCGGTGGTGTGGAAGTTGTTGTAGCGGATCCCCATTGCGGCCAGCCGGTCGAAGGTCGGGGTGGGGATCGGCCCGCCGAAGGTGCTGGTGGCCCCGAAGCCGACGTCGTCGGTCAGGATGAGCAGGATGTTGGGGGCGCCCTCCGGCGCCGTCGCCTCGGCCGGGAAGTCCTTCACCGAGTCCGAGGACCTGAGGCCGATCTTCCCCTTGAACGGCGGGTCAGGGATCGGCAGGGTCTCGCGGGTCTGGGACTGAGCCGGCCTCGCGCCGGCGGCGGCCAGCAGCAGCGCGAGAGCAGCCACGCACACCACACGCTTTTCGGTCGACATCACTGATCTCCCTTGGGTTGCAGCCGTGGTTTCTTCGTATTTCCTCGCCGCCAGGCATCGCCCGGCAGCGGCGGTCTCGGGGGCGCCGGCGTGATCCACGATGACTCTTCTAACTCACGATGGGGGGATTCTCTTCCTGATCGGAGTCAGCAAGCGACGAGCGCCAAGTCAGCGGATCCGAGGGCGGCGACACGCGGCTCCCAACCGCGTCCGCCTTCGGCGACGGAGCCACACCGTCCCTCCCGCGCAAGCCGCCGGTACCGCGGGCGGGTCGCGCGGCAGCCGTCGGATGGCGGCCTCGTGCCTCAGTTAGGTGCGAAGGCCAGCCCGACTCCCACCACGATCCTCGCGGCGGGTCGTTTCTACTTGAAGACGTTGAGCGCCTTCAGGATGGCAATCAGGATGACGGCGCCGATGACGGCGACGACCCACTGCATGGCGGCCCCGGAGGTCCCGAGGTGCATCTGACCCGCGATCCAGAAGCCGAGGAACGCGCCGATGATCCCGACCACGATGTTGGCCAGGATGCCCATCTGGGCGTTCGTCTTCATAATGATGCTCGCGAGCCAGCCGATGACGCCACCGATGATCAGGGTCACGATGATGTTCATGATCTCCCCCCCGATTCTTGCTCTGCCGCAGCAGTGCGTTTGGTGCCCCGTAGCATACACCTCGCCGCCCTGACTGCGGACACCGGAATCCAGCACCTGGTGTCCAACAGACGACCGAAGGTCGACGCACCACGCCAGGTGGGAGCTGCGGTCAGAGCTGGGACTGGATCGGGAACAGCTTGACCACATCGGCGACGAAGCGCTGCCAGCCGCTGGTCTCGGGCTCGTGCTTCCACCGGCGCTCGGCACCCTCGACCTCGGAGATCCAGATGACGTCGCCGTCATTGCCAAGCACGATGCGATAGCTGGAGTCGGCCGCCACGCCCTCGTCCATGAAAGCCGCGACCTGTGCCGCGAGCTCAGCGCTCGAGATCAGCAGGGCAACCTCGGTGTTGAGCTCGGCCGAGCGCGGGTCGAGATTGAAGCTGCCGATGAACACCGTCTCCCGGTCCAACACCACCGCCTTCGTGTGCAGGGCAGTGATCGCACCGCCCGCCTCCGGCGCGACCTGCCGGGCCACTGTCCGGGCGTCGGGGCGCAGCTCATGCAGCTCGACGCCGGCCTCGAGCAGCCGCTTTCGGTTCTTCTCATAGCCCGCGTGAGCGGGGGCGACGTCATTGGAAGCGAGCGAGTTGGTCAACACGCGGATGCGAATGCCGCTGTCGCAGACGCGCCGGGCAGCCTCGACGCCGGGCTTCCGCTGCACGAAGTACGCGGACTCGATCAGGATTTCGCGCTCGGCTGCAGCCATCTGCTCGACGAGGGCAACGGCCACGCTGCCGCGTTCACCCCTGGTCAGCGTGCTCGGGTCGTCGGCAACGACCTGGCCAGGCGCCCAAACCAGACCGGACACCAGCCCCTCCAGCCAGGTCCGCAGGCCCGCCGCATGGCTGTCGAGCGGGTACGGGCAGGGACGCGCGTCGAGCGTCGCCCGCACACCAGCGCGCAGCCGCTCGAGATCGGCGGGCCCTGCCTGGCGATCGACCAGCGCCGCGATCGGGTATGCCCAGTCGCTGTTCCAGTAGCCATCGAACCCTTTCGCAATCTCCCGCACCACCGGGCCCACCGCCGCCACGTCGAGGTCGCGGAAGTTCGCCTCCGCGCTGAGGCCGAAGTAGTCGTCGCCGATGTTGCGTCCGCCGAGGATGCCCACCGCACCGTCGGCGACAAAGATCTTGTTGTGCGCCCGGTGGTTGACCCGGCCGAAATCGATCGCGAGGTCGTAGCCGTGAGACTTGCGGTGGGCAAACGGGTTGAAGATGCGAACCTCGATATTGGGGTGCGCGTCGAGCGCCGCCGCGATCGGGTCGTGGCCGGCCAGATTGTTGTCGTCGAGAAGCAGACGGACCCGGACGCCGCGGTCCGCCGCCTGGATCAGGCGCTCTGCCAGCACGCTGCCGGCGGTGTCGCCCTTGAAGATGTAGTACTGGAGGTCGAGGCTCCTCGCGGCCATCTCGGCGAGGAAGACGCGAGCGCTCAAGGCCTCACGACCCGTGCGCAGCAGGGCGAAGCCGGACGAGCCCGGGTGCTCGGCGGCTGCCTCCCCCACCGAGGCGCCGACGGCGGTCGACTCCGGCTGATCGAACGCCGTCGACGGCGCTCTCTCCGGCGCCAGGGGCAAGGATGCGCACCCCACCCCGAGCAACAAGAGCATGGGCAGGAGCAGGCGCACACCGACGGCCAGTCCGGGCCGCCCGCCGATGTCTCGCCGAATCTCGACTCGCATCGCTCCGCCCCGTTGCCACACGACCCCCCTCCCATGCGGGCGCGGGGATCTTCAATCTGCAATCTTGAGTCTCGTACCCTCTTGGTTACTTCGCCTTGAGCAGGTCGCGGATCTCCGCGAGCAGGAGCTCCTGGCGCGGCGGCTCGGGAGGAGCGGCCGGCGCTGCCGCCTCCTTCTTCTTGGCGACGTTGAAGGCCTTGACCAGCATGAACACCGCCCACGCCACGATCAGGAAGCTGATCACGGCGTTGATGAACAGGCCGACGTTGATCGACACCGCGCCCGCGCTCTGGGCAGCCGCCAGGTTCGCGTACGGGCCGGCCGGCGTCCCCGCCTTCAGCGTGAGAAACAGCTCCGAGAAGTCCACGCCGCCGAGCAGCAGGCCGATCGGCGGCATCAGAACATCCTTGACCAGGCTCTGGATGATCGTGCCGAACGCACCGCCGATAATGATGCCGACGGCCATGTCGAGCACATTTCCCTTCATCGCGAAATCCCTGAACTCCTTCAGCATGACGCACCTCCTCAGGTTGCCGGAACTTGGGCTAGTCTCCGAAGCTCGGCCACATCGTACCCTACTCCGGCAGGGTCTGAAGGAAGCGATCGGCCTCGGCGATCGAGGCGCGCATGTCGGCGATCACGGCGCAGTGCCGGCCTCGAAGCGCGCCAGCAGCTCGCCCTCCGCACCGAAGAGGTCGAGGTGCTGGCCCACGATTCGGTAGCTCCTCGCCCGACCGAGCGCGTCCGCAAACGCCCGCTCGTACTCCATGCCGTCGAGGCACGCCATCTTGGTCGACGCCATCGGGCCGAAGGCGATCGACGCGCCCGTGATCTGGTAGCTGCCGGCGAACCGGTTGCAGCCGTCAAAGCCTGAGACGCGGCCGTCCGCCGTCAGCGTGAGGCTCGGCTGGCGTCTCGGCTCGGCCACGACCACCGCTATGTCGCCCAGCCGGGTCAGCTTCCAGTCGACGCCCGCGAGCTCGACGCTCGTCATTCGCGCCCCGCAGCTCTCGCCGGGCCAGACGCCGACGAAGCGCTCCGGCACCAGCGACAGCTCCGTGGCATCGCCCTCCATCGCCGGCCGTTTCGCGATCCGGCCCTCGAGCGAGACCAGGATCGTCTCGCCGGCCTGGACCCGCGCCTCGCGGTACGCCCGCTCGAGGGCCACGTTGTCCGCCTCCATGGCGACCGGGAAGCGGCGGCCGGTCAGGCACTCGTCGAACAGCGCGGCGTCAGCCATGTAGCGGTACATGCCGCGCATGACCAGCCTCGGCTCGATCGGGGAGAACTCGGCGCCACGGCGCAGCTCGTAGTTGAGGGACGAGGAGATGTCGCGTCCCTCGAGGTCGAGCTTGCGCAGGCGTTCGCGGTCGACGATCCGGAACATCTCCGGCGCCTCGCGGCCGCCGTGAAGAGCCAGCGTGGTCGCGTCACTGCCGACACTCCACCTTCCGATGTCATCGAGGGCGGCGCCGCGTCCGAGGTAGGTCAGGCGGAGGAAGAACACCTCGTCCTCGAAGAGGTCGAGGTGATACCGGATGCCCTCGCAGTCCGCGCACGGCAGCACACCCTCGAAGCTCGCCGGCACCGCGATGCGCTCGCGGTTGGGGGCGCTGCCGCTGACCGCGCCGCCGGTCTGCGCCGAGCTGCAGCCGGCCACGGTCAGCACGCCAACGGCGCACACCAGGGCCGCCAGCGGAAGATGGAATCTCTGTGTCATGACCGTTCCCTTTCACTACCGGCTGCGAAACCGTCGCGCGGGAGGTCGAGCACGGTGATCGTGGCCTTGGACCGCAGCCCGGCGACCGCTTCCGCCACCGCCTGCGCGGTCCGATCCGCCTCGAGGTCGGAGATCACTGAGTCGCGCACCTCCTCGAAGGGCGACGGGCCGGCCGGCCGGCGGTCGACGACCTGGATGAGGGCGAAGCCGTAGGGTCCGCGGAGGACCCCGGAGGTCTCACCGGTGTCGAGCCGCCACACCAGATCCTCCATTGGACCCGGGATCGCGCCGCGGCTGACCCAGCCGATCTCGCCGCCGATCTGCCGCGACAGGTCCTCCGACACCGAGCGGGCGACGGCGGCGAAGTCCTCACCGGCTTCGATCCGCGCCGCGGCCGCCTCGATCTGCTCCCGGGCCTTGGCCTCCGCATCCGCCGACTCCCCCTCCTTGGAGTTGATGAAGATCAGCCGGACCCTGATCTGGTCGAAGTGATGGACCTGGTGGCCGGGCTGCTCGTACCAGTCGCGGGCCTCGGCCTCGCTGACGCGCACCGTCGGCGCGATGTGCTGCTCGATGTAACGCCGGGCGAGGCGGTGGCGCTCGACGAGCCGGGCCAGGTCGTCCTCGGACGCGCCGGTGACGCGCAGCACGTCCTTGTATGCGGCCTCGCCCCCGACCCGGGTGCGAAAGGCCGCGATCCCCTCTTTGACCTCCTTCTTGCCCAGCGTCTCCCCTGCCGCGCTGGCCTCGCCGGCGAGCAGGATGTCGGCAACCACCTTGTCGACTGCCAACGCGGTTGCCTTGGCGTCATCGGATGCCTCGTTCGGTGCCTCGAGCTTCGCCCAGTAGCGGGCCAGCGCCACCTCGGCGGTGCTGACCGTGACGCCGTTGACGCTCAGGGCGTCACCCGCGTCGGCGCCCGCAGCGGCGCATAGGACGAGGACAAGACCGACGGATGCAGGGCGTAGAACCATGGCGTCACCTCGCGGGATGGGCCCTCGCGCAGGCCCACTGCACCACGCAGGCTAGCACGCATCGCCTCTCTCCTCTCGTCGATCGGGGCTGGCGCGCGCGACTCCCGCCCGGTAGAGTTTCACAAGGCTGCGGTCGGGGCAGCCGGACGCTGGAGGGACACCCAATGCACTGGTTCGCCGATGCCCTGCGTAACAACCCCGAGCTGGCGCTCTTCCTGACCCTGGCCCTTGGCTTCGCCCTCGGCCGGATCCGGATCGGGAGCTTCGAGCTGGGACCGATCGTCGGCTGCCTGTTCGCCGGCGTGGTGGTGGGCCAGCTCGGCATCCCGGTGTCCCAGCCGTTGAAGAACGCGTTCTTCCTGCTCTTCCTGTTCGCCATCGGCTACCGCACCGGCCCGCTCTTCTTCCGCGGGCTCAAGACCACGGCGCTGCCCCAGGTGGCGCTCACCGTGATCCTGTGCGTGACGGCGCTCGCCACCACCTATGCGACGGCGCTCCTCTTCAACTTCGATGCGGGCGCCGCCGGCGGCCTGGTGGCCGGCGCCATGACCTCGGCCGCCGCGGTCGGCACCGCGGGCGACGCGATCGTGCGCATGGCCGGTGATGCGGCCACGACCGAGGCGCTGCTGTCCAGCCGGACGGTCGCCTTCGCCGTGACCTACCTGCTCGGCATGGTGCTCGTGGTCTGGCTGCTGTCGCGCCTCGGGCCCCGCCTCCTCGGCGTCGACCTCGCGGCCGAGTGCCGGAAGCTCGAGCAGGAGATGGGCGTCAAGCGGCAGGACGAGGGCGCAACCTCGGCCTACGTCCCAGTCGTCATCCGCGGCTACGCCGTGCCCGAGTCCATGGCCGGCCTGTCGGTCGACGAGCTCGAGGCGCGGTTCGTGGACCGCCGGGTGTGCGTCGAGCGGCTGCGCCGTGGCGACACGCTCGTCGACGAGCCCGAACTCTCGCTGCGCCTGCGCCCCTCCGACCGGCTCGCCCTGTCGGGCCGGCTGGAGTGGCTCGCGGGCATCAACAACCCTCTCCACGGGCACGAGGTGGACGATCCGGAGCTGCTCGAGCTGCCCGCAGTGGAGGTCGACGTGGTGGTCACCCGCAGCGAGCTGGCGGGCCACACCCTGGCCGAGCTGGGGCAAGAGAGCGGGGCGCGGGGCGTCTACCTCAAGCGGCTCACTCGGGCCGGCCTCGAGCTGCCCTTCACCGCGGCCACCCGGGCGGAGCCGGGGGACGTGCTGCGGCTGGTCGGCATCCGGCGAAACGTCGCGCGCATCGCCGACCGGATCGGCTACCCGGAGTGGCCCAGCAACCGGACCAATCTGCCCACGGTCGCGGTGGCCATCGTCCTCGGCGGCCTGATCGGGCTCCCGGTGCTGGCCCTGGGTCAGGTAGAACTCAGCCTGAGCGTCTTCGTTGGCGCGCTGCTGACGGGGCTGATCACCGGCTGGCTGTGCACGGTGAATCGCCGCATCGGCCCGTTCCCGGGGCCGGCGCTCTGGCTGTTCGAGAATCTCGGCCTGACCGCGTTCCTGGCCCTGGTCGGCATCGAGGCAGGGCCCGACTTCGTCCGCGGCCTCCTCGCATCGGGGCCGGCGCTGATCGCCGCCGGGATCCTCATCACCTCGCTGCCCCACGTGGTCACGATCCTCGTCGGGAAGCACCTCTTCAAGCTGCACCCGGGGATCCTGCTCGGCGTCTGCTGCGGGGCCGGGACCTCGGCGCCGGCCCTGGCCGCGGTCGAGGAGGTCGCCGACAGCAAGGTGCCCGCGCTGGGCTACGGCGTGGGCTGCGCCCTGGGTAACGTGATCCTCGCTCTCTGGGGAACCGTCGTCGTCCTGCTCATCGGCGGCTGACGGACAGCGACGCGCGCGACCGGAATCGAGGTCGCCAAGCTCTACTACTTCGACTCTGATCAATCCGGGCTGTTGCGTCGAACGCCGAAGATCGCCGGAGGAGGCACGGCCAACCTCGCGGCCGGCTTCACGGGCTCGCTGGTCACCGGCAACAGCCCCTCCCGCTCGGCGGCGATGGACGCCTCGGGGGCGAAGAGCCAGTTGCCCAGCCTGGTGGCGGCCGGGACGATCACGGTGGTGATGCTGTTCTTCACCGACGTTCTGGCATTCCTGCCCAACGCGGCGCTGGCCGGCATCGTCGCCAACGCGGCCCTCTTTCTCGACGAGATCGAGCAGCTCATCGCCCGGCCGTCCACGCCGGTTCGCTGGTTCGTGCTGGACGCGGAGGCGATGGTCGACGTCGACACCACCGGCGCGGAGGTTCTGCGGCAGGCGATCACGATGATCGCCAAACGCGACGTCACCTTCGCCGTCAGCCGCGCCGATCGGGCCTTCCGGGCGTGGCTGGAGAAGTACGAACTGATGGAGCTGATCGACCAGAGCCGTTTCTACCCCACCAACCGAGACGCCGCGGCGGCGTTTCGCGAGGATCCGGAGTGAGCGCGAGATATTTGCCGCAGAGAATGCAGCGAATGCTTGCCGACGCGGTGATTAGAGGGTATAATCACCGCAGGAAATGCAGCGAATATGACCTACATCCACGAACGGCCCGGATGGCCGGATTTTAGATGGGACAGTGAAGCCCTGGCGGGGGCGCTGGCGGCGGTGCGCCACAAGCAGGGCAGGCACATCGGGAAGATGGAGACGCTCGGGTTCGATTTTCGGACCGAAGCGAGTCTCACCGCGCTCACCGTCGAGGTGGTGAAGACCTCTGCCATCGAGGGCGAAAACCTCAACCCCGACGAGGTTCGCTCATCAATCGCTCGCAAGCTCGGGCTCGATGTCGCGGGCCTTCCCAGGCCGGGGCGGGAAGTCGAAGGCATCGTCGAGATGATGCTCGATGCGACGAGGAACTTCGACACGCCACTCACGGCGGGACGCCTCTTTGACTGGCATGCAGCGCTCTTTCCAACCGGCCGCAGCGGCATTGGGCGAATCACGGTTGGCGCGTGGCGAACCGGCGAAGCGGGTCCGATGCAGGTCGTCTCGGGGCCCATCGGCAAGGAGAGAGTCCATTTCGAGGCGCCTCCGGCAGAACGCATCGAAAGCGAAATGGAGTCCTTCCTGCGGTGGTTCAACATGCGGATGGCGCTTGATCCGGTGCTCAAGGCCGGCATCGCGCACTTCTGGTTTGTGACCCTTCACCCATTTGAGGATGGAAACGGGCGCATCGCTCGCGCCATCGCTGAAATGGCGCTCTCGCAGGCAGACGGCACGAAGGAACGCTTCTACAGCATGTCATCGGGCATCGAGGCAGAGAGGAGGGAGTACTATCTCCAGCTCGAATCCGCGCAGAGCGGATCTCTCGATATCACCGCATGGCTTGCGTGGTTCCTCGCCTGTCTCGACCGCACCATCGAAGGCGCGGACACGGTGCTCTCGTCGGTGCTTTACAAGGCGAAGCTCTGGCAACGGATCAACCCGACTCCGGTCAACGAGCGCCAGCGAAAGGTCATCAACCGCATGCTCGACAACTTCAAGTGGCACCTGACGACTTCGAAGTATGCGAAGCTTGCGGAGTGCTCAAACGACACGGCGCTTCGAGATATTCGCGCTCTGCTCGAACGAGGCATCATTGTGAAGAACCCGGGCGGGGGTCGAAGCACCAGCTATCGCCTGGCTGAGGCCGACCAGATACCGGAGTGAGTATTCCAGACTCGCAAGGAGAAGCGAAACATCAATACCCCCGTATCTGGCACGTTTAGCGACGAACCGCACGACCGATGGCGCTTTCCGCGGCGCCTCTTCATGTCCGAGCTGATCGGCACGGGTCTGCTCCTCCTGTGCGGCCTCTCGCTGGTCATCTTCATGTTCGGCGCCGGCAGCCCGATCGTGTGGGTCGTGCTCAATGAGGGGTACCGCCGCCAGATCACGGGCTTCGTGTTCGGCTGCTTCGGGGCGCTGATCAGCATCTCGCCGATCGGCAAGGAAAGCGGGGCCCACATCAACCCGGTCGTGACCTTCGCGTTCTTCCTGATGGGCAGGCTCGACGCGCGTACCGCCGCGGTCTACGTGCTCGGCCAGCTGACCGGCGCGGTCCTCTTCTGTGTGCCGCTGCTCGCCTGGGGAGAGATGGGCCGCAGCGTGGCGTTCGGCGCCAGCCTGCCGGGCAAGATCTATCCGTTGCGGGCCGTCCTGTGGGGCGAGATCTGGACCACGTTCTGCCTGATCACGTTGCTGTGCGTGTTCATCGGGTTCCGGCAGCTCCGGAGGTTCACTCCCCTCATGATCCCGGTTCTCTACGCGATCATGTCCTACTGGGAGGCGCCGGTATCGGGCACGAGCACGAACCCGGCCCGCAGCCTCGGCCCGGCGCTCATCTCGGGACAGTGGCACGGGTGGTGGATCTACTGGGTCGGTCCCGTGATCGGCATGCTCCTGGCCATCCTCCTCTGCAACACCCTGGCGCTGAGAGTCGAGGTCGCCAAGCTCTACTACTTTGACTCCGATCGGTCCGGGCTGCTGCGCCGGACGCCGAAGAACGCCGGCGGTGGCACAGCAGCGCCGAGCTGAGCCAGTTCGCCGCCAAGCCCGGCCTCGTCAAGCTCTGACCCTCGGCCCTGCTGCCACCCGATCGCGGTTCGTGCCTGCCGACCGAGGGTCTCCGGCCCGGGAACCCCGTGGATTCCCCGGCGATGATCCCCGTAGAATTTCCGGGTCACAGCCCTCGGAATCCGGACTAGACTGGCTCGAAGCCCGGTGCCTACAGGCATCGTCAACACGAAGTGGTCGCCTCGGACGGCGGCCACGCATGCGTAACACGTCAGTGCCGGGGAGGCTCCTCCGCCGAAGCAGGCTGAAAGAGCCCGTGGCCCTCCTGGCAACCGAGGAGAAAGGAAGCGTCCATGGCAACGAACAAGACGGTCGACACGGGGATCGTGGACTGCACCGAGCAGAAGCGGCTGAACGACGCCCGTGAGGCGGGCATCCCCTGGAAGAAGTGGGGCCCGTACCTCAGCGAGCGGCAGTGGGGCACGGTCCGCGAGGACTACAGCGAGGACGGCAACGCCTGGGACTACTTCTCCCACGACCAGGCCCGCTCGCGGGCGTATCGGTGGGGCGAGGACGGCCTCGGCGGGATCTCGGACGACCAGCAGCGCCTGTGCTTCGCCCTCGCTCTCTGGAACGAGCGCGACCCCATCCTCAAGGAGCGCGCGTTCGGCCTCACCAACAGCGAGGGGAACCACGGCGAGGACGTCAAGGACTACTACTTCTACGTCGACTCGACGCCGACCCACTCGTACATGAAGTACCTCTACAAGTACCCGCAGCGCGAGTTCCCATACGGCGACCTGGTCGAGACGAACCGGAGGCGGACGCGGGAGGAGCTCGAGTACGAGCTGCTCGACACCGGGATCTTCGACGACGACCGGTACTTCGACGTCTTCGTCGAGGTCGCCAAGGATGGTCCGGACGACATCCTGATCCGCGTCTCGGTCCACAACCGCGGCAAGGAGGCGGCCCGGCTGCAGCTCCTGCCGACGCTCTGGTTCCGGAACACCTGGTCGTGGGGAGACGAAGGCGAGAAGCCGGTCCTGCGCGAGGCCGGCGGGGCGATCGTCGCCTCCCATCCCGAGCTGGGCGAGTACACGCTCTCGTGCGACGGCCGACCGGAGCTCCTGTTCACGGAGAACGAGACGAACGTCCAGAGGCTGTGGGGCCAGCCGAACCCGACGCCGTACGTCAAGGACGCGTTCCACCGCTACGTGATCGCCGGGGAGCGGGACGCGGTGAACCCGGCGAAGACCGGGACGAAGGCCGCGGCGCGCTACGTCCTCGAGGTGCCGGCGGGGGGCTGCGAGGTCGTCCAGCTCCGCCTGGCCAAAGGCGCGGCGGGCGGGACGTTCGGCGCGGCGTTCGAGGAAGTGCTCCGGCAGCGGCTCTTCGACGCCGACGAGTTCTACGACCGGATCACGCCCCGCTCGCTCGGCGAGGACGAGCGCCGGGTCCACCGCCAGGCGCTCGCGGGGATGCTGTGGTCGAAGCAGTACTACTACTTCGACGTCGACAGGTGGTTGCAGGAGCACCAGGCCCACCCGCATGTCCCCGGCGCCAAGCGCGGAGTCCGGAACGCCGAGTGGTTCCACATGCTGAACGGCGACGTCATCTCCATGCCCGACAAGTGGGAGTACCCCTGGTACGCGGCCTGGGACCTCGCCTTCCACACGATCGCGCTGTCGCTCGTGGACTTCGACTTCGCCAAGGAGCAGCTCCTCCTGATGCTCCGGAGCCTCTACAGCCACCCCAACGGCCAGATGCCGGCCTACGAGTGGAACTTCAGCGACGTGAACCCACCGGTGCACGCCTGGGCGACGCTGTTCCTCTACAAGTTTGAGAAAAACCTGGGCCGGGAGGACCTCCCCTTCCTGGCGCGCTCCTTCCATGGCCTGATGCTCAACTTCAACTGGTGGGTGAACCGGAAGGACCCGCAGGGACGGAACGTCTTCGCCGGCGGCTTCCTGGGCCTCGACAACATCGGCGTCTTCGACCGCAGCGCCCAGCTCCCCACTGGCGGGTCGCTCGAGCAGGCGGACGGCACGGCCTGGATGGCCTTCTATTGCCAGTACATGCTGGAGATGGCCGTCATCCTCGCCGACCACGACCCGATGTACGAGGAGATCGCGTTCAAGTTCCTCGAGAACTTCGTCTGGATCTCCTACGCCATGGACAAGGTCGGCGAGCAGGGGGACGACATGTGGGACGAGGAGGACGGGTTCTACTACGACGTCCTCCGGCTGCCGGACGGCGAGGCGTTCCGGCTCAAGGTCCGCTCGATGGTCGGGCTCCTGCCGCTCTGCGCGAGCACGATGTTCGAGCAGGACTCGCTGACGCGCCACCCGAAGCTGATGGAGCTGATCGCGCTCTTCAGGAAGCGCCATCCCGAGGTGCTTGCCCAGGTGGCCCCGACCGTGGACGGGTTCATCGGCTACGCCGGACGCCGGCTCCTCTCGCCCCTCACCCAGGCGAAGCTCGAGCGCATCCTGTCCTACCTCCTCGACGAGAACGAGTTCCTGGGCTCCCTACGGCATCCGCTCGCTGTCGCGCTACCACCTCGACCATCCGTTCGTCTTCCACGCGGGCGGCGAGGAGCTTCGCGTCCAGTACCTCCCCGCCGAGTCCAATACCGGGATGTTCGGCGGCAACTCGAACTGGCGCGGCCCGATCTGGATGCCGGTCAACGGGTTGATCGTCCGGGGCCTGCTGAACCTCTACGGCTTCTACGGCGACGACTTCACGGTCGAGTGCCCGACCGGCTCCGGGAACCGGATGACCCTCTTCGAGGTGGCGAAGGAGATCTCCCGGCGCCTCTCGGCCATCTTCCTGCGCGACGCGAGCAGGCCGCCGGCCGGTCCACGGCGGGTCGGCGAAGTTCCAGGACGACCCGCACTGGCGCGACCTGATCCTCTTCTACGAGTACTTCCACGGCGACATCGGGGCCGGCATCGGCGCCAACCACCAGACGGGCTGGACGGGCCTCATCGCTCGACTCCTCGACACCTTCGGACGCGTGACGGCCGAGGACGCGCTGGAGACGCCCAAGGAGAGGCTCGAGGCCCGCGTGGTCCGCGAGCAGGTGGCCGGGGAGTAGGAGCGAGCCATGTCCACACCTCGCTATCCCGCGCTCTTCCAGGTCAACACGCGGGTCTGGCTGACGGAGCTGTCGGCGAGCCTGGGGCGGAAGGCGACGCTCGACGACATCCCCGACGCGGAGCTCGACCGGCTGGCCGGGATGGGCTTCGACTGGGTCTGGTTCCTGAGCGTCTGGCAGACCGGCCCTGCGGCGCAGGCGATCTCGCGAGCGAATCCCCAATGGCGTCGCGAGTTCGAAGAGACGCTGCCGGACCTCGAGGACGAAGACATCGCCGGCTCCGGGTTCGCCATCCAGAGCTACACCGTGCATCGCGATCTCGGCGGTGATGCCGCGCTCGCACGTTTGCGACAGCGGATGCAGGCAACGCGGCCTGAAGCTGATGCTCGACTTCGTCCCGAACCACATGGCCCCGGATCACCCGTGGGTTGACGAGCACCCGGAGTTCTTCGTCCACGGCACCGAGGCTGACTTGGCCCGCTCACCCCAGAACTACTGCCGAGTGCAGACAAGAAACGGGCCGCTGGTGCTCGCCTACGGCCGCGACCCGTACTTCGACGGTTGGCCGGACACGCTGCAGCTCGACTACGGCAATCCGGAGCTGCAGCGAGCGATGATCGGCGAGCTGCAGAGGATCGCCGGGCAGTGCGACGGGGTGCGCTGCGACATGGCGATGCTGGTCTTGCCCGACGTCTTCGAGCGCACCTGGGGCATCCGGGCCGAGCCCTTCTGGCCGACGGCGACCGAGTCGGTTCGGCAGGAACATCCGGACTTCCTGTTCATGGCCGAGGTCTACTGGGACCTGGAATGGACCCTCCAGCAGCAGGGCTTCGACTACACCTACGACAAGCGGCTCTACGACCGCCTGCGTGGAGGGCCACGCCCGGCCGGTCCGCGAGCACCTCCTTGCGGGCCTCGACTTCCAGGACCGCCTCGCCCGCTTCCTCGAGAACCACGACGAACCGCGGGCCGCCGCCACGTTCGCGCCCGAGGTCCAGCGGGCCGCGGCGGTGATCACGTACTTCACACCCGGCCTGCGTTTCTTCCATCAGGGGCAGCTCGAGGGGCGGAAGAAGCGCATTTCACCGCATCTCGTGCGGGCACCTGAAGAAGCTCCGGACAGACGAAACCGAGGAGTTCTATGAGCGCCTGCTCGCCGTCCTCCGGAAGCCCATCGTGAGAGAGCGGGGAATGGCAGTGGCTGCGTGTCGGCCGGCCTGGGAGGGGAACGGATCCTGGGATTGCATTCGTCGCCCACGCCTGGCGGGGATCCGGCGGAGAGCGGATGCTGATCGCTGTGAACTACGCCCCCCATCCGAGCCAGTGCTATCTCAACCTGCCGTTTCCCGAAATCAAGGACGCCTCGGTGCAGCTCAAGGACTCGCTCAGCTCCGCCTGCTATCTCCGCGAGGGGAATGAGCTGCTCGAGCGCGGACTCTACCTCGATCTGCAACCCTGGTCGTACCACGTCTTTGACCTGGAGGTGAGCCGATGAAAGCGATCACAGTCGAACCCAAGAAGCCCGGAACCGCCCGCTACGAGGATTTCCCGGAGCCTGACGTGCACGAGGGCTCGGTCCTCGTGGAGGCCGTGGCCGTCGGCGTGTGCGGGACCGACGTCGAGATCGTGGAGGGCAAGTACGGCTGGGCCCCGCCTGGCAAGGAGCGCCTCGTGCTCGGCCACGAGTCCCTCGGGCGGGTGGTGGACCCGGGCCCGACCGGTGGGCTCAAGAAGGGTGATCTCGTGGTCGGCATCGTCCGGCGCCCCGACCCCGTGCCCTGCCCCAACTGTGCAGTCGGCGAGTGGGACATGTGCCGCAACGGCCAGTACACCGAGCGCGGGATCAAGGAGATCCACGGCTTCATGTCGGAGCGCTGGCGGATCGAGCCCGAGTACGCGATCAAGGTCGACCCCAGCCTGGGCATTCTCGGCGTGCTCCTGGAGCCGACGACCGTGATCGCGAAGGCCCTGGAGCAGGTGGCGATGATCGGCCGGCGCTCGTTCTGGGAGCCCAAGACCGTGCTGGTGACCGGGGCGGGCCCGATCGGCCTTCTGGCGGCTCTCGCCGCCATCGTCGTTCGGCCTGGACGTCCATGTCCTCGACCGGATGGAGTCCGGCCCCAAGCCGGATCTGGTGCGCGCCCTCGGCGCGACGTATCACTCCGGCTCGGTGAAGGAGATCGGCTTCGAGCCGGACGCCATCATCGAGTGCACCGGCGTGGGCCAGGTGATTGCCGATTCGATCCGGGCGATCGGCGCGAACGGGATCGTCTGCCTGACCGGCGTCGGCCATGGCGGCGCCGTCGCGACGGCAGCCATTGCCGATGTCGCGGCGGCCGCCGTGCTGAAGAACAACGTGATCGTGGGCAGCGTCAACGCCAACAAGCGGCACTGGTACCGGGCCGGAAACCTGCTGGCTCGCTCGGACCGGTACGTGGCTCGCCGGACTGATCACGCGCCGTGAGAAGCCGGAGAATTTCGCGCAGGCGCTGGAGCGAAGGCCCGACGACGTCAAGGTCGTCATCCAGTTCTCCGAGGTGTGATCGCACGAGCGGCAGGCGCTGCGGGTGGCTTCCGACGCGCGCCGGCCGAACGGTCCGACTCAGGTATTCTGCAGCTCTGAACGAAAGGAGCCCTCATGAAAACCCCACCCGTCACCCTGCTGGTCGCCGCAGGTCTTGCCACCGTCGCCCTGGCCGCAAATCCGGGGGGCGAGCTCGACCGCACGGTGCTGCCGATCCCGGAGCCCAGCTACCCGCACAGCACCGTGCTCGACGCCCGCGACGCCACGGCCCCGCCGCGCTTCGAGGTCGAGGCGCCCGCGGGAGCGCCCAACGTGCTCATCGTCCTCGTGGACGACATGGGCTTCGGCATGCCCAGCGCCTTCGGCGGGCCGGTGCACATGCCGGCGGCCGACCGCCTCGCCAGCCAGGGACTGCGCTACAACCAGTTCCACACCACCGCGCTCTGCTCGCCCACGCGCACCGCTCTGCTCTCCGGCCGCAACCACCACATGAACAACATGGGCAGCATCACCGAAACCGCCACGGCGTTTCCGGGCAACACGGGACAGCGGCCCAACAACGTCGCGCCCCTGGCGGAGATGCTGCGCCTGAACGGCTACAGCACCGCCTTCTTCGGCAAGAACCACGAGACCGCGCCGTGGGAGGTCAGCGTCTCCGGGCCGACCGACCGCTGGCCGACGCGCTCGGGCTTCGACAAGTTCTACGGGTTCTTCGGCGGCGAGACCGACCAGTGGTCGCCGACGCTCTACGACGGGATGGCCCGGGTCGAAACGCCTCACTACCCGGGCTACAACTTCATGACCGACATGACCGACCAGGCCATCTCCTGGATGAAGTTCCAGAAGGCGCTCACGCCGGACAAGCCGTTCTTCATCTACTTCGCCCCGGGCGCCACCCACGCCCCGCACCACGTGCCCAAGGAGTGGGTCGACAAGTACAAGGGCAAGTTCGACGGAGGCTGGGACGCGCTGCGCGAGGAGACGCTGGCGCGCCAGATCGCGATGGGCGTGGTGCCGCCCGGCACCAAGCTGGCCCCCAAGCCCGAGGCGATCAAGGACTGGAACACGCTGACCCCGGACGAGAAGAAGCTCTTTGCCCGCCAGATGGAGGTGTATGCCGGCTTCGGCGAGTACTGCGACCACGAGATCGGCCGGCTGTTCGACGCCATCGGCGAGACCGGGCAGCTCGACAACACGCTGGTCTTCTACATCCTCGGTGACAACGGCACCAGCGCCGAGGGCGGCATGAGCGGCATGTTCAGCGAGATGACCTACTTCAACGATGTCGAGGAGACCGTCGCAGGAGATGCTCGCGCACTACGACGACTGGGGCGGGCCTTCGACCTACCCGCACATGGCCGCGGGCTGGGCGGTCGCCGGCGACACGCCGTTCGAGTGGACCAAGCAGATTCCTTCCAACTACGGTGGCACCCGCAACGGCCTGATCGTCTCCTGGCCCAAGCGCATCAAGGCCGGCAACCAGGTCCGCTCGCAGTGGCACCACGTCATCGACGTGGCCCCCACCGTGCTCGAGGCGGCAGGCCTGCCCGAGCCCACGAGCGTCAACGGCACCATCCAGGAACCGATCGAAGGCGTGAGCATGCTCTACACCTTCGACGACCCCCAGGCCACGAGCCGGCACACGACCCAGTACTTCGAGATCTTCGGCAATCGCGCCATCTATCACGACGGCTGGTTTGCCGGCACTGTCCACCGTGCGCCGTGGGAGAAGACACCCCGGAGGAAGCTGCAGGAGGACATCTGGGAGCTCTACGACACGACCCGGGACTTCAGCCTTGCGAACGACCTGGCGGCGGCAAACCCGTCCAAGCTCAAGGAGATGCAGGACATCTTCATGCAGGAGGCGGTCAAGTACCGCGTGCTGCCCATCGACGACCGCTTGCTCGAACGCATCAACGCGGCCACCGCCGGCCGGCCGGACCTCATGGGGGAGCGCACGTCGCTCACGCTCTCGGCCGGCATGGACTCGATGAGCGAGAACGTGTTCATCAACATCAAGAACCGCTCGCTCTCGATCACGGCGGAGGTGGAGATTCCCCAGGGCGGCGCGAACGGCGTGATCCTCGCCCAGGGCGGACGCTTCGGCGGCTGGAGCCTGTACCTCGAGGACGGCAAGCCGACGTACTGCTACAACTTCCTCGGGCTCCAGGAGTACAAGGTGTCGGCCCCGCAGGCGGTGGCGGCCGGCAAGGCCACCATCCGCATGGACTTCGACTATGACGGCGGCGGGCTCGGCAAGGGCGGAACGGCCACGCTCCTGGTCAACGGCGCAGAGGTCGCCAGGGGCCGGGTCGAACGCACGCAACCGTTTATCTTCTCGGCCGACGAGACGGCGGGCGTCGGGGTGGATGACGCGACGCCGGTGACGTCGGACTACGAGGAGCGCGACAACGCCTTCACGGGCACGATCCTCAAGGTCATCGTGGATGTGAAGCCCATCGGCGCCGCGGTCAAGGCGGAGGCGGACTCGGCCCACGCGGAAGCCGCCGTCAAGAAGGCGCTCTCGGACTGAGTGGACCGGGCGACGGGGCGAGAGGTGGACCCCGGTCGGGTCGACACCTGACCGGATCGGGCACTGCGAAGCCCAACGGGCGCCGGGCTTCACGAAGAGGGCTGTGCGGAGGATGGTCGCCATGCCGGTAACGGGTCCTGCTGCCGGGGGCACGGGGCGGCTTCGCACGGTCGCGCTGCTCTGCCTTCTCGTCGTCCTGCTGGTCACAGGGGTCGAAGCCCGCGCCTCCGAGTACCTGGTGTACGTCGGGACCTACACCGGCACGGGAAGCGAGGGCATCTACGCCTACCGCTTCGACCCGGCCACCGGTGTGGCACAGCCGCTCGGTCTCGTCGCCGACACGGACAATCCGTCGTTTCTCGCGGCTGATCCGAAGGGCCGCTTTCTGTACGTCTCGAACCGGGGACACGACAGCATCGCTGTGTTCAGCATGCATCCCAGACGACGGGAGCTTGAAGCCTCTCGAGTGGGTCCCGAGCGGCGGCAAGGCGCCCCGCCACTTCGCCATCGACCCGACCGGCGAGTGGCTGCTCGCCGCCAACCAGGGCTCGGACACCATCAACCTCCTGCGAATCGATCCGACGAGCGGCCGGTTGACGCCGACGGACCGCTCGCTCGCTGTGGTCTCGCCCGTCTGCATCCAGTTCGTCTCGCTCGAAGAGCCCGGCGATCCGAACGCCGAGGAGTAGCACACCCATGGCGAGGGATGGCGCGTGGCCATGAGTGTCCGCACGGCAAGGCCCCTCCCCTGGCAGCTGTTCGCCTCCGAGCTGATCGGGACGGCATTGCTGGTCCTGGTCGGCCTGTCGCTGGTCATCCTGATGTTCGGAAGCGGCTCACCCATGGCGCGCCTGATCCCGAGCGAGGGGCTGCGGCGGCTGATCACCGGCTTCCTGTTCGGGACGACGGGCGCCTGCATCGCGCTGTCTCCGGTCGGGAAGGTGAGCGGAGCGCACATCAACCCGGCGGTCACGCTCGCCTTCCGGCTGATGGGCAAGCTCGACCTGCGGACTACCCTCGGCTACGTCGGAGCCCAGCTGATCGGCGCCGTCGTGGGGTCGCTGCCGCTCCTGCTCTGGGGGGCGATGGGTGACAGCGTGGCCTTCGGGGCGACCTGGCCGGGTCCGGGGATCTCCCTCTCGACGGCCTTCCTCGGCGAGGTGATCACCACCTTCGCGATGGTCTCCCTGCTCGCCGTCTTCCTGGGCTTCCGGCGTGATCCGCCCCTTCACGCCGGCGATCTTCCCCCCGCTCTACGCGATCATGGTGTGGGCCGAGGCGCCGATCTCGGGCACCAGCACCAACCCCGCCCGCAGCCTCGGCCCGGCGGTCGTCTCCGGGCAGTGGCAGGGCTGGTGGATCTACTGGGCCGGGCCGCTGGCCGGAATGCTCGTGGCCGTCCTCGCCTGCAGCTTCCTCGCCAAGCGCATCGAGGTCGCCAAGCTCTACTACTTCGACAGCGACCGCGACCGCCTGTTCCGCCGCAAGGGTGCGACTCCCAGCGATCGGACGAGCCCCACACGGGACGATTGAAGGCCTGGCGCTGTGCCTGACTCGGCAGCTCCGCGAACAGCTGGCGGAACCGCCGGGTGACATGAGAGGTCATAGGTCTTCGGGATTCAGCTCCTCTGAGAGGCCAGCCCTGTGTTCGGCGAGCGCCTCGCTTGCAGGACCTGCCAGCTCTCGGGACGTGGCGGCAATCGCCCGGTCGAACTCGTCATCCCCACCGATCTCGGCCAGCAACCACGAAGCCAGCACATCCTGCTCAGCCGGTGGGAGCTTCGCCGCCTCGGCAAACGCCTTTTCGAGGAGCGTGGTCAAAGCTACCTCCTGGCTCTGGGGCTTCCTCCCGGCAGGCCCTCTCGACGGTCAAGCCTGCCAGGGGTAAGCACTTGCAGCCGACCCGGCGATTCTATCTCATACCAGACGGGATGCCCTCAGCGTGCGTTGGCGCCGGGAACCACCATCTGTGCCGCCCCCCGGCCGTACACCGCCGAGGTCAGCCCTCGCCTGCCGCTCAGCAGGACGCATGCCGTCGGGATCGTCGCACGCTGACGGCCCCAGGCCGACCGGGGTAGCCGGCATCGCCTGGCGGTTCCCGCTGCTCTATAATCCTGCGGATTGCCAATGGCCGAGCACCAGCATGCTTCCGGCGAGCGCCTCGACAGCCGTCTCGAGTTCGAGACGCTGCTTGCCGACCTGTCCTCCCGGTTCATCAATCTGCCTCCCGACCAGGTCGACCGCGAGATCGAGGATGCGCTGCGCCGGGTCTGCGAGCTGCTCGGCATCGATCTCGCGGTGCTCTGGCAGTGGCCGGGCACCGCCCCGGACGTGATCATCGCCACCCACTTCCATTCCGCCGAGGACGTTCAGCCACCTGCCGGCCCGCTGAGCGAGGAGCAGTTCCCCTGGGCGCGAAAGGAGGTGCTGGCGGGCCGCGTGGTCCTTCTTCGATCGCTGGACGACTTTCCGGCCGAGGCCGCCATCGACCGGGAGTCCTGCCGCCTCCTGGGCATCAATTCGAACCTGACCCTGCCGCTCGCGGTGGCGGGCGCGCCGCCCGTCGGCGCACTGGGCCTCAACACCCGGCAGGCGCATCACGACTGGCCCGACGCCCTGATTGCGCGGCTGACGCTGGTCGCGCAGGTCTTCACCAATGCGCTGGCACGCAGGCGCGCCGACGAATCGCTGCGGGAGAGCGAGGAGCGCCTGGCCCTGGCGGTGGACTCCGCCCGGGCGGGGCTCTGGGTCCTGGACTACCAAACGGGCGTCTTCTGGGCCACGGAGAGGGGCCGGGCGATCTTCGGGTACTCCCCGGACGAGCCCATCGATATGGCGCGTTTCCAGGCGTCAGTCCATCCCGACGACAAGGAGCTGGTGCGGGGCGCCATCGAGCGCTCCCAGCGCGCGGGCGACCCCGTCGACGTCGAGTACCGGATCATCCTCCCGGGCGACCGCAGGGTGCGCTGGATCGCTTCCCATGGGCGTCCCCGTATCGACGCCGCGGGCAGGGCAGAGCGCCTGATGGGCATCTCCATCGACGTCACCGACCGGAAGCGTGCCGAGGAGGCGCTGCGCGCGAGCGAGGCTCGCCTGGCGGCGGGAGTCGAGCTCGCCGGCCTCGGGTTCTACGAGGTGGACTACGGCGAAGAAACCGCCTTCTTCGACGCCCGGCTTCGCGACCTCCTTGGCGTCCCCGCGCACGTGCAGCAGGGTCTCCAGCCCGTCGAGTTCTACTTGGAGCGAGTGCACCCCGACGACCGGCAGCGCTTTTTCGAGCAGGCCGAGCAGCTCATCGACGGACGGCTGGAACGGGTCGCCATCGAGTATCGCTTCGTCCACCCGGATCGTGGGGTGAGGTGGCTGCATCACGTGGCGCGCGTTGCCGCGCGCGACGCGGCGGGACGCACGTTGAAGTCGTACGGCGTCCTCCGTGACATCACGGAGAGCAAGCGAGCCGAGGAGTCCCTGCTCGACCTGAGCCGGCGGCTGATCCGGGCCCACGAGGAGGAGCGCGCGCTGCTCGCTCGCGAGCTGCACGACGACCTGACGCAGCGGCTGGCCGTGCTGGCGATCGACGCCGGCCGCGCCGAGCTCGCCGCGACGGACCAGGCGCAGGCGCTGGAGCTGAAGTCGGTTCGCGAAGGGCTCGTTCGCGTCAGCGAGGACATCCACTCCCTGGCGTACCAGCTCCACCCGTCGGTCCTGGACGAGCTCGGCCTCGCCGCTGCGCTCCGAGCGGAGTGCGATCGGCTGGGCCGCCAGGGCAGCATCGACCTCGCGCTGGAGCTCGATCCCCTGCCCGCCGTCGTCGACAGGGATGCGGCGCTCTGCCTGTTCCGGGTGGCGCAGGAGGCGCTGAACAACGTGAACCGCCACGCCGGTGCGCGCGCCGCGAGCGTCACCCTGCGGCAGATGGACGGAGGCCTGCTGCTCGCGGTCCGTGATGACGGCAGCGGGTTCGATCCGGCGACCCCGCGAAAGGCCAGGAGCCTCGGCCTGGCGAGCATGCGCGAGCGCGTGTGGCTGGTGAGCGGCACGCTCGACGTCGAGAGCGCGCCGGGCCGGGGCACGGCGATCATCGCCTGGGTTCCGACGGAAGGGAGGTCCGGATGAGCTCCTCGCGCCGGCCGCGAGTGGTCCTCGCCGACGACCACCTCATGGTGGCCGAGGCGCTGACGAGCCTGCTCTCCCCGGAGTTCGACCTGGTGGGCGTCGTGGAGGATGGCCGCGCGCTGCTCGAGGCGGTCGAGAAGCTGCGGCCGGACGTGATCGTCGCCGACGTCACCATGCCCCGCCTCAACGGCATCGACGCGCTGGTCCTGCTGAGGCAGGGTGGAGACCAGACGCCGGTGGTGTTTCTCACCATGCACCGGAACACGGCCTTTGCTCGGCGGGCGCTCGAAGCCGGGGCGTCGGGCTTCGTGCTCAAGCACTCGGCGTCGGTCGAGCTGATCGCTGCCATCCGCGCCGCGCTCGATGGCAAGACCTACCTCACACCGCAGCTCGCGGGGGAGGTCCTGGAGGCGATGAAGCAGGGACCGGCGCAGGAGGTCGACCCGGTCGCTTCCCTCACGCCGCGGCAACGGGAGGTCCTCCAGCTCCTGGCCGAGGGCCGGTCGGCGAAGCAGATCGCAGCGAGCCTCGCGATCTCGGCCCGGACGGTGGAGTTCCACAAGTACCAGATGATGGAGACCCTGGGCCTGCACACCAGCACCGAGCTGATCCACTTCGCGATCAAGCACGGCCTCGTCGAGCTCTGACGCTGCACGGAGAGAAGCAGTCGCCCGAGAAGACGCCGTCAGCTCCCATAGAAGACGAATTTGCTGTCAAATCGACCTCGTGAAGATTGATTTGCTGCCCGTTCACAGGCTGCTCGGCTGACCGGTCCTGGTTCGCACCTCGGGGTTTTCCCAGGGACAACTCACGTAGGATCCCGAGTTCAACGCCCTCCACATCCCAACTAACCTCCCCTCAAGGCTAGGCGACACCTGCATCGAAATATGCGCGGTCGCGGACAAGGAAACGTCTCGATGGCCATCAAACCGCCGAGTTGCGTACTGCTGGCGGACCGCCACCACGGTCTCACGGAGGCCGTGCGCGGGCTGCTCGAGACGTCGTTCGCAACCGTGGTGATGGTCGCCGACAAGGCGTCCCTGCTCGAGGGAGCGGGCCGGCTCCGCCCCGACATGGCGATCGTGGACCTCTCGCTGACCCAGGACAGCGGCCTGGGCTGGATCCGAGAGCTGGGGGACCGATGCCCCAACCTCAAGGTGATCGCCCTCAGCGTCCACGATGAGCCGAGCGTGCGCCGGGCGGCAATGGAGGCCGGCGCCGACGCCGTCGTGCTCAAGCGGGCGATCGCGACCGACCTGCTGGTCGCCATCGACCTCATCCGCAACGGCGCGCAGGCGGACGCCGCGACGGACGTGCCCGCGGCGGTCGCAGCGCCCGGCGGCCAGGAGGAGGACTGATGACGCACGCCCACGACTCCCGGCGGCCCTCCCGCCTCGTCGTGGCAGCCGGCCGCGCCCGAATTTCTGCCGTTGGTGCATCACCAGGTTTGTCCAGGCGACCGGGTCTGCTTCGAACTACTCGCCATCCCCGCCGGTCCGGTGAGGCGCAAGAACACGAAGGAGCAATCGAATGCACAAGAAAATGATGGATATGAACCCGGTAGACGACTTCGTCACCCAGAACACCCCGGGCCTCAAGATCTGGGAGGAGGCTGGGGCGGCATGCAGTGCGCCTTCCACGTCTTTGCCCCGGGCACCGACTTCACAGAAATTCTGAAAGGAAAGGGACTGGAGCACGATCTGTGCGGGGTCGAGCACTGGGCTTACGTCATGAAGGGCTCGGTGGAGGTCATCTACCTTGACGGGACCATTGAAGTTTGCCGCGCCGGGGAACGCCTGCTTCTGGCCGGCTCCGCACAACTTCAAGTCGAAGGAAGGCGCCGAGATCCTCCAGTTCAGCACCGATGGAGGGTTGGCTGCGCAGGGCAAGAGAATCCAGGAGTTTGTCGCGAAACAGATGAAGAAGAAGTAACTGCACCTATCACGTCATGGGCTGCGACACTCAAACGAGCGCCAACGACGTGCCCTGAGCACAAACAGGCGGGACGGGCCCCGGCTCGGACCGGTGCTCGCCGACCCGCGTCGAAAGGAGAAATCTGATGAATCTCAAAACAGGTGTGGATCCCACGAGCAGGATGAACTTCAAGAACACGCGCGGCCTGCCCTTCCGCGGGATGGGGGCCTTTGTCGGCGTCGGGGAGACGCAGAGGGCCCACGTCTACACGGCGGCACGATCCCGACGCGATCACCACAGAGGCCACAAGAAGATGGATCCCGAAAAGCTCGACTGGCAAGAATTCGGCGTGGACATGTGCACGGTCAACAGCGGACGCTTCTGGATGATGGACGAACTCGACGTTCGTCGGCGGTGAGACGCAGAGCTTCCATGGCGTCGAGTCTGCGCTACGGCGGCGACATGACCGGGGCCGAGATGGCTCCCAGATGCAGAACGCCTACGTGCCCTCGCTGATCCGGCGCAACCGGTCTGGACCTTCAACGCCGGCACGCCGGTGTTCCTGTTCGCGAGCCGGGCGGCACGGTCTGGGTGATGCAGGAGTACACCAAGGCGGTCGATCCCGGCCTGACCCTCGACAACCTCGACCAGTTGGGCGGCAAGCTCAAGGGCCTGCCGAAGGGCTGGAAGTTCGAAACCAAGGTGCTCGACGAAGGAGCTGGTCGCTGGACACGGGCCGCGCCGGCAGCTGGGCGGCCATCATCCGCGACGAACTGCACTGCACCTACCAGGGCTGCGGCTACGGCGCGGACACCAGCGCCAACTACGTGCCGTAATCCGCAGCGACTCAGGAGGGTGGGGATCGGGGCACGGCCCCGTTCCCCACGCCTCCGCCCAGTCGCTGCGCCTGCGGTCTGAAGAAAGGACTCGCGATGGACACGAAACGGTGGCTCCGGAACACCCTCGGTGTCGCACTGCTGGTGGCCGTGGCGCTGTCGTGCTCGAGCTCGAAGGCGCCGCCCGATCCGGCCGCCGAGCTGCGCGCCGGCATCGATGAGATCGTGGCTGACGAGGCGCGCGCGGCCACGATGCTCGCGGCCGTCGACCAGATCGAGGCGGCGGCCGCCGAGGCCGATCGCCTGTTCGCAGCGGAGCGGGCCGCGCTCGTCCCCCTGATTCGCGACCACGGCAGCTCGCGCGAGGCGATCGAGCGGTCGCTCGCCGACTTCAACGCCCGCCACGAGTCGCTCGCCCGCCGTTTTCTCGCCGCCCACGCCTCGCTGAAGGCGCAGGCCACCGCGGCCGAGTGGCAGGAGCTCAGGAAGCTCGAGATGTCGATGATCCGGTTCGCCGCTTCCCAGTCGGTCGGCGAGGCGGCGCCCGCAGACAAGGAGGGCTGAGGCCATGCTCGCTGCACTCCTCGTTGGTTTCCTGTTCTTCATGTCGGGTGGCGGCGGCTTCGCGGTGGAGCTGTTCACCAAGGGCACGCAGAAGGCGGTGACCGAGGTCGTCGCCGACGAGGCGCGCGCCGCCGCGGCGGTGGAGATCATCAAGCAGGGACGCAACGACCTCGAGGACGTCTCGAAGCGCTTCGAGAAGATCGCGAAAGGGTTCCGCGCGGCGGACGAGGACCAGTCGGCCGGGCTTGACGCGCTGACCCCGTTCATGGAGCAGGGCATCGAGGCGCGGCGGCAGGGTCAAGACCGCAGGCCCTCGACCGGATCTTCGAGCTGCGCGGGACGATGACCGAGAGCGAGTGGGAGGCCGTGTTCACCAAGCTGGCGGAGGACACGTGAGCCGCCGGGCGAGCCCCGCTCCAGCGCTTGTCGGCGCTCCGAGTCGTGCCGGGACGATGAGCGATGTCCAGGCACAACCGAGGGGCGCGGTGTCGGCTCGGACGCCTGCACGAGGCGACCGCGGCTGCCATCGATCTATCGCCTTCCAAGTGACCGGCCCACCTACTGGAGGATCACCGTGAACAGTACGCTCAAGGTCGCAGTTTTCTGCCTGACGACGGCGCTGGGCGCGCCGGCCTCGGCGCTCGCGCAGGTCACGCACACCGTGGTGCTCACCGGTCCGGCCTTCCAGATCGACGGGACCGCACAGGTTGGCGACGCGACGCACGAGATCGACGTCGACGTCGACGAGCTCATCGACAGTCTCGAGATGGGCGGCATCGCGGGCTACCGGCTCGAGGCGCCGCGGTGGAGCCTGATCGCCGAAGGGGCCTTCATGGGTCTCGGGCAGTCGAACCACGGCCTCTCGATGGACATCGACCTGGCGGTCTTCGAGGTCGACGCCGGCTACCGTTTCAACGAGCACGTCGAGGCCTTCGCCGGTCTGCGCTACACCAAGCTCAACGTCGAGCTCGCCACCACGGCGCCGATCTCGGGCGAGCCGCTCCGCTTCCAGAACGACGACGACTTCCTCGACCCGATCGTGGGCGCCCGCTTCGCGGCGCCACTGTCGGCTTCTGGGAAGTGGTGGGCGCAGGGCCGAGGGGACGTCGGAGGGTTTGGGGTCAGCATGGACCTCGAGTGGCAGGTCGTGCTCGAACTGGGCTACCGCCCGAGCGAGTCGTGGGCGATCTGGCTGGGCTACCGCGCGCTCACTCAGGACTTCGACGACGCCGGAACTGACGATCGCCTCGCCATGGACGTGACCTACCAGGGCCCGCAGCTCGGCGTGAGCTGGACGTTTTGAGGGCGCGGTGGCATGCCGCGAGCAACGAAAGGCCCCGTCCCGGCACACACGGCGCCGAGAGAGGCGGGGCAGGCAGGCGGTCGTGAGCCCTGCGGGGATCGTCAAGAACCTGGAGGAGACCCGGGATGTCGAGTTGGACCGTCCGTGGCACCAGAACCGTAGCCTACTTCCTCGCGACGGCAGTCGCGCTGACGGCCGCTCCGGGACCCGCCGGGGCGGAGTCCCCGAAACAGGAGGTCATGCCCATGAGTAGCCAGCTTCCCGAGGCCAAGCGCACCACCCTCGGGCTCTACGTGACGGCCGCGCAGGCCTACGAGATGTGGAAGGCCGCGCCGGACAGGGTGAAGGTCATCGACGTGCGGACCCCGGAGGAGTTTGCCTTCGTCGGCCATCCGGAGATGGCCTGGAACGTGCCCATCGCGTTCGTCAGCTACTGGCGCAAGGGCGGCAAGTTCGAGTTCGCACCGAAGATGAACGCGGAGTTCGTCGCGCTGGTCCGCGAGATCGCGCAACCGACCGACATGCTGCTGGTCACCTGCCGTTCCGGCGGCCGCAGCGCGATGGCGGTCAACCAGCTCGCAGCAGCCGGGTTCACCAACGTCTACAACATCGTCGACGGCGTGGAAGGCGACAAGGTGGAGGATCCCGAGAGCATCTTCAACGGGAAGCGGATGAAGAACGGCTGGAAGAACTCGGCGCCGTGGGTCTACGACATCGACCCCGAGAGGGTCATCCTCGAGGAAGGTGCGTCACAGCAGACACAGTGACCCACCGCGGCGGCGCTGTGGGGGGAGCAGACCGGCCCGGCAACACCGTTGACGCGCTTCTCGGCACCCTCCGCGGCAATGGCCGGCGCGGCGGCCGAAAGGAGTACCAATGACCGACACTCGACAGGAACCCTCCGCTCGCGTCAACGAGACGCCACTGGCGAAGCTGAACGACTTCTCCCTGATGAGCGGCGGGCCGCTCTTCCAGCTCCTGCGGCGAATGCGGCTCTCCGGCGACGCTCTGGAGATGGTGCGCCGGCGCGTGCTGCTGGCCGTCCTCCTCACCTGGCCACCGCTGCTGGTGCTGTCGATCGTCGAGGGCCACGCCTGGGGCGGCGGCGTGGCGCTGCCCTTCCTGCACGACGTCGAAACGCACCTGCGCCTGCTGGTCGCGGCTCCCCTGCTGATCCTGGCGGAGATACTCGCCCACCGGGTGCTGCCCCAGGTCGTGCGGCAGTTCGAGGCCAACGGCCTGATCCGCGACGAGGCGCGCCCGCGGTTCGACGCCGCCATCGCGTCGGCCCTGCGGCTGCGCAACTCCGTCGTGGCCGAGCTCGCTGTTGGTCGCGCTCGTGTACGCCGTCGGCATGCCGTTCGTCTGGCGCGACCAGGTTGCGCTCGACGTGCACAGCTGGTTCGCCAGCTCCGCGGGCGGTCGGTTGCAGCCAACCCTGGCCGGCTGGTGGCTGGGGCTCGTGAGCATGCCCCTGCTCCAGTTCCTGCTGCTGCGCTGGTTCTTCAGGGTCTTCATCTGGTGGCGCTTCCTCTGGCAGGTGGCGCGCACGGGATTGAGCCTGGAACCGACTCATCCCGACCGCACCGCCGGGCTCCTGTTCCTGGCTCGAAGCGGCCGCGCCTACCGGCTGGTGCTCCTGGCCCTCGGGACCTTGCTCTCCGGGATGATCGCCAGCCGGATCTTCCAGGAGGGCGCGACCCTGATTCAGTTCAAGGTGGAGATCGTCGGCACGACGCTCTTGGCGCTGTTCATCGTGCTCGGACCGCTCGTGGTCTTCTACCCGCAGCTCCGGGCGGTCCGGCGCCGGGGGATGATCGAGTACGGCGCACTGGGCCAGGTCTACGCGCGCGAGTTCAACCGCAAGTGGCTTCGCGGCCCGCTCCCCGCCGACGAGCCGCTGCTCGGCCACGCGGACTTCCAGTCGCTGGCCGACCTGCTACAACGGGTTCGAGGTCGTGCGGGGCGTCCGGCTGCTGCCGTTCACGACGAAGAACGTCACCTCCCTGGCGGCGTTCGTCCTGCTGCCGGTCGCGCCGCTGGTGCTGACCATGGTCTCCGTGGAGCAGCTGGTCGACCGCATGCTGAAGACGCTTCTCTGAGGATCCGAGTGCCATGTCTACAACCTGTTCGTCGATCCCGAGAAGGTCGTCCTGGGAAAAGCGCCCCAAGCAGGCGAAGTCACAGAGCGCGAGGTGGGGAAGCCGATCGGGGAGGTGATGGACATGCCCGGTGTGGAGAAACGGACGTTCACCACCTGGTTCTGTTGGTGAAATCGGGAAGGTCGTCGGAACAGACAAGAGGCGGGCGAAGCGGCACCGTCGAACCCATCCGGCCGCCTAAGGTCAGAGGGAGGAGCCAGATGATTGCGAAATTGAAAACATGGCACGACGAGATGCTGAAGTCGAAGCTGGCGCCGGAAGAAGTGGCGAAACTCATGAAGAAAGGAGCATTGCTGCTTGACGTGCGGTCGAAGATCGAAGCGAAGAAGCGCGCGGTTCCAGGCGCGATGAACATCCCGCTGTTGGCGCTCAAGCGTCGAATGGACGAGCTGCCGCGCGACCGGAACATCGTGGTGTTCTGCGGCACGGGTGGAAGGGCGGGAAAGGCGAAGCAAGAACTGGATGCCCTGGGCTTCAAGGCGTTCAACGGCGGCGCCTACAAGGATGTCAAGAAGATCGTCGGGGCGAAGCGATAGCCGAGCACGGAGGACTGACATGCCCACAACGATCGTGCAGGGCAAGACACTGAGCACGGTGGAGCTGAACTGGAAGGAAGTCTTCTACACCAACTGCGGCATGGTCTCGGCCAGCAACGTCGACCAGGAGCTCGGCTGGTGCAAGACCGACTTCGCAGCGATCGGTGTCGACTACTCCTACTTCCGCAGCCGGCGCGAGAACGACTGGTACCCGCACTACATCCACAACCTCGACAACCTGATCCGCTTCGGCGGCCTGTACCCGCCGATCCACGTCCAGGCCGACATCCGCCGCACCCGGCTGCTGGGCGCGACGCCGACCTACGAGGGCGGCTGCATGCTGGTGCGGGCGAAGGACCCGATCTACAAGATGAGCCACCTGAAGGGCAAGCGCATCGGCCTGTCCAAGAGCCTGAACACGCTGAAGAACGACTGGTGGCGCATCACCGAGCACTACGGCATCCTGAACATGCTGATGCTCAACGACATGACGCATCGAGCCGATGTCGAGATCGTCGAGTTCCCGTATGCGGACGACTGGTACAGCGACCCGAAGATGCTCGGAGCCTCTGAACAGCGCGACCGAGCTCTACATGGGCAAGATGGACCACAAGCGCAACCTGGCCTTCCGCCCGCTGGAGGCGGCGCTGCTCGACGGCAAGGTCGATGCGATCTACACGCACAGCAAGACCTGGCAGCACCTGCAGGAAGAAACGGGCAAGATCGCGGCGATCGAGGACCTGTCGCGCTACCCGGACTGGCGGCTGCAGGCGAACAACGAGCCGGCGATCATCACCTGCAGCGACGTGATGGCCGAGCAGCACCCCGAGCTGGTCGTCACCTTCCTGAAGGCGATGATCAAGGTGGGGCGCTGGGCCAACGAGCACAAGCACGCGGCGGCCGTGATCCTCGACCGGCAGACCTACTACCGCGACGTCGAGGACACCTACCAGTGCATCAAGCACATCGACATGGTGCCCAGCCTGTCGCCGAAGAACCTCGCGCAGATCGAGATCGGCAAGGACTTCATGCTGAAGCACGGCTACATCACAGCGCGACTTCGACGTGCAGCAGTGGGCCGCGCCCGAGTTCCTGGAAAAGGCGGCAAGGAACTGATCGAGGAACGGTGGGAGAAGGCGACTGCGGCCAAGCTGCCCCAAGCGACTGTGGTGAGGCTCGGCTAGGCGAAGACAGGGAGACGCACATGAAGGTGATCATCGTTGGCGGAGTGGCGGGCGGGGCGTCGTGCGCGGCGCGGCTGCGGCGGCTGGACGAGAAGGCGGAGATCGTCCTGGTGGAGCGCGGGCCGTATATGTCGTACGCCAACTGCGGGCTGCCCTACCACGTCGGCGGCGTCATCGAGCAGGAGTCGAGCCTGCTCGTGTTCACGGACCAGCTGTTCCGGGCGTTCTTCGCGGTCGACGCGCGGACCAACACCGAGGCGATCTCCATCTCGCCGAAGGACAAGACCGTGGACCTGCGGAACGTGACGACCGGCGAGGTCACCACCGAGAACTACGACAAGCTGGTGCTCTCGCCCGGCGCCGCGCCGATCCGCCCGCCGCTGCCAGGCATCGACCTGCCCGGGATCTTCTCGGTGCGGACGGTGCCGGACGCGCGGCAGATCCGCGAGTGGCTCGACCGGGGCGCCAGCGACCTGGCCGACGAGTACCAGTCGACCGGGCTCCAGTCGCTGCAGAGACCGAAGCGCGCGGTGGTGGTCGGGGGCGGGTACATCGGCCTCGAGATGGCCGAGAACCTGGTCCACCGCGGCCTCGACGTCACGCTGGTCGAGATGCTCGACCAGGTCATGGCGCCGCTCGACCCGGAGTGCGCGCGCCTCGTCGAGCGCCACCTGGAGAAGAACGGCGTCCACCTCGCGCTGGGCGACGCGGTGGCCTCCTTCAGTCAGCTCGACGGCGGCGCGATCGAGGTGCAGACGAAGTCCGGGAAGAGGTACCCGGCCGACATCGTCATCCTCGGCATCGGCGTGCGGCCGGAGACAGCGCTGGCGAAGAGCGCGGGGCTCGAGATCGGCGAGCGCGGCGGAATCCGGGTCGACGAGCACATGCGGACGAGCGACCCGAACATCCTGGCGGTGGGTGACGCGGTCGAGGTCAAGGACTTCGTGACCGGCGAGTGGACCCTGATCCCGCTCGCCGGACCGGCGAACCGGCAGGGCCGCATCGCGGCCGACGTCATCGCCGGGCGGCAGTCGCGCTTCCGCGGCACCCAGGGCACCTCGGTGCTCGGGATCTTCGGGGCCACGGTGGCCACCACCGGCGCCAACGAGAAGCTGCTCAAACGGCTGGGCAAGGAGGACTTCGAAAAGGTCTACCTGTTCCCGAACTCGCACGCCGGCTACTACCCGGGCGCCAGGACCCTGGTGCTGAAGGTCATCTTCCGCACGTCCGACGGGCGTCTCCTCGGGGCACAGGCGCTCGGCCTGGACGGGGTCGAAAAGCGGGTCGACGCCATCGCGATGGCGATCCAGCTGGGCGCGTCGGTGTACGACCTCGAGGAGGCGGAGCTGTGCTACGCGCCGCAGTTCGGCAGCGCCAAGGACCCGGTCAACTTCGCGGGAATGGTCGGCGCCGACGTGCTGCGCGGCGACATGCCGCTCACCCACTGGGGCGCCGTGGAAGGGGAGTTCCTCCTCGACGTGCGCAACCCGCCGGAGGTCGCCACCGAGGCCATTCCGGGAGCGGTCAACATCCCGCTGCCGGCGCTCCGCGCCCGTCTCGGCGAGCTCCCCCGCGACCGCGAGATCAACGTCATCTGCCGGTCGGCGGTCCGCGGCTACTGGGCGACGCGCATCCTGATGCAGAACGGGTTCAAGGCCAGGGTTCTGTCCGGCGGCATGCTGTCGCGGTCCATGGTGGACGGGGTCTGAGCCGATGGAACGCGGACAGCCACCTCAGGGACCTCGACGGGGGTCGACGGTCATGGACCGGCTGCAACGGGTGTCCCTCGCGGGCTGGGGACCACCTGACTACAGGAAGGTGAAGGACGTTCGAAAGGGGCGACCATGAGAACCAACCGCGAGAGTCTGCTGCTCGCCGTCGCGCTCGCTGCCTCGGTGGTCGCGGCCGGATGCACCCACATCGGCCCTGAAACCGTGATGGTGGACCGCTTCGACTACAGCACGGCCATCGCCGACTCCTGGAAGCAGCAGACGCTCCTCAACATCGTCAAGCTCCGCTACATGGACCTTCCGGTGTTCGTGGACGTGGCGTCCATCGTCAGCGGCTACTCCCTGCAGACCGGCGTGAACGTCGGCGGCACCGTCTCTTCCAAGAACACGGTCCAAGGGAATTTCGCGACGGTCGGCGGGCAGGCCATCTACATCGACCGGCCCACCATCACCTACGTGCCGCTGACCGGCGAGAGGTTCCTGCGCGGGCTCATCACGCCGATCGATCCGAAGCACATCTTCTCCCTGCTCCAGTCCGGGTACGCGGCGGACTTCATCCTCGCCCTGACCGTCGAGTCACTCAACGGGGTGCGAAACCGTTCGGCGACCTCGGTCGCGGTACGGGAGGCAGACCCGGAGTTCATCCGCGTGCTGGAGCTGATGCGAGACGTGCAGGGCGCCGGCGGCGTGGGACTGCGCATGGAGGAGGGCGCCGCAGATGATAAGGCCGCCGTGCTCTTCTTCCGGCGCGACGATCTGCCCCCTGACATTCTGGAGAAGTCGAGGGAGATCCGGCGATTGCTCAGGATGGCGCCGGACCAGCAGAGGTTCGTGCTGACCTACTCGCCGGTGCGCGGGGCGGAGAACGAGCTGGCCGTGAACAGCCGCTCCATGATGCAGATCATGCACGCCTTCGCGAGCCACGTCGACATGCCCGACGCCGACAAGGAGAACAACCGCAGCCCCACGGGGTCCGAGTCCGCGGCCACGGACGAGGGGCAGGAGAGCGTGCACATCTGCAGCGGCAAGGAAGAACCCGCGACTGCGTTCGTCGCCATACAGTACCGCCAGCACTGGTTCTGGATCGAGGACAGCGACTGGCGGACGAAGCGCGCTTTCGCCGCGATCCTGTTCTTCTTCACGCTGGCGGACACCGGCGGCAGCGGACAGCTGCCCCTGGTCACCATCCCGGCACAGTAGGACTGCGCCGGCGACCCGGAGACTCGGCCGATGGACGGTAGCAAGACAGCAGCAATGGCCAGCGCCAGTCACCGGACGGGATGGGCCGACGCGATCGCGCGAATCACGCTGCTGGTTCCGCGGCAGGGGTAAGGCGAAAGGTACACAATGCTGAACGACATCGATCAGAGAAGGAGGCACGAGATGGGCACATGGAAGAGATGGGCCGCCGCGGTCGCGGTCGGCATCGGAGCGTTGGCCCTGTCGATGGCCGCGACTGCAAACGCCGGGGAGAACGCGCCGGCGGTGGACCCGGCCGCTGCCAGGATCCTGAAGCAGATGACCGACTACATGGATGGGCTGCAGCAGTTCAGCGTGACCACGCAGAACACGATCGAGGAGCTGCACGTGTCGGGGCACCGGGTCGACTACGACCTCGAGGCGAACGTGACCATCAAGCGGCCGAACAAGCTGCTCGCCGTGCGCACCGGCGAGCTGATGGACCAGCACTTCTACTACGACGGCAAGACCCTGACGCTGTACAACCCCGCCGCGAAGGTCTACGCGTCCCAGCCAGCGCCCGCGACGATCGAGAAGATGATCGACTTCGCGCGCGAAACGGTCGGCATCCTGCTCCCGGCCGCCGATCTGGTCTACCGCAACGCCTTTCCGCTGCTGATTCAGGATGTGACCGTGGCGGCGGTGGTCGGCAAGGCGATCGTGGGCGGGGTCCGGTGCGATCATCTGCTCTTCGTCCGCCCGGGCGTCGACTTCCAGGTCTGGGTCGAAGAAGGCGAACGGCCGTGGCCGCGCAAGTATGTCGTCACCGAGACCGACACCCCCGCCCGGCTGAGCATCACCACGGTCCTGGGCGACTGGGACGCCTCCCCCGCCGTGGACGACGCCCGGTTCGCCTTCGTGCCGCCCGAGGGGACCAGCGCCACCTATTTCATCCCGTACGGTACGACCGGCACGCCCGGCCATTGAGACCGAGAGGAGAAGACCATGAAGCCCAAGCTCGGGATTGTCGGAGCACTCGTCACTCTCTTCGTGCTGTTCATGACCCTGGCGCCCGATGCGGAAGCCCTGCGCGGCCGAGGGGCAGCCTTCGCCATCGGGGCCGCCAGCGGCTCGGCAAGTGCATCATCCGCCGAGGCCGAGGCCGCCGCGGCCCAGCAGCAGGCAGCCGCCGCGCAGCAGCAGGCGGCCGCGGCTGAGCAGGAGGCGGCGTTGGCGCAGCAGCAGCTCGCCCTCGAGAAGGAGAAGAACGCGGCGGCCCAGCAGCAGGCGGCCGCGCCCCAACAGCCGGTGGCGGCCGCCGGGAGCCCGTTGCCGCTCGGGACCGTCGTCGCCACCCTGCCCGCAGGATGCGCTGCCACCCCGGTGGGTGGCGTGAACTACTACTACTGCGGCGGCAACTTCTACCAGGCGGTGTACGAGGGCAGCAGCCTGAAGTACGTGACGACGATGCCGAAGTGAGAGCGTGGCGTACCTGCTCAGCCGGCCGCGCGCCCGAGCCGCCTGGCGAGGTCGGCCTTGTCGACCGCCTTGGCCAGCGCCTCGTCGACCTCCACCGTGCCGCCGCGCACGAGCTCGGCCAGGGTGCGGGCGACCGCGAGCCCGAACGTCTGGCGGAGGCCTCGGCGCTGTCGATCTGTGAATGCTCGCCGTCGCAACAGAGAAGGGAGTCTCTATGAGCTCATGTCGCAACGCAGTTCGGACAATCGCTCTCGGGGTGCTGCTGACGATCGTGGTGGCGCCCGCAATAGGAGCCGACACCATCGATCCGGAGGCAGACAGGATCCTGAAGTCGATGTCCTCGTATCTGACGACCGCGACTGCGTTCAGCATGGACGCGGACGTCGCCCTCGAGGTCATCCTCACCAATGGCCAGAAGTTGCAGCTCTGCAGCTCCAATTCTCTTCTCCTCCGACGACCGTCGGAGTTCCGGATCCAGATGAGGGGCGGGGTCGCGGACGCCGAGTTCACGTTCGACGGGAAGACGCTGACCCTGTTCGCCAGGAAGCGCAACGAGTACGTGCAACGACCGGTGACCGGAACCATCGATGACGCCATCCGCGCGTGGGAGCTCGAGACCGGTATCCCCGCGACCGGCGCTGATCTGCTGTTGACCAGTGTCTATTCCATCATCTCGTCGGACGTAGAGATGAGCACCTACCTCGGCACCGGCTATGTGAACGGCATCGAGTGCCACCACCTGGCATTCCGCAAGGCCGATGTCGACCTGCAGCTGTGGGTCCAGGCCGGTGACCGACCGTTGCCGATGAAGTACATCATCACCACGAAGTGGATGACGGGAGCTCCGCAATTCGAGGTCATCCTGCGGGACTGGAACATGAGCCCGCGGATCGAGGCCGGGCAGTTCACATTCGCGGTTCCGGAAGGCGCCAGGAAGCTGGAGTCCGTGCCGATCGAGGGGATGGACGATTTCCCGTGGGCGGGGGAGGCACAGTGATGAGCGCGGTGAAGAAAGCCACAGTCATCGGGATTCTGGTAGGGGCTGGGATCGCGACCGGCACGCTGCTGACCCACGAGTCCGCGGCGGGTGTGGGCAGACCTGGAGTCGGAGCTGGTGGAGTGGGAGCGCCCGGGAGGCCGGTGGCGGGTGTGGCTCGCCGGACAACCCGACGCATGATTCGCCGGACCTCGGTCTACGTCGCCACTTTGCCCCAGGGATGCAGCACGGTCGTGGTCGAGGGGACGACGCTGCAGCAGTGCGGTACCACGTACTACCAGGCGAGCGGCAACCAGTACGAGGTTGTGACCGTCGAGTAACGGTCACCCCCTGCCGCGCCAGGACAGGGACTGGGTTCGTCAGAAGACCTCGGGCGCGAAACGCCTGCCGGCGAGGCTGGCGTGATCGTCGTACTGGCCGCGGCTCGATCGCTTGGGCAGCTTGACCTTCTCCCGCTTGACCTTCTCGTACGGGATCAGGCTCAGGAGCTGCGAAATGCAGTTCAGGCGGGCCCGCTTCTTGTCGTCGGAGCGCACGATGTACCACGGCGCGTAGTCGGTGTCGGTGGCGTCGAGCATCGCGTCTCGCGCCGCCGAGTAGTCGTACCAGCGGGTCCAAGACTCGACGTCCATCGGGCTGAGCTTCCACTGCCGCAGCGGGTCGTCGACGCGTGCTGCAAACCGCCGCGCCTGCTCCTTCTGGCCCACCTCGAGCCAGAACTTGACCAGGAGGATGCCGTTGTCGACCACCTGCCTCTCGAAGAGCGGACAGATCTCCAGGAAGTGCCGGTACTCGTGTTCGGTGCAGAAGCCCATCACGCGCTCGACGCCGGCCCGGTTGTACCAGCTGCGATCGAAGATCACGACCTCGCCGGCGGCGGGGAAGTGCGGCATGTAGCGCTGAGCGTACATCTGCGTCTTCTCGCGGTCGGACGGAGCCGGCAGTGCGACCACCCGGAAGACGCGCGGGCTGACGCGCTCGGTGATCGCCTTGATCGTGCCGCCTTTTCCGGCCGCGTCGCGACCTTCGAAGACGACGATGACGCGGAGGCCTTCTTGCTTCACCCACTCCTGGAGGCGGCAGAGCTCGACCTGGAGCTTGCGCAGCTCCTTCTCGTACGCCTTCTGCTTCATCTTGGGTCTCGCGTCGGCCACGTCATTCTTGCTCATGATCACCCTTCTTTCCGCCTCGAAGGCTTGGCGCAGGTCTCCCCGCGGCCCTGCTCGGATCTCGAATGCTCGGCAGCGCCCGACTCCTCCACGCTCCCGAGACTATCGCACCGATTGCCAGGCGCGCACCGGTAGAAGCACGGTGCTGTGCAACGCGGAGAGTTGACGCTCGTCAGCCGGCCGTGCGCCCGAGCCGCCTGGCGAGGTCGGCCTTGTCGACCGCCTTGGCCAGCGCCTCGTCGAGCTCCACCGTGCCGCCACGCGCCAGCGCCGCCAGCGACTCGTTGAGCATCTGGTTGCCGATCGCCTTGCCGGTCTGCATCGAGCTCACGATCTGATGGACCTTGCCCTCGCGGATCAGATTCGACACTGCCGCGTTGACGATCAGGATCTCGAGCGCTGCGACCCGGCCGCCGCCGATGCGCCGGAGCAGGACCTGCGACACCACCCCCAGCATCACGTCGGCGAGCGTGACCTGGATCCGGCTCTGCTCCTCGGGCGGGAACAGTCCGATGATCCGTTCGACGGTGGAGACCGCGGTCGCGGTGTGGAGGGTGGCGAGCACCAGATGGCCGGTGTTCGCGGCCTCGAGCGCGAGCGACACGGTCTCCAGGTCGCGCATCTCCCCCACCAGGATGACGTCGGGGTCCTCGCGCAGCGCCGCGCGGATGGCGCGCGCGAAGCTCGAGGTGTGCGATCCCACCTCGCGCTGGTTGACCAGCGACTTCTGGGAGGCGTGCACGAACTCGACCGGGTCCTCGAGGGAGATGACGTGCTGGCGCCGGCTCCGGTTGATCAGGTCGACCATCGCGGCGAGGGTCGTCGACTTGCCGCTGCCGGTCGGCCCGGTCACCAGCACCAGGCCCTTGGGCAGGGCGCAGAGCTCCGCGACCACCTTCGGCATGCCGAGCTTCTCGAGGCTGAGGATGGTGCTCGGGATCATCCGCAGCACCGCCCCGACCCCGCCGAGATCGCGAAACAGGTTGACCCGGAACCGGGCCACACCGGGCAGCTCGAGGGCGAAGTCGGTGTCGTTGGTTCCCGCGAACTCCTCGCGATTGCGGTCCGGCAGCGCGCCGCCGAGCAGCTCGAGCACGGTTTCGGGACCGAGCACCGGGACGTCGGCGATCTCGTGCATCTCGCCGTCGATCCGCCAGTGCGGGCGCTGGCCCGCGGCCAGGTGGAGATCCGACGCCCCCTCGGTCGCCATCGCCCGCAGCAGCTTCTCGAGGGCGCCTCGATCGGCGGTTGGCTGGCCGGCCGGGACCGGCCCAGCGCCGACCCGGGTCGTCAGGACCTCGTCGAGACGGCGGCTCGAGATCCGCACCGCGCGCAGCTCCATCGCCGGCAGGTGGGTCCGGATCCGCTGCACGACCGCCGGCGTCGGCTCGTCGGCGAAGCCGAGGGTGACCACGTCGCCGGCGACGGCGAGCGGCACCACGCGATGGCGCACCACGAAGTCGTGGGGCAGGAGCGCCAGCGCCTCGTCCGACGGCTGCAGCTCGGGATCCGCCTCGGGGACCGGGATTCGCTCGACCGCGATCGCCAGGCGCTCGGCCAGTGCGCGGGCGACCGCGAGCCCGAAGGTCGGCACCTGCTCGACCATGGTCTGGAAGAAGCTCGTCGAGAAGCGGACCACGGTCGACACGGCACCGGCGCACAGGGTGGCGTCGTTCGGCCGGTCGAGCAGCAGCGAGGCGACCCCGACCATCTGGCCGGCTCCGAAGCGCGCAACCTCGATCTCCTCCTGCCCGGCGGCCACGCCCATCAGCACGCGCAGCTCACCGTCGAGCACCACGAAGAACCCCTCCGGCGGCTCGCCCGCGCGAACCAGGATCTCGCCGGGCTCGAGCCGCACCAGGGCGGTCCGGGCCACCGCCTGGCGGAGCTGGTCGTCGCTCAGGCTTCGGAATAGCGGGCTTCCGCGCACCGCGGCCGCCACTCGTTCGACGGCCGGCCCCTGCACGGGCATTGACTTCATGGGGTCCTCCCTGGTCGTGCTCGCCGCTCAGGTCGATCTGGTGTCTCCGCGCTCGGGTGCTGACAACCGAGGATGGCACAGCCGGACGGGTGCGCGCCAGTCCCGCCGCTCGGGTGGCCAGGGTCGCAGCCACCGGGGAGGAGGCCGCTGATGCTCGGAGAAAGCGGGTTCCGAGCGGACCTTCGCCCGGACGCCGGCCCCCTGGGCGCGTGGGGACGCTGGACGCCGCGTGGTCGGTTGAGAGAGAATCCCGCAGTGCCAATGCGGATGCCGCTGCCATCTGCTGCGACGAAGTCTCGTAACGCCGCGTCGCGATTGCGAGCGTGGGGCGTGCTCGTCGCCTGCGCATCAGTGGCGCTGTTCCTTCCCGGAGAGCCTGCCGCGGCGGCCGAGCCACCGGCTGGCGGCGCGCCGAAGCGGGTGCTCATCCTGCAGTCATTCGGCAGCGACTTCGCGCCGTACAACACCCTGTCGTCCTCCTTCAGATCCGAGCTGGCCCACGCCCTCGCCGAGCCGGTGGAGTTTCACGAGGTCTCCGTTCAGGGAACCAACTCGCCCGACCCGGCGATGGAGGACGCGCTGGCCACCTACCTGGTAGCCCTCGGCGCAGGGCGCCCTCACGACCTCGCGGTGGCGATCGGCGGCCAGGCCGGCCGATTCACGCTGTCGCATCGCGAGCAGGTGTTTCCGGCCACTCCTGTGCTGTATCGCCGGAGTGGATCAACGCTTTGTCGCTCATGACTCACTCACCGCCAACGACGCCGCGGTGCTGGTGGCCAACGACGTTCCGGCGATGGTCGAGAACATTTTTCAGGTGCTGCCCGACACGGAGACCGTGGCGGTCGTCATCGGCAGCTCACCCCTCGAGCGATTCTGGCGAGCCGAGCTCGGCCGCGAACTGCGACCGTTCGAGAGCCGGGTGCGCCTGCTGTGGTGGGACGACCTCACGTCGCGCGAGATCCTGGACCGCGCCGCGGAGCTCCCCCCGAGGTCGGCGATCCTCTACACCCTCTTCCTGGTCGACTCCGCGGGGATCTCCCATGCCAGCCAAGCGGTTCTCTCGAGCCTCCACGACGTCGCGAGCGCCCCGGTCTTCGGGCTCTTCGACACCCAGCTCGGCCAGGGCGTCGTCGGTGGGCCCGTCATGTCCATCGGCACCCTCAGCACCCTCTGCGCCGAGGCCGCAATGCGAGCATTCTCCGGGGCGAGCCGCCAGCGGACGTCCGCTTCCCGGTCCGTTTCGCCGGGGCCGCCGGTCTTCGACTGGCGCGAGCTCGAGCGCTGGGGCATCCGCGAGCGCGACCTGCCGCCCGGCAGCACCATCCGCTTCCGGCCGCCGCCGCCCTGGGTCCAGTACCGCTGGCCGGTTCTCGGCGGCCTGTCGATCATCGCGATTCTGACCGGCCTCGTCATCGGCCTCCTGGTGCATCGAGCGCGCCGCCGCGTGGCCGAACGCGAGGTCCGGGCGCTGAGCCAGCGCCTGCTGACGGCCTCCGAGGACGAGCGGCGGTGGCTGGCTCGGGAGCTGCACGACGACCTCGCGCAGCGGCTGGCGCGGCTGGCCATCGACGCCGCCCGCCTCGAACGCGCAGACTCGGTGGCCGCCAGCGGCATCGACCTCGGTGGCAATGCGCCGAGAGATCGCCAGCATGAGCTCACGACGTGCACGCGCTGTCGCACCGGCTGCACCCATCCCTGCTCGACCACCTGGGCCTCGAGGAGGCGCTGCGCGCCGAGGCCGAGCGCTTCTCCGGCGCGCGAGTCTATCGCCATCGAGCTGCGGCTCGACGAGCTCACGGTCAAGCCCTCGCCGGATGCCGCGCTGTGCCTCTACCGCGTCGCCCAGGAGTCGCTGCGCAACGTGGTCCGCCACGCCCGCGCCGGCCGGGTCGAGATCTCGCTGCGGACGACGAACGGCGGCTGCGAGCTCGAGGTCCGTGACAACGGCGTCGGCTTCGACCCCCAGAAGCAGCGGACCGGCCCGAGCCTCGGCCACGCGAGCATGCGCGAGCGGGTGCAGCTTGTTGGGCGGGCGCCTCGCCATCCACAGCGTCCCGCGCCACGGGACCACCGTCGTGGCGTGGGTGCCGCTGCGGAGGGGTGCGGCGTGAGCCGGCCGCGAATCCTCCTCGCCGACGACCACCCCATCGTCGCCGAAGGGCTGCAGAGCCTGCTGGCGGCCCGCTTCGACGTCGTCGGCGTCGTCGGGGACGGCCAGGCCCTGCTCGAGGCTGCCAGGTCGCTCGAGCCCGACGTGGTCGTCGCCGACATCAGCATGCCGCTCGTCAACGGCATCGAGGCGACTCGCCGCCTCGCAGCACGGAGCAGCCCCAGATCAAGGTGGTGATCCTGACCATGCACCGCGAGGAGGCGTACGTGCGGCGCGCCATGGAGGCCGGAGCAGCGGGCTACGTGCTGAAGGTCGCGGCGGCCGACGAGCTGCTGGCGGCGGTCGATGCCGCGCTGGCCGGCAAGACCTTCGTGACGCCGGAGCTGGCGAGCGCTCTCGACGGACGCGTGGCTCGGCGCCGCGCGGCTCGCAGGATCCGGCGGCGGCGCTCACCCCGCGCCAGCGGGAGATCCTGCAGCTCGTGGCCGAGGGGAAGACGGCCAAGGAGATCGGGGCGATCCTCGGCATCTCGGCCCGCACCGTCGAGAGCCACAAGTACGAGCTGATGGAGGAGCCGTCAGCCTGCAAGGTGGTGATCCTGACCATGCACCGCGAGGAGGGCTACGTGCGGCGCGCCATGGAGGCCGGGGCGGCGGGCTATGTCCTGAAGGTCGCCGCACCCGACGAGCTGCTGGCGGCGGTCGATGCCGCGCTGGCCGGCAAGACCTTCGTGACGCCTGGGCTGGCGGACGATGTGGTCGGGCACCTGGCACGCGACACGCGAGCGGGTGCAGGATCCGAAGGGGGCGCTCACTCCGCGCCAGCGGGAGATCGTGCAGCTCGTGGCCGAGGGGAAGACGGCCAAGGAGATCGGGGCGATTCTCGGCATCTCGGCACGCACCGTCGAAAGCCACAAGTACGAGCTGATGAAGGCCCTCGGTGTCGAGCGCAGCGCGGAGCTCGTCCAGTTCGCGGTCCGGCACGGGCTGGTCGAGGGCTGAGGCGTAGTCGGCGGCCGGAGCGCCGGCTGTGGCGTCAACGGCGGCACATGAACTTTCCACAGCGCATTCTTGCTGACGGGCGTCGTAGTGCCCGAATATGTACGCGTTCGACTCGACCGACCAGCGGAAAACCTGGCAGAGCTTGGCCAACTTGTCGTACGATGGCCAGGGAGCGGAGTATGTCGGTCGCGCGTTGGCGTGTTCTGCGACCGCGGCGCGGTCCAGCGCCGTGGATTGCCGTCGTGCTCGGCCTGTGCCTCGCGGCGGCGGGAGCGCCCCCGCGGCCTGGGCCCAGGAGGCGCCACCGGCGGGTGGCGTCGAAGAGGGCGAGGAGACCGACACGCCGGCCACCCCGAGCAAGGGCAACTGGCTGCCAATCCCGATCTTCATCACCGAGCCGGCGATCGGCATCGGCCTCGGTGCCGCCCTCGCCTACTTCCACCCGCGAGCGGAGGAGAGCGACACCACGGCGACCGTCGCCACCCCGCAGACCGTGGGCGGGACCGGCTCCGGCCGCAAGCGGCCCCCGGACATCAGCGCCGTCGCCGCCGGCTACACCGACAGCGACACCTGGGCTGCCGGCTTCGGCCACAGCGCGTCGTGGCGCCAGGACCGGCTCAGGTACGTGGGCGCGCTCGCCTACGCCGACATCAACGCCAGCCTCTACCCGGCCGATCGCGAGGTCGGCTTCAACCTCGGGGGGAGCTTCCTCTTCCAGGACGTCAAGTTCCGGCTGGCGTCGAGCGACTTCTTCCTCGGCGGCAAGCTGTTCGCCCTCGACGCCGACACCGCCTTCGAGATCGAGGTGCCGCCCGAGGTTCCCCTGCCCGAGGGGCAGGGCGACACCCAGGATGTGGGCCTCGCCGTGCAGGGCTACTTCGACGCCCGCGACAACACCTTCACGCCGAATCGCGGTCAGCTCTTCACCCTGGATGTCTGGCGCTACGACCAGGCGCTGGGCGGCGACTTCTCCTACTGGCGGGGGAGCCTGAAGGCGCAGTCCTTCCACCAGCTCCACCCCGCCTTCGTGCTCGGCTTGCGGCTCGAAGCCTCCGCGGTGAGCGGCGACCCGCCGTTCTGGGGTTACCCGTGGATCACGCTCCGGGGCGTCCCGGCTATGCGCTACCAGAACGAGCTGGCCGGCGTGGCGGAGGTCGAGGGCCGCTGGAACGTCCTGCGCCGGTGGGCGCTCATCGGCTTTTTCGGCAAGGGCGCCACCGACGGCGACACCCTGGTCTTCGACGACGCGAACGACGTCGACGCATTCGGCGCGGGCGTGCGCTATCTCTACCTGCCGGATCTCGACCTGTGGGTCGGTGTCGACGTCGCCTGGGGCCCGGAAGACACCGTCGGGTACATCCAGGTCGGCCACGCCTGGTAGCGCCCGTGGGGCAGCTACGCCAGCAACGAGGGTGAAGCTGGGGGGAACCAGCCCCGGTCAGCCCTGCATCTGTGTGCACGGGGGGCGGCACTGGCGGGCAACCCTGTAATCCCAGTAGAATTGCGAATCGACACACGGGCCTGGCCGCTGGCACAGTGACCTGGGGACTCCCAGGAAGGACCGGCCGACGGCCACCGATCACTCCAACTGCTGCGTGGTGCTGGCAGTCCGGCACCAGCGCCTCGCCGAGGGGCTCCGCGACCTCCTGGCGGCGGTCTACGACCCGGTGGTCGTGGTATCCGACGAGGACACGCTGGTCGAGGCCGCAGGACGGCTCCGTCCCCAGCTCGCCGTCATCAGCCTGTCTCTCGGGACCGGGGACATCATCGGGCTGTTGCGGCAGCTTCGCGGAAGTTTTCCGGACATGGGGCTGATCGTGCTCAGCCTGGAGGACGCCCCCACGGTCGAGCGGGTCATTCTCGCGGCCGGAGCGGACCGCTTGATTACAATGAGCGACGCTGCGTTCGAGCTGCTGCCGGCCTCCGAGGCCCTCGTCGCAGGGCCGAACCACGAAAGGAGTCAGGGGAATGACGAGTACAAGGATCTCACGCGCCGCACCAGCCTTCGCCCTGACCTGCCTGCTGGGGGCGCTGCTCGCGGTCTCGGCGGCCGCAGGCGAAGCCGCGACCGTGGTGTGCACGTCGGCGGCCGGCGGGCGCCAGCACTGCCCGGCCGACACCTCCGCCGGCGTGCTGCTGGCGCGCTCCACCGGGCCGGCAGCCTGCCTGCTCGGCAAGACCTGGGGCTACGACGATGCCGGGATCTGGGTGACGGACGGCTGCGGCGGCGAGTTCGTGGTGGCCCAGGCCGCGCCGGAAGGCCCGGCCGCGCCAGCCCCGGCGCCGGCCCCGGCACCGACCCGTGGCCGAGCAGCCGCCGGCCCCGGCGCCAGCCGTGGGCGCAGAGGCGCGCGGCTGCGGCGCCGCCGGCACGAGGAAGCCGCACGCCGCAACGGATCGAGACCTGGGGCGAGTTCGAGCCCGGCGACGGCTTCCTCGTCGGCAGGACGAGCGCCGGCGAGCTGTCGATCAGCGCCTACGCGCTGGTGCGGTACATGAACCAGCTCCCAGCGGACCAGACCTTCACGGACCACCTCGGCAACGAGCGCACGGTCGACACCCGGCAGGACTTCTTCCCCCACCGGGTCATGGTCTTCTTCAAGGGTTGGCTCGGCATCCCAAGCTCGTCTACAACATCTTCATCTGGACCGTCAACACGACCGACCAGGACGCCCTCTTCGCGAGCCTCGGCTACCAGTTCAGCAGGAAGTTCAGCCTCTACGTCGGCCTCAGCGGGCTGCCGGGCACGCGCTCGTTGCAGGGCTCGCATCCCTACTGGCTCGGCCACGACCGCGTGATGGCCGACGAGTTCTTCCGGCCCTACTTCGGCGTACGGCATCTGGGCGCAGGGCGAGCTCATTCCCGGGCTCTGGTACAACGCCGCGGTGGCCAACAACCTCGAGCTCGCTCGGCATCAAGGCGACCCAGCTCGACCGCGAAGTTACGTGGGGCGACTCGGTCTGGTGGATGCCGACGACGCACGAGTTCGGCCCGCGCGGCGCCTACGGCGACTGGGAGATGCCACGAGGAACGTGGCCACGCGTTTCGGCGTCTCGTGTGTCGACAGCCCCGAGAAGCGCTTCACGGACGCTCCGACACCGGCAGCCCCGAGCAACACCACCATCAAGCTGGCGGACAGCGTCAACGTCTTCGACACCGGCTCGCTGGCGCCCGGCGTCACGGTGCAGAAGGTGGACTACCGCTGCTCTCCGTCGACGCCGGGGTCAAGTACCAGGGGATCTTCCTCCAGACGGAGCTCTACTCGCGGCGGCTCGACAGCTTCGTCGCCGACGGTGCCCTGCCGGTCAGCGAGATCGAGGACACGGGCTTCTACGTGCAGGCGGCGTTCTACCCGATGGCCGAAGAAGCTCGAGCTCTACGCCGCGACCTCGCAGATCTTCGGCGACGAGCGACGCCGGCTTCGACGACAGCTCCGAGTACCTGGTCGGCATGAACTTGTATCCCTTCGACACCCGCAACCACCGGCTCAACCTCCAGGTCATTGACGTCAACACTCGCCGGTCGCGCAGCACCTTCGGCTACTACGTGGGCGGCCAGGACGGCACGACCGTGCTCGGCCGCGTTCTCGGTGTTCTTCTGATGCTGACGTAGCTCAGCGGAAACCGGAAGGGGAAGAACTCGCGTGATGTGCGCGCGACATTTGGAAGGCATGGCAGTCGGTAGCTTGCCCGTCGCCTTGGTGCTGCTGGTCGCGGCGCTGTCGTGCGCACCGACCTTTGTCCAGGCTGCCGAGCAGACGGCCGTCCCGTCCACGGACGTGGTGTGCGGATCGAAGGCCGGTGAGCGTCAAACCTGCGCTGCCGACACCAGCAAGGGCGTCACCTGGTCCGGTCCGTCGGCCCCGGGGCGTGCGAGCTGGGCAGGACCTGGGGCTACGACGCTACCGGCATCTGGGTCTCGGACGGCTGCGGCGGCGAGTTCTCGCTGGGGCGCAGCGACACCACGAGCTTCGGCGGCTACACCCCTGGCGGAGGCTTCAAGCTGGCCGACACCGAGCACGGGGACCTGAACTTCCGCCTGTGGTCCTACGTCCGGTACCTCAATCAGATGCGGCTCGACGAGACCTTCACGGACTCGTTTGGGGTCACCAAGGACGTGCAGCAGCGGCAGGACTTCCAGCTCAACAAGGTGCAGGTCAACTTCTTCGGCTGGATCATGAGCCGGAAGCTCCGCTACCTGGCCTACGTGTGGTCCTCGAACGTCAGCCTGGGGCAGGCCAGTCAGGTGGTCGTCGGCGGCAACCTGAACTACACCTTCAACGAGCACGCGACGGTGGGCGCCGGGATCTCCACGCTCCCCGGGGCTCGCAGCACCGAGGGCAACTTCCCCTACTGGCTCGGCCTCGACGCTCGCCTGATCGGCGACGAGTTCTTCAGACCGTCCTACACCACGGGCATCTGGGCCAAGGGCGCCATCGTCGAGGGGCTCGAGTACAGCGCCATGGTCGGCAACAACCTGAGCCAGTTCGGCATCGACGCGGGGCAGCTTTCCAACGACCTGGACACCTGGTCGGCCGCCCTGATCTGGATGCCCACGACCGGCGAGTACGGCAAGGCCGGCGGGTTCGGGGATTTCGAGCACCACGACGAGGCCGCTACCAGGATCGGGGTCCACTACACCCAGAGCGACGAGGATCGCCAAAGCCAGCCGGGCACCGAGGCGTACGACAACGTCCAGCTGCGCCTGTCCGACGGCAACATCATCTTCACGACCGGACTCTTCGGGCAGGCATTCAGATCGACGAGGCGACCTACGGCATGACCTCGCTCGACGCCGGCCTCAAGTACCGCGGCTTCTCGCTCGAAGGCGAGTACTACTGGCGGACCCTCGACCACTTCATCGGGCCGGGCACTGAGGAGCTGCCGTTCGCCGCCCTGCACGACCACGGTTTCCAGCTCCAGGCTTCAATGATGCTCCTGCCGGAGAAGCTGCAGCTGTACGCCGGCGGCTCCAAGGTCTACGGGGAGTACGGCGACCCCTGGGACTTCCGCCTCGGGGTCAACTGGTTCCCGTGGAGCAATCAGGTCGTCCGCTGGAACTTCGAGTACCTCGAGCTCAGCCGTTCCCCGGTCGGCGCCCTGAGCCTGCCCTATCCGGTCGGCGGCAACGGGTCAGTGTTTCACACGAACTTCATGGTTTGGTTCTAGTTGGAGGGCACGATCATGCACGATGCGACTCTGCACATCACTCCGCCTCGCCGCCCTGGCCGCGGCCATCATCGCCGTCGCGAATGCGGTCCTGCCGCGGCGCAGGTACCGGCGCGCCGCGGACTCGTACGTCGTCAACGACGCGCACTTCCACCTGACCAACTACATCCAGGAGGGCACCGACATCCGCGACTTCCTGGCGATCATGGGCGACAAGGTGGGGCGATCGGTGGTGTTCGGGCTGCCGCTGCAGCAGACCTGGTCGTACGGCAACACCGGCGACTTCGCGCCCTGGTACTACCTGCAGACCGACGCGCCGCTCTACTACTACTCGTTCACCGACGCGGCGATGGCGATGGCCTACCGGTCGCTGACGCCGGAGCAGCAGGCGCGTCTCGACCCGATGATCATCGGCTTCAACCCGGCCGACATGTACGCGGCCGACCACATCAAGCGGGTGCTGCTGACCTTCCCGGGGGTGTTCTCGGGGATCGGCGAGTTCACGATCCACAAGGAGTTCGTGTCGGCCAAGATCGCCGGCGGCCCGCCCAGCCTGACCGACCCGGCGCTCGACCGGATCCTCGACTTCGCGGCCGAGGCCGGGCTGGTCGTGATCCTGCACAACGACATCAACATGCCGTTCCCGAAGCCGGACCAGGAGCCGTACATGCTCGCCCAGCTCAAGGAGCTGTTCGTCCGCCACCCGGACACCACGATCATCTGGGCCCACCTCGGCGTCGGCCGGATCGTGCGGCCCCTCGAGCAGCAGGGCGCGATCGTCGAGAGGATCTGCACCGATCCCGCCCTGAGCCACGTCTACATGGACATCTCGTGGGACGAGGTGGCGAAGTACATCACCGCCACCCCGGAGTCGCTCGAGCGGTCGGCCGCGATCATCAACCGATACCCGGACCGCTTCCTGTTCGGGACCGACGAGGTGGCGCCGCGGGACCAGGCGGGGTACCTGAAGGTCTACAACATGTACGCGCCGCTGTTCGCGAAGCTCACCCCGGAGGCGAGCTACAAGCTGCGCAAGGGCAACTACGAGCGGCTGTTCGACGCGGCGCGCGCGAAGGTCCGCGCGTGGGAGAAGGCCAACGCGGAGGCGCCGCGCGTCGTGCCGCCGTGGACGCCCGTCTCCGGCACCGGAGGGCAGTATGGAAACTGACAACCGCCGGGCAGGGAATCCCGGCCGCCGGGGGAAGCGCCCGACAGCCCCAAACCGTGGCACAATTCAAACCACAACCGCAGATCGAGAAGGGAGGAATTGTATGAAGGACGGACGACACGTGAGATTTCTGGTGATCGCCGGGATCGCCGCCGCCCTGCTGCTGCCGCTCGCGACCACGACAGCCTGGGCCGAGGAGGGCGCCGAGGAGGCCAAGCCCCGCTTCGACCTCTACGGCTTCGTGATGACCGACGCCGGCTACCGCACCGGCCAGATCGACCCCGACTGGTTCGACGTCATCCGGCCGACCAAGATGGCGGCCTACGAGAACCAGTTCGGCGAGGACGGCAACACTTACTTCAGCGTCCGCCAGACCCGGTTCGGGACCAAGGCGTGGTTCCCGACCAAGCTGGGCGAGCTGTTCACGGTATTCGAGTTCGAGCTCTTCGGGACCGGCGCGGACGCCGGCCAGACCACCTTCCGCCTGCGCCACGCCTACGGCGAGCTCGGCCAGTTCGGCGCCGGCCAGTACTGGAGCCCGTTCATGGACATCGACGTGTTCCCGAACTCGCTCGAGTACTGGGGCCCCAGCGGCATGGTCTTCTTCCGCAACGTCCAGATCCGGTGGATGCCGATCAAGGGCGACACCAGGCTGACCATCGCCCTCGAGCGGCCGGGCGCGAGCGGCGACCTCGGCAAGTTCGAGGACCGCGTCGAGCTCCAGGACGTCAAGGGCCGCTTCCCGCTGCCCGACCTGTCGGCCGAGTACCGGCACGGCGCCGACTGGGGCTACGTCGAGATCGCCGGCATCCTGCGCCAGATCAAGTGGGACGACGTCGGCACCGACCAGTACGACCTCTCGGGCAGCGCCACCGGCTGGGGCCTCAGCCTGAGCTCCAACGTCAAGCTCGGGGATTCCAGCACCCTCAGGCTGCAGGGGGTGTATGGCGAGGGCATCCAGAACTACATGAACGACGCCACGACCGACGTCGGGATCGAGGTCCACCCCGAGAACCCGGAGACCCCGATCGAGGGCGTCGCCCTGCCGATGCTCGGCATCGTCGCCTTCCTCGACCACAACTGGTCGAGCGAGTGGAGCACCTCGGTCGGCTTCTCGACCTTCGACATGGACAACACCGACGGCCAGTCGGACGACGCGTTCGCGAGCGGCCGCTACGCGCTGGTCAACCTGCTCCACACCCCGGTGCCGAACGTCATGTGCGGCGCCGAGCTGCAGTACGGCTACCGCGAGAACTTCAACGACGGCTGGAACGTCGACGACTTCAAGGTCCAGTTCTCGTTCAAGTACAGCTTCTCACACAGCCTCGGAGGGAACTCATGATTGCAAAGTCTCGTGACATGAGCGGAGCGGGCCTGGTCGGCCTTGCCATGATCGGGCTGTTGCTGCTGCCCGCGATGGTGTCGGCGCAGTCTGCGGCGGAGCCCACTGCGAAGGACTTTCAGCGCCTCGTGGACGAGGCGTACAACCTGTACAAGGACGTGAAGGAAGGCGCCAACGCCAACTACATTCCGATCCTCGACACGGTGCCCAGCGAGCTGTTCGGGGTCGCCATCGCCACCCGCGACGGCAAGGTCTACTCGGCCGGCGAGCAGGAGTACCGCTTCTCGATCCAGTCCGTGTCCAAGCCCTTCACCGCGGCGCTGGTCATGAGCCAGCAGGGGCCCAAGGCGATCCGCGAGAAGATCGGCGTCGAGCCCACAGGCCTGGCCTTCAACTCGAAGCTGGCGCTGGAGATCTACCCTGAGCGTTCCGTGAACCCGCTGGTCAATGCGGGCGCCATCGCGGCCGTCAGCCTGGTCCAGGCGGGCTCCGAGGACGAGCGCTGGAAGCTGGTGCACGAGAACATGGAGGGGTTCGCGGGTGGCAAGCTGCCGGTCCTCGAAGAGGTGTACACCTCCGAGTACGAGACGTGCTGGGGCAATCGCGGGATCGCCAACCTGCTCTACAACTGGGGGCGGCTGTACTGCGACCCCGAGGAAGCCCTGCGGGTGTACACGCGCGAGTGCTCGGTCGGCGTGAACACGCATGACCTCGCGCTGATGGGCGCGACGCTGGCCAACGGCGGCGTCAACCCGCTGACGGGGCGCCGGATGATGCCGGCAGAGCACGTTCCCGAGCTCCTGGCCATCATGGCCACCGCGGGTTTCTACGATGAGTCCGGCGAGTGGATGTACAGCGCCGGCCTGCCGTCGAAGACCGGCGTGGGCGGCGGCATCGTCTCGGTGGTGCCGGGCAAGTTCGCGATCGCGGCATTCTCGCCGCGCCTCAACGAAGCCGGCAACAGCATCCGTGCGATGCGCGCCATCAGCTACATCGCGAGTGAGCTCGGCGTCGGTGTGTACGGGCCCAACAAGGGCGAGTGAGTCGTGGCTCACGCGCCCTGAGAGCGCTGGTTGTTCGGAGCCAGGAAGGGGCTCCTTCAGGCAGGGGCCCCTTCCGTTGATGGACGCCAGCCTTCGCAGGCTGCAAGTGAACGAGCACGGTGACGAGGTAAAGGAGGAGCGACATGGCTCTCTGGCTTGAGCTCGCGTTGCTGCTGGCCTGCGTGGTCGTCGGCTCGAGGATCGGCGGGATCGGGCTCGGCATCACCTCCGGCATCGGCCTGTTCGTGTTCGTGTTCGTGCTCGGCCTGCCGCCGGGCAGTCCTCCGGCGACCGTGCTCGGCATGATCCTCGCCGTGATCTCGGCGCTGTCGCTGCTCGAGGCGGCCGGCGGCCTCGACTACGTCATCCGGGGCGCCGAGCGGCTGCTGCGCCGCAACCCGAAGGGCATCACCTTCCTGGCGCCGCTCGTCACCTATGTGCTGGTGCTCGCCTCCGGTACGCAGCACGTCATCTACGCGCTGCTGCCGGTGATCGCCGAGGTCGCGCGCAAGGCCGGGGTCCGGCCCGAGCGGCCGCTGTCGATGAGCGTCATCGCCTCGCAGCAGGGGCTGGTCGCGTCGCCGATCTCGGCGGCGACGGTCGCCCTGATCGGCGGGCTCGCCTCCACAGGCGTCAGCCTGCCCAAGGTCCTGGTCGTGATCATCCCAGCCACCCTGCTGGGCGTCCTCGCGGGCACCCTGTCGGTCGCGTGGCGCGGGCGCGAGCTCGCCGACGATCCGGAGTACCAGCGGCGGCTCGCCGAGGGGATCGTCGCCGCCCCGGCGCAGGCGACCGAGCTCAGCGTCTCGGAGAAGCGGCGCGCGCTCGGCGCCTGCATCGTCTTCCTGCTCGCGGTCGCCGCCGTCGTGCTGCTCGGGCTGTTCCCGGCGCTCCGCCCGGTCTACGAGACGACGAGCGGGGGCGTGACCGAGACCGGGCAGATCGACATGGGCCGCGCGATCATGATCGTCATGCTCGCCGCCGCCGGCCTGCTGGCAATTTTCTTCAGGGCCAGCCCGGAGAAGGCGATCAAGGGCGGCGTGATGAAGGGCGGCCTGACCGCCATCGTCTGCATCCTCGGCGTCTCCTGGATGGGCTCGTCGTTCTTCGAGGCCAACCAGACGGTGATCGTGGGCGGCATCTCCTCCGTCATCCAGTCGCACCCGTGGGTCTTCGCCCTCGGTCTGTTCACGCTCTCGATCCTGCTCTTCAGCCAGGCCGCGACCGTCGTGACCTTACTCCCGGTCGGCCTCGCGCTCGGCCTGCCGCTGCCGCTGCTCGTCGGCACCTACCCGGCGGTCAACGGCAACTTCTTCCTGCCGACCTATGGCACCGTGCTCGCGGCCGTCGCCTTCGACACCACCGGCACGACCCGGATCGGCAAGTACCTGCTCAACCACAGCTTCATGCTGCCAGGGCTGGTCGCGACCGCGGTCGCCGTGGTCTCGGCGCTGGTCCTGGCGCAGTGGGTCTTCTGACAGGATTGCTCGTGCCGAAGGAGGCAACCATGCACAGAGTCATCACCATCATTCTCGTCGCGGCCGGCCTGCTGGTCGCTCCTGCCGCGACGGCCGCCGATCAGCCGGTGCGCGTCGAGCGCGACCTGCTGGGCCCCAAGGAGATCCCGGCCGACGCCTACTACGGCGTGCAGACCGCGCGCGCCCTGGAGAACTTCCAGATCTCGGGCGATCCCGATCAACCACTACCCCGAGTTCATCGAGGCCTTCGCCATCGTCAAGCTCGCCGCCGCGCGGGCAAACAACGACGTCGGCGCCCTCCCGAAGGAACAGTTGGAGATGATCGAGCGCGCCTGCAAGGCGGTCATCGACGGCAAGTACCGCGACCAGTTCCCGGTCGACCTGTACCAGGGCGGCGCCGGCACCTCGACCAACATGAACGTCAACGAGGTCCTCGCCAACGTCGGACTGGAGCTCTCGGGGCACAAGAAGGGCGAGTACCAGTTCCTCGATTCGCACGACCACCTCAACATGTCGCAGTCGACCAACGACTCCTATCCCACGGCCATCAAGGTCGCGTTCATACTCCGCAACGACAAGCTGATCCGGGAGATGGAAGCCCTTGCCGCCTCCTTCCGCGCGAAAGGGGACGCCTTCCTGAACGTCGTGAAGATGGGCCGGACCGAGCTGCAGGACGCGGTGCCGATGACGGTCGGCCAGGAGTTCCACGCCTTCGCCGCCTCGATCGAGTGGGAGATCGAGCTGCTGCGGGACGCCGAGAGGTACCTGTACGCGCAGAACATGGGGGCCAGCGCGATCGGCACCGGCATCAACGTGCCGAAGGGGTACCCGGAGCGGTGCGCCGTGCACCTCGCCGAGCTGACGGGCAAGCCGATCGTGCCGGCCTCGGACATGATCGCGGCGACCTGGGACCAGCAGGGGTACGTCGTCTACTCCGGGGCGCTCAGGAGCCTGGCCGTCAAGCTGTCGAAGATCTCCGCCGACCTGATCCTGCTCGCCTCCGGCCCGCGGGCGGGCCTCCATGAGATCAACCTCCCTCCGTTGCAGCCGGGGTCGTCGATCATGCCGGGCAAGGTCAACCCCGTCATGCCAGAGGTGATGGGCGTCGTCGCCTACCGGGTGATCGGCAACGACGTCGCCGTCGGCCTGTACTCCACCCACGGGCAGCTCCAGCTCAACGCCTTCGAGCCGCTCGCCGCCATCGCGGTCATGGAGTCCCAAGGGCTGCTCCAGCACACGTCCGCCGCCTTCCGCACCAGGTGCATCGACGGCATCACGATCAACGAGGACGTCCTCGCCCGCAACATGGAGGAGACGGTCGGCATCGTGACCGCCCTGAACCCGGTCATCGGCTACGAGAAGGCGACCGAGCTGGCGGCCGAGGCCTACTCGAGCGGCAAGGGGCTGCTCGAGATCATCCGCGAGAAGAAGATCCTGACCGAGGAGCAGATCAAGGACCTCCTCGACCCCGCGAAGCTGACCGGCCTCGATCCAACCATCTATCCGCCAACCAAGAAATAGGAAAGTAGAGGAACTGCCATGAACACTGCGCGAATTGCTCGAGTTGCCGTCCTGGCGCTCGCCACCCTGGTCGCCGGCGCCGCCGCCGCCCAGGCGCTCCCCAACATCGTCATCCTGGCCACCGGCGGCACCATCGCCGGCGCCCAGCCCAAGGAGGGGGACCCCGGCTACAAGTCCGGGAGCCTCTCCGTTGAATCCCTGATCGCCGCCGCGCCCGGCATGGACAAGATGGCGCGGATCACCGGCGAGCAGATCGCCTCGATCGGCAGCCAGGACATGAACGACGACGTCTGGCTCAGGCTCGCCCGGCGCGCCAACGAGCTGCTCGCGACGTCCGGGGTCGACGGCATCGTCGTCACCCACGGCACCGACACCCTGGAGGAGACCGCCTACTTCCTCAACCTCGTGATCAAGAGCAACAAGCCGGTGGTCCTGGTCGGGTCGATGCGGCCCGCCACCTCGACCAGCGCCGACGGCCCGCTGAACCTCTACAACGCGGTCGCAGTGGCCGCCGATCCCGGCGCCAAGGGCCTCGGCGTCCTCGTGGTCTCCAACGACGACCTGTTCGCGGCGCGCGAGATCCAGAAGACCAACACCACCGACCTGCAGACCTTCATCTCGCCCAACCGCGGCCAGCTCGGCGAGGCCTACTACGGCAAGGCCTGGTACTTCTGGAAGCCGACGACCGTCCACACCACGGCGAGCGAGTTCTCCCTCGACGGCGTGACCGCCATGCCGCGGGTCGACATCGTGTACGCCCACGAGAACGCGGACGGCATGATGGTCGAGGCCGCGGTCGCGGCCGGGGCCAAGGGGATCGTGCTCGCCGGCGTCGGTGACGGCAACGCGACCGCGCCGATGGTCGACGCGCTGGCCGCCGCCGCCGCCAAGGGCGTGGTGGTGGTCCGCAGCACCCGGGTCGGCAGCGGCATCGTGCGCCGCAACATCGAGGTCAACGACGACAAGCTCGGCTTCGTGGCCGCGCTCGAGCTCAACCCGCAGAAGGCGCGGGTCCTGCTCCGGCTCGCGCTGACCAAGGCCCAGGACCCCAGGTTGATTCAGGACTACTTCGACCGCTACTAGGACGCAAGGCCGCGAGGCCTCCACTGCTTACGATTCAACGGCCGCGGGCAACCGCGGCCGTTCCGTTGATGGGCGACGACGGTGCGCGGCGCAGACCTTCGCGCCGAACCTTCAGATTCCGCTCCACGGCCTGCGAGCTCACCGCGATCCCCACTCCAGATAATGTGCCAGGCACGGTGGTTGATGTTACGATGTTGGCGCGCTTGAACTGCGGAGGAATCGTGTGGGCAGAAGTCCGAGGCTCCTGATCGAGGGCGGGATCTACCACGTCTACAACCGGGTCTCGCGCGGCGAGCACGCCTTCCGCGACGAGGTTGAGGCGGAGAGGCTGCTGCAGCGGCTCTTTGAGACCAAGCACCGCGACGGCTTCCAGGTCCTCGCCTGGTGCCTGATGTCCAACCACTACCACCTCGCGTTACGCATGGGTGAAGTGCCCCTGTCGCGGTCGATGCAGACCCTGAATCAACGGTATGCGCAAAGCTTCAACGGACGTCGCCGGCTTTTCGGCCCGTTCTGGCATGGCCGCTACCGTTCGAAACTGGTGGAGGACGGCGAATACCTCCAACAGCTGATCCTGTACATCCACCGCAACCCGGTGACGGCAGGCGTGGTGAAGGACCCAGCGGACTACCGGTGGAGCGGGCACGGCGAGGTGCTTCGGGGCGGGCGCGGTCGAGGGCTGGTCGACGTGGACGAGACCCTGGCAGCCTTCGAGGAGACGAGGCGGGCGGCGCTGGCCCACTACCGTCGCGCGATGGAGGCTGCTGAGGGGGCGGAATGGATGGGCGAGGGTCCGGGGCGCTTGCCGTGGTGGCGCCTGGGACGGCCGTCGAGAAAGGAGGAGGATGAGCTCGATCTCGACACGGAGCGGCCGCTGATCGGGATGGACGGGGCGGAACACGGCGGCGCCGCGGCCATGGGTCGATCTCGAGGAGCTACTGCGGTGTGGCGCGAGGCGCCTGGGTCTGACGCTCGACGATCTGCGGAGCAGCCAGCGGTCACCGGTGGTGGTGGAGGCGCGGGAGGCGGTGGCCTGGGTGGCGGTGGTGCTCTACGGGTTTCAGGTGAAGGAGGTGGCGCGCGGGCTCGAGAAGTACATGGAGACGGCCAGCCGGCTGGTGAGTCGAGCGGCGGCGAGGCGAGTTGAGGACGAGGGTTTCAGTGCAGTGGTCAAGGCGGTCGATGCCGCCGTCATCGACAGCTTCGGCGAGCGGTGAGGGCCACGACGGGGGCGACGAGCGAGTCAAACATCAACCACAGTGCCTGGCACGTTTATGGCACGTTTACGTTTATGTCACCACGGCGGGAAGCACTGCCAGGATCCGAACGGCTCTCACAATCTGAGTGTGGCCCACGACGGGAGGAAGAGCTCGCTTCCGAGGTCAGCTCCATCCGAAGCGACGGTCATTGGCCGGCCCAACTGCTGTCATCTGCGTGGCCACGTCGCCGTCCGGATCACGACATGAGGGCGACGATGACCGGGCCCCAGGCGGTCAGCAGGATGTTGCCGATGGCGTACGGCACCGTGTAGCCGAGCACCGGCAGCTTGCTGCCGGCCGCGTCCTGGATGGCGCGCAGGCGGCGGTGCTCGTCCCCGCCCCGGAGCAGGCGCCGAGCAGGATCACCGGGTTCATCCGCAGCACGTAGCGGCCGAACAGGACCGCCACCAGGTGCGGGGTGATCGCCACCGCGAGGCCGACGAAGACCAGGCTGACGCCGGTGTGGCGCAGCCCGTCGACGAAGGTCGGGCCGGCATCGAGGCCGACCACGCCGATGAAGGTGGCGAGGCCGACGGTGTCGAAGACCCACAGCGCGGGCTCGGGGATGCGGCCGAAGGTGGGACGCACTGCCCGTAGCCAGCCGAACACCAGACCGCCGACGAGCGCGCCGCCGCTCGACGTCAGGGTGAGGGTGAGGCCGCCGACGGTGATGGAGAGCAGCCCGAACAGCCCGCCCAGCACGATGCCGAGGCCGACGAAGACCATGTCCGTGGCGCTGGTCGGGCGGTCGGCGTAGCCGAGCAGCTCGGCCGACGCGCTCGACGTGCCGCTGCGGCCCGACGATTGGAGGATGTCGCCCCGGTTCAAGGTCGTGCCCGCCGCGAACGGGATCTCCTGCCCGGCGCGCATCAGCTTCTGCAGGCCGATCCCGCGCCCGTGCCAGCGCGGCCAACTCGCCGAGCGGCACCTCGGTGACCGCCTGGTTGGTGAGGACGACGTCCAGGACCGCGGCCGGGAGGTCGAGAAGCTCCCGGTCGTCCAGCTCCCGGCCAATGGCGGTAGTGGCGTCGACGATCACCCCGCGCAGCGCCATCACGGCGACACGTCGCCGTTCGGATGACGGTCTCGGGCGCGGCGTCGACGAGCTCCTGCCGCTGCCGAATCCGCTCGACGAAGACCCGCTCGGTGCCGAACCTCGCCTCCAGCTCGGCGACGTCCGCCCGTCGAGAGTCGGGTCCTCCACCCGGAAGGCGCGCAGCACCCAGCGGTGGTAGCCGGACTCGACGCCGGGCTCCCCCTCGGCGGCGCCCGCGACTCGGACGCGAGCTTCTGGCTCTCGGCGCGAGGTCGACCCGCAAGAGGCGCGGGGGCGAGGTTGGAGAGAAACGAGACCACGAACACGGTGCCGACCAGGTAGGTCACCGCGTACGCCATCGGGATGTTGTTCAGCTCTCTTGTTTCTGCTCGGGGGGAGGTCGAGGCGGTTGATCGCGTCGCCGGCGGTGCCGATGACCGTGGACTCGGTGAACGCCCCGGCGAGGAGGCCGGCCGCGGTGCCGCGGTCGTAGCGGAGGAGCTTCGCGGCGGTGAACGCCACCGCGAGCGAGGTCACGCAAAGCACGAGGGTGAGGGCACCTGGGGAACGGCGTTCTTCTTCAGACCGCGGAAGAACTGCGGGCCGACCTTGTAGCCGGTCGCGAACAGGAAGAGGTCGAAGAAGACGGTCTTCACCTCGTCGGGACCTCGACGTCGAGCTGGCCGATGAGAACGCCGGCGAGCAGCGTGCCGACGACGGTGCCAAGCGAGAAGTTCCTGATCTTCAGGCGGCCGAGGAGAAAGCCCACGGCGAGGGTCAGAAACACGGCAAGCTCGGGATGGCTCCTGAGGGCGTCGACGAAGAAGTCTCATGCTCTGTCCTCCCCCGCGCCGGCCGGCGCTGCTTTGGGGCGCAGGATAGCCCAGCCCGGGTCCGGTGTGGAGAGCGGCGGACCTCCTGACCCCCGGTAAATTCGGATTGCTGGGCAGCGCGCGCGGTCTACCATCAGGGGTTGGACCCCCACTGGAGGACCGCACAATGGACATCGTGAAAAACCGAGGAGCGGAACCAAAGGACGCGCGGCCACGGCGATCGCCGGCGCGGGCTTCGTCGAGGTCAAGGCCACCATTCCGCCGCAGCAGGTCAAAGGCGGCCCTCAAGCGCTACACCGGATCCCGCCAAGCAGGCCGATCGCTTCATCTACTTCTTCGACACCCCGGATCTCGCCCTGCTCGAGCGCCGGGGTCATCGCGCGCGCCCGGCGCGTGGTCGGCGGCAAGCACGACAGCACGATCAAGTTTCGCCCGGTCGTCGCCGAGCGAGATTCCCAAGCGCTGGGCCACCCACAAGGGCTTCAAGATCGAGGCCGACGCCAGCGACCGGGAGTCGTGACCTCCGCCTCGCTGACCATGCCGGTCGAAAAGGGTCTGATCAAGAAGGTGGCGGCGGGAGACGAGCGGATCGGCCGCCTGTTCACCGAGGAGCAGCTCATCTTCCTGCTCGCCATGGCCCACCGCAAGCTCGACTACTCGAAGCTGGTCGCCCTGGTCCGGTCCAGGCCTTCCGCTGGAAGCTCGCGGAGCCGGCCCTGCCCTGGCCGCTGACGGTCGAGCTGTGGCGGCGTCCGGACGGCGAGCAGATCATGGAGGTCTCGGTCAAGGCTCCGGCCGCGCAGGCCGCCGTCATCTACTTCGGCTTCATGGCCTTCCTCGCCGAGGTCGGCGCCGAGCGCGACGACAACCAGCAGGCCAAGACGCGCTGGGCGCTGGACTTCTTTGCCAAGCTGGCAAAGAAGCCGGCCACGAGAGGCCCGTGAAGCAGGCCCCGAAGCCGGCGAGCCGGTCACGAAAAGCGGTCGACCAGCAACCCGTGGCGCAGCCCGCGGTCGCTACCACAAAGCACCCGGCCGAGTTCAGGACCGGTCCGCACCACACAGGCCCCGGCGAGGATGACGTCGGCACGCTTGGCTGCAGGCCCACGATTGCCGGCGCGCCGCGACGTCGCGGGAGCGGTAGAGCTCGATCTGGCGCTCGACCTCGCGCGGGTAAGCGCGAGCCCTGCACCACCTCGGGGTCGTACACGGCGAGGCCGTGCATCACCGCGGTCATGTTGGTCATCGCGCCGCCCATGCCGACCAGAGCCTCCGGCGACGGAGCCGTCCAGGCGGCTGAACTCGCCGGCAATCGCAGCCAGCGCCGACTCAAGCTGCGCCGGGGCCAGCACGCCGCCGAGGGCGTGCTGCGAGGTCAGGCGGACCGCACCGATGTTGAGGCTGAACTGCTCGTCGACCACGTCGCCGTGGCCGAAGAGTGAACTGGGTGCTGCCGCCGCCGGTGTCGAAGATCACCAGCCGTCCCTTGGCGAGGCCGAGGCCGGACTTGACGGCGAGGTAGGCGAGCCGCCCCTCCTCCTGCCCGGGGACGACCTCGATGGCGACGCCGCAGTGCTCCCGCACGCGGGTGATGAAGTGCTCGCTGTTCCCTGCGGTCCGCATCCCCATGGTGCCAACCGCGACCAGGGCTGACGCCTGGTGCCGCTTCGCCTCGTCGGCCATGCCGGCGATGGCCTCCACGGTCCGCTCGATCGCGGCAGGGGCGATGTCGCCGGTCTCCGCGATGCCCTCGCCGAGCCGCGTCACCTCGCCCCGGTCGACGATGGTGCACCACTCACCGTCCGGCCGCCGCTCGGAGATGTTGAACTTGACCGAGTTGGTCCCGACATCGATGACCGCGTAGACCGGCATGGCGGCCCCCTCAGCCCTTCATGCCGACGACGGCCTTGAGCCCGCGCGGGTAGCTGATGTTCGCAAGACCGGAGAGGCCCATCTCGTGCACCGCTTCGACCACCCGGCCGGCGTCCTCCGACTCGATCGCCACCGTGCGCACCGGCGTGCCTGTCGGCGACCACCTCGGTCATCTCCGACATGCAGCCGTGGATCGTGTAGCGCAAGCGGCGCTTGTGGACCGCCACTGCCCGCACCCCGAGCCCCGGCGCGCCGAGCTTCGCCACGAGCTGGTCCAGCGTGAAGGCGTCCCGGCCGGCCGGCGGCGGCACCCCGAGCGCCGCACAGACCGTGCCGACATCGGCCCATCCGAGTCGGAAGCTCGCCTTCATCACGGGCCGCCACTGCTCGAGGCCGGCTAGCGCTGATCTGCTCGAGGGTCTTGAGGTCCATCAGCTCGGCGCGGATCTTGACGTTGGCGTCGGTCAGCGGGGAGAGCAGGTAGATCTCGTCGCTCTCCTCGACCTTCTCGGTCGCGAGCGCGGCGAACTCCGCATCGGCCGCTCCGAACGCCGTCCCGAAGGTGCGCCACTCCCAGCGCGGAATGATCGTGTTCATGAGTCGCCTCCCGTGTGATCGACG
>CAVQXZ010000007.1:0-12854 GCA_963718055.1 uncultured Holophagae bacterium
CTGATGTCGATGTAGAAGATCGACACCGGCGCTTCCGGATGCTGGTCGTGGACGTAGGTGGCCTGCTTGAGCGAGGGGAGGCAGCAGACCGCCGAACGGTCCGGGAGATGGTTCTCGTCGCGCGAGCCGGCGCACTGGACGAAGGCCCCGACGCGGGCGGCTGGTGGTCGGAGGGGGGGCAGACGGCCCTTGGTGGGGCCGTCGGGCGCCGCGAAGCGCTCCATCATGACGTTGGTGATGACGTTGGGGAACCGGCCGAAGCCGAGCGTGTCGAGCTTCGCGGCATCATAGGGCGCCCAGCCGGTCGCGGCCACCACGGCGGCGACCTCACAACCCGGCGCTCCACCTGCTGGTCGAGATCGATCGCGCCGTACTTGCAGGCGTCCCGGCACGCAGTGCAGCCGTCGCGCCGCGCACGGGGGTCGATCACGAGGCGGCCGGGAAGGCCAGGCGGTGCGGCAGGTAGGCGGCTTTGGTGGAGGTCAGGCCCAGGTTGAACTCGTCGGGGTGTCGGCCGGACAGGCCTGCGCGCATTTGTCGCAGAGCGTGCAGGCACCGGTCACGAAGCGGGGCGCGACGGCGATGGTCGCCTCGTAGTCGCCCGGCGTGCCGCTGATCTGCTCGACGCTGGCCTGGGTGAGCACCTGGATGGCGGCGTTGTGCTTGATCCGCTTGAAGTTGATCTCCAGGCCGCACCCGGGCGGGCAGAGCTTGGGGAAGTACCTGTAGCTGCGCACGACGCGCCCGCCCAGATACGGCAGCGCCTCGACGAGGATGACCTGGCAGCCGGCCTCGGCGGCTTCGACGGCGGCGGTCCCGGCGGATCCCGCCCCCGATCACCAGGATGGGCTTGCCGCCGAGTGTGTGAACCTGCGCGTCCGTCATGGCTGTCCCCACGCTCCCCCTGCTACCGGGCGTCTGCCGCCATCGCCTGTCGCTTGGCGTCGAGCACCGCCGGTTTGATCCTCATGCACGCCTCGTTGAAGAGGCTGAACCGCAGCCACTGCATGGCGAAATCGAGGAGGTCTTCGTCGTGGTCCGCATGGCCTCGGCCCGGGCCTCGTCGACCTCGAACGTCTGGAGGAACCGGCTCTCGAACACGAAGCGCCGGAACCGATCGAGGTCGAAGCAGGCCATGTAGTACATCTCCATCTGCTGCGGCGTCAGGCCGTCGGTCTTGTCCCAGAACTCGTGGAGCATGAGCGCCTTGAACGAGGCGCCCATCATGTCGTATTGCTCGATGCCCTGGTCGCCGAGCCACTCGCGCACCGTGAGCGTCGGCCCTGGTCGTGGCCGTGGCACAGATCCTCGCGGAGCAGGAAGTGGAACGCGCGGTCGGTCGGCGTGCTTCCCGCGGCTCGGCCACCCCGAGCGGGTACATCCGGCAGGCCCACGGCCGATTCGGTAGACGCCGCACCCCTCGGGCCCGACGAAACCGCAGGCCTTGGTCTCCGGGTCCATCTTCAGGAGGACGGCGGGGAACTTCTGATCGGCGGTGAACGGCGTGATGGTGTGGCGGCGGAGAAACTCCGTGGAATCGAGCCCCGCGCGCTTCAGCCGCAGGACGTCGTAGGGCGTCAGGACGATCGACACGTCGCGGCAGCAGCGGGTGAAACACTCGAGGCCCTGATGACACTGGAACGTGAACGAGTCGTCCGGGGACATCCGCGGGTACTCGGTGAGGATGCTGGTTTGAACGGTGGGGTCAGTCGCCATGTCAGGTGGCCTCCTCGCCGAGGATGCCGCTGCGCAGCGCGTCGGCGGACCAGACCGGAAGGGGCCCGGTCTCGCCCGTGGCGGGATCCAGCCGGTGCCGGTACGAGGCGTTGACGTTGAACCGCTGCTGCATCCACACCCATCCCCGTACGAAGTAGGGGCACGCGTCGTTGAAGCAGACCCACTGGAACTCCCCGGCCCAGCTCGCCAGGGGACGGGTTTCCCAGCGCACGAGGGGCGCGTCGCAATGGGGGCAGCGTATGGTGCGCTCGGTGTGCATGGCTCGACCCGCGGAATCCGGCGGGGTCCCCGGGGCGCACGCCCCGGGACCCCTCGACCGGGAACGGAGGAATGACTAGCCGCCGAGCAGCTCGTGCTCCTTGGGCTGCGGGTAGATGTGCAGAATCGGCCTGGTCAGCATCTCCCAGTCTGGGTCTTCGGGTCGTACTTGCAGTTGGCGAACACCAGCCACTTCTCCTGATCGATCGTCGGCTTGTCGGCGCGGAAGTAGTACCCGGGCCAGCGCGTCTCCTCGCGGAAGAGCACCGTGCGGACGTGGGCCTCGGCCTGCCACATGCGGTGGACGTTCTCCCAGCACCGCATCAGCTCGTGGTGGTTCTCGGCCGCCAGCGACGCGGAGTCTTCCTTGAGGAAGGCGAGCAGCTCGAGCGCGCGCTGGAGCTGGGCCTTGTTGGTGCTGAAGCCCGAGCTGACGCCGCCGGCGTACTCGTCCATCAGCTTCTGGAGCCGGAACATGAACATGCGCGGCTTGATGTAGTTCGGGTTGATGTCGGGGTCGGTCGTCGCGCCCTTGAACTGGGCGAAGGTGTCGAGCGGCTTGAGGATCTCGGCCTTCAGGGCCTCGATCTCGGCCGGGTCCACCTTCGGCGCGGCGTTGTTGTCGACGATGTACTTCACCGCGGCCTTCGCGCAGATACGGCCTTCGGCGTGGGAGCCGGACGAGAACTTGTGGCTGGACGCGCCCGACGCGTCACCCGCGCAGAAGAGGCCCTTGACAGTGGCCATGTGCGCGTAGCCCCAGAAGTACTCCTTCTTGGTCTCGTCGGTCTGCAGGTCTTCGGGACCGCTGACCCACGCGCCCGAGGCGCCGGAGTGCGATCCGATGAAGTACGGCTCGGCCGCCGCGATCTCGGAACTCTTCTCCTCGGGCTGCACGTTGGTGGCGGCCCAGAGGATGGCCTGGGAGATGGTCATGTCGAGGAAATCTTCCCACGCCTCGGTCTCGAGCTCCTTCATCTTCTTCTTGTAGGCCTTCGGATCGTCCTTGAGGGTGTCGGCGATCTTCTGCATCGCCTCTTCGGTCCTCATGAAGATCGGGCCCTTGCCCTGCAGCACGTCGAGCATCCCGAGGTAGTTGCGCAGGTTGGCGGGGATCGGCTTCACGCGGCCGTACGGTCCCCACTTCTCGAGTTCGGGCTTGCGCTCGACCATGTACTCACCGCCCATGGCGTTGGTCGCGCGCGACTTGAAGAGCAGGAACCACGCGCCCACCGGGCCGTACGCGTCCTTGAACCGGACCGGGATGAAGCGCACTTCCTGGCAGGTCATCTCGGCGCCGGCCTTCAGCGTGAAGTAGGCCGAGGAGCCGGAGTTCCACGGCGGATACCAGGCGCGGCCGAGGCCCTCGCCCGAGCTCCTGGGCTTGAAGACGTGGACCGCGCCGCCCATCATCACGAGGGTGGCCTTCGCCTTGAACACGTAGAACTTGTCCTCGCGCACCGAGAAGCCTACGGCCCCGGCGCACTTGTCTCCGTCCATCAACGGACCGACGATGAACACGCGCTCGAAGATCTGCCCGACGCCGCTCTCCAGCAGGGCGTTCTTGGCCGCCTCGGCCACGACCACCTTGTAGGACTCGCCGTTGATCATGAGCTGCCAACGGCCTTCGTGGACGTACCCGCCCTTCTCGTCCGTCCAGATCGGCAGGCCCCACTTCTCGAACAGGTGCACCGTCGAGTCGACGTGGCGGGCGATATTGGCCACGAGGTCCTCGCGCGTGACGCCCATCAGGTCGTTGCGCACGTAGTCGACGTAGTCCTTGACCGTGTTCTTGCCGTCCTTCAAACCGACGTACTGGTTGATGGCCGACAGGCCCATCGCCACGGCGCCGGAGCGGTCCACGGCGGCCTTGTCGACCAGGGTCACCTTCAGGCCGTTCTGCTTCGCCCAGTACGCGGCTTCGACCGCGGCCCCGCACGCCGCCATGCCGCCCCCGAGGATCAGGAGATCTGTCTCAACGACAACGGTTTCAAAATTCGCCATCTGTAGCCTCCCCATGCCCTACTGCTTCAGGGTGTACACTTCCGGAAGGCCGGTCGAGGCCGGCTCGGTGTACAGCACGTGATTGTTGAGGTCCGCCTTGGTGTCGAAGCCGCCGTCGGGGACGGCCTTGCCTTCGGCTGTGGTGCGGATGGGGAACTTGAAGCGCTTCACCATGCCGTTGCGGAACTTGACCGTCCACATGATCGAGTCGGTCGACCGCAGCGGAGTCACGGTGGCCCCAAGGGGCACGAAGTCGGCGTAGCCCCGAACCTCGACGGCCTGTGTCGGGCAGATCTTGACGCAGTTGTAGCACTCCCAGCACATCGAGACGTCGCGGTTGTACGCCTTCATCGTCTCCTTGTTCAGGAGCATGAGGTCGTTGGGACAGATGTGCTGGCAAGCGGTCTTGTCCAGCGCCTTGCACCCGTCACACTTGTCGGGGTTCACGTAACTTGGCATTCCACTACCTCCTGATAGAAGACCGTCCTGCTGGGAGTCAGTAAGAGGTTGGCGCGGGGAGCCCCCCCGGATTCCCGGGCGGCCGCATCGCTCCGGCTCCGGGTGGCGCCACCACGAACACGGTCGAACGTTACGGCCAGAGAGCCGCTATGTCAAGTGTTTGCTTACATTTAGAAGTCGTCCCATATAGTCTATGGCATTAGTCGAGTATGCAGGATTCCCGTCTCCGGCGGGTCTCGGGTGGCGAGTGAGGTGGACTCGGCGGCTGGGGACGGGACTACGGGGAGATCGTGCGGCGCTCGACGGTCTCCTCGCTCGGTGAGCTCACGGCCAGCGCGGTCGACCCCAGGACGAACGCTCCGGCCGAGAGGACGACGAACCAGCTCGGGATGAGGTCGCCCACCGCCAACCGCCGGTAGAACTCCTCGACCGACTGCGGGCTCGCCGGATGGATGAAGACCTTGGTGAGCCAGGCCGCAGTGATGAAGTAATACAGCATCAGGTAGTTCCGCCGGAGGCGGAGCCGGGCCGCACTGATCAGCCCCACTCGTTTCGCCGGGACGGCGAGATCGGCGGCCAGGCGCTCGCGCCACGAGCGGTCCCGATCTGGCTCCGACCCCAACATGCCGCCGAAGTAGTGGTGCTCGAGCAGGCGCAGGCGCCAGATGCTCGTGTGCAGGAACTGGTACCGCCGCGCCTCGATGGCCAGGCACATGGCCACCGCGGCCAGGCCGAGCAGGAGGATGTACGGCGGCGTGCGTTCCGATCCGAGCGTGAAGGTCGTCATGCCCAGGGCCATGACCATCGCCCAGTTCGTGGTGATGTCCAGGCGCTGGCGCCACGTGGCCATGCGATGCATCTCGCCCCGGTAGAGATGCGCCATCGCGGTATCGAAGTTCGGCGGGTCGGACGGAACCATCCCGCCGGCGGGCGCCGTCGCGCTCACAGGATCACACGGCATCGGTGGCTGGCAGTGTAGCACCCTGGGGCGGCCTCCGTGAAGGCACCGCCCGGCTCGGGTCAGCGCCCGGCTCCTGCCAGGCGGCAGGGGCGTTCCGGTGAGGCGCGCCCTACTTGTCCGACTGGTGCTGGGAGAGGTTCATCACGCGCAGCGCCCGGTTCGAGGCCGGCCCCGCCTCGTACACGATGCGCACGCGGTCGCCGATTCTTGGCGTGACGCCGATCTCCGCGGTGCGGATGTCGAGCGGCAGCGGCGGACGATCCCGGGCGTCTTCGTCCTGGACCTGCAGCACGCCGCCGCCCTGCTCCACCGCCACGACGTTGCCCTGGATCACCGGGGCGGTGGCCACGCAGCCCGACGCCGATACGAGGGCGACGACCATCAGCACGACGGCCATCCGGGTCATGCCCTCTCCTCCCTGCGGGCGGCCAGCTCACGCGCCGCCCCTCGGACCATGCCGACCACGATCACGCCGGTGATGACCGACACGGCCGCCATGACCGTCCACGCCGCCGCCGTGTCGTAGCCCACTTGCTTCAGGATGACCGACACCATCGCGCACACGACGGTGATGGCAAAGATGAGGCGGATCTTGTATCCGCGGATGTACTTCGTGGCAATCGTCCCGATCTGGGCGCCCGGAGCCGCCCCCATCAGCATCAGCAGCACGGCGAGAATCTCCACCCGGCCCTTCATCGAGTACGTCGCCGCGCCGTAGAACCCCGACAGCATCACGGTGAACAGGTCGGTCCCGACGGCCACGAAGGTGGGCACGCCGATCAGGTAGACCAGCGCCGGCATCATCAGCAGGCCGCCCCCGATGCCGAGGAACCCCGCCAGCAGGCCGACCACGAATCCCACGGCCGCGGGGAGCCAGACCGAGCACTCCACCTGCGCCACAGGGAACCGCACCACCGGTCTGAGCTTGATCTTGTGCAGCGTCAAGTGCCATTGAACGGCCCCGGTCGCCGGCGCGATCTCGCTCACGGCACGGCGGCGGATCGCCCGTTCCTTGAAGTAGTCGTAGAAGACGAGCCACGCGATCAGGAACAGGAGGACGACGTAGACCCAGCGGATGACAGGGCCGGCCAGCCCGAAACGCTCCAGGAGCATCACGAGCCTGGCGCCGCACTCGATGCCGACGACGTCGAAGGCGAGCATCGTCAGGCCCAGCTTCACGTCGACGTTGCCGAACTTCGCGTGGCGGCGTGTGGAGATGATCGACTCGCCCGCCATGTGGCACAGGTCGGTGCCCACCGCGAACGGCATCGGAAAGCCGAAGATGTTCAGCGCGGGCGTGACCATCCAGGCGCCGCCCATGCCCAGGAAGCCGCCCAGAACGCCGACCCCGACGCCAAGCAGCACGAGCAGCAACCCGTTGATCGCAACACCCGAGATCGGCAGCGTGACGAGGAACCAGTCCCACATGAGGGTGGTTACTCCCTGGCTTCGCGTCTGTTGAGGTCGAGGCCGATCAGGCCGACGACGACGTCCATGAGCAGGCCGAGCCCGAGCCCCAGCATCCCCGTCAGGCCAACCGAAACGACGGTGAAGAGCAGGCGATCGACGTTGTAGAGGTTGGCGAAATAGAGACTGACGCCGGTGAGATGGCGGGTGTCGGCCACGTGGACCAGCGCCCCCTGGCTCTCACCGCCCGCCGCATGGATGCCGGCCACCAGCAGCCACGGGGATACCGCCGCGAGCACCGCCGCCGATCGCACGATCCGACGAGCAGTCATGATCCGATCCTCCGACAACCTCGGCGCTCGCACCAGAAAGCAGGCATAATCTAGCTGTGCCCGCGGCAGGGCGTCAAGCAATGATCCGGAGAGGCCACCCGTGAAGGACGTCCGCTCGCTCAACCTGTGGCGACCGGACGCGTCCGCCGGCGTCCGCCACGCCGTCTGGGCGTCGGTGGTTCCGCCGCTGGTGTTCTTCGTTCTGGCCGTCGCTCTGTCGCTCGGCGCCACGACTCCGTTCTCCGGCAGCCTCTCGGTTTTCGTGATCGCGGCGTTCGCCGCGTCCGCCGTCGCGGCCTCGTGGGTGAGCGTTCGGCTCGTGCAGCAGCTCCGGGCCATCGTCCGCCAGCGGGACGCGTTCTACCAGGAGTTCGCGCGGCTGTCGAAGCTGGCCTCGCTCGGCGAAGCCGCGTGCAGCATCGCGCACGATTTGAACAACCCGCTGGCCATCATGAACGAGGAGGCCGGCTGGTTGCAGGATCTGCTGGCCAGCACCGACACCGACGCCCAGATCATCCGCCACGAGGTGACCTCGTCGGTCGAACAGCTCCAGATCCAGATCGGCCGCTGCCGGGGGATCGCCAGGCGCATGCTGACGTGGACCCGCGGTTCCGACACGGCCTCCGGCGAGGTCGACCTGAACACCCTGCTCACCAAGACGCTGTACCTGGTCGAGACGGAGCTGGTCGCCACGGGCGTCCGCGTCGAGAAGCGCCTGGCGGCTGGACTGCCGCCGGTGGCGGGCAGCGTCGCCGAACTCCGGCAGGTCCTCCTCCACCTGATGAAGAACGCGCTGGACGCCATGAAGGGGACCGGCGGCACGCTCACGATCACAACCGCGCGCGTCGGCGACGCCGTGCGGGCCACCGTGGCCGACTCCGGGCACGGCATGCCGCCCGAACTGCTCGCCCGAATCTTCGAGCCCTTCTTCACGACGAAAGGGGAAGAACAGGGGACAGGACTCGGCCTGACGATCGGGATGTGGATCGTGCAGCGGATCGGCGGGCGGCTCGACGCCGAGAGTACGCCGGGCGTCGGCAGCGCGTTTCATGTCACACTGCCGATCGCTGGGACGCCTGCAGAGACGAGGACACCACATGAGCGCCGTGAAGCTGCTGCTGGTCGATGACGAGGCCCGGTTCGTCGAAACGCTGTCGAAGCGCCTGGCTGCCAGAGGCTACGACGTGGAGGGCGCCCTCGACGGCCAGGGCGCCCTCGAGCGCCTCCAGGCGCGCCCCTTCGACGTCGTGCTCCTCGACGTCTGGATGCCGGGCAAGGACGGGCTGGAGGTGCTCAAGGAGATCAGGCGGCTGCACCCGACCGTCCGTGTGGTGCTCGTGAGCGGGAACGCGTCGATCACGGCCGCCGTCGAGGGCATCAGGCTCGGCGCCACCGACTACCTGCTGAAGCCGGTGGACATCGAGGACGTTCTCGCCAAGATCGAGGACGCGTACGAGAAGAAACAGATCGAGGAGGCCGCCGCAAGGAGGCCTGCCTGATCGTGGCGGGAGGGGACCCGACCTCGGGGCGGGAGGCGACGTGAGATGAGGCTGGCGCAGTGGCTGAGACGCGTGACGGGGCGGCACCAGTGGCACCCGCTGGAGGTCCGGCGGGATTCGAGGACGGAGTTGTCGCTCGAGTATCTGACCTTCAAGGACCTGACCACTTCCAACGACGAACTGCTCGAGATCATCACCGACATCGAGCGGAAGCTCACCGGCGATCTGCCGTTCGGCATGACCTACATCCGCGCCCGCGTCGTCGCCGCCGCCACGCACGCCTACCGGATGATCACCTGCCTCGACCAGTTGTCGGTCCGGCGGTACCAGGAACTCCACCTGGTCTTCGGGTCGCTGCAGAAGCAGATCGAGGCGGCGCTCGAGCGTTCGCGGCCGGCCGTCGCCGATCCGTCGCGGCTCGTGTACGACCTCTCTGAACTGGACGCCGGCTCCGCGGAGGCCGTCGGTGGCAAGAGCGCGCACGCCGGCGAGATCTGCAACCGCATCCACCTGCCGATTCCCGACGGGTTCGCGATCTCGACCGAGGCGTTCGTCAGGTTCCTGGCCCACAACCGGCTCGCCGAACAGATCCGCGCGCTGCAGGCCGACAGCGAACCCGGCGATGCCGCGGCCGCGGCCGACGTCAGCCGGGAGATCCGGCAGCGGATCCTCGACGCCCAGGTGCCGCGCCCGCTGCAGGAGGCGATCCTCGGCGCCTACCACGAGTTGAGCGATCGCCTCGGCCGCGAGCCGCTCGTCTCCGTGCGCTCGAGCGCGGTCGGTGAGGACGGCGACATGTCGTTCGCAGGCCAGTACACCAGCGTGCTCAACGTCGGTCGCGACGGCATCGCCGACGCCTACAAAGAGGTCGTGGCCAGCTTCTACTCGCCTCAGGCGATCTTCTACCGGGGCGTCCACGGCATCCCGGACGACGATCTGCCGATGGGCGCGCTGTGCATGGAGATGGTGGACGCCGTCGCGAGCGGCGTCGCGACGTCGAGGGATCCCACCGATCCAGCCGCCGGCCGCATGCTGATCCACGGAGGCTGGGGCCTCGGCGTCGGCACGGTGAGCGGGTCGGTCAGCCCCGACACCTGGACCGTTGCCGATACGGCGCCATACGCGGTCCTCGCGAGCCGGCTCGGTTGCAAGGACGACCGGGTGGAACCCGCGGCCGAGGGCGGCCTCGCCACCACGGCGGTGCCCCAGGAACAGCGAGACCGGTTCTGCCTGTCCGAGGATCAACTGCGCGCCCTGGCGGACCTCGTCGTCCGGGCGGCGTCGCACTACGGTCGGCCTCAGGAGGTCGAGTGGGCGGTGGATCGCGAGGGGGGCGTCGTGCTGCTGCAGGCCCGCCCGCTCCAGGTTGGCGAGATCGCGCAGCCGCATGGCCACGCCGCGACGGTCGACGGCCATCGGCTGCTCCTCACCGGCATCGGCGCGTCGCGCGGGTGCGGCAGCGGTCCCGTGTGGCGCCCCCCGGCCGACGACAGCCTGGCGTCGTTCCCGGCCGGCGCCGTGCTCGTGGCCCGGAAGTCTTCGCCCCGCTATGTGGAGGTGATGGACCGGGCGGCAGCGATTGTCACGGACATCGGGGCGAGCACCGGGCACATGGCGTCGCTCGCGCGGGAGTTCGGCGTGCCGACGGTGCTCGACACGCGAAACGCCACCGAACTGCTGACCGACGACCTGGTGGTGACGGTCGATGCGGACGGTGGGCGCGTCTACGAGGGTCGGGCCGACCGCCTGCTGGAGGCCGGCCCGTCCCGGAAGGCCGATCGCAGCGTGCTTGGCACGCCGGTGCACGCGATCCTGGCCGAGGTGGCCCGATACGTCGTGCCCCTCACGCTGACCGATCCGCGGAGTCGGAACTTCCGGCCGCAGGGGTGCGGGAGCTTCCACGACATCGCCCGATTCGTGCACGAGAAGTCGTTCGACGTGATGTTCCAGATGAGCGACCGCGTCACCAGCGCGCAGCACCGGGCGACCAAGCTGGAGGAGCGGCTGCCGTTCCTGCTCTATCTGATCGACATCGGCGGCGGCCTCGGACAGGTCTCGAGCCCGCATGCCACGCGCGAGGACATCCGATCGGAACCGATGCGCGCGCTGCTCCAGGGCATGATGCACCAGGGTCTGCGGTGGTGGGAACCGCGCCCGATCTCGGTCAGCGGCTTCCTGTCGGTGGCGGCCGAGACGATGATGGGGCCCACCGATGGCGACCACCATCGGCGGCTCGGCGACCGGAGCTACGCGATCGTCGCCGAGGCCTACTGCAACTTCAGTTCGCGCATCGGCTACCACTTTGCGGCGGTGGACTCCCACTGCTCCGACTCGCGCTCGCGCAACTACATCAGCTTCCGGTTCAAGGGCGGTGCCGCCGACGATGGCCGGCGCGCGCGCCGGTGCGAACTGATCGGCGCCATCCTGCGCCGGCTCGACTTCCAGGTCGAGAGGAACGCGGACCTGATCAACGCGCGACTGCGCAAGTATCCGCGCGAGGAGGTGCTGGCGCGGCTCGATCAGATCGGCCGACTGGTGGTGGCCAGCCGCCAGCTCGACATGCGGCTCGGTCCCGGCGCGGCGATCGACTGGTATGCCGACGCCTTCTTCGAGGGGAACTACCTGTTCGAACCGCCGGCGCGTCCCCGGGGCTGAACACCTCCCAGGGGCCGGCCGGCCGGCGACGTCGCGCCGGCCGGCCCCCTGAGCCTCGCCCTTCGACTCGGTCGCTTCGCGGCCTCGCTCAGGGCACCCCGAGCGAGGGGGGGGAGCGAGCCGAGCCTCTACTTCTCCACCGGGATCCGCATCGCGTAGAACGACCGCCAGACGAAAACCACCGAGACCAGGAAGAACAGCGCGCTCAGCGTCCAGCCCAGGCCGTTCCCCGCCTCCGCCTTCAGCTGGACCGCCAACTCCACCGCGAGCAGGCCGAACAGCGTCGTGAACTTGATCACCGGGTTCATCGCCACCGACGAGGTGTCCTTGAACGGGTCGCCGACCGTATCGCCCACCACCGTCGCCGCGTGCAGCGCCGTCCCCTTCTCCTTCAACTCCACCTCGACGATCTTCTTGGCGTTGTCCCACGCGCCGCCCGCGTTCGCCATGAAGATCGCCTGATAGAGGCCGAACAGGGCGATCGACACCAGGTAGCCGATGAAGAAGTACGGCTCGAGGAACGCGAACGCCAGCGTCGAGAAGAACACCGTCAGGAAGATGTTGAACATCCCCTTCTGCGCGTACTGCGTGCAGATGGCCACGACCTTCTTGCTGTCGGCCACCGACGCCTTCTCCGTGCTCTCGAGTTTGATGTTCTTCTTGATGAACTCCACCGCCCGATAGGCGCCGGTCGACACCGCCTGGATGGACGCCCCGGTGAACCAGTAGATGACCGCGCCTCCCGTCACCAGCCCGAGCAGGAACGGCGCGTGGAGCAGCGACAGGTTCGCCACCAGTTCCGGCTTCAGCCCGTGGGTCAGCATCATGATGATCGAGAAGATCATCGTCGTCGCCCCGACCACCGCCGTCCCGATCAGCACCGGCTTGGCCGTCGCCTTGAACGTGTTCCCGCCGCCGTCGGCCGCCTCGAGCAGGTCCTTGGCCTGGCCGAAGTTGACGTCGAAGCCGAAGCTCTTCTTCAGCTCCTGCTTGATGTTCGGCAGCGTCTCGATCATCGACAGCTCGAAGACCGACTGCGCGTTGTCGGTCACCGGCCCGTAGGAATCGACCGCGATCGTCACCGGTCCCATGCCGAGGAAGCCGAACGCCACCAGACCGAACGCGAAGACCGCCGGCGCCAGCATCATCTCGGCGGGGAAGGACGCGCTGACCAGGAATCCGATGCCCATCAGCGACACGATCGCGAGGCCCAGCCAGTAGGCGCTGAAGTTGCCGGCCACCAGCCCCGACAGGATGTCGAGCGACGCCCCGCCCTCGCGGGCCGACGTCACGACTTCCTTCACGTGGGCCGATGTCGTCGACGTGAACACCTTCACCAGTTCCGGGATGATCGCGCCGGCCAGCGTGCCGCACGTAATCGCCGTCGACAGCTTCCACCAGAGCGTCCCGTCGCCGAGATCCGGGATCAGCAGGTACGACACCACGTACGTGATGACCACCGAAACGATCGACGTCAGCCACACCAGTGTGGTCAGGGGGTGCTCGAAGTTCATCGTCGTGGCGTTGCCGTACGTCGCCTTC
>CAVQXZ010000008.1:0-253967 GCA_963718055.1 uncultured Holophagae bacterium
AGGTGGCCACTGGCTCAGCAATGTCATCTTCGACGGATCGACCTATCACATGTGGTTTTCCGGTACCGACCAGACCACAGGCCCCACCGACATCGGCCACGCCACCTCGCCCGACGGCGTGGTGTGGACCATGGACCCGGGCAACCCGTGTCTGACCCGCGGGGCGCCGGGGGCCTGGGACTCCGGGGCCCTCCTCGGAGCGGCGGTCGTGCACGACGGCGCAGTGTTCCACATGTGGTACTCGGGCGGGTATCCCGGCATCGAACGGGCCGGCTACGCCACGTCGACGGACGGCTGCGATTGGGAGAAGTACGTTGACAACCCAGTGATCGACGTCGGTGACCCTGGGTCATGGGACGACTGGGTCGTGCACCCCAACACCGTCATCGCCAATGGCGGCGCCTTTACTCAGAATGTGGTACGGGGGCGCGAACTCGGCTCAGGTCGTGCGGATCGGGTACGCCGAATCCTACGACGGGATCGCCTGGACGAAGTACCCGGAGCCGGTGCTGGAAGCCGACCCAAGGCTGGGAAGGAGAGGGACGTTGTGCGCCGTACGTCATCGCCGACGGGTTGACCTACCACATGTGGTACGTGGGGACCACACTTGGGCACCTGTGGGGTGGACAGCATCGGCTATGCCTACTCGGGCTGACGGCATCCACTGGCACGAGTTCGAGTGGGCAACCCAGTGCTCGTTCTTCCAGGGGCGACAACCCTGTGTACGCATGCCTGTCATCTTACCGACGGGTCGACGTACCACCTGTGGTACTCCCACTGGGACACCGTGATCGACTGGATCTCCTACGCCGACCTCCACCTGCTGCAACGCCGGCCTGTTCGCGGACAACTTCGAGACCGGCGACACGTCGGTGTGGCCGGTGACCGTGCCGTGGACCGGGATTCCGGGGCCCTTCGACTCGCGTCCCGGCACTCGGACGAGTGCCGGGACACTGGCGCAGGGTGACGGGGATGAGGGGGGGGGGGGGGGGGGGGGGGGGGGGGGGGGGGCGCACCGGTGGCGCAGCATCCCGGTCCGATTGCCGCGGTCCGTGGCGATTGAGGCACCGGTGGCGCCCGAGATCCGCCAGGGAATCCCGGTTGGCGCCGCCCGCGATCCCGGCGGGCGGTGGCTGGCGGGCGGGTGCGTCGCCGTATAATCGGACCAAAATGGCCACGAAAACCGAGAGGGTCGCTCGAGGCTGGGGCCAGCTTTCGGCTCGGCGACTGGCTGGTCGAGCCGAGCCTGAACCGGATCTCGCGCGGCGGCGGCGTCGTGCAGATCGAGCGCAAGGCCATGGACGTGCTCGTCTTCCTCGCCGGGCGGGCGGGCGAGCTGGTGGAGCCGCTCGAGCTCCAGGACGCGGTCTGGCAGACCGAGTTCGTCTCCTACAACACGATCGTGGGGCGCGTCTGCGAGCTCCGCGAAGCCCTCGAGGACGACGCCGAGAGCCCCGCTACGTCGAGACCATCCCCAAGCGCGGCTACCGGCTGATCGCGGAGGTCAGCTTCGGCGCCGGTGCGGGGGCCGACGCCGGCGTGCTGGCGGAGATGCCGCGGGAGCGAGCGGACGAGCGGCCGCCCTACCCGGGGCTCGCGCCGTTCACCGAGGCGGACGCCGAGGACTTCTTCGGCCGCGAGGCCGAGATCGCGGCGCTGTGGCGCAAGATCACCGAGCCGCCGGCTGCTGGCGGTGATCGGCGCCTCGGGCGCCGGCAAGAGCTCGCTGCTGCGGGCCGGGGTCGTGGCCAGGGCGCCGCCGGGGTGGCGGGCGGTGGTGTGCCAGCCCGGCGAGGAGCCGTTCCTGGCGGTGGCGCGGGCCCTGGCGCCCGGACCTGCATGGACGACGCCGAGGAGATGCGGCGGCTGCTGGCGTTCCACGACCCGGACATGGCGCTGGCGGTGGCGGCGCGCTGGCGGGGGCGGTGGGACGAGGCGCTGCTGGTGGTGGACCAGCTCGAGGAGCTCTTCACCCTCAACCCGGAGCCGGTGCGGGAGCGCTTCGTGGAGCTGCTGCGGCGGCTGGTCGACGCGGCCGGGATCCACGTGGTGCTCGTGCTGCGGGACGACTTCCTGCTCGAGTGCCACCGCCACCCGCAGCTCGAGCCGATCTTCAGCGACCTGACCCCGATCGGGCCGCCGGCCGGCGCGAGCTGCGGCGGGCGCTGACCGAGCCGGCGGCGCGGCGGCTGTACGGGTTCGAGGGCGAGTCGCTGGTCGACGAGATGGTGGGGGAGGTGGAGGCGGAGCGGGGGGCGCTGCCGCTGCTCGCGTTCGCGGTGTCGCGGCTGTGGGAGCTGCGGGACCGCGAGCGGCGGCTGCTGACGCGGGAGGCGTACGAGCGGATCGGCGGGGTCGGCGGGGCGCTGGCCCAGCACGCGGAGGCGACGCTCGAGGCGATCGGGCCGGAGCGGCTGCCGATGGTGCGCGAGCTGTTCCGCAACCTGGTGACGGCCCAGGGGACGCGGGCGGTGCGCGAGGTCGACGAGCTGCTGTCGGTGTTCGGCGACGGCGCGAGGGAGGCGGCGCGGGGTGCTGCGGGCGCTGATCGACGCGCGGCTGCTGACCTCGTTCGAGGACGAGGCGGCCGAAGCGGCCAGGGGACGCGCCACCGGGTCGAGATCGTCCACGAGTCGCTGCTTGCGAGCGTGGCCGCGGCTCGTGCGCTGGCAGACGCAGGACGCGGACGGGGCCCAGCTCCGCGACCAGCTCCGCCAGGCGGCGCAGCTCTGGGACGAGAGGGGCAGGCCGGACGACCTGCTGTGGACCGGGACGTCGTACCTGGAGTACCCGGTCTGGCGGGAGCGCTACCCGGGCGGGCTGACCGAGCTCGAGGAGGCCTTTGCCGCGGCGATGGCGTCGCTCGCGACCCGCCGCCGGCGGCGGCGCCGGATCGCCGCGGCGGCGGAGTCTCGCGCTGCTGGCGTCCTCGCCGTCGTGACCGGCCTGTGGCGCCGCAGCGTGCAGGAGACCCGCCGCGCCGAGGCGGCCAAGCTGCTCGCCCTCGCCCAGGTGCAGCTCGACACGGACCCCACCGAGGCGCTCGCCTTGACCACCGCAAGCCTCGAGGTCGCGGACACCAAAGAGGCGCGCGAGCTCGTGATGCGGGCGCTCTGGACCGCACCGCCGGCCCGCGAGCTCGACATGGGCGTGGAGCAGCTGCCGGCCGTGAGCTTCAGCCCGGGCGGCCGCCACGTCGCCGTGGGCGGCCTCTCGTCCGCGGTGTGGGTGTGGTCCGTCGATGGCCAGGGCCCGACGATGCTTGGTGGGCACTCCACCAGACCCTCGAATATCCCGAGCTGGGCCACCGAGGATCTGCGTCGTCACCGGCAAGCAGACGGATGTCCTTGGGCCTGAGTCCGGCGATCGCGTCCAGCTCTGGTCGATCCCCGACGGCGCTCTTCTTCGGACCGTCGACTTCGGTGCAACCGGGTACTGGAGGGCGGCGCCCGGGCATCTCTTCGCCCAGATCGAGCATGGGGAGGAGACCGGTCGCCGGATGGAGCTCAAGTCCTGGAAGCTGCCGGACGGCCAGGAGGAGCTGCTCGACGTCCTGTCCTCCACGGAGCTCGCCGGCCTCTCGGACTTCGTCGCCGCACCGGACGGCTCGGGATGGATAGTGGCGAGGGGCAACGCGGTGTCGCTTCGTCCGTTCGGTGGGAGAGGGCCGGAGAGGCTGCTCGACATGTTCGACGCGGATGCGTCCCTGGCGTCCTTCGGGCATGCCGGCGTCCTCGCCCGTGACGAGGCCGGCAACCTGAGGTTGTGGTCCTTCGGTGAAGGCGGGTCGAACCGGGCCTGGACTATCCGGGCTCCCGCCGGCGCGGAGCGGGCCATCCCGGACACGGCGGGGAGCCGGCTCGCGACCTTTGGCCCGAACAGGCAATCCCTGCACCTTTGGGAGCTTGACGGGCTGCCCGGATCGAGTCCATTGGAGCTGCGACGCAGCGGCTCCTGGTATCTCCCGAGTTTCGCCTTCCACCCGAGTGGCGACTGGTGCGTCGCGACCCTCCGCGCGCACCGGCGCCTGACCTTCTGGCCGCTCGCACGCTCCTACCCCAGCGTCGTCGAGGCCTACCCGTTTCCACCCGCCCGAAAGGCGCTCACCTTCAGCCCGGACAGCCGCTGGCTGGCCACGGGCTGGGAGGGGGGCGTCCGGCTGCTGCCGGTGGGGGGCGGAGACCCGTCGCAGGTGCGGGAATTCCACTTGCCGGTGAGTCGGTCTGTTGCCGACATCCGCTTTGACCCGGAGGGGCGCTTCCTCTTCGTCGTCTCGTCAATCGATGCCTGGGTCGTGCCGCTCGATGGTGGGCCGTGCCGTCAAGTGGTTCCTGTCCAGGAACGCCAGATCGAATCCGGGGCCATCTCCCCGAGCGGGGAGCGGGTCGCGATCGCGACCTTTCTCGGCGACGGCCCGTGCACCCTTCACGTGGTTGACGTCGCCACCGGCGACCGCACGAGCTTCGATCTGCCCCACCCCGAGAGTCAGGCAGGCTTGGCGGGCGGCGTCATCAGCCTCGACTTCCTCGACGAGCAGACCCTGCTGACCATGGGCTCGGGCGGCCTCCGCCGCTGGGATCTCGCCACCGGAACGCACGAGTTGGTGGTGGAGGGGGATGGGAAGACGTGCATGGCCCATGCGGGCAAGCTCGGCGGCCGGCACCGCGATCACCTGGGCCTATGGCTCGGACCTCGGCGCGGCCTTCCGGCGGATCGACCTCGCCACCGGGTCGATCCGGCCGATCGAGGGCTTCGGCGACGACGTCGAGTCGGCCGACCTCGACCCCACGGGGAGAGTGGTTGCGGCCGGGAGCGTCGATGGAAGCATCCGGGTCGGCCGCCTCGACGGCGGCGAGCCGCACCTGCTGATGGGCCACACCGGCAACGTGTACAACCTCGCCATCTCCCCCGACCTGCGCTGGGTGGCCTCGGCCGGTGAGGACGGCACCCTCCGCCTGTGGCCGGCGCCGGATCTCTCGAAGCCGCCGCTGCACACCCTGCCTCACGACGAGCTGCTGGCCAAGCTGCGCTCGCTGACCAACCTGCGCGCCGTGCGCGATCCCGCCTCCGACACCGGCTGGACGATCGAGCTCGGGCCGTTCCCCGGCTGGGCCACAGTGCCCGACTGGAACCCTTGACTGGATTGACAAAGCTCCATATTCGTCGAAAGTGGAGCGAGGCGCCGACAGAACGGGACACCCGACACCTGCGGACCTTCCTGTCCGAGTATCCGCGGGCCACGGCTGGGAGCCGGTAACGACTAGAAGCTCATCGCGAAACCCAGGCGGACGGAGCGCGGGGCCTGGAAGGTGGCTGGTTCGCCCCAGTTGTCGTTCGGCACCCCGTTCACCGTCCATTCGGCCAACCCGTCGACCCAGAGCACGTGGTGGTTGTCGAGCAGGTTGAACGCGTCGAGCCGCACGCTCCAGTCGATCCCTCCTGCCTGGAGGTCGTACTTCAACATCAGATCGAGCCCCCACACCGCGTCGGTGCGGCCGTAGCTCCCGCGCGGTGCCGGCTCGCCGCCGGTGTAGAACGAGCGGTAGTTGGTCGCCGCCGCCCAGGGGTCGCTGGGATGGCGGCCGTAGGAGGCGATCGGCCTGCCGGTCTGGAAGAACAGGTTGCCACCGGGCTGGAGCCCGAAGTCCCAGGCGTAGACCCCGTAGAGCTTGAAGATGTGGCGCAGGTCGCCGGGCAGGTCGCCGCTCCCGTGCTCCATCATGTAGGGGTAGTCGAAGGACTGGTTGATCCCGGCGAGCGCGTTGGCCGACTCGTCGCTGATCGTGCCCTCGTAGTTGCCGTAGAGGTGGGACCAGGTGTAGGAACCGTTGAGCATCCAGTTGTTTGCGAAGCGGCGACCGACGCTCAGCTCCACAGCGTAGTAGTCGCGTTCGGCGGAGGGGTAGCCGAGCGCCTCAGCGGGCACGACGACCCGGTCGAGCTCGCGGTCGCCGTCGACGTCGTACCAGCCTTCGAAGTCGCGGCCGGGGTTGCCGAGCCGCCACCCGCCGTCCCAGCAATAGGCCTCGGTGCCGATGAGCTCGGGGTCCAGGCACGCCACACCGTAGGTGGTCCACAGCCCTTGGTAGATGGTGTAGTCCTCGATCACCTGCTCGTACCACCGAGCCACGCCGCGCACGCCGACCCTCCAGTCGATGCCGAGCTGCGCTCGTAGCCGACGGTCAGCTCGTTCTGGGCCATCGGCTCGAAGTTGTCCGAGAGCTCTCCCGCGGGTCCGGCGTCACCCCATCCGCCCAGTTGAAGCGCTCGAGCTGCTCCCCGACCGCCACCGGCGAGCCGTCATCCGCCACGTCCCCGTCGAAGGCATACCAGGTCGTGGTGTTGAAGAGCGCTCCGGCGTAGTAGATGTTGACCATGGCCGAGACCGGCAGGTGGTAGGTGCCGACGCTCGCGAAGAGCTTGGATCGCCCTGCAGCGGACGGATCCCAGATGGCGCCGAGGCGCGGCGCCCACTGGTCGTCGGTCTCGATGAAGGCGCCGCCAAGGCCGTTCTTGTTCTCGTAGGCCTCCCAGCGCACTCCCAGGTTGAGGGTGAGGTTCGGGGTGACCGCCCAGCTGTCCTGCACGTAGGCCGCGCTCGAGCTGAGGTCGTACTCGCCGCCGTTGAGGTAGATGGACTCCGCCACCAGGCTCTGGTCCCAGGGAAGGTCCGGGTACCGATAGCCCTCAGGGTCCTGGTCCTCAGACCCGTTGAGGAAGTACGCGTAGGCAATCCCGCCGGAGTACTCCACCGTCGAGTACGCGGCGTTGAGCTCGTAGTCCGCCCCGGCCCGCAGGCTGTGCCTGCCGACGAACCAGTCGAGATCAGCGCGGTACGCCTGCCGCTCGTCGCTGTCGGTGCCGCGCGAGTCTCTCACCCAGCACCCGAGCCACTGCGGCGTCTCGCTACGGTAGTCCATCGAGTAGGGACACTCGTCCCCGTCCGCCGTATTGGTGCGGTTGAACTCGTTACGGCCCGCCTGAGCGGACAGCAGCAGCTCGGGATCCAACAGGCCGCTGTACTTGAGGATGAGGTTGTCGCCGCCGCGGCTGCGCACTCCGGTGCCCCGCACGCCGAGCAGGGCTCGGGTCTCGGGGTCGTAGCCAGAGCGGGTGAAGTCCACGTCCACCTCGTCGGAAATGAAGGTCGCCTCCAGGCGGTGCTCCGAGCTGAGGTTCCAGTCGAGCTTCGCGCCCCAGTAGGGCGCCGAGCTCTCGTGGAGGTCTGCGATGCCAACGATGTAGTAGTCCCAGAACCAGGCGTCGATGTAGCGCACGAAGCCGAAGAAGAACAGGCGGTCCCGGACAATCGGCCCGCCCAGCGAGGCGTTGACCTCCAGGCTCTCGCGCTCCTCTTCCTGGTTGTGATCGTCCATGGTGTCGGGCGACTGCTCCTGGAGTGACTCGGGCTCCCAGTAGGCGCTCACGCCCCCACGGAGGGTGTTGGTGCCGCTCTTGGTCACCATGTTGATCACGCCGCCGGTGGAGCGGCCGAACTCCGCCTCGTAGCCGCCGGTCTTGACCTGCACCTCGTCGACGAACTCCATCGGCACGAAGGTCGAGCCCATCATGTTGCGGAAGTTGGTGATGTTGAGGCCGTTGACCTGGTAGGAGTTCTCACCAAAGGAGGAGCCGCTGAACGAGACGAAGCCCTGTCCCGGCGTGTACATGCCCGTGCTACCGGGTTGCTGCCAGAAGGCGTCAGAGGCGTAGGTCGCGGGCGCGAGCAACGCGAATTGAGTGACCTCACGCCCCATCGGGATTCTCGACAGGAGCTCGCCGGCATCCACCGTAAAGCCCGAGACCGTGGAGCTCAGATCCACAGCCGGCGCGTCGCCCGTGACCTCGATCTCGTCGGTGAACGCACCTACCTCCATCGTGATCGGAACGCTCAGCGTCCGGCCGAGCTCCACTCGCACGGACAGGCTGACTCCTTTGAACCCCTGAAGGCTCGCACTCAGCTGGTAGCTCGCAGGCGGGAGCGCCGGCACCGCGAATTCGCCCATGCGGTCGCTCAGCGCGATCCGCTGCAGTCCCCGTTCGGATCCTCGAGCTGCACCGTGACCCCCGGCAGAGGCGCGCCGTCCGTTGTGCTGACAGTGCCGACGATTGAACCAGTGGTCTCCTGTGCGAGGACCCAGGAAGACCACAGCAGGACATCGCCACAAGCACAGCCGTTCGACTCATGGTGGACTCCGGCAGTCGCTGCCGACATTAGGGCCCTTGTTGCAGGCGGGTTCTCTCATCAAGCCTAGTCCTCTTGAGGGATTTCAGCAACGGGTTTTGGCCAGTGACCGAGCGCCCGTCCTGCAATGTTGGGAGCTCCCGGAATGCGCGGAAACCGAGTGTTCGGTCATGGCTCGAGCGCGGACCCCCGCGCCGTGTACGGGAGGGTCTCCAGGAATCGAGACGGCGTCGCAGATGTTGAAGACCGCGGAATCGTCGAGGATGAGAGGGAAGATCATGCCAAAGTTTCTGATCGAGGTCAGGCACGCCGATGACTACGAGGGCTGCGTCAGGGCCCTGGACGTGCTCTCGACGCTCGGGTCACACCTCGTTTCGAATGCCGATTTCGGATGCGAGGACGGGGTCCACTGCGGCTGGCTCGTGGTCGACGTGAATGACCGCAACGAGGCCGAGCTCATCGTGCCGCCGCCGCTGCGATCCGACGCCCGCGTCATCCAGCTCCGGCGGTGGTCGCCGGAGGAGATCGCCGCGATGGCCCGAGAGCTGCCGGCGTAACGCCGGGTGAGGCCCACTCGGTCCGGACGCGAGTGCGCGCCAGGTGGGGGGCGGCGTTGATCGACCGCCAATCCACCGTCATCGGCAACGGGGTGGTGGACTCTGCAGAGGCGGGCTCCCCCAAACCCTGCGCAAAAAACGACCCCGCCGGGAGGGGACCGGCGGGGGAAGGAAGGAGGAGGAGTCACGATGCGATGCGTTGCTCGTGTCTCAGCCATTTGTACGGAGCCACCCGGGTGGGTGTTTAGCTCCGTTCCCGTTCCCGTTCCCGTCCCCGTTCCCGCGCCCTTCCCCGGCCGCAGCCGCCCACCGCAGAGTCGCAGTGAACCCAGGCGCAACGTGACGGCAGGTAGAATGAGCCGAGTCGTCCACCGGAGGCTGAGACTTGAAGATCGCCGCAGTGCTGCTGTTCCTTGCCGCTCAGGCCGGCCAGCCGGCGGGGCCAGAACCGACCGGGCTGGCGCTGACCGGCGCCGAGGCGGAGCGCTTCCTCGCGACCGCGACCGTCGTCGACCTCGAGAAATACGAATCCAGGGGCATCACGCACCCGCGTCGCGCGATCCTGAGCGACGGCGAGCGGACGCTGCGGGCGGTGTTCAAGGACATCGACACGACCCACGTCCGCGAGCAGCTGTCCACCGGCCAGTGGCTGCTCAACCTCATGGACTCGTACAAGCACGAGATCGCGGCCTAGGAGCTCGACCAGCTGCTCGGCCTCGGCCTCGTGCCGCCGTGCGTCGAGCGCCGGATCGAGGGCGACATCGGCTCGCTCTGCCTGTGGATCGAAGGCTCGACGACCGAGGCCGAGCGCGCCAAAGCCAAGACGGTCCCACCGAACGTCGTGGCCTACAACGATCAGATGCACGACATCAAGCTGTTCATGCAGCTGACCTGGGACACCGACTACAACAACGTCGCCAACATCCTGATCGGCCCGGACTCGAAGCTCTACAAGGTCGACTCGAGCCGCGCCTTCCGGGAGACGGAGACGCTGCGCCGGGAGGATGCCCTGATGCGCTTCCGCAGGCGCACGCTCAGCGCCCTCGAATCGCTGACGCGCGAGCGCATGGATGCGGCCTTGGGACCGTGGCTCGACGAACGCCAGCTCAACGGCCTCTGGCAGCGCCGCGTGCAGGATCCTCGAGCTCGCCCGCGAGCGGGTGGCCAGCCAGGGCGAAGCGGCCGTCCTCTACGACTGAACCTGATCAGTCCCGGCGCCCGCCGAGCAGGCCCGACCGGAACAGGAAGTACAGAAGCGTCATCAGCGTCGAGATCGCCGCCGCGACGTAGGTCAGGGCGGCCGCGTTGAGCACCTTGTCGACGCCCTCGCGCTCGCGCTCGGTGACGATGCCGTACTGGGTGACCAGGGCCTTCGCACGCCTGGAGGCGTCGAACTCCACCGGCAGAGTCACGATCTGGAAGAGCAGCACCGCCGAGAACAGCACCGCGCCGACGAGGACCATGTTGACCGAGCTCAGGAGCAGTCCGCCGAGCATCACGAAGTAGCCGAGGGTCGAGCCGATCTTGGCGGTCGGCACCAGCGCCGACCGGATGCCGAGCGCCTTGTAGCCGACCGCGTGCTGGATGGCATGCCCGGCCTCGTGGCAGGCGACGCCGATGGCGGCCACCGAGCGGGAGCCGTAGACCGTCTCGGACAGGTTGAGCGACTTGTTGAGCGGGTTGTAGTGGTCGCTGAGGATCCCGCGCGTGGCGGCGATCGAGACGTCGCCGATGCCCGGCGCCATCGAGCAGGCGCTGGGCGGCCTGGGCGCCGGTCAGCCCGGTCGCGACCGCGACCTTCGAGTACTTGTTGAAGTTGTGCTTCGTCATCCAGCTCGCCCACAACGACAGCAGCAGGGCCGGCGCAATGAACACGAAGTAGATGGGATCAAAGTACATTTCACTCTCCTTCATTGAAGGACGCAGTAGCGCGTCCGTGCCGCACCGCTGAGGATAACAGCGGCGCCGCTCGAGAACTTCTCGGATTCTAGCGCGGAGGCCTTGACAAGGGGCTCGCTTCAATGTACTAAAACACTAGTACAATAGAACACTAGGACGTTTGGCGGAGGAACCCGTGGCCATCCAGTTCGAGCTCGACCTCAAGAGCGGCGTCCCCTTCTACCGCCAGATCATCGACCGGGTGAGGAGCGCCATCGCCACCGGCGAGCTCGGCCCCGGCGACAGGCTGCCCACCGTGCGCCAGCTCGCCGTCGACCTGTCCATCAACCCCAACACCGTCGGGCGTGCCTACACCGAGCTCGAGCTGACCGGCCTGGTGGAGACCCAGATGGGCTCCGGCACCTTCGTCGGCCAGCGCGAGGTGCGGCGCGACGACGTCGAGCACCGGCGGCTGCTCGACCAGCATTGCCAGGAGTTCCTGTCGCGGGTCTCAACCCACGGCTTCACCATCGACGACGTGCTCGCCGCGCTGTCGGCACGCCGCAAGCGCTGACCATGGTCTACGAGGGCCTCAAGACCAAGGGCTCGATGGTGATCGTACCGTCGACCGCGGTCGAGACGATGGGCCTCAGCGCGATGGGCGGGCTGACCGCGTTCGACCGTATCCTCGGCCCCGAGAGCCGGGAGCCCGACGCGGAGGCAGGTGACGATGAAAGCCAGGGCGGCTGAGCCGCTGATCGCTGCGCTCCTGATCCTGCTGGTCGGCTGCGTTCATCGACGCCTCCCGACCGCAGCTTCCCTCGGTCAGATTCTTTATGGCGCGACAATCCACCCTTCGGTCAGATTTATTGTGGCGCGATACGCGTCTCCGGCCGCGAGATCCTCGACTTCTACTCCTACTTCGCGACCCTGCCGTCGGCCAACGACCGGGACCGGCTGCGAACCGCGCTGTGGGAGCGCGGGCTGGCGACCCTCGCCTCGTGGCCGCGGTCGCTGCGCTTCCGTCCCTGCCTGAACGTCACCGCCGACGAGGTCGACGCGGCTCTCGATCGTCTCGACGACGCGCTCGCAGCGCTGCCAGCGGGCCGCCGGACGGCTGTCGCCAGCGAGATCGCCGTCGCGGCGCGCGCGGCCGCGCGTTCGGAGCCGGCGGCCTTCTACCCGGCAGGATGAGCCGGAGGCGGTGAGGAGGGTGGGCCGAACCCAAGCTCCGGCGGCCAGCCGGCGTCCACGTTATGATCACCACCTGGGGGAGCCGTGCCGCGACGACTGAGATCCTCGATCGTAGTGCTGCTGCTGGTGGTCGCTGCGGTCGCCATCGCGGTGCTGGTGGCGGGCCGCTTCTTCGGGACGGGAAGAACCTTCGACGACGTGATCGCGTTCGCGGAGCGCGGTGACCGCCGGGCATTCCCGGTGCCCGGCAGTCAGGCCACCGGGATCGCGGGACAGGCCGCGTTGCCGTTGGTACCGCCCGCCACCGACCAGCCGCCGCGCAATCTGATCCTCGTGGTCGCGGATGGCATGGGCCTCGGCGAGCTGAGCGCGGCATCGGCCCTGATTCGGGGACCGGCCGGCGGGCTCGCGATCGAGCACGCACCGGTGGTCGGCCTGGTCCGCACCTGGGCCGTCGACGCACTGGTCACCGACTCGGCCGCCGCGGCTTCGGCGATGGCCACCGGGCTGAAGACTCCCGACGGAGCCGTCTCCATGCAGCCCGACGGCAGCAGCCCGCGCACGCTGTTCGAGGCGGCGGCAGCGAGCGGCATGGCCACCGGCTTCGTCACGACCTCAGGGCTGGTCGACGCCACGCCCGCTGCCTTCCTCACGCACGCCGGGCACCGCGACGAGTACCGAACGATCCTCGAACAGCTGCTGGTCTGCGACGCGACCGTGCTGATCGGCGGCGACTGGCAGCAGTACCCCAAGGCGTTGCGCCAGCCCGACTACCTCGAGCTGGTGCGCCACGCCGAATCGGCGGCCGGGGCGCGGTTCACGGTGGTCCGCGACCCCGCGGCGCTCGCGACCGCCCCGGCGCCGCTGCTCGCCCTCTTCCCCGCCCGGCCTGGAAGCCGCAGTGCGCACGGGCCTCCGTTGGCCCAGTCCACTCGTCACGCGCTCGCCCTCCTGGAGGAACGGGTAGCCGGCTTCCTGCTCGTTGTGGAGCACGAGGAGACCGACGAGGCGGCTCACGACAACGACGTCGACGGCGTGGTCGCCGCCATGCTCGAGCTCGACGAGGCGCTTCGCGTCGTCCTGGAGTACGCCGTCGCTCGCGGCGACACCCTGGTGGTGTTCACCGCCGATCACGACACCGCCGGGATGGCGATCGCCCACGGCGACTTCGACGACGGGATCGCCGAGCTGCGCTGGCTCGACGACGGCCACCTCGCGACCTGGGTGCCGCTGTTCGCCTTCGGTCCGGGTGCTCCACGCTTCGCCGGCGTGCTCGACAACACGGAGATCGGTCGCCGGCTCGCCGAGCTGCGGGGTCTCGAGGGCCTCCCACCCGCGTCGTGACCCTTCAGGATCAGTTGACTGTTAAAGGCGCAGTCACTACAGTATCGGCGGCAAATGGTGGAATGCTGCTCGAGATGGCAGTGTTCGAGCACCGAGGACGGAAAGATGACGCTTCGTGACGCCTTCCGACGCCTGATCGCTGGCCCCGAGCTGCCAGCCATGCCGAACCTCGGCCGCAACGATCGTTGCTGGTGCGGCAGCGGACGCAAGTACAAGGCCTGCCACCAGTCGACCGACGACCGCAGGCGCTCGACGGCAGGCGGCTCTCGCACCCGCCGCTCCTGACCGCGCCCGAACGAATCTCCGCTCAGCGGGTGTAGTAAGGGGTCGCGCCGGCGTCGTGATCGGTGCCGTCGACCACGCGGCGGATCTCCGGCACCTCGTCGAGGATGATCCGCTCGATCCCCTCCTTGAGGGTCACCTGCGACATGCCGCAGCCCTGACAGCCGCCGCCGAACTGGATCACGGCCGCGTCGCCGTCCACCGCCAGCAGCTCGACCCAGCCGCCGTGGCCGCCCACAGCCGGCGCCACCTTGTCGTCGAGCACCCGCTGCAGCTTCTCAGCAACCGGGTCGTCCCACCGGACGACAGCCTGCGGGTTGTCGAAGCGAAAGCCCGCTCCCGAGACGTCGGAGACGAAGTCGATCGTCGTCCCCTCGAGCAGCTCCGCGCTCTTCGGATCCATCCAGGCGGAGAACAGCCCCTGGTCGAGCCGGATGTCCTTGTCGTAGGTCTCGCCCTCGAGCACCAGGGTCAGGTTGTAGTGAAAGTGGTTGCGCCCCTGGCGGTCGGCCACGATGCGCAGGCCGATGCAGCCGTTGGTGGCCTGGTCCATGTACTCGCGGACCTTCTGCTTCGCAGCGTCGGTGAAGGTGATCATCAGCCCTCCGGAACCCGCCCCAGAGCGGGCATCGATGGCACCAACCGCGACCCGCCCCCTCTCATTCCGTGCCTGATCGGCCGCCGGAGTCCCACCGTCACCTCTCGGCGAGCGTCGCCGTGAGGACCATGTCCTCGCCGTCGCGCCGCACGGTCAGCTCCACGATGTCACCCGCCTGGTGAGACTTGAGGGCCGCGGAGTAGCCGCGCAGGTCCGCGAGAGGCGCGCCGTCCAGAGCGACCAGCACGTCGCCTGGGCGGAGCCCCGCAGAGGAGGCCGGCGAGCCCGGCATCACCTCCTGCACGCGCACGCCGGGCCCCGGGAAGGAGAAGTCCGGCATCGTTCCGAGGCTCACCCGGCGCGCCTCCCCGCCCGCTGCCGGCGCCGCCCCCGCGGCGCCCGCGATGGTCACGGTCAGGGGGTCGGTGCGCTCCGCCAGGTAGGACACCGCCTCGTGGGCCGCCTCCGCCACCACCGTCATGCCCTTGCCGTCGATCCGATCGGCGGTGTCGGACGGCCGGTGGTAGTCCGCGTTGGGCCCGGTGGAGAGCTGCACCCCCGGCACGCCGGCCTCGATGCAGCTCACCTGGTCCGAGCTGTCGAGCGGCTCGTTCACGATCTCGATCGTGGCCCCAATCGTGTGGCCGACCCCCATGAACAGGAAGCGCCACTCACGGGCCGAGTCGGCGTTGAGGACGAGCAGCTTGCCGTCGGAGAGCCGCCCTACCGTGTCGAGGTTGACGCACGCCAGCGGCGCGCCGGCGCTCGTGAGCCCCTCGAGCAGCCGCCGCGAGCCGACCCTGCCTGCCTCCTCGGCGGTGACCACCGCGAACAGCACCGGCCGCGGCCGCTGCGGCTCCACCTTCATCGCGCGGGCCAGCTCGAGCAGCACCGCCACCCCGGACGCGTTGTCGTCGGCCCCGGGGTGGACCACGCCCTCGTTGCCGGCCCGCACATCGGGCCAGCCGCGGCCTAGATGGTCGAGGTGCGCCAGGACCACCACCGGCTGGCCGGCCAGCGACGGATCGCTGCCGGGGAGCCGGCCCACCAGGTTGGTCAGGATCATCGGCCGCTCGGGCTCGCCGCCGGTCCAGCTCCAGCTCTGGCGGAAGCCGTCGTTGCCGGCCGGTTGCAGGCCGATCTCCGCGAACCGCGCCTCCACCCACGCGGTGGCGTCGTCGAGCCCGGGTGTGCCGAGGCCGCGCCCCTCGAGCCGCAGCTCGGACAGCCCGATCACCGACATCTCGAGGTCAGCAGGGTCGAAGATCGAGGGCAGCTCGGCCAGGGGCGGTCGGGACGGCAGCACGAGCGGTGGCATCTCGCCGTCGCTGAGCTTGCGCACCAGCGGCGAGGCCAGCGGCTCCCACATCCCCTTGGCGACGTTCTCGGGCTCGTCACCCGTGAACGCCAGGTAGGAGTACCTGGTGTAGTGGGGCAGCTTGCGGGCCAGCCCGGGGACGGCGGCGACAGGTGCAGCGGCGACCCAGCCGATGGCCTCCGCCGGGTCGGCGGCGCTGCGCGCAACCAGCACCACCGAGCGATCGCTCCGCGGGCTGGTCTCACCGCCGAGGCGCAGGCCTTCGCCGTCGAGCGCGACCTCCTGCTCCGCGAGCCGTCCGGCAATCTCGGCCGCAAACCGGTTGCTCCAGCCGAGGATCCAGGCGGCCGTCTCCGGCATCCGGTCGAGCTCACTGTCGAGCGCCACCCGCGGCTGACCGGGCGCCGCCCACCCCGCCGCGAGCTCGCGCCAGGCCGCGAGCTCGGCCTCCGGGGCGGCCGCGGGCAGCACGTAGAGCGGGTCGGTTGCGCCGAAGACCGTCGACAGCGCCGGCGGCACCTCGAGCGGGTCGAGCCGGCGCATCACGTCGAACGCCGGGTCGACGTCGAGCCGGAGCGGACGCGCCGGGCAGGGGATCTCGATTGCGCAGTCGCGCTGGCAGGATCCCACCTCGACCCACAGCGGCTCGGCCTGGCCCTCGACGGTCACCGCCACCGGGACGGTGAAGGTGAAGGGCTCTTCGGCCTGGGCCTGCCGGAGGGCGAGGCGGACGGTCCAAGGCAGCTCGGGGTCGCCGGACGGCACGACCCCGGCATCGGCGATCTCGAGCCGCGGGGCGCCGGCGCGGCCGGTCCACGAGGCGAAGAACGGCCGCCAGTCGCCGCCGGTCACCGTCTCGACGGCGTCGGCGATGTCGTCAAAGGAGGCCCGCTGGAACTTGTGGAACTTGAAGAAGCGGGACATCGCCTTGAGGAAGGCCTCGTCGCCGACCGCCCGGCGGACCATGTGGTAGACCATCAGGCTCTTGCCGTAGCCGACCGCCTCGGAGGCCGCCGACCGCCGCGACCGGAAGTCGATCAGCGGAAAGTCGTTGCCGGACGAAACAAAGTCCGAGTACTTCTTGAGAGTCGCTCGCCGGTAGGTCGCGGCCTCGCCGCGCTGCTCAGCGAACAGGTGGTCCGCCATGTAGGCGGTCAGTCCCTCGCACCAGTTGCCGCCGTTGAAGTCGACGAACACGGAGTTGCCCCACCAGTTGTGCAGCAGCTCGTGGGGGTACGACGAGGTGAGGATCCACGGGAAGCGGATGATCCGCGGCCCGAGCAGCGTGAAGCCGGGCATGCCGTAGCCGGTCTCCCAGAAGTTCTCGACCAGCGCAAAGCTCGGGTAGGGGTAGGAGGGCAGCATGCTTTCGTAGAGCCTCAGGTAGCGCCGGGTGGCCTGCAGGTACCTCCCTGCGAGCGCCGGATCGTCCTCGCGCAGGAACGCGAGCACCGCCACGTCGTACGCCGTGTCGGAGTACTCGTGCCACGGACCAGCCACCAGGTAGACCTCCTCGGTCGGGTGCTCGAGCACCCAGGTGGTCGTCCTGGTGCCGTCCGGCGCGAGCTCGTGCCGGGCCCGCCGGCCCTGGCTGACCACGTCCCACGGCGGCGTCAGGCCGCCGACCTCGAGCGAGAAGGTCACCAGCTGCTCGCCGAAGGTCGGCAGCCAGTAGCTGGCCCCGGCCAGGAACACGCCGTCCGGGCCGATGATGCCCGGGGTCTCCGAGAAGCTGCGCTGGTACTCCTCGCCGCTGGTCGCGAGCTCATGACGGATGACGCCGCGGTAGCGCAGCGTCACCGGCTGCACGGCGCCGTCGCCGGCAACCAGCCGCCAGCCCTCGAGCGGCACCTCAGCGCCGGCTGTCTCCGACGTGGCGTTGATGCCCAGGAACGCGGCGCCGACCTCCTCGACGACACGCTCGAGGCGCCAGCCCGCGCCCTCCACCTCGGGCGCCATCCCGGCGTGGAGCAGGAAGCGGTAGCTCCCCGCCTCGTCCGGGGCGAGATCGCGGGCCAGGGTGACCCGGTCGACCACCTCGATGGCACCCGCCGCCGGGTCGAGCCGCGCCAGGATGTCGTGGTGGGTGGCGGCGCTGTGGGCCACCACTGCCGGCGAGGCGGCCAGCAAGAGAGCGAGGGCGAGCTTCCCGAGTCGAATCACGTCGGCCTCCGTCGGGCATTGTAGCCCCCGCCCGGCCAGGGGCTAGGATCTGGGATTCAGGGGCTAGTCCCCCGCCCGCTTCCGCTTCCGCTTCCGCGCCCGAGAGGCGCGGCGAGTACGAGGGAATCGCGTCCTGCGGGCGTGCCATCTTTGGCGATTTCGGGAGTGGCGTGCCTCCTGAAGAAGCGATCGAGGCCCGAAATCGCCAAAGGTGGCTCCCTCGGGGAGCGCCTCCAGTGGACCGGCGCGACGCGTTCTCGATGACGTGGCGAACGAGCGGGCACGGGCACGGAGACGAGTGGGGCCGCTCTGATGAATCCTCCTATCTCCCTGCTACCATGCCCGCGCGCAGGAACCGCCACCGGGGGCAACCATGATCGTCGTCATCTCGGGGACCGACCGTCCGGGAGCGCGGACCCTGACCGTCGCCCGCGTAGTGGAGCACATGCTGCGCGACGCCGACGAGCCGGCGAAGCTGATCGACCTCGGCCGGCTCCCGCAGGAGCTCTTCTCGCCGTCCTCGTATGTCGCCAAGCCGGTCAGCTTCGAGCCCTTCCAGCGGGCGATCCTCGACGCCGACGGCATCCTCACGGTGGTGCCCGAGTACAACGGCTCGTACCCGGGCGTACTCAAGCTGTTCATCGACATGCTGCGCTTCCCCGAGAGCCTGAGTGACAAGCCCGCCGCCTTCGTCGGCGTGGCCAACGGCCGCTGGGGAGCGCTGCGGGCGGTGGAGCAGCTCCAGATGGTCTTCGCCTACCGCCACGCCCACCTCTACGGCCGCCGGGTGTTCCTGCCCGCGATCGGCGACCTCCTCGACGGGACGGGGCACCTGACCGACCCGGAGCTGCTCGACCGGCTGCGGGTGATGACCCTCGGCTTTGCGGCCTTCTGCAAGGCCCTGTGCGTACCGCGCGGCTGACGCGCCCCTCTGGAGCACCTCTCCGGGGCCGGCGCGGCGCCGGACCGAGCGCCTTCGATGCTACGATCTGCTGTCGCCGCGGCCTGACGGCCGCCGGCATCGACCACCTGGAGGATATCCATGCCCAAGCGCTGCATCACCTTCTGCCTCGCAATCGCGCTGCTCACGACGACCGCCGCCGCCGACACCAAGATCGTCCAGGAGAGCCACCAGGACGCCTTCACGGTCATGGGCCAGTCGCAGCCTGCCAGCGATGTCGTGCGAACGGTGTGGCTGGCCGCTGACCGGATGCGGGTCGACGACGGCACCTCCACGCTCATCGTCCGCCTCGACTCCTCGATCCTCTACGTGATCGACCACAACGCGCGCACCGTGAGCTCGGTCGTGATCCCGATCGACGTCGCCGCGTTGCTCCCGCAGGGGATGGCGGAACAGCTGCGCGCCATGATGCAGCTCACGATCGACGTCGTTCCCACCGACGAGACCAAGAAGGTCGGCGCGTGGTCAGCTCGGCGCTGGAACATGACCATGACCTCGCCGATGGTCACCGTCGACAGCGCACTGTGGGCGACCAAGGACCTCGACATCGATCGCGACGCCTACGACCGGCTGTCCAGCCAGATCATCGCTCTGAGGCCCGGCATGGAAGAGATGGTCGAAAAGCTGCGAGCGGTCGCAGGCTTCGTCGTCGAGACGCAGACCGTGACCCGGCTCGGCGGGGCGACCGATGGCGGGATGAAGCGCAACGAGCGAACGGTATCGGTTGAGACCGCAGCGGCGCCGGCCGGCACCTACGATCCGCCGAGCGGCTACGATCAGCGTCCGTTCGACCTCCTGGCCGCGCTGCAGCAGCAGTAGGAGCGTGTCGGGCATAGGCCCCTGAGCGCGTTTCGGATGTGGATGTTGTGGTTGGCCTCTGCCCACACGCTCCTCCCGAGCCCCGGCGCCTCGCCCATCTTCGGTGCGTTCGGGCCGAGCTCAGCCGCTCCGGCGGGCCGCCACCAGCGTGACGTCGTCGTACGGCGTGTGGCCGCGGGTGAAGTCCTCGAGGGCCTCGATCAACCAGTTGACCGCCTGAGTGGGCTCGCCCGGGCACTCGTCGAGCACGCGGAGCAGCCGTTCGTGCCCGAAGAACTCGCCTTCCGGCGAGACGGCGTCGACGACGCCGTCCGAGTACGCTAGCAGGAGGTCGTCGGGTCCGAGCGAGGTCGACAGCACCTGGTGGCCCCCGAACCGTAGCGCGCCCAGCGGGACGCGGTGGTCCGGCATCCGCAGCTCCTCGATCCGGCCGCCTGCGCGGCGGACCAGCGGCGGCGGCTGTCCGGCCAGGCTGTAGCGCACGGTGCCGCTCTCCGGGATGAAGGCGAGATAGCCGATGGCCACGAAGCTGCCGCCGTGGACGCCGCGCTCGCGCCGCCGCAGCGCGTGAAGGCGGGCGTTGGCGAGCCGGAGGAGCTCCTCGGGATCGCGGTGGGTCAGGGCCAGCGAGTGCAGCACCTCGTGGGCAGCCATCATCATCAGGGCGCCGGAGATCGATTTACCCGAGACGTCGCCGTACACCAGGGCGCGCTGGCCGGTCGCGGGCCCCGGCAGCTCGGTGTAGAAGTCGCCGCCGATCTCGCGCGCCGGACGGCAGACCGCGGCCATCGCCCAGCCGTCGGCGGGGGTCAGGGCGGCGGGGATCAGCGCCGACTGGATCGACGCCGCGATCTTGAGCTCGCGGTCGAACTCGGCCTGGCGCGCCCGCTCGTCCAGCAGCAGGTGGGTCTCGAGTGCGATCGACGCCTGGTTGAGGAGCCCGCGCAGCAGGTCGATCTCCTCCTGCTCGAGGGTGGTCTGCCCGCTGGTGCCCGACAGGACCATGAGGCCCACGGTCCGCCGGGTGGACGCCAGCAGGCCGACCACCTCGACGGCGGCGGCGGCGAGCCGCAAGCCGATCTCGTGGACCTCCCGCGACAGCAGGCGCAGGGGCGCCAGCGCGTCCAGTCGGACCAGCGAGCCCTGCCGCTTGAGGTGGTCGTAGAGGATGTCCAGGCTCGGCAGCTCCGGCGGCAGGTCGGCGGGCCCGGCGGCTCGGACCAAGCGGTTGCGGTCGATCAGGTAGAGGCCGGCAAAGCGGACGCCGAGCAGCGCCGGCAGCCGCTCCACGAGCTGGCTGACCACCGGCTCGATCTCGAACTCGCTGGTGAACGCCTCGCCCATCTCCACCATCGCGCGCTGGAGGTGGAGGCGCTCGGCGAAGAAGAACCGATCGACCGGGCCCTGCACGCGGTGCCGCAGCGGCTCGAAGAGCAGCACGATCGCCAGCGCGAAGACCACCGGGAAGAACGGCGACGCCGCCAGCTGCGTGCCCCGGAACAGGACGTTGAAGGAGGCGATGCCGAGCGCGTAGACCGCGGTCACCAGCGCGGTCGACACGGTGTACAGGAGGCTCTTGCGGAGGATCACCCGGATGTCGAGGAGCTGGAACCGGATGATCGCGTAGGCAAAGGTGATCGGCACCAGGATCAGCGGCACCACGCCGTAAAACAGGAAACGCTCGGTGTGGAGGAACGACGGAAAGGCCACCGCGAGGACGAAGAACGGCACCACGCCGAACAGGGTCCCCAGGAACACCAGGCCCGCGCCACGGCGCAGCTGGACCTCGGGCAGGTGGCGCGAGGCCAGGAAGAGGGCGCCCAGCCCGAGCATCATGTAGCCGACCATCACCCACCAGTTGGCGGCGGGCGCGCCGCTGATCAGGGCGAGGTCCCGATCGCTCCGCGTCGACCACGCGACGGTCGCCACGTAGACCGCCGGCGGCAGGAGGTAGATCGGCACCATCCGCCGGCTCCAGCCGTTGATCCAGCCGAGGAACCTCGCAATCGGGTCGCGGCGCCACTCCCATATCGGGCGCGGGAAGATCAGGAAGAAGTGCAGGAACGCGGCCGGCAGGAAGAGCAGCGCCACCGTGCCGGTGGTCAGGACCAGGGAGTCGACCCACGAGTAGGACGCCGGGCGCAGGCGGCAGACCAGGAACAGCATGAACAGGCTGCACATGGTGGCGAAGACCCGCGCCGCCGGCAGCCTCGGCTGCCGCACCACGACGAACGAGCCGACCAGGAAGAACGTGAGTGCGAGCAGACAGGCGAGCAAGTAGGAGGCGTCGCCCACGGTGCGCCGGCCCAGCTCCACCTCGACCTCGAAGATGTGCCCGGCCGATCGGATGAGATAGGCCACGCGCTCGCCGAAGCGGTGGCGGTTGAGGAGCTCCTGCGCATTGATCTTGTCATCGAGAAAGGTGCGATCGACGCCGACAATGACGTCTCCGGGGCGGATGCCGGCGCGATCCGCACCCGACCCCGGCACCACCTGCCGGACCACCCGCGCCTGGGGCGAGTCCGATTCGAGCACCACCCCGTCGTACGGCCGCGGCAGGAACATGTCGGCCACCGACAGGGCGGCGATCAGGAACGCCACCAGGCCGGGGATCAGCAGGACTGCGGTCCGGCGCTGGATGCGAAACATCGGACACATCATACGATGCCAGACGCGGTGCGGCTCCCCACCCGGCGCCCGGCTGGGCCGGTCGTGGGCGACTCATGGCTTCGCCGGCGGAAGGTCGGCGGATCGGGGCGCATTTCGCCCAACTCTGGCCGCACGCGGTGCCCGGAGCCCCGTGCTAGGATGCGGCAACCGCACCCGGGAGGCCTCGATGGGCACCGCACCTCCGCTGCTCGTGGACGCGACGGTCCGCGTCACCACCGTCATCTGCATCGCCATCCTGGCTTCAATCCCCTTGTACGTGGCGATCGCATGGATCGTCGTCGGCCAGGGTGCCGGCAGGCTCGCCGACGGTCTGCCGCCGGTCCTCACCTGGGCGCTCGCTGCTGCCGGCATCGCGGTGCTGGCCATCGCTCAGGTGGTGTGGGCCGCCATGAAGCGCGCCGCGGCCGCGAAACCGACGCCGTCCGAGCGGCTCGCCGCGTACCGCAGCGCCGCGGTCGTCAGCTTCGCGCTGCGGGAAAGCGCAGCCGTCATAGGTCTCGCCGTCACCTTCCTCACCGGCGACGTGCGGTGGTGCCTGGCCCTGTCGGCCGCGGCGCTGCTCGCCATGCTGCTCGGCTGGCCGCGGCGCGCGGACATCGCCCGCCTCGCCGGCGACCCATCCGCGGCGCCGATCGGTTAGCCGCCGTTCGCGAGCAACTTCACGGACTCGAAAACGGCGGCCCCCCGACGTCAGTCGAGCCGGCTCTCCGTACTCGTTCCCGTTCCTGCCCCTGCGCCCGGATGGTCAGGTCGAGGGGCCCACCCGCGGAGTCGCGCTGCGATGCCGCCAGTTGCGCCATCAGGACTCCGCCACCATCACCTTTCAAGCGGGCCTCACTTGACCTGCCTCGACTCAGATTCCGAGCACTCCAACCCGTGCCTACGGTCAAGACGGGCTACGGCGAGCATGAACGGTGCATCCGCAGCGCGAATGCTGACTGTTGTTCGTTGTCGGCGTGCAGCTCCTCACGGCTGCTGTTCCCCGGCATGATGCTCGACCAGCTACTCCCAGCAACCAGCGTCAAACAGCTGATCCCAGGTCACGTGTTCGCCCGCCAAAATCGACTTCACAAGCCGCCGCCGGCTATCGGAGAACATATCGCTCGGGCCCCCTGAGACTCCTGTGAGTTCCTCCCTGCCGACCCGCTGGCCGGCGTTGGTGATCAGTGAAGCGGCCAAGAGTCGTTCGCACTCAAAGCGTGGGGCGCGCAAGCAACCCCTGACGGCTGGCAGCACTTCCTGCGGGACGTTCTCGATCAGACTCCACGTGATGGCACCGTCGAGACCTCCCGCCTCAATGAGGCGGGTTATCAGGCCATCCCAGTCAGCAACGACGCCCTTTCTCAGCAACCCCGCCTTCTCATGGCCCAGGCCGTCCACCCACAGAGATTCCATTCTCCATATACTCAAGATGGAAGTCACGATGGCCTCGTCCGTGATGCCGCTGGATTCCCGTCTCGCGGCCACATCAAGCGCATCATCCAATATGAGAGCCTCGAGAAACGCCGCGACCCGCAACCTCGTGGTACAGCCTTCGAGGAGCCGACTGCCGAGGAACAGGTGTCTTCTGCCTTCGGCTGGATCCTCAACACCCACTACCGCCCAGGTGGCACCGTCCTGCTCCAGCGCTGCTTGTTGATCTAAGTCAAGCCTCGCGAGAAGTCGAGCCTCCGCCACGCATGACTCCTCCTCTTCACCGCAGGCAATGGCGTCACCCCCCACCAAGAACGGTGGTGCCAGCCACGCCACGCACATCGCGATCCGCAGAGCTCTCCAAGCGCGCCGATCAGTGGTTCTCATCGGGCTAGTGCTCCGGATTGAGTTCACAAATGTGCCAGGTACGGTGGTTGATGTTTTGCCCGCTCGTCGTCGCCATTGTGACCCTCACCGCTCACCGAAGGCGTCAATGACGGTCGCATCGACAGTACACACCATCGCTCCGAACGCCTCGTCCTCAACCCGCCGCGTCGCCGCTCGACTCACCAGTCGACTTGCCGTCTCGACGTACTTCTCGAGGCCCCGCGCCACCTCCTTCACCTGGAACCCGTAGAGCACCACCGCCACCCACGCCAGCACCTCCCGCGCCACCACCACCGCTGGCGACCGCTGGCTGCTCTGCAGATCGGCGAGCGTCAAACCCAGACGGCTCGCCCCACACCGCAGCAGCTCCTCGAGCTCGACTCCCGGCCGTGGGACCGCCGTGCTCCGCCCGTCCATCCCGATCCGCGGCCGCTCCCTGTCGAGATCGAGCTCGTCTTCGTCCTTCCTCGACGGTCGTCCCAGCCGCCACCACGGCAAGCGCCCCGGTTCCTCACCGATCCATTCCTCTGCCCCCACCGCCGCCATCGCCCGCCGGTAGTGAGCCACCGCCGCCCGCCTCGTCGGCTCGAACGCTGCCAGGGTCTCGTCCACGTCGACCAAACCTCGGCCGCGCCGGCCCCGAAGCACCTCGCCGTGCCCGCTCCATCGGTAATCCACCGGGTCCTCCACCACGCCTGCCGTCACCGGGTTGCGATGGATGTAGAGGATCAACTGCTGGAGGTACGCTCCGTCCTCCACCAGCTTCGAGCGGTAACGGCCTTGCCAGAACGGGCCAACTACCTGGTGGCGCCCGTTGTAGCTCTGCGTATACCGCTGATTCAGGGTCCGCATCGACCGCGACAGGGGCACCTCGCCCATCCGCAGCGCGAGGTGGTAGTGGTTGGACATCAGGCACCAGGCGAGAACCTGGAAGCCGTCGCGGCGCTTGGTCTCGAAGAGCCGCTTCAGCAGCCTCTCCGCCTCGGCCTCCTCGCGGAAGGCGTGCTCTCCGCGCGAGACCCGGTTGTAGACGTGGTAGATCCCACCCTCGATCAGGAGCCTCGGGCTTCTGCCCACTCGATGCCTCCGCGGACGGCGCGTGCGATTATCATAACATCAATCACCGTACCTGGCACCTTAATAGAGAAGAAAACGGCGCGCCGTCCGCGCGGCAACCGCAATGAACGGTTGAGCGATCACGCCGAATCGACGTTCCCGGAAGGTGCGGGTGGCAGGATGGCCGTCTGGCTGCGGCGTCCAGTCCTCATCTCAGGATGCGCACAGCGCATCCATCTCGGCGCGCGCGGGGCGAAGGTCGGCCGGCCGAACCGGTAGCAGCATGCGCGCAGTGACCTCCGCCCTGCGCGCGGCGAGCTACTTCACCCAGCTCAGGTTGTAGCCCTCGTCCTCGATGGCCGCGGCGTGGTCGGTCGGCAGCAGCGGCTTGAAGGTGTCCACCATCACCGCCAGCTCCTCGGTCCGGGTGGCACCGATCGAGGCCTCGTACGTTCCCGGGTGTGGGCCGTGCGGCAGGCCGCGCGGGTGCAGCGAGATCGACGCCGGACCCACGCCCTTGCGGCTGATGAAGTTGCCGCTGACGTAGAACAGGATCTCATCGCAGTCGGGCGAGGAGTGCGGGTAGGGGCAGGGGATCGCGCGCTCGTGGAAGTCGACGGCCCGCGGCACGAAGGAGCACACCACGTAGCCCGCGCCGGCGAAGGTGGTGTGGATGGTCGGCGGCAGGTGCACGAGCCCGGTCTTCGGCTGGAAGGCGAGGATCGGGAAGGCGAACGGCCACAGCTGCCCGTCCCAGCCGACGACGTCGAACGGGTCGTGGGAGAGCTCGAAGGTGGTGAGCGCGCCACCGCTTTGCACGATCAGCCGGCGCGGGGCGCCGAGCGCCTCCGGTCCGCCGTCGGGCCACTCCGGCGCCCGGAAATCGCGGTGGGTGTACGGCGCGACCATGCTCAGCTGCCCCTCGTCACTGCGGTACTGGCTCGGGATGCGCAGCGGGCTGCGCGCCTCGATGGTGAGCAAATGGGCCGGGCCATCGAGCACGAACCGGTGGGGCATGCCCTGCGGCACGTACAGGTAGTCGTGCGGGTTGAAACGGAGCACTCCGAGCGGACACTCGACCCGGCCGGATCCGGCGTGCACGAAGGTCAGCTCGTCGCCGTCGGCGTTGGCGACCAGGGTGGGATCGCCGCTCGACGGCCGGCCGACCCAGACCCCGATGTCGGGGTTGGCGAGCAGCAGGCGCCGCGCCAGAAACGCGGTCTCCCCGCCGGCGAGCTTCCCGGTCAGGTAGTGGCTGCGGCGCAGCGGTGCTTGAAGACCGGGCTCGGCCCACCCGGGGTGACGGCCGAGCGCCTTCGCGGACTGCACCCAGTGGGGCGGCTGGCGGTGGTACTGGATGGTGAAGATCCCGTCGAAGCCCTTCCGGGTCACGCAGTGCTCGTAGGTGAGCCGTCCATCGACCTCGAACGCGGTGTGGGGCTTGTCCGGAACGAGACCTCGCTGCAGGCGGTGGATCATCTCTCGCCTCCCCTGCCGGTCACCCGCCTCGGCGCAACCTACGAGCCGGCGCCGGCGTCAAGCTGGCGGCGCACGGCGTCGCGCTGCTGCTGGTCGCGCTCGATGGCCTCGAACAGCGCGCGGAAGTTGCCCTCGCCGAAGCCGCGCGCGCCCCGGCGCTGGATGACCTCGTAGAAGAACGGCCCTGCGCGCTCGTCGCCGTAGAGCTGCCCGCCCTCGACCATGAAGATCTGGAGCAGGTAGCGCCCGTCCTCGCCGTCGACCAGCACGCCGAGGCGCTTGAGCTCGTCGATCTTCTCGGTGAAGCGGTCGACGCGCTGCGCAGCCAGCCGCGCCGGCAGCATGTCGTAGTAGGTGGCCGGCGTATCGAGAAACTGGATGCCGGCCCGGCGCAGCCCATCCACCGCCGGCGCGATCGCCGGCACGTGGAAGGCGACGTGCTGCACCCCGGGGCCGTGGTTGGCCTCGACGAAGGTGTAGATCTGGCTCTGCTCGTAGTTGGGGGTCGCCGGCTCGTTGTTGGCGAGCTTGATGCCGGACTCCTCATCCCACATCACGATCGAGGCAAGGCCCGAGCCGCCGGTCGAGTGGTTGATGTCGGCGGTGTGGAAGTGGACCCGCCAGTATTCGGAAAAGCCCATCACGTCGCGCAGCCAGGTCACGTGCGGCTCGATGGTGAGGAAGTTGGACGTGATGTGGTCGATCACCTGGAAGGAGAAGCGGTTGGCCGTGGCGGCGCCGGCGAGCGGTTCGAAGCCGGGCGGCAGCGCGTCGTTCGCCCGCTCGACGAAGCGGAAGCGGACGTCGCCGAGCGGCGTCGCAATGTCGAACCAGCGATAGGGCCGGCCTTCCTGATCGTCGTCCGTCTCCAGCTCGCTGCACGTGGTCGCACCGCGCTCGCCGAGCACCCGGCGCGCGTGGGCGGTGTCGCGGACCCGGAAGGCCACCGTGCGGACGCCGTCGGGGTGCCGCCGCAGCCAGCGGTCGGCGGCCGAGCCCTTCGCGCCGGGCGTCACGCACGACCACCTCGCCTTGCCGGCCTCGAAATAGAACGCGTGCTCGCCGCGGCGGGCCGACTCGCGCTCGGACAGCTCGGCGATCTCTGCGACATCCATCATCTGCGCGTAGAACCGCCGGCTGCGCTCGATGTCGGTCACCACGAACTCGTAGCTGTCGTAGCCGACGATGCCGAGGCCGGACCCCAGGTTGTCAGACATGCAGCCCTCCGGGTGAATCATGATACCAGAGTGGATTGAGACGTCGTCGCGAGCCGCCGGCAGGCGTCCCGCGATCGCTCACCGGGGGTCGCCGCCGCCCTCCGGCGAAGGCCGGTGGCCGTCATCGGCCGGCCCCGGAACCGACGCCAGCTCGGTTGCGGCCAGCGCGAGCCCGGTGACCGCGTTGGCCGCCGCCGCCACTGCCACCACCACCCCGGCGCTGCCGTCGAGGAAGCCGGCCCGCAGCAGGTAGCTGCGCAGGAACGCAGCGGCCGCCCGCAAGGCCAGCACGGGCTCCCCGGCGCGCCGGCCGCGCTGCCGGTAGACCGCGGCCTTGAGCCGGTAGTAATCGGGGCGGAACACCGCGGCGAGGTCCGCCGCCGTGAAATGGAGCAGGCTGCCGTCGAGCCGGCGCACCGGTCCGGTCGGCGTCACCGACTCGTGCACGAGACTTGGAGACACGGTGTGATGCTGCCGGTTGAAGACCCGCACGACCCAGTCCGGCGCCCAGTCGCCGTGCCGGATTTCGCGGCTCCCGACGAAGGGCCGGCGGCGTAGGCTCCAGCATTGCCGCGGGTCCGCCGCCGCCCAGTCGATGCCCGCCAGCGCCGTGGTCGCCCGCTCGTCCAGCACCTCGTCGGCGTCGAGCGAGAGCACCCAGTCGCAGCTCGCCAGCGCCACCGCCCGCCGCTTCGCCGGTCCGTAGCCCTCGAAGGCGTGCTCATGCCACACCGCGCCCTGCGCCGCGGCGATCGCCCGCGTGCGGTCGCGCGATCCGGAGTCCAGGATCAGGATCTCGGAACAGAAGGAGAGCGGCGCGAGCGCGCGCTCGAGGTGGCGCTCCGCGTCGCGGGTGATGAGCACCGCCGAGAGCGGGGCCTTCGGAATAGGCGCAACGTCCATGGCGGCAGACACTATAGCCGGAATGGGCGGGGGTTAGGGGCGAGGGCCGCGCCCGCTCGTGTCACGGCGAAGCCACAGGCGACGTGTCACGGCGGAGTGCGAAGCACGAAGCCGGAAGCCGGACTTGTCACGGCGTAGTCCGAAGGACGAAGCCGGATCCGCGCCCAACCTACCCCAGATTCCGCGCCGGCTCGCGCCCGGGTCTCAGAACTTGGGGAAGAACGTCGCGAGGATCTCCTGGGTCGTCGGCTCGCTGCGCCCCGCCATCGCCTGCTGCTTCATCTCCTCGAGGCGGTCGTTGAACGACGGCCCCTTGACCTCGTAGAGCACGCCCGTGGTCAGCACGCCCTTCTCGCGGGTGTACTTCATGGCCTCCCGCCGGTCGGTACGGTCGTGATCCTCGGGAACGTAGGCCAGGATCTCCTTGAGGGCCTTGAACTGGTCATCGCCGCGCCAGGTCACGCACGGCGACATCACGTTGAGGAACGAGAAGCCGTTGTGGCTGATGGCGTCGACGATGAGCTGGGTGGTGAGCTTGATGTCGCCGGAGAAGCCACGGCCGACCCAGGTCGCTCCGGTCGAGATCGCCAGCTCGCACGGGTCGACTGCCGGCTCCGGGTTGCCCCAGAACGTCGACTTGGTCTTGTCGCCGGTCGGCGTGGTCGGGGCGACCTGGCCCTTGGTGAGGCCGTAGATCTCGTTATCCATCAGGATGTAGGTCACGTCGAGGTTGCGGCGAGCGGTGTGGATCAGGTGGTTGCCGCCGATGGCGAGCCCGTCGCCGTCCCCGCCGACCGCGATCACGGTCAGCTCGGGGCGGGCGACCTTGACGCCGGTCGCCAGAGTCAGGGCGCGACCGTGGACACCGTTGAAGCCGTACGTGTTCACGTAGCCGGGCAGCCGCGAGGAGCAGCCGATGCCGGACAGGATGACCGTGTTCCAGGGCTCGATCTCGAGCTGCGCCATCGCCCGGTAGAGCGCATTGAGCACCCCGAAGTCCCCGCAACCTGGGCACCACACCGGGTTGAGGGTGGACTTGTAGTCGCCCGGCTTGAACTTGACGTTGCCAACCGTCGCGCTCATACCAGCACCTCCCGCCGCAGGGCACCTATCTCCAACACTTTCAGGATCTTGTCCTCGACCTCGCCGACGGTGAGGTTCTTGCCGCCGGACCGCTTGAAGAGGTAGGTGTGGCCGTCAGGCAGCTCTTCGAAGGTACGCAGGTACTTGTAGAACTGCGCCGAGTAGCTCAGCTCGAAGATGATGATGTCGCGGACCCCGCGCAGGTAGTGCCGAAGGTCGTGATTCGGGAAGGGGTAAAGCATCTGCGGCACGAAGGCGGAGACCTTCTCGCCGCGGCCGTTGGCGCGCAGCACCGCCTCCTTGACCGGACCCTTGGCGGAGCCCCAGCACAGGATGCCGAGGTCCGCATTCTCCGGCCCGTAGGTTCGGAAGAAGCTGTACCTGTCGCGCACCTGGCGGAGCTTGCGGTAGCGCTTCGCGTTCATCTTCTCGTGCACGACGTGCATCGAGCTCGGCCGTCCGGCCTCGTCGTGCTCGAGACCGTTGGTCTGGTACTCACCGCCCTTCATGCCCGGCCAGGTCATCGGCGAGATACCGGTCTTGGTGTCGCGGTAGCGCTTGTAGTCCGCAAGCTCGCCGGCGGACGGCACCTGGCGGCCGATCACCTCGTGGTCGAGGGTCTGAATCGACAGGGTCTCCCGCCGCTGTGCGATGAACTGGTCCGACAGCACGATCACCGGCAGCTGCGTCTCCTCGGCGATGTTGAAGGCTTCCACGGTGGCGTGGAAACAGTCCTCGACGTCGGCCGGCGCGAGCACCACTCGTGGCGCGTCGCCGTGGGAGCCGAACAGCGCCTGCCAGAGGTCGGATTGCTCACTCTTCGTCGGCAGCCCGGTCGACGGGCCGCCGCGCTGGACGTCGATGATCACGGCCGGCACCTCGGCCATGGCGGCGAGGCCGAGCATCTCGGTCATCAAGGCGAGGCCCGGGCCCGAGGTCGCGGTCATCGCCTTGACTCCGGCGAAGGAGGCGCCGATCACTGCGCCGATCGCCGCCAGCTCGTCCTCGGTCTGCACCAGGTGGCCGCCGACCCGCGGCATCCACTGTGACAGGAACTGGAGGACCTCCGACGACGGGGTGATCGGATAGCCGGCGAAGAACCGGCATCCCGCGTGCAGCGCCGCCACCGCCGACAGCTCGTTGCCCGACATCAGCAGCATCGGCTCGCCACGGGTGTACTCGAGGTGCTTGTCGGCGACCTGGGCCGCGTACTCCTTGGCCCACGCCTCGCCGGCCTCGAAGCCCCGCAGGTTGGCCTCCAACACCCCGGCCTTCTTGAGCGAGAACTTCTTGGTCACGGCCTGGAGCAGCCCCTCGCGGGCCAGCCCGAACAGCTCGGCTGTGACTCCGAGGGTGACGATGTTCTTGGCGAGGGCCGTGCCGGCGGTCTCCTTGGCGAGCCTCGTGAACGGCACCGGGATCCAGCGCGATCCCTCGGAGGTGCCGAGGTGGGGCTCCACCTCCTCGCGCGGGGTCTGGTCGTCGGCCTCGTAGAGCACGACGGCGTTGGCCGACGCCAGGATCTCGCCGCGGAAGCGTCCGAAGTCGGCCCAGTTGAACGCGATCATGACGTCCACGCGATCGCCCTGGGCGAAGATCGGAACGGCGCTGATGCGGACGGTGCACGACGACTCTCCGCCCCGGATCTGCGGGCCGTAGGCCTCGACCTTCATGCAGTGGAGGCCCTCGCGCGCCGCCGCCTGAGCCATGAAATCGCCGACGGTCACGACACCGTCGCCGCCCGACCCCACAATGGCAATCGTCAGATCCTGTGTCGGCATCCCTGGAGCCTCCTCGACGGCGGACGCCGTCACCGCGGGATTGTGGGCGTTTTCACATCAAATGTCCACATCCGGGTTTCGAGCTAGGAGCGTGTGGGGCTTAGGCTCCTGTGTGCTCTTCTGATGAGGGCATTGTGGCTGGCCTCTGCCCCACACGCTCCTCGAGATGCGCTGCGCGCATCCTGACGACCGGAACCACCCGAAGCCCGAGCCGCGCTTCAGAGCAGGCCGCGGTGGAAACCGCCGTCGACCGGCAGCGCGACGCCGGTCAGCCCGGAGGCCGGGGCCGAGCACAGGAAGGCCACCGCCGCCGCGACCTCCTCGGGGCGTAGCAGCCGCGCCACCGGCGCCCGCTCGGCCCAGTCGGACACGACGTCCGCCGGCGACACGCCCTGCCGCTGCGCCATGGTGCTGGCCAGCTCGTCGAGGCGCTCGGTGGCGGTGAACCCGGGGCAGACCGAGTTGACGGTGATGCCGGCGGAGGCCACCTCGTCGGCGACGCTCTTGAGGTAGCCGGTGACCGCGGCCCGCAGCGAGTTCGACAGGACCAGCCCGGGCTGCGGCTCGAGCACGGCGATCGACGTGATGGCCACGATCCGGCCCCACCGCGCCTCGCGCATGCCCGGCAGCACTGCCGCAACCAAGCGCTGCACTGGCAGCAGCAGCAGCCGGCAGGCCGCCTCGAGGTCGTCGGCGCCGGCCTCGACAGCCGGCATCGCAGGCGGCCCGCCGCCGTTGACGACCAGAATGGCCGGCAGACCGAACAGCCGCCGCGCCGTGGCCACCACCAACTCGGGCGTCGCGGGGTCGGTGAGGTCGGCGGCCAGCCCGGCCACACCGTCGCCCGCGCGCTCGCGCAGCCGCGCCACTGCACGGTCGATCCGCGCCTCGGAGCGCGACACGATGAGCACGCGCGCGCCCTCGGCGGCGAGCGTCTCCGCAACCGCATAGCCGAGGCCGGCGGAGGCGCCGCCGACCACCGCCACCCGGCCGTCGAGCCCGAGCCTCACTGGAGCCCCTCCAGCGGGTACACCGGGTCGATGTCGACCGGGATGTCGGTCAGCGAGTCGAGGGCGGCCCGCATCGCGGGATGGACGGTGCCGTAGCGCTCGACCAGCCGCTGCGCACCCGGGTAGTCGCCGCGCGCCTGGATCATGAGGATCTCGGTCGCGAGCTCCCGGAACGCGTCCAGGAATGCGCCCGGCACCGGCCGGAACCGCCCGTCATCAGTGATCTCGATCGCCCCCCGCTCGAGCAGGTAGTTGGTCTGGATGACCACCCCGAGGCCGTGCGCTTCGGCCACCCCGAAGCGGGTCGACCGGAACATCCCCGCGGTGACGGTCGTCGGCAGGTGCTCGAGGATCTCCGGCTCCATGACGCCGCGCTCGACCAGGGCGTAGATGTTGTAAACGGCCAGCACGTCGCCCTTGGCCTCCTCGAGGGCCGAGGAGAGGTCGCGAAGCTCGAGCCGGACCTCGGTCGAGCGCCCGTCGACCTCGATCAGGCCCGGCCCCAGGCCGTGCGCCAGCTCGTGGTGGAGCGTGAACTGGAAGAAGGCCTCGTCGTCGAGCCGCGCCGCGTCGTCCGCCGGCAGCACCCGCCCGGCGATCGGCCTGAGGATGCCGTCGTACTTGGCCCGGAGCACGTTCTTGAGCATGACCTTCTTCGACCCCTTGGCCTGGCGCACCCGCTCGTCGTTGGGCAGGTTGAAGGCCAGGGTCTGGACCCCGGCGCGGGTGTCGCCCGCCGTGTAGAGCTCGTCGGCGACCCGGATCGGGGACTCCGCTCCGCGGTCGGGGTTCTTGTGCTCGTCCGGGATCGGCAGGTTGCGCTCGAGCCAGGGCAGCTCGCCCTTGAAGCGCTCGAGGCGGGCCGAGTCCTCGGCATCGGTCACGCACAGGAAGGCCTCGAAGGCCGCCTTGTAGCCGAACAGCGTGTCCTCGTAGGTCTCGTAGGGGCCGATCACGACCTCGATCGCCGAGTCGAGGTCCATCCACGCCAGGTCGGACTCGTAGTAGTCGTCGCTTGAGAAGGCCGCGGCGCGCAGCTCGAGGAAGCGCTTGAGGCTCGCGTTGTCGGTGGCCGCAGCGGCGGCCCGCAGCTCGGCCGCGGCCCGCTCGAGCGGCTCCCGGTAGGCCTGCGAGTACGGCACCGCCACCAGCCGGTCGCCGTCGCGGCGAATCACGGTGTGCAGTCCGCGGAAGCTCTCGGCGTCCTCGGGGTGGCCAGCGAGCCACGCCTCAAACTCTTCCTTCGTCAGGTCGTCGGGGTAGAAGCCCGCCCCGTCCGGCCGCGGCCGGTCGCCGAGGAACGGCTGGTGGTCGGCCACCCGGTCCCACGGCCCGGCCATGATCCGGTAGTAGTCGCGGGCGGCGCCGGCGTCAGGGCCGTCGAGCGCGGCCACCCGCGGCGCAAACTCCGGATTGCCGGTCCACGCCTGGAGGGTGAAGATCTCGTCGATTGCCCGGGCCGCGGCCACCAGGTGGCGCAGCGCCTGCCGGTCGCCCTCGGAGAGGTGGCCGACGCCGGCGGTCAGGGTCTCGGGCACGAACTGGGCGCGGCGGGCCGCGATGTCCGGCGCCACCCACAGGGCGGCTCCCCCGCTCGTGTCGGGCGCCTCGGGGCGGGCGCAGCCGACAGCCATCGCCACGGCGACCAGGACCAGCAACCACCACTTCATGGGAACCTCCGGGTTCAGCCGGCCGTCGGCCGGCGCGCGACCAGCACGAAGTCGCGCGGGCCGTTCAGCAGCTCGTCGAGCCGACCGGTGAGGCGGTCGATCCGGTCGGACAGGGCGGCCACCTCCGGCGATGTCGCACCGGCTCGGCCGGGCGCCGCCTCGGCGAGCCGCTGCTCCGCCGGGAAGGGATGCAGGTACTCGACGCGCTCGACCGCGAGCCCGCTCGCGGTGGCGAGCAGCCGCAGGGTCTCCGGCGGCAGCGGGCGGTGGTGCGTCGGGTCGATCCAGAACTCGCCGCTGCCGACCCGCAGGGTGTGTGGGTTGGGGCACTCGGCGAGCAGGATTCCGCCCGGCCGCAGCACCCGCCGCACCTCGCCGAGCAGGCGCAGGAGGGCGTCCGCTGCGAGGTGCTCGAGCAGGTGGATGGCGGTGACCGCGCCGACGCTGCCGGCGGGCAGACCCCGCAGCGCGTCGAGCGCGTCTCCATCGGAGACCTCGAGGCCGCGCCGGCGCGCCGCCTGGACCAGCGCCGGATCGCTGTCGACGCCGGTCGCCGCAATGGCCGCTTCGCGCAGCAGCAGCAGTAGCTCGCCGCGGCCGCAGCCGAGGTCAAGCACCGGCGCGGCGTCTCGAAGGACCGGCAGATGAACGTCGAGGCGGTGCCGGATCTCGGCCTCGCCGCCGCGAAAAGCCTCAAGGAGCCGCGGCTGGACCTCGCGCAGGGCGGCCGCGATCTCGCGCTCCGCCTCGCTGCCCGCCGGCACCGGCAGCGGCTCGTCGAGCAGCATCCGCTCGACCAGCGACGCCAGCTCGTCGAGCTCGCCCGCCAGCCGGTCGATCAGCAGATTGCCGCGGTCGACCACCGCCGGGACGAGCTCATCCCGGACCCGTGCGCCAGTGGCACTGACCTCGGTCAGGGCGTTCTGGGTCTCGCGAAGCGACGCCTCGAGGCCGTCGAAGCGGATGTCGACCTGGACCAGGCGGTCGTCGCGGAGCGCTGCCAGCTCGCGCTGGAGGCCGCGGATCGCCTCCTCCACGGAGTCGAGCCGCCGCTCGACGGCGAGGAACCGTTCCGCGGCACCGTCCAGCCCCGCCGCCAGGGCCGCGATCGCCTCGGTCTGCCCGTCCACGACACGGCGCAGACCCCACGGCGTGAGACGGTACAGCGTCCTGGCCCAGCCCGGGCGACCGCCCGCGGCGTCGGCCTTGGACCCTTCCCGGCTCGCGCCGGCCATGGTCAGCCGGCCGCCAGGTCCGAACCGGAGGGACCGGCCGAAGCGGCGGTCGGCTCCGCCGCCGGGCTGTCGCCGGCCGGCTCCTGCCCGGGCTCGGCCTGGTCACCCGGCCGCACCACGTGGACCGGGATCGTCACCGCGATGTCGCGGTGGATGGCGACCTCGACCATCGACGTGCCGAGGGTCTTGATCGGCTGGTCGAGCCGGATCCGCCGCCGCTCGAGCCCGAAGCCTCGCTGCTCGAGCTCGCGGGCGATGTCGACCACCGTCACCGACCCGAAGAGCACGTCCCGCTCGCCGGCGCGGCGCTCGAAGTGGAGCTCGACCTTCGCCATCTCGGCCGCGATCTTCTCGGCCGTCGACCGCCGCTCGAGGTCCATCACCTCCCAGCCCGACTGCTGCTGCTGGAACAGCTTCCGGTTGCCGGGCGTGTCGAGATAGGCGAGCCCCTTGGGGAGCAGGTAGTTCCGGGCGTAGCCGGGTTTCACCGACACCGAGTCGCCACGCTCGCCGAGATGCTCGACGTGGTCGGTCAAGATCACTTTCATGTCTGTCCTCCGTCCTCGACGGTCCGGGGCCGCAACGAGTAGAAGCCGTCCGCGATTCCGAGCGCCGCCACCACCAACGGCAGCGGCCCCTGCAGACAGAGCAACGCGACGGCCCAGCGAACCAGCCACCCGCGCCCGATCCAGCGGGCAACATGGGCCCGGATCATAGCCAAACCCTGCACGAAATACAACACGAGCACCACGATCAACAGGTTCACCGCCAGCCAGCGCGCGGTACCCCCGAGCAGCAGTGTGGCGAGCCCGAACACCGCAAACCCCGCCGCCAGCCACTCCTCGCCGCGGTAGCGCTCGAACGGTTCGACCGGCATCGCAAAACCGAGTATCGGCAGCCGGGGTCGGATCCAGAACAGCAGCACCACCAGGTAGACCACCGGCAGGCTCGGCGCGATCCACGGCACCACCGAGTCGACTGCGTCGAACGCGAGCTCGAGCTCGCCGGTGCCGATGCCCATCTCGCGGTAGGCGGCCTCGACCTGGGACGCGGCCTCGCGGAACCAGCCGGCGATCGCGTCCACCGGCGGGATCGGCCAGGCTGCCGCCACCACCGCGCCCAGAATGGCCGCCGCGCCGGCCAGAGTCGTCACCGCCACCCAGCGTCCCTCTCGCCACGAGCTGTGCCGCCAGAGATCGAGGCCGGCAGCCGGCAGCGCAACCACCAGCAGGTAGGCCGCCAGGTAGGTCCACGCCGGCGAGCCGAGCAGCTCGACCCCGGCGGCGGCGAGCGCCGCCAGCGCGGCCACGACCACCGCCCACGCCGGACGGCCGCGCCGCGGCTCCGCCGCCACCCACTGGGCGACCGGCACGACCGCGAGCGGGGCGACCAGCAGACCGATCGGCGCCACCACCACCAGGCTCGCCGACAGCAGCAGCGACACCGCCGCCGAGGCCGCGACGCCGAGCCGCGGCTGGCGCACCGGGGGCAGGATGTCGACGGGTGGCCGGTCAGCGGCTGCGTCGGCGGTCACGGGCTCTCCATCCGGGCGACCCCTGTCGCCGGTCCATTCGGCCCCAGGGAGCCGGCGCTCATCGGGGGATGGCTACTGTCCGACGTAGGGCAGCAGCGCCATGTAGCGCGCGCGCTTGATGGCCCGGGTCAGCTTGTGCTGGAACGCCGGCCGGGTGCCGGTCACCCGCCGCGGCAGGATCTTGCCGTTGGTGGGGGTGTACTCGCGGAGAAGCTCCACATCCTTGTAATCGATGTAGTTGATCTTCTCGACGGTGAACCGGCACACCTTGACGCGACGGCGGAAGCGCCGCTTCGGTCGATTGCTCGCCATGACTCAGCCCTCCTCCGCCTCGGCGGCGGCCGCCCGCTTGGCCGCCTTGGCGGCGGCCCGCGCCACCTGCTTGGCGTCCATCTTGCGCTTGCGACGAAGCTCGGTGTCGAGATTGAGGACCAGCGAGCGCATCACGGCGTCGTTGGTCCGCAGCTCGAAGATGAGCTTGTCGATGATCTCGCCCCCGACCTCGAACTTCCAGAAGTGGTAGACCCCGAAGTTCTTCTTGCGGATCGGGTAGGCAAGCTGGCGGCGGCCCCAGGCGTTCTGCTCGACCAGCGAGCCCCCGGCGTCGGTGATGATCGCCTGAAGGCGCTCGAGCGCGGCGGTCTCGCTCTCTGGGTCGACCTCGGGGTCGATGATGACCCCCAACTCGTACAGCGGCATGTGTCCTCCTCGTGGCCCTGTGGCCCCGAATCTTCAGTCCGGGGCAAGGAGTTGTTCCCCCGCGCGCAGGCGGGGATCGGCATTGTACTCGAAATCACCCGCTACGCAACCCCCCGTATCGCGCCACAATAAATCTGACCGAAGGGTGGATTGTCGCGCCATAAAGAATCTGACCGAGGGAAGCTGCGGTCGGGAGGCGTCGATGAACGCAGCCGACCGGCATGAGCAGGCGCGGAGGTTGAGCGAGAGCTACTGGAAGGCGTCGAGGCGGGATAAGACGTTGATTTTGAATTCGTACTGTCTGGCCACGAGTTTGAGCCGCAAGTATCTGCCGCGGGGGAGTTTGCCCACTCGATGAACTTCACGGACATTCACTCGACCTGGGTGGAAACGAGGGCGGTTCTTGGCAAGGGTCAGGTCGGATCTTGCGTGCTTGAATGACATCCAGCAGGAGCTCCCGTTTGAGCTGCGCGGTTTGGACTCCGACAATGGGAGCGAGTTCATCAACCACCACGTCGCAGGTTCTGCGAAAAGCACAAGATCCAGTTCACCCGCGGCCGACCCTACAAGAAGGACGACAACGCCCACATCGAGCAGAAGAACTGGACCCACGTCCGCCGCTTGGTCGGCTGGGAACGAATCGACGATCCGCGCGCCGTCGCAGCCCTCGACGAGCTGTATCGCGGCGACTGGCGGCTGATGATGAACCTCTTCCAACCCTCGGTGAAGCTCCTCCGAAAAGAGCGGATCGGCTCCCGCGTCCGGCGGGTCTACGACCAACCAGCCACGCCCCTCGATCGCCTCCTGAGGTCCTCACCGCACCCAGCCGGCGCCTGGCCGAGCTGCTGGCTCTGCGCGAGCAGATCGACCCCTTCGAGCTCTCCAACCGGATTCAAGCGAAGATCGACCGCGTCCACGAAATCAGCGCCGTTGTCACGCCGCGCCGGCCGATCCCACCCCTCCGCCCCATCACCCACCTACCCAGGGGCGCACCCCCTCCTCGATCCTCCCCCTCAAGGGGGAGGACGCCCCACCCAGAGGTACCCCATGCCACCCTCTGACACCCCTTCGGTCAGATCATCTATGGCAGGACAATCACCCGAAAGGTCGGATTCTCATTTGACGCGACAGGCCCGGGCTGGTCGAGCCCGCCGAAGGTCCGGTCGGCGAGCGCGATCCCGGCAGCCGCGGAGAGGAGGGACTTGGCCAGGACTTGATGTTGTGGGGCCGTTTGGGATTCCCCCGCACCGCGACCAGCTCGCCTGCGTGGTTGACGAGCACGGTCTGGACGCCCGGGAAGCCGCGGAGCCGGTCAACGGCCTGCTCCCTCGCGAGAGCCGCTGCCGGCAGGATGGGTGCAAGCAATCCCAGGGCGAGCAGCGAGACGGGCTTCGACGGTCGATTGAGAATGGACAACCGTGGAGATGAGCTGTTCCGTCCCGGTCACCTCACGTCATCAGGATGCGCGCAGCGCATCCTTCTCGGCGCGCGTGGGGCGTAGGTCAGCCAGCGACCGCAACGCCTCACGCACACCCCGAGGCCTACGACCCGCGTGCGCCGAGGGGCCTATGCCCACACGCTCCTAACGCCAGCCGCTGGGGAAGCCGGCCGGCGGGTGGTCGTACTCGACGCCGCGATCGCCAGCGATGATGTTGCCCATCGGGAACCCGGGGCAGCCGTCCCGCTTCAGCGACTCGAGCACCTTGCCGAGCAGCTTCGGCGGCACCGCCAGGATCATGCCGACGCCGAGATTGAAGGTCCGCCACATGTCGTCCTCGGGGACCTCGCCGCGCTCAGCGAGCAGGCGGAACACCGGCGGGATCTCCCACGCGCCGACCTTGATCCGCGCCCGCAGCCCTTCGGGCAGGACCCGCGGCAGGTTGTCGGTGATGCCGCCGCCGGTGATGTGCGCGGCGGCGTGCAGAAAGCCTCTCTCGAGCAGCGGCCATACCGGCTCGAGGTAGCTGCGGTGGACCTTGAGCAGCTCGTCGGCGACGCTCGTCCCGAGCTCGGGCAGGACCTGGTCCGGACGGCAGCCGAGGACCTCGAAGAACACCTTGCGGGCCAGCGAGTAGCCGTTGGTGTGGAGGCCGGTCGACGGCAGGCCGACCAGCACGTCGCCCTCCTCGACCGCCGAGCCGTCGAGGATGCTGCCTGCGGTCGACCACGCCGACGATGAAGCCGGCGAGGTCGTACTCGCCTTCGGCGTAGAAGCCGGGCATCTCGGCGGTCTCGCCGCCGAGCAGCGCGATGCCGCGCTCCCGGCAGGCCGTCGCCACCCCGCCGATGACCGAGGCCGCGACGGCGGGATCGAGCCGGCCGGTCGCCAGGTAGTCGAGGAAGAACAGCGGCCGCGCGCCCTGGACCAGGATGTCGTTGACGCAGTGGTTGACCAGGTCCTGGCCGACCGTGTCGTGGCGGCCGGCGGCGAACGCAACCTTGAGCTTGGTGCCGACGCCGTCGGCCGACGCCACCAGCACCGGCTCCTTCAGGCCCTTGGTCGGGAGCCGGAACATGCCGCCGAATGATCCCTGGTCGGACAGCACGCCGTCGGTGTAGGTCGACCGCACCAGCTCCTTGACCCGGGCCAGCGCCTGGTCCTGGGCGTCGATGTCCACCCCCGCGTCGCGGTACGTTGTCATACGGCCTCGTGCCCCCCGTTCGATTCCGCTCGTGCGCCCACGAGCTTTCTCGAACATAGCCGCCCGGGGCGACGATGACAACCAGTCACGGGTGGCGCCCGAGCGGAATCGAAAAGTAAGTGGAGCTTCCAGAACGAGCCGGTTCCTGCTACAACCGCGCCCATGGAGCTGCAGCACCTCTACCGGGCGCCGGGCCTGCCGGAGGGCCAGCGGCGGTCGCTGCTCGAATCCGCCCGCCGGCTGGTCAGGCCCGAGGTCGAGGCGGTCGACACCGAGCACTGCTTCAACATCGCACTCGCCCGCCCGCTGTCCGCCGCCGACCACGAGGTGCTGCGCTGGCTGCTCGCCGAGACCTTCGAGCCCGAGCGCTGCCGGCCGCGAGCTTCCTCGACCCGGCCGCCGGCCCGATCCTCGAGGTCGGCCCGCGGATGAGCTTCACCACCGCGTGGTCGACCAACGCGGTCGCGGTCTGCCACGCTTGCGGGCTCGCCGACGTCCTTCGCATCGAGCGCTCGCGGCGCTACCTGCTGCGCAGCTCGCGGCCGATCTCTGAGGAGCGGCTCGCGGCCTTCCTGGCCTCGGTCCACGACCGCATGACCGAGTGCCTGTACCCCGAGCCGCTGCGCAGCTTCGCCACCGGCGTCGAGCCGCAGCCGGTGTTCGAGGTGCCGCTGCTCGACAGAGGGGCGGGCGGCGCTCGAGCGCATCAACCGCGAGCTGGGCCTCGCCTTCGACGACTGGGACCTCGACTACTACACCGAGCTCTTCGCGCGCCGGCTCGGCCGCAACCCGACCAGCGTCGAGTGCTTCGACATCGCCCAGTCGAACAGCGAGCACTCGCGCCACTGGTTCTTCAGGGGCCGGCTCGTCATCGACGGCGTCACGGCCCCTGACCACCTCATCGGCATGGTCCGGCAGACGCTCGAGGCCAACCCCAACAACAGCGTCATCGCCTTCAAGGACAACTCGAGCGCCATCCGCGGCCACCGGGTGCGCACCCTGCACCCGGCCGAGCCCGGCGCGCCCTCGCCGCTGCTGCCGACGGAGATCGACGAGCACCTCCTGTTCACCGCCGAGACCCACAACTTCCCGACCGGGGTCGCGCCCTTCCCCGGCGCCGAGACCGGCACCGGCGGGCGCATCCGCGACGTGCAGGGCACCGGCCGGGGCGCGCTGTGTCGCGGCCGGCACCGCCGCCTACTGCGTCGGCAACCTGCACATCCCCGGCTACGAGCTGCCGTGGGAGGACCCCGGCTTCGCCTACCCCGGCAACCTCGCCTCGCCGCTCGCAGATCGAGATCGAGGCCTCCAACGGCGCCTCGGACTACGGCAACAAGTTCGGCGAGCCGCTGATCCAGGGGTTCACGCGCATCTTCGACCTGCGCCTGCCCAACGGCGAGCGCTGGGCGTGGCTCAAGCCGATCATGTTCACCGGCGGCATCGGCCAGATCGACGACCGCCACACCGCGAAGGCCGACCCCGAGCGCGGCATGCTGCATCGTGCAGGTCGGCGGCCCCGCCTACCGCGATCGGCTTCGGCGGCGGCGCGGCCTCGAGCATGCTCCAGGGCGAGAACGTCGGCGGAGCTGGACTTCAACGCGGTGCAGCGCGGCGACGCCGAGATGGAGCAGAAGATGAACCGCGTCATCCGCGCCTGCAACGAGATGGGCGACGGCAACCCTGATCGAGGTCATCCACGACCAGGGCGCCGGCGGGCCGGGCAACGTCCTCAAGGAGCTCGTCGAGCACGACCGGCGGGCAGCATCGAGATCCGGCGACATCCGCGGTCGGCGACCCGACGATGTCGCGTGCTCGAGATCTGGGTCGCCGAGTACCAGGAGCGCAACGGCGCTGCTGCTGCGCGCCGAGAACATGCCGCGGCTTCGCAGGCGATCTGCGAGCGCGAGAAGGTCGGCTGCGAGGACCTCGGGCGAGGTCACCGGCGACGGCCGGTTCGTGGTCCACGACTCAGCGCGACGGCTCGACGCCGGTGGACCTCGACCTGGCCGAGGTGCTCGGCAACATCCCGCAGAAGACCTTCGCGGATCCGCGCGTACGAGCCGGCCCTCGCGCCGCTGCGCCTGCCCGCCGGCCTGACGCGTGCGCGCCGCGCTCGAGCGGGTGCTGCGGCTGCTCGCGGTCGGCTCGAAGCGCTTCCTGACGAACAAGGTGGACCGCAGCGTGACCGGCCTGATCGCGCGCCAGCAGTGCTGCGGGCCGCTGCAGCTCACGGTCGCGGACGTGGCGGTCATCGCCCAGAGCCACTTCGGCACGAGCGGGGCCGCGACCGCGATCGGCGAGCAGCCGATCAAGGTGCTCGTGCTCGACCCGGCGGCGGGGGCGCGGCATGGCCGTGGGCGAGGCGCTGACCAACCTGGTCTGGGCGCGGGTCGACGGCGCTCGACGAGCGTCAAGTGCTCGGGCAACTGGATGTGGGCGCCGAAGCTCCCCGGCGAGGGCGCGGCGCTGCACGACGCGGCGCGTGGCGATGCGCGACGCGATGGTCGCGCTCGGGATCGCGATCGACGGCGGCAAGGACAGCCTCTCGATGGCCGCCCGCGCGTCGGGCAGGCGAGACGGTGAAGTCGCCCCGGCAGCTGGTGATCTCGGCCTACGTCGACGATGCCGGACATCACCGCCAGGTCGTGACGCCGGACCTCAAGCCTGCCCGGCCGAGAGCGTGCTGCTCTACGTCGATCTCGGCGGCGGCCGGCAGCCGCCTCGGCGGCTCGGCGCTGGCCCAGGTCTTCGGCCAGATCGGCGACGAGTCGCCGGACATGGACGACCCCGGCCTGCTCGCGCCGGGCGTTCGGCGCGGTCCAGGAGCTGATCGACCGACGGCCTGGTCCTCGCCGGCCACGACCGCTCGCGACGGCGGGCTGGTCACGACGCTGCTGGAGATGGCGTTCGCCGGCAACTGCGGGATCGACGTCGACCTCCGCACCGAGGGGGCGGGGGCCGACCCGCTCGCGGTGCTGTTCGCCGAGGAGCTGGGCCTGGTCCTCGAGGTCGAGCCCGACGACCTCGACGAGGCGCTGGCCGTCTTCGCCGAGACATGACGTGCCGTGCGTGGCGATCGGGCGGACCCTGGCGGAGCCCGCGGTCGCGATCCGCGTCGGCGGCGAGCGTGCTCGCCGAGGACTGCGCGAGCTGCGCGCGACTTCTGGGAGGCGACCTCTTCGGCTCGAGCGGCTGCAGGATGAACCCCGCCTGCGTCGACGCAGGAGCAGGCCGGCCTGCGCCGGCGCCGGCCGCCGGCGTACCGCTCTCTCGTTCGAGCCCGAGGCCGACCGCGCCGGCGGTGCTCGACGCGCCGCGACAGAGTCCACGGTGGCGATCCTGCGCGAGGAGGGCACCAACTCCGACCGCGAGATGGCCGCCGCCTTCCACGCTCGCCGGCTTCGAGCCCTGGGACGTGACCATGACCGACCTGCTGGCCGGCCGGATCACGCTCGAGCGCTTCCGGGGCCTGGCGGCGGTCGGCGGCTTCTCCTACGCCGACGTCCTCGACTCGCGCCAAGGGCTGGGCCGGCGACGATCCGCTTCAACGACGGCCTGCGCCGCCAGTTCGACGCGTTCTACGAGCGGCCGGACACCTTCAGCCTCGGCATCTGCAACGGCTGCCAGCTCTTCGCCCTGCTCGGCTGGGTGCCGTGGCGCGGCCTCCCCGACACCGCGCAGCCGCGCTTCGTCCACAACACCTCCGGCCGCTTCGAGTCGCGCTTCGCCACGGTGACCATCCTCGCCAGCCCGGCGGTGATGCTGCGCGGCATGGGGGGCTCGTCCTCGGCATCCGGGTGCAGCACGGCGAGGGCCGCGCCTGCTTCCCGGACCCGGCGGTCCTCGAGCGGGTGCTCGCCGACGGCCTCGCGGCGGTCCGCTTCGTGGACGACGACGGGCGCCCGACCGAGAAGTACCCCTTCAACCCCAACGGCTCCCCGCGCGGCATCACCGCCCTGACGCTCGCCCGACGGCCGCCACCTCGCGATGATGCCCCACCCGGAGCGCTGCTTCCTGAACTGGCAGTGGGGCTGGATGCCCGGGAGCTGGCGGCGCACCCTCGCCGCCTCGCCCTGGCTGCGACTGTTCCAGAAGCGCGCGAGTGGTGCGAGCAGGAGTAGACTCCTCCAGCACGGAGCTCTCAACGATGCCATCGAACGCCCCCACCCTCTGGCTTCGCCGCGGCCGCGAGCGGTCGCTGAAACGCCACCATCCGTGGGTGTTCTCCGGCGCCGTCGCGCGGGTTGACGGCGCCCCCGGCCCCGGGGACACGGTCGACCTGCGGTCGGCCGACGGCGAGCTGCTGGCGCGCGCCGCGTTCAGCCCGAGCTCGCAGATTCGCGCCCGCACCTGGACCTTCGTCGACGAACCGGTCGACGAGGGACTGATCGCGCGCCGCCTGGCGGCCGCGGTCGCGGCCCGCGGCGGTCCGGCAGCGGGTGAGCCCGACGCCGCCTGCCGGCTTGTCTACGCCGAGTCCGACGGCCTGCCCGGGGTGATCGTCGACCGCTACGCCGACACCCTGGTCGTCCAGCTCCTGACGGCCGGCGCCGAGCACTGGCGCGCGACCATCGCCGGCCTGCTGCCGGGCGTGACCGGGGTGCAACGGGTGTGGGAGCGCTCCGAAGCCGAGGTGCGCAGCCTCGAGGGGCTCGAGCCACGGGTCGGGCCGCTCGCCGGCGACCCGCCACCACCGCGGCTCGAGATCCGCGAAGGCCGGGTGCGGCTGTGGGTCGATGTGCACCACGGCCACAAGACGGGCGCCTACCTCGACCAGCGGCACAACCGCGCGCGGATCGGCGAGCTGGCGGTCGGCCGCCGGGTCCTCGACGCCTTCTGCTATGCGGGCGGCTTCACGGTTCACGCCCTGGCCGGCGGCGCGGCGTCGGTGCTCGCGGTCGACTCCTCGGCCGACGCCCTGGCGCTGGCTCGAGCCAACCTGGAGCTGAACGGCCTTGCCGCCGACCGCTGCGAGCTGGCGGAGGGCAACGTGTTCGAGGTGCTGCGAGGGCTGCGCGACCGCGGCCGCAGCTTTGACCTGATCGTGCTCGACCCGCCCAAGTTCGCGGCCACCGCGAGCCAGCGGCAGGGGGCGGCCCGCGGCTACAAGGACATCAACCTGCTGGCCTTCAAGCTGTTGGCACCGGGCGGCCTGCTGGCGACCTTCTCGTGCTCGGGTGCGGTCGGCGGCGAGCTCTTCCAGAGCATCGTCGCCGGCGCCGCCCTGGACGCCGGGGCCGAGGCGCAGGTGGTCGAGCGGCTGGCCCAGGGGCCCGACCACCCCGTGCTGCTCAGCTTCCCGGAGGCCGAGTACCTCAAGGGCCTGGTGTGCCGGGTGGGCTAACACGGCACTGGGCGCGGGACTGACTCAACCCGCTTCCGCTTCCGTTCCCACCACACTCGTTCGCTCCGTCCTCGAGAACACGTCGCGCCGTTTCTCTGGAGGCGCTCCCCGAGGTTGCCACCTTTGGCGATTTCGGGTCGCAAGCACAACTCCAAGAAGATCGTGGTTGCGAAATCGCCAAAGATGGCACGCCCGCAGGACGCGCTATCCGCGCACTCGCGTCGCCTCCCGGGCAGGGAGACGGGCACGAGGGCTGTCGGCCTCTGCGGTCTCCACGCGCTCAGCGGTTCAACCGGGAGGGTGGAAGGCCTTCTCCCCTTCTCCCCGGCCCGCCACTACCTCGCGATGACTGCCTGATCGGTGGCCGAGTCCCAGCGGCAGGTCACCTCCTGGCGCTGGCTCCAGCTCTCGACCTCCAGGAGCACGACCACGGCCGCACCGTCGATCCGGGTGCCGAGGAAGCGCTGCACCATCATCCCGCTCGCGGCAGCGGCGGCCCGGCACTGGTCCTGGGCGCGGGTCTCCCGGAAGCGCGGGTGGGCCATACCCTCGCCGGCCGCGGGCTCGGCGGCCGCCGCGCCGGCCAGGGCGCCTGCTTCCAGCTTGGGCGGCCGGGGCCGCACCTCGAACACGGCGCGGCATCCGCCGTCGACCCAGATCGCGTCGCCGGCCTGGCCCCAGCTCAGGTTCTCGACGCAATCGACGTCGCCGAGCTGCTCGACCATGACCACTTTCGCCGAGGGCTTGATCTCGCACTCCTGGCGGCCGCCGTGCTCGGAGGAGCAGCGAAGCTGGTAGGGCTCGAAGGCCTCCGCCACGGGCGCCGCTGGCTCGACGGTCGCGCCCGCGGGCGGTGCAAACCCCGTCGCCTTGACGTCGGAGATCCGGCCGTCCGGCTCCAGCCGGCAAATACCGAGGCGGCCGGTCGCCGAGCGCCACTCGAGCTCGGTGTGGTCGGCCGCGGTGCGGGCCGCGACCACCCACACCGCCGGCTCCTCGGGATAGGCCGTGTGCACCGCGCCGACACACTTCTGGCTGGCGGTCTGGGCCGCGCCCGCAAGCGCCACGCCCAGCGCCGCCACTGCCACCAACGTCACCCGGCGCGCCGTCCTCATGGCTCGCTCCTCCACCGTCTATGTCGTTCCATGATACCTCGTTTCCCATCGCGGGCTGCGCTGCGTATCGCGCCGTGGCAGACCTGATCCACCATTCCGCTCTTCGCGCGACATCCCGGGGGCCTGAGGTAGCGCCGATGTGCCAGCCTCATGCCCCCGGGGTGCCTCGCACCGGCCCGCCCAGATCCTCGGAGACCCAGGAGGAGGGCGCGTTCGAGAAGTACCACGCCGACATCAAGGCGGCAGGCTGGGAGTCTCAGGCGATGATGCAGGGCGATTCGGGCGGCATGATCAGCGCCCAGAGGGGGACCCTGGCCCTCCAGTTCATATACAACAAGGACGATCACACCGGCGTCGTGGTTGCCTACTCGATGCCCGAGTAGTGGGTTCGTCCCCGGAGGTATCAGTCCGCGGGTCCTGCCAGCTCGTGGCGCTCGAAGGTGGGCCGCTCCGCGAGCTCGATCCGCAGCATCTCGGTGCGCGGCACGACATGGACCGGCACGGCGCCGCCAACGCCGTCGTGCAGGGCCTCCAGCACCATCTCCGGCTGGTTGTTCTCGGCCGACAGGTGGAGGCCGACGACCGCCTGCAGCACCGGCGAGCGCAGCCGCTCGACCGCCTCGGCCGCCTGGTGGTTGCCGAGGTGGCCGAGCCGCGACAGGATGCGCTGCTTGAGCGGCCACGGGTAGCTGCCGGCGCGCAGCAGGTCGGCATCGTGGTTGGCCTCGAGCAGCAGCAGCTCGCAGCCGGCCAGGCGATGCTCGAGCAGCGAGGTGAAGGTGCCGGTGTCGGTGCACAGCCCGAGCCGGTGGCGGCCGTCCTCGAAGAGGAGCGCCACCGGCTCGCGGGCGTCGTGGCTGGTGGCGACCGGCGTCACTCGCAGCGAGCCGAACGCGACCACCCGCCCTGACGACAGCTCGCCGCCGCCGGTGCTGCGGGCCGCCATCGCCGACCAGGTGCCGGCAGTCGCCCACACCGGCAGCCGGTGGTGCCTGGCCAGGACGTCGAGGCCGCGCACGTGGTCCGAGTGCTCGTGGGTCAGCAGCACCGCGGTGATATCGTCGGCGCTGCGGCCGAACACCTCGAGGCGCCGCCGGACCTGCAGGGCGGTGATGCCGGCATCCACCAGCAGCGCGGCGTCGCCCGAGCGGACCAGCACCGCGTTGCCGGACGAGCCCGAGGCGATCACCAGCACCTCCACCGGCTACCTCCCGGTCGACCCGAAGCCGTCGGCGCCGCGGTCGCTGTCGGCGAGCTCGGGCGCGTCGCGAAAGGAGGCGCGGGTCACCGGAGCGACCACGAGCTGGGCGATCCGGTCGCTGCGCTGGATGACGACCGGCTCGGCGCCGAGGTTGATCAGCAGCACCTTGACCTCGCCCCGGTAGTCGGCGTCGATGGTGCCAGGCGCGTTGACCACCGTCAGCCCGTGCCGGAGCGCGAGCCCCGAGCGGGGCCGGACCTGCCCCTCGAAGCCCTCGGGAATCTCGAAAATGAGCCCGGTGGCGAAGGCCCGGCGCGCGCCCGGAGCGAGCTCGACGGCTCCGGCTTCGGCGCTCCTCAGGTCGGCACCGGCGGACCCGGCGGTGGCGTAGTCGGGGAGGGGGAGCCCTTCGGCGTGCCCGAGCCGGCGGACCCGGATGGCGACCATCAGGCGACCTGCACCGAGACCCCGTCCGGGCCGCACAGCGCGGTCGCCATGCGCTCCGGCCGCAGCATGTCCGCCGCGATCCGCCGCACCTGCTTCGGGGTGACCGCCGCGATCTCGCCGCGCGCCACCTCGGTGTCAAAGCGGCGCCCGCGGTCGAGCACCTCGGCGACGTCCATCGCGCAGTAGGCGGCCGGCATCTCGACATCCATGGCGAGGCCGCGCGCAAGGCCCTCCTTTGCCACCTCCACCTCGTCGTCGACGAGATCGATCGCGACCCTGCGCAGCTCCTCGGAGACCATGGTCCAGACCTCGTTGAGGACCGCCGGGGCGCAGGCCCAGCCGATCTCGAGCAGGCCGCCGCCGCGGCGCAGCATGGCGCTCGACCAGATGTCGTAGGTCAGGCCCTCGACCTCGCGCAGCCGCTGGAAGAGCCGGCTCGACGCGCCGACGCCGAGGATCCGGTTGAGCACGCCGACCGCGGTTGCCTCGGGGCTGGCCGCGGCCACCGCCGGGAAGGCGAGCCGGACGTGGGCCTGGTCGGCCGATGGCCGCCGCACCTCGTGGTGCCGTCCGCGCCAGCGCAGGGGCGGCAGGCTTGGCGGCGACACCGGAGCGGCCAGCGGCAGGCGCTGCAGGCGCTCCACGAGCTCGGCACGGTCGACGTCACCGGTAACCGCTGCCAGCACCCGGCCGGGCTGCACCATCGTGGCGTGATGGCGACGCAGGACGTGCCGCGTCAGCGCCGCCAGCGAACGCGACGTGCCGATCACCGGCCGCGCCAGCGGATGGTCGCCCCACGCCGCCCGCAGCACGTCCTCCTCGACCCGCTCCGCAGGATCGTCCTGCAGTAGCTCGAGCTCGGCGAGCGAGACCCGCCGCTCCAGCTCGACGTCCTCGTCGTCGAAGCTGGGGTCGAGGATCGCGTCCACCAGCAGCTCGAGACCCTCGGTCAGAGCATCGACCGTGGTCTGCACGGTGACGCCCATCAGCTCGGTGCTGGTCCAGGCGTCGACGTCGCCGCCGAGCCGGTCGACCAGCCGCGCCAGGGCAAAGCGGTCGCGGCCGCCGCACCGGCGCAGGGTCAGATGCTCCACCATGTGGGTCGCCCCGGCCAGCGCCCGCGGCTCGTGGGCCGATCCAGAGGCGAGCCAGACCCCGGCCGTCACGGTGGTGCGGCCGGGCGTCGGGTGGACGAGGAGGGCTGGGAAATCGAGACCGTGTCTGCGCATGTCCAGGCGCGGAGTGTAACAGAGGGCGCTCAGGGCAGGATGGTCGGCGTCCGCCCCGGCGGTATGCCGCCGCCACCCCCGCCACCGCCGCCGTCACCGCCGCCGGGGATCACGGGCGTCTTGCCTGGATGGTAGCCGCCCGACGGGGGCCGTCCGGTCCCGCCGCCGCGGACCTCACGGAACACGAACTGCCACTCACAGTAGGTGGTCCGGCCTTCGTAGATCTTGATGCTTTCGTCGCACGACGTCGAGTTCACCCCGACGATCGGCCCGATCTTTTCGCCGTCGGGGCCAGTCATCCCCCCGTCGTCGCGCTCCCCCCGGTCGAGCCCGCTGCCCTCGTAGGTGACGGTCTGGGTGGGGACCGGCGAGCCCCCGAGCGGGTTCTCGGCGCCGATCCGCCGGCCTTCCTGGCCGAGGAAGATCAGGCCCCAGTTCTCGGAGTCGGTGATCGGGTCCTTCCACTTCTTGCGGACCACCCTCGGGTTGGCCTCCCAGATCTCCTTCATGCGCATCGGATAGCGCCCGTACTTCATCCGGTAGAGCCGGATCGCCTCCACGTATTGCTCGCCGCGGAAGATCAGCTCGGCCTCGCGCTCGCGGCGCATCTGAAAATCCACCGTCTGCACCGCCACGGCCATCAGGATCGACATCAGGGCGATGACCAGCACCACGATGACCAGCGTGTAGCCGCCCTCTGCGCTCCCGTTCCCCTTCCCGTTCCCGTACCCGTTCCCGACCTCGCGCCGGTGGTGACTCCGTGCCGTATCCACGGGGCCCGACCGAGAGGCCGCTGCCGACCGGATCGATGTCACATCCGGGAACGGGAGCGGGGACGGGAACGGGGACGAGCTGGGCCCCAGTTGACCCTCGGAGATCTGCGGTGCCCGCATGCTCGACAGCATCCCGCTACCAGTCCGAGTAGAGCGTGCCGTCGAGAGCGACCCCGCTGGCACCCGACTTGACATCGATGATGCCCACCGTGCCGCCGAGATCCTCATCGATCGGCTCCAGCTCCTCGGTCTCGGTCGGTGAGGCCTCCAGCTCGACCCAGGTGTCGGCTTTCCGGGTAATCGGGTCGATCGGCACGAAGCGCAAGTAGCCGGCATCGACCAGGCCCTGCAGCGACTCCGGGTACTCGCCCTTGTCGCCCAGGTACTGATCGATGCACGACCGTATCTGGTAGAGGTCGGCCTTGAGCACCGCCTCGCGCGCCTTGAGCGGCGCCGTCCGCATCGCGGGCAGCGCGATCACCGCGAGAATGCCGATGATCGCGACCACGACCATCAGCTCGATCAGCGTGAACCCCCCAACCACGCGCCGCCGATCGGCAGATTGAAGATCCCCGCCCGGGCCTCCACCACAGATTGAAGATGCCGCCCCCCGCCCGGCTGCCCCGCACGGCGTGCGGGGGAACAATCTGCAATCTGCGGTCTGCAATCTGCACATCATCCGCTTCACCAGTCCTTGTACTTCGTGCCGTCGATGGCGGTCCCGTCGGACATCGAGTACACATCGTAGAGGTTCTCGCCGCCCCAGCTGTCGGAGTCGGGCTCGTCCTGGTAGGACCGCTTGCCCCACTCCTGCTCGCCGGTCATGGGATCCCACGGGATGCGACGCAGGAAACGGCGCTTGGTCTCCTGGCCGACCAGGTCGACGCCCTCGACCAGCACCTCGATATCCTCCGGGTACCCTTCGCCGCCCAGCTCCAGCGGGATCAGCCCCTGATCCGACAGGCGCTTGTGCTCGTCGATGGCATTGCGCATCAGCCGCAATGAGAGCCGCAGCTCCGCCTCCTTGCGGCGCTTGACGGTGAACTTGGCCACCGGCAGGGCCATCGTGGACAGGAGCGCGATCAGCGCCGCGACCATCACCAGCTCGGCGAGCGTGAAGCCCTTCTCGCCGCGTCGCCTGTGCAGATGCCGGATCATCTCAGCTCCCGTCCTCCCCGCCGGTAGAAACGAAGAGCGAGCCGTCACTCGCAGCCACCGGAAGCAAAGTGCCGTCGGCCAGGGTCGCGCCCGCCGACGTGAACGCCAGCGGCACCGGACCGGGCGCCTCCGCACGCACCGTGAGCGCGCCCACGGCCTGGGCGCCGTCGTGCGCCGCCGGCACCATCAGGTCGAGGGACATCCAACCGCTGTCGAGCTCGATGCTGCCCTCCATGACGTCGACTCCGGGCGCCGGCTCGAAGGACAGCACGGTCACCCGTCCAGGGTCGTACGACAGGCCCAGCGGCAGCCGGTACGAGCCCGGCGCACCCTGCACCACGAGCTGGAGCACGATCTCGCTCCCGCGCGGCAGCGCCGCCACGGATGGCTCGAGGCCGACGATGAGCGGCGGCCGGCTGTCGTCGACAACCGCGGCCGCCTTCGGCTCGGAGGTCGACTCGTCCTGCAGCACCTCGTCGTCTCCTGGCCATGTGTCACGGCTGTCGCCTCTGGGAACGAGGTCGACGCCGCCGGTGTCGCCGGTCGACGGTGTCGTTCGCCGCGGGGTGACCGAGCGGCCGCGGACGCCGTAGGGCGTCGGCTTGTCGTCTCCCGTCCCCTCTGTCGGCTTCTCGGACTCGTCGCCCTGGTAGTCCTCACCACCCGCATCGAAGGGCCCCTGCGGCGAGGTCCCCGACTGCACGCGCGGCGAGCTCGAGCCGAAGAAGGAGATCCGGCTTTCGGTCCCGACCCAGACCGGGGCCAGGTCCTCCTCTTTGATGTCCGGGAAACGGACGATGTGCGGGGTCAGGGTCAGCACGAGGTCGGTCGTCCTGGTCTGCTGCTTGACGTTGGTGAACAGCCGGCCGATGACCGGAATGTCGGACAGCAGGGGGATCTCCTGCGAGCCCTGCGTCTGGTCCTTGCGGATCAGGCCGGCGAGCAGGCTCGTCTCCCCGCTGCGTAGCCGGATCACCGAGGTGATGGTCCGGGTCCCGATCGTCACCGCCTCCTGGTTGGGGCCGACCGGCACGGTGTCGCCGAGCTGCGACACCTCGACGGTCAGCTTGAGCGTGACCTCGCGGTTGTGATGGACCCGCGGCTCGACCTCGATCTTGATCCCGATGTCCTGGTACTGGAAGGAGGTGATCGGCACCACGCTGCCGCCGACGGTGTTGGAGGTGTTGAACGAGGTGACCGGGATCGGCACCCGCTCGCCGAGGTGCAGCGACGCCTTCTCGCCTTCGGTGATGCGCAGCTGCGGCTGGGCGAGGACCGACGCCTTGCCGCTCGACTTGATGAGGTTGATGGTCACCGACGGCACGTTGACGAACACGTTCTCGCGGGCGATGTTCGAGAGGTCGTCCAGAAAGGAGGCGCCCTCAGGAGCGTCGGGGCTGATGGCCGCCGTGTCGACACCGAGGATGAAGCTATAGGTGGAGAGGCTCATGCCGATCTCGGACTGGCCGGCGGTGTCGTACTCCAGCAGCTCGACGTCGACCAGGACCTCGGCCTTGGCCTTGTCGTTGACCGTGATCAGCTTCTCCGCGATCGCCACCTTGTCGGCGGTGTCGCGCAGCGTGATCGCGTTGAGCTGCTCGTTGGTGGAGAGGCGTCGCGCCTCGATCAGGGAGCGCAGCAGCTTGTCCACCTCCTTGACGTCGGCGTTGGACAGGAAGAAGGTCTTGATGACCAGGTCCTCGTAGTCGCGCCGGTTCTGCGGGTTGTCCTCGGCGACCACGATGGTCTTGGGGTCGAGCACCTTGTAGAAGTGGCCGGCCGCCTGCATCACGATCTCGAGCGCCCGCTCGGCGGTCACGTCGCGCAGCTCGACCGGCAGCCGGTCGTCCTTCAGCTTGGGGTCGAAGATCACGTTGAAGCCGTAGGCCTTGCCGATCGCGTCGTAGATCTCCTTGACCGGCTTCGGTTTGGGGAACACCAGGGTGACCGGGTCCTTGGACGCCGGGTCGAGGACCGGCGGCTTCACCTTGGCCTCGCGGGCCTGGCGCTTCATGTCCTCGAGCTCGGCCTTGCCGCCAGGGCCGGACAGGATCTCGACCTGCTTCCGGAGATCCTCGAGGACCTGCTCCGCGAACTGGTGGGTCGGATCGAGCTGGACCGCCATCTCCATCTCGTTGTAGGCCTCGACGACGCGGCCGATCTCCCGCAGCGCCATGCCGCGCTGGAAGTGCACGTGGGCGGCGTTCTGGCGGGCGCGCCTCAGCCCGATCCGGTACTCGACGTTGTCCGGGTGCTTGGCCACCAGCTCGAGGTAGTTGTAGACGGCGGCGTCCCAATTTTCCTGCTTCACCGCCTGCTTGCTGTCGTGATCGGCCTGCTGCGTCGCGCAGCCGACGGCAGCGGCCAACAGTGCGCCGAGGACGGCGGCCCGGAACGCCGGAGCGTCAGTTCTCAGACAACGGAACACGGGTGTCCTCCGACGGGTCATAGCCCACGAAGCCGATCTTGACCGACTCCAATCCTATCTCGCGAACGATGAATACACCGTCCAGCACGTCGCCGATCTTCGCCACCTCGATCTCGGTGATGTCGGGATCGGGGCCGGTCTTGCGGAACGCCGCAACCTGCATCCTCAAGGGGCCGAAGTGACCGAGGAACTCCCGGTCAAAGGGCGGCGGCGGCGGCTTCGGCCGGCCGTCCGAGCCGCGCGCCATGCGCGGGGTGGGAGTCGGCTGCGGCGTCCGCTGCACCGGCGGTTGGGTCGGCAGCGGCGTGACCGGCAGCGGCGTCGCGGTCGGCGGCGCGCTGTAGATGAACGGGTTCCGGCGAAACTCAGCCGTCGCGACGTCGGCCCGCGGCTCCAGGGGCTCGAGCGGCGGCAGGTCGTGGACCTCGTAGGTGATCCGCTTGCCGGACGGGCCGCCGCCGGCCGGCCCCCCGCCGCGCAGCAGCTGCACGGCAACGACCACGGCCAAGGCGACGAGCAGGCCGAGCAGGAGGCCGGTGCGCGTCCGGTTATCCTTCGGCTTCGGCATCGCCGCCTCCGATCACCTGCCCATCGCCGTCCCCGGTCGCCGGCGCATCCGCGTCCCCGGTGATCTGACCACCGGCATCTGCCGGCACCTGGCCGGCATCGCCAGTGGGCGCCTCGGCGTCACCGGCGCCGGCCGCCCCCCGGATCCCTCCGGTCAGCCGGTCGAGGGTCTCGCGGTTGGCCTCCGAGAGATAGGTGGCCACCCGCACCGCGACCGTCAGCTCCTGGGTCGCGGCTGCCTCGTCCCCGGTGAACGCAATCTGCTCGACGACCAGGAACTCCGGGCTCGACTGGACCGCCGCGATCAGCTTCCGGATCTGAGCGTACTCGCCGGTCACCGAGAACTGGATCGAGAACCTCACGTACCCGGTCTTCTGGTCCTCCTCTGCCTCGTATTTGTAGCTTCCCGGCAGCAGGCTGGCGCTGCGGGTCGCCAGGCCGACCTCCCTGAGGATGTTGGTGAGGCGGTCGTCGAGGCCGCGGAAGACCTGGCCGTAGAGCAGGTCGAAGCTCTCGTTGACCGCCGCCACGGCCGCGCGCTCGCCCTCGACCTGCGCAAGCAGACCCCCCAGGCGGGCGTTCTCGGCCTCGAGCTCCTCGATCTGGCTGCGCAGACCGGCCGCACGGCCGCCGGACTCCGAGCTCTGCCAGAGGTAGAGGGCGGCCGCGACCACGCACAGTCCGACCGCCGGGAGCCAGATCGGCAGCAGGCGCCGCCACGGGCGCAGGTCGACGGTCACGGCGTCACCGCCGGCGGGTGATAGTGCACGCTGAGCGCCATCAAGTAGGACCCCGACTGCGACTGCTCCGGGGTGGTCTCGGACCGAGGCGTCGGCCGCGAGAAGCTCGGGTCGGTGACCAAATTCTCGAGCAGCTCGATCATCGCGTCACGGGTCTTCGCGACGACTCGGATGTTCAGGTCGACCTCGGCCGGACCGACCTCGGGAGAGACCTGGACGATGCGCACGTCGTAGGGCATCACCCGCTCGATGTCGTCGAACATCGCGAGCCACGAGAAGCTGTGCTCGCGCAGGATGACGTTGGTGGCGTTGACCCGCGCGCCAAGCGACTTCCAGGGGACCTTCGCCAGCTCCGCCACCAGCCCCGACAGCTTGGCGCTGAGCGCTCGCTCCTCGACGACCAGGCGGTCGCGGTGCTCGATGAGCGGCGACAAGGTGCGCCCGGTCCGCACGAAGAACACGGCGTTGGCGACGACCAGCGCCAGCGCGAGCAGGCCGGCGGCCGCGGCCACCAGCCACACCGGTCGGGTGTTGAGGAAGGGCCGCGCGGCGAGGTTCGGAGTCATCACTCGCGGCCCTCCGCGATCACCGCCCACAGCGACTGAATGCGCGACAGGCCGAGCCGCTCCTGCGCCCCACCGACTGTGAAGGATGGCAGGGGCCGCGCCGGCACTCTCGGCACGCCGGCTTGCCCGGTCCGCCAGTCCTCGATCTCCCGCTCGAGGTCCGCGCTCTCGGCGAAGACCTCCAGACTGATCTCTCCACCGATCCCGAGGGCCTCGCGACAGTAGCTGAGCGTGAGGTTGAGCTCGCGCCGGACCGCGTCCGCGAGCCGGCCGGACGACGCCAGGTGCTTGGCCCTGATCAGCCGCGACCCGTCGTCCTCGGTCAGCAGCAGCGACAGGAAGCCCTCATCCTGCTGAACCAAGAGCCGCGCGCCCGGGGCGGGGGTCGCAGCCAGGCCGAAGATCTGACCCGTGATCAGTCCGATCTCGATCGAGACGTCCCGGAACGCGGACTCCACCTCTGCGAGCGCCCGCTCCAAACCCACCATCGCCAGCATCGGCCGCGTGCCGTCGGCCGACGCCAGGTTCACGAGCGACATCCGCAGGTCGGTCGGCGGCACCGGCAGCAGCTTCTTCAGCCGCCACTGCACGACCTGCTCGAGCTCCCGCTGCCGGCGCGGCAGCTCGGGGAACGAGAGCACATAGCTCCTGGTCCAGCCGGTGGGCACGACCGCCGCCACCCGCCGCGCGCCGTCGAGGCGCCCGTGTATCGAGGCGAGGACCGCGGACAGCTTACGCCGGTCCACCGACTGCAGGCCCACCGGGCCCACCTCGAACACGCCCGGCGGCATCGGCTCGGCGGCCCACAGCACGCCGCCCTTGGGCTCGCGCCGGAGCGCCGCGACGACCGAGCTGTCGAGGAGCCAGCTCGTGGTCGGCGGCGGACTGGTGAGGAGACGTGCCCAGCTCATTCCACGAAGGTCACCTTGTTGATGTCGTGCAGCGTGGTCTCCCCGGCGAAGACCTTCTGCAGCGCGGACTCGCGCAGGAAACGCATGCCCTCGGCCTTGGCTGCACGCTTGATCTCGGCCGCCGACCGGCGATCGATGATCAGCTGCCGGATATTGTCCGACAGATTCAGCAGTTCGGCGATCGCGATCCGCCCCCGGTAGCCGGTGCCGTTGCACTCCATGCAGCCCGAGCCCTCGTAGAACACGAAGTCGCGGTAGCGATCGGGTTCCAGGCCAGAGTCGTCGAGCAGCCGGTCGGAGACGGTCGCCGGACGCTTGCAGTGGACACAGATCCGGCGGACCAGCCGCTGCGCGAGCACGCAGTTGAGGGCGGACACGAAGTTGTAGAGATGGACGTTCATGTTGAGGAAGCGGCCGATCACGTCGACCACGTTGTTGGCGTGCACGGTGGTGAACACGAGGTGGCCGGTGAGCGCCGACTGCACAGCGATGGCGGCCGTCTCCTCGTCCCGGATCTCGCCGACCATGATCTTGTCGGGGTCGTGGCGGAGGATCGACCGCAGCCCGCGGGCAAAGGTCAGCCCCTTCTTTTCGTTCACCGGGATCTGAGTGATGCCCTTGAGCTGGTACTCGACCGGGTCCTCGATGGTGATGATCTTGTCCTCGGAGGACTGGATCTCCGACAGGCAGGCGTAGAGCGTGGTCGTCTTGCCCGATCCGGTCGGGCCGGTCACCAGCACCATTCCGTAGGGCTCCCGGATGAACTTCCGGAGGTTGGCCTTGGTGTCCTCCTCGAGCCCGAGCACGCTCAGGTTCAGGGTTCGGAACTCGGCGTTGGTCGACTCCTTGTCGAGGATCCGGATGACCGCGTCCTCGCCGTGCACGTTGGGCATGATCGAGACCCGGAAGTCGATCGTCCGCCCGGAGAAGCGGACCTTGAAGCGGCCGTCCTGGGGGATCCGCTTTTCGGCGATGTCGAGCTCGGACATCACCTTGATGCGGGAAATGATGGTCGAGTGGTGCCGCTTGTCGATCGACTTCATGGCCTGGTAGAGCACGCCGTCGATCCGGTACTTCACCACCACCTCACGATCCTGGGTCTCGATGTGGATGTCCGAGGCCCGGCGCTGGATGGCGTTGAAGAGGACCGAGTCGACCAGACGGATGATCGGCGACGAGTCGGCGGTGATCCGGTCGATCGACAGGACCTCTTCGCCGTCCTCCGCCTCCTGGACAAGCTGGAGCTGGAAGCCCTCGGTCGCCTCGTCCAGCACCCGCTGGGTGGACTCCGACTTCTCGAGGATGTCCGCGATCCGCGACGGCGGACCGACCACCACGTCGAGCGGGCGCGCCAGCGCCAGCTCCACCTCGTTGAGCTGAACCACGTTCGACGGGTCCGCCATCACAATCCGCAGGACCTCGCCCTCGGAGTTGAGCGGCAGAAACTGGTAGCGCAGCATCACGTCGACCGGGATTGCGCGAAACAGCTCGGGGTCGATGTGGAACTCGTCGAGAGGATCGAACGGGAAGCCGATCCGAGCAGCCAGGGCCCGCGCCTCGGCCACGTCGTCGTGGACCTCCGGCGCATCCTGCTCATCGAGCATGACCAGCGTCCGGTCCAGGTTTGAATCTGTCGCCATGGCGCAACCTCACGCGATCGTCGACACGAGCCTGAGCAGCGGATAGTAGACGGCCAACAGCAGGCCCGCAATGATGACACCCATCACGACCAGGATCATCGGTTCGAACAGGGTCGTGATGCGGGTGAGAGAGAACTCGATCTCCTCATCGAAGAAGTCGGACGTGTGCTCGAGCATTTCGGGCAGCGCCCCGGTGGACTCGCCGACCCGGATCATGGCCAGCGCGAGGCGCGGCGCACGGCCGGTGTCCTCGAGCGCGTCGGACAGCGGCCTCCCCTCCTGAACCTCGTGGACGCAGCCGAGGAACAGCTCGGCGATGTAGACGTTCTTCACCGACGTCGCCGCGGTCTCGAGCGAGGGCACCATCGGCGTGCCGCCGCCGAGCAGCACCGCCATGGACCGGGTGAACTGGGACAGCGCAAACAGCTGGGCGAGACGGCCCAGCAGCGGCACCCGCAGCACCCAGCGATCGACCAGCCGCCGGCCCCCCGGCGATGCCTTCCAGGTCCGAAAGCCCCAGATCGCCAGCGCGCCGCCGACGATGATCAAGATCAGGTTGCTCTGGACCGTCTGGGCGGTTCCGAGCACGAGGCGGGTCGGCAGCGGGAGCTCGGACCCGAACTGCAGGTAGAAGTCCGAGAAGCGCGGGATCACGAAGGTCACCAGCAGCACGACCAGCGCCGCCGCGAGCAAGACCAGGACCGCCGGGTAGGTCAGCGCGGCGACGATCTTTTTGCGGACCGTCTCGACCAGGCGCTGGTACTGCACGAAGCGCCCGATCACGCTCTCCAGCTCGCCGGAGCGCTCACCGGCGCGCAGCGAGTTCGCGTACAGCCGCGGGAAGACGTCGCCAAGCGCCAGAAAGGCGTCGGACAACGACACCCCGGTCGTCACCTGCTGGTGAACCTTGTTGAGCAGGGCGCGGAAGTGGGGGTGCGTCTGCTGCGTCTTGAGCAGCTCGAGCGACTGGGCGAGCGGGAGACCGGCTCGGAGCAGGGTTCGCAGCTGCGTGTTGAAGAGCAGGAAGTCCTGCGAGGGGACCTTCTCGGCGCGCGACAGCAGCGCCAGCCGGACCCGGGACCTCGCGCGGGACACGCTGAAGATGTGGAAGCCCTCGCCCTCCAGCTCCCGGCGCAAAGCGTCCGCCGAAGCGGCGATCCGCCGCAGCTCGAGCACCGAGCCGTCAGGAGAGCCGAGGCGGCAGACGAACTCGGGCAATCAATCACCCCCGATTTCGTTCGCCTGGAGGATCAGCACCAGCCCTTGCGTCGAGTCCTCGGAGGCGCCGGCGCCGATGAACACCTCCTGCTTCTCGGACAGGTAGATGCTGGTCTTGAGGACCTCGACCGACCGCTGCTTGCCCGCCGGATCGGTCGTGACCCGTTTCAGGGTCAGCAGCTGCAGGTGGATCCGGTCCCCGGTGTCGGGGATGCCCCACGGCGTGTCGTCGCTGATCGCGAGGGAGCTCGCGACGAAGGTCACCTGGTGGCCCTCGCCGAGGTCGGCGGCTGCCGGTTGGCCGATCACGCCGTCGACGCTCGTGGCGCCGATCCGCCGGTACGAGACGAACGGGAACATCCGCTTCAGCCGCGCGTCGACCGGCGCCCGCTGAGCGGGTGGGAGCTCCACGGGCACGCCCTGCAGCAGCACCACCTCGATCAGATAGCGATCAGGCGAGCGGTCCATCTTGGCGATCATGTCGGCCGCCCTGTCGACGACCTCCGGGCGGTCCTGGACCGTGATCCGCGACTTCCCCGGATGGACGGTGAGGCTCCCCTCCTCGGAGAGCAGCGTCTGCACCGCCGCCGCCACCTCGGTCACCGAACGATAGCGGACCTGGAAGACGCGGACCGTGGTCGGCTCGCTCGCCCACAGGGACGAGACCGGGGCCACCAGCCAGAACAACACCACCAATGCGAGCAGGCGACGGGCCATGGTCTAGAGCTCCAACTGTGGGTTGACGATGAACGTGACCGCAGTGTCGCCGTCCTGCTGATCGGCGTACTGGTACACGCGAACGCCTTCGCCGACCATGTCGACCTCGATTCGAGGCGGCGAGCTCGGCGCCTCGGCCACCTGGGCATCGACGGCGGGCGCCGGCTCGGAGCCGCCACCAGGCGCCAGCAGCCGCCAGCCGGCGACCGCGATCAGCGTCAGCACCAGCGCAGCTGCCGCGGCCAGCCAGGGCTGCCGGTGGACGAGCCGCCGCTGCAGCCGCTGCTGGCGGATCTGTGCGACCACCGCGCGCGTCGCGTCCTCGACGCGGGCTGGGTCGGGCTCGCCCGGGGACGCCGCGACGAAGAGCAGGCTCGGGTCGGCGTGGACCGCCGCCTCCCGGCAGCGTTCGCAGGCTCTCAGGTGGCTGCGCACCGCGTTGCGGCGGGGCTCATCGAGGGCGTCCGCCAGGTAGGCGTCAAGCAGTTCGGGCATGTCGGCGCAGCGCATATCAAGCTCTCCGTGATTTGGGCAGGTACTCCGGGAACCTTCGGGCCAGCTCCTCACGCAGGAGCTTGCGCGCCTGAAACACGTGGTTGCGGACGGTCGTCGTGGTGCACCCGAGCGCCTCGGCCACGTCGGCCGTTTCCCAGCCTTCGAGCTCCCGCAGCACGAAGGCGCTGCGCTGCTGGGGCGTCAGACAGCTCACCAGCTCATCGAACAGGCGGTCCACCTCGCGGTGGTCGGCGAGCTCGGACGCCGGCGGCGTCTCGCCGACGACGCGGAACCGGTGCTCGGCGCCCGCCCGGTGGGCCTTCTCCCGGCTGTTCCTCGAGCGCAGCAGGTCGATCGCGAGGTTGGTGCCGATGCGGTACAGCCAGGTTGAGAAGCTCCACCGCTCGTCGTAGCGGTCCAGGCCCTGCCAGGCGCGCACGAAGGCCATCTGCACGACATCCCAGGCCTCGGTGTCGTCGGCGAGGATCCTGGCGACCGCCCGGTGGAGACCGCCCGAGTAGCGTCGCACGAGCGCCGCGAACGCGTCGTCGTCACCGGCCCGCGCCGCGCGCACCGCCTCGCGGTCATCCATCGTGACCACGGCCAAGTCCCCCGCCGTGCCGGGAAGGACGCACAGTTTCCCCCGCGTCATCACCTGTCTCCATCGAGTGTACGGACCTCCGACCCGCGGCGTTGGGCTCGCCTGAGCGATCGTAGCACCGCGCCCCGGCCGTGTCCCGCAAGTCCATGGCGATCAGGCACCTGTGCCAGCTGCCGCGGATAGGTAGCGTAGGGAACGGATCACGGTATGCTCGTGTTAGGGGGAGGAGACCGGAGGGCACCATGCGGGTTTCCATCGAGTACTGCGGCGCTTGAAACTACCAACCGCGGGCTGCCGGGCTGGCAGCCGATCTCCAGCGTGAATTCGGCGTCGCGACCGAGCTGATCCGCGGCAGCGGCGGCATCTTCGACGTCAAGGTGGACGGCACGCTCATCTTCTCCAAGCACGAGCTCGGGCGCTTCCCCGAGCCTGGCGAGGTGGAGGCGGCGATTCGGAAGCTGCCCCCGGACGCGTGAACGTCGTTCTGGAACAGGAATCCGGCTTCGCCTTCCGGCTCCGTCCTTCCGGCTGCGTCCTTCCGGCTGCGTCCGTTGGACTTCGCCGTGACGAGCCGGACTACGCCGTGACGAGTCGGCTTGCGGCTTCGCCCGATGGGCTTCGCCGTCACGAGCCGCCGTGACAAGCGGGAACGGAACCCAGCGGGCAGCCGGGCCCTTGGAGCCGCGGTCAGGAGTTGGTTGCGCCGTTGTCCGGCGACGGGAGCCGGCGACGGTAGATGTGGCGCTCCAGGATCTTGGAAAAATCCGACCAGGCGTCCTCGTCGCCGCCGCCGGCGCCGATCGCCTCGAGCATGCCGGCCATCTTCGAGTCGAGATTGTCGGCCATGTGGACGATCAGCGCCTCAGGGGTCTTGGGACGGCGCGGCGATCCGAACTCGTACTCCCCGTGGTGCGACAGGAGGATGTGCAGCAGGTGCCGGCGGTGCTCCGCGGGAAACGACGGCAGCTCCCCGATCATGCGGTCGACATACAGCACCTCCATGGCCAGGTGCCCGAGCAATCGGCCGTCGTCGGTGTACTCGATCGAGGAATCGATCTCGAGCTCCCAGACCTTGCCGAGGTCGTGCAAGAGAGCCCCGGCGACCACCATGTCGTCATGCAGCCGGTAGTGCCGAGCCAGCGTCCGGGCCGTGGTCGCCATCGACACCGTGTGCTCGAGCAGCCCGGATCGAAACGCGTGATGCATGCCGCGCGCAGCCGGAGCGATCCGCAGGCGGTCCGCGACCTCGGGGTCCGAGAGCACCCGGAACAGCAGCTGCTTAAGGTGCGGGTCGGCCACCTCCTCGACCATCGCGATCAGGCGCTGCCAGAGAATGTCGGGATCGATCTCGGAAGCCCGCACGAAGAGAGTCGGGTCGACCTCGCTCGCCGTCAGGGGCTCGACCCCCCGCACCACTACCTGGAGGCGCTGGTTGTACCGCTGGACCTGGCCGTGGATCTGAACCGCCTGGCCGACGTCACAGAGCTTGCCCACCCGCTCGACGTTCTCCCAGACCAGCCCGGTGACCTCGCCGGTCCGGTCGCCGAGGGTCAGGGAGAGGTAGGAGCCGCCGCCGCGACGCTGGCGGACGTCCTTGCTGCGGACCACGTAGATCTCGTCGATCTCGGTGCCCGGCTTGAGGTCCTTGACCCAGCATCGGTCGGATCCGGTAGCCAACGTCCTACCCCCGCATCGTCGCGAGGCCGGCGCCCGCGTCAGGCACCGCCCAGCTCCGCAATGACCATCTCGAGTCGATCCTCGTGGATCTCGACTAAGTACTCGGCCTTGAGGCGTTCGACCATGCCCCTGGTCTGCTCCTGGTAGGCGGTCTGAGACAGCTGCCGACGGATCGACTCCTCGACCTCTTCGAAGGGCCGGTAGCCGGCGGGTATCCGCCGCACCAGCCGGACGACCTGCACGCCGCCGGCGGCCTCGAGCGGGTCGGTGAGCCCGTTGTCGGGAAGCGGTTCCAGGAGAGCCTGCAGCTCCTCGCGAAGGTCGCCCTCGGGGATCGCGCCGAGCTCCTGGATCTCCCCGCCGGCGAGCGTCGCCTCCGCCCGCAGGTCGGCGCCGCCGCGGACCCGCTCCACCAGCCCCTGCGCCGTCCGCATGACCTGGCGTCGGTCCGAGCCGTCGGCGGCGATCGGCAGGAAGACCTGCTCGAGCTCCACCTTCGCCGGCACGACGTACTTCTCCTTGTCGGCCTCGTAGCGCTCGCGGATCTCCGGCTCGGTGATCTCGGTCTGCTTGATCTCGCTCTGCACGGCGCGCTGCAGCAGCATGTTGTGCCGGTAGCGGTCGCGCAGCGCCTGCTCGGTGAGGCCCGCGCCGGCGAGGGCCGCCTTGAAGGCCGCGTCGTCCTGAAGTTCGTTCTGCTCGCGCAGCTCGCCAATCGCCTTGTCGACCATCTCGTCGTCGATGGTCAGCTTTTTCTCGCGCGCTCGCTCGAGCAGGATCATCTCCTCGACGACGGTGTCGAATAGCCCGTGGGCGAAACGGCCGAGCGCCTCGCCTTCGGGCGGCGACGGCTGCTGCGACAGCTCCACGCTGAGCCGCTCGCGGAAGTCGGAGACCGTCACGATGCGGTCGTTGACCCGCACCAGGATCGCTTCGACCAGCTCGCGGTCGCCGCCCCACGCGACGCCGGCGAGGGCGAGCGCCGCGGCGAGCGCGCCGGTCCACAGCCTATGGAGCATTGGCTGGACTCCCATAGCGGCCCTCGTAGCGAAACCACAGGTTCTTCGCGTGCACGACGACTCCGAACTTGGCCGCGTTGTCGTCGACGCAGCGGCGGGCGTGGACCCGGGCGAGCTCGTCGACCAGCTCGCGCCGCGCGATCGGCTCGAGCTCGCGGCGGGTGGCCGGGCCTTCGGGCACGACCTCGAGCACTTGGAAGACATGGAAGCCCGCCGGAGACTGCACCGGTCCCGAAACCTCGCCGTCGGCGAGCGAGAACACGACCTCGTCAAGCTCATCCGGAAGCGTCCCGCGAGACAGCACGCCGAGCTCCCCGCCGGTTGACGCGTTGGCGGCTCTCGACATCTGCCGCGAGACGTCGAGGAAGGACTCTCCAGCGGCGAGGCGCGCCCGTGCGGTCGCCGCATCCTGCGCGGTCGCCAGCAGCAGCTGGCGCACGTGCGCACGCGCCGGCCGCACCTTTTCGAGCCGCTGGTCGAGCTGCCGCTCGAGCTCGCTCGCAGTCGGGGTCGGCGCCGGGCCGCAGACCTCGGCCACCAGCGAGCGCACCTGGAAGGACCGCGCCGCCGGTTCCTTCGGGATCCCCCGCAACCGCGACGGCCCGACCGCGGCCGCCATCACCTCCTGATCGAGGAACTGATCGAGCAGCCGGGACGCGACCCGATCGTCGACCGCCTGCCACGACACCCCGGTGGCCGCCGCCATGTAGGCCTGGATGTCGGCGACCTCGACCTCGCGCCCGCCGACGGTCGCCACCACGCCCTCATCGACGCCGCAGCCGAGGGCGGCGAGCACCATCATGGTCGTGGTCGCGGTGGCGGTGGCCAGTCGAGTGCCGTCCATGCGGACGCAGCGTAGCACGCCGGACGAAAGGCCTGGGGGACAGGGGGACCTTCACGAGCTTGAGGGTATTGCTGCACAGGCACACGAAGGTCCATTCGCGTCTACTTTGCTGCCTCCGGATGCGCGCAGCGCATCCCGAGGAGCGTGTGGGCAGAGGCCAACAACAATGACCACGTCAGGAACGCATCCAGGGGCCTATGCCCTACACGCTCCTGGCGGCGAGGAGGCGGGCGAGCAGCGGGCGCAGCGCGAGGCCGAGCAGGCTGCCGGCCGGCCGGCCGCTGCCGACCAGGAGAGCGAAGCGCGCCACGCCCTCGACGAGCACGATCAGGTTCACGATCAGCACGACGGACGAGCCGGAGCCAGCGCCCGACTGGAGATTGATGAGCGCTCCGCAGCACTCGGCGCCGGCGCCGAGGATCGTCAGCAAGACCGGCCGGACGTCGATCCGGCGCGCCCACGCCTCCTGGAGGTCGCGCGGCGCGAGACAGGCGAGCGCGGTAGCGACGGTCGACCGGGCAAGTCCCGGTGGGCGGCCCCGCGACGACGGCAGCGGCCGGCTCGCCGGCGGCATCAGCCGCAGCACCGCTCCCTCGGCGGCGGCCTTCAGGCGTTCGAAGGCGTAGATCCAGCCTCGCCCCTCGCGCCCGACCGACGCCAGGCGGTAGGGCTCGTCCCGGTACCACAGCACGCCGTCCGCAACCCAGTCCGCGCGGTGGATCGGCGAACAGAGCTCGAGCGAGCCCGCGTTGCGGTCGAACCCGCGGACCGCGGGGGCGGTGTCGTCAACGGCTGGCTGCCGGGGGGCGTCGAGCAGCGAGAGCGGCAGACAGAGGGCCGATCCGATCGGCTCCTGGGTCGCCGAGACGTGTTTGAGCCGCACGAACGACTCGACCAGCAGCAGCGGCGACGCCAGGCCAAGCCACGCCAGCGGGCCCGACGCCATCCCCGGCCCCCCGAAGGCGCTCGCCAGCGCGTGGACGACCCCGATGGTGGCGAGCGCCAGCTCGGCGAGCGCCGACAGCAAGGTGGCCGTCGCCGCCGGGAACCCCCACCGCAGCTCCCACGACGTCTGCAGTGACGCCGGTGCGAAACCGAGCAGCGGCATCACCGGCAGCAGCCACCATCGCCGCCGCGCCGTGCGCTCCCCGACGCGGGCCTGCTCGAGGCCGGCGACCCACGCCACGTCGAGGGTGAAGACCCCGCGCATCGCGTCGCCCTCGGACCAGGGCTGCAGCGTCCACGCCTCGCCGCCGCCGGCGCGCTGGCGGTCCACCACCTGGAATGGCTCGCCATCGATCAGCACCGCCGTGCCCGCGGCGCGGCCGGAGCGCGCCGACCACGGCAGGCGCAGCCGCTCGCTGCGCACGAGCAGGCTGCCATCGGGCAGCGTCGTCACCGCGACGCCGGCGCCGAGGTCGAGTCGTTGTGGGGTGCCCACCGTCCCGATGGTAGCGCTGTCGAGCTAGGAGTTCGCGCCGCGTTGGCCTTTTCGGCGGACGTGGTTGACCGAGTTGTTGTCGGACGGCCACTGCGGCACGAACTCGTCAGGATGCGCGCAGCGCATCCCGAGGAGCGTGTGGGAAGAGGCCAACAACAATGACCACGTCAGGAACGCGCCCAGGGGCCTATGCCCTACACGCTCCCAGGCTCAGGCGTCCACGCGCGCCGCCGCCAGGTCCTCGAGCAGCGACCGCACCCCGTCGAGCGAGTCGTCACTCGCGGCCGGCAGCCGGATCTCTCCGGTCTGCGTCACCCGCACGTCCGTGCGCCGGCCGACGATCGCCCCGAGCTCCGGCGGCGCCGGGGCGGTCGAGTCGAGCTGAACCCGCCACTCGCTGTCGCGCCGGACAACCGAGGCCACGCCTGCCCGCTGGGCGGCGACCCGCAGGCGCTGGGCTGCCAGCAGATTGGCAAGCTGGGTTGGCGCCGGCCCGTAGCGGTCCACGACCTCGTCGAGCAGCGCGGCCAGCGCGCGGTCGTCCGCCACCGACGCGAGGCGCTTGTAGAAGGAGAGCCGGAGCGAGGGCTCGGGAATGTACGACGCCGGCAGCTGCAGCTCGAGGCCGAGCCGCAGCTCGACCTCGCGCCGAGTCGGCAGCGCCTCGCCCCTCGAGCTCGGCGACCGCCTCCTCGAGCAGGCGGCAGTAGGTCTCGAAGCCGACCGCCTCCATGAAGCCGTGCTGCTCGGCGCCGAGCAGGTTGCCGGCGCCGCGGATCTCGAGGTCGCGGGCGGCGATCCGGAAGCCCGCGCCGAGCTCGCAGAACTCCTGGATCGCCGCGAGCCGGGCGCGCGCCGTCGGCGACAGCGCCTGGCCAGGCGGGACCAGGAAGTAGGCGAAGGCGAGCCGGTCCGACCGGCCGACCCGGCCGCGCAGCTGGTAGAGCTGGGCGAGGCCGAAGCGGTCGGCGCGGTTGACGAGCAGGGTGTTGGCGTTCGGGATGTCGAGACCGTTCTCGATGATCGCGGTGGCGAGCAGCACGTCGGCGTCGCCGCCGAGAAAGGTCGCGCATCGCCTTCTCGAGGGCGCGCTCCGCCATCTGGCCGTGCGCCACCACCACCCGCGCCTCCGGCACCGTCCGGCGCAGCCAGTCGGCGAAGGCGCCGATCGAGCGCACCCGGTTGTGGACGAAGAAGACCTGGCCGCCGCGCTCCATCTCGTAGAGGATCGCCTCCCGGACCACCTCCTCCGAGAACTCGAGCACGCGAGGTCTCGACGGCCTGCCGGTCGCGCGGCGGGGTCTCGATCAGCGAGATGTCGCGCAGGCCGGTGAGCGACATGTTGAGGGTGCGCGGGATCGGCGTGGCGGACATCGCCAGCACGTCGACCTCGGTGCGCAGCCGCTTGAGGCGCTCCTTCTGGGCGACCCCGAAGCGCTGCTCCTCGTCGAGGATCACCAGGCCGAGGTCGCGGAAGCGCGACGTCCGGCTGCGAGCAGGCGGTGGGTGCCGATCACCAGGTCGACCTGCCCCTGGCCGAAGCCGCTGCAGCGATCTCCTTGCTCCTCGCGCCGGGGTGGCGAACCGGGACAGCATGCGGATCTCGACCGGGAAGCCCTGCGAAGCGGCGCCGGAAGGTGTCGAAGTGCTGCTCGGCGAGGATCGTGGTCGGGGCGAGCACCGCCACCTGCTTGCCGTCGAGCACCGCCTTGAAGGCGGCGCGCATCGCGACCTCGGTCTTGCCGTAGCCGACGTCGCCGCACAGCAGCCGGTCCATCGGCCGCGGCGCCTCCATGTCGGCCTTGATCTCGTCCACCGCCCGTTCCTGGTCGGGGGTCAGCTCGTACTCGAAGGCGTCCTCGAACTCGCGCTGCCACGGCGAGTCGGGCGAGAACTCGTGGCCGCGGCTGGCCCGGCGGACCGCGGCGAGACGGAGCATCTCGGCGGCCATCTCGCGGACCGCGCGCTTGACCCGCGAGCTTGCGGCGGCGCCAGGTCGACGCCGCCGAGGCGGTCGAGCGCCGGGGCTCCGTCGCCCTCGCCGGAGGAGTACTTGTGGATCAGGTCGGCGCGCTCCACCGGCAGCAGCAGCGTGTCGTCGTCGCGGTAGGCGAGGACCATCATCTCGAGCGGACGGCCCTCCACCTCGATCCTGCGGAAGCCGGTGAACCGCCCGATGCCGTGGTCCATGTGCACGACCAGGTCGCCCGGCCGAGGTCGCGGAGGTCGGACACGAAGGCGGCGACCGGCCGGTCCGCCGGCGCCGCGGCGAGGGCGCGGCCGTGAGGTCCCGCCGGCCGTACACCGCGAGCCCGCCGTCCCAGCGGAAGCCGCGCTCGAGATCCGACAGGGCGATCGCGACGTCGCCCGTTCCGGGCGGCGGCGTCCACCAGCTCCAGCTCGCCGTCGACGAGCAGGTTGGCGGAACCGCTTGGCCTCGCCGTCGGAGGCCACCACCAGCACCTGCGCGAGGTCGAGGGCGCGGCGGTGGCGCAGCGTCGGCACGAGGTCCGGGATCCGGCGGACGAAGCTGTCCATCGGGTGGGTCGCCAGCCGCCACCAGCTGGTCGTCCCATCCGCCAGCTCGAGGTTCTCGATGCGCAGCTCGGCCCGCTCGAGCCGCTCGCGGACCCGCTCGGGATCGGCCAGCAGGCGCTCCGGCCCGGGGACGCCGACGTCGCGGTCGAGCATCGTCTGCCACTCGCGCTCCTGTACCTTGCGCCAGCGCCCGAGCTCGCCCAGCGCCTCGTCGCGGTCGCACAGCAGCACGGCCTCGGCGACGTCGAGCCAGCTCGTCCACTCCCCGGCGAGGTGGAGGGCGCCCCACCACAGCCGGCGCTCGACGCCCTCCCGCATCATCCCGGCGAGCGGCGGGTGCTCGCCGCCAAAGGCCGCTGCGGCGGCGGCCAGCTGCTCCGGCGCCGCCGGGAAAGGGTCGAGCGGCGCCAGCTCGATGGCGTCGAGAGCGTCGCCGCAGCTGCGCTGGGTCGCCGGATCGAAGGGCTGCATCCGCTCGACCGCGACGTCGTCGAGCTCGACGCGCAGGGCGCTCTCACCGCCCGCATGGACGTCCACCACCCAGCCGCGAACCGCGAACTCGCCGGCCTCCTCCACCAGGTCGACGCGCCGGTAGCCGGCAGATGCCAGCCGGGCGGCGAGGCCGCCGGTGTCGACGGCATCGCCCCGCCGCAGCCGGATCGTGCGGCCGGCGAGGCCCTCCGGAACCGGGATCGGTGACAGCAGGACGCGGGCCGGCGCCACCACCACCGCCACCTCGCCGGCGGCGAGCTCGAGCAGCAGGCGCACCAGCTCGAGGCGGGCGGCGAGCGGCGGCTCGGACCCCTGGTACGGCGAGGCGCCCTCGGCGGGCACCACGCCGACCGTGAGCGCGGGGGCCAGCAGCCGCAGGCCGGCCGCGAGGTCCGCGGCCTCGGCGACGTGGGGGACGACCACCAGCGACCGCCGGAACAGCCGACCCGCGACGGGCAAGCGCGGCCAGCACCAGGGCGCGCGCCCCCGGGGTGATCCCGCCGATGGCCAGCGGGCGCCGGCCGGAGCCGAGCGCGGCAGCGAGTTCGCCCAGATCTGGTAGCGGATAGCTCATGTCTTGCGGCTCAGCGCGACGCCCAATGCGGTACGCGCTCCTACACCAGCTTCGAGCAGATGCCCCATCTTGTTCTTCTTGGCCTCGAGGTAGGAGCGGTTGCTGTCGGTCGGCGGCATCTCCAGCGGCACCCGCTCCACGATCTCGAGCCCGAACCCCCGCAGCGCCGTGTACTTCTTCGGGTTGTTGGTCATCAGCCGCAGGCGGCGCACGCCGAGGTCGTGCGAGGATCTGGGCGCCGGTCCCGTAGTCGCGCGGAGTCGGCCTTGAACCCGAGGTGGAGGTTCGCCTCGACCGTGTCCGCTCCCCCGTCCTGGAGCTCGTAGGCCCGCAGCTTGTTGAACAGGCCGATGCCGCGCCCCTCCTGGAGCAGGTACAGCAGCACCCCGTGCCCCTCCTGGGCGATCCGCTGCAGCGCGCCGTCGAGCTGGAGCCCGCAGTCGCACCGGCGCGAGGCGAAGATGTCGCCGGTCAGGCACTGCGAGTGCACCCGCACCAGGGTCGGCACCTCGGGATCGATGTCGCCCATCACCAGCGCGACGTGCTCCTCGCCGGTGACGTGGTTCCGGTAGGCGTAGATCCGGAACCTGCCGTACGCGGTGGGCAGCAACGGCCCGGCCACCCGCTCGACCAGCTTCTCGGTCGACATCCGGTAGGCGATGAGGTCCGCGACCGTGATGATGCCGAGGCGGTGCTCGCTGGCGAAGCGCCGCAATCGCGGCATCCGCGCCATCTCACCGTCGTCGTCCATGATCTCGCACAGGACGCCCGCCGGCGTCAGGCCTGCGAGCCGCGTCAGGTCGACGGCGGCCTCGGTGTGCCCAGCCCGCTTGAGGACCCCGCCGCGCTGGGAGCGCAGCGGGAACATGTGGCCTGGCCGGCGCAGCCCGTCGGGCCGGGTCGCGGGATCGACCAGGGCGCGCACGGTGGCCGCCCGGTCGTGGGCCGAGATCCCGGTGGTGGTGCCGTCCCGCGCCTCGACGGTGACGCAAAAGGCGGTCCCGTGGGACGAGGTGTTCTTCTCGACCATCAGCGGCAGGTCCAGCTCGTCGCAGCGCTCCGGGGTCAGGGCGATGCAGATCAGGCCGCGGCCATGGCGGGCCATGAAGTTGATCGACTCGGGCGTGACCAGGTCGGCGGCCACGATCAGGTCGCCCTCGTTCTCCCGGTCCTCGTCGTCGACGACGATCAGCGCCTCGCCGCGCGCGATACGGGCGATGCCCTCCTCGACCGAGATCAGTCCGACGTCCGAATCCGAGCCTGCTGCCATGCACCACCTCTGGCCGCCGTCTGCGGCGTGCCGCAAGGCCAGATGGTAGCCGCTGCGGGCGTTGGCCTGCAACCCGGTCGGAAGATCCGCGGGCCGGACGTCCCGCCGCCGGCGCAATCGGCTGCCTCAGCTGTCGTGGTAGAGCAGGATTCCCGCGAGTGAAGCCTCGAACTCCGCAACCCACGCCTGCCACGACGCGAGCAGCGGCGCCAGGCGCGCCCCGCCGTCGATCGCCTCGCGCGCCGCGGCCGAGCCGGTCAGCAGGTCGATGGCCGGGACCTCGCCGACGAACTCGTACGGCTCCGCACGCCACGCAAAGCGCTCCGGATCGACCCTCCGAACGGCCTGCAGCAGCATCAGGCCGAGCGCCACCGGCTGCAGCGCGGCGTGGTTGATGACATGGATCTCGACGCCGCCGCACACCGCGCCCGAGTGCTTGCCGAAGCCGGGCCGGAAGCGCGCGGCGCGAAAGGCGGCCCCGGGCGGCGCGAGCGAGCGCAGCTCGGCCGTGAGGGCCTCCGGGTCGAGCCCGGGCGCGCCCACGAGGTGGAAGGGACGCGTCGTGCCGCGGCCCTCGGAGAGGGTCGTCGCCTCGACCAGGCACAGGCCGGGGTAGAGCGCTGCGGTCTCCAGGATCGGCATGTTCGGTGACGGCGGCACCCAGAGCAGACCGGTGACGTCCCACCACGAGGACCGCTTCCAGCCGCGGCAGGAGACCACGGTGAGCTCGAGCGTGGGATAGCGCTCGCGCTGCAGCAACAGCGCCAGCTCGCCCAGCGTCAGGCCGTGGCGAATCGGGGTCGGCAGCCGGGACACGAACGACTCGAAGCCGGGCTCAACCGGCCCCCCCTCGCGCGCGATGCCGCCGATCGGGTTCGGACGGTCGAGCACCACCGCCTCGACTCCGGCGCGTGCGCAGGCCGCCATCACCGCGTCCATCGTCGCGGCGAAGGTGTAGTAGCGGCAGCCGATGTCCGGCAGGTCGATGACCACCGCCTCCGCCCCGGCGAGGTCGTCGGGCCGCGGCTCGAGAGTCGCCGCATCGCGCCCGTACAGGGAGCGCACGGGAAGTCCGGTCAGCGGGTCGCGGCCATCGTCGACCGCTTCCATGTCCTGGGCGACCCCTTCGAGGCCGTGCTCGGGCGCGAGCAGGCGGACGAGCGGGCCCGGCACGGCGCGGCGCAGCGCGCTGCGCGCCGGCTCGAGGTCGCGCGTCACCGCCGACTGGTTGGCGAGCAGGATCCACGGCCGGCGGCCGATGATGCCCGGCGACTCGACAAGCACCTCGAGTCCGGTGACGACGCGGCTCATGCTGCCATCGTACCGCGATCCACACTCGAGCTGCCTGACTCCCGTACCCGTCTCCGTCTCCGTGCCCGAGACAGCCCTCGAGCTCGGTGCGGCTCTGTCGGAGACGGAGACGGGCACGGAGACGGGCCCGAACGCCACGGCACACCGAATCGCGTCGCCAGGCGTGACCCGGGCTTGCCGTGCGAGCGCAGCGGTACGGCAGCCGGTCGACCTCCTAGCCGTGGATCACGCGGGTGCTCTCGCAGTTCAACCGGAAGCTGCGCACCTCGAGGTTGGCGCTGCCGACCATGGTCAGGTCCCGGTCGAGCACCCACAGCTTCTCGAGCAGGATGGCGGGCAGAGGTACTCGAAGATCCGCACCCCGCCCGCGAGCAGCTGACGGTCGACGCGGTCGGGCGGGAGCATTGACTTCAATATTGAACGATTATCGTAAAATATTACTTGACTATCATAAATTCAGAGCATAGTATCTGGTTGATGGCGATCGAAGTGAGGCTCGACCTGATGCTCGCGCGGCGCCGGATGCGCCTGACCCAGCTGTCCGAGCGCGTGGGGATCACGATGACGAATCTCTCGCTCTTGAAGACGGGGAAGGTCAAGGCGATCCGTTTCTCGACCCTGGAAGCGCTATGCCGCGCGCTCGAATGCCAGCCCGGCGATCTCCTGGAGTTTGCACCGGACGGTGCCGGTCCCGGCGGAAGGAGGGAGGACCCATGACCAGCAATCGCTACGCACTCGCCGGATGGGCGTCCATCGTGAGCGCGGCCGGATCGCTCGCAATGCTCGGCCTGTCGTTGGTCTTCGACCTCCCGAAGATCGTGGAGGGACAGCGCGGATTCATGCCGACGTCGTGGAGCGCACAGCAGGTAGTCATTGTCGCGGCGGTGGATGCGCTTGCGTGGGCTCTCGGTATCTACGCCCTCGTTCGCTTCCGGGAGCTCCTCCGCGAGCGCTATGGTTTCCACGCGGTGGACCATCTGATCTGGGTCGTCATTGGGGCGGGCCTCCTGACGGCCGTCGTCTCGCACGTTCAGCGGCTGCCGCCAGACCGCGGGCAGGGGACGTTGGTCGTGGGCGTCGCCTCAATGGCGGTCCTCGGCGTCCTCAACGGCGTGATCGGGATCGTGTTCGCGATGCGCCTGCTCCGGGTGAACGGGAACTTGAACGGGTACAAGAAGCCACTTGCATACATCTACCTCGCCGGCTCGATTTGCTTCCTCCTCGTGGTCCCGAGCCTGGTCGGGCTCGTGCTGCTCTCCGCGTGGAGCGTGCTCCTGGGCCTCGCGTTCTTCCAGGGTGAGGAGCTCGAGGAACTTGAGGTCGTCTGACAGGAGGGCGTCATGAAGGGCGTAGCGATCCTTCTTGCGGCGCTCACGGTCGCTTCGGCGATCTGGGCGACGATCGCGGCATACGGAATGGGGGCGTGGCTCTCCCACCACGGCGTTAAGGTGAACTGGTTCTTGTACCGGGCGACGATGCCCTGGAACGTCGCCCGCTACAGGAAGATGACGATGGAGCGCGATGGGAGGCCCGGTTCGCTGTATGTGCAGTTCCTCGTCGCGATCAACCTGGCGCTCGTCCTGGCCGTCGTGTCGATCGTCCTACAGGTGGCCGGGAGGAGGTAGGCTGCCCCGGCGGCGCCTTCGTCGCGCCATGATTCCGCGCTACCGTAGTGTGCGTCGGAGGGCGCTGCAGGTGAGGGCAACACGCCGCAAGTCCCTGGCCCTGGTCTTCGGGGGCCGCTCACTCGAGCACCAGGTCAGCGTGGTGTCGGCGCGGTCGATTGCGGGGGCGCTGCGCCACGATCGCTACGACGTGACCCTGATGGCGATCGACCGCCGCGGCCGCTGGGCCGACCCCGAGACCGCCCGCCGCGTCCTCGAGGCCTCCGGCGACCGCACCGACCGGGTCGTCGACTTCGCAGGCTCCGACCGGCTCGACCGGCGGCTGCTCGACGGCTCGATCGACGTCGCCTTTCCGGTCCTCCACGGCCCGTACGGCGAGGACGGCACGATCCAGGGCCTGTTCGAGATGCTGGACATCCCGTACGTCGGCTGCGACCACGCCGCGTCGGCGGTCTGCATGGACAAGTCGATCAGCAAGCGGCTTCTCGTGCATGCCGGTCTGCCCACCGCACCCTGGCACACCGTCATCCGCTCGGACTGGGCACGGGAGGCCGAGGAGGTCCGCAGCCGCTGCCTCGCCCTCGGGCTGCCGCTGTTCGTCAAACCGGCCCGGCTCGGCTCGTCGGTCGGCGTGTCCAAGGTCGCCGGCGCGGAGGACCTCGGCCCCGCCCTCGCGGCGGCCTTCGCCCACGACGAGCTGGCGATCGTGGAGCGCGGGATCGAAGCCCGCGAGATCGAGGTCGCGGTGCTCGGCGACGCGGACCCGCGCGCTTCGGTGCCGGGCGAGGTCGTGCCGGGCCACGAGTTCTACGACTACGAGGACAAGTACCTCGACGACAGCTGCCAGCTGCTGGCGCCGGCGCCGCTCGACGCGGGGACCACCGCTCGCGTGCAGCAGATGGCGGTCGCCGCCTACCGGACGCTCGGGTGCGCGGGCATGGCGCGCGTCGATCTCTTCCTCGCGCGCGGCGACGGCACGCTGTGGGTCAACGAGGCCAACACCATCCCCGGCTTCACCGCGATCTCGATGTACCCGCGGCTGTGGGGGCTGAGCGGGCTGCCCTATCCGGACCTGCTGGACGAGCTGATCCGGCTGGCCTTCGAACGGCACGAGGCCAAGAAGGGGTTGGGGATTAGGGTCTAGGGCCCACCCGCTCAGTTGACCTTGTCCCGCGGCGGGTCTATGTTCCATGGTCGTGGGCCATCCGATCGCGGCGCCCACCCGACACCACTTCCAGGAGTCACCCCGATGCAGAAGAAGATCACCCGCGCCGAGGCGCTCGAGTACCACACCGGGAAACGCCACGGCAAGCTGGCGGTGGTCGCCACCAAGCCCTGCGTGACCCAGCGCGACCTGTCGCTGGCCTACACGCCCGGGGTCGCCGAGCCGTGCCTCGAGATCGCCAAGGACCCGGCGCTGGCCTACGAGTACACCAACAAGGGCAACCTCGTCGCGGTGGTCTCCAACGGCACCGCCGTGCTCGGCCTCGGCGACATCGGCGCCCTCGCCGGCAAGCCGGTGATGGAGGGCAAGGGGGTCCTGTTCAAGCGCTTCGCCGACATCGACGTGTTCGACATCGAGGTCGAGTCGCACGACCCCAAGGAGATCATCCGCTTCTGCCAGATGCTCGAGCCGACCTTCGGCGGCATCAACCTCGAGGACATCAAGGCGCCCGAGTGCTTCGAGATCGAGGAGACGCTCAAGACGCACGATGGGCGATCCCGGTCTTCCACGACGACCAGCACGGGACCGCGATCATCTCCGGCGCCGCCCTGCTCAACGCCCTCGAGCTCGTCGGCAAGCAGCTCGACGAGGTCAAGGTGGTGTTCTGCGGCGCCGGCGCCGCCGGCATCGCCTGCGCCAAGCTTCTACCTGCTGCTCGGCGTCAAGCCCGAGAACCTGATCATGGTCGACACCAAGGGCGTGATCTACAAGGGCCGCACCGAGGGGATGAACCCCTACAAGGAGGCGTTCGCGCGCGACACCGACGCCCGCACCCTGGCCGACGCCATGCGCGGCGCCGACGTCTTCACCGGCGTCTCGGCCAAGGGCATGGTGACCCAGGAGATGGTCAAGACGATGGCCGAGGACCCGATCATCTTCGCGATGGCCAACCCCGACCCCGAGATCACGCCCGAGGAGGTGCTGCGCGGTCCGCACCGACGTCGATCATGGCCACCGGCCGCTCGGACTACCCGAACCAGGTCAACAACGTGCTCGGCTTCCCGTTCATCTTCCGCGGCGCGCTCGACGTCGGCGCGACCGCGATCAACGAGGAGATGAAGCTGGCGGCCGCGCACGCCCTCGCCGACGCTCGCCAAGGAGGACGTGCCCGACTCGGTGATCCGGGCCTACGGCGGCAAGCCGTTCAAGTTCGGTCGCGAGTACCTGATCCCGAAGCCGTTCGACTACCGCGTGCTGCTCTGGGAGGCGCCCGGCGGTGGCCGAGGCGGCGATCCGCACCGGCGTGGCCCGCAAGCCCTACAGCTCCCGCGCAGGACTACGTGCGCGAGCTCGAGAACCGGCTGTCCCGCACCCGCCAGGTGATGCACGTGGTCTTCGACCAGGCGCAGGCCGACCCCAAGCGCATCGTCTTCCCCGAGGGCGAGACCGAGAAGATCGTGCGCGCCGCCAAGATCCTGGTCGACGAGGGCATCTGCCGCCCGGTGCTGCTCGGCGAGCGGGCGACGATCGAGCGCCTGCTCGACGAGCACGAGCTCGCCGCCAGACGCGGTCGAGGTCGTCGACCCGGCCACCGACCCGAGCGCGCGACCGGTACGCCGAGCGCCTCCACGAGATGCGGTGGCGCAAGGGCGTCGACCGCGGTCGACCGCGGCGAAGGCGCTGCGGGACCCGATCTACTTCGGCAACATGATGGTCCACGAGGGCGACGCCGACGGCCTGATCGCCGGCCTCACCATGTCCTACCCCGAGACCATCCGGCCGGCGCTGCAGATCCACACGACCCGCCCCGAGCGTCAAGCTGGCGGCCGGCGTCTACCTGCTGCTCTTCGAGGACCGCATGCTGTTCATCGCGGACACCACCGTCAACCAGGACCCGACGGCCGAGGAGCTGGCCGAGATCGCCCACTTGGCGGCGCGAGGTCGCCCGCAACTACTTCGAGCGTCGAGCCGAAGGTGGCGATGCTCTCCTACTCCAACTTCGGCTCCAACATCGACCAGCGCAGCAGCCAAGGTGAGGCGAGGCCGTGGCGATCGTCCAGCAGCGGTGGCCGGAGCTGGTCGTCGAAGGCGAGATGCAGGCCGACACCGCGGTCGAGCCGAGCATCGCCCAGGAGACCTACCCGATGTCGCGCGATCCAGGGCGACGCCAACGTCCTGGTCTGCCCCGACCTGACGTCGGCCAACATCGCCTACAAGCTGCTGTGGCGGCTCGGCAAGGTCGAGGCCATCGGGCCGATCCTCACCGGCATCGGCGCGCCGGTCCACGTCCTGCAGCGCGGCGTCGAGGTCACCGACATCGTCAACATGACCGCGCTGTGCGTGCTCAAGGCGCAACGCCACCCGGCCCAGATTGCGGAAGAGATCGCGTCCCGGTGAGGTTGCAGGGATCATCACAACCTGTCGAGCGGGGGCGCCGCGACGGCCGAGTCCGCGCGGTTGCAGCCGTGGTTTGAAGCGGCCACGCCCTGCCGGCAACCCTGGAGGCCGAAGTGAAGGACACTCTCCACACTCTGTTGAAGAGCAAGGGCCGCACGGTGCACGTCGTCGATCCCGACGCGACGGTGCTCGACGCGGTGCGCAAGATGAACCAGGAGCGGATTGGGGCACTGCTGGTCATGAACGGCGACGACCTGGTCGGGATCTTCACCGAGCGCGACGTGCTCACCCGGGTCGTCGACCAGACGCGCGACCCCGCGAAGACCCGCGTCGCGGAGGTGATGACCTCCAAGCCGGTGGTGGTGACCGCGGCCGCCACCATCAACGAGGCGATGGCGATAGTCTCCGAGAAGCACTTCCGGCACCTGCCGGTGGTCGACGAGGGCAAGCTCCTGGGGCTGGTCTCGGCCGGCGACCTCACCCACTGGGTGACGCGCGGCCACGAGTACCACATCCAGGACCTCGTCAACTACATCACCGGCAAGTACCCCGTCTAGAAGCGCTTGGGCAGCGGTCCATGCACGGGGTACCGAGCTCGGCTCACGTCGGTGCCCGATGCCCTGCGCGCTTCTAGACGTGGATGCGCTGCGCGCATCCTGCTCGGCGCGCGCGGGGCGTAGGCTAGCCAGCGACCGCGACGCGTCACACACACCCAGAGATCTACGACCCGCGTGCGCCGAGGGGCCTATGCCCCACACGCTCCCAGTAGTATCATCGTCGCGTCGACGATGCTGTCGGGAGGATTGATAATGAAGCGTCTGCACCTTCTCATGTGGATCGCTCTGATCGCCGCCGTCGTGGCCCCAGTGGGCGCGGCCGAGACCGGCGGGCTCAGGTACTCGATCACGGTGAGCCAGTTCGAGAACGAGGCCGGCTGGTACGGCCACTGGGACATCGGCAACGCGTGGGGCACCGTGCTCACCGACCTGCTCAACCAGAGCGGGCGGTTCATCGTGCTCGGCGAGACCGACATGCGGTACGAGGCGATGGCGGAGCAGGACCTCGCGGCCTCTGGGCGCACCGCCGGCGGCTGCAAGGCCCCGGCCACCGGGCAGATGACGCCGGCACAGATCCTGGTCAAGGGCGCCATCACCCACGTCCAGGACGACACTGCTGGCGGCACCGGCGGCGTCCGGATCAAGGGCTTCAAGGTCGGCGGCGGCGGCAGCAAGTCCGAGATCAACGTCACCATCTACATGGTCGACTCGACCACGGGCCAGGTGCTGGCCTCGAGCAACGTCGTCGGCACCTCGAAGAAGCGGTCGGCGGGTATCGGCTATGACACCGGGAGCTGGGGCGCTGCCTTCGGCGGCAACAAGGATGACAACGTCGGCCTCGCCGTGCAGGACGCCTGCGCCCAGGCGGTGGATTTCCTGACCGCCCAGCTGGCAAACGTGCCGTGGACCGGCGCGGTGGTGATGGTCAAGGACGGCAAGGTCTACATCAACCGCGGCTCTCGCGAGGGGGTCGCGACCGGCCAGCAGTTCGCGGTCGGCGATGTCGAGGTCATCCGCGACCCGGACACCGGCGAGGTCCTCGACGAGGACATGACCGAGCTGTGCCGGATCGAGGCCAGCGAGGTCAAGGAGAAGGTCACGGTGTGCACGGTCGTCGACGGCGATGCGTCGGCGGTCGAAAAGGGCATGAAGGTCCACCTGAAGTAGCACGGACCGAAGCCAGACCCTGGCACCGCGGCGCGCCTGCGTTATGATGGACGAGGAGGCTCGCCCGGGACATCATGGGCACGAACGGCTTGCGCACTGCCCTGGCCGTGGTGGTGGCGGCCGTCTGTGCGGCGCCGCTCGCCGCGCAGGACGATGCCGTCCGCCAGTCGCCGAACCCCTACCAGGAGGACCGACCCTTCGAGCTCGGCCGGGAGCTGGCCGTCAACGTCGAGGTGGAGGGGGTCCGCTGGGTCGCCGTCAGGGTCGCGACGGCCGAGGGAGAGCAGCCACAGCCCGGAGTCAATCACGCGGTGTCCGTCGACCTGCGCTTCGACAACCGGAGCAAACGCGGCGTCGACCTGATCGCCGCCCTGCTGCTCGAGGATGAGGCCGGCAACCGGCTCCAGCGCCTCTCCTGCCCCGAGGTCCATCTCGGCGGCGGCAAGGCCAGGGAGTTCCGGCACAGCTTCACGGTGCCGGGCGACGCCCTGCTCGCGGCCCGCCGGGTGTACCTCTTTCTCCAGGTCCAGTGAACCGGTGGCCGAGCGCGCCCCGAGACCCCTCGCCGGAGGCCCTTGTCATCAGTGATGGGTTGCCCGCGATTCTGTGAGCGCGCGCGCTCGTCCTACCACGCGGTCTCGCGCCGCAGCAGCGCCAGGAACTCCTCACGCACCTCGCGCTCGGCAAAGCAGCCGCGCAGCGCCGAGGTGGTGGTCAGCGCGCCCGGCTTCTTGACCCCCCGCATCTCGACGCACAGATGCCGGGCCTCGATCACCACCATGACCCCCTGCGGCTGCAGGGTCGTCCACAGGAACTCCGCGACCTGCTCGGTCAGCCGCTCCTGGAGCTGCGGCCGCTTGGCGTAGAACTCGAGGATGCGGGGCAGCTTCGACAGCCCGACGATCCGCGACTCCGGAATGTAGGCGATATGGGCGTGGCCGTAGAACGGCACGAAGTGATGGGCGCACATCGAGTAGAACGCGATCTCCCGCTCGATCACCATGTGGTGGTAGCCGCCGTCGTTGGGGAAGCTCGTCACCTTGGGTTGGGAGCCCTCGCGCAGCCCGTGGAACATCTCCATGTACATCTCGGCGACGCGCCGGGGCGTGTCCTCGAGGTTGGGGTCCTCGAGGTTGAGCCTGAGCTCCCGCATCATCGCGGCCACGTGGCCGGCAACCCGCTCGGCGATCGCGCCCTCGCTGCCCTTCGGGATCGAGTTGCTGTCCTTGTGGAGCAGCGCCTCGCGCTTCACGCTCACCGTTTTTGCCCGCGCCATGATCCCTCCCCGCGCAGTGCCTGACGTTCGGTCGCCCCTGCCGCCACCATTCCAACGAGGGAGGAGCATACACCCGGCGAATCTTGCATCCAGGAGGCTGAGCCTCGGCCCCGCTTCCGCGCCCGCTCTCGTCACGGCGACTTGTCACGGCGACTTGTCACGGCGTAGCCGAAGGCGAAGCCGGAAGCCGAAGGCGCAGCCGGAAGCCCACGGCGAAGCCGGATGCCCGTGCCCCAAACGACGCTCATTCTCGGTGCGTGATCCTTGTCCCAGCCGTATTCCCTGGAGATGGACGACACGATCTGATAGGACAAAGGGATCCCTCTCATCCCGTTGGTCATGATGACGGCCCCCTGCCCCGTGGTCTGCGAGCCGATGAGGACGCAATTCGCGCCCGGGCTGTTGTGCCCGTGGTGCAGGAAGTACTGCTGTTGCCCCTTACTGAACAGGAACACGCCCAGCCCCTGGCCGGAGATCCCTTCGAATTCGGCGGGATTGAGATCTGCTTCCGTCCGGAACATGGCCCTGACTGACTCTTGCGAGAGCATCGTGTCCGATCGGCCCGCGGAGGCCAGCATCAGCTCGCAGGCGATTCTGGCCCAGTCGGAGGGTGTGGCGATCATTCCGGCCTGGGCCAGTGCCGACGAATAGAGACCGTCGTCCGCGGAAGGCTTCCCCTCTCGATCGTGCGGGCGAATGACCCGGGCGGCGTATTGGGGCGGGAAGGGATACTCGATGAAGCTCGATTCCAGCTTCAATGGCCTGAAGACGTACTGTTCCACCAGCTGGGCGAAGGGCGTCTGAAAACGCTCCTCGAGCATGTACTGCATGATGAGGTACCCGAAATTGGAGTAGGAGTGTCTTGTTCCCGGCGGGTCGTCAAAAGAGACGGCATCGCTCAGGACCGGTGTCTCCCCTTTCAAAAACTGCAGGAGGGTCGGCGAGCTCCCGGGCTCGGTATCGAAGCCGTCTCCCGGGCGGTTGATTCCCGCCCGATGGGTCAGCAGCAAGCGCAGGGTCACCGTTTTCCCAGAGGGATGCTCGGGGACCTTCCATGTCTTCAAGTAGGTGTTGATGTCGGCGTCGAGATCGAGCTTGCCCTCCTCAGCCATTCGCAGGATGACGATGGCCATCAGCAGTTTCGTGGTCGAGCCGGACTGGAACATGGTTTCCGTGGTGACCGCCCTGTTCGTTCCGGCTTCCGTCACTCCGTACGCCTTTGCCCAAGCGATCTCGAAATCGTCGATGACGGCGACGCTCACCCCGGGAACCTTGTAGTTCTGCATGCTCTCCAGAAGGTTGAATCTCGGAAGGGCGTCGATCCGTTTGAAGTCGACGATCTGACCCATCGTGAAGCTCTCGTCAAACGTGTACTTGACGAGCCCCTTCTCGACATTCCTGATCCTCTCGTCGACGGACGACCCTTGTTGAGGGGCGAGGCATGCCGCCAACGACACCAACGGCGCAAGCACGAGACTGCCGCGGAGTGCCGTACTTTTCATATCCCGAACCCCCATCGATACATGAGAGCAACGCGAGTCTCGGAACCTTCCCTGCCGTTGTCAACGCGGCCGTCCCGACTCCACCAAAGCGAGAGTACGACTCACAGAGCTCGTCAGTTGCAGCGTCGGCCATTCCAAAGGAATTGCCAATGTGCCGGTCCTGGCACCGGCTGGAATGTTGGCGCCGGCATTGCGCTGGCATCGTTGTAGCGGCGGTATCCTGCCCGCTCTGCGCAGGTCTGGACGCGGACGCGGGGGTATTCAGGCAGGCTGTCATTCCGAGCGAGGAGCCGCCCTTCGACTCGGAGCCCTGGCGGACTCCGCGCTCAGGGCAGGCTCCACAACGACAAGTCGAGGAATCTCCACGGGCCACCGGTGATCCGTCGTGACGGTGCGACGGCCGTCGCCTGAGGAGATCCCTCGACTCGCGGATTCACCGCTCGCTCGGGATGACGCTACTCGAGCCCTCCGGGCTCGGTGACTCCCCCTCGCCAGCGAGTGGCCGTAAGTCCGTCCGACCCCCTCTCCTGCCCGGCTGGCACCGTGCATGCGACCCCCTCGGACACGGCCACGTATCGCTGCCGACGGTGAGTTCGGCCAGGGCCGCCGAGGACGGCCCGGCCTCATCGCCACACAAGAACCTCGAAAGACCCTTCGACTCGCCCGCTGCGCGGGCTCGCTCAGGGTGACCTTCGGCCTCAGCCGAAGGTCACTGCGGGAGCACGGTGGTCGGGTCCGAGGTGAGGTTGTCGAGCACCGAGCCGTAGCAGTAAATCGAGGCTCCCTCGGTGTCGGTCCATACGTCCACATACCCGGCCGAGATCGGGGCGTGGTTGCGGAACACCCGGGTGACCTGGTCGTTCGACCGCGGCGGCAAGTCCATAGTCCTGGTCCCCAGCCGCTCTCCTTCGGAGTTGTAGAGCTCGATGTTGACCGTGACGGCATCAAAATAGTTGCCGTTCTGACAGCCGACATTGGAGCGCACGTCGTCGTTCTCGTTCATGAAGATGATCCGCTTCTTGACCCCGGTCGGGATCATCCGGTCGGCCGGGATGCCCGGCAGCTCCTGGCCGAAGGTGCCGGCCACCTTGGCCGACGGCAGGTTGTAGGTCCGGCTCATCGCGAGCAGACCCGTCCCGCTCGCCTCGACCGCCAGCGCACCGACCTGGTCCGGCTCCAGGCCGAAGACCTCGTCGAGCACGTTGGCATAGCGCACCCCGGCGCCCGGGGCGAGTGAGAACTGGTTGCTGCGGACCGGATCGCGGTTGTCGGCTCCACGGGGCAGCCACAGCAGCTCGTAGGTGAGGTCGGTCGAGCCGACGTTGTTGAGGTCGACGTCAGTCTCGAAGAAAGCGCCCTCAAGCCCGGCGGCCAGCGCCGCGGCCGGGATGAAGCTCATCTCGGACGATGGCCGCTGCGGCAGGATCGTGGTCGGGTCCGAGGTCAGGTTATCGAGCATCGAGCCGTAGCAGTAGTAGAGCGCGTTGTCGTTGTCGGCCCACACGTCGACGTAGCCGTTGACCGGCGCGTAGTCCTCGAAGACTCGGTTGATCTGGTTGTTGGAGTAGGGACCCAGGGTCATCGTCCGGGTGTCCAGCGGCGTGCCCTCGGCGTCGAAGGCGGCGATGTTGATACTGATCCTCTCCCCCGTGCCGTTGACGCAGCCGACGTTGGCCCTGGAGTCAGGGTCCTCGCTCAGGAAGATGATGCGCCACGGTTGGTTGTACTTGATCAACTCGGTTGCCCGGATCGCGGGCAAACCCTGGCCGAAGGTGCCGGCGGTTTTGCCGGCCGGAATGTTGTAGGTGCGGCTCATGCCGATGACGGACTCGGTGCTCGCCACCATTTTGAGCGCGCCGAGCGAGTCGGGTCCGAGGCCGAGCAGCTCGGCCAACACGTTCTCGTAGCGCAGGCTCTGGCCGGGAGCGAGTGCGATCGGTTCGGACTGGATGGGCTCGGAGTTGTTCTGGCCGCGGGGCAGCCACTGAAAGGTCACCTGCGCTTCCTGCGCGCCCTTGTTGTTGATCTCGACGTCGGTCTGGAAGAAGGCACCCTGCGCCCCGGCCGCCACCGCCACCGCCGGGATGAAGCACTCGCGGGGATCCCCGAGTGGCTCACATTCACGGAAGATGTTCAGACCACCTTGAGCGGCGGAGAGGAACACATACCCGTCCGAGATCGCAATACCGGAGGAAGGGTCCCGGTCGACCGTGTCGTAGAGCCCAACCTCGACTGGCGTCGACGGACTGCTCACGTCGATCACCCGAAGACCGCCTTCCCTGTCCGCGACGTAAGCGTAGCCGTCCGAAACCGCGACATCCTCGCCATGACCGGGCATGTCGAGGAAGCCGACCTCCACTGGCGCCGACGGCCTGCTGACGTCGATCACACTGAGAAAAGACCAACCCACGACGTATGCGTAGTCGCCCGACACCGCGATATCGTCGGCCTGGTAGCCCGGCATGTCGATGAAGCCCACCTCCGCGGGCGCCGACGGCGTGCTGACGTCGATGACCCTCAGGCTTTCGGACTCGCCCGCGACGTACGCGTATCCGCCCGACGCCGCAACACCCCTGTCGTGACCACCACCGGGCGTGTCTGCGAAGAAGCCCACCTCCACTGGCGCCGACGGCGTGTTCACGTCGATAACACGAAGGCCAAAGTCGTCCACGACGTACGCGTAGTTGCCCGACACCGCGACATCCCACGGCCAGCCTGGCGTTTCCACCCACCCCACTTCGACCGGCGCGGACGGCGTGCTCACGTCGAACACCCGAAGACCACCGTCGGGCCCCCAGGTCCACGTTACATACGCGTAACCACCCGAAACCGCGACTCCCCAGGCCCTGACCTCGTCGAGGCGGCCCACCTCGACCGGCGCGGACGGCGTGCTCACGTTGATCACACGGAGGCTTGCATCCGCGGCCGTGATGTATGCATAGCCGCCCGAAGCCGCGACTCCATGGGCCCAGACCGTGCTGAGGAACCCCACGTCGACCGGCGCCGACGGCGCACTGACGTCGATGACGCGAAGGCCGCAGAAGTAGCCCACAAGGTAGGCGTAGCCGCCCTCGACCGCGACGCCCCAGGCAATGCGGGTGTTCAGGAAACCCACCTCCACCGGAGCCGAAGGTGTCCTCACATCGATGACCCGAAGCCCGCCCTCGTAGGGTTGCCCGAGCCACGATACGTACGCGTAGCCGTCCGAGACCGCGACATCCGAACCAGAACCAGGCATGTCGACGATGCCCACCTGCAGCGGCTCCGACGGTGTGCTCACGTCGATCACGCGAAGGCTTGCATCCGCGGTCGCGACGTACGCATAGCCGTCCGAAACTGCGACGGGCCCCGCGCCGCCCGACAACGCGACCTCGCCGACAATCCGAGGTGCCGACGGTGTGCTCACGTCGATGACCTTGAGGCCACTGCCCCCCGTGACGTAGGCGTATCCGCCCGACACCGCAAGATCCTGGGCGGCGCCGGCGTCGATTGAGCCGACCTCCGCCGGTGCCGACGGTGTGCTCACGTCGATGACCTGGAGAACACCGCCCCCCGTGACGTACGCATAGTCGCCCGATACCGCGACGTTGGATGCGGCGCTTTGCGTGGACCCCACCTCGACCGGTGCCGACGGCGTGCTCACGTCGATCACCCGAAGAGACCAACTTGCGACGTAGGCGAAGCTGCCCGACACCGCAACATCGGAGGCGGCGGCCGGCAAAGCGATGTCGCCGACCACTCGCGGCATCGATGGATCCGAGACGTCGGCGATGATGAAGAGCCCAGAGCCGCCTCCGAGGTAGGCGTAATCACCCGAGACGGCGACCACGTTGATGGGCCCGGGCAACCGACCGACCAGCTCCGGGCAGTGTGCAAAGGCGGGCAATGCAAGAAGACACACACCGATCACGACGAGCTCCACGACGTGGGCCACGCGCTGCTGGCGTTTCATTGGTCGCCCCTCTCTGCCGATTGTCCAAGTGCTCCCAGTGTAGGCCTCGGCAACGAGATTGTCATTAGGAGAGTGCGGGGGAGGGAGACAGGCTGTCGCGAGTTGGCGCAGCCTGACGCGATCCTGCCGCGCCTGACGGTCAGTTCAGCCGATGCGGCTCTCGTCTACGGCGCCGTCGCGCTCCACGCCGAAGTGTCGGGTCGGGTGCCACAGATCAATCGACGACCTTGTAGACCGAGTCGTGCTCGCGGACAATCTCGGCCACCTCGATGCCCACCTCGTCACCGGGTCGTGCGGTTGTCACCGACGCGTGCTCCATTTGAATGGAGTCGATCGTCTGCGTGACATCCGTGGTGTGGCCCTTGATGTGGATGGTGTCTCCGACGTTGATCTCGCCGTCGGTCACGCGCACTGCGGCGACATGGATCTTGTCGAAGAAATGGATGACAACTCCGACCTGCTCCTCAGCCATGATGCATCCCTCTCATTGTGAGCGGTGAACCCGCGCGATTCAGGGTATCTCGACAACCAAGTTAACCCGTGGGGTCCCTTGCCGCAAGAGCGCTCCCCGGAGGAACCGTGGCCCTCCGACCGGTCAACTGTCGGGGGCGACCGCGTAACAACTCGTTCGCCGTGAGAGCATCATCTCTTGACTATGGTCGACACCGCGACGGAGGATGCGGTGGTGAGTCCCGCCAATGATGACCGCAGTCGACGACCTCCTCGCGCTGCTCGACCGCCTCGGCATCGAACACGACACAGTGCGACACCCGGCGGTGTACACCGTCGAGGAGTCGCTGCGAGTGGTCGGCGAGCTGCCGGGCGGCCACATCAAGAACCTCTTCCTGCGCGACAAGCCGGGACGGATGTGGATCCTGGTGATGCCCGCCGAGCGCACGATCGAGCTGAAGCAGCTGGCGGCGCTGCTCGGCACGAGCCGGCTGTCGTTCGCGTCTGCGGCCCGGATGGCGCGGTACCTCGGGGTTGGCGCGGGCGCGGTCACGCCGCTCGCCGTCATCAACGACCACGAGCAAGCGGTGACGGTGGTGATCGACGAAGAGCTGCTGTCGCGCGACCGCGTCAACCTCCATCCGCTGGAGAACACTGCAACGACCGGCATCACCCCTGCCGAGCTGATCCGCTTCCTCGAGGCGGTCGGCCATCCCCCGCTGCTCCTCGCCCTCGACGGGTAGGTGGGCGCCATTCCGAATTCGGGAACGGGAACCCTTCGACTCGCGGCGCCGGAGGGCCGCTCGCTCAGGGCAGGCTCTCCGGGCGCGGATCCGGCTTCGCCGTGACAGGTCCGGCTCCATCCCGTGGACTACGCCGTGACAAGAGCGGGCGCGGATCCGGCTTCGCCTTCGGCTCCGCCGTGACAAGTCCGGCTTCCGGCTCCGTCCTGCGGACTACGCCGTGACAAGTCCGGCTTCCGGCTCCTTCCTTCCGGCTGCGTCCGTCGGACTTCGCCGTGACGAGCCGGGCTTCCGGCTTCGTGCTCCGCACTACGCCGTGACAAGTCGCCGTGACGAGAGCGGGCGGGTGTCAAGCCACGTCGCGCCAGCCTGCCTCTGCTACGATCGCGGCGATGATCGACCTGCTCATCACCGGGGTGCACGGCCAGCTCGGCCGGGCGCTCGAGAAGCTGGCCCGGCAGCGCGGTCTGACGGTGGCCGGCCACGACCTCGACACCCTCGACATCTGCGATCGCACGCGCGGTGGCGGAGCTGGTCGGCACGGCTCGGGCCGCGGACCCTGATCAACTGCGCGGCCTTCACCGCGGTCGACGCCTGCGAGGCGGACGAGGCCACGGCGACGGCGGTCAACGGCGCCGCGGTCGGCCACCTGGCGGCGGCCTGCAACTCGGCCGGCGCCCGCCTCGTCCAGCTCTCGACCGACTACGTGTTCTCAGGCGACGGCGACCGGCCATACACCGAGGCCGACCCGGTGGCGCCGGCCAGCGCCTACGGCCGCGGCAAGCTCGAAGGCGAGCGCCTCGCCCGCACCGCCGACCGCCACCTCATCGTGCGCACCGCCTGGCTCTACGGCCATGGCGGCGCCAACTTCGTCGAGGCGATCCGGCGCCAGATCGACGGCGGCGCGAGCTCGCTGCGGGTGGTCGCCGACCAGGTCGGGTCGCCGACCTCCAGCGACGACCTCGCGGAGGCCATCCTCGACCTCGCCGACGCTGATGCCGGCGGAATCGTGCACGCCGTCAACACCGGCAGCACGAGCTGGCACGGCTTCGCGGTCGAGATCGCGCGGCTGCTCGGCGCCAAGGTCGCTATCCAGGCCGTCACCACCGCCGACTACCCGCGACCGGCGCGGCGGCCGGCCTACTCGGTCCTCGACACCTCGCGTCTGGCGGCGCTGATCGGCCGACACCTGCCGCCCTGGCAGGACGCCCTCGCCCGCTACCTGGGGGAGCCATGAGGGTCCTGATCACCGGCGTCACCGGCTTCGTGGGGCCGTACCTGGCTGCCGAGCTTGCCGGCGAACCGGGCATCGAGCTGTTCGGCATGACCTGGAACGGCGACGACCACGCGACATCCGGCCTGCTGCCGGCGGCGCTGCAGACGCTCGTCGGCGACGTCACCGACGACGGCTCGATCCGGGCCGTGCTCGAGGCGGCGCGGCCCGACGTCGTCTACCACCTCGCGGGCGCCTCCTCGGGCGCGGCAGCCTGGCGCCGGCCGATCGCGTGCTACGAGGTCAACGCCCTCGGCACCCTGCGCCTGCTCGAGGGCGTCCGGCGGCTCGGGCTCGCGACGACGACCGTCGTGGCCTCCTCCGGCGAGGTCTACGGCACGGCCGACGACGAGGCGCACCCGTTGACCGAGGACTCGCCGCTGCGCCCGCTGTCGCCCTATGCGGCGAGCAAGGCGTCCCAGGACCTGGTCGCGGCGCAGTACCCGCGCGCCTACGGCATGCGGGTGATCCGACTGCGGCTCTTCAATCACACCGGGCCGCGGCACCCGGAGCAGTTCGTGGCGTCGTCCTTCGCCCGCCAGATCGCGCGCGCCGAGCGCGGCCTCCAGGAGCCGGTCATCGAGGTCGGCAACCTCGACGCCCGCCGCGACTTCGTTGACGTGCGCGACGTCGCTCGCGCCTACCGCCTGGCCGCCCGTCGCGAGGTGAGCGGCGACGTCTTCAACGTCTGCTCGGGGCACGCGGTCAGCGTCCGCCACATCCTCGACCTGCTCGTCGCACTCGCCCATTGCGAGGTCGCCGTCCACCCCGACCCGGAGCGGATGCGGCCGGCGGACATCCCGCTGCTGCTCGGCGACCCCCGATGCTTCCGCGAGGCCACCGGCTGGGTCCCCGAGATCCCGATCGAGCGGACGCTCGCCGACCTGCTCGACTGGTGGCGCCTTCAGCCGTGACCGCCGGCCGTCTTGAGAACAGCGGCGTGACGTGTCAGAGTTGGCGAGAACCCGACGATCACGTCGCGGCCTGAAGGACACGCCGAGGGGGGGACGATGGACAGCAGGCGACGCAACCGGATCGCGCAGTGGGCGTTCGACACGCGGGCCATCCTCGGCCGCTTCCACCTCTGGCTCGAGGACGTCGAGGAGGAGTGGATCCAGGGCGGGCGCAAGGACGGCTTCTCGTTCGCCGGTGACTCGCTGGACCGGGCGTTCGTCATGGCGGTCGGCGGTGACCGCGCTCGGCACCCGGCTGTTCGGCCGCTGCGGCGAGGCCGTCGGCCTCGACAAGGCCGGCATCAACCGCGTCAAGAAGGACGCCGATGCGGTCTCCGCCTACGCCCTCTCGGAGGCGCTCTGGTACCTGACGCGCAGCCTGCCCGAGAACCACGCCGTGATGGTGAGCCTCGGCGAGGGGTTGATGCCGAAGGCCGGCGAGACCCCGGAAATGGGATCGAACCCGCTGCTCGGCTTCGGCCGCGTCTACGCGCGGCCGCAGGTGGCGCGCTTCCTCGACCGGCGCGTGCACCGCCTGGTCAACGAGCCCGGCTACGACTGGGAGCACCTTCTGCCGTGAGGTGGAGGCGGCCGGGATCACCGTCTGGGGTGCCGCGGTCGACACCCTCGAGAACACCTCGCGCTTCGCCAAGGGCGAGCGGCACCGGCCCGATGACCGTGCTCCACCTCTTCGACCAGCCGCTCAAGATCGCGCGAGCCCTACGAGGGCTACATGGGCACCCTGGTGCTGCCCGGCAGTCGTGGTCGAGAAGGCCGCCGAGCGCTCGATCCTGATCGACTTCCTGACCCCGCGGCCGCTGGTGATGGAGGCCATCCGAGGCCGCCTACCCCGGCATCGCCCGCGCGCAACGTCCACGTCTGGACCCTGGGCGGCCCGTCGCGCGAGCACCGGCTGGGCACCCTGTGGGACGAGTGGCGCGAGCTCGGGGTCCACCTGGTCGAGGACGGCTGGATCGTGCCGCAGACCGGGCTTGCCGCGTTCACCGAGTCCGGCACCTACGCCCCCGCGTTCAGGGTCGGCCCGTATCATCGACGAGCAGGGTCGCCAGCACGTCTTCCTCTGCGACGGCTACGCCGCCACCGCCGAGGCGATGCAGGCGGCGAGCCTCGACCCGGTGCTCGGGACCCAGACCTCGATGTGCGTGTTCTCGTCCAAGTTCAAGGTCTCCTGCGAGCGCGAGCGCCACGTCATGCGGCTCGACCCGAACGCCGCCGACTTCGCGGCCCGGCTCGCCGACGTGCTCGGCACGAAGCTCGACGACGCGCCAGGTCGACGAGTACCGGCAGATCCTACGCGAGGCGGCGAAGGCGCTGATGCCGCTCGAGCGGCGGACCATCACTCGCCGACGACTTCTTCCCGGAGAAGGAGTGGCAGGTGCTCGCGCTCGCCGGCTACATGCTGCCCGACCCCTACACCGGCGCGCCCGGCGTCGAGCGGGTTTCGGACGAGGTCTGGCGTGTCACGAGCCGCGCCGCCACCCGCACGGGCATGCTCCAGGTCACGCTGTCGCTGCGCCTGATGGAGCCCGATCGACGAGATGCGGATGGTGTTCTCGCCGCTGCTCGACCGCTTCTACTCCGGCCAGGACTACCGCTCCCGGGCGGTCAAGATCTCCGACTCCGGCCGCATCCGCAACGAGCTGCAGACCCTGGCCTCGGAGGCCATCGAGTACGCGGCCGACGACCGCATGCGGGTCCACTTCGAGCAGGTCGACGACGCCGTGCTGCCGCCGGACAAGAAGCGGCTCATCCAGCGACGTGCTGCGCTGGTACAAGGACAACCACCCGATCTGGTTCTCGTGGCTGGACCTCGGGTGAGGCACACCCTTCGGGTCAGGCGATCCTGCCCCCTGGGTCACTGCGTGTCGACGGGCAGCGTGAGCTGGGCGAGGCGGGCGCGGAGATCGTCGGGGACGCGCGAGGGCCGGCGCTCGCCGGGCCGCACGTGGGCCATCAACGTCACCGCCTCGGCGGCGAGCTCGCCGTTGGCCTCGACCCGGTACTCGAAGCAGTAGCGGGCGCCGCGCAGGCCGCTGACCCGCACCCCGACCCACACCCGGTCATCGAGCGCAATCTGCCTGCGGTAGTCGACCTCGAGGCGGGCGACCATGAACGGGATCGCCGTGCCGCCGCCGAACCGCTCCCGCCAGAGCTCGGCGCGGGCGGTCTCCAGGTAGGTCCCGATCACGGCGTTGTTGACGTGGCCGAGGGCGTCGACGTCGCGCCAGCGGACCTGGATCGGGCAGGCAAAGGCATAGCCGTCCATGGCTGCCAGGGTAGCAGCCTCCCCGGTCGCGACACGCGGCCCTCTGCTAGGATCCCGCCATGTCCGACCCGGCGCCGGTTCAACCAACCGTCGAGCTGTGGTGGGGCTCGGTGACGGCGGCACTGCCGCACCTGCCCGCCCTCCTCGACCTGCTCGACGCCGACGAGCGACGGCGCGCCGATCGCTTCCGGGTCGAAGCGGGGCGGCAGCGATTCGTGACTGCCCACGCCATGCTGCGCTGCCTGCTTGCCGGACGCGTCGGCATCGCGCCGCGGCTCCTCAGGCTCGCGACCGGCCCCCGCGGCAAGCCGGCGCTGTCCGACCCGACCGCCGGCGACCCGCACTTCAACCTGGCGCACTCCGGCGACCTCGCGGTAGTGGCGCTGGCGAACCGCGAGCTCGGAGTCGACGTCGAGGCGCTGCGCGCGTTCCCGCGCGCCGAACGGTTCGCCGCCAGGTTCTTCGCTCCCTCCGAGCAGCGGTGGCTTGAAGAGGGACCCGAAACGGAGCGCGGACACGCCGCGCTGACGCTGTGGACCTTCAAGGAGGCCTACCTCAAGGCGCTCGGGAGCGGGATCGCGATCGCGCTGGCTTCAGTCGAGGTCGATCCGGAGCGACCCGCGCTGCTTCGAGTCGCAGGCGTTCCGGTTGCGGCCGGCGAGTGGACGCTGCTCGGCGCTCGTCTGCCCGGCCCGGCGGCGGCCGCGGTCGCGATCCGCGGCAGCGGCTGGCGGCTCGTGGCGCACGAGTTCGACTGGCAGGGGTCGCGGAGCTGGACGGGCGCCGGTGCTCACGCGCCGCGCGGGACGACGTAGAGCAGCACCGCGGAAAAGTGGAACGCACTGCCCGCGAGCACGAACAGGTGCCACACCGCGTGGTGGTACGGCAGCCGATGCCAGCCGTAGAACACGAGCCCGAAGGTGTACGCCAGCCCTCCCAGGGCCACCAGGGCGAGGCCGCGGCCGGGCATCGCGGCGAGCATCGGCCGGACCGCGACAATCCCTGCCCAGCCCATCGCCACATAGAGGACGACCAGTGCGACCCGCCAGCGCACTCCGAACGTCGTCCTGAGGACGATTCCGGCCACCGCACAGCCCCAGATGACGCCGAACAGGGACCAGCCCCACGGACCGCGCAGGCTGACCAGGGCGAACGGCGTGTAGGTGCCGGCGATGAGCAGGTAGATCGCGCTGTGGTCGAGCACCCGAAAGACCGCCTTCGCGCGCCCCAGGGGAAGGCTGTGGTAGAGGGTGGACGCCGCGTAGAGCAGGACCAGGGTCGCCCCGAAGATGCTGACGCTCACCACGTGCCACGCATCGCCGTACCTCGCCGCGACGGTGGCAAGCACCGCCAGACCGGCGATCGCCGCGGCGGCCCCGAGGCCGTGGGTGACGGCGCTGGCGATCTCCTCGCCCCGGTGCGGGTGTGCCCGTCGGGTGGCCACGGCCCGGTATTGTAGCCTTGCCGCAATCGCCATCAAGCGCTCTCTCACCGGAGTCGGCTGTTGGTGCAGGAAGATCGTGTCGGGAACGGAGTCGGAAGCGGAAACCCAGGCGGACCGCCCTCCCGCCCGAGTTGAACCGCTGAGAGCGCGGAGAGCGCTGAGACCACCGCCGCGCAGCTCCGATGACCTTTCTCCGCGTTCTCGGCGCCCTCCGCGGTTCGATCCCTCCGCCTCTATGTGATGAAACGGTGCCACGAAGAAGCGCGCCGGTCCGAGGCGAGTGGAAACGTCCTGCGTGCAACGTCATTCGGGAACGGGAACGGGGACGGGAACGGGAACGTGCAGTGGCGTGGGCTATCCCCCAGATCCTGGATTCTCGTCGTCGTCCACCGACTTCGGTTGGTCGTCGCCCTGCGAGAGCCAGTCCGGGGTCGACTTGGTCGCCAGGAAGGTGCGCACGCCGTGCCGGCAGTCCGGGTGCCGCCGCTGCTGCACGTTGGCCCGCGACGCCGCCATCAGGGCGTCCCGCCACCCCATGCCCACGGCCAAGTTGAGCAGCTTCTTGGTGGCAGCGAGCGCAGCTGCCGAGCTTCGGTGCGCGATCGACCGGGCGCGCTCACTGGCGGTCGCGATCGCCGCTGCCGTCCTCGACCAGCTCGTCCGCGAGCCCCAGCTCGACCGCCCGCACGCCGTCCACCAGGCCAGGGTCGAGCAGCAGCCGGCGCGCCACGCTGCCGGAGACCCGGCGGGTCAGGAAGGTTGACACCAGCGCCGGAATGAAGCCGATCGTGATCTCGGTGTAGCCGAAGCGCGCGCTGCGCTCGGCGATCACCAGGTCGCAGGCCGTGGCCAGGCCGCAGCCGCCGCCGATCGCCGCACCGTGGACCGCCGCCACCGTCAGCTTGGGGTGGTCGAGCAGCTCGGCGTAGAGTCGCTCCAGCCGCTCCGAGTCCTCGCGGTTGTCGGCCTCGGTGCCGCCCTCGGCGAGACGCTCGAGGGCCGCCAGGTCGGCGCCGGCGGAGAAGTGGCGGCCGGCCCCGGTGAGGACGACCGCGCGCACCGAGGGGTCGTCGGCGGCAGCCGCCAGCGCGCGGTACAGGCGGTCCGCGAGCGCCGCCGACAGCGGGTTGGCCCGCTCCGGATCGTTGAGGGTGAGGACGAGCACCGGGCCGTCGCGCCGCTCGAGGACGAGCTCACTCATGGGTTCATCGTAGAGGATCGTCGTGATGTGCACCAGCACCGTTCACTGCGTCACGATGCGCGAAGCGTATCGTTCTCGGAGCGTGCAAGGCAAGGGCCAACCCGACGAATCGAGGGCACGATGACGCGCAGCAGGCCCTTTGCCGTGCGCGCTCCGAGCTGAGCTAACATGGCCCCCGCCATGGCGCGCTCCCTGCGCTCGACGCTGCGCTTCTTCGGCCACGTGCTGCGCGACCTCGCCGGGACCTTCCGGACCCGCTGGCAGCGCTTCCACCGCCGGCTCGCCGAGGGCGAGGGCGAGCTCGTGGTCGGGGTCGACGTCTTCCCGTTCACCGAGCGCAAGACCGGGGTCGGGTGGTACGAGTGGAACCTGCTCGAGGCGCTCGACCGCCGCGACGACGGCCTCGTCTTCAACCTCTACGCCCACACCTTCCTGGCGCCGCAGGAGCCGCAGGCTCCGGACACCCCGGGCCGCCGCAAGCAGCGGCTGCGCGCCCACCACCTGCCCGCCGACCTGGTGCTTCCGGTCGCGCCAACGCTGGCCGCGCTCCGCACGGTCGTCGAGCCGGTGCTGCGCGTGCTCGACGGCAACGACGTGCTGTGGGCGCCCAACTTCTTCATGCCGGGACGCCAGCTCCCCTTCGGCCGCGCCATGGTCGCCACGGTCCACGACCTCGCGTTCTCGGCAATGCCGGAGACGGTGGCGCCCGACACCCTGCGGCTGCTCCGCGCTCACCTCCCGACAACCCTGTTCCGGGCCGACCGGCTGATCGCGGTCTCCGACGCCACCGCGGGCGAGCTCGTCGAGCGCCTGGCGGTCAACCGCCGCCGGATCCACACCATCCACGAGGGCCTCGACCCCGAGTTCGCCCGCGAGCAGCCGACCGCCGGCGCCGGCCCCGCGCTGCCGACTCCGTACCTGCTGTTCGTCTCCACGATCGAGCCGCGCAAGAACGTCGAGGGGGTGCTCGGGGCCTTCGAGCTGGTGGCGCAGTCGGGCTACCGCGGCCACCTCGTGCTGGTCGGCCGCTGGGGATGGCGCACCGACGCGATCCGCCGCGCGCTCGCGGAGTCGCCCGTGCGCGACCGCATCGTGCACCTCGACTACGTGGAGCGCGGCGACCTCCCCGGCCTCTACCGGGGCGCCGACGCGCTGCTCTTCCCGTCGTGGATCGAGGGCTTCGGGTTGCCACTGCTCGAGGCCATGGCCTGCGGCACGCCGGTGGTCACTTCCGGCAGGTCGGCGATGGCGGAGGTCGCCGGGCCGGCGGCGGTCTACGTCGACCCCGCGCGCCCCCAGGACATCGCAGCGGGCATCACGAGCCTGCTCGCCGATCCCGAGCTCCGCGCACGCCTCGTCCGGGCCGGCCTCGAGCGCGCCGCACGGTTCTCGTGGGATCGCGCGGCCGCCGCCACCAGCGCGGCTCTCCTCCAGGCGGGCGGCCGCGACGCCCGTGCCGACGATGAATATCGCGTGTGACGCCCGCTCCCTGGTCGGCCGCCGCACCGGGGTTGCCACCTGGCTGACCGAGGTCGCGGCTGGGCTCGCGCGCCGCCACGGCCGGAACGTGAGCCTGGCCGCGTCGAAGCCGTTCGAGCTGCCAGACGAACTTCGGGCGGCCGGCGTGCGACAGCTGCCGCCGCCGCGTCTTCCGATCCCGGGCACCCTCTGGCTCCACACCCTCTTGCCTCACGAGCTCGCCCGCTGCGGGGCCGACGTGCTCATCGCCTCGCTCGCCGTGGTGCCCCGCCGCTGTCCGGTGCCCGCGGTCGCAATGGTGCACGACATCACGCCGCGCACCCACCCCCACCACCACACGCTGGCCAACCGCTTCTGCTTCAACGCCTACCTCGAGGAGTCCCTGGAGCGCGCAGCAGTCGTGGTCGCCGGCTCGGCCGCCACCGAGGCCGCGCTCCTCGAGCAGCTGCCGTTCGTGCGGGCCAAGCTGGCGCGCATCTCGTACGGCGTCGACGGCTTCTTCTCGCCGCCGGCTGCCGCCGACGATGGCTCCGCGACGCGCGACCGGTTCGCGAGCGGCCGGCGCTACCTGCTCCACCTGGGAACGCTGGAGCCCCGCAAGGGGATCAGCGACCTGGTGCGGGCGTTCGAGACGCTGCGCAGCCGGCTCGCGGATCCGCCGGAGCTGGTGATCGCCGGCGCCCCCGGTTGGGGCACCGCTCCGATCATGGCAGCCATCGAGGCCTCGCCGGCGCGGCGCCACATCCACCTTCCCGGCTACGTCACGCGCGAGCAGGCGCGCGAGCTGCTGCGCTCCACCGAGGTCTTCGTGCTCGCCTCCGAGGCCGAGGGCTTCGGCTTGCCGCTCGCCGAGGCGATCAGCTGCGGCGCGCCGGCGGTCGCCTCGGACATCCCCTCCCTGCGCGAGGCGGGCGGCGACGCCGCGCTGTTCACACCGCCCGGCAATCCGGCGGCGCTGGCAGCGGCGATCGGTCGCGCCCTCGAACCGGAGGTCGCCGGTGAATTGCGCCGGCGCGCCGCGGCGCGCGCTCCCGGCCTGCGCTGGGAGCCGGTGGTCGACGCCTGGGACGAGCTGCTCCAGCGGGTGGTTGCGGAGGCCGCTCCGCGCCACTAGAAGCCAGCCCAGGTGTTCCCGGAGACGCGAGCGGTCGGGAACGGGAACGGGGACGGGAACGGGAACGGAGACAGAACCGGGTGGGTGGAGGGACTAGCCGCCCAGATCCCTAGCCCCTACCCTCTCGCGTCCGCCACGGCGAGGCGCAGGGTGCGCCACAGGATCCGCAGGTCGAGCGCGAAGCTCCAGTTCTGGATGTAGTAGAGGTCGTGGACCATGCGCTGCCGGATCGAGGTGTCACCGCGCAGACCGTTGACCTGCGCCCAGCCGGTGATGCCCGACCGCACGAGGTGGCGGGTGTTGTACTCCGGGTAGCGCGCGCGGAACCGCTCGACGTACTCGGGCTGCTCGGGCCGCGGGCCGACCAGCGACATGTCCCCGGTGACGACGTTGATGAGCTGCGGCAACTCGTCGAGATTGAAGCGGCGCAGCACCGCGCCGATCCGGGTGATCCGTGGGTCCCGGGTGCGCGTCCACTGCGGCTGGCCGTTCGCCGACGCGTCGACGCCCATCGACCGGAACTTGTGGAGGCGGAACGAGCGCCCGTCCATGCCGGTGCGGACCTGCGTGAAGAACACCGGCCCGCCGTCCTCGCGCTTGATGAGCCAGGCGATGATCGGGAACATCCAGCCGGTGAGCAGGAGCGCCAGGAGGGCCACCGAGACGTCGAACGTCCGCTTGACGATCTGGTTCCAGCCGTCGAGCGGGATCTGGCTGAGGTTGATGACCGGCAGCCCGTCGAGATCCTCGACGCCGGCGCGCAGCACGTAGTACTGCAGCAGGTCGGGCACGACCTTGACCTCGAGCAGCAGCTGGCCGGCGCGCCGGATGAGCTGGACCGTGCGCTGGTGCGCGCTCAGCGGCAGGGCGATGACCAGCTGGTCGACCGGGTGCTGCGCCGCCACCGCCTCGAGGTCCTGGATGGTGCCGAGGACCTGCACGCCGTGGACCTTGCGCTGCTGCTTGCCGGGGTCGTCGTCGAGGAAGCCGACCACCCTGAAGCCGTACTCGCGGTGCTCCCGCAGCCGCTCCACCACCTCGCGGCCGAGCTCCCCGGCTCCGGCCACCAGCACCTGCTGGAGGTTGCCGCCGGAGCGCCGGATGCGGCCGAGGGCGGCGCGGACCGCGAACCTGGTCAGGATCACGAGCACGGTGTCGACGATGGCGAACACGGTCAGGAACAGCCGCGAGTAGGAGAACTCGCGATAGAAGGTGAGGCCCGCGGTGAGGAGCACGGTGGCGAGCAGCACCGACAGCGCGACCCGCATCGCCTCGTCCGCCCGCGACAGGATGCGGCGCCGGTGGTAGAGGTGCTGGAAGTAGAACACGAGCGGCCACAGGACCGCGACCACCGGAACCAGCCGCAGGTAGGGTTCGATCGGCGGCAGCCCCTTGGTCACCGGCTGGATCTGCACCTCGAAGCGCAGCCAGTAGGCCACCAGCACCGCGACCACGGTGGCGCCGACGTCACCGGCGAGCTTGAGCAGCGCCTCGATCTGGCGGCGGCGCTGGATCATCCCCGGACCTTGGCGAGCTCGAGCCGTTCGAGCAGGAAGCCGAAGCGCAGCTGGAAGGCGGTGCGCGAGAACACCTCGGACCGCAGGCGCAGCTGGACGGGATCCCAGCTCCGGTCGAGGGCGGCAGCGGTCGCGTCGATCAGCGCCTCGACCGAGTTCTCCTCGGCGAGCCGGCCCTCGACGCCGTTGCGGACCACGTCGGCCGTGCCGGAGGCCGCGAGGCCGACCACCGGCGTCCCGCAGGCGAGCGCCTCCACGGCCGCCATCCCGAAGTCCTCGATGTTCGGCATCAGCACGGCGGCGGCGCTGCGGTAGGCATCACGCAGCTCGTCGCGGGAGAGCCAGCCGCGAAAGCGCACGTTGCCCCCTGCGACCCGTCGCAGCCGGCGCTGCTGCGGGCCAATGCCCACGATGTCGAGGGGCCGTCCCAGGCGCTCTGCGACCGCGATCGCCATCTCAACCCTCTTGTACGGAACAAGGGCCGCGACCGTCAACAACCCGTCGCCGCGCTGGCCGCCGGGCGTGAAGAACTCAACGTCCACCGGCGGCGGGATCACCTCGGCGATCCGGTTCCAGTAGTGCTTGATGCGCCACGCCACCAGGCGCGAGTTGGCGATCAGGCGGTCGACCCGGGTCGCCGACACCATGTCCCACTCGCGCAGGCGGGACAGCCTCCCCTGCGCGAACGGCAGCAGCGGCCGCGGAACCCGCTTGAGGTAGAGCGCCCGCTGGTCCCAGACGTAGCGCATCGGCGTGTGGACGTAGCTCAAGTGAAAGGCGCCCGGCGGCGGGATGACGCCCTTGGCCACGCAGTGACTCGACGAAATGACGAGGTCGACCTCCGGGATGTTGAAGTTCTCGACCGCGGCCGGCATCAGCGGCAGCAGGTAGCGCCAGCGCCGTCCCCCGAACGACAGCAGCTGCAGCCAGGAGGTGTGGATCGGGTGCCGCTCGAGGTCGGCCATCACGGATCCCGGGCGGTGCACCAGGGTGTAGATGCTCGCGTCCGGGAACATGTCGGCGATCTCGCGCAGCACCCACTCGCCGCCGCGCATCCCGGTCAGCCAGTCGTGGACCAGAGCGACGCGCATGCTCACCCCTCCCCCAGGGCCTTGTGGTAGGTCTCCAGTGTCCCTTCGACCGCCCGCTCCCAGGTCAGCGCTTCCGCGCGCCGGTTCCCGGCTTCGATCATGCGCCGGCGCAGGGCGTCATCCACCAGCACCCGCTCCAGCGCCGCCGCGACCTCGGCGACGTCGAGCGGGTTGACCAGCCGCGCGGCGCCCTCACCGAGGTCTCGCATCGCCCCGACGTTGGACGTGATGACCGGGAGCCCGCAGCGCATCGCCTCGAGCACCGGCAGCCCGAAGCCCTCGTAGCGGGCCGGGTGCAGCAGCACTGCGGACAGGTGGTAGAGCGCCTGGAGATCGGCCTGGGACACCCGCCCGAGCCCGCAGACGCGGCCGTCGAGCCCGAGCCGGTGCGCCCTCACGGTCAGCGGATGGTCGCGGCCGACCCCCCCGACCAGCACCAGCTGGCCCGGCAGCGAGCGCTCCCTGCAGGCCAGGTGGAAGGCGCGCAGCACCACGTCGAGGTTCTTGTGCGGCTTGTCGTTGGCCACCACCATGACCAGCGGTGGACGGAGGCCGAACCGCTCCTTGACCTCCTCCAGGCGTTGGCTCGGCGGCCGCTCGCCGAGCCGTTCATCGACCCCGTTCTGAACAACGTCGATGCGGTCCGGGTCGGCGCCGAAGAGGTTGACCAGGTCGCGCTTCGACGTTCGCGACACCGTGATCACCCGGCGGGCCCGGCGCAGCGCCGACCGCAGCATGAAGCGCAGGTAGAGCAGCGCCTGCACGCTGCGATCACGCGGCGGGTAGAACAGCTGGATGACGTCGTGGATGGTGACCACGATCGGGCGCGGGATCAGGTGGGGCACCACGTAGTGGGGCACGTGCACCAGATCGAGCCGCTCGCGCCAGAGCGCCGCCGGCAGCTTGACGTGCTCCGAAAACCCGTAGCCGCGCGCCGACACCGGCAGGACCCGCGCCTCAGGCGCGAGCGCCGCGACCCGACCAACGTGCTCCGGCCGCGCCACCACCGTCAGCTCGAACTCATCGCGCCACGCCAGCCCGGCCAGCAGATGCGAGAGGTACGTGCCGATGCCGAAGTCGGTCAGCTTGCGGGCGTCAACAGCGAGCCGGATCGCCACGATCGTATTCTAGCCCTCCCCACTCGCTATACTCGACGCCGATGGCTGCCCGGCCACAACCACCCGTCGAGCCAAGCGGTGCTCCGCGGCCCGTGGCGCCGACGGTCGCGGTGGTGATTCCCTCGCTCGGGCGAGGCGCCCTCGAGGACTGCCTTCATGCCGTGCGCGCCCTCCAGCCGGCGCCTGCCCGCGTGATCGTCGTCGTCTCGGGGGGAGCCGCGCTCGCCCCGCGGCCTGGCCTCGAGATCGTGCGATCCGGACCGGCGCTCGGCTTCGCCGCCGCCTGCAACCTCGGATTCGCGACGGCTCATGACATCGACCGGGTCGCCATCCTCAACGACGACGCCCTGCCGCCGCCACACTGGCTCAAGGCGCTCAACGGTGCGCTCGACGGCGATCCCACGCTCGCCGCGGTGCAGGGCACGGTGACCGACGCCGGCGGCCGGATCGTCGACGGACGCGGCATCACCCTCGACCGCTGGGTGCTGCCGGTGCAGGTTGATCGCGGACTGCCGGTCAATGGCGAGCCCGCCGCGCTGCGCCCGGTCCTCGCGGTCTCGGGCACCGCCGCGCTATGGCGGGCCGCCGCCCTTACCGCGGCCTCGACCGGCGACATAGCGCCGTTCGACCCCGCCTTCGGCAGCTACCACGAGGACCTCGACCTCGGGCTTCGCCTGCAGAGGCTGGGATGGCGCTCGGCGTGGGTCGGCGGCGCGCCGACCCGCCATCTCGGCTCGGCGAGCGGCGCCGCGATGCGCTGGCGCCATCCGTGGTGGATCCTCGCCAACCGCTGGCGCGCGCTGGCCGGCAACCTGTCGGCCACCGCTCTGCTCGGGTCGCTCCCGCGCCTCCTGCGCGGCGAGCTGCGAGCGGTTCGCACCTTGACCCGGGTGAACCTGCGGACGCCCCTGGTGGCCGCGGCCGCCGCTGCCGCCTGGCCGTGGCTCGTCGTGGCGGGCTGGCGCCGCGCCACCGAGGGCCCGCGCCTCGCCGGTCTGCCGGAGGCGCCGTGAGGATCCTGGTCGCCACCGACGACACCGTCGGCCCGGTGATGGCCGGCTCCGCGCTCCGCGCCTGGGAGCTGGCCCGCGCCCTCGAACGCCATGGCCACGAGGTCCGGATCGCCGGCGCGGCCGGCTCCCGTCCGCCCGATGACGGCGGCCCACCACTCGTCGCCGAGCCGACGTGGGGCTGGGCCGAGGCCGTGGTGGCGCCGCCGTGGAGCCTGCCGCCGCGCGCCTTCCTCGGGCGCCACCTGCTGATCGTCGACGGCATCACACCGCTGCTCGCCGAGCTCGAGGCGATGGCCGCGACTCCGGAGCGAGCGCGGCGGCGGCGCACTGCGGCCGCCCGGTTGCCGCTGGTCGCGGCGCGGGCCGACGCCCTGCTGACCGGCGGCCCGGCCCAGGTGGAGTGGTGGTCGGAGCGGCAGCGCGGCCGCTTCGGGCTGCCCCTGCTCACCGTGCCGTTCGGCATTCCCGACCAGCCGCCGCCGGCAGGGCGCGGCCGCGTGCCGGGCGTCCCGGACGAGTGGGCGGTGGTGCTGTGGTGGGGCGGCGTGTGGCCGTGGCTCGACCTCGACACGCTGCTCGACGCGCGCGCGCGGCTCGGAGGAGCGCCGGTCAGCGTGGTCGTCCCGGTTGCCCCCCGGCCCGGCACCGGCCGCGTCGGCTGGGATGCCGCCGCGCTCGCCGACGCCGCCGGGGTCCGCGGCCTCGCCCCACCCCAGGTCGTGGCCCTCGAGAGTTGGGTCCCCTACCGCGACCGCCACCGCATCCTCAACCGCGCCGCCCTGGTGGCCGTGCTCCACCGATCGGGAGACGAGGCGGCTCTGTCGTTCCGCACCCGCGCCCTCGACGCCGTGTGGGCCGCCGTGCCGCTGCTGCTCAGCGAGGGCGGCGAGGTGTCGCGGCTCGCCCGCCAGCACGGCTGGGGCGGCGTCGTGCGTCCGGGCGATGCGGCCGTGGTCGCTGCCGCAATCGAGCGTCTGCTCACCGGCGAGGAGCAGGCGCGCTGCCGCCTCGCGCTCGAGCGCTCGCGGCCGAGCTGGACGTGGAGCCGGGTCACCGAGCCGCTGATCGCCGCGATCCCGGAGCTGCCGCGGGTGGCGCGCCGCGCACTGCTGCCCGCCGCGATCCGCGCGGCCCTCGCGCTGCGCCCGGGCGGGGCGCGGGGGCGGATGCCATGAGCCCGTGCCGCGCCTCCGCCGTGGTCGTCCGCTGGCGCGGCGGCGACGAGGTCGACCGCTGTTTGCAGTCCCTCCTGCGGCACGGCGGCCGCGATCTCGAGCGCGTCGTGCTCGTCGACTCGGGCTCGGCCGACGGCGGCGCCGAGCGGCTGGCTGCGGCCTTCCCCGACGTCGAAGTCGTCGCCCTCGATGAAAACCGCTCGTTTGCGTTCGCCGCGAACCAGGGGGTTGCCCACTCGGACAGCCCCTGCCTGCTGCTGCTCAACCCCGACACCGAGACCACGGCTGGGGCCGTCGACGCCCTGGCCGGCGCGCTGGCGAAGCGCCCGGACGCCGCCGGCGTGGTGCCGCTGCTGGTCGGCGCGGATGGCGTGCCGCAGCACCGCTGGCAGCTGCGGCGGCTGCCGGGACCGCTCCGCCTCGCGACCGGGCGCGGCGGCGCCAGCCAGTTTCGCGGCCGAGCGCCGATCGGCGAGGCGCCGGTTGAGCAGCCGGCCGCCGCGGCGTGGCTGGTGCGGCGGACAGTGTGGGACGCGCTCGGCGGTCTCGACGAGGCGTTCGCGCCCGCGTGGTGGGAGGACGTCGACTTCTGCGCCCGCCTGCGACGGCTCGGGCGGGACACCGGAACGCCGGCCGCCGGCTTCTGGGTCGTGCCCGGCGCCCGCGTCGCTCACGGCGGAGGCTCCAGCCTGTCGCACCTGGGCGATGCGGAGTTCCTCACCGCCTTCTTCCGCAACCTGCTCCGGTATGCCGAGCGCCACCATCCGGGCAGCTTCACGGCGATCCGGGCGATCCTGCTGCTGTCGCTGCGCAGCCGCGCGATGCTCAGGCCCTCTCGCCGCGCCGCCTACCTCGCTGCGACGAGGGTGATAAGTGATAAGTGATAGGTGGGTGGCGGTCGGGCACTCGCCACCTCTCACCTGTCACGGATGAACCCTCTGCCTGCCGACGCGGCTTGGCGCCGCTCGCCGGCGCGCGGGGCCGTCAGTCGGCGGTGAACGTCACCAAATCGACCGGCACGTTGCTGAGCACCTCGATCGTGAAGGGACCCACCTCGCCCGGCAGGAACGAGTCGACGATGATCACGTAGGTGCCCGGGCTGGCGGCGTAGCTGAACACCTCGGGGTCGCCGGAGAACCCGTCGTCGGCCCCCGCGAGCACGCTCGGAGTGTAGTTCAGGCAGTCGGCGTCGGAGATCACGTACGCCGAGAGATCGAACCCCGAGTCGGTCGGGGTCACGGTCACGCTGATGGTGTCCGCCGCCGCGAGGGTGATCAAGTAAGCCTGGTCCTCGCCGTCCTGGCTGTACCCGCTGACCGTCGGACCCCAGTTGTCGGTGTAGCCGGACGTGTTGCCCGAGTCGGTGTAGTTGGCGACCGTGATCGTGGGCGCGTCGGAGCAGCTGTCGCCCCCGTTCCGATCGACTCGCTCGACAGAATAGGCCGACGGGTCGCCGTTGGCGTCGAGGGCCCGCTTCTCCTGCGGGGTGTCCGCCAAGGCCGTGCCCAACAACGCCACCATCATCGCAATCCCGAGAATCGTCGTCGTCTTCATGGTGCCCTCCACCCGAACCGTCATTCGAGTCGTACTCTACCACCTCCGACCGTCGCTCCGGTGATGATGAGAGAAGTCAAGTGATATTGATACGCGATGCGAGATTGGCACCAGGGAGGCGCGCTCTGCTCACCTGTTCCCTGTCACGTCTCTCTGTCCGCCCATCACCTCTCACAGGTAGCCGAGTGCCTCGAGGCGCTGCCGCAGCTCATCGTCGACTGCAGCCGGGGCGACATCCCAGCGACCCGACTCGTCCAGCAGCTCGCGCCGCGCCTCGTCGATCAACGCGCCGGCCGAGGCCGGCAGCGCGCTGCCGAGGTCGCGCCGCTCCGCCGGGTCGGAGTCGAGCTCGTACAGCTGGGCCGGCCCGACGTAGCCGAGGCGGTGGTGGCGGATCGCGTGCCGGCCCCCCTGCACCGCGCTCCAGCCGCCCCAGCCGTCGAGGTCGAGGGACGCGGACACCGCCCGCCGCACGTCGGCGGGAGCGAGCAGGTTGCGGCCACGCAGCCCCGGCTCGGGCGCGAGCCCGGCCAGCTCGAGGATCGTCGGCATCAGGTCGATGTGGGTGACCGGGGCCGCCTCGCGGCGACCCTCGCGCTGCCCGGGGAGGCGGATGACCAGCGGCACCTGGAGGACCTCGCGGTAGAGCGTTCGCCCGTGGATCCACCCCCCGTGGTCGAAAAACTCCTCGCCGTGGTCGGAGAGGAAGACGACCGCCGTGTCATCGGCGAGTCCGCGGCGCGCGAGCTCGTCGAGCAGCTCGCCGAAGGCGTGATCGTTGGCCGCAACCTCGGCGTCGTAGAGGTCGAGGAGGTCGACCGCCCACTGTCCCTCGTCCACCAGGTTGCGCGCGAGCAGCGTCCCAACGGTCTCGGTCGAACCGAGGTCGCGGCGCGCGACGCCCGCGGCGAAGCGGTCGCGGAACGGGACCGGCGGATCGTACGGCAGGTGCGGGTCCACGGCGTGGACGTAGAGCAGGAAGGGCGCGTTCGGATCCCGCCGGTCGAGCCAGCGCACGACCTCGGCGTGCACGTGCGCCGACTCGCGCTGCTCTGGCGGCATGAGCACGAACTCGCCGAAGCCGCGGTCCAGACCGAAGGCCGCCGAGGCGTTCGGGTTCGCCACCACTGCCGCGGTCTGCCAGCCGGCGCCGGCCAGGCGCTCGGCGAGGGTCGCCATGCCGTCGCCAAGGCGATCGAGCCGGCCGTTGACGCCGTGGACCTCGGGCTCGAGCCCGGTGAGAATCGACGCCACCGCCGGCCGGGTCCACGATGACTGCGCCCACGCCTGCTCGTACACCGTCGCACCGGCCGCAAACGCGTCGAGACGCGGGGACAGCGGCCGGGTCTGGCCGTACACGCCGAGCCGATCGGCGCGCAGGGCGTCGACCAGGTAGATCACCACGTTCGGTCGCCTCGCCGCGGTGCGCCTGCTCGGCGCAGCCGTCCAGCCGCTCCCCGGCCGGGCGACTGCCCGCGCCGTGATGACCGGAGAGGCCAGCTCGAGCGTCGCACCGCCGCGGTCCGATGGCGGCACTCCGACCGCCTGCAGCTCGAGCCGGAACGGCGTTCCCGGCGTCCCCGGCAGGTCGAGGCGCAGTGCCCCCTGGCCCGGCGCAACCTCGGCCACCGTGGCCGCCGGCCGGCCGTCCTCGACCACGACGACGCGCAGCCGGCCGCCGCCGACGGCCGCCACACCCGCTGCCTCGAGGCGCAGCCCGTCCCGGTTGCGCAGGTGGTAGCCGACGCTGGCGCCGACCGGCAGCTCGATGACCGACCGCTCGAGGAGGCCCCGCGGCGGCGCCGGGGCATCGCCCGGCTCCAGCCGCAGCCAGTCCACGGCGAGCGCCAGCCGCCGCCAGTCGTCGCCCGCCCCCAGCTCGCGCGGCGACCGCGCCGCCGCGTAGCGCAAGCGGAGCTGATTCCGCCCGGTGCGCAGCCGCTCGGCCGGCAGCCGCAGCGGGTGGTTGGCGAAGTCCCCGCCGGGCTCGAGGCGCGCCACCCTTTCACCGTTGAGCTCGACCTCGACCACCGGCGCGGACACACCGGGCGCCATGAAGGCCCGGCAGCGCAGTGTGGCCTCGAGCGCCCGCGGCTCGAGCAGGTCGAGCTCGACCGTCGAACTGTCGCCCTCCGACCAGGCGAAGATCGGGCCGCCGCCTCCACCCTCGTCGGGGTACCAGCCGTCCGCCAGCTGCCGGCGGGCCCGCGGCGCGCCGACGTCGACCACCGGCGTCTCCTGCAGGACCTCGGCGATCGCGAGCTCGCGGACCAGGTCGTGGACCACCGACCGGGGCGCGCCCGCGCAGGCGCCCAGCAGCATCAGCCAGGCGGCGGCGAGCCCGGCCCTCACTACTCGACCACCACGCGGTCGAGCACCGCGCCGCCGCCGGGCGGCGCGCGCAGGACAACCTGCAACTGGCGCCGCCCCGGCGCAGGCGGATCGGGCAGCCGCACCTGTCCGGTGGTCGATGCGCCCGAGACTTTGATCGTTACCGGCTCGCCGTCGTCCCAGCGCACGACGAGTCCGGCCCCACGCTGGGCCGAGCCGACCAGCCAGCCTTCGATCCGGACCTTTGCCCCCGCCCCGACGCGGAGCGGCACCGTGATCCCGTCGCCGTTGCGCACCAGCCACCCGCAACGGTGCTCGAAGCGGGAGAAGGTGCCGGCCGGCGGCTGCGGGGCGCCGCCCTGGCGCCGCACCTGCGCGGCCTCGACCTCCACGATCCGGTCGCTGCGGAGCACCACCGCCGCGGTGCCGACCGTCGCGGCGGCGAGCACGATCGCGCTGCCTGAGCGCACGAGCGCCCGCAGCAGGGAGGAACGCCGCGATCCCGCCACCACCGCCATCGCCGCGATTGCGAGCGCGAGCGGCGGCAGCCACAGGCTGGCCGGGCTCGGCACCAGGAAGGACGGCACCAGGTGCTGGACGTCGGCCTGCAGCCGCCTCGCCAGCGCGTCGGACAACCACCACCCACCGTCGCCCGGATTGATCGAGAAATGGGGCCTCGTCACCAGCGACCACCAGATGATGACCGACGGCGCCACCAGGACCTCGGCGAGCCGCCGCCAGCGCCGCGGCGCGCGCAGCGCGACCCCCCACGCGAGCACGGCCGCGGGCAGCAACGGCACCAGGTACCGCGCGGGCGGCGAGCCGCCGCCGTACCACTCCTTGGAGGGGAGCAGGGCGAGGGCGGTCAGCGCCGCGCCGACGATCACGCCCCGCTCGCCAGGCCCTCCCCGCTGCCACAGCAGCCCGGCGAGCGCGACCGCCGCGAGCGCCAGCGGCGCCGTGAACAGCAGCCCGCCGGCCGGATCGAAGGCGAGGCCCGCGACCACCCGCAGCGCCAGCGCCGGATCATCCGGCAGCAGGTGCTCGAAGCGCCGGAAGAAGCCGAACGGATGGCCCATCGAGATCCAGCCGACCGCCAGGCCGGCAGCCGCGGCGCCGGCCATCGCCAGGGCGCCGATCCACCGCGAGCGGCCCCGGTCGCGCCACAGCGCAACGATCGCGGCCGGGAACACGATCAGGCCGAGCCGGGTCTTGACCGCGACTGCGAGCGCCGCGACGACCGCGGCGAGCCACTGGCTGCCGCGGCGGCCGGTCGCCAGCACCAGGATCGCGGCCAACGCGAGGGCCGCCGGCAGCTCAGGCCAGATCTGGGTCGCGAACGTGGCCAGCGGGTAGGTCACGGCGAGCGCCATCAGCAGCAGGGCCAGCCGCGGCTCGGGGACCCCGAGCTGGCGGCAGCGCGCCGCGAGCAGCGCCGCCAGCGCACCGCCCGCGATCGCGAGCAGCAGCAGCGCGCCGGTGCGACCGGCCGCGAGGAAGCCGGGCAGCAGCAGGAACCCCAGCGCCGGCGAGTGCAGCAGTGGGTCGCCGAGGAGGTAGGTGCGATCCCCCGGATGGTGGGCGATGTCGAGGTTGTTGCCGAGATCGAGATCGTGGTCGCGGGCCAGCGACTCCATCAGGTGCAGATGGAACGGCTCATCGCCGTAGAGCGGCGGCGTCAGCTGCGGCGTCGCCAGGGCCAGCGGCAGGAGCAGCGACGCAACGGCCATCGCCGGCCGCCGCTGACGCAACCAGCGCCACGCCGCCGGCGCCCAGGCCGTGAGCAGCGCGGCCATGGCGAGGTCGACCGCGTACCGCTCGCCGGCCAGGCGCAGCGGCTCGACGGCGACCCGAGCGATCAGCTGTCCGGCCACCACCAGCGACCACGGGAGGAGCGCCCCCGCCGACCGCCATCCACCGCTCGCAAGCTGCAGCAGGGCGGCCGCAATCGCGGCCGCCACCATGAGTCCGGCGAGGGACAGCTCGCGCGGCGGCGTCGGCCGGCTCGGCCCGACGCTCTCCACCGTCACCGTCACCTCGTCGGGCAGCTCCGGCGCGCGGCGGAGGACCGGCCGCTCGCCCGCCGCCACCGCGTGGACGGTGCGGCCGCTGACCCGCCACGATGGCGGTGATCCGGTCCGCATCGGCCGCCACAGGGGTCGCTGCGGCAGCCCGTGCGCGATCTCGAGCGCCTCCTCGGCCCGGCGGCCGATGCCCTCCGCGGTCTCGAAGCCGACCCGCAGCGGCTGCTCGCCGGCCTTGGTGGAGAGCACGGCGACCGCGGTGCCGGCCGGAAGATTGCGGCCGCCGCGCACCGCGAGATCGAGGACCCAAGGGCTGCCGGTCCCGACCGGGAGCACGGCCTCGCGACGCGCCGCGTCGAGCCGGAACGCCGGTTGCTCCGGCAGCGGCGGTTGAACCGGACCGAGGGCGAGGGCCGCCACGAACCACGCCGCACCGGCGATCCCCGGCGGCAGCCAGAGGGTCACCAGGGCGGCGACGGCGACCGCCACCACGCCGGCGAGGCCGGCCCCCGGCAGCGCGTCGACGACCGGTATGCCGCCCCAGGGCGCGAGCGCCGCGCCGGCCACCGCGCAGGCCGCGACTGCCGGCAGCCAGCCGGAGAGCCCGCGCATCCGGCGCGCTGAAGACCGGCCCCACGGCACCAGCCAGACTGCTACCACGGTCATTGCGAGCGCTGCCAGCGGCCAGTGCTGGAGCGGGACCGCCGCCACGAGCAGGCCGGCGGCGAGCCCGGCCCGCGGGCCCCACGCTGCGGCCGACCACGGCAGCAGCGCGGCCGCGGCCACCGCGACCGCAGCACCGGCCGGGCCCGCTCCGGCGAGGCCGAGCCCGCCGGCCGCCCGCACCGCGACCCCGAAGGCGGCCCACAGCAGCGGCTGTCGCCGGGCCGGAGTCCGCGGCAGGGCTGCCAGCACGGCGGCCGCCGCCGCCAGCACCAGCAGCGGCGGCAGCAGCATGCGGCGAATGGTCAGGTCCGACACCAGGAGCAGGGCGGCCGCGATCGGGAGCAGCGTCGTCTCGGCCGCACGGCGCTTCCAACCGATGGGAGACTGCCAGCCGCTCGGCAGAAAGGCCGCCAGCGCGCTGGCCGCAGCCCACGCTGCATCGGAGAAGGGCAGCCGGCCGGCGGCCGCCAGCACCGCTGCCAGCACCGCGAGCACAATCGCCGACAGCCACGACGGCAGGCAGACACCGAGACGCGGCCGGATGTCTGGCATCGCGCAGAGTATACGGCCGCGAAGAGGCTGGGCGTCGCTGCTCTGTCCCGTCCCCGTCCCCGTTCCCGTTCCCGTTCCCGGTGCGATGGCTGCGGTGGATCCTCCACTCCGGCGGCAACGGCTGGGCGCGGGCTGGCCTCGATCAGACCCAGGTCGGGTACGGGGACGGGAACAGGTACGGGAACGAAAGCGGGCGGGGTGCTCGCCCTGACCCCCCAACCCCTAACCCCTCTCCCCTCCGCTATGCCAAGATGACGCCGTGGCCGACGAGAGCTACGCGGTGGTGGTGGTGTCCTACAACCACGCGGCGACGCTGCCAGCCTGCCTGCGGGCGATCAGTCGGCTGCAGCCGCCGGCGGCAGCTGTCGTCGTCGTCGACAACGCCTCGACCGACGCCTCCGCGGACCTGGCCGCGGCCAACCCGGACGGGCTGCCGCTGACGCTCGTGCGCAACCTGTCCAACGTCGGCTTCGCCGCGGCGTCCAACGCCGGCATCGCCGCCACCGACACCCCGTGGGTGCTGCTGCTCAACCCGGACTGCGCGCCGGAACCGTCGTACACGGCGCGGCTCCTCGCCGCGGTCCACGCCCGCCCCGAGCACGACCGCATCGGCTGCGCGGTCGGCAAGCTGCTGCGCGCCGAGGGCGACGATCTCGTCCCGACCCGGACAATCGACTCGGCCGGGATGTTGGTGACGCCGTCGGGACGCCACCTCGATCGCGGCGCCGGTCGCGGTGACGACGGCCGCTTCGACGCACCCGCGTGGCTGTTCGGCGCCACCGCCGCCGCCGCGCTCTACCGCCGGACTGCGCTCGACGACATCGCCTACCCGAGCGGCGAGCGCTTCGCCGCGAGCTTCTTCGCCTACCGCGAGGACGCCGAGCTGGCGTGGCGCCTGCAGTGGCGCGGCTGGCGCTGCCTCTACGCCCCGAACGCGGTCGCCAGCCACCGCCGCGGCTTCCGGCCGGAGGCCGGGCGGCAGGGCCACGAGGCCGTGAACCGCCACTCCGTGCGCAACCGCTTCCTGCTGCGCCTGCACTGCGCGGACCTGGGCTGGCACCTCGCTTGCCTGCCGTGGTGGCTGGTCCGCGACCTGCTGGTGATCGGCGGCTGCCTGACCGTCGAGCGAGGCTCGCTGCCGGCCCTGGCCGAGCTGTGGCGGCTGCGCGTCGATGCCGCCGAACGGCGGCGCTGGGTGATGGGCCGGCGCAGCGTGCCCTCCCGACAGGTTCGGCGCTGGTTCCGTAGAGCAGGGTGGACGGAGGAGATTGTCGACCGGTGAAGCTGGCCATCCTCGGTACGCGGGGCGTCCCGGCCTCCTACGGCGGCTTCGAGACCTTCGCCGAGGAGCTCGGCCGGCGGCTCGCCGAGCGCGGGCACGACGTCACCGTCTACGGCCGCACGGGCTTCGTCGACCCGACGCTCGGCTCCTACCGCGGCATGCGCCTGGTCGTGCTGCCCGCGCTCTACACCAAGCACCTGGAGACCGTGTCGCACACCTTCATCGCCGCCATCCACGCCGCGGGCCAGGGCTTCGACGCCGTGCTGCTGTGCAACGCGGCCAACGCGCCGTTCGTCCGCATCCTGCAGCTCGGCGGCACCCCGGTCGCCCTCAACGTCGACGGCCTCGAGCGAAAGCGCCGCAAGTGGGGCCTCGCCGGGCGCGCCTACTACCGGCTGTGCGAGCGATTGGCCGCTTCGGTCCCGGACGCCCTGGTCACTGACGCCGAGGTCATCCGCCGCTACTACCGGCGCTGCTTCGGGGCGCCATCTCAGATGATCGTCTACGGCGGCGACCTCGAGCGCCCCGCCGGCACCGCGACCCTCGACCGACTCGGACTGACCGCCGGCGAGTACCTGCTCTACGTGTCCCGGTTCGAGCCCGAGAACAACCCCGACCGTGTGGTCGAGGCCTACTCGCGCTTTGCCGGCGCGCGGCAGCTAGTGATGGTCGGCGGCGCGCCCTACGCGCGGGAGCTGACCGAGCGCGTGCGCGCGCTCGCGGACCGGCGGGTGGTGCTGCCGGGTCCGATCTACGGCGAGGGCTACCGCGAGCTGCTGTTCGGCTGCCGCCTCTACATCCACGCCACCGAGGTCGGCGGCACCCACCCGGCGCTGGTCGAGGCGATGGGGGCGGGCCGGCCCGTGCTGTACTATGACACGCCGGAGAACCGGGAGGTGGTCGCCGATGCCGGCCGCCGCTTCCGCTTCACCGGACAGGCGGCGCTGGAGGCCGTGCTCGCGGAGGTGGTGGACGATCGCCCCGCAGCTCGCGGAGCTCGCGGCCCGCTCTCGCCGCCGGGTCGACGAGCGGTACCGCTGGCACGACGTTGCCGACGCCTACGAACGGATGCTGAGGGAGCTGTGCTGAAGGAGCGCGCCAAGGTCGTCGCCTACTGGGTGTGGACCACCGACCTGGTCCTCACCGACGCTGGCCTTCCTGCTGGCGTGGTGGATCCGCTCCGCAGCTCGGGCCCCACCTCGCGCCCTCACTCTTCCCCACCGAGCTCTACCCGCTGACCCGTTACCTCGGCCTGCTGCCGCTGGTGCTCGCCATCTGGACCTTCCTGCTGGTGGCGCGGGAGGCCTACACCTCGCGCCGCACCGTCGCCCTGTCGCGCGAGGTGTGGCAGGTCGTGCAGGTGGTCGGCGCCGGCACCCTGACTCTGGCCGCGGCCGGCTGGCTGCTGCGCCTCGACTTCGTGTCGCGGCCGTTCCTGATCCTGTTCGGCACCATCGACCTCGCGCTGCTGGTCGCGGAGAAGGTGGCGCTCCGGCTGTTCGCCCGCCACGTCCGCCGCAGCGGCTACAACTACCGCACGCTGCTGATCGTCGGCATCAACCCGCGCTCCGAGGAGGTGGCGCGAATCATCCAGCTCCACCCGCACTGGGGCCTCAAGCTGCTCGGCTTCGTCGCGCCCAACGGAGAGTTCCCGGAGCAAGTCTTGGGGCTGCCGGTGCTCGGCTCGGCCGACGACCTGCCGCGCATCCTGCAGGACGAGGTCGTGGACGAGGTCATCTTCGTGCTCTCCCGGCGCCAGCTCGAGGAGTTCGAGGAGAGCTTCCTGCTCTGCTCGGAGCTCGGCATCCGCGCCCGGGTGGCGCTCTACTTCCCGCACATGAAGGCGCGGGTGGTGCTCGAGGAGCTCGAGGGGATCCCGCTGCTCACCTTCACCAACACGCCCGGCAGCGCCGTTCCCGATCTTCGTCAAGCGGCTGCTCGACCTGTCGGTGTCCCTGACCGGCCTGATCGTGCTGTCGCCGGTGCTGCTCGCAACTGCCCTGCTCATCGCCGTCAGCTCGCGCGGCCCGGTGCTCTACCGGCAGGTGCGGTGCGGGCTGAACGGCCGCCGCTTCACCCTTTACAAGTTCCGCACCATGATCGAGGGCGCGGACGCCCAGCTCGACGCGGTCGCCCATCTCAACGAGGTCAGCGGCCCGGCGTTCAAGGCGCGACAGGACCCCCGGGTCACCTGGGTCGGCCGCATTCTGCGCCGGCTGTCGATCGACGAGCTGCCGCAGCTCGTCAACGTCCTGCGCGGAAACATGTCGCTGGTCGGGCCGCGCCCGCCGCTGCCCGATGAGGTGGCGCGCTACGAGCGCTGGCAGCTGCGCCGGCTGTCGATGAAGCCCGGCCTGACCGGGCTCTGGCAGGTCTCCGGCCGCGCCGGCCTCGACGACTTCGCCCGCTGGATCGCCCTCGATCTCGCCTACATCGACCAGTGGTCGCTGTGGCTCGACCTCAAGATCCTGCTCAAGACGATCCCAGCGGTGTTGTCGGCACGTGGGGCAGCGTGACCTGCAGACCGACGGGTGCCGGGGGTTGAGCAGCGTCCCCCCGTCTCGCCTCGCTGCCACCCGGTGGTGGCCCGCCGTCGGGGCGATCGTGGCCGCGGCGGCCCTCCTTCGACTGTGCAACCTCGGCACCTTCTCGTTCGGCCTCGACGAGGGCTTCACCATCACCCGGGCAGTGCTCCCGTTTTGGCAGATGATCGCGGCCTGCGCGGCGGACGCCGACAATGTCCCGCTCTACCTCGTGATCACGCACTGTTCGCTACGGCTCGGCCTGGTCGACCCCTGGCTCCGGCTGGTCCCGATCGCGGCCGGCCTGGCCTCGATCGCGGTCTGGTCGTGGTGGACACGCCGTCACTTCGGGAACACGGCGGGCCTGCTGCTGGCCGGCTTCATGGCCCTGTCGACCTTCCACGTGCGCTACTCGCAGGAGCTCCGCGCCTACCCCTACCTGATCCTGCTCTCCGGGATCGCCATGCTGGCCGGCGACCGCCTTCGGACTCGGCCGGGCCCGCGTTCGGCCGCCGCCCTCGCTACCGTCGTCGCGCTCGGCTGGTACCTGCACTTCTTCTTCGCTCTCACCTTGGCGCCGCTGCTCGGCCTGGTGCTGTTCGGCGCGGAACCGGCGACCACTCCTAACCAGGCCCACCGACGACGGATCGCCACCTGGCTCGTGGTCGCAGTGGCTGCCGGCACCGCCTCGTTCCTGCCGTGGCTTCTGCACGTGCGCACCACCATGGCCGGCCGGCTTCGCCTATCGCGAGGCCCCAGTGACTGGGGCCTCGAGCTCATCGCCCGGCGCTGGCAGTTCTTCACCGTCGCCGCCTCCGAGGGCGAGGGCCTCGACTGGCTCGGAGCGGCACTCGCGGTGATCGCCGTCGTGGGGGTGGCTGTCGCCCTCCGCCACCGGGTCGCTCGCGCGGTCATGCTGACCTCGGTCGCCGCCATGCTGGTCCTCGAAGCTGTGCTGGTCGCCGTCAACCGCTGGAGCCAGGGGCGCTACAACGCCGCGGTCTGGCCCATGCTCGTCATTCTCATCGCTCTCGGCCTCGAGCGGCTCTCAGGGCGCCTCAGGTGGCGATGGCTGCGCACGGCGGTCCTGGCGGCGCTCACAATCGTCATGCTGGTCAGGATCGACGCCTACCACCGGTTTGGTCGGCCGCACTGGGACCGCGTCGCGGCCGCCGTGGTGGAGGCGCGACGCGTCGGGGAGCCGGTGCTCTCCGAGAGCACCTGGAGCCAGCTCGACCTTGAGTGGTACCTCGGCGAGCCGGTGGTCTCGCTGCGGTACTCCGCGGCTCAGCTCCGAGCCGCGGTGGCGGAGTCGGACGCGGTGCTGCTGTTCGTCCCGGCCCAGGGGGGCGGGCAAGAGATCCCAACGCTCGCGCGCCGGGGCGCGCTCATCACCCGGATCCCGCAGACCGGCACCCTGTACCGGCTCCGGCCGGACTCGCTCGACGTGGAGCAGTCGGCGGTCGGGAGCGAGTGGCCGCAGCCTTCGAGCGTGCTCGTCTCCGAGAAGCTCGAGGAGGTCCCGCGAGGATGCGTAGGCCGGCTGCTCGGACCCCCCCCGCCGCACACCTCGGGCGCGCGCTCGTGGTCCCGGCTCGAGCTCGACGGCTCGTCGGCGTCCTTCCTGCGCAGCGGTTGGTCGGGTCCGAGGCGGGCTGGTGACGGCGCCTCCTTCCGGTGGGTCACTGGTCGCGAGGCAGCCGTCGTGGCTCACCGGCCGGCCACCGGGGCAGCCCGGGTCGGGGTGCGCCTGTGGCCGCTCCACGACGTCGACGGCCAGGAGATGCGGTTGCTGGTCAACGAGTGCGCCCTCGGCACGACGGCGCTGGGGCGAGGCCCTCAGACGGCAGCCTTCGACGCGCCAGCAGAGTGCTGGCAGGAGGGCCGCAACCTCGTCGTGCTCCAGTTCCGCGAGATTGCGGAGCCGGACAGCGACCGCGGCCTGCCGCGGGCGGCTGCCGTCGACTGGATCGAGATCACGCCGCTCGCTGCGAGCCGTGCTGCGGACGCCGCCGCCGGCTCGTCGCCGCCCGCCGACGCGGTTCGGCCCTGATCTGCCCGCGCCTGCTGGAGCTCCCAGCAGTGATCAGGGGACGGGGCCGGCCGCGGCGTCGGCGTAGCTTCGAGAGAATGACGTGGAACCGCCGAGCAGCAGCACGCGAAGGTCCGCGGCCCCGCTGGTCCCGACGTCGTCTCCGACGCAGCCGACGTCGTTGAGGACGATGTCCCAGACCTCGGCGCGCGGCCGGTAGGTGTAGACGATCTCCGGGTCGAAGACCATCCCGGGCGGCGTCCCCCAGCGCACCACGACCCGTGCCGCGAGCTCGGCCGCGGCGAGGCTCAGCAGGAAGGCGGCCAGCGCGAGGAGAGGCCGCGCTGCGCGCCTCATCGCGGCTCGACCGGCGTGGGGTCGGGGACCAGCAGCTCGAGGAAGCCCTCGCGGTGGAGCAGGCGCACGAAGTGGGCAGCCCTGCCCCGGGGGTCCTCGATCGCGTGCTCGGCCGCCAGGGCCGCGGCCACCTCGGCCACGGTGGCGCGGCCGTCGAGCCGCCGCCAGGCGGTAGCGCCGAGGGCATCGAGCCGGACCCGGCGGGGCGACAGCCACCAGGAGATCAGGTCCCCCACCCCCCTGAGACCGGTGGTCGCTGGCCTGGGGCGCTCCAGCACCACCCGGCCCCGCTCGTCCTCGCGCCACGAGGCGAGGCGGCGGGGGACGGCGGCGAGGATCGGGTCGGCGTCGGCCACGGCGGCGTTATAGCAGAGCGCGTCAAAGGAAAGGGCCCGCCGAGGCGGGCCCGTACGCGCTGAGGTTCAGCGGGACTACATGGCCACCGGCGGCGGCGCCGGCTCGTCGGCCCGTCCGGCGCGGCCGAGCGGCCGCAGGATCAGGTAGCCGGCCACGATCAGCATGAAGAGAATCGCGAGCGGACGGGCGATCCCGCCGAGGTTGGTCGCGGCGACCCACCCCTCCCAAGCGTCCTGGTTGAAGAACACGACCGCGGCGATCAACAGCCCCATCAGGGCCTCGCCGGCGATCAGGCCGGACGCGGTGAGCACGCCGGCGTTCTCGACCCGGGTGCCTTGGGCCGCGTTGTAGCCGCGGCGCTTGACCAGCGAGTCGACGACCCAGCGGATGACGCCGCCGACGAAGATCGCGGAGGTGGTCTCGAACGGCAGGTACATGCCGACCGCGAAGAGCATCGGGCTCTTGACCTTGATCAGGATCAGGGCGATGCCCATCACGATCCCGACGATCACCAGCGGCCAGGCCATCTCGCCGCCGACGATGCCCTGGGACAGCGTCGCCATCAGGCCGGCCTGGGGCGCGGCGAGCGCGCGGTCGCCGAAGCCGATGCCGCCCTGCTTGATGTTCGAGAAGTGGAGCACGAACAGGGGCACGAACATGAAGGCGCCGGCCGCGACCACGCCGATCAGGTCGCCGACCTGCATCTTCCACGGCGTACCGCCGAGGATGTGGCCGACCTTGAGGTCCTGGAGCATCTCACCGGCCACTGCCGACGACACGCAGACCACCGAGGCGACCCCGAGCACTGCGGCGACCCCGTGATCGCCGGAGACGCCGACGATCACCATCACCAGGGCCGCGACAATCAGGGTGGCGAGGGTCAGGCCCGAGACCGGGTTGTTGGAGGAACCGATCAGGCCAACCAGGTTGCCGGACACGGCGGCGAAGAAGAAGCCGGTCACCACCATCACCAGCGCGGCCATCACCGCGCCCCCGATCACGCCGGTGAAGTAGGCGTAGAGCATGCACATCAGGATGAAGACCACGATCACCCCTAAGAGCACCACCTTGAAGTCGATGTCGCGGTCCACGCGGCTGGTGGCCTGGTGGGCCTCGGCTGACTTGCGCAGGTCGGAGACGCCGCGCCGGATGCCGAGCCACAGGTTCTTGCGCATCCGGTAGAGGGTGAAGCCGGCGCCGACCAGCATGCCGCCGACCGCGATTGGCCGGACGATGAACTTCCAGATGTGGTCGGCCATGGCCACCCAGGTCGCCTCGGCCGCGGGGTCGCCGCCGATCGAGGCGGCGAAGCTGTCGATCAGGTTCGGCCCCAGGAAGAACACCAGCAGCGGCACGAACAGGCCCCAGGCGAGCAGGCCGCCGGCGAAGTTGAGGGCGGCGAGCTGGGGGCCGATGATGTAGCCGACGCCCAGGTAGGCGGGGCTGACCGCCGGCGCCGACACGGTCGAGACGCCGCCGGCCGCGATGGTGTAGGCGTCGCGCTTGAAGCCGAGCCGGACGATCGACCGGCCGACCTCCCCGACCTTGATCAGGAAGTCGTTCGAGGCGGAGAAGATCCTGAGCTGGCCGAGGAGGTTGATCGCCGCCCCCACGCCCATCGCCTCAAACAGCTGCTTGGCCGCGGCGGCGCCGAGCTGACCGGCCTTGTGGATCTCGGAGGCCGCCACCGATTCGGGGAAGGGCAACTCCGGGTCCTCCACCATCACCCGCCGCAGCAGCGTCACGAACAGGATGCCGAGCACGCCGCCCACCACCATCAGGGCGGTGGCCTTGAGGTAGTCGGCGAGGCCGTTGAACTCCCACAGGTGGAGGATGGCGAAGGCCGGGATCGTGAAGATCGCTCCTGCCGCGACCGATTCGCCGATCGAACCGACCGTCCGGGCGAAGTTCTCCTCGAGCAACGTGCCCTTGAAGAGCTTGAGCACCGCCATGCTGATCACCGCCGCCGGGTAGGTGGCGGCGATGGTCATGCCAGCCTTGAGGCCGAGGTAAGCGTTGGCGGCACCGAGAATCACGCACATGAAGAGGCCGAGAATCAGGGCCCGGAACGTGAACTCGCGCATGTCGGACTCCGACGCGACCACCGGTCGGAACTGGGGTGCACTCATCGTGCGTCCTCCTTCCTGAGATCAGACACATCATGAGGCGAGCTGATTGTGAGGCGGGCTGGCGCCGCGGTCATGGCGGGGATTGTACCCCACCCACCCTGCTCGGAGCGCGCGGGCAGCGGCCCCGTGCATTGTCCTGAAGTGGTCACTCTCCTTGCCTCTGCCCACACGCTCCGAGATGGATGCGCTGCGCGCATCCTGAAGAACTCGAGAAGCCGAGGCCGGCTCCCGAGCGAAACCCACCCTTTCCGGTAGCTTCATCATGAAACGGCCGACGGCAATCCGACCGAGGGTGCCGCACCCATGGCCGTAGACTGGCCCGCGCCCGCTTCCGCTTCCGCGCCCGGGAGGCGAGGCGAGTACGCGGAAAGCGCGTCCTGCGGGCGTGCCATCTTTGGCGATTTCGGGACCACGTTCTTCCTGGAAACGTGCTCGCGACCCGAAATCGCCAAAGGTGGCAACCTCGGGGAGCGCCTCCAGAGAATCGGCGCGAAGTGCTCTAGAGGACGGAGCGAACGAGCGTGGCGGGCGCGGAAGCGGAAAGGAACGCAGCGTCCTCATTGATCTGATAATTGACCTATCAGATGCTGTAAATTCAATCTTGACAATCCACGACTCAAGCTCTATATTCAACCGGTCCACAGGGGGTTCCCCCCTTCGGAGGCATGAGTGAAGCAGAAGAACCAGTACACGGTCCGGGCGACCGAGGCGCTCCAGCAGGCCTTCGCAGGCGCCAAGGCTCGCGGCAACCCGGAGGCCACGCCCTCCCACCTGCTGCTCGCCTTGCTGCAGCAGGCCGACGGGATCGCGCCCAAGCTGCTGGCCAAGGTCGGCGTCTCGGCGGCCCGGCTCGAGGCCGAGCTCCGGGACGCTCTCGACCGGCTGCCGTCCGCCGACGGCGGCGCCGAGCCCCAGCCCTCGCGCTCGCTTCGCGAGGTGCTCGAGCAGGCGGCCAAGCTGGCGCCCCAGTTCCAGGACGAGTACGTCTCGATCGAGCACCTGCTGCTCGCGCTCGCCGGCGTCGCCGGCACCCCGGCCCAGGAGGTGCTGGCGAAACACGGCGTGACCAAGGAGCAGCTGCTGTCCGCGATCCAGGACCTGCGCGGATCCCACCGCGTGACCGACGAGAATCCCGAGGCGAAGTTCGAGGCGCTCAAGAGCTACGGCCGCGACCTCACCGAGATCGCAGCCGCGGGCAAGCTCGATCCGGTGATCGGGCGCGACGACGAGATCCGGCGGGTGATGCAGGTGCTGACCCGCCGCACCAAGAACAACCCGGTGCTGATCGGCGAGCCCGGTGTCGGCAAGACCGCGATCGCCGAGGGCCTCGCCCAGCGCATCGCCGACGGCGACGTGCCGGAGATCCTCAAGGGCCGGCGGATCGTCGCCCTCGACATGGGGGCGCTGATCGCCGGTACCAAGTACCGCGGCGAGTTCGAGGACCGCCTCAAGGCCGTGCTCAAGGAGGTCGTGGACTCCGACGGCGAGATCATCCTGTTCATCGACGAGCTCCACACCCTGGTCGGAGCCGGCGCCGCCGAGGGCGCGATCGACGCCGCCAATCTGCTCAAGCCGGCCCTGGCGCGCGGCGAGCTGCGCTGCATCGGGGCGACCACGCTCACCGAGTACCGCAAGCACGTCGAGAAGGATGCCGCGCTCGAGCGCCGGTTCCAGCCGGTGTTGGTTGGCGAGCCGTCGGTCGAGGAGACGATCGCCATCCTGCGCGGCCTCAAGGAGAAGTACGAGGTGCACCACGGGGTGCGCATCACCGACGCCGCGCTGGTCGCCGCCGCCACCCTGTCGCAGCGCTACATCGCCGACCGCTTCCTGCCCGACAAGGCGATCGACCTGATGGACGAGGCGGCGTCGCGGCTGCGCATCGAGATCGACTCGCTGCCCACCGAGATCGACGAGCTCGAGCGACGGCGCCTCCAGCTCGAGATCGAGCGGCGGGCGCTCGCCAAGGAGAAGGACCAGGTATCAAAGGAGCGGCTGGCCGCGATCGAGGCCGAGCTCGCCGAGCTCGGCGAGAAGATCGACGGGATGCGAGCTCAGTGGCAGCGCGAGAAGGAGCTGATCTCGCGGCTCCAGGGGCTCAAGCAGCAGCTCGAGGACACCCGCGAGGCGGCCGAGCGCGCCCAGCGCGACGGCGACCTCGAGCGGGCGGCCCAGCTGCGCTACGGCGAGCTGCCGAAGCTCCAGCGCGAGCTCGAGGAGGCCTCCGACGCGCTCAAGCAGCACCAGCAGGAGCACGGGACAATCCTGTCCGAGGAGGTCGGCGAGGAGGACATCGCGCGCTCGGTGTCGCGCTGGACCGGAATCCCGGTCACCCGCCTGCTCGAGAGCGAGAAGTCCAAGCTGCTGAGCATGGAGGAGCGGATCCGCGAGCGGGTGGTCGGCCAGGACGACGCGATCGAGGCGCTGGCGTCGGCGGTGCGCCGCGCGCGCGCCGGCCTCAAGGATCCCAACCGGCCGATCGGCTCGTTCCTGTTCCTCGGGCCGACCGGGGTCGGCAAGACCGAGCTCGCCCGCGCCCTCGCCGAGTTCCTGTTCGACGACGAGCGCGCGATGATCCGGATCGACATGTCGGAGTACATGGAGAAGCACTCGGTGGCGCGCATGATCGGCGCCCCTCCGGGTTACGTCGGCTACGACGAGGGCGGCCAGCTCACCGAGGCGGTGCGCCGGCGTCCCTACGCGGTGATCCTGCTCGACGAGATCGAGAAGGCGCACCCGGACGTCTTCAACGTGCTGTTGCAGGTGCTCGACGAGGGCCGGCTGACCGACGGCAAGGGACGGACGGTCGACTTCCGCAACTCCGTGGTCATCATGACCTCCAACATCGCGTCGTCGATCATCCAGGACCTGCCGGAGTCGGAGCGCGACCGAATGGTCGCCCTCGTCCAGGAGGAGCTCAAGCGCAACTTCCGCCCCGAGTTCCTCAACCGGGTGGACGAGGTCTTGATCTTCCACCGCCTCGACGAGACGCACATGGCCGCGATCGTGCGCATCCAGCTCGACCGGCTCAACCAGCTGCTCGAGGCGCAGAGAATCCGCGTCGAGGCCACCGAGGCGGCGATCCTGAAGCTCGCCCACGAGGGCTACGACCCCGACTTCGGGGCGCGGCCGCTCAAGCGCGTCATCCAGCGCCGGCTCTCCGACCCGCTCGCCAACCTGGTCCTCGAGGGCAAGCTCGGCGATGGCCAGACCGTGGTTGTCGACGTCGAGGACGGCGAGCTCGTATTGCAAACAGAGGGGTTAGGATCTGGGGGATAGGATCTCGGGCCGCCGCCCTCCCTCCCCTGAATCCGAACCGCAAACCGTCGCAACCGACTGTCCGCACCGAACGCGGGCAGGGGTCGGGGAGTCCGGGAACGGGCGGGAGGTGGGTCCCTATCCCCTAGATCCCAGATCCTAGATCCTCCTCCGGTAGACTGCACCAATGATCACCCCCATCGAGGAGCTGCGAGAGGACGCGCTCGCCGCCTTCCACGCCGCGGTGGCCGCGGTGCAGCCGGGGCGGCTCATCCCGGCCGCGGTGACCGTCGACGGCAATCGGGTGTCGATTCGTGGCGAGGAACTTCCCAAGGTGACGGGCCGCCGGGTCGTCGTGGCCCTCGGCAAGGCCGGGCCGACCCTCGCCGATGCCTGGCTCGAGCTGCTCCCGGACTGGGCCGACGAGCTGCTCGTGCTCACCCCGCACGGCGTGCCGGTGTCCGACCGCGTCGCGCAGACCGGCGAGGTGCTCCGCGGGGCTCACCCCTCCCCTGACGAGCAGGGCGAGGCCTCGTGCCGTCGCCTCCTCGAGCTTGCCGGATCACTCGGCGAGGAGGACCTGCTCGTGGTCCTGCTCTCCGGTGGCGCGTCGGCGCTGCTCGCCGCGCCCCGGCCCGGCCTCACCCTCGACGACATCCGCGCCACCACCACCGCGCTGCTCAAGGCGGGCGCCACCATCCACCAGCTCAACGCGGTCCGCCGCCAGCTGCTGGCGGCCGCCGGCGGCGGCCTCGGCCGCGCCGCCGCGCCGGCGCGGGTGGTCACGCTCGTGCTGTCCGACGTGCTCGGCGACCTGATCCCGGACATCGGGTCCGGACCGACGGTGCCCTCGCCCACCACAGCCGCAGACGCGCTCGGCGTGCTCGGCGGGCTCGGGGTCGTTGGCGACCTTCCACGCAGCGTCGTCGACGTCCTGCGCGCCCGCGTCGAGGAACCTGACGACGACGCCTGGGCGGAGCACAACCAAATTCACATCCTCGCCAACAACCGGACTGCGGTTGAGGCCGCTGCGAACTGCCTCGCCGATCGCGGCTACCGGACGATCGCCCACCCCGGGGACCTCACGGGCGAGGCCCGCGACCGCGGCGCGCTGCTCGCGCGCTTCGCCGAGGCCTTCTCCTCGTCGCGGCCGGTGGCCTTCGTCGCCGGCGGCGAGACCACGGTCACCGTGCGCGGCTCAGGCAGCGGCGGCCGCAACCACGAGCTGGCGCTCGCCGCGGCGCTCGAGCTGACTGGCCGGCAACCGGTGGTGATCCTGGCGGCCGGCACCGATGGCATCGACGGCTCGACGGACGCGGCCGGCGCGCTGGTCGACGCGACCACCCCGATGCGGGCGAGGTTCGCCGGCGTCGACCTCGCAGCAGCGCTCGCCGGCAACGACTCCGGCTCCGCGCTGGCGGCCAGCGGCGACGCGATCCGCACCGGCCCGACCGGCACCAACGTCTGCGACCTGGTGCTCGTGCTGACCGCCTAGGAGCGTGTCGGGCATAGGCCCCTGTGCACGCTCCTGATGAGATCGTTGTGGTTGGCCTCTGCCCCACACGCTCCTCGGGATGCGCTGCGCGCATCCTGACGAGTTCGTGCCGCAGTGGCCGTCTGACAACGATTCGGTCCACCATGCCCGCCGAATAGGCCAATGCGGCACGAACTCCTGGAGCCACCTGCGCGAACGCCGACCTCGCTGACGCCGCGCGGCGGCGGGCCGCGGTGCTGGACTCCAGCGGAGCGACCACCCTGAGACCACCTGAGCGAGGAGCGCGGCATGGCATCCCACGAACCACCGCTGACCAACTCCAGATTTCGCCTCGCGGCCCGGGTCGGCCCGCGGCGCGAAATCTGGCATCACGAAGAACTTGAAGTGGCGTCTTCCAACCGTTTCCGGACGGCCTTGAGGTCCTGCCAGGCCTCGCGCTTGGCGAGCGGCGTGCGCAACAGGAAGGCGGGGTGGAAGGTCGGCAGCACCGGGATGCCGAGGTAGGAGGCCCAACGGCCGCGCAGCGCCCTGATCGGCGCGGTCGAGCCGGTCAGGCGGCGCGCCGCGGCCTTGCCGAGGCCGACGATCAGGAGCGGCCGGATGAGCGCGATCTGGCGGTCGAGGAAGGGCGCGCAGGCCGCGGCCTCGTCGTCCTGCGGGTCGCGGTTGCCAGGCGGCCGGCACTTGACGACGTTGGCGATGTAGACCTGCCGCCGCTCGAGGCCGAGGGCGAAGATCATCGCGTCGAGCACCGCGCCGGCCGGGCCGACAAAGGGCCGGCCGGTGCGGTCCTCCTCGGCCCCCGGGCCCTCGCCGATGAACATGACGCGGGCCTGGGGGTCGCCCTCGCCGAAGACCACGGTGCGGCGCTGCTCGGCGAGCCGGCAGCGGGTGCAGCTCACGGCCTCACGCGCGAGCGACTCGAGATCTCCCGACTCCACCCGTGGTGCGGCGGGCGCCGCCGCCACGTCGAGCAGTGGAGCATCCCGCCATCCGATCTCTCGGCGGTAGCGTTCGAGGTCCCGGGCTCGCATGCAAAAGCCGGCCGGCGCAGCTGACCAGGTGCGCCGGGTCAGTCCTCGTCGCCGAAGCCGTCATCAACGTCGAGGATGATTTCTTCAGCCTCCTCCTCGACGTCCAACCCTTCCTCGCCCTCTTCCCGCTCGTCCTCGTCGCGCTCCTCGTCGAGCTCCTCAGCGCCGCCGCCCGCGGCACCGCGACCACCGGCCATGCCGAGCAGGCGCTGCAGCCGCACCAGCTCGTTGTCCCGGTCGTCGGGCTCGGGCGCCGCCACCTCTTCCACCTCGTCCGTGGCGGCGAGCGTCGGCAGCACGTCCGGGATCGGTCGCGCGTGCTCGGGCTCGAAGCCTTCGCCGGCAACCTCGGCCCGGAACTGCTCAACGATCGCCTCGCGCTGAGCGTCGATTTCGGCCTGGCTCAACACCCGCCACGGCACCAGCCCGGCGTCGACGTCGTCCATCGCCGCCAGCGTGGGCTTGCCGTGCCGGCTCTCCATGCGCGGCTTGGCGCCGTTGATCAGCTGCTCGGCGCGCTGCGAGACGACGACGATGTAACGGAAAACGGAGTCAAAGTTCTCTGGAAGCTCGATCATGGGCTGTCCCCTTCAAGCGCGCGCTGGTAGGACGCGCGGATGGCGTCGAGTCGGGATTTCATGCGTTTCGGGCGCTGGTGCTCGGCGGTGCAGATCCCAAGCAACTCGTCGACCGCCTCGTCCAGACGGTCGTTGATAATAGCATAGTCGAACTCCCCGGCCACCCCGAGCTCGCGCATCGCCCACCGCAGTCGCTGCCGGATCGCCTCCGGGGCGTCCTGGCGGCGGACGGTCAGGCGCTGCTTCAGGACGTCGTAGGACGGCGGGTACACGAAGACCTTGACCACGTCCGGGACCGCGGTCTTGACCTGAGTGGCGCCCTGGACCTCGATGTCGAGGAAGACGTCCCAGCCGTCGGCGAGCCGCGGCTCGACCTCGGCGCGGGCGGTCCCGTAGAGGTGTCCGTTGTACTCCGCCCACTCCAGGAACTGGCCGCGCTGGACCATGCTTTCGAAGACGGCGCGGTCGACGAAGTGGTAGTCGATGCCCTCGGTCTCCGCCGGGCGACGCGCCCGCGTCGTGTGCGACACGGAGAAGTGGGACCGGATGCCACGCGCCGCGAGCCGTCCGATGACCTCGCGGATGAGCGTCGTCTTGCCGCCGCCAGACGGCGACGAGACGATGAACAGGACCCCCGGCTCGGACATGCAACCCCCCGCTGTACCTTCCGCCGCCGGCCCCAGGTGCGTCCGCCGGCCGGCGAGCGAGCGCTGCGGCCATCGTACGCGATCGGCCCAAGCGTGGGAAGAGCGCCGCGACGCTGAAGCAAAGGGGGGGCCCGGACACGGGCCCCCGAGGAGGAAGGAGGCGACACCAGAGGGACTGCTGGTTGCGACTCGTGTCGTCACGCCCCCCTGGATCAGAAGCTGAAACCGACTCCGAACCGCACGCGGCGCGGCTCCTGGTAGTAGACCGGCTGGCCGAAGCTCTCGTCGGTACCGCCCGCGGCGGTGCCGGAGGTCTCCGAGTAGTAGGTGGCCGCGTCGTTGTCGAGCAGGTTGAAGATGTCCATCCGCAGGTTGCAGTCCATCCCGCCCAGTTTGAAGTCGTATTTCACCATCGCATCGAGGCCGTACATGTCGTCGGTAGTGCCCGCCGTTCCGCGCGGCGCCGGCGTGCCGTCGGCGTAGAAGAACGACCCCACGTCATACTGCTGCGCCCACGGATCGGTCGGGTGCACGGCAAAGGCGTTGCGCGGCCGGCCGGTCTGGTAGTAGACGTAGCCGCCGACCTGGAGACCCATGTCCCAGGCGTAGGCGCCGAAGACCTTGAGGTTGTGGCGCCGGTCGTTCGGCAGGAAGCCGTAGGCGTTGTCCATCAGGCCCGGGAAGTCGAAGTCCTGGGTCAGCCCGGCGTCGTCCTGGCCGATGTCCGACTTCACGTAGCCCTCGTAGTTGCCATAGGACTGCGACCAGGTGTAGGCGACCTGGGCCATCCAGTTGTCGGCGAAGCGCCGCTTGGCGGTCAGCTCCACCGCGTAGTACTTGCGCGTCGCGTCGGGGTAGCCGAGCTGCTCGTTGGTGAAGCTGATCGGATCGAGCACGCCGTCGCCGTCGAGATCGTAGTAGCCCTCGAAGTTGCTGCCCGGGTTGGCGAGGTAGTATGCGAGGGCCCCAGGCTCGATGCCGTAGACCTCGGTCAGCGCCTGGTCGATGGTCATGTCCTCGATGACCTCGCCGAACTCACGCCACACGAAGCGCGCACCCAGCGACCAGTCCTCGCCCGCCATCTGCTCGCCGCCGAGGATGTACTCGTACTGCGACATCGGACTGAGATTGGTGGCGCGGACGGCGTCCGGATCCGGGATCACGCCGTCGGAGTAGACCACCGAGGTGATGAACTCGCCGGTCCCGGTCGGGAAGCCGAACTCGTCCGGGCCCGCCCCTGGCGGCAACACGTAGTAATCGCGCTGGTCGAACTCGAGGCCGGCCAGCCGGATGTTGGTGTTCGACGCGATCGGCAGGTGGTACTGGCCGTAGCTGGCGAACAGCTTCGACCGGCCGTCGCCGCTCGGGTCCCAGATCACGCCGAGGCGCGGCGCGTACTGGTCGTCGATCTTGATGAACGTCTGATCGAGGGCGTTCTTGTTCTCGTACATCTCCCAGCGAACGCCGAAGTTGAAAGTGAGGCCGGGCGAGAACGCCCAGCTGTCTTGCGCGTAGATCGCATTCGAGTAGGTGTTGAAGCTGCCGCCGGTGGTGCGGTGGCGAATCGCGTAGATCTCGTCGTCGGGGCTGAGCGGAGTCCCGTTGGCCGTCTCGGTGAACCGGGTCCCGTTCACGTAGTACTGGATCGAGGCGCCGCCCGAGTACGACCAGGTCTCGTCGGAGACGTTCTCCTCGCCGTCGAACCCGAAGCGCAGCGAGTGGTTGCCCAGGTACCAGTCCGCGTCGGCCCGATATGCGGTGCGCTCGTCGGCGGCGACCGTTCCGGCGTAAACCACCCAGCAGCCGATCGGGGTCGCGCTGCCGGTGGCGCGATAGTCGTTCGCGTAGGCGCAGTTCTCAAGCTGAGGCGAACCGTCGGTGCGGTCGAAACCGTTGTAGCCGTACTGCGCCGAGACCAGGAAGCTGTCGGTGAGGATGCCGGTGTACTTGCCGATGTAGTTGTCGCCACCGCGCGACTGGAAGCCCGTTCCGACCTCGCCGAGCTGGGTGCGGGATTCGATGTCGTAGTCGTAGCGCACCGAATCGAGGCTGGTGTCGTCGACCAGGTAGGTGCCCTCGAACCGGTGGTTGGGGGTGATGCTCCAGTCGACCTTGGCTCCGTAGTACGGCTGGTTGTTGGTGTAGACCGTGTTGAACCCGCCAACGTTCTCCATGTACTCCGTGTCGTCGTAGCGGATGAAGCCGAAGAAGAACAGCTTGTCGCTGACGATCGCGCCGCCGAGCGAGGCGTTGGCCTCGAGCGAGTCGAAGTGCTCCTCGGTGTTGTGGCGGTTCCATGCGTCGGGTGATGTTTCCTGCAGGCTCTCGGGCTGGAAGAAGATATTGACGCCGCCGTTGAGGGTGTTGGTCCCCGACTTGGTCACCATGTTGATGACGCCGCCGGTGGCGCGGCCGTACTCGGCCTCGTAGCCGCCGGTCTTCACCTGCACCTCTTCCACGAACTCGAACGGCACGAACGTCGATCCGAGCATCGTCCGGAAGTTGGTGATGTTCAGGCCGTTGACCTGGTAGGCATTTTCGGCCGGCGACGAGCCGCTCATCGAGACCAGCTGCTGGCCCGGCGTGTAGTCGGAGTTGAAGCGGCGGTCGCCACCGGTCGTCGACGGCGCGAGCAGCGCGATCTGGGTCGCCTCGCGTCCGACCGGCACGCGCGCGCTGAACTCCTCCTGGTTGACCGTCATCCCGGTGACGGTGGACGTCACGTCCACGAGCGGCGCCTCACCGGTCACCTCGATCACGTCGGTCACGGCGCCGAGAGCCATCACGAAGTCGTTCGTGACCGTCCGTCCGAGGTCGACGTCGATCTCGCGCTGGTGAGTCTGAAAACCGATCAGCGTGGCCTGCAGCAGGTAGCCCGCGGGCGGCAGCGCGGCAAACCGGTACTCGCCCGCACCGTTGGTCACGACCGTGCGCTCGAACCCGGTCGCCGCTTCGCTGATGGTGACGGTGACGCCAGGCATCGTCGCACCGTCCTGCGAGGTGATGGTGCCGATGATCGCACCGGTTGTCTCCTGGGCCATTGCCGCGCCGGCGGCCAGGGCAAACCCCAGCGCCGCGAGCACGGCCGTTCGTCCAATTCGACTCAACGTTGTCATCTGTCGGTCCTCCTCTCCTGAATGGAACTGTGATTCGAGACCTTCTGAACTGAACCGTCAGCCTGGGTACGCTGCCTCCCTCGATCCTCCTTTCCTCTCCGGGCAGCCGCTGCGCGCCTGCCCGACCCGCAGAAGATGGGTCGCGGCGGCCGCGGAGTCTTGATGAAGGGGCGAAGCCTGCCTGAGCTTTTCGTGAGGTTTCTCTGAGGGACCGCCTCCGGCCGCCGGTCCGCGCCCACAGGACCGCCATCCAGGTGTCGTCGCGGACGCAACCTCCGCGGGTGCGATCACGTACCTCGCTGTGAGGCCGGGCTCCCGACGCAGGTGGAGATTCGCCTGAGGGGCTGGGAAATGAGCACAGAGGCGGCGAGCGGCATCGATCACCAGGGTTCGGCGCCGCGCCAGCGGTCGGCATCGTTGCGGATCGGCGGCTGGCGCGTCGACCCCGAGCTGAACCGGATCTCGCGCGACGATGAGTCCGCGCAGATCGAGCCCAAGGTCATGGACGTTCTGGTGCGGCTCGCCTCCGAACCGGGCGAGGTGGTGTCCAAGCAGCAGCTCCTCGACTCGGTCTGGAACGGCGACCTGGTGACCGAGAGCGTGCTCAGCCGCGCCATCGCCGAGCTTCGGTCACACCTGGGCGACGACGCCCGCAACCCGGTTTACATCGCCACGATCCCGAAGCGAGGCTACCGGCTGATCGCCGAGACCGCGCCCCTCGCCGAGGCTGCAACCGAGCCCCCACCGGTGCCCGCTCCCGAGATCCACCCCCGCGGCCGGCCGCGGCTGCGAGCCATCGTCATCACGGCGGTCACGGCGGCCGCGGCGCTCGCCGTCGGTATTGCCGCCCTCGGCAGTGGACAGCTCGCGAGGCGGGTGACGGATCTCGCGGCACCAACGGAACCGCCACGGCTGATCGTGCTGCCCTTCGACAACTACGGGCCGGAGGAGCGGAGCACGTTCGCTCTCGGCATCACGGACGAGATCACCTCTCAGCTCGCAATGGTGCCTCGCCTGAGCGTCATCTCGCGCACCACCGCCGTCAACTACGGCCGGCGCTCCGGGACCGTCCGCCAGGTCGCCGAGGACCTCGACGTCGACTACATCCTCGAGGGCAGCGTCCGCTGGGAGACCCGCCCCGACGGCAGCGAGCGGATCCGCATCACCCCGCAGCTCATCCGCGCCGCCGATGACGCCCACATCTGGAGCGCCAGCTTCGACCGCAGCTCGTCGGAGCTGCTCGCCGTGCAGAGCGAGATCGGTCGCCGCGTCGTCGACCAGCTCGACCTCACCCTCCCGGAGGCCGCCGGCGCGCTCGCGGCCGCCGACCTCGACGCGGTCGCCTACCAGGCGTTTCTCGAAGGACGCGCCCACCTCTACTCGGACGAGGAGCAGGACTATCGGACCGCCATCGCCAGCCTCGAGCGGGCGGTCGAGCTCGAGCCCGGCTTCGTCCGCGCCTGGGCCCTGCTCTCCGAGGCCAATGGGCTGATGGTTCACTTCGGGTTCGATTCCTCGCCGGATCGCCCCGAGAGGGCCCGCCAGGCCCTCGACCACGCGCGCGAGCTGGACCCGGAGCTGCCCGAGGTGCACCGTGCCAGGGGGTTCTACCTCTACCGCTGCCAGCGCGACCTCGAGGAATCGCTGACCGAGCTCAGGCTGGCGCAGGCCTCCCTCCCCAACGACAGCGACGTGCTCGTCGGCATCGCCTACATCGAGCGGCGGCGCGGCAACTGGGAGAGCTCGCTCGCCACCCACCGCCGGGCGCTCGAGCTCGACCCGTGGAACCCATCCATCATCTGGAACATGGGCTCGAGCCTGGTCTACCTGCGCCGCTACGCGGAAGCTGAGGAGGTCTTCGCGCGGGCGATCGCCGTCGCGCCCGGCATGCGGACCCCCCACTTCCTCCTGGCGGCGACCTGCCTGTTGCACGACGGCTCCACCGAGCGGGCCCGCCGCGTCCTGGACGAGATCCCGGGGCCGCGCGACGACCGGTGGACGATGGCGGCGTGGGACCTCGAGGTCTTTGACGGCAACCACCGGGCGGCCCTCGATCTGATCGAGTCCGCAGGGTTCGAACGCTGGAAAGGCACGCCGACGTCGCTTCTCGCCTGTTTCAGCCAGCGCGCACTCGACCTCGATGGCGCTGCCGACGAGAGCTGCGGCGAGGCTGTCCGTCTCCTCCGCCAGGACCTCGAGGACGAGCCGCGCAATCCCTTCCTGCTGACGATGCTCGCCGAGGCGTCCACGCTGGATGACGATCGAGCCGGCGCCGCGCGCCAGGTACAGCTCATCCGTGAGATCGGCCTCGACGACGCGGTCATCGCCGCTGACCTCGCGGTCGAGCTGGCGTGGATCGAGATGCTCGGCGGCGATCTGGACGGCGCGCTCGACGACCTCGCGGACGCGCTGCAGACGCCCGCCAGGATCTCGACCGCGGTGCTTCGGAACAGCGCCGACTGGGCCCCGCTGCGCGACCACCCCGGCTTCCAGCGGGTCCTCGCCACCACGCAGAGCAGCTGACCAGCGAAAGACCGCGGACGCCCGCAAACCCGCCGACGCGCGCTCAGAGCGCTCCCGAGCTCGTCATCCAGCGGTCGAGCGTCAGCAGCGCCCACGCCTGCTCGCCGGTGAAGCCGAGCGCCCGCGGCCGGCGGATGATCCCGGCCTCGGCGAGCCGGCCGAGAGCGTCATCGAGCAGCCGTGGGCGGCGCGCCACCCAGCGCCGGATCGGCAGATTGAAGCCCCGCTTGGGCCGCTCGAAGAGGCCGGCGGGCACCCGACCCGCCATCAGCCGCCGGACCACCAGCTTGCCGGCGCCGCTGCTGCGGTCGACCAAAAGCGACCCGTCCAGCGACAGCGCGAGCTCGACCAGCTCGTGGTCGAGCAGCGGCGGCCGCAGCTCCAGCGAGTGCGCCATGCTCGCGCGGTCGACCCGGGCCAGCAGGTCGCCCGCCAGGTAGGTGTGGAGGTCGGCCCACTGAAGACGCTTGAGCGCCGGGAGCTCCTCCCGCCAGTACCGGCGAAAAAACCACAGGTCGTCGTAGCCGTCCCCGTCGAGCCGCGGGCCGATCAGGGCGCGCTTCTGCTCGACCGTGAACGGGCTCAGGAACGCGGCGTAGCGCTCGAGCCCGGTTGCCGCCCGCCGCTGCAGCGACCGCCCGAGCGCCGAGAAGGTGGGCAGGAGGCGCGCCGCGGCTCGCAGCGCGGGTGAAAGCGGCGGCTCTGTCCAGCGCCGGTACCACTGGTAGCCGCAGAACAGCTCGTCCCCACCCTCGCCGCACAGCGCCACGGTCACGTGCTCGCGGGCCATTCTCGACACCAGGAAGGTGGCCCACGAGCCGGAGTCGCCGAAGGGCTGGTCGAAGAGCCGCGGCTGGGTGTCGAGCGCGAGATCGAGGTCGACCGACTGGGCCAGGAGCTCGTGGTGCTCGGCGCCGAAGTGGGCCGCCACCCGGCGCGCCAACGGCGCTTCGTCGCGGTGGCCGACCTCGCTGCCCAGGGTGAAGGTGCGCGGCCGGTCGACGAAGGCCACGGTGGTGGTGGAGTCGAGGCCGCCCGACAGGAAGACGCCGACCGGGACGTCGGCCAGGGTGTGCATCGGCACCGCGATCGAGAGCAGGCTGTCGAGGCGCTGCACGGCCTCGTCCATGTCGGTGACCGCCACCGCGGTGGACGGCTCCCACCAGCGAGCGATCTCGAGCCCGCGCCCGGCCTCCCAGGCCAGGGTGTGGCCGGGCGGCAGCTCGCGGATTCCGTCGTACACCGTCTTGGGCGCCGGGATGTAGCGGTAGGTCAGGTAGTCGCGCAGCGCGCTCGCGTCGACCGGCGGCCGGCCGAGCTCGAGCAGCGCCTTGATCTCCGAGGCAAACGCGAGGCCGCCGGCGATCTCCCGGTAGTAGAGCGGCTTGATGCCGAGCCGGTCGCGGGCCGCGAACAGGCGGTGGCGGCGGGCGTCCCACACGGCGAACGCGAACATCCCCCGCAGCCGGTGCAGGCAGCGGTCGCCCTCCTCGGCGTAGAGCGCGAGCACGACCTCGGTGTCGCAGTCGGAGCGGAAGGGGCCGGGCAGCTGCCGCCGCAGCTCGCGGAAGTTGTAGACCTCACCGTTGTAGGTGATCACGAGCTGGTCGCGGACCATCGGCTGGTGGCCGGCAGAGGACAGGTCGAGGATGGCGAGCCGGGCGTGGCCGAGGTGGGCGTCCTCGCAGCGCCAGACGCCGCGATCGTCGGGCCCGCGGTGGCGCAGGCGGTCGACCATGCGTTCGATGACCGCCGGGTCCGGCACGGCGCCCACGATGCCCGCGATCCCGCACACGGCTCGCTCAGCTCCACCGGCTGCCGCAGGCGGAGGCAGCGGCGCGATCGAAGAGGGTCCTGCTCACGGCCGAGAGTTTCGCACGACCTTCATCCGCCGGCACCCCGCCGCGAGCGTCCCGGCCACTGGACGATCCGTCCACAAAGCCGGATGCCGGAATGCAGCCGCGGGATGGAACGTGCCCCGGGTCACGCAGCACCCGCGGCACGCTTCTTGCTTCGCGAACAGGAGCGGGGTATTCATCGTTTGGATTGAGTGACAGCGCCCGGAGGACCGGCATGGAGCAGCAGAGCAGCTCACGGCACCGCAACCCGGCAGGCGGCGACCGCCGGCGGCCGCGGGTCGTGATCCTCGACGCGGGGGATGCGGCCTCGGTCGCGGTCCTCGAGCTGCCGGAGTTGCTCGACATCGGCGGCCGCTTCTGCCATTCCGGCACCTGGTGGCGGGTCACCGGACGGCGTCCCGGCTCTCGGGTCTTCATCGCTGTGCCAGCGCCCCCGCCCGACTAGGATCGAGGATCTGGGGGCTCGGACCCCCGCCCGCTCCTGTCACGGCGACTTGTCACGGCGACTTGTCACGGCGTAGCCGAAGGCGAAGCCGGAAGCCGGAGGCGAAGCCGGAAGCCGGAAGCCAAAGGCGACTTGTCACGGCGTAGCTGCAAGCGAAGCCGGAAGCCGGATCCGCTTCCGCGCTCGATCCCGAGCCCCCCACCCGACCAGGGGCCAGGGGCTAGGGGTTGGCTCCCCCACACGTTCCCGTACCCGTTCCCGCTCCCGTTCCCGATTCCGCCCGCCGCGCGACCAGTCGAGCGATCCGCGCCCGGGTCCGCAGCTGATCGACGGTGAAGATCGCGAGCGCGCTCCAGATGCAGGCGAACGCGACCAGCCGCTCCCGGGTCAGCGGCTCGCCGTAGGCCAGCACCGCGAGCAGGAACTGGCCGGTCGGCGACAGGTACTGGAGGAAGCCGAGGGTCGACAGCGGCAGCAGCTGTGCCGCCGTGTTGAACCACAGCAGCGGCAGTGCGGTGACCAGCCCCGCGGCCACCAGCAGCAGATCGAGCCGCCACGACCCGGTGCCGAAATAGAGCCCGCCAGAGGAAGCGGTCGCGGCCAGGAACAGCAGTGCGACCGGTGCCAGCAGCGCGGTCTCGACGGCGAGCCCGGGCACCGGCTTGACCCGCGCCGTCTTGCGCAGCAGGGCGTAGACGGCGAAGGAGAAGGCGAGCACCAGCGACACCCAGGGCACGCCCCCGCCGAGGACGGTCAGCCAGCCGACCCCGAGCGCGGCCATCGCCACCGCCGCGACGCCGGCCCGGCTCATCCGCTCCCCTAGGATGACCACCCCGAGAAAGACGTTGACCAGCGGGTTGATGAAGTAGCCGAGGCTGGCCTGCAGCATGTGCCCAGTCATGACCGCCCAGATGAAGACGTACCAGTTGCCCCCGATCAGCAGCGCCGTCACGCCGAGCACCGCGAGCGTCCTCGCCTCGGTGACTGCCGCCACCACCTCCCGCCAGCGCCGCTGCACAGTGAGCACGGCCGCGAGCACCACCAGCGACCACACCACCCGGTGGGCCAGCACCTCGAGCGCGGGCACCGCGGCCACCGCCTTGAAGTAGATCGGAAACAGGCCCCACGAGCCGTAGGCGGCAAGGCCCCAGGCGAGCCCGGATCGGAAGGAGCGCTCGGGCGCGGTCGCGGGCGTTGCGGCGGTCGTGCCGGCCATCGACGATCAGAGTACGCTCCCTGGCCCGGAAGGGGCAGGGGTTGGGGATGAGGGGTTACCCCAACCCCCCTCCGCTCTTGTCACGGCGAAATCCGGAGGATGGAGCCGGATCCGCGCCCGCTTCCGTCTCCGTCTCCGTCTCCGAAAACAGACGCGCCGAACTGCACTTCATCGAGCGGGTCGGGGCACGGCCCGGGCATGAGCTCGGAGATGGGCGCTCCCGGTGCCCGGCTCGATGATCTTTCGAAGTTGACCCGCCGTGCCCAACTTCCTAAGTTCGTAAAGCCTGGCACCTGAATGTGCGGTCTACGCCACTCATCATGAGGAGCTTCTTCTCTTCGTCAGGATGCGCGCAGCGCATCCCGAGGAGCGTGTGGGCAGAGGCCAACAGCAGTGACCACGTCAGCAACGCGCCCAGAGGCCTATGCCCTACACGCTCCTACGGCTTGCGCGCCCGGATCGCGACGTAGTCGCCGCGGTCGTAGCCCTCGACCGGCTGCTCCACCAGCTCGTCCGAGTACTTGGGGTGGCGGGTGAGGGTCTGGAAGAACTCGAAGCCCTCGAAGCCCACCCGGCGCAGCACTTCGACCTTCTCCGGCGTGGTGCGCCAGCGCGCGGCGGCGGCGAACTCGACCGGGTAGGGGTGGGGCGGCGCGACCTTCTCGAGGTGCTCGTGCTCCCAGCTCCCGATCTCGGCCGCGAGCCGGTAGACCAGGCCGTACGAGCTCTCGGCCGGGACGTCCGCGACCACGACGTGGCCGCCCGGCCGCACCACCCGCCAGGCCTCGCGGAAAGCCGCCTCGAGGTCGGCGGTGTAGCTCGGCACGCCATTGAGCAGCAGGGTGTCGAACTCGGCGTCGCCGCACGGCAGCTTCTCGGCGACCCCCGGCGTCACCTCCAAACCGCGCTTCCTGGCAATCGCCGCCATCTCGGCGGCCGGCTCGACGCCGTGGCGGATGTCGACGCCGTGGCCGGTCCGCAGGATGTGCTCGAACAGCCCGCTGCCGCAGCCGACGCTGAGCGTCTTCCCCGGCTCGCCCAGCGCGCGCCGGATCATCAGCACCTCGGACTCGAGCACCCTCGGGTTCGCCAGGAACCAGGAGTCGTACTTCTCGGCATGCTCGTCGAACACCGACTGCGTCATCGCGTCGCCCCTCCCAACACTGACAATGTACGTCCCCGCGGGCCGGCGAGCAAAGTCGCACCGTCACCGGCCCCTGAAGGCGGGCCACGCGTATGTCGTGGTAGCATACGTCTCGACAGGGAACGAAGGAGGGCTTCGTATGAAATTGCGGTTTGGGTTCATCGTGATCTGCGCCCTGCTGGCAGCGGGCACGGCCGCGGCGCAGAGTTTCACCGAGGAGTTCGACGACATCACCCTGCTGGCCGGGCAAGGGTGGTACTTCCAGAACAACAGCTCGCCAATCGGGATCCTGAGCTGGGCTCCGTCCACCGAGGAGCGCGTCACGCGTGACCGCGGCGAGTACCAGGGCGTCGACACCGTCTTCCCGGCCTACTCCGGCGGGCCGACTTCCTACATCGCCGACAACTACAACGCCACCTCCGGCGTCGGCACCATCAGCGACTGGCTGCTCACCCATCAGGTCTGCTTCGTCAACGGCGACCCGCTGACCTTCTGGACGCGCACCGCGGAAGGCAGCTCGTGGCCGGATCGCCTGCAGGTTCGCCTGAGCCTCGCCGGCGCCAGCACCAATGTAGGCACCGGCCCCGAGGACGTGGGCGACTTCACGACCCTGCTGGTCGACGTCAACCCGACCCTCGCAGTCGGCGGCTACCCCGAGGTCTGGACCCAGTTCACCGCCACCGTCACCGGCGCCCCGACACCGACCTGCGGCCGCTTCGCCTTCCGCTACTATGTCACCGGCGGCGGCCCGAGCGGCAACAACTCGAACTACATCGGCGTCGACCTGGTCGAGTTCACGACCAGCGTGCCGGTCGAGCTCCAGTCGATCAGCATCGAGTAGCGCTCGCACGACATCGGAAACGAACCACGGCCGCCCGAGGGCGGCCGTTTTCTTCGTCCCGATGGGCGGGCACCGTCCGAGGGTAATCAGCAAAGGGCCCGCCGGTCGAGGCCGGCGGGCCCTGGTATTGCGGTTGGTTGACGTTGCGGCTACGGGACGGTCAGGCTCCACGCCGTCGTGTCGCCGCTCTCGAAGCCGTCGATGAAGATCGCGCCGATCACCCAGCCCTCGTCCCGGTACATGCCGAGAGTGATGTCCGGGTCGTTGTAGAGGTCGAGGTTGATGGCCGGCTCCATCAAGGCGTTCGGCCCGGCCGAGATGTCGTAGTGCGAGATCGTGGAGCCGAGCTCGAGCACGGCAGGAGTGTAGAGGAGCGGGAACCCGTTGGCGTGGAGGCCCCACACGTCGAGGATATCGTAGGTCCCGCTCTGTGGCAGGGTGACCCGGATCGTGTCGCCATCGGTCTTGCCGATGAAGATGGCCGGTATCGTCACCTGACGGCCCCACTGGCCGGGCGACATGTTGACGAGGGCCTGGACCGTGTGGTCGGCGATGATCACCCCGCTGGCCCCGGCCTGCTGGGCATGGAGGGCCTTGAGCCCGAACTGGCAGGAGGTGCCCGGTGCCTGGGGACCTCGGTCGATCACGGCGATGTTGCCGGGGGTGAAGCCCACCAGAGGATTGCAGCCGCAGGTGGGATAGGCGCTGCCGTCGTTGCTGAGCTCGACCGTCCCGGTGACTCCGTCGGTCCTGGCCCATGAGGCACCAAACAGCCCGCCGCGACCAAGGTAGGTTCCGGCGGCCGGGCCGGCGTTGATCACCAGGTCGATGTTGTTGCCGGTCAGAAAGTCGTCGGCCGCGGCCTTGTCCTGGGGCCCGTCGAGCACGACGTTGCCGGTGTTGAGCGCCGACGCGACCCGCTGGGGGGCCGTCATCTCGTCCCAGTGCAGGCCGAGCGACACGTCATAGGTGAACTTCGAGTAGACGTCCGGGAAGCCGCCGAGGAGCTGCCCGTTCTGGAGGTTGACGAAGTCCTGGAAGCCGAGGCCGTGGGCCAGCTCGTGCATCACGACGGCGAAGAAGTGGGTCGCGTTGGCATCCGGGGTGGCCCAGTTGCCGGGAAAGTCGCCGTCGGTGCCGTACCACCAGTTCAGGGTGCAGGCCGGGTCGTCGTCGAGATTGCTGTTGAACTGGGAGGTGATGTCGCTGACGCCTTGGTTGACGTCGTAGCCGGCCAGGGCGTCGGCCAGGGCGCTGTGGTACCAGGTCTGCGCGAAGGGCGCACCGGGGAAGTCGCGCATGACCGTCGTCGTTCCCGATGAGCCGAGGACCGCACCTGCTCCGCTGCAGGTCATCGGGTTCATCTGGGCGGCGACCAGGATATCGACCGGGCTCGTCAGCAGCTCGCCCCAGCGGTCGGCGGCAGCCTGGAAGGCGTTGAGCCGGCACTCACCGAGGGTCATGCCGGCCGGGCAGCCCCAGGTGGGGTCCGGCATGTCCGGGTCGTTGAAGCCCTCGCCGGCACCGTCGTTGTTGATGATGATGATGTTTGCCGCGCCCGCGGGCGAGGCGGCCAGCGCGAGGACGGTGGCCAGGACGAGCAGACGGAGGGTGGTGTGCGTAGCCATGGTGCCCCCTCCCCTACTCAGCCACTGCGGCGGCGGGCGGCGCCGGGGCGGGCGATGGCGTTGCAGCAGCGTCCGGAAGGCTGCCAATGCACTGCCTGTGCTGGGTCCCGTCTGGGGCCACCTGCACCACCACGGCCTCCTGGAAGCGACCCTGCAGGTCCATGACGACGGAGCCGTCGGGCAACCTGACCTCGACCAGTCCCTCGCCGGAGTCATTCGCCAGAGCGGCGAGCGCGGTGCGCATCGCGGCGCGCTGCTCCTCGGTGGGGGTTCCGGTGAGCCCGCCGGTCGCCGGATCGATGAACGCGACCAGGCCGGCCGCCGCCACCGGCGGCGCCGCCTCGGCGGGAGTCTGCGCAGCGGCCTGCTCCGGGGGAGCGGCCGCCGCCGGGTCATCGCCGGCCAGGGCCGGCAGGGCCAGCGACACTGCGGCGACTGCCAGCAGCGTCGACCAACGACACAACAATGTCCTCAGTCTCATCATGAGCTTCCCCCTCCTCTGGAGATTCCTCTCTCGACCGCAGATCTTACACTGAGTCGGTCCCAAGGTCGGCATTTCGGGCGACCCTCCGGCCGGCGATCAGCCGCCCTGCGACCGCGAATCCTCGATGAATGCCAGCATCTGCCGCCCGATCTCCTGGTCCGGGTAGAGCGCGACCACGCGCTCGGCGAGCGGCCGCGCCTCGGCCAGCAGCCCCCGCCGCACCAGGTGGTCGGCCAGCGCCACCAGCAGGTCGAAGCTGTCGGGCTCGATCCGCAGCGCCTGCTCGAGCTCGGCCCGCGCCTCGTCGAGCCGGCCGAGCTGCTGCAGGAGCAGGCCGAGGTTGTAGTGCGCCCTCGCGTCGCGGGGCAGCGCGGCCGCCGCCCGGTCGAGCCACCCCAGGCCCTCGTCCGGCCGGCCCATCTCCACCAGCAGCAGGCCGAGCGAGTAAGCGGCCTCGGTGTTGTCCGGGTAGGCCGCGAGGACCTCGCGCAGCTCGCGCTCGGCCTCGTCGTTGCGGCCCTGGCCGCTCAGCAGCACCGCCAGGTTCATCTTCGCCGGGTAGAACAGCTCGTCGATCGCCAGCGCCAGCCGGTAGTAGCGCTCCGCCTCGGCGGTACGGCCGAGGCTGAGGTTGAGGTTGCCCAGGTTCATGCCCGAGGAGGCAAAGTCGAGCGAGTAGGCCATCGCCGTCTGGTACTCCGTGAGCGCGCGGTCGAAGGCCTCCTGCTGGTAGCTCTTGAGCAGCTCCCGCGGCACCCCGGCGAGGTTGGACAGCGCGGCCAGCCGCACCGCCTTGACCGGGTCCGACAGCAGCGGCGCGAGCAGCGCGGCCCGCTCGCCAGGCTCGGCGACCGCCAGCTGGGTGACCGCGGTGTGGCGGATCAGCGGGTCGCCGGCGGCGACGCCGGCACGGACCGCGGCCGCCGCCTCGGCGCCCGGGTAGTGGGACAGCAGCTCGAGGGCGGTGGCGCGGACGATCGCCGGCTGCAGCGGGTGGCCGGCGAGCCGGACCAGCTGGGCCACCGCTAACGGCTCGCCGCGCCGCGCCGATGCGAAGGTCGTGCCGTAGTGCGGCCGCCTCGCCTGGCCGTACCACCGCCGGTAGGCATCCACCGACCACTGCAGCGGCCGGTCGTCGTGACAGCCGCCCTGGGTGCAGGCGTTGGGCGTTCCGATCTCCACGCTGAGGTCCGGCCGGGGCAGGCGGAGGCTGTGGTCGGCCCGCCAGTCGATCACCATGTACGGCCGCTCCACCATGTGGCATTTCACACACAGTGCGCCGTCCGACGGCCGGCCCTCGAAGACCTTCTTGTGGAAGTGGTGGTCGGAGCTGTCATAGACCTCGCGCTGGTGGCACTGCAGGCAGAGCTCGTTGCCTTCGAACCGCAGCTTCAGGCTGTGGCTGTCGTGGCAGTCGCGGCAGCTGACGCCCCGCGCATACATCTTGCTCTGCAGGAACGAGCCGTAGGTGTAGACCTCGTCGAGGTCCTGGCCGTCGGTGAAGTAGAGGCCCTCCGAGAGCAGCGAGGGCAGCATGTGGTCGAGCAGCTGCAGCCCGCGGTGGTCGTAGTCGCCGAGCTCGGCGCGCCGCGAGTGGCAGGGCGCGCACAGCTCGACCAGGGCGGCGGGCGAGATGTCGGCGGTCGAGACCGCCAGGCCGAGGTCGGGCAGCTCGGGGCGGGCCATCGGCGGCACCCTCGCCCACGCCACGTGGCGCGAGCCCGGCCCGTGGCAGGCCTCGCAGCCGACGTCGATGTCGGTCCAGCTGGTGGTGTAGGTCTCGCTCTCCGGGTCGTATCCCTTCCGCAGGTTGGTGGAGTGGCACTCGGCGCACATCCCGTTCCAGTTCTGGCCGTTGCGGGTCCAGTGCAGCCAGTCCCCGGCGGGGATGTCCTGGTCCGGATAGAGGTGATACCAGCGCCCCCGCTCGGTGTCCCAGGCCAGGCCGAGCGCCTGCAGCCGGCCGCCCGGAAACGGGATCAGGTACTGCTGCAGCGGCTCGAAACCGAAGACGTACGCGACCTCGAACTCGACCATCGCGCCGCCGGTCCCCTCGGTCCACACCAGGTACTTCCCGTCGCGGCGAAAGAAGCGGGAGGTGACGCCGTGGAAGGTAACCTGGACGTTGTTGAAGTTGCCCCTGACCGTCTCGTCGTTGGCCTCGGCCATGGCCAGGTCGTGATCCGAGCCCCGCCAGGCCCGGGCCGCGGCCTCGTGGCACTCGGTGCACGCGGCGCCGCCGACGAACACCGGGGCGGCGTCGGTGGCCGCTCGGCCTGCGCCGCTCGGACCGCGCAGCAGCGACAGCGGGATCGTCACCACGATCACGGCGAGGGCGATCACGCCCACCCGCTCCCAGCGGCGCAGGGACGGGTCAGCCATCGGCCGCCCTCGGGCTCACGAGCTCACCGCCTGCGACGGCTCGAAGGCGGTTCGCCGCAGCGGCCGCCGCAGGTCGACCTTGACCACGCCGTTCTCGATTCGCACCGGGTAGAGATCGAGCGGCCGCGGCGCCGGCGGCCCGACCACCGCGCCGGTGATGTCGAAGGACGACGCGTGGCAGGGGCAGTCGAAGCGCCCGCTGGCGGCGTTCCAGGGCACCGTGCAGCCGAGGTGGGTGCAGGTGCGGTCGAGGGCGAGGAAGCCGCCGCTCGCCAACCTCGCCAGGTAGAAGCTGCCGGCCGGGAAGGCGGTGACCGTGCCCGGCGCAAAGTCATCGACCGGGCCGGCGACGAAGATCGGGTCGGCCCCCGCGGCGGCGGCAGAACGGCGCGGCCTCACGAACGCGAGCCCGATCCACGCCAGCTCGCCGGCCGCGGCCAGCCCCAGCCCCCACCACAGCCAGCGCAGCACGCGCCGCCGGCTCGCCTCGGCCTCGACCGCCGTCTCCGCGGGAGCGCCGTCACTCTTGGTCTGCGTCATCGCCCTGCGCCTGCCTCCCTCATCGCTGCCACGGCCAGACCAGCGCCATGCCCTCGCCGCGAAACCAGACCCCGATCAGGGTCAGAACCGCGAACGCCACCGCCAGCAGGACCACCACCGCCTGCACGGCCTCGTTGACGGAGGCGCCGTAGCGTCGCCGGGCCAGCTTGAACGCCCACACCGCGGCACCCGCCACCAGGGCGAGCGGCAGCACGCCGCCGCCGAACCAGCCGGAGGGTCCGCCACCCAGCACATCGTCGGCGATCACCAGCAGCGGCGTCACGACCAGCGAGGCCGCAGCCGCGAGCGTCGCCGTCCGCCGACCGGTCGCCGACAGGAACCAGCGGCCGGCCAACTCGCCGTCGGAGCTCAAGTAGGGCAGCAGCAGGAAGCCGGCGCCGGCGAGCAGCGGGAAGACCAGCACGGCGAACACCGGATGGAGGTGGATCAGGAGCTCCTGGAAGCCCACGAAGTACCACGGCGCCTTGGCCGGGTTGGTGCTCATCCCGGGGTTGGCCCGCTCGGCGAGCGGCGCACCGAACAGGGCGGCCAGCACCACCACCACGGCCACGATCACCAGCGCCTGCACGACCTCGCGCAGCAGCAGGTCGGGCAGGAACAGCCGCTTCGCCTCGTCACCCTCGGCTTCGCCCGCCGCCGCCGGCGGCTCGACCACGCCGCCGGCCCGGCGGACGCGCCAGAAGTGGAAGCCCATGAGCACGATCAGCACGACCGGGACGATCGTGGTGTGGATGGTGTAGAAACTGACGAGAGTCTGGGTGCCGATCTCAGCGCCGCCGCGCGCCACCTGCTGCAGCCCCTCGCCGATCAGCGGCAGGTAAGCCAACATCGCGGTCGAGATCGTCACCGCCCAGTATGCGAGCTGGTCCCACGGCAGCAGGTAGCCGGTGAAGTTGTTGGCGAGCACCGCCGCCAGCAGCCCGCAGCCGATCACCCAGTTGAACTGCCGCGCTCCGTGGTAGCCGCCGGTCAGGAACACCCGCGCGACGTGGAGTAGCAGCACCACCACCAGCAGGTTGGCGCTCCACCAGTGGACGCCGCGGACCAGCGCGCCAAACGGCACCTGGTCCTGGATTGCCACCACCGAGTCGTAGGCCACGCCGGGGACCGGCTGGTAGACCAGCATATTCAGGATGCCGGTCGCGGCGAGCAGCGCCACCAGCACCAGCGACGAACCGCCGAGGCCGAAGGTGTGGGTCCACGGCAGGGTGCGCGCCGGCACCAGCACCGGCCGCAGGTGGAGCAGGAAGGTGAAGCGGGTCAGCGCCGCGCGCTCGCGATCGGTCCGCGCTTGGAGCGGCCGCGGAAAGATCGACCGCCACACCCGCTCGAGCCACTGCCGCCGCGCCGCGCCTCCGGCGCCGCCCCTCTCGGCCGTGGCCGCCTTCTTGGCAGGCTGCACGGCGGCCATTGTACCCGGGCCGGGGCAACCCGGCCCCTGCTTCTTCGCGACGCCGTCACCGGCACAACGCCCGCCGATCGCAGCGGGCCGAGCGAGCGTGGGCTCGGCCGACGGGGCCTGCAGACCGACAGCGCTCAGGCGGCAGTCTCCCGGAACTGCCACGGCGGCACCGGCTGCGCGTCGAGCCAGAGGCCGCACGGAGCGGACTTGGCCTTCTCGGTGAGGTCCTCGAGCCCGCCGCCGGCGGTCGCCCAGGCAAGACCGCGCTCGGCGAGCAGCCGGGAAAGGTCCTGGCCGGCGATCAGCACCCGTGCCGTGCCGCCGGTTTCCCCGGCCTCGATGACCTCGACCGTGATCTGGCTCCCCTCGACCATGTCGCGGACGAAGCTGCGGACCTCCTTGCCCCACGGCTGGCCGAGCTCCGGCGCGTCGATGCCCGCGAGGTCCACGGTCATCTGGCGCTTGTCGCACTTGACGACGATGGTGTCGCCGTCCACCACCTTGATGCAGGTGGCGGTCACGGTGCGGTTCTCCGGATCCCCGGGGGGGCCGGCGATGGCCGGCAGCGCCAGCAGGGCTGCGACTCCGATGATCCCGATGACGCCGAGGAGATTTACGATTCTCATGGTGCGCTCCCTTCTCTGGGTCTCTGGGCCCAGTGGCCGTTCAACGCCGGCACTCGCCGGCGGTGGCTTCCTGAATAGCCCAGCCGTCGCGATCGAATGGCTCAAGGGTCGTGACCCTCTGTGATGAAGTACGCACAGGGGGCCGCGAGGTTCACACCGTGGCGCCCGGCGCCGGGTCTGGTCGGGCGGCAGACGAGGAACAGGAGTCACGGCCGCACGACACGGGGCCGGTGAGCCGCCGGGAACATCTCAGCCCATGCCACCGTTCGCTACGTACGGGTATAGGCGGGGAATTCCCGAGCCTGGGAGCCGCGTCGGCGGCGAAGCGACCGCGGCACCCCGGTCACGTGTCCTGACCGCGACTGAGCCGGCGATCGCCGCAGGCCGGGAATGCTACGCTGCCACCGAGGAGAGCGTCCATGGCGAGTCAGAAGGGTCCGGGATCGGGAGCGAGCGACCCCTCGCGCGGGGTCGCCGACGACCCCACGCCCGTTTCCCGTCGCATCCGGGAACGGATCGAGAAAGCGCGCGGCCGCTTTCACGCCAACGACAATATCTCCGCCTTCATCGAGGACGGGGAGCTCGAGGCGCTGCGGATCGAGGTCGCCAGCAAGATCAACGAGGTGCTGCAGGCGCTGGTGATCGACACCGAGAGCGATCACAACACGCAGGACACCGCCCGCCGTGTGGCCAAGATGTACCTCATGGAGGTCTTTGCGGGACGCTACCTGCCGCAGCCGCCGGTGACCGAGTTCCCGAACGTGCGCCGCCTGAACGAGCTGATGATCGTCGGTCCGGTCACGGTGCGGAGCGCGTGCTCCCACCACCTGTGCCCGATCATCGGCCGGATCTGGGTCGGCGTGATGCCGAACGAGCACTCTGCGCTGATCGGCCTCTCGAAGTACGCCCGCCTGGTGGAGTGGGTGATGACCCGGCCGCAGATTCAGGAGGAGGCGATCTTGCAGCTCGCGGACCTCCTGCAGGACAAGATGCAGCCCGATGGCCTCGCCGTCGTCATGAAGGCGGACCACTACTGCATGCAGTGGCGGGGCGTCAAGGACATGGACTCCAAGATGACCAACAGCGTCATGCGCGGCTCCTTCCTCAAGAACCCCGACCTGCGCCGCGAGTTCCTGTCGCTGTTGATCGATCCGAACGACTAGGGAGACACCGATGCTGGTACGCCTTGTCTATGCGAGCCTTGCCGCCAGCGACATCGACCACGCCATGATCGCCTCGATCCTCGAGCAGTCGCAGAACTACAACCTCGAGCACGGCATCACGGGCGTCCTCTGCACCTACCCGCAGGGCAACCTCTTCCTCCAGGTGCTCGAGGGAGGCCGCGCCGAGGTCAACCAGCTCTACGCGACCATCGTGCGCGACCCTCGGCACCGCGACGTCACGCTGCTCGACTATGCCGAGATCACGGAGCGCCGCTTCGCGAGCTGGCGCATGGGCAGCGTGAACCTGAACCGGGTCAACGTGGGGATCATCCTGCGCTTCTCGGAGAGCTCGGTGCTGGACCCGTTCTCGATGAGCGGCCAGGCCTTGCTCGCCCTGCTCGACGAGCTGACGAGCACCGGCGCCATCGTCAGCCACGACCGCGCGTAGCACCACGCCGGCGACGCGCGAGCCGTCAGCCGCGGGTCGCTCGGACCCGGCGTCCGGCCAGCCGCAACAGCCCGGGACGCGCGATCACGCCCGGCGTCTACGGCTCGATCAGCGCCTCCAACCACGCCGGATAGCCCCGGAACTGCGTCCAGGTCGGGCACTTCTTCCTGCCGATGACCGGGGGCATCCCCTGCGGCGCGCCGGCGACCGCGCCCGACGAGCAGAGCGAGAATCGCTACGAATAACCCGCGCTCCGGAGAGCGCGGGTTTCAGGAGTCCTGTGGCTTCCGCCCGAATCAGTCGGGCCAACGACCCTCGGAATGACGCGAGCGGGGCCCGCTCGGGTCACTTCCGAGGGTACCGGATCTGCGCGTGGGCGGCCGCGAGGCGGGCGATGGGCACGCGGTAGGGCGAGCAGCTCACGTAGTCCATGCCGACCAGGTGGCAGAATTCGACCGAGCTCGGCTCGCCGCCGTGCTCGCCGCAGATCCCGACCTTGAGGTTCGGGCGGGTCGAGCGGCCGCGCTCGATGCCGGTGCGGATCAGCTCGCCGACCGGTCCCGGTCGATGATCTGGAACGGGTCGGCCGGCAGGATCTTCTTGTCCAGGTAGTCGGGCAGGAAGCCGCCGATGTCGTCGCGCGAGAAGCCGAAGGTCATCTGGGTCAGGTCGTTGGTGCCGAAGGAGAAGAACTGGGTCGACTTCGCGATCTTGTCCGCGGTCAGCGCCGCGCGCGGGATCTCGATCATGGTGCCGTAGAGGTGCTCGATCGAGTCCACCCCGTACTTGGCGCAGACCTCGGCGTGGACCTTCTTCGCGAGCGCGATCTGGTTGTCGAGCTCGGCCTTCATGCCGGTCACCGGGACCATGATCTCGGGAACACCTTCATGCCGGCCTGCCGCAGCTCGGCCGCCGCCTCGAGGATGGCGCGGACCTGCATCTCGGAGATCTCGGGAAGGTGACGCCGAGGCGCACGCCGCGGTGGCCCATCATCGGGTTGGTCTCGTGCAGCTCGTCGGCCCGCTTGGCGAGCTTCTTCGGCGTCGACGTGCCAGCGCCTGTGGCCAGCTTCTTGCGCTCCTCCTTGCCCTGCGGCACGAACTCGTGCAGCGGCGGGTCGAGCAGCCGGATGGTGACCGGCAGGCCGTCCATGACCTCCAGCGTCGCCTTGATGTCGCGCTTGACGAAGGGGAAGAGCTCGTCGAGCGCGGCCCGCCGCTCGTTCTCGGTGCCGGCCATGATCATCTTGCGCAGGAGGAACAGCGGCTGCTCGGAGCCCTTGCCGTAGAACATGTGCTCGGTGCGGAACAGGCCGATGCCCTCGGCGCCGAACTCGTCGCGCTTGCGCGGCGTCGTCCGGGGTGTCGGCGTTGGTGCGCACCTTGAGCACCCGGATCGTGTCCGCGAGCTTCATGAAGTCGACGAAGCGCGGGTTCTCAGTGGCATCGATCATGCGGTAGCTCGCCGGCGTAGACCAGCCCGCGGGTGCCGTTCAGGGTGAGCAGTCGCCCTCGCCGAAGGTGCGGCCGTTGACCTGATGGTCTTGGCGACGGCGTCGATGTCGAGCGCTCCGGCGCCGACGATGCAGCACTTGCCCCAGCCGCGGGCGACCAGCGCCGCGTGCGAGGTCATGCCGCCGCGGGCGGTCAGGATGCCGACCGCCGCCCGCATGCCCTCGACGTCCTCGGGGTTGGTCTCCTCGCGCACCAGGATCACGTTCTTGCCCTGCCTTGGCCCACTCCACGGCGTCCTCGGCGGTGAACACGATCTGGCCGCGCGCGCCGCCGGGGCCGGCGGGCAGGCCCTTGGCGATCAGGCTCGCCGCCCTTCTCGGCGGCCGGGTCGACGATCGGGTGCAGCAGCTCGTCGAGCTGCTCGGGCGCTGACGCGCAGCACCGCCGTCTCCTTGCTGATCAGCTTCTCGGCCAGCATGTCCATGGCCATGTTGAGGGCGGCGGTGCCGGTGCGCTTGCCGACGCGGCACTGCAGCATCCAGAGCCGGCCCTCCTCGATCGTGAACTCGATGTCCTGCATGTCGCGGTAGTGCTTCTCGAGGTGGTCGCGGATGTCGTCGAGCTGCCTGTAGACTCGGGCATCGCGGTCTCGAGCGACGGCAGGTGCGCGTTCTGCTCGTTCTTGGTCGGCCTCGTTGAGCGGGTTCGGGGTGCGGATGCCGGCCACCACGTCCTCGCCCTGGGCGTTGGCCAGCCACTCGCCGTAGAACATGTTCTCGCCGGTGGCCGGGTTGCGGGTGAAGGCGACGCCGGTGGCCGAGGTCGTCGCCCATGTTGCCGAACACCATGGCCTGGACGTTGACCGCGGTGCCCCACTCGTCCGGGATGCCCTCGATGCGGCGGTAGGAGACCGCGCGCTTGCCGTTCCAGGACGCGAACACCGCGCCGATGCCGCCCCACAGCTGCTCGCGCGGGTCGTCCGGGAAGGGCTTGCCGAGCACCTTCCGGATCGTCGCCTTGAACCGCTCGGCCAGCGTCCTTGAGGTCGTCGGCGGTGAGGTCGGCGTCGGTCGCGCAGCCGCGGGCCTTCTTGACCTCGTCGAGCATGCGGTCGAGCTGCTGGCGGATGCCCCTGCCCTCGGCGGCTCGATGCCGGCGGCCTTCTCCATGACCACGTCGGAGTACATCATGATCAGGCGGCGGTAGGCGTCGTAGACGAAGCGCGGGTTGCCGGTCTTGGCGATCAGGCCGGGGATGGTCTTCGAGCAGAGGCCGACGTTGAGCACGGTCTCCATCATGCCCGGCATCGACGTGCGGGCGCCGGAGCGGACCGAGACCAGCAGCGGGTCGGCGGGATCGCCGAAGCGCTTGCCCATGATCTTCTCGACCTTGGCCAGCGCGGCGTTCGACCTCGGCCTCGAGGGCTCGCGGGTAGCTGCGGTCGTGGTCGTAGTAGTAGGTGCAGACCTCGGTGGTGATGGTGAAGCCGGCCGGCACCGGGATGCCCAGGTTGGCCATCTCGGCCAGGTTGGCGCCCTTGCCGCCGAGCAGGTTCTTCATGTCGCTGCGGCCGTCGGCCGTGCCGCCACCGAACGAGTAGACGTACTTGGTTTCGGTCATCCGTTGCCTCCCTCGATCTGCAGCTTCGACAGATCGGCCAATCGCATGAACTCAGCTCCCAGCGCCTTGAGCAGCGCGATCCGGTTGCGCCGGGTGGCCTCGTCGTCGGTCATGACCAGCACCTCGACGAAGAAGCGCTCGAGCACGTCGGCGAGCTTGGCCATTGCCGCGAACGCGTCGTCGAAGCGGCGCGCCGCCAGGCACTCGTCGAGGCGCGCCCGGAACTCCTCGGTGTGACGGTGGAGCTCGCCCTCCTCGGGCTGCTGGAACGCCGCCGGATCGACGGTGCCGTCGGGCTGGCCGTCGGTGATGTTGCGCACCCGCTTGAAGCCGAGCGCGAGCCAGCGGAAGGCCTCGGCCGAGCGCGCCGCCTCCAGCGCGCGGGCCCGCGCCACCAGCTCGGGCAGCCTCGCCCAGCCCGCCGCCATGACCGCATCGGCGGTGTCGAAGGCCACGCCGACCACGTCGATCAGGTAGCGGCGCACGCGCTCGGCCAGGAACTCGTTGACCGCCGCGGCGGTCGTGGCCGGATCGCCGTCGATGCGGTCGGCGACCAGCTCCACGGCGCGCTGGATCGCCGCTGCGAGATCGAGCTCCCAGCCCGACTCGGCGGCGATCTTGACCAGCGCCTGGCCGGCGCGGCGCAGGCCGTGCGGGTCACGCGAGCCGGACGGCAGCTCGCCGACGCCGAACAGGCTGGTCAGGGTGTCGAGCCGGTCGGCCGCGCCCACGAGCCGGCCGGTGTCCGAGGCCGGGATCTCGCCATCGAAGCCCTGCGGGCTGTACAGGTCGCGGGCCGCGGTCCACAGCGTCTCGGCCTCACCGGCCAGCCGCAGGTAGTGGCCGCCCATGACCCCTTGGAGCTCGGTGAACTCGACCACCATGCCGGTCAGCAGATCGGCCTTGACGAGGCGAGCGGCCCGCGCCAGGTCGCCGGCGGGCAGCGGCGAGCCGATCCACGCCGCCATGGCCGCGGCCAGATCGCCGACCCGCGCCGCCTTGTCGGCCACCGAGCCGAGCCGGCGGTGGAACTCGAGCCGCTCGAGGCCCGGCACGAGCTCGTCGAGCGGCCGCTTGCGGTCCTCGTCAAAGAAGAAGCGCGCGTCGGCGAGGCGGGCGCCGATCACCCACTCATTGCCCTGCCGCACCAGGCCCTCGGGGTCGTCGCGGCGGTCGACCACGGTCAGGAAGAACGGCGCCAGCGAGCCGTCCTCGCGCTCCAGCACCAGGCACTTCTGGTGGTGGCGCAAGGTGGTGATCACGACCTCGCGGGGCAGCTCGAGGAAGGCCTCGTCGAAAGCGCCGAGCAGCAGGCCGGGATGCTCGACCAGCTCGACGTGCTCAGCCATCAGCTCGTCGTCGGGGTGGACCCGGCAGCCGAACTCGGCCACCAGCCGGGCCGCGGCGGCCGCGAACGCTCGGCGGCGCTCGTCGGGGTCCACGACCACGAAGCGGCGCAGCATCTCCTCGGCGTAGTCATCTGCGGCGGCCACGTCGAAGGCCGCCGGCGCGTGGACGCGGTGACCCTCGCTGGTCCGCCCGGAGGCCACGCCGAAAAGCTGGAACGGCACAACCTCGGTGCCGAGCAGCGCCACCATCCGGTGCAGCGGCCGCACGAAGGTGTGCTCGCCGCGGCCCCAGCGCATCATCTTCGGGAAGCGCATGCCGGCGACCGCGGCCGGCACCAGTTCGGCCAGGATCTCGGCCGTCGGCCGGCCCGGCAGCAGCACGGTGGCGGCCAGGTAGTCGCCTTTGGGCGTGGAGTCGATCTCCAGCTGATCGAGCGGCAGGCCGACCTTGCGGGCGAAGCCCTCGGCGGCCCGGGTGGGCGCTCCGTCCTTGCCGTAGGCGACGCTGGCCGGCGGGCCGGTCACCCGCTCGGTGCGATCAGGCTGCCGCTCGGGCACGCCCTCGGCGATGACGACCAGCCGCCGGCTGGTGGACAGCGCGCGCACCCTGGCGCCGGTCAGGCCGGCGGCTTCGAGGCCCTCGCCGACCGCCTCGGCAAGATGCCGGCGCGCCGCCTGGCAGCCCGTTGGCCGGGATCTCCTCGGTGAGCAGCTCGAGCAGGAAGGTCGCCATCAGCCGGACACCTCCTCCGAACGCGCCGCCGAGCGGGAAGCCGAGCCCCTCGCGCTGGGCCACGTAGGCCTTGGCGACGCGGATCGCGTTGCGCCGGATGCGGCCGATCAGGCCGACCCGCTCGGTCACCGAGACCGCGCCGCGGGCGTCCATCAGGTTGAACAGGTGCGAGGTCTTGAGCGTGGCCTCGAGCGCCGGGATGACCAGCGGCGGGTCGTGCTCGAGGCAGCGGCCGGCCTCGCGCTCCCAGTCCTCGAGGTGGCGGCGCAGCATCTCGACGTCGGCCACCTCGAAGCCGTAGACCGAGGCCTCGCGCTCCTCGTCGAGGCGGACCGCGCCGTAGGTCACGCCGCCGCCCCACTCGATGTCGTAGATCGAGTCCCTGCGCTGCAGGAACATCGTGATCCGCTCCAGGCCGTAGGTCAGCTCGGCGGAGACCGGGTTGAGGTCGATCCCGCCCGCCTGCTGGAAGTAGGTGAACTGGGTGATCTCCATGCCGTCGAGCAGCACCTGCCAGCCGACCCCCCACGCGCCGAGGGTCGGCGACTCCCAGTTGTCCTCCTCGAAGCGGATGTCGTGGACCGCGGGGTCGATGCCGATCGCCTCGAGCGACGCCAGGTAGAGCCGCTGGACGTCGTCCGGCGAGGGCTTCAGGATGACCTGCATCTGCAGGTGGCGTCCGAGCCGGAACGGGTTCTCGCCGTAGCGGGCGTCGGCCGGCCGCCGCGACGGCTGGACGTAGGCCACCCGGTAGGGCTCCGGCCCGAGCACGCGCAGGAAGGTCTCCGGGTGCATGGTGCCGGCCCCGACCTCGAGATCGTAGGGCTGCTGGACGACGCAGCCGGCGTCGGACCAGTACCTCGACAGCGACAGGATCAGCGTCTGGAGATCCACGACCCCCCCGTTCGACTCGGCCGCGAAGAATAGCATGCGGCGGGCCTGCTGGCCCGCCGGATGCAGACATCACCAGCCGGAGATCACGCTTTGAGCGCCTTGATCGCGTCCACCATCGGCGGGATCACCTGGAACAGGTCACCCACAATGCCGTAGTCCGCGACCTTGAAGATCGGCGCGTCCGGGTCCTTGTTGATGGCCACGATGACCTTGGACGAGGACATGCCGGCAAGGTGCTGGATGGCGCCGGAGATGCCGCAGGCCACATAGAGGGTCGGGCTCACGACCTTGCCGGTCTGCCCGACCTGGTTCTTGTGCTCGATCCAGCCGGCGTCGACGATGGCGCGCGACGCGCCGACCGCGCCGCCGAGGGCGTGCGCGAGGTCGCGGATCAGGCCGAGGTTCTCCGGGCCCTTGATGCCGCGGCCGCCGGACACGATGATGTCGGCCTCGGCCACGTCGAGCTCACCGCCGCCGGTGTCCAGGAGCTCCTTGACCACCGCCCGGATCAACAGCGCGAGGCCATCGAGCGCGACCACCTCGGCGGTGCCGCCCACCTGCTCGGCCGCGAACACGTTGGGACGCAAGCTGACCACCTGCGGCCGCTTGCCGGCGGTGTCGACGGTGGCGACCGCCTTGCCCGAGTAGACCGGCCGCGTCACCACCAGGGTGTCGCCCTCGAGCGCGAGACCGGTGGCGTCGGCGACGGCGCTGACCCCGAGGCGGGCGGCGACCCGGGGCGCGAGGTCACGGCCCATGGCAGTCCCGGCGAACAGGATCGCCGACGGCTGGGCCTGCTCGCACGCCTTGGCCACCACCTCGGCGTAGCCCTCCGCCGAGTACAGGGCGAGGTTCGGGTCGTCGGCGACGAAGACCTTCGACGCTCCATACGCTCCCAAGGAGGCGGCAGCGGCAGCGATGCCGGAGCCCGGCAGCACCGCGCTCACAGCTCCGGCGGCGAGGCGCCGCGCCTGGGAGACGGCCTGCAGGGAGGCCGCCCGGATCTGGCCGTTGCGCTGCTCCACGAAAACCAGGATTCCAGCCATCGTCGCCTCCCTAGATCACCTTGCCTTCGTCGCGGAGCAGCTTGACCAGCTGGGCGGCCGCTCCGGCCGGGTCGTCCTCGCCCTTGATGACCGTCCCCGCCGACTTAGCCGGCGGCAGCGCCAGGGAACGCACCGCGTAGAAGGGGTTTGCACCCTCCTGGATGCCGAGGCCCGCCACCTCGACCTTGTCGACCGGCTTCTTCTTGGCCGCCATGATGCCCTTGAGCGCAGCGTATCGGGGCTCGTTGAGGCCCTTCTGGCAGGTCAGCAGCGCCGGCAGCTGGGACGCGACGATCTCCCGGCCGCCCTCAACGTCGCGGCCCGCCGTCAGCACGCCGTCACCCAGCTCCAGGGTCAGCACGTTGGCGACGTGCGGGATCCCCAGCAGTTCGGCGAGCATCTGGCCGACCTGGCCACTGTCGGTGCCGACGCCCTTGAAGCCGACCAGGATCAGGTCGTAGGAGAGGCCCTTGATGGCCGCGGCCAGCACCGAGGCGATCGTGAAGCTGTCGCCCAGACTCGCGTCGCCGCCGCGCACGTGGATCGCCTTGTGGGCGCCGCGGGCCAGGCAGTCGCGCAGCGCCGACTCCGCCCGGTCCGGGCCGAAGGTCACCACGGTCACCTCACCGCCCCTGGCCTCGGTGATCTTGAGCGCCTCCTCGAGGGCGTACTCGTCGTAGGGCGCAACGATCCACTTGATGCCGGTCTCGTCGATGCCCTTTCCGTCCGGGCCGATCTTGATGATCGACGCCGTGTCCGGAACACAGGCGATGCAGACGATACAGTTCACGGCGCACCTCCCTGATGGTGAGCTGGGATGACTGAACGGCCGTTCATCCGCGGTAGTGTAGCAGAGGAATGCCACACTGCGGCACGACCTAGGAGTTCGTGTCGCATTGGCCTTTCGAGCGGTCGTGGTGGCAAGTCGGTGCTTCATGCGGACTCAGGCTCGGCCTGCAGGGAGGCATTCACCAGCTTGAGGAGGTTGAAGCCGCTTCACTGCCCCCGGATGCGCGCAGCGCATCCTTCTCGGCGCGCGTGGGGCGGAGGCCAGCCGGCGACCGCGCCGCCTCACGCACACCCCAAGGCCTACGACCCGCGTGCGCCGAGGGGCCTATGCCCTAAACGCTCCTAGTCGACGGCGCCGGCCACCAGGCAGGCGTTGGTGCCGCCGAAGCCGAAGGAGTTGCTGAGCACGATCCGGACCTTCGCCTCCCGCGCGTGGTGCGGCACGTGGTCGAGATCGTCGTTCGGCTCCGGTTGGTCGAGGTTGATGGTCGGCGGCACGATGCCGTGCATCAGGACCAGCACCGCGACGCCGAACTCGAAGCCGCCGGCCGCCCCCAGCAGGTGGCCGGTCATCGACTTGGTCGACGACACCATCAACCGGCGGGCGTGGTCGCCGAACACCGCCTTGACCGCGATCACCTCGATCGGATCACCGGCCGGGGTCGAGGTGCCGTGGGCGTTGACGTAGTCGACCTGGTCCGGCCGCAGCCCGGCGTCCTTGAGCGCGGCCCGCATCACCCGGATCGCGCCGTCGCCGTCCTCGCTCGGCGCCGAGATGTGGTAGGCGTCGCCAGACATACCGAATCCGAGCACCTCGGCCAGGATCGGCGCCCCGCGCCGGCGGGCGTGCTCGTACTCCTCGAGGATCACGATCCCGGCGCCCTCGCCGATCACGAAGCCGTCGCGGTCCCGGTCCCACGGGCGGGACGCCTTCTCCGGCGCGTCATTGCGGGTGGAGAGCGCACGCATCGCCGAGAAACCGGCCACCGGCATCGGCGAGATCACCGCTTCGGAGCCGCCCGCGATGATGGCGTCCGCGTAGCCGTGGCGGATGTACAGCGTGGCGTCGCCGATCGCGTGGGCGGAGGTCGAGCAGGCCGTCACCGTGGCGACGTTGGGCCCCTTGGCGCCGGTGCGGATGCTGATCAGGCCCGAGCACATGTTGATGATCGCGCCCGGGATGAAGAACGGCGACACCCGGCGCGGGCCCCGCTCGAGCAGCGCCCGGTGGTTGTGCTCGATCATCGGGAAGCCGCCGATGCCGGAGCCGATGACGACGCCGACCCGGTCGGCGTTGTCCTCGGTGATCTGCAGGCCCGACCGCGCGAGCGCCATGTCGGCGGCGGCCACCGCGTAGTGGACGAAGGTGTCGAACTTCTTGATCTCCTTCGGCTCGAACCACGCCGCCGGATCGAAGCCCTTCACCTCGCACGCGATCTTGACCGAGTAGTCGGTGGTGTCGAAACGGGTGATCAACCCGGCGCCGCTGCGGCCCTCGACCAGGCCCCGCCAGGTCTCGTCGGTCCCGATGCCCAGCGGGGACACCAGGCCGACGCCGGTGACGACCACCCGGCGGGCCATGCTCACGCTGCCAGGTTCTTCTGCAGGTACTCGATCGCGTCCTTGACCGTGGCGATCTTCTCGGCCGCCTCGTCCGGGATCTCGACCCCGAACTCCTCCTCGAAGGCCATGACCAGCTCGACCACGTCCAGCGAGTCGGCGCCGAGGTCATCGACGAACGACGCCTCCGGGATCACCTTCTCCGCGTCCACGCCGAGCTGCTGCACGATGATTTCCTTCACCTTTGCCGTGACGTCCATGTCGCTCCCTCCTGAGGTCGACTTCTGCAAGCGTTGATCCCGCAACCAACCGGTGCCGTGCGCGGGCTGGAGGGGCCAGACCGCCCGACCGCCGGGTCTCACGGGCACGATGCGACACGTGATAGCACACGCCCCACCGTCCACGCAACCCTGCGCATCCCCGCCCGATTCCCTTGACATCGGCCAGGAAAAGAAGTACTCAGCCATCGAGCGCCGGACTCAGCCTGCCAGGGGAGTGGATGATGGAAGCCTACCTGACCGCGAAGGAAGCCGCCGATTACCTCAAGCTCGCCGAGCGCACCCTGGTCCGGCTCGCCCACGAGGGCAAGATCCCCGGGGTCAAGATCGGCGGCCAGTGGCGCTTCCGGCGCGCCCTCCTCGACGAGTACCTCGACACCCTGGCGTCGGAGTCGGTGGGGACCGGTGGCGCGGCGCCCAGCCAGGTGACCGACGCGCCGCTCGACGAGATCATCACCGTCAAGCAGATCATGCCCGACCTCGCAGCGACCGACCGCAACGGCGTGATCCACGCCATGGTCGAGCGGGTCACCAAGCTCGGCCTAGTCAAGGATCAGGCGTGGTTCGAGGCGGCGCTGGCAGCGCGCGAGCGGCTGGTGCCGACCGCCGTTCCCGAGGGCGTGGCTTTCCTCCACGCCCGCCGCCGCGCGGCCGACAAGTTCCCGACCCAGTTCGTCGCGATGGCGCGCTCGAAGGCCGGCGTGGCCTTCGGGTCGCCCGACATGGGGCCCACGCACATCTTCTTCCTGCTCGCGCTGCGCAACGACGCTCTGCACCTGCGCTGGCTGTCACGGCTGGCCTGGATCGTCCGCAGCCCGGGCCGGCTGTCGCGGATGATCGAGGCCGGCTCGGCCGAGGAGATCCACGGCATCCTGCTCGAGGCCGCGGCCGCGCTGCCGGCGTCGCTGCGGCCGCACGGCTAGCCCGCGTTTCTCACCGTTCTCCTGAATCAAGGCAAGGGTGACCGGTGGGCGTGTGCCACCGGAGGTCGGTGAGAAACGCGGGCCGGGATGCGCTGCGCTCATCCTGAGAGAAGAGCGACGGGAAAGCCATCAAGTTCTCGGCAGCAGGGACCCTGCATCGCCGCTGCTGTAGCGCCCTTTGGTTGAAGCTCGCGCGCCGGGTTCAGTAGAATTCGGACATGAAGCTCGCGCTCATCGGCACCCACGGCGTCGGCAAGACGACTCTCTGCTTCGAGCTCGCGGCCCGGCTCAAACGCCGCAATCTCGACGTCGAGATCGTGCGCGAGGTGGCGCGGCGCTGCCCGCTTCCGATCAACCAGCAGACGACGGTGCGCGCCCAGGAGTGGATCCTGCTCACCCAGATGGCGCTCGAGATCGAGGCGACCGCCACCCACGAGATCGTGCTCTGCGATCGCTCGGTGCTCGACAACTACTGCTACCTGGTCCACGCGGCCGGCCCGCAAGCGCGCTGGGAGCGGATGCTCGATGACTGGCTCCCGACCTACCACCTGCTGGTCTGGGTTCCGCAGTGGGCCGAGCCCGGCTACGACGGCGTCCGCGCCGTCGACCCCGCATTCCAGCGCGCGATCGACGACCTCCTCGGCGAGATGATCGACGCCCGCGGCCTCGATCCGCTGCGCCTCGCGCCCGACCGCCGCGATCTCTGGGGCGACGACATCATGGCCGCGATCCTGCCCTCGATCGAGCCGACCCTGCCGTTGTTCCCGATCGCGGGCGCCTGAGACCTGACCTCACCCGCTTCCGCTCCCGCGCCCGATTCCGCGCCCGCCTTCGTTTTCGAACTCCATCTTGGTACCACGTATCTCAGAGTTACGAAGTTCAGCCGAAGTCCCGAACCAGAGTGCAACAGTGAGATACGTGGTGATCCTCGGGGATAGGGTCCCCACCCCGCCCGCGCTCGTCACGGCGGCTCGTGACAGCGGCTTGTCACGGTGGAGCCGCAGGCGGAGCCGGAAGCCGGACTCGTCACGGCGTAGCTCGAGGCGAAGCCGGATCCGCGCCCGCTTCCATCTCCGTCTCCGTGCCCGTGGCCGTGCCCGACGCCACGCTCACACTCGATGCGACGCCATCGGAGACGGGCACGGAAACGGACGCGGGCACGGGGGACGACGAAACTACCAAAGTGCCGGCCCTGGCACCGGAAGAGGCACCGGGAGATCGTCCGACGAATGCATCGGGCCGACCGTATACAGGTCGTGGATTCCCGGAGTGCCCGGCGCGGTGTGCTCACACTGCTCGCTGAGCGCTCCGTTCGCGCTCCGGAGGTGCAGCCATGTGCCATCCCGCGATCCTCATACTGGCTGGCCTGTCGCTGCTGCTCGCTGCCGACCTGCGGGCAGACTGCCCTGAGTTGGTCGGCCGAGCGCCCGGTCGCGTCCCCGCGATTGCCACCTCGGGCGGGTTCATCTACTTCGGCAGCGGCAGCACGCTCCTGGTCGGCGAAATCTCGGATCCCGGCGCGCCGCGCGTCGTCGGGGAGGTCGCGTTACCTAACCTTGTCTCCGATATCGCCATATCGGGCCACCATGTCTTCGTCGCGAGCTTTGGGGCTGGTCTGCGGGTCATCGACGTGAGCACGCCGACAGCTCCGGTGGAGGTGGGCTCCTGGGACACTGAGGGCCCCGCTCGAGCTGTCGCGGTGTCGGGTGACTACGCGTACGTCACGACGCGAACGTTTGAACCTGGCCTCTGGGTGATCGACGTGAGCACACCATCGGCGCCTATCGGAGTGGGCTTCGTCGACACGCCGTGGTGGCCCGACGCGGTCGCGGTCTCCGGCGGCTACGCCTACGTCGTGGTCTACAGTGGGCAACTTCGGGTGTTCGACGTGGGCACGCCGTCGGCACCCTTCGAGGTCGGCTCCGTCGACACGCCGGGGCCCGCGCGGGACGTCGCGATCGAGGGTGCCTACGCTTACGTCGCGGCCAGTGGTGGAGGCCTGCTGGTGGTCGACGTGAGCACGCCATCGGCGCCGGACTGGGAAGCCCTACTCGACACCACCGGCGAGGCCCTGGGAGTCGAGGTCGACGGCGGCTACGGCTACGTCGTCGGACCTGGTCTCAGCGTGATCGACGTGGCCACGCCGGCAGCGCCGCTCGAGGTCGGTTTCGTCGATACACCGGGGATGGCTGAGCATGTCGCGGTGGTTGCGAGCGGCTACGCCTACGTTGCGGCGCAAGGCGGAGGCGTTCGGGTGATCGACGTGAGGACGCCGGCAGCGCCGGTTGAAGTGACCTTTCGCGGAGGGACAGGCTCCGATATCGCGGTCTCGGGCGGCTACGCGTACCTCGTGGGGGGTCATGGTCTGCAGGTGATCGATGTCAGCGTGCCGGCGGCGCCAGTGGACGTGGGCTCCGACGGCTGGGGGGGCGCTGTCGGGAGTGTGGCGGTGGCGGGGGACTACGCGTACGTCACGCAAGACTCCGGGGAGATGGTTCCAGGAGCGTCCTTTCGGGTGGTCGACGTGAGCACGCCATCGGCGCCGGTAGTGGTGGCCTATCTCCAGATGGTCGACGACCTGCTGAGCGCTGATGTCGCGGTGGCGGGCGACTACGCGTACCTCGCCGGAGGCGTGCTCAGCGTGATCGACGTGAGTTGGCCGTCGGAGCCGCTGGAGGTCGGCTTCCTCGACACGACGGGCCACGCCTCAGCCGTCGCGACGTCGGGTGACTACGTGTACGCCGCGGGGAACGGTCTCAGCGTGATCGACGTGAGCACGCCGTGGGCGCCCTTCGAGGTCGGCTCCGTCGAGACGCCCGGCCGGTTCACCGATGTCGCCGTGGCGGGCGACTATGCCTACTCGACAGGCTATTACGGGTTGCACGTGATCGACGTGAGCACGCCGTGGGCGCCCTTCGAGGTTGGCTTCTTCCAGACGCCCGAAGAGGCCATCGACGTCGCGATCGGGGGCGGGTACGCGTACGTCACCACTGATTTCCCCTTCGGGCTGAGGGTGATCGACGTGAGTACGCCGTCGGCGCCGTTCGAGATCGGTTTCTACGCCACGTTCTGGGGCTCCTATCCGGATGATTCCACGAGTGTCGCGGTCTCGGACGGATATGTTTACCTCGCAGCCGGTGCGGAAGGACTGTACGTCTTCCGTGAGTGTGTCGGCCCGGCCTTGGATGCGAGCGCGTCCTTCATTCCGGCGGCGGCGCTGGCCACCGGTGCCGAGGGCGCGTTCTTCCAGACCGACCTGGAGATCAACAACAAGGGGCCGAACGAGGCGCAGGTCTACTTCAACTGGCTGCCGCGCGGCGAGGACAACAGCATTTCGCGGAGCTCCGACCTCTACACCCTGTCCCCTGGGCAGAGCCTGCGCTACGAGAATGCGTTGGCCGAGATCTTCGGCCTCGGACCCGATTCGCTCGGCGCCCTCAAGATGGTGGCAAGCACCGACTCGGTGATCGGCATGAGCCGCAACCACAACTCACCCGAGGGCAAGGCGGCCGGCACCTTCGGCCAGGGCCTGCCCGCAATCCGGGCCACCGAGATGATCCAGGGCACCGAGCCGCAGCGCATCATCTTCCTCAGCGAGGACCCGGACTCCAGGGCCAACGTCGGCTGCGTCAACGGCACGGGGCAGAACCTCACGATCAGCATCGGGGTCTTCGACAACGAAGGCACGTGGCTCTATACCAGGCCCATGGACCTTGGACCGTGGTCGAACAACCAGATCAACCGGATCTTCCGCGACTACCAGCCGGTCAACGGCTACGTCGACGTCTGGGCCGACAGCGACGACGCGCTCTACTACTGCTATGGCTCGATGCTCGACAACTCAACCTCGGACCCGACCACGATCCTGCCCCAGGTGCCGTCGGATGACATCACGTTCATCCCGGCTGCGGCGCTGGCTGCCGGCCTGGAGGGCTCGTTCTTCGAGACGGATGTCGACCTCAACAACTTCGGCTCGACCGACATCACCTACCGCCTGGTGTGGCTGCCGCGGGGGGCCGACAACGGCGAACCGGTGCGCAGCGATCTGTTCTCACTTGCGCCTGGCGCCGGCGTGCGCTACGCCAACGTGCTCGACGAGGTTTTCGGCCTCGAGCCGGACCAGGTCGGGGCACTGGCGGTGGAGGCGAGCGGGACCGAGCTGCTGGCGATGAGCCGCACCTACAACCTGCCGTCGGCCAAGGTGGCCGGCACCTTCGGCCAGGAGCTGCCGGGCATCCCGGCCGACCGGATGATCCCGACCGGGGTCAAGAAGCGGATCATCTTCTTGAGCGAGAACGACGACGTCCGGGCCAACGTTGGCTGCCAGAACGGGTCGGCGGAGACGGTGAGGGTCTTCATCGAGCTCTTCAACTCCGCGGGTGAGTCGCTCGAGGTCAAGACCATGGACCTGGCGCCCTACTCCAACAACCAGATCACCCGGGTGTTCCGGAACCATGCCCCGATCTCGGCCGGCTACGTGGACATCTGGACCGCCACCCCGGGCGCGACCATCTCCTGCTACGGCTCCGTGCTCGACAACCTGACCTCGGACCCGACCACCGTCCTGCCGCAGTGACGCGTCCGACAATCGGTGACAACCAGCGGGGGCTCCTGCCCCCGCTTTCTTGTTGTGGCGCAGCCATCCTGGCTGCATGAATCGGGGGCAGGCTGCCCGCCGGCAGGATGCCGGCGCCACAACGATGCGGGTCGGATGCCCGAGTCTGTTGCTGCTCTGGCTGAGGTGCGAAGCGATCGTGCGGGTTGACACTCTCGGTCATGAATGTGAGGCTTGAAAAGGTGGCACGCGAGATCGAACTCCGAATCAGCGGCGGGATCGTTCTGCCCATGGTCGGCGACGATGAGTGGTTCCACGGCGACCTGCTGGTCGACGGCGGCCGCATCGTCGAGGTGGCGCGCGGCGGGTCGCCTCCAGGGATCACGGCGCGCCGCACGCTCGACGCGAGCGAGGCTGCGGTCCTGCCCGGCTTCGTCCAGGGCCACGTCCACGTCGTGCAGTCCCTGCTCCGCCACCAGGCGGACGGCCTCGAGCTGCTGCCCTGGCTGCGCACCGCGATGTGGCCTTACGAGGCGGCTCTCGACGGCGACGGCGTGGAGGCGGCTGCCGAGCTGGGCATCGCCGAGCTGCTGTGCGGCGGCACCACCACCGCGCTCGACTTCGGCACCTGCCGCCACCACGGCCGGGTGTTCGAGGCCGCCGAGCGCCTCGGCATTCGGCTGGTGTCGGGCAAGACCCACATGGACACGGGCGACGGTGTGCCGGCTGGACTCCTCGAGGACACCGACCGCTCGCTCGCGGACGCCGCGGCGCTCGGCGAGCGCTGGCACGGCGCGGCAGGAGGCCGGCTCCGCTACGCGGTGGCGCCGCGCTTCGCACTGTCCTGCTCACGCCGGCTGCTCGAGGAGTGCGCCGAGCTCGCCCGTTCGCGCGGCTGGCTCCTTCAGTCGCACGCCAACGAGAACGCCACCGAGGTGGCCGCGATCCGGGCGGTGATCGGCGCGAGCAACATCGAGTACTTCCACAGCGTGGGCCTCACCGGCCCGGATGTAGTCCTCGCCCACGGCGTCCACCTCGAGCCGCAGGAGGTTGCGCTGCTGTCCGCGAGCCGGACCACGATCTGCCACTGCCCTGGCACCAACCTCAAGCTCGGATCGGGGATCGCGGACGTGCCCGGGCTGAAGCAGGCCGGCGTCCCGGTGGTGCTGGGAGCGGACGGTGCGCCCTGCAACAACCGCCTGTCGATCTTCCACGAGATGAGCCTGGCAGCGACCCTGCACTCGCTGCGCCACGGCGCCTCGGCGATGCCGGCCACCCGCGTGCTCGCGATGGCCACCCGCGACGGCGCCGCCGCTCTCCACCTCGACCACGAGATCGGCACCCTGGAGCCGGGCAAGGCGGCCGATGTGACCGTGGTCGACCTGCGCGGCTGGTCGCTGCAGCCGGACGGCCACCCGGCTGCCCGAATCGTCCACGGCGCGACCGCCGGTGACGTGCGCCACGTGGTCGTTGGCGGCCGGCCGGTGGTCGTCGACCGCCAGCTGGAAACCGCCGATTCGACAGAGCTGCGGCAGCGGATCCGGCACGCCTGGGAGGCGACCTCGGCGCGCATGGGGCAGGCGCGGTGACCACCCCCGACCGAGGCCCCCGAGGCCCGCAGGGAGGCTGACCATGGCGGTGCGTCCGATCCTGGTCTACGGCGATCCCCGGCTTCAGGCGGCCAATCTGCCGGTCACCGACTTCGGACCGGAGCTGGCCGAAACCATCCAGGACCTGTTCGAAACCGGCTGGCGGGCGCCGGGACTTGGCGTCGCCGCGCCGCAGATCGGCGTCAACCTCCGGCTCGCCACCATCGACCTGTCGGTCGGCAAGGATGAGGCCACCCGGATCGTCCTCGCCAACCCCGAGATCGTGTCGACCGAGGGCAGCGAGAACCTCGAGGAGGGGTGTCTGTCGTTCCCCGGGCTGTTCACAACGATCCCGCGGCCGCACCGGCTGCGGGTCCGCGCCCAGGACGAGGCCGGCCAGTGGCGCACGATCGTCGCCGACGGGCTGCTCGCCCAGGCCGTCTGCCACGAGGTCGACCACCTCGACGGCGTGCTCCTCGTCAACCACCTGCGGGGCGTGAAGAAGCAGCTCTTCCTGCGCCGCGTCGCCAAGGCGCGCAGGCTCGGCGTCTGGCCAGAGCAGGCGTAGCCGGGGGGAGGAATCAGTTTCTCCCCCGTACCCGTTCCCGTGCCCGTTCCCGTTCCCGGACAATCATCCGAACCGGCGTCCACCTGAGAATCCCGCAGCTCGCCGCTCACGTCACGGCGACCTGCGACGGCAGAGCCCAGAGGGCAAAGCCCAGTTCAGTTCAGCGCCGTGTCGGGAACGGGTACGGGAACGGGGACGGGAACGATGAAGCGGCGGATCGACTCAGAGCTTCTTGGGCACGCGCTCGCGCGGGTTGCCCTGGTAGAGTTCGCCGACCCGGCGCGCCGCCTCCTCGCCGCCCGGGGAGACAACTTTCGGCACCACGATCTCGACCGTGTACAGGTGGTCGCCGTAGGCGCGAGTCCTCTTGTTGCGCACGCCCTTGCCCCGCAGCCGGAAGACGCGGCCGGAGTCGGTCCCCGGCGGCACCTTGGCCCGCACCGGGCCGTGGATGGTCCCGACCTCGATCTCCGCGCCGCGGTAGGCCTCCGGGAAGGTGATCGGCACCGTGGTCAGGATGTTGTCACCATCCCGCTTGAAGTAGGGATGCGGCCGGACGCTGACGCGAACGAAGAGGTCACCGGCAGTTCCCCCACCCGTGCCGTCAGAGCCCTTGCCGGGCACCCGCACCCGGTTGCCGTCGGCGATGCCCTCCGGGATCTTGACCCGCAGGCGCTCAGTGGAGACCACCATGCCCGAGCCGCGGCAGGTGGGGCAGGAGCCGCCCTTCGCGCTACCGGTGCCGTCGCAGTCGGCGCACTGGAGTTGGCGCTGGACCGGGAGTGCCACCGTGGAGCCGCGTACCGCGTCAGCGAAGTCGACCTCGACCACAGCCTCGTAGTCGCGGCCCTTGCGGGCTTGGCGGCCGCGCCGGGTACCGCCGCCGAAAAACTCCCCGAACAGGTCGCCGAGGTCGCCCATGCCGCCGAGATCACCGAGGTCGATGCGGTAGCCGCCGAGGTCCTGCCACTCGGTCCTGCCACGGCTGCGGCGGAACGGGTCGAAACCGGCGTCGGGGATGCTGTCGACAGTGCCGTAGGTGTCGTACTGCCGGCGCTTGTCGTCGTCCGACAGCACGGCGTACGCCTCCTGGATCTCCTTGAACTTCGCCTCCGCCTCCGGGCTGTCCGGGTTGACGTCCGGGTGATAGCGGCGGGCAAGCCGGCGGTAGGCCTTCTTGATCTCGGCCGCCTCGGCGGTGCGAGACACCCCGAGCGTCTCGTAGTAGTCTCCAGCCACCCTCGTCCTCCAGGGCCACGGAACAGCGGGCCGCTCGCTGCCGCGCCCACAAATGAGAATATGAGCGAACCTTTGTAAAATTTCAACAACAGTCGAAGCTGCACGCCGCCGCCGCTACAATGGCAGGGTGGCCCGGAATGTCGACTTCGCCGCACCGACCGCCATGGTGATTGCCCTGGTGACGCCGCGCAGCGCTGCGGTCAGGATCGTCCTCGCCCTGGCCGTAGCGGCCCTGGTCAACATGTGGGCGGTCGTTCCCGGCGCCGAGGGCTGGGGCCACGGCGTCCTGACGCGCACCGTCGGCCACCCGGTGGTCCGCTACGCGGGCAACGGCCTGGCCGCCGCGCTCGCGATCTGGGGCTTGGTCGGGCTGCTCGGCTCCGCGAGCCGCCGCCAGCACATGGCACGCGCCGCGGAGCGCCGGCGCGACTTCCTGGGCGCGGCCGAGCTCTACCTGGAGGACGGCAACCGCCGGCGCGCGCTCGATCTCTTCCAGAAGGCCCGTGCCTGGCGCCGCGCTGCCGACCTCGCCGGCGAGCTCGGGCTCGAGGCCGAGGCAGCCGCTCTGCTGCGGCGGTCCGGCGGCCGCGACCTCGCCGAGGCCGCCCGCCGCTACCGTGCGCTCGGTGATCGCGAGTCGGCGATCCGCTGCGATGGGGATTTCGCGGAGTGGCTGGCGCGCCACGAGCATGTCGCCGAGGCGATCGAGGCGTGGCTGCGCGCCGGCGAGTCGCAGCGCGCCCTGCGCACGGCCCGGCTCGCGCTGGACGAGGGACGCCTGCGCCCCAACGACTCGGCCTTTACGGCGGCCAGACGGGCGGCCCAGGACACCCACGACCACCAGACCCTGGCGCGGCTGTTCGAGGCCGAGGGCGCGTGGCGGCGAGCGGCGCTGGCCTGGCGCGAGGCCGGCGACAACGCGCGCGCCGCCGCCAACTTCCGTCGCGCCGGCCGGCTCGACGAGGCCGCCGACGCGGAGGGCGCCGCCGGCCGGCCGCGGGAGGCGGCCCAGCTGCGGATGCGCCAGCTGCGGGAGCTGCAGGACCGGCTGAGCCTGACCCGCGTCCGGGGCGACGCTCAGACTCCGGAGAGCGAACGGCTCCGACGCCAGATCCGCCAGGAGACGGAGAACCTGATCACGCACCTCGGGGATCTCGGCATGGAGGGGGAGATGATCGAGGTGCTGCGCTCCGCCGGGCGCATCGAGGAGGCCGTCGAGCGGCTGGCCGCGGACGGCCAAGTGGCGGCGGCCGCGGAGCTGGCGCGCGAGTCCGATCGCTGGGATCTCGCGGCCCGCATGCTCGAACGACTCTCCCGCTGGGGCGAGGCGAGCGACATGCACGAGCTTGCGGGTGCCATCGAGCGGGCCGCCGAGTGCGCCGAGCGCGCCGGCGAGGACGCCCGGGCGCTCCAGCTCTACCGCAGGATTGACCGACCTGACCGCGCCGCGCACTGCCTGGCGCGGCTGGGCAGCCTCCAGGACGCACTGCGCGAGCTCCACGGCGAGGACCGGCTTGACGAGGCCTGCGCGCTGCTGCGCAGCTACCCGGGGCCGGTGCCCGACATCCCCGAGATCATCATCGACATGGCGAACTGGGCGGCCAGCCGGGGCTCGCTCGCGCAGGCCATCGCCTGTCTGCAGCGGGCCGTGATCGGCGTCGCCCTCCAGCCCGGTCGGCTCGCGCCGGCGGTTGCGCTCGCCCGGCGGCTGCACGAGGCCGGCGAGCACGAGGCGGCGCTGGAGCAGCTCGAGCGGGTGCTCGGCTACGACTACTCCCACCAACCGGCGCGCCAGCTCCGCGCCGTCATCGAGGCCGCCATGGCCAGTGCCGAGCTCTCCAGCACACGGCCGGCGCGGGACGATGTGGAGTACGAGGCGGAACGCCCCAGCCCGGCGCAGCAGCGCTACGAAATCTTGACCGAGCTCGGGCGCGGCGGCATGGGTGTGGTCTACCGGGCTCGCGACACCCGCCTCGAACGCGACGTCGCCATCAAGGTGCTGCGCACCACCTCGCCGGAGGAGGCGGCGCGGCTCGAGCAGGAGGCCAAGGCTGCGGCGACGCTCAATCACCCCGGCATCGTCACCATCTACGACTTCGAGGCCGGCTTCGACGGCTACTTCATCACCATGGAGTACGTGCCCGGCGAGCCGCTCGACACGGTGGCGCGGACCCAGCCCGAGCGTGTCCGCGGCAACCTGATCCCGATCCTGGTCCGGCTGGCCGACGCCGTCGCCTACGCTCACCGACACCACGTCGTCCACCGCGACCTCAAGCCCGGCAACATCCTGCTCACTCCGACCCAGGAGGTGAAGATCCTCGACTTCGGGATCGCCGCCCGGCTCGACACCGGCGCCTCGGCGGGCCCGGCCATTTGCGGCACCCCGTACTACATGGCACCGGAGCAGATCCGCGGCCAGGACACGACGCCGGCGACCGACATCTACGCCCTCGGCGCGACCTTGTTCCAGCTCGCGACCGGCCGGCCACCGTTCCACGAGGGCAACGTCATCGAGGCCCAGCTCACCAAGCAGCCACCCGACCCCGCCACCCTCGCGCGCGATCTGCCGGCGGGCCTCGGCCCGATCATCCTGCGCTGCCTCGAGAAGGACCCAACGCGTCGCTTCGCCTCGGCTGACGAGCTGCGCGAGGCACTCGTCAGCATCGGCCAGCGCTGACCACCCCGGAGCCATACCCCGTGCCACCCACCCTGCGAGGCCTCTGGCAGCGACCCGACATCCGGTTCCTGGTGCTGTTCCTCGCCATCCTCCTGGCGGCGTTCACGACGATCGCGTTCCAGACCGTGAACGACGCGGTCGTGATCCCCTACACGGCGTTCGTCGCGCGGATGTCCGGCGTCGTGCTCGGCGTGCTCGGCGAGGAGATCACGGTGGCCGGCTGCGAGCTGCGGTCGCCCAGGTTTGCGGTCACCATCTACAACGGCTGCAACGGGCTGATCACCAGCCTGATCTTCATCTCCGGGGTCCTCGCCTTCCCGGCGTCGTGGCGGGCCAAGGGAATCGGCATCGTCGGCGGCCTGCTCGCGATCCAGGCGATCAACCTGGTGCGGATCGTCTCCCTGTTCTACATCGGCGTCTTCCTGCCCGACTACTTCGACGAGTCCCACATCCTGATCTGGCAGTCGCTGGTCATCCTCGCCGGCGTCGGCCTGTGGATCGTCTGGGCGCGAGCGGCCGCGGCTGCGCAGGGGGCCGCCCGGTGACGGCGCGCCCCGACCCTGCCGACAACCGGCGCTTCGTCCGCCGGCTGCCGGTCGCGGCGATCGTGGCGCTGGTGGTGTGGATCCTGCTGCGGTCGACGCTCGACGGCGCGGTGTCCGGCTTCACGCAACTGCTGATCCGCGCCTACGAGTACCCGAAGGTGACCCGGCTCGTCGTGGTCGACCACCGCGCCGAGGTCCGGCGAGCCGACATGCGCACCGACTCCGTCGTGCCCACTGTCGCCCTGACCGAGATCCACTTCAACACCATCGTGTTTCTCGCCCTCTGCCTCGCGCTGCCGCGGCCGTGGTCGAGGAAGCAGCTCGAGCGGTTGGTGATGGGCTGGTCGGTGCTCTACCTCACCCAGTCCCTCAACCTACTCTTCCACGTCAAGTTTCTCTACGCCTCGGCGTTCGGCGCGTGGAGCCTGCAGACCTACTCGGCGGTGGCGCGCAACGTCTTCGGCTTCCTGCAGTACGCGACCGACCTGCCGGGCCGGTTCGCGTTCCCGTTCGCGATCTGGCTAGGCTTCAGCTGGGATCAGGTGATGCCGATCGTCGGGCTGTCATCGTCGCCGAAGGCCGGCGTCGGCCGCAGCGGGAAGCCCGGCCGGGGACGCACGAAATAGCTGACCGGCCCCGCGACGTCGGCGGCACCGGACGGGAGACCGACCACTGGCCGGCGGCGCCGAATCGCCGGCCGGCCCTCCCCGCGGCGCGAGCGTGTCGGTCGAGGACCCGCCGGCGCGTCCCTGACCCGGCCTCGGGGTCTGGCGGCAGCGACCGTCCGACTCGCTTTCGGTACGCCGCGACCGCCGGAGAGGCGACTGCAGCGCGAGCTGCTCATGGAATCTGATGATAGGGCAGCAATCATGAGAGGCTGCTTTGCCGTTCTCCAGATGCGCGCAGAGCATCCTTCTCGGCGCGCGTGGGGCGTAGGCCAGTCAGCGACCGCGACGCCTCACGCACACCCCGAGGCCTACGACCCGCGTGCGCCGAGGGGCCTATGCCAACACGCTCCTAACGGCTGCGGCGCAGGTGGCGGTAGTCCGCGAGGCCATAGTCCTTGATCTTGGCGATCAGCGCGCCCCGCGACAGGTTGAGCATCCGCGCCGCCTTGCTCTGATTGCCGAGCGTCCGCCGCAGCACGCGATCGATGATCATCCGCTCGACCTCGGGCACGACCACCTTGAGGTCGTCCTGGAGCACGAGCGCCGCGATGCTCGGCTCGTCCGGCACCAGTGCGCCGGGCTCCAGGCGGGCCGCAAAGGCCGCCGGCACGGTCCCGCGCACCATCTCGCCCTCGGGGGTGGCCGACACCAGGCGCCGCAGCTCGCCGAGCAGCTCCGACATCTCGCCCTCGAAGGGGTGGTTGAGCAGCGAGGTGAGCGTCTCCAGCTCGATCCCTCGAATCTCCTTGTCCTGCTCGGCCCCGACCGCGTCGAGCAGCCGCACCACCAGCAGCGGCAGGTCCTCACGGCGCTGGTTGAGGGCCGGGATGCGCATGATGTGCCGCTGGAAGAGGTTGTAGAGCGTCGAGTCGAGGACGCCGTCGTTGACGAGCGCCATGCAGTCGGGCTCCGTGGTCGCGACCCATCGCACGGCTGGCCCGTAGCCGGACTCGACGTCGTGTGACATCGACGCCGCCAGCTCCCGCTGCGTGCCGGGGGCCAGCAGATGGATGTCCCGGATCACGATCAGCGAGCCCTTGGCACGCTCGGCCAGGCTGGCCCTGGCGCCGTGCTCGGAGGGCGGCCCGAACAGGTCGAGCCGGAAGGCGTCGTCCTCACCCTCCTTGACCTGGATCGCCTGCACCGGCAGCTCGCCCGTGGGATGGATCGAGGCGATGAGCGTCGCCACCGCGGTCCGTCCCGATCCGGGGCGGCCGCACAGCAGCACCGGGAACGTGGAGCGCGCCGCCTGGATGACCGACTCGCGCAGGACCCGCACCGCGGGCGAGGTCCCGGGGAGGTGGTCCTCGACCGTCTTCCGGGTGGCGTCCTCCCACGCCCCGTAGAGCGAGCTCGAGTTCTCCACCCGCTCCCAGTGAACGGCCAGCATCCGGGCCAGCTCGGCGAGCAGCACCTGGTCGTTCTCGATGTCCTCGTCCAGCGACTCCACGATCAGATAGGCCTGCGAGTCGAGGGCGCCGCGGGACACCGGGTAGATCAGAGCAGCCTGGCGGCTGGCCATCCTCAGCACCGCGTAGCGGCCGCTCGTCCCGAGCTCGTCGAAGGTGCGCGCCGGCAGCCGCGGCACCTCGCCGGTCCACTGCGACACGATCGGCTGGAACCGGCCGTTCTCGTCGAGCCACGCGAGCATGGCCTGGCGGTCGTTGAAGAAGTTGCCGAGGAAGGTCCGTAGCGAGGGCACCAGGTCCGAGCGCACACCGGCCCGGAAGATCTCGACCATGTGCTGGCGCGCTTCGGCCAGCCGGTTCGGCTCGGAGTAGAGCACGACCTCGGATCGGGCGCGGGGCGCCCGGGCGGGTTCCGCTGGCCTGGCCCCGGCCGCGGCGACAGCCTCCTCCCGGAGCTCGTCGCTGACCAGCTCGATCTCCTGCTCCTCTTCGCCGAACCCCTTGAAGATCAGGGTCGCGGTCCCGATCCTGATCCGGTCACCGACCCGGAGCACGCCACGCGAGCGGCGCTCACCGTTGAGCACCACGACCTGCCGCGGCTGCGCCAAGAAGGTGAAGACCTTGTCGTTGCGCTGGATCACCAGGTGACGCGGCGCCACTCCAGGCGACCTGAGCACGACGTCGTTCTGACTGGAGGCGCCGACCGAGATCACCTGCTTGACGAGCTGATAGGTCAGCTCTGATCCGCCGTTGCCTTCGATCGCAAGTGTCACCATGTGAACATCTCCCGCTCGGCGCAAGTGGTCAGTTTCGCCACACCGATCGGCCCGCGTGTGATCTCGAACGCGTCAACTGCTTCCATTCGGACACCGCCGGTCGTGGGCTCCGCAGATGGTTGGCGCGATACGCGCCTCCGGGGCCACTGGGATAGAACGCACCAGAACAACAGGATATCCGGATGGAAGCAGGCTGTCAACGGATCGAACAGCGGCGTTTACCACCGGATACAACGTGACAACCCCTGCTTCCGCTTCCCTTTCCGCACCCGGGAGGCGAGGCGAGTACGAGGAGAGCGCGCCCCGCGGGCGTGCCATCTTTGGCGATTTCGGGACGACGTTCTACCTGAAATGGTGCTTGCGACCCGAAATCGCCAAAGGTGGCAACCTGCCGACGGCAGCGGCTGTGGCCGTGGCCGCAGTCGCTTGCGGCCTACGGCCACCCGCTGGTGACGGCTGGTCACCGTGGCCGCCGGCCGCGAGTAACCTCCGGGAGCGCCTCCAGAGAATCGGCGCGAAGCGCTCTCAAGGATGGAGCGAACGAGCGTGGCGGAAGCGGATCCGGGCGGGGGCAGGGACCTGGGGTCCGGGAACGGGAACGGGGACGGGAACGGGAACGGAGTCGGGCGCGGATCCGGCTCCGTCCTGCGGACTACGCCGTGACAAGTCCGGCTCCGCCTTAGGCTTGCGGCTTCGCCCAGAGGGCTACGCCGTCACAAGTCGCCGTGACAAGAGCGGGCGGGGGTCAGGCCCCAAACTCTCGCCTCTGACTCCTGCTCCCCCCCCGAACGACCACGCCACCCAGGCAGCAGGCGAGCAGGGTCATCTCGGTGAGCTCGGGCAGGGGCGCGCCCTCACGGTCCGCCACCAGCAGGCCACGCACGGTGACCCCGGCCGCCAGCGGGATGACCGCAGTCGCGGCCGGCAGCCGGTCGACGCCGAGGACCCGCGCCAGCTGGGCCGCGCCACCCGCGTCCGGATCGATCCCGATGATCGCCTCGCCGCTGCGCACCGCGCCCTCGAGGAGGGCGATGCCGCGCGGCAGCGCAGTCGAACCGCGGCTCAGCGGGTAGCCGTAGCCGGCCCGGCAGCGGATCGCCGTCTCCTCGACCATCAGCACCGCCCCTCGCCAGAGCTGGGACGACGCCAGCTGCAGCAGCGAGCCGATGGCCTGCTCCGGGTCCCCCTTTTCGAGCAGGGTGTCCACGAGCTCGTAGACGGTCCTCGGTCGTCGCGCCGAGGCCAGCGTCTGGCGCATCCTCATCTCGCGGTCGAGCACCACCGCGAGATCGGCCGCAAACCGTTCCAGGGATGGGCCCGAGCGGTTCTCGGGGGGCGGCATCAGGAACGACACGCCGGCCTCGATCAGGCGATGCACCCACGCCCGGTCCCGGACCCGTCCGACCCAGACCACCGGAACCGGGGGCGTCGCCTCGCCGGCGAGCCGGACGATGCGGATCCACTCCAGCTCCTCCTCGCTCCGGTCGAGCGCCTCCTCCTGGTGGAGGATCACCGCGTCGACACCGTCGACACTGCAGTCTCGGGATTCGCCGCGAATTTCGAGCTCCCACCCGCGCCGCCGCCAACCGCTCGCCAGCGAGCCCCGCCACAGGCGGGGGTCCTTCGTAATCACGACCACCCCGGTGAGCAGGAGCTCGCCCGGCGCGGTCGTCTGAAGCTCGGTCAGCAGCTCGTCGAGCGGGTTGCTCGAGGGTTGAGCGGGCAGCACGTGAATGTCGGCCACCGGCGCGGGCCGCGACAGCTCCGTGACCTCGCCGGCCAGCAACCGGTCCACATCCACGTCGCCGCCGATCACCGACTCCCACACCTTCTCGGTCGCCTCGGCCGCGTCGGCGAGCGCGGCCAGCGTAAGAGCATCGCCGGCGACCGGCCGCACGTCGCGCGGCTCGAATCGGAAGCTGCCGCTGCCACCGCGGAGGACGCGGCCGATCCGCCGCAGCTCGTCCGGGCCCGGCGCGGCCACCTTGCCCTTGGTGGTCTCGAGCCGCAGGTCGCCCGCCTCGCACGAAATCTCGAGAACGCCGCTCGGGGCGGTCGCCGACAGCAGGCGGAGCAGCGACGACGGCGCCAAGTGCGCCAGGCTCCCCGACAGGATCCGCTTCACGAGCCGAGCTCTCCGTTCGGGACCGCCGCCGGCAGCTCCACGGTGATGCTGTTGAGCTCACCCGGCCGCAACACGAGCTGGCGGTCCTCCACCACCCGGTCCCCGGCCAGCACGACCAGCCGCCAGCGGCCGGGGAGCAGGGCGCTGAACCGTCCCTCGGGAGACAGCACCGCGCGGTGGGTCTCGCCGTCGAGGCCGGACAGGACCGCGACTGCTGCGGCTTCACCGCCGTCGCGGACCACCCGGCACACCAGCTCGGAGCCGACGTTCGGCCGGATCGGGCGCCCGGCGCGCCGCGGCAGCATTGCGATCTGGTCGCCGCCGCGCGCGAGAATCTGGACCTGCGGCGGATCGACAACCGTGTCTGCGAATGCAACGTGGCTGGTGGTGACCGTCCACAGGCCGAGCGTCGGATCGGTGTGCACCCAGCCCGCGCCAGGCAGCCGGCACGCGACCCAGCGGTGCGGGATCGCACCCGCGCCGGTGACCAGCAGCCCGCTCACGGTGACCGCCTCGAACCCCGCGGCCAGCAGGAGCGCGGCGGTCGCGTTCGCCACGCCCGAGCAGCGCCCGCGCCCGCGCTCGAGCACGCTGGCCGCGTCCTGGGCCATCATGTCGCTGTCGTCGACCGCCAGGTGCGCGGCCGACCACTCGAGGACCCGCGTCGCCGCCTCCCACGCCTCGAGGTCGGGCCGCAGGCTCCGCCGCAGCTTCGCAGGCAGCTCGAAGCCCGCCGGCGGCCGCTCGCTCGCCGGTGGGGGCAGGCTGCCGAACACCCCCGAGGCGCCGATCGGTCCCAGGATGGTCGCCACGTGAACCTCGACCGCGCCGCCGGCAGCCGGTGAGACCGTCTGCACGTAGCCGTTGGCCGCAATGCTCACCGGCTCCGGTGTCGCCCGCACCAGGTAGCTCGCTTCATGGCTCGCAGCGGCCGTCGCCCACAGCAGACCGAGCGCGACGACCGCGGCCCTCATCCGGTGCCGACCTTCCGCTTCAGGAACCCGTCGAGCACCCCGTTGATGAAGCGGGGCGACTCCTCGGCGCCGAACTTCTTGGCGATCTCGATCGCCTCGTCGATGACCACCGCGGGCGGGGTCGCGGACTCAAACAGCAGCTCGTACATGGCGAGCCGGAGGATGTTGCGATCCACCGCGGCGAGCCGGTCGAGGCGCCAGTTCGCGGTCTGCCGCTCCAGCTCCTCATCAATCTCGACGAGGTGCTCGAGCGTTCCCCGCAAGAGCTTATCCGCGAACTCGCGCACACCGTCGGTCGAGCCGCGCCACTCATCGAAGTCCGCCTGCATCTGCTCGGGCTCGGCGTGGGTCAGCTCGTACTGGTAGAGCAGCTGGAGGGCCAGCTCGCGGGCCCGGCGGCGGGAGCCCACCTACTCCCCCCGTTCGATCTCACGGTACAGCCGGGCCATTTCGATCGCAGCCAGCGCCGCCTCCCAGCCCTTGTTGCCCATCTTGGTGCCGGCGCGCTCCACCGCCTGCTCGAGGGTGTCGGCGGTGATGACGCCGAAGGTCATCGGGACGCCGGAGGCCATCGCGGTCTGGGCGATCCCCTTGGCCACCTCGGCCGTGATCACGTCGAAGTGCGGGGTGCCGCCGCGAACCAGCGCGCCGACGCAGACGACGGCGTCGAACCGGCCCCCCGTCGCGAGCTTGCCGGCGACCATCGGGATCTCCCAGGCGCCCGGCACACGGAAGATGGTGATCGCCTCGCGATCGGCCCCGTGCCGCACCAGACAGTCGAGCGCGCCCGCCTCGAGGCGGGAGGTGAGGGCCTCGTTGAACCGGCTGACCACCAGCGCGAACCGGAGATCCGCGGCTTCCAGCTTGCCTTCGATCACCCGCATGGCCGTCCTCCTAACCTCTCATTGTAGCCGTGTTTCGGGCACCCCCAAAGCACCGCGCCTTCACCCCGTTCCCGTACCCGTTCCCGTGCCCGTTCCCGATTGTGGTCGATCCAAGGGCAGCACGAAGCTCGAACCTCGTCTTCTCGGGAACGGGATCGGGAACGGGAACGTGTACGGAGGGACCGCCCGGCCGATACCGTGGGGCACTCGCGGCTGGGAATCCCCCCGTTCGCAGAGCTCCCGTCGCCCCGGAATCCCCCGGCGGATGCTAGGCTGAATCCCACGATGGGTTGGACAACGTCGCTGCTGCGGCAGGTCGGAGGCGTGACCAGGCTCGCCGGTCAGACGCTTGTGCGCATGTTCTCGCGCCCGCTCGATGTCAGGGAGACCGTCCGCCAGTTCGACCGCATCGGCGTCGGATCGCTCAACCTGACCAACATCACCGCCCTGTTCACCGGCATGGTGCTCGCCCTTCAGACAGCGTATGCGCTCGGCAAGTTCGGCGCCCGCCTCTACATCGGCGAGGTCGTCGCCCTGTCGCTGGTGCGGGAGCTCGGCCCGGTGCTGACGGCGCTCATGGTGGGCGGCCGCGTCGGCTCCGGCATCGCTGCCGAGATCGGCTCGATGGCGGTCACCGAGCAGGTCGACGCCATCCGCTCGATGGCGGCGGACCCGGTGCGCAAGCTGGTGGTCCCCCGGGTCTGGGCGACGGTCGCGATGCTGCCCCTGCTGACCATCCTCGCCGACGGCATGGGCATCTTCGGCGGGCTCCTGATCGGCGTCTTCCAGGAGGGGCTGAGCCCGACCTTCTACCTGCAGCGCACCGCGCAGGTGCTGACCTTCGACGATCTCTGGCTGGGTCTCGCCAAGCCCGTGGTGTTCGCCTTCCTGATCGCGGTCATCGGCTGCTACAACGGGTTGTCGGCCCGCGGCGGGGCGGACGGCGTCGGCCGGGCGACCACCCACACCGTGTACGTGGTCGCCATCTCGGTGCTGATCTTCGACTTCTTCATCACCAAGCTGTTCCTGGCGCTGTGACATGAGTGAACCGGTGATCCTGCTTCATGACGTGGCGAAGGCGTTCGGCGCCAAGCACGTGCTGCGCGGGGTGTCGCTCGAGGTCGAGCGGGGCACCACGCTGGCGCTGCTCGGCGCCTCGGGCTCGGGCAAGTCGGTGACGCTCAAGACGGTGAACGGCCTGGTCCCGCCTGACCGCGGAGAGATCACGGTGCTCGGCTACCCGGTGTCGACCATGTCCGAGTCGGCGCTCGCGCCGCTACGGCGACGCGTGTCCTATCTGTTCCAGGGCGGCGCGCTGTTCGACTCGATGTCGGTCTTCGACAACGTCGCCTATCCGCTGCGCGAGCACGATCGACTCGAACCGGCGGCGCTGCGCGAGCGCGTGGACGAGCTGCTCGCCATGGTCCGGCTCGAGGGTGTGGGGCCGCTGCAGCCGTCCGAGCTCTCGGGCGGCATGCGCAAGCGGGCCGCGGTGGCACGCGCACTCGCGCTGGAGCCCGAGATCATGCTCTACGACGAGCCCACCACCGGGCTCGATCCGGTGACCGGCGGAGCGATCGCCGACCTCATCGTCGATCTCGACCGCCGCCTCGGGGTGACCTCCCTGGTCGTGACCCACGACATCCCACTGGTCGTGCGGGTTGCGGAGCGGGTGGTCTTCCTTCACGACGGCGCGTTCATCTTCTCCGGATCGGTGGAGGCTGCTCGTCGAGAGGCGCCCGATCCGGTGCGGGAGTTCTTCGCGGCGGGAGGCATCCATGCGTGACGAGACGAAACGCGACCTCAGGGTTGGAGCGCTGACGCTGGCCGCGCTGGCGCTGCTCGCTGTGGCGATCCTGACGATCGGCCAGCGCCAGCAGGTCTTCGTCCGGCACACCCGCTACCAAACCTCTTTCACCAACGTCACCGGGCTGCAGACCGGCGCTGCGGTGCGGCTGAGCGGGGTCGACGTCGGCTTCGTGGAGGCGATCGAGCTGCCCACCGATCCCGAGCAGAATCGGATCACCGTTCGCTTTTCGGTCGATGCTGACTACACCGAGCGGATCCGCGAGGACAGCGAGGTGTCGATCAAGACCATCGGACTGCTCGGCGACAAGTACCTCGAGGTCCGTGCCGGCTCGTCGGCCGCCGCGCGGGTTCTGGAGGGAGGACGGGTCCGGGGTCGGGATCCCGCCGAGGTCGCGGAGTTCGTCGCCAGCGGCGAGGACCTCATCGAGAACCTGATTTCGATCTCGGCGAGCCTCAAGGTCATCCTACACCGGATCGAGGCCGGCGAGGGGCTGCTCGGCGAGCTGACCAAGTCCCCGGAGGGCGAGGAGGCCTTCAGCGAGGTCGCCCTCTCGACCGTGACTGAGCTGCGCGAGATTCTGCAGAAGATCAATTCCGGAGATGGGCTGCTCGGCCGGATGATCTCCGACCCCGCCCTGGGCGACGAGCTCGCCGCCACGGCCCACAGCTTGCAGGCTACCGGCGCGACGATCGCGCGCGATTTGGAGCGGACCGACTCGGCGTACGCGGTGCTGTTCCGCGACCCCGAGGCCGCGGCCCTGCTCCGCGAGACCATCAGCGCCGTTCGCGACGCGAGCGAGGCGATGGCGGCGGCCTTCGAGGAGCTCTCGACCGGGCAGGGCACCCTGCCGCGGCTGATGCAAGACAAGGAGTACGCCGACACGTTCCTCGACGACCTGCAGGCACTGACGAGCCACCTCCGGTCGGTGATGCAGAAGCTCGACGAGGGTGAGGGCACCGCGGGCGCCTTCCTCAACGACCCGCTGCTCTACCAGGACCTGGAGAACGTGGTCCGCGGGGTCGAGAACTCCGCGGTCACCTCGTGGTTCATCCGCAACCGCCGCAAGTCCGGCGAGAAGTCGCAGGCTGCGGAGGAGGCGCAGACGCAGGCAGCGGGGGCGGAGGGGCAGTGACGCGATGAGGCGGTGAGGCAGTGGTCTGAACCGCGGAGCACGCGGAGGCGGTCGCCTCGCCGACTCAACCGCGAAGGCGCGAAGAACGCGAAGAAGACCATCTGACCTCACTCCTTCCGCGCCCGTGAGACGAGGCGATTACGTGGAAAGGGCGTCCTGCGGGCGTGCCATCTTTGGCGATTTCGGCACTAAGTTCCTCGTCAAGAGGTGCTCGAGACCTGAAATCGCCAAAGGTGGCAACCTCGGGGAGCGCCTCCAGAGAATCACCGCGAAGCGCTCTCGAGGACGGAGCGAACGAGCGTGCACGGGTACGGGAACGGGAACGAAGCGGGCGCGGAGGGGGGAGGGGCTCGGGAACGGGAACGGGGACGGGAACGGGATGAGCGGGCGGGGGCCCTAGATCCTAGCCCCTAGATCCGAGATCCTCTGCTCTTCCAACGACCGCGTGCTGGGCCCGCTCGTGGCCGGTGTCCGTGAGGGTCACCAGCTCTCCGGCCGGCGTAACCAGGCCGCGCAGCTCGGCCTGGCGCGCGACCTGGCGGGTGAAGCCCTCGCTCCAGCGCAGGTGGTGGTGGAGGGTGGTGCGGCGGCACTCCTCGCGGGCCTCTTCAGTGTGCTCGTGGTGGAGGAGGTGAACCAGCAGCATGGTCACCCCGAACTCCAGCCGCTGGGTGGCGCGGCGCCGCATCTGGACGACGAGCCCGCGCCGCGGCGCGAGCAGGAAGGCCGCCGCGAACAGCACCCCGCAGGTGGTCGCCATGGCGCCGGCGATCGACACGTCGAGCAGGTACGCGAAGCCGCAGCCAGCCGCCGCGGCCAGCGCCGCCGTGAGCGCGCTCAGCGCGAGCATCGGCCCGAAGCGCTCGGCGAGCAGGTAGGCGGTGGCGGGCGGCGCGATCATCAGCGCCACCACCAGGATCGAGCCGACCGAGTTGAAGGCGCCGACCGCGGTGATCGAGACCACGGTCATCAGGCCGTAGTGCAGCAGCGCCGGCTTCAACCCGAGCGCCGCCGCGAGCCCCGCGTCGATCGTGGCCAGCTTCAGCTCCTTGAAGACGACTGCGATGAAGGCAAGGTTGATCAGCAGGATGCCGCCCATGGTCCACAGCGCGACCGGGCCGAGGTCGCGGCCTCCGACGGCGAAGCGATCGAAGGGTGCGAACGCGAGCTCGCCGAGCAGCACCGCGTCGGTGTCGAGGTGGACGTCGCCGGCGTAGCGCGAGACCAGCACCACGCCGAGCGCGAACAGCGCGGGGAAGACCAGGCCGATGGCCGCGTCCTCGGGAACGAGCCGCGACCGATTGACCGCCTCGATCAGCGCGACCGTGAGGACTCCGGTCGCCGCGGCCCCCGCCACCAGCAGGGGCGAGCTGAGGTCGCCGGTCGCAAAGAAGGCCACGACGATGCCGGGCAGGATCGCGTGCGAGATCGCATCGCTCACCATGGCGAGCCGCCGCAGAACCAGGTAGGTCCCAGGGAGGGACGCCGCCACTGCGGTCACCACCGCGATCAGCAGGATCTCGAGCGCGGCGCTCACGCCCCCTCCCCGCCCTCGCGCTCGAGGGCGCGCCTCGCCTCGCGGCGGCCGAACTCGGTTGGCGCCCACAGCCCGCCGGCCGTCTGCTGCGCGAGCCCGCGGGTTTCCAGGCCTGCCAGGGCGCCCGCGATGTCCGCGTCGCGCGGGCTCATCGTGCGCAGCACGGCGAGCGAGTGGCCGTGGTCGGGATCCTCCGCGTGCTGCAGGGACAGCGCATAGAGGTGGATCAGGACCGGGTCGAGCTGCGGCGCCCGGCGCAGCCGGCCCAGCCGCAGCCACCGCCACACCAGTCCCCGCCCGGGGGCGACCAGCAACGACACGACCACGACGGCGCTCAACAGGAGCACGATGGTCGGGCCGGTGGGCAACCTGGGTACCAGCGAGCTCGCTACCGCCCCGGCCGCGCCGCACAGCGCGCCGATCGCCGCGGCGAGCGCCACCATCGGCCCCAGCCGCCGGCTCCACTGGCGGGCGGCGGCAGCCGGGGCGACGATCATGGCGCTCATCAGCACGACGCCGACGGTCTGCAGACCGATCACGATCGCCACCACGAGCAGGGCAGTCAGCAGGCCGTCGAGACGCGCCATGGGCAGGCCGAGGCCGACGCCGAATCCGCGGTCGAAGGCGAGCAGCTTGAGCTCCTTCCAGAGCAGCGCCAGCGCCGCCAGCGCGACCGCCCCGGCGACCACCATCGTCACCACGTCCTGGAGCAGGAGCGCCGCAGCCTGACCGAACAGGAAGGTCTCGAGGCCGGCCTGGGCGGCGTTCGGCAGCTTCTGGATGAAGGTCAGCAGCACCAGGCCGAATCCGAAGAACACCGCGAGCGTCATGCCGAGCGCGCTGTCGAAGGGCACCCGGCTGCGGGCCGTGACCTGCCGCACCGCGAGCGTCGCCAGCCAGCCTGCGAGCGCCGCGCCGGCCATGATGACGACCGGGATCTTGCTGCCGGTGAGCAGGAACGCGAGCGCGATGCCGGGCAGAGCGGCGTGGCTGACCGCGTCCCCGAGCAGGCTCTGGCGCCGGAGCACCGCGAACGAGCCGAGAGCGCCCGTGGTCCCACCCAGGACGGAGGAGCCGAGGGCGACGATGCGCAGCGTGTAGTCGCCGAACAGCTCCACCTCAGCCTCCGGCGGCTCCACCGCGGGCGAGCACGCCGACCCGTCCGCCGAAGGTCATCCTCAGGTTGGCCTCGGTGAAGACCTCCGCCACCGGACCGGCGGCGATGGCGCGCACGTTGAGCAGCAGCACCTGGTCGAAGTACTGGGGAACCGTCTGCAGGTCGTGGTGCACGACGAGGATCGTCTTCCCGGTCTCGGCGAGGGAGTCGAGGACCGCGGAGATCGTGTGCTCGGTCGGGGCGTCGACTCCCTGGAAGGGCTCGTCCAGCATGTAGATCTCCGCCCTCTGGACCAGCGCCCGCGCCAACAGCACGCGCTGCTGCTGGCCGCCCGACAGCTGCGCGATCGGCCGTCTGGCGTACGCCTCCATGCCGACTGTTCGCAGCGCCTCCGCCGCTTCCTCGCGCTGCTGCGGGCCGACCCGGCGCAGCCACCCGAGACGGCCGTAGGTGCCCATGGTGACCACGTCCAGAACATCCGTGGGGAAGTCCCACTCGAGGCTGGTCCGCTGCGGGACGTAGGCGATCTCGCCACGGATCCGATCGCGCGGCCGCCCGAAGATCCGGATCTCACCGGCGACCGGCGACACCAGCCCCATGGCGGCCTTGATCAGGGTGCTCTTGCCGGCGCCGTTGGGCCCGACGATGGCCAGCTTGACGCCGGCCGGCACCGCAAGGTCGACGTCCCACAGCACCGGCTGATCGGCGTAGGCCACGGTGAGGTCCTCGACCTCGACCGCGTTGTCCGGTCGAACCGATGGGTCCACGGCGGTGTTCGATGGCACGGCTCAGCCTCCCGCCCTCTCGGCGAGGGCGCCCGTAATCGTCTCGACGTTGGATCGGACCATGCCGGCGTAGGTTCCGGTCGGTCCGGCAGGGTCACCGAGGGCGTCGGAGTACAGGCTGCCGCCGATCGCCACCTCGAACCCGCGGGCAGCCACCGCCTCGCGCAGCGCCTTGATTGAGCGCGGCGACACCGAGGACTCAACGAAGATCGCCGGGATCCGCCGCTCGGTGATGAGCTGGGCCAGCTGCTGGACGTCGGAGGTGCCCGCCTCGGCGGCGGTGCTGATGCCCATCAACCCCCGCACCTCGAAGCCGTAGGCGCGCCCAAAGTAGGTGAACGCGTCGTGAGCCGTCACCAGCACCCGCCGCTCTTCTGGAAGCGCCGCGGCCCGCTCCCGCACCCAGCCGTCGAGGGCGGCCAGCTCCACGAGGTAGGAGTCGGCCCGGCTCCGGTACGCGGCGGCGTGGTCCGGGTCGATGTTGGCGAGCGCGTCGCGCACGCACTCCGCGGCATGGCGCCACAGCGAGACATCGAACCAGACGTGGGGATCGTGGACCCCGGAGAACCCCTCCGATCGGATCAGCTCCGACTCGGGGATGCAGTCGGCGACCGCCACCGTGGTCACGCCGCGCCGGCTCATCTCGGCGAACACCTCGCCCATCTTGCCCTCGAGGTGGAGCCCGTTGTAGAACACCGCGTGCGCCGAGGACAGGCGCCACACGTCGCCGGCGCTCGGCTTGTACAGGTGGGGATCGACGCCGGGTCCCATCAGCGCCTCCAGCGCGACCTCCTCGCCGCCGATCCGGCCGACCAGGTCGGCCACGATGGTCGTGGTCGCCACCACCTTGAGCGGCCCCGGCGTCGGCGCCGTGGGCCCGCCGCCGCACCCGGCAGCGGCGGCCGCGGCCAGCACCACGAAGACACCCACCGCGCGTCTCATCACTCCCCTCCCTCGACCCAGACCTGGGCCGCGAGCTCGGAGGGCACCAGGAAGCGCGACCCGCCGACCTCGATCCTGACCCCCGCCGGGGAGTGCTCGAGCACCTCGAGCCGGGCGCCCGGCACAAGCCCGAGGCGCTCCAGCACCGCCAGGCTGTCCGGGTCCTGCGAGCCGACCCTGAGCACGGTCGCGGCGCCGGCTGTGCCGGGCTCGGCGAGCCGCCAGACGCCGTCGTCCTCGGGCAGGTGGAGCTCGGCGTCCGGGATCGGATCGCCGTGGGGGTCGCGGGTGGGGTGGCCGAGGACCTCGGCGATCCGCTCCTCGAAGCGCTCGGAGATGACGTGCTCGAGCCGCTCGGCCTCGTCGTGGATCTCGGCCCAGCCGTAGCCCAGGGTCTGGGCGAGGTAGGTCTCGAGCAGCCGGTGGTGGCGCAGCATCTCGAGCGCGACCTGGCGGCCCGACTCGGTCAGGCTGACGCCGCGGTAGCGGCGGTGGTCGACCAGCCCGAGCTCGGCGAGTCGCTGCACCATGCCCGTCACCGACGCCGGCCTCACCCCGAGCCGCTCCGCCAGCGACTGGGTGCCGACGCTGCCGCCGCGCTCCCCGAGCAGGAAGATCTGCTTGAGGTAGTCCTCCTGGGGCGCAGTCAAGGTGAGGCTCGATCGCTCGCCACTCATCGGGTTTTAGGGTAGGCTAAAATTTGCAGCTGTCAAGCCTCGATCGCGGATCCGGCTTCGCCTTTGGCTCCGCCGTGACAGGCCGCCGTGACAAGAGCGGGCACGCGAGCACGCACGGAGGCGCGCGCGGATCGTCAGCCTGTCTCATGGGCTATGATGCCGACCCTGGAGGACGCCATGTGCGACAACGAGCTCGTGATGAAGGCCTGCCGCCCGCTCCCGGCCGGCACCCCGCCGCTGTCCGGCCATGACCTCGAGCACCTGCTCGGCCACGCCGAGGGCTGGGCGATCTCGGCCGGCCAGCTGACCAAGACCTTCCAGTTCGAGAACCACTACCAGACCATGGCCTTCGTCAACGCCGTGGCCTGGATCTCGCACCGCGAGGACCACCACCCCGAGCTGGTGGTCGGCTACTCGAGCTGCACCGTCCGCTACGCCACCCACTCGATCGGCGGCCTGTCGGAGAACGACTTCATCTGCGCCGCCAAGGTCGACCACCTGGTCGAGAACTGAGGAGACCTGGCATGAGATGCGCCGGACCACTCGTGGTGGTTGTGGGGTGCATCGTCGCGGCTGCCATACTGGTCGGGTGCGGCGCGGGCGGGGAACGTCCTGATCCCGGGCTATCGGCCGAGGCCCACCAGGGCTGGCAGGCCTACCAGACCCTGGGCTGCGGAAGCTGCCACGGCGACCACCGCGAGGGCAAGCGCTCCGGGCCGGTCCTCGCCGGCCTCGCGGACCACTGGACGCCGGAGTCCCTGGCCACCTACCTCAAGGACCCGCCCGCGATGATGAAGACCACGCCCCGGCTGGCCTACAAGGCCGAGCAGTACCCGATCGCGATGCCGAGCTTCGGCGACAAGGCCGACGGTGCGACCCTGTCCGCCCTCGCCGCCTACCTGCTCATCGACTGAAGCCGGCGGCGTCGCAACCCTGCGGCTGGTTGTGCATCGGAGGCCGGCTGACCGCCGCTCTCCACGGCGGACGGGCCGCGCAGCAGCCGCGCCGGCAGGTGCAGGATTGCGGACAGCAGCTTGAACACCGCGTCGACCGTGATCCCGAGCAGCCGCAGCGGCAGCAGCAGCAGCCACACCACCGGGTAGAGCAGCAGCGCGAGCAGCGCCAGCGGCCAGCACAGCACGAGCAGGATGAGCCAGAGCAGGAACTTCAGCATGTCTCAGAGATTAACGGATCCCCGACCGCTCGGTTCTCCACTCACTCGTAGCGCGCCGCCAGATCCTCCATGGCTCCGGTCTCCGGATCCCACAGCAGCAGTCGACCCTCACGGTCCCGAAGCAACCGGCTCGCCGGGCTGCCCGCCGGCGGTCTGCTGCCCAAGACCTGATCGAGGCCGTGGTCGAGCTCCTGTGTGGTGCCGGCCGTCAAGTCGAGGACAATCAGGTGGTGGTCCCAGTTTCCCCAACGATCGTAGAGGGTGGCAGCCGGTGAAGGCTGTCCCACCTGGATGAGCAGCCCTTCGGGGTCAGGTTGGGCACCGATGTCCAAAGTGGGTTGGGCCCAGGGGTACCACTGGCCTACCCTCACGGCCGGCGGCAGCGCGAAGTTCCCCACAAGTTCGCCGTCCGGAGTCAAAACCTCAAGCCGACGGTTTCTGCCATCGTCGATCAGGTCTGCCAAACGTTCGCCCGAGAGCATCGCGACCTCCGACCCGAGGGGCCGCGCCTCCGTCCACGCGATGTCCTCGAGCGACTCTGCGTCCACGTACCTCCATCGTGCCGTGCGGTCGCTCTGCGTTCGAAAGAGGATCCGATGACGCTGCGTGTCAAACGCAACATCCCATGCAGAATCTGCCTCCCTGAGGACGGAGCGGCGAATCTCCCGCGTCGTCAGGTGGTACTCGGTGACGAACAACGCATCTCTCTCCGGGGTGCTCCGAAACCCCTGTCCGATCACACGTACTATGTCGCCGGGGCCGAACCAGATGGGCGCACGCCAGTAGTACCCCGGCAGCGGAACTGATCCCACCAGGTGACCTCCAGGAAAGGTACTCACCGAAAGGGTTCTATCGTCAATGGTGGCGACGTGATTGCCGTCCACTGACAGCGCGAGATGCGCGCTGCCCCCCATGACGATGGTGGTGTCGTGCCATCCACCGGTCGCCTCGTCGAGGTCGGCATATCGGATCTGAACGTAGAGTTCACCTATCTCGTTGAGCCATGCCGCCCGGCTGCCATCTCCGGAGAAAGCCACGCCGGAGAACTCCAGTTCACTACCGGAGCGCATGGGGTTAATCCGTACGGCGGTGGAGGAGCCGAGGTCAATGAGGAACCTCGCCTTGTAGTCCAGCCGACCGGCCGGGTGACCTGACACTGCGATCCAGCGCCCATCGGCGCTCCCCTGAATCTCCAGGTCCTGTTCTCCCGTCGGCCACAGCATTGTTCCTCGCAGCAGGTCGGAGGCGTGCGGCGCCGTCAGCCAGGCCACATAGGCCGCAACGCCGCCGAACAGAACGACGACGGCCGCCGCGATCGTCACCGAGAAGACCCGGTGGTGGCGGCGAGGGTCGACGCCGCTGACCGCCACTTGGACCAGGGGCACGCAAGCCAGCGCGACCAGCGCCGCCGCCGCCATGGCGATCGCGACCACGGCCGTCGCAGCCGTGGCCCCGTTCTCCACCAAGGGCCGCACGCACAGCCACGCGATGGCCGAGCCAGCAACCAGCGTGAGCACGTTGAGGATGAGCCACAGGGTACGGCCGCGCCACAAGGTCGCCACGGCGTGCGCCAGCAGGACCAGGGTCACAGGAAGCACGACTGCCAGAATGAGCAGCATCCCCTCGCGGCTGAGGGGGGCGTCCCACCACCATCCATAGAGGTCATAGACGCTCTCCTCGACGACCCCAGTGACTCTCTCAACAGCTGCGTCAACGGCTCCATTGGGATTGCCGGCGACCACCGCCGGCGCGAGGATGATTGCCTCGCACACCAAGACGACCGCCAGTACGCCGGTCAACTTCCCGGTCCAGACGGCTGTGGCCGACAGAGGCCTGGAGAGGAAGAAGCCGAAGCGCCCCGCAGCCATCGCTCCCGAGACCGTCGAGGCGCCGAGAATGACTGCGCTCAGCGGGATGAAGCCGAGCGCCATGCACACCATCAACGCTTCGCGGACGTCGACCGGCGAGGCCTTGAACAGATCCGAGGCGAGCGGCACTACCAGGATCAGCAGCAGTGCCGCCCCGGCAGCGGCCACGAACATCCGGTGCTCGACGATCTCGCGCCACGCCACCACGGCCACGGTTTTCATGGCTCCCTCCCGTCCGGCTCGCCGCACAGCGCGACGAAGATCTCCTCGAGCGACATCGGGTGGACCTCGAGGCTCGGGCCCCCGAGGTGCTCGGGATCGGCGGCGCGCGGGCTGCGCACCACCGCCTCCACCCCGCCCGCCACGCGCCGCGAGGCCACCACCTCGGCGCCGCGCGCGGCCTCGTCGAGGACCGGCTCCGCCGCGGCGCTCAACCGGTGGAAGCGGGCCTTGAGCCCCTCGAGCTCCTCGTCGACGACCAGCCGGCCGCCGCGCAGGATGCCGACCCGGTCCGCCACCGCCTCGATGCCGGCGATGTCGTTGGAGGCCACGAAAACGGTCGTTCCGCGATCGGCGAGCTCGCCGATCAGCTCCTCGTAGAGCTCCCGTCGCGCCACCGCATCGAGGCCGAGGGTCGGGTCGTCGAGCACCAGCAGCTCGGGCGAGGTGGCGAGGGCGAGCGCCAGGGAGAGCTGGCGCTGCTGGCCCTTGGACATCGTGCCGAAGGCCCGCCGCCGCGGCACCGCGAAGCGCTCGAGGCGGGCGGCGTATCCCGGGCAGTCCCAGCTCGGGTACAGCGAGCGGAAGAACCACTCGAGCTGGTCGGCGGTCATCGACGGCGGCACCTCGGAGCGCTCCGGGACCACGCCGACCCGGGCCATCAGGCGGCTGCGGTGGCGCCAGACGTCGCGGCCGAACAGCCGCGCCTGGCCGCCCGACGGCTTCCACTGGCCGAGCAGGCAGCGCACGGTCGACGTCTTGCCCGAACCGTTGCGGCCGAGCAGGGCGTACACCGACCCCGCCGCCACACCCAACGACACCTCCTCGACCGCGGCCCGCCGCCCGTAGCGCACGGTCAGGCTGTCGAGCGTCACCACATCGCCACTCACAGCGCTCACGATCCACCTCCTCCACGACGGCCGCCCTGCTCGTCGAGGGCCTCCCCCACCGCCGCCTCCGCCTCGTCCCGGGTCGCGCCAATGGCCGCGGCCGACTCGGCGTAGCGTCGCGCCTCGTCGGCCAGGAGCTCGCGCCGCTCGGCGCTGACTGACCCGGCCGGTCGCGCGGCGACGAAGGTGCCCTCGCCGCGCCGCACCTCCAGCACGCCAGAGTCGGTCAGGCGCTGGTAGGCCTTGGACACCGTGGCCGGGTTGACCCGCAGGTCGCGGGCGAGCTCGCGGACCGACGGCACCGCCATCCCCGGCGTGAGCGCGCCTGCCACCACCAGCCGCCGGACCCCGTCCTCGATCTGCTTCCAGATCGGGATGGCGTCGGCCGGATCGATGGCGAGGGTCCTGGTCAAGGCTGCTCCTTCCCCGGCCCGCCGGCCGAGGTGTACTACTGTCATAGTACACCAACTCGCTGCTGTCAAGCCCCCTCAGAATCAGACGCGGCAAGGACGGCCGCCGGCACCCCTCCGCCCGCCCGGCAGTTGCGATTCGCGCAGCGGATCGCCTAGCGTGGGCGGACGGAGGGAGCCATGGACGCCACTGCCGAGACGCTGCGCCGCTTCGAGATCTTCCACGATCTTCCGGACGAGGTCCTCGACCGGCTGGCAGCCCTCGCGGTGCGCCGGAGGCTCGCAGCCGGCACGGAGCTGTTCCGGGCCGGCGACTCCCGCGACGCCTGCTCCCTGATCGTCGCCGGCCAGCTCGAGCTGCGCGCCGGCGGCGTCGAGGCGAGTGGCCCGGTGGTGGCGCTCGGTCCGGGCGAGACCGCCGGCGAGGCGGCCCTGCTCGAGCCCGGCATCCACGCCGCCACGGCGCGCGCGGTGACCGAGCTCGAGGTGATCGAGCTCGACGCCGCGAAGGTCCGGGCAGCTCTCTCCGCCGATGCCCCGGCCGCCATGCGGCTGTTCGCCCAGGTCGCCCGGGTGATGGTGCGGCGCCTCCAGTACACGGTCGCCCGCCGCGCCGGCTGGGACCTGGTCTACCGCCCCGGAGCGACCCGCGCCGAGCACGACCTGCTCGGCGAGCGCGCGGTGCCGGCCGACGCGCGCTACGGCATCCAGACCCTGCGCGCGGTCGAGAACTTCCCCATCACCGGCATCCGGCTCGCCCACTTCCCGCACCTGGTGCGGGCGCTCGCCATGGTCAAGCAGGCGGCCGCGCGCGCCAACCACGCCCTCGGCCTGCTCCCCGACGAGATCGCCGACGCCATCGACCGCGCCTGCCAGGAGGTGATCGACGGCCACTGGCACGGCCACTTCGTGGTCGACGTGATCCAGGGCGGCGCCGGCACCTCGACCAACATGAACGCCAACGAGGTGATCGCCAACCGCGCCCTCGAGCTGCTCGGCCGCCCGCTCGGCGACTATGCCACCTGCCACCCCAACAACCACGTCAACCTGTCGCAGTCGACCAACGACGTCTACCCGACGGCGGTCCGGGTCGCCCTGATCCTGCGCATGGCGGAGCTCGTCTCGGCGCTGCGCGAGCTGGAGGGCGCGCTGCGGGCCAAGGCCGACGAGTTCGGCGACGCCCTCAAGATGGGCCGCACCCAGCTCCAGGACGCCGTGCCGATGACCCTCGGCCAGGAGTTCGAGGCCTTCGCCGTGACCACCGCCGAGGACATCGCGCGCCTCGAGGAGACCGCGCGGCTGTTCCTCGAGGTCAACCTCGGCGGCACCGCCATCGGCACCGGGATCAACGCCGACCCGCGCTACCCCGCGCTCGCGATCGCCGAGCTGGCCCGGATCTCCGGCCTCGAGCTGGTGGCCGCCCCCAACCTGGTCGAGGCGACGCCCGACACCGGCGCCTTCGTGATGTTCTCCGGCGTCCTCAAGCGGGTCGCGGTCAAGCTCTCCAAGATGTGCAACGACCTCCGCCTGCTCTCATCGGGCCCGCGCTGCGGGCTCGGCGAGATCAACCTGCCCGCGATGCAGCCCGGCTCCTCGATCATGCCCGGCAAGGTCAACCCGGTGATCCCCGAGGTGGTCAACCAGATCGCCTTCCAGGTGATCGGCAACGACCTCACCATCACCCTCGCCGCCGAGGCCGGCCAGCTCCAGCTCAACGTGATGGAGCCGGTGATCACCTTTGCGCTGTTCGAGTCGCTCGACATGCTCGCCGCCGGCGTGCGCACGCTGAGCGAGCGCTGCATCGTCGGCATCACCGCCAACCGCGAGCGGATGCATGCCATGGTCGAGGGGTCGATCGGCCTGGTCACCGCGCTGGTGCCCGTGCTCGGTTACGAACGCGCGTCCGCGATCGCCAAGGAGGCGCTGGCAAGCGGCCGCGGCGTGCGCGAGATCGTGCGCGCAGCCGGCGACCTCGACGACGCCGAGCTCGACCGGCTGCTGTCGCCGGAGGCGATGACGCGGCCGCGGACCCTCGGCGGTTCCCGCTGAGGCCGAGCGACTGTGCTTTCGTGGTTTCCCGATCTTCAAGATGCGCGCAGCGCATCCTTCTCGGCGCGCGTGGGGCGTAGGCCAGCCAGCGACCGCAACGCCTCACGCACACCCGGAGGCCTACGACCCGCGTGCGCCGAGGGGCCTCTGCCCGACGCGCTCCTAGCCGCAGGCCGCGTCGGCCACGCAGTCCGCGCCCTCGCTCTCGAGCATCAGGACGAAGGCCTCGAACGCCTCCGGATCCCAGGAGCCGTGGTTCGTCTCGTCGACCATCACGGAGAGCGCGGTCTCGCGGTTCAGAGCCTTGCGGTAGCAGCGATCGTTGGTGAGCGCGTCGTAGACGTCCACCACCTGGAAGACCCGCGCCAGCAGCGGGATGTCCCCGCCGGCCAGGCCATCGGGGTAGCCCGAGCCGTCGAAGCGCTCGTGGTGATGGCGGATCAGCGGCAGCACCGGCCGCAGGCGAGCGCAGCGGCGAGCAGATCTCGACCCCGATCTCGACGTGGCGCTTCATGGTGCCCCACTCGGCAGCGTCGAGCGGGCCCGGCTTGAGCAGCACCGAGTCGGGGATGCCGACCTTGCCGAGGTCGTGGAGGTAGCCTCCCCGGCGCAGCGCCGTCAGATCGTCCTCGCCGAGCCCGAGGCGCCGGCCGAGGCGGACGCCGAGCTGGGCCAGCCGCTCGCAGTGGTCGGAGGTGTCCGGGTCGCGGGCCTCGACCGTGCGGGCGATCGTGAACACCATCTGCTCCGCCGAGTCGAGCTCGAGAGTCAGCCGCCGGAACTCGACCAGGTTACGGACGCGGACCTCGAGCTCGACCAGGTCGCAGGGCTTGCTGAGGAAGTCGGTGGCGCCGGCCTCGAGTCCGTGGATGCGCGCCTCGCGCGTGCCGTGCCCGGTCAGGAAGACGACCGGGATGAGGCGGGTCTCCGGATCCTGCTTGAGCAGGGAGCACAGCTCGTACCCGTCCATCCCCGGCATCATCACGTCGAGCAGGATGACGTCGGGCTGGTGGCGCTGGGCAAGGGCGAGTGCCGAGCCGCCGTCGGTCGCCCCCCACACCCGGAACTGCAGCGTGCTGAGCGCTTCCGCCAGCGCTTCGAGTGCCCCTGGATCGTCATCGACCGCGAGCACTGTGCCCTTGCTGTCTGGCATCGGTCCCGCCCCCTCCGCGAGGCTTGCCGGCCAGTCGACCCATCCAGCGGGTCTGGCTGACCGACATGGGTACCGCGGCGCGGCGTGATTTGATGCACCGGAAAAGGCTGTGAGCGCCCGGGGATTCGTTCGTTCGGGTGCAAACCCGTCTCCCTCTCCATCGCTCCGTCTCCGTCTCCGTCTCCGTCTCCGTCTCCGAATGGGACGATCGAGGTGACGCAACGTCACTCGGGCACGGGCATCCGGCTTCGTGCTTCGGCTTCCGGCTTCCGGCTTCGCCTCTGGCTACGCCGTGACAAGTCGCCTCTGGCTGCGCCGTGACAAGTCCGGCTACGCCGTGACAAGTCGCCGTGACGAGAGCGGGCGCGAAAGCGGGCCGGGCGGCATCAAAGGCGACGAATCGCAGGCGAATGAGCGTCAATCATGAAGCAGTCCTTCTCTCCATGCTTTCACCGGGATGCGCGCGGCGCATCCTCCTCGGAGCGTGAGGGCAGAGGCCGCCTCGAAGCCACGGTCTGGGTGCAGTCGTGGCGCCTCTGCCCTCACGCTCCGAGCATGTTAGACTCCGTGGCCGGCCCCCGGCCACGCCGGCGGGTCGTGCCCAGGAGGGGCGCGCCGATGAAAGGCATCGTCCTCGCCGGCGGATCGGGAACCCGGCTGCACCCCGTCACCCGGGTGATCAGCAAGCAGCTCCTCCCGGTCTACGACAAGCCCATGGTCTACTACCCGCTGAGCCTGCTCATGCTGGCCGGCATTCGCGACGTGCTGGTCATCTCGACCCCCCGCGACCTGCCCTCCTTCCGCGAGCTCCTCGGCGACGGCGGCAGCGTCGGCATGCGCTTCGACTACTGCGTCCAGCCGCGCCCGGAAGGCCTCGCGCAGGCCTTCCTGCTCGGCCGCGAGTTCCTCGACGGGTCGCCCGCGTGCCTCGTGCTCGGCGACAACATCCTCCACGGCCACGGCCTGTCCGGCCTGCTGCGCCAGTGCGCGCGACTCGAGGACGGCGCGCTGATCTTCGGCTACTGGGTGCGCGATCCCCAGCGCTACGGGGTGGTCGAGCTCGGGCCGAACGGGCGCGCGCTGAGCCTCGAGGAGAAGCCGCAGCAGCCGCGCAGCCACTACGCCGTGCCCGGCCTCTACTTCTACGGCCCGGACGTCTGCGAGGTCGCGGCCGCACTGCGGCCGAGCGCCCGCGGCGAGCTCGAGATCACCGACCTCAACCGGGTCTACCTCGAGCGCGGCAGCCTCCGGGTCGAGCCGCTCGGCCGCGGCTTCGCATGGCTCGACGCCGGCACCCACCGCAGCCTGATCGAGGCCTCGAACTTCATCGAGGCGATCGAGGAGCGGCAGGGGCTCAAGGTCGGCTGCCTGGAGGAGATCGCCTGGCGCAACGGCTGGATCACCACCGACGGAGCTCCGCGCAGCGGCCGAGCAGGCCGGCGGCTCGAGCTACGGCGGCTACCTGGCCGACATCCTGCGCGATGACGGGGCGGGCCGTGCGTCGGATTGAGACCCCGCTGCCGGGCGTCGTCCTGCTCGAGCCGCGGGTCCACGAGGACAACCGGGGCTTTTTCCTGGAGTCCTACAACCAGCGCACCTTCGCGGAGGTCGGGATCCACCACCGCTTCGTCCAGGACAACCACTCGCGCTCGGTCCGCGGCGTGCTGCGCGGCCTCCACTACCAGCTCCGGCAGCCGCAGGCCAAGCTGGTGCGGGTGACCCGCGGCCGCGTCTTCGACGTCGCGGTCGACATCCGGCGCGGCAGCCCGCACTTCGGCGGCTGGACGGCGGCCGAGCTCAGCGAGGACAACCGCCGGATGCTGTTCGCCCCCGAGGGCTTCGCCCACGGCTTCCTGGTGCTGAGCGAGGTCGCCGAGTTCCAGTACAAGTGCAGCGACTTCTACGACCCCGGCGACGAGCGCGGCATCGCCTGGAACGACCCGCGGATCGCCATCGCGTGGCCGCTCGCCGGGCTCGAGCCGATCCTCTCCGGCCGCGACCTCGGCTGGAGTACCCTGGACCGCGTGACCGACGCCGAGCTCCCCATGCTTCGAGCCATGAGCGCGCCGGCCCACACCCCGCGCTCGGTGCTGGTCACCGGCGGCGCCGGCTTCATCGGCTGCAACTTCGTGCGCCACCTGCTCGCGAGTGACCGGCACGGTGCGCGTCGTCAACCTCGACGCCCTCACCTACGCGGGCCACCCGGCGAGCCTGCGCGGCGTCGCCGAGCGCTGGGGCGACCGCCACATCTTCGTCCACGGCGACATCCGCGACGCGCAGACGGTGCGCGCCGCTGTTCGCGGAGCACGCCATCGACACCGTGGTCCACTTCGCCGCCGAGAGCCACGTCGACCGCTCGATCGACGCGCCGCTCGACTTCATCGACACCAACGTGCGCGGCACCGCGGTGCTGCTCGAGGCGGCGCGCGCCGCCTGGGCCGGCCGCGCCGACGTCCGCTTCCACCACGTCTCGACCGACGAGGTCTTCGGCTCGCTCGGCGCCGATGGGCTGTTCAGCGAGGACACCCCCTACGACCCGTCGAGCCCCTACTCGGCCTCCAAGGCGGCGGCCGACCACCTGGCGCGCGCCTGGCACCGCACCTACGGCCTGCCGGTGACCCTGTCGAACTGCTCCAACAACTACGGCCCCTTCCAGTTCCCGGAGAAGCTGATCCCGCTGATGATCGGCAACGCGGTCGCCGGCAAGCCGCTGCCGGTCTACGGCGACGGCGGCAACGTCCGCGACTGGCTCTACGTCGCCGACCACTGCGCGGCGGTGGACCGGGTCGTCCGCCACGGCCGCGCCGGCCGCACCTACAACGTCGGCGGCCGCACAGAGCGCACCAACCTCGAGGTCGTCCACCTGCTGTGCGACATCGTCGACGAGCTGCAGCCGCGCGCCGACCGCAGCAGCCGCCGCGACCTGGTGACCTTCGTGACCGACCGCCCGGGCCACGACCGTCGCTACGCGATCGACTCCCGGCGGATCGAGCAGGAGCTCGGCTGGCGGCCCGGCAACAGCTTCGAGCAGGGCCTGCGCCAGACCGTGGACTGGTACCTCGAGCACCGCGACTGGTGCAAGGAGGTCACCCGCGACCGCTACGACGGCCGTCGTCTCGGCCTGGGAACGAGTCTGATAGTGGACAGCGGATAGTCCCCGTCCACAGTCAGTGAGCAGCTGGAAGTCAGAAGTGCCCTACGATTGGTACTCCGGCTCTGATGAGACAGGCGAGGTCCCCGCTGGCCTGGATAGCTATCTTCAGAACTTCGATGATTGGTCGCGGGATCATCGGTTAACGGTCCTATTCGGATTGCTCAAAATCGAAAGAGACCCAAACTGGCGTGGACATCTTAATTACCTGGTCGGCGCCGAGTACGTGCAGGCAAACGATCCTCAGACGGCGATGCCTTACTTGGAAGCTGCCGAACGGAGTTTCGACCCCCTGTCTCCCAACTTCGTTGACGTTGCCTCTTCGTTCTGCAGGAACCGCTATTGCCTCATCCGAAAGAAGCTAATGGACGAGGAGAGGGATGACTTGATACTGGCTTACGGACTGTCTGTTCTGTGCTGGCGACAGCCCGACACACTCACGACGTACGAAGAGCGCCTCCTTTACAACGCACTCGGTTTTGCGCTTTCTGGCCTTTCAGAAAGCAAGCAGACTCTTGAACTTGACCAGCTGGCGTTTGAGGTCCGACGACGGGCGATCTATGTGGGTGACGATCTGGAAGACGGTCTTGTAAACCTGTTCTTGAGCGCGCTTGCCCTACGAGACAGGAGTCAGTGCGAGAGGATCTTGGGGCGGCTTCGTGAACTGGGCGCCTCCCTCGCAGTGATTCGCGAACTGGAGACGATGATGAGTAACTACCTCGGAGACGCTGACGCGACCAATTGAGGATCCTCGGACTTCTGCCCACTTCATGCGTCCGTCGACGGTGTGCGCAATCATCACAACATCAACCACCGTACCTGGCACCCTAAGGTGAGTTCTGAGGCGGCGCGAAATCCAAGGGGAGCGACGATGGTACGGAAGAACGCCATCACTGATCCGGATGAGATCCGAAAGCTCGTGGCTCAGCACGGCAAGGGAACGACCCACTGAGTGCGCCGATGACAACCGCTATTGGCGCCGGCCTATCCGACCGCCCGGCATGGAATTCCGTCGAGCTCGGCGGCGAGAGCGCGTTGGGCGTGCCACAGATCGAAGGCGTTCTGCATGTTGAGCCAAAGCTGCGGGCCGTTGCCGCAGTACTTGCCGAGCCGCGCGGCCATCTCTGCGGTCACCCTGCCGTTCCCGGCGAGGATCTTGTGCAACTGCTGCCGGCTGATACCCATCTCGCGAGCGGCCTGCGCGATGCTCACGCGCATCGCGGGGAGCACGATCTCGCGCAACAGAGTGCCGGGGTGATTCGGGGCCCTGCCCCTGACGTCAGCCACGGTCGGCCTCCTTGACTCGATTCTCATCGGAGAAGCTCAATGGTACTGCTCCAGATCCACCCGGAGTGCGTCACCTTCCCGCATCTCGAAGGTGATGCACCATGGGCCGTTCACATGGACCGAGTAACGCGGCGGCCGATGTCCCCGAAGTTGATGGAAATCGAACCCCGGAAGATGGAGATCCGATGGCATGGTCGCAGCGTCCAGCGCATCGAGCATCAAGAGCGCTCGTGCCTGCAGGTCAGGACGAACCCGGCGGCTCCGGCCATTCTCGAAGAGCTCTTTCAGGCCCTTGTGCCGCCACGTTCGTATCACGGCATAAGTGTAAACCGATGATTGACTGTTGTCAACCATGAGTTGACATCTCAACATCGGGCAGCACTCCTGTGAATCTCTCATCCGCGTGGCGTGATCACAGCCCACGGCTCGTCTCGTGGGTCCAAACCGTCCGGTGCCAGGCTTGAAGATCTTTGGAAGTTGAACCGAGATGTCCGACTTCCTAAGTTCCCAAAGCCTGGCACCGGTGGGGTCGCGCAGCAGTTGCGCAAGCACGGCGGCCGCGCAGCCTGGGAAGCCGCGGAGAAGCTATGCCGGGGTTCCGTCGACCCGCGAGGCGTGGCCGACGCCGTACCGCACTTCGGGAGGCCCAGCGGGGTCCTGCCTCGCGTCGTCGCCACCTGACCCAGCAGGCGATCCACCGGCGTTGACCACGGCACCTCGCACGGTGCCAGCCTATCCGACCGCCCGGCATGGGATTCCATCGAGCTCGGCAGCGAGGGTGCGCTCGGCATGCCACGCAGTCGCGGTGCCTGCCACCGCAATCAGGCTCAATCGCCGCACCTGGCACCGGAATCAAGATCCGGAGGTTATCCGGAGGTTTTCGTCATGCTTCGCCGGCGTGAGGGCTCCACATTGACCGCAGGGAGGCGCAAGCAGGCGTGGCTGACGAGGCTGCGGGCAAATGAGCGAGGTGGTCCCCTTCCGGTCCCGGTCGCTGCGGACCGAAACGACGGCCGCCGGCGGTGTTGTGGGCCATGCGCCCGCGACCTACAATGGCCACAGCGTGTCCAGCCAAGTTTCGGCGATCCTTCAGGAGGGCCAGCCGTTCCTCGTCGGGGAGTGGCTGGTCGAGCCCACCCTGAACCGGCTCACCCGGGGAGGGGTCTCGGTCCAGCTCGAGTCGAAGGCGATCGACGTCCTGCTCTGCCTGGTGGCGCACGCCGGCCAGGTGGTCAGCAAGGACACGCTGTTCGACACCGTGTGGCAGACCGAGTTCGTGTCCGACAGCACCCTCACCAGCCGGATCGGGGAGCTGCGCAACGCCCTCGGTGACGACGCCCAGAGCCCCCGCTACATCGAGACCATCCGCAAGCGCGGCTACCGGCTGATCGCCGAGGTCCGTGCGGTCACCACGCCCGCCGAGACTCCACTGGCAATCCCCGAGGCGCCCCCATCACCGGAGGACGGAGCAGAACCCGTACCCCGGCCTGGCCGCCTTCACCGAGGCCGACGCCGACCGCTTCTTCGGCCGCGAGGCCGAGGCGGCGGCGCTGTGGCGGAAGATCAGCGCCCGCCGGCTGCTGGCGGTGATCGGCCCCTCGGGGGTGGGCAAGAGCTCGCTGCTGCGGGCCGGGGTGGTCCCGCGCGCCCCGCCCGGGTGGCGGGTGGTGGTCTTCACCCCCGGCGAGGCGCCGGTGCTGTCGCTGGCGCGAGCCCTGGCGCCCGATCACTCGGGCGACCCGGCGGCGATGGCGCGGCTGCTCGGGTTCAACGACGGCGACACGGCCCTGGCCGTGGTTGCCCGCTGGCGCGGGCAGTTCAGGGAGGCGGTGCTCGTCGTCGACCAATTCGAAGAGCTGTTCACGCTCAACCCGCCCGAGGTGCAGGCGAGCTTCATCGCGCTGCTGCGCCGGCTGGTGGACGCCGCCGACGTCCACCTGGTGCTCGCCATGCGGGACGACTATCTCTACCGCTGCCAGCAGTACGAGCCGATCGCGCCCATCTTCAAGGACCTGACCCCGCTGCCGCCGCCCACGCCCGAGGGGCTGCGGCGCGCCCTGAAGGAGCCGGCGGCCCGCATGCTGTATCGCTTCTCGAGCGAGCTGCTGGTGGACCGGATGATCGCCGAGGTGGAGGGCGAGCGGGGTGCGCTGCCCCTGATGGCCTTTGCCGTGCACCGCCTGTGGGAGGAGCGGGACCGCGAGGAGCGGCTGCTCACCGGCGAGGCCTACGAGCGGATCGGCGGCGTGGCCGGCGCCCTGGCGAAGCACGCCGAGGCGACGCTGGAGCGGATCGGCGCCGAACGGCTGCCGATCGTGCGGGAGCTGTTCCGCAACCTGGTGACCGCCGAGGGGACGCGGGCGGTCCGCGAGGTGGACGAGCTGCTCTCGGTCTTTCGACAGCCGATCGCAACAACCCCGTCATCCCGAGCGAGGCGGCCGCAGGCCGCCGAGTCGAGGGATCCCCAGACGCCGACAGCACTCGAACTATCGGAGAAGCAGCGGCCTCCACACGGAGGAGATCCTTCGACTCGGCCGTCGGACGGCCTCGCTCAGGATGACAGGGGGGGAGCCCGCGAATCGGCCGCCGAGGTGCTGCGTGAGCTCATCGACGCCCGCTGCTGACCGGCTATCGAGCCCAGGACGACGACGAGCGGCCGACGCGCCGCGTCGAGATCATCCACGAGTCGTTGCTCGCGAGCTGGCCTCGCCTGGTGCGCTGGCAGGCGCAGGACGCCGAGGGCGCCCTGCTGCGCGACCAGCTCCGCCAGGCGGCGCACCTGTGGCAGGAGAAGGGCAGGCCGGACGACCTGCTGTGGAGCCGGGGCGTCGTACCGCGAGTATGCGGTCTGGCGGGAGCGCTACCCGGGCGGCCCTGTCCGAGCTCGAGGAGGCCTTCGCCGCGGCGATGACCTCGCTCGCCGACCCGGCGCCGCCGCCGCCGGCGCGCAGCCGCGACCGCTGCGCATCGTGGTGCTGCTTGCGGTGGCGGCGCGCCCTCTCCCTGCTCTGGCGCCGCAGCGTGCAGGAGACCCGCCGCGCCGAGGCGCGCAAGCTGATCGCCCTCGGCCGCGTCGAGCTCGACCGCAACCCGGCTGCGGCCCTCGCCTTTGCCCGTGCGAGCCTCGAAGTGTCGGATTCGGCCGAGGCCCGCCAGCTCGCCGTCGAGTCGCTCTGGGCCGGGCCACCGACCTTCTTCGTGGCGGACGCCGGGCAGTGCCTTGAAGCGGCTTTCAGCCTGGCCGGCCGCCACCTCGCCTGCGGCGGGTTCTATCCGGACATCACCGTTCTTTCCGACGGCGGCGGCGAGCAGCTCCGCATTCCAGGTCTGCCGGAGAAGCTCAAACTGCGCGGTGTCGCCTTCACTCCCTCCGGAGACCGACTGCTGAGCTGGCTCGAAGGCGACCCAGCATCCGCATCTTCGGAGTCGAAGGCGAGGAGATCGGCGTCCTGCCAGCCGAGGCGACAGAGCTGCTGGTTCTCGATGAGGACACAATCGCCACGTTCGGCGCAGGCGAGCCCGGCACGACCGAACGTGCGGTGCGCGTCTGGTCGCTCGCCGACCGGTCGTCGCGGCTCGTCGCGCGTTGGCAACCTCCCGCCGGATTCCGGGTCGAGCCTGCCTGGGTTTCCGCCGGCGGCGATCGATCTCCAGCTGAGCTGGCTGGCGTACGGTGAGGACAGCCGCGGTGCATCTGCTCGGCCTTGCCGGACTGGATGTGGGGCGTGAGCGCTCGCTCGGAAACCACCCGGCGGGGGTCACATCTCGGTTCGCGCCCGACGGCTCCCGGCTGGCATCGGCCGACGCGAGCGGCGGGTTCAGAGTGTGGCCGATGGCGGGGGGGACGCAGCCCCTCGTACCCTCGACGCTCCAGCCCCCTCGAGGTACTCTCGCCTCAGCTTCGACGCCTCCGGGTCGAGGCTCGGGTGGGGCTCGACGGGCGGCGCCCTGGTGTGGAGCCTCGACGATCCTCCGGACGCCGCGGCCCGGGTGCTCCGGGCCCCGGGCGAGTTTGCGTTCGGTGCGGTCGGATTCGACCGCAAGGCCCGCTGGGCTGCCGCGGGCGGGACTCCTTCGAGCTGGCGCTGTGGTCGCTGACATCGCCTATCCGAGGGTGCTCAAGGGACACACCCAGATGGTGTTCGATTTGGCGTTCACCGCCGACTCCCGCTTCCTCGCCTCGTGCGGCTTTGACGGTGCCCGCCTGTGGCCGCTGTCGTCCGAGGATGGGCGCCAGCGCCTGATCGCGCTCGGTGAGGGGTACTGCTGCCAGGGCATTGCGGCCGACGCGACGGGCTCGGCAGTGTGGTGGCGACGATCGGACTCGGGGCCTATCTGGTCGAACCCGGACGGCGCGCCGCCGCGAAAGCCTCGAGGGGGTCCCGCCGAGGTGTCTGCAGCCGGCTGCTCTCGACACCCGGCTGGGCTTTGCAGCCGCTGCCGATGGATGGGCGCCGGAGCCTGGGGCGCTCCACATCATCGAGCTGGAGTCGGGTGCGACCCGGTCGTTTCCCCTGCGCGACCCGGACAGCCGCAACTCGTTCGAGGGCAGCGTCACCTCACTCGGCTTCGCGGCTGACGGCAGCCTGATGTCCGGTGGGGACGGAGGCGTCTACCGGTGGGATCTCTTGACCGGCGAGCGCACCAGGATCTGCGGTGAGGGGACGTGGAGCGACGTGGCGCTGAGCAGGTCCGGCCGCACGATGATCGCGGTCTGCGACAGGTACAACCCATCCGGCCCGGTGATCGTCATGGATCTGGCCACGGGCGCCCAGCGTCGCGTCACCAGCCACGAGAAGGACGTTGTCGCCGTGGCGATCGACGCGGCCGGCGAGCGGATCGCCACCGGTGAGCAGCAACGGTGTGGTGCGGGTCGGCCGGGTCACCGGCGAGGAGCCGCACCTGCTGCATCGGCCACCGCGACGCTCGTCAACACCCTGGCGTTCTCGCCGGACGGCAGGTGGCTCGCCTCGGCGAGCGGCGGCGAGATTCTTCCTGTGGCCGATGCCCGACCTGACCAAGCCGCCGCTCCACACCCTGCCGTACGACGAGCTGCTGGCCAAGCTCAAGACCCTTACCAATCTCCGCGCTGTTCGTGACCCGTCATCGTATACCGGCTGGAAGATCAAGATCGGCCCCTTCCCAGGCTGGCGCGAGGTCCCGACGTGGTAGCGCCCTCCAAACCCTCCAATCCGAGCTGAGAACAGACCGCAAGCAGAAGCGACAGCGACCGTGTGGTCCAGGGCGTGGATCCACCGCGCGCGTCGATGCTCAACAGACGGATGAAACCCGCGTCCGCTTGATGTCATAATGGCGCGTGGTATGGGGAGGTCCTCGTGACCAATCAGTTCACGGCCGTGATCGAGCGGGACGGCGAGTGGTTCATCGCCTTCTGCCCCGAGCTTCCCGGCGCGAATGGTCAGGGCAGAACGAAGGACGAGTGCCTGGAGAGCCTCCGGGAAGCCGTCGTCCTCATCCTCGACGATCGGCGAACGGACGCCCTGCGGGGGGTGCCTGCTGACGCGATCCGAGAGATCATCACCGTCGGATGAAGCGGGCCGCCCTCCTCAGACACCTCCGCAAGCATGGCTGCTTCCTCAAGCGGGATGGATCGGCGCACTCGCTGTGGTGCAACCCCAACACCGGCGACGTCGAGGCGGTTCCGCGGCACACCGAGATCGCTGATCGACTGGCGCGAAAGATCTGCCGTGGTCTGTCGGTCCCCGAGGCCGGTCGCTAACCGGGAGCAGCAGCACCGCTTGCCCATCACGACCGGCACGCCCACCGACCTGCGGGCCGTGCGTGACCCCGGAAGTCGGCGAGAGGCAGCAGCTGCGGCCAGCGGCAATGGGAGCGTGTGAGGAGCGACGACTGGCCGCCACGCTGGCTCCGACGCGTCACCGCGGACCGCAGGGCTGCGAGCAACCCGCAACGGGGGTGGCGGCAATCCGGAGGTTTTCAGGACGTTTTCCTTATGCTTTCTCGCTCTGGAGAGCCCATATTCGCATGTGACGGCAGCTAAACACGGGAGGAGGACCCGATGAAGACCACGAACCGACCGGCCCATTTCGCTGCAGTCGTTTTGGCCGCTCTGCTCACCTGCGCATTCGCGATCTCCGCGCTCGCGCAGGACTGCCCGGAGCTGGTCGGCCGCTGCCCGCCGGGCTCGATTGAAGCGGTCGCCGTCTCCGGTGGGTACGCCTACTTGGGAGCAGCAAACGGGCTCTTGATGTGCCGACGTCTCGGATCCCTCGGCGCCACACGTGGTCGGTGACATCGCGTTGCCGGACAACGGGCAGGTCCATTGCGGTCTCGGGTGGCTACGCTTACGTCGTCGAGTCGGAGGGCCCTGCTGGTGATCGACGTGAGCACGCCGTCCGCGCCGGTCGAGGTGGGGTTCCTTGGCATGGACGACGGCACAGGTTTCCGATGTCGCAGTCTCGGGCCGGTACGCTTATGTCGCCCACCACCCCTTCAGCCCCCGGGCCATGGGGGGCCTCCGAGTGATCGACGTGAGCGCGCCGTCGGCGCCGATGGAGGTGGGCTCCGTGGACACGCCGGGAACCGCCTACGGTGTCGCGGTGTCGGGCAGCTACGCGTACGTCGCGGATGGCAGGGAGGGTCTTCGTGTCATCGACGTGAGCACGCCCGTCGGCGCCGGTCGAGGTGGGCTCCATCGACATGCCCGGCGCCAATCGGCGTTGCGGTGTCAGGTGGCTACGCCTACGTCGCGGACGGGGCGGCGGGCCTTCGGGTGATCAACGTGAGCACGCCGTCTGCGCCGGTGGAGGTGGGCTTCGTCGACACGCCAGGCTACGCGTCGGGAATCGCGGTGTCGGACGGCTACGCGTACGTCGGGGGACGAAGATCTGGGTCTCCGGGTGATCGACGTGAGCACGCCGTCGGCGCCGGTCGAGGTCGGCTTTGTCAGTATCCCGCCCTGCCGTATGACTCTCACCCCGCGGAAGGTCGCGGCTGTCGGACGGATACGTCTACTTTGCGGACTCGTCGGTCCGAGGCCTTCGGGTGATCGACGTGAGCACTCCGTCGGCGCCGATGGAGGTGGGCTCTCTCGAAACCCCGGGCTCCGCCGAGAGCCTCGCGGTGGAGGGTGGTTTCGCCTACGTTGTGTACAATCGAATTTACTTTCTACCTGAGACGCAGGTTGATGAGAGCCGGCTCCGGGTGATCGACGTCACCAACCCGTCGGTGCCGCGTGGAGGTCGGCTCCGTTGACACGCGTCGGGCGACGCCCACGCCATCGCGGTATCGGGCAGCTACGCCTAGTCGTGGCGAACCACGTGTGGGCTCCGCGGATGTTCGAGCCGTCTCTTGGTGATCACTGTCGGGACGCCATCGGCGCTCCAGAGGTGCGGCCATCGGTCGACACTGCCGGGTCACAGGCCTTGGACGTCGCGGTCTCGGGCGCTACGCCTATGTCGCGGCTGGCTACAGTCGGGCTTCGAGTCATCGACGTGAGCACACCTGCGGCGCCGGTCGAGGTGGCGCTCGTGGACACGACCGGGTATGCCCGCGCCGTCGCTGTCTCAGGAGACGTACGCGTACGTCGCATGCGGCCACGACAACGGTGACGAGGTGAGGGCCTTGTGGTCGATCGACGTCAGCACACCATCCGCCCCGGTCGAGGTCGGCTTCATCGACCACTGGTGAGCGGGATGTCGCGGTCTCGGGCGGCTACGCGTACGTCGCGAGCGGCGTCAGGTCTGCGGGTGATCGACGTGAGCACGCCGTCGGCGCCGGTTGAGGTTGGATTCGTCGATCTCCCGCGGGACGCTCGGGGCTGTCGCGGTCGCGGGCGGCTTCGCCTATATTGCGGGAAACTGGCTCCACGGTATGGGGGCGTGAGCACTCCGTCCGCTCCCGTCGCGAGTCGGGTGCTAGTCGACGAGCCACGAGTCCTACGAAATCTCCGGCGGTCGAGATGCGTCGCGCTCTCGGACGGTCACGTGTACGTCAGCAGCCGGTGAAAGCCGGAGTGTACGTCTTCAGTGAGTGCACGGGTTCCGACGCCGGATGGCCGCGAGTCGCTTCATCCCGGCGGCGGCGGTGGCGGCCGGCGCCCAGGGCGCGTTCTTCCAGACCGACGTCGAGATCAACAACACCGGGACCGAGGAGGCCGAGGTTCACTTCCAGTGGCTGCCCCGCGGCGAGGACAACTCCGAGCCCGTCGAGTCCGAGCCGATCACGCTCGCTGCCGGCCAGAGCCTGCGCTACGAGAACGTCCTCACCGAGCTCTTCGACCTCGAGCCCGACTCGCTCGGCGCGCTCAAGATGGTGGCGAGCACCGAGTCGGTCATCGGCATGAGCCGGACCTACAACATCCCCGCAGGCGAGACCGCCGGCACCTTCGGCCAGGGCCTGCCCGCGATCCGGGCGACCGAGATGATCCAGGGCACCGAGCCGCAGCGCATCATCTTCCTCAGCGAGAACGACGACTCCCGGGCCAACGTCGGCTGCGTCAACGGCACGCAGCGAGCCGGTCACGATCAACATCGGGGTCTTCAACGCCGAGGGCGAGCCGCTCGAGACCAAGACCATGGACCTCGGGCCCTACTCCAACAACCAGATCAACCGGGTCTTCGAGGACTACGCGCCGGTCAACGGCTACGTCGACGTGTGGGCCGACAGCGACGACGCCCTCTACTACTGCTACGGCTCGATGCTCGACAACGTGACCTCGGACCCGACCACGATCCTGCCGCAGGTGCCGTCGTCAGACACGACGTTCATCCCGGCCGCCGCACTCGCCGCCGGGCTCGAGGGCTCGTTCTTCCGGACTGACGTCGACCTCAACAACGTCGGCTCGACCGACCTCACCTACGAGCTGCTGTGGCTGCCTCGGGGGGCCGACAACAGCGACGGCGGTCCACAGCGACACTTTCTCGCTCGCGCCGGGTGCTGGCGTGCGCTACGCCAACGTGCTCGACGAGGTGTTCGGCCTCGAGCCGGACCAGGTCGGCGCCCTGGCGGTCGAGGCGAGCGGAGCGGAGCTGCTTGGCGATGAGCCGGACCTACAACCTGCCGTCGGCCAAGGTGGCGGGCACCTTCGGCCAGGAGCTGCCGGGCATCCCGGCGGACCGGATGATCCCGACCGGGGTGAAGAAGCGGATCATCTTCATGAGCGAGAACGACGACGTCCGCGCCAACGTGGGCTGCGTCAACGGCGCCGGCATCGAGGTCGCGGTGGCGATCGAGCTCTACGACTCAGCGGGCGTCAAGCTCGAAACCAAGTACATGATGCTGCCGCCGTACTCCAACCGGCAGATCAACGGGATCTTCCAGGACTACGCGCCAGTGAACGGCTACGTCGACGTCCGGACCTACACTCCGGACGCCTCGATCTACTGCTACGGCTCGGTGCTCGACAACCTGACCTCGGACCCGACCACCGTCCTCCCGCAGTGACCTTCGGCCTGAGGCCGAAGGTCACCCTGAGCGAGCCCGCGCAGCGGGCGAGTCGAAGGGTCTTTCGAGGTTCTTGTGTGGCGATGAGCCCGGGCCGCCCTCGGCGGCCGTGGCCGAACTCACCGTCGGCAGCGATGCGTGGCCGTGTCTGAGGGGGTCGCATGCACGGTGCCAGCCGGGCAGGAGAGGGGGTCGGACGGACTTACGGCCACTCGCTGGCGAGGGGGAGTCACCGAGCCCGGAGGGCTCGAGTAACGTCATCCCGAGCGAGCGGCGCAGCCGCGAGTCGAGGGATCTCTCGCGGCGGTTGTACGAGAATGGCGGTTCGCGGCGGCCGGTTCGATGACCTGAGGGGATCCCTCGACTCGGCCCTGCGGGCCTCGCTCGGGATGACAGTGGGGCGGGGCGCCTGCGGGCCTCAGTCGACCAGCGGTGCCACGCTTGATGATCTTTGGAAGTTGAGCTGAGGTGTCCGACTTCCCAACTTTCTAAAGCTCGGCACCGGTGTGATCACTCGGTGCCGGGGTCGGCAGTTTGGCACTCTCTGCACTCGGCGGGCGGGAGCCGCCTCCCGCCCTCGTCCTTTCTTGGGTGCCGCGTGTCACAGTGCTGCACAACACGATCGAATCCGTTGACCACTTCAGCGGTGAGAACGTGCACTCCGCGACGTTGGCGTGCGAGCCGTCAGCTCGCCTTGAGCAGTGGGGACGGGAGCTTGCCGAGCTTCTTCTCCGCGCGGTAGAGGTCGACGGCTTTCTGGGCGTTGAGCCAGAACTCCGGGGTCGTCCGGAATGCAGCGCCGAGCTTCACCGCCATCTCGGCCGACACCGAGGTCCGGCTGTTGACGATCCGGTTGATGACCTTGACATCGCAGCCCAGGTGATCTGCGAGCTCCTTCTGGGTCATGCCCAATGGGGCCAGGTACTCCTCATGGAGGATGTCGCCGGGGCTGGTGGGTTCTCTCTTCTTTCTCATGGCGCCCTCAGTGGTAGTCCCGGATGTCAACGTCGGCCGGGCCCGACGCTGTCCAGCGGAAGACGACTCTCCACTGGTCATTGATGCGGATGCTGTGAAACCCCAACAGGTCGCTCCTGAGAGCCTCCAGCCGGTTGCCTGGGGGTGACGACAGGTCGCTCAGTTGGTGGGCGTAGTCCAGCATGTCCAGCTTTCTCAGGGCGACTCTTGCCGCTCCGGCCCAGCCGGCGCCCCTCGGAACGATCCCCTCCAAGAAGAACCGCTGGACCGCGCGATCGGCGAAGCTCTGAATCGCCATCCACGGACAATATACCGACTCAAGGTATACATCGTCAAGGTATGAAAGAGGCCACCTGAAAAAAGTACGTGCTCGCCGTAGCCCGTCTTGAAGCCCGGCACGAGTTGGAGTGCTTCGAATCTGAGTCGAGGCAGATCAGGTGAGGTTTGAGGGGAGGGTCGCGGCACCAGGGTGCGCGATCGCACGGCGCGCCGCCCGCGTGACGTAGGCGCTGGGGTCGACCTGGCTGAGCTTGGCGGTCTCAAACAGGGTGTAAAAGATCGCCGCCACCTCGGTGCCGAGCTTGGGCCTCGACTCGAAAATGTGCCAGGTACGGTGGTTGATGTTCTGGTCGCTCTCTGTTCGGATCGAGGCCCTCACGCATTGCCGAAGCTGCCGATGGCGGCGGTGCTCAACGGTAGACGTCTCTTCGGTGCCCAATCTTCAGGACGAGGATGACGAGCCGAGTATCGGACACGGTGTAGAGCACACGCCAGCGGCCGACTCGAATCCGAAAGACGTCGTCGAAGCCCGTGAGCTTTCGCGCGCCTCTCGGCCGGGGCTGGTCGGCCAGCGCCATCACAGCGCGGACGACGCGAAGCTGGTCCTCCTCTGCGAGCTTCGTCAGTTGTTTCTCGGCTGTTCGGCTGATCTCGATCTCATAGCTTGCCATCGAGCTTCAGCTCCGCGAGGACCTCCGACAGGGGGCGGGCCGGTTCGTGGCGGATCTTCTTCACATCCTCGGCGTCCTCGAACTCCTCGAGCCGGTCGAGAATCGCCTCCTGAATGAAGTGATTCATGACGATGCCTCTGGAGCGGCAGTATTCTTCGAGCGCCTTCTTGAGCGCTGGGTCCACTCGCGCGCTGATCTGAACGGTCGCCATGGTCGCCCTCCTCTCGGCTTGCGCGCACCAAATGCTAGCAAATGATAGCATGTCGAGTCATCGGACGTCGCCTTGGTCGCGCAGCAACTGCGCAAGCACGGCGGACGTGCAGCCTGGGAAGCCGCGGAGAAGCTATGCCAAGGCTTCGTCGATCCGCGAGGTGTGTCCGACGCCGTGCCGCACTTCGGGAGGCCCGGCGGGGTCCTGCCTCGCGTCGTCGCCACCTGACCCAGCATACGATCAACAGGCGTCGACCGCGGCCGAAGATCACTCGGCGGCGATCTCGTAGAGCCGGATCTTCTCCCACAGCGTCTTGCGGCTGATCCCCAGCAGCTCGGCGGCCTCGGCGCGGCGGCCGCGGGTCGCCGCGAGCGCGGCCCGGATGGCCTCGACCTCGGCCGCCTCCACCGCCTGGTGGAGCGGGCGGACCGGCGCCGGGGGCCGCGGCGGCCGGTCGCCGCCCTCGCCGCGCAGCGCGCCCGGCAGATCGTCGACGACGATCCGGTCGCCCTTGCAGAACAGCACCGCCCGCTCGATCACGTTGCGCAGCTCGCGCACGTTGCCGGGCCAGGGGTGGCTCTCGAACAGCTCCATCACCTCGTCGGTGACGCCCTCGATCTGGCGCTGGCGCGCGTCCGCAAACTCGCGCAGGAAGCTCTGGACGAGCAGCGGGATGTCCTCCCTGCGGTCGCGCAGCGGCGGCAGGTGGATGACCACCGTGTGGATGCGGAAGTAGAGGTCCTCCCGGAAGCGGCCGCTGCTGGATCTCCTCCTCGAGCGGCCGCTGCGAGGCGGAGACGATGCGGACATCGACGTCGATCGGACGGTTCGAGCCGAGACGCTCGATCTTGCGCTCCTGGAGGGCGCGCAGCAGCTTGACCTGGAAGGCCATGGGCAGGTCCCCGATCTCGTCCAGGAACAGGGTGCCCCCGCTCGCCGCCTCGAAGCGGCCGATCCGCCGCTCGCTCGCCCCGGTGAACGCTCCCCGCTCGTAGCCGAACAGCTCCGACTCGATCAGCGACTCCGGCAGCGAGGCGCAGCTGACGCGAACGTACGGCTTGGCGCGCCGCCGCGAGTTGAAGTGGACGGCCGCCGCGACCATCTCCTTGCCGGTGCCGCTCTCGCCGTGCACCAGCACCGAGGCGTCCGAGTCCGCGACCAGCCGGATCAGCTCGAAGACATCCTGCATCGGCTTCGACTTGCCGATGATGTTGGCGAACGAGTGGCGCTGCTCGAGCTGCTCCTGGAGCCGGACGTTCTGCTCGAGCAGCAGGCGCGCCGAGCACACGCTGTTGAGCCGGACGATCAGCTGGGCCATCGAGAACGGCTTGGCGATGAAATCGGCGGCGCCCTCCCGCATCGCCTCGACCGCGCGGTCGACCGAGCCGTGGGCGGTGATGATCACCACCGTGGTCTCGGGCTGCAGCGCCTTGATGCGCTTGAGCAGCTCCATGCCGCCGAGCCGCGGCATCACCAGGTCCGCGAGCACCAGCTCGTGCAGGTGCTGCTCGAACAGCGCGGCGCCCTTGGCGCCGTCCTCCGCGACGTCGACCGCCCAGCCCTCCTTGCGCAGGGCGTCGGCGATGGTGATCCGCAGCAGCGGCTCGTCGTCGACAACCAGCAGCCGGCGGCCGAGGACCGTCATCTGCCGACCCTGGCGCCGGCGCCGCCGGCCATCGCCGCGAAGCGGACCCGGAAGGTCGTGCCCGCGCCGACCTTCGACTCGACCTCGATGGTCCCGCGGTGCGCCGCCACGATGCTGTGGCTCACGGCGAGCCCGAGGCCGGTGCCCTCACCCGCCTCGCGGGTGGTGAAGAACGGATCGAAGACCCGGTCACGGATCCCCTCCGGGATACCGACCCCGGTGTCCCGGACCTCGACGACCGCCTCGCCGCGGCGCACCCGGGTCTTCAGGGTCAGGGTGCCGCCCTCGGGCATCGCGCCGATCGCGTTGAGCACCAGGTTCAAGAACAGCTGCTCCATCTGGAAGTGGTCGGCCATGACCATCGCGTGATCGGCGTCGAGGTCGAGCACGACCTCCACGCCGGCCTGGCGCAGCTGGAAGCCTACCAGCTCCACCACGTGCCGCAGGCTGTGGTTGAGCGAGGTCGGCTCGAGTGCGACCTCGCGCTCGCGGGAGAAGTCGAGCAGGTTGGTGATGGTGCGCTCGATCCGCATCAGGCCGTCGCCGATCAGGTCGAGGTAGCGGCTCCGCATCTCGGCATCGTCGGGGTTGGCGCGCAGGTTCTCGAGGCAGGCCGTGACCCCGGCGAGCGGGTTGTTGACCTCGTGGGCCACGCCCGCCGCGAGCGTCCCGACCGCGGCCATCTTCTCGGCGTGGGCGAGCTGCGCCAGCTGAGCGTCCTCCCGCTCGCGGCCGGCCTCCAGCTCGTCCATCATCCGGTTGAACGCCGCCGACAGCTCGCCGACCTCGTCGCCGCTCCTCGCCTCCGCACGCACGCCGAGGTCGCCGAGGCCCGCCCACTTCATGGTCTCGTTCAGGGTCAGGATGGGCCGGATCAGCGTCTCCACGTAGAGCGCGGTCAGGGCCGAGTTGAAGAGCATGAGCACCAGCGCCACCAGCGCTGCGTAGCGGACGACGGCGGCCACGCTGTCCTCGATCGGATCGAGCGAGAAGCCGACGGCCAGCGAGCCGAGGAACGAGCCCGCGTCGCCGAGGGCGGTCCGCACCTCGAGCAGCCGCTCCCCCGAGCGGTCCTGGCGGATCCTCACGTCGGGCCGGGCGCCGATCGAGTCCGCGCCCAGCGGCCGGTCGAAGTGGTGCCCGACCAGATCGCGGGAGCTCGCGTGGGTCACCCTCCCCTGGGCGTCGCTGACGATCACGTAGCGGACGAAGTCCGGGTTCCGGGTCAGGATCTCCACGATGTACTGCGGTGGCCGGGTCCGTCGCGCCGGGTGCCGCCGCCGCAGGCGCCCGCTCGAGCGCCAGCGTCATCGGCAGCGCCATCGCGTCGACGATGCTCCGGCCGCGGTTGATGAACGCCTCGTGCAGCGACTGCCGCTCGTGGAGCATCCAGAAGAAGGTGACCAGCACCATGGTCACGGCGATCACCGTGTTCGAGTAGAGGAAGAAGCGGCCGCGCAGGCCGAGCCGGATCATCAGCCGCTCGCGGTCCGCGGCCCGGCCGCGATCCGCGCCACCAGGCCGGCGCGGATCCAGGGTCTGCTCGAGCACCTCGATCCGCTGCCAGCCGCAGTCGCGCGCCCGGCTCGCGGTCTCCTCCCCGACGCACCAGGCGACCACCTCCGCCCCCCAGCCCGGGCTGCAGCGCTCGTCGTCGAGGCCGTCCACCTCGGCCGGCCGCCGCACCAGACACCCGGTCAGCGGCCGCGCCGCCATCACGACCCGCGCCGCCGGCGTCACCGGCAACGGCACGGCGACGACCTCGGCGCCCGCATCCTCGAGCCGCGCGGCGAGCCCCTCGTCAGCGGCGGCGGTCAGCAGGCGCTGGCCGGCCAGCGGCAGCCGGCCGAACCAGTCGAGACGATCGGCGTGGCCGACGGTCGGCCCGATCGCGAGCAGCGCCGGCGGCTGGAGGCCGGCGCGGGCGGACGCCGCCGGGAGCTCGGCGAGCGTCGCCACCACCCGCCGCTGGGCCGAGGTCGTGCCCTGCTCAATGACCGCGGCCGGGGTCGCCGGGTCCATGCCGGCGTCAAGCAGCCGCGCCACCACCTCGGGCAGGGCGGCCACCCCCATGTAGCCGACCAGGGTGGCGTGGTCGTCGCCCGCCAGCAGGTCCCAGCGGACCAGCGACTCCTCGCCCTGGGCGGCGTCATGGGCGGTGACCAGCGACAGCCGCACCGCCTCGCGGCGGTGGGTCGCCGGGATCCCGGCCCACGCCAGGGCCGCCACCCCGGAGGTCACGCCCGGCACCACCTCGAACGGGATGCCCTCCGCCACCAGCGACTCGGCCTCCTCGCCGCCGCGGCCGAAGACGTACGGGTCGCCGCCCTTGAGCCGGACCACCCGCTTGCCTGCGCGGGCGAGGAGCACCAGCAGCGCGGTGATCTCCTCCTGGGGGACCGGATGGCTGCCGGCCGCCTTGCCGACCGCGTGCAGCTCGACCGCGGCCGGCAGATCGCACGGCAGCGTCCCGGCCGCGAGCCGGTCGTACACCACCGCGTCGGCCTCGGCGAGGCGGCGCCGGCCGCGCACCGTGAGCAGGCCGGGGCAGCCGGGACCGGCGCCCACCAGCGACACCAACCCGGCCACCGCGGTCGGGCCGGGGCCGGGTGCCGGCGCGGGCTCCGCCGGCTCCACCCGCAGGTCGCCGGCCTCGGCCGCCAGCCACTGCTGCTGCTCGGCCCGAGTTGGCACGCGCGCCGTCAGATTCTCGCCGTCGACGGTGGACTCGAAGAACCGGTCGAAGCGCGACTCCTGCTCCGGAACTGTCAGGCCGAGCCGCCGCACCTGGTCGCGGAAGCGGGCTGCCGCCGCCAGCCACTCGCCCCACTCGGGGCCGAGCCGCTGCTCGAGCAGCCCGCGCAGGCGCCGCGCCGCGAACGGAGCCTCGCCCGCCGAGCCGATGGCCAGCTGCAGCTCTCCCCGGCGAACGCGGGCCGGCAGGTGGAACGAGCACAGCTCCGGGTCGTCGGCCACGTTGGCCCAGATGCCGGCGTCGTCGGCATCGCGGAACACCTGCGCGTTGACCGCGCGGTCGTCGGTCGCCGCCACCACCAGCCAGAAGCCGCCGGCCTCACCGGCCTGGTAGGCCCGTCGCTCCCAGGCGATCCGGCCGCTTGCGGCCAGGGCCGCGAGCGGCGCCACCGCCTCCGGGGCCACGAGCGTGACCAGGGCTCGCTCCTCGAGGAGGCCCTGGACCTTGCGCAGGGCGACGCCGCCGCCGCCCACCACCAGGCAGCGCCGGTTTCTCGAGGTCGAGCATCACCGGGAACACGCGGTCGCCTTCCCTCCGCGTCACGCAAACGTAACACGCAGTCTACCATCGCGATTCGCTTCGCGAATCGCAAAGGCCGCGGCCGGAGCCGCGGCAGGAAAAGAAGAACAGGGACAGGTCAGCGGGAGCGGGGGCGGAGGTGGCCGCGAACCTCGAGCGCGATCTTGAACAGGCCGGTGACGACCAGCAGCCCGGCGGCCCAGATGCCGAGGCCGATCGCGAGCTCCGGCGTGGTCGGCGAGTAGTGCACCACCCTGCCGAGCGGCGACGGGACGAAGCCGGCGACCACCATTGCCAGCCCCTTGTCGATCCACAGCGACGCGAAGACCGCGACACAGGCCACGACAAGCGAGGCCTCGCTGCTCCGGGAGCCGGGGTTGAGCAGCAGCACCAGGGCCACCACCGCGAGCACGGCCGAGGCCCACATCCACGGCGCGAGCGTGGCCTCGCCGTCGATGCCCATGAACAGGTAGGCGAAGTGGCTGACCTGCTCCGGAATGCCGCTGTAGAGCGCCGTGAACAGCTCCACCGCCACGAAGAAGACGTTGGCGACCATCGCATAGGTGACGATCGTGGCCAGCGCCCGGATCGCCTGCCGCCCGGGATCGAAGTCGGACACTTTGCGCACCACCAGGGCGAGCAGGATCAGCAGCGCCGGGCCGGACGCGAAGGCCGACGCGAGGAAGCGCGGCGCCATGATCGCGGTCAGCCAGAACGGGCGGGCGGCGAGGCCGGCGTACAGAAAGGCGGTCACGGTGTGAATGCTGATCGCCCACGGAATCGACAGGATGATGATCGGCTTGATCCAGTGGGGCGGCGGGTCGCCGCGGCGCTCGGCGCCGAGCGTCACCCGGCTGATGACGATGTTCAGCAGCAAGTAGCCACCGAGCGCGAGGGTGTCCCAGAAGATCATCGAGCTCGGCGTCGGGTAGAGAATGACGTTGAGGATCCTCGCCGGCATGCCCATGTCGACGAAGATGAAGAGCATGCACATGATCACCGCGGCGATCGCCAGGAGCTCGCCGAGGATCGTGATCTTGCCGAACGCCCGGTAGTCGTGGAGGTAGTAGGGCAGGACGACCATCACCGCCGACGCCGCCACTCCGACGAGGAAGGTGAACTGCGCGATGTAGAAGCCCCACACCACATCCCGGCTGAGGCCGGTGATGGTCAGCCCCTCGCTGAGCTGCCAGTACCAGCACGCGGCGCCGACGCCGATGACGACCAGCAGCGACACGATCCAGGCCCAGTACGTCCGACCCCCGGAGAGCGCCTTCTCAAACATGGTCGTTCTCCGCGGCCCCCGGCACGACGGCGGCCGGCGCCGTCTCGACCAGGGTCCGCGGGTCCTCGACGATGTAGTAGACCTCGGGCCGGGTGCCGAGGCCGGGCTTGCGGCGGATCGCGAGGTGCTCGGCGAGCAGCCGGCGCACCTTGGAGCCGGGGTCGTTGAGGTCACCGAAGACGATCTCGTCGTCGGCACAGGCCTCGACGCAGGCCGGCTGGCCGCCGCGCGCGAGGAGCTCCTCGCAGAAGGTGCACTTCTCGACCACGCCGCGCGTCCGGGTCGGGAAGTCGGCGTGCGGGCTTTCCAGGTGCGGCCGCGGATCGGCCCAGTTGAAGCTCCGCGACCCGTAGGGGCAGGCCACGATGCAGTAGCGGCAGCCGATGCATCGGTGCCAGTCCATCATCACGATGCCGTCGGCGGGCCGCCTCCAGGTCGCCTTGGTCGGACAGACCCGGGTGCACGGCGGGTTGTCGCAGTGGTTGCACAGCAGCAGAGTGGGCTTGCCCTGGAGGTCGCGGCGCAGGTAGCGGAACTCCTCGTCACGGAAGGTCGACTCGAAGTCCTCGGCCCAGATCCACTTGATCTCGTTCTTGCGGTCGGCCCCGAAGTCGGGGACGTTGTGCGCCCGGTGGCAGGCCTGGATGCAGCGCTCGACGAGCTCGTCGTCATGCCCGAACTTCCGCAGGTCGATCACCATCGCCAGCCGGCGACCGCTGGCCGGCGGATCGGCAGGGAGGCTCTCCGCCGCCGTCCCCGGCTCGCCGATGGTCGCGATCAGGGTCGAGCCGCCCGCGGCCCCCACCAGCGACAGCCCGGCGATCTTGAGGAATCCCCGTCGTGAAGCGTCCATCACGGCGCCTCCTTCGGCTCCACGTGGCAGTCCCAGCAGGGTGGATCGACCGCCATGAAGGTGTGGCAGCGGTCGCAGAACTCGGCCTTGTTGGAGTGGCAGTCCAGGCAGGTGCGCGAGAGGCTCATGTCGAAAGCGCGGCCGTTGGTGGTGCTGACATAGCTGCGCTGCCCGGCGCGCACCACGAGGTCCCGCCACTCGTTGAGCAGGTCCATGTGGTTGGCGCGCATGTAGGCCCTCGGCTCGACGCACTCCTTCGAGCCGTTCGGCGGCGGGTCCAGGGCCGGGGCCGCAGCCGGGGCGGCGGTGAGCGCGTTGTACCAGAACGGCGAGGTCATCACGGCCACGAAGAGGACGAGCCCGCCCACGATCTTGGCGGCGTCATGCATCGGCGGGCTCCTGCGTCACGGCGTGCGGGGCGAGCGGCTCTCCCCTCAGGTCAGTGGTGCGTTCGTTCTCGCCGTCCATGACCAGCGCGTTGCCGACCAGCTCGTGGACGCCGCTGACGTCGACGCCCGGCGCCCAGTAGTCGCAGAGCGGGGGCAGCGTCGCCCGATCGATCGCGCAGATGCAGGCGAGCCGGTTGACGCGGTGGCGGTCGCGGACGTGGCGCACCGCGTTGCCGCGCGGCAGGCCGCCCCGCAGCCGCATCTCCATGTTCTCGTCGGTCCCGAGCCCGGCGCCGCCGGCGCAGCAGAAGGTGTGCTCCCGGATCGTGGTCTCGGGCATCTCGTAGAAGTGGTTGCAGACGCCCTTGATGACGGCGCGCGGCTCCTCGAGCAGGCCCATCGCGCGCGCTGTGTTGCAGGCGTCGTGGAAGGTCACCCGGAGCTTGTCGTTGCGGCTCTTGTCGAGCCGGAGCCTGCCGTGGTGGATCAGGTCGGCGGTGAACTCGCAGATGTGGACGGCCTTGGTCGACGCGGCGTGGTCGAACACCGTGCCGGTGGCCGGCGACCTCGGCACCTCGAGGAAGTCGGCCGGCCCGTTCATGGTGTCCATGTACTGGTGCAGCACCCGCCACATGTGGCCGCACTCGCCGCCCAGGATCCACTTCACGCCGAGCCGCCTGGCCTCGTGGTAGATCTTGTAGTTGAGCTTCTTCATGGTGTCGTGGGAGGTGAAGAGCCCGAAGTTCCCGCCCTCCGAGGCGTACGCCGACAGCGTGTAGTCGAGGCCGATGTGCTCGAACAGCATCAGGTAGCCGACGAAGGTGTAGGTGCCGGGGTCCAGGAAGTAGTCCGACGACGGCACGACGAACAGGACCTCGGCGCCCTTGCGGTTGATCTGCGGCTCGATGCGGACGCCCGTGACCTCCGCGAGCTCCTCGAGCAGGAACTCGATGTTGTCCTTGAAGGTGTGGGGCTGGATCCCGAGGTGGTTGCCGGTGCGGTGGCAGTTGGCCACCGGCTCGACGACCCAGTTGATGGTGAGGCCGACGAGCAGCATCAGCTCGCGGGCCATCATCGTGATCTCGGCGGTGTCGATGCCGAACGGGCAGTAGACCGAGCAGCGCCGGCACTCGGTGCACTGGAAGAAGTAGTAGAACCACTCCTTGAGCACCGCCTCGGTCAGCTCCCTGCCGCCGGCGAGCTCCCCGAAGATCTTGCCCGCCGCCGTGAACTCCCGCCGGTAGATCGAGCGCAGCAGCTCGGCGCGGAGCACCGGCATGTTCTTGGGATCGCCCGACCCGATGAAGAAGTGGCACTTGTCGGCGCACGCCCCGCAGCGCACGCAGGTGTCCATGAAGACGTGGAACGCGCGGTGGTTGACCAGCCGCTCCCGGATGCCCTCGAGCACGATCCGCTTCCAGTCCGCGGGCAGCTGCCAGTCGGCGTCGGTCGGCGACCACTCGCGAGGGTTCGCGAAGCCCATGGCGGCGAGGGCCTTGGCAGAGCCCGGATAGCACCAGCTGCCGCGCCGCGCATGGAAGTCGATCGACGGATCACGCCAGTTGCCTTTCGGCGGTCGAGGTCCGATCGGGATCAGCTCGTGCGGCGGCCGGTCATGGGAGCTCGCCATCGCTCACTCCTTCTCCAGCGGATAGCCCGCCGCCGCCAGCTTGTCGTGGAACTCCTCTTCCCACTCGGCGTAGGTGCGGCCGACGATCGGCGGGTTCCACGGGTTGACGTGGCGCACCCGGCGGTTCGAGTTGGCGAGGTTCCTGGTCGGGCTCAGGAAGACGCCCGGCGCGTGCAGCAGCTTGGAGAACGGGAGGTACGCCAGCAGCACGCTCACCAGGAGCACGTGGACGAAGTACCACCCGCCCACCCCGGCCGGCGTCACCGCCTGCAGCGACGCCCACCCGGCGATCGCCGCCTTGACCTGGACGATGTCGACCTTCTCGACGTGGCGCATGAGCACACCCGAGGCTGCGATCCCGAGCAGCAGATAGAGCGCGAAGTAGTCGGCGGGCAGCGAGATGGCGCGCAGCTTCGCGTCGACGAGGCGGCGCAGCAGCAGGTACGAGGAGGGCGGCGATGAAGACCACCGTCGTGAGGTAGACGACTGGCACACCGACCGCAAAGAACCCGTCCCAGCGCTGGACGAGCTCGACCCAGGCCGGAACCCGGTCGAGAAAGTACCGGAAGTGCCGCAGCAGGATCAGGAGCATCGACCAGTGGAAAGCCATCGCTGCCGCCCACAGGTACTTGCTCGCGACGTACGAGACCTTCTCCCGCCCGCGGTCGAGCTCGACTCTGTGATTGCGGAACAGCGACCGGAACAGCAGCACCTCGCCGGCCATGCGGCCGATCGCACCGAGCCAGCCGCTCGGGTTTTCGAGCTCCTCGTTTCGAATCCAGGGCAGCGAACTTTGCTGACCGCAGGTGGTCGGGATGCGGAAGGGCACGGCCGCGCGGCCCCAGCGGACGACCCGGCAGGCGACGCCCACGACGAACACCACGAAGGCGATTCCCGGCACGACGACCCCGATCAGGAAGCGGAGGTCGCCGACACTGACCGCGATGACCGCGACAAGCGCCAGCCCGGCCACCGCGACCAGCGAGATCACGGCGCCCATTCGTCGCTCCCTCCGGCCGGCGATGCCTCGGCCTCGGCCGCGAGCCCTCCGTCGCGGCGCGACCGCCACTCGTTGAACCGCTCGACGTGCCGCATCGACCGCTCCCGGATCGAGCGCACGCGGATCTCGTAGACCTGCTCGCGACACGCCGAGTAGACGTCGAACGCCGCCAGCGCGACCCGGTCCACCTGCCGGTCGAGGCGCGTCCGCTCGTCGGCCGCCGCGACCCCGGAACCGTCGACGAGCCGCGCGAGGATCGGCTTGAGCTCGAGCACGAAGCCGACCGCGGCCGACGGCGGCAGGCCCTGCACCGCGCGGACGCGGACGATCCGGTCGAGCGCGGCACGGAGCCGCTCCTCGTCGACCGCGCCGAGCACGCTGTCGAGCAGGGTCCCGAGCTCCTCCCGCAGTGCCGCACCGAAGGGGTTGCCGAACGGGTCGGCGGTATCCCGCAGGAAGCGCGCGGCCTCCTGAGGGTAGGTGGCGAGGATGCGCTCGAGCCAGCTCGCCAGCACCGCGTCCCGGTTCTCAGCGGCGAGCTCGCCGATCGTCCGATGCGGATTCGTCATGCCTCCTCCCGTGCGGGGCCACCAGCCAGGCGGCTGCAGACTGCCACGGGGTCGTCATCGCGTCTCGCTCCGCGGAGCGGCCTAGACGCAGCCGGTCGGCTTGGGCAGGCCGGCCACCTTGCAGGCGCCTTTCGCCGGGCCCGAGGGGAACATCTCGTAGATCTCCTTGAGGCTGAAGCCGGTCTGCTTGCACAGCTTGCGGATCATCGGCGCGACCCTGAACTGGAGGTAGTACTCGCGCAGGTAGTTGACGACCTTCCAGTGGTTGTCGGTCAGCGCATGAACTCCCTCGGTGGTCGCCAACGCCGCCGCCACCGCCTGGTTCCACTTGTCCGGCTCCTGCATGAAGCCGTCCTCGTCGACCGCCAGCGCCACCCCTCCGTACTCGAATGTGGGCATCTCAGTCCTCCTTCACTTTCCCGGGGGCCTCGCCCCCGCTGATCTCGACCATGTCGATGCGACCCGTGGTCCTGTTGCGCTGCGCCCCCTCGAGGGCCCGCAGGAACTCCGCCGTCGGCCGGTGCCCGAGCTCGATCGCCCGACCCAGGTGACGCTCGGCCGCGCCGAGCTCGCCCAGCGCGAGCAGGCCGACCGCCGCGTGGTAGTGAGACGGCGGGTGGTCCGGATCGAGCTCCAGGGCCCTCCGCGCGCACCGCACGAGGCCCCCCGGGTCGTTCATGTACAGGTAGGCCTGACCCAGGTTGTGGTGGGCGAGCACCAGGTCGTCGCGCAGCTCGACCGCCTTGAGTGAGGCCTCCATGCAGCCTGCGAAGTCCCAGCCGTGCAGGCGGACGCCGCCCAGGTTGACCCATGCCTCGGCGAGGGTCGGATCGAGCTCGACCGACCGCTCGTACGCCTGCTCCGCTTCCTGGAAGCGGCCGAGCTTCTGGTAGGCGAGCCCGAGGTTGTAGTGAGCCACGGCCGAGCCCGGGCTCTGCCCGGTCGCCTCCAGGCAGCGCTCGAGTCGTTCGCTGCGGCTCTCAACCTCGGTCATCCGTCACCCTTCCCGCTTTTCCATTCAAACTCCCGCCACGGCGGTCCCGGCGCGCTCGGCGGCACAGCGCGTGGCCATGCCGAGGAAGCCGTCCGCCCAGCCGGGCGTGCCGAGCGCGTGGAGGTGGAGGTACGACGCCCACACCGTCCCCTTCACGATCCCGTCGCGGCCGGCCCCGATGCCGCAGCCGCGCTCCACCGCCACCACCGTCGACGCGGCGTCGGCGCCGGCGACCACCCGCGAGTAATGGAACTCGTGCCCGGCCAGGCTCGTGCCGGCCTCGAAGAACGGGTTGCGGCGGTCCACCCTCGCCACCTCGTAACCATGCCCCTGCGGCCGTGGCGTCTGCTCGACCACGAGGTCGAGGACCCCGGCCATCGGGTAGCTCGAGCCATCAATCACCAGCTCGCGCGCCAGCAGCATCAGGCCGCCGCACTCGGCATAGATCGGCAGCCCGGCTGCGGTGTGGTCGCGCAGCGCGCCGAACAGGGCGCCGCCGCCGGCCAGCCGCTCGGCGTGGACCTCAGGGAACCCGCCGCCGATGTAGAGCGCGTCGAGCCGAGGCAGCGCGGCGCTCTGCTCCGGCGCCACCGCCACGAGCTCGGCGCCGCGCCGGCGCAGGCTCTCGAGGTTCTCCGGGTAGTAGAACGAGAAGGCGGGGTCGGCGAGGTAGCCGACGCGGCAGCTCCTCGGCTCGGCATCGACCCGCAGCAGCGGCAGCTCGACGTCGACGGCACTGCGCGCCAGGTCCAGCACGCGGTCGATGTCCACGTGCCGGGCCACGGCCTCGGCCGCCCGGGCGATCGCCCCCTCGCCATCCGGGTGCTCGGCGACGGTGACCAGCCCGAGGTGGCGGCCCGGCAGCGGGTCGTCACCGGAGAGGCGCGGGAGCGCACCGACTACGGGCAGCCCGGTCACCTCCTCCACCGCGCTGCGGACCAGCGCCTGCTGGCGCGCGGTCCCGACCCAATTGAGGACGACGCCGCCGAGCCGCAGTGCCGGGTCGAGCATCTGGCACCCGAGCACCTGGGCGGCGACCGTCCGGCTCGCCTTGGTCACGTCGACGACCAGCAGAACCGGCGAGCCGAGCAGCTTTGCGAGCTCGGCGGTGGAGTGGGTGCCCTCGGCGTCGACGCCGTCATACAGCCCGCGATTGCCCTCCACCAGCACGACGTCAGCGCCGGCGAGCGAGCTGGCTCCCGAGCCGATTCCCTCGCGCCGCATCATGAAGGTGTCGAGGTTGACGCAGGCCGATCCGCTGGCGGCGGCGAGCCACGCGGCATCGATGTAGTCGGGCCCCTTCTTGGCGGTCCGCACCGCGAGGCCGCGCTCGCGCAGGCTGCGCGCGAGGCCCAGCGTCAGCAGCGTCTTGCCGCTGTCGCCCGCGAGGCCGGCCACGACCAGGCGGGGCGAGGTCAGGCGCATGGCCGCCACGACGGACCGCCTACTCCCCGACGATGAAGCCGCACGGACACTCCTCCCAGCACTTCTTGCAGCCGTCACAGACCGCGAGCTTGACCGTGTAGAAGATCCCGAGCTGCGGTTGCTGGACCTTGACGAAGCAGTTCTGCTGGCAGTACATCCAGCAGGCCTCACAGCCGAAGCACTTGCCGCAGGACAGACAGCGCGCGGCCTCGGCAATGGCATCCTCCACGGTCAGCCCGCGATCGACTTCGTGCTCCGGCCGGGCGAGCCGCTCCTCCGGCGCCAGCACCCGCCGCGAGGCGCGATCCTTTGGCTCGTACCAGCCGAGCTTCAGCCGGTCGTGCAGCACCGGCGCACCGGCGTCCACCTCGGCGGGCAGACCGCCGCGCAGCACGGCATCGATGCACTCGGCGGCCCGGCGGGCGTGGCCGATCGAGGTCGTCGCGATGCCGGGCTCGATGTTGTCGCCGCCGGTCCAGATGCCGTTGATCCCGGTGCGCCCCCAGGCATCGGCAGCAAGCCAGCCCCCGCTGAGCTCGCCGGCGGCAAGCTCCGACAGCTGCGGTTGCTGGCTGACGGCCGTGATCACCGCGTCGGCGGGCAGCTCCCATGGCTCGCCCATGACGGCATCCGGCCGCAGGCAGCCCCTGTCGTCGAGCCCGCCGGGGCCGATCCTCCGCACGACCACGGCACGCACTCCGCCCTCGCCGTCACGCAGGATCTCGACCGGCACCACCGCGTCCTCGATCCGGACGCCCTCCTCGAGGGCCTGCTCGACCTCGAGCTCGATCGCCGGCATCTCCAGGCGGGACTCGAGGCAGAGCATGGTGACGTCGGCACCCAGCCTTCTGGAGACCGTAGCCGCGTCCAGGGTCACTCGCTTGGACACGCGCGCTGCATCGACCGCCGTGTCGCCGCCGCCGACCACCACGACGCGGCGGCCCAGCTCGACTCGCTTGCCGGAGTTGATGTGGCGGAGGAAGTCGGTGCCGGTCCAGATGCCCGGCCCGTCCTCGCCCGGGATGTCCAGCCTCTTGCCCTGGTGGGCGCCGATCGCGACGTAGACCGCGTCGTAGCCCCGGCGCAGGTCGGCGAACGACATCTCCTTGCCGATCGTGGTGCCGCACCGGAGCTCCACCCCGAGATCGACGATGCGCTGGATCTCGGCGTCGAGCACCGCCCGCGGCAGCCGGTAGACCGGGATGCCGTAGCGCAGCATGCCGCCCGGCCTGGGCAGCGATTCGAACACCGTCACCCGGTAGCCGCGGCGCGCCAGGTGGTAGGCGCAGGCCAGGCCCGACGGGCCGGCGCCGACGACCGCAACCTTTCCCTGCTTGCGCTGCTCGCCCTCGATCAGGGTCGGCTCGAGGCCGTGCTCGAGAGCCCAGTCGCCGATGAACCGCTCCACGGCGTTGATGTCGACGGCGCCATCCTTCTCCCTGCGGTTGCAGTGGTCCTCGCAGGGATGCGGGCAGACCCGCCCCATCACCGACGGGAACGGGTTGGTCTCCATGTAGCTCCGCCATGCGCGCTCGCAGGCCTCGTCGAGGTTCGCCCCGACCTTGTCGCGCAGCGAGATCGCCGTGAGGAAACCGCGAACGTCGTTGGCGCTCGGGCAGCTCGAGGTGCACGGCGGCAGCCGCTCCAGGTAGCGCGGCCGCAGAGGCGAGATCTGGCTCGCCGACCCGCCGCCGCTGGCGAGCCGGGCGACCAGCCCCTTCGTCCTTTTCTTCTCCTTCAGCAGCCCCATGTCTTGAACCCTCGCTCCCCGGACCGGCCGGCGGCCGCGGTCACGCCAGCTTCGAAAGATGGCGCTTCACGGCCTCCAGCTGTCCGAGCAGGGTGTCGTGCTTCTGCTCGTCCAGGATCAGGTACTCGAGGAGCACCTTCGCAACGACGTCGGTGGTCTTCTCCTTGAGCTGCTTCGCCATCTCGATGGTGCGGCGCTCGAGCTCGCCGTGCTGCTCGAGCCTGGTCCACACCTCCGCCATGTCGTCGGGGCTCATGCGCACCGGCTCCCGGGTCATCTGGTCGATGATGAACTGCTGGACCCGGTGGTGCTGGACCGAGTCGTTGCGGATGATCTCCATGATCTGGCGGATCAGGAGATTGTCGGTCGACTCCATGATCTCGGCGGTGGTCGCGATCGCCTCGCGTTCGAGGCTCTGCCACGACCGCAACAGCTCGACGGCTTCCCGGGTCCGCTCCTGCGCCTTGCTCATCGTCATCTCCCATGGCTGTCACGAAGCGGGGCTGACGCAGCCCGCCTCTCACTATCCCTGGTCAGCGGCGTCCGACCTCGACTCGGGCAGCGTGATGTAGCTGCCGCCGGCGTACATGTAGGTCAAGGTGCCCGAGTCGATCAGCTCCCTGAGGGCCCGCTTGACGTCGCTCTTACCGCAGTTGTCCTCGCCGAAGCTGGCGATCATGTCCTTGGTGATGTCCATCGGCTTGAGGTTCTTCTTGCCATGCGTCGACGTCACCAGATCGAAGATCGCAACCTTCAGCGCCTCGATGTCCACGGCCATCACGCCCTCCCTCTAGTGCCGCAGCTGCGCGGTGCGGTTGTAGGTCTCGCCGGCGTGCCGGAAGTCGTCGATGTGGTACTTCGTGAACTCGAAGCCGGTCAGCTTGAAGAACCGCGGCCAGCCGATCCGGTTGATCCACTCGCCGACCCGTTCGTGCTTGCGCGCGTTACCGGCGTAGACCGTGACGATGTGCTCGACGGCGTCCACGACCTCGGGCCAGCGCGGCGGGTTGTTCGGCATGAACGGCACCACCAGCTTGGAGAACTGCGGCGTCGTGCGCGCGTTGGACACCTTGCCGCCGACCCAGATCGAGAGGCCGTCGGACTCGGGGTTGTTGATCCTGCAGGCGGGGCACACCGTGTAGCAGTTGCCGCAGTACATGCACTGCGCGGCCTCGATCTCGACCGACGGTTTGCCGTTGACGGTGGCCGGCCGGATCGCACCGGTCGGACACGAGGCGATCAGGGTCGGGATCTCGCACATCTTGGGCAGGTCGCTGTGGTTGATCACCGGCGCCTTGGTGTGGACGCCGAGGATCGCAATGTCCGAGCAGTGCACGGCGCCGCACATGTTGAGGCAGCAGGCGTACGCCACGCGCAGCTTCGCCGGCAGGCTCTTCTCGCCCGTGAAGTACGGGAACAGCCGGTCCATCACCGACTTGACGACGCCCGACGCATCCGATGCCGAGGAGTGGCAGTGGACCCAGCCCTGGGTGTGGACGATGCTCGAGATCTGGTTGCCGGTGCCGCCCACCGGGTACCCCAGCGCCTGCACGTCCCTGATCAGCGGGTCGATCTTGGCGGGGTCGGTCAGCAGGAACTCGACGTTGTTGCGGCTGGTCCAGCGCAGGTAGCCGTCGCAGTAAGCGTCGGCGAGGTCGGCGAACTGGCGGATGGTGGTGACCGCGAGCAGCCGCGGTGTGCCGACGCGCACCGTGTAGAGCCGGTCGCCGGAGGTGGCGACGTGGACCATGACGCCGGGCCGCAGGATCTCGTGGTGGTCCCACGCGCCGTAGTTCTTCTTGATGATCGGGGGCAGGAACCGCTCGTAGTGCGGCGGCCCGATGTCGGTCTGGCGTTGAAACTCGGTCATCTGCGCCCCCTCCTACCCGTTGCCCGCATCGTCGAGCTCGTCCTCGAAGAAGATGTAGGGGTTGGTTCGCGGATGCATCACCATCTCGGGCACCGGGTCGAGGCCGATCCCGTCCAGGAAGTTGCCGAGGCCGACCCGCTGGATGAACTCGCCGACCCGCTCGCGGTTCTTGCCATGCTCGCCCCATAGCTCCCAGATCGCCGCGGTGAGCTCCTTGAGGTCGTCGTAAGGCGGCTTCATCTCGAGGAAGGGCACGAGCACCGAGCTCAGGAGCGCGCCGCCGATGATCGGCGCCTTGGAGCCGACCAGGATCGTCGCGCCGCGCTGCTTGCCCGGCTTGAGCGCTTTTGTGAGCACGTTGATGCAGTGCATGCACCGCACGCAGTTGGAGTTGTCGATGGTGAGCTCGCGGCCGTCCCAACTCATGCAGCGGGTCGGGCAAAGTCTGCAGACCTCGCTCTGGATGTCGGTGCCGCTGCGCGCGTACTCGCCGACCTTCGCCTGGTCGACCTGGATGTCGTCCTTCCAGGTGCCGATGATCGAGCAGTCGGAGCGGGCGATCGACGCGACGCAGTCGTTCGGGCAGCCGGCGAACTTGAACTTGTACTTGTAGGGGAAGAAGGGACGGTGCAGCTCGTCCTGGAACGCCTGGGTGATGTCGTAGCAGGCCGCCAGCGTGTCGTAGCACGCCCACTCGCAGCGCGCCGGGCCGACGCAACAGCTCGGGGTGCGCATGTTGGACCCCGAGCCGCCGAGGTCCCAGCCGTGGTGGCTGAGCTCGGCGAAGCACGGCTCGAGCGCTGCCGAGCTCGATCCGAGGAAGATGATGTCGCCGGTCGAGCCGTGCATGTTGGTGAGGCCCGAGCCGTGCTTCTCCCAGATGTCGCACAGCGTGCGCAGTGCCTCCGAGGTGTAGAACCAGGCCGACGGCTGATTGACGCGGAAGGTGTGGAACTCCTTGACGGCGGGGAACTCCTCCGGCAGGTCGCTGTAGCGGCCGATGACGCCGCCGCCGTAGCCCATCACGCCGACCAGCCCGCCGTGCTTCCAGTGGCTGACCCGGTCTGAGTAGGAGCGCTCGAGGATGCCGAGCAGGTCCTGCGCCATCGGCCGGTCGGCCTCCTTCTTGATCTCCGTCACGAAGCTCGGCCACGGACCTTGCTCGAGCTCGTCGAGCAGCGGCGTCTTTCTCTCCTTCGTCATGGCAACTCCTTCTGCAGGACCTCGAACGCTCCGTCGCTGCGGCTGGCCGGCGGCTCGCGGCGCCGCGCCCACCCCTCACATCATGTCGCCGATGTTGCTCCAGAACCTGGAGAACACGACCGTGGACAGAAAGTACCCGAGCGGGACGTTGACCGCCACGCCGATGGTGAAGGCCCAGAACGGCTTCAGGCCGAAGGTCAGCAGGTCCCGGAGCCGGGTCGACAGGCCGATGCACAGGAAGCACAGCACGAAGGCCCACGACCGCAGGGTCTTGATCGGGTCGATGACGCGCGGCCCGAGGACGCTCTCGAACCAGTCCGACCGGTAGCGCAGCTGCTTGAGAGCGCCGATCTTGTCCCGGCGGTCCGGATCGCCGGCTGCGATCCCATCCCGCAGCGCCTCGTACTCGCGCACAGTCATCGGCACGCCGCCGCCCGCAAACGAGATCTCGCGGGCCGCGACGTCCACGGACACCTTGCCGGCCAGCCCCGGCGGCACCCGGTAGTCGCCGAAGTCGGCGTCGTAGACGATCTTCTCGGCGCCGCTGCGGAAGGTGCCCGCGAAGGGCGCGCGGCCGACGTAGCCGGCCGGCACCCGCGCGGAGACCGCGGTCATGAGGACCGAGGCCGCGAAGAAGCCGAGCACGAACTTGGGGAAGCGCTCCCAGACCACGCCCACGCCCACCGAGCGCTGGGCGCCCTCGCCCTTCTCCCAGAACATCACCGACACCACGGCCAGGATCAGGCACCAGATGCCGATCCAGATATCGCGCCCGATCACCTTCATCAGGGTGAACGCGTTGATCGGGTCATCCGGGTCGAGCGGCGAGCCGTCGGCCGCGCTCAGCGCCCCGGAGGAGATCACCGCCGACAGCTCGGCCACCACCGCGAAGCCGGCCGCGTCGGCGAACTCCGAGGTGCCGACCCAGGCCCCGGCCTCGCCCGGCGAGATCGGTACCGGCACCATCAGCTTCACCACCACGCTGAGCACCAGGATCATGACGATCGCCCACACCGAGACGACCGCGATGCCGATGGCGATGTGGTCCTTCTTCGCCTTGACCGCGCCGCCGACCGCGATCGCAGCCGACACCCCGCACACCGCGCCGCCGGCGCCGAGCACGGCCCCGAACTGCGGCTCGAGGTCGAAGAACCTGGTGGCGGCGAGGTAGATGGTCAGCCACGTGCAGACCGACACGATGGTCGCCTGGAGGAAGGCGATCGGGCCGGCGTTGAAGATCAGGGTCAGGGGCAAGGTGGCGCCGAGCAGCACGATGCCGGTCTTGATGTAGTACTCGGTGCGCAGGCAGGTTGAGAACCAGGCCGGCAGCCGCACCAGGTTGCCGACGGCGAGGCCGATCAGGAGGGCGAGCAGCGGCGCCCCGAGGTCGGCCTTCTTCATCAGCGACCAGCCGGCGAGGTAGGACACGGCGAGCGAGCCGGCGAAGAGCAGCGCGAACCCCCGCACGAACTCGCCGACGCTGCGGCCCATGATCGCCATCGACGCCGCAAAGACGATGCCGAACATCAGGAAGATCGCGAGGTACCCGCCCCAGTGGCTGGCCAGGTCAGCGCCGAGCTCGGACAGCTGCGACCAGCTGCCGGGGGTCACCGCCCAACCCCAGATCGTGCCCCCGGCCCAGAAGCTGATCAGCGCGAGCAGGACGATCCCGATGCCGAGCCAGACCGCCCAGTAGTCCTCCGTCGTCCACAGCTTGCTGATGGCGCGGACCATCCGTCCTCCCCCGGCCATGCGCACACGAACCGTTGCAGGGAGTGCAACCGGTGTGCCAGTGGGAGAGCCTGTATCGAACGACTCAAAGCGTTGTTGGAACTTGACTTGCCGCGGCTTGGCAGGGACAAGGACAGGGTGCCTGCGTGGTCCCGTTACCGTTCTGTAACGATTGACTCTATCCCCTTTGGGAACGTTGGCTTACGACTCGACACTGGGTGGGGGTCTCCGAGGATTCCCCAGCTCCGCACACCGACCCGCCCGGGAGGCGCCGCGCGTCGGTAACGTACACCGCCACAGCGCGCGGCAAGCCCGCGACGACCACCCCGTGCGGCAAGGGCGCGGTAGTAGCGTGCGAACCAGCCAGCGAACCGGGCCGGTGGAGTCGATGTTTCGGGAACGGGAACCCTTCGACTCGCGGCGCCGCGGTGCCGCTCGCTCAGGGCAGGCTCCTCGGGCGCGGGCGAGTGGGCTCTATCCCCTATCACCTATCACGTATCACCTATCACTCTCCGGGGCCCGGGAACGGGGACGGGAACGGGGACGGGAACGGCAAGGACGTCGGAAGCGGGCACGGGAGGGGGAGCCCTGTTCCCTGACGCCTGATCGCCAGCCCCTTTCCTTGCGCTCGGAACTCGGCTATCCTCCCGTCGCGCTGCGAAATCGTCTCGAAACCACGCAAGGACAAGGAGGAGAAACGATGGACATGTCCAAGAGAGCGGGTGCCGAGTTCATCGGCACATTCTGGCTGGTGCTCGGCGGCTGCGGCAGCGCGGTGCTGGCTGCGGCGGTCCCCGGCCTCGGGATCGGGTTCCACGGGGTCGCGCTCGCGTTCGGGCTGACCGTGCTCACGATGGCGTTCGCCGTCGGGCACATCTCGGGCGCCCACTTCAACCCGGCGGTCTCGGTCGGGCTGTGGGCGGGGGGCCGCTTCCCGGCCAAGGATCTCGTGCCCTACATCGTCGCGCAGGTGCTCGGCGGAGTCGCGGCGGCCGCTGTGCTCTACCTCATTGCCAGCGGCAAGTCGGGCTTCGACCTCGCCGGTGGATTCGCCGCCAACGGCTACGGCGCCCACTCGCCCGGCGGCTACTCGCTGACGGCGGCCCTGGTCTGCGAGATCGTGATGACCGCGGCCTTCCTGGTGGTCATCATGGGCGCCACCGATGCCCGGGCGCCCAAAGGCTTCGCGCCGATCGCAATCGGCCTCGCCCTGACCCTGATCCACCTGATCAGCATCCCGGTCACCAACACCTCGGTGAACCCGGCCCGCAGCACGAGCCAGGCGCTGTTCGTCGGCGACTGGGCCCTCGGCCAGCTGTGGCTGTTCTGGGTCGCGCCGATCATCGGGGCGATTGTCGGCGCCGTCATCTACAAGGCGATCGCCGGCAAGACCGCGAAGTAACAGCTGAGCGAAGGTGAACTCGGCCGCCCGCAGCCGCGGGCGGCCGTCTTGCTGTTCAGACTCGAGGCGCGTGTGGCTGGTCGGGCGCGGAGACCCTTCGTCTCGCGGCGCTGCGACGCCGCTCGCTCAGGGCAGGCTCCTCGGGCGCGGATGCGGATCCGGCTTCGTCCTCCCGGCTTCGTCTCCGACTGCGCCGTGGCAGGTCGGACTACGCCGTGACAAGAGCGGGCGCGGATGCGGAGAGTCGGTCATTCTCCGCGTCCTCCGCAGAGCCACTCTTCGATGTGTGGACAGGATGCGCGCAGCGCATCCTGCTCGGCGCGCGCGGGGCGCAGGCCAGCCAGGAACTGCGACTCGTCACACACCCAGAGGCCTGCGACTCGCGTGCGCCGAGGGGCCTATGCCCACACGCTCCTAATGCCACTCCCAGTCGATGAAGCCCGGTTTGGCGTCGACCATGGCATTGACCACGAGCTCGACCAGGCCACCGTAGTAGATGCCGGCCTTCTCCCAGGCGTCGTAGTAGGTGATGACGTCGCGAATCTGACCCTTGCAGTTCGAGCACGGCGCGCACACGTACTTGGGGTGGTCCTGGGTCATCGGCTCATCCGCGAACGCCTCCAGGATCTGCCGGAACTTGCGGCGGCCCGAGACGTGGTGACGCCAGTCGGCGAAGTTGTGCCCGGACATGATTGCGAAGCCTGAGCCGCCGCCGCAGCAGTAGTTCTCCACCCCGTGCGGCGCCATCTCGCGGAACCTCGCCTCGGGCACGACGGCGTCGATGATCTCGCGCTGCGGCGACACCAGGCCCATCAAGCGAACCATGTTGCAGGGATCGTGCAGCGTCACCGGGAAGTCGTTGCGGCTCTTGTCGAATGCGATCTTCCCCGAGCGGACGATGTCGCGCAGCACGACCAGCCCGCTCTCGCGTGGAATGTTGAGGTCGCCGGTCAGCACCTTGTCGGCGATCACGGTGAGCGCCTTGTGGGCGTGCCCGCACTCGCCGAGCACGATCTTGCGGACGCCGAGCCTCCTCGCCGCCGCGGCGTGATGGACCGCGACCCGCGCGAACTGGATGTCGTCATACCAGACCCCGTAGTTGATCGCGTCGTAGGCCGTGATCTCCGACGACATCGTCCAGCTGAGGCCTGCGGCAGTGAACACGGTGGCGTAGGCACCCGGGTTCTCCGGCCACGACATGATCTCGCCGGCGTTGTGGATCAGCAGGATGTCGGCGCCGACCACGTCCCAGGGCGTCTTGATCGAGATTCCCGTGCGCTCCGCGGTGTCCTCGTCGATGAACTCGATGTTGTCCTTGACCACCAGCGGCGTCATGCCGGTGGAGGAGCCGACCGCGAGCTGCAGCACCGAGCCGTCCCTGTGGAGCTCGCGCGGCGCGATCCCCATCTCCTGCGAGGCGATCTTGCGGATCTCGCGCGACAGCAGCGCGTTGTCGACGCCGATCGGGCAGGTCTGTGCGCAGCGGCGGCACAGGTTGCAGCGGTAGGCAAGCTCGATCAGCCGCGCCACGGTCTCCCAGTTGAGGTCGATGTCGCCGTGCACCAGCGGCGATGCCTTCTTGACGTACTTGAAGTAGATCCGGCGCAGGATCTCGGACCTGAAGGTCGGCCGGTAGAGCTCGTTTCCGCCCGACTCCTCGAAGATGTGGCAGGCCTCGGAGCAGGTCTGGCAGCGCGCGCAGTGCTCCATCGACATCTCGAGCGGCTGCAGGAAAGTCCAGTTGTCCGGGACGCTGAAGAGCTTCGCGAGGCCGGAGAGAAACGCCTCCACCAGCTCCCGCTCCGCGTCTTCGGTCGTCGGCCGCTCGATGTTGACCGCGATCGTGTCGTCGAGCACGGCGTACGCCGAGCGGGCCGTATCCGACAGCGGGCGGATCGGAGGGTCCTCGTCGACGCGGTCGAACGGCGGCGGCAACGGGGTCTGGTCGTTCGGCGCCACCAGCGCCAGCGGCTGGCCGGGCCGGCGCGCGATGTCCTTGAGGCCGTCCGGCTGCTTCATCGATCCGGGTCCTCCGTCGCCACGTCACGCCAGCTCTTGGTTCCGTCGCCGCCGATGTGGGGCGCCGACCAGCTCACCGGCAGGCTGAGCAGGTCGTTGATCGACTGCTCCTGGGCGCCGCCCGGGAGGTTCGGCTCGTCGGCCCAGCGGATCGCGTGGTAGGCAAAGTACTTGCCGATGAAGTGCGACATGTGGGTGAGCGGGATGTACGCGGCCAGCACGGCCAGCAGGATCGCCGCGACGCAGGGCAACATCGCCTCCAGGCCTGACCCTCTGAGCGGCGCGATGTTGAAGGTGGCCAGGTTGCCGACCAGCTCGGACACCGTCGCGAACGACCGGTCCACGGTCCACGCCGTCAGCAGCGCGAACGAGAACGCGACGACGAAGAACGCCAGGTTGACGAAGTCCATCGGCGCCGAGTAGTCGCGCAGCGGGTGCTGGCGCCGCCGCTGTAGCAGGCCGATGGCGCCGGCCAGGCCGAGCACCAGTCCGGCGTGGCCCATCAGCGGGATCAGCCCGCGCATGACGCCGCCCAGGGGGCCGGCCATGAGGCCGGGCAGGCAGGCGCCGAGAAGCCCCGCCGCGGCCATCAGGACCGTGCACCCCGCCACCAGATAGAGGCCGAAGTGGAACGGGAAGGACCGCGTCCACAGCTGACGGTTGTGCTCCCTGAGCGCGACCAGGAACAGGATCTCGGGCACCATCGCGCGCAGCTCACCCCACCTCGACGCCCGCCGCGGCCTGGTCCACCACTCGCTGTCCTCCAGGTACGAGCCGCCGTACGAGGCCCGCGCGCCCTCGTGCGCAACCGGATACAGCTCCCAGCGCAGGTGCATCGGCATCCGCACCCACCAGTGGATGCGGATCGCCACCGCAACCAGGAAGACGGCGGTGGCAGAGTAGGCGATCAGGTACGTGAGAATGGTCATCACTCTCGTCCCACGCCCATGATACCCGGGCCGAGAGTGACAGCGAGTCCCATCTCGCGCCGACCGAGCAAATCCTGTTCCATGGAGCTCCGGCAGGAACGCGACCGCCGGCGGAGCGGCACCAGCCCCACGACCGCCGGCGCCCCACCGTCACACCGCCGAAACGTGGCTCAGCCGCCGGGTGCGGGCGAGGCCGGATCGCGGCCGTGAGTCCACCACGGCCCTTGCGTTCGCGCGGCGCCGTCCGTGCGCGCACTGCGGCCGTCAATCGGCGGCGGTGTCCGCTTCGGCTTTCTCTGCAACCTCGGGCGGCAGGTAGTCAAGGGGCAAACGAACGGTGAACGTTGTCCCGCTGCCAGCCGCGCTGGTCACCGCCACGGTCCCACCGTGCATCTCGATGCCCTCGCGCACGATTGATAGCCCGAGGCCGGTCCCCGACCGGTCGTGCTTCTTGGCATTGGGCGCGCGGACGAACTCGAGGAACACGTCATCCAGCAGTTCCTCCGGGATGCCGATGCCCCGATCCGAGACCTCAACCTGCGCGACGCGATCGTCGACCCGGAGCGCGGCGCTGACCTCACCGCCGCGGTTGGAGTACTTGATCGCGTTCTGGATCAGGTTCTCGAAGGCGTACACCAGGTCCGGCGGTACGCCCCACTGCAGGACCGCCACGCCCTCGATGTCGGACACGAGCTCCACTTCGTGCTCCTGAGCGTACGGAGCGATGGCATCGAAGATGTCGGCCAACACCTGGTTGATGGAGAGGTTGCGGACCCACGGCGCCCGGGCGCGGCCCTCGCGCATCTTGGCCAGCTCGAGCAGGTCGTTGACGATGAACAGCAGATCCTCGACCCGCTCCGAGGCGCCGGCAATCATCCTCCGCCCGGCCTCGCTGGCGGGGTCGATGATGCCGTCCAGCAGCACCTGGAGCGAGGTCTGGATGGTCCCCAGCGGCGACCGCAGCTGGTGCGCCGAGATCCGCATGTAGTGGGACTTGCGCCGCTCCACCTCCTCGCGCTCGCGCAGCAGCTGCTGGAGCTGTTCCTTGCGCTCCCGGAGCTTCTCGCTGGCCTCGAAGAGCTGGATCCCGCGGCGCTTGAACCGGCTGGTCACGGTGTCGGTGAGATAGACCATGCCGAAGACCAGCGCCACGAGGACGGCCGCGCTCACCAGGCACGACGGCGTGGAGGCGCCGCCGGACCGTCCTGCCGGGTGGCTGCCCAGTAGCCCGCTGCCCTCGAGCGCGAACACGGCGATCGCGCCGGCGCTGGTCAGCGCCGCCAGCAGGTACATGACCCGGGTGGAGATCATGATGGTGCCGATCGCCATGTGGAAGGCCACGAACGGCAGGGCCGGGCTCTGGCAGCCACCGGTGAAGTGGACGACCACGAGCAGGCTCCCGAGATCGGCGAGCATGTGCTGGATGGCCGCTGCGCGCAGGCTGGGGTAGCGGGTCTCCCACAGCAGGACGCCGCGCAGCCGCTGCAGGAACACCAGGTTGTAGGCGGCCACGAACGCGGCGATGATCAGGAGAGCCGGCCACACCCCGGTCCAGCCGAGGCGCGGCGCGACAACCGAGGTCGCGGCGAGCGCTGCCACCGCGATCCAGCGCAGGCGGGCGAACCACAGCAGCCGGCCGTGCAGCTCCGAGGCGAAGATATAGCTGAAGGCAGCTTCCGGCGCAGCTATCACGCGTGCGGCCTCCTCGACGACGAGCCTACTACGGCTCCTCGCCCGCGGCGAGCCGCTCGATCATGCCTGGGAACCATTCGGGGTCCGGGCCGAGCACCATCCAGCCGTTGACGAAGTAGGTCGGGGTCGCATTCACCCCCATCTCCTGGCCGAGGGTGAGCTGCCGGTGGACGGCGCCGAGCGAGGGCTCGCGGAGGTAGCAGCCGTTGAATGCCGACTCATCGAGCCCGTTGGCGGCGACGAAATCGCGTGCGGTCGGCGCCACCTGCGAGATCTCCATCACGGTCTGGAGCTCGTAGAACGCCTCCTTGAACGGCAGGAGCGAGCTCGGGCTCTGGGTGCTGATGCACCACGAGGCGGAAGCCGCGCGGAAAGCCCACGGGTGGATCGTCGTCAAGGGGAAGCTCACCATGCCGTGCTTCACGCGGCCTTGCGATCCGTCGACGGCCTCCCTGATCTGCGGCCACCTGACCTTGCACGCCGGGCACTCGAGGTCCGAGAACTCGACGATGGCCACGGGTGCATCGCCGGAACCGGCCCGGTCCCAGACCACGAGATCGCTCGCGCCGAGCAGCTCGCGGCGATAGCGGACGAGGTCGGCGTCGCTCGGGTAGACCGGACCGAGCACCGCATACGCTCCGTCCGCCGTCACGGCGGCTGCCCTCCGATACTCCCCGTAGCCGCTGTCGATCTTGAGCCAGAACGGCAGCAGGGCGCCGGCGCGGTACGGAGGGTCGCTCCAGTCCACGGTCGCGTTGAGGCGCAGGCTCCCGCGCAGCGCCTCGGGGAGGAACTGCCCGACGAAGGTCCGCAGCGCGTCGGGGTCGATTCCAGTGTCGAGCGCCGGCATCCTGGCGGCGCTGCCGAACCAGACCGAGTTGGCGACATCGTCGACGACCACGGTTGTCGATCCCGTCAACTGGTCGCTGGCGCAGGCGCGTTCGACCTCGACCAGGCGGTACGCGCCGGACACTGTGCGGCCGCGATCAACGGAGGCGATCTTGAAGGTCGAGCCCGGGCAGTAGGGCATCGCCCGCTCGATAAACCGCAAGAACGCCGGATCCTGGACCGGCGGCGGTGCATCGGCGGCGAACCCCGCTGCCGCGGCGGCCAGCACCCCGACCAGCACCCACTCGCACCTCTGCCTCATGCGACCCTCTCCAGGTGAAGCTCACCCGCGCTCGCAGGCGGCGGCTGCGACGAGCACAACCGCGCCACCCACAACCCTTGCCCCCGGGTTCGGATATTCCGTCGTCTCAGTCGGCCGACTCGGCCGGCTGCGTCTCCTTGGTCGGGATCAGCCCCAGCTTCTCCCGGACCTTGTACTCGATCTCGTCGGCCACCTCTGGGTGCTCCTTGAGGTGGGCGCGCGCCGCCTCACGGCCCTGTCCGATCCGGGTCTCGCCCAGCGCGTACCAGGAGCCCGACTTCTGCACGATGTGGTGCTCGACGCCGAGGTCGAGGAGCTCACCGGTCCGCGAGATCCCCTCGCCGTACAGAATGTCGAACTCAGCCACCTTGAATGGCACCGCAACTTTGTTCTTGGCCACCTTGGCCTTGGTCCGGCTGCCGATCACCTCGTCACCCTGCTTGATCGAGCTGGTGCGGCGGATGTCGATGCGCACCGAGGCGTAGAACTTGAGGGCGCGCCCTCCGGTCGTGGTCTCCGGATTCCCGAAGATGACCCCGATCTTCTCCCGCACCTGGTTGATGAACACCAGGCAAGTCTTCGACTTGGACACGATGCCCGCGACCTTGCGCAGGGCCTGCGACATCAGCCGGGCCTGGAGACCCATCTGGGCGTCGCCCATGTCACCCTCGAGCTCGGCCCTCGGCACCAGGGCGGCCACCGAGTCGATCACGATCACGTCGACCGAGCCGGACCGGATCAGCGTCTCCGCGATCTCCAACGCCTGCTCGCCGTAGTCCGGCTGCGAGATCAGGAGCTCGTCGAGGTTGACCCCGAGCCTGCCGGCGTACTGGGGGTCGAGCGCGTGCTCGGCGTCGATGAACGCGGCCAGGCCACCGGTCCGCTGCGCGTTGGCGATCACGTGCAGCGCCAGGCTCGTCTTTCCGGACGCCTCCGGCCCGTAGATCTCGACGATTCGGCCGCGGGGCACGCCGCCGATGCCGAGCGCGGCGTCGAGCGCGATCGATCCCGACGGGATGGCGCCGATCGGGACCCTGGGCTGATCGCCCATCCGCATCACCGCGCCCTTGCCGAACTGCCGCTCGATCTGGCCGATCGCGGTCTCCAAAGCCTTCAGCTTGTCAGCCTTACTGGTCATGCGTGTGCTCCCATGCGGACCCGTGGCAGGACCCGTTCATCCTAGGCAGAGCCCTCGCAGCCGTCAAGGGCCTCCCGATCACCCTCAAGGTGCGCTGGGGCTCATCGCGTCAAAGGCCGGGAGACGGAAGTCGGGAAACGGAAGGGGGCCTTACCCACCCCAGTTGAACCGCTGAGAGCGCTGAGGGCGCTGAGACGGCAGAGTGAGATGTCCTCCCTCCGCGGCCTCCGCGCGCTCGGCGGTTCAAGCTGACAACCGCCCACCACCCTCCACGTTCCCACGAGCTCCGCAGGCTCGACGACGACCATGTCGCCTCTTCCTACCCAGGTTTCCGTGCACAACGTTCGTGGACTCTACCGTCGTCTCCGCGCGCTCTGCGCTCTCTGCGTTTCAACCGGCCGTGCTGGGGGCCTGTCCGCTATTGACTATCAACTACTCACCTTGCGCCACTTGGTCGCCCCGAGGCTCGAGGAGGCGGGTCCAGGCAGGGGCGGCGGCCGGCTCGACGCGGACGCGAATCAGGACCACTCCGAGCTCGCGATCGTCGCTGCCGCCATGATCTGATGGGCGGTACCCCTCGCTGAGCAGTTGGACCACTGTGACTCCGTTCGCGATGTCGCCGCCGCCGACCGCAATCCAGAGCTCGCTCGGCCGCGGGCCCAGGTCGACCGGTCCGGCGGACGCACGTCCCGCCACGCGGGCGACGGTGCGAGGAGATGTGGGCCGGGGCGCCAGCAGGGTCAGCCCGATGCGCCCCGGGCCGGCCGGCAGCTCGAGGCGTGCCGAGGGCGCCAGCCACACGCCGGGGCCGGCGTCGCCGAAGGTCTCGGGCAGGTAGTGGCCGTCGATCTGCACACCGAGCCGTTCTCGCTCGGCCGCCGAGGCCACCGGGCCGGCCCACGGCAGCGCCGGACCGCGCACTGCGAGCGAGAGCAGCTGGACGGCGAGCGGGCGGCGGTCCTCCGGCCCCGGCGGGTAGCCGCGCTCGCGGCGGAAGGACAGGCGGTTGCAGGCGTCGGCCCGCACCTGGGAGGGATCGATGCGGGCTGCGAACCGACCGTTTTCGAGCTCGACCGGTACGACCTCGGCACCGTTGAACGACACGACCAGCGGGCTCGGGCCCGGGGCCGGACGGAAGGTCGCCGTGACCACGGTGCCGGCGGGGAGCGGCGGCAGCAGCGCCTCCGAGCGCGCTCCTCCCCACTGGAATGAGCCTTCCGCTGAGGAAGTCTCCACCGGCCACCACTCGCCGAGCGGCAGCGCCGGCGCGCCGAGCACCCACGCCTCGAGAAAGCGCTGCTGGGTGAGCGGCTCGAGGCGGTCGGAGACGCCACCCCACTCTAGCTCGCCGCCGGCCAGCGGCTCGGCGTAGAGGTGACGGTGGACGGTCGCAACCAGGTACGGGCGATCGACGCCGGCCCACGGCTCCGGCGCCCACGGCGACAGGATCAGGGGCGGCGGCCGCACGCCCGCGCGCTCGAGCAGGTGCCAGCGGTAGGACGCGAACGGGTGGAGCTCCGGCTCGACCACAACCGCCATCCCCCGCGCCATCGCCTCCTCGGAGGCGGTCAGTACCGCCTGCCAGCCGGGCAGCCGCGTCGTGTGCTGCTCCTCGAGCAGCGGGTAAGCGGCAACGCCGAGCCCGGCGGCGGCCGCGACCAGGCCGGCCGACGCGAGCACCGGAGGCAGGAGAGAGGCCGTCGCCGCGATCAGCGGGGCCATCGCGAGCTGGACCGGCACCGCGTACCTGGCGTAGCTCCGGTTCTGGAGGGCGACAAGCTGCGCGACCGTCAGACCGAGCACGAGCATCCAGGCCAGCGCGCCACGCCGCCCTCGCCGGCGCGCCCACACGCCGAGCCCGACCACCGCCGCTCCCATCAGCAGCGATGCGGCAACGCCGCCGCCCAGCCCCTTGACCAGGCCCAGGTCGAGGACGCCGCCGAGGTTCTGGTCGAGCCGCGAGAAGTGCTTGTCGGTGTGCGCCACAAAGGGCCGCACGAAGGCGGTCCACCCGCCCTCGGCGCGGACCATCGCCAGCACCGAAACGACCACCATCGCCGCCGCCGCGACGATCCCGGCCAGCAGTCGGCGGCGCGGCCGCACCGTCGCCGCCCCGACCAGCCACAGCGCGGCAAGGCCGGGCAGCAGGATCGGCCGCACCAGGCAGGCTGCGGCCACCAGCACCGTGAACCCGGTCGCCCGGCGGCCGGCCAGGCCGCCGGCGGCGAGCGCGGCCGCGAGCAGGGCGAAGGCCGCCGCGGGCGTCGACGAGAAGCCGCGCACCGCATAGAGCCACGGGCCCGGTGCGACCATCACCAGCACCGCGGCCGCCGCGGCAACGACCGGGGGCGCGACCTTGCGGCCGAGCGCCGCCAGCGGCCACAGCGCCAGCACCGACAGCGCCGAGGATCCCCACTGCAGGGCCCGCAGCGGCTCGCCGGCCAGCGGCATCAGGAGATGGCCGATCGCGAGCCAGCCGGGGAACCCCGGCGGGTGCGGGAAGTGGGCGGCGAGCTCGAAGTGCAGCAGGCCCCTCGCGAACAGCGCCTCGTCCCACTCCCATGGGCCGTCGGCCAGCAGGGAGAACCGGCTCCACAGCAGGAAGGCAGCAAGGGCCGCGGTCAGCACGGCGTCCAGGACGCGGCTGTTCATCCGGAACAGCAGCAGGCCGTCGAGCGCACCGCGCCGGGTCGCGCTCACGGTCCACCTCGGGCGGCTTCGAGCAGCCGCTCCCGGATCTCCTGCTGGAGGTCGTGCTCGAGGACGAGCTCGGAAACCTCGACCTGGCGGCGGGCCTCCTCGAAGCCCGCAGCGCACGCGGCCGGGTCAACTGCGCGCAGCCCGGGCAGCTCGTAGCACTCGCCGTCCTCGAGACGGCCCGTTCGCTGCAGGAACAGGTGGCTGCCGCCCTGCCAGCACTGGTACTCGCCGACCACCGGGTTGTTGCCCGGGCTGCCGAGCAGGTTGCGGCCCACGAACGGGAAGGGCGCCGGATCGACGCCGAGCAGGGCGAGCACGGTCGGCGCCACGTCCTGATGTCCGGCCGGCAGGTCGAGCTCGCCGGTCAGGCCAGCCACCCCGGGAGCCCGGAGCAGCAGCGGCACTCGCTGGCTCAGGTACCAGCCAGCCGCGTCGTGGCGGCGGCCGGCCAGGGCGGCAAGCCGGGGCGTCCACTCGAGACCGGCGTCGTGGTCGCCCCACACCACCACGACCGTCCGCTCGGCGAGGCCGGACGCTTCGAGCCCGGCGATGAGGGTGGCGAACGCGCGGTCGAAGAAGCGCATGGTGTGCAGGTAGTTGCCGAGCGGGCTGCCCTCGAGCTCGCCGAGCTCGAGCTCCTTGAGCCGATCCGGGAAGCCCTCGAAGGGGTGGTGGAGCGACAGCGCCAGCAGCAGAGCGCAGAACGGCTGCGGCCCGGCGGCGAGCCGCTCGACCATCTGGCGGAAGAAGTCGCGGTCGTTGAGGCCCCAGCCGAGGATCTCACCCCCCGCGAAGGCGTCGTCGAACAGGCTCCGGCTGAACCCGTAGGACGGGTGCGTCAGGCGGCGGTTCCAGAACGCGCCATCGAAGGCCACAGCGGAGACCGTGGCGTAGCCGCGATCCGCGAGCGCCGAGGCCAGGCCGGTGTAGGCATTGCCGGCAAAGCGAAAGGCCGCCGCGCCCGCCGGCGGCGGCAGCAGCGACACCTGCGTGAGGAGCTCGGCGTCGGAGGACCGGCCCTGCGCGGTCTGGTCGGTGGCGTTGCGGAACAGCAGCGCCCCCCCGGCCCACCGGTTGAGGAACGGTGTGACTTCCTGGCCGCCGATCTCGAGGCCGAGCACGAAGCCCTGCAAGGACTCCGCCTGGACCATCAGCAGGTTGGCGCCCTCTGCGGCACCGAACCACGGTCCGACGCCGGCGCGACGCGACGCCCGCTCCGCGAACCAGGCGGCCAGCCGATCGACCTCGGCAGGCTCCAGGGCCGGCCGCCAGAGTCGCCTCGCCAGCGTGCGGCCGCCGTCCACGGCGTGGAAGTTGAGGACACCGACCTCGCGAGCCAGCGCCAGGTTCTGGAACACCTGGTCGAAGCGGGCGCCGCCGCTGCCGACCAGCACCGAGGCCGAGACAGCGCCTGCGATGAGCGCGCCGGCCAGCAGCGCCGCGACCACCGCGGTGGCCGCACGCCCGACTCGCTCGGGGATCCGCGCCACCGACGCCGCGATCGCCGCTCCGGCCGCCAGGTCGACCCAGAACCAGGCATCGCCTGGCTCGAGCAGGCTCAACACGCTGGCGCGCACGTCGCCCACCTGGTGGGCGGCCCCGGCGATCGCGAGCGACAGCAGGTCGCCGAAGAAGCGGTGGTAGACCAGGTCGGCGAACAGCAGCGCCGTTGCGGCCCCGGCCAGCGCCACGAAGCACCATGCCCGCAGCCGGCGACGCAGCAGCATGAGCGGCAGCAACACGATCGCCGCCCCGGCCGCCGACAGCAGCAGGGTCCTCCCGTCGCCCGGCTGCCCGGCCCGGTCGAGGAGCGCCTGCTGCTTGACGAGCAGCGCGCCGCTGCACCAGAGGACGTCCGTGACCGCGGCCAGGCCGAGCCACCAGCCGCCGCGGCTGCGCCGGACAGCGATCAGCACCAGCGCCGCCGCCGCCAGGCTCGCCACCGCCCAGACCAGCGGACTCGAAGACGGCGGGGCGACCACCAGCACCGTGCGGCCTTCGACCGGCGACGGGTCGCGCTCGCTGAACCAGGCGACGCCCTCGTGCACCATGTCCCACTGCAGGCGGTAGCGCCCGGGCCGCTGCGGTGCGCGCAGCGCGACCTCGAGCGCCAGCTCGTCACCGGGAGCGACCACTCTCGGTAGCGGCGTCCGGACGCCGTCCCACACCACCGGCTCGCCGTCGTTACCCAGCCAGTGATAGGCCACGGCCACGCGGTCGCCGGCGGACCAGGTCGCGCTCCCGTCGTTGCGGATGAGCAGCCGGCGCGTCGCCTCGCGGCCCGCCCGCAGCCACCGCACGGCCGCCCCGTCGGCCACCGAGAACGCGTAGCCGGCGCGCAGCGTCAGCGCGATCGGCGGCGGCGGCGAGGGATCGATCTCCGCGAGCCAGCGCACGCCCTCCTGGACCACGTCCCACTGCAGCAGGAGCCGCCCCTCGCGAAGCGGCACCTCGAGGACGGCGTCGACCTGAAGGCGCTCACCCGGCGCCAACGGCGCCGGGAGCGGTGTCCGCACACCGTCCCACACGATCACAACGCCGGTGTCGTCGAGCCAGTGATAGGAAAGCGCGTAGCCGGCGCCCGGATCCCAGGCCACGTCGCCGTTGTTGGCAATCTCGACCGAGACCGTGCGGCCGACCCCCGACTCGAGCTGCTCGGGAAGCCCGAGGGGCGCGACCTCGACCAGGCCCGCGGCCGCCGCCGCAGGTACCGCGAGCATCGCCAGCGCGAGCAGGGCCCGGAACGAGGGCCTCAGCGCACCGCGAGCTGTCAGGGTCGGCTGCATCCGCGCGGCGAGTATACCGGCGCTCCGGCCCTGCCGGGGGCTGGGATCCAGGGGGTCGGGGATCGCCTGCACGCCCCCCGACCAACCAGGGGTCGGGGTTCGGGGATTTGGGAAAAGGTCGGTGCCCGCTCTTGTCACGGCGACTTGTCACGGCGAAGTGCGGCTTGTGACGGTGTAGCCCAGCGGGCGAAGCCGCGAGCACGAAGCCGGAAGCCGGACTCGTCACGGCGTAGTCCGCAGGACGGAGCCGGAAGGCGAAGCCGGATCCGCTTCCGCGGGCAGCCAAGATGGCTACCCTACGACGCAGCGCCTGTCTCCCTCTCGGATCGCGCCTACAATAGATGCGGAGACACAGCGGAGGCATCGTGAAAGAGCCGGAGCTCGAGACCGCTGGCGGCCGACTCCTGGTGGTCGAGGACGATATCCGACTCGCCCAGGGGCTGTGCCGCAACCTCGAGATGGAGGGGTTCCGCTCGTCCAGCGTCCACACCGGGGAAGCAGCGCTGGCCGAGTTCGCCGGGCCGGACCCCGGCTACGACCTCATCATCCTCGACATCATGCTGCCCGGCATCAACGGCTTGGAGGTGTGCCGCCGGCTGCGAGCGCAGGGGAGCACCATCCCGATCCTCTTTCTCACCGCCCGCGGCAGCGACGCCGACCGGATCCTCGGCTTGCGGCTCGGGGCGGACGACTACCTCGCAAAGCCGTTCGTCGTCGAGGAGCTGATCCTGCGCGTGCGCGGCATTCTGCGCCGCGCCGAGTGGGCGCGGACCCCCGCTCGGACCGGACCGCTGGTGCGCGTCGGCGGCTGCACCGTCGACATCACCACGATGCGGGCCGACACCCCGGCGGGCCCCGCCTCGCTCACCGAGCGCGAGGTGATGCTGGTCCGCTTCTTGGCCGAGAACGACGGCCGGGTGCTCACGCGGGGCGAGCTGCTGGAGCGGGTGTGGGGCTACACCTTCGACACCTCCACCCGCACCCTCGACACCTTCGTCCACCGGCTGCGCAAGCTGTTCGAGGCCGACCCCCGGCACCCGCGTCACTTCCACACCGTCCGCGGCGTCGGCTACCGCTTCACCGCCGCCCCGGAAGAGTGACTCGCTCAGGCAAGGTGGCGGGCAGCAGACCCGGATTCACCACGCCCGCGCCCGGAGACCACGGGCCATGATGATCGGGCGCTGATGACCTATCTCTCCCCGCCGTTCCCCGGCCGCTCGATGCCGTGGTCCTTGAGCTTCCGCCACAGGGTCACCCGCGAGATGCCGAGCCGGTCGGCCGCCTCCTGCATCCTCCAGCCGCACCGCTGGAGCACCTCTTTGAGCACCCGGCGCTCGAGCCCGGTCAGCGGATCGGGCTCGCGGAGCACCTCGTCGACCCACGCCGTGCCGTACCCATCGCCGGGCAGATGCGCCTCGTCCAGCCGCTCGCCGGCTGCCGCCACCGCGGCGTGCAGCACCCCCTGCATTCGCTCGAACCCGAGATCGCGCGCCATCCGCGACAGCCGCTCCAGGGCCCGCGGATCGATGCCGAGATCCGGCGCCAGCTGCCGAACCCAGGCAGCGACGACGAGTGGCAGGTCGTCGGCCAGCTCCTCCGCACGCGGGATCTCGATCCGCTCGTGAGCGAGCCCGGTGCGCACGGACTGGCCGGCGGCATCGGACACTCCGACGATCACCCGCCAGCCGGCCGGCGGCTCGGTGTCGAGCACTGCCGGCGCCGCCTCCCCGGCAGCGAACATCGTCCCGGGCGGCCACGGCGGGACACCCTCCCAGGAGCCGCTCCAGGTGTGAAACAGCGGCTCGGCGACGCCGGACAGGCGGTGGACCGCCCGGGCGACGTCCGCGCACGACGGCGGGTCGCCGACCAGGAGCAGGTGGGCGTGCAATCGGACGGCATCAGCGACTCGCCGGCGCAGCGCCGCCACCAGCTCGCCGCGGCCGGCGAGCAGGAAACCGGGGTCGGGTTCGCGTGGCCTGAGAATCTCGATCGCGCCGCGGAACCCACCGTCCGGAGCTCGCAACGGGATCACGGTCACCTTGAGGGGGAGCGGTCGGCCGTCCTTCGCGGTGTAGACCGTCGCGAAGTCCTCGACCCGGTCGAGGCTGCTCTCGAGGGCGAAGGTCAGCGGGCAGGCGTTCTCGCAGTCGACGCCGCGCGTCGTCAGCCGGCAGCGGCTCCCGAGCCGCTGCCCGTCCTCGTAGCCGAGCAGACGGCGCGCCCGTCCGTTGACGAAGTGCAGGTTGCGTTGGCTGTCCAGAACCAGCACGGCCTCGGAGATGTGCTCCAGCACCGTCGGCCAGGCGCTGCCCAGCACGTCTTCGACATCGCTCGGTCGGGTCACGCCACTGGTAACAGCGACACGGCCCCCGATTATTCGCCGCCGCGGCGTCCCCCGGGCTCAGCGGTCGAAGTCGCGGTCAGCGTTCGATTTCGAACGCGTCCTCGCGCTCGGGCTCGGGGTCGGTGAAGCAGAGCGCGGCCTGTCCGATCGGCACGAACATGGTGTGGCGATTGCCTTTGATCAGCACCTCAAGCTGGTAGTAGCCCTGCGGAGCAACCGCTACCAGAATGGCCGAAGTGCCCTTGGCGTCGACCAGCGGGCAGTAGAGCGAGACATTGCCCGGAATCTCCATGCGCTCTCCTTTCACGTACCAGTGTAACCACCCCTCGCGCAGCTCGGGAGTGATAGGTGATACGTGATAGGTGATAGGTGATAGAGCCCACTCGCCCGCGCCCAGGCAGCCAGCCCTGAGCGAGCGGCGCCGCGGCGCCGCGAGTCGAAGGGTTCCCGTCCCCGTTCCCGTTCCCGCGGGAGTGACGTGTGACACCCGCCCGCTCTCGTCACGGCGACTCGTGACGGCGACTTGTCACGGCGTAGTCCGACTTGTGACGGCGTAGCCCGGTGGGCGAAGCCGCAAGGACGAAGCCGGAAGCCGGACTTGTCACGGCGTAGTCCGACTTGTGACGGCGTAGCCCGGTGGGCGAAGCCGCAAGGACGAAGCCGGATCCGCGCCCGAACGGCTTCACGGACGCGCTGCTCACCCGCCGTCGTCGAGCTCGTCCTCGTCGCCCGGTCCGACCTCGCCGTATTCCTTGAGCTTGCGCTGCAGCGTCCGCAGCCCGATGTCGAGCAGCTTGGCGGCCCGCGCGCGGTGGCCGCCGGTGAACTCGAGGGTGCGCAGGATGGCGTCCTTCTCGATGTCGGCCATCGGCTTCGGCTGCCAGGCCCCGCCGGCGGCGACCGGCGCCGGCTGCGCCGGCACCCGGTACTCCGCAGGCAGCTCCTCGAGCGAGACCTCGCTGCCCTTGGCGAACAGCACCAGCGACTCGATGACGTTGCGCAGCTCGCGCACGTTGCCGGGCCACGGCTGGCGCTTCAGCGCGCCCAGCACCCACGGGTGGACGCCCTTCACGTCGCGTCCGATCTGCTGGTTGAACACGGCGATGAAGTGCTGGACGAGCAGCGGGATGTCCTCGGCGCGCTCGCGCAGCGCCGGGCAGTAGACGGTCACCACCTTGAGCCGGTAGTAGAGGTCCTCGCGGAACCTCGCGTCGGCGACCCACTGCTCAAGCCGGCGGTTGGTGGCCGCCACCAGGCGGAAGTCCACCGCGAACGACTCGTTGCCGCCGACCCGGGTGACGCGGCGCTCCTCGAGGACCCGCAGCAGCTTCACCTGGAGGTCCGGCGACAGCTCGGAGATCTCGTCGAGGAAGAGCGTGCCCCGGCTCGCGGACTCGATGAGCCCGATCCGGCGCTGGTGGGCGCCGGTGAAGGCGCCCCGCTCGTGCCCGAACAGCTCGGACTCCAGGATCTCGCCCGGGATGGCGCCGCAGTTGACCGGGACGAACGGGCCGTCGGCGCGGGGCGAGTTCTGGTGGAGGGCGTTGGCGATCAGCTCCTTGCCGGTGCCGGACTCGCCCACGATGAGCACCGTCGACGGCGCCGGCGCCACCAGGCGCAGCCGCTCGATCAGCGATTCCATGGCCGCCGAGTGGCCGATAATGTTCTCGAACCCGTACAGCTTGTCGACCCGCTGCCGCAGGTCGACGTTCTCGCGCTGCAGCATGCGGCGCTCGAGGTGGAGCTGGACCCGCTGCCGCAGCTCCTGCATCTCGACCGGCTTGGTCAGGTAGTCGTCGGCGCCATCCTCGGTGAGGGCGACCACCGCACCCTGGACCTCGCCATAGGCCGTCACCAGCAGGAACGCCAGGTCGGGGCGCAGCGAGCGGACTTCCCGCAGCAGCTCGTAACCGTCCATGCCGGGCATCTTGACGTCGGACACCACCGCGTCCACTGTGGCCCCGGCGCGCACCCGGGCCAGGGCCTCCTCCGCCGACGGGAACTGATGGACCTCGTGTCCGACCCGAGCCAGGGCCCGGGCCATCGCCTCGCGCGAGCCGTCGTCGTCATCCACCACGAAGATCACCGCTGCCACAGCGCCCTCCCTGTTCGCTCCTCAACCAGCCGCTCCAGGCCGGCCTCGTCGAGGACCTCAACGCCGAGCTGCTGCGCTCGTGCGAGCTTGCTCCCGGCGTCTTCGCCGGCCACCAGGAACGAGGTCCGGGCGGACACCGACCCAGCCACCGTCGCCCCGAGCTCCTCCAGCCGCTCGCGGAAGTCGGGCCGCGGCCGGCTCAGCGTCCCCGTGATCACGAAGGTCGAGCCGGCCAACGGCCGGTCCGACTCCCCTTCCTCCACCGCGACGACCTCCTCGGTCGGGTCGACGCCCCGCTCGCGCAGGCGGGCGACCAGCGCCGCGTTGCCGGGGTCCGCGAACCAACGGCGCACCGAGGCGGCCATCACCGGTCCGATCCCAGCGACCTCCTCGAGCTCTTCGGCCGTCGCTGTGGCGAGCCCGGTTACGCTTCCGAAGGCGCGCGCCAGGGCTCGCGCCGCGCGCTCGCCGACGAGCGGAATCCCGAGGCCGAAGAGCAGCCGCTCGAGCGGTCTCGCCCGCGCGGCTCCGAGCTCGGCCATCAGCTTCGCGGCGGAGAGCTTGCCCCACCCCGGCAGCGGCTCGAGCTGCTCGGCCCTCAGGTCCCACAGCGACGCCGCGTCGGTCAGCAGGCCTTCCCTGGCCAGCTGGTCGAGCCGCTCGCCGCCGAGACCCTCGATCTCCATGGCGCCACGCGACACGAAGTGGCGCAGCCGCGACGCCACGACCGCCGGGCAGCCCGGGTTGGGGCAGCGCACCGCGACCTCGCCGGCCCGGCGCTCGACCGGGGTCGCGCAGGCCGGGCAGCGAGTCGGAATCGGGTAGGCCTCGGCGCCGTCCGGGCGCTCCGAGAGGACCACCCCCACGACCTTCGGGATGACCTCGCCGCCCTTGGCGACCCACACGGTGTCGCCGACGCGGGCGTCGAGCCGGGCCACCTCGTCGAAGTTGTGCAGCGTCGCCCGCGCCACGGTCGACCCGGCGACGACCACCGGGTCGAGGATCGCGACCGGTGTCAGGACGCCGGTCCGCCCGACCTGGACGACGATTCCGAGCAGCCGCGTGGTCACGCCCTCTGGCGGGAACTTGTAGGCCACGGCCCAGCGCACGGCGCGGGCGGTGGCGCCGACCGCCGCCCGCTGGCCGGCGCTGTCGAGCTTGACCACGATCCCGTCGGTGTCGAAGTCGAGCTCCGACCGCCGCCCCTGCCACTCCTCGATGTAGCTCTCGACGTCGTCGAGGCCGCAGCACCTGCGGACCGCCGGGCTCACCGGGAAGCCGGCGGCGCGCAGCCGCTCGAGCGACGCGACGTGGCTGTCCTGCCGCCAGCCTTCCGCCCGCTCGAGCTGGTAGCACCACACGGAGAGCCGCCGCCGCGCCGTCTCGCGCGGGTCGAGGAGCCGGATCGCGCCGGCGGTCGCGTTGCGCGGGTTGGCGAACTCGGTCTCGCCGGCCTCCCGACGCCGCCGGTTCAGAAGCTCGAAGACGCTGCGGGGCATGAAGACCTCGCCGCGCACCTCGACGAGCGCCGGCGCCCCATCGATCTCCAGCGGCAGACCGCGGATCGTGCGCGCGTTGGCGGTGACCTCGTCGCCGACCTGCCCGTCGCCGCGGGTGACGGCCCGCGCCAGCCGGCCGTACTCGTAGACCAGCGACATTGAAACCCCGTCGATCTTGAGCTCGGCGGCAAGCCCGGACGGCTCCTCGCCGAGCTCGCGGCACATCCGCCGGTGCCACGCCCGCAGGTCGTCCTTCGAGTAGCTGTTGTCGAGGGACAGCATCGGCGTCGAGTGCGCAACCTGGCGGAGGCCATCGAGCGGCTCGCCGCCGACCCGCTGGGTCGGGGAGGTCTCAGACGCCAACTCCGGGTGCTCCGCCTCGAACCGGCGCAGCTCGGCGAACAGCCGGTCGTACTCGAGGTCCGAGATCTCCGGCGCGGCCTCGGTGTAGTACAGCCGGTCGTGGTGGCGGATGGTCCGCCGCAGCTCCTCGATGCGGGTCGCGGGGTCGCGTCGCGCGGTCATCGCCGTCGTCGACCTCGTCGGGGGCGCCGGCGGCGGCGCGGGGCCGGCGGGGCCTCGCCGGCCGCGATCACCTCGTCAACCGGCGCCTCTTGGCCGACCCGCTCCAGCGCACGCGCCCACGCGCCGTGCACCTCGGGCTGAACGAGACCGGCCGACGCGGCCAGGCCGTGCAGCTGCCACGCCACCGGGAAGTAGTCCTGGTGGCTCAGCTTGACGACCTGCCGGCCGCGCTCTGGAGCCCGTCCCATCTTGGTCAAGGTGAACAGCCCGTGGTGGAGCAGGTGGACCGTGTGGTTGGACAGGTGCAGCCCGGCAGCGGTCGGCTCGAGCAGGTCGCGCAGCCGCTGCAGCAGCTCGACGTTGTCGAGCCGCTGGCCATCCGATGACATCTCCCGGACGACCTGGAGGAAGCGCACGAGGAAGAACGCCCCGACCAGGGAGGCGTCGGCATGCGGCACGCGGGACGCGATGCCCTGGTCGACCGCCTCGAGCAGCCGCACCGTGTTCGGGCCGTCGCAGCGGAGGTTCGGGTACGCGAGGTCGAACAGTCCGGCGCGGCTCCAGGCCGCGACGATCCCGGCGGCCGCCCCCGAGCGCAGGCCCTCGAACAGCTCGTAGTTGAGCCGCGCACCGGACACCGTGCGGATCGCATCGCGGTTGCGCTCGATTGCGGCGGCCGTGTTGGCCTCGAGGGAGAAGCCCAGCCGGACGGCGTACTCGAGCGCCCGCATCATCCGCACCGGGTCCTCCTGGAAGCGGAGGTCCGGGTTGCCGATGGTGCGAATGACCCCGGCGTTGAGGTCGTCGAGCCCGCCGACGTGATCGATCACCGAGTAGTCCGCGATGTCGTAGAACAGCGCGTTGACCGTGAAGTCGCGCCGGCGCGCATCCTCCTCCGGGGTTCCCCAGCTCTCGGGCTCCTCCGGCAGCGGCGCGGTCTCCGCGACCTCGGTGTCGGCCTCGATGGCCTCCTGCTCGGCTTCCTCCCAGTCGTCGGGGCCCTCCGGCGGTTCCGGGCTGGCGCGAAACGTGGCGACCTCGACGATGGTCTCGCGGAAGAAGACATGGACGAGACGGAAGCGGCGCCCGATCGTACGCGAGTTCCGAAACAGGTTGCGGATCTCGCGCGGCCGGGCGTTGGTCGCGAGGTCGAAGTCCTTCGGCGTGCGACCGAGCATGAGGTCTCTGACGCTCCCACCGACCAGGTACGCGATGTACCCGGACCGCTCGAGGCGGTAGAGGACCTTGAGCGCCTCTGTTGAGATGTCGCGGCGTGAGATCGGGTGCTCGGCGCGCGCGAGGACTCGTGGGCCGGGCCGCTCCGTCGCCACTGTCGTCACTGATGTCACGAGCCTCCCATCGACTGGCCTCCGGGGTCGCACGCCTGGTCGACAACGGCGTGTCGAGCCGGTGGCGGCGGCCACGATCTTAGCAAAGTGGTGCGCCGCGCCCAGGCCATGAAAAACGCCCCGCCGAGGCGGGGCGTCGGAATCAGACGTTGTGGGCCGGCGTCAGTTGTCGACCACGAAGCGGCGCTCGCCGATCATGGTGCGCCCGCCGAAGTAGTCCTGAGTCCACACCACCAGCACGTGCTGCCCGTCGGTGAACTGCGTGGTGTCGAGCAGGTGGCGGTAGCCGGCGTCGCGCGTCATGAACAGCGGCAGCCACGGGTACCGGTCCTCGACCTCCGGGGTCGGCAGGCCGAACTCGTCGGCCACGGCAACGAAGGTGCCGTCGATCCAAATCTCGACGAACTGCGGGTCGTCGTAGTCGATGGCGTAGCCGGTGACCTCGACGTCTCCGGACACCATCTCCATCTCGAGCGGGGTGTGGATGTCGCCGAAGGACGGCCGGTCCGGGTCGTCGTCACAGTCGAAGATGACCGGGATCTGGTCGATGTCCGCAACGTTGCTCTCGATGTCGCCGGCGCGGACCTTGAGGTAGTGGAGGCCCTGCCGGTAGCCCTGGCGGTTGATCAGGTCGGAAACGTCCATGCGGAAGGCGAAGCCCGAGTCCTTGGCGTTCGGGACGTCGGGGAACATCCGCAGGATGTCCATCCGGGGGTGGCCATAATAGTTGACGTCGAGGCGCAGCCACGGCCAGTAGTCGCTGCCGAGGTAGGTGTCCTCGAGGATCACCCCGTCGAGCAACAGCTGCACGTAGGCGACGCCGCCGAGGTCGGTGCGCGAGCCGACGTCGAGCGCCCAGCCGGTGATCAGCTCCGTGACCTGTGGATCCTCGAACGGCGGGACCGACCAGCCGCCGGGGTCCGAGCAGCCCTTGGCAAACATGATGTGGTTCGGGATCGGCTCGTCGATGCTGCCGAACGGCGGCAGGTTGTAGCCGGTGTTGAAGGTCTGCACGAAGCGGCGGCCGATGACCCGCGCGGTGCCATCGTCGTCGGTGATCCGGATCGACACCGAGTGGACGCCGTTGGTGAACACCGTGGTGTTGAGCATGCGGACGAAGCCGGCGAATTCGGCGTCGGGGTGGTCCGGGAAGCGGTGACCGATGTCCGGCCGGTGCATCCCGGTGACCGCCTGGCCGACCACCAGGCCGTCGACCAGGACCTCGACCTGGCTCACCTCGCCGTCGTCGAGCGCCCAGCCGGTGACCGGGAAGACGCCGTTCATCGGCTGGTTCGGGCCCGGCATCTCGAGCTCGCCGAACGGGGCCTGGTTGAGCAGGTTGTTGACGACCACCGAGCGCTGGCCGTAGTCCTGCTCCGTTCCATCGGCGAAGGCAACCCGCACGAACAAGGTGTGCGGGCCGTTGGAGAAGTTGCGGGAGTCGAAAGAGGTCACGAAGCCCGGCCTCTCGAACGGCGTCCCCGCGTACCAGGGGTAGGCGAGGAGGATGTCGTACCGCGGCTGCCAGAGATCGGCCGTGGCGACGTAGCCGCCGTCGATGTAGAGGTCGACCCTCAAGACTGCGGAATCTCCCCACCAGTTGCACTGCGGCCACTGCCACGGAGCGCCGCACCCCGACACGTCACCCAGGATGTACCCCGAGACCTGCTGGAGACCGAACACCGTGGCATCCGGCTGCGGGGTGTCGAGCCTGAGAATCACGTCGGCCGACGCGCTCACGGTGCACATGAGGGCCGCCAGAACGAGTGCCCCGCCGATCACAATCTGTCGCATTGCTCTTCCTCCCAGGGACATGGTTCGGAGCAAACAAAACCGTTCCAAGCCATGATATACCACAGCGAACTCTGTGGTCAAACCCATCATACACAGGAATTTCTCGGGTCTCGCGCCGACTCGGGGCGAAATGTGACGGGGCTCAACTGTTCGAAATGTGATCACAAATCCAAGGCATAGCCGCGGTATTTTCCTGATCAGATTCCGCTACTAATTGACTGCCATTCGCGGATTCGTTCCCGACCCGTCCGGATCGACCATTCCCTCGACGTGGGCGCGCGCGCCCTCGACCAGGGCGGCCGGCGCGAATCCGCCCTCCAGGAACGACAGCACACGGCCACCGGCGAAGGCCCGGGCTGCCGCCATCAACGCCCGGGTCAGGCGACGAAACCCTTCGGCGGTCAGCCGCATGCCGCCGGTGGGATCGGCGTGGTGGGCGTTGAATCCGGCCGACAGGACGAGCGCCGCCGGTTGCAGCCGGGTCGCCAGTTCGTCGAGCCCGCGTTCGAGGGCGGTGCAGAAGATCTCGTCATCGGCACCCTCGGCGAGCGGAACGTTGCGGGTCGTCCCGAGGCCGGGACCGACCCCGACCTGGTCCGCGGTGCCGGTCCCGGGGAACCACGGGAAGCGGTGCACCGAGAGGTAGCCCACGTCGCCCCGCTCCCAGAACTGCTGTTGGGTGCCGTTGCCGTGGAGCGCATCGAAGTCGACGATCAGCACCGGCCGGTTCCAGCTTCGCGCGATGACCTCGGCGGCCAGCGCGACCGCGTTGAACAAGCAGTAGCCGCGCGCGCGCGCCCACTCGGCGTGGTGCGCCGGCGGGCGGGCGGCCACGAACACCCGGTCGACCCGGCCGTTCACCAGGTCGAGGCCCGCCTGCAGGGCGAGGCCGCCGCCGCGGTGGCGGCCGCGAAGCTGCCCTGCGAGACCACGCAGTCCTGGGAGTCGAGCCATCCCGTTCCCGAGGCGGCCGCGGACCGAACGCGCTCGATGTAGGCCGCGTCGTGCACCCAGGCGAGCACTCCGAGGATGTCGTCCTCGGGCGGCAGGGGGCTTCGGGGAGCAGTCGCCAGCGCCCGTCAGGCGGCGCCTCCAGCGCCTGCGGACCGCGCTCAGCCGGCTCGGCTGCTCGGGGTGGCCGAGCCCGGGCCGGTGTTCGAGGCAGCGCGGGTGTGACCGGACCTCGAGCCGCACCGTCGTCGCGCCCCCTCGATCTCCGTGTCGGTTGTGGAATATAGAAAGAACTGCTTGGAGGAGAGGGGGCGCTCATTACCAGCGGTAGTCACAGCGGAGACAGTACAGGTAAAGGAGAAGCCTTGAGGCAAATTATTCAAATTTGCAGAAGTATCATAGAGACCAGCGGTGGCGCTGTACGTTTGCGAAGAAATAGTGCTGGCGGACGCAATTGATAGAGTAACTCAAAACAGAAACGCCACTTGGCTGAGCAGCTGGAGACCATGATACGACAGCTCCACCAATGTCCAGTGCTGGTCACTTGAACATTGGTAGGAGGGGCAGGTGGACCAGTTGGAGCCGGGGAAGGGGCTTGAGGTGGTGGTGCGATGGTGGGAGTGGGGGCAGGAGCAGGAGCAGGAGCAGGAGCAGGAGAAGGAGAAGGAGAAGGAGATGGGGTCGGAGATGGTAATGGTGATGGAGCAGGATCGACAGGACCAATGCCATAAGCATTCTCTGCTTGCACAGTAAAAGTGTACTGCACTCCGCTAACGGCCCAGTGACCTCTGCGGTGGTGGAGGTGGTCTTGGCTACAACAGTTTTCTCGCCACTTTCAGTTGGAGTTGCCGTGACCCAGTATAAGACAATAGGGCTACTTCCCTGGTCTTGAGGGGGGTCAAATGTCACTGTAGCCGTCGTATTCGAATTTCCATACACAACGCTGCGAACCCGCACTTCACCGGGAGGCATCTTATTGGGTTCTGGAGCAAGCAACTCCTGAATTTGCCAGTATTGTCTCCAGCTTTCTCATTAGTAACTGCCATAGAGACGTTGGCAGAGGAGCATGACGAGAGAGCAGACATGTACTTTGGGCAAGCCGCGCACGGATCCCTGCCAAAAATAGGTTGAAAGAACGAAAGTTATGTTAGATGTTCCCCAAATTTGGAGAGTGAGTTGAGAATAAAATCAGTTCTAGCATTACCTGAGCAATAAACATGAAGGTGAGGCTCTTGCCAGCGACAGGCACCATCTCCCAGAGCTGGGCAGCGCCTGCGATGCGGAGGTCCTTGGAGGGGCAAGACATCTTCTTCAAGGGAGAAATCCATTGCATTTGTACGTAGTATTGCTAGGATAATAGGTGGTGAAGGTGGCAAGGTCATTGCCATTGGAGGACTTTCCCAGGATGGTTAATTTCCACCCTTTCCAGGTCACCGACTGTGATTTGGAACGCAGGGTCGGGCCGGCATTGCCAGAGGAGCAGGTAGCATTGTCAATGCCAGAAAATCTACACAGAGAGGAATAAGATAGTGAATATATATAGTATTATTAACTAATTAATAAGTAAACGAATTGAATTTAGGGTTCCCGATGACGACGTCGACAGCGCTGCAGCGGCATCAGTGGCGACAGCAATGCTGATCAGATGCGGCAATGCCTACTAAAGTCATGATATTTCATAGCTGTTGAGATTCACAAAAAGAAATAACTCGCCTTTCTCGCAGCTGGACCTTGCAACGTTGCGGATTTGGTAGACAGCTCCAGACATGACACCGCTAGCGGCAGCTGCGGCAGTAATCTTGGCAGCCACCAATAAGGCGGCCAGAAGGAGGATGAGGCTTTGTCGGCTCATAGTATGGTTGTGTACCTATCAAATAAGCAATATAGGTTAGTTTCTATGCTGTGCGTTGAGGAATTTGAGTTGAATACAAGTTCCATTTGAACTTGGTGGCATGGAACATGAACTAGGGCTGTGTAATCCAAAAGAGCACGCACCTGCCTTGCAAACACTCTTTTACGAATGACTAAGACTTACGGAAGTTGAAATACCGGGAATGTGGCAGGAGTAAGGCGTGTGCAACGTCTGTTCAATTGGAAGAACAACAAGCCAGGGAGAATCCTCTGCACTCTTCTGCAGCTCTTCTGAAACTCTTAATACTCAGCAATTAATAATGACTAACACTGATACTATGCAGTTCTGTCTGCTATATGCGGCCTAGAAGAGGCACCGACCGGGATTCTGCTCTTAAAATTACCTCTAGAATTCGAAAAGTCGGTCCCACCCCACTCATTTCCTCTAGTGTGGCCGTAACCTATCCTGTCACAAGGGAGTGCGTTCTTTTCAAGGATTAAATGCCGTTGTCTTTCAATTTACACTTTACAAAAAATACATCAATCCCTTCTACACCGGGAATTGGCCTGGACTGGACTGTAGGCATTTTTAAATTTCAAAATGTTAATAAAGCTGAATTTAATTATACTTTTACAGAGTCGATTACTTCACCCCTGCTAACTAGAACTGCACAAACGTACGATCAATACGATTATCTTAAAGCCCATAATGTTGGATGCGCCAATTGGCTGCTTTTTCGGGGGAGACATTTCCCAAACATCTGGCTCCCGCTCTTTGTCAATGAAGGCTTTCTTTCCTGTCCAATTCTCACTTGCACCTCCACAAAGGAAAGAACAATTTGAAGCCGGTGTTATTTTTGAGTTGCAAAGGGCACACAGTCCTGGGGCGGGTGCAGATCCAGCAAATTGCTGCTGCGGTGGTTGCCGCTCCAGGGATAGGTTGGCGGGGGAAGACTGTGGTTGACTCCGCAGAGGTAATCAAGGCTGCGATTGATGCTATGAGTAACCATGTAGGTACCAATCACCTTTTGCGCGGAAGTGGTGTTGTTAAGCACTTGCTAACTATTCCGTCGGGCGGGCGTCGTTTAAACGTTTGCTGGCGGTACCGGTGTTGGTTCAAATTTTGGTTTTCTAAATTTCGTTGTAAGAAACTCCTGTGGATATTGAGAACTTGGAGACTGTTATCTTTCAGTAAAGGGCAAACAGAATAAAGAACAAAAATGATGTGAGCAGCTGCTGCCGGCGCAATCGGAGATCAAATCTTATTTGAATATTTAGTTCACGCCTCTGAGCTTCAATGATCATTTCATATATAATTTTGCGTTATAACTAAAACTTTAACTTTATAGATTACCAGCTTGAAGGGTGTGCACTTCAGAAAAGCAAAATCAAATGACTTTTGTTGGAACAACCCAATTACAGGCTGTGATGCCTTGTTTGGGGCATCGGGACAGCTTTTGCGCTGCCAGAGGAAACACGAGACCTGATATACACAGGTCTGGAACTTGGATGGCTCAGCGACACGCCCTGCATAATTTTTCACAAACTGTTGTCTGTCTTTCAACACGGCAAGAAACTGAAGGTTTTAGGAGTGGAACCGCCACATCATGGGCAGTTGAGATGAACAGGAATATTGTGATTGCTGTGGATGCGAGCGAGGTACGTTTGGCGCTTGAGAGAGGTCTTCGAAACCAAATTGTGTAGCTCTACTTTTGAAGCAAAAAACTTCTCTGATTAATGGCGGAACACTAACTCCACGCATTTTAAAATTTTGCAGGACTCGATAGCTGCGTTTGAATGGGCTCTAAGACATCTGCACAGACCAGGAGATTTCATTCACATTTCCATGTCGTCCTCCGCCCTCAGAGAGGCACCTGCGAGTGGTTCTCTCTACTACCCTCGGTATGACCCTGTTGGATGCGAGCAATCCCTATGGAGTCAAGCACAACAGTTCATCGAGGATCCAATTTGTCTCTGTAGCTGGACAACGAGGCGTCACTGCTAAAATTGTTTTGGTGAAAGAATCAAAGGGACACGATATTGGAAAGGTAGTATGTGAAGAAGCAGAGAGATTAGAGGCATCACCTCTAGTTATGTATTCTCATCAAAAGAGTAGGATGGAGGAGTTCTTCTTAGGAAGTGGTGTTAGTAAATTTTGTGC
>CAVQXZ010000009.1:0-99353 GCA_963718055.1 uncultured Holophagae bacterium
TCCGAAAAAACCCTCATTGACACGACTCTGAAACAACCTATGCTCAACCCATCTCGGAGGGGCGTCCCCTCCCGAACCACATGGGGCTCATGTCGATCACGTCCTATATCCGCTCCCCAGGAGGTGGAACCATGAAACGCTTCACACCCATGGCGATCCTGTTCGCCGTCGCGGGGCTTGCCCTGGCTGGAGCTGCATTGGCCCAGCAGGCGGCGACGCCTACGCAGTATGTCTTTCCGGCCAAGGGGCAGACGCCCGAGCAGCAGCAGCAGGACGAGGCGGCGTGCGCCACCTGGGCATCCCAGCAGACCGGCTTCGATCCGGACAAACCGCCGGCACCGCCCAAGCCGGCCCCGACGCCGGCGCCACAGAAGGGCGCCGGTCTGCGTGGCGCCGCGCGCGGCGCGGCGGCGGGCTACATCGTCGGCGACATCGCCAACGACGAGGGGGGTGAGGGCGCGGCGATCGGCGCCGTGGTCGGTGGCGCCCGGGCAGCCAGCAAGCAGAAGCAGGCGCAGGGGTCCGCCCAGCAACAGCAGGCGGCACAGCAGCAGCAGTACCAGCAGCAGATGCAGCAGCTCCAGGGTGAATACCTCAAGGCCCGGGCCGCGTGCCTCGAGGCCAAGGGCTACACGGTGAAGTGACGGGAGGAATGACATGTCCACGCGCTCGTGCCTCGCCGCCTCGATCCTGCTCCTCGCGCCGCTCACCGCCGCGGCCCAGACACTCGACTGGCCCACCTCGATCGTCTGCTCGCTCGGCGACCCGACGATCTGCACACCGGAGGGCTGCCACCAGGCGTCGCTCGACACCCTCGATCTGCCCCGCCTGATTCGACTCGACCTCGAGGTCGGCGTGATGCACGCCGTGACGCCGGAGCACGCCGGCCGCCGGTCGAGCTTCGAGATCATCGACCGCAGCGAGACCAAGATCGTCCTGCGGGGCTACGAGAACGGGCGGGCCTTCTCCGGCGTGCTCGACGAGCCCGGCACGCTGGCGCTCAGCGCCGCGGTGGAGGGAACGACCTTCTCGGTGTTCGCCCGCTGCACCGACCTGAAGCTCATCGTCGACGCCGGAAGGTGAATCGGCAGGCGAGCGGCCACCGATCGACCCGAGGGTCTGCCTGTGTCTGATAGAGCGAGCGAACACAACCGGCAGGTCGACGGGAGGCTTTGCATGGCCCCTGCCGTACCCTGATTTCCAGCCCGCTCTGTCCACGAGGTATCACAATGGAAGAATTCGACAAGAATCGGTTGAAGAAGATCGTGATGTTCGTGCTGTCCCTGCTGATGGCAGCAGGGATCACCTACCTCATGAAGGAACCTGGGTTCACCGACTCCCAGGTGTATGTTCTCTTCCTCCTGTTCTTCGCCATCGGCTTGTGGCTGACAGAGGCCATCCCTGCATTTGCCGTCAGCCTCTTCATCATTGCGTTTCTGGTGTTTTCCCTGGGGAATGGATACTTCAACTCAGAGCCGGAAAACATTGACAAGTATGCCCAGACGTTTTCCAGCAGCGTGATATGGCTCATGCTCGGCGGATTCTTCCTGGCCGCGGCCATGACCAAGACAGAATTGGATCAGGTTCTGTTCAGGTTCACGTTGAAGATCTCCGGCCGGAATCCGAGAAACTTGCTCATCGGTTTGATGTTGACCACCATGGTGGCCTCGATGCTTATGTCCAACACCGCGACGACCGCCATGGTGATTGCAGCCATCATGCCCCTTCTGATGTCGCTGGGTAGAGGTTCAGGGTTTGCGAAGGCCTTGCTGTTGGGCATACCGATAGCAGCCGCCACGGGCGGCATGGGCACGATTATCGGAACTCCTCCAAACGCCATTGCCGTGGGTGCGTTGCAGAACGCAGGTATCACCGTCGATTTCATTGACTGGATGAAGTACGGCCTCCCCATTGCATTTGCGTTGACCGCGATCAGTTGCCTTGTTCTGATCAGGGTCTTCGTCAAGGACAGGGTTCCCATCTCCCTCGCTTTCCTTGAAGACCAGAAGGGCAACACGTCACGCGAGTTTGTCCGACAGCGCCGGATTGTCGTCGGCGTCATCATCGTCACCGTAGGACTGTGGTTGACCACCTCCTTGCATGGGGTGACGGTTGCCGCGGTGTGCGCGGTTCCCCTTGTCTTCCTCACGCTGACACGCGTTCTTGAGGGCAAAGACATTCAAAGCCTGCCCTGGGACACACTCCTGCTGGTTGCGGGTGGTCTTTCGCTCGGATTGGCACTCGAGAATACCGGCTTATTGAGTCACTATGCTCACAAGCTGATCACCATGGAAATAGATAGCATTGTGTTGCTATTTATTTTCGCTTTTGTCACCATGCTCGTTTCGAATATCATGAGCAATACGGCAGCGAGTACGGTCATGATTCCCCTCGGTATGGCGATCCTGCCCGGATTCAAAACAGAGGTTGCGCTCATCGTCGCACTTTCGGCATCTTCGGCCATGTTTCTGCCGGTATCCTCACCTCCGAACGCGATCGCTTTCAGCACGGGACTCCTCGAACAGAGGGACTTCAGGATCGGGGGCATCATCGTTGGCCTGCTCGGGCCCCTCTTGGCAATACTCTGGGTGCTTCTCATCACGTGAGTCATCGATACGCGGGCTCGGCCTTGTGACGCAACCCGGTTCCTGCCGGCCGGTCCTTGAATGCTCCGTGCGCGCGTTGACAGCGCTCCCAGAGGCCCTATCCTCGTGGCAAGGTCCAGCGGGAAGGAACGTGTTGTCCCCTCGAGCTGCAGGGAGGTCGGTCATGAGTGCCAGAGCGAAACTCCGGTCGAAGTCAAGATTCCGTGCCTTTCTTGCGCTGACGGCGCTCGCCGCTGTCCTGGGCTGCGGAGCTCGGGAGGAGGCTGAGCGCCCGGACGCGACCACGGCGGCGCAAGCGAGCCCGGAAGCCGCCGAGGTGCCGGAGCCGACCCCGCTGCCGGCGGGCATCGCACCCCTCCTCATCGAGCCGTTCAGTGGCGACCTCGACGGCATGCTCGAGCGGCGGATCATCCGGGTCCTGACCGTGCAGAACCCGATCCTCTACTTTGTCGACCAGGGGCGCGAGGTCGGGATCACCTACGAGACGATCAAGGCCTTCGAGAAGCAGCTCAACCAGAAGCTCGGCAAGAAGATCGTCACGGTCCACGTCATCGCGATCCCGGTGGCGCGCGACGAGCTCATTCCGCGCCTGCTCGCCGGCCAGGGCGACATCGCCGCCGCCCAGCTCACCATCACGCCCGAGCGGCAGCAGCAGGTGGACTTCTCGGATCCCTTCGTGAGCGGCGTGCGGGAGGTGCTGGTCACCGGCCCCGCCGCTCCCCCGGTGGCCAGCCTCGAGGACCTGTCGGGCAAGGAGGTCTACGTCCGTCTTTCGAGCAGCTACGCCGAGCACCTGAGGCGGCTCAACGCGCGCTTCGAGGCCGCAGGCAAGCCGCCCGTCACCATCCTCCCGGCCGAGGAGGTGCTCGAGGACGGCGACATTCTGGAGATGGTCAACGCGGGGCTCGTTCCGGCAACGGTGGTGGACGAGTTCATGGCCGATCTCTACCTGCAGGTCTTCCCCGGCCTGACCAAGCGCTCGGACATCGCGAGTCAGCCGGTTGCGTTCGCGTGGGCCTTCCGCAAGAACAGCCCGAAGCTCGCCGCCGAGGTCAACGCCTTCGTCAAGACCCACCAGCAAGGCACCCTCGCCGGCAACGTGCTCCTCGACAAGTACCTGAAGACCACCAAGTGGGTGAAGAACGCGCGCAGCGACGAAGACCGCCAGCGCTTCGTGACGATGGTCGATCTGTTCAAGAAGTACGGGGATGAGTACGGGCTCGACTACGTGTTGATGGCCGCCCAGGCCTACCAGGAGTCCGGCCTCGACCAGTCGAAGCGCAGCCACATGGGCGCCGTCGGCGTGATGCAGATCCTCCCCTCGACCGCGAGCGACAAGGCGGTCAACATCCGCGACATCGAGAAGCTCGAGAGCAACATCCACGCCGGGATCAAGTACAACCGCTGGATGATCGACACCTACTACAACGAGCCCGGCGGTCACCCCTCTCAACCGCGGGCTGTTCGCCTTTGCGTCCTACAACGCAGGGCCTGCCCGGGTCGCAGGCCTGCGCAGGCAGGCGGCGGCAGAGGGCCTCGATCCCAACAAGTGGTTCAACAACGTGGAGCTGATCGCGGCCAAGCGCATCGGGCGCGAGACAGTCACCTACGTCGCCAACATCTACAAGTACTACCTCGCGTACCAGATGATGATCCAGCAAAGCCAAGCCCGCGCGCAGGCGAAGACCGACGCCGGCACCGCGCCGGCGCCTCCGAACGGCGGGTGACCGCGTGGCCCGGCGGCACGGCTACACCGTGGAACGAGAGGCCTGCGGGTCGCGGTCGGACGCAGCCTCGCGCTGCTGGTTGCGCTTGGCGCGCTCGCAGCCGCCGCCGCGCCGGCCCGTGCGGAGCCGCCCGAGCTGACGGCGTTCGCTGGCGTGCGGACCGGGTACGAGTTCGAGGATGGCGACACCGGTGCCGACCGGCCGGCCGACGAGAGCCTCATGTTCGGTCTCATCCTCGGCTTCCCGCTCGACAACGACCGCACCCTCGAGGTGGTCTGGACCCATCAGCAGGTCGACGTTCCGGCCTCGGACGACGGCGGCACGGAGGTCGGGCTCCGCTTCGACACCCTGGCCGTCGGCGGAACCTACGAGTGGGGGCAGCGCGCGGTCCGGCCCTTCGTCTCGGCAACGGCCGGGCTGACGCTGCTCAGCCCGGACGACAGCGACTACGACATGGACCTCCTCTTCGCGGGCAGCTTGGGAGCCGGCGTCAAGGTGCCGGTCTCAAAGCGAGCTGGTCTTCGCTTCGAGGGCCGGGGCGTCGCGATGCTGTCGTTGGACGGCTCCGCCGGGGTCTGCGGCCCGAGCGGCTGCGCGATCGCCTTCGCGGGCTCCGGGATCGGGCAGTTCGAGCTGCTGGCCGGATTCTGGTTCTCCTTCTGACGGGCGCCGAGAGTTGACACCACTATCGTGGGCTCGATAATGCCGGCACGCGGCCGATCCCGCAGTGCGAACCAGAGCGAACGATCGAGAAAGCGAGGCAGCGATGAGCGAGGCCAGGTCCAACGAGCCTTCTCCGGATTCCACGCGCAGGGCGGTCGAGCTCGCGGTGCGGCTGGTTCTCGTCGGCCTGCTCGCCTACTGGTGCTTCCGGATCTTCCGCCCTTTCCTGATGCCGCTGATCTGGGGGGTGGTCCTCGCGGTTGCGCTCGCTCCGATCTACCTCCGGCTCGAGGGCGTGCTGCGCGGGCGGCGCAAGATCGCGGCGACCCTGCTCATCGTGGTGGGTCTGGGAGCCCTCGTCGTCCCCGCCGTCGCCCTCTCCGACTCGGTGATCGACGGCGTCCGCGCCATCTCGTCACGGCTGGAGGGTGAGCCGAAGGGAGAGCTCTGGATCCCACCCGCCCCGGCGTCGGTCGCCGACTGGCCGCTGGTCGGTCCGACGGTCTACGAAACCTGGAATGCCGCCGCGACCAGCCTGGAGACCGTGCTCAAGCCGTTCCGCTCGCAGCTGGTGGCCTTCGGCCGGTGGCTGGTGTCACTCGCCAAGCAGGCCGCCATCGCCGTCCTCATGACCGCCGTTGCCGTGGTGATCGCCGCAGTCCTCCTGGTCCGGCGCGAGTCCGCGGTCAAGGCCGCGCTGGACATCGGGGGGAGGCTCGGCGGCGAGAACGGGATCGAGTCGGTGCGGCTCGCCGGCCGGGCGATCGGCACGGTCGCCAAGGGCGTGGTCGGGGTGGCGGCGATCCAGGCCGCGCTCGCCGCCGTTGGCCTGGTGGCGGCAGGCGTGCCCGGCGCCGGCCTGTGGGCGCTGCTGGTGCTGGTGCTCTCCGTGGCTCAGCTGCCGGCGATCCTGGTGCTCGGGCCGGCGATTCTGTATGTCGTTGCGACCGATGCCGGCACCACAACCGTCATCCTGTTCACGATCTGGAGCCTGCTCGCCGCGTTCAGCGACGCGATCCTCAAGCCGCTGCTGCTGGGCCGCGGCATCGAGATTCCGGTCGGGGTGATCCTGATCGGCGCCATCGGCGGCCTCGTGCTGCACGGCCTGATCGGGCTGTTCGTGGGCGCGGTCGTGTTCTCGGTCGGCTACCGGCTGTTCGGCACGTGGATGGGTCAGACCGCCCCCGCCGCCGCGACCGCGCCAGCGCACGAGGACAGGACTTCCTAGCAGACTGGCTTACCGGGTTGGAGTGGTGGGCCGGGTTTGCGGGGGGACTGCCTCCGGTGAAGTTGCGTTAGAGAATTCTGGACTCCCGGCATGCGCGCAGCGCATGCAAAGGGGTCTGTCGGGCAGAGGCCAACAACAACAATCACGTCAGGAGCGCGCACAGGGGCCCATGCCCGACAGACCCCTAGGGCGGGCCGGCCACCGGCTCCCAACTCGGGTCCGGGTTGAAGCGCTCCATCGCCCGGAACTGGTCGAGCGTCGTCTCGCCGAGATCCTTCTCGTAGACGACGCCGTCGTGGCTCACGATGAAGGTCTTCACCCCGGTCACCCGGTACTGGGCCGGCGCGGCGACGAGGGCGAAGCCGCCGATCATCGCGCCGCCGACCACGAAGTCCATCTCGCCCAGCGGCGCATCCGGGCCCTGGCCCGTCAGGACCTTGAAGTAGTAGCCGTGGAAGGGCTCGGAACGATCGGTGTAGCCCTCGGCGATGACCCGGGCGATCCCCTCGCCCACCGGCCCCTGCCACGATCCGTCGGAGCCGCGCCACGCCAGGCCGTCCTGGGTGCCGGGGGTGCTGACGATGTGCTGGGCGTACTGGTTCACCAGCGAGCCCCCGTGCTTGACGAGGGCGTACTCGTGCTGCGCCTCGACGAAGCCGAGGCAGACCTCGATGGCATCGAGCTCGTTGCTGCCGATCCGGCGGTAGAGGAGTTCCTCGCGTCCCGCCGCGGTGTCGAAGCGCCACTTCCCGCTCTGCTTGACGATCGGGATCGGCATCGGCCAGTCCTCGTCGCCGACCGAGAGGACGGCGACCTTCTTGTTCTTGGGATCGCGAGTGACCAGCATCTTCGTGCGCGCCTGCGCGGCAAAGGCGGTGGCCGTGTTGCGGTCGGCCACCGCGTCCTCGCTGACCACGAGGTCCACGCCGTCCGGCCCGAGGATCTCGGTCAACGCCTTCACGTCGAAGCTCTCGGCGGCGGCGATCAGGGCCTCGGCCGCCGCCTCGGGCGTCTTGAACACTCTCTGCTGGATGGCCGAGGCCGCGGCCGGTGACTGGTGGGTCGGCGGCGAGAGACAGCGCAGGCACCGCGAGCGCGGCTGCAAAGCCCAGGCGAGCCCGAGGACCGCACGGGTTGTTGGGCGCCGGAAACGGCATGAGTGTCGGTTCTGAAGCTCATCACGTCACCTCCCCCGTCCGCCGCCGCCCCGCGCGCCGCCGCCTCCCCGCGCCCCGCCCATGGAGCCCATGCTGGAGGCGCCGCGCGAGCTGCTGGCCCGGGCGCTCGAGCCGCTGTAGCCGCTGGAGCCGCCGCTCAAGCCGGACTTCGATCCGCTGCTCGAGGGGAACGCTCCGGCTGCCGACTCGATCGGCGCTGCTGGCCGCGCGTCGACGCGCTTCCGCGACTCGCGGAGCCGCCTGCCTGGTGGGCGGCCAGACCGGAGGGTTCGGCTTGCTGCCGGCGCCGCCCGTGGCCGGTTGCTGGCACTGGCACCCCCGGTACGGTTGCTCGGCACCGGCGCTCCCCGCCCGGTTGGCGGTGCCGGCCGACGGCCCAGCGCCCTGCTGGCGGGCGCTCGCCTGGCGGCTGTTCAGCGAGTCACCGCGCGCCGTGCCGCCGTACTTGTTCGCGGTCGCCCGGTCCGAGTACGGCGTCCCGCCACGATGCTGGGCGTTGTGCTCCCACTTCCCGCTGCCGGCAGTCGCCCCGTCTCCGCCTTTGATGTTGTTGTCCGGTTGAAGTTGTTGTCGACGTTGATGTCGATGTCGTTGCCGCCCCAGCCGCAGCCGCAGCACGAGCCGCCCCACGCCGCGCCCCACATCACCCCGAAGCTGAAGGTGACGAAGGCGGCGCCCGCGTGGGTAGGGAGGGTAGTAGATCGGCGGGTAGGGGTAGACGGGCGGGCCGTAGACCACCGTCGGACTGTAGGACGGCACGTAGATGACCTCGGGGTCTGCGGACTCGACGATGATGACCGTCTTCTCCTCGACGACCTTGGTCTCGACCTTCTGCTGCTCGGTGGACTCGAGAGCGCCGTTGTCCTGGGCCTTCTTGCGCATCCGCTGGACGGCGTCCATGACGTCGCTCCTGCTGCGCGAGGAAGGCGTTGCCGAGGTCGGTGGTCCACTGGATGTCGTCCGCGAGCCGCTTGACCACGTCGGGGACCGCCGCCATCGACTGGATGCCGGGTCCCAGGGCTGCTTGGCCACCGCCTCGGCCAGCGCGTCGCCGTCGAGGCCCGGGTTCTTCGCCATCCACTGCTGGAGCTGGACGAGCTCGAGCGGGTAGGTCGAGGCGACCAGCGTCTGCGCCAGCAGCGGGTCGGGATAGAGGGCGATCGGTGCGACCAGCGAGTCGAGCTGCTCCGGCGGGATCTTCGGTGCGGCTTCCTCGGCTGTGCCGGTCGGCGTCGGGGACGGCTGTATCCCTCCCTTCAGCTGCGGCAGCGGCGCCTCCTCCTGTGCGAGGACCACGCCTGCACCAACCACCAGCAGGGCCGCGCAGCAGATCGCCGCAAGGCCCACCCGCACCGGCTTCCGTGCTCGAGATGCGAGAGTCTTACGCTCCATGGTGATGAGCTCCCTTGCGAACCGGCGTCATCGGGGCGCATTGCACTGCTGGCCGCGTGGTACTGCCGACTATTGTAGCCTGCGCCGGTCACGGGCATCCGGCTTCGCCTTCGGCTTGCGGCTTCGCCCAGTGGGCTACGCCGTCACAAGTCGCCGTGACAAGCGGGGACGGGAACGGGCACGGGAAGGCGCCGTGCACGCCCCTACTCCTCGGGAGCCGGGAAGAGCCGCGGGTCGGCGTCGAGCGGTGTGCCGAGGCGAACGAGGATCAGCTCGGTGTCGTCGCGGCCAGCGGTCCGCTGCGGTCGGCGCTCCGGCTGCGCGCGCGCCCGGTGGAGAAGGGGAAGTTGTTGTCCGAGGCCACCAGCAGGGTGCGCTCGTCCACCAGGTGCACCGACTCGATGGTGTAGAAGGGCAGACGGAAGAAGTCGCCGTCCCCGCCGACCCCGGCCGGGTCCGGGATCGCCAGCAGGTCGAGGAGCAGGGTCGTGCCGACGTAGCCGCCGCGCTCATCCGCCGTTGACAGATCGAGCAGAAAGACCTTCTTGAAGCGTGGCGCAGTCGCCTCGTCGCCGTGGTTGTCGCGCTCGATCACCAGCAACTGCCGGTCGTTCACTGCCTTGAGCTCGCCGATCGAGACCGGCCCGGCCGGCGGCGCGACCGCGCCCGGGTAGACCAGGGCGCCGGAGGCGTCTGTCAGGCTCGCGAGGTTGACCTGCTGGCTCGGCATCTCCAACCGCAGCGTGAGGAACCCGTCTGCGAACGCCCGTCTCGCGACCTCGAAGACGTAGATGCGGAGGTTCTGCGGATCGTCAGCGGTGACGGCCCCCTCCAAGAGAGCGTAGAGCGTCGCCCCGTCAGGGCTGATCGCCACGCCCTCGAAGCCGCGGCTTGCCGCCACGGTGGGCGCCTCGGCGCGTGCCCGATCCGAGATGTCGAGGAACGGGTTCTGGGGCGAGCGGACGCCGGGAACAGCCACCGGCGGCTCCAGCACCCGGCCGTCGGCCGCCACGTGAACGAGGAATGGCCCGAACTCCTCGCCCACCCAGAAGCTGCCGTCGGGGGCGCGGACGAACGACTCCGGGTCGAGATCGAAGCCGGTCAGAATGCGGGCCGACAGATCGGCGCCACAGGCTGGCGGTCTCGGCGGCAGCAGGTTGAACGCGAAGTCGGGCAGCCGAGAGCCATGCTGCTGGTCGCAGACGATCGTCCACGGGATGTGGCGCTCGGGATCGCGGAGGACGACGCTCTCCAGCACCCCGGGCCCTCCAGAATCGCCCCAGCGGGGGTCGATCCGGTAGAAAGCGAGCTGGTAGTCGGCCGAGTTTGTCCGCCAGGCGTAGCCGTTGTCGGACAGCGCCCACCAGGTCCCGGCGTCCGCCGGCACCATGCTCGAGAACCCTTGGACCGGCTGCGCGGCAAGACACGGCCCGTCGGCCGAACCGTGCACGCCGTTAGCCGCGGCCGTCGCGCGTTCCGGCGCCGAGAGGAACGCTCCGGATGGCGGCGAGCCGGCCCGATAGGTGGCGGCCGGCAGCACGCTGTGGGCGACCAGGCGCGCATGCTGAGCGTCGGCCGGTCCGGCGAGCGACATCACGGCCACGGCGGCCAGCGCCCGCACTGAAGCCAAGGTGGCGCGCCGGTGGGACGAGTGAAGCTGCATCAGACGCTCCTCGGCCGGGTAGCCGACCATTACGGCTGCAGGAAATCCTCGGCCGCCAGCAGCTCGGTGCGCGCGCCGACGCGGATCAGCAGCGCGACCGCCACGCGCTCGGCGTCGCTCAGCTTGGCGCGGCGCGCCACCACCTGGCGTGCCAGATCCGGCCGGTCGGTGATCAGGCCGTCGGCGCCGCGGCTCAGCGCGTTGAGCATCCAGGCGGGGTCGTTGACGGTCCACACGTAGACCTCCTGGCCCGCGCGGTGGGCGCGCCGCACGAAGCGAGGGGTCGCCATCCTCGCCTCGACCGCGAGAAAGTCGGCGTCGAGCTTTCTGAGGTCCCCGAGCGCCTTGGCGGCCAGCACCCCCACCCGCCAGGCTGGCCGCAGGTGCTTCATCTTCCAGGCCGTGCTGTGGTCGAGCGACATGTAGATGCAGTCGTTCTCCATCCCGGCGGCCTCGACGATCGCGGCGACCTTGTCCTCAAGGCGCTGGTTGTGGCCGTAGGACTTCAGCTCGACGACGACGCGCACCTTGCCCTTGCACAGCGCGAGCGCCTCGGCGAACGTGGGCACCCGCTCACCGGAGAACTGGGGGCCCGCGTGGCTGCCGATGTTGACCGAACGGAGCGTTGCCGCCGGGGTGCTCCAGATCTCCATGGGGACGCCGGCGACGCTCATCAGGTCGCTGTCGTGGGCCACCAGCACCTCGCCGTCGGCGGACTCCTGAACGTCGAGCTCGACGTAGTCGGCGCCCTGCTCGATGGCCAGGCGAAAGGCGGCCAGCGTGTTCTGGGGCGCCGCCGCCGACGCGCCGCGGTGCGCGATCACCGCCACCGGCTGGCTGCGCCGCGAGGTGCCCAGGTTGAGGAGCGCGATTCCGACGACCGCCAATGCCACGAGCGCCGCGATGCCGGCAAGCACCGGCCGCGGGACACGCATAGGGGCGCCGGGCCGCGCCCAGGCCGGCGACTCGGGCAGCCTGGGATCTTGCGGCTCGCCGAGCCTCAGGTAGAGCCGGACCAGGACCTGCGCCAGCAGCGAGGTGTTGACGACGCTCACCGCCACACCAAACGCCACCCAGAGCAGGGCCAGCACCGCGATGAACAGGAGGATCAGCGCCAGCGAGCCGGTGAGGTGCGGCGCTGCGCCGCGGCCGATGGCCTCGCGAAGCCAGGCGACGACGGTCACCAGCGCCAGGCCGGCCAGCAACCACGACACCATCGCAGCAATAATGACCGACCTGCCACCGACCGACCGCTTTGCGCTCGCTGCGAGAGCCCGTCGGGGGCTGACCTGCTCGAACACGACGAGCGGCAGCGCGAGCGCCCAGCGGGCAATCGTCCACACCAGCAAGGAGGCCAGCGCGGCGCCGATCAACCCGGCGAGGACCGCGGCGGCCCAGAACTCCGGCGGCCGCTCGGCCAGGTAGTAGTTGATGTCGTGATGGCGCAGGAATGCCCAGTACACGGAACCGACCAGCAGGAGGAACGGCAGCGCGCCGGTCAGCAGTCGAACCACCATGTGGGCGGTGAGGCGGAGCACGTCGAGCGCGCGAGTCGCTCCGAACACGAGCGCAGCCCTCACGCCAGGCTGCGTCCCCGTGACCGTGGCAAAGCCGATGGCCATCAGGCATGCGAGCTCGAGGGCGGTGATGGCCAGCACGATCGCTCCGCCCACGACGAGCGCCGCGACGCCGACGCGAGTGGTCACGAAGAAGCGCAGGATGTCGGTGTCGGCGACGACCTTGTTGTGCGGGCTGAACACGAGCCAGCGCAGCAACAGCATGGTCCCCGGCACGAGCGCCGCAAACGCAACCGCCTTGTAGGCCAGGTCGGCGAGCGCCAGGCTCCGCCACGCGCGACCGTAGTCGCGGGCGGTGTCGGTCACGATACCGCTTGTCTTTTTCCACATCGTCTCGACCGAGGGTAGCACCCCGGGGATCCACACGGGACCGTAGATTTGCGGGTGCCGGCCGTGCAGCACCTCCTGTAGCCTTAGGCAGGTCGAGTCAGCCACCGGCGACGGGCGAGGTGGGGTACACTTGGCCGCCACTTTGCCGAGCTCTCGAGCCCCGGATGTGGTGCCCGTGGCGCTCCAAGAGGAAGGGACATGATGCGACAGCAAATCACAACCTACGGCGTCTGCACGATTCTCGTCTCACTGCTCACGGTCGTCGCCTGTCACGAGGCCCCCCCGCCGGCCCCGCCACCTCCTGCGGTCAAGGCCGCCGAGGTGCTGGTGCGCGACGTCCCGATCTACATGGAAGCGATCGGCCAGACCCGGGGCAACACCGAGATCGAGATCCGGGCCCGCGTCGAGGGCTTCATCGACAGCGTGGACTTCACCGAGGGCACCGTCGTCCGCAAGGGGCAGCTGCTGTACACCATCGATCCGCGCCCCTTCGAGGCCGCGCTCGCCCAGGCGAAGGCGAACCTCGCCGGGGCCGAGGCCGATCTGCAGCGGGCGCACCAGGACGTGGTGCTGTACGAGCCGCTGGTCGCCAAGAACGCCATCTCGCGGCAGCAGTACGACACCGCGGTGGCGGTCGAGCGGGCGCAGGCGTCAGCGGTCGAGGCGGCCCGGGCGGCGGTCCAGAGCGCCGAGCTCGACCTGAGCTACACCCGGGTGCTCGCGCCCGACACCGGCCTCATCGGCAAGACCGAGGTCTATCCAGGGACGCTGGTCGGGCGAGGGCAGAGCACCCTCCTGACCCAGATCTCCAAGGTCGACCCGATCAACATCCGCTTCACCATTCCCGAGCGCGGCTACCTCACCTACGCGAAGAGGAGCGAGGAGCGGAAGTCCACCGCCGGCGCAGATCTGCCCATCGAGCTCCTGCTGGCCGACGGATCGATCCACCCACACACCGGACGCTTCGTGTTCGTCGACCGCACCGTCGACCCGCAGACCGGCACGATCCTGCTCGAGGCGGGCTTCCCCAACCCCGGAGGCATCGTGCGTCCGGGACAGTACGGGCGCGTGCGGGCGGCGGTCGACCTCAAGAAGGACGCCATCCTCGTCCCCCAGCGTGCGGTCCTCGAGATGCAGGGCATCGATCGCGTCGCGGTGGTGAAGGACGACAACACGATCGAGTTTCGCCAGGTGCAGACCGGCCAGCGAATCGGCTCCCTGTGGGTCATCGACTCGGGTCTTGCGGCCGGCGAGCGGATCGTGGTCGAGGGCCTCCAGAAGCTGCGGCCCGGCGTCACGGTGAGCCCCGAGACGGTGACCATTTCGGATACCGGCATGGCAGCCCCCTCCGCAGCCGGCGAGGCGGCACCCTCCGCGGGGAGCTAGCCATGTCGAACTTCTTCATCCGGCGGCCGATCGTCGCCATCGTCATCGCGATCATCATCGTGCTGCTCGGCCTCAACAGCCTGCGCAACCTGTCCTTCGAGCAGTACCCCTTCCTCGCGCCGCCGATCGTCCGCATCATCGCCACCTACGCCGGAGCGTCGGCGGTGGCGGTCGAGCAGTCGGTGGCGACGCCGATCGAGCAGGAGGTCAACGGCGTCGAGGGCATGGTCTACATGAAGTCGTCGAACACCAGCGACGGCCGCATGCAGCTCGACGTGAGCTTCGAGGTCGGCACCGATCAGGACATGGCCAACGTGCTGACCCAGAACCGGGTGTCCTCGGCCCAGGCCCGCCTGCCGCAGGAGGTGGTTCAGCAGGGGGTCACGGTCAAGAAGCAGAGCCCGAGCATCCTGATGCTGATCTCGCTCTACTCCCCGAACGGCAGCTACGACTCCGAGTTCTTGATCAACTACTGCGGCATCAACGTGCGCGACCAGATTCTGCGCATCCCCGGCATCGCCCAGGTCGACCTCTTCGGCGGCACCGACTACGGGATGCGGATCTGGCTGGAGCCCGACAAGCTGGCCAAGCTCGCGCTGACCCCGTCGGACGTCATCAACGCCATCAAGGAGCAGAACCTGCAGGCCCCGGCCGGCCGCATCGGGATGCGGCCCTCGCCGCAGGACCAGGAGTTCACCTACACGGTGAGCGCTCCTGGCCGGCTCGTCACCGAGGAGGAGTTCGCGAACATCATCATCCGCGAGACCGAGACCGGCGCCCAGATCCGGATCAAGGACGTGGGTCGCGTCGAGCTCGGGTCGCAGGACTACAACTCCTTCGGGCGCCTCGACGGCCAGCCGGCAGGCTCCATGGCCGTGTACCTGCTGCCCGGCGCCGACCAGCTTCAGGCCGCGGAGTCGATCTACGAGACGATGCGGCAGGCGAAGGGCTTCTTCCCCGAAGATCTCGACTACCGGATCGTCTACGACACCACCCCCGCGGTCGAGGCCTCGATCGAGTCGATCGTCCACACCTTCATCGAAGCCTTCATCCTGGTCACCATCGTGGTCTTCATCTTCCTGCAGAACCTGCGGGCCACCATCATCCCCCTGGTGACCGTGCCGGTGTCGCTCATCGGCACCTTCATCTTCTTCCCCATGCTCGGGTTCTCGGTGAACACCCTGTCGATGTTCGGCCTGGTGCTCGCGATCGGCATCGTGGTCGACGACGCGATCGTCGTCGTCGAGGCGGTCATGCACCACATCGAGCACGGGATGAGCCCCAGGGACGCCACCGTCCAGGCAATGAAGGAGGTGTCGGCGCCGGTCATCGGCATCGCCCTCATCCTGTCGGCGGTCTTCGTCCCGGTCGCCTTCATCCCCGGCCTCACCGGCCGGATGTACCAGCAGTTCGCCCTCACGATCGCCATCTCGGTGCTGCTGTCGGCCTTCAGCGCGCTTTCGCTCTCCCCCGCCCTCGCGGCCATGGTGCTCAAGCCCGCCAAGCCGGCCCGCGGCCCGCTCGGCTGGTTCTTCGGCTGGTTCAACCGGGTGTTCCAGAAGACGACCGATGGCTACGTCCACGGCGCCCGGATGCTGGTTCGACGCTCGTTCATCACGATCGCCATCGTCGTCGTGGTCGCGGTGGGCGCGGGCCTGTTCGGCGGCGCCCTGCGGGCCGGCTTCGTCCCCGACGAGGACCAGGGGATCTTCGGCGTCAACGTGATGCTGCCGCCCGCCGCCTCGCTCGAGCGCACGAGCGCGGTGCTCGCCCAGGTCGAGCAAATCCTCGGCACGCTCGAGGAGGTCGAGTCCTACCAGACGATCGGTGGCTACGGCGCGGTGACGAGCACCTTCCAGCCAAACTTCGGCACGGTCTTCGTCAGGCTCAAGCCCTGGGAGGAGCGGCACGGCGAGGAGTCGGAGGTGTTCGGCGTGATGGCCCGGATCTCGGGCGCGTTCGCCCGCATCCCCGAGGCCATCATCTTCCCGTTCAACATCCCCGCCATCTCGGGCTTCGGCGCCTCGTCCGGCTTCAACTTCCTGCTCCAGGACCGCAGCGGCAGCCTGAGCGTCGAGGAGCTCGGCGAGCTCTCCCGGCAGTTCCAGGAGGCGGCGCGCAAGCGGCCGGAGATCGGCAACATCTTCACCTCCTTCGACCCCCGCTACCCCCAGGTGAAGGTTGAGCTCGACCGCGAGAAGGCGCGCAAGCTGGGGGTCCCGATCGACCAGGCCTTCAAGACCCTCGCCACCAGCCTCGGCGGCAGCTACATCAACGACTTCAACCGCTTCGGGCGGCTTTTCCGGGTCTACGCCCAGGCCGACGCCGGCTTCCGCCTCAAGCCCGACGACATCGGCCAGATCTGGGTCCGCAGCGAGTCCACGGGCGACATGATCCCGCTCGCCACCCTCGTCACCATCACGCCGGTGGCAGGGACCGAGCTGACCAACCGCTTCAACCTCCTGCGCTCGGTGGAGTTCAACGGCGTGCCCGGACGCGGCTTCGCCTCCGGCCAGGCCCTTGCGGCCCTCGAGGAGGTGTTCGCCGAGACAATGCCGCAGGAGATGGGCTACGCCTACTCCCAGATGTCCTACCAGGAGAAGATCGCGCCGCCGGCAACCCCGACCCTGGTCGCCGCGATCGTCGTCGTCTTCCTGCTGCTGGCCGCGCTCTACGAGAGCTGGCGGCTGCCGTGGGCGGTGCTCCTGGGCTCGCCCCTGGTCGCGCTGGGGGCCTTTTTCGGGGTCTGGGCGCTCGGCTTCGACAACAACGTCTACGTGCAGATCGGCATCATCATGCTGATCGGTCTCGCCGCCAAGAACGCGATCCTGATCGTGGAGTTCGCGAAGGCCAAGCACGAGGAGGGCATGACGCTCGAGGCGGCGGCCCTGGAGTCGGCGCGGCTGCGCTTCCGACCGATCCTGATGACCGCCTTCGCGTTCATCCTGGGCGTCATTCCCCTGATGAAGGCGACTGGGGCCGGGGCGGGCGCGCAGAACGTGATGGGCACTGCGGTATTCTTCGGGATGTTGGTCGCCACCGCGGCCGGCGTGTTTCTCATTCCGGGCAACTTCGCCTTCGTCGAGGGTCTGGGGAGGAAGAAGCGACCGGCGGTCGAGCCCACCGCTGCGCCGGCCACAACCGAGGGAGGGCACTGAGATGGCACGCCGACTCCTGTTTGTCGCCTTGCTTGTCTCGGTCGCCGTGGCCTGCACCCTGGGACCGGACTACGAGCGGCCACCCTTGACGGTTCCCGAGCAGTGGCGGGAGGTCGCCGCCAGCGAGGAATCGCTTGCCAACCTCCCCTGGTGGGAGCTGTTTCAGGACGAGCAGCTCAACAGCCTGATCACGACCGCGCTCGCCGAGAACCGCGACCTCAAGATCGCGATCGAGCGCATCGAGGAGGCGCGGGCGATGTACGGCTTCAGCCGCGCCGACCTCTACCCCCAGATCGACGCGAACGCCACGGCGGGGGGCCTGCAGTTCAGCGAAGGCAGTCTGACCCACACCCCCGAAGGCGGGATGGACACCAGGACCGAGATCTACAACGTCAACGTCGGCCTCGCCTGGGAGCTCGACCTCTTCGGGCGCATTCGCCGCGCCAATGAGGCCGAGCTCGCGAACCTCCTCGCCACCGAGGAGGCGCGGCGGGCGGTCGCGCTCGCCGTGGTGGCCAGCGTGGCGCAGGCCTACGTCGAGCTGCGCGACCTCGACCTCAGGCTCGAGATCACCCGGCGGACCCTGGAATCGAGGCGCGAGTACTTCTCCCTTGCCCGCGACCGCTTCGAGGGCGGCATCACACCCGAGCTGGACATGCGCCAGGCCGAGGCGGAGCTCTATCGGGTCCAGTCCTTCGTCTACCAGCTCGAGGCCGGGGTCACTCAGAAGGAGAACGAGATCTCGTTCCTCCTCGGCCGCAGCCCGTCGCCCATCGTGCGGGGACGCACCGTGAACCAGCAGCCGATCCCGCCGCAGGTGCCCGCCGGGCTGCCGGCCTCCCTGCTCGAGCGCCGCCCCGATGTCCGGCAAGCCGAGGAAGAGCTGATCGCGGCCAACGCCCGGATCGGCGAAGCGGTTGCCATGCGCTATCCGCGGATCGCCCTCACCGGCTCGTACGGCTTCGCCAGCACCGACCTCGACAACCTCCTCGACGGCACCAGCGAGGCCTGGAACATCTTCGCGGGGTTGACCCAGCCCATCTTCAGCGCCGGCAAGAACAAGCGGCGGGTCGAGGTCCGGCAGTCCCAGCAGCGGCAGGCGGTCTACGCCTACGAGCGTGCCCTCCTGCAGGCGCTGCGCGAGGTCGAGGACGCTCTCATCGCCCTCCAGAAGGCCGGCGAGCAGCGCGGCTCGCAGGGCGAGCGCGTCACGGCCGAGCGCAAGGTCCTCGAGCTGTCCGAGCTGCGCTACCGCGGCGGCGTCGCCGATTACCTCGAGGTCCTCGACGCCCAGCGGTCGCTGTTCAACGCCGAAATCGACGAGGTGTCGAGCATCGGCGACCATGTAACCTCACTGATCCGGCTCTACAAGGCGCTCGGCGGCGGCTGGCCCGTGGACGCCGCGACCGCTCAGCCGGATCCGGATCCAACGACAGAGAAAGGAAGCACAGGATGAGTTCTGGAGTACGAATGAGCGTTGTTATTGCCTTCCTGGCCATCACCTGCTCGGTTCTTGCCGTGGTCCCGGCGATGGCGCAGCAGGAGGAGGCCAAGCAGACGTTCGACGTCAAGGGCGAGTACGTCCGTCTCGTGTACAACGACGAGGGCTGGGTGGTGCTCGGGTACCGGGTGGCCAACGGCTCCGTGGGCGAGGAGTGGATGCTGCTCGAGGTCGGGGTCACCCTGAGGGAAGGCGTCAAAGACCAGAAGCTGGTGCGCGAGAGCCTCACTGTGACCACTCCTGACGGCGCCTCGATTCTGCTCGCGAGCCAGGAGGAGTTCTCCAAGGCCTCGTTGCGGGCCCTCGACGCCCGCGCCAACATGATCCGCGACTCGATCAACTACTTCCCGCTTATGGCCGACAAGCCGTGCCGGATCGGCTTTTTCACCGACATCTCCGAGCCTGGCCGCGGACTGGCCTACGACGAGGTCGAGCTGAATTACCAACGGGCATGCGTCGGCCGCGCGTACTTCAAGATCCCTGGCGGCATCACGTACGGGCAGCACTTCCTGAACGTCAAGTTCGCGGGCAGCACCGTCAACGTGCCGTTCCGGATCATGACCAAGGAAGAGCTCAAGGAGAACAAGGCGAAGTGGGAGGAGCTGCAGAAGCAGCTCAAGGAGCAGCAGAAGAGCCAGGGCTAGGAGCGTGTGGGGGCGGGAGCTACTCCCGCCCCTCGCCATTCAACAGGTCCAGGTAGTAGCGGCGCAGGTACTTCTCGGGGATCTTGTCGATCGGGTAGGAGCCGTGCATCAGGACGTGCACCCACCTCCCGTCGCGCTTCTCCAGAACGCCGGTCTGGAAGACATTCTCGGTGCAGAACTCCTGGCCCTTGTACGACCCGCAGTCGTCGAGGAAACAGGAGTACCACGCCACGTCGCCCGAGGCCGAGAAGACGATGCGCAGGTCGCGGAACTCGAAGCGCGTGCCGCGGAACTCGGGGTCCCGCCAATTCTCTGCGTGCTTCCTGAATGCCTCGATCCCGATCACCTGGCTGTCCGAGGTCAGCCAGAAGTGGAAGAGATCGTCGCCCCACAGGCGGAACATGGCGTCGAAGTCCTTCTCGATCGCCCAGCCGATCGCCTGCTCGATGGTGACCTTCACAAACTCGCGCTCCGCTTCCGGCACCTCGGAAGCGGCGGCCATCGGCGCCGGTAACAGCAAACACACCGAGACGGCAACCGTCATCGCGACCGCAGCTCTCATGCCCACCTCGCTTCGCGCCCCGGAGGGCGCGCCGCTCGACGGGCGTCGGGCGTCGGCCCCCAACTGCCCGTCGTTACGGACGCGCCGGCTCCGGGTTGCAGGGCGCGGCTACTTGGCGTACTTGACCGAGCAGCCGTAGGGTGTGGTCTCCGGCGTCGTCACCGGCTTGCCGGCCAGCACCTCGTCGAGCGCGGCCGCCACGTAGTTGGTCACCCCGGCGCCGCGGGTCCCGCGCGGGTCGTCGTCGATGGCGCCCGCGTAGACGATCTTGCCGGTGCCGTCGATCACGAACATGTGCGGCGTGGTGGCGGCGCCGTAGAGGTGCCCGACCTTGCCGTCCTGGTCGACCAAGATGCGCTGGCTCAGGGCGTAGCTCTCCGCGAACTTGCGGTTCGCCGCGGCGTCCATGTAGTTCGTCGAGTTGATGGTCAGCCAGGTGACGCCCTTGGCGCCGTAGTCGGCCGCCAGCCTCTTCATCGTCCCGGCCTTGTAGTGCCGCTCCACAAACGGGCAGTCGGGGTTGACCCACTCGAGCACCCGCACGCCCTCGATCTTCGACAGCGTGGCCTGTTCACCCGCGAGGTCGGGCAGGGTGAAGTCCGGAGCGACGCTGCCAACGGCCGCGTCGCCGGCGAGCGCGGCCGGCGCCAGCGCCAGGGCCGCCACGATCAGCAGTCCAGTGAATCCAGTCATCGTCCTCATGGTCGTTCTCCTTTCGATTCCTCGTTTCTTGAACTCACGGCTGGACCGTGAGCGGAATGACGATCTCCCAGGCCCGCCGCGTCCCCGGCGTGGCGAACGCCGCCACCACCGCAGCCAGGCGTTCCGGAGGCGCGCCGCCGCTGCCGACCACCGTGACCTCGAGGTCAATCCTCGTCAGGCTACCGCGGGTCTGCACCCGGGGGCTCGAGACCTTCAGGCGTCCGCCCGCCTCCGGGAAGAGCTCCACCTCGCCGGGCGGCGCCGGCCAGGACAGCCACACCGTGAGGTCGGCGCGCCGCGCGCCCGGAGCCAAGCCGCCGGTCACGTTGACCGAGAAGGGAGGGTCGGCGGCAGGCAACTCGGCCCGCCAGCGCTCGAACTCGGCCGCCGCCGCGTCGAGCGGCCACCGTCCTTCGAGCCGGGCCGACCCGAGCAGGCAGACCTCCTTGCAGGCCAGCCACGATGTCTCGGCCACGACCGGCGAACCGTCCGCCGGCGGCGGACCGGCCAGCCGGGCCTCGGACGCCAGCAGCAGCGAGCGTTCGTAGCCGTAGCCGGCGAGGCCACCGGGTTGCGTGAAGCGGCGCGGCGTCGGCCAGCGCTGGTCGCCGGCCTCGAGGCCTTCCGGAAGGGCGAGCCGCACCTCGGTCGCCAGCCCCGCGTCGCCGGGGTTCTTCCAGTAGATGTGCCACCCGTCCTCGATCTCGAACAGCACCCCGACGTGAAGCGGTGCGCCGGGGGCGGGCCGGACGGAGTCCACCACCAGCCGGGCCCGCACCGGCTGCGGCTCTTCAGCGGCGGAGGCCACTCCCAGCCCGAGGAGCACCCAAGCGACGTGGACGAATCCCGTCTTCACGACTCGGAGAAGGCCGCAGCCCGGTGCGGAATTCCTGGCCAGGAGCGTGTAGGGCATAGACCCCTCGGCGCACGCGGGTCGCAGATCTCTGGGTGTGTGTGACGCGTTGCGGTCGCTGCCTAGCCTACGCCCCGCGTGCGCCGAGCAGGATGCGCTGCGCGCATCCGCGTCCGGCGGGAAAGGCCAATGCGGTACGTACTCCTAGCTGAACGGCGAGCGCGCGCGCTCGTGGAGCGACAGCACGTGCCGCCCCGTCCAGTCGACCACCACCAGGCTGCCGGTCGAGACGAAGCGGTCGAGCCCGAGGTCCTGGGTCAGGACGCGGATCACGCCGCCGTGGACGAACAGCAGGTGCCGCCCCGGCGGCAGCTCGTCGACGAAGCCGTGGACCCGCCGCCTGAGCGCATCGTGCGACTCGCCGCCGGGGATCTGGAAGTCCCGGAAGACCATGAAGACCTCGGTGAGCCCGCCGTCCACCTCGTCGTAGGCGTGACCCTCCAGCGGCCCGAAGTCGACCTCGCGCAGACGCTGGTCGATCTGGGGCTCGCCCCAGCCCAGACGCGCCGAGCTGAGGGCGCGGTCGAGGTCCGAGGACCACACCGAGGCGAATCGGGCGCCGTCGAGGCGCGCACGCACCGCCTCCGCCTGCCGCCTGCCGTCGGCGGTCAACGGCGGGTCCGACCAGCCCGCGATCCGCCGGCCGGCGCTCGCCGTGGTCTCGCCGTGCCGCACCAGCCAGAGCTCCGTGATCTCGCCCATCGGGCGAGCAGTGTAATTGGAATGGGGGGCTAGGGGCTAGGGGCTAGGGGCTAGGGGTGGAGCCCCCGCCCGCTCCTGTCACGGCGACTTGTGACGGCGGAGCCCGCTGGGCGAAGCCGCAAGCCAAAGGCGAAGCCGGATCCGTTCCCGTCCCCGTTCCCGTCCCCGTTCCCGGAGAGGGATGCGAGCACGGGGAGATCGCGTCCTGCGGGCGTGCCATCTTTGGCGATTTCGGGAGCGGCGTGTCTCCTGAAGGCGCGCTGGGGAGGCGAAATCGCCAAAGGTGGCTCCCTCGGGGAGCGCCTCCACAGGACCGGCGCGAGGCGCTCTCGAGGATGGGGCGAGTGAGGGGGAACGGGAGCGGGCACGGGAACGGGAACGATCATCTACTCCTCGTACATCGACTCGACGAGCTCGGCATAGCGCTCGCAGACGACGCGCCGCTTGACCTTGAGGGTCGGCGTCAGCCCGCCGCCCTCCACGCTCAGCATCTCGGGCAGCACCCGGAAGCGCTTGATCTGCTCGAAGCGGGCGAGCTCGCGGTTGACCTGGTCCACTGCCTGTCCGAACAGCCCCAGGAGCTCCGGGTGGGCGACGAGCTGCGCGAGGTCGCCGGGCTGCACGCCATGGTCGCGCGCCCACGCCTCCACCCCGTCGCGGCTCGGCGACAGCAGCGCGACGATGTGCGGGCGGCCGTCGCCGATCAGCACCGCACTGTCGACCAGCGGCGACTCCTTGAGCCGGCTCTCGATCGGCTGCGGCGCCACATTCTTGCCGCCCGCGGTCACGATCAGGTCCTTCTTGCGGTCGGTGATGAACACGAACCCGTCCTGGTCGATGGTCGCGATGTCCCCGGTCAGGAAGAAGCCGTTCTCGTCGAAGGACTCGGCCGTCTGCTGCGGCTTGTTCCAGTAACCGGAGAACACCGATGGCCCCCGCGCCAGCAGCTCGCCGTCGGGCGCCAGCTTGACCTCGAAGCTCGGCAGCGGCCGGCCCACCGAGCCGATCCGCAACTCTCCGGGAGTGGAGCCGTTGATGGCGATCACCGGCGACGTCTCGGTCAACCCGTAGCCCTCCATGACCCTGATGCCGAGCGACTGAAAGAACTCGTTGACGAAGACAGGCAGGGCCGCCCCGCCGCTGATCACGCCCCGCAGCCGGCCCCCGAAGGCGCCGCGGACCCTCGCCAGCACCAGCCGGTCCGCGACGCGGTGCCGCAGCGCGAGCGCCCCCGCAACCGGGGCGCCGGCAATCTCCCGCTCCGCAACCTCGCCGCCGACCGCCACCGCCCACCGGAACAGCGCGCGCCGCACCGCCGGCGCCGCATCCACCTTCTGCAGAATGGCGCTGTGGACCTTCTCGAGCACCCGCGGCACGCACGCGAAGATGGTCGGCCGGATCGCCGCCAGCAGCTCGCCGACGTGGTAGACGGAGCAGTAGGCCCGCGACAGGCCGCGGCACATGTAGCTGTAGCCGGCCAGGCGCTCGATCATGTGGCACAGCGGCAGGAACTCCAGCCCGTAGTCGCCGCTCTCGGCGGTGATGCGCTCCATCGTCTCGCGGACGTTGGTGACGATGTTGCGGTGGCTCAACATCACGCCCTTGGGCTCGCCGGTGGTGCCCGAGGTGTAAACGATGGTGACGAGGCGTTCCTCGTCGAGGCCGGCGGCGCGGCCCCAGAAGCGGTCGACGGCCGCGCCGTCCGTTGAGGACCACAGCTCGGCCAGCGGCCGCGCGCCGCCGTCGGTCATACCCTCCACCTGGAGGACGTGTCGCAGGTCGGGGCAGCGGGCGCGGATCTCGAGCACCTTGGCTGCCTGCTCGAAGTCCTCGACAACCGCAACCTTGGCCCCGGAGTCGAGCGCCTGGTAGGCGAGCTGATCCGGCGTCAGCGTTCCGTAGACCGCCACGTTGACCGCCCCGAGGTCGAGCACCGCGAGGTCGACGATGTGCCACTCCGGCCGGTTGTCGCACAGCACCAGCACCCGGTCGCCCGGGGCCACGCCAAGGTCCGCGAGGCCGTCGGCGAGGGCCGCGGTTCGTGTCAGGAATTCGTCGGTGCTGTACGAGCTGGAGCCACCCGGTTTGAAGTGGGTGTAGTGGTCGGGTCGGGGCCGCGCGAGCTCGTGCCGGTAGAGGTCGAGGATCGTCCGGTCTGTCATATGTCACCTCCCGTCGCGCCTCCGGGGGCGCGCGAGTGCGGTCGGTCAACCCTACGCGCAGATCGATGGTGGCTCCACGATGCGCCGCAAAACTGCCGCCGTCAACCGCCGCGCCCCCTCCCTTCCTCGTTCCCGTGCCCGTTCCCGTCCCCGTACCCGGACGTTGGCTTGCCATGAGTCTCAGCCACGATCGACAGCATGTGGCACTTCGCACCGTGCGGAGCGGCATCCCATCGGGAACGGGAGCGGGGACGGGTTCACAGTCCGCCTGCGGGAGGGAGATCGGCGCGGGCGCGGAAGCGGGATGGCCTCCCGTCCCGCGGTCGTACTATGCTCGAAACACGAGGCGCCGCGAGCGCCGCTGGCAGTGGGAGGGACCGCCATGCACGTGATCGCCGATATCAGCATTGTTCCGCTCGGCGTCGGTCTGTCGCTGTCGCCCTATGTTGCGGCGTGCGAGAAGGTGCTCGCCGAGGCCGGGCTCAACCCCAAGCTCCACGCTTACGGCACCAACGTCGAGGGCGAGTGGGACGCGGTCTTCGGCGCGCTCGAGCGCTGCCACGAGCTGCTCCACGAGATGGGCGCGCCGCGCGTCTCGACCAACCTGCGCTGCGGCACCCGCACCGACCGGCCCCAGAGCCTCGAGGACAAGGTGAGGAGCGTGCGGGAGAAGCTCGGGAAGGGTTGAGGCCGGGTCCTGGGGCTCGAGCGTCGACACCTGCTGGCTGGTCCGGCTCGGCGCGCCTTCCCGTTCCCGTTCCCGTTCCCGTGCCCGGTCGTCTTCGCTGCGGCAGCCGGCACACGAATTCCCTTTTCAGTCACTGAGATCGAACCGGCGACAACCAACACCTTTCGGGAACGGGGACGGGCACGGGTACGGGAACGAATGAAGAGCGATGTGTCACGTCGTGCGTCCACTCTCCTCGCCCCGCGGGCATGCCGAGCTACAATGGCACCCCAGCGCCCCCCCGCGAGGCCTCATGACGTGATGGCAGGAGACCGGAGGCAGTGATGGCCGAGTATCGAGTCGAGTCGTTCACCCCGCGCGAGGCGCCGATCGCGGACTTCTTCTCGCTGCCCCAGCGCATCGAGGGCCTGTCCGACCACCAGGCCCAGGCCGAGGCCGCCGGGACGCGGGCGCTGCTCGATCCTGGCAACACGTACTACCGCAACGCCGACAGCCGCAGCTTCGTGGTCCGGCGCGGCGGCGCGCCGGTCGGGCGGATCACCGCCTTCCATAACCGCCTGCTCGGGGGCGAGCACCGGCGTTTCGGCCTGGTCGGGCTGTTTGCCTGCGAGAACGACGCGACGGCCGCGAGGTCGCTGATCGACGCCGCCTCGGCGTGGCTCGCCGAGCAGGGACTGGACGCGATGCGCGGGCCGATGGCCGGCGACATCTGGCACCGCTGGCGGTTCATGACGCGCGGCTTCGCCACCGCCCCGTTTCCGGGCGAGCCCCGCAATCCCGAGTACTACCCCGAGCTGTACAACGCCTGCGGCTTCGCGCCGGTCCGCACCTTTTCGACGAAGACCATCTCGGACCTCGAGACCCAGCTCGCCCTGCTGTCGGTGGCCGCGGACCTCAACGCGCGCCGGGGCTATCGCTACCGCAGTATCGATGCCACGAACTGGGAGCAGGACCTGCGGCACGTCTACGAGCTGTGCCGGCACTCGTTCGCGAGCCACTGGAGCGTCTCCGAGTCCACCTCCGAGGAGTTCGCCGACGTCTACAACCGCTGGTTACGGCGATGCGGCCCGGAGAACATCGTGCTCGCCATCGATTCCAGCGCGTCGGTGGTGGGCCTCGGGTTGTCGATGGTCGGGCCGGTGGACACGCTCAACATCCGGACCATCGCCGTGCTGCCGCACTGCTCAGGCTTCGGCCTCGGCCAGGCGATCGTCGCCGAGCACTACCGGCGCGCCGTCGCGGCCGGCCTGACGCGGGTGCAGCACTGCCTGATGGGCCCGACCACGCCGCCCCAGTTCTGGGACCGCGGCCTCGGCCAGGTGACGCGCGAGTACGCGATGTACGAGCGGTCGACGGGATGAGGAGGGGGTAGGATCTAGGATCTGGGATCTAGCCCCACCCGCCCGCCTGTTTCCGTCCGTCAGCCCCCGAGCGCCCCGAGCACCGCGTCGAGGCCCGCCTCGAACGCGCGGCGCACGCGGCCGTCGCGCAGGCCGGTGTACTTCTGGTCGGCGGTCCGCGGCAACCGGACGTTGTCGGTGCAGAACAGCAGCGCCCCCATGCTCAAGCCGAGCCGGGCGCCCACGACCGCGGCGGCGGCGCACTCGGAGTCGACGCCAAGCACGATCCCGGCGCAGTGCTCGTAGATCTCCGGCCCCTGCCGGTAGCCGGCGTCGGTGGTGTAGACCACCCCGACGTGGGCCGGCACCCCACTCTCCGCGGCGCGCGCCGCGAGCCGGGCCGTGAGCGGCGGATCGAAGACCGCCGGATACTCCGGCGGCGCGTAGTAGCGAGAGGTCCCCTCGCCGCGCACCGCGGCCGACACGGCGAGCAGGTGGCCGACCTCGAGGGCGGGATCGACGCCGCCGCAGGCGCCGAACACCACCACCCGGCGCGCCCCGTTGGCGGCGGCCATCTCGAGCGCGTTGGCCGCAGCCGGCGAGCCCATCCCCGAGTAGATCAGGGTCACGCCGTGCGGCCGCAGCTGGTAGACGATCCGGTCGGTGGTCTCGTCGAGGGGCTCCTCCTCGCCGCGCGCCCGCTCGACCACCGCGGGCAGGAACGACCGCCGGCCGAAGGGCAGCAGGATCACCGACTCGGCGCAGCGAAATCCGGGGTTGTTGGCGTGCTCGAATCGGCGCTCGGCCATCGTCCCGCCAGCATAGCAGGCGTGCTAGAGTGCCGTGACGCGACGAGGCCCGCTCCCGGGCCCTGCGTCATGAGATTTCATCTCACGGAGGGCACCCATGAAGAAGCTCGCGTTGCTTGTAGCACTCCTGTCGACCGTCGCCCTGCAGGCCGGCGCGGCCAAGCCGGCCGAGAAGGCGGATGCCGGCAAGGCCGAAGAGCCTCGGCTGTCGGCCGCCACCCTCAAGGGCCTCGAGCTGCGCGGCATCGGCCCGGCCTACAACTCGGGCCGCGTCGCCGACATCGCGGTGACGCCGGGTGCCCACCACCGCTACTTCGTGGCCGCCGCCTCGGGCGGAGTCTGGCGGACCGACAACGGCGGCACGACCTGGACGCCGGTGTTCGACGAGCAGGGCTCCTTCTCGATCGGCTGCCTGGCGCTCGATCCGGGCAATCCCAACGTGCTGTGGGTCGGCACCGGTGAGAACAACAGCCAGCGCTCGGTGGCGTTCGGCGACGGGGTCTACAAGACGCTCGATGGCGGCACCACCTGGGCCAACGTCGGCCTCAAGGACAGCGAGCACATCGGCATGATCGCGATCGACCCGCGCGACACCAACGTGGTCTGGGCCGCCGCGCAGGGCCCGCTGTGGCGCGCGGGAGGCGACCGCGGCCTCTACCGCACCACCGACGGCGGCGGCACCTGGCAGAGGATGCTCGACATCAGCCCGGACACCGGGATCAGCGAGGTCCGCCTCGATCCCCGCGACCCCGACACGATGTACGCGGTGGCCTACCAGCGCCGCCGCCACGTCTGGACCCTGATCAACGGCGGGCCTGAGTCGAGCCTCTACAAGTCGACCGATGCCGGTGCGACCTGGCGCAAGGTGACGAAGGGCCTGCCCGAGGTGGAGATCGGCCGGATCGGGATCGCCATCTCGCCGGCCAACCCGGACGTGCTCTACGCCGTCGTCGAGGCCCAGCGGGACGAGGGCGGCGTCTTCCGGTCCACCGACCGGGGCGAAAGCTGGGGCAAGCGCTCCAAGTACACGACCGTCAGCGGGCAGTACTACAACGAGCTCTTCGCCGATCCGAAGGACGTCGACACCGTCTACTCGATGGACACCTGGTTGCACGTCTCGGCCGACGGCGGCACCACCTTCACCAAGGTCGGCGAGAAGTACAAGCACGTCGACAACCACGCGATGTGGATCGATCCCGGCAACTCCGCCCACTGGCTGGTCGGCTGCGACGGCGGCGTCTACTCGACCTACGACCGGGGGGCGAACTGGGAGTTCATGGCCAACCTGCCGATCACCCAGTTCTACCGCGTCTCGGTCGACACCCGCACCCCCTTCTACACGGTCTGCGGCGGCACCCAGGACAACAACACCCTGTGCGGTCCGAGCCGGACCCTCGACCGGTCCGGGATCTCCAACGAGGACTGGTTCGTGACCGTCGGCGGCGACGGCTACGAGACCGTGATCGACCCGGAGAACCCCGACATCCTGTACTCGCTGTGGCAGTACGGCGGCCTGGTGCGCTACGACCGCACCTCGGGCGAGACCATGGAGATCCGACCCCAGGAGGCGCCGGGCGACCCCGCCGACCGCTGGAACTGGGACACCCCGCTGATCATCAGCCCCCACCTGCACACCCGGCTCTACGTCGCCTCGCAACGGGTCTTCCGATCGGACGACCGTGGCGACAGCTGGCGGCCGATCTCCGGCGACCTGAGCCGGCAGCTCGACCGCAACCGGATTCCGGTCATGGGCAAGATCTGGGGCATGGACGCGGTCGACAAGAACCAGTCAACCTCGGACTACGGCAACATCGTGTCGCTGATCGAGTCGCCCCTGGTCGAGGGCCTGATCTACGCCGGCACCGACGACGGCCTGATCCAGGTCACCGAGGACGGCGGCGCCACGTGGCGGCGGATCGACGGCGTCAAGGGAGTGCCGGAGCGGACCTACGTCAGCCGCCTCGAGGCCTCGTTGCACGACGGGAACACCGTCTACGCGGCCTTCGACAACCACAAGAACGGCGACTTCACGCCCTACGTCTTTGCGAGCCGTGACCGCGGCCGCAGCTGGACCTCGATCCGCGGCGATCTCCCCGACCGCGAGGTGGTCTACGCCCTCATCCAGGACCACGTCGACGCGAAGCTGCTGTTTGCCGGCACCGAGTTCGGCCTGTACTTCACGGCCGACGAGGGTGCTCACTGGGTGCGGCTGCAGGGGAAGTTCCCCACAATCCAGGTTCGCGACCTCGACATCCAGCGCCGGGAGAACGACCTCGCGGTCGCCAGCTTCGGCCGCGGCTTCTACATCCTCGACGACTACACGCCGCTGCGCTCGATCAGCGAGACGGCGCTCACCGAGAAGGCGCTGCTCTTCCCGGTCCGCGACGCGGCCCTCTACATCGAGATGACCGACCGCAAGGACTCGCGCGGGGACGCCTTCTACACCGCGCCCAACCCGCCCTACGGGGCGCTCGTCACGTACTACCTGAGGGACGGGCTGAAGACCCTCAAGGAGCAGCGGATCGACGCCGAAAAGGAGGCCGGGGAGGCGAAGCGCGAGCCGCCGCTGCCGTCGATCGCCGAGCTGCACGCCGAGGACGAGCAGGTCGAGCCGCAGCTCCTGCTGGTGGTGCGCGACGCCGCCGGCGAGGTGGTGCGGCGGGTGGTCGGCGACCGCAAGAAGGGCCTCCATCGCGTGAGCTGGGACCTCCGCTACCCGGCCGAGACCCCGGTCGACCTGACGCCCCCGAAGGAGTTCGCACCCTGGGAGCAGCCGGAGCGCGGCCCCCTGGTGGTGCCCGGCACCTACTCGGTGACCCTCGAGCAGCAGCTCGACGGCGTGGTCACGGCGCTCGCCGGGCCCCAGGAGTTCACGGTCAACGCGCTGGATCTGGCGACGCTGCGTGCCACCGACCTGGCCACGGCCCAGGCCTTCAAGAACCAGGTGCGCGACCTGCGGCGGGCGGTGAGCGGCTCGCTCGAGGCGGCCAAGGCTCACGAAGACCGGGTCAAGCACGTTCGGCAGGCGATCCTCGACACCCCGGCCGCCGATCCGGCGCTGCTGGCCGAGGCCGAGCGGCTCGGCGACACCCTCGACGAGATCCTGGTGGCGCTGCGCGGCGACCCCACCAAGGAGGCCCGCAACGTCTTCCAGCCGCCGTCGATCCGGGACCGGGTCGACCGCATCGCCTACGACCAGTACTACGTCAGCTCGGCGCCGACCACGACCCAGCGCGACGCCTACGGCTGGGCGGCCGACGCCTTCGCCGTCGAGCTCGGCCGCCTCGGCCAGCTCGAGCGCGGACTCGTTGCCCTCGAGGCGAAGATCGAGGCCGCCGGCGGGCCCTGGACGCCTGGTCGGCTGCCGGAGTGGAAGGGCGACGGAGGCACGCCGTAAGCTGTGGCCCGCTGAACGGCGGGGTGTGAGAAGCAACTGAACCGCTGAGACCGCAGAGAGCGCAGAGGGACCGCGGCAGGACCGAGTGAGCTCTCTCCGCGTCCTCCGCGTCCTCCGCGGTTCAATCGTCCCCCCGGCTCGCGGTCCGATCGCCGGACGCCACCCTTTGCGTCCTTCTCGAAATACTCAGGGCCGGATTGTTGCTTCGAGGATCGGAGGGGATCGCCATGAATGACCGCCACGAAACCGCGATCTTCGGCGCCGGCTGCTTCTGGGGCGTCGAGGAGGCGTTCCGCAGAATCGAGGGCGTCGTCGACACGACGGTCGGATACGCCGGCGGCCAGACCACCAACCCGAGCTACCGCGAGGTCTGCACCGGCCGGACCGGCCACGCCGAGGTGGTGCGGGTCGCCTTCGACCCGGACCGGGTCAGCTACCGGGAGCTGCTCGAGGCCTTCTGGAGCCTCCACGATCCGACCCAGGTCAACCGCCAGGGGCCGGACGTGGGCAGCCAGTACCGGTCGCTGATCCTCGTCAACTCGCCCGAGCAGGCGTCCGCCGCCCGGGAGTCGAAGGCTGCACTCGAGGCGAGCGGGCAGTTCCCGCGCCCGATCGCCACCGAGATCGAGGAAGCCGGCCCGTTCTGGACGGCCGAGGAGGACCACCAGCGCTACCTCGAGAAACGCGGGTTGTGGAGCTGCCACACCCGGTGACAACGTCGCGCTGACGTTGAGACTTCATCTCCATAACTTGGAGACATCTCGCGACGGTGCGGAACCTGGCTCTTGATGCGCGCCGGTCCGCCGTGTAGCATGGGTAGCATGCGGGAGCGCCCGCACAATGCAAACTGAGCACCAAGAAGAGAAGGAGGATCGGATCGTGAAGAAGCTCCTGGGATGTGTTGCCGTGCTCCTGCTCGTCGCGGCCGTGCCGATGTGGGCGGGCAACGATCGTGACGTCGTGAATCCGGCCGATCCGGGGTCGTACACCCCGCCGGACCCGAACTCCCCGATGTGGCAGGGTCCCGACGCCGTGCTCTTCGACAACGGGCCGCTCGTCACCCACCCCGGCGGCGGCGGCGGCGGCGCAGATGCGTCGGCGGTGCAGACCGCGCTCCTCATGTCGCTCTACGGCTTCGGGTTCCAGTCCACTGTACCCAACCGCATGGCCGACGATTTCACGGTCACCGACGCCGGTGGCTGGGACGTCCAGACCATCACCTTCTTCGGCTACCAGACAGGCTCGACCACCACTTCCACATTTACCGATATCTACGTCCAGATCTGGGACGGAGCGCCGAACGCGGGCGGCGCCGTTGTCTTCGGCGACTACACCACGAACCGGCTGTCCTCCACGACTTGGTCAAATATCTACCGTGTGCTCGACACCGGCCTCACCGACACCCAGCGCCCGATCATGGCCATCGTGGCCACCATCGGCACCACTCTCGCGCAGGGTGACTACTGGGTCGACTTCTCAGCTGCCGGCACCCTGGCCAGCGGACCGTGGGCGCCGCCGATCTCGATCCTCGGCCAGACCGCCACCGGCAACGCGCTGCAGTACACCCTGAGCGCCGGTGTGTGGGCCGCCGCCATCGACACCGGGAGCGGAGGCCAGCAGGGCATGCCCTTCATCATCGAGGGGCTGGTGGTCCCGGTCGAGCTGCAGAGCTTCGACGTCGAGTAGATCACTGAAACACGCTGAACCACGCGGACCGGGCGCGAGCCCGGTCCTTTTTCGTCCGCCTCGTCTGTGCCGTGCGTTCTGACGCGGCGCCGCCCCCCGCCCGCCCGGGAACGTCGCAGCCACGTCCCAGCGTTGTTCGTGTCCTGGATGGAGGAGGCCCTGACCATGAAGCTCGCACTGCGATCGATGACTCTCCTGCTCGCCCTCGCCGCGGCCCTCGCCGGCTGCTCGAGCGCGCCGGCGCCGACACCGGCAGCCGTCGCACCCGCGGCACCGACCCCGGCGCCCCAGGCGGCGGCGCAGGCGCTGCCGCTCGACCCGGCGGTGATCGAGGGCCGGCTGCCGAACGGCCTCAGCTACTACATCCGAAGCCACGACGAGCCGCGCCAGCGCGCCGAGCTGCGGCTGGCGGTCAACGCCGGCTCGATCCTCGAGGACGACAACCAGCGCGGCCTCGCTCACTTCGTCGAGCACATGGCATTCAACGGCACCGAGAACTTCGCCCGGCAGGCGCTGGTCGACTACCTCGAGTCGATCGGCATGCGCTTCGGCGCCGACCTCAACGCCTACACCTCCTTCGACGAGACCGTCTACATGCTGACGGTGCCCACCGACGACCCCGAGCTGCTCACCACCGGCGTTGAGATCCTCGCCGAGTGGGCGGCCAGGATCAGCTTCGAGGGCGAGGAGATCGACAAGGAGCGCGGCGTGGTCATCGAGGAGTGGCGGCTCGGCCGCGGCGCCCGCGCGCGCATCTTCGACAAGCAGGCGCCAACCATCTTCCACGACTCGCGCTACGCCGAGCGGCTGCCGATCGGCGACAAGGAGGTCCTCGAATCGGCGCCGCACGACACCCTGCGCCGGTTCTACCGCGACTGGTACCGCCCCGACCTGATGGCGGTCGTGGCGGTCGGCGACTTCGACCCGGCGGTCGTCGAGGGCCTGATCCGCTCGAGCTTCGAGGGGCTGCCACACGCGACCGACCCGCGGCCGCGAGTCGCCTTCCCGGTGCCCGACCACGACGCGACCCTGACCACCATCGTCACCGATCCCGAGGCCACCAGCACCATGGTCCGGGTGCTGCACAAGCTGCCGAAGGAGGAGCTCGTCACCGAGCCGGACTACCGGCGGTCGCTGGTCGAGAATCTCTACGACGCCATGCTCGGCCGCCGGCTCCAGGAGCGGACGAGGGAGGCCAGCCCGCCCTTCCTGCGCGCCTTCGCCGGTTCCGGGAACCTGGTCCGCGAGAAGGGCTCCTACAACCTGGTCGCCGTGGTCGACGAGGGTGGCCTCGAGCGCGGGCTCGAAGCCCTGCTCACCGAGGCCGAGCGAGTTCGCCGCCACGGGTTTGAGCCGTCCGAGCTCGAGCGCGAGAAGGCGGCCTACCTGCGCAACATGGAGCAGGCATTCCGGGAACGGGACACGGTTCCCTCGGGCGCCTTCGCCGACGAGTACGTCCGGTTCTTCTTGGAGCGCGAGGCCGCGCCGGGCATCGCCGCCGAGCTCGAGCTGGCGCAGCGCTTCCTGCCTGGCATCTCGCTCGCCGAGGTCAACGCCCTGGCCGGCCAGTGGCTGTCCTCGTCGAGCCGGGTCGTCGCCGTGAGCGCGCCGGAGAAGGCGGGGCTCGAGCCGCCGCAGGAGGCCGCGATTGCGGCGGTGCTGGCGCGGGTGGCAACTGCCGAGATCGCCCCCTACCAGGATCAGGTCGCCGACCGGCCCCTGATGGCCGTCGTTCCGGCGCCCGCCGAGGTCGTGTCGGAGGCAGTCATCGACGAGATCGGGGTGACCGACTGGCGCCTCGCCAACGGCGTGCGCGTGCTGCTCAAGCCCACCGACTTCAAGAATGACGAGGTGCTGTTCAGCGCCTTCAGCCCGGGCGGGACCTCGCTGGTGGCCGATGAGGACTACATCCCCGCCTTGACCGCCGGCGCGGTGATCCTCGAAGGAGGGGCCGGCCCGTTCGACCTGACCGTGCTCCAGAAGATGCTCGCCGACAAGGTGGTGGGCGTCGGCCCCTCGATCTCCGAGCTCGAGGAGGGCCTCTCCGGTGCGGCCTCGCCCGAGGACCTCGAGACCATGCTCCAGCTGATCACCCTCTACTTCACCGAGCCGCGGCCGTCCGAGCAGGCGTTCGCGTCGGTGCAGGAGCGCTACCGCGGCATGATCGAGAACCGGCTCGCCCAGCCCGAGACGGTGTTCGCCGACACCGTGACCCGCCTCGTCACCCAGGACCACCCGCGGCGGCGGCCGTGGACCGAGGAGCTGCTCGAGGAGATGAACCTCGAGACCTCGGCCCGCATCTACCGCGACCGCTTCGCCGATGCCTCCGACTTCACCTTCATCTTCGTCGGCAGCTTCTCACCCGAGGACATCCGGCCGCTCGTCCAGCGCTACCTCGGCACGCTGCCCTCGACCGGCCGCCGGGAGATCTGGCGCGACGTCGGCGTGCGCGCGCCCGAGGGCGTGATCGAGGAGACGGTGGCCCGGGGCATCGAGCCGAAGAGCCGGGTGTCGATCACCTTCGCCCACGACTTCGAGTGGTCGCGGGAAAACCGCTACCAGCTGCAGTCGATGGCCGACGTCCTGCGGATCCGGCTGCGCGAGGTGGTCCGCGAGGACGAGGGCGGCAGCTACGGCGTCTCGGTGCGTGCCTCTGCCGACCGCATCCCCAGACAGACCTCCAGCCTGACCATCTCCTTCGGCTGCGACCCGGAGCGGGTCGACGAGCTCAAGGCGGCGGTGTACGACGAGATCCGGCAGCTGCAATCGGTTGGTCCCGACCAGGCGCACGTCGCCAAGGTGCAACAGCAGGACCGGCGGGAGCGCGAGGTCCAGCTGCGCGAGAACGGCTTCTGGCTGGCCCAGCTCGAGTCATCGCTGTGGCACGAGGAGGACCCCCGGTTGATCCTCGACTTCGACGCCCTGGTCGACTCGCTGACGCCGGAGTCGGTCCGGGACGCGGCGGCGCGCTGGATCGATCTCGACCGTCGCGTCGAGGTCGTGCTGGTGCCTGAGGCGGGCGGGCCGGCGGAGGGCGCACCGCCGTCTGGCCTCGGGGGTTGACGGAGCGATGTCTCTCGGGAGGACCGGTGCGGTGGCGGTCGCTTGGTGCCGTTTGACGTCCCGCCGGCAGAGCGCTAACGTGCTGAGCCGACCGACCGGTCGGTCGGAGGCGATGAGACCCGTGAAACCCGCCCGGAGCGAACCCGTACTTGTCGCCGACAGGAGGCACTTGATGCCCCGAACACCGACCCTGACGCCGGCTGTGGCCGGCATTGTGTTGTCCATCGGCCTGCTGCCCGCCACGCTGCTCGCCCAGGATCAGGCCGCGCCTTCGACCCTGCCGGAGCTAGTGCGCTCCGCCATCGTGACCCACGAGGATGTGGCGCGCGCCGACAGCCAGATCCGGCGTGCTCAGGCCGACATCAAGCTCACCTCCTCGGCGTTGCTGCCCCGCCTCGACCTCAACGGAGCGTGGACCCGCTACCAGGACGAGCTGGCGATCGAGCTGGTTCCCGGCGAGTCGTTCGTGATCCGGCCGGCGGACGACTGGCTGTGGAGCGCCGACCTGTCGCAGACCCTGTTCTACGGCCTGCGCGACTGGCGGGCGCGCGACATCGCGAAGCTGAGCCGGGACATCGCGGAGCTGCAGCGCACGACCGTGATCAACGACCTGACGCTCAACGTCGCCGCCGCCTTCTACACCGCGGTCGCGGCCGAGCAGCGGGTCGCGGTGGAGCGGGTCGCGCTCGAGGCCAACTCAACCCAGCTCAAGGTCGCCGAGCGACGCTTCGACGTCGGCGAGGTGTCAGTGGCCGACGTCGCGCGCTGGCGCTCCGAGGTCGCCGCCGCACGGCAGCGGCTGGTCGTGGCCGAGGGCGAAGCCGAGATCTCGCGCCGGCGGCTCGCGCGGATCGCCGGCGTTCCCGAGGTCGGCGCCCTGGTCACCCCCGGTCCGATCCCGGTGCCGCCGGGCGAGGACGAGTCGCTCCGGCTGCAGGCGATGGACAGCCGCCTCGAGATGGCAACCCTGCGCAACCAGATGGAAGCAGCCGGCCTCTGGATTCAGGTCCAACGCGGCGGCTGGCTCCCGGAGCTCGACGCCAACGTCCAGTACCTGCAGCAGAAGTCGGCGTTCCCCTCGGACGGCTGGTTGTCGCTCAGCCTCAACCTGCGCGTTCCGGTGTATGACGGCGGCCTGACCGCCGCCCGCGTCACCAGGGCCAAGGAGGACCTGCGCGAGGTCGAGCTGCTGGAGGAGGAGATCCGCAAGTCGATCAGCGACCAGGTCGACTCCGCGGCCGTCACCTACCGGGCGGCGACGGCGGCGCTCGAGGCGGCTGGCGAGCGCCGCGAGGCCTCGCGCGAGGCCTACCGCCAGGTCGATCGCGCCTACCGGGTCGGCGAGGCGACGACAGTCGATTTGCTCGACGCCACCACCGAGGCCACCGACGCCGCGAACACCTTCATCATCGCCACCGCACAGCGGGAGTACCAGGCGATCGCCCTTCGCCACGCGATCGGCCTGCCGCCGCTGCCTGACGTCGACCCGTCATTACCGCTCAGCGAGGAAGCAACACCATGAGTGCTCGACATCGAACCCAGCTCACGATCATCGCTGCCGGCCTGCTGGCGTCGACCCTCTCGGCCTGCCACCCAGGTGGTGGGGACACCCCCGAGGCGGCGGCGGCGACGCGCGAGGCCGCGCTGGCACCGCGCGAGGTGCGGCTGATCACCCCCGAGGTCCGCGAGGAGCGACCCTCGATTCAGCTCGTCGGCGAGGTCCGCGCCTTCGACTCGGTCGCCGTGTCGCCCGAGGTGGCGGGCAAGGTGGACGCCGTCCGCGTCGAGGTCGGCGACCGGGTGCGCAGCGGCCAGCCGCTGGCCGAGATCGACCGCGCCACCTACAAGATCTACCTCGATCAGTCCGAGGCGCAGCTCCTCGCCGCCGAGGCCGACCTCGAGCTCGCCGCCAAGGAGCTCGAGCGCAAGCGCGACCTGGTGTCGGACAACACGATCGCCCAGGCCACCTTCGATCAGGCCAAGGCGGCCCATGACCTGGCGAAGGCCCATGTGGCGTCCGCCGAGGCCACGCGCAGCCTCTCCCAGCGCAACTGGGAGCGCAGCGTCGTCCGCGCCCCGGCGGCCGGTGCGATCACCCGCCGCAGCGTGGTCGCGGGCCAGTGGGCCGACGTCGGCCAGCCGCTGTTCGAGCTGGCGGTCGGCGAGAAGTTCAAGGTCGCGGCGAGAGTGCCGGCAGCGTGGGCGGCGCAGATCGGCGGCCTGGAGGGCTTCGACTTCACGGTGGCGGCGTCCGGAGCCGCCCGTCACGCGACGCTGTACAGCATCGACCCGGTGGTCAACGAGTCGTCCCGCTCCTTCGAGGTGGTCGGGGTCGCCGGCAATGCGGACGGCGCCCTCCGGCCGGGAATGTTCACCGACGTCACCCTGCAGGCTCCCCGGAGCCAGCGCAGCCTGTGGCTGCCGGTGCCGGCGGTCGCGACCTCGGACATGTCGCAGGTGATGGTGGTGGAGAACGGTGCGATCGCGCTGCGCCGCGTCCAGGTCGGCCGTCGCGCCGACGGCTCGATCGAGATCGTCGACGGGCTCGAGGAGGGCCAGTCCGTGGTCGCGGACGTCGCGGGCCTCCACCGCGGCGCACCGGTGCGCATCGTCGGCGGCGCCGGCAATGCAGACTCCTGATCCTCTCGTGAGCTCTGAATCTTGAGTTCTGAGTCGGAAGACGTGCTGAGGGGCAACCGTGAACACAGAAGCCACACATTCAAGATCACGAACTGAGACCTCGAATTTCAGACACGTGGCGGCACCATGAACCTGTACGACACTGCGATCCGCCGGCCGGTGTTCACCGTCATGCTGATGGTGGCGCTGCTCGCCTTCGGCATCCTCGGCTACCAGACCCTGCCGATCAACCTGCTGCCCTCACTCGACATCCCGATCGTCACCGTGATCACGATCCTGCCGGGGGCGTCGCCGGAGGTCGTCGAGTCGGACGTCACCGACGTCATCGAGCGCGAGGTCAACACGATCGAGGGCATCAAGCAGCTGACCTCCTACTCGGGCCAGGGCGTCTCCCAGATCACCATCACCTTCACGCTGGAGCGCGACATCGACATCGCCGCCCAGGACGTCCGCGACAAGGTTTCGGGCGCGGTCGGCGGCCTGCCCCTCGACGCCGAGCCGCCGATCGTCCAGAAGCTCGACATCAACTCGCAGCCGATGCTGTGGATGTCGCTGTCCGGCCTCGATGCCCGCGAGCTGTCGGACTACGCGGACCAGGTGATCCGACCGCGGCTGCAGGCCGTGCCCGGGGTCGGCAACGTCTTCGTGGCCGGCTTCCGCGAGCCGATGATGCGGCTGTGGATCGACCGCGACCGCCTCGCCGCGCACGGGCTCGCCGTCACCGACGTCATCGCCGCCGTCGGCCGCGAGAACCTCGAGCTTCCCGGCGGCTTCATCGAGGGCGAGCGCTACGAGCTGGCGGTGCGCAACCTCGGGTTGTTCGAGACCGTCGACGAGTTCAATGACATGATCGTCGCCAGCGTCGACGGCCGCCCGATCCGGCTTTCTGACGTCGGCTTCGCGCAGCTCGGGATCGCCGACGAGCGTGGCCTCGGCCGCTACAACCTCGAGCCGGCCCTCGGCCTCGGCGTGGCGCCCCGGTCGGGCGCCAACCTGGTGGACGTCAACACCGCCGCGATCGAGCGCATGAAGCAGCTCGAGAAGGACTTCCCGGCCGGCGTCAGCTGGAACATCGCGTTCAACGGCGCCGAGTACGTCGAGAAGTCGATCTCCAACGTCCAGTTCGACATCGCCTACGGCGCGATCCTCGCCATCCTGGTGGTGTTCGTCTTCCTGCGCTCCTGGCGCTCGACGTTGATCGTCTCGCTCGCCATCCCGACCTCGCTGATCGCGACCTTCGGCTTCATGCGGGCCTTCGGCTTTTCGCTGAACAACCTCACCACCCTCGCCCTGGCGCTGTCGGTGGGCGTGGTCATCGACGACGCCATCGTCGTGCTCGAGAACATCTACCGCCACCAGGAGGAGGGCGAGGACCCGCTGGCCGCGGCCCACAACGGCACCCGGGAGATCGCGCTGGCCGCGATGGCGGCCACCTTCTCGATCGCCGCGGTCTTCGTGCCGGTCGCCTACATGCGCGGCATGATCGGGCGCTTCCTCTACGAGTTCGGGATCTCGGTCGCGGCGGCGGTGCTGATCTCGCTGTTCGTCGCCCTCACCCTGACCCCGATGATGGCCGCACGGATGCTCCGGGTACGACACAAGCATGGCCGCCTCTACCAGTTACTCGATGGCGGGTTCCGCGGACTGGAGAGCTGGTACCGGCGGTCGCTCGACCTGGCGCTCCGCCACAAGGTCGCGACGCTCGTCCTCGCCACGGTGATCTTCGGCGCCAGCCTCGGCCTGATGCCGTTCATCGGCGGCGAGTTTGCACCCCAGGAGGACATGTCGCTGTTCATGGTCAATATCGAGGCGCCGGTCGGCACCTCGCTGCCGGCGATGGATGGCAAGATGCAGCAGGTCGAGCGCATCGTGTTGTCGCAGCCCGAGGTGATGGGCGCGTTCGCGGCGGTGGACATGGAGGAGCGGGGCCAGGTCAACTCCGGCATCATGTTCATCCGCATGCTCAAGCCGGCCGACCGCGACGCGTCGCAGAACGAGGTGGTGCAGCGCCTGCGCCGCGAGCTGGCGGCCGTCGAGGGCGTCCAGGCGCGGGTCGTCGAGTTCTCGTTCTACAACGTCGCCGGCGAGGGCGGCGACTGGGGCCTCTCCTACTCGATCCGCGGGCCCGAGCTGAGCGAGCTCGACCGCATCGGCCGCCGGGTCGTGGAGCGGCTGTCGGCGATTCCCGGCTTCGTCGACCTCGACACCAACCTCGACCTCGAGCAACCGCAGCTCTTCGTCACCGTCGACCGCGAGCGGGCCCGCGACCTCGGGCTCGACGCGGCCACCATCTACGAGACCGTCTACTCGCTGATGGCGGGCCGCGAGATCGGCTCGTACACGACCGCGGGCAAGCGCTACGAGGTCTGGATGAAGGTCCTGCCGTCGCAGGCGAGGTCGGCTGAGGACATCGGGGCGCTCCAGGTGAGGACGCCGTCGGGCGCGATGGTGCGCCTCGACTCGGTGGTCGAAATCCGGCACGGCGTCGGTCCGATCAACATCAACCGCAGCGACCGCGAGCGCTCGATCCTGCTCACCGGCAACCTGGAGAACCTCACGCTCAACCGCGCCCTGGAGACCGTCAACCAGGTGCTGGCCGAGGAGTTGCCGGAGGGCTACCACGCCCGCGCCACCGGCCAGGCCGAGGAGTTCGCCGACGCTATGAACGCCCTCGTGTTCGCAGTCGGGCTCGCGATCCTGATCGTCTACATGCTGCTGGCCAGCCAGTTCAACTCGTTCCTCCACCCGTTCACCATCATGTTCGCGCTGCCGCCCGCCATGACCGGCGCCTTGCTGGCGATGCTCGCCACCGGCCACACCATGAACATCATGTCGGTGATCGGCATCATCCTGCTGTTCGGCCTGGTCACCAAGAACTCGATCCTGCTGGTCGACCTCACCATCCAGCGACAGCAGCAAGGTATGGACCGCGAGGCGGCGCTCCGCGACGCCTGCCCGATCCGGCTGCGGCCGATCCTGATGACCTCAGCGTCGATGATCTTCGGCGTGCTGCCGGTGGCGCTGGCGATCGGCGAAGGCGGCGAGGCGCGGGCGCCGATGGCGGTCGCCACCGCCGGCGGCATGACCACCTCAACCCTGATGACTCTGTTCGTGGTGCCGGTGGTCTACGCCTACATGGACCGGCTCAGTGAATGGATCGTCCGCCGTCGCTCCCAGAAGCCGGTTGAGGCTCCGGTGGGATGAACAGGATCCTCTGAGTCTGAAGCGGCAAGAACGGCGCCTGCAGCCATGCGCTGCCCTTCAATGACAAGCCCCCCTTCCGCAAAGGGGGGCTTCGTCGCTCGCCGCCGAAAGGGTCACTCGATGCTGATGGTCTGCAGCTCGACCGGCACCGTGCCCGAGTCGATGATCGCGGTCGAGTTCGAGTTGAAGTCGGTCACCCACAGCCTGATCGGCGTGCCGCCGCCGGTCTGCTGCGACAGGCCCGAGGTGAAGCCGCCTCCGGCTTGCGCCGTGAAGGTCTCCCTGACCGTGGTGAAGCTGCCGTCGTTGGCCACCAGCATCACGGTGGCGGAGTTGTAGTCGCTCAGCCAGAAGCCATTGTTCTGGGGGTCGTACTCGATCCCCCACACGTCGGTGATGGGCCCCGGGGCTGTGGCGGTGCCGAGCAGCACGCAGGTGCTCAGCGAGCCGCTGCCGCCGCTGGTGTCGGACAGGTCGAGGTGGTAGATGGTGTTGCCACCGAAGGTTGTCGCGTAGACCAAGGCGGGGTTGGACGGGTCGACCGCGACGTCGATGACCAAGTCGACCGCGCCACCGGTGCAGCCCGGGTTGTCGATCTGCCAGTAGGCCACGGTGTTACCGCTGCGGTCGAACAGATAGATGTTGTCGTCGATCACCGACAGGTCGCCATTGTAGTCCGAGGCGTAGATGTAACCGTCGGTGGTCCGTACCGAGCCGCCGTCGGTGTTCGGGCTACCAAGCTTGGAGTAGGTGAAGGCGGTCGCAGAGTGCGGTGCAGCAACATTGACGATCCAAATCCCAGGGCTTGGACTGGCCTCATGGAAGTAGAACATCTGCGCAGGGTTGCCGTGGTCGATCGCAACGCCGAGGGTCGCTACTGCCCACGAGTTGGCGAAGGTCTCCAGAACGTCGCCCTGCGCCTCTCCAGTCCCGCCGGGCAGGCCGTGGGCCACCGCCGCATCCCTGAGGCTGGCATACTCCTGTGCCCCTGCCGAGCCCGCAGCCAGCGCGCACGCCATCACGGTGACAGCCAGGGCAATCCTCGAGAATCTCATCATGTTTCTCCCCCTTCCATCTTTCGAAGTGTCATCGAAACATCAGTCATCTCGACGCTAGCATACCACTGGCCGGCGCCACGATCTCCGGGCGCTGGACGCGGGGCCGGCCGCCTCCTCGTCTGTCTCTCCGCCACCCGCTGGCCCCGAGCTGGAGCATTCGGAGGAGTGCCCTTCAGGGCGAATACCGGGGGTGCGCGCCCACCGAGTGTCGATGGCCCTGCGTATGGCCGAGCTCATGGCTGAGGACCGCGACGTCCTGGTCTACTTCGACATCAAGGGCGTCGAGGTCGTGCTCGCCGCCATCCTGTCCGCCGGCGAGAAGGGTCTGAGCGCAGCGAACACACCAAAGCCGACCAGGCCGATCGGCAGCCACGGAGTTGAATCGGTACCTGGCACGCCTCGAAGGTTGACAAACGGTTGCGGTTGACATATGGTTGCGGTGGAGGTAGCCATGGCGGCGGAGACCGCGAAGCTGATCGAGCTCGCCCCGGCAGAGGCGGTGCGGGTCCTGATCCAGACGGCGGACCAGGCATGGCTGTCCGAGTTCGCGGGGTCGCTCGACCGTCACCGGGCGCACGACGATCTCGGCCGCATCCTCGCGGTCTGGAGTTTGAGTCAGAGCGACGCCGCCAGACTCTTCCACGTCACGCGCCAGGCGATCGCGAAGTGGCGGGCTCACGGCGTGCCGGAGCGCCAGATCGAGACAGTGGCGCAGCTCGCGGCCGCAACCGACCTTCTCGTCCGCCACCTCAAGCGCGAGCGGATCCCGGCGGTCGTTCGCCGTCCGTCGGCTCGGCTGGGCGGGCGTTCTCTCCTCGACCTCGTGGCCAGCGGTGAAATCCACGGTGTCCTGGCTGGATGCCGGGAGATGTTCCGCTTCGGCGACGCACACGCCTGATGCGGACGGAGCTGCTCCGCGAGGGCCACGAGTGGCTGCGCATTGCGGAGGCGAGCTGGGTCGACCCGCTCGACCCCTCCTTCGCCGCGATCCTGGGCGGCCGCTGGAACCCGCCCGGCAGCCATCCGACCCTCTACTTCAACGAGGACCTGGTCACCGCTCGCCTCAACCTGCGGCACTTCATCGAGGGCTGGCCCTACGAGCCCGAGGACCTGCGCGACGACTCCGGTCCGGTGCTTGTCCACGCGCTGCTTCCCCGACGCCAGCTGGTGGCGGACGTGCACAGCCGCGAGGGGGTGGCGGCGGTGAAGCTGCCGGCCGCCTTTCCCCTTGACGAGCGCGGCCGGCTGGTGCCGCACGCCCCGTGCCAGGCCATTGGTCTCGAGGCGAAGCGGGCCGGGCTGCGCGGGGTCAGGGCCAGGTCCGCCCAAGTGCCGGACGGAGCCGGCCGCGAGCTCGCGTGGTTTCCGGCCACCCGCAGATCCCGTACCCGAGCCGTCGCCGTGGAGCGCTTCGAGACCTGGTTCTGGAGCTAGGAGCCTGTCGTGCAAAGGCCCAAGGAGCGTGTAGGCACAGGCCCCTGAGCGCGCTTCTGATGAGGTCGTTGTGGTTGGCCTCTGCCCACACGCTCCTCGGGATGCGCTGCGCGCATCCTGAAGTCACAAGGAACAGGTGCCAGTTCAGGCCGGTTGATCGCTGACGATCACGCCGTCGCGAATCTCCACCACCCGGTGAGCGCGCCGGGCCAGGTGCTGGTCGTGGGTGACCACCACCAGCGTCCGGCCCTGCTCGGAGAGCGCACCGAGCAGGCTCATGACGTCGGAGCCCGAGCCGGTGTCGAGGTTGCCGGTCGGCTCGTCGGCCAGGATGATGTCCGGCTCCATCGCCAGCGCGCGCGCGATCGCCACCCGCTGCATCTGGCCCCCCGACAGCTCGGTCGGCCGGTGCTCGACGCGGTCGGCCAGCCCGACCCGGTCGAGCTGCTCGAGAGCCCGGCGCCGGCGCTCGCGGCGGCCGACGCCACCGAACATCAGCGGCATCTCGACGTTCTCGAGCGCGGTCAGCTGGGGCAGCAGGTTGAAGTTCTGGAACACGAAGCCGACCCGGCGATTGCGGACGTCGGCGAGCTGATCGCGGTCGAGCCCGGCGACGGCCTCGCCGCCGAGGCGATACTCCCCGTCAGAGGGCGTGTCCAGGCAGCCGACCAGGTTGAGCAGGGTCGACTTGCCGGAGCCCGACGGCCCGACCACCGCGACGAACTCACCCTTCCCTACCGTGAGGTCGATCCCGCGCAGCGCTTCGACCTTGATCTTGCCGGTGTCGTAGACCTTCGTGATCCCGGCCATCTCGATGATGTGGCCGTTGGATGGCGCCGCGTCGCCGTTGTGCCGTCTGAGGGGCCAGTTCATGTCTTCAACTTCCTTTTGTTCGATTCCCGCACTGCGAATTCGCCTCATCACTTCGAGGGCTCACTGCTCGTGGAGTCGAGTCCGCGGCGCGGGAACCGAGATCATTCATATCTCAGGGTCTCCGCCGGATCGATCGAGGCGGCGCGGCGCGCCGGGAAGTAGCCAGCGAGGATGCCGATGCTGCCGAGCACCAGCGCGGTGACGGCGGCGATCTCCCACGACAGCGTCGGCTTGCCCAGGAACTCGAGCGCCTCGTTGCCCTCCACCGGCACCAACCCGAGCAGGACGATGATGATGGTCGCGATCACCAGCCCGACCAGGCCGCCGAGCAGGGTGTAGGCGAGGCCCTGCAGCACGAACGGGCCGGTGATCCAGCCGCGGTGCGCCCCGAGCGCCATCTGCACGCCGATTTCCCGGGTTTTCTCCTTGACCACCGCGTACATGATGTTGGCGACGCCGATGCCGCCGATCAGCAGCGTCAGCCCGCCGATGATGCCGAGGAAGATCTCCAGGCCGAGCATGATGTTGTCCATGATCCGCGCGCCCTCGGCGGTGTCCCAGACCTGCATGACCTCCTGGTCGGACGGGTCGAAGCGGAAGCGCGCCGCGAGCGCCTCCGAGAATCGCTCCAGGGCCTCGGCCATGAGCTCCTGCCGCGCCACCTTGATCACCACATTGGAGAGCCCCTGGCGGCCGAACACCGCCGCGAAGGTGGTGATCGGGATGACGATGTGCGCCGAGTCGGGGCCGCTGTAGTTCCCCATCTGCAGCTTCTCTTGCAGCACCCCGATGACCAGGAACGGCGAGCCGCCGAGGTCCACCACCTGACCCACCGGATCGATGTTGCCGAACACCTCGCGGGCGAGCTCGTCGCCGAAGAAGGCGACGCGCCGCTTCTCCGCTTCGTCCCGGGTATTGAAGAAGCGTCCGCCTTCGCGGGCGAAGTGGTGGCGGATCTCGCCGTACTCGGCGTTGGTGCCGACCACGAGGACGTTCCGGGTCGTGCGAGCCCACGAGAACGGGGTCTGCCAGTTGTGGATCTCCCCCACCACGCGCTCGTTCGGAAGGCGTTGGCGAAGGTACTCGATGTCATCGATTCGGGGACGGATCGGCCGCCCAGTTGGCAGGCCCTGCCAGACCTTCGAGGTCTCGCCCGGCCACCACACGGCGAGGTTCTCCCCCATCCCGAGCCGGCCCCGCATCATCTGCCGGCCGAGACCCTCGCCGAACGCGAGCAGCATCAGGATCGCCACCGTGCCCCAGGCGATGGCGGCCACGGTCAGGACGGCGCGCTTGCGCTGGAGCGACGAGGCGCGGACGAACAGGCTCCAGCTGACCGCGAGGTCGCGCCGGTTCATCGCGGTCCCCATGCTTCGATTTCCGGGCTCAGAACCCGTGGCACTCCCGTGGTCCGGCGACTTGGAGGCTGCCGATCGAGGCCCGAGGTTCTGAGCCCGGAAATCGAAGTTGACGACACGTGATCAACCTCTCGCATGGCTACAGCTTCATCGCGATGACGGGGTCGAGGCGCGACGCCTCGCGGGCCGGGAAGTAGCCCGCGACGAGGCCAACCAGTCCGAGGATGCCGGCGGTCAGCAGGGCGAGCTGCGGGGACAGCACCGGCGTACCGACGAACCGGGTGACCCCGGCGGCCGGTACTGCCGAGCAAATGGCCCACGAGATGGCGAGGCCGATCGCGCCGCCGACCGCGGTCAGCACCATGGTCTCGATCACGAACTGGGCGAGGATCGAGCTGCCGCGCGCACCGAGCGCCATCTTGATCCCGATCTCCCGCGTCCGCTCCTCGACCACGACGTTCATGATGTTGGAGACCCCGATGCCGCCGACCACCAGCGTCAGGCCGCCCATGATCCCGAGGAAGATCTTGAAGGCGAGCATGAAGTTGTCGAAGAACACGAACATCTCGGTGGTGTCCCAGATCGACACGGCCTCGGCGTCAGTGGGATCGAACTTCTTGCGCTCGCCCAGGGCAGCGATGATCTGGGTGCTCACCTGCTTGTTGAAGCGCGGGTCGGTCGCGCGGTAGATGAAGTTGTCGAGATACCGCTGGCCGGTGATCGCCCGGAAGGTCGTCGACGGGATGATCAGCTTGGAGTGGTCGCGGCCGGAGTACGAGGAGTCCTGCTCCTTCTCGACCATGACCCCGACGATCGTGAAGGGCGATCCGTGCACCACGACATCGCGGCCCACCGGTTCGGCGTCGCCAAAGAGCTCGGTCGCGAGCTGGTTGCCGATGAAGGCGACCCGCCGCCGCTGCTCCATGTCGATCGGGTCGATGAAGCGCCCGCCCTCGGCCGGCACCATGCTGCGCAGCTCGCCGAACACGGGCGAAACCCCCGACACCTCCACCCCCCTCCCCTGGTCGCCGAGCCGCAGCCGGAGGTTGCGCGAGTACTCGCTGGAGATGGCGTCGAGGTTGTCGACCTGCGCCTTCAGGAAGTCCACGTCGGCCTCGTCCAACCGGATGGCCCGCCCCTTGCCGAGCCCCTGGAAGGGCAGCGAGGTCCGTGCCGGCCAGGCGATGACGATGTGGTCGCCGAGCCCGGCGAAGCTCTTGATCTGCTGGCGGTGGAGCCCCTCGCCGAAGGCCAGCAGCAGCGCCACCGCGACCGTGCCCCAGATGATCCCGAAGGTGGTCAGGAAGGTGCGCAGCGTCTGGCTCCGGATGTCCCGGACGAGCTGGCGCAGGAACGAGCCAAGCCCCGTCACGGCCCCCCCTAGAAGATCGAGCCGACCTCGCGCGGCGGCCGCTGGATCACCTGATCGCCGACCGTGAGGCCCTCCTCAATCTCGACGTTGAGGCCGTCCGACAAACCGAGCTTCACCGCCACCTTCACCGGCTCCGCACCCTCGGCCTCACCCGGCCGCTCGACGAAGCTCTCGGCGCCGTCGTCGGAGAACACGATCAGCCGCTCCGGAATCATCACCACGTCGTGCTTCTCGCGGATCACGATCTCGGCGTTGGCCGAGTAGCCCGCGCGCAGGACCACGTCCTGCCCCGGGTCGAGCTCGATCTCGACGTCGAACAGGGTGGCGCCCTCGTCCTTCTGCGCCTGGGGCGCGATCCTCGACAGCTTGCCGGTCACCGGCTTGTCGGGCAGCGCCCCGACCTTGATCCGGCACGGCATGCCGATCGCGACCTTGCCGACGTCGATCTCGTCCACCGTGCCTTTGAAGATGAGGTCGGTCATGTCGGCCACCGAGGCGAGCTCGGTGCCCGGCTGGTAGGAGGTCAGGGGCACCACCGGGTCGCCGGGGTTGACCGCCCGGCTGAGCACCGTGCCCGCAGCCGGGGCGAGGATCGTGGTCTCGACCTTGGTCGTGGCGCCGGTCACCCGCCCCTGGCGGGTCAGCTCACGGTTGTCCTGGGCCTGCTCGAGCGCCACCGTCGCCAGCTCGAACGACTCCTGAAGTGCATCGAGGTCGCCTTTTGACAGCAGCCCGTCACCCTGAAGCTCCTGGCCGCGCTGGTAGTCGGCCCGCGCCTTCTCGTAGCTGGCCTCGGCTGAGCGCAGTCCGTGGTCCACGCTCAGCAGCTCCTGCGGCGTGGGGTCAGGCGCGATCTCGAACAGGGCATCGCCCGGCCGTACCAGGTCGCCGACCTCGACGTGGGCGCGCTTGACGATCCCGGAGACCTTGGACTTGACCTGGAACTTCTCGCGCGGCTCGATCTGGCCCACTGCCAGCGCCTTCTCGGTGATCGATCCGAGCTCGGCGGCGACCAGCTTGAAGCCGTTCGGGTCGGTGCTGCGGCTGCCCACCCAGGCGTAGATCCCGCCGACGGCGCCGGCAATCACAACCAGCACGGCGAGCAGCTTCAAGACCTTTCTCATGGCAGGCCTCCAGAGGCGTTCCACCCCTCAATACGGAGAAGGCGCCCCTCCGGTTCGCCGGGGCCATCTCTTCCACCTGAAGACGGGACCGGGCGCGCAGTGACTGCTCAGGCTACCCGATCCCGCGCGTCGGGCGGCGGGACGACCCGGTGACGCAGCGGGCGGCCGGCCATGAACTCGCGAATGCTGGAGACCGTGGCAGCCGCGATCTCGGACAAGGCCTCGCGAGTCAGGAAGCCCTGGTGGCTGGTGACGATCACATTTGGGAAGGTCATCAGCCTTGCCAGCACGTCGTCCCCGATCACCCGGTCCGACCGATCCTCGAAGAAGTACTCGCTCTCCTCCTCATAGACGTCCAGTCCGGCCGCTCCGAGGTGCCCTTCCTTGAGCGCATCGATCAGTGCGGCGGTGTCCACGAGGCCGCCGCGACTGGTGTTGATCAGCATGGCGCCGCGCTTCATGCGAGCGAGACGCTCCCGATTGACGAGGTGGTGGGTGGCCGGCGTCAGCGGCGCGTGAAGGCTGACCACGTCCGCCCGCTCGAGCAGCTCGTCCAGGCCGACGGCAGTCACGCCCACGCTTCCGGCGTCGGCCGCGTCCAGGGCGGGGTCGACAGCGAGCACCTCCATCCCGAAGCCGCGGAGGATGGCGCCGAGCGCGCGGCCGATGGCGCCCAGGCCGACAACCCCGGCAGTCCGGCCGTGGAGGTTGAATCCGACCAGGCCGGCAAGGCTGAAGTTACCTTCTCGCACCCGGTTGTAGGCGCGGTGGATCTTTCGGTCGAGAGCCAGGATCAGGGCCACCGAGTGCTCCGCCACCGCTTGCGGCGAGTAGGCCGGAACTCGCACCACCTGGAGGTCGAGGCGGGCGGCGGCAGGAAGGTCGACGTTATTCACCCCGGAGCAACGCATGGCGACCAGGCCGACACCTCCGGCCGCGAGGCGCTCCAGGGTGGCACCACCAAGGTCGTCGTTGACGAAGGCGCAAACCGCCGGGAATCCGCGGGCCAGAGCGGCAGTGGCCGGTCCGAGCTTGGCTTCGAGGTAGTGGAGCTCGAGGTCATCCCCCGCCACGGCGTCCAGGGCTTCCCGATCGTAGGCCTTGGCGTCGAACACCAGCACCGGCGCCCGGCGCCGGTCACCAGCGTCCGCCACCAGGGCGGCAAGGCGGGCGGTCTTGTCCCGAACCTTGGCGCTGAGCACCGCGAGCAGGCCGCGCCCCAGGTCGGGTCGCTGCTCGAGCAGCTCGAGGAATCGCTCCCGGGGAACAATCAGCACGGCCGAAGGCCCGCGCGACCGCAGGGTGGCCGAGCGGGTCTTGGCAACGGTCATGCTGGTCAGCCCGCCGGCGTCGCCTGGCAGCATCACCCGGAGCAGAGTCGTGCTGCCATCCGGCCCTTGCTTCAGGACGTCGAGCGCGCCGCGTTCGACCACGAACATGAACTGGCCGGGCTCACCCTCGCGGAACAGGACGTCGCCGTGGCCGAGCTGCCGCCGCTCGCAGGCTGCGGCGAAGGCACTGGCCGTCTCTGGCTGCAGACCTGCGAGCAGCTCCGCGTGGCGGCTCAGGAAATTCAGGGCTGAGCGATCGGACATAAACCCTCCCAACAGCAGAACGCCCACGAGCAGACGGCTGTTCCAGATCCGAAGCTCCACAGGGATCGCCGTCCCAACGTCGACCACGCCCCTCCCTTCCCCGCTCGCTTCCGGTTCAGTGATACGTGATAGGTGATACGTGATAGGGCGCCCACGCGCTCGGGCCCGTGGAGCCTGCCCTGAGCGAGCGGCGCCACGGCGCCGCGAGTCGAAGGGTTCCCGTTCCCGTTCCCGCTTTCGATGTCCACCTGACCAGGCCTGCCATCCCGGGCTCGGAAGCGGATGCGGATGCGGAAGCGGGTCCTTCCCCCGCACCCACCCTCCCTTGACAGAATCGCCCCCTCCGGCGAAATTGAGACGGTTGCGACCGGGAGGTATGCATGCTGCGCAAGTCGGTCACCCTCATCACTGGCGCGAGCGGCGAGATGGGCCACGGCCTGATCGAGCGGCTGGCGGCGAACGGCGGCCCGCCGATCATCACCATCGACCTCCAGCAGTTGGCGCCCTCGGCGCACGACATGGTGGAGCGCGAGTTCGTCGGCTCGATCCTCGAGGAGCACCTGCTCGAGCGGATCCTCGCCGAGTATGAGGTGGATGCGATCTACCACCTGGCCGCGATCCTGTCGACGCGCGCCGAGTTCACCCCACTGACCGCGCACCAGGTCAACGTCGAAGGCACGCTGAAGCTGCTCGACTTCGCCCAGGCCCAGGGCGAGTCCCACGGCCGGCAGGTGCTGTTCATGTACCCCTCCTCGATCGCCGCGTACGGCCTGCCCGACATCGCCACCAAGGATCGCGCCGGCCGGGTGGCCGAGTCCGACTGGAACGTGCCGACCACCATGTACGGCTGCAACAAGCTCTACTGCGAGCACCTCGGCCGCTACTACGCCGGACACTACAAGCAGCTCGCGGCCGAGTCTCCCCACGGCAAGGTCGACTTCCGGTCGATCCGCTTCCCGGGGCTCATCTCCGCCTTCACCGTGCCGTCGGGCGGGACCTCGGACTTCGCGCCGGAGATGGTGCACGCGGCGGCGCAAGGCGCGTCCTACGCGTGCTTCGTGCGCCCGGACACCCGCATCCCGTTCATGGCGATGCCGGACGCCGTCGACGCACTGGTCAAGCTGGCGCTCGCGGACCGTGCCGCCCTGACCCGGCTGATCTACAACATCGGCGCCTTCAACCCGTCGGCGGCCGAGATCCGCGACCTCGTGCTCGGCGGCTTCCCCGACGCCGACATCACGTTCGCCCCCGACCTCAAGCGGCAGGCGATCGTGGACAGCTGGCCGGCGGACGTCGACGACACGGCGGCGCGCCACGATTGGGGCTTCGCGCCGAAGTACGACCTGGACCGCGCCTTCGCGGAGTACCTGATCCCGAACATCCGCAAGCGCTACCGCAACTGACGGCGACCGCGAACCGGCTGCCGATCCCAGCTCGAAGGCAGTGGTATGCCCTACTGCTGTATGGATACCGCTCTGCGCCTGTTTCGCTCCTCGCGGTCGTCTCCTGAGATGACGGAATGGCGCCCTGCGGGCGAGCCCGCGAAACGGCGCCAAACCACCCCGGAACAGGCACTTAGCGATTGCCGGAATACCCCAACATATAGTGTTGACAAGCGACAAAGGCCCAAGATATAGTGGTCGAAGCCCGACAAATCCCGCCCGATGCGCAGGGGATCGAAGCGCGCGCGACGAGGGATTTTTCGCGCCGGGAAGTATGCAGGAGAGGGGTCCGGGGGAAGGATGAAGGTCAGCCGACGTTTCACCCGCGAAGGTGCGAGCCCATACGAACAGATCAAGTTCGTGGAGCGATCGACCGAGATCCGCAACCCGGACGGCAGCGTCGTCTTCCGCATGGACGGCGTCAGAGTCCCCGAGGGTTGGTCGCAGGTCGCGGTTGACGTGCTGGTCCAGAAGTACTTCCGCAAGGCCGGCGTCCAGCTGGTCGACGAGCAGGGCAGCCCCGAGCTCGACGCGAACCGGGAGCCGGTGACCGGCTCTGAGCGCGACGCGCGCCAGGTCTTCGACCGCCTCGCCGGGTGCTGGACCCACTGGGGCCGGAGCTACGGCTACTTCGACACCGAGGAAGATGCGGCGGCGTTCCGCGACGAGCTCGCCCACATGCTGGCGGCCCAGGTCGCGGCGCCCAACTCGCCCCAGTGGTTCAACACCGGCCTGCACTGGGCCTACGGCATAACCGGACCGGCGCAGGGGCACTGGTTCGCCGACCCCTCGACCGGCGAGCTCCTGCGATCCGAGAACGCCTACGAGCGGCCCCAGCCGCACGCCTGCTTCATTCAGTCGATCACCGACGACCTCGTCAACGAGGGCGGCATCATGGACCTGTGGACCCGCGAGGCGCGGCTGTTCAAGTACGGGTCCGGCACCGGCACCAACTTCTCGAGCCTGCGCGGCATCGGCGAGCCGCTGTCGGGCGGCGGCAAGTCGTCCGGCCTGATGTCGTTCCTCAAGATCGGCGATCGCGCGGCCGGCGCCATCAAGTCGGGCGGCACGACCCGGCGCGCGGCGAAGATGGTCTGCCTCAACCTCGACCACCCGGACATCGAGAACTTCATCTCGTGGAAGGCCGTCGAGGAGCGCAAGGTGGCGGCCCTGGTCGCCGGGTCGCGACTGCTCCGCCGGCACCTCCAGGAGATCATGGACGCCTGCTTCGCCGACGGCGGCCGGCGGGCCGTCGTCGACCTGGCGAGCAACGCCAAGCTGCGGATGAGCATCGCCACCGCCCGCAAGCTCGGCGTGCCCGACGGCTCGATCAAGCGCGTCCTCCAGCTCGCCGAGCAGGGCGTGCGCGAGTACCCGACCGAGGAGTACGACACCGACTGGGACTCGGACGCCTACTTCACCGTGTCGGGCCAGAACGCCAACAACAGCGTTCGCGTCCCGAACGCCTTCTTCGAGGCGCTCGACGTGGGCGCCGCCTGGAAGCTGACGCGGCGGACCGACGGCTCGGTCGCCAAGGAGGTGTCGGCCGTCAAGCTCTGGAATGACATCGCCATGGCGGCCTGGGAGTGCGCCGACCCGGGGCTCCAGTTCGACGACACCATCAACGAGTGGCACACCTGTCCGGGCGCCGGGCGTATCAACGCGTCGAACCCGTGCTCGGAGTACATGTTCCTCGATGACACCGCCTGCAACCTCGCCTCGCTGAACCTGGTCAAGTTCCTGGGCGAGGACGGGCAGTTCGACATCGAGCGCTTCCGGCACGCGGTCCGCCTGTGGACGGTCGTGCTCGAGATCTCGGTCCTCATGGCCTCGTTCCCCAGCCGGCGGATCGCAGAGCTGAGCTACCGCTACCGGACACTGGGCCTGGGCTACGCCAACATCGGCTCGCTGCTGATGCGGCTCGGCTACCCCTACGACTCCCCGGACGGGCGGTCGATCTGCGGCGCGATCACCTCCATCATGACCGGCGAGGCGTTCGCGACGTCGGCCGAGATGGCGGCGGAGCTCGGCCCCTTCCCCGGATTCGGTGACAACCGCGACGCGATGCTGCGCGTGATCGCGAACCACCGCCGTGCCGCCTACAACGCGCCTCCCGAGGCCTACGACAAGCTGACCGTCCTGCCCACTAGCATCGATCCCGAGAACACGCCGGAGGACCTGCTGGAGGCCGCCCGCGGCGCCTGGGACCGCGCGCTCGAGCTGGGGACCCTGCACGGCTACCGCAACGCCCAGACCACCGTGCTCGCGCCCACCGGCACGATCGGCCTGGTGATGGACTGCGACACCACCGGCATCGAGCCCGACTTCGCCCTGGTCAAGTTCAAGAAGCTCGCCGGCGGCGGCTATTTCAAGATCATCAACCAGGCGATCCCCTTCGCGCTCGAACGGCTCGGCTACTCCCAGGACGAGATCCACGAGATCGTCGCCTACACGGTCGGCCACGGCAGCCTGGTCGACTGCCCGACCATCAGCCACGACTCCCTGCGCGCGCGCGGCTTCGACGAGGAGACCATCGACCGCATCGAGCAGGTGCTGCCGACCTGCTTCGAGATCCGCAGCGCGTTCGCGCCGCACGTCGTGGGCGAGGGCTTCCTGAGGAAAATCGGGTTCTCCGACACCGACCTCGCAGACTGGAACCTCGACGTCCTCAGCCGGATGGACTACTCGGAGGAGGACATCGAGGGCGCCAACATCTGGGCGTGCGGCACCATGACCGTCGAGGGCGCACCCCACATCAAGCCCCAGCACCTTGCCGTGTTCGACTGCGCCAATCGCTGCGGCAAGCGGGGCGCGCGGTACATCCGTGCCGAGGGCCACATCCTGATGATGGCGGCGGCGCAGCCGTTCATCTCCGGCGCGATCTCGAAGACGATCAACATGCCGGCCGACGCCACGCTGGATGACATCAAGAACGCCTACTCCCTCGCCTGGAAGAAGATGATCAAGGCGGTCGCGCTCTACCGCGACGGCTCCAAGCTCAGCCAGCCGCTGAACATCGCCATGGATCTCGAGGAGTCGAGCCAGCTCGCCGACGCCGTCGCCGCCGGTGACGTCGCGGCGGTGGCCGAGACCCTCGCCGAGCGGGTGGTGCTCCGCCACCAGGCGCACCGCCGGCGCCTGCCGCAGCGCCGCACCGGCTTCACCCAGAAGGCCTCGGTCGGCGGCCACAAGGTCTACATCCGGACCGGCGAGTACGAGGACGGCGCCATCGGCGAGATCTTCCTCGACATGCACCGCGAGGGCGCGGCGTTCCGCTCGCTGATGAACTGCTTCGCCATCGCGGTCTCGCTCGGCCTGCAGTACGGGGTGCCGCTCGAGGAGTTCGTCGACGCGTTCGTGTTCACCAGGTTCGAGCCGAGCGGCATCGTCAGCGGCCACGACCGCATCAAGATGGCGACCTCGGTGATCGACTACGTGTTCCGGGAGCTCGCCATCACCTACCTCAGCCGCAACGATCTCGCGCAGGTGTCCTCGGACGACGTGCGCCACGACGCGGTCGGCGACGGCAAGGACCGCCACAAGCGGCCGCGGGAGCTCGGCGAGGTGGCCGAGGTGCGGTCGATCGCGGTCGGACAGGGCCGCCTCGCGCCGGGGGTGAAGGCAACCACCACCACCGCTCCGGGCGGATCAGGCGCGGCGTCCTCGGCGGCTGTCGTCGCGGTGCAGCACGCCCGGTACAAGGGCTACGAGGGCGACCCCTGCCCGGAGTGTGGTGCGCTGACGCTGGTCCGCAACGGCACTTGCCTGAAGTGCGACTCGTGCGGCGGCACCACGGGGTGCTCCTAGAGCTCCGCGAGGTCCTCCACCAGCTGCGCCGCGCGCTCGATGTCGGGCGCGAGGACGCGATCCTCGCTGAGACGCGGAACATGGCGGCGCAGGGCCAGCACGGCGCGCTCGAGAACCTCCGAGGTACGCAGCGGACGGTGGAACTCGACCGCCTGGACCGCCGCCAGGTACTCCATGCCGATCACCAGGCGGAGCAGTTCGACGATCGCGGCCAGCTTGCGACTCGCCCAGGTCGACATCGACACGTGATCTTCCTGGCCGGCGGAGGTTGGGATCGAGTCGACCGAGGCGGGATGGGCCAGCGTCTTGCACTCGCTCACCAGGGCCGCGGCCGCGACCTGCACCATCATCAGACCGGAGTTCAGCCCGGGCTCCTGGGTCAGGAACGCCGGCAGCCCCGACTGCGAGCTGTCGACGAGCCGAGCCAGCCGCCGCTCCGAAATCGAGGCGAGGTCGGTGAGCGCGATCGCCAGGTAGTCGCACACGGCCGCGATCGGGGCGCCGTGGAAGTTCCCGGCCGACACCACGCGGCCGTCGTCGAGGACCATCGGGTTGTCGGTGGCGGAGTTGATCTCGATCGCCAGCACGCCGCGCGCATGGTCGAGCGCGGCCCGGGAGGCGCCGTGCACCTGCGGCGAGCAGCGCAGCGAGTAGGCGTCCTGAACGCGGCCGCACTCGCGGTGCCCCTCGCGAATCTGGGATCCCTCCAGCAGCTTCGCGATCCGCCGCGCGCTCGCCCGCTGCCCCGGATGGGGCCGCGCCGCGTGCACCGCCTCGTCGAAGGCGGCGTCGGTGCCGGCCAGCGCGTCGAGGCTGAGCGAACAGACCACGTCGGCCGCATCGACGAGCCGGCCGGCCTCGATGACCGCGAGCGCTGCGACCGCGACCGAGGCCTGGGTGCCGTTGATCAACGCCAGCCCCTCCTTCGCTACCAGCTCGAGCGGCTCGATCCCCGCCCGCCGCAGGGCCTCGCCAGCCGGCAGCACCTCGCCGCCGACGACCGCCTCGCCCTCGCCCACCAGCGGCAGCGCCAGGTGGGCGAGCGGCGCGAGGTCGCCCGACGCTCCCACCGAGCCGCGGCTCGGCACCACCGGGTGGACACCGCCGTTGAGCAGCTCGAGCAGGCGCTCGATCACCAGCGGGCGGCACCCGGCGTGCCCGGTCGCCAGCACGTTGGCGCGCAGCAGCAGCATGGCGCGCACCACGCGCTCGGAAAAGGGCTCGCCGATGCCGCAGGCGTGGGATCGCAGCAGGTTGAGCTGGAGGCGGCGGAGCTGCTCCGGCGGCACTCGCAGCTCGGCGAGCTTTCCGAAGCCGGTGTTGACGCCGTACACCACGGCGCCTGAGGAGAGGATCTCGTCGACCACGGCCCGGCTCGCCGCCACGCGGCGGCGCGCCTCGTCGGCGAGCTCGACCCGGGCTCCAGCCCTCGCAACGGCCTCGATGTCAGTCAGCCGCAGGCTGCGGCCGTCGATAACGAGCTCTTCGATCATGCCGCCTCCCCCTGGACCCTGCCGAACGGCGATTGTAACCTAGCGGTAGCGCACCGGCGGGCCTGCCGATCACGCGCACGGTCCGTCGCACCACCCCGCGCCGGAGCCACGGGGGCGGAGGAAGCCACATGGACCTGAGATTTCGGTTCGAACAGGCGGCAGCGCGCTCGCGGGCCCTCGGCGAGCAACCCAACCATGTCCTCCTCCAGCTGTACGCCCTGTACAAGCAGGCGACGGCCGGTGACGCCTCGGGACCTCGGCCCGGCGGGTTCAACATGGTCGGCCGTGCCAAGTTCGACGCCTGGTCCGCGCTCGCTGGCACCTCTTCCGAGCAGGCGATGCAGGACTACATCGCGCTGGTCGACGAGCTTTCCAGGGGCGCGTAGGAGTTCGCGCCGCATTGGCCTTTCGGCGGGCGTGGCTGACCGCAGGGTCGTCAAGCAGCCACTGCGGCTCGAACTCCTTTCGGATGTTGATGACAGGGCAGCCGACCTCCCGAGATTTCGAAAGTGGAACCACGGTTGGGGCTGCCCGCGACATCGACGCGATCGGCCTTGTGCGGGCTCGGCGGGTAGGGACAGAGTGGCCTTGACCAGCCTCCGGCGATCGGAGCTTCTTCACTTCGTCAGGATGCGCGCAGCGCATCCCGAGGAGCGGGTGGGCAGAGGCCAACAACAAGAACCACATCAGAAGCGCGCACAGGGGCCTATGCCCCACACGCTCCTAGGGTTGGCCGCCGCCCTTGCGCCCCTGGCCGGATGCGCTGCGCGCATCTGGTTGTGGAGGAAGGCCGGACGTCCGTACCCTGAGGACGAGCTGGCTGCCAATCGACCGGCTCGAGCGCGTCAATGCCTCACAGCGAAGGGTCGCCGGCGTCAGGTGAAAACTGCACGATGCGGGCGCCGCCGAGCCGCCGCGCCTCGTACATCGCCCACTCGGCGTCCCTGAACAGCGTGTTGACGCCCTCGCGGTGGCCGGCCCACGCCATGCCGATGCTCGCGGTGCACTCGATCGCGAGGTCACCGAACTGGAACGAGGCCGCGAGCGCCTCCGCGATGGCCGCCGACGCCGACGCCATCTCCTCCCTGGTCGCCGGGTGAAGGAGCGCGGCGAAGCTGTCGCTGCCGCAGCGAGCCAGGGTGTCGATGGCGGCGACCGCGCCCTCGATCCGGCGGCACGCCGCCCGCAGCAGCAGGTCGCCGATGCGCGCGCCGACGCGGTCGTTGATGTCCTTGAACGAGTCGAGGTCGATCAGGATGAGCGCGACGCCCTCCCGCTCGCCTCCGGCCGACCGCTCGGCGACCGCCGTCAGACGGTCGAACAGCGACAGCCGGTTCGGCAGCCCGGTGAGCGGGTCGTGGAAGGCGTTGTGCAGCAGCTGGTCCGAGACGCGCTGACGCTCGCTGATGTCGACCAGGGAGACCACCGACCGCTGGCCGCCGGGGAGCACCGCCTCGGAGGCGTGCACGCGCCGCCGCCGTCCGTCGCGGCCGATGAAGTCGAAGCTGCCGCTCCGCGGACCGGTGTCCGGCGACCCCAGCAGGATTCTGCGCCGATCGGCCATCCGGTCGCCATCGGCGATCGGCAGGAAACGGCTCCAGGTCTCCACGCCCTCGAGCTGGTGGCGTGGGAAACCGGAGAAGCGCTCGAACGCCGAGTTGACCATCGCGATGGTGCCGTCGCTCTCGAGCACCGCGACCGCCGCCGCGCTGTGCTCGAACACGGCCCGCAGGTCGTCGCGCGCCTGCTGCAAAGCCTCGCCGGCCTCGCGGACGGCGGTCACGTCCTCCGCCAGGCCGTCGGCCACGACCAGCGCGCCGGGGCCCTTGCGCAGCGTGATGCTGAGCGAGGCCCAGGCGCTGGAACCGTCCCCACGCCGGACCCGGGCCTCGAACGACCGCACCTGATCATCGGCGGCGAGGCGCGCCTCGAGCTCCCGGTGCGCCGCTGGGTCCTCGAACAGCGAGGCCAGCCTGCGCGGGCGTCCAGCCGGGTCGAGAACCGCGCCGAACAGGCGCTGGAAGGCTGGGTTGCCTTCGATCAGCTCGCCGCCGGCGGTCGCCCGGAAGACTGCGACGTTCAGGCGATCGAGCAGGTGCTCGAGGCGGTCCTCCAAACCGTCGATCCGCTCCTCGAACTCCAGCCGCCGGTAGGCCGACCGCAGGCTCGCGCGCAGCCGCACGCCGAGCTCCCCCGCCTTGGGAATGTACGCGTCGAGGCCCTCGCGAAACGACGCTGCGGCGACCGACTCGTCGGCGCGGCGCGCAATCATGATCACCGGCACCGCCGGCCGCAGGCTCTTCACCGCGTGCAGCACCTCCTTGCCGGACGACCAGTGCAGGTCCTGCTCGGTGATCACGACGTCGTAGCGGTTCTCGCGCACCGCCCGGAAGAAGGCGACGTGGTCCTCGACCTCGTCGATCTCCACCGGCGCGACGTCCTGAGCCACGATCTCGGCAACCCGAGCGCGGTCCTCGGCCGCGTCGTCGACCACGAGAATGCGGAGCGTGGACGTGTCCTCCCGCCGGAGCCGTGGTGTCGATTGATGGTCATTCATGCCGATACCGGAGTTTCTGCAAGTACTCCATTCTAGCCGAGGTGGGCCCCGTCCCGTTCCCGTCCACGTTCCCGTTCCCGGATTGGAAATCACGCGGCCGCGACTCGCCGCTTCGCGTCGGCACACCCGGCTGGCGGTCCATCTCGCATGAACGTGGGAGCTCGGGAACGGGTACGGGATCGGGTACGGGAACGCTGAAAGGCGCGGGCCGACCCGATCTTCGGAGCGAATCCGGATCGTGCCACTCTCCTCGGGCGCGGGCCGGGGTGACCCGCCCCTAGAACGGCGAGAACCCGCTCGACTCCCAGTACTCCTGACGGACGCCGCCGTACAGCGCCTGCAGCGCGTCGAGGTGCTGGCGCTCCCAGTTCGCCAGGAACTCGTAGAACTGCCGCACCTCTCGCTCGGCCGCGCTCCGCGCCGCGCCGGCGAAGTACGTGATGGCGTTGTTCTCCAGCGTCATGCCGATCGACAGCACACCGAGCTCGAAGTCGGTGGCGCCGGCCTGCTCCCGGAAGCGGTCGGTGAAGATGGTCGCGGTGAAGGCTTTGAGGTCGGGATCCTTGAGGTGGAGGTTGAAGGCCTCCACGCCCTTGTCCTCGAACGACCCCATCACGCTCTTGAGGTACGCCTTGTGCTGGACCTCGTCGCGGGCGAGCTTGGCGAACAGCTCTTCAACCGGCGGCTTGTCCGCGCGTTCGGCCGCCAACGAGTAGAAGGTGTGGCCGTCGACCTCGATCTGGTAGGCCTTCCTCAGGATCTCGCGAATCTGCTCTTTCGCCTGGGTCATGTTCCCCCTCCCAACCAGGGGTTTGGGGGCTAGGGGTTAAGGGTTGGCCCCATCCCCCGCCCGCTCTTGTCACGGCGAAGCGGAACGCGAAGCCGGATCCGCGCCCGCTCTCGTCACGGCGAAGCGGGACGCGAAGCCGGATCCGATCCTCTCCCCCGCCTCGACGTTTCTACCGCCCCGCGCCTCCGCTGAAGCCCACCAGCTGACTGCGATCGAGCGGCTCGGGCCGGATTGCCGCCCGGCTCGCCGGCACCCATGCGATCGCCCCGGTCGGGCAGAACGGCACGCAGCGGGGATCGCCGCCGCACAGGTCACACTTCTGAACGCAGTGGTAGGCCTCGTCCCACAGCATGTTCCCGAACGGGCAGGCGGCAACGCACATTCGGCACGTGATACAGCGGGACCGCACCATCTCGATCGCCCCGGTCGCTGCGCTGCGCACCAGGGCGGCGGTCGGACAGACCTGGACGCACGCCGCCTCGTCGCACTGGAAGCAGGTGATCGGCGTGCCGACCTCCGGGCCGCGCCTGAAGATGTTGATCCGGGTCTTTGACGGACGGCCCTCGCTGCCGTGCGCAAAGGCGCACGCCAGCTCGCACTTGCCGCAGGCGATGCAGCGCTCCACCGAGACCTTGTAGATCATGTCCATGCCATTACCCTTCCGACCAGGGGATAGGGGTTGGGGGATAGGGGATAGAGGTTCGCACCCCGCATTGCCCCGTTCCCGTTCCCGTTCCCGTCCCCGTTCCCGAAACCGCATGGAACCCAACGGCGACCGTCGACTCCGGTGCAGGGCAATCCCACCCCCATCACTTCACCACCGTGAGCTTGGAGAACGTCGCCGCCATCACCCGGCGCTTCGAGGTGTCCGAGGTCGCGAAGTAGCCCTGCGGCACGCCGCTGCGCCCCGCGAAGTGCTCGGCCTGCGCCTTGGTGATCACCGCCTCACCGGTCACCGGGTCGCACAGCATCTCAAAGTCCTTGTCCCAGATCCGGCGCTTCCCGGCGCCCTCGGAGTAGGGGATGCACCGGGTCGGGCAAACTTCAGCGCAGGCGAGGCACCCGATGCAGTCCGGCGGCGCCTCGTGGAAGGGCGGCGCGATCTCGCGTCCCCAGCCGCGGTTGACCGAGGCGATCGCCGACACCCCGATGTGGTCGCAGACCCTGGTGCACAGCCCACACAGGATGCAGTCGGTGGGCGTCGGGTTCGGCTCGTACGAGGTTGCCGCGATCCCGTGCTCGGCGGCGAGGCGCTGGATGAGCGGCGTCTCCGGGCAGCGCGCGAGCAGCAGGTCGAGCACCACCCGGCGGGTCTCCACCACCCGCTCCGAGGCGGTGACGACCCGCATGCCGTCCGCCACCGGATGGTTGCAGGCGGTCACCATCTTGAACCAGTCCGCGTCCCAGCCCTGCTGCCACATGTCGACGACGCACAGCCGGCAGCCGCCCCACGGCTCGAGACCGTCGAACTGGCACAGCGTCGGCACGTGCACTCCGGCGGCGCGCGCCGCGTCGAGGATGACCGCGTCGTTCCCCACGGTCACCTTCTTGCCGTTGACCGTCAGGGTGGGCATCACACCACCTCCGTCTTGAGCTCGACCTTGGGGAAGGTGCGGATGGCCGCGGTCGGGCAGACGTCGAAGCAGGCGCCGCAGGAGATGCACGCGTCGTGGTGGATGAGGTGCAGCTCCTTGACGGTGCCGGTGATCGCGTCGACCGGGCAGGCCTTGAAGCAGGCGTGGCAGCCGTCGCACAGCTCGGGCACGATCTCGTAGGCCGTCAGCTCCCGGCAGATGCCGGCCGGGCACGCCTTGTGGTGGATGTGGGCCTCGTACTCCGAGCGGAAGTAGCGCAGCGTCGACAGCACCGGGTTGGGCGCCGACTTGCCGAGCTCGCACAGGCTTCCCAGCTGCATGCCGTGCGACAGGCGCTCGATGATCTGGAGGTCGTCCGCCCGGCCGCGGCCCTCGACCAGCCGGTCGAAGATGTGCAGGAGCTGCTGGAGGCCTTCCCGGCAGGGCACGCACTTGCCGCACGACTCCTCGGTGAGGAACTTCAGGAAGTAGCGCGCGACGTCGACCATGCAGGTCCGGTCGTCCATGACGATCATGCCGCCGGAGCCCATCATCGATCCCGCCTCGGTCAGCCGCTCGTAGTCGACCGGCAGGTCGAGCAGGGCCTCGGGCACGCAGCCGCCGGAGGGCCCACCGGTCTGGACCGCCTTGAACGGGCGATCGTTCAGGATCCCACCGCCGATGTCGAAGATGATGGTGCGCAGGGTGGTGCCCATCGGCAGCTCGATGAGGCCGGTGTTCTTCACCTTGCCGACCAGCGAGAAGGCCTTGGTGCCCTTCGACCGCTCGGTGCCCATGGCGGCGAACCACCGGCCGCCGCGGTCGATGATCGCGCCGATTCCGGCCCAGGTCTCGACGTTGTTGAGCACCGTCGGCAGATCGAAGAGCCCCTTCTCGGTCGAGTGCACGTACTTGGCGCGGGGCTCGCCGATCTTGCCCTCGAGCGAGCGCATCAGGGCCGACGACTCCCCGCACACGAAGGCGCCGCCGCCGCGCGAGATCCTGACGTCGAAGTCGAAGCCAGTGCCCATGATGTTGGCGCCGAGCAGCCCGTGGCTGCGCGCCTGCTCCAGCGCGATGGTCAGGTGGACCACGGCCAGCGGGTACTCGTCGCGGACGTAGATGTAGCCCTCGTGGGCGCCGACCGCCCAGGCACCGATCACCATGCCCTCGAGCACCGAGTGCGGGTCGCCCTCCATGATCGAGCGGTCCTTGAACGCCCCGGGGTCGCCCTCGTCACCGTTGCACAGGACGAAGCGCCGCTCACCCGGCGCGCGCCGGCAGGAGCGCCACTTGCGGCTGGTGTTGAAACCGGCGCCGCCACGCCCGCGCTGGCCCGAGACCGCCACCTCCTCGATCACCTGCTCCGGCGTCATCTCGAACAGCGCCTTTGCGAGGCCCGCGTAGGCGCCCTCGGCGATCGCATCGAGGATGTTGGTCGGGTCGATGCGGCCGATGTTCCGCATCGCCACCCGCAGCTGGTGCTTGTAGAACGGGATTTCGGCGTAGGCGGCGATCCGCTCGCCGTCAGCCGGGTTCTTGTAGGTGAGGCTCGGGATGACCTCGCCGCCGAGCACGGTCTTCTCGATGATCTTCTCGACGTTCGCGGGCTTGACCTTGGTGTAGAGGACGCCCGACGGCAGCAGCGCCACCAGCGGCCCACGCTCGCAGAAGCCGTGGCACCCGGTGGTCTTGACGAAGGTCCCGACCGACGCGTCGAGCCCCCGCTTCGCGACCTCCCGGGCAAAGGTCTCGGCCACCTGCTTCGAGCCCGACGCCAGGCAGCCGGTCCCGCAGCAGACCAGGATCTGCTGGCCGTGGCTCCCGGCGCTCTGGCGCGCCTGCTCCTGGAGCGCCTCGAAGTCGGCTCTCGACTCAATTCTCATCGTTGCCGCTCCCCTTGCCGAGGTACTTGCCGACACGGGCCGCCTTGGCGTTGCCCCAGTACTTCTCGCCGACGATCATCACCGGCGCCATCGCGCACGCGCCCACGCAGTTGACGGTCTTGACGGTGAACTTGAGGTCCTCGGTCGTCTGGTCCGGCTTGATGCCCAGGGTGCGCTCGAGCTCCTCGACCAGCTGGCCGGCGCCGCGGATGTGGCACGCCGTGCCGGTGCAGACCTTGACGATCGTGTCGCCCTGCGGATTGAGCGCGAACGCCTTGTAGAACGTGGACACCGAGAAGACGTGAGCGAGCGGCACCCCGAGGGCGTCCGCTACCTTGACCAGGACGTCGCACGGCAGGTAGTTGTAGGCGCGCTGGACGTCCTGCAGGACCTGGATCAGCGACGGCTCCTCGGCCGGGTACCTGCCGAGGATGTCCATGGCCTTCGCGAGGTCCACGCAGGTTTGCTCGATCATGACCCCTCCTCCGCCGCCACCGCCTTGCCGGTGGCCGCCGCCCCGACCTCGAAGCCGCGGTGCAGCGCGAGCAGGTTGCTGTCGATGAGCTGCGGCTTGGCCGAGAAGGTCTCGCGGACCACCGCCTCGACCTCCGCGACCGACACCGCCCCGGTCGCGCCGAGGTAGGCGCCGAGCGCGACCATGTTGGCGGCCCGGGGGTTGCCGAGCGAGTTGGCGATCTCATTGGCCGGCACCTTGACCACCGTCAGGTCGGTGCGCGCCGGGTCGCGGTTGATCAGCGAGGAGTTGATCAGCAGCAGCCCTCCGGGCCGCACGTCGCGCTCGAACTTGTCGAGCGACGGCAGGTTCATCGCGAGCACCGCCCGCGGCGAGCGAATCACCGGCGAGCCCACCGGGCGTTCGGAGATCACGACCGTGCAGTTGCAGGTGCCGCCGCGCATCTCCGGGCCGTAGGAGGGCAGCCAGGACACCTCCTTGCCCTCGTGCATGCCAGCATAGGCGAGCATCTTGCCGATGAGCAGGATCCCCTGCCCCCCGAAGCCGGCCATGATGACGTCGTTCTGCATGTCAGTCCCCGGCCCCCGGCGTCGGGGCGCGATCGGCGCCGTCGGGGGTCTTGAACACCCCGAGCGGGTAGTACGGCATCATGTTCTGCGCCAGCCAGCGGTTGGCCTCAACCGGCGGCACGCCCCAGTTGGTCGGACAGGTCGAGAGCACCTCCACCAGCGAGAAGCAGGTCCCGGCAACCTGGTAGCGGAAGGCGCGCCGCAGCATCTCCTTGGCGTTGACGGCATGGAGCGGGGTGTGGACCGCGGCGCGGGCCACGAACGACGGGGTGCGCAGGGTCGACAGCAGCTCCGCAATCCGGATCGGATGCCCCGCCTGCTCGACGTCCCTGCCGAGCGGGCAGGTGGTGGCGATCTGTCCGGGCAGCGTCGTCGGCGCCATCTGGCCGCCGGTCATCCCGTAGATCGCGTTGTTGACGAAGACCACGGTGACCTTCTCACCGCGGTTTGCGCAGTGCACGATCTCGGCCATCCCGATCGACGCGAGGTCGCCGTCACCCTGGTAGGTGAAGACGATGAGGTCCGGCCGGGCGCGCTTGATGCCGGTCGCCACCGCCGGCGCGCGGCCGTGCGACGCCTCTTGGAAGTCGACCGTGAAGTAGTTGTACGCCAGCACCGCGCAGCCGACCGGCGAAATCCCGACCGTCCGCTCCCGGATGCCGAGCTCGTCGATCACCTCGGCGATCAGCCGGTGGATGATGCCGTGGGTGCAGCCGGGGCAGTAGTGAGTGATGACCGGGGCGAGCGCCCCAGGCCGCGAGAACACGGTCTCAGCCATGGCTCACCTCCGCCGCGCCGCCGGCGAGGATTCGGTCGACCTTCTCGATGACCTCGTCGGGAGTCACCAGCATGCCCCCGACTCGAGAGTGGAAGTGGATCGGCCGGGCGCCTTCGAGCGCCAGCCGGACGTCCTCGATCATCTGACCGGTGGACAGCTCGACCACCAGCACCGAGCTGGCGCGGAGGGCCGCGTCCCGGATCGCCTGGTACGGGAACGGGAACAGCGTGATCGGCCGGACCATCGCCACCCGGACACCGCGCTCGCGCAGCTCGTCGATGGCCGTCGAGCAGACCCGGGCCACCGTGCCATAGGCGACGATCAGCACGTCGTAGTCGTCGTCGGCGGCGTAGACCGCGGAGCGGATCTCGTCGCGGGCCATCGCGTCGTACTTGGCCTTGAGCTTCCAGTTGTGGCGCTCGAGCTCCTCGGGATCGAGGAACAGGGAGTTGATGATGTTGGTGGGGCGGTCGCCGGGGCAGCCGGTGGCGGCCCAGGTCTTCGGCTGGAGCTCCTTGATCGGCTGCCGGTCGCTGCGGAACTCGACCGGCTCCATCATCTGCCCGATCAGGCCGTCGCCGAGCACCATCACCGGGTTGCGGTAGAAGTCGGCGAGGTCGAAGGCGTCCTGCACCAGGTCGGCCGCCTCCTGCACCGACCACGGCGCCAGCACGAGCAGCCGAAAGTCCCCGTGACCCATCCCTCGCGTGGCCTGGAAGTAGTCACCCTGGCTGGGGAGGATCCCGCCGAGGCCCGGACCGGCGCGCACGATGTTGACGATCACGACCGGGAGCTCGGCGCCGGCGAGGTACGAGACCGCCTCTGACATCAGCGAGATACCGGGCGACGAGGACGAGGTCATCACCCGCTCGCCGGTGCCCGCGGCTCCGTAGAGCATGTTCGAGGCGGCGACCTCGCTCTCGGCCTGGACGAAGCACCCGCCGACCTGTGGCAGCCGCAGCGACATGTACTCGGGGATCTCGTTCTGGGGGGTGATCGGGTAGCCGAAGAACAGCCGGCACCCGGCCTGCACCGCCGCCTCGCCGATCGCCTCGCTGCCCTTCATGAGCTTCTTGGCCATGGCTGATCGTCCTCAGTACGAGAAGTAGTGGTACATGGTGCCGTTGACCCGCATCTCGATCGCCGTGTCGGGACAGGTGATGCAGCACAGCCGGCAGCCGATGCACCGCATCTGCTCGACAACCTCCGCGTAGAAGTACCCCTTGCTGTTGATCCTTCGCCCCATGCCGAGGATCTGCTGCGGGCAGGCGTCGACGCACAGCTCGCATCCCTTGCAGTGGTCAGGCGTGATGACGATCCGTGGCATGCGGGCTCCCTTCAATTGACGACGAACAGCGGGCCCATGGTCCGGGTCTGCGGCGGCTGCTCGAAGGGGGGCAGCACGATCCGCTGCAGCACGACCAGCGGACACCCCAGCTCCTCGCCGGCGAGATCGGCGGCAACGTCGCTGGTGGCGGTCACCGCGACCACTGGAACGCCCAGAATCTCGGCCGTCTCGACCGCCATTCGGTGGCCCTCAAGCACGACCCGCGGGGTGGTCTCGCGCATCAGGTGGGTGTTCGACACCAGGCCGGTCACTGTGACCCGCGCGGCCGCCTCGATCCGGCGCACCATCGCCGCCGCCTCCTCGGCACCCGAGGTCGCCGGGCGCCGGAAGTTGAGCACGACGAGCACGTCGCTGTCGGCCACCGGCAGCACGTCCGACAGCGAGCCGAGCACCCGCGCGCCGGTGTCGTCGCCGCCGACGTCGATCACCAGCCGGCACGACGGGTCGCGCAGGGCCGCGCGCACCTGCGGCACCACGATCGGGAGGTCGGCGTGGGCAACCTCGCCGCCGGGGGCGAGAAGCCGGATGCCGGCCTCGTCGAGGATCGCGCGCGCCGCCCGCGAGCGGAAGTAGGGCTTCACGACGTCGAGGTCGGCGAGGGTCACCGGCCGGCCGGCGGCGGCCAGCCCGAGAGCGCCATTGAGCGCAATCTCGGTCTTGCCGCTGCCGAAGCTGCCGACCAGAACGGTGATGCGCCTGTCGTACACTCCCTGCCCTCCCGCGTGCCCAAACAACGAGTCCCGGAAACCAAGCATAACCCGGCGAGGGCCTGCTTGTGAATGTATGTGAATTCTTTCACGAATACAAGAGCTGAACCCGTCCGGATTCCTCGACCGCCGTCCGGCGGCAGCCCCGAGGCAGGTCCTGCGGCGTCGCGCCCCGCCCGCGCCGCCTCCGGCCTCGCGCCCGGCAGCTGCCGGCCGCTTGCGTCGCGGCCCGGACCGTGGCACCGTTCGGGGGCGAAGGCACGCGCGTGTACCTTTCTGGTCTGACCCACCGTGACCGCCTCTTCGACATCGCCTGCCGGTGGCTGGCGGACCGCGCCGACCCTCGGGACGGCCGCACCCTCACCGAGATCTTCGTCTTCGAGCACGCGATCACCGCGCCGTCGGTGCGCGCGCTGGTCACCGACCTGACGCAGATCGTCCGGCCCGGGCCGCTGCTGCTGCGGCGGGTCACGACCAAGGACGCGGTGCGCGACGCGATTGTCGCTGCCGCCACCGAACCCACGCCAAGGGTCCGCGAGCTGGTCGAGCGGTACCGCGCCCAGCCCGAGGAGTTCTTCCCCCGCACGCCGGTCCACATGAGCTTGGTCACCGACGGCGGCTCGCAGCTGGTGGGCATGGTGCGCCGCAAACGCATCCGCCGGATCGCCGACAAGGTCTCGCGGCGGGTCGCCGACCAGCTCGCGGGCGAGATCGACCGCTCGGCGCGTGGGTTCGCCGAACGGCGCGCCCGCCGAGCGGGGGTCCCTCTCGAGCGGATGGTGTCGACGCGCTCCGAGATGGAGGACGACTTCATGGCGGCCGAGCGGCAGGTCGCCGACCGGATCCGCCTCGGCACGCTCACGCTGGATCCCCGCCAGCAGGAGGTCGACGACCTGATCGGCGTCAAGCTGATCGTCGAACCGTGCCTGATCCCCCGCCTCGAGGAGGCGCTCGACCGGCGCCGGGGTACCTGGATCTTCCGTCGCAAGGTGCACGAGGGCCCCTACGGCGGGATCCACTACCTGGTCGACCTGGAGTTGTCGCCGGCAGAGGTGGTCGTCGACGGCCTGCGCACGGTCGACTGGTCGTTCGCCGCGGGCCGCGGAGTCCCAGTCGCCGACCTCGAGCGCGACCTCCGCGAGTACCTCGCCTCCGGCAACCGCACCTTCCGCCTGGAGCTCATCCTGACCTCGCTCGGAAACCTCATCGAGTCGGAGTTCGGCAGCAGCATCCACGAGGTGCGGATCCTCGAGCAGCGTGGGCTGGCGAGCTACTTCGGCCGGATCGCGATCAACGCGTCGTGGATCATCGAGTACATGCTGCACCTCGCGATCTCGCCATCGGTTACGGTGGGCGAGTTGCCGATCAAGATCTGGGGACGCTACCTCCGCGACACCCTGTCGCACGCCATCGCCTGCCTCGGCAACGGCGAGTCGGGCGAGTGGGTCGTTCCCGGCGAGCCGGACGAGGTGTCGCTGGTGCCGCGGTGACCGTCTGACGACGCTTCAGTCCACCACGCCCGTTGAAAGGCCAATGCGGTACGAACTCCCGGCGCGACGCCGCGGACCAGCACCCGTATGAGCTGAGGGTCACGCGCCGGGCGCCGCAACCGGCCGCGAGATCCGCCAGAAGCGCGCGCCGTGCGGCCCGAGCTCGACCACCTCCAGCCCCGCGTTCCGCAAGACCGCGGCGGTGCCCATGAACGCCTCGGCCGGCACCATCAGCAAGGTCCCGGTCCCGACCTCGGCGACGAGATTGGAAATCCGCACGGGATCGACGGCAGCGCCGTCGACCAGCTCGCGCACCTTCTCATCAGCGAGCCGTCGCCCCCGGCTGCCGGGATCGCGCCGCTGCCGTTCGAGAAGCGCCAGGTCGACCAGCCCGATGTCGCGCTGGTTGGCAATGGAGGCGAGCACGACTTCGCCGCGCAGACCCGCGAGCTCGGCGATCATCGCGGGTGACTGCACCGGGCTTTGCGGGTCGACAGGGAAGATCGCCACCACGTTCAGCCACGCGAGCAGCCCGATCAGCACGACGCACACAACCTGCCGCGGCCGTCTCCCGACCTGGGCTTCGTCGAGCGCTGCGACCGCCTCGACCACGCCGAAAGCCGTCCACAGGGCGAAGGGCACGACGAGCAGCACCATCCGGTGCGCATCGACCCGGGTGGTCAGCAGCAGGGGCAGGGTGGTAAGCAGCAACCAGCCGAGCAGCGTGCTGTGCTCTGGCCGGCGCACTCCTCGCAGCGAGGCCGCCAGCCCGAGCAGCACGAACGGCAGCAGGGGGGCGATGAACAGCGGCAGCCGTGGCGGATCAAAGAAAACGACCTTGTCGAAGTGGACCTGCCGGCCGTACGGCGCGATCAGCACGGACAGGTACTCGGGCGCGCGCTGCGCCACCAGCGTGCCGGCGACGTCGATCCAGGTGGCGCGCGTGCGCGGCTCGTCCGACGCCGGACGATGCAGGAAGCTCTGCAGGTAGCCGGGCTGTCGCATCATGTTGACGATTTGCTCGCCGCGGGCGTTGAGGAAGCTCCAGTCGGCGCCCGACCGCGCCTGATAGGCCCAGAAGCCGGCCAGCGCTGCGGCCAGCAGCACGAGCCCGACGAGGCGGCGGCCTTCCGAGCGCAGCCTGGCCGTCGTGAACGCCACGGTCACCGCGAGCAGGGCCAGCACCACCAGCCGGCCCGGCGAGTAGCCGAGGGTGGCCACGATCAGGGCCAGCGCCGCGACCAGGCCGCGCCACCACTGGCGAGCCGGCGCGGCGAGCAACCCCCAGCACGCCCAGGTGGCGAGCAGCACCCCGAGCAGCGTTCCGGACAGCGAGGTGCCGTAGCGGCCGTAGAACAGCAGCGGCGGCGACAGGGCGAGCGCGAGTGCCGCGGCGGTGGCGACGCCCCCGCCGAAGCGCCGCGCCAGCAGGAAGGCGACCACCACGGCCGCGGCCGCCAGCAGCGCCGCAACGATCCGCAGCTGGGCGACCCCGAAGCCGGCGTGGAGCAGGAGAGCGTACGTGGGGGCGCCGTAGATCAGCGAGTGGTCGCCGCGGCTCACCAGGCCCTCATCCCAGAGCAGGGTGGCGCGCAGGAAGTCAACGGCGCCGTGGCCCTCCCGTAGCGCGCCGCCAAAGCCCTCGATCACTGGCGGCTCCCAGATCAGCAGCTGCCCCGGTGACGACGCCAGCCGGAATCCGAGCAGGGCGCAGGTCAAGAGGCCGCCCACCACCAAGTAGCCGCGACCCGTCGCGCGCCCCGACGCCGCCTCGGGTGCGAGCCGCGCCTCCCGGCCGGCCGCCAGGTGGATCGCGAGCAGGACGCAGGCGACCGCGCCGAGCGGCCACCACGCGAACAGCGGGCGGCGGCTGAGGTCAGCGATCAGGACCCACAGCTCGCACACCGCCACCAGCAGCAGCGACGGAACGAATCGCCTGAAGCCGCGCCGCCGCCGCCACAGCCCGATCGCGAGCACCGCGCAGGCCGCCAGCAGGATCAGGGCGGCCGCCGCGTCCTGGGGCCAGATGACCGCAGCCCAGCGGTGCAGCAGCTCCAACGGCTACTCCGGTGTCGGGGGCTGGTTCCGGCCGCCCCGTTCCGCAGCCATCCGGATCGCACGCGCGCCGCACTCCGCGAACCCCGGACAGGTCCGGCACACCGGGTCGTCGACGAGCCCGTACTCTGAGGGCGCACAGACCGTGATCGTCGAGTCGCGGGCGGCATCGAGCTCGTCGAGCAGCGGTTGGTCCGCGGGCGCGACCGCGCCGCCTTCCCGGGCCCTGGCGATCGCGCCGCGGACCCTGGGATCCCAGGACAGGTTGCGGCGCTCGGCCGAGGCGGTCTCAACCACAGCCGCCACCTTGGCCTTCTTCTTCGCGAGCTCGAAGCCGAGCTTGCGCCGCGACGGCAGGCGGCGGGTGGCGAGGAAGAAGAGGTAGCCGGCGGACATGCCGGCGACGTTGACGAGCCCGCCGACCACGCCGTAGCCCGTGAAGCTCGAGAACACGAGGAAGGCGCCGCCGATCACTGCCAGCCACTTCACCTTGACCGGGACGATGAAGAACAGCATGAACTGCATCTCTGGGTACAACGTCGCAAAGGTGAACAGGAGCGAGCCGTTGAAGAAGGCGTCCCCTGCCATCGGCACGCCGAGCAGCAGCGCCGCGACCGCCGCCCCCGCCGTTGACAACAGCCAGAACAGCAGGAACCGCGGCGAGCCCCACTCGTCCTCGATCGGCTTCGCCATCACCCACAGCACGAGCATCGAGATGAAGAACCAGAACATGCCGGACTGCGGGATGAACTGGAAGGTCACCAGCGTCCACGGCCGGGCGGCGACGGCGCCCGGGATCAGCGCCAGCGCCTGCAGGCTCTCCCGGTTGGTGGTCGCCAGCACGAACACCGCGAAGTGCAGGAAGATCAGGCCCTCGCTCAGGTGCCAGCACTCACGCCGCATCATCGTCTCCCCAGCCTGCGCTCCATCTCGTCCTGGCCCAGCCTGAGCACGATCGGCCGCCCGTGCGGGCAGCGGTAGGGGTTCGATGTGACCGCGAGGTCGGCGAGCAGGGTGCGCTGCTCGACGTCGGAAAGCGCCCGGTTGACGGTGATCGCCGCCCGGCAGGAAAGCGATGCCGCGAGCTCGTCGGCGAGCTCCTCGAGCACCGTCTCCGGCGCGCCGTCCATGGCCGTGGCGCGCTCGAGCAGCGCTTCCACCACGGCCAGCGCGGCGTCGGCGTCCGTTTCCGGCGGCAGGGCCGACACGCGGATCGTGCCCGGGCCGAAGGGGTCGGCTTCGATGCCGACGCCGAGCAGCAGCGCCTGGACCCTCGGCAGGGCGGCGATCGCCGCCTCGTCAAGCTCGCAAAGCAACGGCTCGAGGAGCCGTTGCGACGGCGCCGTCTCGCCGGCCAGCCGGCGGCGGATGCGGTCGAAGAGCACCCGCTCGTGGGCCACGTGCTGGTCCACAATCACCAGGCCCCACTCGTCCTCGAGCAGCAGGAACGAGCTGCGGTACTGCCCGATCAGCCGGCCGAACGGCGTGTCAGGCGCAGCGGCGCGCGCGCCGGCCCCCGCCGGATGCCCCCCGGCCTGCCAGGTCGCGGGCGGCGCTACCGGCTCGGCGGCCTCGCCCCACGCCGGGTGCGGAAAGAGCGGGCGGCGGGAGCCAGCCGGCTCCATCACAGCTGCCTCCACGGTCGGCTGCGGCCCGGAACCGGACTCCGCGACCCACTGCGGCGTCTCCACCCGGCGGACGCCGACGTGCCCCTGCGACGCCGCCACCCCGGCGCGCAGCGCCCGCTCCACCACCGCAAAGATGGACCCGGCACGGGCGAATCGCACCTCGGCCTTGGTCGGATGGACGTTGACGTCGACCTCGTCCGCAGGCACGGTCACGAACAGCACCACCCGGGCGCCGCCGGCCCCGGTGCCCGGCACGCCAAGCACCCGGCGCACCGCGCCGACGAGCAGCCGGTCGCGGACAGGGCGGCCGTTGACGATCAGGGTCAGCGTGGGTTTCCCGGCGCCGCCGCCGGCGGCCAGCAGCCCCCACACCTCGACCCCGGACGCCAGCTCCTCGAAGCGGTGGACCGGGCCTTCGAGTCGCCCCCACAGGTCGCGCAGGCGCTGGCCGGGGTCGGTCGTGGGCGCCGCTTCGATCAGCGTGCGCGATCCGTGCCGCAGCGTGAACTCGACCTCCGGGTGTGCCAGCGCCGCCCCCCAGACCGCCTCCTGGGCGTGGCGCAGCTCGGTCTCGGGGGCGCGCAGGAACTTGCGCCGCGCCGGCGTGTTGAAGAACAGGTCGCGGACCTCGACCGTGGTGCCGCGCGGCCGGGCCGCCGGCTCGACGCCGAGGATCCGGCCTCCCTCGACGGTGATCCGCACGCCGCCTTCGGCGGGGTTCGCCGCGGTCAGCAGGACGAGCCGCGACACCGCGGCCATCGCCGGCAGCGCCTCGCCGCGGAAGCCGAACGAGGCGATGTGCTCGAGGTCGGCCGCGCTCGCGATCTTCGAGGTCGCGTGGCGCTCCAGCGCGAGCAGCGCGTCGTCGGGTTCCATGCCGCAACCGTCGTCCGCCACCCGGACCAGGCTGCGACCGCCGGCCGCGAGCTCGATGTCGATCCGCCGCGCCTCGGCGTCGAGGCTGTTCTCGATAAGCTCCTTGACCGCCGACGACGGTCGCTCCACGACCTCGCCGGCCGCGATGCGGTTCACCAGGGCGTCGGGAAGGACACGGATCCGTGGCACCGGACGATGATAGCGGCTCCGCGGCGGCCAGGCGACTGCGACGAGGATCGGCGGCCGCCATCACAGGAGCTCCCGGGCAGGAGGTGCGCTGCCGACGCCACCTGGCGTGGCGTTCGGGAGCGGGAACCCTTCGACTCGCAGCGCTGGAGCCTGCCCTGAGCGAGGAGCCCGTCAGGGCTCCGAGTCGAATGGGGCGCTGCTCGCTCAGGGCAGGCTCCTGGGAAGCGGGAACGGGAGTGGCAGCGGTCAGCGGCCGGGCTGGAAGGCAGAGGTGTCAGGCTTGGAGTCGGGCGTGACCACCCGCTCCGGATCCGCCAGGTCCTCCTGGATGAGCAGCGAGATCAGCATGTCCCGGACTCCGCCCCGGCCCGATTTCCGGTAGACCCGGCGGACCGTGGCCGGCTTGAGCTCGATGCCGGTCATGTGCTTGAGGTACTGGCAGAACACCCGCGCCCGCGACAGGAAGCTGATCACCAGCAGCGCGAGCAGGATCACGACCGCGGCGACGGCGACCAGCTGCACCGAGCCGCTCGGGCTGAAGTCGAGGAAATCGAAGCTCATCGCGGCACCTCATTGTCGTCACTGTCGTCGAGATCGGGATCGAGCTCGTGCGTTTCGTCAACCTCGGAGAAGTAGTTCTCGGACACCAACACCTCGCGACCCTTGGAGCCGGCGAGCGGACCGACCAGCCCCTCCCGCTCCATCATATCGAGCAGCCGCGCTGATCGTGTGTAGCCGAGGTGGAGACGACGCTGAATGTACGACGCCGACGCCTTGCGGGTCTTCACGACCAGCCGTGCCGCATGCTCGTACATCGGGTCTCCCAGCTCGATCTCTTCCTCGACCACGGTCCGCCGGCCGCCGCGGTCGTTGGTGCCGAGGGCGGCGTGGGTCAGCACCTCCCTCTGGTAGTCTGGTTTGCCGAACCGTTTGATATAGCGGACGACGGTGGCGATCTCCTTCTCGGTGACCAGCGGCCCGTGCAGCCGGATCAGGGTCGAGCTCCCCGGCGGCAGGTAGAGCATGTCGCCGCGGCCGAGCAGGCGCTCCGAGCCCATCGAGTCGAGGATGGTCCGCGCGTCGAATCGCGACCGCACCTTGTACGACATCCGGCACGGGAAGTTGGCCTTGATGATCCCGGTGAGGATGTCCACCGAGGGGCGCTGGGTGGCGCAGACCAAATGGATGCCGACCGCCCGGGCCTTCTGGGACAGCCGCGTGATCGACTCCTCGACCGCCCGCGACGACGCGAGCATCAGGTCGGCGAGCTCGTCGATCACGACCACCACGTAGGGCAATGGCTCGAGGTCGGCCAGCTCCTCGTCGGCGGCGTCGGCGAGCTGCGAGCGGACCTTGCGCAGCTGCACCGGATCGCTCACCAGCTGGTTGTACTGGGTGAGGTTGCGCGCGCCGAGGGCGGCCAGGTACCGGTAGCGCAGGTCCATCTCGGCGACCGTCCAGCCGAGCGCGTTGGCGGCCCTCTTCGGGTCCGAGATGATCGGCGTCAGCAGGTGCGGGATGTCGGAGTAGACGCCGAGCTCGACCATCTTCGGGTCGACCAGGATGAACTTCACCTGATCCGGCCGGGCCTTGTAGAGGATGGACATGATCATCGCGTTCAGGCCCACCGACTTGCCCGAGCCGGTGAAGCCGCCGATCAGCAGGTGCGGCATCCGCGCGAGGTCGGCGAAGAACGGCTTGCCCCGGATGTCGACGCCGAGGCTCAGGGTGAGCAGCGACTGGGCGTGCTGGAACTCGGGCGCCTCGAGCAGGGTGCGCAGGCGGATGACCTCGGGGTCGGGGTTGGGCACCTCGATGCCCACGGTGGCTCGTCCCGGGATGCGCTCGATGCGGACCGACTCGGTGCGCAAGGCGAGCGCCAGGTCCTCGGCCAGGTTCTGGACCGCGGAGATCTTCACCCCCGGCTCGAGGCGGAACTCGTAGGTCGTGATGACCGGCCCGGTGCGGATGTTCACGACCTCGCCGCGGACCCGGAACTCGTGGCACTTGGTCGTGATCAGCTTCGACATCTCGATCATGGCGTTCGAGTCGCGCTGGGCGGCGTCGGCCGGCTCATCGAGGAAGCTGAGACGCGGGAGGTCATAGGACTCGAGGTCCTCGACGAAGTCGAACTCCTCCTGGACGACCTTGTCGGCGGCGGGCTTGCGCTCGGCGCGAGGCTTCGGCGTCCGTTTCTGCGAGGCGTGCGCCGGCTCCGGCTTCGGCTCCTCCACCGGCGCGGCCGCCTCGGCCTCCTCCGCCGGCCTGCGGACGATCCGGAACCGGCCCTTGCCCTCGACCTGCTTCACGGTGAGCGAGCCGCGGTAGGAGCCCTCAGTGTCGATCCGCGCGAGCTGCCGCTCGAGGACCTTGCGGCGGTCCTGCTGCTGCTGGCGCTCGCGCTGCTTGCGCAGCCGCTCGCGCTGCCGACCCTCGAGGCGGTCGCGCACCCGCCCGGCGACCGCTTCGGCGAGCGCCGCCGCCGACCTCCCGGAGGCCAGCAGGACGCCGATCATCAAGAAGAACGCCAGGATCACCAGGCGGCCGACCGGTCCGGCAAAGCCCCCGAGCAGGTCGGACGCCGCCAGGCCCACCAGACCGGCGCAGGGGACGCTCCCGCCGCGGTAGGGAATGTCGAACGCCACCAGCGACACCATCCCGGGCAGGGCGAGCACCACGATCAGCCAGCCGATCAGCGCCAGCGAGGGGCTCTCCAGCGGACGCTGGCGCAGGATCCGCCACCCCAGCACGGCGCCGATCGGCGGCAGCAGCAGGGCCGTCAAGCCGATCAGGCTGAGCAGCGCGGCGGACAGCGTGGCGCCGAGCCAGCCGGCCCAGTTGGCGGGGCTCACCCGCTCGGTCGAGGCATGGAACGGGCTCGGGTCCATCGGCGAGTGCGACAGCAGCGCCACGGCCACCAGGATCGCGCCGAGCATGAGCGCGACGCCGCCGGCCTCGCGGAGCACCCGGTCGCGCATCAGCCGCTCCCCGCGACGATCGCGAGCACGATCAGGCCGGCCGGGATGCAGTACCAGGCGAAGCGGTGGAAGACGCGGCTCGACACCGTCTTGAGCACGATGGCGAGCGCGACGTAGCCGGTGATCGCCGCGGCGACGGCGCCAACGGCACAGACGAGAGCGAAGCTCGCCGACGTGGCGGCCAGCTCGTGGCGATGCGAGAGCAGCTCGATGACCGTGACGCCGGCGACCGCCGGCACCCCGAGCAGGAAGCTGAAGCGCGCGGCCCACGACCGCTCGAGCCCGGCCCCCAGGCCGGCCGCGATCGTGGTCCCCGAGCGCGACAGCCCGGGGAAGACGGCCAGACCCTGGAGCAAACCGATGAGGGCCGCCTCACGCCAGGTCGTGCGCTCGACGCCTCGCTTGCCGCTGCCGAGCCAGCGGGTGGCCCCAACCACGCAGCCGGTGACGACCAGGAAGGCGGCGATCCACAGCGGCCGCTCGAATGCCCTGGTGGCGACGCCGCGGAGCGCGAACCCGACCACCGCGGTGGCCGCCGTGCCAACCACGAGCAGCGACAGCACGCGCCGCCCGGTGGCCGATCCGGCCCACTCCAGGATCTGCCAGCGCTCGAACCAGACCACGGCCGCGGCGGTGCCGACGTGGAGCATGGCGTCGAACAGCACCCCGGGCTGGTCGAAGCCCGGGATCAGCATCTGCGCGAGCGCGAGATGCCCCGACGAGGACACCGGCAGGAACTCGGTGAAGCCCTGCAGAATGCCGAGCAGCAGCGCGTAGCCGAGGTTCATGCTCAGCCGCCTCCGGGGTCACACCGACGACCGGCCGGCGCCGAGAGTGTCTGCGGACGAACCAACATAACCAGTTGAATGGTACCACTTTGAGACGCCCCCGCTGCTCCCGATCGTCGACCGCTGTGGCACCCGCAGTGTGACGGAGCCGGAACGTTCCCGAGCCCGCTTTCGCTTCCGCGCCCGCGCCCGAGTCTGCGTCAGCAGCTTCACCAATGAACAATCCGGCTTTCCGGCTTGCCGGATTCCAGGAATTCTGGTATCCTGCCGGCATGAACATGACCCGTCTCGGCAAGAAGGGCCAGGTGTCGATCCCCAAGACCGTGCTCGACCGTCTCGGTCTCGAGCCCGAGACCGTCCTGCTGGTGGAGCCGACCGCGGACGGCGCGATCCTGCTGCGGCCCGCGGGCGTCTACCCGGTCGAGGTCTACAGCGATTCCCGGGTGCGCGAGTTCCTCGAGGAGGACCGCATGACCCGCGCTGAAGCTGTGCGCGTACGCAAGCGCACCGGGAAGCGTTAGGTGCGCCTGTTCCTCGACGCCAACGTGCTCTTCACCGCCGCCTACTCGCCGGAGGGGCGGTCGGCGGCGCTGCTCACGCTCGCGGGCTCGGGCGTGTGCTCCCTCGCGAGCTCGCGCCACGCGATCGACGAGGCCGGCCGCAACCTCGCGCTCAAGGCGCCGGAATCAATGCCAGCCTTCGAGCAGCTCATGGAGCTCCTCGAGGTTGTTCCCGAGGCCGGCCCGGGGATCGTGGCGTGGGCCGCGCAACAGGGCCTTCCGGCCTACGATGCGCCGATCCTGGCCGCAGCCGTCGCCGCCGACGTCGACCTCCTGGTCACCGGCGACCGCAGCCACTTCGGCCACCTGTTCGGCGCCACGCTCGGCGGCGTCACCATCGTTCCTCCGGGCGACGCCCTCGCTCGCGTGCTCGAGACCAAACCCGGCCGTTAGGCTGCCTTGTAGCGCAGCCATCTTGGCTGCCTTGTAGCGCAGCCATCTTGGCTGCCTTGTAGCGCAGCCATCTTGGCTGCCTTGTAGCGCAGCCATCTTGGCTGCACCCGCGCAAGGCTGGATGCAGGCAGGATGCCTGCGCTACAACGCGAGGGAATCACCAGGTGGGGACGTCGCGCCAGCCGGGGAAGGGGCCGAGCTCGATCGTCCAGCCGGTGTCCGAGGACGGGTCGCGCACGGCGCGGAGGTTGGTCAGGGTCTTGAGCTTGGCGAGGAGCTCGTCGTGCGGCAGGGCATGGAGCGGCGGCTTCGAGAGGTCCGGCATCGGCCACAGGATGACCTCGGCGCCGCTCGCCGACGCCAGCCACTTCCCGTCCGGCGAGAACGCCACTGCGATGACAAAACCACTGTGACCGATGAGCAGGTGGGGCTCCTCGCCGGTGGTCCAGCCAACCCGCACCGCGCCGGTCGAATCGCCGGTGGCGATCCGCTCGCCGGTCGCGTCCATCGCAACGCTCGCGGACGGCGTCACCGTGGCTCGTGATCCGGCGCTGGGCCCGCTCAGCGGTCGATCACGAGCACGCTGTAGTCCGGGCACTGCGCAATCGCGCTGCGGCCGGTCCTGCTCATCGAGACCTCACCGTAATTGCCGACCCCACCGCAGATCGTGGTGCGCTCACCGGTTTCGAGGTCCCAGCGGTCAACACCGCCGTCGCCGCCAGACATCAAGCTGCCGTCAGCCGCGAAGCCGAGCGCCACGACTCCGCCCGAGAAGGGGGACCGGTCCTCCGGGTCGCGCAGGGGCAATCTCCGGGTTACGCCCGAGTCCAGGTCGACGACATGATTGCCCCCGCCTCGGGCGCGTAGCCGTCGCCGGCGGCCGCGAGACCCAGCCGGATGTCGAGAGCGGCGGGCTGGAGACAGGTCGGTGGAATCCCCTCGAGCTTCCGCGGCGGGGCGCCGTCCGGCTCCACCAAGAAGGCCCCCTCAGGTAGGTTGCCACCAGCAGGCTCGGGCTCGTCGCGTCAGCGGCATGCCGTGGCAGAAGTACTCCTCGCCCAGATCAATCAGGCGCTGGCGGCCGCCCTCGGGCGAGATCGGCCACAGGAGGGCGCCGTCGTAGCCGCAGGTTGCGAGGAAGCGGGAGTCCGCGGTGAACGCAAGATCACACTGACTGGGTGTTGCCTTGGAGAACCCGCGGGTACGGCGAGGCGAGCGACCACAGGTACACCTCCCAGCTGTCCCGCCCTGCGGCAGCCCAGCCTGCCTTCGCCGTCGAAGGCCACCGCACCGAACTGCATCTCGCCTGGGCCCCGCAGAGCAGAGGCGCAGCATCCGGCGGATCGGCGAGGCTCCACACCAGGGCCCCGGCGCCCGAGGCCCATCCCAGCCGTGCCCCGGAGGCGTCGAAGTCGAGGCGCGAGCCCACCGTCGGAGCCGACGCGTCGAGGGCGCGGAGCACCGCTCCCCCGGCAGTCGGCCACATCCGCAGCCCGCCGCTCTCGTCGATCGAGGCGAGGCGGGAGCCATCGGGATCGAACGCGAGATCACTGACCCCGCCCGATGGGTGCCGACCTCGATGTCGCGACCTACGTCGGGGCCGGTCAGGTCGACCCGGTGGACCGCGGTGCCCGTCCATACACCAGGAACCGGAGGGACGGGTCCAGGTCCATCGGGCGCCGGCCAAAGAGGTGGACCTGGAATCCAGGCGGCGGCTGCCATCGCGCGACGAGCTGCGACGAGTGATCCCGCAGCGACCAGAGCCGGATTGCACGCTCGGTCTCGCCCGGTACCGAGGGCCCAAACGTGGCAAAGGCGTCGTCGTCGAGCACCAGAAGCTCCGCCGCCTCCCCGGGCAAGCGTCCCAGCCTCCTCGCCCGCGACGCTCAAGATGCGGATGCTCGGGTCGCCCGAAGCCAGCTGAGAGCCGGTTGCCGGCCGCGGTGAAAGCAACGTCACGAGGGTCCTGCCCTGCAGGCAGCCCGGTGATGCGGAGCGGCTCGCCCCCGTCGGCTGTGAAGACCGTCACCCGGTGTCGTAGCCGCCGCAGGCGAGCCTCCGTCCGTCCGGGCTGAAGGCCGGTCGAACGCACTGCGCGCGATCCGTCACGAGAAACATCGGCGGCCCGGACCACAGGGACTGGACTGCGAGATAGCGGGCCTCGGACGAGTCCGCCACCTCCAGGCTCGCCCGGGCAAACGCCAGGGCCGCCGCCGGGTTGCGCTCGAGCTCCAGCCGTCCGAGCGCGACCAGCTTGCGCGCTTCGGCGCGCCGGGTCTCGCGGGCACTGCGCAGCCACAGCAGGGACAGGGCAGCCGCCACTGCGAAGAGACCAACGATGGCGGTGGTCTCGCGGCTCGCCGCCGGCGGCGGCGACGGCCGGCGAGCGAGGTCATCGCAGCTCCGAATGCCTCCTCAACCGCGGTGAGCCCGCCCGGATAGCGCTCCCGCCAGACCTGGTATTCCTGGTAAAGGCCACCGGTCCACAGCAGGTCGTCTGGCCGCGCCTTGCTCCTCCCACAGGTCCGCGCCGCCTGGCGGAGCTGATCGCGCAGCAGTGCGCCCTCGGCGTCCTGCGCTCTGCCAGCGCACCAGCCGCGGCCAGCTCGCGAGCAACGACTCGTGGATGATCTCGACTCGCCGCGTGGGCTCGCCGTCCTCCTCCTCGACCTCGAGCTCGTCAGCAGCCGCGCGTCGACTAGCGCGCGCAAGACCCCCTCGGCCGGGTCGCGTTGCGAATCGGCGGAAAGACCGAGAGCAGCTCATTCCACTCACGCACCGCGCGAGTGCCCTCGGCCGTGACCAGGTTGCGGAAGCAGCTCGCGGACGATCCCGATGCGCTCCGAGCCGATGCGGTCCATGGTCGCCTCGGCGTGCCGCGCGAGCGCGCCGCCGACTCCGCCGATGTCGCACATACGCATGGCGAGTGAGCAGCCCGGTCTCCCGGTCTCGCTTCTCCCAGAGCCGGGCGGCGGCGAAGGCGAGCAGCGGCAGCGCCCCGCGCTCGCCCTCGACCTCGGCCAGCATCTCCTCCACCAGGGCGTCGTTCTCGAAGCGGTAGCCGCATTGGAGCGCCGGCTGCGTGAGGGCCCGCCGCAGGGCGCGCCGGGAGGCGGCAGCGCCGTCAAGTCCGAAAGAGCGGTTTCAAGGGCTCGTGGTCGCGGCAGCGCATGAGGAAGTCGTCCCGCAGGCTCAGCAGCACGTGCACGTCCGCCTCGAGCGCCAGCCGGCCCAGCAGTTCGGCGAAACGGGCCTGCTCCTCGGCCCGGTTTGGGTGAACAGCTCCTCGAGCTGGTCAACGATCGAGCAGGCCTGCTCACCGCCCCGCCGCCAGTCGCGCGACCGCCGCCACCGCCACCTCCGGATCGTCGAAGCGCAGCAGCCGCTCCACCGCCTCGGCGTCGCCGGACAACTCCAATGAGAGCGCGCGGCTCAGGGAGAGCACGGGATGGTCGCCAGGCGTGCAGATCAGGCACCGCCATCCACTGCCGGCGCGCGGGGATCAGCCCCGCTCGCAGGAACGAGGTCTTGCCGGCACCCGACGGCCCCACGATCCCCAGCAGGCGCCGGGCCCTCGAGCTTGCGCCACATCGCCTCGACCTCGGCCTCGCGGCCGAAGAAGTACTCGGCGTCCGCCTCGGTGAAGGAGGCGAGACCCGGGTACGGGTGGAGGTCTCCGGCCCCCGCGACCCGCAGCGTGACCTCCTCCAGCGCCCGGGTCAGCGTGTGCGCGGTGCGATAGCGGGCCTCGCGGTCCTTCGCCACCGCCTTCTTCATAACCGGCGCCCACGGCGAGCTCGGGAGCTTCGGCGGCTCGGACTCTCAACCCTTCCCACAGGCTTTCCCGGCTGTCCCGGTCCTTGATCCCCTCCGGGCTCACCATCTCCGCCAGCACCACCCCGGCCGAGTAGACATCCGCCCGCGCGTCCACCACCTCCCCCCGCCCCTGCTCCGGCGCCATGTACGCCGGAGTGCCCGACGATCGCCCCGTCACCTCCGCCTCCTGCCGAGCCAGCCCGAAGTCCATCACCACCACCCGCCCGGCCCGGGTGATCATGATGTTCTCCGGCTTGACGTCACGGTGGACGAGCCCGGCATGGTGGATCGCCTCGAGCCCGGCCAGGAACTGCGAGGCGATGTCCTGGGCCTCCTTCAGCTCGAGCGGCCCCCGCTCCTTCAGAACGTCGAGCAGGGTCCGGCCGTCGATGTACTCCATCGACACCAGCTCGCGGCCGTCGATCTCCTCCAGGTCGTAGATCCGGCAGACGTTCGGCGACACCACCTCGCGAGCGGCCCGCACCTCCCGCCGCAGCGAGTCGCGCCGCCACTCGCTCGCGATCACGTCCGCTCGCAGCGCCTTGAGCGCCACCTCGACCCGCAGCTTGAGGTCGAAGGCGCGCCACACCTCGCCCATGCCGCCGGCGCCGGTGCGCGACAGGATCCGATAACGGCCGCCAAGCTCGGCGCCCGAAGCGAGCGCACCCCTCTCCGGTGCAGCACCGACCGCCTCACCGCTGATCTCGGTCAGCGTCCCGGCGGCACGCGCCTCACGGCCGTTCGGGCGACTCCCCTCCTCCATGTCGCTGATCCTGGGAGGATTGTATCAGTGGGGATCGACCGAGGTGGCGGGTTCCCTGGCTGCCAGCCCCATCGGCAACCGCGGCGAGGCGGATCCAGCCCGCGAGGTCGACGGTCGCCGGGCGCGCCTGTGGGTCGAGGCCGGCGGCGATGATCCGGTCGGCGTCGCAGAGCGGGCGCAGGGCGTTGGCGAGCATCTTGCGAGAGTGGTTCAGCGCGTGCGACGCGAGGCGGAGGCCACCTTCCAGTGCGTCCAGGTCCACCACCGGCGGGTGGAGCTGCAGCATGATGACGCTGGAAACCACCTTGGGCCGGGGCCGGAAGGCGCCCGGTCCGACCTGGAAGGCGATGCCGGCGTCCGCCCAGGCGGCCCGCTCGAGGGCGAGCAACCCGTGGTTGCGGTCGCCGGGCTGCGCCACCACGCGCTCCGCCACCTCGCGCTGCAGCATGACGACGAGTCCGGTGAAGAGATCGTGCCGCGGCAGCAGCCGCCGCAGGATCGCAGTGCCCACCGAGTAGGGCAGGTTCGACGCGACCTGCCACGGCCCCTCGCCCGCCAGCAACGGCTCGAGCGGGTCGTGGAGGGCGTCCGCGTGGGCCACGGTGACCGAGCTGCCGCGGAAGCGCCGGTCGAGCTCGTGGGCAAGGCCGGGGTCGAGCTCGAGCGCGAGCACGCGACCGAATCGCTCGCCGAGAAGCTCAGTCAGCGCGCCCCGGCCGGGACCGATCTCGAGCACCCGCGCCGGATCGTTGTCGAGCAGCGCCACGATCCGCTGCGCGATGTTGCGGTCGACCAGGAAGTTCTGGCCGAGGCGGCGGCGTTTCGGTCGTCCCATTCAGATTCCGGGCTGCTGCATCGCATGCCATGCGGAGGTCCACTGCTCGCGCTCAGAGTCCGCGCTCTTGGGCGGCCAGGCGCTGCAGCCCGGAATTTGAATTGAGTGAGGACATCGCCGCGGCACGCCAAACTCTAGCTCACGTCCCATTCTGCCCGCAAGCCGGCCAGCGTCCAGAGCGGGCGACGGACCGGACATGGCCGTGGAGGCGGAGATCGGGAACGGGAACGGGAACCCTTCGACTCGCGGCGCTGCTGCGCCGCTCGCTCAGGGCAGGCTCCTCGGGCGCGGATTTGGCTTCGTCCTTTGGACTACGCCGTGACAAGTCCGGCTTCCGGCGTCGTGCTTCGCACTCTGCCGTGACAGGTCGCCCTCGGACTACGCCGTGACAAGAGCGGGTGGGGGCCGGGCCATACGCTACAATCCCCCCTCCAGGGAGAGCACCGATGCCGCCTGCCGTGATCACCATCGCCGAGCTTGCCGCCCACGCCGGAGAGACCGTCACCCTGCGGGGATGGGTCTACAACTGGCGCAAGAAGGGCAAGCTGCGCTTCATCATCCTGCGCGACGGCTTCGGCTACCTGCAGTGCGTGGTCTTCGAGCCCGAGGTCGATCCCGCGGTGTGGGAGGCAGCGGTCGCGCTGACCCAGGAGTCGTCGGTGGTCGTCACCGGCACCCTGGTCGCCGACGAGCGCGCCCCGGGCGGCTACGAGCTCAAGGTGGCCGGCATCGAGACGATCCAGGTCGCGCCCGAGTACCCGATCGGCAAGAAGGACCACGGCCCGGACTTCCTGCTCAACCACCGCCACCTGTGGCTGCGGTCGCGGCGCCAGCACGCCATCATGCGGGTCCGCTCCGAGCTCAGCCAGGCGATCCGCGACTTCTTCTACAGCCGCTCCTACACCCTCATCGACTCGCCGATCCTGACCCCGGCGGCGGCCGAGGGCACCTCGTCCCTTTTCGAGACCGACTACTTCGGGGAGGCCAAGGCCTACCTCTCGCAGTCCGGCCAGCTCTACTTAGAGCCGGCGGCGGCGGCGCTCGGCAAGGTCTACTGCTTCGGGCCGACCTTCCGCGCCGAGAAGTCCAAGACCCGCCGCCACCTCACCGAGTTCTGGATGGTCGAGCCCGAGGTCGCGTGGATGGACTTCGACGGACTGCTGGACCTGTGCGAGGAGTTCCTGGCCGAGATCGTGGCGCGGGTCATCGACCGCTGCCGCGTCGATCTCGAACGCCTCGAGCGCGACGTCTCCAAGCTCGAGCCCGCGACCCAACGCCCCTACCCGCGCATCGACTACGGCGACGCCGTCGCCAAGCTCCAGGGCCTCGGCCAGCTTATCGAGTTCGGGGGTGACTTCGGCGGCGACGACGAGACCGTGCTCGCCGAGCAGTACGACCGGCCGCTGATGGTCACCCGCTACCCGGCCCAGGTCAAGGCCTTCTACATGCAGCCCGACCCCGCCGACCCGGCCCGAGCGCTGGCGGTCGACGTGCTCGCGCCCGAGGGCTACGGCGAGATCATCGGCGGCTCGGTGCGCTCCGACTCGCTCGAGCACCTCGAGCGCCAGATCGCGACCCACGGTCTGCCGCGCGAGGCCTACGAGTGGTACCTCGACGTCCGCAAGTACGGCTCCTTCCCGCACGCCGGGTTCGGAATGGGCATCGAGCGCTGCGTGGCCTGGCTGTGCGGGGTGCCGCACCTGCGCGAGTGCATCCCCTTCCCGCGCCTGATTAATCGACTCTATCCCTGATCTCTGCACCGGGTTTTCCGGCGAAAACCCGCCGCAGACATCAGGATTGAGGAGGACGGTTGATCAGGGGGTGTCCTTGAGGCGCGCGACGGTGGCGCCCCAGCCGCCGCGCTCGGGAGGCGCGTCGTGGTACTCCGCAACCAGGGGATGCTCGGCCAGCACGCTGCGCACGCGCTCGCGCTGGACGCCGATGCCGCGGCCGTGGATCAGCCGCACCTCGCGGAACCCTTGCTCGTGGGCGGCCCGCAGGTAGTCGTCGACCACGTTCGGAATGTCGCGCGGTGAGAAGTTGTGGAGGTCGATGAAGTCCTCGATTGGCAGCTCGACGAGCTCCACCGGTTCGGCAGAGGCGTCGTCCCGAGTGCCGGCGCGTTCAGTGGCGCCGGCGCTGCGCGGAGCGGGCATCCCCAGCACCGCGGCTCCGAGCGCGAGCAGCACGACGCCGAAGATGGCCAGGCCCCACCAGGCCTGCGGACCGATGGCCTCGGCGAGCGGCCAGGTGAGCACCGCGGCCACCCCGAACACGACCACCTTGGTCGCGATGTAGGCGCGGCGGACCTTCGGATCGGCAAGCGCGCGGCCGGCCATGGCCGGAGTATAGACGAGAGGTGACAAGTGATAGGTGATAGGTGATAGGTGATACGCGGTGGGAGTCGAGGATGGGGTGATGAGCCCGCGCCCGCTTCCGTCCCCGGGAGGCGAGGCGAGTACGCGGAAAGCGCGTCCTGCGGGCGTGCCATCTTTGGCGATTTCGGGACCACGTTCTTCCCGGATGCGTGCCCGCGACCCGAAATCGCCAAAGGTGGCCTCCCTCGGGGAGCGCTTCGAGAGAACCGGCGCGAAGCGCACTCGGGGACGGAGCGAACGAGCGGGAACGGGAACGGAAACGGGCTCGGGCAGGGCCTACAGGCTGGAGCTCTCGACTGGCGTGGTGCTCGTCGCCGTGACCGTGTACCCGAGCTTGTCGATTTCGGCTGTGAGCTCGCCGGCCGACACCTGCTTCGGCCGGTACACCGCCACCGCCTCGCCCTTCGTGTAGTCGGCCGACGCCTCGAGCACGCCGCCCATGCCCTGCAGAGTTCCGGTGATGGCGGCGTTGCAGTTGTCGCAGTGCATGCCGCTGACCGTGAACACGGTCCGCACGACCTCAGGGGACTCACCTTCCGGCCGCGAACACCCCGCCGCCATCAACGCCGCGACTGCCAGCACGCAGGCAACAGTTGTCACGGTCCTGGTCATGGCTCAACTCTCCTCGCTCTTCAGCACCGGCACCGGCGGCGGCGGTCCGGAGGAGCCGCAGCAGCGGTAGAAGGTCGTCATGCCGTCGCGGCGTGCCTGCACCAGCCCACCGACGCGTAGCCGGCCGAGGTGCTGCGACACCGCCGCCGGGGTCATCTCGAGCACCGTCGCGAGGTCGCAGACGCAGAGCTCGCCCGAGTGGCGGAGCAGGGCCAGGATCTTCAGCCGGCTCTCGCCCGCGAGCAGCGCGAAGTGCTCGGACGCGCGGCGCAGGCGATCCCGGTTGCTCGCCAGCGTGCGGCGCAGCGCGAGGAGCTCCTGCGGCGTGCGATCCGGGGCGATGCAGTCGACCTGATCGGATCTCCGACCCATCGTCAGCTCCTCACGAACGGCCAATCAATCCGCATTTCGGCAATTTAGCAATGTCTTAATTCTTGTCAAGACCGGGAAGGAAACCTCGGAGCTCTCGGGTTGTTGCAGCGGGAAGATCGAGATGGCTCACGACCGCTCCCTCGAGGTCTGGTACGACGGGCAGTGCCAGCTGTGCCGCGCCTCGCGCGACTGGTGCGCGGCCCGTGACCCGGACGGGCGGCTGGAGTTTCGCGACATCTGCACGGCGCCCGACGCCGAGCTGCCGGTCCCGCGGTTGGCCGCCGAAACCTCGATGTGGGTGCGCGGCCCTGACGGCACGCTGTCCGGGGGATTCGCCGGCTGGCGACGGATCATGGCAGAGCTGCCCCGCTGGCAATGGCTCGCCCGCGTCACCGGCGCCGCTCCCATCCGCTGGCTCGGGCCCCCGGTTTACCGGCTGATCGCCCGAGCGAGGAGACTGCTCCCCGGGTACGGCCATCCGGCTTCGCCTTCGGCTCCGCCGTGACAAGTCCGGCTGCCGGCTTCGTCCTTTGGACTACGCCGTGACAAGCGGCTTGCGGCTTCGCCCGGTGGCTTCCGGCTTCGCCTGAGGCTTCGCCGTGACAAGCCGCCGTCACAAGCCGCCGTGACGAGCGAGATTGAGGACTCACTCAGAGCCCTGGGTGGGTGGGAGCGCGGAAGCGGGCGGGGCCCCGAGACCCCCCGAAACGTAGGCGAGGTGGAGCATCCGGCGTCGGGTTGCTCCACTGCACAGTCAGGCAACCAGATAGGTGTCACTGATCGGCAGCACCAAGCTCGCTTCGTCAGGATGCGCGCAGCGCATCCTGCTCGGCGCGCGCGGGCGCAGGCCAGCCAGGAACCGCGACGCGTTACACACCCAGAGGCCTGCGACCCGCGTGCGCCGAGGGGCCTCTGCCCGACACGCTCCTACGGATGCCAGTCATCGACCGGAACCGGCTCGCCAAGGCGGCCGCCCCCGACCCACCGTGCCACCCAGATGTCCTGGTCCACCTCCACCGGCTGGTAGGAGGGCCGGCACAGGAAGACCCAGGCGCCGTCCCGGGTCGGCGCCACCTCGGTGATCACGGCTCGGTGCGGGGAGGGGATGCGGACCTGCTGCAGGGTGCCGTCGATCAGCGCGAGCTGGCGGTCGTCGCGAACGAACAGCAGCTCGTTGCGCGGGCCCACCCGCACGCCCCACTCGCTGGCCGCGGTATTGATCGGCGGCGTCAGCAGCTGCGGTGTCTCGGAGACGCCGGGGTCGAAGAGCACGAGGTCGGTCTGAGGGTTGCCGGCCCAGTTGGCGGTGAACACGATCTTGCTCGCGCTGCCGGCGAGATAGACGCCATCGTCGACGTTGTCGCTGCCGAACGCTTCCACCACCTCCAGCGCACCCCACGATGCGTCAGCTGACGGCCGCGCCGACCTGCCGATCCACGACGGGCCGTCCGCCGGGGCGACGGTCACCAGGCAGCTCGTCTCGTCATCCGAAACCCAGGAGACGCGCACCAGGGCGGCGTCGTCGAGCTCCGGAAAGCGGACCAGCGCCGGCGCCGTCCATCCGGTCGCCGTCAGCTGCGTCCGATAGCTCCGCTCGACCATCGCCGTGTCGGAGCTGGGCTCGGCGAGACCGTCGCGCAACGCGCCGAGCCAGGGCTCGCCCTGCGCCTTCGGCGGACGCAGGCGCGCGGCGAAGTAGAGCACCGAGCCGTCGCCGACCGGCACCGGCGCGTGCTCGACGCCGGCCGAGTTGATCCGGGCCGGGTCCCGGCGGCTGTCCACCTCGCCCTCCGGCGCGGGCAAGCCCGGCAGCTGCCAGCGGCGGTAGGTGGTGAAGTCAGTCAGGTAGCCGGCGTCGACGGTGACGTTGGAGGTGCCCACCATGCGGGTGGTGCCGGCAACCGGCAGCACCACGATCTCGGTGCCGGGGTCGACGTCCTCGATGAAGAATGGGGCGCCGTCAACCAGCACCACCGTGTCGGTGGTGACGCGGACGTCCGCGATCAGTCCCTCCTCGAGGGTCGGCGTCGGCTGCCCCCCGGCGGCCTCGGCCTTGGCTAAGGCGCGCGGAACGCCGATCCGCATCCGCACCTGCCACGCCTCATCGTCCCCCGCGAGCCGGTTCACCTCGAGCAGGTTGCCGAACAGGGTCGTATCGCCCTGGATTGCCGGCCGTGTTGGGTCGAGCAGATCACACGCCCCGGCCACGACCACCGCCACGAGCACGCAGCCGATCGCCGATCGACGGATCATCGCATCCTCCATCCGGCCGCAATCTTAGCAGCGATGAAGGATCCCCCGCCCGCTCTTGTCACGGCGAAGCCAGAGGCGAAGCCGGATCCGTCTCCGTGCCCGACCACGGAATACGCGACAAAAGGGAAGTCGATCCGGCGAAGTTGAGTTGTTCTCTCCCTCCCCGCCCTTACAGCAGGAGGCCGGCGATGGTGGCGGTCAGGCACGAGGCCAGGGCGCCCGCGAACATCGCCCGCAGCCCGAGCCGGGCCAGGTCGGACCTGCGGTTCGGAGCCAGCGCCGAGATGCCCCCGATCTGGATGCCGATCGACGAGAAGTTGGCGAAGCCGCACAGGACATAAGTGGAGATGATCACGGCGCGCTCGCTGAGGACGCCGTCCCTGATGTAGTTCGAGAGCGCACTGTAGGCGACGAACTCATTGAGCGAGATCTTGACGCCGATCAGGTTGGCGACGATCGCCGCGTCGGCCCGCGGCACGCCCATCAGCCAGGCGAGCGGCCGCAGCAGGGAGCCAAACAACGTCTGCAGCGAGCCTGGAAACACTCCCTGGTACTCGCCACGGGCCGGGGACCACAAGGTCTCGAAGGCGTAGGCGGCGTAGGTGCCGCTGAGCATGCGGCCGTCGATCAGGCGGTCGAGGATAATCAGCACGGTGTCGACGACGGCGATGAGAGCCATGAATCCGATCAGCATCGCAGCCACGTTGAGGGCCAGCTTGAAGCCGTCGAGGATGCCGTTCGAAGCCGCCTCGATGACGTTGTCGCCGACATTGATGTCGGGCAACGCGACGTCGCCGGCGGTCTGCGAGTGCTCGAGCTCCGGGAAGACGATCTTGCCCATTACCAGGGCGGCCGGAGCCGCCATCACGCTGGCGGCGAGCAGGTACCCGGCGGGAATGCCCATGGCGATGTAACCGGCCATGACGCCGCCGGCGATGGTCGCAAACCCGCCGACCATCACGGTCAGCAGCTCCGACTTCGTCAGGTCGTCCAGAAACGGCTTGATGAGCAGCGGCGCCTCGGTCTGACCGACGAAGATGTTGGCGGTGCACGACAGGGTCTCGGCGCCGCTGGTGCCGATCGTCCAGCGCATGAAAGCAGCCATTCCCCCGATGACGCGCTGGATGATGCCGAGGTAGTAGAGCACGCTCATGAAGCCGCCGAAGAAGACGATCGTCGGCAGCACCTTGAAGGCGATCTGGAACCCGAAGCCGGGCCACCCGGACTCCGAGTCGGGGAAGAAGTACCGGGAATCGGCGAGGTTCCCGAACACGAACTTAGAGCCGTAGTCGGACAGGCTGAGGAACTTCGTGACCTGGTCCGAGACGGCGGCGATGACGAGCTGTCCGTGGTGTCCGCCCGCGATCAGCGATGCGACGCCCGAGACGACGAGCAGCGCCGCCATGTAGCGCTGTGCCGGCTGTGCGACCCGGAACTTGCCGTTGATCAGCAGGGCCACGACGAGCAACGCGAGCAGGACCGGCAGGAGCGCCGGAAGCCAGGAAACCAGCACAAACCCGACCCCGATGCCGGCGGCCGCGAGCACGGCCGTTGCGCCCCAGCCATGGCCGAGACGGGCGTGGTCGGTCTGCAGCAGGTAGACCACCAGCAGCAGGCCGAATACCGTCATGCCGACGAAGCTCCAGGCGTCCTGCCGCAGGACGATCACGGCGAAAAGCACCTGGAGGCCGATCCCCCACGCGACGGTGCGCAGCCGCACCGAGGTGCGGTGGTAGGACATGGCCCAGGCGAGCACGAGTATCACCAGCATGCCGAGCAGTCCGATCAGGTGCATGTCGTTGATCCCTTTCCGTCTGGCGCGTGCAACTGTACACCGACCGCGGCCTATCCTCATCGCCGGGGCAGACCGACCTGTATAATCGCAGACGTGGCGAGCCAGCATGGTGGTGCGCTCGCCCCGGAGTTGCCAGGTGTCGATGGACTTCGAAACCGTCCGCTTCCTGCGGATCATCTTCGCGGTGGTCTTCGCAGCGGTTGGGGGCGCCGCCGGCGTCAAGTACGGCCCAGTCCTGCTCGGCCCGCAGAACGGCCCGCTGGGCGGCCCGATCGTTGGCGCCGTGATCGGAGTCATCGTCGGCTGGAACGCGGTCGACCTGATCAAGGGCCGCGCCCGGAAGTAGCCTCGACCGCCGACGATGCTGGTCTCTCGGCCCCGCTTCGAAGAGCTCGTCGCCCAGGCGCTCGACCGGCTTCCCCACCGCTTCGCCGAGCTCATGAGCAACGTGATGGTGCAGGTTCAAGAGGAACCCGACGAGGCGACACTCGTCCGCCTTCACCTCGATCCCGAGCGCGCCACCCTGTTCGGTCTCTACACCGGTGTGCCGCTCGACCGCCGCGGCGGCTGGTACGGCAACGTCCTGCCTGACGTCATCGTGCTCTACCGGCAGCCGCTCATGGCCGCGAGCCGCACCGACGACGAGCTCATCCGACGGGTCCAACTCACCCTGCTGCACGAGATCGGCCACCACTTCGGCTTCTCCGACGCCGAGATGGACGAGTGGGAGGAGGAGTTCGACGCCATCGGTCCCCACCCCCACCCGCCCAGTGAGAACTAGGGGCCAGAGAATCAGTGTTCAAGATCGAAGGCTGCAGGTGAGGAGGCGCATGTTGACCGTTGCTGCCCGACCACCCGGCGAGGACGGCATTCCACGCTTCACCCCCCACTTTCGGCACAGATGCTACGATCGCTCGGTGCCATTGCGACGGAGGGTGCCATGAAGAAAGCGCTGCTGGCCCTGGCCTGTTTGCTCGCGACCGCGGTTCCCGCGCTCGCTCAAGAGGTGCACATCGACTACGACCGTTGGGCCCGGTTCACCACCTTCAAGACCTTCGCCTGGGTGGACAGCCCGGAGAACACCCTGGCCGACACATCACCGCTGATGCACGAGCGCATCAAGACGGCGATCATCACTCAGCTGTCGAGCGGCCGACTGAAGCTGGCCGAGACGGACCCTGATCTCTACGTCACCTACTACGCCGAAGCGAGCGAGCAGCTGCGCCTGAGCACGATGTCGCTGGGCTACGGCTACCCCGGGAGCTGGTACTGGGACCCCTACTGGGGCGGCGCCTACTCCACCACCATGGCGACCACCTACACCCAGGGTACCCTGATCGTCGACATCTGGGATGCCCGGGCCGGCACGCTGGTGTGGCGCGCAACGGCATCGGCGGTGGTCTCCAAGGACCCGGAGAAGAACGCCAAGAAGATCGAGAAGATGTGCAAGAAGATGGCCGAGAAGTGGCAGAAGATGAAGCCCGGCTTCTAGGAGCGCGTGGGGCATAGGCCCCTCGGCGCACGCGGGTCGTAGGCCTCCGGGTGTGCGTGAGGCGTCGCGGTCCCCGACTGGCCTCTGCCCCACGCGCTCCTCGGGATGCGCTGCGCGCATCCTGACGTGTTCGTACCGCAGTGGCCGTGTGACAACGCTTCGGTCCACCAGCCCGCCGAACGGCCAATGCGGTACGCCTCCTAGAAGCGGTAGATTCCCGACACCACGGCGTAGTGGAACCACCCGAAGCTGTACACGTCGTCGGTGTCGGCTCCGCCCTCGACCGTGCGGTAGCCGGCGGTGATCGACCAGCGATCGTTGAGGTCGTAGGCGAGCTTGGCGGCGAAGTCCTCGGCCCGGCCCGGCCCGCCTGCCAGCGCGTCGAGGTCGAGCAGCAGGTGCCAGCGCTCCGCCAGCCGCCAGTCGGCGGCCAGGTGGAGCAGCGGCACGAAGCCGAGGTCGGTGTCCTGGCTGGTCACGCCGCCCTGCTGCAGCTCGATCTTGGCGTCGCGGATCTTGGCCGTGGCGCCCACCCACCACGTCCAGCGGTCGCCGTCATGGAAGCGGTAGCGGTAGGTCAGGCGCCACGAGTCGAACTGGTAGGTCGCCTCGGTCGGGACTCCGGGGAAGTAGCTCGCGCCGGCAAAGTCGACGGGCGCCTCCAGCGTGCCGGTCTCGGTGTAGGACAAAGGCGCGGCCAGCGCGCGCAGCCCGTGGCGGTCGTTGATGTTCCAGGTGAAATAGAGGCGACCGGCCGGCCAGGGACCGTTGCCGGCGAGTTCGACCAACGAGAACCGCGTGCCCTCGTCGTCGTTCGGAATCTGGACGTCGTTCCGGCTCTGCCAGACCGGCCCCACCTCGAGCTCGACCGCGAAGCGGGTCTGATCCTGGGCGATCGCGGCCGTCGCCGCCATCAACTCGACCGCGGCGACCAACATGGCACACCGTGCACAACGCGTGAGCATCATGGCGTGAACTCCGTTTCGCGGCGGCGCGCGGGCGCGTTCACTCGGCCGATTCCGGCTGGAGCGTCCGGACGAGCCGCGACTTGTCGTACCCCTTGGCCTGCAGCCGGCCGGTGATCTCCTGGTAGAGCGCCTCGTCCATGCTCCGCGTGCGGCTGAGGATCCACAGGTACTTGCGGCTCGGGACCCCGACCACCGCCCAGCGGTACTCAGGATCGAGGTCGATGACCCAATAGTCGCCCCAGAACGGTCCGAAGAACGACACCTTGAGCTTCGCGTTCGCTGACCCGTCCACGACCTTCGCCCGTCCGGTCGACTGCTTCAGCTTGCCGTCGAGCGAGCGCTTGTTGCAGCTGTTGACAACGCGGATCAGGCCGTCGTCGCGCAGGCTGTACTGAGCGGCCACCCCCGTACAGCCCCTCTGAAACCACGCCGGGTAGCTGGCGATCTCGTACCAGGTGCCCAGGTAACGGTCCAGGTCGACCGATCCGACGACCTCGAGCGGCGGCTCCTCGGCGCTCACCACGGCGGTCGTCGCCAGTACGGCGAGGCACAGCAGCATCAGCTTCAACATGGTCGATTGTCCTCCATCCGCGCCGGTCAACGCAGGCCGACCGCGGATCCTTCCAGCATTGTTCCGCCTTCTACTTTTCGGGTTCGTCGCCGCAGCCCGGATGGAGGCAGCGGTAGTCGGCCGCGATCGGGTAGCGCCGGCCGACGCCGAAGGCCTTGCTCGTGATCTTGATCCCGGGGGCGGCCTGGCGGCGCTTGTACTCGCTGCGGTCGATCAGCCGCACGACCTGATCGACGACCCGTGGATCGAGGTCGGCGTCCGCGATCTCCGCCGGCGAGAGATGGCGCTCCACATAGAGCTCCAGCACTCGATCGAGCTGCTCGTAGGGGGGCAGGGTGTCCTGGTCGGTCTGGTCCGGCCGCAGCTCGGCGGACGGCGCCTTGTCGAGGATGCTCTGGGGGATCAGCTCGCGCCCGCGATTGACGAGCCGTGCCAGCCTGTAGACGAGAGTCTTGGGCACATCCGAGATCGGGGCGAGCCCGCCGCACATGTCGCCGTAGAGGGTCGCGTACCCGACCGCGAGCTCCGACTTGTTCCCGGCCGCCAGCAGCAGGCGGTTGAACTTGTTGGAGAGCGCCATCAGCACGCCGCCGCGGATCCTGGCCTGGATGTTCTCCTCGGTGACGTCCTCCTGCATCCCCTCGAAGACCGGGGCGAGTCGCTCGAGGTAGGCCTGGAAGATGTCGTCGATGGGGACGATGCGGAAGTCGATGCCGAGCCGCTCGGCCAGCGCCTTGGAGTCGGTCACGCTCGCCGCCGACGAGTAGCGGGTCGGCATGGTGACCCCGAGGACGTTGCCGGGGCCGAGGGCGCGCGCCGCGATGGCCGCCACCAGCGCCGAGTCGATGCCCCCGGACAGCCCGAGCAGGGCCTTCTCGAAGCCGCACTTGTGGGCGTAGTCCCGCAGCCCGAGCTCGAGCGCTGCCAGGGCCTGGGCGTCGGTGCCCTCGGCGACCTCGCGGATCTCGCCGAGCGGCCCGGCGAGCCCGGTGCGGTCACCCAGCGCCTCGTCGGGCACGTCGTAGAGCAGCAGGTCCTCGGCAAAGGCGTGGGCGCGGGCCACCACACGGCCCTGGCCGTCGAACACCAGCGAGTGGCCGTCGAATACCAGCTCGTCGTTGCCGCCGACCTGGTTGGCGTACAGGAAGAAGCGGCCGGACTCAGCCGCGTATCGCCGGACCAGATCACGGCGCAGCTCGGCCTTGCCCAGCTCGAAGGGGCTCGCCGAGATGTTGATCAGCAGCTGGGCGCCGCGATCGACCAGCTCGGCCACCGGGTCGCGGTGGTAGAGGCTGAAGCCGTCGCGGTCCGGGTCGGCCCACACGTCCTCGCACACCGAGACGCCGATTCGAACGCCGTGGACCTCGAGCAGCCGCGCCTCGACGCCCGGCTCGAAGTAGCGCGCCTCGTCGAAGACGTCGTAGGTCGGCAGCAAGCACTTGAGGTAGCGATCAGCGACCCTTCCCCCGACGCACAGCGCCGCTGCGTTGTGCAGCGCCCGACCGCTGCGCAGCGGGTTGCGCTCCACGTAGCCGACCAGAATCGCCAGCGTGTCGTCGGAAAGGGCGGCGATCCGCTCGAGCTGGACGAGGTTGCGGTCGACGACGTCGCGCCGCTCGAGGAGGTCGCCCGGCGGGTAGCCGATGGTGGCCAGCTCCGAAAACACCACCAGCTGCGCCCCGGCCGCACGCGAGCGGTCCACCGCCCGGCGCATGGCGTCCAGGTTGCGGTCGAACGCGGCGGTCGTGTAGTCGAGCTGGGCGATGGCGATGCGCACCGGCAACTCCTGTCGCGGCGAGTGTATACCGACTCCCCACCGCGTATGACCGTTCGCCACGGCAGCACGCCGGCGAGCCGTGTATGGAATACCAACACCGCGCCACCCGGCACGTCCGTGTTTGTATTCTATTCATGAAGGTCTGATGGCGCAGCGCATGCCAAACCGATCGAGCAGGCGGGTCAACGCCCTGTTCATTCAGGCCATGCAAGACGACCTGGGGGGCACGACATGAGGAACTTTCTGTCGACCATAGCTCTGCTCGTGGTCACCGTCCTTGCGCCCGCCGCAGAGCGATCGACGGTCTTCCAACGGGAACTGTGGGTCGCTCCGCCCAACGAGCCGGCCCTGATGACTTATGACGGTGAACGCAAGCGAGTCGACCTGTTTTCGGAGCCGGACATCAACAGCACGAGAGTCGGGGCGATGGACCTCATTCCGCGGCACGAATACCCTCTGTTGCGGACGATCGAAGTGACAGTCGTACCGGGAACGGGAGAGGTTCAGAAGAGCCTCGCGTTGGCAGGTCGAAACTTCGGTGCGGTGCAGTATCTCTCGTCCGAGGACTACTACGTCCAGTCGAAGGGCCGGCGCCTCACCATCGAATTGAAGCAAGGAACGGCGATCGAGATCCTCAGTTTGGATTCACGGGAAAACATCATGACCTGCTACTTCAGGATCACCAACGAGGTGTTGGAAATCAGCCATCGCGATGACACCATGAGTTGTCTGCCTCCTCCGTATGCGCAGAAGCAAGAACCGACGATCCAGTCGTGGAGCAAGACACCGGTCGGAGAATCTGAAGGCTGGTTCATGCATGAGCGGGGAGCGTTTTATCCGGTCGGTTTCTGAGGCGTCTCACCACCGGCTGAACCGGTCGCTGCCGCACCGATACAACCGGAGTTGACACGGTCACGGACAGTTCCCGGAAACCGACTTCCGCAGCGAATCCGACATCGTGGGCACCGCGGTTGCCTCGTATCCGGACGCCGCCACGGGCAGGGGGCTACTTCAAGGGCTCTCTGGACAGGACGATGTCGTCCACCCAGACCGTCCCGGTGCACCTGACCTTTCAGCTCAGCTCCAGTCAAACCCTGCTCCCGGTCGATCTGCCGCAGGAACTCGTCACCGGACACACACAGGACTCCGTCGACAAGCAACCGCTCGGGCCCGCGATAGACGAAGATGGGCACGCACTCCGGGTAATCGTCTCGGAAGCTCTTCAGCGGCTTCAGGTCCTGCGACCTGACGCTTGCCGTGTTCTTGACCTCGATGGCCCATAACCCGGTGGCACCGTATACGACGAAATCCACTTCCAGCTGGGAGCGCGTCCGCCAGTAGAAGAGCTCGTGCTTATCGCGGCGGTAGCAATCCAAGCGCGAAGGTGTTGCGCGACGAGGCTCTCGAGCGCGCAGCCATGCGACCTCCTCCGGTCGGTCTAGTGGACCGCTTGGCCGCAACAGTCGATAGATTCCGGCGTCGAAAAAGTAGAATTTATGGTGCGCCGCCACCTGGCGCTTGGCCCGCTTGGTGAACACGGGCAAGCGAAATGACACCAGCATGTCTTCGAGAACCTCGAGGTAACCCTCTGCGGCTTTCCTCCCGACATCGCATTCTCGGGCGACATTCGCGATGTTCAGCGCCTGCGCTTGCGAAAAGCTCACGGTCTCAAGGAAACGACTGAAGGACCCCAAATCGCGGACCGCACCTTCAAGCTGAATTTCTTGCCGCAGGTACAGTGAAACATACGCTTCTAGCGCCTCTTGGGCGTTGGGGGCTCCCAAGACCAGCGGGATCAGCCCATGCTGCAAGGCCGCCTCGAGCGAAAAATGCTGGCCGAGCTCAGCGGCCATGAACGGGTGCATGGAACGCAGCGCGGCCCGACCACCCAGCCAATCCACTCCGCTCCGGCGCAAGCGACGCGCGCTGGATCCCGTCAGCACAAACTGGAACCGTTGCTTCCGTTCGATTGAGGTCGTGAACAATGGACAGAAGGCTCGGCACCTTTTGCACTTCGTCGATGACGACCGGCGTTTTGGTCAGGCCGGGGCGAGCGGACGAGCTGCGTCAGGCGCTCGGGACGCGCGCTCATCTCACGGAACAGGTCGGGCTTCAGCAGATCCAGGCGACGGAGCGCCTCGGTGGAGGCTGTTTCGCTACCCAGGCTCGACTTGCCGGTGCCCCGAGGCCCGAAGAGGAAGTAGCTCTGCTCAGGTGCACGAAAGAATCGAGGATGGTATTCCATATTGAAGCCCATTTCGGAATTTGCAATTCCAGATTTGCACAGGAAGTCCCGAAGCTGTCGGGTTTGGGCCGGCGAGGCGCGAGTCCCCTGAAATACCGCACCGTTTGAGGGGAGTCCCCAGCGAGGGTGCGGGGTCGGTCGCTGCGGGATCCGGCCGCAGCTCGCTCGGAGCGACACGGGAGAGGCGTGGCGGGCCATTGATCTCAACCGGCACGCCGAGGCGGCGCTGCAGGCGCCGCGATCCGGGCGAGCCCGCCTCCCCCATTCCGGATCTTTTCCGGCAATCCTCTCCTTACGGTTTTCTCTCGCGGCTGGAACCCACACTGACAGCAGATCAGTAAGCGCGAGAAAACCTGGAGCAAGGAGGCGGACATGAGTGCGAAGCGAGTCGCGGTTGTTCTGTGGATCACCCTGTGCAGCGCCGGGGTGGCGATGGGTCAAACGGAGTGGGTCCAGTGGGGGGCACCGATCATCGAGCCGGGCGCCCCTGGGTCGTGGGACGAAGGTGGCCACTGGCTCAGCAATGTCATCTTCGACGGATCGACCTATCACATGTGGTTTTCCGGTACGACCAGACCACAGGCCCCACCGACATCGGCCACGCCACCTCGCCCGACGGCGTGGTGTGGACCATGGACCCGGGCAACCCTGTCGACCCGCGGGGCGCCGGTAGGCCTGGACTCCGGGGCCCTCCTCGGAGCGGCGGTCGTGCACGACGGCGCAGTGTTCCACATGTGGTACTCGGGCGGGTATCCCGGCATCGAACGGGCCGGCTACGCCGACGTCGATGGACGGCTGCGATTGGGAGAAGTACGTTGACAACCCAGTGATCGACGTCGGTGACCCTGGGTCATGGGACGACTGGGTCGTGCGCCCCAACACCGTCATCGCCAATGGCGGCACCTTCAGAATGTGGTACGGGGGCGTGAACTCGGCTCAGGTCGTGCGGATCGGGTACGCCGAATCCTACGACTGGATCGCCTGGACGAAGTACCCGGAGCCGGTGCTGAAGCCGACCGAGGGCGCCCTGGGAAGGAGGGACGTTGGCGCCGTACGTCATCGCCGACGGGTTGACCTACCACATGTGGTACGTGGGGACCACACTTGGGCACCTGTGGGGTGGACACATCGGCTATGCCTACGGCGACGGCATCCACTGGCACGAGTTCGATGGCAACCCAGTGCTCGTTCTTCCGGGCGACAACCCTGTGTACGCATCGCCTGTCATCTTCGACGGGTCGACGCACCACCTGCGGGACTCCCACTGGGACACCGTGATCGACTGGATCTCCTACGCCACCTCCACCTGCTGCAACGCCGGCCTGTTCGCGGACGACTTCGAGACCGGCGACACGTCG
>CAVQXZ010000010.1:0-6921 GCA_963718055.1 uncultured Holophagae bacterium
GCCACGATCTCGTACGGCCCGAGCAGGCTACCCGGTCGCACTGTCGCCGCTCCAGGTTCGCAGCGGTCGCACGGCCTTGATCCTCTCGTAGTCCGCGTCGGCGTGCAGCAGCGTGCCATCAACCTCGAGAACGAGCTGCGCGATGGAGCAGTCGATCGAGCTCCGCACGGTGATCTCCTTGCGACGGCAGTCGAAGAAGATGCGCGCTGCCTCGACGTGCGTGGGCCACGGATCGGCGGGGAAGAGCAGCGTTTGGGTCTCGAGGTACTCCAGCAACAACCGCCACTCGCGGGCGTCCCTGGCGCCCTGCAGCAGCTCCTGACAGCACACCGCCGGGATTGCGAACGGCACGCCGTCGAGCTCGAGCCGTCGAAGCGCCGACACACCCGGTGACTCGTGCCCCCGAAAGAAGCTCACGAGCACGGAGGTGTCAACCACGATCACGACCGGTCCTCCCGCAGCGCCTTGTAGTCGTAACCCTCGGCAAAGCGGATCTTCCCCTCGAGCTCGAGCAGGCTCCTGCGTCGTCGTGTCGCGATCAGGACGCGCAACGCCTCGTCAACGAGCGCCCGCTTGGTGGCGATGCCGGTCAGCCGCTGGGCCTCGGCCACCAGCTTGTCGTCCAGCACAATGTTGGTGCGCATCGATTCGACCTCCTACACACTATGATACACCTATTATAGTGTATTGCTGAGTCGCCGGAAGCACAGCGAGCATCACTGGCGCTCCAGGGCCGCCTGCCAGTTCAGCGTGACCGTGATGCTGGCCGGGGCTGTGCCGTCGGCCGGGACCGTTGCCAGGAAGCGGGACAGATCGGCGGTCGCCACCAGACCCGAGATGTCCGGCCGAGGGGTGAAGAGCAGCCGGGGCGTGCCGGCCCGGAACGTCGGCGTCGTCTCCACGTCGGCGGCGTAGACCGGGCCGACGCCGAAGTAGTACCCGCTGAGCGAGAAGAACAGCAGCTCCCTGCCATCCCGCGACCACTGCGCGATCTGTCCCCCCGAGGTCGACACCCGGTACTTCTCGCCCGGCGCGGGGAACGACCGCACGTAGATCTCCGGGGTGCCGGTCTCGTCCGAGGCGTACGCCAGCCAGCGCCCGTCCGGTGAGACGGCGGCAAAGTCCTCGTCGAAAGGAGTGCGGAGGTACGGCACCGGAGTGCGCTCGCCCCGCAGCGGCAGCAGCCACAGGTCGTACACGCTCGCCTCATCATCCTGCGTGAACACCAGGTACCGGTCATCGGGCGACCAGGCCAGGGGCAGCTTCCAGACCACATCGGACTGGAGCAGCGGCTCCGGGTGTCCCATGCCGCTCACGGCCACCTGGTACATGTCATAGACGCCGGACTGGCCGTAGCAGTACGCGACCCGGGTGCTGTCGGGCGACCACACCACCGGTACGGCCATGCCCCAGCCTAGGGAGACCCGGCCGTCGAAGGTGAGGCGGGTCGTCACGCCGCGCCGCAGGTCCACCAACCAGAGGTCGGAGCTGGTGGAGGCGTCGAACCTCGTCACCGTCGCCCAGCGGCCATCCGGCGCAAGCGAGGGGTTGGAGTAGGCGCCGGCGGGCAGTGGGATTCCTCCCGTCTCCCGGCCCGCGCGGTCGAGCCAGACCAGCTCCGTGATGGGCGGGGTCGACCCGGCATGGATCAGCACGCCGTTGAGGGAAACGGAGGTAGCAGCTCCACCATCGAACACCGATGGCGGCGGCGCGTCGCCGATCGGCACGGGCTCGCCGACCAGCCGCCCACCCGACGCGTCGAAGCGCTGGGCAACCAAACGGTCGCCGAGCGTGAAGAGCAGGTAGCCGGGCTCCGCGTAGACCGCCGCCGAGCCCGCAGTCCCGACGTGCCTGGGCTCCTTCGAGTCCAAGCCGCCGAGGTAGAGGTCGAACCCGCCCTGCCTTCGGGGAGTGCTCACGAAGAGGAAGTGCGCGCCGTCCGGGAGAAAGCTGGGGAAGCGCAGACCGGCCTCGCCCCGCGCCGGATCGGGCTTCACGACCTCGATCGGCTCGCCGCCGTCGGCCGCGACTCGCAGCAACGGTCCCGATCCCTGAGGCGCGAAGACGATGACGCCGCTCGTGCCCCACGTCCCGCCGCGCCCGTCGGGCGCGTCGCAGATCACCTGCGGCGAGCCCCCGGCGACCGGGATCCTCTTCAGCTTGCCCTCTGCGAAGAACGCGATGTGGCGGCTGTCGGGGGACCAGAACGGGAACATGGCGCCCTCGCTCCCGGCGAGCGGCTGCTCGGCGAGGGAGTCGAGCGACCGCACCCAGAGGCGCATCGTGCCGGTCGCCTCCATGACCGTGAAGACCAGCCGCCGCCCGTCCGGCGAGATCGCTGCCGCCGTGACGTCGTTCACCAACGTGCCGCCGGCCGGCCCGGTGACCGCGAATTGCATCAGCTCGGCCTCGGGCGGCCGGCGCAGGTGATCAAGGGCGAGCAGCGCGGCGATCGCGACAACACTCAGCGCGGCGACGCCCCACGCCAGGCGCTCGCGCCTCGAGCGTCGCGCCTTGACGCTCCCGGCTGCCAGACCGGCCGGAACCTCCCCACTTGTCGTGCTGTGAGACTGCAGATTGAACGCGAGGTCCCGCGCCGACTGGAAGCGGTCCGCGGGTGCCTTCTCCAAGCAGTGCACGACCACGCGCGCCAGCCCGGACGGGATCTTGGGGTCGATCGTCGTCAGCTCCGGCGGCTCCTCCTTGAGGATCGCGTTCATCGTCTCGATCGACGAGTCCCGCTGGAACGCCCGCTGACCCGACAGCATCTCGTACAGCACGCAGCCGAGCGAGAAGATGTCGCTGCGGTGGTCGGCCGGCAGACCCCGCACCTGCTCCGGCGCCATGTAGCCGACCGTGCCCAGGACCGACCCCGCACCCGTCAGCCCGGTCTCGGTCGGTGCGGCCCGCCAATCCGACGCCTCTCCCTCTGACTGAATCAGCCGCGCCAGCCCGAAGTCCAGGATCTTGACCACGCCATCCCTGGTCACGAAGACGTTGCCGGGCTTCAGGTCGCGGTGGATGATCCCTTTCTCGTGCGCCGCCGCGAGACCCTGCGCGACCTGGGTGGCGAACTCCACTGCCCTGCCCACCGTGAGACCGCCGGCACCAATCCGCTCCGCCAGCGTCTGCCCCTCGAGCAGCTCGGTCACCAGGTAGGGCCGGCCCTCGTGGCTGCCGACGTCATACAAAGCGAGGATGTTCGAGTGGGAGAGCGACGCGACCGCCCGCGCCTCCTGCTCGAAGCGCCTCACCCGGTCGGCATCGCCGGCCACGTCGGCCAGCAGCAGCTTGACCGCCACCTCGCGGCCGAGCCGGGTGTCGCGGGCTCTGTAGACCTCTCCCATCCCGCCCGCGCCGAGCGGGGCCACGACCTCGTACGGTCCCAGGCGCGTGCCAGCCACGAGATGCATCATGCCCCCGCTACTCGCCCGACTCTGCCAGCCAGAGCTCTTGCCGGCCTCGACGGAGCTGGACCCAGGCGAGCTGATCGTGCCGCGAGACAGCCGAGAACGACAAGCTGAAACTGAAACGCAGCTCGGCGACGCGCTGCTGGTCGCTCCCGTCGCGATTCATGACCCACACCTCGGTGACATCGGACGCGCTGCCCGCGCGGTGGAAGAAGATCCGCGTCCCGTCACCCGACCACAGCGGCCAGAACCCCTTTGCCAGTTCCTCGCACATCCCGCTATCGATGGCGCAGACCACGACATCGGTCTTACCGAGTGAGGTTCCGAGAAGGTACTTGGAGTCCGTAGACCATCTCGGCTCCCAGATCGTCGAGCTCAGCTTCGTCTCGCTGTCGCTCCTCAGGTCACGCACGACGAGCGCGGTGCCTTGGTCGCCCTCACGCAGTGTGTACGCGACAAGGCTGTCCTGCGGGTCAATTTGTGCCGCGTACTGCACTGCCCAGCTCCAGCCCGGGATCAGATCCACGCTGGACATTCCGTCGACCGACGCCCTCCGGAACGAGCGGGTTGGATAGGACTGGTAGTAGAACAGGTAGGTCCCATCATGCGACCACTGCGGTTGAACGTGAATCTCGCCCGGCTTGGTGGTGACCTGGTGAAGCCCGCGGCCGTCTGTGCCAATCGTGAAGAGCTGACTACTGCTCGCCTCGTCGATCATGAACGCGAGCCGGTCACCTGTCGGCGAGAACGCCGGCAGGGAGATCGTGTTGCGTTGCTCGAGCAGCTCCCGCTGCTCGCCGGTGGTGGTGTCGAGGAGCATCAGCACATAGCTCATCCGCTCGTTGGTGTAGATGAGGCTGCGTCGGTCGCGTGACACTGCAGGCTCACGGTCCTCGCCCGCGCCTGTCGTCACCGGCACGGGCTCGCCGCCATCGATCGGGATGCGCCACAGCGTACGGCCACCAGATCGCGCCGACGAGAAGACCACGGACTGACCGTCGGGAGTCCACACGGGCGTCCCGCCGATGGCCAGATCGAAGGTCAGTTGTCGCGCTTGCCCCCCGCTTGCCGGGACCACCCAAAAATCGCCGTGCGGGCCTTCCTCTGGCAGGAAGTAGGCGATCCACGCTCCGTCCGGCGAGAGCGCGGGGCTGAGGTCAACGCCCTCGAAGAAGTTCGCTGGCACACCCTCAACCCGGCGCTCGTCGCCGCCGTCGGCGGCAGCCGTGAAGATCCCGTCCTCGCGCTCGAATGCGATACGTTCGCCGTCCCCGGAGAAGCTCGGGCTCCAGCCCGTCTCGACAATCTGACGAAGCTCCCCCCCAAGTGGCGGCACCGACCAGATCCCTCCGAGCACCTTCCAATCCCCTCGATGGAAGACGATCCTGTCCCCCTTCGGCGACCACTGCGGGCGCCCTGCGCCGAGCGCACCCGAGGTGATCCGGATCGGGGCGCCCTGAGCGAGGTTCTTCACCCAGACTTGCGGAACCCCCTCGAAGTCGTCGATGAAGGTGATCATGGTCGCATCCGGCGAGAAGCTCGGCGAGCGGTGCGAACCGGGAAAGGTCGACACGAGCTGGAAACCGGCTGGCTTGGAGAACGCCGTGCGCTGCCGCCACATCCAGGCGATGCCGAGGGCGAGGAGTACAACTGCCCCGACCGCAGCCGCAGCCAGTGCCCTCCTGTTCCGCCTCTTGGAAACCACTGCCGCTGCCGAGTCCGGCGGAATCGAAACCGGGGTCGGCATGACGAGGGCCTCGAGAGCGAGGGCCAGGCTGTGGCTCGAGTCGAAGCGATCCTCGGGGCGCTTCTCCAGGCACTGCCGGACCAGGTGATCAAGGGCCGCTGGAATGCCGGCAGGGAGTGGTGGGGGGTCCTGCGTGAGAATCGCAGAAGCGATGTCGGTGGGAGTTTCGCCCGCAAACGGCGGCACTCCCGAAAGCAACTCGAAGAGCACGGCGCCAAACGAGAAGAGGTCTGAGCGGTGGTCCACCGGCTTGCCACGTGCCTGCTCCGGCGACATGTACACGAAGGTCCCCATGACCACCCCAGGCTCGGTGCCACCAACCAGTGTCGTGCACTCGGCCAACTTCTCGGGGAGGGGTGAGCACTCGACCAGCTTGGCGAGGCCGAAGTCCAATATCTTGACCTGGCCGTCCGCTGTCACGAACAGATTCGCCGGCTTGAGGTCGCGGTGGACGATCCCTTTCGAGTGGGCTGCCGCGAGCCCTCGTGCGACCTGCGCCGCGACCTCAACCGCGTCGCGCACGGGCAGCGGCCCCTCCTTCAGCCGCTCGCTGAGCGTTTCCCCCTCGAGCAGCTCGGTGACCAGGTAGGGCCGGCCCTCGTGGGTACCGACGTCATAGAGGGCAAGGATGTTCGGGTGGGTCAGCGAGGCGACCGTGCGCGCTTCCTTCTCGAAGCGCTTGACCCGGTCAGCATCGCCGACGACCTCGGCCCGCAGCAGCTTGATCGCAACATCCCGCCCGAGCCGGGTGTCCCTTGCCCGGTACACCTCACCCATGCCGCCGGCGCCGAGCGGCGCGACGATCTCGTACGGGCCGAGCCGACTGCCCGGGTGCATTGGCTGTTCTCCTTGGGAGGATCTTACACCTCGTTTCATCGGCCACTCGAGGCCTGGATCGTGTCTCAAGAAGCACCTCCAAGGCGTTCGCGGCTACAATCGGAAGCCTGGCCGGCGCCGGGTTGCGCACTGGCCGGACACTCGGAGGGTCGATGCGACGCGTCATGCTCGGTGTGGTGGTGCTCGGTGCGATGCTGGGAGCCGCCGTCGCGGTCGCTGCCGACGGGCCGCTGGCGATCCGCATCGTGCTCGAGGACCGCGGCCGGCTCGAGGAGCTGTCCCGCCTGGTGAGCATCGACGACGTCCGCGACGGCGTGGTGAGCGCCACGGCGACGACGGCCCAGCTCGCGCGGCTCGACAAGGCCGGCTTCCGCTGGGAGGTCCTGCCGGAGGAGGCCGAGGCGCCGGAGCTCGCGACCATGTGCCCGGCAGGCTGGGAGAACGACCCGGCCCGGAGCTGGGAGTGCTACCCGACCTACGTCCAGTACGTGGGCTTCCTGAACCGCTACGCGACCGACTACCCGGCGCTGTGCCGACTCGTCGACCTCGGCCCCACCACCAATCAGGTCCGGCCCCACCGGCTGTGGGCACTGCGCATCAGCGACAACCCGGATCTCGAGGAGGACGAGCCGGAGGTCTTCTACACCTCGAGCATGCACGGCGACGAAACCACCGGCTACGGGCTCATGCTCCACCTCATCGCGGAGCTGCTCGACGAGTACGGCGGCGACCCGGAGATCACGGCGCTCGTCGACGACCTCGAAATCTGGATCAACCCGGCTGCCAACCCGGACGGCACCTACTACTCGAGCGACACCACCGTCGATGGCGCCATCCGCTCCTACACCTACGCCTCGGGCAGTTCCGCCAACATGGACCCCAATCGCAACTTCCCGGATCCCGACGAAGGCCCGCACCCCGACGGCC
>CAVQXZ010000011.1:0-18345 GCA_963718055.1 uncultured Holophagae bacterium
TCCGCAGCACGAGCGTAGCGCCTGACGGCCCGGGGCCATGGACAGACGGTCGAAAACTGCCGCCCTCCTCCCACCACGCCTCCCGTCCTCCGCATCACCTCTCGCTTGCCCCTTGACTTTCTCCGATTCCGGCCCATATTTAATGTTACGGAACGAGCGTTCGATTTGTAAGAGGAGCGGTTGGTGAGCTCCAACGGGCGACAGGCCGAACGATCCGAGGCCGCCATGGTGCGCGCCCGGGAGGCGGCTCTCGAGCTGTTCTCCACCCAGGGCTACGGCGCCACCTCGATGCGGCAGATCTCGCAGCGCGCCGGGGTCTCGGTCGGCAACCTCTATCACCACTTCGGATCCAAGGAGACCATCTACCAGCAGCTGCTCGACGACTACTGGCAGAAGCTGCTGGACCCGAACGACGAGCTGCAGCAGCTCTTCGAGCGGGCCGACTTCCCGGATGACCTCGAGGAGATGGCAGCGCTGATCGAGCGCAGCGTCGACGCCTACGCGCCCTACATCATGCTGATCTTCATCGATGTCGTGGAGTTCCGCGGCCGGCACATCCACGCCTTCTACGAGTCCATGCCGGCACGATTCGCAGCGACCTACCAGGAGAACTTCGCGCGCAAGCGGCGCGAGGGCCGGCTCGGCGAGGCCGACGCGCTGGTGGCGGTGATGCTGGCGACGCGCTGGCTCTATTACTACTTCACGGTTGAGGAGTGCTTCGGCGTGCCCATGCATTTCGGCATGGCACCGCGCGAGGCGGTGGAGGAGTTCATTCGGATTCTTCGCTTCGGGGTGCTTCCCCGGACGGCGCCGGCGAGGGCCGACGTCCCCGGGACAGCCACCGCGGTGGAGGCAACCTGACGGGAGGACGTCATGATGCGACAGACAGATCGGAACATCAGGAGATGGCTGCCGCTGGCCGTGCTTGCCGCTGCGCTCGCGGTGGCGCTGCCGGCCGCGGCGCAGGTCAGCACCGGCATGATCGAGGTGTTGACCTTCGACCAACAGAGTCTCGTCATGCCGGGAGTGACGGTGCAGGTGCGCAACACCGACACCGGCGCCGACCGCGTCACCGTGACCGACGAGTTCGGCCGGGCGGTGTTCCCGGCTCTGCCGCCGGGCCCGTACGCGGTGAGCGGCAATCTCGAGGGCTTCGCGCCGATCACCGATCAGGCGGTGGTGATCCGCGTCGGCCAGACCGCCCGGGTCGAGTTCACGATGCAGGTCCAGATGTCGGAGACGATTGTGGTCACCGCCGAGGTGCCGCTGGTGGACGTGCTCAAGACCGACTCGTCGACCAACATCGTGCCCGAGCAGATCCAGAACCTGCCGGTGGCGGACCGCGACTTCGAGCGGCTGGCCTTCATCGCGCCGGGCGTGCAGCGCGAGGTCGGGTCGTTCCGCTTCATCCAGAACTCGCCGGTGGTGGGCGCGGGCGGCAACGCCTCGCAAACCTCGATCCAGGTCGACGGCGTTGACTTCACCGATCAGGCGCTGGGCCTGTCGCGGGCGCGGTTCTCGCAGGACGCGATCCGCGAGTTCCGGGTCGTGACCAGCCGCTTCGACAGCGAGATCGGCGGCTCCCAGGGCGGCGCGCTGCAGGTGGTCACCAAGTCGGGAACCAACGAGGTCCACGGCTCGGTCTACGGCTTCTACCGCGACGACTCGATGCGCGCGAAAAAGGAGGTGGACGCCGAGAAGCCGCCGTACGAGCGCTATCAGCTGGGCGCCACGTTGGGCGGGCCGATCGTCCGCGACAAGACCCACTACTTCCTCGCGCTCGAGTACATCGACGTCTCTGACGTGGCCCGGTTCCGGCCGGGCGGCGCCTTCGTCGACCTCGCCACCAACTACGACCTGCCGATCGAGCAGGAGCTGGCGAGCTTCAGCCTCGACCACCAGTTCAGCGGGTCCTCGACCGGCTTCTTCAAGGGGATGTACGAGCAGTACCGCCAGGACAACTACCGGGTCGGCGGCGTGGCCGACATCTCCAATGGACAGGCGCTCGACCGCGACAACTGGAACGCGGTGCTCGGCCTGACGACTGTGTTCGGCGACGGCAGCCGGCTCAACGAGCTTCGCTTCCAGATCGGCGACCGCGACTACGAGGAGCCGACCAACTCGGATGACGTCGAGGAGTGGTTCTCGAGCGGCAACACACTCAAGATCGGCGCCAACGTCATCGGCGACCTGATCGGCTACGGATCGTACTGGGAGGTGCGCGACACCTTCCACCTCCAGTCGACCATCGGCCGCAGCACCCACGACTGGAAGCTCGGCGCCGCCTTGTTCGCGGTCGAGGAGCGGTCGCGGATCGACACCTACCAGTATGGGCTGATGATCTACGTGACTGACGATCGCAGCCTGCCGCTCGCGTACACCTGGGGCGAGGGCTCGAGCGACGTCACCACCGACACCAACGTGCTGTCGGGCTTCATCCAGGACGACTGGCGGATGCGGCCGAACGTGACCCTGAGTCTCGGCCTGCGCTACGACTACGACACCGACGGCAACAACCCGGACTTCCAAAACCCGATGACCGGCCCGCGGGCGGTGGACGAGGACAACTTCCAGCCGCGGCTCGGACTCTCGTGGGACTTCGGCAACAACGGCAAGAGCGTGATGCGAGCCGGTGCTGGCATCTTCACCGGTCGCTACCTGCTGGTGCCGGCGCTCCAGGAGCTGCAGCAGAACGGCACCACCGGCTGGGTCCTCCACCAGAACGCCAACGGCCTGTTCCTCTGCCTGCAGCTCGGCATCCCGCCGGCGAACTGCCCGTGGATCCTCAACCCGGCGGACCCGGAGAACACGGGCCTCGCGCTGCCCCAGAGCGTCATCCTGCTCGAGGACAGCCTCGAGGCGCCCCAGAGCTGGCAGGTCAACCTCGGCTTCACCCAGCGCCTCGGTGACAGCGGGCTCTACTTCGACCTCGAGGGGCTGTATGCCGAGGGTGACAAGGAGTTCTACAACTTCAACGAGAACTGGGCCGGGAACGAAACCCACAGTCGCATCAACCCGGCGTACAACGCGATCAACATCCGCAGCAACCTCGGCCACTCCGAGTACATGGCGGCGATCTTCTCGCTCAATGGCACCTTCGGCGCCGGCCACATGCTGACCTCGTCGATCACCTGGGCCGAGAAGAACAACCTGTCCGACGACTTCACCCCCGAGTTCCCCGAGGGATACCCCAACGACGCGGCCGACCCCGAGGCCGAGTGGGGACCGAGCCGCTCGGCCGAGGACCTGCGGGTGGTCGTCTCCGGCATCTTCCGGCTGCCGGCCAACTTCATGTTCTCCGGGACCTGGGTCTACGGCAGCGGCCAGCCCTGGAACCACCTGCTCGGCTACGACTACAACACCGACGGGTTCGCGTCCGACCGCCCCGAGGGCGTCGACCGCAACTCGATGGACGGGCCGAGCTTCAACGAGTTCGACGCGCGGCTGAGCTGGACCCTGCCGCTCGGCGGCTCGACCGAGGTCGAGCTGATCGCCGAGGTCTTCAACCTGTTCAACACGACCAACTGGGATGTCACCACGGTCGACAACGGCGAGTTCCTGTCCGGACCGACGCTCACCAACCCGACCCTTCCCTACGTCGAGAACACGCGCTACGGGCAGTACCTGGACACGCTGCGGCCGCAGGAGTTCCAGCTCGGCGCGCGGCTGCGCTTCTAGCGAGCATGGAGAAGGGAGCGGGCAGCAGGAGACGGTTCGTGCTCATCAGCTGACCGATCGGGGGCGCGCCGGGCGACCGGTGCGCCCCCGGCTTGTTGGGGAGAAACGCATGATCGAAACCGGACTCAAGGACAAGGTGGTGATCGTCACCGGTGCGGCCGCCGGGATCGGCCGTGGGACCGCGCTGCGCTTCGCCGAGGAGGGCTGCCGGGTGGCGGCGTGGGACGTCAATGACGACGGCGCCGCGGCGCTCGAGGCCGAGATCGCGGCCGCCGGCGGCACTGGTTTCTTCCAGAAGGTCGACGTGGCGAAGGCCGGCGAGGTTGCGGCCGCGGTGGCGGCGATCGTCGAGCGGTGGGGCGCCATCGCGGTGCTCGTCAACAACGCCGGCATCGTCCGCGACGCCCAGCTCGTCAAGTACAAGGACGGCGAGGTGGTGGCGACGATGACCGACGAGCAGTGGGAGGCGGTGATCGGCGTCAACCTACGCGGAGTGTTCAACTGCACGCGCGCGGTGGTGCCGCACCTGATCGCCGGCGGCGGCGGGGCGATCCTCAACGCGAGCTCGGTGGTCGGCCTGTACGGCAACTTCGGCCAGACCAACTACGTCGCCACCAAGGCCGGGGTCATCGGCATGACCAAGACCTGGGCCCGCGAGCTGGCGAAGTTCAGGATCCGCGTCAACGCGGTGGCGCCGGGCTTCGTGGCCACCGAGATCCTGCAGGCGATGCCGGAGAAGGTGCTCCAGGGGATGGTGGGCCGCACCCCGCTCGGCCGGATGGGGCAGCCGCGGGACATCGCCGACGCCTACGTGTGGCTGGCGTCCGATGCGGCGAGTTGGATCACCGGCCAGACCCTGGGCGTCGACGGCGGCCTAGTGGTCGGGACCTAGGGCCGGTGCCCGTATCCGTTTTCGTCTTCGTGGCCGGGCTCGCGTAGCTGCGAGAGACTCGAGAACGGGGACGGGAACGGGGAGGAGGCAGCATGAGTCGATTCGCGACGATCGTCTCGACCGGGCGCTACATCCCGGAGATCGAGGTTTCCAACGACGAGCTGCGCCGGCGGTTCGCCCACCTCCCGGAGTTCGTCGACAAGATGGAGGAGTCGTCGGCGATCCGCACCCGATGGTGGGCGCCCGAGAGCTGGGCGACCTCGGACGTCGCGCTGCCGGCCGCGCGGCAGGCGATCGAGCGCGCCGGGCGGAAGCCGGAGGAGGTCGACCTGATCATCCTCGGCACCGACTCGCCCGACTACATCACGCCGGCGACCTCGGTCGTGCTGCAGCACAAGCTCGGCGCGGTGAACGCGGGCACCTTCGACGTCGGCTGCGCCTGCGCGTCGTTCCCGACCGGGCTCGCCATTGCGGCCGGGCTGATCGCCGCCAACCCGAACCTGAGGACGGTGCTGGTGGTCGGGGTCTACCTGATGCACAAGCTGGCCGCGCCGAACGATCCGATGATCTTCTTCTACGGCGATGGCGCCGGGGCCGCGGTGGTCGAGCCGACGACCGAGCCGGGGTTCGTCGCCTCGGCGTCCCAGGCCGACGGCGCGTACCACGCCCACTGGGGGATCTACGCCGGCGGCACCTTCGAGCCGGCGACCGCCGAGGCGGTGCAGGCGGGCCGCACCATGGTGCGTTTCATCGAGCGCTACCCGCCGGAGATCAACCACGAGGGCTGGCCGCGGCTGGTGCGCAAGGTCGCCGCCGCCGGGTCGTTCAACGTGTCCGACATCGACTTCGCGATCTTCACCCAGGTGCGCAAGCCGTCGATCGAGCTGGTGATGGAGAACCTGGGCCTGCCGATGAGCCGCACCCACACCGTGATGGAGAAGTGGGGCTACACCGGCTCGGCCTGCGTGCCGATCGCGCTCGACGACGCCCTCGAGCAGGGCAAGATCCGGCCGGGCGACCTGGTTGTGTTCATCGGCTCGGGCGTGGGCTACAACCAGGCGGGAGCGGCGTTCCGGATGTCGTAGGATGAGGGGCCGGGAGGTAGGATCCACGTGGAGAGTCGAACCCTTCTGAAGCTGGCGGTCGGCTTCGGCCTGGCCGTCGTCGTGGTGCCGATGCTCGTCGGAACGTGGATGTTCCTGAAGCGGCCGCTGACGGTGGACGCGTGGATGAGCCGCCTCGCACTGGGCAAGCGGGGCCTCCAGGCGTCCGAGCTCGCGACGCCGTCGGGGACGATGACGGTGTGGGAGGGTGGCAGCGGCCCGGCGATGGTGCTGCTGCACGGCGCCGGCGATCAGGCGGGCGCGTGGGCGCGGATCATGGAGCCGCTGGTGGCCGACTACCGGGTGCTGGTGCCGGATCTCCCGGGCCACTGGAAGAGCGACCCGCGGCAGGGACCGATCACGATCGAGCAGCTGCTTGCCGGCCTCGATGCGCTGATGGACGCCCGCTGCGCCGACGAGCCGGCGATCCTGGTCGGCAACTCGATGGGCGCCTGGATCTCCTTTCTCTATGCGGTCGAGCACCCACAACGGGTGGCGCGGCTGGTGGCGATCAACGGCGGCCCGGTTCGCGACGAAAACCCCGGGGTCAACGTGCTGCCGCGAACCCGGGAGGAGGCGCGGGCGACCATGAAGGCGCTGCTCGGGCCCAACACCGTGCTGCCGCCGAACTTCGTGCTCGACGACGTGGTGCGCCAGGCGCGGGTCGGGCCAGCGGCGCGGCTCGCCGCGGGGCTGGTCCAGGCCGGAAGCGACCTCGAAAGGTACGTCCTCGACGGCCGGCTCGGTGAGGTGACGGTGCCGGTCGAGCTGGTGTGGGGCGACGCCGACGAGCTGTTCACGATCAGCTACGCCCAGCACCTGCTCGAGGGCCTGCCGGCCGCGCGGCTCCACCCGGTGAAGGACTGCGGCCATGTGCCGCACCGCGAGTGCCCGGACCGGCTGCTCAAGGCGTTGGCGGCGGCGCTCGCCGAACCGCCGCCGGCGGCCGCGCCGCAGCCGCTTCCCGGTGGCGGGGCATGATCCACGGCGACCTCCTCGGTGAGCGGGCGAGGGTGACGCCCGAGCGCACGGCGCTGGTGACGGTCGCCGACGGCCGGCGCTACAGCTATTGCGAACTCGACCAGCGCGCCGTGGGCTGCGCGCGGATGTGGCTCTACGGCCTCGGGTTGCGTCCCGGCGATCGGGTCGCCATTCTGTCCGGCAACCGGGTGGAGCTCCTCGATGCATTTTTCGCCGCCGGCAAGAGCGGCGTCGTTCTGGTGCCGCTGAGCACGCGGCTCACCGCCAACGAGCTCGAGCAGATCGTGCGCGACTGCGCCCCGCGGGCGCTGATCTACGACGGCGAGCACCGGGCGGTGGTGCGGCGGTTGCGGCTGCGAGTCGACGTGTCGTTCTGGCTCGCGCTCGACGAGCGCGACCGCGACAACGACCTCGACTTCGCCGAGATGGTGCTCACCCGCGGCATCGGCAGCTCGGTGCATCGGCGGTGCCGGCCGGAGGACCCGTACTGCCTGCTCTACACCTCGGGCACCACTGGCCGCCCGAAGGGAGTGGTGATCCCCCACCGCCAGGTCTCCTGGAACGCCTACAACACCGCCGCCTGCTGGCAGCTCGGCGAGAACGACGTGAGCTCGATCTTCACACCGCTCTACCACGCCGGCGCGCTCGGGGCGTTCCTGGCGCCAGTGCTGCTCGTCGGCGGCCGGCTGGTGCTGCACACGGCCTTCGATGCGGCCGAGGTGTGGCGGGTGATCGAGCAGGAGGGCTGCACGGTCGTGCTCGGCGTGCCGACGATCTGGAAGATCCTCGCCGAGGCGCCGGAGTTCCAGACGGTCGACCTGAGCCGGGTGCGCTGGCTGATCTCCGGCGGCGCGCCCCTGCCCAAGCACCTGATCGAGGTCTACCGCCGGCGCGGGGTGGTGCTGCGCCAGGGCTACGGGCTCACCGAGGTGGGCGTCAACTGCTTCACGATGACCGATGAGGAGGCCTACACCAAGGCCGGCTCCGTGGGCAGGCCGCTGATGTTCACCGAGGCGAAGGTGGTCGCCGGGAGCGGCCAGGAGCTGCCGGCGGGCGAGGTCGGCGAGCTCTGCTTCCGCGGCCCGCACGTCAGCGCCGGCTACTGGAACAACCCGCAGGCCACCGCCGAGGTCTACGACAGCCAGGGCTGGTTCCACACCGGCGACATGGCGCTGCACGATGACGAAGGCTTCTACTTCATCGCCGGCCGGTCGAAGGACATGTTCATCTCGGGCGGGGTCAACGTCTACCCGGCCGAGATCGAGAACCAGCTCCTTCAGCACCCCGACCTCCGCGACGCGGCGGTAGTGGGCGCGCCGGATGAGACCTGGGGCGAGGTCGGGGTCGCGTTCGTGGTGCCGCGAGAGGGCGTCGAGGTTGACGCGGCGACGCTCGCCGAGTTCCTCGCTGCGCGGCTGGCGCGCTACAAGGTGCCGAAGCGCTTCATTGCGGTGGCCGAACTGCCGCGCACTCCCTACGGCAAGGTCGTCAAGGCGGAGCTGGCAAAGCTCCTCGAGAACGGCGAATGAACATCTGCCATGTCATCTCGTTCGATTCCCTTTCCCGTCCCGGCAGGGTCAACGGCAGGACGTTGGAGGTCGCGGGGACGGGAAAGGGAATCGAAACCACGGAGGACGCGTCATGACGAAGAAGCTGTACATCGCTGCGTACCATCAGTCGAAGTTCGGCAAGTTGCTCGACATGCAGGTCCCGGACATCATCGCCAACGCGGTCACCGGGGTGTGCAAGGAGATCGGTGCCGAGCCGGCGGCGCTCGACGTTGGCTCGATCGGCGCCACCTGCAACTTCTCGCTCAACGAGCAGGGGCTGCTCGCCGGGCTGATGGCGATGGTGCCGGGACTCGGTGGCAAGCCGATCGAGTCGGTCGAGAACGCCTGCGCCTCGGGCGGCCAGGCGGTGCTGTCGGTGGCGCACAAGCTGCTGCTCGGCCAGGGTGAGGTCGGCATCGCGGTCGGCTACGAGAAGATGCGCGACAACGAGGGCAAGATGGACGGCGCGCTGATCGGCAAGGTGCTGGGCTACTTCAGCCACCCGGCCGAGCGCGTGGGCAAGGTCTACGTCTTCCCGCACCTGTTCGCCGAGGTGATGCGCGACTACATGGCGGCGCACGGCGCCACCGAGCGCGACCTGGCGGCAGTGGCGGCGCAGGAGTACGCCAACGGCAACCACAACCCGTACGCGCAGATGCAGAAGATCCAAGTCTCCCTGGACGAGGCCGCGTCGTCCGAGGGCCGCAACCGCTACATCGTCGAGGGGCTGCCGCTGAAGACCTACGACTGCTCGCAGATCACCGACGGGTACGCGGCGCTGATCCTGGCCACCGACAAGGGCCTGGAGCGGCTCGGGCGTGGCCAAGGCGGACTGCGTCGAGCTCGCCGGCTTCGGCCAGGCCACCGACGCGTTGCTCAAGGAGGGCCGGGACGTGCTGCGGCCGCAGGGGGCGCTGCGCGCGATGGCCACCGCGTACGATATGGCGGGTGCGAGCGCGGCCGACGTCAACGTCGCCGAGGTCCACGACTGCTTCACGGTGATGGGCGCGATCGCCGCCGAGGTCATCGGCAAGGCGCCGTACGGCAAGGGCGCGGCCTACTGGGTCGACGGCAAGGCGAGCCCGCAGGGCGAGTGCGGCATCAACACCTCGGGCGGCCTGATCTCCAAGGGCCACCCGGTGGGCGCCACCGGCGTCGCCATGATCGGTTGGGCGTCGTGGCAGCTCCTCGGCAAGGCCCCGGCCCCGCTCCAGGTGGCCAACCCCAAGCTCGCCGCCACCTTCAACATCGGTGGGCCGATCTGCGCCTCGGTGTGCACCGTGTTGCGGCGTGCCTGAGGGCGCGGACACCCTGATCGCGTTCCCGCCCCCGTTCCCGTCCCCGTTCCCGAAGTCGAGATCCTGGGAACGGGAGCGGGCACGGGCTGGGGCGGTAGGCGGGAGGTTAAGCAATGAATCAGGAGATCATGCCCACGCGCAGCGGCCACCTCGACGTCGACGGCCAGAAGGTGTGGTGGGAGTACCACGGCGACGGCACGCGGGAGGCGGTGTGTCTGCTCAACGGCCTCGCCATGCACACCAAGGCCTGGTACGGCTTCCTGCCCGTGCTGAGCGACGCCTATGACGTGGTCCTCTACGACTTCCTCGGCCAGGGCCAGTCGTCGCAGGACGACGTCCCCTACTCGATCCCGGAGTTCGCCCGCCACCTGAAGCTGATCCTCGACGAGGTCGGCCAGGAGCGGGTGCACCTGATGGGGATCTCCTACGGGGGTTTCATCGCGCTGGACTTCGCTCGGGCGTATCAGGAGCGGCTGCACACGATGACCCTGTCCGGCATCCTGCTCAGCCACGAGAAGCTGTTCCAGATGTACCAGGACATCTCGCTGCGCTTCTACCGCGGCAGCGAGGAGGCGTTCGCGCTCTACACCCACTACATGTACGAGAAGATTTTCGGCGAGGACTTCGCGGCCGCGATCCCTCCGGAGCAGATGGAGGCGATGCGGCAGCGCTTCTACGACCGCTACGTCGGCGCGCGGCACTGCCTGATCCGGCTGACCGAGGCACAGGACCCGTTCTTCGGCTCGCTCGACGCCAACCTTCCCGGCTACCGCGCGATCGCCACCCCGAACCTGATGATCGTCGGCGGCCAGGACCGAGCGATCCCGCTCTGGCAGCAGCGCAAGATCTTCGAGCTGCTGCCGAACACGCGCTGGGAGGAGATTCCGGGCTGCGGCCACGTCGTCTACCTCGAGAAGCCGAAGCAGTTCTTCGGGATGATCCGGGCGTTCTTGGCGGCGAAGTCGTTGGACTTCGAGTTCCCGGCGTGAACGGCGGCACGTGAAGCTCTGGTGACGACCTGATGTTCCACCGAGTCGACGGCCACGGCGAACCGCTGCTCCTGCTGAACGGCATTGCGATGAGCGTCGCGAGCTGGGAGGAGATGGCGCGGCCGCTGGCCGAGCACTTCCGGGTCGTCCGGTTCGACTTCCGCGGCCAGCTGCTGTCGCCGGGCGCGCCGCCGCGCGATGTGCTCGAGCACGCCAGCGAGGTGGTGGACCTGCTCGACCGGCTCGCCATCGATCGCGCCCACCTCGTGGCCACGTCCTTCGGCGGCGCGGTGGCCCTGCTGGTGGCGGCGCGCTGGCCGCAGCGGGTGAGGTCGCTCATTTCGATCGCCTCGGCCGACGCCTTTGACGACGTCATGGCCGAGGAAGTGGCGAGGTGGCGGCAGGCCTGCCTCGACTCGGTGGCGAGCGGCGACCGGGGGCTGATCAGCGACGTGCTCGAGCCGGTGGTCTACTCGCCGGCTACCTGGCCGCACACCACGAGGAGCAGGCGCTGCGGCGCCGCCAGATCGCCGCGCTGCCCGACGCCTGGTTTCAAGGCCTGGCCGGGCTGCTCGACTCGACTCCGAGCGTGGCTCTTTCCGGCGAGCTCGCTGCGGTCGCGTGCCCGGCGCTGGTCGTCGCCGCCGAGCTCGACGGCTTCATCCCGCTCGCCCGCACCCGGGCGCTCGCCGAGGGCATCCGCGGCGCGCGGTTCGTCCTCGTCGAGGGCGCCGGCCACGCGGTCGTCGTCGAGCACCCCGGGGCTCGCCGGGCTGTGCCTCGAGTTCCTTGACGGCTAGGTTCTTGAGGGTTGGTTCCGCGCGACGAGCCGACGGTGCCCGGGGGACCGAAACAGCTGGCAACCTGAATCGCGCGGCAACCCCATAATTGTCCTACAGAAGAGAGGCACGTGGGGTATCATGTTGACAGCACTCTGCGTGGAGGTGCGACATGACTCGACGGAGTTGTGCAAGCTCGTGCTCGGTGTCGCGGTGGTGGCCGGGTCGATTGCGGCGGTGACGGCGCGCCACATCGGCCGGGGTGACCGGCGAGGCGAAGGAGCCGTGCTGCTTCACCAACACGCGCCACACCGGCGTCTGCCAGGTGGCGCCGGCCCAGGACGAAACCTGCGGCAGCATCCTCGCCTACCTGAACAACCCCAACAGCAGCGGCAAGGGTTACTGCGGGGGCACCAGCATCCGCGGCGGCTGGCAGCAGGCATCCTGCGAGTAGTCGGCCGGCGCGCCGCCACGGTTTGCGGGATTGGACGGCCGCGGGTATCATCCCTGCGAAGGCAGTCCGAGATTAGAAGGAGTCACCGATGAAGCTCAGTTCCTGGTGCGCCGTGGTCATGGTCGCGGCGGTCGTTTGCGTGCTGATGCCCTCGTGGACCCGGCCCGTCTTGGCGGACGACGAGATTCCGAAGTGGAAGTCGCTCGAGCGTGATGCCAAGCGGGCGAAGATCGACGAGACGGCGCAGCAGGCGCTCGATGAGCTGTTCACCAAGAGCGTCAAGGCCGAGACCCTGTTCGAGAAAGCCTACGGCTGGGCGGTGTTCGACAATCTGAAGGTGGCCCTCATCGTGTCCGGTGGCGGCGGCAACGGCGTTGCCGTCGACAAGGGCACCGGCGACCGCACCTACATGAAGATGGGAACCGCCGGCATCGGGCTCGGCCTGGGCGGCCAGACCTACAAGGTGATCCTGTTCTTCCAGGACAAGGGGACCTTCGTCAACTTCGTCGAGAATGGCTGGCAGGCCGACGCCGGGGTCACCGCGGCAGCCGGCACCGAGGGTGTCAACCCATCGGTCGGGTTCGTCAACGGCCTCGCGATCTTCAAGATCACCGATACCGGCCTGATGGCCAACGCCGACGTCGCCGGCACCAAGTACTGGAAGAACAAGAAGCTCAACCCTCCGGAGTAGTGCGCGCGGTCGGGACGAAAGGAAAGTTCCAATCACCAGGGCAGGATGTTTCATGAACGACATCAGATTCGACCAGGGAGGATGACGATGAATGGCATGACGCGAGGACTCGTAGTGGTGGCGGCTGTGGTTGGCCTGATCGGGAGCGCATCACTGTTGCGGGCCGAGGACAAGAGCTGGGAAGAGCTCGATCAGGCCTCCAAGCGGGCCAAGATCGACGAGACGGCGGACAAGACCAAGGATGACGTCCTGTCGGAGAATGCCAAGGCCAAGGATCTCTACAAGGACGCTTACGGCTGGGCCGCCTTCGACAACATGAAGATCGCCTTCGGCTTCTCGGGTGGTGGCGGCAACGGCGTCGCCGTCAACAAGAAGACCGGCCATCGCACCTATATGCAGATGGGGACCGCGGGCATCGGCCTCAGCCTCGGCGCCAAGCAGTACCAGATCCTGTTCCTCTTCCAGGACGAGCAGACCTTCAACAACTTCGTCGAGAAGGGCTGGCAGGCCGATGCGTCGGCGGGCGCCCAGGCCGGCGGAGAGGGTGTCGGCGCCCAGACCGGGTTCGTCAACGGCATCGCCGTCTATCAGATCTCGGACAAGGGTCTGATGGCGACGGCCGACATCGCCGGCACCAAGTACTGGAAGAACGACAAGCTGAATGAGTGATTGCCGATCGACGCCGGCGCCGAGCCAGCTGTCGCCGGATCGAACGCGATGAGCGGGCGCGAGCCCGGCGGCGATCGGCGTGCGGTGGTCTCGTGGGCGCTCTACGACTGGGCCAACTCCGCCTTCGCGACGGTCATGATGGCGGGCTTCTTCCCGATCTTCTTCCGGGACGTCTGGAGCGCTGGGGAGGCGAGCCCGAGCATCACCTTCCGGCTCGGCCTCGCCAACTCCGTCGCGAGCCTGGTGATCGTCGGCCTCGGCCCGATGCTCGGCGCGATCGCCGACAGTGGCGGCCGGCGCAAACGCTTCCTGCTCGCCTTCCTCGCGCTCGGCGTGACCATGACCGGGGCGCTGACCTGGGTGGCGATGGGGCGGTGGGAGGTCGCGCTGGTGCTGTTCGTGCTCTCCACGGTCGGCTTTCTCGGCGCGAACGTGTTCTACGACTCTCTCATCGTCTCGGTCACCAGCGAGGACCGCTACGACGTGGTGTCCGCCTTCGGGTACGCCCTCGGCTACCTGGGTGGTGGCGTGCTGTTCGCCGGTTGCGTGGCGATGACGGTTTGGCCGGCGCGCTTCGGGCTGGCCGGCGCCGAGCAGGCGGTCCGCCTGTCCTTCCTGCTCACCGCCGTGTGGTGGGCCGCATTCTCGGTCCCGCTGTTCCGGTACGTGAGGGAGCGCAGCGCTGCGACCCGGAGCAGCCTGGCGAGCGCGGTCCGCGGTGGGCTCTCCCAGCTGGCCGCGACCTTTCGCGAGCTCCGCCGCCTCAAGACCGTGGCCCTCTTCCTGCTCGCCTACTGGCTCTACATCGACGGCGTCGACACCATCATCCGGATGGCGGTGGACTACGGCATGGCGCTGGGGTTCGGCCGCAACGGGCTGATCCTGGCGCTGCTGATCACCCAGTTCGTCGGCTTCCCCGCGGCCATCGCTTTCGGCCGCATCGGCACCTGGCTGGGCGCCAAGACCGGCATCCTCATCGGCATCGGGGTGTACGTCGCGGTCACGGTGTGGGCGTTCTTCATGGACTCGAGCTGGGAGTTCTACGCGCTTGCGGTCACCATCGGGCTCGTGCAGGGCGGGGTCCAGGCGCTGTCGCGCTCGTTCTACGCACGCCTCATCCCACCCGAGAAGGCAGCCGAGTTCTTCGGCTTCTACAACATGCTGGGCAAGTTCGCGGCGGTGATCGGGCCGGTGCTGATGGGCTGGGTGGGCGTGGTCACCGGCAACCCGCGCCTCGGTATCCTCTCGATCGTGGTTCTGTTCCTCGGCGGCGGCACGCTGCTCCTGTTCGTCAAGCGTCAGCATTGAAGTCCGCGTCCGGACCTCGCAGCCCCTCATCCACACCGCGATCGATGGGGGCTTCGAGCTAGGGGGTACGAATCGGCAGGGAGCCTGGAGTTCGTACCGCATTGGCCTATTCGGCGGGGGTGGTTGACCGAATTTCGTCGGACGGCCACGGCGGCACGAGTTCCTTATGATCAGGATGCGCGCAGCGCATCCTTCTCGGCGCGCGTGGGGCGTAGGCCAGTCAGCGACCGCGACGCCTCACGCACACCCGGAGGCCTACGACCCGCGTGCGCCGAGGGGCCTATGCCCACACGCTCCTAGGGAGAGCTCGCCCCTTGTTCGTCGAACCACTCCCGGGGTTTGACGAGGTGGATCTTGCTCTTACCTCGTCGAGGCCGATGCCCGCCGCCACGCCCTTGTACTTCACGTAGATCCGGCCGTTCGCCTTCTTCTCCGCAAGCCGCAGCGAACCGAGCATCTGGAGCGACTCGCCGGTGATGTCCGCGTCCTTGACCGCGGTCGCGGTGCCGTCCGCGTCGATGATCATGGATCCGTCGATGTTCTTGACGTCGGGCAGCAGCGATATCCACTTCGGCGGGTCTGAGAACTCGTTGATGATGGCCACAACCGGACGGATGTCACGCATCTTCACGGCCATCGCGCCGCTCGCCGTCATCGGCCGCCCAAACACAAGGGTTCCCTGGGTGAGCTTCAGCGAGCACCACCAGGGACCGCGTTTCTTCTGCTCCTTGTGCTCGAGGGCCTCGTTCATCGCGTTGTCGACGGTGATGGTCGCCTCTGCGATCTCGAAGCGGCGCTCCTGCAGGTCACCCCGCGTCAGGGTGGTGCGGATCCCGAGGTCTGCCCGAATCGGGACGCCGCGCGATTCCAACCGGAGCTGCTGCGTGGTGAGGTCCATCTGCCCGCTCGCCTGTCGGTCCGCGTCGACCGCCAGCCGGGCGCTCAGCGTGCCGGTTCCCGACGTGACGGCGAAGCCCAAGTTCACGGGCAGCAGCCTGCTGACGACGCCAATATCGCTGATCTCGGCCGGAGGCAGCTCCACCTCGACCGAGGTTGCGGGTTTCCAGTGTGCCAGCGATTGCCCGTCCCAGGCAGCGCGCACGGCGAGGCCGGAGCCATTGATCCCCACCGAGGCATCTTCCGGGTTGAGGAACTCGAACGAGTCGAGGTCGATCGTCACCTCGGTTCGCGGGCCGCTGCCCCCAGCGCGGGTCGTGCCGGCGACCTTCGCCGATCCGACCGCGGTCAGGCTGAGCAGCCCGATGCGAAGGTCGTCGGAGGTGAAGGCGTACGAGCTGTCCGGCTGGAGCGTGCCGTCCTTGAGGCGGAGCGTGGTGTCTAGCCGGCCGGTTGCCGAGATCGGCAGGCCCGGCACCAACTCGATCGGGACCGAGCCCTTGGTGTGGATGTTGCCGGCGATCGCGAAGCTCCCGGAGACCCCCTCGAGGATCTGGGGGAGCTTGGCGCCTTTCGCGGGGAACGTCCGCCAGCGCGAAGTGACATCGAGGGTGAGGTCGTCGCTGGCCACTTCGGAGTCGATGATCAGCCGCCCCTTTGTCAGCCGGAGGTTGCCGCGCCGGACCTCCACGAAATCGCGCGTGCGATAGGTCATCGCCCCGGACGCGACTCCCTCGCCCTCGAGTCGCATGCGGCCGACCGCGACCCGAATCGGTCCGTCGATGTCGACCCCGCCGAGGTGGATGGTCCACGGCTTCTTGAGCTTCTTCTTGGGGGGGTAGATATCCTCGGGTTTGGGATCCGGCGGGTTGGTGAAGCCCGGGATCTCCGGGAAGTGCTCGCTGCCCCTGATCTCTCGTGGAGCGCCGTCTTCGCCCTCCTTGGCGGGAGGGTCGAGCCTGCGGCGCAGGCGGAAGTCGATCCCGGCAGTGTGAGCCGAGCTGAGGTGGACGCGCTTCAACGGCAGTCTGAGGAGGCTGATGCGCGCGTGAACGTCGTCGGCCGCCACGTACCACTGGATCCTGCGGGTCTGGCCGCGGATCTCGAGCTCTTCCACGGTCACGACACCGGGGAACCAGCTCCGCGCCGCCGTCCACGTGATCTGCATCTTCACGGGCTTCTTGTTGATCAGGCGGGTCAGGGCGTCGCCTTGCAACATGAAGTGTGCGGCGACGAGGTACAGCAGCTCGAACGCGACGCACGCGATCGCGACCACGACGAGCCACCGGCGCAGGTGTCTGGCAAACCTCGGCGATTTCGAGTCGGCAGGAATCGGCACGGCTCCTCCTTGATGCCGGTGATTCTAGCCGAGGATTGAGCGTGGCAGGCGACGAACCGCCCCGATCGCCGACGCAGACGCGCTGCGGACACGAGCCCAAGTCTCGAGCCAGGACCCTCAACGCACTTGTCCGGGATGGCGGCTCGGTCGATTGTCCGGGAGTCGCGGTCCGGCTACGATGGCGCTGCAAACGCGCGGAGGAGTCAGCCGATGAACCTCGAGCTCAGCGAACGCCAACGTGCCACCATCGCGGCCGCGCTGACGATCGTGTCCGCGGCGGTGATCATTGCGACCGTTGGAGGGGTGTTCTGGCTGGTCGGCTCCTTCTTCAGCCGATTCGCCAACGTCTTCCTACCGCTGGCCGTGGCCGGGGTGGCAGTGCTGGTCCGCCAGCCCTACTTCGAGTGGCTGCGGGACCGGCTCCGGCTCGGCAGGGTGCTGGCCCTCGTCGCCGTCTTCCTGTCCGCGATCATCCCGCTGCTGGCGTTCTTCGGGTTCTTCGGCTCCCTCCTGGTCGCTCAGCTCGGCGATTTCGTCGCCAAGCTGCCGGAGTGGTGGCAGGCGCTCGCGGCGTGGGTCGAGGAGCACGCGCCGACGGTCGTGGCCTTCATCGAGAACAACCGGTACCTCAAGGGCCTTCGGGTCGGGATCGAGGGTCAGGAGGAAGCCTTGGTGCAGGGCCTCGAGGCGGTTGGCTGGGGCGCCCTGAGCGCCGGCATCAGCGTGGTGTCCTTCGTGATTTCCCTGTTCGGTTGGTTCGTAACCCCTGTCTACTTCGCGTTCTTCCTGCTGGCGGACGCCCCGGGAAAGATGGAGATCCAGCGCTACCTGCCCTTCCTCAAGGAGGAGACCCGCAACGACGTCGCCTACCTGTTCGCCCAGTTCGTGGGGATCATCGTCGCCTTCTTCCGTGGCCAGCTCATCGTCGCCTTCCTGCAGGGTGTGCTGTTCGCCATCGGGTTCAGCCTGGTCGGATTGAGGTACGGGTTCGTCATCGGCATGGTGCTCGGCTTCCTCAACATCATCCCGTACCTCGGCAGCATCATCGGGCTCGCCACCGCGCTGCCCCTCGCGTTCTTCCAGTCCGGTGGCAGCCTGATCAGGGTGGTGTTGGTGATCGTGGTGTTCGCCATCGTCCAGACGATCGAGGCTTACCTTCTGACGCCGAAGGTCATGGGCGATCGCACCGGCCTCCACCCGATGGTGATCATCGTGGCGATCTTCTTCTGGGGATCGGCGCTGGGTGGTGTCACCGGGATGATCCTGGCGATTCCGCTCACCGCGTTCCTGGTCGTGTTCTGGCGCCTGGCGCGGGAGAAGTACGTCAGGGAGCTGGTGTAGGAGCGTGTAGGGCATAGGCCCCTCGGCGCCCGCGGGTCGCAGGCCTCGGGGTGTGCGTGAGGCGTCGCGGTCGCTGGCTGGCCTGCGCCCCGCGCGCGCCGAGAAGGATGCGCTGCGCGCATCCTGACGAAGTGGTGAACACCCTGGGCATTTCATGCGTCACGGACCGCATGGAGGAGAGGGATCCACTAGGGGGACTCGTTCGTACCACCCGCGGATGATGCTGGCGTTGCCGATGTACGCGTACTGCTTCGGGATCTACTCGTCGCGCAAGATGGCCGCTGCGACCTACGACATGATTTCGTTTCGGGGGTGACCGGCGATCAGCATCCCCAGCTTCACGGTGACCAACCAATCGTCGGACCAGGAGCCGCCC
>CAVQXZ010000012.1:0-348520 GCA_963718055.1 uncultured Holophagae bacterium
GCTCAGGTTAGGTAACCCTTACCATGAGTGGTAGCGTCGGCGCCGTGACGCCAGGGGAGCTGAGGACCGTGCGGGACCTCGCCGTGGGGGAGTGCGCAGTCCTGGGCGTGCCCGACGTGGAGCGCGCGCAGCGGATCCGCCTCGCGGAGCTCGGGCTGCGGCCGGGGCAGTCGGTGACGCTGGTCCAGCGCGGCGTCGGGGGAGCGCGGGTGGTGTCGGTGGCCGACTCGCGCATCGCGCTCGACTCGCGGACGGCGGGCCGGATCCCAGTGACGGACGGATCGCAGTCGTGAGCGGCTCGGTCCCGTCCTGCCACAGCGGGGGAGGCGGGGTCGCGGCTCCGGCAGGCACGCCGGTCGTCGCGCTGGCGGGTGCTCCCAACGTGGGCAAGTCCACCCTGTTCAACCGGCTGACCGGCGCCCGTCGTGACGTCGGCAACTGGCCGGGCACCACGGTCGAGGTGGGCCGCGGCCTGATGGACGACGGGGTGCGCCGGTTCGACGTGATCGACCTGCCCGGTGCCTACAGCCTGGACCCGCTTTCACCGGACGAGGCGCTGACGCGCGCCCTCCTCGTCGACGTCGAGCCGCAGGAGCGACCGGATCTCGTGGTCGTGATCGGCGATGCCGGCCGGCTGTCCCGGTCGCTCTACCTGGTCCGCCAGCTGCGCGAGACCGACCAGCGGATGGTCGTCGCGCTCACCATGGGCGACATCGCGCGGCGGCAGGGAGTGCGCGTCGACGTCGACGCGCTGGCCGCGTTCATCGGCGTTCCGGTCGTGCTCATCGACCCGCGGCATCATCAGGGGCGGACCGGACTGCTCGACGCGCTGGACCGCACCCTCGGGGCCCCGCCGCCACCGGTCCTGCCGCGACCGCAGGTCACGGGGGAGTTCGACCTGGCCGACGAGCGATTCACCTGGATCGACGAGGCGGTGTCCATCGCCGTCCATCGCACGGCTGATCGTCGGATGCGTTGGTCGGACCGCTTCGACCGGCTCGCGCTGTCGTCGCTGTGGGGCCCGCTGCTCTTCCTGGCCGCCATGTGGGCCGTCTTCCAGCTCACGACGACCGTTGCCGCGCCACTCCAGGAGGCACTGGACTGGTTCTTCAGTGGCCCCGTCACGACGGCCGCGGTCGCGCTGCTCGGGCTCGTCGGGCTCGACGACACGTGGGTCCGCAGCCTCGTCGTCGACGGGCTCATCGCTGGCGTCGGCATGCTGCTCACGTTCGTGCCGCTGATGGCGATCATGTTCGCCCTGCTGGCCCTGCTCGAGGACAGCGGCTACCTTGCTCGCGCCGCCGTGGTGGCCGACCGGCTCATGCGGGCGATCGGCCTGCCGGGGCGAGCGTTCCTGCCCCTGATCGTCGGCTTCGGGTGCAACGTGCCGGCGATCAGCGCCACGCGCATCCTGCCCAACGCGCGCCACCGGATCCTCACGGCGCTGCTGGTGCCGTTCACCTCCTGCAGCGCCAGGCTCACCGTCTACGTGCTGGTCGCCTCCATCTTCTTCCCCGACAACGCGGGCTCGGTCGTCTTCGCGCTGTACGTCATCAGCATCGTCTTCGTCGTGGTCGTGGGCCTCGCGCTGCGCACCACGCTGTGGCGCAGCGTGGGCAGTGAGGCGCTGGTGATCGACCTGCCGCCGTACCAGCGGCCGACGGCACGGCTGACCGCAGCGGTGACCTGGCTTCGCCTGAGCGGGTTCCTTCGCACCGCCAGCGGCATCATCGTGGCCACGGTCGCGGCAGTGTGGTTCCTCCAGGCGATCCCGGCCGCCCCCGGGTACTCGTTCGGGGAGGTGCCGGTGCAGGAGAGCCTGTACGCCCGCACGGCCCAGGCGGTCGCGCCGGTCTTCGCCCCCGCCGGGTTCGGCACGTGGGAGACCACGAGCGCGCTGATCGTCGGCTTCGTGGCGAAGGAGGCCGTCATCTCGTCATGGGCCCAGACCTACTCCGCCGAGGAGCCGGGCACCTCCGAGGAGCCGGGAACGCTGGGGGAGTTCGTGCGCGCGGACTTCGAGGAGAGCTCCGGCGGCCATACGGCGGCCGCGGTGTGGGCGTTCCTCGTCTTCCTGCTCGCCTACACCCCGTGCGTGGCCACGCTCGCCGCGCAGCGCCGCGAGATCGGCATGCGCTGGACGGTCTTCGGCGTGGCCATGCAGCTGACGGTCGCGTGGGTCGCAGCGGTGGCCATCTTCCAGATCGGGTCGCGGCTGTGAGCAGCCCCCTGAGCCGCGTGCTGGCGGCGGTCGAGGCGGGCGCGACGACCCGTCAGTCGATCGCCGTCGCGACAGGACTCGACCCAGACGTCGTCGACGGTGCGGTCGACCACCTGCTGCGCCTCGGTCGCGTCGCCACGCCGACCCTGCGCACCGCCTGCCCGGACGGCGGGTGCGCCGGGTGCGGGACGGTCACCGGATCCGGATGCGCTCCTCGAGAGCCGAGCGGGCCGGTACCAGTGACGGTCCGTACCAGGTCAGCATCCGACCGCTGATGAGGGCGGTCGGGGTGCGGGTGAAGGCGTCGGGGCCGTCGGTCGAGGTGAAGACGTAGGGCTCGTCCGGCAGGAGCACCATGTCCAGGCCCATCGAGTCGAGCTCCTCCGCCGTCACGGTGGGGTAGCGACCAGCGGAGTCGTGGAAGGCGTTGTCGCATCCGAGGCGCGCCAGCATGTCGTCGGCGAACGTGTCGCCGCCCACCACCATCCACGGATCGCGCCAGATGGCCACCGCCACGCGGAGTCCGCCGGTGGTCGGGGGAGCAGCCCACACCGAGCGGGCTGCTGGGAGCCAGTCGGGCACGTCCCATCCCAGAGCCGTATCGAACAGGCGTTCGATCGAGTCGAACGCCTCGTCGACCGACCTGATCCGGGTCACCCAGACGGGGATGCCGGCCTCGCGCAGGCGCCGGACGTCCAGCTCGCGGTTCTCCTCCTGGTTGGCGACGACGAGATCGGGGGCGAGGGCGATGATCGCCCGGATGTCGGGGTTCTTGGTGCCGCGGACGCGGATGACGTCCAGGTCGGCCGGGTGCGTGCACCAGTCGGTGGCGGCGATCACCGAGTCCCGTCGGGCGGCCACGAGCGCCTCGGTGAGCGACGGGACGAGGCTGACGACCCGACGTGCCGGACGCGACACGGCCACGACGTGCCCCAGATCGTCGACGGCATCCGGCGGCTGCATTCCGGGAGGCTACCGGCAGCCCGTCTGTCGAGCGGTGAGCTGCTGCCCTGCCCAGGGGGGCGGAGGGGTCAACGTCTCACCGTTCGGCAGAAGGCGGAATGTCATAATGCACATTATCGGCGTTATGCCGCCTCATGACAGGTCCACGGGGGTCCCGGCAGCGGCCGGTGCCCAGCCGCCAGGTGGAACACTTCGGCTGTGGCCACGACTGTCCGTCCTGCTCCGCCTCGGCTGTCCGCTCCGGCGCTCGTCGACCTCGATCCCGTCGCGCCGGACCGACTCCTGGCCGGCGAAGCGATGGACGGCGCGCACGTCGTCGGCGCCGACCTGAGCGGGTCACGGCTGCGCGAGGCCTCGTGGCGCGAGGCACACCTGGTCGACCTCGTCCTCGATGACGCTGACCTGCGCAACGCACGGCTCGTCGACGTCCGGGTCGAGTCCTCCACCGCGAGCACCGTCAGTGCCCCCGCCAGCACGTGGCGCGACGTGGAGGTGCTCACCTCTCGCTGGGGGGCGGCGGAGATCTGGGAGTCGACGTGGACCTCGGTCGCGCTCCGCGGCTGCAAGCTCGCCTACCTCAACCTCCGCGGGGCGACTCTCACGGATGTGCTGGTCGAGGACTGCGTGATCGAGACCCTCGACCTGCAGGGTGCCCGCGTGGAACGGATGGCCATCGTGGGCGGCCGCGTGACGGAGCTGCTGCTCGCAGGGTCCACCCTCGTCGACGTCGACCTCCGCGGTGCCAACCTCGAGACAGTCGTCCCCGCGACGGGACTGTCGGGCGCGACCATCAGCCTGCCCCAAGCCCTCGACCTGGCGACCGGACTGGCCGCCGGACTCGGCATCGACGTCCGCTGACGCCGACCCGCGTCGCGCTCCACGTCAGTCCGTCAATAGGTTTGTGCCATGTCCAAGGTACTGACCTCCCTGCCCGTCGGCGAACGCGTCGGCATCGCCTTCTCCGGAGGCCTGGATACGTCCGTGGCCGTCGCCTGGATGCGTGACAAGGGCGCTGTCCCCTGCACGTACACGGCGGACATCGGCCAGTACGACGAGCCGGACATCGACTCCGTGCCCGGTCGGGCGCTGCAGTACGGCGCGGAGCTGTCGCGCCTCGTCGACTGCAAGGCCGCCCTCGTCGACGAGGGACTTGCCGCTCTCGCCTGCGGTGCCTTCCACATCCGCTCCGGCGGCCGGCAGTACTTCAACACGACTCCCCTGGGCCGTGCCGTCACCGGCACGCTGCTGGTCCGCGCTATGCACGACGACAACGTGTCCATCTGGGGCGACGGATCCACCTTCAAGGGCAACGACATCGAGCGCTTCTACCGCTACGGGCTGCTGGCGAACCCCAGCCTGCGGATCTACAAGCCGTGGCTGGACGCTGACTTCGTCGAGGAGCTCGGCGGCCGCAAGGAGATGTCGGAGTGGCTCGCGGCGCACGACCTGCCCTACCGCGACAGCGTCGAGAAGGCCTACTCGACGGACGCCAACATCTGGGGCGCCACCCACGAGGCCAAGACGCTCGAGCATCTGGACACGTCCATCGAGATCGTGCAGCCCATCATGGGCGTGCGGTTCTGGGACGCGGCCGTCGTCATCGACTCCGAGGACGTGACGATTCGCTTCGAGCAGGGCCGTCCCGTGGCGATCAACGGGGCTGCCTTCGACTCCGCGGTGGCGCTCGTCCATGAGGCCAACACGATCGGCGGCCGCCACGGCCTGGGCATGGCCGACCAGATCGAGAACCGCATCATCGAGGCGAAGAGCCGGGGGATATACGAGGCGCCGGGCATGGCGCTCCTCTTCATCGCCTACGAGCGCCTCCTCAGCGCCATCCACAACGAGGACACCATCGCGAACTACCACGCGGAGGGCCGCCGGCTCGGTCGGCTCCTGTACGAAGGGCGCTGGCTCGACCCGCAGGCCCTCATGCTCCGGGAGTCGCTCCAGCGCTGGGTCGCGTCCGCGGTGACCGGCGAGGTCACCCTGCGCCTGCGTCGCGGTGACGACTACTCGATCCTCGACACCCGCGGGCCCGCCCTCAGCTACCACCCCGACAAGCTCTCGATGGAGCGCACCGAGGACGCCGCGTTCGGCCCGGTCGACCGCATCGGCCAGCTGACCATGCGCAACCTCGACATCGCCGACTCCCGCGCCAAGCTGGAGCTCTACGCGGCCCAGGGCACACTGCTCGCCGGGCAGGCCCGCCTCGTCGGCGAGCTCCAGCCGGGCGGTGCCCACGCGATCGCAGCCGCGCCGGCGGAGACCCTGCTCGAGGACGACGAGGCGGAGACCCTGGACCGGGCAGCGATGGAGTCCGGCACCGACTGACCGTCAGCGGCAGGCGCCACCCGCGCCGAGGTGCTGGACCCAGTAGGTGGCGTACTTCGTTCCCCGGCCCGGCGCGAAGCCGAAGCCGACGTGGCGGTAGCGCGGGTCGGTCATGGCTGCATAGTGGGACGGGGAGCGCCGCCAGTCGCCCAGGGCCTCGGCCACCGTCGGCTGGCCTGCCGCCAGGTTCTCCCCCAGCCGGGTCCCGCCGTAGCCCGACCCGGCGATGCGCTGCGAGGTGCTGCTGCCGTCCGCGCCAGTGTGGCTCACGCGGTTGTCGCGCTCCATCTGCCAGGCGTACGACTGCGCCGACCGGCCCAGCGCAGGACACATGCGAAGCGCCGGCGAACCCGCCGCCGCTCGCACGGCGTTGAGGCGAGTCAGCATGCGCTCGCGCCAGTCCACGCGCACCACGGGCTGGACGACCTGAGCGGACCACTCCCCCGCACTTGGGACCTGGGCTGCGGCCGGACCCGACACGGCGAGGGCGCCCGAGGCCAGCATGACCGCGGCGAGTCCGGACCGGATCCAATCCATGGCTCTAGTGTCCCCTATGGCCGTCAACACGCCGGATATCGGACGTCCGGTGTCCGGTCGTCATGTTCGGAGTTGGTAAAGGTGCATCTGGATGGGGGTATCGGCCGGAACCAAGGGAATAACAACGACGTCATATGTGTCATCCACTAAGGCCGTTCGAAGGGACAGACCATGAGTGAATCGATGCGTGGCACCCGCCTGGGTGCCCTGAGCTACGAGACCGACGCGCACATCGCACCCGCCGAGCGGGTCGTGGTCACCTACGAGTGCCCCGAGGGGCACCGCTCCGTCGTGCCCTTCTCCGTGGAGGCCGAGGAGATCCCCTTCGAGTGGAACTGCCGCTGCGGCCGCCTCGCGACCCGTCCTGACGTGGACGCACCTGAGGCGAAGCCCGAGAAGCACCAGCGCACCCACTGGGACATGCTCCTCGAGCGGCGCACCATCGCCGACCTCGAGGTCCTCCTCGAGGAGCGCCTGGCGCTCCTGCACCAGCAGCGCGGCGAGCAGCGGGCGAACCTTCGCAAGTCCGCCTAGGCGCTAGGTCAGCTCCGGCGGACTCGTCGGAGGCTGCGGCCTCGAGGGTGGCGTGCCCGGAGGGGCGTCTTCCCTGATCACCGTGCCCTGGATCACGTCGCCCCCCGGGTAGTGCACGCCGGGCATCCGGACAGTGGCCACTCGCGAGGAGAGCCAGTTCCGGCTGCGTGCGCGCAGGAGCCGCTGGGTCGGCGGCAGCACGAGCAGCAGCCCCACGAGATCGGTCCAGAAGCCCGGGATCATGATCAGCAGGCCGCCCAGGAACGCGAGGCCATGACGGCCGGCGTCCGGCTCCTGGCCGCTCTGCGCCGCACGCTGCAGGTCGACCATCGCGGCATCACCGGCGTTGCGCATGATCGCGAAGCCGATGGGGATCCCGACGAGCAGGAGCAGGAGCATCCAGCCCCAGCCGATCCACACCCCCACCGCATAGGCCGTCAGCACCTCCAGCAGCGGATAGCCGAAGAGCAGGAGTCGGCTGCGGAACGTCACGACGGGGCATCCTTCGAGCGGCGGGCATGGGAGCGGCGGCGAACGCGGGTCACCTTGTCGTCGACTCCCCAGACGGTCACCCGCCAGAGCGCCTCCGCGACGATCTTCCGGCTCATCTTGCTCGTGCCGGCGGTGCGCTCCACGAAGGTGATCGGGACCTCGCGGACGATGAGCCCGCGCTGCACGGCCCGCCACGCGAGATCGATCTGGAAGCAGTACCCCTGCGAGGCGACCTCGTGCAGGTCGAGCTTGCGCAGGGTGTCGGCGCGGAAGGCCCGGTAGCCCCCGGTCGCATCCTGGATCGGCACGCCCAGCATGAGCCGCGTGTACGCGGTGCCTCCTCGCGAGATCAGCTGTCGGCTCTTGGGCCAGTTCTCCGTGCGGCCGCCCGGGACCCATCGCGACCCGAGCACCAGGTCGGCCGTCCTGAGGGCGTCCAGCAGGCGAGGCAGCTGCTCGGGCTGGTGGGATCCGTCGGCGTCCATCTCGACGACTACGTCGTACCCGGCCTGCAGGGCCCATGCGAACCCGGCGAGGTAGGCGGCGCCCAGCCCCTCCTTGCCCAGCCTGTGCATCACATGCACCTGCTCGTCCGCGGCTGCGAGCTCGTCGGCCATTCGCCCGGTGCCGTCGGGCGAGTTGTCGTCGGCCACGAGGATGTCGGCCTCGGGCACGGACGCCCGCACGCGGGAGACGATGACCGGGAGCGTCGAGAGCTCGTTGAACGTCGGGATGATCACGACGATCCGCCCCAGGTCGGCGAAGGACGTAGTCGACATCCCGCCAGCCTAGGCGATGCCGTCGGCTTGCCGCCGACGCGATCGGACCATCATGGTCGCCGCCACGCCGACGGCCGCAAGGGCGATGAGGCACAGCAGCAGCTCGACCAGGTGCCCCACGCGGGCGGCGAGGGTCAGGCTCCCGTGCAGCGGGACCTCCGCGACGAGCCAGCCGGTCTCTTCCTCGCCGAGCTGCTGCTGGATCGCCCGGTCCGTGCCGATCACCGCGGTGATGCCTGAGGTGGCCGCGACCAGGACCGTGCGCCCGAACTCACCCGCGCGCATCCGCTCGATGCCCAGCTGCTGCGCGGGCTGCGACGTGCCGCCGTAGGTGGCGTTGTTGGTCTGAACCGTGAGCAGCCGCGCTCCGCCGTCGATCACCGCGTCGACGACGCTGCTGTACGCGATCTCGAAGCAGATCACGTTGCCGATCGCGACTCCCCCGATGTCGAGGTTGCCCGGCTCGGTGCCCGGCAGGAAGTCGCGGGGCACCCGGTCGAACCGGCCGATGACGCCGGCGAGCTGCTCACGGAAGGGTACGTACTCCCCGAACGGCACCGGATGCGTCTTGATGTACATCTGGGTGGGGCCGGCCTCCGGGTCCCACACGATGCCCACGTTCCACACGCCCATCGGGTTGTCCGGCACCGCCGTGACGGCGCCGACGAGGATCGGCGCATCGACGGCCTGCGCCGCGCCGGTGATCGCCTCCGCCACCGACGGGTCCGCGAAGGGGTCGATGTCCGAGGAGTTCTCCGGCCAGAGGACGAAGTCGGGCTGGGGTGCCGTGCCCGCATCGATCGCCTCAGCGAGGGCGAGCGTCTCGCGGACGTGGTTGTCGAGGACAGCACGGCGCACGTCCATCGCGCCCATGCCCGTCTGCGGCGTCCCACCCTGCACGAGGGCAACCGTCGCGGAGGACGCTCCTCCGACCTCGTCTCCCTCGCTCGGCACGGGCAGGGCCATGGGCAGCAGTCCCAGCGCGATCACGGTGGCCGTCCAGCCCGCTGCGGCGCGCCACTGACCGGCGCGGAGGGCGAGGACCGCGGAGACGACCGAGGCGCCCACGAGTGCGACCGCGAACGTCACGAGCGGCGTGCCGCCGGCACTCGCCCAGTCCCCCAGGGAGCTGTCCGGCTGGGCGAAGGCGAGGTTGCCCCAGGGGAACCCCCCGAAGGGGATGCGCGCACGCAGCGCCTCGTCGAGGACCCAGAGGCTCCCGACCCACACCGGGGCCAGCGGCAGTCGTGTCACCAGCGCGGTGCCCATGCCGAGCAGGGCGATCCATGAGGCGCACAGGAGGGTGAGCAGGAGCCAGGCATCCGGGCCGATGACGCGCATCCACTCGAGCAGGAGCGCGAAGAACACGAGCCCGGCAAGGAGACCGAGTCCCAGTCCGCGGCGCAGCCGCGCCCGCCACAGCGCCGCGGTGAGCAGGGCCACGCCGCCGGCCGCACTGGGTCCGAAGCCGACCGGTGGGAAGGCCAACCACAGCAGGACTCCCGCGCCGACAGCGGCGAGCACGGCCATCGGCAGGCGGAGCAGCGGCCCGGTGGAACTGGTCATGAGGGGTCGAGCTCACCGCTGTCGAAGACGGTCCGTCCGTGCACGATCGTCCGCAGGCAGCGTGGCAGCGGCAGGTCGGGCCCGAGCGGCGGCAGTCCCGGCGTCCCGGATCGGGGGTCGGTGGACCATGCAGCCACGCGCTCGTCCGGCGCCTGCACGACGATGTCGTCGACCGCCCAGATCGCGAGGTGCGCCGGTGCTCCCGGGGCGAGGGTGCCGGACTCCGGCTGGCCTATGGCCCGCCATCCGCTCCGGGTGTGCGCACCGAACGCAGCGCGGGTCGACAGCGCCTGGCCGGGATTCGTGGGGTGCACCGCGGCACGCACGGCCGCCCACGGCCCGAGGTCGGTGACGGGGGCGTCCGAGCCGAAGGCCACGAGCACGCCGGAGGACACGAGGTCGGCGAAGCGGTTCATGCCCGCGGCCCGGGCGGATCCCAGGCGCTGCTCGTACATTCCGCCGGGACCGCCCCACAGCCCGTCGAACATCGGCTGCATGCTGGCCGTCACGCCGAGCTCCGCAAGCGCCTGCACGTGGTCGTCGGTGAGCAGTTCGGCGTGCTCGAGCCGGTGCATGGCGGCCCGCATGGCCGGCAGTCCCACGCGTTCCGTCGCGGTTCGCAGGCCGGTGACCACGGCGTCGCTGGCTGCGTCACCGATGACGTGGAAGCCCGCCTGCATGCCGGCCCGAGTTGCGGACACGACATGCTCCGCGATCTCGTCTGCGTCGAGGTACCCCGCTCCCAACTTGTCTGGCGCATCCGCGTACGGCGCGCACAGGCAGGCCGTGCGTGACCCGATGGCACCGTCGACGAAGAGGTCGCCCGCGACGCCCACCGCCCCCAGCTCCCGAGCGCGTTCGAGGCCGCCTTCGCGGGCGAGCTGGCCCCAGTACCCCACGACGGTCGGCCCGGGCTCGCCGGCGGACAGGGCGAGCAGCTCGGCGAGGTCGTCCTCGCTGGAGATGGTCGGACCGGCCATCTCGTGCATGCTGACGATCCCCAGGGACGCGGCGCGGTCGCGCATCACCCGATGGGCTGCGGCACGCTGGCCTGCGCCGATGGTGCCGAGGATCGCCTCTCGCACCGCATGGTGCGCGTGCTGGCTCAGGGGCCCGATGGGGTCCCAGCCGGCCTTGTCGCGAAGCCCGGGCACCTGGGCTGCCAAGGCGCTCGACACGACGGCCGAGTGGACGTCGATGCGGGACAGGTAGACCACGCTGCCCCAGGTGGACCGGTCGACCTCCTCGCGGCTCGGCGGCCGTGCTTCCGGCCAGCGGGTCTCGTCCCAGCCGTGCCCGATGATGGGCGCGCCCCGGACCTCCCGGGCGCGCGCCTCGAGCAAGGCCAGCGCCTCACTGAGGGATGCGGTGCGCGAGAGGTCCAGTCCTGTGAGGGTCAGGCCCGTGCTGGTGGCGTGCACGTGCGCATCCACGAAGCCCGGGGTGACGAGGGCGCCACGCAGGTCGACAACGCGGTCGGCGCTGTCGCGGTGCGCGGCGGCGGCGGAGTCCTCGCCGAGCCAGGCCACCTCGTCCCCGTCTACGAGCATGGCGGTCGCGAACGGGCTGGCCGGCGAGTAGATCGATCCCCCGACGAGCAGCACGCGGTCGGTGGCGCGCCAGGCGGGCGGGGTCACGTGGCGGAGCGCGGTCGAGCGAGCGCGCGGCCGATGACCATGCGCTGGACCTGGTTGGTGCCCTCGACGATCTGCAGGGCCTTGGCCTCGCGGAAGTAGCGCTCGACGGGGAAGTCCTGCGTGTATCCGGCGCCGCCGAGCACCTGGATCGCGTCCGTGGTCACCTTCATGGCCGCATCCGTCGCCGCGAGCTTGGCCATCGCGGCGAGGGTCGCGAACGGCAGTCCTGCGTCCTTGAGGCGCGCCGCCTCGACGTAGAGCGCGCGCGCCGACGCGACCGCGGTGGCCATGTCCGCGAGCATGAAGGACAGTCCCTGGAACTCGTTGATGGGGCGGCCGAACTGCCGCCTCTCCCCCGCGTAGGCGACAGCGGCGTCCAGTGCCGCCTGTGCCAGCCCGACGGCACAGGCGGCGATGCCCAACCGGCCGGCGTCGAGGCCCGCGAGCGCCACCGTGAAGCCGCCGCCCTCCACGCCCATGACCCGATCGGCCGGGACGACCATCCCCTCGAGGATGAGCTGAGCGGTGGGCGAGGAGTTCGTGCCCCATCTTGCGCTCGGGGAGCGCGGCGGTGAGTCCGGGCGTGGCGCCGTCGACGAGCAGGCAGGTGATCCCGCGGGCCCCGTCGTCCGAGCGTGCGCACCATCATCGAGTAGAAGTCGGCGCGACCGCCGTGGGTGATCCACGCCTTGGTGCCGTTGACCACGTAGCCGTCCCCGGTGAGGACCGCCCGCGTGGACAGGGCGGCGGCATCCGACCCCGAGTGCGGCTCGGAGAGGCAGTAGGCGCCCAGCAGGTCGCCGCCCACCATGTCGGCCAGCCAGCGCTCGCGCTGCTCGTCCGTGCCGAAGGCGGCCAGGGGGAAGCAGGCCAGGTAGTGCACGCTGACGCTGACGCCGATGGACATCCAGGCCCGTGCCAGCTCCTCGAGCACCTGCAGGGTGACCTCGTAGGGCTGCTCCCCTCCCCCGTAGGCGGCGTCGAAGGGCAGGCCCAGCACTCCGAGCTCGCCGAGCGCGCGCAGGGCCGCACGCGGGAACTCCGCATCAGCCTCGGCCTGCGCGGCATGTGGCGCGAGCTCTCGGGCGGCGAAGTCCTCCACCAGGGCCATGAGGTCCACGGACTCCTCCGTGGGCATCAGGCGCGTGACGGAGGCGCCCTTCCATGCGTGCCCCATCACGCGACGACCAGTTCGCGGGGCTGCTGGTTGGCCACGATGACACCTTCCGGAGTGGCGATCACGATGTCCTCGATGCGCGCGCCGTAGTGGCCCTCTGCGTAGAAGCCCGGCTCGATGCTGAAGGCCATGCCCTCGTCGAGGACCAGCGAGTTCCCCGCCACGATGTACGGATCCTCATGCGTCTCCAGGCCGATCCCGTGGCCGGTGCGATGGATGAACAGGTCGCCGAGCCCCGCCTCGACGAGCACCTCGCGGGCTGCCGCGTCGACGCTCTCGCACGTGACGCCTGCGCGCGCGTGGTCGACGGCCGCGCGCTGGGCCTCGCTGCAGTGCCGCGTACCTGGACAAGAAGTCCGCCGGCGGCTGCCCGACCGCGTAGGTGCGCGTGCAGTCACTGCGGTAGCCGTCGGGCATCGTCCCGCCGATGTCGACCACGACCACGTCGCCGCGCTCGATGACGCGGTCGGAGACCTCATGGTGCGGGCTGGCGCCATTGGGGCCGCTGCCCACGATGATGAAGTCGACGCGCACGTGGCCCTCGCTCAGGATCAGGTCGGCGATGTCGGCACCCACCTCGCGCTCGGTGCGGCCGGGGCGAAGGAGCCCCGGCACGGCGGCATGCACGCGGTCGATCGCCGCACCCGCGGCGACCAGCGCCGCCACCTCCGTGGGGTCCTTGCGCATGCGCAGGTGCGAGATGACGGGGCCGGCCAGGACCTGGTCGACTCCCGGCATGGCGGCACGCAGCGCGAGGACCTTCTCCGCCCACATGTGGTTGTCGACGGCGACACGGCGAGCACCGGCGCAGAGGGAGGCCACGAGGGCGTAGGGGTCGTCCAGCTCACCCCAGTCGCGGATGCCCATGCCCAGCGCCCCCACGGGGCTGGCCTGCGCGGCGAGCACCTCGAGTCGAGGGGCGACGAGAAGTGCGTCGCCGGTGGACGGGATGACGAGGCAGGTGAGCCGCTCCAGCGGTACGGCGTCGTAGCCGACGAGGTAGCGCAGGTCCGGCCCCGGAGTGACCAGGACGGCGTCGACGCCGATCCGGGTCGCCTGCTGCTGGATCGCGGCCAGTCGCGCCCCATGGTCACCGCCGTGCATGGCGTCCTCCTTCGTCCATCGGAGTCTATGTGCAGCCCCCGACCCCACCAGCGTGATGCCAGACTGCCCGCATGGCCCCTGCGTCGCGCCCGGTCCTGGTCCTGGACTCCGCCTCCCTGTACTACCGGTCCTTCTACGCGCTGCCGGAGAAGATGACCGCTCCGGACGGGCGTCCGCACAATGCCGTCCGCGGCTTCCTGAGCACCATCACCCGTCTTGTCGACGCCCACGGACCGGCCGCCCTCGTGGCCTGCTGGGATGCCGACTGGCGACCCGCCTGGCGCGTCGAGCTCGTGCCCACCTACAAGGCGCATCGGGTCGCCGAGGGGCCGGAGGGCTCGGGCGGCGAGGCAGAGCCGGAGTCGCTCGGGCCGCAGGCAGAGGCGATCGCCGGCATCCTCGACGCCATCGGGCTGCCGCGCTGGGGCGTGGAGGGGTACGAGGCCGACGACGTGATCGGCAGCGTCGTGACGCAGGCCGCGGGCAGCAGCATCGTGGTCACCGGTGATCGGGACCTTGTGCAGCTCATCGACGATCGCACACGCGTGCTGCTGACGGTCAACGGCGGGATGGAGAAGTGGCCCCTCGTCGACCGCGATGCCGCCGTGGAGCGCTTCGGGGTCGAGCCCACGGCGTACGTGGACCTCGCGGTCCTGCGTGGGGATCCGTCCGACGGCCTGCCGGGGGTCTCCGGCATCGGCGCGAAGACCGCCGCCGCCCTGGTCGTGGCGTTCGGCTCGATGGAGGGCATCCTCGACGCCGCCCGCTCGGCTCCGGCGACGCGACCGATGACACCTCGTCTGGCCGCGTCCCTGCTCGACAACGAGGAGGCGATCGGCCGCGCTCGTCAGGTGACCAGGGTGGTCCGAGACCTCCGTCTGCCCGGCGCCGTGCCCGGACTGCCGGCCGAGCCCCATGACCCCCGACGCAACCGGGTCGCCGGAATCGACGGCGACTTCCGGATCTCGGAGCAGGACCGGATCATGCTCCAGCTGTTGGGGTCGTCGACCCTCTACCCCGACCACGTCGCCGCCGAGTTCGAGCAGCCGAGCGGAGACTTCGAAGACCTCGCCGCCGAACTCGTCTACGAGCACGCGACGCGAACCGTGTCGTGGTGGGGTGTTTACAACGACGTCGGTGCTGACTTCCGCGCTGATCTCGGATTCATGCCGCGAGTCGACTACCGCTTCGGCGAGGTCGGCGCCGGCTACACCTGGAACGCAACTGACACCAGCTGGTACTCGCGGATCGACCTGGACGTCGAGCTGAACCACTCCGAGGACCAGGACGGCAACCTCTTGGAGCAGGAGGCGGCAGTTGAGTTCGTGCTCCAGGGCCCGCTGGAGTCCCACGCCGTGGTCGAACCCAGCTATCACCGCGAAGGATACGGCGGCGAGGAGTCGAGCTCAGCCAGCTCGCCCTCGAGCTCGGCCTCCGGCCGAACCGCGACAGCCAGGTCTGGGTTGCCCTGATTGCCGGTGGTCAGGTCGATTACGCCAACGTCCAGCAAGGGGACGCCGTCACCGTCGACCTGGGCCTGGTGTACCGGCTGGGCCGCCACCTCCGCTTCGAGGTCGACAACCTCCACGAGACCATGGACGTCGACCGCGGCTGGCTGTACCGGGCCAACATCGCCCAGCTCGAAGGAACCTGGCAGCTCAACGTGCGGACATTCATTCGCGCCATCCTCCAGCACGTCGTTTACGACTACAACACCGAGCTCTACCAGGACGGTCGGGGCTCTCGCGACGAGGAGCTCTACGCCCAGCTGCTGTTCTCGTACAAGGTCAACCCGCGGACCGTCGTCTTCGTCGGCTACTCGGAGGACTCGCGCGGCGATGCCACCTACGACCTCACCCCGGCCATCAAGAGCGTCTTCGTCAAGCTCGGCTACGCCTGGGTCCCCTGACCCTCCACAGCCCGCCCTGCCTGCCGCCTGTTCACGTCAACCGGAGGTGCTCTATACTTGGCCATCCGCCACGGGCTCACCGGTTCAGGTGGAGGTCGCATGGACAAAGTCCTGAGGTATGACGTGGTTGAGGCCACCTCGATCGACCGCCTCGTGGCAGAGGTCCAGCTCAGGATCACCACCGGGTGGCAGCCGCTGAGCGGCCCCTTCTACCTGAACGGAAGCCACTTCCAGGCCATGGTGTGGACGGAGGAGTCGGAGAAGGCCCCGGCAGTGCCGGCGGATCGATTCCACTACCGCCAGAGCGAGATCGAGCTCATCGACGAGCTGACCGAGGACGACCAGCCGATCAGCCGCTGGGAGGCCGGGGTCGACAACGGCCGCAGCCCGACTCACGACTGAGCCGTCCCGGAGCGAACCTCAGGCGACGTCGCCCGGCAGCGCGAACCACCGCAGCGTCTCGAGCTGCGGCTCCAACGGCCGCGCGCTGGCCTGCGGTCCCTGCTCGCGCTCGGCGCGCGCGACGATCCGGCGCGCCTCCGCCAGGTAGCCCCGCACCGCCGCAGCCGGCTCCGTGATGTGGCGCGTGGGATAGTGCATCGAACCCGACGCGTAGCTGACGTCGTCAAGACCGAGCCCGGCCGCGACGCGGCCGCGATCGCGGTGCCGCCACAGCCCGGTCTCCGGCTCGAACTCGTAGAGCGGCAGCAGCTTCCAGCCGTCGCGGGCGATCAGATGGACGGCCTCGAGGATGAACTCGAAGGTCTCCTCGGAGATGAAGTAGTTGAAGTTGATCCGGACCCAGCCCGGCTTGACCCCCTCGCATCCGGACTCGATCGCCTCGCGGAAGCGGCTCGACCGTTCGATGTCGATCCCGAGCAGGCGGTGGCCATAGGGCCCCGCGCACGAGCAGCCGCCGCGCGCCTGGATGCCGAAAAGGTCGTTCAGCAGCGCGACCACGAAGTTGTGGTGGAGGTAGAGCTCGCCGTGGCGCACCAGGTACGACACGATCGACAGCCGTCGGGCGCTCGGGTTGCCGAGGATGACGAGCTTGGGGTTGGCCAACCACGAGGCCACCGCGCGCTCGATGAACGAGCGCTCGCGACACTCGATCGCCTCCTCGCCGACCGCGTCCTTGAGCTGAAACACGAGGCCCGCCCGGATCGACTCGATGATGGCGGGGGTGCCACCCTCCTCGCGGTGGATCGGGTCCGGGATGTAGCTGTGGCTCGACGCGCTGACATAGCTGACGGTTCCGCCGCCCGGCACCGTCGGGACCCGGTTGGTCAGCAGCCGCCGCTTCACGACCAGCACGCCCGGCGTCCCCGGCCCGCCGATGAACTTGTGCGGCGAGATGAAGACCGCGTCCTTCGCTGCCTCGGGCAGCCCCGCCGGGTTCATGTCGATGCCGACGTACGGCGCCGCCGCCGCGAAGTCCCACAGCGCGACCGCGCGGTGGCGGTGCAGCAGCTCGGTGATGCCGTGCGTGTCCGACGTGATCCCGGTGACGTTCGAGGCGGCGGAGAAGCTGCCGATCTTGAGCGCCCGGTCGCGGCGCGCCACGAGCTCTCGCTCGAGATGCTCGCGGTCGATCTGCCCGTCGTGGTCCTCGGCGATCACCACCACCTCGGCGATCGACTCGCGCCACGGGATCTCGTTGGAGTGGTGCTCGTAGGGGCCGATGAAGACAACCGGTCTCTCGGCCGCTGGGATGTGCGACTCCAGGCTGAATCGCTGGTTGAGGTCGGCGGGCAGGCGCAGGTTGAGGACCTCGATCAGCTTGCTGATCGCGCCGGTCGCGCCGGATCCGCAGAAGATCACGACGTCGTCGTCAGAGGCCCCCACAGAGCGGTGGATGAGCCGGCGCGCGTCCTCGCGGAAGCGGGTTGTCTGCAGGCCGGTGGTCGAGGTCTCGGTGTGGGTGTTGGCGTAGAGCGGCAGCACCTCGTCGCGGATGAAGTCCTCGATGAAGCCGAGCGACCGCCCCGAGGCCGTGTAGTCCGCGTAGGTCACGCGGCGCGGCCCGAACGGGCCGTCAATCGACCGGTCATCACCGATGATCCCGGCCCGGATCGTGTCGATCAGTCGCTCAATCCGCTTGTCCACGACCCGGCCTCGCCTCCTCGGCATCGACGCTCACCGATCCTCGAGACATGATACGCCGTCTCGTCGGAAGACCGCGACTCACGCCGGCGACCAGAGATTGGCCGATGCACCCTGAGACCGCGGCCCCGAGCCCTCGCCGGCCGGCGTCGGGCTGCGCTGGAGATTCCATGTGCCTCGAGCGCGCGACCTGTCGCGAGACTCGCGGGGCAAGGGGTGACGAGGAAGCTCGAACTGTGAGATCACGGCACAACCGCCGACCATCTGGCGGCACCGCCCTCCTCGAAGCCGTCAATGAAGATCAGGGGTGCGCAAGCCCACATGCCTGTGACGTGCGGGTCGATGTGATAGACGTTGAGGAAGCGCGGTGGCGTGGAGAATCGACGCACCGTCGCCAGAACGGCGATCCCCTCAGAGGTCACCGCGCCACCGTAGACGATCTGATCGCGCTCGTCCACGAGAGTCGCCTTGTCGGCCCAGCTCGCTCCCCCGTCGGCCGACACCTTGCGCTTGACGATGGCATCGGCATAGGTCTCGAGCGAGTCCTCGTCGGTCGATGCCAGAAACCAGAGCCCGTCGGGGCCGACATCGAGGTACCCGCCCGGCTCGTTGTCCGAACCGGGAACATCCTGCCAGATCATGGTCGGCTGCTCCCATGTCAGGCCGCCGTCCCGAGAGCGGATCTGCTCGAGCCGGGACTCGCCAAGGTCCACCATCTCCCTCTCGTAGGCCAGCAGCAGCTCTCCGTTCGAAAGCTCGAAGGCCTTGGCGTCCTCGATCGCAGGGGGGAAGGGAGGACCAACCACCGCGTCCGGAAGTTGCAGCCACGTCCAGCCGTTGTCGGTTGACCAGAAGACGTGAATCACGAAGGCAAGGAGGTCGCTGTTCCCGCTCATCATCTCGGAAGCGAAGACCATGAGAGTGCCGTCCCGCATCACCAGCAGCTCCGGATCGACGACCAGGTTCGCCGCCGAGGAGTACACGACTCGGGGTTCTGAAAACGAGGCACCACCATCGATCGAGTGGAGCAAGAAGATCTCGTTCGGTTCCCCCCACCTTCCGGCAGCAACAAAGAGGTCCGGGCCCCGAAAGGCGACGCTCGGCCACGAGCCCTCAACCCCAATCGAGTACTGCGAGTAGCTCGCGCCACCGTCGGTGGAGCGGAAGACGCGAAGGCCCTGTGCGACCACGATGACGTCGCCGGTTTCGGGGCTCACCGCAATGTCGACCCCAGCCGCAACGACACCCAGCTCGCAGGACCCTGCAGCGACCTGACACAGCACGAACGCGGGCAGGATCAGACCGCACAGGAAGGCGAGGCGCCTGGTCCTCGTCGCTCCGGACTCATGTCGTGGGTGCGCCCAGCGGTTCAGCTCGGCGCCCCGTCTCCCGGAGGAGATCCCGACTACCCGGTGACAGGAGCGCGCCCGCCTGGAGCCCACGCTGGCGGGCTCAGGGTCGGTCACGGGACCGTCCCCGACCACGCCGCCGTGTCACCCGACTCGAAGCCGTCGGCGAAGACCGCGAGCGACAGGTCCACCGTGACGACATCGATCGCCGCCAAGTCGTTGGTCGCGTCGTAGCCCGCTTCCAACAGCTCGCTCATCGAGTGGTCGAGGTAGACCCGGAAGTCCGACGGTGGGATCGTCCGGCGTGGCCTCGGGGTGCGGCCACGGCGGCGAGTAGCCGTTGTCGAGGAAGGCCGGAATCAGGATGTTGGTGACCGACCAGATGTCGATCGCCACCGGGTCCACCCCGGCCACCAGCTCGTCGCGGCGGGTCGCGGTGTCGTACGAGGTCCACGGCCCGTCGAACGGATTGGCGTTGATCCACACCGCGTCCAGGATGTTGAGGTCGGGTGGCCGGGTCTCGCCCATCACCGCGCCGAGCAGGCCGTAGCGGATCGCGTTGTGAGAGTTGGTGTCGAGCTCGCCGGAAACCACGCCCATGTAGTGCTTGACGCAGGCGGTCGCGCCGTAGGTCGCGTGGTGCGACTTGAGCACCGGCAGGTTGATCACGGTCAGTCGCTCGCGGTCGTAGCCGGTCGCCGGATCCCAGATCCCGTCCCGCAGGCTCACGTAGCTGCCGTTTGCGGTCTCGAACTTCGGGTAGGAGATTCGGCCGCCGAGCTGCGGATCGTTCGGATACACCACGTAGCCGTCCGCCATGTCCCCCTGGGAGTACTCGGAGACGGCAGTGAAGCGCAGGACCGTCCAGTCGGTGATCGAGACCTGGTGGCCGAGGCCCGAAAAGTGGTCGACGACGTCGCGCGGCGACAGCCCGGGGTCCTGGGCGTTGTTGAGCGAACGGTCGAAGTCGTCGGCGTTGGCGAACTGCGTGTTCTCGCACACCACGGCCTCACCGGTGAATCCGTCCGGGTGATCGACGAGGACCCGGATCAGGCCCCGCAGCAGGTCGGTGTTGGTGCCGCCCCGCTCGGGCCACTGGTAGTTGATCTTGAGCAGCACGACATCGTCGACGCCGACGATGCCGTCCGGGCCCGACAGCGGAGTGACGGTGGCCGAGCGGTAGATCTTGAGGCCCTGGGCCCCCATCAGCTGGAGGAGACCGTCGAGGCCCGGGAAGTGGTCACCGACCGGGTCCTGCGGGCAGCCGGTGGCGTGGAAGAGCTGCGCCCGGTAGTCGCGGGGCGGCACCAGCAGGGGCGCGTCCGCCGCGTCCACGCCGGCCAGGTAGCCGGCCGCGGCCAGCCCGAGGACGACCACGAGGGCGGTGGCCGCGACGCCGAGCGGGCTGCGCAGCCCGGCCGCAAGGTGCCGGCGCGCGGCGACCACCAACCCGATCAGCGGCGCACCGAAGGCGAGCATCGCAGTCGACAGCGCCGCCCGCTGGCAGGGATAGGCGAGCCGGCTCGGCCTGGGACCGCTCCGCAGGAGCAGCCAGGCGAGCGCCAGGAATCCCGCCAGCATCGCGTTGGTGGCGAACCAGCGGCGCAGCAGCGGAGAGGGGGACGCTGCTGCCGGCGGGCTCGCCTCCCACCTGTGCGAACAGTGACGATCTCGCTCTGGGCTCATGGCACCTCCCGGTGCTGATGGCGGTCCGATTATGGCACCGTTGCGCCTCCATCCGGGTGATCCCCGCCACCCCTGGCTGACGCGCGGGCCGACTCGCGAATCCGCCGCGCCGCGGTCGACGCTGCCACCGGTCTGCGGCCGGTGGCAGTCAATTCGCTCAACTCTGGCATCGCCTCGAACCGGGATTGTCAAACCGATCTGGTCCATGGTAGGCTCCTTGCCAGGTCATCGCAGCCAAGATGGAACGCGCGGCTTCCGGCGCAGACTCGTTGGGTCAACCGAGGGAGTGGAAACGTCGTCGAGACACCGTTCCGAGGGGGGGGTAACCCCGACAGATCGGCTGAGGAGTTCGACGTGGGTCACCGCATCGACACTGGGGCTCGGTGTTCTTCCGCGGTCGCGGAGCGAGCTCCCGCCTGCGCGGGCCGGCCGCGCTCCCACCCGCCTTCGGTCAGACCATCACCAGTGCCCGATCGATTCCTCACCCCGCTGGGCACGGACGACACCACGACAAAGGAGGATCCAGCCAGACCATCAGACCCTGGCCTCGGGGACAGGGATGAGGACTGACCGCCAACACCGACACCCATGTGAAGGAGAAGGAGGGAGGAAATGAACGGCGTGACTGCACGGAGAATGGTGGCGCTGGGAGGGCGACTCGGCCTCGCGGCCATCCTGGTGGCCTGCCTGGTGCTCCCCACGACGCCCGCGTTCGGCATCGACCTGGCCGAGGGGAAGGACTTCAAGCTCAACCTCGACACGACGCTCTCGTGGGGCGCGGCGTACCGCGTCGAGGACCGCGACCTGAGCATCATCGGCCCCTTCGAGGGCGGCACCGCGTGGTCGGTCAACGGCGACGACGGCAACCTCAACTTCGACAAGGGGATCTTCAGCAACGCCCTCAGCGCCACCGTCGAGGTCGAGCTCGCGTACAAGAACTTCGGCGTCTTCGTCCGCGGCTTCGGCTTCTACGACTACGAGATCGAGAACGGGGACACCGAGCGGACGCCGCTCACCGACGAGGCGCTCGACCGGGTCGGCAGCCGCGCCGAGCTGCTCGACGCCTTCGCCTGGGCGAAGTTCCGGCTCGGCAGCATGCCCGGCGAGATCCGCGTCGGCCAGCAGGTGTTGAGCTGGGGCGAGTAGCACCTTCATCCAGAACGGCATCAACGTCATCAACCCGGTGGACGTCAGCGCCCTGCGCGTGCCCGGCGCCGAGCTGCGCGACGCCCTGCTGCCGGTCGGCATGGTCTGGGCGTCGATCTCCCCGTCCCAGGCGATCAGCTCCAGGCGTTCTACCAGTACGACTGGGAGGAGGTCGTCATCGATCCGCCCGGCACCTACTTCTCGACCAATGACTTCGCCGGGCGCGGCGGCGAGCACGTGTTCCTCGCCTTCGCGAGCTTCCCCGACACCGGCGAGTCGCCGTGGTTCGTGCAGCCGCCGGTGGACTACCCCTTCATGAGCGTGCCCAGGGCCACGACCGAAGAGGCGTCGACGACGGCCAGTACGGCATCAACATGCGGATCTTCGCCTCCGGCCTGGGCGACACCGAGTTCGGCTTCTACTTCATCAACTACCACAGCCGGCTGCCGGTCATCAACGGCGTCGCCGGGACGCTCCAGGGCGCGATGGCCGCGCAGGCGGCCGGCCAGTCCGCGGCGATGGCGTCTACCAGTACTTCGGGGTCCCGCCCGGTGTCAACCCTGAGGTCGACGCCGCGGCCGCGCAAGCGGGACAGGCCGCGGCACCTCGGCGTTCTCCAACACCGCCGCTGGTTCCCCGCCTACCCCGAGGACATCAAGCTCTACGGCCTGAGCTGGAACTCGCAGCTCGGCACCTCGGGCATCGCCTTCCAGGGCGAGGTGTCCTACCGCCAGGACGTGCCCTACCTGGTCGACGACGTCGAGCTGCTGTTCGCGTCGCTGTCGCCGATCTCGCCGGGGCTCGCCGCGACCAACCAGGTGGTTCCGGGCGGAGTCGCGTTCTCCGAGCAGATCGACGGCTACCGCCTGCACGACTCGTCGCAGGTCCAGTTCACCATGACCAAGGTGTTCGGTCCTATGCTCGGCGCAGACCAGGGCGTGCTCGTGTTCGAGCCCGCGCTCAGCTACGTCTTCGACATGCCGTCGAAGGACGTGCTGCGGTTCGAGGGACCCGGCACCTACACCAGCGGCAACCCGATCCACAGCGCCCCCGGCGGCGCGCACGCGGGCAAGGCCTACGAGGAGGCCGAGCACTTCGCCGATGCCACCTCGTGGGGCTACCGCCTCGCGGGCCGGCTCGACTACATCAACGCGCTCGGCGCCTGGAACCTGTCGCCGCGCTTCGGCTGGCAGCAGGACGTCAACGGCGTGTCGCCGGCGCCCGGCGGCAACTTCATCGAGGGGCTCTACGCCCTGACCCTGGGTCTGGACTGCAACTACCAGAACCCCTGGGAGGTCGATCTCAGCTACACCATGTACGACGGTGCGGGCCGCTGGAACCTCATCAACGATCGCGACTTCGTCGCGTCGTCGGTGAAGTTCTCGTTCTAGGGAAGGAAGGGAGAGATGGACATGACACGACAGCTACTGGCATCGCTGGCATGCGTCGCGGTGGTGCTGACGGTTGGCTCGGGCGCGTTGAACGCCCAGCTGACACCGGATGAGGCGGCACGGCTCGGCAAGGACCTGACCCCGCTCGGCGCCGAGAAGGCCGGCAACGCCGACGGCACGATTCCGGCCTGGGAGGGCGGGATCACCAAGGCTCCGGCCGGCTACAAGCCCGGCAAGCACCACGTCGATCCGTTCGCGGCCGACAAGATCCTGTTCACCATCACCGGCGAGAACGCGGACAGTACGCCGCCAAGCTGACCCCGGGGCAGGAGGCGCTCCTCAAGACCTACCCGACCTACAAGATGAACGTCTACCCGACGCGCCGCAGCGCGTCCTTCCCGCAGCGCATCTACGACAAGACCAAGGAGATCGCGACGACCGCGAAGCTGGTTGAGAACGGCTACGGCGTGACCGGCGCGATCAACGGCTATCCGTTCCCGATCCCCAAGACCGGGATCGAGGTGATCTGGAATCACCTCCTGCGCTATCGCAGCGAAGGCGTCGCGCGCCTCGTCTCTCAGGCCGCGCCGACTCGCGGCGGTGACTACACCCTGGTCGACTTCGCCGACGAGTTCTACATGCTCTACAGCATGGACGGCATGAAGGAAGAGGACCTCAACAACAAGATCCTCTTCTTCAAGCAGGAGGTGCTCGCGCCGTCGCGGCTCGCGGGTGGCATGCTGCTGGTCCACGAGACCCTGAACCAGGTCAAGGAGCACCGTAGCGCGTGGTTGTACAACCCGGGCCAGCGCCGGGTCCGGCGGGCCCCGAACGTCGCCTACGACAACCCGGGGACCGCGGCTGACGGGATGCGCACCTCGGACCAGCTCGACATGTTCAACGGCGCGGTCGACAAGTACGACTGGAAGCTGGTCGGCAAGCAGGAGATCTACGTCCCGTACAACTCCTACAAGCTGCACGGACCCGACCTCAAGTACAAGGACATCCTGAAGCCGCTGCACATCAACCAGGAGTACCCGCGCTACGAGCTCCACCGCGCGTGGGTGGTCGACGCCACCCTCCGCGAGGGTGAGCGTCACATCTACAAGCGCCGGGTGTTCTACGTCGACGAGGATAGCTGGCAGATCCTGGTGGTCGACAACTACGACAACCGCGACCAGCTGTGGCGGGTCTCCGAGGGCCACTCGATCAACTTCTACGACGTACCGTGCTTCTGGACGACGCTCGAGGTGCACACCGACCTCCAGGCGGGACGTTACCTGGCGCTCGGGCTCGACAACGAGAACTTCAGCACCGAGTTCAACATCAAGCGCTCCCTCGAGGACTACACGCCGGAGGCGCTGCGGCGCGAAGGCGTGCGCTAAGTCGCTCCGATGGATCATCGCGGCCGGACCGAAGCCGTCCGGCCGCGATTCCCTTCTTGACGGGAGGAGAATGCTCCAATGGACTCCAATCGAGCATCGAAGACCCTTGGCGTGACGCGCCTGGATGCCACCATGCTGGTGGGCGTCCTGTGCCTCGCGTTGTCGCCGTGGACTGCGCTGCCGGCTGCCGCCCAGTCCGCGCCGCCGCCAGATCCCGCGACGGCAGTCATCGCGCCGCTCGCGAGCCGCTCCCTGTTGCTGGACGCGGCGTCGATGGACGGCCGACTGATCGCGGTCGGGGAGCGCGGCCACATCCTCGTGTCCGATGACGGCGCATCGTGGAGCCAGTCCCAGGTTCCGACCATCGCAACCCTCACGGCGGTCCACTTCCATGACCGCAACCTCGGCTGGGCGGTCGGCCACGACGCGGTGATCCTGCGGTCCCGTGACGGCGGCGCCACCTGGCAACTTCTCGCTCAGGATCCGGACCAGGAGCGCCCCTTCCTCGACGTCTGGTTCGCAGATGCCGACCACGGCTTCGCGATCGGCGCCTACGGGCTTTTCGCCGAGACCCGCGACGGTGGAGAAACCTGGGAGGAGCGCGCGATCAGCGACTCGGACTACCACCTCCATCACCTCTCGCGCTCGGACACGGGGAAGCTGTACATCGCGGCCGAGGCAGGCACGATCTATCGCTCTGACGATGGCGGCGAGACCTGGCTCGAGCTCGCTTCTCCCTACGAGGGGTCGTTCTTCGTCACGCTGCCGCTGGACGGCGACGCCCTTCTGCTGGCCGGACTGCGCGGCCATCTCTTTCGGTCCGACGACGCCGGCGAGAGCTGGCAGGCGATCGAGACTGGAACCGAGGCGATGCTGACGGACGCCATCCGCCTGCGTGACGGGAGCCCGCTCGTGGTCGGCCTCGAGGGGATGATGCTGACCAGCACGGATGGCGGGCACAGCTTTTCGACGCACCCACGGCGCGACCGCTTCGGCATCTCGTCGGTGGTCGAGATCGACGGCGAACGGCTGCTCGTCGTCGGGAGCCGGGGACTGGCCACGCAGCCGGTTGACGAACTGACCGCCATTGGGCCGGGTGGTCCTGAAGGGACGGGTGTCCGATGATCCCGCGGCTCGAGAATCTCATCTTCAACAACCGCAAGCTGGTGATCCTGTTCTTCGTGCTGATGACCGGCTTTATGCTCTGGCAGGCGTCCCACCTCAGGGTCGACGCCGGCTTCGCCAAGCTGCTGCCGCTGAAGCACCCCTATATGCAGACCTACCTCGAGTACCGGGATCAGTTCGGCGGTGCCAACCGGGTCGTCATCGCGCTCAAGACTCGCGACGGTGACATCTTCACTCGCGAGTACTTCGACGTCCTGCGCGAGGCCACCGACGACGTCTTCTTCATCCCCGGCGTCGATCGCACCCGGGTGATGTCGCTGTTCACGCCCAACGTCCGCTTCACCGAGGTGGTGGAGGACGGTATCTCGGGCGGCAACGTGATCCCGGACGAGTTCGAGCCGACGCCGGAGGGGCTGGCCCAGGTCCGGGAGAACATCCTCAAGTCCCCCTACTACGGCCGCCTCGTGGCCAATGACTTCTCGGCCGCGATCATCTCCGCCGAGCTGCTCGAGGTCGACCCCAATACCGGGGAGCGCCTCGACTACATCCACGTCGCCGACCAGCTCGAGCAGATCCGCCTCAAGTACTCGAACCACGACGTCGGCGTGGACTTCGACTACCACATCATCGGCTTCGCCAAGGTCATCGGCGACATCGCGGCCGGCGCGGCGCGGGTCGTGCTCTTCTTCGTGGTCGCCTTCTTCATCACCGCGGTCCTGGTCTACATCTACTCGCAGTCGATCAAGCTGACCCTCATCCCGCTCGCCAGCTCCTTGATCGCGGTCATCTGGCAGCTCGGCGTGCTGACCCTGCTCGGCTACGGCATCGACCCGATGTCGATCCTGGTGCCCTTCCTGGTGTTCGCGATCGGCGTCAGTCACGGCGTCCAGATGGTGAGCGCCTACGGCGCCGAGGTCTACGAGGGCGCCGACAGCCAGACCGCGGCGCGCAACACCTTCCGCCGGCTGCTGATCCCGGGCGGCGTCGCCCTGCTCACCGACACCATCGGCTTCATCACCATCATGCTGATCAAGATCCGCATGATCCAGGAGATGGCGATCACGGCAAGCCTCGGTGTCGCCGCGATCATCTTCACCGACCTGGTGCTGGTCCCGGTGCTGATGTCCCATGTCCACCTCGACGACATCTACCACCTCAAGCTCAAGCGGCGGCACCGCCACATGGATAAGCTCTGGAACCGGCTCGCGCGAGCGGCGGAGCCGAAGGTCGCCTTGCCGATCCTCGCTGTCGCCGCGCTGCTGTTCGCGTTCGGCTGGTGGAAGGGCAATCAGGTCAAGATCGGCGACCTGCACCCCGGGGTGCCGGAGCTGCGCGCGGACTCGCGCTACAACATCGACACCGGCGTCATCACGAGTCACTTCGCCATCGGCGTCGACGTCCTCACCGTCATCATCGAGTCGGCGCCCGAGGGCTGCACCGACTATGACGTCATGCACACCATCGACCGCTTCGAGTGGGAGATGGCCAACGTCCCTGGAGTCCAGTCGGTGTTTCGGGGTCGGGACGATGGCGAAGGTGGTCAACGCCGGCTGGAACGAGGGTGCGCCGAAGTGGCGCGTGCTGCCTCGCAACCCGTCGACGATGGCCCAGGCGGTGACGTACATCGACACCTCGACCGGCCTGCTCAACTCCGACTGCAGCGTGATGCCGGTCTACATCTACACAAAGGACCACAAGGCGGAGACAATCAACGGTATCGTCGCAGCCGTGAAGGGGTTCGCTCAGGAAAACGCCTGGGACAAGGTCCGCTTCCGCCTCGCCTCCGGCAATGTCGGCGTCATGGCAGCGACCAACGAGGCGGTGTCGGCGGCCCAGTTCCCGATGCTGCTGTGGGTGTTCGCGGCAGTCGGCCTGCTCTGCCTGGTCACCTACCTGTCACTGCGTGCGACGCTGTGTATCATGATCCCGCTCGCACTGGTTTCGCTGCTCTCGTACGCCCTGATGGCGATGCTCGAGATCGGGCTCAAGGTGTCGACCTTGCCGGTGGTCGCGCTCGGCGTCGGCATTGGCGTCGACTACGGCCTCTACATCTTCAGCCGCCTGCGCAGCATCATGGCCCGCGGCGTGCCGCTCCACGAGGCCTACCGCGAGACCCTCAACATCACCGGCAACGGCGTGCTGTTCACGGGCATCACCCTGGCGACCGGCGTCGCGACGTGGATCTTCTCGCCGCTCAAGTTCCAGGCCGACATGGGCCTGCTCCTGACCTTCATGTTCCTGTTCAACATGATCGGCGCGATCGTCCTGCTGCCGGCCCTTGCGGCGTGGCTGCACCCGGATCGCGCGGGCCGGACCGCGGCGGCCCGAAAGGAGCCCTGACCGCAGCAGGCACCGCATTGTGAGACTCCGCTTGCTCTACCCGGCCGCTCCCGCCAAACGGGGGCGGCCGGTTTCGTTGCCAGAGGCTGCTCGGCAAGCAGTCGAGTATCCTGAAGCGCGACCGTCAACGCGAGCAACGTGCCGCCCACAGTCCGGCGGCTCGCAGGCTCGGAGCCGAGGTGACAGCACCATGAAGAGTGACGCACATCCCCAGCATGCCGATCACGAGCGCACCGACGAGGTCGATCGAACGCCCAGCCCGAAGCGGCTCCTCATCATCACCGCTCTGGGGGTGCTCCTCGGCGCGGTGGTGGTGCTGCTGGTTCTCTCGGCCCTGCCGCCGATGCCGACACTCGTCAGGCGCTCGCCGACGGGGTCGTGATCACCGTGCTGGCGACGCCGTTTCTCTACCTCTTTCTGTTCCGGCCGATGCAGCGGCACATTCAGGTCAGGAGGCGCGCCGAGGAGGAGTCGGACAACCTCAACCGCCACCTGAAAGCTCTGGTCGCCGAGCGCACAGAAAGCCTGGCTCAGACCAACCGGCGGTTGACCCACGAGGCCGAGGAGCTCCGGCGTACGGTGGACTCCCTGCGGCGCAACGACGAGTTCTTCCAAGAGGCGGTCGAAAGAGCGCCGTGCCTCATCCTCACCTTCGATGCCGAGAGCCAGCGCTGCAGCTACGTCAACAGCCGGGTCACCGACCTCCTCGGGTACGGCCAGGACGAGCTCGCGGTGAGCGAGGAGATGCTGGTGAATCGCCTCGTCGAAGCCCGCGACCGAGCCTCCTTCCGGGAGGTCGTGGAAGAGCTCGTCAACGGCCCCGAGGGCCAAGCCGTCAGCGGGAGCTGCGGCTTCATCGCCTCAAGCGGCCGAGTTGTCCAGCTGCGCTTCGCCGCGACGGTGCTGAGCAGGACCCCAACCATGGAAGCCAAGGACATCCTCCTGACGGCGATGCCGGCGACCGTTTGACGGGACTTGCCCCAGGCAGAGCATCAGCGGATCGCGTCGTCGAGGCCGCGCAGGGTCGGGGCGATCTGCGGCTGCCCATCGCTGGGGTCGGTAATCATCACGTTCTCGGAGAACGCCAACGCGCCGGCACCGTCCGTCGGGGGCGTCGCTACTCGTAACGAAGCGCATCGATGGGAACCAATCGGGAGGCCCGGACCGCCGGCCACATGCCGAAGACGACCCCCACCACGGTGCAGAACAGCAGTCCCCGAACCGCCCACTCGAGCGGCACGTGAACCGCGAAGTCGGTGAACACGCTGACCAGGTTGCCGAGGCCGAACCCGGCCGCGACGCCGAGCACGCCGCCGATGTTGCAGAGCACGATCGCCTCGAGCAGGAACTGGAACAGGATCGCGCCGCGCTTGGCGCCCAGCGCCTTGCGGATGCCGATCTCCCGCGTCCGCTCGGTCACGGACACCAGCATGATGTTCATGATCCCGATGCCGGCGACGAGCAGCGCGACGATGCCGAGCACGAAGGCGCCCTTCTTGAGGTTGGCGGTCGCGGTGTTGAACGCCTTGATCTGGCTGTCGGTGGTGAAGAAGAAGAAGTTGTCCTCATCGCGGGGGCTGAGGCCGCGCGCTGCCCGCAGCACCGCCCGCGTCTCCTCCATGGCGTCCTCGAGCGCCTCGGCCGACACCGCCCGCACCGTGATGTTCACCGATCGCGGCACCCCCTGGGAATCTCGCGCCCCGTACACTTTCTGGAAGGTCGTGATCGGCATCAGGACGTAGTTGTCGAAGTTGCCACCCATCGCTGACTTGCGCTCGGCAAAGACGCCCTGGACCGTGTACCTGCGGCCGTCGACCTTGATTTCATTGCCGACCGGGTCGGTGAACGGAAACAGGGACTGGGCGAGCTGGTAGCCGATCACGACCACGTTTCTGTCCACCCGCACATCCTCGTTCGAGATGTTGCGCCCCAGCTCCACGAAGTGGGTGTTGTTCTCAGGGTACTCGGGCGTCCCACCGCAGATCATGTTGACGGGCTCGGTGGTCTCGCCCCGGAAGCTCGCCCGGACGCTGAACTGCCACAGCTCAGCCCCGACCAGATCGGCGGTCCTCACCTTTTCGCGGATCAAGTCGGCGTGGTCGACGGTCAGCGGCGGCCAGCGCTGGATTTCGCGGAAGTTCCGGTTGTTGTGGTCCTCGAAGCCGAACGGCGGGTACTTCTGCGCCTGAAAGACCCGACTCCCGAGCACGCTCAGCTCGGCCTCCATCTGATTCTGGATCACCGAGACCCCGGTCATGACCGCGATGATCGCCGCCACGCCGGCGATGATGCCGACCAGGGTGAGCGCCGATCGCAGCTTGTGGGCGCCGATCGCGCCCAGCGCCATCTTGAGTCCCTCGAGCCAGATCATGATGCGGAACTCGGAGAGGGTGATGCGTGACAGGTGATATCTGATACGTGATGGGTGACAGGAGACAGGCGGCAGCGCGTCGAGAACTGGGGGTGGTTGAAGGCGGTCGTTGCCACAGCTTCCTCCCCTACTCGTAGCGCAGGGCGTCGATCGGGTTGAGGCGCGAGGCGCGCCACGCCGGAATGAAGCCCGCCACGATGCCCACCAGCACGGACACTCCGAGAGCAACGCCGACGATCGGCAGCGACACGCTTGCCGGCATCAGCAGACGGTCGATGGCCTCCGCCGCGGCGAACGACAGGGCGATGCCGATGACGCCGCCGACCAGGCAAATCACTGACGACTCGAAAAGAAACTGCGTCAGGATCGCGCGCCGCTTGGCGCCGATCGCCTTGCGGATGCCGATCTCCCTGGTTCGCTCGGTGACCGAGACGAACATGATGTTCATGACGCCGACGCCGCCGACGAAGAGCGAGATGCCGGTGATCGCGAGGCCTACCAGAAGGACGATCCGCATCACGTTGTCGAAGGCGTCCAGCAGCGACTCCATCTTGTTGATGGCGAAGTCGTCCTCCTGGTTCGGATGCAGCCGACGGATCTTGCGCATCTCCCCGATCACCTCGAACTCGTAGTCCGCGAGGCTTGCCCCCGCGGGGGCCTTCACCGCGAAGTCGAAGTTGCGGTTAAGACCGCCGAACAGCTTGACGAAGGTCGTGACCGGAACGAACACCTGGCTGTCGAAGTCGGGTCCACCGAAGGTGCCGGCGCTCCCCTGCTTCTCCATGACGCCGATCACCTGGAAGTCGTAGCGGCCCACCTTTAGGGTCTTGTTGATGGGGTCGAGTCCCTCGAACAGCTGCTCGTGAATCGTCTTGCCGATGACGCAGACCCGGCGCTTGGCCTGGACGTCGTAGGCGTTGAAGAAGCGGCCCTGCTCGGGCACTGCGCTCGACACCAGCATCTGCTTGTGGGTGGTGCCGATGATGTTGATGTTGTCCCGCGTCTCGTTGCCGAACTTGACGGGGCGCTGGGTGTCGGAGCTCGGGTTGACGGCGATCGCGCTGTGCAGCTGCCGCTCCAGCTTCTCCGCCTCCTTGAGGGTCAGGTTGGGACGGTTGCGGAACTGGAAGAAGCGTCCCATCATGATCCACGGCGTCCGCGACACGAACAGCACGTCGGCGCCGATCACGGAGGCGCTCTCCCTGAACGAGTTCGACAGGCCATTGGCAGCGGTCATCGTTGTCACCACGGCAAGGATGCCGATGATGATACCGAGTGTGGTGAGCACGCCCCGAGCGGTGTTCGCCCGCAGCGCGGCGAGCGCAATGCGCATCGCCTCGAACGTCCCGTGGATCGAGCTCATGCCGCCTCTCGACGCACAGCGTCGGACTCGATCAACCCGTCACGAAGGCGGATGACCCGGTGCGCGTGCCGTGCGACATCCTCCTCGTGGGTGACCAGCAGGATGGAGTTGCCCTTCGCCTGGAGCTCGTCGAAGATCGCCATGATCTCGGCGCCGGTCGCGGTATCAAGGTTCCCGGTGGGCTCGTCGGCGAGGATGATCGACGGGTCGTTGACCAGGGCCCTGGCGATCGCCACCCGCTGGCGCTGGCCGCCCGAGAGCTCGTTGGGCTTGTGCTTGATTCGATCCGCCAGGCCGACCGACTCGATGGCTGCCATCGTCAGCTCACGACGCCGCGCCGGCCGCAGCCCGCGGTAGATCAGCGGCAGCTCGACGTTGTGAAAGATGTCGGCGCGCGGCAGCAAGTTGAAGGTCTGGAAGACGAAGCCGATTTTCGAGTTGCGGACCTCTGCCAGGCGGTCCTCACCGAACGTGCTGACGTCCTGGCCGTCGATCAGGTACTGGCCCGAGCTCGGCACGTCGAGGCAGCCGATGATGTTCATCAGCGTCGACTTCCCGGACCCTGACGGACCCATGATCGCGACGTACTCGTTCTCGGCGAGCAGGAACGAAACGCCGCGCAGAGCGCGCACGCCCACGTGGTTCATCTCGTAGGTCTTGGTGACGTCCCGAAGCTCGAGGGCCATCGGCTCATCCCTCCCGGTCGCGGCCTTCCGTGGCACCGCCGATCTGGACGACGGCTCCGTCCAGCAGATCGCGGCTGATCGCCCGATAGCTGCCGACGACAACCTGCTCGCTCTCGCTGAGGCCTTCGAGAATCTCGATGTGAGTGTCGGACTGGATGCCGGTCTTCACCTGGCGGGCAGCCGCGTGGTCGCCATCGACGACCCACACTACCTCGACGAAGCCCTCGCCGTCGGGGTTGAAGCGCGGCTCGCCGCCCGCGGCGACGTCGGAGCCCTTGCCGACCCCGAGCTGGTCGATGGTGCGGACGGTCACGCTCTGGATCGGCACCGCGAGGCAGGCTTCCCGGACGTCGGTCACAACCTCGGCCGACGCGGTCATGCCGGGCCGCAGCAGCGTTCCCGGGTCGGTGATGGCGATCTTGACCTCGAACTCGGTCCTCTGGTCGCCGGTCCCCTGCCCCGACATCTTCGCGCTGGAGGCAATCTCGGTCACCTCGCCTTTGAACTTCACGTCGGGCAGCGCGTCGACCTCGATCTCGGCCTCATCACCAACTGACACCAGCACGATATCGTTCTCGTCAACGTCGACCAGCGCCTCCATCCCCTGCAGGTTGGAGACCACCATGATCACGTCTTCCTGGAACTGTGACCCGAGGGCGATCTCTCCGACCTCCTTGTTGAGCATCGAGATCGTCCCGGCCATCGGCGAGTAGATGGTCGTCTTGGACAGCGCGTCTCTCGCCTGGCGAACCGCGGCCTTGGCCTGCTCCACCTGATCACGCGCCGCCTGGTAGCGCGCCTTCTCGACCTCGGCCGACGCGTACATCGTGTCGAGCGTCGCCTGCGACTCCAGGTTGCTGTCGAACAGCTGGCGGCTGCGCTCGAAGTCCTTCTCCGCCTTGACCATGTTCTCCCTGGCGAGGTTGGCCTGCGCCTGGGCGGCACTGAGGTTGGCCTCCTGAGACTCGACCTCAGCCAGGTATCGTTCCCGGTCGAGCTCCACCAGCAGGGCTCCCTTCTCCACCCAGTCACCCTCGTCGACGCCGAGCCGGATGATCTTGGCGCTCACGTCCGCCGAGATGTTGACCTGGACCATGGGCTGGATCTTGCCGGTGGCGGTCACCGTCTGGACGACCGTGCTCCGGTCGACCGCCGCCACCTCCACCGCCAGACCGTCGTCACCGCGGTTGCGGCCGAGGGCCGTGACGACCACGACCGCCACCACCACGACAGCCAGCAGGCCGAGCAGGATTCGCTTCTTCGTCATGTGCTTACGACCCCCATCGTTGGCCGCCTCGGTCTCCCGGGCTGCGCCGGGCCGCCCCTTCGAGGTGGCCGGAATCCCTGGATTCGGCGCTCAGGATGTCGTACGTGCAGGCAGATCCTGGGTTTCGGCTGTTAACGGTATCGCCCGGCCTGGCGTTGTACTGGCGAAACGAGGGCAATCCCCTCGACGGAGGCTCCAATGAGCGATTTGGCTCCCGTGCTCGGTCCGATTGGCATCTTCCTCGTGTTCGGCTGGGGGCTCAAGCTCCTCCTCACCTACCGGCGCCGCGTCAAGCTGGCACAGCTGCAGTATGAGCTGCAAGGCAAGCTGCTGGACAAGTTCTCGACCTCCCAGGAGTTGGCCGAGTACCTGCGGGGGGACGCCGGCGAGCGCTTCCTGCAGTCGGCGACCGTCGAGCGCTCCGATCCCCACACGCGGATCCTCGGCTCGCTGCAGGTCTGCCTGGTCCTGCTGACCGGCGGCGCTGCGCTGCTCGCCCTCGAAGGCCGCATCTCCGGCGCCGACGAGGCCTTCGCGTTCCTGGGCACGCTCGGCGCCGCCCTCGGCGTGGGCTTCGGCCTGTCCGCCGGCGTCGCCTACCTGCTGTCCAAGTCCTGGGGCCTGATCAACGGCAGTAGATCCGCCGGCCGCCCGCCGGAGAGCTCGTGAGGCCGGATGATCGCCGCTGCAACCGCCGGCGCGAGAATCCTGGGCGCAGCAATGGACATCACGCCGATCCCGGCTACGCTGGAAGCGGCGGATTCCAGCGCACCGGCCATGGATGAGCAGAGCTTCCGGCTGTTCTACGAGCGCACCTCGCGCCAGCTTCAGGCCTACCTCGTGGCCGCCACCAGCAGCCCAACCGTCGCCGAGGACCTGCTCCAGGAGTCGTACTTCCGGCTGATCCGCGCCGACGTCCGCGTCAACGACGACAACCACCGCAAGAACTACCTGTTCCGCATCGCCACCAACCTGCTCAAGGACCGCTACCGGCGCCGCCGGTTCGAGACCGAGGAGCTGGTGGAGACCCGCGACTCGACGGACCACGAGGCAGACGTCCAGCGCCGGACCGATCTCTCGAAGGTGCTGCGCGAGCTCACGCCGCGCGAGCGCCAGCTGCTCTGGCTCGCCTACGTCGAGGGCATGAGCCACCACGAGATCGCGGCCGCCGTCGGCCTCAAGAGCGGCAGCATCCGGCCGTTGCTTTTCCGAGCGCGGAGGCGGATGGCCGAAGTGCTGCGGGGAAAGGGGATGATCCCGTGAGCGGCACGATCTGCGGACGCGAGCCTGAGCTGCTGGCCGCCATGGCGGCGGGAGAGCTTTCCGAGGAGCTGCAGCAGCACGCCGTGAGCTGCGCCGAGTGCGCGGAGACGCTGCTCGTGGCGACCTTCCTGCGCCGCGAGGCAGCCGCGGCCGCGCCCGCCCCGCTGCCCGACCCGGCCTACCTGTGGTGGCGTGCCAGCCTCGAGCGGCGCTCGGCCGCCTCCGAGCGGGCCACCCGCCCCATCACCGTCGTCCAGCGGGCCTCCATCCTGGCGGCGGGCCTGCTCCTGGTGCCGCTGGTCCGCTGGGGATGGCCCCACGTGAGGCAATGGCTCGGCGCCCTCGACGTCGGCGCGCTGGTCCCGCAGCTTCCCGCCGAGGCCGGTAACCCCGTTCTGGTGATCGCGATCAGCGCGACGCTGCTCGCCGTGCTCGCCCTGCTCGACCTCCACGCGGACTGGACCCGGGACTGATCTCGGGTCCACTCATGTTCTCCCTCTGTGAGCCCCCGGGGCGACCCGGTCGAAGGCTGTTGAGGGGAGACGCTGATGAAACCCGTGATTCGAGTGCTGCCGTACCTGCTGTCCGCGGCGGCTGTTGCCAGCGGGGCGACGCTTGCCGCCGAGGAACCGCCGGCCACCGCCGTCGCCACCTTCGCCGGCGGTTGCTTCTGGTGCATGGAGCCCGTGTTCGACGCCCTCGACGGCGTGATCTCGACCACCTCGGGCTACACCGGAGGCACCCTGCCCAACCCGACTTACCAGGAGGTCTCCTCGGGCAGCACCGGCCACACCGAGGCGATCCAGGTCCGCTACGACCCGTCGCGCGTCAGCTACGACCGGCTGCTCGACGTCTACTGGCGCAACATCGACCCGACGGCCTCCAACCGCCAGTTCTGCGACCGCGGCACCCAGTACCGGACGGCTATCTTCTACCACGATGAGGCGCAGCGGCTGGCGGCCGAACGATCGAGGTCCGAGCTCGAGACCAGCGGCGCCTTCGCCGTCGCGATCGCCACCGACATCGTCGCTGCGGGCCACTTCTATCTGGCCGAGGACTACCACCAGGACTACTACCGGAAGAACCCGCTTCGTTACCAGCGCTACCACGACGCCTGCGGCCGCGATGAGCGGCTCGAGGAGCTGTGGGGCCCGAGCGCCCCGCCCTGAACCAGAGCCCCCCGGGCACTGGTCCCGCGCCGCGAGCGGCGGGTCGCGTCGATTGCGCCGCTGCTACGGGGTTGCCGGGGCCTCCGCGACCGTGCCCTCGGCGATCACGAGCTCGACCCGCCGGTTGCGGCTGCGGCCCTCGCCGGTGTCGTTGGACGCGATCGGCCGGTCAGGCCCGTAGCCCTCGGCGACCATCCGCGTCGCAGCGATCCCCTGCTCGGCGAGGAACTGGACCACAGACCGGGCACGGTCCTCCGACAGCCGCAGGTTGTAGTCATACGGACCCGTGGCGTCGGTGTGGCCCTCCACCCGCAGGTTGAGGTCCTGCATGATCAGCAGGATGCCGGCGAGCTTGGCGATCACCAGCTTGGCGTCGGGCTTGAGCGTCGACTGGTTGACGTCGAACAGGATGTCCGGCAGGTTGACGATCATCCCGCGCGCCGTGCTGCGGGTCTCCGCGACCTGGCCGAGCGCCCCCTCGAGGCGGTTCGACAGCTGGGCCTTCTCCTCCCGCAGCGAGGCCATCGTGGCGGTCAGCGCCGCCTGCTCGGTGCGCAGCGCGCCGAGGGCCGCGTCGAGCTGCTCGCGCTCGACCCGTGCCTGCTCGAGGGACTGCTCGGCCTCCGCCGCTCGCGCCTCCATGGCGGCGAGTTCCGCGGTGCGCTTCGCGATCTCGGCGTTGCGACTGGCAATCTCCTGGTCCAGCCTTTCGGCCTCGATCTGGCGCTCGGCCTGGCCGATCGCGTTGCTGGTCACACCGAATGACCGGCGCGCGAACTCGAGACCGTCGGAGGCCGTGCGCGATTTCGTCAGCAGGTTGGTGGCCTGGGCGAGCAGGAGCCGGGAGTCCTGGATCATGACCGGGGCGTACTTCTCGGCGCCGATCTGATCGGCGTACGCGAGGGCGCGCTCCGCCTGCGCCAGCTCGACCGGGCGGGCATCGTCCCAGGCCACGGCGCGGATGCTGTCGAGGTCGTGCGGGGGCGCCGCCGCGAAGCCCGAGAAGGCAAAGGTCTCGACGCCGGCCTTCGCCTTCTCCGGAGGATCGTTGATGAACATGACCAGCGGCGACGGCTTCATGACCTGGGCGTAGGGCTCTGCGGTGAGCATCAGGGCGAAGCTCTTGAGCGCCGTCGTGTAGACCGTGCTGCCCTTGAGCGAACCGCTCGGGACCTCGCCGACGTTCTTGGCGAAGCCGCCCGGCGTGACACCCCACAGCACGTAGCACGTGACCTCACCTCCGAACAGGACGGCGGGCTTGAGGTCGGCGAACGACAGCTCGATCTGTGCCACGCCCTCGCGCAGCGTGACCTTGGCCTCCATGGTGGCGCGAGGCGCCTCGGTGGTCGGCGCCAGATTGAGCTTGACCGCCGCGTTCGAGGGGAAGGCCACGAGGTGAAGGGTCTGCTGCTGCGCGACCGCCGGCAGCGCTCCCACGGCGGCCAGACATCCAATAACCAGCGCGATCTTCGTCCAGTTCATCTCCGACTCCTCTCCACCGGCCGCCGACCGCCATCGTGGCGAGGCCGTGCTCCGCCGGGGTGCGCAGCCAGCATAGCTCGCGACCAGGGCGCACGCCACCGCCTCGACCCTGAGCGGCGCGCCCGATGTTCGCGGTAGTCAGCCACCGCTGCCGATCAGACGGCGCTCCAGGAAGTCGGTCTTGAGCTTGTGGAAGTGCAGCCGGTGGTGCGACATGCGCACTCCGTGGCGGACCCTCGGGTAGAGCATCAGCTCGTGCAGCTTGCCGGCCTTCTGGTACTCGTTGGCCATCTGCAGCGTGTGCTGGAGGTGGACGTTGTTGTCCATCGTCCCGTGGCAGATCAGCAGCGAGCCGTCGAGCCCGGAAGCGAAGTTGATCGGCGAGCCCTCCCGGTAGCCGTCGGGGTTGTCGTCGGGCCGGTCCATGTAGCGCTCGGTGTAGATCGAGTCATAGAGCCGCCAGTCGGTCACCGGCGCGTAGGCGATGCCGGCGGCGAACTGGTCGGGCGCCCGGTTCATCGCCATCAGCACCATGTAGCCGCCGTAGCTGCCCCCGTAGATCCCGATCCGCCCGGGATCGATCCACTGCTGTGCCTTCAGGAAGCGGACACCAGCGAGCTGGTCGGCGAGCTCGAGCTGGCCGAGCCGGCGGTGGACCGCGGCCTCGAAGGCGTGGCCGCGGCCCCACGACCCGCGATTGTCCAGGGTGTAGACGATCAGGCCCCTCCGCGCCAGGAGCATCTGGTAGAGCAGCCGGGTGCCGCCCCACTGATTCACGACCAGCTGGTCGCCGGGGCCGCCGTAGACGTAGACCAGCGCCGGATATCGTCTCGCCGGATCGAAGTCGGGCGGCCGGAACATCCAGGAGTAGAGCAGCTCGCCGTCGTCAGCGGTCACTGTCCCCAGCTTGGGCAGGACGAGCTTCACGCCCGCGAGGGCCGGGATGACGCCGTCGTCGACCGTGCGCACGCGACGACCCGCCACCGTGTAGAGGTCGAGCCGCGGCGGCGTGTCCAGGCTCGAGAAGGTGTCGAGGAGGTGGCGGCCGTCCGGCGCGAGCACCGCATCGTGAGTGCCGGCCGCGGGCGTCAGCAGCTCCGGCGGGCCACCGTCGAGCCCGACCCGGTAGATGTGGCGCTCGCGCGGGTCCTCGGTGCTGGCGCAGTAGATGACGCCGGTCCGGTCGCTGTCGAGCCCGTACGCCGCCTCCACCTGCCAGCTGCCGCTGGTCAGCCGGCGGATCAGCCGGCCGTCGAGGCCGTACAGGTAGAGGTGCCGCCAGCCGTCGCGCTCCGACGACCAAACAAAGCGGTCGCCGACGACGAAGAAGAGGTCGTCGCGGACGTTGACCCAGTCGGGAGCCTCGTCGGCCACGAGCAGGCGCGACGAGCCCGCGCCCGGCATCGCGGCACGAAGCTCGAGCCGGGTCTGGTCACGGTTGAGCACCTCGAACCACACCTCGCGGCCGCCCGGCAGCCAACCTGCGCGCGCCAGGTAGCCGTCCCCGACCCCGGTCGGGATCCAGCGGACCGTGGTGTCCGCAACCTCGATCACGCCGAGCCGGACGATCGAGTTGGCACCGCCGACCTTCGGGTAGCGCTGCCACTCGAGCCCGGCGCCGGCAGCGAGCTCGTCGGTGATCGGAAACGCCGGGATCGGCGAGGTGTCGTACTGGACGAACAGGATCCGGTCGCTGCCGGGAGACCACCAGAACGAGCGCGCGACGTTGAGCTCCTCCTCGTAGACCCAGTCTGCTGCGCCGTTGAGCAGCGCCGGGTTTTCGCCCCGGTTCGTGAGGCGGTGCTCGCGGCCGGACTCCAGCTCGAGGCGATAGAGGTCGCCGTCGCGCACGAAGGCGAGCTGGCGGCCGTCGGGGCTGAAGCTGACAAAGCGCTCGGGCGCCGCGGACTCGGTGAGGAGGCGCGCGGTGGCGGTCGCCAGCTCGAGCAGGTAGAGATCGCCGGCTGCAATGCCGGCCAGGTGGCGACCGTCCGGGGAGAGGCTCGGCGCAGAGCCCATGCCGGGGTGGGTGTTGACGTCGTCCATGGCGGGCTTGACGTAGCCAGGCCGCCGCCGGTGAAGTCCGTTGAGCAGCGCTTCCCAGTCGACGACGCGCTCGGTCGCGCCGCTCGCCACATCCTGCCTGAAGAGCCCAAGCGTGCCATCGCGCGTGTCACGGAAGAGGAATCCGCTGCCGTCCGGAATCCACAGCGTGAGGTCCGGCGCGGTGTCGTCGAAGCGATCGCTTCCGAACAGCTCGTCGAGGGTCGGAAAGTCGCCGGCCGCGCCGGCGGCGGGCGCGACGAGCAGGACGAGAATGACCGACGCGACCGCGCAGCGTCCACCGAAAATCGCCATCACGACCCCCCAGTCGAAACGCTGCCACGGTAGCCCGGATTCGGCGACGGGCAAAGCACGGTGGTAGGCCGCGGTGCCGGTCGTCGCACGACACCGCCTCCGCGCCCGATCCCGATCCCGTTCCCGTGCCCGTTCCCGATCCCGATCGATCGCTCCGTCCTCGAGAGCACTTCGCGCCGATTCTCTGAGGGCGGTTCCCGAGGTTGCCACCTTTGGCGATTTCGGATCTCGAGGCCTTCTTCCGGAGGATCGTTGCCCCCGAAATCACCAAAGATGGCACGCCCGCGGGGCGCGCCTTCCTCGTGGTCGCTTCGCCGTGACAAGAGCGGGCGGGAGGCCGGGCTGGCCCCCAGATCCCAGACCCTAGCTCCTAACCCCTGCCGCAATCAGCTACTGCGCGACGCCCGGTGCGCCCAGCGGGCCGCCGTACCAGCGCGGCGGTGCAGCGATCAGCTCGGTTGCAGCGTCGCAGTTGAGCGGCCTTGCAAACCAGTAACCCTGGCCGAGCGGACACTCCATCTGCCGCAGCCGGATCGCCTGCTCCTCGGTCTCGACCCCCTCGGCCACTACCCCGATGCCGAGGACGTCTGCCAGGTTGAGGATGGTCTTGACGATGTTCCGCGAATCCCTGGTGAGCCCCATCGTGCTGACGAACGAGCGGTCGATCTTGAGCGAGTCGTACTGGAAGCGCTGCAGGTAGCTGAGCGAAGAGTAGCCGGTGCCGAAGTCGTCGATGCTGAGCTGGACGCCGAGCGCCCGCAGCCGGGTGAGCTTGGCCATGACCTCGTCGCCGTGGTCCACGACCACGTTCTCGGTTACCTCCAGCCGCAGGCTCGCGGGCGGCAACCGGCTCTCCTCGAGGACCGCGACCAGCCGCTCCACGGCGTCCGGCTGCATGAACAGCTTGCCCGACACATTGACGCTCATGAACAGCGGCGGCTCCTGGGGGAACAGCGCCTGCCATCGGCTGGCCTGCCGGCAGCACTCACGCAGCGTGAACCAGCACAAGGGGACGATCAGGCCGGTCTCCTCGGCAAGGCCGATGAAGTGGCCAGGCGCGACCAGCCCGCGCTCGGCGTGGTTCCAGCGCACCAGGCCCTCGAAACCGACGATCCGGCCGTTCGCGAGGTCCACGATCGGCTGGTAGTGCATGACGAAGTCCTCGCGCTCGATGGCGCGGCGCAGCTCGGTTTCGAGGGCGAGCAGGCGGACCGCGTGGCGGTGCATCTCGGAGTCGAAAACCTCGTAGCGGGCGCGGCCGGCCGCCTTGGCGCGGTACATCGCGATGTCCGCGTCGCGCAGGATGTCCTCCGGCCCCCGCGTCTCGTCGCTCGACAGTGCGATGCCGATGCTCGCCGTCACGTAGACCTCGTGCGAGCGGATGACGACCGCGGTCGAGATGATCTCCTGGATCCGCTCGGCGACGTGGACCGCGTCGCCGAGGTCGTCCACGTGGCTGAGCAAGATCGCGAACTCGTCGCCGCCGAGGCGGGCGATCGTGTCGCCGGGCCGCAGGGTCTTCTCGATCCGGCACGCGATGTCCTGGAGCAGCTTGTCCCCGGTCGTGTGGCCAAGGCTGTCGTTGATGTTCTTGAACCGATCCAGGTCGAGGAAGAGGACCGCGAAGCGGAACGAGGGCTGGCGACGGCGGGCGGCCAGGACCACACCCAGGCGGTCGATGAACAGGGCGCGGTTGGCGAGGCCGGTCAGCCCGTCATGGAAGGCGTCGTAGACCAGCTGCTGCTCCGCCGCCTTGCGCGCGGTGACATCGGTGAGCGACCCGGCCATCCGGGTGACCTTCCCATCCTCGTTGCGGACGGCCACGCCCCGGGTCAGCATCCAGCGAATTTCGCCGCCGCGGGTCAGCATCCGGTGCTCGTGCTCGAAGTGCTCGTCATCTCCCTCGAAGTGCGCCTGCAGGGCCGAGCGGAGCTCGTCGAGGTCGTCCGGGTGGACCTTCCGGAACCAATCGTCCGGTCGCTCGCCGACCTCGTAGATGCCGTAGCCGAGCATCATCTTCCAGCGCGGCGACAGGTACATCGCACCGGTTTCCAGATTCCAGTCCCAGAGCCCGTCGTTGGCGCCGCGGATGGCCAGCGCGTAGCGCTCCTCGCTCTCGCGAAGCGCCTCCTCGCTGCGATGCCTCTCCAGGGCGTAGCGAATCGAGCGCTTCAGCAGCCTCGCGTCCAGGTACCGCTTGGCCAGGTAATCCTGCGCGCCCTCGGCAACCGCCTGCACGGCCACGGCGTCGTCCTCGAGGCTCGTCAGCACGATGATCGGCACCTCGGGATGCTCGGCGTTGACGCGCCGAAAGGTGTCGAGGCCCTTGCTGTCCGGCAGCGAGAAGTCGAGCAGGACGATGTCGACGTCCTCCTGCTCGAGATGGTCGAGACCGGTCTGCAGCCGGTCGCGGATGGTGAGCTCGAAGCGCGAGCCAGGCTCAGCGGTCAGGACGCTGCGCACCAGCGCCGCGTCCTCCGGGCTGTCCTCGACCGCCAGCACGCGCACCGGCGACTCCCAGTCGCGCCGCCTCACCAGTCCCCTCCCGCCTCAGCGCCCGTGCTTTTCGGAAGGGTCACGTGGAAGGTCGCTCCGCGCCCGACCGACGACTCGACCGAGATCCTGCCGCCGTGTCGATCAACGATCTTCTTGCACACCGCGAGGCCGATCCCGGTCCCCGGGTACTCGTCCTGCGTGTGCAGCCGCTGGAACATCTGGAAGATCCGCTCCGCGTCGCGGGGAGCGATCCCGATGCCGTTGTCGCGGAAGCTCACCGTCCACGCATCCGGATCCTCGGTTACTCCGATGTGGATCTTGGGCCGCTCGGCACCGTGGAACTTCAGCGAGTTCGACAGCAGATTCTGGAACAGCTGCTCCATCTGCGTCTCGTCGGCCATTACCAGCGGCAACTCGTCGGAGGTGACCTCGGCGTCGGAGTCCGAGATCTCCTTGTCCAGGGTCTCGACGACACGCTCCCGGACCCGGTTCAGGTCGACCAGGTCGAAGCGCTGCTCCCCGGTGTTGACCCGCGCGTATCGCAGCATCGCGTCCATCATCCGCTGCAGGTTCGCGGCGCCGTTTATGGCGTGCTCGAGGTACTCGCGGCCGGTGGCGGTGAGCTGCTCGGACTCCCGTTCGGCGAGCAGGTCCAGGAACCGCCCGACCACGTTGAGCGGCTGCTGGAGGTCGTGTGAAACCACGTAGGCCATCTGCTCGAGCTCGTCGCGCGACCCGCCAGCCGGGGCCCGCGCCGCAGCGCCCTCACGGTCGGCGGCCGGTGCCGTGACCACCTCGACCATGCCGAGAAGCTGACGGGTCCGGGCAATCTCCCCTTCGACGAACGACGTCCGCAGGCGGACCCGGACCGGCGCGCCGTCCGCCTTGCGCAGCTCGGCCTCGAAGCCCTCGATCGAGCCGGCCTTCTCGAGCGTTGTCCGCCAGCGCTCGGCGGCGCCTTCCTGCACGAAAAAGTGCCGCAGCGAGCGCCGCGTCAGCTCCTCGGGCGACTCGAAGGCGAGGACGCGCGCCAGGGCGGCGTTCGCCTCCAGGATCTCACCGTCGCTGGTGGCCACGAAAATGCCGACCGGGAGGTCCTCGAAGACCCTCCGGTAGGGCGCCTCCCGCGCGTTTTCCATCGCCCGCCTGCGGGCGCGGTAGAGCGCACTGCGGACCGCGAACGGCAGCCGGGTGTAGCCGGCGCTGTCCTTGGAGACGTAGGCGTCCACGCCGAGCCGGATCGCCTCGTCCACGAGCTCGGCGGACAGCAGCCGCGTGAACAGGATCACCGCGCAGTTGGGCTCGAGCTCGCGAACCAGGCGCACGACCTCGGTGCCGCCGATCCATCCGAGCTCGAGCTCGGTGATGACGAGCCCGAAGCGGCGGGCGGAGAGCGCCCGGGTCAGCGCGGCGGCGTCACCGATGGGTTCGACCGCGACCTCGCCGAATGCACCGTTGAGCACCAGCGACGCGAGGTCGCGGTCCGCCGCGTTGGCGTCGACGAGGAGAATCGGCGGCAGCAGGTTCATCGCCCGCCCCCGCGCCACCGTACTGACGGCGCACCGAAATCACGCACCGCCAAGATCATCCCTTCCAACGTGACATCGTGGACCAGCTCCCGCGGTGAGCCCGCAGCTTCCCCGATTCAACCAGTCTACCATCGGCCCCGTGTACCAGCGCTGGACATTGATCCCGGCCGATTGAACATGCGCTGTACACGTCGACGGGTCGCTGCCTGCGGAGGGGTCCGTGAAGCGCGCGTATCGACCTAACCCTGGACATTCGTCCTCCGCATACACACCCGCCGTTGCAGGAACTATATCACAGAATGTGATCGACGTCACACTGCGCGCACGGCGACGTACTCCCGCACCCCATGCCGCAGGAGGAACGAGGCATCGACGCGGAAGCCCGCCAGCAAACGTCCCACCTCGGCCGGAAGGACCGTGGGAGCGGCAACGGAACCACCGTCGGCCGGCCGGTAGCGGATCGTCTCCTCGCCACGGATCTCGTACGTCACGGGACGGGCAGGCATCTCTGGTCCTTCGTGGATGAGCAGGAACAGGACCGCCCCCGGCCGGGTGACGGACCTCAGTCGATCGACCAGATCGCGCGCTTCCTGCCGGTCGAGGCGGTTCAGGTAATCCCATATCAGCACCAGGTCGAACGAACCAACCGCGACCGCCAGCCTCTCCCGCCAACGATGGGGGCCGGTGCCGGCACCGTCGTCCTCGCTCAGATCCGCGATCGAGACGTGGCTCGCGAAGCGCGCCAGGAAGGCGACGTTTGCGGGCACCACCGGCCCGAGATCGAGAACCCGGCAGCCGGGTCGGGCCGCGGCGCCGGCCAGCGCCGCCTTGAGACCTGGCGACCGGTGCTCCTCGATGGCCCCCGAGGCAGCCTCCCCGCCATCGCTGCGGGCGTCGGCTCCGCTGTCGTGATGGCGAAGCCGGTTCACGTCCTGCCAGCGCCGGGCGCGGCGCTCGGGCCGGGGCGTGGCGGCGTCTCGGTGGTTTTCGCCGGCTCGGGCTTCCGCGTCGGCGCCGCCCCCGCGGCGCTCGCTGGCTCTCCCATGTCGATGCCCCCGCGGAACCGAGCCCCGTCCTCGACGGTCACCCTCGGCGCCTGGACGTTCCCCTGTACCCTGGCGGTCTTCCTGAGGACGACCTGCTCCTCGCCATGGAGGTCACCCTTGACCTCGCCCTCGACCGTCACCGAGCGCGCGTGGATGCTCGCATCGACCCTGCCTTCCGGGCCGACGGCGACGTTGTGCTGCTTGAGGGTGACGGTGCCCTCGATGCGGCCCTGGATCGTCAAGTCCTCGTCACCGGTCACGTCGCCACGGATCGTGATCGAGGGACCGATGGTCGCGGCCTCGCGCGGCCCACGCGGTGGTCGATCGACGCCTGGCGAGCTCGGCACTGGCCGCGATGGGCTGCTGTCGGCGACGCCGGTTTCCTCGCTGTCTCCCTTTTTCCACATACCTTCCTCCACTGTGCGATCGGCCTTCCCTGTCGACGCTAGCGTGGCCGACCGCCGACTTCCGTGCGCACGATCACGCCACCGGAACGAGCGGTCGCGGGCGCTGCCGCCTCGCCGCACGCGGAGGCAAGTCCGGCTTCGTCCTGTGGACTACGCCGTGACAAGACCGGTCGCAAGGTTGGGCTCTATCCCCTGGGAGCGTGTGGCATAGGTCCCTGAGCGCGCTTCTGATGAGGTGATTGTGGTTGGCCTCTGCCCGACACGCTCCTCAGGATGCGCTGCGCGCATCCTGAGGAGTTCGTGCCGCAGTGGCCGTCTGACAACGCTTCGGTCCACCACGCCCGCCAAAAAGGCCAATGCGGTACGAACTCCTAACCCCTCGTGTTCACGAGCGTTGCGGCCACGACGGCGAGCTGCTTCTCGAGCAGCGTGGTGGACCCCACCGGCAGGTCGTCCGGCTCGTTGTCGCCGTAAAACACCAGCACCACTCGCCCGTCGACGATCACCGGCAAGGCGACGGCCTCGCCCGGCCAACCGCCCCCCAACACGCCGAACAGGGCCTCGTTCCACCGGTTGCGATCCGGCGCGCCGCGGAAGGCGGCGCCGGTGGTGACGACCCGGGCGGCCACCGACGGGCCATCGACGGGAAGCCACAGTCGGCGCACTCGCTGGCTCGGAGGGTCATCGCCTTCGGCCAGGCCGAACTGGGCCAGCCCGCGCATGCTGTGACCGTGGACGGCGAGAATGACGCCCCGCGAGAACACCCTCGAGGCCGTCCCGAACACCTCGCGCACCGTCTCTGCGGTCACCAGCGGCGCGGCGACGTCCCCCATCAGGGCACCGAGCGATGAGCGGCCCGGGGCCTCCGCGTCGGGCGTCTCGGCGGCACGCAGCCGAGACGCGGCCCGCGATCGTGTCGTCCCGCTGTCACGGTCGTCCTCGTCGCGGCGCCGCGCCGCGTCGAGGGCCACGCTGCGGGCATCGAGCGGCGTGTCGACGAGCAGGTCACGGGCATCGACCTCAACCTCTCCCGAGTCCTCGATGTAGAGGTTGCGGAACCGGAAAAAGCCACGGTCCCAAGCGAACATCTCGCGGAGCACCTGCATCACCTGGTGTTGCAGCACCCGCTGCAGGTCATCGGTCGAAAGGACGCCCTGGTCGACCAGGATGGCGCCGAGCCGCTTGTCGGCTCGCGACCGGTGCTGCAGCAGCAGCGCCTGGTTGAGCTGATCCTCGCTGATGAGGCCGAAGCTCATGACGATGCTGCCGAAGGTCTCGCGCAGCGAGTTCGAGGCGGCGTACACGATCCGCCCCTGGCGGAAGACGATCAGGCCTTCCGCGGTGCCGGTGGTGAAGGTGAGCTTCCCCGTCTTCTCGGACATTGCCAGGAACTGGAGGATCTCCGCAGGTTGCACGTCCTCGAGCTTGCCGGCCAGCGCCACCTCGTCACCTCCGTTGTCGTGCCCTGAGGCCACCGCTGCAATGAACCGGCCGCACACCCATCACACCGGACCGCCCCGGGTGCCTGCCCCCATGCTACTCCATCGACGGCATGCACGGAGCGTCTGGTAGCATGGATCCCATCGAGCGGCTGATGCGAGCGATGCCATCACTGGCACTGTGGCTGCCGGCAGTTGCACTGAGCGTGGCAACGGCCGTCTACCTCTGGCTGGCGATCTCGTCGCGGCGGATGCCCGCACTCCAGATCTGGCACACCGCCCACCTCGACGCCGAGTTTCGGGCGCGGGACGCGATCGCCGGCGCGGACCTCGCACGCTACATCGGGCACGAACGCGATGTCTTTTCGCAGCTGGAAGCCGTCGTCGCAGCCGCCGAGCAGGCCGCCGTCCCGCTCGGCCGCTATCGGCCGGGGGGCCGCAACGATCCGGCCACCTTCCCGGTCAACTGGAACCGCAGCTTCGAGATGCGGCCTCCAGTGGTGCGCGGTTCGGCCTTGCTGCTCCACGGCCTCACCGACTCGCCGTACAGCTTGCGCCGTGCCGGCGAGATCCTGTGCGACCACGGGTTCTACGTACTCGGACTGCGGCTGCCGGGCCACGGCACGGTGCCGGCAGCGCTCCACGACATCACCCGCCAGGACTGGCGAGCCGCAGTTCGCATCGGCGCGACCCACGCCAGGGCACAGGTGGGCGCCGATGATCCGTTCTGGATCGTTGGCTACTCCAACGGTGGCACGCTCGCCCTGGACCACGCACTGGCCGCCCTTGTCGACCCGGCGCTCGGCAGGCCGAGCCGGCTGGTCCTGATCTCGCCCGCCGTTGGGGTCTCGCCCTTCGCCGCCATGGGCAGATGGCACCAGCCCCTCAGCCTGCTGCCGTTCTTCGAGAAGTTCCGCTGGCACACGATCTACCCCGAGCACGACCCTTTCAAGTACAACTCGTTCCCGAAGAGCGCCGCCTTCCAGACCCACCGATTGATCGTCGAGCTGCGCAGGGAGTTCGACCGCGTCATCGGCGCCGGACGAGCTGCGGAGCTGCCCCCCATCCTCGCCTTTCAGTCGGCGGCTGACGCGACCGTGCGCACGTCGGCGGTGCTGGACGGCCTGTTCCTCTCACTCGCAGGAACCGAAAGCGAGCTCGTCGTCTTCGACATCAACCGCGTGTCGTACATGCAGGAGTACTTCGCGGATGACCCCGCCCGCCAGCTGGCAGAACTGTGCGAGCCCCCCGGGCCGCCGTTCCGGCTGACGCTGATCACGAACGGCGACCGCGACACCCAGCAGGTCGTCGCTCGCACCTGGTCGCCGGGCGCCGGCCTGCCTGTCGATGAACCACTCGGGCTTTCGTGGCCGCTCGGCGTCTTCTCGCTGTCGCACGTGTCAGTCCCGTTCCCACCCGACGATCCCGTCTATGGCGACGGTGGGGCGGGCATCCCCGACTGGGGGGTCCCCCTCGGCAGCGTCGAGCCGCGCGGCGAACGCGAACTCCTCACGGTTCCGATCGAGCTCTTCACGCGCCTGCGCTACAACCCCTTCTTCTCCTATCTCGAACGCCGACTCGTCGAGGCGGCGGATCGCGATTTGTAGCGCCGCACGAGCGCCGACCGAGCCCTCGCCCACCGTGGTATGCTCCGCCCCCGGCCCACCGCGAACGTCGAGTCCCAGCCCTCGTCTCGTCTCCCTGCGACGTCGCGCGAACCGGCCCACGGAGGCGGCACCGATGGCAACCCTGACCCGATTCCTCACCGTCCTGCTGGTCGGCCTGGCCGCCGTGGTTGCGCTCGCGGTGGTCGTTTCCCTGCTGCTGCCCGGATCGACCGAGGCCGAGCGCTCGATCACGGTCGCGTCCACCCCGGCCACCGTGTTCACGCTGCTCGACGGCTTCACCCGCTTTGCGGAGTGGTCCCCGTCGCATGACCTGGACCCCACCCCGGTCTCGACGCTCGACGGACCGGAGCACGGCGTGGGCGCCGCGATCGCCTGGACGGGCGGCTCGCCGCCGTTCGGCTCGGGGAGCCAGCGCGTGCTCGCCGTCGAGCCGCACCACCTGGTCCGGATCGGCTACGAGTTCGGCGCGCAGGGCACCGCCGAGGGTACGTTCCTGATCGTGCCGGAGCGAGGCAGGACCCGCATCACCTGGCGCCTGCGCACCGCGCTCGGCTGGAACCCGGTCGGCCGGATCTCCGGCCTTGCCTTCGATCGGGCTGTCGGCCCCTTCCAGGAGCAGGGGCTCGCCAAGCTCAAGGCGCTTGCCGAGAGCCTGCCCAGTGCCGACTGGTCTCAGGTCCAGATCTCCGTCGAGGAGCTCGAGCCCATGGTCATCGCGGTCACCGCCGGCCGCGCCGGACCTGGTCGCGCCGCGACCGCCGCGGCCCTCGCCGAAGCCTATGAGCGGGTGAGCGAGTTCCTGAGCCGCAGTCGGATCGCGCCGGAAGGCGCGCCGGTTGCCATCACCCGGGAGTGGGATCCCGAGGATGGGTGGGAGTTCTTCGCCGGAATCCCGATCGCCGGGTCGCCCGCGGTCCTGCCGGACCGGGAGGGCCCGGTGCGGATCGGGCAGACCCCGGAGGGCCGCAGCGTGGTTGCCGTGCACGTCGGCCCCCACGCTGAGTTGGAGACGACCTACGACGCGATCGCAGCCTACATCGCGGTCCACGACCTCGAACCAGCGGGGCCGCGCTGGGAGCAGTACGTCAGCGACCCCGGGACCACGCCCGTTGGCGAGCTGATCACGCGGGTCTGCGTGCCCGTCCGCTGAGGGTGCGAGTCAGGGGGTTGGGGATCAGGGGTTAGGGCCCGCGCGCCCGTTCTCGTCACGGCGAAGCCAGACTCGTCACGGCGGAGTCCGTCGGACGAAGCCGGAAAGCGACCTGTCACGGCGAAGCTGAAAGCGAAGCCGGAAGCCGGACTTGTCACGGCGTAGTCCGCAGGACGAAGCCGGATCCGCTTCCGGTCCCGCACCGCGGTACCCGTTTCAGCCTCGGTGGCGGGGATGACCGGGCTGCGGCTCAGTGGTCCAGGTCGTCGAAGGGCGCGGCGAAGAACGCCAGCTCGCACTCCATTGCCTGCCGGTAGAGCCGGTGGACCTCGGGGTCGTCCTCGGCGAGCTCGTCGAGCAGCCCTTCGAGCGTGCCGGCGAGCTCCTCGGCCTCGGGGCTCGAGTAGGCCTCGATCCACTCGCGGTAGGGGTGATCGCCGCGCCCAGCCGCAGCGAGCTCGCGGCCGAGGCAAACGTACAGGCGCATGCATGGGGTCATCACCGCGATCGTCGGGCCCAGCCCACGCTTCCACGCCACCTCGAGCAGCAGGTCGACGTAGGCCGTGGTCGCAGGGTGGGGCGTCACCGCGCCGAGGTCGAGCCCGAGCGACGCGGCGTGGCCGGCGTGCATCTCGAGCTCCTGCAGCACGCCGCCCATCAGGCGATGGAAGGCGACCGCTGCCGAGGGCCGTCCCTCACAGCGTGCGGCGGCCAGAGCGTAGGCCCTGAAAAACGCCTCCAGGTAGTAGACGTCCTGCGCAACGTAGCGGCCGAAGACCTCGGCGGGCAGGCTGCCGTCACCGAGCCGGCGAACGAAGGGGTGCTCGAGGCAGGCCCTCGCCAGATCCTCGTTCTCCTCCCACAGCCGCTCGTGAAGTGGGCGGTTCATCATGGCGACCCATTATCTCCCACGTCTGGCGACCGGGCTGACCTCTCCCGTCTCCGCTTGTCATGGCGGAGCCAAAGGCGAAGCCGGATATCTGTCTCCGGACGAGTTGCAGGTGGTGTGGAAGCCGACGCTTTCATGCCGGCTCCCCTTGTAGGGACAGGGGGACGTTCATCAATCATGAGAAGCTGCTCCACTTCGTCAGGATGCGCGCAGCGCATCCCTCTCGGCGCGCGCGGGGCGTAGGCCAGCCAGCAACCGCGACGCGTCACGCACGCCCCGAGATCTACGACCCGCGTGCGCCGAGGGGCCTATGCCCTACACGCTCCTAGAACTCGAGGCGCACGCCGATCTCGTAGCGCCGCGGTGTGTAGTAGGAGGTTGGCGCGCCGATCGGCACCAGCACCGGCGAGCTGTCGGCGCCGTAGTACTCGTCGTAGTAGGGCGCAATCGGGTCGTCGTCCTGGTAGACCAGCCCCGTCGCGCGCCCGGTCTCCGGATCGGTCTCGGTGGCCTGCCGGAAGGCGGTCGCGTTGAAGGACGCATCCCACTCCTGGCTGAATAGGTTGTAGACAGTCAGAATCCCCTCGACCTCCATGCCGCCGACCTTGAAGCCCTTGGTCACCTGGAGGTCGAGCTGCCACTCGCCCTTGGTCTCCACCGACCCGCGCGGGGTGTGGAAGATGTTGTAGCCCGAGACTCCCCCGGCACCGATGAGAGCAGCGTCGCAATAGGCCAGGGTCGCGGGATCGATGCCGAGGGCCGCAGCCTGGTCGGCGGTCGAGCGCCGGGAACCCGAGCCGTTGAACGCCGCGCAGGTCGACTCGATGGTCAGGTTGCCGGGTGAGGACCAGAAGCCGTCATAGCCGATCGTGAAACGGTAGGGCAGCAGGAAGTAGCCGTTCAGCTTCACGCGATGGTCGCGCTGGTCGCTCAGGTAGCCGTAGGTGTTGTAGAAGTTCAGCGGGAAGAAGTCGCCCTCAGGGAAGTGGTACCAGCGCGGTCCGGTCTCGTTGTTGCCCTTGGACTCCGCGTAGGTGTAGCTGGCGACCATCTGGCCCCAGCTCTTGCGCGCCTCGAGCTTGACGATCCCGGCCTGGTAGGTGCGCTCCCAGGTCGGCATGTTGACGACCAGGTAGCGCTGGCAGTTCTCGATCGTGGTCCAGGTCGACGGATCGTCGAGGACTCGGGAACTCGCCCTGGCCGTAGGCCCAGGTGTTGCCCATGCAGGTGTCGTCGATCAGGTCCTCGCCGGACTTGTTGACATACGTGAGCTCGAGCGCCATCTGGGGCGCAATCTGGGTCTCGTAGGCGAGGATGAGCTGGTCCGAGTACGGCGCCTGGAGCTCACCGAGGCCGGTTTCCGTCAGCGTCAGGGAGGGTTCCGACGTGCTTTCGCTGCGGTTGTTGATCAAGGTGTACTCGGTGCCCTCCCAGTTCGTCCACTCGAAGGCCAGGGCCTGCAGGCTCGCCGGCAGGTCCTCGACCGTGCACCAGTTGCCGCGCGAGGCGTTGCAGAAGTACTCCAGGGTGCCGTACTGGGCGTAGGTCTCGGTCACAACCCCGGAGGCCATGCTCGCGATGTTGAGGGTGGTGGGGTCCATGAAGCGGCCGGCCGACGCGCGGATGACGTGCTTGCCATTGCCGGCGACGTCCCACGCCGCGCCCAACCGCGGCTGCCAGCGCTCCATGTCGGCGATCTCGGCATCGAGGGCGTTGTACATCAGGGTCTTGTCGAGGCGGATGCCCGGCTTGAGGGTCAGGTTGGGGTGGATCCGCCAGCTGTCCTGCGCGAAGACGGTGTACATGGTGCCGGAGGTCTCCACCGGTTGCTTGACCGTTTCCTCCGGGATCTTGATCTCGACGTAGTTGTTGAAGAAGCCGTCGCCGTTGAGGTCGACCGGCGTCCACGACGAGCTGGCGTTGCCGTCGTTGTCGTAGAAGATCGCGCCGCCGTTGTAGTAGTAGCCGTCACTGAAGCCCATGTCCGTGTACTCGACGCCGCCCTTGAGCTCGTGCGAGCCGAGCAGGTCGTCCACGAACCACGACGCGTTGACCCGCAGCTCGTCGCGCGGACGGCCGCTGTCGGTGATGCCCGGGTAGGCGTTGTACCAGAGCAGCGTGGTCTCGTTGTAGTGCGCTGGGACGGTGTCCGGATAATCGGTCGAGTAGACCTTGATGTCGCTCTGGTAGGTCCCGGCCTGGACGTTGAGCAGCCACGACTCGGACAGCACCGAGTTGAGCTCGAGCTGCCAGAGGTCGGTGTTCTGCTCCTGGGTCCCCTTGGCCGACTCGGTGTAGGTGATACCCGCGTTGACGCCAGGGATCTCGGCCGGCGTCGTCGAGTACTTGCCGACCAGACGGTTGGCGTCGCTGACCTGCCAGGTCACCTTGGCCAGCCCCTGCCAGCCCTCCCACTCCCTCGAGAAGTACCAGGTCGGCTGATCGCGCGTGGTGAGGATGTACTGGAGCGAGGTGAAGAACCACAGCTTGTCGCGCAGGATCGGGCCGCCGAGTGCGGCCGAGTACTGCTCGTTCGAGGACTGCTGGTCGTCGCGATTGAAATGGTCGCCGTTCTCGTTCATGCTCTGGTCGCGGTATCGCAGGTCCAGCGAGCCCGAGAACTCGTTGCCACCCGACTTGGTCACCAGGTTGACGATGCCGCCGGTCGCCTGGCCGAACTCCGCCTCGAAACCGCCGGTCTGGAAGTTCATCTCCTCGATCGAGTCCATGTTGAACATCGTGGTCCAGGTGCCGGTCACCGTGTCGGTGGTGTTCATGCCGTCGACCAGGTAGGCGTTCTCACCCTCGGTCGAACCGAACACGTTCGGGTTCGAGCCGCCGGCCACGCCCGCCGCCTGGCCCAGCACCGACTGGTACGACCGGTTCGCCGTGCCCACCGTCGCCTTCTGCAGGTAGTCCTCGTCCCACACCTGGCGGGCGTTGACCTGCGAGGTGTCGACCACCGGCACCTCGGCCAGCACCTCGATCTCGCTGGCAAAGGTCTCCGGGACCATCCGGAAGGTCACCATGGCGGTCGTGTCAACCTGGACGCGCAGCTCGCCCGCCGCCGGCCGGAAGCCGGGGAGGACTGCCTCCACGGTGTAGTCGCCGGGCGGCAGCAGGTTGAAGGCGAACTCGCCCTCGGCCCCCGAGATGGCGGCCTGCGGGCCGCCGATCAGCTGTGGCGACGAAATCTGGACGGTGACTCCGGGCAGTGCTGCCCCGTTGTTGTCCAAGACCTGCCCGGCCAGCCTTCCGGTGTTCGCGGCAAAAGCGGCGGACACGCACAGCAGGGCAACACCCAAGCTCACAAGCACGCGTCGAGTCATGATTCCTCCCCCTTCAGCGGCGCAAAGAATCCTGCGGGTCCTGGCCCGCCGGTGAAACAACACTGCGCCAGCAGTATAACCCGTGGTGCGCGCCCGGATGATCGGGAGGGCAGGCCCCACGGGGTCCGGCTGCCGCGAGCCCGGCGGTCTGTGGACCGGAGGTGCCGGCTGGCCAGCGCAGACCCGGGAACGGGATCGGGAACGAGATCGAGAGCGACATCCAGAGGGGCGAGCGAGGGATCGAGCCCGTGACCACTCGTTGAACCCGGGCGCGGATGCGGGAGCGGGCGCGAAAGCGGGCGTGTGGTCGACCCCATCCCTCATTCCGCCTCACATACCTCTTATCACCTATCACCTATCACTTCCTAGAAAGAAACGACCCGCGCTCGAGCGCGGGTCGCCAAAGGTCCGATGAGAGGATGGATCAGAACTCGAACCGCACGCCAAGCTCGTAGCGCCGCGGATCCCAGTACGAGGTGGGCGCGCCGATCGGCACCAGCACCGGCGAGCTGTCGGCGCCGTAGTACTCGTCGTAGTACGGCGCACTCGAGTCGTCGTCCTGGTAGACCAGCCCGGTCGCGAACCCAGTCTCGGGATCGGTCTCGGTGTCCTGCCGGAACGCGGTCGCGTTGAAGCTCTCGTCCCACTCCTGGTCGAACAGGTTGTAGACGGTCAGGATCCCCTCGACCTCCATGTTGCCGACCTTGAAGCCCTTGGTCACCTGGAGGTCGAGCTGCCAGACGCCCTTGGTCTCCACCGCTCCGCGCGGAGTGTGGTTGATGGTGTAGTTGGCGCCGAAGTTGAACCCGTCCGGCGTCGTGCAGTAGGCCATCGTCGCGGGGTCGATTCCCAGCTCTGTCATCTGGTCGGCGGTCGAGCGCCTGCCGGGAGCAGCGGTGAAGGCCGAACAGGTCGAGGTGATGGTCTGGTAGCCCGGCGAGGACCAGAACGCGTCATAGCCGATGGTGAAGCGGTAGGGCAGCACGAAGTAGCCGTTCAGCTTGAGGCGGTGGTCGCGCTGGTCCGACAGCCAGCCGTCCATGTTGTAGAAGTTGACCGGGAAGTAGTCGCCGTCGCCATAGGCGTAGTGCCGGGGACCGCTCTCGTTGTTGCCCTTCGACTCCGAGTAGGTGTAGCTGGCCACCACCTGGCCCCAGCTCTTGCGCGCCTCGAGCTTGAGGATGCCGGCCTGGTAGGTGCGCTCGTAGACCGGCATGTTGACGATCAGCCAGTCCCCGCAGTTGGCGGACAGAGTCCAGGTCGAGGGGTCGTCGAGGCTCGGGAACTCGCCCTGCCCGTAGGCCCAGGAGTTGCCGATGCAGGTGTCCTCGATCAGGTCCCCGCTCTCCTTGTCGACGTATGTCACCTCGAGGGCGATCTGGGGCGCGATCTGGGTTTCGTAGGCCAGGATGAACTGGTCCGAGTACGGCGCCATCAGCTCGCCAAGGCCCGACTCGGTCAGGGTCAGCGCCGGCGACGACAGGGTTTCGCCGCGGTTGTTGATCACGGTCGTCGTCCGGCCGTCCCAGCCGATCCAGTCGAACGCGAGGGCCTGCAGGCTCGCCGGCAGGTCCTCCACCGTGCAAAAGTTGCCGCGCGAGGAGTTGCAGTAGTACTCGAGTGTTCCGTACTCGATGTAGCTCTCGGTCGCCCCAGACGCGAAGCTCGCGATGTTGAGGGTCGTCGGGTCCATGAATCGACCCGCTGACAGCCGGACAACGTGCTTGCCGCTGCCGGTGACATCCCACGCCGCGCCCAACCGTGGCTGCCAGCGCTCCAGGTCGGCGATCTCGGCATCGAGCGAGTTGTACATCAGGGTCTTGTCGAGGCGAATGCCCGGCTTGATGGTCAGGTTGGGATGGACCCGCCAGCTGTCCTGCGCGAACAGGGTGAACAGCTCGGCCGAGGTCTCCACAGCCTCCCTGACGGTCTCCTCCGGGATTTTGACCTCGATGTAGTTGTTGAAGAAGCCGTCGCCGTTGAGATCGACCGGCGTCCACGACGAGCCCGCGTTGCCGTTGTTGTCGTAGAAGATCGCGCCACCGTTGTAGTAGTAACCGTCGCTGTAGGCCATGTCCGTGTACTCGGCGCCGCCCTTGAACTCGTGCGAGCCGAGCAGGTCGTCCACGAACCAGGAGGCGTTGACCCGCAGCTCGTCGCGCGGACGGCCGCTGTCGGTGACCCCCGGGTAGGCGTTGTACCAGAGCAGCGTCTGCTCGTTGTAGTGCGCGCTGACCGTGTCCGGCTGGTTGGTCGAGTAGACCTGGATGTCGCTCTGGTAGGTCCCGGCCTGGACGTTGAGCAGCCACGACTCGGACAGCACCGAGTTGAGCTCGAACTGCCAGAGGTCGGTGTTCTGCTCCTGGGTTCCGATCGACGACTCGGTCCAGTTGATCCCCGCGTTGACGCCGGGGATCTCGGCCGGGGTGGTCGAGTACTTGCCGACCAGGCGGTTCGCGTCGCTGATCTGCCACGTCGCCTTGGCCAATCCCTGCCAGCCCTCCCACTCCCGCGAGAAGTACCAGGTCGGCTGGTCGCGCAGGGTGTGGATGTACTGGAGTGACGTGAAGAACCACAGCTTGTCGCGCAGGATCGGGCCGCCGAGGGCGCCCGAGTACTGCTCATTCGAGGACTCCTCCTCGTCGCGGTTGAAGTGGTCGCCGTTCTCGTTCATGCTCTGGTCACGGAACCGCACGTCCAGCGAGCCTGAGAAGTCGTTGCCACCCGATTTGGTCACCAGGTTGACGATGCCGCCGGTCGCCTGGCCGAACTCCGCCTCGAAACCGCCGGTCTGGAAGTTCATCTCCTCGATCGAGTCCATGTTGAACATCGTGGTCCAGGTGCCAGTCACCGTGTCGGTGGTGTTCATGCCGTCGACCAGGTAGGCGTTCTCGCCCTCGGTCGAGCCGAACACGTTCGGATTCGAGCCGCCGGTCACGCCGGCCGCCTGGCTCAGCACCGACTGGTACGACCGGTTCGCCGTACCCACCGTCGCCTTCTGCAGGTAGTCCTCATCCCACACCTGGCGGGCGTTGACCTGCGAGGTGTCGACCACCGGCACCTCAGCCAGCACCTCGATCTCGCTGGTGAAGCTCTCCGGAACCATCCGGAAGGTCACCGTGGCCGTCCCGTCGGCCGACACCCGCACGTCGCCGGATTGCGGCCGGAATCCGGGAAGAACCGCCTCCACGGTGTAGTCGCCGGGTGGCAGCAGGTTGAAGGCGAACTCACCCTCTACGCCAGAGATCGCGGTCTGCGTTCCGCCGATCAGCTGAAGAGATGAGATCTGGACGGTGACGCCGGGCAGGGCGACGCCGTCGTTGTCCAACACCTGCCCCGCCAGCCTTCCGGTGTTCGCGGCAAAAGCGGCGGATACGCACATCAGGGCAATCCCTAAACCGAAGAACACGCGTCGATCCATGATTCCTCCTCTCAATCCGACAACCCCGCAGGAAACCGCCCCGCGGGAGGACATCCGCAGCGGCAGTATAGCTCGAAAGCCGCACGTCTCAAGGTCGGCGAGACGCGCTCTCATCATCGTTCGACTCGCCCGTCGCCTGCACCCGTCTCCGCTTGTCACGGCGGAGCCGCAGGCGACCTGTCACGGCGGCTTGTCACGGCGTAGTCCGCAGGACGAAGCCGGAAGCGGAACGCGAAGCCGGAAGCCGGATCTCCGTCTCCGCCTGCCACGGCGGAGCCATGGGCGACCTGTCACGGCGGCTTGTCACGGCGTAGTCCGCAGGACGAAGCCGGAAGCGGAACGCGAAGCCGGAAGCCGGGTCTCCGTCTCCGCTTCCGCGCCCGCTGTCATCCTGAGCACCCCCAGGGCCCCGGGGGCCGACAAGAGACAGAAATAACTACAGCGCAACCACTTGGGTGCGCGGGAGCTGTTGCCGGCGGAGCGTAGTTATTTGGAAGCGAGCCGCCGGTGAGGGCGGCGAGTCGAAGGGACCTCAGGCAACAGTCATTTCGCGATCGTTAAGTCCCACGTGCGACCATGGGGACCCTTCGACTCCCGGCGCTGTCGCGCCGCTCGCTCAGGGCAGGCTCCTCGGACGCGGAAGCAGGCGTTGTGGGGTAGCCATCCTGGCTGCCTGCAGAAGTGGAAGCGGACGGGCGCCCGATCCCCAGACCCTAACCCCTAACCCCTCCCCCAAAAAACGACCCGCGCCGGAGCGCGGGTCGCAGAAGGTCCGATGAACGGATGGATCAGAACTCGATCCGCACGCCGAGCTCGTAGCGCCGCGGGTCGTAGTACGAAGTCGGTGCGCCGATCGGCAACAGGACCGGCGAGCTGTCGGCGCCGTAGTACTCGTCATAGTACGGCGCACTCGGATCGTCGTCCTGGTAGACCAGCCCGGACGCGACTCCGGTCTCGGGATCGGTTTCCGTGTCCTGCCGGAAAGCGGTCGAGTTGAAAGACGCATCCCACTCTTGGCCGAACAGGTTGTAGACGGTCAGGATCCCCTCGAGCTCCATGCCACCGATCTGGAAGCCCTTGGTCACCTGGAGGTCGAGCTGCCACACGCTCTTGGTTTCCAACTCACCGCGCGGGGTGTGGTTGAGGGTGTAGTTGGCGCCGAAGTTGAACCCGTCCGGCGTCGTGCAGTAGGCCATCGTCGCGGGGTCGATTCCCAACTCCGTCATCTGGTCGGCGGTCGAGCGCCTGCCGGGAGCAGCGGTGAACGCCGAGCAGGTCGAGGTGATGGTCTGGTAGCCAGGCGACGACCAGAACGCGTCATAGCCGATGGTGAAGCGGTAGGGCAGCACGAAGTAGCCGTTCAGCTTGACCCGGTGGTCGCGCTGGTCGCTCAGGTAGCCGTAGTTGTTGTAGAAGTTGACCGGGAAGTAGTCGCCATCGCCGTAGGCGTAGTGCCGGGGACCGCTCTCGTTGTTGCCCTTCGACTCCGAGTAGGTGTAGCTCGCCACGACCTGGCCCCAGCTCTTGCGCGCCTCGAACTTGACGATGCCAGCGTCATAGGTTCGCTCGTAGGTCGGCATGTTGACGATCAGCCAGTCGCCGCATTCGGACGCCAGGGTCCAGGTCGAGGGGTCGTCGAGGCTCGGGAGTTCGCCGTCCCCGTAGGCCCAGGTGTTGCCGATGCAGGTGTCCTCGATCAGGTCCCCGCTCTCCTTGTTGACGTAGGTGACCTCGAAGGCGATCTGGGGCGCGATCTGGGTCTCGTAGGCCATGATGAACTGGTCCGAGTACGGCGCCATCAGCTCGCCGAGGCCGGACTCGGTCAGGGTCCTAGCCGGCGACGACAGCGTCTCGCCGCGGTTGTTGATCACGGTCGTCGTGCGGCCGTCCCAGCCGGTCCAGTCGAACGCGAGGGCCTGCAGGCTCGCCGGCAGGTCCTCCACCGTGCAAAAGTTGCCGCGCGAGGAGTTGCAGTAGTACTCGAGCGTGCCGTACTCGATGTAGTTTTCGATCGGCACTCCGGAGGCAAAGCTCGCGATGTTGAGGGTCGTCGGGTCCATGAAGCGGCCCGTCGACAGCCGGACCACGTGCTTGCCGCTGCCGGTGACATCCCACGCCGCGCCCACCCGGGGCTGCCAGCGGTCCATGTCGGCGATCTCCGCGTCGAGAGCGTTGTACATCAGCGTGTTGTCGAGGCGGATGCCCGGCTTGAGGGTCAAGTTGGGGTGGATCCGCCAGCTGTCCTGCACGAAGAAGGTGAACATCTCGGCCGAGGTCCGGACCGACTGCTTGGCCGACTCCTCAGGGATCTTGACCTCGATGTAGTTGTTGAAGTAGCCGTCGCCGTTGAGATCGACCGGCTCCCAGGTGGCGCCGGCGTTGCCGTTGTTGTCGTAGAAGATCGCGCCGCCGTTGTTGTACGTGCCGCTGTCAAAGGCCATCTCGGTGTACTCGAGGCCGCCCTTGAACTCGTGCGAGCCGAGCAGGTCGTCCACGAACCACGAGGCGTTCACCCGCACCTCGTCGCGCGGGCGCTTGTCGTTGACGGTGTTCGGGTAGGCGTTGTACCAGAGCAGGGTCTGCTCGTTGTAGTGGCCGCTGATGGTGTCCGGCTCGTCGGTCGAGTAGACCTTGATGAAGCCGTTCGAGGTCCCGAGCTGGGCGTTGAGCAGCCACGACGCGGACAGCACCGAGTTGAGCTCGAACTGCCAGATGTCGCCGCCCTGCTCCTGAGTTCCCTTGGCCGAATCGGTGAAAGTGATGCCGGCGTTGACGCCGGGGATCTCGGCCGGGTCGGTCGAGTACTTGCCGACCAGGCGGTTGGCGTCGCTGAGCTGCCAGGTCGCCTTGCCCAGGAACTGCCAGCCCGTCCAGTCGTAGGGGAAGTACCAGGTAGGCTGGTCGGAGAGGCTGTGAATGTACTGGAGCGAGGTGAAGAACCACAGCTTGTCGCGCAGGATCGGTCCGCCCAGCGCGCCCGAGTACTGCTCCCGCTCGGACGTCTCCTCATCGCGGTTGAAGTGGTCGCCGTTCTCGGTCATGCTCTGGTCGCGGAAGCGCACATCGAGCGAGCCCGAGAACTCGTTGCCGCCGGACTTGGTCACCAGGTTGACGATGCCGCCCGTCGCCTGGCCGAACTCCGCCTCGAAGCCGCCGGTCTGGAAGTTCATCTCCTCGACCGCGTCCATGTTGAACATGGTCGCCCAGGTGCCGGTCACCGAATCGGTGGTGTTCATGCCGTCGATCAGGTAGGCGTTCTCACCCTCGGTCGAGCCGAACACGTTCGGATTCGAGCCGCCGGTCACGCCTGCCGCCTGGCTGAGCACGCTCTGATAGCCCCGATTCGCGGTGCCCACCAATGCGTTCTTGAGGTAGTCCTCGTCCCACACCTGGCGGGCGTTGACCTGCGAGGTATCGACCACCGGCACCTCGGCCAGCACCTCGATCTCGCTGGTGAAGCTCTCCGGAACCATCCGGAAGGTCACCGATGCGGTCCCGTCAGCCTGGACCCGCACCTCCCCGCTCTGCGGCCGGAAGCCGGGCAGGACCGCCTCCACGGTGTAGTCACCGGGCGGCAGCAGGTTGAAGGCGAACTCGCCCTCCACTCCCGAGACCGCCGACTGGGGTCCACCAATCAGGTTGGCGGATGAGATCTGGACGGTGACGCCCGGCAGGGCCACACCGTCGTTGTCCAAGACCTGCCCCGCCAGCCTCCCGGTGTTCGCAGCAAAAACGGCGAACCCGCACAGCAGGGCAATAGTCAAACCCAAGAACACGCGTCGTGCCATAACCCCTCCTCTCAATTCAAAAGGGACGGACCCACGGATCGCACTCCGCAGGGAACCGTCTTCACCCTGCGGAGTATACGCTTTGAACACGAGGGGCCAAGCCCTCGAATGGTCACGCCACGGTCAAAATTCCGGCTCTTCGTCACTTGACATGAGCGACTCGCTTGGCGACAGTTGCCCGGAACACGGGAGGGCCGAGGCCGCGGACCGCCGCGGCGGCCTCCCGAGCACCGGAGGACCCCATGGCACTGCAGGTGGACTTCTCCCGGCTCGACGAGCAGGACGTCCTCGATCTCGCGATCCAGGTCGAGCAGGAGGCCGAGGACAACTACCTCCAGCTCGCGGATTGGGTGGGCGGCGACGGCAACCGCGAGGCATCGGAGTTCTTCGTGAAGATGGCGAAGTTCGAGGCCAAGCACCGCCAGCTGATCACCGATCGGCGGCAGGCGCTGTTCGGCAACGCCCCGGTGCGCCACTCCGCCAAGGCGGCCTGGGAGGTCGAGCAGCCGGACTGGGACGCGATCGGGCGATCGCTGGACCTCGAGCAGGCTTTCGAGCTGGGGATGGAGGCGGAGCGGCGAGCCGGCGAGTACTACAGCGAGGCGCTGTCCTACGCCAGCGACCCCGACGTGATCGAGCTCTTCAAGTCCCTCGCCAAGGCCGAGGAAGACCACCTGCGAATGCTGCGCAACCAGCGCGATCGGGCGTTCGGGCGGCCCGCGGAGGACTGACCGGGCGCGCGCTCGGCGCCGCGTGTCACCCGCGCCCCCGGTCGAAGGTGGCGACTGGCCGGCAGCCGGCCCCGCCCGCGCGCGCAGTCTACGAACCGGCACCCGGCACCTCCCCGCTGATCGCGACGGCCTGCGAGGCCTCGATGCCCGACACCTCGTCGCGCACGCTGACCGCGATGCGCCGGGTGCCCTCGCGCATCAGCAGTCGGATCCGCTGCACGGCGACGGCATCCTCCGAGTAGCGGTCCGACGGGATCGCGAGGCGCAACCGGACCAGGTGAGCGGGCGCCGTGTTGCCCTCGTCGTCGAGCACCGCCACCGCCACCAGGATCTGGCCGAGATGGCGGTCCGCGTCCGGCACCAGCACCAGCCGGTTCACCGGGATCGCGAGCTGGACCGGCTGGATGAAGCGTCCGCCGTCGCTCGGCTCCGGCTCGTCGAGCGACACCTTCAGCCCGAGCTCGTTGCCGCCGATGTCAAGACGCAGCCGGGCGACCGCGAGGTCGGCGAGCCGCTGGGGCTCGGTGCGGTCGAGGACCTGCTCGTGGTGGCGCACCCGCAGGTTGTCCCCGCGCACTCGGATCTTGATGTCGTGCCGCTTGCCGTCGGGGGGTCCGTCCCGCCGGTAGCCCAGGTAGTAGTAGGTCGCGACCTGATCGGCGAGCGTGTCGAGAACCCGGTCCACGTCCCGGGTGTTCTCGAAGATGGCGCCACCGGTAGCGAGCGCCATGTAGTGCGCACCCTCGGTCAGGTCACGGACTTCGGCGAGGTTGGCGCCGGGCGTCCACGCGCCACCCCCGGTGCTCTCGGCCATGAAGACCGAGACCGCGCTCGGTGGAGTGAAGTCGGCGGTCGCGAGCTCGCGATCCCGGTCGCTCGCGTCGATGATGTAGAAGTTGACGCCGGATGCCTGAGCAGAGGCGGCGATCGCCTCGAAGTCGCGATCCAGCTTGAGCTCCTCGCCCCACAGGGCCGGCTCGATGACGCTCATCATCCCCGTTAGCGGCTGCGTCCGGCTGTGCCACACGTTGTAGACGTCGATCAACGGCCGCAGGGCAAGGTCCTCGCCGACCCACACCACCGCCTTGCGGCCCTCGATCCCGGCCACCGCGCGCAGCAGCTCGTCGGTCACCCGCAGCGCCTGCTGGATCCGCTCGTGCTCGAGCCAACGCATGCTGTTGATCTCGGTGAGCAGCCGCTGTGCGGCGGCGACGGCGTAGGAGTAGTCGATGGAGCCTCCTCCCACGCCTTCGGGAGCGACGTTCCCGCCCAGCCCCTGCACGGTGCGATAGATCTCCTCGTTGTACACCGTGCGCTTGAGGTAGCGCTTGCTCTTCTTGAGAGCGTCACCGCTCGACGGCATCTCGGCCACGCCGCGCAACGCGGCTTTGAGGCCGGGACCGTTGGACGTGAAGGGCTTCACGATCTCGAGCGAGCCGGTGTTCAGCGCGATCATGAAGACGTCGTTCTGCTCGAGACCCTCGTCGATGAATGACTCGAGCGACGCCAGCACCTGCTTCCGGCTCCTCCGCTCCAGGCTGAGGTTGTCGAAGAGCAGGGCGACGTAGCGGCCCTTGGGCACCACGGCAGCCGCGGACGGCTCGGCCTCGGCCGACTCGGCCTCGGCGTCCACCGCAATCAGCTCGCGCCGGCTGATTGCCTCGAAGTTGGTGATCGCCACCGGCCGTCCGTCCTCGAAAACCTCGAAGTCATCCTTGCCGAGGCCCGGGACCGGGGCACCGTCGGAGTCGACCACCGTCACGAAGAGATTGATGAGGCTGACGTCGAGCTCGCCACGGAAGACTGGAAGCGGCTCCTCCTGCTCCACGGCCTCGACGGACACGAGGGGGTCGCTCGCCGGGGCCGTGCTGCCCGCCTGCTGGGCAACGACCGGCCGCACCGCCCCCGTCAGAAACAGGAGCAGCCCCAGACCGGCTGACCACCGGTTCAGCACTCAACCCTCCTCGCAACCCAGGGAACCGGGCATCCCTGCGGACCCGCCTCCCGGTCAGACATACGAGCGCAACCCCCGAAGGTTTGCACCGATGCCAACCCAACGACACCGCGATTCGTTCCCGAGCATCGGCTGCTCGGCCGGCGGTGACGTACAATCTGCCGCGACGCATGGCCATGATGGACCCGCGCTGCATCCCGCCCGGTCGCGCCCATCTCGACGAGCACGACCGGCAGTGGCTGCTCCGGCTCGAGCTGCTGGTGGCCGACGGCCGCTTTGACGAGGCCCAGGAGACGGCCGAGGGACTTTGGCTGGAGGCGAACGACGCCCACAAGCTCCTGTATCAGGGGCTGTCCAACGCTCTGACCGCCGTCTGCGCGCGGCAGGCGCGGCAGCTCCGGGGCGCGCGGCAGATCGCCGACGCGACGCGCTCGATGCTTGCGCCCTTCCCCCGGCGGGCGCTCGACCTCGAGCTCGACGTCCTGCTCGACTCGGTCCGTGACTTCGTACTGCGCGGTGAAGGCCCGATCCTGCTCAGAAAGCAGGGGGGTGGGCCGGGGGGCGACAGAAGCTGAAGGGTGGGCGAGGCTCCAGGTCACTGGGACCCGCCGGCAACGCCCGCCCCCGCCCGCTTCCCCTTCCGCTTCCGAGCCCGATGGAACGGCAGCGAGCCACGTGGCCTGAGGTCCCTTCGACTCGCCGCCCTCATGGGCGGCTCGCTCAGCATGACAGCGGGCGCGGATCCGGCTTCCGGCTTCGTGCTCCGCACCTTGCCGTGACGAGTCGCCGTGACAGGAGCGGGTTGGCGGGGGCTCTGGCCCTCGATCCCAGCCGCTAGCCTCTCTACTCGAGCCACCGCGTGACCGCTTCCAGCGGACGCCGAGTGCGGCGGGACGGCGCCTCCGCCGGCACGCCGAGCGGAACCATTGCGACCGGCCGCCACCCGGGATCGAGCCCGAGCGCGCGGTGCACCGACGCCTCATCGAAGGCGCCGACCCAGCACCCCCCGAGGCCGGCGGCGGTTGCGGCCAGCAGCAGGTTCTCGGTCGCGGCTGCGGTGTCCTGGAGGCAGTAGAGATCGCGACCCCGCGGACCGTAGGTGCGGGCGCTCTCACCGGGCACCGCGCACACCACGACCGTCACCGGCGCTGCGGCGACGAACTCCTGGCCAAAGGCAGCGTCGGCGAGCGCACGTCGGTGGGCCGCGCCCGCCACGACCACGAAGCGCCAGGGCTGGAGGTTCCCGGCCGACGGCGCCCCCCGCATCGCCTCGAGCAGCTCGACGATCCGCTCCCGGGGAACCGGTGCAGCTTCGAACGAGCGGCATGAGAACCGGCCGGTCAGCACGTCACGAAAGTCCAGGCTCATGGGCCGCTCCCGTCGGTGTTCACTCCTCGCGGATGACGTCGTCCAACCGCCGCCAGGTGGCATCACCGCGCCGCCGCACCGGGGCGTGACCCGCGAGTGCCCCCGAACGCCTGAGCTCGGCCAGCTGCTCGATCGAGTACGGCCCGTCAAGGCTGCCGCGCGCCATGGCGAACCAGATCCGCGGCGATCCGGCCGCGGCTTCCGCCGGCGGCGGCGGCGCGCCCGACTCGGCGGCCGCAGGCTCCCGACCGCGCCGCCGGAGCACGATCGAGCCGGCGATCAGCGCCGCGACCAGGCCGATCCACACCGGAGCCGGCACCCCCGACCCGCGGCGCGCGACCGACCCGCCTTCGACCGCGCCTCCGAGCTGCGAGTTGAGGACGGCGAGCACCCGTTCGGCATCGCCCTCCGCCAGGCGGGCGCCGTCGGGCCCGAACAGGACCAGGTGGGGTATCGCGGACAGATTGTGCTGGCGAGCCACCGGGCTCGACCAATCGATGACGTCGATCGTGCGCAGCGCAAGCCGATCCGGGTGCTGCTCCGCCAGCCGCTCGAGCAGCGGCGTCACGTAGCGGCACGGAGCGCACCACTCGGCGAAGAAGTCGAAGACCACCAGCTTGCCGGGTACCAGGTGGTCTTCGAGCGTCACCTCGCGGCCCTGGCTGATGAGCTTCACGTCGGCCGGCCCCGCTGCCGCGGTCGCCATCGAAGCGACCGCCAGCATCGCGAGAATCGCCGTCAGCTCGCGGCTCGAATTCGACAACGGCTTCCTCCGCAGATTAATGTAGCAAGCCCCCTCGCTTCGGGCGCTCCGCGAGGGCCGCTGCCCCTGCCCGTCTCCGTCTCCGTCTCCGAAACCGACGATCCGGGCGGCGAGCCTCCACTCGGGCACGACCACGGGAACGGGAGTCGGTGGTTCCATGCGGGCTCTGCGGCAGTTCGCTGTGCGGACAGGGGGCATTCGTGCCGCAGTGGCCGTCTGACGAAGCTTCGGTCAACCACGCCCGCCGAAAAGGCCAATGCAGCACGAACTCCTACCCGTACGGGAACACCAGCGGGTACCGGGGGATCATGAGCTCGCGCGCGGCCTCCTGCTCGGCCGGCCCGGGGCGGACCAGGAGCACGGTGGCCGCCAGCTCGCGGTCAATCGCCGAGGCCGTGCTGCCGAGCCCGACGTCGATCGGGCCCCGCTTGCTGTGAGTTCCCATGACCAGCAGATCGGCGCCAAGCTCCGCCACCACCTCCGAGATGACCTTGCTCGGCCTGCCCTCCCTCAGCACGGTCGCCACCGGGGTCCCGGCGGCGCGCAGCGGCTCACAGAGGCGCTCAAGCTTGTCCGCAGTTGTCTCGACTCCAGGCAGCAGCTCCACCGGGGCGTCGACCGAGAGGATCGTGAGCGACGCCCCACACGACCTCGCGAGCAGCGCGGCCAGATCGCGAATGCGGAGGGCGATCGGCGTGAAATCGAGGTATCGCTGCAGCGCGACCGCGGCCACGATCCGTCGGTAGGCCATGGCTCCACCTCCTCCTACGCCATGGTACCGCGATCGACTGCCGGTCGTCGCCGCGCCCAGGCCAGGTGACTCCCGGGGGCGTCCGGGCTAGACTGCAGCCAGGGCTCGGCGCGGGCGACCGGCATGCGACGATTCGGAAAATACCTTCTCCTGGACAAGATCTCGACGGGCGGCATGGCCGACGTCTACCGGGCGAAGCTCGTCGGCATCCGCGGCTTCACCAAGACCCTGGCCATCAAGCGGATCCACCCGCACCTGCTCGAGCGCACCCGCTTCCTGCGCATGTTCACCGACGAGGCGAAGATCGCCTCCCGCCTGGTCCACCCCAACATCGTCCAGATCTACGACCTCGGCGAGGAGGAGGGCATCCCCTACATCGCCATGGAGTACGTGCCAGGCCGCGACCTGTTCCGGGTCGTGCAGAAGCTCGTCTCCCAGCGCCAGCGCTGCCCCTGGCGGCTCGCAACCCGGGTGATCAGCGAGACCTGCGCTGGCCTCCACTACGCGCACGAGTTCAGGTCCCTCGACGGCCAGCCCCAGGAGATCGTCCACCGCGACGTCAGCCCGCGCAACATCCTGCTCTCCTACAACGGCGAGGTGAAGCTGACCGACTTCGGGATCGCCCGGGCCCGCGACCGCGAGGAGCACACCGAGCTCGGGGTGATCAAGGGCAAGGTGCGCTACATCAGCCCCGAGGGCGCCGTCGGCGGGCGGGTCGACGGGCGCAGCGACCTCTACTCGCTCGGCGTGGTCTTCACCGAGATGATGACGATGGCGCCGTTCCGCGAGGCGCCCAACGACATGGCGATGCTGCTCGACGTCCGCCAGGGGAAGTTCGACCGCAGCCGGATCGCCCGCCTGCCGGGGCCGCTCCAGCGAGTGATCGAGCGCGCGCTCGCGGTCGCTCCCGCGGACCGCTACCCGGACGCCAATGCGTTCCGCGAGGACCTGCTGCGCAGCGTCGACGACGACAGCCGTCCACTGTCGGACGCCGAGCTCAAGCGCTTCATGGCGACGCTCTACGCCGAGGAGATCGCCGCCGAGCAGGAGACCGAACACCGTGCCGAGCAACTGTGGCGCGACCAGGACCTGCAGCCGGTGCCCCGCGCCCGTGAGGTGGCCGAGCCGCGTCCGGCATCCACCGAGGGTGGCAACCCGCTGGCCCTCAACCTGCCGGGCGTGCCGCGGGTGCGCGTTCCCGCACCGAGCCCGCTCCACGTCCGCAAGCCCGACCTCGATGGCGACCTGCTCCAGATGCCGGTGCCGCGCCTGCTGCAGCGGCTGCGCAACGCGCGCGAGACCGGCCAGCTCGACCTGATCCGCGACCCGGTGCGCAAGACGGTCTTCTTCGAGAACGGCGAGCCGTCGTTCGCAATCTCCAACGTCGAGCGCGAGTTCTTCGGCGAGTACCTGGTGGGACGCGGCGCCCTGACCCGAGAGCAGCACGCGGCGGTGCTCGACCGAGCGGCGCGGGAGGGCCTCCGCTTCATGGAGGCCGCGCTCGCCCTGCAGGTGGTGTCCCCCAACCAGATGTACCGCTTCCTCGCCGACCAGATCCGCGAGCGGATTCTCGAGATCTTCGCGTGGACCGGCGGCACCTACGCCTTCTACCGCGGGCTGCTCCCACCCGAGCCCGGCATGCCGCTCAACCTGCGGACCTTCACGCTGATCCACGAGGGCGTCCAGGACCGGGTGCCGCTGGTGGTGATACGCCGCGAGCTGGAGCGCTTCCTTCGCCACAGCCTGGTGCTCGACGGCAACGACCTGCCGTCCGACCTCCAGCTGTCCGGGCGCCAGCAGCGGCTGCTCCGGGCCATCGAGTCGGAGCGGCCGACCGCCGCGGATCTGATCCGCCGCGAGAAGGACGAGGAGCAGATCCTGCGCCTCGTCTACATGCTGCACCAGATCGAGCGCATCGACTTCGTCGAGCCCACCGCCTGATCCCCCTCGCTTCCGCTTCCGCTCTCGTGACGGCGAAGTCCGAAGGACGAAGCCGGATCCGCGCCCACTTCCACGCCCGCTTCCGGACGAGTGATAGGTGATAGGTCACCAGGTCCCCTCCCGTCTCCGTCTCTCTCACCGTCTCCGTCTCCGTCTCCGGAAGCCGGCACCGCATCCGCCTTCCGCCCCGCGTGCCAGGTGACACCATTTGGCCGTACGGGTGCATTTGCCGCACCTGGCACCCGAGTGGTCGGCGCCACCAGATTCGCATCCGCCCGTCCCCGTTCCCGTTCCCGTTCCCGATTGTGCGTGCTCGTTCTCCACCCGCTACACTCTCACCGTGAACCTCCCAGCCATGCGCCGCGCCGCCAGCTGGCGCCGCATCGGGCTCTGGCTAGTTGTCGCCGGTGCCTGCTGGCTGGCAGCCCGCGCGTTCGAGCGCCACACCCGGCTCGAGATCGTCTCAACCGGGAGCCGCATCGAGGTCGCCGCGGACGACTCCTCCATCGCGGTCCCGATGACGGTCGAGTCCGTGAGCCGGCTCGAGATCGTGGCCACCGCGTCACCCTTCCCGCCCGGCGGCCGCGTGCTGGAGGTCACCCAGGGCCGGATGCCAGTGCTCGTCGACCGCCTGCCGGCCCGCTTCGAGCTGCCGCGGGGAAAAGCGGCGCCGGTCGGCGACTGGGAGCTCGACGACCACGCAGGGACCGGCCTCGGCTATGCCCGTGAGCTCGAGCTCTCCACTCCCTTCGAGTTCGCCGCAACCTTCACCGGCCGGCCCCACCAGCACCTGCTGGTCAACTTCGTCGGCACCCCGTCGTTTTCGGTCAGCTTCCGCCGCGGCCTGATCAACAACGATCTCTTCATCTGGGACTCCGACTGGCGGCCGCTCGCCGCCACTAACATCGCTCCGCAGCCGGCCGCGGACGCCCTCGCAGCGCTGGCGCTCCTTCTCGACCCGGCGGCGGCCGCGGCAGCCATGATCGCCGGCTTCCTGCTGATCCTGCGCCTCGCACCTGGCAGCGCGACCCTCCAACGGCCCCGGACCGGCGGTCGACTCGTGCAGACGGTGGCCGCCGTCGCGCTCGCGGCGGCGGCTGCGGCGAGCTCGCTGTGGATGGCCAACGCGGTCCTGGAGCGCCTGCCCCACCTGCCCGACGAGACGGTTGAGGTGCTGCAGGCGAGGTGGCTGAGCGAAGGCCGCCTCTCCCAGGCCGCATCCGCGATCCAGGACCACCTCGACATCCCGTTCACCTATGTGGCCGCCGGCCGCTGGCTCGCCCACTACCCCCCGGCTGGCCGCTGCTGCTCGCCGCCGGGCTCGAGCTCGGCGCGCCGTGGGCGGTGGCGCCAGCTCCTCGGCGGGCTGTACGTTCTCCTGCTCTGGCGGCTCGGCCGCGAGCTCTTCGACGCGCCGACCGGCGTGATCGCCGCCGCCCTCGCCGTGCTGTCGCCGATGTCCCGGATCGTCTTCTCGAGCCAGCTGTCGCACGCAGGCAGCGCGACCGCCATCGTGGCCGCGCTGCTGCTGCTGGCCATCGCGCGGCGGCGCTCCTCGCCGGCGATCGCCGCATCCGGCGGGCTCTGCTTCGCCCTCGCCTTTGCCACGCGGCCGCTGGCTGCGGTGGCGGTGGCCGTCCCGGTCGCGTTCCTCCTCCTCGACGATCTTCGACGAGCTGACCGCGGGCCTCGCGGCGTGAGCGTGCTGCTCGGCGCCGGGCTCGGCGGCGTGGTCGGCACCCTCCCACTGCTGTGGTCGAACCTGGCGCTGACCGGCAGCGCGCTCCATCTTCCCTACACCCTGGCTAAAGGGTCGATGTACGGCCTCGCCAACCTCCCGTTCGGCATCCAGAACATGGACGCGATCCTCGCCTCCACGGTGCCCGCGCTCTACGGGTGGGGGTGGGGCTCATCCTGGGTGTGGATCTTCCAGGCATTGCCGCTCGCCTTCGCCTGGATTCCGTTCCTGCTGCGCCGGGCTGGCCGGTCCGAGGTGGTGCTGCTCGGCGTCGTCGCCTGCGTCGTCGCCGGTCACCTCCTCACCCGGGCCCACGGCCTGCACGGCTTCGGCCCGCGCTACTACTTCGACGCCTTCTTCGCGCTCTACCTGTTGACGGCGCGCGGCGTCCTCGAGCTCGGGCGGATCGGTGCCGACGCGGCCGACGCCGCCCGCAGCCGCGCTGCCGGGAGCCGCGCTACCGCCGCCGCCGCGGCCCTCCTGCTCGTGGCGCTCTGCCTGCCGGCCGCGCTCGCGCTCCCCGAACGGCTGCGCCTGTACCACGGCTACAACGGCGTCGATGGCTCGCTCGAGCGGGCGATCGCCGAGGCCGGGCTCGAGCGGGCGATCGTGGTCTTCGGCGGGGACGACTGGCAGGACTGGGCGATGGCCTCGCGCCACATGACAGGCCAACTCGCCGGCGACCTGGTCTTCGCGCGCAGCCTCGACGACAACTCGGCGCTGTGGGCGGCGTACCCGGACCGGCCCGTGTGGACGTGGAAAGAGGGCAGGCTGGAAACGCTCGAGCAGTGGAGCCGGTCCGCCGATCAAGGCGGGACGGGAACGGGGACGGGGACGGGAGCGGGAACGGAATGATGCGCGAGCTCGACCGCGACCGTGGCGGTCCGTTTCGGGCAGGGTACCTGCGGCTGGCGCGATCCGGCGAGCTCGGCGAGCGTGCGCGGGCGCTCGACGCGCTGCTCTCTGACTGCATGGTCTGCCCGCGGGAGTGCCGGGTCGACCGCCGCGTGGAACTCGGCACCTGCGCCACCGGCGCCGCGGCCCTAGTGGCGTCGTACAACCTGCACTTCGGCGAGGAGCCGGTGATCTCCGGCCGCCGCGGCTCCGGCACCGTGTTCCTGGCCAACTGCAACCTGCGCTGCGCGTTCTGCCAGAACCACGACATCTCGCAACGGCCGGCCGACTTCGCCGGCCACGAGATCTCCGACGAGACGCTGGCGGCGGTCTTCCTCGACCTCCAGGACCGCGGCGCGCACAACCTCAACTGGGTGTCGCCGAGCCACCAGGTGCCGCAGCTCGTGCGCGCCCTCGTCATCGCCGCCGGCCGCGGGCTCGTGATCCCGATCGTCTACAACTCGAACGGCTACGACTCGGTCCCGGTGCTGCGGCTGCTCAACGGCGCGGTCGACATCTACATGCCCGACCTCAAGTTCGCCGACCCGGCCGCGGGCTGCCGGCTGTCCGGCATCGAGGACTACCCGGCCCGGGCGCGGGCGGCGCTCCTCGAGATGCACCGCCAGCTCGGCGACGACTGGCTCCTCGCGCCTGACGGCGCGCTCGAGCGCGGCCTCCTGATCCGCCTGCTGGTGCTGCCCGATGGACTGGCCGGAATCGAGGACAGCCTGGCCTGGGTGGCACGCGAGTTGTCGCCAGGGTGGCGATCTCGCTGCTCGCCCAGTACCACCCGGCCCACCGCGTCCGCAGCACGCGCGACTTCCCGGAGCTCGAGCGACGCATCTCGGAGCAGGAGTGGCGCGCCGCGGTGGCCGCGCTCGAGCGGCACATGGCCGGCGACCGCCACCACGTCCAGCGGCTGACCTGCTGCGGCCGCGATGACAGCGGTGTCCGCCTCAGGGCGTCCTAGGTCATAGCCCCGTGCCGCAATCCCACGCGCAGGCCTCGCAGCCTCGCGACGACCGGTTAGATGGCTCGGGCGATGCCTCGACCAGGCCGCCGCGTGGTGGCGGGCCACGGTGAGCCGTCGAGCCCCCCTCGTCAGGACGCGCCGCACCGAGGAGGCCGAATGCCGGACACGCAACTCCTACGGCGACCGACGCTCGACCAGCCCGAGAGGTCGCCCGACTCGAAGCCGTCGGCGAACGGCAGCCCGCCGGCGCCGAGGACCACCGGCACGTGCATGACGATGCAGTGGATGGCGCCCGCGGAGTGGATGATGTCGGAGCAGTCGACCGGGATCACCTGGTGGTCCGGGAAGGCCGCCTGGTAGACGGCCAGCGCGGCCGCGTTCTCGGCCGGGTAGCCGGCGAACTCGGACACGAACACCAGGTCGTTGAACACGACCGCGTTGGTGTAGGTGTAGTGGGTGCCGCCGGCGTTCCAGCCCGGCGTCCGGTGCACGGTGTAGCCGCGGGCCGTCAGCTCCGCGGTCATCGCCTCGGTGATCGTGTAGGGCTCGCCGTCGGCCGGGCTGTACTGGCCGATGATGACCTCGCGGTCGCGCACCGGCATCATCCACATGTCGATGTGGCGGGTCGAGTCGTACCACGTCGGGAAGCCGGGCGTGATCTCGAGCTGCAGGCCCTCGTAGCTCGCGAACAGGTCGATCACTTCCTGCTCGGTCACCCCCGGGTTTTCGTCGAGGATGAGCTCGGTCATGAACGCCTCGCCATCCCCGTAGAGATGGAAGTTCCCACCGCCGTGGACCAGCGGCAGGTCGTACTGGGGCTCGCCCCAGAGAGCGCTCAGGAAGTCCGGGAACGCGTCGTCCAGCGGCCGCGGCCGGTTGTAGACGTGGTCCACGATCGCCCGCTGGCCATCCTCGGAGATGAAGCGGGGGCCGTAGTCGCGGATCCAGACCGTGTTCGTCGTGTAGGTGATGAACGCCACCTGGCCGAGGTCCGCGCCGGCGCCCTGGAGCACGGCGGTCGCGCTCGCCTGCTGCGACGGGCCCGTCACCACGATGAAGACGGTCGCGTCCGGATCGCCGGTGGTGATGCCGACGGTCAGCTCGGTCAAGATCGAGTTGAACGACCCCCAGCTGATCAGCAGCCCCTCGTTGACCGCGTACTCGGGCGGCGTCGACACCTCGCCGGTGGGCGGCGCGAGCTCGATCCATGGGTTCGGCAGCGGCAGCGGGAGCGCGCGCTCGGCCTCGGTGAGGCCGCGCGGCAGCGGGTTCGGATTGTCGTCGACGATGGTCGCGAGGTACTCCCGCGGCACCTGCCTCGCCTGCTGGGCGTCCGCGGCGCCGGCCGCACCAACCACCACCAGCACGAGGACGAGAAACCACGCAAACCGCTCACGACGCATCGCCAGCCCCTCCCTGGGCGAGCGTAGCACGTGCCGACGTTGTAGCGCCGGCATCCTGCCGGCACCACGTTTCCCGTCTCCCCTCTCCCAACCCCCCTCCCCTCCCCGCTACACTGTCGCCATGACCGAAGCCCAACCGCGCAAGACCCTCTACCTCCTCGATGGCCCCAACCTGGCGTTCCGCGCCTTCTACGCGATCGGCGGCATGGCGAGCTCGAAGGGGCTCCCCACCAACGCCCTGTTCGGCTTCACCAACATGCTGCTCAAGCTGATCCGCGAGCACCGGCCCGACTACCTGGCGATCACCTGGGACCCAGAGGGCGGCTCCTTCCGCGACCGCGAGTTCCCCGCCTACAAGGGCACGCGGCCCGACATGCCGGAGGCCCTGCGCGCCCAGATGCCGCACTTCGCCCGCATCGCCGAGGCCTTCGACGTGCCCTACCTGTGCCTCGACGGCTTCGAGGCCGACGACGTCATGGGCACCCTCGCGCGCCGCCACGAGGACGACACTCGACGTGGTCCTGGTCAGCTCGGACAAGGACCTGATGCAGCTGGTCTCCGACCACGTCTCGATGCTACGACTCGATGAACGACCGCCGGATCGCGCGGCCGGAGGTCGAGGAGAAGTTCGGCTGCGCGCCGGCAGCTGGTGCCCGACGCCCTCGGCATCTGGGGCGACTCCTCGGACAACATCCCGGGCGTCAAGGGCATCGGCGAGAAGGGCGTGAAGGCGCTGCTGTCCGCCTGGCAGGGCCTCGACGACATCTACGCCCACATCGACGAGGTCACCCCGCCGGCGACCCGCGCCAAGCTGCTCGAGCAGCGCGACAGCGCCTACCTGTCGAAGCACCTCGCGACCATCCGCACCGACGCGCCGGTGGCCGTCACCCTCGACGAGCTCGCGCTGCAGCTTCCCGCCGCCGGCCGACCGCGCCCGCGCGCTGTTCGGCGAGCTCGAGTTCCGCGGCCTGCTGCGCGACTTCGGCGGCGAGATGGCCGCGGTCGACCGCGGCGCCTACCGCCTGGTGACAACCCGGGCCGAGCTCGAGGAGCTCGCGGCCGCGCTCCGTGCTGCGCCGAGGTTCGCCCTCGACACCGAGACCACCTCGCTCGACCCGATGGTCGCGAAGCTGGTCGGACTCTCCTTCTGCTGCGACGAGGTGGTCGCCTGGTACGTGCCGGTCGGCCACACCACCGGCGAGGCCCAGCTCGACTGGGAGACGGTGCGCAGCGCCCTCGGCCCGATCCTCGAGGACCCGGAGATCGAGAAGACCGGCCAGAACCTGAAGTTCGACATCAAGGTGCTCGACCGTCACGGCGTCGAGCTGGCCGGCGTCGCGGGCGACACCCTGCTCGCCGACTACCTGCTGTCGCCGGACCGGCGCTCGCACAAGCTCGACGACCTGGCGCTCGTCCACCTCGAGCACCGCATGATCTCCTTCGAGCGAGGCGCTCGGCGAGGGGCCACCTTCGCCGACGTGTCGCTCGCCATGGCCCGCGACTATGCGGCCGAGGACGCCCACGTCGCCTGGCTGCTCGACGGAAAGCTCGGCGCGCGCCTTGCCGAGGAGGGGCTCGACGGGCTCTACCGCGAGCTCGAGCTGCCCCTGATCTGGGTCCTCGCCCGCATGGAGCTGGCCGGCATCGCGGTCGACCGCGACGTGCTCGCGGCGCTGTCGGACGAGCTCGAGATCGGCATTGCGGACGCCGAGCGCCGGTGCTGGGAGCTCGCCGGCGGGGAGTTCGTCATCGGCTCGGTCAAGCAGCTGCGCGAGGTGCTCTACGAAAAGCTCGGCCTGCCGGTCGTCAAGAAGACCAAGACCGGAGCGTCGACCGACGAGTCGGTGCTCCAGGAGCTCGCGCTGCACAACCCGCTGCCGCAGGCGATCCTCGACTACCGCTCGCTCGTCAAGCTCAAGAACACCTATGCCGACCCGCTGCCGAACCTGATCAACCCCTCCACCGGACGGATCCACACCCACTACTCGCAGATCACCGCCGCGACCGGCCGGCTGGCCTCAACCGACCCCAACCTGCAGAACATCCCGGTGCGCACGGAGGAAGGGCGCCGCATCCGGCAGGCCTTCGTGCCGCCCCCCGGACGGGTGTTCGTGTCCGCCGACTACTCGCAGGTCGAGCTGCGCATCCTCGCCCACCTGTGCGGCGGCAAAGGCGGCTTCGCCGAGGCCTTCGCCGCCGGCGCCGACATCCACAACGAGACCGCGGCCGGCCTGTTCAACGTCGCGCCGGGCGCCGTCACCCGGCAGATGCGGACGATCGCCAAGGCGGTCAACTTCGGCATCGTCTATGGCCAGAGCGCCTTCGGCCTCGCCCAGCAGCAGCGGATCTCGCGCGCCGAGGCCGGCGAGTACATTCGCCGCTTCCAGGGGCGGTTCCCAGAGGTCGACGCCTTTCGCAAGCGGACCCTCGCCTCGGCCCGCGAGAAGGGTTACGTGGAGACTCTGCTCGGCCGGCGCCGGCCGGTCCCGGACCTCGCGAGCGGAAACTTCGCCGCGCGCGGGGCGGCGGAGCGGGTCGCGATCAACACCCCGGTCCAGGGCAGCGCGGCCGACCTCATCAAGAAGGCGATGATCGCCGTCGACCGCCGGCTGCGCGACGAGTTCCCAGGCCAGCTCATGCTGCTGCAGGTCCACGACGAGCTGCTGCTCGAGGTCGACGAGGGCCGCGAGCAGGCCGTCGCCGCGATGGTCCGCGAGGAGATGGCCGGCGCGATCGAGCTCTCAGTCCCGCTGGTCGTCGACGTCGGCTTCGGCAGGAACTGGGACGAGGCGCACTAGGAGTTCGTGCCGCATTGACCTTTTCGGTGGGTGTGGCTGACCGAAGGGTTTGCAGACGGCCACTGCGGCACGAACTCCTCCGGATGCGCTGCGCGCATCCGGAGGCAGCAAAAAGGTCCGGCGCGAATGGACCTTCGTGTGCCTGTGCAGCAACACCCTCAAACTCGTGAAGGTCCCCCTGTCCCTGAACGCTGAGCCCGTATGAGATCGCTCGCTTCGATGCCGCGTACGACCCCAGCAGTGCGCGCACTGGCCCGTGCTCGCGACAGCGGCGGTATGGCCGAGCGAATGGCGCTGGGTGCGGGCCCGGTCAGCGCTCGAGGATCGAGAGCAGCTCGTCGAGCATGCCGAAGGTCAGCCCCCAGATCACCTTGTCGCGGAACCGGTAGCAGGGCAGCGGGATGGTCATGGCTCCCAGCTTCCAGTCGAGGGTCGAGCGGTTGCCGTAGTTCGCGAGGAAGCTCAGCGGCACCCACACGACCTCCGCGACCTCGTGGTTCGGCACCAGCTGCGGCTGCCCGTGGATCGCGAACACGTGGGGCACGATCACCAGCGACAGCGGCCGGCCGCGGCTGACCGCCGCCACGTCAGACAGGCGCCCGAGCGACTCGCCCTCGGTGGAAAGGTCGAGCCCGAGCTCCTCGCGGGTCTCGCGCATCGCGGCCGCGATCTCGTCGCGGTCCTCGCCGTGCATTCGGCCGCCCGGGAAGGCCATGTGGCCCGACCACGGGTCGTGCGGGTGCTCGGCACGGTGGATGAACAGCAGTTGTGCGCCATCGTCAGTGTCCCGCAGCACCGCCGCCACCGCCGCCTTCTTCATGTCGAGCTGGTTGGGCAGCAGCTGCGGCTCGAAGTCGGCCATCGCCGTGCGGATGTCCGCCACCGTGATCATCGCTGCCTATTCTAGCTTTCCGATTCTCGGCTTCGGAGTCGGTGACCCTTCCCTGAGGGCATGCAGCGACCCTCCCGATTCCGACTCCGAAGCCGACAATCGGAAATGACCACAACATCTGTGGTAGAAGAGCACCGCGGAGGGGCGGCCATGGCAGAGATCACGATCATCGACAACCCGAGCGAGCAGCAGCTCGACGATCTGGGAGTGCGCAGCTGGCCCACCTGGTCCGCCGAGGTCTCCAGCTTCCCATGGAGCTACGACGAGGCCGAGACCTGCTTCTTCCTCGAGGGCGACGTCGTGGTGACGCCCGACGGCGGCAGCCCGGTCCACATCGGCAAGGGCCAGCTCGTCACCTTCCCGGCCGGCATGTCCTGCACCTGGCAGGTCCGCGTCCCGGTCCACAAGCACTACCGTTTCGGATAGGAGTTCGTACCGCCGCGGCCTCCGGTCGGGGCTCGATGCCTGCGTGCTGGCCGTGACGGCCGCCACGGCACGAACTTCAACACACGACCAGGCTGGCACAGTGCCGCGTCCCGTCGGGCGACAACGCAGCCGAGCTATACTCTTTCCGCGCGCGCCGGTAGCTCAATGGATAGAGCTTCGGACTTCGGATCCGACGGTTGTGGGTTCGAATCCCTCCCGGCGCGCCAGGTTTCGTTCTCGACCAGCGGGAGAGAACGAAGCCTGTCACGGCGTAGCCGCGGAGCAGCGAAGCCGGACTCATCTCAGCCCGCGCATCGACGCCATACGGTTTACGTCGCCCCCCGCTCCTCCGACCTCGCGACGCGACCCACCGTCACCAGCAAGTGGCCGTACGCCGCCCACCGCCCTCTCCGGCCCGTCTGCTGCCGGGCCTCCGACCCCCACGGCTACGTCCACGAGATCGCTGCCGACGGTGTGTGTGACGTTGCCCCCTCGACCATCCGCTTCACGACGCCTCTCCCCGCCATCAGCGAGAGGACGTACGCCGCCCACCGCCCTCTCCGGCCCGTCTGATGCCGGGCCTCCGACCCCCACGGCTACGTCCACGAGATCGCTGCTGCCGGTGAGTGCGAGTACTCTCCGGCGCGCCAACCCTGCCCGCCCATCCCCGCGCTCGCTGGCGACGGTCCCGATCCAGGGACGCCGTATCAAACGCGGGCACGTTGGTCAGAGAATCGTCGCGCTCACGTCCGGGGCCGGAGCCGCTCTCGAATCCGCCGGAGAAGCAGCCCGGGCTCGGACGGCACGCACGACTGGACGACAACATCGTCGATGTCCCAGCCGTCACCGCCAGCCGATGAGTCAGTGCCCAGGCGGAAGCGGAGCTGCACGGTCCGACCGGCGTAGGCGTCAAGATTGAACACCGCCTCGTCCCACGGGGGTTGGCCGCACCAGGCTCTCAATCCGGCCAGCGGGTTGCCGAAGCCCGAGGAGACCATTCCGTCGTAGGGATCGGTGCCAGGCGCTGGCGTGAGCTGGTCCCAGGTCGTGCCTCCGTCGGTCGAGACCTCGAGGATGCCGCCGTCGTAGCAGCCGCCCGCCGACGCCTCGATCGACTGGCAGTTCCAGAACTGGAGGGTGATCGGCGCCTGGTCTGCAGGCGGCAGGACGATCGGCGGCGACATCAGCCGCTGGTCGGTGACCGTCGCTGCATCCCTGGCGTGGATGACCCAGCTGCCGGAGGGCGGCGGCGGGTCGATGGGGGTGTCGTCGAGCGCCCACGAGTCGCCGGCGCCCGAGTGGATCCAACCCGGCGCGCCGGACTCGAAGTCGTCTGCGAAGTGGATCAGCGGCGCCGAGCCGGGCCAGCACTCACCCGGCATCCCCTCGGTCGTGAAAGACTGCACCGCGGACCACGCGCCGGCGCCGCAGGCGTTGCGCGAGCGGACCCGCCACCAGTACTCGGTGCCGGCATCGAGACTGCTGCCCGGTGTGAAGGTGGTGCCGTCGATACCGCTTTCATCGATCGTCACGTCGACGAAGCTGGGATCGGTGGCGACCGCGAGCCGGTAGGTGCCGCCCTGGCTCGCGGCGGCCCACTCGAAGGTCGGCCTCCGTGGTCGATTGGTGGCGCCGTTGGCCGGTGTCGTCAGGGCCACCGATCCGGCCGGCTGGTCGGAGATGCTCAGGGTCGCCGGGGTTTCGTGGACGATCCCACTCGGGCTCGAGGTGCCGACCACCCGCAGCGGGTAGCGGCCGGGAGTGACTGCGGCGGTGCCGCCGATCGTCAGCCGGCTGGAGCCGGGTGGGGTCACGGGGTTGGTCGAGAAGTCGATGGTCGCGCCATCCGGCATCCCGGTGACGGAAAGCGTGACCGGCTCCGAGAAACCGTGGTACCGGTCGACGCCGACCTGAACGAGGGCTGGGTCAGGGGCGCAGACGTCGACGGTCGCCGGCGTCGCCGAGAGGGTGAAGTCGAGTGGGAAGCGGTATGCGGCCCAGGCGTCGATCCGCCCCCAGCCGTACGTGTTGTTGGGGACTGCGTTGGGAGGATCGCCGCCGCAGCCGTCGGTGGTCGTGCGCGGGACCGCGGTCTGCTCGATGATGTCCTCGATCAGGCCGACCTTGCCGGCCAGGTTCGGAGTGTGGGAGACGAGCAGGGCAACCAGGCCGGCGACGTGCGGACCGGCCATGCTGGTGCCACTCCAGCCTCCCTGGTACCAGCCGTCGAGCGTGCTCGAACGGATGGCGACTCCGGGCGCCGAAACGTCGGGCTTCATCCGGTCGGAGCCGTCGATCGTGACCGGGCCGCGGCTCGAGAACCAGGCGATGTCGTCCGTCATGTCGGTCGCCCCGACCGAGAACGACTCCTCGTAGATCGCCGCCGGAGCGCCGATGCTCGAGCAGCCGGAGCCGTCGTTACCGGCGGACTGGACGGTGACGATGCCGGCGGCGCGTACCGCCTGGACCACGGCGAGCAGCACGTTGGGGTCGGTGCAGCCCTCGCTCGGCGAGCAGCCCCAGGAGTTGTTGATCACGTCGGGGGCCATCGACGGATCGGGGTTGTCGCCCGCGACCGTGGTCGGGGCGATGAACCACTGGAAGCACTCGGCGTAGGTCGCCGGGGTCCCACGAGTTTGGTCCATGCTGCGGCAGCCGATCCACTTGGCGCCCGGCGCCATGCCGATCTGGTTCCCGGCGCCGTCGTCGCCGACCACGACCCCCATGGTGAGGGTGCCGTGACCCTGATCGTCGCACGGAAAGGGGGAGTCGGCGCCGCAGGTGCCGCCGCCAGAGTGGATCGCGTCGTGCCAGTTGTAGTCGTGGCTGCCGGCAGGCCCGCCCCGGTACTGGTTGACCAGGGCGACGTGGTGCCACATGTAGCCGGTGTCCTGGCCGGCGACCACCGCGCCGGCGCCGGTGGTCCCCGCCGCCCAGACGTCGTCGGCGTTGACCAGGGCGATGTTCCACTTGACCGTCTCCGGCCCGTCGGCAGCATCGCCCGTGGTCTGGACCGGCTCGGCGAGGCGCACCCAGGGATTGGCGTGGACCTTCGCCACGTCGCTGCGCCGGGCCATGGCCTCGACCGTGGCGAGGTCGCCGCGCACCCAGATCATGTTGACGATCCAGAACGGCTGGACCTCGACCCCGCGAGCTGCCAGCGCTTCCAGCACCGGTCCCTGGCTGCGCGCGGCAGCGGCGGTGAGGGCGTGATAGACGAAGGCACCCTTCTCGACCTTGGTCGGGAGCGCCTCGGCGGCTCTCAGGTCGGCTTGATCGGTGAGCACGACCAGGAACTCGGTGTCGCCGGCGCGGCCGTTGTCGAACACCCACGGATCGACCTTGTCCTGCCATCGCGACTCTGCGGTGACGAGCTCCGCGGCCGTGAGAACCACCAGAGTCGCGAGCGCGAACGAGTGTCGGTTCATTGCTTTCTCCCTCGAGAGCCCGGCAGAGTCCGGGCGCTGCAAGAGCTCACACACCGATCGCGACCGGCGTCGCTACCTGGGACACGCAATGCCGGCATCTCATGGCAGTTCCCTGTCTCTCTACGTATCTGACGCCCTCAAGTTAGGTCCCGGCAGCGAGACTGCCATTGGGGGTGGCCCTCGCACCTTCGAGCCGCCTGTCACGATCCTGACGCGCCTGGCGTTAAGTACGCTTGCTGCGGGACCCAACTACGGCATCGTCACGCTCCACGCCGAGGTGTCGCCGGACTCGAAGCCGTCGGTATCCGGGTCATACGAGACGGGCGGGATACGCCGGACACATGAGCGCACATTGTTGGTGCCAGGGCAAGCACCACGCTGTGCCGGCCGCTATGATGGAACAGGGCAAGGCACGATGGCTGAGATTGAACGGAGGTCACTATGACGCCAGATGTAAGGCGCGTAGTTGTTTGGGCAGCCAGTCTCCTCGTGGCGGCGGCGGGCTACTCCGGCGAGTATGAAGAAGAGAAGGCCGTGACACTCATAGTTCCACCGACAGCGTTCGAGTCCGATGCACATGCCTGGACCGGCACCAAGTACAACACCACCGTGACCTGCGATGCGGACGGAAGACTTGTCCTCAACGGAGACGTGAACTGGCGCAACGTCGCTCTCCCGATGGTGATGGAGGGCAAGATCAAGGAAATCAAGAAAAAACGTAGGGACGGGTACACCCTGCTTGTGATATCAGGACGGCCCCCAGGAGTGGAATATGATGAGAACTTCCGATTCCAGATCCGTACGAGCTGCAAGGACTGGACCACGTCGATGGACGAAATCGCGATCCTGACCTCGAAGAGCCTCGACGAGTACGGAGCGGCGGTTGCAGAGCGCCTCGCGCCCTACTATCAGTGGCAGGCCGACCACGTCTTCGTGGGCGATCTGGGAGACGTTGACCGCGACCTGCAGATAGAGATGATCTCCGTCGCTCACTCTTTCGAGCCCATGACTGGTTTCTTCTCTGAGGTGTTCCGAGACAAACCGTACGTCGGGATCGACCTCGGGAGCAGTGGTGTTGTGTACAACACGAACCAGGTCAATCAGAACCAGCGGGTCGCGAGGGAGATCACCAGCAGGGTATTTCCCCTACTCAAGGAGCTTGCACCGATCATCAGGGATGCGGGAGGATTCGATGTCAACGTCAAGCTGGCGGTCGGCTACGGCTACCAGGGCTTCCTTCAACAGTCCTCAGCACCCTCTTATGACCAGGTTTCCCTGTACTTGGACCCGTACAGAGTCATCTTGTTCGCCGAGTACGAGACCACCACCCAGGCGCTCATCGATGCTGCCGTCGTCCTGGTGAATGACAACAGAGTCGAACTTGATCTATCAGAACAGTGAATCATGGCTGTGGCTGAGGGCGAGGGTGTCGCCGCTCCGGCAGCTCCCGTCTATGGCACCGTCACCGACCACGCCGAGGTGTCGCCGGACTCGAACCCGTCCGCGAATACGTCAGTCCCTAACCCGCCCTGATTGATCGCGTACGTCCGCCCTGCGACGGTCAGTGTTCCGGTGCGCGGATCAGGCGAGCTGTTGGCCGACACGTCGCAGGTGACCGTGCATTTGCCCATCCCCGGCGAGCTGGAGGCCTCTGGTGGAAGAGACATCGGGGAAGCGCGCGGGGACGACGCCAGCAGCCACGGGGAGACGGATCGCACCTTGCGGCTCAACTCGCAGACAAGAGCTCCGCCGCGCCGCCAGTCTTTCGCACCTCAGTCATACCTCGGGGCCTGCCATGGGCGCGGGTATCCCCATCTCTCGGGCCACGATCCGAAGCTCCTCGCACGCTCAGGGGGAGGCCTCAGTCAGGAACTTGCCTCTGGCCCGTGCGGGTGCACGTGGCGCAGGGCATGGGGTCGCTCCAGACTGTGGCGCAGCATCAGCTCCTCGTCGGAAAGCACCTCGATCGTCGGTCCCTGAACCTCGACCTTTCCTCCATCCAGCACGATGACCCGCGAGCACAGCTCTACAACCAACTCCAGATCGTGGGTGGCGATGAGCTTGGTGATCGGGATCTGCCGCAGCAGCGCCTTGAGCTCGCGCCGGCCTCTCGGATCCAGGCTGCTGGTGGGCTCGTCCAGGACGAGGACCGACGGGTCGCAGGCCAGCACCCCCGCGAGGCACACCCGGCGCTTCTCGCCGGCGCTCAGGTGGTGAGGCGCACGCTTCTCAAACCCCGGAATGCCGGCCGTCGCTAGCGCGCGCCCGACTCGGCCGCGCACTTCTCCCTCGTCAAGGCCGAGCTGCTGCGGTCCGAACGCGACGTCCTCCCACACTGTGGGACAGAAGAGCTGGTCATTGGGGTCCTGAAACAGAAGGCCCACCTTCCGCCGAACCTCCATCAAGGTGTCGGGGCCGACCCGCACGCCTCCCACCAGCACTGACCCTTCGCCCGGAAACGTCTCAGGCAGCAGCCCGTTGAGGTGCAGGAGCAGCGTGCTCTTGCCGGCGCCGTTGGGGCCGACGAGGCCCACGCACTCGCCCTCGGCGATCGTGAAGCTCGCACCCTGCAGCGCCGGGGAGCCGTCGGAGTAGCGAAAGCACAGGTTGCGGACCTCAATCGCGGCGCTCACTTCCACCCCCGAGCACACATCGCCGCCCAGATGCGGTCGGCCCGCTCGCTCGAGCGGATGAAGAGCTGGCTCACCACCGTGGCCGTGGTTTGCCACGCCAGGGCGCGCTGCCTGCTGAACGTACGGCTGGCCCTCGCTCGCTTCATTCGCCCGGCCTCATCGAGGAGCACGAAGACGTAGCGATACATCAGCGACATGGTGGTCACCAGCAACGAGGGGACCCGCGCTGACTTGAGCACCCGCAGCAGATCCGAAAACGGCGTGGTGTTTGCCAGCAGCACCATCGTCGACAGACACACGGTGGACTTGGCGATCAGGAAAACGAACAGCCGCCAACCACCCGGACCAAACAACGCCATCGCCGCCACGCCGAGCACGAACGGCTCGAGCAGGAGGATTCGCCGCAGAAGGAACCACCACGGGATGCGGCTGGCCACAGCGACGGCGATGAGAAACAGAGAAATTGTGACCAGCGGAATGAGCCCTGATGGCGGCAGGAGTGCGGTGCCGATTACCAGCGCCATGGCCGCCACGAGCTTCACCGCGGCAGACGAGCGATGTATCGGCGAGTCAAGTCGGCTGTAGCGGTCGAGGAAGTCGTGCCTCATGGCCCCTGTCCAGTGGTGTCGGATTCCATCCCCTCCCCTCGCACGCGGTATGGCACGAGGACCCGGGCCAGCCACCACGCGAACACGAAGACGACGAGCGTGCCCGCAACGCCGGCAAGGGATGTGGCGAGGGCGCTCCAGTGGACGCCGGGCATCTCGTAATCCGGGATGGGTGCCGCAAGAATCGGAGCCGTCGCTCTTTCTTTGAAGCCCAGGAGCTCGGCCGTCCGGTCCAGACCGTCCGGCCAGCGCGAGGCAAGCGGCGAGGCAAACAGCGCCAGGCCGGCGGCGATCAGAACGCCGTAGGCGACGACTGCTCCATACGTCTGCCGAGCCTCGATCGCGGGGTCGGGTTGAACCAGCTCCGGCCTCGTGCGTGCGATCGCCACCAGGACGAGCGCCGTGATGAGCCCCTCACCGACGCCGATGAGCATGTGAATGCCGGCCATGGCCGGCAGGGCAACCGACCAGGAGACAGTGCGCGACGTCGCCAGTTCGCCAGCACATGCGACAGCGGCGAGCACCGTGCTGCACCACGCGGCAAACGTGGCTGCCAGGACCTGTCCGAACAGCCCTTTGACGGTGCGGCTGACACCGTGGTAGATCGCCCATCCGCCAGCGCCACCCAGCACCCCCATGTTGAGAATATTGGCGCCGAGCGCCGAGAGCCCGCCGTCGGCGAACATCAGGCACTGGACGACGAGCACCGCCGACATGACCACCACCGCGGCACTTGGCCCCAGCAGCACGGCGACGAGAACCGCACCCACGAGGTGGCCGGAAGTGCCACCAGCCACCGGGAAGTTGATCATCTGAGCCGCAAACACGAAGGCCGCCGCCAAGCCGAGGAGTGGTACGCGGCGCGGCGGCAGGTGGTGCTGTGCATGTCGGAGCGCGACACCGAGCCCGGTCGCCGCCAAAACGCCGGCGGCCACAGCGGTCTTCGCATCCAGAAACCCGTCAGGGATGTGCACGCGGGCCCTCGCTTTCGGCCCGACCGGCGAGAAGCAACGTCGGAGTCGTGATCATCATTGCCACCCACTGCTGGGCCAGACACAAATCCGGCCGACTCTCTCTTGCCACCGACTACTCCGCCTTCACCACGATGAAGATGTAGCGCAAGGTCCGGGAGCCGGTGTTGGTGACGTCGTGCTCCGTGTGCGCTGGGGCGTAGGTGATCAATCCAGAATGGATCTGTACTGGAGGCTGCTCCGTGATGCGCAGCTCTCCCTCGCCCTCCAGAGGCACGAGCATCTCCTCGTTCTTCTCGGTGTTGTGCCTCCCGATGGAAGCCCCGGGGGCCAGCGTGACCAGGCCCGAGCGCATAGATGCGGTCTCCGGCGGCCCGCCGAGGAGCATGAGGCAGGACGCGTCGTCGGGCTCGAGCTTGACCACCTTGACCCTTGGTGCGCTCTTGGTGTCGGCGGCGGTCGCACGATGCAGCGTCACGCTGCCGAGAACGGTGAGGGTGAGCGCCAGGACGACGAGTTGTAGTGATGATGTCATAGTTGCCTCGAATGGGAAACTCGGTCGAACCGTCGACTTCGCGCTGTCCGCACATCCTTGCGGCCGACGCTTGCCAGCATTAGAACCTCAGCTCCAGCCCGCCAGACAGTACCCGTCCCGGCGCGGGGTAGCCCGGCCGGTACTCGTACTCCGACCCCGTGAGGTTCTCGCCGGCAAGGTAGACCTCGGCCGCCAGGGAGGGGTCGAGTGAGAGCAGGTAGCCCGCCTTGAAGTTGAGCAGGAAGTAGCTGTCGATCCAGGTCTGGCCACTGGAGAACCGCGGGTTGAGGACCGCCTGGGTGTCGACCCACTCGGCGTCGAGATTCAGGCGGATGCGCTGGACGGGGAGCCACGACAGCCCCGACACGAGCGACCATTTCGGCGCATTCGGGACGTCCTGTGGTTCCGGATCGAGGTACGTGCCGCCCGCAAAGACCGCCACCTTCGGGTCAGGTGCGACGCTCACCGAGGCCTCGGCCCCGCGAACCGTGTAGTCACCGATGTTGGCGAACACCGGCGGCGGGGGTGGGGGCGGCACGAAGCGCAGCGCGTTCGTCACGTGGTCGCTGAACACCGTGAGCTGCACTTGGGTGGCGCCTGAAAGCTGCTGCGAGATGCCCACCTCCGCGTGGTCGAGTCCCTCCGCCTCGAGGTCCTTCCAGGTGTCGCCCCGGCCCCACTGACCGTACATCACTGCCGCGTACACGCCGGGCAGGTTGAACGCGCGGGCAAGATTGGCGTGCAGCTCCGTGCTGCCGCGGCGCACGACGAGACCCGCCTGACCTCCCCAGTTGCCGCCGAAGTCGGCGGAATCTGTGTAGCGCACCCCGACCGACGGCGTGACCTCGGTCGATTCACCGAAGGTCCTGGCGACCATGGCGTAGGCGCCGTCGTTGCGGAACATCAGCTCCGAGAAGACAGAACCCCCGGTCGGCCGCTGCTCGGTGGTCGACCCGCCGTAGGTGTCGCGGTCGAACCCGACGACGAGCTCGGTCCTGGCTGCGAGACGGAAGGTCTCCTGAGCGTGAAGGCCGTAGCTGGAGAAGTCGGTGAGCGTCGTGAAGGACTGGTCCTGCGCGGCGTCCCACTGCAACCAGTCGATGCTGCCGCCGTCGTAGTACAGCTTCAGGGTTCCGGTGTGATTGCCGTGCTGTTCGGTCAGAGTCACGATCGACAGCGTGTCCTTGACGCCAAAGCGGGGCACCACGCCCCGGGGGGGTGCGCCGACCTGGCCGGGATCGTCCGCCCAGGCGTCGTTGGCGTGCACCTGGAGGCTGAGGTCCCAGCCCTCGGCGACGTCGTAGCCGAGGCGTCCGTAGAGCGTCCGCACCCGGCCGTCGGCGTTGTCGCGGTGCCCGTCGCTCTGGCGCTGGCTGCCCATCACGTAGTAGTCAAGATCGCCGAGCTTGGCCCCGTTTTCGAGAAGCCCGGAGGCTGTCGAGTACTCCCCGAACGAGCCCATCACGCGGGTGGCCATGCCCTCTTGCGCGACGCGCTTCGGCACGAGGTTGACGGCGGCAAAGGCCATGTTGCCGAACAGCACGGGTTGCGCGCTCTTATAGACGTCGATGCGGCCGGTCATGTCGGTGGAGAGCACGTCGAGGAGCGGGTGGGTCCACACCCCGACAAAGCGCGGGATCCCGTCGATCATCGTGCCGATCTCCGCGCCCGGCCGGCCCGAGCCCTGGCCGCGGACATACACCGCGCCCCCGTCGCCGCCGCCGTAGCTGCCGACGAGGTCGTACCGGGAGATCGTGACCCCGGGCATGCGCCGCAGCGCATTGGCGAGGTCTCCGGCGCCGAGGTCCTGGATTTGGCGGTCGCTGACGCTCGACACCTGAGTCGCAAAGGGCGTCACGCGGCAGCCTTCGACGATGGGTGGCGCAACGACCTTGATCTCCTCCTCGAATCGCTGCTTGGGTGCCTGGGTCTTCTGCTCTTCTGGGCCCCCCTGGGATGGCTTCTCATCCACCGGGTCCACGGCGCGGGCCGGACCACAGAGGAGCAGTGCAAGCATTCCGACAATGACCGCGCGTGAGCAGTTGCTCTGGGGTTGCGGTCGGAGTCTGGCCATCGTTGGTGTCTCCTTCGCCGTCAGCGCCCGGCCGCCACAGGGCGGGAACGCCTGCTGCGTGAAATGGACTGGTTCGGCTGCGATAGGGATCAATGTGACAGTTCCAGAACTCGTAATACCGGACGATGCACAGTTGCTACCTCGGGAGCGTTAGCCATCTAGACCAGCTCCTTCCCCGTCGAACTCATTGACAGGCCGCCGTGGAGGACGCCCTTCTGCTTCTGTAGCCCGTCGGCGATGGCGCGAATGCGGCCCGCGCGGCCCCGCACCAGGATGACCTCGACGCAGTGGTCGTGGTCCAGGTGGACGTGCGTCGAGGCGAGGATCATCTCATGGTGGTCATGCTGGAGGTCGGTGAGCCTCTCGTTGAGGCCTCGGGCATGGTGGTCGTAGACGAGAGTGATGGTGCCGACCGCCTCCTTGTCCATCTCCCAGGCCCGCTCGACAAGGCGTCCTCGGATCATGTCCCGCAGGAACTCGGACCGATTGCCGTAGCTGGCCCCTTCCCGCAGCTTCTCCAGGCGCTGCAGCAGTGGCCGTTCCAGTGAGAAGCTGACGCGTTCCAAGTCCGCCACGGATCACCCCCGTATGACGCCAGACACAATCGTAATACCACACACCCCGGAATGTCCAGACAATCGAGCGCTACCCTCTCGACCCCGCCCAACCGGCGACAGGCTCGAGACCGAGCATCCCAGACTGTTTGGTCGAGGGCTCACACCAGCATGTACACACCCTGGATTCCTGACGCCGGTCGCCGACCACGCCGACGTGTCGCCGGACTCGAAGCCGTCGGTGAGAGCTTCACGCGGGTTAAGGCCTGGGGATCGCTGAAAAGCACCGTCAGGATTGAATCTTGTGAGGACTTCGGATCCGACGGTTGGAGGTTCGAGTCCTCTCCGGCGCGCCACGGTCACTCCTGACGCTCAGCGCCATACGGTTGATATCGTCCCCCACCCTGCCGACCTCACGACGCCTCTCCCCGCCATCAGCGAGTGGACGTACGCCAGCCTTCCCCCTCTCCGGTCCGTCAGGCGCCGGACCTACGACCCCCTCGGCAACGGCCACAGATCGCTGCTGTCGGTGAGTGCGAATCCTGTTCGGCGCGCCACGATCCGCGTGGACCCGAGCGAGTTCGTTGTGCGGTGGGAGCAACCGGCGAGCGACCTGCTCCTGCTCCATCGTTAGGGAACGGTCGTCACCTTGTGACCCCCGCCGCCCGTTCTCTGCAGGAACCACATGTGAAAGAACTCGGTGTCGCCAAAGACGCTGCGATCCCGGGTCAGGAGGAAGCGATTCTCCCCTTCGAGTAGAAGCTCGCGAGGAATGATCAGTCGGACCTCCCCCCACTGCTCGGGGAGGCAAGGGAACTCGAGGTCACGCGGGTTCCTCCAGCCATTCACGTCGACGCGGTAGCTACTGCCCATCGTGTGGTCGTGGCGCACGATCATCGCCAGGTCCTGGTCCGCCGAGACTCCACCAACCACCCACGTCGCCTGGTGGTAGATCCTACGGCCCTCGTCTCTGAGCACCCGAAGCTCCCCAGATTCGAGGTACGCAAGGACCTTGTCGTGGTAGTTGTGCCCGTATGGGGCCTCGGGGTCGAAGATCTCCTCGAACCCGTGGGCGGCCTCTGATTCGGGAAGCTCGACGTCGATCCGGTCCACAAGCCGCTCACTGTCCAGCAGCGATGCGCACACGACCATTTCCTCCTTCGGGAGGACCCGGGAGGGGTCTTTGAACACGACGTCATCCAGTCCTCTGAGACCTCGAACCAACCCTCCGTCCGGATTCAAGAAGACAACGTCGAAGTACCTGCCGTCCGGGAGTCGCAGGCTCGCGTTCGCCCCTCCCGGTTCCTCCGCCATGGCCAACGCGCGCGGATAGTCCCAAAGCTCCGGCCATCTCAGGTAGACCTCGACGCCGCGCTCGCGCATGACGTTGCGGTCGTCGAGCTCGTGCTCGTGTCCCACCCGGTGGGAGCTTCCGGGCTCGATCGGCTCACGCGCGATCTCGAGGTCGTTAAGGCCCATGAGATCCAGGGTCGGGAGCTTGGAGAAGAACGGAATCATCCCGGCCGACGTCGTCGCGATCCGGGTATTCGCGGGCAGGAGCTTCCCGCAGGTCCGGCCGATGTCCCGCCAGTTGAACTTCGGCAGCGCGTACTTGGCAAGCGATGGAATCGTCTCCTGCCCGACGACCACCTTGTCTTCTGCGAGCGGGCGTCCTGCTTCCGCCGCGTGTTTCAGATGGCCCAGCCCCACGACGGCGCAGGCGATCCCAACCGCAGCGGCCGGTGCGGCAATCCACGCTCTCTCGTCACCCTTCCGCCGGAAGATCCGGCCGATGATCAACCGGACGAGGCCGTCTCCGAGAACATACAGGCCGACGCCGATGCCGGCGAAGAGAACTCCCGTCACTGGCACGAGAAACCGCCACTCCATGAAGTCGCCGCCCAGGCGGAGGACGTAGAGGAAGACCGCCGCGCCTCCGAAGACGCAGCCGGCGAGGAAGCGGCGCAGCACGCGGTCGCGGGTGAGGAGGGCGGCCGCGGCAGGGACCAGGAGCAGCGGCGCGAAGTCATACACCTCGAAGTACGTCTGAAGGTACTGCCATCCCCGTTGATACATCGGGTTGTAGGCGGCCTTGGCGTAGTAGGTGTTGGGGAGGAGGCCGCCGTAGTACCACAGGCGCCAAAGGGTGTAGGGGAGATAGACAGCCGCCACCGGCAGGAGGAACGATGGGACCCAGCCTCTCCAGAAGACCCGATCGGCAAGCCAGCGCGGGTGGCAGGCGACCATTGCCACGGCAAGGCCGAGCACGAAGGCGGCGGCGTCTGGACGCGCCATCACGAGGAGCACGGAGGCAGCCCCGAAGGCCGCGGCGGCGAGGCGCCTCCCGGGCTCCTGAAAGGCGAAGATCGCAAGGACGAGAAGCGTGAGGAAGGCAACCAGCGGGGTCTCCATGCCGCTGAGGTACCACTGGTTGAACGACCAGTGGGCCACCAGCGGGGCAGCCACCAACGGCGCCGTGTAGACCCTCCGCGAGACGAGGTAGAGGCCGAAGACCAGGAGAAGACCGAAGGTCGCGAACCAGAGCGCGAGCGCCGCCCTGTGCATGGCGGGAAGCGGGTCCTCGTACCCGGCCGCCAGCGGCACGGCGGACATCACCGTCCACAGGAAGTTCGTGTAGCCCTCGACCCGCTCGCCGGCGTTGAAGACCAGCCCGTTGCCCTCGACCAGGTTCCTGGCGTAGCGAAAGCTGATGTAGGCATCGTCCTGGATCCAGCGGGACTCCCAGAGCTCGGGGACGGCATCACCTACGAGATATAAGACGAACAGCACCTGAGCCGCAACGACGGCAACGACCAGCGCACGCCAGATCACCCGATAGGCACCGTTCGACCTCACTACCCCACCTCCACTCCGTCATGAAAGCCGCAGCGACCGAAGTGCCAACGACGCCCTGATGCTCGTTCTTCTCATCCCACATACGAGCCTACATCACGTCGTTGACGGTCGATCGCTCCAGCTCCTGAAGATCGGATCCGATGCTACTCTGCGCGAACAGAACATCACTACCACTACACCTGGCACGGAATTGGAAGCTCGTGGGGGGAGGAGAGTGAGGACGGAGGGATAAGGGCACGATGAGAGAAGTGGAAGAGCTATGACTTAGACTCGTGGAGAGTGATAGGCGCGGGCGCGGTCACGCGCGGGATGTAGTGGCGTGGATGAGTTAGTGGAGCATCTTTAGGAGTTATTAGGTGGTGTAGTTTTAGTGTTGTGGGTTATTGGTAAGTAGTTTTAGGTGGTGGTGTGTGTAGTGGTTTTAGTATTGGTTGTAGTGGTTTAGTTAGAGGTAGGTGTTATAGAATTGGATAGTTTGTTAGGGGTTGTAGAGTAAGTAGTGGTAGTAGTGGAGAAAGTAGATAGTGTGTGGTGATTTAGGGTTGATATGGTAGGTGGTATAGAAGGTGTGTAAAGTGTAGGTATAGTGGTGTTTTTTTATAAGAGAGAATTTGAGATGTTAGAATAAGGTGATATAATTGGTATTTGAGGGTATAAGAGAGGTTATTTTGAAGAATGAGTGTATAGGCTCGTAGTAGCGTTATGACTCGAGGCAGTGGTAGAAGAGTAGGACATAGAGGCGGTAAGAAGGCGGAGCGTTGATATTACGTTGAAGAGCTCTGATAGTATAGGGGAGGTAGTTTTTGTGGTAGTGGGTCTCTCTGAGAGAGGCGTAGTGCGCGGTTTCGTTGGGCTCGTAAGAGACGGCCTGGTAGAAGACGGCGGTGGAGCACGCTAAGTAGTTAGTTGCTATGAGCTGGAGGTACTGTTAGTGAGCCGCGAGAGACTGTTAGGTGTTTTGGTGTAAGATGAGTATGTATTAAGGGATGAGAGTGTTATAGAAGAGGTTGGGGTTGTGTTGTAAGAGGAGTAGGATAGGTAGGTAAGGAGATAAAGTATAGGTTATGGTGTAGTAGTGCTGGTTAGGTGTAAAAGTCTCGTAGAGATTGTTGTGATAGAGGTATAGCAGCAAGTAGTTTGTTTGGAGTTAGGTTAGTGAGGTAGTTGAGTAGGTAGTGATAGAGAAGATTATGATATTATGTTAGTTATGGGTTAAGAGTAGCACGTGGAAGTAAGATAGAGGTGGTGTATAAGAGGGTAATGGAGTAGATAATGGGGTAGTAGTTGTTAAGATTAGGTTGGGTTAGATTGTAGGAGTTAGTTGGTAGAAGTGGTTGAAGAATTATATAGGTGATTGATAGTATGGTTAGTAGTAGTGTAGGATTAGGTAGGTAGGCGAGTAGTACTAGATGAGATAGTAGTAGCTATAGAAAGAAGTGAGCGTAGGCGTTTAGATCTTGAATAACTGCTGGTACTGGCTTTTGGCGTAATTGGTATTGAAGTATAAGTATATCGTCTAGATGAAATGTTTGTAGCTGTTGTATGTGATAGAGATAAGGAGTGTGTAGTTTTTAGTGTGGTAGTAGTAGAAGAGTGTTAAGAGGATTATTTCGGAAAGAGTAGTATTAGTAAGAGTTAAGTATAAGTTTTTAGTGATAAGAAGGGGGTGAGGTATTAGAAATAAAATGAGAAGAAGAGTGAGACAGAGCATAAGATGATAAAGTAGATTAATTAGAAGGTGATTATGGTTAATGTGTTATTATTTTTATTAGAGGGTTTTGTAGAGTTTTATGGTTTAGTAATAGGAGTTATAGTATAGTTGAGAGTAAGTTTTGTAGTAATATAGATAGTGGTAGGTATAGTTGTATTATAATATATAGTAGAAGGTGAGGGAGATGTAAGTAAGGTAGTTGAGAGGTATTTATAGGATGGAGAAGAAGTAGGAAGGTGGTGGAGAGTTGGTAGGTGGTGGGGGAGAGTTTGTGATATAGGGAGAGAGAGTATATTTGGAGAAAGAGAGAGAGTTGTGTACACAGTAGGTGATACCAGGCAAGAGGAAGTAGTATCTTAATAGAGTGCGGGTGTAGAGGGTAGATTGGTTGTTGAAGAACTCGTGTCTCCCAGAAAAGGAATAGGATAGATGATATGACCGTGCCCGAGGTAGATTGAAGCACGGGTAATGTCTAAAGATAGTGGATTTGTATGTTAGAGAGTAGAAATGAGTGAAAGGGTTAGTCTCGATATAGGGTGTGTTAGGTGTAGTTGTAGGAGCGACGAAGGAGAGGTTGTTGGGGTCTCATAGATGAGCTTAGAGGCGAGCAACAGAGCGGGTAGCTGTGCGCGTCGGTGGGAGCTGAAGGCGCAGGCTGTGAGGGCGTGGTGGTGAAGGTGGAGCTGATTAGTAGCGTTGGTATGTATTTTTTTAGTTTTTTTGGGATTTTTGTTTAGTTGTTAGTTTTTTAGTTTTTTGTGTGTTTTATTGTAGTTGGTTTAGGGTTTATATAGTAGAAGATGTGTTTGTTGTTTTGTTGTGTTTTGGTGTTTATGTTGTTGAGTGTTGTGTTTGTTTGTTTAATGTTGGTTTTGAGGTTTTTGTTATGGTATGTTTTAATTATATATTAGTTTTTTATGAAAAGTAGTGATTTTGTTAAGTTAGTGTGTATTTTGTGATTTTTGGATTAGATTGTATTGGTTTTGTTAGTGTTAGTATTGGTGTTAGTATTTAGTTGGTTGTATATGTAGGTGAGTTATGTGTGTTGTTTTAGTATTGTATTAGTTTGTTATTTGGTGTTGGTAGTTGTGTTTTTTATTAGGGTGTTTATGTGTTTTGGTAGTGTGTTGTATTGGTTAATTGGTGTTTTTAAGAGATTTTGAGTATAGGTTGTTTGTGTTATGTTTTGTTTAGTAATGTTATTTATTTTGTTTAGTGAAACACGGAAGAGCGGAATGTTTTAGTTGAAGGTTTTTATTTTGGTGTAGTATTAGTTGAATTTTGTTTTGAGTTTTGGGATGAGTTGGGTTTGAGTGTTATGTATTGAGTAGTTTGTATAATATAAGGGTTTTATTGTATGTTTTGTAGTTTAGTTTTTTTTGTTTAATTGGTTTTGTATTTTGGTATGTTAGTTAGAATTAGGTTTTGTGTTGAGTTTAGGGTGTTATTTGTTTTAGTGTGAAGTTGGGGAATGTAGGTGTTGATGTTGTTTAAATGTGTTTTTATTGTTTTGTATGTTTTGTAAGGTAATTTAAGTTATTTAAGGTGTGTTTTGTTTTTTTAGTATTGAGTGTTGGTAATTTTGAGTGTGTTGGTTGTTGAATGATAGTTTGTATGGTATTGTATTGTGTGTTATTTAGTGTGTTAGTTTTGTTTAGAATGGTTGTGTTTTGTTGGATTAGATTGTTAGTTATATTTAGTGTTGTTTTGGTGAGTGTGTGTTTTTGGGATAGTAGTTTTGTTTGTTTGTTTTGTTTGTTTTGTATTGTAGAGAAGAGGTGTTGTGTGTTGTGTGTTGTTTTTTAGGTGAGTTGGTGTTGGAGGATGTTTTTTATTTGTTTTGTTTTGGTTTGTGTTTTGTGTGTTATGATGATGAAGGTGTTGTGTTTGTTTGTTGGGGTTTTGTGTTTTAAATTTTTAGGTGTTATATTGATTGTTTGTTGGAGTGTGGTTATATTTATTTTGAAGTTTTTGGTATGAGGTGGTAAAGGTGTTAGCGGAGTTTGTGTGCTCAGGAGTGAAGAGTTTAAGGTGAAAGTTTAGTTGTAGTGGAAGTAGTTTTGGGTAATGGAGTTGTTGATGGGTTGTTGGCGAAGGTTAGTTTGTAGAGGGATGGAGCATGTAGTTTATTGTAGTGTGGGAGATATTAGTTATGTAGTTATCTGTCACGCGAGTAAGTTAAGGTTTTAGTAGGGTAGAGAGTAATAGTGTTGGTTGTTATGGTTAAGGTGTGTTAGGTAGTTAGGGTAGTTGTTTTAGTATTATAGTAGGTTTAAGGTAATATGAGTAGTAGGGTTGTAGGTGGTAAGGGTGATAGAAAGTTTGAGAGTTTTGAAGTTGTTGGTGGTGTAGTAGAAGATAGTAGAGAATTTGTATAAGTAGTAAGTGCAAGGTATGGGATAAGGTTGTATCTGCAGCGGAACAGGTTAAAGACGGTTTGGCTTGTAGCTAGAGCGTATAGATGTACAGCGTAGTCGCGTTATTAGGGTATACATAACGGTTCATGTAGATAGGTATGTATATGGAGGGTGGATAGGGTTATTTAGATAGGAAGAGTTAGAGTGTGTGTTAGTAGTAGTGTGTATGTTAGTAGTAGAGGTTTAGTTTTGTTTTGAATTTTAGTGTGTTGAATAAGAATGGGTTGGCGAGTAGGTGGTATGCTAGAGTAGGACGCGGGAAGAGTAGTAGTAGTAGGTAGAAGAGATCTCACTCGTAGGTAGAAGATGAAGTAGATGTATATGAGCGTTGAAGGGTAATAGAAGTAAGGCTTTACTACTGCGAATATCAAGAGTGAGCGATAGATGAAGTGGGAGTGTAGGAAAGTGCGCAGCGTGGTGAGGTACTGATAGAGCTCGGGACGAGATAGACTACGTAGGAGAGGAGGTAGGTTAAGTTGATGTTAGTTTTGTGTTAGTTGTGCTGGTTAGTTGGTGTGTATTTGAAGTTGGTTTTGTTGTTGTTAGGTTGGTTGACTTTGATTAGGTGGTACTTGGTATCTATTTGTAGTGTGTGATGTTTTTAGGGTTGTGTTGTTTTATGAGGTTGTTTTAGGTGTTGTGTTGGTATGTTTTGGTGTTTGTTTGAGTTAGTTGTTTGGTTGTTTTGTAGTGTTATTTGATGTAGTTGGTGTTGTTTGTTAGTGTTTTGTGTTTGTTGTTGTTTAGATAGGTGTAGTGTGTTGTGTTATTTGTTTTTTTTTTTTTGTTTAGTTGTTTTGTTGTGTTGTAATGGTAGCTTGAGGTTTGTGATTGTGTATAAGTTACTAGGTTTGGATTGTTGGTAGTGTTGTATGTGTATTGTTAGTTGGTTTAGGTTGTTTTTGTTGTTTTGTTGTAGGTGATTGTTGTTGGTAGGTTGTGTGTGTTGATTTTTTAGGTGTTGTTTATGTTGTTGGGGTATTTGATTTTGTTTATGTGTTTGTTTGTATTGTAGGTATATGTTATTGTTTTGTTGTTTTGTAGTTGTTTTGTTGTGTTGTGTTTATATGTGTTGTAGTTATAGTTGTAGTGTCGCCCTTTGTAGTTGTTGAACGCCGTTAGTGCGTTCGAGCTGTCGTATTCGTAGAGTAGGTTTTGCTCATGGTAGGATACTCGATGTGGGTTAGTCGATGTGGGGCGTTGTAGCTGTATCGTATTGGGTACACTCAGTCGGTTAGTTCGGTTAGATTGTTTTCGGGACTGTAGGAGTACCGGATCACCTTTCGGTTTGCCAGTTGTTTCTCGGATAAGAGGTTGTTGTCGTCGTAGTTGTATGATGTGTTTTGTTTTGTTGTGTTGGTGTAGTTTTGTAGTTGGTTTGTATTGTTATGTGTGTAGGTGTTTTTGGTATTAGTTTGATTTATGTTATGTGTGAGTTTACTCGTCGAGTTGTATGTGAAACGTTCGGACTTCTCGCCGGTTTAACGGTTCAGGGAGAGGTTGTTTGTTAGATCGTAGATGTAAGTGGCGGTGTTGCCAGAAGCTTTGGTTATCGCGGTGTGTTCGCTAGCGGGGGTGTAGTCGATCCTGGTCGCGTTGCTCAGGCAGTAGGTGATGTATGTAAGAAGGTGCGTTGTGTTGTAGTTGAGGTGGGTGATTGTTTTTGTTGGTTTGATGATAGTGTTGGCAGCGCGGCGCGGTCGAGCTCGTTAGTTGTACAGTCGCGCAGGTTGTTTTGTACGCGTATCAGGTTCTCGTTTGTGTTGTATTTATAGTTTTTGTTGAGTTTTTGTTTGTGTATGTTGTGTATTAATTGGTGTATTGTGTTGATGTTGTAGTGTATGTTTAGTTTGTGTTTGTTGGTTTTGGTGTTTAGGTTGTTGGTTGTGTTATATGTGTATTGTTGTATTAGTTTATTTGTATAGTATGTGTTGTTTATTTTTTACAGATTGTTTTGTTTGTAGTGGTTTTTTTTTTTTTTTGAGTTGTTGATGTGTGTTACAAGGTTATTTGGAGAGTACTCATAGGTGCGCATGCCGCCGCCCGGGTCCCTCGCGGTGATAGATTCGCCCCATGGAGTTGTACGCCACCGTGGCGCTTGCCCCCAGGGGATCGGTGGCGCGCAGCGGCCGTCCGGCGAGGTCGTACTCAAGCCGGTGAACGCTGCCGAGCGGGTCGGCGACGGCGACGAGCCGGCCCACGCCGTTGTACTGGAGCTGGATGGTCCGGCCAACGGGATCGGTCACGGCACTCAGACGGCGGCGAAGGTAGTACTCATAGCGGGTGACGGCGCCGGCAGGGTAGACCTCGCTCGCCAAGCGTCACTGGCTGTCGTAGGTGTAGTTCGTGGTCGCGCCCACGGGATCCGTGGCAGCGACCAGCTGGTCCAAGGCGTCATAGACGAACTGGTGAACTCCTCGAGCCTGGTCGATGCGGCGGACGAGCCTGCCCTGCTGGTTGTACTTGAGGCGCGTCACGTGCCCCAGCGCATCGGTTTCCGAGGCGAGGCGGCCGGCCGAGTCGTAGGTAAAGCTGCGCTGAGGAATTCCCGTGCCCCGGACCAGCTCGAGCGACCCGTACAGGAAGTAGGTCAGGTCGATGCTCGTGCCTTCCGTGTCGCGGACCGCGATCAGGTTCCTCTGGCCGTCGTAGTTCAGCAGCAGCTGCGTGCCGTCTGGATAGGTGACGACGCGGGGCAGTTCTGTGTCGCCGAGGTACTCATAGCGGGTGGTTCCAGTGCGCGAGTCGTTCTCCTCGACTTTCCTCCCGAGCTCGTCGTAGGCGTGCCGGGTGGTCGCTCCAACGGCATCGGTCACCAACTCCGGCAGACCGGCCTCGTTGTACTCGACGACGGTCTTTCGGCCGGTCGGATCGGTGATCTCCTCGCGGCGGCTGCCAGCCGTCCTGACAATGGTCGTGACACCGCCTGCGGCGTCGGTGACGCGGTAGAAGCTCCCGACAGGGCCGTACTCGTGACGCTCGACGCTGCCGTCGGCGCACCGCGCGCTGCTGATGCGACCTTCCTCGTCGTAGGAGTACTCCACGGCTCCCGTGGTCGGGTCGTCGATGCGCGCGAGCCTGCACGCCTCGTTGTACGAGTAGCGAACGGGGGCGCCGCCGTTGACCCTCACCTCCGCGAGCGAACCCTGAGAGTACGTGTAGTCGACCCGGTCGCCGGACGAGCTCTCGATGGTCGCAAGCCTACGATCGGCTCCGTTGACAAAGCGCACGAACGCGCCCCGTGGAGCGTCGATGCGGGACAGCGCCGCCGCCAGCCTCGTAGCGCAACGCGGCCACGTTGCCGTTGCCGTAATCGCGTTGAGACAGCCGGCCCGAGGCGTCAAAGAGGTGGCGGGTCCCGTCTCTCCTGGTCCAGGCGCCTCCGCCGCTCGGGTCCAGCACGAGACGCTCCCGGACTCGTTGCGGTACTGCCCCAGCTCGCCCTCTCGGAAAAGAAGGAAGCGGCAGCGCCGTCCTCGATGACGACGAGAACCTCCGAGCGCCGCAAGCTGGACTCCCAGCTCAGCTTCCAGCCGGGTCCCAAGAAACCGGGGCGCGCAGAGCTGTCGGACATCGCCCTCGTGATGTCGAGGGTCACCGCACCGGCAGGCACGAGAAGATCCGTCCGAGCAACCTCCAGGCTCCCGCTTAGTGGGTTGACCACAGCCTGGCCATGCAGAACCGGGACCTAGAGCAACACCAACAGCGCTCCAAGGAACACCTTCAGCGTGTGCATAGGATCTCGTGTGGCAGCAGAGAGGAGGGCACGGAGAGCAGAGGGTGATGAGTGGTGAAAAAGTTGTTAGGAATTTAGCGCGGGAAGGAACTACGAGGTGATGGCCCCGTGCCGTTCGCCCGGTGGGGAGGTGCGGGAAGGCCGGGAAGACGGTATTGTGGAAGGCGCCAGATGACTCACGAGGAAACCTTCGGTCACGCCCCTCGTGACTCGACCGAGCGACCGGGCGCCGCGTCGTGGCGGCGCCGCCCGACCGTGTGAGCAAGGATGGAGACCTCGACCCAGCCCGTCCCGACCGCGATCGGCATCACGCTGGTGGTGCTGCTGGTCGCCGCCAACGCCTTCTTCGTGGCGGCGGAGTTCGCGCTGGTCGGGGCGCGCACCACCCGGCTCGACGAGATGGCGCGGGCCGGCGACGGCCGGGCCCGGCTGGCGCGCAAGGCCCTGCGCACGCTGGACCGCTACATCTCGGCCACCCAGCTCGGAATCACCCTGGCCTCCCTCGGCCTGGGCTGGGCCGGCGAGCCGGCGCTCGCCCACGTCGTCGACGGCCTGTTCCACTGGCTTCCCGACCGGCTCGAGGCCGTGGCGACCCACACCGTCGCCTCCGCCATCGCCTTCGCGATCATCACCGTGCTCCACATCGTGCTCGGCGAGCTCGTCCCCAAGACGCTCGCCCTCCTCTACCCGGAGAAGATCAGCGCGGCGGTCGTCGCGCCGCTGCTCGGCTTCTCGTGGCTGATGGCCGGGCCGATCGTACTGCTCAACGGTATCGCCAACGGCCTCGTCTCCCTGCTCGGCCTACGTCCGCCCGGCCAGCACGGGCGCCTGCATTCGCCGGAGGAGATCCGGATGCTGGTCGAGCAGAGCGGTGAGGGCGGCGCGCTGGGCGTCCAGGACGCCAGGATGCTCGAGGGAGTGTTCGAGTTCAGCGAGAAGACCGCCGGCGACGTGATGACGCCGCGCACTGAGATGATCGTGCTGCCCGCGTCGCTCAGCGTGCAGGAAGCGGCGGACCGGGTCGCGGCGGCCCGGCGCTCCCGCTACCCGGTTGTCGCCGACTCGATCGATTCCATCGTCGGGGTAGTGCACGCGAAGGACGTGCTGGCAGCGCTGCGCGCGAACCCCGACGTCGAGATCCTGACGCTCGCGCGCAAGCCGCTGTTCGTGCCGCGGACCAAGGAGGTTGAGGACGTCCTCGTGGACATGAAGCGGCTCAAGGTCCACCTGGCGGTCGTTCTCGACGAGTACGGCGGCACCGCCGGGCTGGTGACCATGGAGGACCTGCTCGAGGAGATCGTGGGTCCGATCTTCGACGAGCACGACCGGGTCGAGCGCCAGCACGCGGCAGCGGTCGAGACGCCGCAGGGGACCCTGCTGCCTGGTTCGACACCAGTCGTCGAGTTCAACAAGCGCTACGGCGTCGCCCTCGACGCAGACGACTACGCCACCCTCGGCGGGTTTCTGTTCGGCGAGCTCGGCCGTCTGCCGGTCGTGGGGGAAACCGTCGAGGCGGGTGGCAGGGTCTTCGAGATCGTCCAGATGTCCACGAACCGCGTCGTCCAGGTGAGGATGCGGCGCGCGGCCGCGACGGACGAGGAGCCGTAGCCGCCGGGATACCGGGCTGAGGGCGCGGTCACGGCACCGTGGCTGACCAGGCCGAGGTGTCGCCGGACTCGAAGCCGTCGGCGAACGGCAGCTCGGGCTGACCGGACTCGGTGGTGAATCCCCACCACGTCGCCGCCGTCGGCCTGCGGTCGTGCCTTGGCCATTGACCGCCCGCACCTGCCACGAGTAGGTGGTCGACTCGGCAAGCCCGCTGAGCGCAGCGCTCGTGACGTTGCCGACGTTGATCCACGAGGCGTTGCAGGCGCCGTTGGCCGAGGTGTCGATGCAGTACTCGTAGCTCGTCGCGTCGGTGCTCGTCCCCCAGCTCAGGCTCAAAGCGACGTCGGCTGGCCGGTCGCCCCGTTCGCCGGGGCGATCTTGCCGAAGGGGCCCGGAAACGGCAGGCTCGCGGTCGTGAACTGCCACCACGTCCCACCGTCGGCCTGGGTCGTGCCCTGGCCGTTCACCGCCCGCACCTGCCACGAGTAGGTGGTCGATGTGGCAAGCCCGCTGAGCGCCGCGCTCAACACGTTGCCGACGTTGATCCACGACCCGTCGCAGGTGCTGTTGGCCGACGTGTCGATGCAGTACTCGTAGCTCGTCGCGTCGCTGCTCGTGCCCCAGCTCAGGCTGAGACTGCGTCGGCTGATCGGTCGCCCCGTTCGCCGGCGCGACCTTGCCGAACGCCCCCGGCGGGCTCGCGGTGGTGAACGAGAACACGGTTGACGCGGCGCCCGTTCCGCACAGATTCTCCGAGCTCACACGCCAGTGGTAGGTGGTGCCCTGCTGGAGGTCGCTGGATGGCGTGAAGGACGTGCCGATGATCCCGGTCGCCGAGATCGCCGGGCTGCCGAAGGCTGGATCGTCGTCGACCTCGATCTGGTAGCTGTCGGCGCCGGCGGCGGCGCTCCACTGGAAGAGCGGCCGCAGCGGCTGGCCAGTCGCGCCGTTCGGAGGCGAAACCAGGGTCGGCGGTGCCGCGAGCACGACCACGTCGAGGGTCACCTCGACGCTGTGGTTCAGGCCGCCGGCGGCCGTCCCACTGATGGTGATGCCGTAGCTGCCGCCTGCCGCCCCGCCGGTGTTGCCGATGGTCAGCACGCTCGAGCCGGGTGGGGTCACCGGGTTGACCGAGAAGCCCGCGGTCGCACCCGCCGGCTGGCCGCTCGCCGACAGGGTCACGGCACTCGTGAAGCCGCCGATCGAGCCGACGGTGACCGTGTACTGGGCGTTGTCGCCGGCACAGATCTCGACCGCCGGCGGCGTCGCCCCGAGCGTGAAGTCGGACGAGCTCACCCTCGCCACGAAGGCGTCGTTGCCGCCGTTGTGGCTGAGGTCGGGTCCCACGGTCACCGGGAAGGTCGTCTCGGTCGAGCTGGTGTAGCCGGTCACGGTCGCCGTGAAGGCGCTGTCGACCGCGATGCCGAAGCCGGCGTCGTCCCCCGACCCGCCGATGTAGCCGCAGTAGTCGAGGCTCGCCCCGCCGGAGGCGACCCTGGCGATGAAGGCGTCGCCGAAGGTGGTGCCGCCGTTGTAGCTGAGGTCCGGCCCGAGCAGCACCGGGAAGCTCAGCTCGTCGGACTTGGTGTAGCCCGTGACGTAGGCGCCACCTGCGCCGTCGAGCGCGATCGCGCGGCCGGAGTCGTTCCCTGACCCGCCGATGTAGCCGCAGTAGCTGAGCGCGGAGCCGGACGCATTGACCTTGGCGACGAAGGCATCAATGAAGCCGTTGTGGATGAGGTCCGGGCCGACTGCGACCGGGAAGCTCGCCTGGGTGGAGATGGCATCGCCAGCGACGTACGCACCCCCGGCGGTGTCGACCGCAATGCCGTAAACGATATCCGAGTCCACCCCCCCGATGTAGCCGCAGTAATCGAGGCCCGTGCCGGCGGCGTTGACCTTGGCCACGAAGCCATCCGACCCTCCCCCGTTGTAGCTGAGGTCTGGGCCGACGGTCACCGGGAAGGTCGCTTGGCTGGAGGGGGTGTCGCCACCGACGTACGCACTGCCGCCCGCGGACACGGCGATGGCCAATCCGTTCTCGTTGCCGGCGCCCCCGATGTAGCCGCAGTAGTCCAGGGCCGTCCCCGCGGCATTGACCCTGGCCACAAACGCATCGCGGAGGCCGTTGTGGGTCAGGTCGGGGCCGACCGTGACCGGGAAGCTCGCCTCGTCCGACTCGGCCCCGCCTAAGACGTACGCTCGACCGCTGGTGTCGACGGCGATGCCACGGCCACGGTCCGTCCCGGAGCCGCCGATGTAGCCGCAGTAGTCGAGGGCGGTGCCGGCGGCGTTGACCTTGGCGACGAAAGCGTCGGTGACGCCGTTGAGGGTGAGGTCCGGTCCGACGATCACCGGAAAGCTCGCCTGGTTCGAGTTCGTGTCGCCGGTGACGTACGCGTTGCCGTCGGCGTCGACGGCGATGCCGTAGCCGGTATCGCTGTTCGCGCCGCCGATGTAGCCGCAGTAGGCGAGCGCGGTGCCGGTGGCGTTCAGCTTCGCGACGAAGACGTCGTTGCCACCGTTGTGGGTGAGGTCCGGCCCGACCGTTTCCGGGAAGGTCGCCTGGGTCGAGGCCGTGACCCCGGTGACGTAGGCGTTGCCCGCGGCGTCGACCGCGACGGCATAGCCCCGGTCATCCCCCGATCCGCCGATGTAGCCGCAGTAGACGAGCGTGACCGGGTCGATCACCAGCTCCCGAGCCGGGTCATGAGGCCCGATCCTGAAACGGTAGCCCTGCCGGCCGGGTCCGGCCCCGGGCTCGAGCTCGAAGGCTGCGGCCACCGCCACCCGCTGTCCGTCAACGTCCTGGTAGGCGAACGGCGCCAGCTCGCGGATCTCGCCGAGCGGCGTCTCCGCGACGAGCGAGCCGTCGGGCTCGAGCCGGACCGCGCTCGCGCCGCGGTAGGCCAGGCGGATCGCGCCGGGGTCGGCGCCGGGCCGCACCATGAAGCTCGACTTCAGCTCCCCGTCCGTACCGCTCACGACCAGGTCCACGCCGGGCCACGGCTCGCGGTAGACCACCGAGCCGTAGCTCGGCAAGCCGGTTCGCCACTGTTCCCGCGGTCCCGTGAAGTAGCTCACGCGCGTCGCGAGCAGGTCCGTGCCGGCCGGCTGCCGCGGCGTGGCGTCGACCAGGTCGAGTGCCACCACCCAGCTCGGCGCGGTCGCGGCGACTCCGCCCACGGGCTGGAGCCGATAGATCAGTCCGCCGTGGCTCAACCAGACGCTGGCCTCCCGCCCCCGCACTACGAAGCCCGTCGTGCCGTCGGCCGACACCGGCTCCGGCACAAAGAGCAGCGGCATCCGTTCGAGCAGCTGGACCGCAGGCCTGAGCGCGCCGCGGTCGGCCTGGGCCCCGGCAGGCGGCGCCGCGACCGCCGGGCCCGCGGTTGTCATGAGCCCTATAGCCAGAGCCAGCCAGAGCCACGTCTGCCTGCACCGCGAGGAGCTCGCCATTCCAACCCCCTTCGAGAGCGTACCAGGTGAACGGCCCGCCGCCAGCGGCAAGCCCATGCGCCATCCCGCGCTTCCTCGAAGACCCGGTTAACGAACCGGACCCGTATAACGTACGTACCTCGAGACGGACTGTGTGAGACACGGAGAGGAGGAGGGTGACATGCTCTCGATCCGCGGACTGACCAAGGTCTACCCGGGACCGGTTCCGGCCCTCCAGGGGATCGATCTCGACATCCCGGCCGGAATGTTCGGGCTGCTCGGACCCAACGGCGCCGGCAAGACGACGTTGATGCGGGTCCTCGCCGGGCTGCTGGAGCCGACCGCGGGCACGGTCGCTCTGGACGGTGAGGACGTGGTCGCCCACCCCGAGCGGATCTGGGCCACCCTCGGCTACCTGCCGCAGGAGTTCGGCTTCTACCCTCACCTGTCCGGAGAGGCCATGCTCCTCCACCTGCTCCGCCTCAAGGGCGTGACGGCCCCGGAGGGCCAGAAGCAGCTGCGCGACGAGCTGCTGGCGCGAGTCAACCTGATCTGGGCGGCGAAGCGCAAGGTCAAGGGCTACTCGGGCGGCATGCGGCAGCGCCTCGGGCTGGCGCAGGCGATCGCCGGCAACCCCCGCCTGATCATCGTCGACGAGCCGACCTCCGGTCTCGACCCCGAGGAGCGCCTGCGCTTCTACCGGCTGCTCGCCGAGCTCGCCGAGCAGCGCACCGTCATCCTTTCCACCCACATCGTCGAGGACGTGGCGGTTCTGTGCTCCCGCTTCGCGGTCATCCGTGGCGGCAAGGTGCTGGCCGTGACCTCGCCGAGCACCGCCAAGCAGGCGATCGCGGGCCGGATCTGGGAAGGAACGGTGACCGCCGCGGAGGCGGCCGAGCTGCAGCGCTCCCGCCAGGTCACGCAGGCGGTGCTGGTCGAGGGCCGCAACCGGATGCGGGTGTACGAGCCGAACGGCTCGCCGCCGGCCGGCTTCGAGCCGGTGGCACCAACCCTGGAGGACGCCTACCTGGTCATGGTGCGTTCCGGCAACGGCCTCGCCGGAGGCACGCCGTGAGCCCGCAACGCCTGCTCGCGGTGGCGCGGCTCGACCTCGGCCAGCACCTGCGGCGGCCGATGCTGTGGATCCTAGTCCTGGTCTTGGTCGTGATGTCGTGGGGGATGTCCTCGGGCGACATGCGGATCTCGTCGGGGGACACCTCGGTCGGAGGCGAGAAGGCCTGGATCACCTCGCAGTTCGCCAACGCCTATGTCCTGTCGATCTCGGTGTTCACCTTCTACACCTTCTTCATCGCCATCCTCGCCGGCATGGCAGTGATCCGCGATGACGAGCTCAAGGTCGGCGAGGTCCTCCACGCCACCCCGCTGTCTCCCGGCGAGTACCTGTGGGGCAAGCTTGTCGCCGTTCTCGTCGCCTTCTCGGGCGTCCTCGCGGTGCACCTGCTGGCGATGATCTTCTTCAACCATGTCGTGCCCAACTCCGAGGCCGCCGAGATCCGCGGCCCCTTCCTGCTCGCCAACTACCTGGTCCCGGCCCTCGCCTTCGGCGTTCCCGCCATCCTGTTCGTGGCCGGAGTCTGCTTCGCCATCGGCGAGCGCAGCCGGCGGCCGCTGCTGGTGTTCGTGCTCCCCCTGGCGGCGGTGGTGTTCTCCCTGTTTTTCTTCTGGAACTGGTCGCCGAGCTGGCTCGACCCCCGGCTGAACCGACTGATCATGCTGGTTGACCCGGCCGGCTTCCGCTGGCTGCAGGAGATCTGGCTCAAGGTCGACCGCGGGGTCGGCTTCTACAACACCGGCCGCATCGGCTTCGACCTGCCGTTCCTCGCGAGCCGCCTCGGCTTTTGCCTGCTCGGCCTCGGCGCCGTGGCCTGGTCCAACGCCCGCTTGGCCGCGACCCTGCGCGGCGCGGGGCGCGTGCGGCCGGCGCGCCGCAAGCGGGAGCAGGAGGCGCGCGCCGCGTCCGAGGCGCGGCTCGCCGATGGGACGCCGTCCTCGCTGGCGGCGCTGCGCATGACCACGACGCCGCCCGGCTTCCTGCGCGGCGCCCTCGAGGTCGCCCGCACCGACTTCCACGAGCTGGTGCGCTCGCCGGGCCTCTACCTGTTCGCGCCGATCATCCTGCTGCAGGCGTTCGGCAACTTCGTCAACACCGGGGCCCTCGAGGCGCCGCTGCTGATCACCCCCGGCCTCGCCGCGGCCCGGCTGGTGAACACGCTGACCCTGCTCGTCTGCCTGCTGCTCGCCTTCTACACGGTCGAGTCGCTGTGGCGCGACCGCGCCTCCGGGCTGGGGTCCATGATCGGCTCGAGCCCGGTTCGCTCCGGGGCGATCCTGCTCGGCCGCACCCTTGCCAACAGCCTGGTCGGGACGGTGATCCTGCTGGTGGCGCTGGCCGCCTGCTTCATCATGATCATGGTCCAGGGCAAGGTGACGTTCTCGCTCTTCCCCTTCCTGATTGTCTGGGGAGCGCTGCTGCTGCCTACCTTCCTGGTCTACACCGCGTTCGTGGCCGCGGTCTTCTCCCTGACCCGCAGCCGCTACGCCACCTACGCCGTTGCCCTGACCGTGTTCATCGTCACCGGCTACTTCCAGTTCCGGGACAAGATGAGCTGGGTGGGCAACTGGAATCTGTGGGACGTGGTGCGCTGGAGCGACATGGGTCCGCTCGAGCTCGACCGCACCGCCCTGGTCCTGAACCGGGTCATGGCGCTCGGCCTAGCCGCTCTCTTTGTCGCCATCGCGGTGCGCTTCTTCCCCCGCACCGAGCAGGACCCGGCCCTGATCCTGACCCGCCTGCAGCCACGTCCGCTCGGCCGCGGCCTGCTCCGGCTGCTACCGTTCGCGCTGGTGCCGCTGGTCTCGGGCAGCGCTCTCTACGTCCTCGTCGACCGCGGCCCACAGGGGGGCGGCGGCGAGAAGCAGGGTAAGGACTACTGGCGACAGAACCTCGCCACCTTCAAGGACGCGCCGCTCCCCGACCTCGAGGCGGTCGAGCTCGACCTCGGGCTGGAGCCGCAGCGGAGCTCGTTTGCGGTCACCGGCAGCTACCGCCTCGCCAACCGTGGCGAGCAGGAGCTGGCGCGCTTCCCGTTGACCATCGGTCCGCACTTCAAGGAGGTGACCTGGACCCTCGACGGCCAGTCCTACGAGCCCGAGAACCGCACCGGTCTCTACGTTGTCGCGCCGCCCGGAGGGCTGCTCCCCGGGCAGGCGGTGACGCTCGGCTTCTCCTACCACGGCCTTTTCCCGGACGGGGTGAGCAAGAACGGCGGCGGCAGCGAGGAGTTCATCCTGCCGTGCGGGGCTGTGCTGACCAGCTTCACCCCCTCCTTCGTGCCGGTGCTCGGGTTCCTCGAGGAGATCGGCGTCGACGAGGACAACCGCTACGAGCCCAAGGTCTACGCCGACGACTTCTGGATCGGCCGCACCGAGCCGCTGTTCGGCGGCTCCTCGTCGTTCACCACGCGGGTCACCGTCACGCTTCCCGAGGCGTACCGGGCCAACTCGGTCGGAGTGCTCGTCCGCGACGAGACGCGGGATGGCCTCCGCACCGTGGAGTGGCGCTCCGACCAGCCGGTGCGGTTCTTCAACATCGTCGCCGGCCGCTGGGATGTCCGCCGCGGCGACGGCACCGCGGTCTTCTTCCACCCGAGCCACACCTACAACGTCGATGAGATGCTGCAGGCGTTGGACGGCGCCCGGCGCTTCTACTCGGAGTGGTTCTTCCCCTACCCGTGGCAGGAGCTCAAGCTCTCCGAGTTCGCCGACAACGCCCGCTACGCCCAGGGCTTCCCGACCAACATCACCTTCTCGGAGGGGATCGGCTTCCTGACCAAGGACGACCCCCGCACCAACACCGCCTTCGCCGTCGCCGCCCACGAGTCCGCGCACCAGTGGTGGGGCAACATCCTGACCCCCGGCAAGGGGCCGGGCGGCAACATCGTCGCCGAGGGCCTGTCGCACTTCTCGGCCGCCCTGCTCGTCGAGCAGCTGCGCGGTCCGCTGCGCAGCATGGAGTTCCGCAAGCGCATCGAGGCGAGCTACGCCAACACCCGCCGCCCCGACGCCGAGCGGCCGATGGTCAAGGTCGACGGCTCCAAGGAGGGGGACCGCACCGTCACCTACGACAAGGGAGGCTGGGTGTTCTGGATGCTCACCGACCTCATGGGGCGCGAGCGCGCCCTCGCCGGCCTCCAGGAGTTCGTGACCACCTTCAAGGACGGTCCCGACTTCCCGGTCCTGCAGGACCTGATCGCGGTCATGCGGCGGCACGCCGCCGACCCGGCCGCCTTCGACGCCTTCGTCGACCAGTGGTTCTACCGGGTCGTGGTGCCGGAGTTCCGCTTCACCGAGGTCGAGAAGGTCAACCTCGGGGACGGGGCCACCTGGGAGGTCCGCGCCACGATCCGCAACGACGGCACCGGCACCGTGCCGCTCGAGGTCGCGGCCGCCCGCGGCGACCGCATGAACAAGGACGGCACCGAGAACCCCGACTACCGCGACGCCCGCGTCGGCGTCACCATCGGCCCGGGGCAGGAGCTGCCGGTCACCATCCGCTGCGACTTCGAGCCCGACCGGGTCCTGCCCGACCCCGACGCCCGCGTCCTCCAGCTCGAGCGCGCCCGCGCGCTGCGGCGGCTGTGATGCGCTGCGGACACGACTGAACGGGCCTACAGCCCGAGGCCGACGAGGCGCTCGGTCGGCGGGCGGAAGTGGTCGAGAGGAAATCTCATCGCTTCGTCAATCGCTTGGAGCATGAGCTGCCGGTCCTCGGGGATCCGGCCATGGACGTCGAGGAAGTTGGCCGAGCCGTACATGGTGATCCGTTCGAGCTGCGCGAAGCGCTGCCGGGCGGCGTCAGCGATGGCGACGAGCTCGTCCGTGGGCAGCGCCGCCGAGTTGCCATCGGCGAGGAAGATCGTGCGCACCTCCGGACCGTAGGCCTCGAGCGCCAGGTCGAGATCCTCGATGATTCGGCGAGCGGCCGCTTGCGGAAGCTGACGCCGCGGTACATGGCACAGAACGCGCAGCGGTTGTGTGGACAGCCGATGGTCGCCTGGATGATCAGCGATCCCGCTTCGGACGGCGGACGGTACACCGTGCCCTCGTAGCGCACGGGAGGATCCTACCGCGGAACCGGCCTCCCCGGCCCGCGGCTGACCCCGCCGCAGCGGGCTGATTCAATTCAAGGCCTACTGCCGTTGAATCCAGTTCGCCAGCAGCGGCAGCCACTGATCGGTCCCATCCTCTGGCCGCCCCGGACCGAAGCCATGACCCTCGATCGGGAGGTGGCGACATCAGCCGTCCGCGCGGCCCTGCATCTCGGCCTGGATCCGGCGGCCGGCAGCGACGGCCTCGACAGCCTCGGCGCTCCGGCCGGTGCGGTTGAGGATGTCGGCGAGAACGTAGTACCCCAACGGGCCCGCCTCGTGTCTCGGGTCCTTGCTGATCCCCAGCCGCACCAGCTCCTCGGCCCGGTCAAGGCCCTGCCCCTGGTCCATCAGGAGCTTGGCGAGGTAGTAGTAGCCCTGGACGAAGTTGGGGTTGGAGTCGATGGCTGCCTGCCACAGCTCTCGCTGCCGGTCCACCTGACCCAAGCCGCCGACCAGGCGGCCGAGATTGAAAAGCGCCTGGAAGTAGCTCGGCGCCAGCTCGACCGTCTTTTCGTAGTGCGCGACCGCGGCCTCGACCTGCCCCCGATCTTCGGCCGACACCGCCAGATTGAAGTGGGGAGTGGCGAAGCTGTCGTTTTCTGCCGCGGCCTCCTCGAACAGCGCCACCGCCTCGTCGAGCCGACCCTGCCGGGCTCGCACCTCGCCGAGTCGGTTGTGGAGGAGCGCCGGCGCGTCGCTGCCCTCGACCGCGCTGCCGAGCGCCGCCGCAGCCTCTTCGAAGTGCCCGCGCTCGAGCTCGATGTCCGCGATCGCCAGCGACGCACCGGTGTGGTCGCCCGCAACCGCCAGCAGATGCCGGTACCCGGCCAGCGCATCGTCGAAGCGGCCCAGCGATCGGTAGGCGGACGCCATGCCCATCAGCGAGCTCCTGTGATCGGGCTCCAGCTCGAGGGCGCGCCGGAAGAACCCCAACGCCTCGTCGTGCCGCCCCGACAGCAGCGCGAGCTGGCCGAGCATCTGCTGAACGTCCAGGATGTCCGGGTCGACTCGTCCAGCACCGCGAGGAGGGCCTCCTCGGCCGCGTCCCGGTCGGTCGCCATCTGCGACTGTGCGCGCATGATGATCCGGTGGACGACGATCTTGTCCTTGGGGTCGGCGCGCAGGCGGTCGTTCTCCTCTGCGAGGGTGACGCCACCCTGGCCGGCGGCGTAGCCGAGCGCCTCAAGCTGCGCCAGGGTTTCGGGATCGAGGTCCGGCGCCGCAGCGGTCGACGGAGCGCCGCGCTCGATCTCCACTCGCAACCGGTCGAGCCGGGATTCGAACTCCGCGACAACAGCCGGCTGCGCGAGCGAGAGGTCATGCTCCTCCCGCGGGTCGGTCCGGACATCAAAGAACTCGGGGCGGGGAGCGCTGATCAGCTTGCGGTCGTCGGTCCGGAAGGCTCGCAACGGCGCCCAGCCATAGTGGAGCAGCGGGTAGAGCGACTCCGAGTACACGCCGCGGCTCGAATCACCGCCGATCCCCGCGATCAGCGGGAGCAGACTCTCGCCATCGAGCGGCTGCGGCGCGTCGAGGCCGACCGCATCGAGAATGGTCGGCACGAGGTCGACGTGCGAGACGGCGGCATCCACGGTTCGCCCGACCGCCGACCCGCCCGGCAGCCGCACGATCAGCCCGACGTGGACCGTGGTGTCGTACAGGAAGAAGCCGTGCGAGGACTCGCCGTGGTCGCCCAGGCCCTCGCCGTGGTCTGACGTGAGGATGAACAGGGTGCTCCCGAGCAGGCCGCGGTCCTCGAAGGCCTTTCGAAACTCACCGATGAGCGAGTCGGTGAACGCAACCTCCCCGTCGTAGGGTCGGTCGGCGTACCCGGATCGATACGGTTCGGGCGGCTCGTAGGGATCGTGCGGATCGTAGAGGTGAAGCCACAGGAAGAAGGGCCGGTCCGAGGGCCGCTCGTCCAGCCATCGGATGGCCTCGGCCACCGTCTCGTCGCCCCGCCGTTGCACCGAGCTGAGGTTTGCGGATTCGAATCCGCTGAGGTCGAAATCATCGAAGAAGCGGCCGAACCCGCGGCCGACACCCCACCGTCCATCGAGCACGAATGCGCTGACAAAGCCGGCGGTGGACCAACCAGCTGTCGACAGCACCTCGGCCAGCGTCGGGACCCGGGGATCGAGCGTGTAGCCCACGTTCTCCCGAACCCCGTGACCCGGCGGATAGCGACCGGTCAGGATCGACGAGTGGGCCGGCAGCGTGAACGGCACCGTGGTCGCGGCATTGGTGAACGCACGCCCTCGCCGGCGAAGCCGTCGATGTTCGGCGTGTCGACCCGATCCGATCCGTAGCACGAGATGCGATCCGTTCGCAGGGTGTCGATGGTGATCAGCACGACATTGAGGTCCCTGCGTGCGGCCCTCTCGAGAGGCTCGGTCGCTGCCGGCGTTGCCATCTGCGCTCGCTCGTCAACTCCGCAGCCGACACCGCCAAACAGGGTGGCAGCAATCGTCAGATGAACAGCAAGCCACCACCTGCGTCTGGCGGTGCGTGCGAGATGTCCATGGCGCACCGGCCAGGTCACGTCAGCCCTCCGCGCACCCGAACGCACCGGGCACCTTCCGCGCAGCCGGCTCCCTCAGACGGAACGACCGCGAAGCTCATCGCGATCGACGTCATGACCGGCTCACGGTTCCGGACGGGCACGATGCTCCTCCTTCCTCGGCGCGGGAAACCGACCGAAGTTTCCCGGCCGTGGTCCCTGCAGCGGAGGCTATCATCACCCGGACAAGGGAGGGCTCGGTCCTGCGTGCGATGCGCGACGTGCATCCCTCTGAGGAGATTGCTTTCGACCTCTACCCGCTGGCCAGCTACGGGACCGCAGCGCTCGCGTCCGGGTCCTCCGCCACGACGGACAGTGGTGCGGCATTACCTTCCCCAACGACCGTCACCGGGTGCGAGAGTTCATCGCCCGCCGCGTCGCGGCCGGTGAGTACCCCGAGCGGCTCTGGGACCGCGTATAATCCGCGCGCCTCTGCGGTCGGGCCACCCGGCTCGCGGGGCTGGAGGAGACCCATGAAGGAGATCCTGATCCTCGGGGCGGGCCTGGTGGCTCGCCCCCTGCTACGCTACCTTCTCACCCAGTACGACTACCGGCTGACCGTCGCCACCCTCGACGTGCCCCGCGCGCGGCAGCTGGTCGGTCCGCACCCGCGCGGCCACGTGGTGGAGCTGGACGTCGCCGACGCCCAGGCGACCGAGCGGCTGGTGGCGGCGAGCGACGTGGTGGTGAGCCTGCTCCCGGCGCCCATGAACCCGTCCATCGCCCGCCTCTGCATCCGCCACCACAAGCACCTGGTCAACACCTCCTACGTCGCCCCCGATACCGCGGCCCTCGATGAGGAGGCGCGGCGGGCCGACGTGCTCGTGCTGTGCGAGATCGGGCTCGACCCCGGAATCGACCACATGTCGGCGGTGCAGATCATCGACCACATCCGCGGCCTGGGGGGGACCGTGACCCACTTCTCCAGCTGCTGCGGCGGCTTCCCGGCCCAGGACGCGAACACCAACCCCTGGGGCTACAAGTTCTCCTGGAGCCCGCGGGCGGTGATGGTCGCCGGCCGCAACCCGGCCCGCTACCTGCGCGAGGGACAGGTGGTGGACATACCCGGCCCGCAGCTCTTCGCCCACTCCTGGCCCTACGAGGTGGAGGAGCAGGGAGTGTTCGAGATCTACCCCAACCGCGACTCCCTCAAGTACGTGGCCCCGTACGACCTCGAGGGGGTGACGGGGATGTTCCGCGGCACCCTCCGCTACCCTGGTTGGTGCGCGACCATGAAGGCGGCCGCCGACCTCGGCCTGTTCGAGATTGACGAGCAGGAGTGGCCGCCGGGCACCACCTACGCCCAGGTGCTGTGCCGGCGCCTCCCCGCCTCGAACGCTCCCCTGCCGCAACGGGTCGCCGACTTCACCGGCGCCTCGACCGACTCCGAGGTCCTCGCCCGGCTGGAGTGGGCCGGGCTGCTGTCGGACCGCCCCATCCCCGAGCGCTGCGCGTCACCCCTCGACATCTTCGGCAACCGGTTGATGCGGCTCATGATGTACCAGCCGGGTGAGCGCGACACGGTGGTGCTCCAGCACGCGTTCACCGTCACCTACCCGGACCAGAGCCGGGAGGAGATCCGCTCCACGCTGGTGGAGACCGGCGAGCCCTGGGGGGACTCCGCCATGGCCCGTACCGTGTCGCTCCCGGCGGCCATCGCCGCCCGCTTGATCCTCAACGGCGGCATCACCGTCCGCGGAGTCCAGATCCCGATCTGGCGGGAGATCTACGAGCCGGTCCTGACCGAGCTCGCCGACCGCGGCGTGTCGATGCACGAGCACCACGTCAAGAGCTTCCGCGGGCCGTTGGACGCGTCACCTCTCGGCTGACCGACGCGCTCCCATGGTGATCCGGGCGATCCGCCTGCCCGACGACACCGCCACGGCGCGCGCAAAGCTGCGGTCGAGGGCTCTCAGCGCGGGAAGCGGGCGCGGACCAGGCAGTCGATCTCGTACACGGCTCCCTGGCCAGCCTCAACCAACCTGCGGCGAGTGCCAGCCTCCTCGACCAGGGAGCGGCTGGGCTCGGCCGACCACACCAGCTCCTGCTCCAGGTAGCGGCGGTTCCAGCCCTCGCGATCCACGCGGCAAGTTCAGCCGCACGACCGGCGAGGATCAGCCTCGGGGGCCCCGAATCCGCGCGGCTGTGCGAGCATGGACACGTGGGTCCCAGGATCGTCCGCCGCCTCCAGCAGCTCCACCCCGACGTTTCAGGGAGCCGCCTCAAGCGGGCGGTGGTCGAGGGCCAGGTGACGGTCGGCGGCCAGGTCGTCGACGATCCGGGCGCGATCGTGGCCGAGGACGCAGCTGTCGTCTGGGACCCCAACCGCAGGATCCGGCGGCGGGTCGACACCTCACTCGAGGTCCTCTACGAGGATGACGACGCGGTCGCCGTGGTCAAGCCCGCCGGCCTACTCACCCACCCCACCGAGGCCAACGAGCTGGACACGCTGCTGTCGCGCGTCTCGCTGTGGGCGAAGCGGCGCTATGGCGCCAACCGGCGCTCGTACGTCGCGGTGGTCCACCGGCTCGACAAGGAAACCTCGGGCGTGCTCGTCTTCGCCCGCTCGAGCCGCGGCCTCCACGACCTGCAGGCGCAGCTCCGCAACCACACCATGGACCGGCGCTACGTCGCCGTGGTCGAGGGTGATGTCTTCGGCGATGCCGGGACCTTCGACCAGGACCTCGTCGAGGACCGCGGCGATCGGCGCCGGGGCGTCGCCCGGCCGGGGATGAAGGGGACGCGCGCCGTGACCGAGTGGAAGGTCCTCGAGCGCTTCGGCCTCGCGACGCTGGTCGAGGTGCGGTTGAAGACCGGCCGCACCCACCAGATCCGCGTCCACTTCGCCCACGCCGGGCACCCGGTCGTCGGCGACCCGGTGTACCGCGACCCGCGCCGGCCGCCGTTCCCGGTCGCCTTCCCGCGCCAGGCGCTGCACGCCGGGCGCCTCGGCTGGGTGACGCCAGCGGGCAAGCCGGTGCTGGTCGAGACGGAGCCGCCCGCCGACTTCGCGCAGCTGCTCGACTCGCTGCGCGTGCGCATGCGGAAGAGGCCACGGGGCTGATCCCGCCCACCGCCGCCACCCGGCGCGGGCATGGCAAACCTCCGTTCCCGTACCCGTTCCCGTTCCCGTCCCCGATGCGGCTGACCCGATCACGAGCCGCGATTCTCCAGCGGGAAACGGAGAGGGCAGCGGAGGCGGATCCGGCCCTGCCTTCGACATCGCAGTGACAAGTCCGGGCTGGGGCCTGGGAGCGTCTCGGGAACGGGATCGGGCACGGGAACGGGTACGGGAGGGTGGAACCGAGCTTATCCGGGGCACATCAAAGCTGAACCTGCATCCCGAGCTCGACCACACGGTTGGGTGGGAGGCCGAAGAAGGTGGTTGCGGGGCGGGCGTTGCGGGACAGGAAGGAGAACAGTGCCTTGCGCCAGCCTGCCATCCGGGTCGCGCCGGAGGTCAGCAGCGTCTCGCGGCCCAGGTAGTAGCTGGTGTCGGCGAGCTTGACGTTCAGCCCCCGGCTCTTGCACTGCTTGATCAACCTCGGCACGTTGGGTGTCTGGATGAACCCGCAGCGCGCCACCACCGAGTAGAAGCCGTCGCCGAGCTCGTGCACGCGCACCTGCTCCTCCGGGGGTACCTGCGGCACGTTCTCGGTGACCACGTAAAACAGGATCACCTGCTCGTGGAGCACCTTGTTGTGCTTGAAGTGATGGAGGAGCACCGGCGGCACGACGTCGAGGTTCGAGGTCATGAACACCGCGGTGCCCTTCACCCGCTGCGGCCGATCGAGGCCGAGCGACGGCATGAACTTGTCGAGCGACAGCAAGCCGCGGCGCATCTCCTCCGCGAGCAGGATGCGGCCGCGCTTCCAGGTCGTGAAGATCGCGAACACCGAAGAGCCGATCACCAGGGGCACCCAGCCGCCGTGAGTCACCTTGACCAGATTGGCCGCGAGGAAGGGCAAGTCGATGCAGAGGAAGAGCGCGACCATGACGCCGGCGCCGAGACGGCTCCAGCCCCAGCGCTCGCGGGCCACGCTGTACATCAGGATCGACGTGATGGTCATGGCGCCGGTCACCGCCAGACCGTAGGCGGCGGCCAGGTTCGACGAGCTGCGAAAACCGAGCGTGAGCGCGCAGCACGCGACGAACAGCGCCGTGTTGACCTCGGGCACGTAAACCTGCCCTCGTGCCAGGCTCGAGGTGTGGACGATGCTGAGCCGGGGCGAGTAGCCGAGCTGCATCGCCTGCTGGGCAAGTGAGAAGCTGCCCGAGATCAGGGCCTGTGATGCGATGACGGCGGCCGCGGTCGACACCACCACCACCGGGTACAGGAGCGCCGCCGGCGCGAGCGCGTAGAAGGGGTTGGCAAGCACTTTCGGATCGCCGCCGAGCACGGCCGCGCCCTGGCCGAAGTAGTTGATGAGCAGGCAGGGGAAGACCAGGACGAACCAGCTGAGCCGGATCGGGCGCCGGCCGATGTGCCCCATGTCGGCGTACAGCGCCTCGATGCCGGTGATGCAGAGCACGACGGCGCCGAGAGCGAAGAAGCCATGCACGCCGTGGGCAAGCAGGAAGCGGACGGCGTGCCACGGTGCGATCGCCTCGAGGACGCGCGGCTCCCGCAGCACCCAGGGCAGCCCGAGGCAGGCGATCATCACGAACCAGACCACCATCGCCGGCCCGAACAGGGCCCCGACCCGGGCCGTACCGTGTCGCTGCACCGCGAACAGGCCAGCCAGAATGACCAGCGCGATCGGCACCACGAATTTCCCGAAGACCGGGGTTGCGACCTCGAGCCCTTCGACCGCGCCCAGCACCGTGATGACCGGGGTGATCATGCCTTCCCCGAACAGCAGGGCGGTGCCGAACAGGGCGAGCAGCACCAGCAGTGCCTTGCGGCCCGCGACGGTGGCCGGGGCGGTCGGCGTGATCAGGGCGAGCAGGGCCATCATGCCGCCCTCGCCCCGGTTGTCGGCCCGCATCACGAAGCTCAGGTATTTGACCGCGACGACCAGCAGCAGCGTCCAAAACACCAGTGACAGGACGCCGAGCACGTTGGCCAGCGTCGGCGGCACGCCGTGGGCCGGACTGAAGCACTCCTTGATGGTGTACAGCGGCGAGGTGCCGATGTCGCCGAACACCACACCGAGAGCCGTCAGCGACACCGCCAGCAGGTCCCGCCGGCTGGCGATCGGGGGCGCGGCATCCACGGTCTCGTGGATTCCCGAGTCGTTGAGCGACCGCTCGGTCATGGCGTTCTCGGGTCAGTGCCCGCCGTCAGCGCCGCCGGCCTGATTCCCACGCGTGCATCATACTGCGGCGCCGAGGCGGGAGCCCCCACAGTCACGCCCAGCAGTCCCCTGGCGCGGCCCGCGCGGCCTCCCAAACCACAGGAGGCACGGAATATACGGTCCGTTTGCGGTATTGTGCACATGGCGAACCCAGTGCCGCCGGCGGCCCCTCCTGGCGCTGCCACGGCTCACGGAGACCACCATGGCTACCGCAGTTGAGACCGAGCACGACCAGCACGCCCGGCTCGAGGAGGAGCTTGCCAACTTTCGCGCGCTCATGGCCCATGTCCATGCCGTCCCCGGCGAGCTCAGCCTGAAGAACATCGACATCCACGGAGAGATCTTCCCACTCAACGGACAGCTCGGCGGGGATCACATCATCTTCGTCGACTTCGCCCGCCGCTACGATCTCGACCATCTGATCCAGGAGGCGGAGGAGGTCGGCGCCCGCGACCGCGCGGCCCGGCTGAGGGAGGTGCGGCGCCGGATCGGCGTCCTGCTTGCCGACGCCAGCGGCCACAGCACGACCGACGCCGTGCTGACCGCCATGCTCCACCAGGCGTTTCTGACCGGCGTGCTCTACGAGCTCGAGCTGCACGGTCACGTCACCGCCAAGCTCTTCGAGATCCTCAACACCCGCTTCCACCAGTCGTCGAGCGTGACCAAGTTCGTGACCATGATCTACGGCGAGATCTCGGAGAAGGGCATCTTCCGGTTCATCTCGGCCGGACACCCGCCGCCGATGATCTTCTCCGCCGAGTTCGACTGCTTCGTGCGGATCGATCCGGCGCGGCTGCGGACGTTCTTCCCAGTGGGGATGTTCCCGAACGAGGCCGGCATCGAGGAGCGAATGGAGCCGCGGCCCCGGGTGTACAAGAAGAAGTACACGGTCAACGAGGTCAACCTGATGGCTCCCGGTGACATCCTCTTCCTGTTCACCGACGGCCTCAGCGACCACGCGGCGGACGGCCAGAGCTACTCGCCGGGACGATTCGAGTCCGTTGTCCGCGCCTCCAAGCACCTGTCGGCCCGCGAGATCGTGGCCGCCGTTTACGACGACATGAAACGCTTCGCACCGCTGACGGATGACACCAGCCTGGTGGTGATCAAGCGGGCGCGGTGAAGAGGATCTGAGGGCTCGAAACCGGTCCCCCACCCGCTCTTGTCACGGCAGAGCCGCAAGCGACCAGTCACGGCGAAGCCAAGGGCAAAGCCGGAAGCCGGATCCGCTTCCGCGCCCGCTTCCGCTGTCATCCTGAGCGAGCTGCCCGCCGAGGGCGGCGAGTCGAAGGGCCTCCTGAAGCAGCGCGGGTTGAGGATTGAGTCGGGCGCGGAGACGGATACGGAGTCGGGCACGCGCACGGAGGATTTCCAGCTTCGCGCCCCTCGGCCAGTCCTGCGATCAGTGGGCCTGGCCCGGTGGCGCCGCAGCAGCTCCTGGAACTTGGGGTCGTCGCGCAGCGGGTTCCAGGTCGGATCGATCTCGAGGAAGGGCACCGAGATCCACGACGGGTTGGTCAAGCAGCTCCTCGAGCTGCTCGATCGCGCGGTCGTGGTCGCCGACCATGACGTAGATCTGGGCGAGGTCGATGGCGTACGGCAGGTAGTAGAACCCGTCCTTCGACCGCGGCAGCAGCTCGGTGGCCGCCGGCCCTCGGCGACCGCCTGCTCGCGGCGGCCGAGCGCCGCCAGGGCGATCCCCAGCGAGCTGTGGAGACGTGGATCGTCCGGCTGGCGCGCGACCTCCGTCTCGAGCGCCTCCCGCGCCGCCTCGTAGCCCTGCCGTGCCTGCTCTGCCTCGCCCATCAGCTCGTGGGCGAACGCCGCGAACAGGACGTTGGGTCGGGCCCAGGTCTTGGTCCGGATCCACGGCTCGGAGCTCGCCGCCAGCCGGTCGAGCACGGCCTGGTAGCGCCCTTCCATGATCTCCTGCCAGTACCAGCTCCACCGCCCCCACTCGCCGCTCTCGATAGGGAGTGACTCCAGCGCGGCCCGGGACGCGGCCAGGTCGCCGTCCCAGCTCCAGTGGATGAACGTCTTGTACAGGTACGGCCAGACCGCGTCGGGCGCGAGCGCGACCGACCGGTCCGACGCCTCTATCGCCTCGGGGTACCTGCGCAGAATCCACAGCATCTCCGCCATCATGCCGGGAAGGTCGGCATCCTGCGGGCTCAGCTCGAACGCACCGCGATAGTCGTCGAGGGCCTCCTCGAAGCGGCCGCGCACGAAGAAGGCGTCGGCGCGCGCGGTCAGCACCTCCGCACTGTTGGGCATGCTCTGCTCGGCGCGGTCGAACTCGGCGGACGCCCGATCGAGGTCGCGGTGTGCCCACATCCAGTAGTAGCCGAGGTCGAGGTGCACCTCGGGCGAGTCGGGCGCCAGCTCAAGGGCCCGATCGGCGGCTGCTGCCGCTGCCGTCAGGCGCTCGGCCGACAGGTCCTGGCGAAGGTAGTGCGCCCGTGCGTGACCTCTGGCCAGCTTGGCCCAGGCCGCGGCGAAGCGAGGGTCGAGCTCCACCGCCCGCTGGTACGCCGCCATTCCGCGCGCCCAGTCGTCGGAGGTGAAGTGCGGCCGCCCCTCGTAGTAGCGGCCCTGGAGGTAGGCCTGGTATGCGTCCACGCTGTCGGTGTGCACGGCATCGAGTCCGGTCCGCTCGGGCGGGAGCAGGGTCACTCCGAGGCTTTGGACCACCGCCTGCGCGATCTCCGACTGGACTTTGAACACATCCTCGATCGTGCGGTCGTAGGTCTCAGCCCACAGGTGGCTGTCGTCCGCGACCCGGATCAGCTGCGGCGTGATCCGGATCCGGCTCGACCCGGTCGCCAGCTCTCGGGTCCAGCGCACGGAACCCTCGAGCACGTACGCAACGTCGAGAGCCTTGCCGATCTCGGCCACCGTCGCATCGGAGCCGGCATAACTGGCGGCGCTGGTCCGGGAGATGACCCGCAGGCCGGCCACCTTGGCGAGCCGCGCCGTGATCTCCTCGGTCATGCCGTCCGCGAAGAACTCCTCGTCGGCAGCGCCCAGGTTGGAGAACGGCAGCACGACGAGCCGCGGCGGCGCCGTTTCCACTGCCCCGCTGCTGCTCTTGAGGAGCGTGCGGTAGCCGACGTGGAGGAGCGCGAAGGCCAGCGCGCCGGCCAGGATCACCGGAATGATGGCGAGCGGCTTGTACGGAACCCGCGGCCCCGAACGCGCGCGCCACCCGCGGCCCGGACCCTCGAGCAGCGCCTGCAGGGCGAAGCCGAGGTCCCGCGCCGACTGGAAGCGGTCGGCCGGCAGCTTCTGCAGGCAGCGGCGGACAATGCCGTCGAACACCGGCGTGATCTTGGAGGTGGTCGCCGAGACCGGCGGCGGGTCCTCGGTGAGCACCGCGGTCACGGTGTCGGCGGCCGTCAGGCGGCGGAACGGGCTCAGGCCCGTCAGCATCTCGTACAGCACCACCCCGAAGGAGAAGATGTCGCTGCGCGCATCGACCGGCTGGCCACGGGCCTGCTCGGGCGACATGTAGGCGGTCGTGCCCACCACGGTGCCCGTGGTCGACACCATGAGCTCGGTGGCCGCCTCCGCGACCTGGCTGGGCGCGCCGACCGGACCGATCGGCCTGGCCAGCCCGAAGTCGAGGATCTTGGCCGTGCCGTCGGCGGTCAGGAAGAGGTTCTCGGGCTTCAGGTCGCGGTGGAGGATGCCGTGGTCGTGGGCCGCCGCCAGCCCCTTCGCGACCTGGACCGCGGCCTCGATCGCCTGGCGATTGGTCAAGCCGCCCAACGCGATCGCCTCCCGGAGCGAACGCCCCTCGAGCAGCTCGGTCACGATGAAGGGCCGGCCCTCATGAATGCCGAGATCGTGCACCGCGAGGATGTTGGGATGGTCGAGGGCCGCTGCGGCCCGGGCCTCCCGCTCGAAGCGTGCGAGCCGCTCCGGGTCCTGTGCGAACGCGTCGGGGAGCACCTTGACGGCCACGTCGCGGTCGAGACGATCGTCGTGCGCCCGGTACACCTCCCCCATCCCACCGGCGCCGATCTTCGCGACGACACGGTAGTGCCCCAGGGTCTGACCGACGAGATCGCCCATTGGGAAGCCGTCCGTAGCTCGATGGTACTCCATTCCGAAGGGGCTAGGGGGCAGGGGCTAGGGGCTGGATCAGCGGCGCAGCCGGCCGGCGGCCATGGCCGCGCACAGCAGGATGCGTCCCTCGTGGTCCGCTTCCACCCGCTCGATCGCGATGTCGACCTCGGCCTGATCGGTCCGGAAGGTCAGCCGGTCGCCGAAAGGCCCCTGCAGCTCGGGCAACGGCAGCATCAGGGCGGCTTCGGAAACCGCGCACGGGGCGGCGCCGATGCCGGAGACCAGAGCCGCAGAGCGCAGCGACACGCCGCCGTCGCCCAGTCGGAAGGTGCCGGACACGGCGGGCAGGAAAACCATCCCGGGGAAGCCGTCGACGAGGTAGGCGCCTGAGCTTCGGAACGCGCCGTCCGAGGCTGGGAGGCCCTCGAACACCAGGAAGAACGCCCCGCGCGTGGCGAGCCGGCGCAGCAGCTGCTCCATCGGCCGGCGGATGCGGTGCTGCCGGGCCCGCACCGTCCGGTCGAGGACCGCCTCGGCCTCGGCGCCGACCCTGCGCGGCGTCCCGGTGCGCGGCCCGAGGAGCGACTCGAGCGGCGGCACGCCGTCCTCGGCGTCCCACTGCCACATCGGGTGCCCGAGCCGATCGAGCAGCATGCAGGCAAGGGCGCCGGCGTGGTGGGCCTCGGAGGTCACGGTGCCGTCGTAAACCTCCGCGACGTCGAGATCGAGCTCGACGAGCCGCCGGTAGCCGCGGTCGATGGTGGCGCGCGGCGCCTCCGGCCCGAGTGCGGCGCGGGTGGTCGCGGCCTCATCGACGAAGTGGGCGGTCGCCTCGCGGACCTCGACATCGACGACGCGCGCGACTTCGTCCGGGCAGCGCCCCTTCCACTCCTGGTACCACCACGCGGCCGCAGCGAGCAGACGATCCTGGCGCTCGGGCTCGAGCAGGGCGCGCCGCAGGGCGAGCCACATCTCGACGCGCCGCTGTCTGGCCTCGATGTCCTGCGGGTAGCGCTCGAGCACGGGCGCCGGCCGGCCGAGGTCCCGCCAGCCGGTCTGGACGTAGTAGTGGAACGCCTCGTGAGTCAGCAGCGCGAAGCCCAGCGTCGCGCGCGGGAAGGCCCGGTACGCGCCGAGCGCCCTGAGGCGGCCCGGCGGGCTCGGCGGAACCTCCAGCCACGGCGCGTGCGCACCGCGGTAGCGAGTGAATCCGAAGTTCAGGAACCGGCCGGAGAGCTGCAGCAGCTGATCGAACTCGGCCTTCGGCCGGGCGGTCAGCGAGCCGTCAGTGCGGATCACGAAGGTCCCGCTGCGGTCGACGACCAGCGGCACCAGCCCGGCGAAGTCGGTGCCCGGCCAGATCGAGCCCATCCGCCGCCAGGTCCGCCCGACCTCCTCGGCGATGCGCCCTGCGTACTCCTCAGTGCTGATCTCGCCGCCGCGGGCCGTGCCGGGCCGGCCGGCGAGTGCGGCCGATCGGTCCACCCGCGGCTCGCCGGCCGGGGGCGCGTCTGGCGGACGGAGTCGCGCGGTCGCTGCGCGGTCCGCCGCTCGGTCTCTGCCGTGCGTCGACATAGGCTCGAAGGTCCATTCTAGCGCCAAGTCCGCGACCGTCAGCCGACCGGCGGGCCTTGGCCGCGCCGCAATGGCGGCACCGGGTCCGGCCCGCCGGGATGGAAGGGCTGGCACTTGAGGATCCGGCGGAACGCCAGCCACACCCCATACAGGCCGTGGCGCTCGATCGCCTCCGCGGCGTAGACCGAGCAGGTCGGCTCGAAGCGGCAGGCCGGCGGCAGCCACGGCGACAGGAACCGCTTGTAGAGGCGGATCGGGGTCGCCGCCGCGTGCCAGAACCCGCTCATCCCAGGCCGAGAACCGCGGCGTCGCGGTCCGAGAGCATCCCGCCGTCGGAGCGCTCGCGTACCGTGCCGTCACGCTTCCAGCAGCGCTCGCAGCGCGCTGCGTCGCGCAGGTCGGTGACCTCGACCGAGCGCGCGGCGCCCTCCTCGAGCGTGAACCGGCTGACGCCGCACAGGTCCGCAAGCTCCGCTGACAGCGGCCGGATGCGCTCGAGCTCGTCGGCGGGCAGGGTGGCCAAAATGCCGGCGTCGAGCGGGTTCGAGATCCCGGGCGACTCCTTGGCCAGCTCCAGCCGCTTGAGGGCCTCGCCGCGCAGCGCCATCGCAGCCTCCCACCCCGGGTGGGCGGTGAACTCGAAGCGCTCCGGCAGGCTCTCCAGGTGGACCGAGCCTTCAGCCGGCGAAGCACCGTCACCGGCGAGCGCCAGCCAGGCCTCGTCGGCGGTATGCACGAGGATCGGCGCCAGCATCCGGATCAGCGCGCGTAAGGTGTCGTCGAGCACCGTCTGGGTGCGCCGGCGCCGCGCGCTGCCCGGGGCGTCGCAATAGAGGCGGTCCTTGACCGCCGCCAGGTACACCGCGCTCAGGGTGTCGTTGCAGAAGTCGAACAGGGCGTTGACGACCCGGCTGAACTGGTAGCGCTCGTAGCCGTCGCGCACGACTTCGATCAGCTCAGCGAGCCGCGCCATCGCCCACGCGTCGAGCGAGCTGCGGTCGGCCTCGGTGAACTGGTAGCGGTCGCGGGCGCGGTCGAAGTCGGCGAGGTTGCCGAGCATGAAGCGGATGGTGTTGCGCACCTTGCGGTATTCGTCGCTCGCCACCCGGAAGAACTCCCAGTCGACCTTGATGTCGTTGGTGTAGTTGAGCGACGCCGTCCACCAGCGGCAGACGTCCGCGCCGTGCTGCTTGAGCAGGTCCTCGACCTCGATTGCGTTGCCGAGGCTCTTCGACATCTTCTGGCCCTGGGCCGTCACCATGAAGCCGTGGGTCAGGACCTCCTTGAACGGCGACACGCCGGTCACGCCGAGGGCGGGCAGCAGCGACAGCTGGAACCAGCCGCGGTGCTGGTCCGAGCCCTCGAGGTAGAGGTCGCAGGGGTAGCCGATGCCGCGCTCGCGCATCACCGCGTTCCACGACGAGCCCGACTCGAACCAGACGTCGAAGATGTCGGTGCCCTTCGCCAGCGCGCCGAGACCGGCGGTGCCCGCCCGGCGGATCGCGTCCGGGGCGTCGCCGTCGGCCGCGGGTTCGTAGCCGGCGAGGATCGCCTGCGGCGGCTCGGCGAACCAGGCGTCGGAGCCGTGCTCACGGACGAAGCGCGCCACCGCCCGCACTGACGCGGCGGTGAGCAGCACCTCGCCGCTGGGGGCGGAGAACGCCGGGATCGGCAGGCCCCAGGCCCGCTGCCGGCTGATGCACCAGTCGGGACGCGACTCGAGCATGCCCCGCATCCGGTTGCGGCCCCAGTCCGGAACGAACTCGATGCCTGACTCGGTGGCGGCGAGCGCGAGCTCGCGCAGCGACCGCCCGTCGTCGCCGAACGCCCGGTCGACCGCGATGAACCACTGCTCGGTGGCGCGGAAGATGGTCGGCGTCTTGCCCCGCCAGTCATGGGGGTAGCTGTGGCGGATCTTCTCGGAGCGGAACAGGGTCCCGGCCGAGCGCAGGTGCTCGACCACCAGCGGGTTGGCCTGCCAGACATCGACGCCGTGCAGCCAGGGGGGCGCGGTCTCGTCGAAGGTCCCGTCCTCGCGCACCGGGCAGTAGATCTCGAGGCCCTCGCGGAGCCCGGTCTGGTAGTCCTCTTCGCCGTGCCCCGGCGCGGTGTGCACCAGGCCCGTGCCGTCCTCCAGCGTGACGTAGTCGGCGGTCACCACCGGGCAGATGCGCTCGGACAGCGGGTGGTGGTAGCGCACGCCGGAGGCGGCGAGCGCGGCGCCGAGGCACCGGCCGAGCAGCTCGCCGCCGCCGTCGAGCAGCGCCGGCCGCAGAAAGTCAGCGAGGATGACGTTGCGGGTGGCTCCTGCGTGCTCGATCCTGGCCAGCGCGTACTCGGCGGAGGGTCCCACCGCCACCGCCAGGTTCGCCGGCAGCGTCCAGGGCGTCGTCGTCCAGATCATCAGCGACACCGGCTCGCCGGCCGGCGCGCCCAGCGACGCCGGCAGCAGCGACGGGTCGACGACCTCGAACAGCACGAACACACTGATGTCGTCGCGGTCGTAGTACTCGAGCTCGGCATCGGCGAGCGCAGTGCGGTTCTCGATCGACCAGTGCACCGGCTTGAGGTCCCGGTAGACCAGGCCGTGGTTGACCAGCGCGGCGAAGACCTCGAGCACCGCCCCCTCGTAGGCCGGGTGCATGGTCAGGTAGGGATCATCGTAGTCGGCGATCGTGCCGAGCCGGATCAGCTGCTCGGCCTGCACCTTCTGGTAGTGAAGCGCGTAGTCGTGGCAGCGCTGGCGGATCTCCATCGTGCCGAGGGCAGCCGCCGACTCGCCGAGCTCCTTCATGACCTTGTGCTCGATCGGCAGGCCGTGGCAGTCCCAGCCGGGAACGAAGTGCAGCTCGTGGCCGGCCATCGAGCGGCTCCGAACCACGAGGTCCTTGAGGATCTTGTTGAGCAGGTGGCCCATGTGGATGGTGCCGTTGGCGTACGGCGGGCCGTCATGGAACACGAAAGGGCCCAGCGGGTGCGGCGCCGACTGGAGCCGATCATACAGCCCCATCCCCGCCCACCGCGCCTGCAGCTCGGGCTCCTTGGCCAGCAGCCCCGCGCGCATGCTGAAGGGGGTCTTCGGCAGCTGGAGGGTGTCGCGGTAGCGGTCCTTCTTGCCGTCGCTCGCCATGCGTCTCGCTCCAAAAACGACGATCGCCGACTCGGCGATCCGAGGCATTCTACCGCGTTTCCGCCCCGAGGTTCCTGAGCCTCGCCGCTTCCGGATCCGCCTCCGCGCCCGATGAGCTCCTGTGGCGATAGGGCAGCGGGGCAACGGGGCTGTGCCCGCCATCTGAACCGCGGAGGTCGCAGAGAGCGCAGAGAAGGGTCATCCGACTTTTCTCCGTTCGTGCTCCGCGTGCTCCGCGCTCTCCGCGGTTCAATTTGGACGACCCAGCGTCGCGCGCGCTCTGGAGCATCCCATTCCCGGGCCCCGATCCCCCTCGGCCCGGCGAGTCTGCCCGATCTCTCCGTCTCCCCGTCCCTCGTTGCATCCTTGAAACACTCGGAATAACATCCCCCGTCTGTGGTTCTCCTACGTGGCGTCGATGTCGGCACTTATAAAGTCGAGGGGGACCCGCCAGGTGACAGCAGAGAAGCGATTCAGCAGCGGTCTCGACCGCCGGGACTTCGTCCGGCTGGTGGCCGGCAGCGCCGCCGCGGCCGGGCTGTCGCTGCCGCCCGCCGCGTGCGGCCGCGCCTCGACCACCGACCGGCGGGTGGTCGTGCTCGGCCTGGACGGCCTCGACCCGTTCCTGATCAAGCAGCTGATCAGCGCCGGCCGCGCCCCGAACTTCAAGCGGCTCGCCGAGATGGGCTCGTTCATGAAGCTCGCCACCACCATGCCGGCGCTGAGCCCGGTGGCGTGGTCGAGCTTCATCACCGGGACCACGCCGGGCAGCCACGGCATCGCTGACTTCATCACCCGCGACCCCGCCACCTACCTGCCGGTGTTCTCGATCTTCGCCAACCGCGACCCGGAGCTCACCTTCTCGATCGGCGACGTCCACCTCCCGATCAAGGGCGGCGGACCGGTCAACCTCCGCCAGGGCAGGACCTTCTGGTCCTACCTGACCGAGCGGGGCATCCCGGCGTGGATCTCGCGCATCCCCACCAACTACCCGGTCGAGGAGACCGCCACCCGGTCGATCTCGGGGATGGGAACACCCGACCTGACCGACGCCTACGGGGTGTTCAGCTACTACACCTCGGACCCGTTCGAGGACTACCCGAACCTGTCGGGCGGCACGGTCCACACCGTCGACGTCAATGCCAACGTGGTCCGCGCCGAAATCTTGGGCCCCGTCAACTCGCTGCGTACGCAGCGTCCGACCGACCGCGACCCCTACGCCAACACGACCCGGGTGCCGTTCACCGTCCACCTCGACCCGAGCCATGACCACGCGGTGCGGCTCGACATCCAGGGCCAGACGATCCTGCTCACCAAGGGCGAGTACTCGCCGTGGGTGAAGCTGAAGTTCGACCTGCTGCCGGTGATCGGCTCGGTGTCGGGCATCGCCCGCTTCCTGGTCAAGCAGGTGCGGCCGCACTTCCAGCTCTACGTCACGCCGATCAACATCGACCCCGCCAACCAGGCCGGCCCGGTCACCTACCCCGCGCAGTACGGGGCCGAAATCGTGCGCGACATCGGCGCCTTCTGGACCAAGGGCCTGCCCTGCGACACCAAGGCCTTCGATTACCGCGTCATCAACGACGAGCAGTACGTCAAGCAGGCCGAGCTGCTGCTCGACGAGCAGATGCGCCTCTTCGACCAGCAGTGGTCCGAGTTCAGAGAGGGCCTGTTCTACTTCTACGTCTCGTCCACCGACCAGGACGCCCACATGCTGTGGCGCAACATGGACCGCAGCCACCCCAAGCACGGCGAGGCCGACCCGCGCTTCGCCGGTTACATCCCGGACCTCTACGCGCGGATGGACCAGCTGTTGGGCAAGGTGCTGCCGGCGGTCGACGACAAGACCCTGCTCCTGGTCTGCTCGGACCACGGCTTCGCCCAGTTCGGCCGCCAGTTCCACCTCAACACCTGGCTGCGCGACAACGGCTGGCTGACGCTGAATCCCGGCGCGGAGAAAAAGGAAGAAACCTCGGTCTTCGACATCGACTGGAGCCGTACCGTCGCCTACGGCATGGGCTTCAACGGCCTCTACCTGAACCTGAAGAACCGCGAGGCCAAGGGCATCGTCGAGGCGAGCCAGGCGGCCGGCATACTGGCCAGGCTGCAGCGGGAGCTCGAGGCGGTGTCCGACTCCGAGACCGGCATGCGTCCGGTGGCCAAGGTCTACGCGCGGGACGAGCTCTACTCGGGCGCGATGACGCCGGCGATGCCCGAGCTGCTGGTCGGCTACACCCCCGGCTACCGCAACTCGTCGCAGTCGTTTATGGGCTCGACCGGCTCCGAGGTCATCAACCTCAACCCGTGGGCCTGGTCCGGCGACCACTCGATGGCCCACCAGATGGTCCCGGGCAGCCTGTTCTCGAGCCGCAAGGTTGCGAAGCAGGTGCCCAGCATCCTCGACCTGCCGGTGACGATCCTCGAGCACTTCGGCGTTGCGAAGCCGTCGCAGATGGTGGGCAGCTCGATCTTCTCCTGAGGATCTAGGAGCGTTAGGGCATTGGCCCCTGTGCGCGCTCCTGATGTGGTCGTTGTGGTCGGCCTCTGCCCCACACGCTCCTAGCTGGATGCGCTGCGCGCATCCCGAGGAGTTCGTGCCGCAGTGGCCGTCTGACGACGCTTTGGTCTACCACGCCCGCCGAAAAGGCTAATGCGGTACGAACTCCTAACCCCTACTGGATGTAGCCCAAGCTCCTGAGTTGATCGAGGGTCGCGTCGTCGAGCTCCTCCTCGGTCCGCAGCTCGGGGTCGAGGGAGACCGCGGCCACCATCTTGCCCCAGGCCTCGAGGTGGCGCTCCATCACCGCGACCTTGTCGGCCTGTGCAGCGGCAATGTCGGTCAGCTCGGCCGGGTCCGCGGCCAGATCGAAGAGCGCTCGGCTGCCGCCGTCGAGCGATTGCACCAAGCGCAGCCCGCCAAGGGCGACCGCCCGCTGGCGGCCGAGCCCCGGCGCCTCGGAGAACGCGATGTAGGGTGGCCGGCCAGTGCCGTCGATGATCGGCAGCAGGCTGGCTCCCTGGACGCCGGCCGGGACCGCGACGCCCTGGAGCTCGAGGATGGTCGGCATGAGGTCGACGAGCTCGACGACCTTGTCGATGGTCTGGCCCGCGCCGCGTCCACCGGGAATCGAGAGCAGGAGAGGCACCCGCGTCACGGTCGCGTGCAGCGACTGGAAGCCGGTGGGGCCGTGCTGTCCGAGGTCGAGACCGGCGGTGCCGGTCAGGATGACGGTCGCCCGCTCGGTCAGGCCGAGCTGCTCGAGCTCGGCCCGCAGCTCGCCGAGCGCCCGGTCGGCCGCCTCGACGCGGCGGGCGTAGAGCAGCCGCACGTATTCGAGATCGGCCGGCTCGAACGCGATCGGGCTGTCGGTGCGGGCCGAGGCCAGCACCGCCTGGAGGCGCTCGGCGAAACCGGCCGGCGGCTCCACGCCCTCGATGGCGGTGCCGAGCGAGGCGTCGAGCCCGACCGACCAGCCCCGGAGCACGAGCAGGAAGCTCTCGCGCGCATGGTCGCGCAGCCACTGCTTCGCTGCGGCGCCCGGCTCGGCGCTCGCCTCGTAGACCGAGAAGCCCTGCCGGAGGCCGAAGTCGTCCCCTCCCGGCTCGCCCTCGACAAAGGCGGCGGTGGACAGACCGGCCGCCGACAGTGCCTCCGCGAGCGACACCGCCGCGTCCGGCAGGCGGTCGCCGGCCTCCAGCACGCCGCCGGTGGTCGGGTAGAGCCCGGTCAGCAGCGAAGCGAAGGACGCCGCGGGATCAGGCGCCTGGGCGAAGCACCAGTCGAAGCGCGCCGCTGAGGCGGCCATGGCGTCGATGCTCGGGGTCGCGACGGCGCCACCATGCGCGCCGAAGCGATCGGCCCGCAGGCCGTCGACCACGATCAGGACGACCGCTCGCGCCCCCGATGCAGGGCGAGCGGTGGCGACGTCACGGTCCCCGCCCCCACAGCCGACGGCCAACAGCGCAGCCGCGATCATGAAGGTCCCCGTCGTGAGGACGCTCAGGCTCCGTCCGTGTTTCATGTGCGCAACCTCCTGCGGGCAGCGCGGGGAGTCTAGCATGGTGTACGATACCTCGCGCCCGCGGCCGCGGGCCAGATGCACACCTCGACGGAGACGAACCATGCGCCGAGCTGTCTGTGGACTCGTCCTGATCTCGATCACCGCGCTGCTGATGGGCTGCGCGCCGGCCAAGCCAGCCGCCAAACCGCTGCCGAACGGCCTCCTGCTCGCCCTCGCCGTGCTCGAGAAGGGCCCCGACGGCAAGCCGGTGCCGCAGCCCGCCCAGCTCGGGATTCTCACCAACGACGGCCAGGCCTGGCACTACCGCGCGATCAGCGACCCCGACAGCAACGTCTTTCACAAGGCCATGGTGTACGAGCCGCGTCCGGGCGAGGCGGGAGTGCTGACCGCCGGCGGCACGCTGGCGATCCTCAAGCTGTGGCGCAAGGGACAGCCGCCGGCCGTCATCTGGGAGAAGAACTTCGGCGGCAAGTACAGCCGCATGCGCGAGATCGAGGTGGCCGACCTGTTCGGCGACGGCAGCGCGGCGCTCGCCGTGGTGACGCACGACCAGGGTGTCGTGGCGACGGTCCGACCGATGGCCGATGGCAGCTACCAGGTGACCGAGCTCGACCAGCAGCCTGAAACCTTCGTCCACGAGGTCGAGGTCGGCGACCTCGACGGCAACGGCGTCCTCGAGGTCTACGCCACTCCGAGCCCGCCCAACAAACTCGACGGCACCCCACAGCCGGGCGAAGTGACGCGCTACGTGCCGGCGACCGGCGAGGGCCGCACGGTGGTTGCCGACCTCGGCGACCGCCACGCCAAGGAGATCCTGGTCGAGGACGTCGACGGCGACGGCACCGACGAGCTCTACGTGTCGATCGAGGCGGTTTCCGGAGGCCGGGTCGCGATCACCCGCTTCGACGCCGGCACCGACCCGGCCGGCGGCGCCGTCATCGCCACCCTCGACGACAAGCTCTGCCGTTTCCTGACCGCCGGGGACGTCGACGGCGACGGCCGGCTCGAGATGGTCGCGGCCGCCCACAAGAGCGGGCTGTGGCTGCTGCGGCCGGGAGCCGACCCCCGCGCCGAGTGGACGAAGACCTCGATCGACGCGAACTCGTCGGGCTTCGAGCACGCGGCGATCCTGGCCGACCTCGACGAAAACGGTATCGACGAGCTCTACGTCGCCAACGACGACGACGGCGAGGTCAACCGCTACCTGTGGGTCGACGGCGAGCCGCTGAAGGAGACGCTCTTCAAGTACCCCGCGGGCCTGTCCGGCTTCACCTGGAACATCACGGCGGCCCCGGTAGACCTTCTGCCGTAGCCCGGCCCGCTTCCGCTCTTGTCACGGCGTAGTCCGTAGGACGGGAGACGGATCCGCGCCCGCTTCCGCTCTTGTCACGGCGTAGTCCGTAGGACGGAGACGGATCCGCGCCCGAGGAGCCTGCCCTGAGCGAGCGGCGCCCATTCGACTCGGAGCCCTGGCGGGCTCCTCGCTCAGGGCAGGCTCCAGCGCCGCGAGTCGAAGGGCCCGTTCCCGATCCCGTTCCCGTTCCCGTTCCCGCGACATCCCAGGGCTTCGCTCTCTGCAGCTTCCGCGCCCGCTTCCGGACTCGGGCCGTGTCGGCCCGGAATCAGAGGTCCCGCGTCCAGGGTTTCTTGGTACGATGGGTCCCGTGCGACGCCTCGCCGCCCTCCTGGTGATTGCAGCCGCTGTCGGGCTCGGCCCGGCGAGCGAGGCGGCGGCTTGCCCGTCGGGCGCAACCTCCCAGGGGTGCTGCTGCGGTCCCACCTCCTGCGACTGCCCGACACCGCCATCCACGGCACGCACCGCTCAGACGTGCGGCTGCGGCTCCCCGGCGCCGACGCCGGCGACCCCCCAGCCCGCGGGTCCGTCGCTCAGCGGCCCGGGGACCGAGCTGACCGCCTTCGGCGCCAGCATGCCGGCGGCGCCTGTCGCCACGGATCCTCCGCACGCCGACCGCCGCGGCCGGCGCGGCGGCCGCTCACCCTCCGGACCCCTGATATTCCTGAGCGAGTGCGCGCTGCTGATCTGAGCCTCCCCTGACCTCCTGCAGCCGGGCTATGCCCGTGCTGCCTTCACGACGGTCCAGAGAGGAGGCATCATGACTGCTCATTCCCACGCAACGGCGTTCGCCGTCACCATGGCGATGGCGTTCGCCATCGTTCCCGGCGCAATGGCGGACACCACCGCGCCGCCCGTCGAGGAGCTCGTCGCCCTGGCGCTCGAGCGTTCGCCGTCGCTGGAGGCGCTCGAGGCACGCCTGGCCGCCGCTCGCGAGATGGTGGCGCCGGCCGGGGCGCTGCCCAATCCGATGGCCGAGACCATCCTGCAGAACATCGGACTCGACGACTACACTGTCGGCAGCGTGGACATGTCCATGCTGTCGGTCGAGGTCCGCCAGGACCTTTTGTGGCCCGGCAAGCGCACAGCGGCGCGCGACCGCGCGACCGCCCAGGCCGAGGTCGAGGCGGCCCGGCTCGAGCTGGCCCGGCGCACGCTCGCAGCCCAGGTTCGCGTCGTCTACGCCCGCCTCTACGCCGCGGACCGTGAGCGGCAGGCCCTCGTCGCCGCCGACGAGCTGCTGGACATGCTCGCCGAGACCGTCGCGGCCGGTACGCCGCAGGTGAGGCCGAGCAGGAGGCGGTGATCAAGGCGCAACTCGCAGGGCTCGCGGGTCGCCGAGCGCCTCGACGACCTGCTCGCCGAGCGCTCGAGCACTGGTGGCCAGCCTCAACCGGCTGCTCGACCAGCCCGGCGGCGAGCCGCTCGGCGAGATTTCTCAGCTCCCGCCGGCGACCTTCCCCGAGGGCTCGTGGTGGGAGCTGGCTGAGTCCAACGGCTCCCGACGTCGAGGTCGCCGCGCGCGCGGTGGAGGAGGCCGAGCAGCGGCTGGCGGTGGCGAGGCTCGACGCGAAGCCGAACCTGTCGGCCGGCGCCGGTCTCGGGTATCGGGGCGAGCTGGATCCTGCGCTGATACTGCGCTTCGGCGTGGAGATCCCGTTCTGGCGCGAGGAGAAACAGAAGCCAGCGATCCGCGCTGCCGAGCAGGAGTTGGCGATGGCCGCGGCCGAGCTGCGGGACACCGTCGCCCTGGCGCGGGCCGAGGCGGCCCGCCTGGCAGCCGAGCGGGAGCGGGCCGACCGCCAGATCCTGCGGTATCGGGAGGCGATCGTGCCGCAGACCAGCGCCGCGGTCGACACGGCACGCGTCTCGTACCTGGCGGGCCGCGGCGACTTCTCGACCGTCATCGAAGATTTCGAGCTCTGGCTCGAGGCGCGCGCGGAGCTCGCCCGCCGCGAGTCCGACCGCTTTGCGGTCTGGGCTCAACTGGAGGCGCTGGTCGCGCCGGCGGCCCGGCTCCGGAAGGAGACACGGAATGAAGGCTGTACCGACACTCGTCGTCGTTCTGGTGGTGGTCGCTGCTGGCGGCAGTGCTGAGCCTGCGGGCTGCGGTGCGAGCGAGCAGGCCGCGACCCAGTACCACTGCCCGATGCACCCGACCTACGTCTCGGACCGCCCCGGGGACTGCCCGATCTGCGGCATGCGGCTCGTGCCAGCGGAGACTCGGACTGCACCGACCACGGTCCCGGCCTACGTCTGCCCGATGCACCCCGAGGTCACCTCGGACAAGCCGGGGAGGTGCCCGAAGTGCGGCATGGACCTCGTGTCTCCACCGACGAGCGCCGACTGCCCGCTCGCCGGGGCGGGCGCCCAGCGCCGGCGGCCGGACACGCCACGGTGGAGATCAGCTCCGAGGGCCTCCGGCTCGCCGGCGTGCAGACAGCCCGCCGCAACCCGGGAGCGCGTGGCCCGGACGATCCGCGCCGTCGGCACCGTCACCGCCGACGAGACCCGCATCCGCCACGTCCACACCAAGATCCCCGGCTGGGTCGAGAGGCTGTACGTCAACTTCACGGGGCAGTACGTCACCAAGGGCGAGCCGATCCTGTCGATCTACTCCCCGGAGCTGCTCGCGACCCAGGAGGAGTACCTGCGGGCCCGCGAGACGGCGCGCCGGTTCAGCCGTCCGAGCTGCCCGAGGTCAGGAAGGGCGGCGAGGACCTGGTCAAGGCGGCGCGCCGGCGGCTCGAGCTGTTCGACGTCCCCGAAGCGTTCATCGCCGAGCTCGAGCGCACCGGCGAGGCCGAGCGCACGGTCACCCTCGACGCCCCGGTCTCGGGCTTCGTCACCACGAAGGACGTCTTCGAGGGCCAGCAGGTCGAGCCCGCGATGGAGCTGTTCACCGTCACCGACCTGTCGCGGGTCTGGGTCGAGGCCGACTTCTACGAGTACGAGGCGAAGCGTCCTCCGCCTCGGCCAGGAGGCGGCCGTCACCCTCCCCTACGACGCCGAGCACACGCTTCAGGGCCGCATCGCCTACATCTACCCCACCCTCGACACCGACACCCGCACGCTCAAGGTCCGCTTCGAGTTCCCCAACCCGGGATGGCGCTCAAGCCCGGCATGTACGCGAACGTCGAGCTGGAAATCGAGGCCGTGGAGGGGATCGTGATCCCCGACTCGGCGCTCATGGACACCGGCGAGCGGCAGGTCGTGTTCGTCGCTGCGGGCACGGGCTGTTCGAGCCGCGCGAGGTGACGGTCGGCGTCCGTCCGGCGGCAAGGCGCAGGTCCTCGCGGGCGTCGCCGACGGGCGAGCAGGTCGTGGTCCGGGCCAACTTCCTGCTCGACTCGGAGTCGCGGCTGCGCGCTGCCATCGCCGGGATGGCGAGCCGGCGGTCACCAGCACGGAGGCGGCCAATGATCAAGAGGATCATCGAGTTCTCCGCGCACAACCGGATGCTCGTGCTGCTGGGCGTGGCCGCGCTCTGCGTGCTGGCCGTCTACACCTTGAAGGAGATCCGCCTGGACGCCCTGCCCGACCTCTCCGACACCCAGGTGATCATCTACTCGCGCTGGGACCGCTCGCCCGACATCATCGAGGACCAGGTCACCTACCCGATCATCTCGTCGCTGCTCGGCGCGCCGAGGGTCAAGGCGATCCGCGGCTTCTCCGACTTCGGCTTCTCGTACGTCTACGTCATCTTCCAGGACGGCACCGACATCTACTGGGCGCGCTCCCGGGTGCTCGAGTACCTGTCCAAGATCCAGCCGCGCCTGCCGGAGGGGGTGCAGACCGAGCTCGGGCCGGACGCCACCGGGGTCGGCTGGGTCTTCCAGTACGCGCTCGTCGACCGTCGCGGCAGCCACTCGCTCGACCAGCTCCGCTCCTACCAGGACTGGACGCTGCGCTACGCCCTGCAGTCGGTGCCCGGCGTCGCCGAGGTGGCCTCCATCGGCGGCTTCGTCAAGCAGTACCAGATCACCGTCGACCCCAACCGGCTCGCCGCCTACAACATCCCGCTCGACATGGTCGATCGCGGCGGTCAAGGGCTCGAACAACGAGGTCGGCGGGCGGCTGCTCGAGTTCGCCGGCACCGAGTACATGGTGCGCGGCCGCGGCTACGCCCACTCGGTCGCCGACTTCGAGCAGATCGTGGTCAAGGCCGGCGCCGGCGGCGTCCCGGTGCTGCTGAAGGACGTGGCGCGGGTCGAGCTCGGCCCCGAGATCCGCCGCGGCATCTCCGACCTCGACGGCCTCGGCGACCACGTCGGCGGCATCGTCGTCATGCGCCACGGCGAGAACGCGCTCAACGTCATCGAGCGGGTCAAGGAGAAGCTCCACGAGCTCGAGCCGTCGCTGCCCTCCGGCGTCGAGGTCGTCACCACCTACGACCGCTCCGACCTGATCCACCGGGCGATCGACACCCTCAAGCACGAGCTGACCATCGAGATGATCATCGTCTCGCTCGTCATCCTCCTCTTCCTCTGGCACATCCCGTCGGCGCTCGTGCCGATCGCTGACCATCCCGATCTCGGTGCTGCTGGCCTTCATCCCGCTGTACTACATGGGCGTCACGGTCAACATCATGTCGCTGGCCGGCATCGCCATCTCGATCGGCGTGCTGGTCGACGGCGCGATCGTCGAGGTGGAGAACGCCTACAACAAGCTCCACCTCTGGGAGGCCGGCGGCCGGAAGGGCGACTTCCACGCGGTCCGCCTCGAGGCGCTCAAGGAGGTCGGGCCGTCGGTCTTCTTCTCGCTGCTGGTGATCGCGGTCGCGTTCCTCCCGGTGTTCGCCCTGGTGGACCAGGAAGGCCGGCTGTTCAAGCCGCTGGCCTACTCCAAGAACCTGGCGATGGCGCTGGCCGCGGTGCTCGCCATCACCCTCGACCCGGCGATGCGGATGCTGTTCACGCGCATGGACCCCTTCACGCTTCAAGCCGCGGTTCCTGGCGTGGCTCGCGACGAGGACCCTGGTCGGCACCTACTACGCCGAGGAGAGGCACCCGATCAGCCGGGTGCTGTTCGCGGTCTACGAGCCGGCCTGCCGCTTCGTGCTGCGCTACCCCAAGGCGGTGATCGCCGCGGCGATCGCCCTGGTGGCAGTCTCGGTGCCCGTCTACTTCACGCTCGGCACCGAGTTCATGCCGCCGCTCAACGAGGGCACGATCCTCTACATGCCGACGACCCTGCCCGGCATCTCGGTGCAGCAGGCCCGGGAGCTGCTCGAGACCCAGGACCGGGTGCTCAAGAGCTTCCCCGAGGTGGAGCGCGTGTTCGGCAAGGCCGGCCGCGCCGAGACCTCCACCGACCCGGCGCCGTTCTCGATGATGGAGACGACCGTCGTCCTCAAGCCCGAGAGCGAGTGGGAGGCCAAGCCAGCGCTGGTACAGCTCGTGGGCGCCCGGACTGGCTCAAGCCGGCTGCTCCGGCCGATCTGGCCGGACCGGATCTCGTGGGAGGAGCTGGTCGACAAGATGGACCGCGCCCTGCGGATCCCCGGCGTGACCAACGCCTGGACGATGCCGATCAAGGCGCGCATCGACATGCTCACCACCGGCGTGCGCACGCCGGTCGGCATCAAGGTCTTCGGCGCCGACCTCGCGGAGATCGAGCGGATCGGCGAGCACCTCGAGGGCATCCTGCGCGACATTCCCGGCACCCGCAGCGTGTTCGCCGAGCGGGTCACCGGCGGCTACTTCGTCGACATCGTGCCCCGCCGCGACCAGCTCGCCCGCTACGGCCTGACGATCGCACAGATGCAGGACGTGATCATGACCGCGATCGGCGGCGAGAACGTCACCACCACGATCGAGGGCCGCGAGCGCTACCCGGTCAACGTCCGCTACCCGCGCGAGCTGCGCGACGACGTCGGACCAGCTGCGGCGGGTGCTGGTGCCGACGCCGTCCGGCGCCGCAGGTGCCGCTGGCCCAGCTCGCCGACATCCAGCTCGTCCAGGGCCCGGCGATGATCCGGGACGAGAACGGCTTCCTGGCCGGCTACGTCTACGTGGACATCACCGGCCGCGACATCGGCGGCTACGTCGAGGAGGCCAAGCGGGTCGTGCGCGAGAAGCTCGCCCTCCAGCCGGGCTACGTCCTGCAGTGGAGCGGGCAGTACGAGAACATGCTCCGGGTCCGCGAGCGGCTCAAGGTCGTGGTGCCGATCACGCTGGCGCTTGATCTTCGTGCTGCTCGTACGCCAACACCAGGTCGGCGTTCAAGGCGACGGTCGTCATGCTGGCGGTGCCGTTCTCGGCCATCGGCGCGATCTGGCTGTTCCACCTCCTCGACTACAACGTGTCGATCGCCGCCTGGGTCGGCATGATCGCGCTGCTGGGGCTCGACGCCGAGACCGGCGTGTTCATGCTGCTGTTCCTCGACCTCTCGTACGAGGACTACAAGACGGCGGGGCCTGCTTTCGCACTCCGGGCGGCCTCGACGAGGCGATCGTCCACGGCGCGGTCAAGCGGGTGCGGCCGAAGATGATGACGGTCATGGCCGCGTTCATGGGCCTGCTGCCGATCATGTGGTCGACCTCGGCCGGCGCCGACGTCATGAAGCGGATCGCCGCGCCGATGATCGGCGGCCTCGTCACCTCGTTCCTGCTCGAGCTGCTGGTCTACCCGGCGATCTACAAGCTGTGGAAGCGGCGCACTGAGCTGAAGGAGGGTTCAAGGGTTAGCAGGGGTTAGGGCCCCTGCCCGCTTCCGCGTCCGAGGAGCCTGCCCTGAGCGAGCGGCGCAGCCGCGCCGCGAGTCGAAGGGTCGCCGCTCCCGTTCCCGGGCTCAACCAAACTGCACCGAGCGCTTGGTGAACGCCCCCTCCATCCAGAAGCCCGTGATCGGAAACGACACCCGGGGGCGCTCACCGGCCACGGCGCCGAGGGCGATGAGCAGCGGTGCGCCGTGGGCCGCGAAAATCACTGGCATCCGCCTCATCGCGAGGTCTCGACCGGCGTCGTCGCGCGACGGGCGATCACTCCGGCGGCGGCAACGGCGGCAAACGCGGCGCCGGCCGCAAAGGTGGCCGTTGCCCCGTACGCGCTCCACAGGCCGCCGGCGATCAGGTTGGCGAGCAGCAGCGCGCCGCCGCTGACCAGATTGAAGAGGCCGAAGGCCGTGCCGCGCAGATCCGCGGGCGCAGTGTCCGCGACGAGCTTCGACAGCAGGCCCTGGGTGAAGGCCATGTGCAGGCCCCACAGCGCGGCGCCCGCCAGTACGACCAGCGGTGAGCGTGCGAAGGCCAGGGTGAGGTCGGACACGATCAGCAAGACAAGGCCGGCCAGCAGCAGCTTCCGGTGGTCGACGCGGTCCGCGGCGGCCCCGGCAGGGAAGGCGGCCGCTGCGTAGAAGGCGGCCATGACGATCATCACGACCGGCACAAACGTGGCGGCAAGCCCCACGTCCTGGGCGCGGAGCACCAGAAACGCCTCGCTGAACCGCGCCAGCGTGAACACTCCACCCAGCAGCACGACCGGCCAGAAACCTGGCGGCAGGCGCCTGACGGAGGCCATGGCGAGCGGCGACCGGGCCGCCCGGCCCGCCGGCATACTCTCGGGCTCGCGAACGAAGATCGTCAGCACCGCTACCGCGAGCACGGCCGGCACGACGCCGATCCACATCACGGTGCGGATGTCGCCGGCCAGGATGAGCATGAACGCCAGCGCCAGCAACGGGCCGAGCACAGCGCCGACCGAGTCGAGAGCCTGGCGCAGCCCGTAGGCCGCGCCGCGCAGACCGGCTGGCGTGATGTCGGCCACCAGTGCGTCACGCGGTGCGCCCCGGATGCCCTTGCCGATGCGATCGGCGAAGCGCGCCGTGAAGACCCAGCCGACCGAGGTGGCCAGCGGGAAGATCGGCTTGGTCACTGCGGCGAGCGCGTAGCCCAGCACCATTTGAGCCTTGCGCTTTCCCAGCCAGTCGCTGAGCGCACCGGAGACGACCTTCAGCATCGCGGCGGTCGCCTCGGCCACACCCTCGATGAGCCCAACCGTGGCGACCGACGCTCCGAGCACCGTGACCATGAACACCGGCAGCAGGGTGTGGATCAGCTCCGACGAGGTGTCCATGAACAGCGACCCGATGCCCATGGCCCAGACGCCCGCGGGAAGGGCGCGCAACGGCTGCCGACGACTACCGCCCGGCGAACTCATGTCCTGACGATTCTAGCCCGCCGATCTCACCGTCTTCCTCCGCCTGGTGAGCGAGGGCGTCGCCATGAAGGGCCTTCGATACGCCTCATCCGTTCCGCAGAAGCCCTTCGGCGGAAAGCACACGGACTTGCCGAGCTTTCATGAACCACGCCGGTCAGCCAGCGACGGCATGTCCCGGGGCCGAGCCTCGACGCTCCAGCTGCGGCCCTCGTGAGGATTACAGCTCCTCGAAGCGACCCTGGAAGAACCGCAGCTTGGCCGGCTCGTAGGCGAACTTCAGGCCGCGGATGTCGTGGCGGCGCTCGTACAGTCTGATGATCCCCTCGGCCACCGCGCGCATGTGATCGTTGGTGTAGACCCGCCGGGGGATGGTGAGGCGCACCAGCTCGAGCGCCGGGCGGTAGTTCTGCCCGGTGTTCGGGTCACGTCCCTTCGAAACGTTGCCGCGCTCCATGGCACGCACGCCGGTTTCGACGTAGATCTCCGCCGCCAGCCGCTGTGCCGGGTAGCAGTCCTGGTCGATGTGCGGCAGGAAGCGCTTGGCGTCGAGGAAGATCGCGTGGCTGCCTGGAGGAGTGACGATGGGCACGCCGGCATCCTGGAGCAGCGACCCCAGGTAGTGCGTCTGGCGTATCCGCGAGCGGATGTAGCGGTCGTCGAGCATCTCCTCGACGCCCCGGGCGATGGCAGCCAGCTCCGCGGTGGGGAGCCCGCCATCGGTGACGTTGCCCTCGTAGATCCGGAGCATCTCCTCTGCCTTGCGCGCCAGTCCCGCGTTCTCACGGAAGCACAGCACGCCGCCGATGTTGATCAGGAAGTCCTTCTTGCCACTGATGGTGCAGCCGTCACCGTAGAGCATCAACTCGCGGATGATGTCCTCGACCCTCACGCCGCGGTATCGCTCGTCCCGCATCTGGATCATGCAGGCGTTCTCCACCACCCGGGTGGCGTCGAAGTACACGGGGATCCCACGCGCGCTGCAGTACTCGTACACCTCGCGCATGTTGTCCATGCTGACCGGCTGGCCACCGGCCATGTTCACGGAGTGCTCGAACGAGATGTACGCGATCTTCGCTGCCCCGTGCTGCGACACCAGTGCGTCGAGCTTGCCGAGGTCGATGTCGCCCTTCCACGGGTAGTCGCTCTGCGGGTCGTGGGCCTGGTCGACGATGACGTCCGCGAACACGCCCCCGGCCAGCTCCTGGTGCAGCTTGGTGGTCGTGAAGTACATGTTCCCCGGCACCAGCTGGCCCTCGGCGATGCAGGTCTGGCTCAGAATGTGCTCGGCAGCACGCCCCTGGTGGGTGGGGATAATGTGCTGGTAGCCGAACAGCGCCCGCAGGCGCCCCACCAGCCGGTGGTACTCGTCGCTCGACGTCGCGCTGGCGCGCGCCGCGTCGTAGGCCGCCCACTGGTCGGTGCTCATCGCCGAGGTTCCGGAGTCGGTGAGCAGGTCGATCGCGACGTCCGCAGAGCGCAGCAGGAAGGTGTTGTACCCAGCCGCGCGGATCGCTTTTTCGCGGCCCTCCCGGCTCAGCGTTCCCACCCGCTCGACGGTGTGGATCTGATAGGGGAAGGTGTCGAAAGCAAACTCCGCGACGTCGGGGAACACCCAGCGGTACTCCATCTGATCTCGCCACTGTCCGGTGGCAGTGGCATGCAGCTCGGAGATCCGCTCGCGCTGCCGGTACAGGGCGATGATCGCGTCCGCCACCTGGTCGAGTTGCTCGTTGGTCATCGCCAGCCGCGGCACCTGGACCGGAACCAGGTTGTCGCGTCCCACCATGCCGTGTGCCAGGGCGCGCACCCCCGACGTCAAGTACAGCGCCGCGGACAGGGTGTCCTGGGCGTGCTCCTTGGCGTGCGGGAGGAACTCGCCGGCGCACAGGTAGGCGCCGTCGCAGCCCCGCTCGAGCGGGACCCCGGCCTCACGCAGACGGGCGGTGAAGCGCTCGGTCTGGTGCATCACCCAGTGGACCTCGTCCTCGTCACACATCTCGGTGAGGCCGCGGGCGAGCATCTCCATGGTGCGGCCCGCCATCCCGCCGTAGGTGTGCAGTCCCTCGTAGACGACGACCTCGTTCATGAACTTCTCGTGATCGGCGGGATTGTCGGTGGTCAGCAGTCCACCGGTGTTGCACTTGGGATCCTGGGCACCGTCGATCTGGAAGATGTGCGACAGCTTCACGATCTCCTTGACGATGTCGCCGATCGGGCGGGTCGCCTGTCCCGGCTCGTGGCGCTGGATGAACCACGCGTTCTCGATCACCCGCGATCCGTCACAGATCACCTTGACCCCGTAGCGGTCGGCGAGCGCGCGGGCGGCCTTCAGATTGCCGAGGCTGATCGGGTGCTGGCCGTCGGCAAAGGCCTGAAGCCCGACCAGCGCCACGTTCCCGGCGGCGAGCACCCCCTCGAGGCGGGCGAGATCGAAGTTCCCGGTAAAGACGCGCTCGTCGTGGTCGCGAACGTCCGGGTAGGAGACCCCGAGCCGGCTGAGCTGGTCCATGCGGGTGCGGGCGTTGGACGGGAGCGCCGATCCCGGTGTGACCAGTGTTGCGACGACCAGCTTCACGCAGCCGAGCACGTTGTGGGTTGGGCAGACATAGGTATGCCCGAGCACCGCGTGCACCGCGCGCTCCAGCTCCTCGAAGTTGCGCGATCCGGCGTACGCCTCGTCGCCCACCAACTGCCCGGCCAGCTGCTCTTGGGAGACCGCGCTGGTGCCGAGCGAGCACATGTCGAAGGTCACCTGCGTCGGCGTCAGCCGAAACACATTGAAGTGGGCCTCACTGAGGTTGCGCTTCCGTTCCTCCAGGCTCGGGAACGAGATCAGCCGAACAGTCTTGATCTTGTGGGGCTCGTGGCTCACCATGCGCGCTCTCCTATGCTGATGTCGACGGTCGGTTGTCGTTGCGGCGAACGGCTCCGCCGTGGCGTCGCTGCGCCGTGATTCTAGCGCGCGACGATGAAGCTCGCGAAGCCGGCCATGAACTCGGAGAGCAGGCTGCGAACCTTGTCGTCGATGAGCACACCCTCAGCGTCGAAGACCTTGGCCGCGGTCGCGACGTGGAGCTGCTTGCCGAAGTAGACCCGCGCGCCGAGGTTGCGAAAGATGGGCAGCCACGCCGCCTGGGCCAGCCGCGTCCCCCAGGCGCCGGGGGTCGCTCCCATGATCGCCACCGGCCGGTCGCCGAACACCGCCGCGGCGCCCTTCGGCGGCCGCGACAGCCAGTCGACGGCGTTCTTCAGCACGCCGGGCAGCGAGGCGTTGTACTCGGGCGTGACCAGCAGCAGCCCGTCGGAGGTGGCGATCTTCTCTTGGAGCTCAATGACCGGCTCGGGGGCGCCGTGCTCGGCCTCGAGATCGCCGTCGTAGAGCGGAATGCCGGCGATCGTGGCGATCTCGACCTCGAGCCCGCCCGGAGCGAGCGCTGCCGCGGCGCGCAACAGCGCGGCGTTGAAGGAGCCCTTGCGCAGGCTGCCCGCAATCCCGATAACTCGTGCCATGACCCCGACCTCCACTCAGTCGCCTGACTCCCACGGTCTGCCTGACCAGGGTATAAGGGTAAGGATCCAGGGGCCAGTCCACCCTCCCGTGCCCGTTCCCGTTCCCGTTCCCGTTCCCGAGAACGTCCGGGCCCCGCCCCGTATCGTCACGGCGGCTCGTGACGGCGTAGCCCACCGGGCGAAGCCGCACGCCGAGCGCAAAGCCGGAAGCCGCTTTCGCCTCCGCGCCCGCTCCCGCTTTCGATTCGCTGCCAGCCGGCGGCATGTCTCACGCCGCGCAGCCTCGACGGCTCAGAAGCCGAGGCAGTGCCGGGCGATCGTGGCGCAGTCCTGGCGATCGCGCCTGTGCTGCCGCTCCGCCGCACGCAGGCATTCCCGCTGGAGGGGCGGGAGGGGTGTCTCGCGGCCGTCTACCATATCAGGGGTCAGCATGCAGGTGTCTGATTCTTCGAGGTAGTCACTGTCAGCCTGGTCCCGGCACGCCGCGTACGCGCCGGCGCACTCGTCGTTGCGCCTGGTGCCGCGGTTGGAGACCCCTTCCCGCTGGCGAGCGGTGTTGCCGGACTGGCCGACGCCGTCGGACAAATCCATGGTGTAGTACTCCTCGTCACTGATCTCCTCCGGAGCAGGCGCCGCGACCGGAACCACCCAGCTTGCGAGGACGAAGTCGCCGGATCCCTTCGGGGACGGCGCCACGGCTCGTGGAGACCACGAGGAAGTGCTGGCACGCTGCCCGGCGCCGACCGGGCGGCCCCCCAGGGCGCGTCCCAGCTCCGACGCCCAGGCGCGGGTCACGAACTCGACCGGATCGAACGGGGATGCCTCGTCACCGGAGCCGATTACCAGGTCCTGGAGGGCCAGACGCAGGTTGGCGAGAGCCGCGATGCGCTGGAGCACCGGGCTGGAGGCCGACGCCGACATCACGCCGCAGAGGCGGTCGACCTCCTGGCGATGGTCGGCAGCCCGGACCGATCGGTCGGCGAGGCCCGGCAGCTCGGAGGCCGCCACCGTTGCCGACGACCCCCCTGGAGCGGTGTCGAGAAGGACCCACCCCTCGACCTGCCACGACTCCATGGGCAGCGTGACGCGCTGCGGTTGGCCGACGGTGACCTCCATCGAGACGGAGTGCAGCCGCTGTATCGTGAGCTCCGTCGTGCCGGCAACGACCGCCGGCGTTGCATTCCCATAATCCAGCGCCATCCGCCACCCGTTTGGCCCTGCCAGCGAAGTCAGACGCCCGAGGCCGTCCGTTTCGAACGCGAACCGCTCAGGGGCGTACACCCACACCACGGTCTGCGAGTAGCCGTGCGGCATGTACCGGATGAAGTAGCCGGCCGGGTGATAGGACCAGCGGCCCCACGGCACCTCCCGGCTTCCCTCGCCGACCGGCGCCTCGCCCCCGAGCACCGCTGCCCGCTCGATCTGCCCGTAGGTCGCGTCGCCCTCGCTCAGCAGGCCTCGCACCTTGGCCTCGGCCTCGAGCGCTTCTCCCAGCAGGGGCGGCGCCTTCCGGACGGCCTGGTTGAGCACCTCGGACGGCACCAGGCCGAGAGCGCCGCCGTTGACCTCGTAGATCTCCTCCGGAGTGAGGAGCACCCTGGCCGTTGCGAGGAGGTCACCGGACATGTCCCTGACCTTGGCCCGAGAGAGGATGGCCCACAGCAGCAGTTGGATCTGCCCCTGTTCGACCTGCGGGTTGGCCTGGGCCCGGTGCAAGACGTTGCGGACGATCGCCGCACGCGCGCCCTTGGCCGGAGCGTAGAGGTACCCATCGCCTCTGCCGGGCGCGTAGCCGCCGGTGCGGAGGCAGTAGCTCTCGACCTCCATGGCGTACGCGCCGCCGCCCGCCACGCGGAACTCGCCCCCGGCAGCCCGCGGCTGGAGACTCAGGGGAGCCCAGTCCGAAGGCTCGAAGCCGTCGAGGAAGGTGACCTCGGTGACAGCGTCCGGCAGGCTCGTCGTGAGGGCAGGCTCGCCCTCGAGGAGCTTCTGGACGCTGATCGTGTCGAGCCCCTTGCGGACGTCATCGAGGCCCGGGATGGTCTGCGCGAAGCCCGCGGCTGAACCGAGCAGCAACGTGATTGTGATGACGGCCAACGCTCCCAATCTCGTCTTCATGGTGTCACCTCTCCACCAGCTCGACGCGCCGGTTCTTCGCCTTGCCGTCCTCGGTCGAGTTCGAGGCGACGGGTGCCAGCGACGCCACGCCGTAGGGCTTCAGCCGCGGCGCCGCGATGCCGTGCCCGCTCACTAGCGCGCTGACGACCGCCGCGGCGCGGTCCTGTGAGAGCTTCAGGTTGTGCTCGAAGGTGCCGGTGTTGTCGGTGTGGCCGACGATGAACACGTTGAGGCTCGGGTTGTCCTTGAGCAGCTTCGCCATCTCGGCGAGCGCCGGCTCGGACTCGGGCCTGATCTCGGCCTTGTCGGTGTCGAAGTAGATCCCGTAGACGGCGAAGTGCCCCATCGTGGAAATACCGTCAGCCATGACCGCGGCCGTGGCCACCATCTCCTGGGCCATCTCCTCGACCTTGACGGTAGTGACCCAATAGCGGTCGTTGCCGGTATAGACAAAGACCCACTGTGGCCCCTTGCGGGCCGTGACCGCCGGGTCACCGTCCCACATGCCGGAGAACTCGATGGTGTAGCCCGCCGGCCGGAGGGCCGCCTCGGCGTTGCGGACCACCTTCGTCCGGCTGTAGTTCTCACCGGCGCATTCGTAGTAGATGTGGACCTTCTCACCCTCGATCGTCTGGGCCGTGCCCTCGACGCCGACCGGGAGCTTCACCGCGTCCCAGTCGCTGCGGTCGCAGTCATAGATGTGGCAGCCGGAGACCCTGCTCAGGAGTGGGGAGTCCGTGCAGCCTGCCTTGTCCGGCCTCACCGCCTGGGCCTGCAAGGGGACCGCACCGACGACCAAGACCGCCAGCAGCACCAACCCGCACAGGACGCCTGTTGTGAGTTTCATGGGTCCTCCTCTTTCGCCTGGGCAACGTGATGCCCGGAACGCTCGCCCGTCCGACCTCGTCGCGGCTCGACACGATGGATCGCCGGGGCAACCGCCGAGCCGCAAGACCACGCCGCTGGCGGCCGCCGCACGACGGGCTCCCGCTCCCGGTGCCCAGCCTGGCGGGCTCGGAGCGCGGCCAGGCTTGCGGGCAAGCGCGGGCGTAGCGAGACGCCCGACCCGACCGCCGCGCAGCTGACTCAACATGGGTCTTGGCTCTTGGCGCCAGTATACGCCTCGCGAGCGGCGTCGAAGGGAGGAATATTCGCACCAGAAAATCCAAGATCGGGGGTATTGAGCCCCTACCCGTCTCCGTCTCCGTGCCCGTCTCCGGAGTCCCTCCCGCGCCGGCTCTCGTCACGGCGAAGCCAGAGGCGAAGCCGGATCCGAGCGCCCGTCAGCCCTCGAGGCGGCGGCCGGCCTCGTCGAACAGGTGGAGCTCGCCGAGGTCGATGGCGAGAGTGAGCTGCTCGCCCGGCCGCGGCATCGTCGTTGGGGGCAGCATCGCGGCCAGCATCGTTTCGCCGAGCTTGAGCTGGACGTGGACCTGCGCGCCGAGAGGCTCGACCACCACCACCTCGCCGCTGACCGCCGTGGCACGGTTCGCTGCCACCGTCCCCTCCGGACGGACCGACTCGGGCCGGATGCCGGCGATCACCCGGCTCCCGTCCGCGAGACCGTAGCTCGCCAGGCCCGGCACCGCGGGCAGGGTCAGCACCCCGGCGTCGAGGCCGAGCCCGCCCCCGATCACCCGGGCCGGCAGCAGGGTCATCGAAGGCGACCCGATGAAGGTCGCCACGAAGGTCGTTGCCGGCCGCTGGTAGAGATCGGACGGCGTGCCAACCTGCTCCAGGCGGCCGTCCTTGAGCACGGCGATCCGGTGGCCGAGGGTCATCGCCTCCACCTGGTCGTGGGTGACGTAGATCGAGGTCGTGCCGAGCTGGCGCTGGAGGCGGGCGATCTCGACCCGGGTCTGGGTCCGCAGCCTGGCGTCGAGGTTGGAGAGCGGCTCGTCGAACAGGAACACCGAGGGCTGCCGCACGATCGCCCGGCCGACCGCCACCCGCTGTCGCTGCCCGCCCGAGAGCTGGCGCGGCCGCCGCTCGAGCAGCTCGCCGATCTCGAGCATCGACGCGGTGCCGCCGACCATCCGCTCCCGCTCCGCCCTGGGAACGCCGCGCACCTTGAGCCCGAACTCGAGGTTCTGGCGGACCGTCATGTGCGGGTAGAGCGCGTAGCTCTGGAAGACCATCGCCACGTCGCGCTCCTTGGGCTGCAGGTGGGTGATGTCCCGGCCGCCGAGGAAAATCGTGCCCTCGCTAACCTCCTCGAGACCCGCGATCATCCGCAGCACCGTTGACTTGCCGCAGCCTGAAGGCCCGACCAGGACCATCAGCTCGCCGTCTCGGATCTCGAGATCGAGCGCGCGGACCACCTCCTGGCTGCCGAAGCGCTTGCTCACCCCGCGCAGGACGACGTTCGCCATGGAAACCCTCCTCAGCGGCAGCGGGCCCGCACCCGGTGGCGCTCGCCGGCGGCCCGCGGCGCCGGCAGCAGCGTGCCCACGACCGTCGCGCCGTCGAGCTCGAGCTCGGTCCACACGCCGTCCGGCAGGTCCCCGACCCTCTCGATCTCGATCTCGTAGGTCGTGCCGCGGAACGGCCTGGTCATGCGGGCGCCCGGCCAGCCCGGCGGCAGGCAGGGGTCGACGACCAGCCCGTCCCACTCGGGACGGACCCCGAGCACCCACTCGCACACCACCCGGTGCAGCCAGGCCGCGGAGCCGGTGTACCAGGTCCAGCCGCCGCGGCCGTGCCACGGCGACGCCGGGCCGTCGACGTTGCCCGGCAGCACGTACGGCTCCGCCCAGTAGCGCTCCGGGTCCTTCCCGGTCGGGTCCATGGCGTGCAGCAGCCGCGCCGTCAGCTCGGCGTTGCGGACCTTGGCCGCGGCCGCAATCGCCCACACCGCGGCATGGCTGTAGACGCCGCCGTTCTCACGCAGCCCGGGCGCGTAGCGCGTGATGTAGCCGATGTCGCGCCGGGGGACGGTGTAGGCGGGCGCGAGCAGCAGCGCACCGGCGTCGTCGGCCAGGTGCTCGGCCACCGCTGCCATGCAGGCCGCTGCCCGCTCGGCCGGTGCCACGTCCGCGAGCACGGCCCAGGTCTGCGCGTTGAGGAAGATCCGGCCCTCGGCGTTGCCGGCGCTGCCGAGCAGCGTGCCGTCGTCCAGAGTGCCGCGCAGGTACCAGGCGCCGTCCCAGCCGTGGCGGTTGATCGCATCGACCAGCTCGGCGCGGCGGCGCTCGAGCTCGGCCGCCCGCCGCTCGTCGCCGCGGCGGCGGTGGATCTCCGACCAGTCCCGCAGCAGGCCGGCGAGGAAGTGGCCGAGCCACACCGACTCGCCCTTCTCCTCGAGACCGACCGCCGACAGGCCGTCGTTCCAGTCGCCGGCGCCGATGAATGGCAGGCCGCGGGTGCTCGTGCGCCGGAAGACGCGGGCGAACGCGCGCTCGATGTGCTCGAGCAGGGGGGCTGCATGCGGGTCGTCGAGGAACGGCACTTCGTCGCGCAGAATGTCGATGTCGCCGGTCTCCTTGAGATAGCTCGCGGTCACGAACGCGAGCCACAGCAGGTCGTCGGTCATCCGGGTCACGTGGCCGAGCTCCGACAGTGGGTGCCACCAGTGGTAGACCGAGCCGTCGGCGAACTGGTGGGCCGCGTGGAGCGCAATCTGCTGCCGGCAGCGCTCGGGCTCGATCGTCAGCCACACCTGGGAGTCCTGGAGCTGGTCGCGGAAGCCGTAGGCGCCGCTCTGCTGGTAGTAGCCGCAGCGGCCCCACAGCCGGGCCGAGATCGCCTGGTAGCGCGCCCAGTCGTTGACCAGAATATCCAGCGTTGGGTCCGGGCCTGCCACCCGGTGCGCCGCCAGCCGCTCCTGCCACGAGCGGCGGACATCATTGAGCGCAGAGCGCACGGCCTGAGGGGACGCGAGCTCCCGGGTGAGCTCGAGGGCCTCTGGCTGCCGAGCCGGCGACCGCGAGCACGAAGGCGATCGCCTTTGAGCCGCCGGCCGGCAGCTCGACCGCCACCCGCATCGCCGCGACCGGGTCGCCGTGGCGGCCGAAGCGGCCCGCCCACGTCGGCGCGGCCAGCGCCGCCGGATCGCGCAGGCTGCGGTAGCGGCCCAGAAACTCGAGCTTGTCACCCTCGACCGCCGCCGGCGGCTCGCTGCACGCGAAGGCGGCGACGTACGGAAAGTCGGTGTTCCAGTGGCCCCAGCGCTCGCTGCCCACCTCCCACATGTGGCTGCGCGCCACCACCGCCCGGGCGCCGTCGTCGTACGCGGTCTCCATGAACAGCTTCTGGAACTCGCGCCGCGGCGCCGGGGCGACGCCGCAGTTCCACTCCAGGTACGCGACCAGCTCCAGGAGGCGGGCGCGGCCGGAGTGGTTGGCGAGCTCGACGAGCCACAGCTCGGCGGTTTTCTCGGCATGCGCGAGCAGGGTCCACCGGCAGTCGACGCCGTCCCGCATTGTCTCGAAAGCCGTGAACCCGAGGCCGTGCCGGCAGGTGTGCCGCGCGTCGGCGGACCAGATCGGCGCCGGCGACGCCGACCACACGCTGCCGTTCGCCGGGTCGCGCAGGAAAAGCGCCTTGCCTGAGCAGTCCTCCACCAGCTCTTGCTGCCAGCGCGTGATGACGCCGAGCTGGGAGTTGTCGATGAAGGTGAAGCCCGAGCCGGTGTGGCTTACCACCAGCCCGAGCCGCGGGTTGGCGATGACGTTGACCCACGGCCGCGGCGTGCGCGGGTCGGTGATGACGTACTCCCGGCCGTCGTCGCTGAAGTGCCCGTAGGCGTTCTCACCGAGCCTGGCGTTCATGTCTTCCCCCCTCCCTCCTCGACGCGAGCTGTCGCGGCCCGAGCGGCCGGAGATACAATGCCGGCGCCATGGCACGACACTTCCCAGACGGATTCCTGTGGGGCGCCGCGACCGCGGCCTACCAGATCGAGGGCTCGCCACTGGCCGATGGCGCCGGACCGTCGATCTGGCACCACTTCAGCCACACGCCGGGCATGGTGGCGGACGGCGAGACCGGCGACGTCGCCTGCGACCACTATCGCCGGTGGCGCGAGGACGTCGGCCTGATGCGGCGCATCGGCCTCGGCGGCTACCGCTTCTCGATCTCGTGGAGTCGGGTGCTTCCCGCCGGCACCGGCCAGGTCAACCAGCCCGGCCTCGACTTCTACCGCCGGCTGGTCGACGCCCTGCTCGAGGCGGGCATCGCGCCGCTGATCACGCTCTACCACTGGGACCTGCCGGCGGCGCTCGACGAGCGCGGCGGCTGGGTCAACTCCGACGCCGCCGCCTGGTTCGGCGACTACGCGGCGGTGGTCGGCCGCGCCCTCGGCGACCGGGTGCGGCTGTGGGCGACCCTCAACGAGCCGTGGGTGGTCGCCGACGCCGGCTACCTGCACGGGGTCCACGCGCCCGGCCACCGCAGCGTCTTCGAGGCGCCGCGCGCGAGCCTCAACCTGCTCGCCGCCCACGGCGCGGGGGTGCGGGCGCTGCGCAGCGAGGGCGCAGCGGCGGTCGGGCTGGTCGTCAACCTCGAGCCCAAGTCCGCCGCCGGCGATGACTCCCGCGACCACGCCGCGGCCCGGCGCGCCGACGCCTACTGGAACCGCCAGTTCCTCGACCCGGTGCTCCTCGGCACGATCCCGGAGGAGCTGCCCGCGATGTGGGGCGAGGCCTGGCCCGAGGACGCGCCGGCCCGCGTCGCGCTCGGCCGCGAGCCGATCGACTTCCTGGGCATCAACTACTACTCGCGCGGCGTCGTGCGCCATGACGATGACGCGCTCCCCGACCGCGCCGCCAAGGTGGTCGAACCCGCGGCACCGGTCACCGAGATGGGCTGGGAGGTGTATCCCCAGGGCCTCGAGACGATCCTGTGCTGGGTGACACAGCGCTACGGCCGCCTGCCGCTCTACGTGACCGAGAACGGCGCCGCCTTCGCCGACCCGCCGGTCGTCCCCGAAGGCTACGACGACCCGCTGCGCACCGCCTACCTGCTGGAGCACCTGCGCGCCGCCGAGCCGGGCGATCGCCGCCGGCGTCGACCTGCGCGGCTACTTCGTGTGGTCGCTGCTCGACAACTTCGAGTGGAGCCTCGGCACCTCGCGGCGCTTCGGCATCGTCCACGTCGACTTCGCAAGCCAGCGCCGGACCGTCAAGGGCTCCGGCCGCTTCTACGCCGAGGTCGTCGCGAGCCACGGCGCGGCCGCGCTCGCCGGCTCGGGAGCCTGATAGCCGGAGCACGGCCGCGGGCGCGGCGGACTGGCGCGCGTCGATCACCTCGTCTCCTCGCCGCGCACCTGTTGCAGCATCCACTCGGCCAGCTCGGGGTTGCGGTAGGCGGCATCCCACGAGTTGTGGCCCACGCCAGGGAAGACCGTCAGCTTCGGCGACCCGCCCGCGCCCTGCACCGCCGCCACCAGCTCGAGGGTCGCGCCAACCGGAACCGACTCGTCGGCGTCGCCGTGGAAGGCCCAGATCGGGATCCCGGCCAGGGCGGGCGCGAGATCGGCGGCGGTCCCCTCAAAGCGGGAGGCAAGCGAACGCACGGGTGGGAACCCCATCGGCGCGGCAGGCGTAGCCGCAGACCGGCACCAGCGCCGCCCACCGCTCGGGGTGGCGCGCTCCGAGGACCCAGGTGCCGTGGCCGCCCTGCGACAGGCCGGTCAGCAGCACCCGGTTCGGGTCGACGTTGTAGCGGCCGGTGACGTCGTCGAGCATCGCCAGCACCGCGGCCTCGTGCTGCTCCCACTCGTCGTCCTTGGCGGGCTTCTGGGGGAACAGCACCAGGAACGGCCAGCGCTCGGGCTGTGCCAGCAGCTCCGGGCCGAGCCCCACGTGGAGCTGGCGGGACCCGTCGCGGCCGCACTCGCCCTTACCGTGCAGGAAGAGGATCAGCGGCCATGCCCGGCGATGGTCGTAGCTTCGCGGCACGTACAGCGCGTATGGGTAGCTCTGGCTTCCGAGCTCGAGCGAGGAGAACACGAAGCCGGTGTACCGCGCGTCACCCTTGTCTGCGGGCGAGGTCGCGCACGCCGCCACCATCACCGCGAGGGCGAGGACAGCCGACCATAGTGCACGCTGATCCATCACGGCCTCCCTCGATCGCCGATCACCACCACCGCCGGCAGCTCGGTAACGGCCACGCCGCCCTCTGTCACCGGCGCCTCGCGGCCGTCGACGGTGACGTGCGCCGCCTCGGCGAGACCCGGCGGCTTCACCAGCACGCCGCCCGGCGGGAGTTCGCGCAGGGCGTCGATCGCCACCACCAGGCGGCCCGCCTCAGCGGTCATCCGGTAGCTGAGCGGCCCGAAGTGGGTGACCAGCCCCGACACCGCCACCCGATCGCCGGGGTCCGTCCACTCGGCGGGCACGCCGGCGGCCAGCACCAGCCGGTCGCCGTCCTCGTAGGCCAGCAGGTCGAGCGCGGAGCGGATGAAGTCCGAGCCGCACCAGGTGTGCGGCATGTCGCCCAGGAAGCGCGGCGCGCGCGGCTCGCGTCCGACCACCTCGGCCCACTGCCGCCAGCCGGCCGGCCGCCGGTCGGCGAGGAAGAAGCGCAGCATCTCCCAGGCTGCGTCGCGCCAGCCGAGCCGGACCAGGGTGCCGATCGCGCGCAGCTCGTAGGGGGTGTAGGCGTCCCACTCCCGGGTGCCGGCGGCGCGCTGGCGCGACTCGGCGAGGTAGCGCCAGAAGGTGGCCTCGAGCGCCCTCGCCGGCAGCCACGGCTGAAGGCCGAGCGGCGCCACCGCGACCGTGGTCGAGGTTGGATCGAAGTCGGCCAGATCCGCCGACGCGGGCAGGTACTCGATGCCCTCCTCCACCGCAACCCTGGTCATTGAAGCCACGACCTCGCGCCGCATCTCGGCCGCGGCGGCGCCGAGCCTCGCGGCATCGTCGGCGAGGCCGAGCCGGGTCGCGAGCCAGGCGCCGTCCTCGAGGCCGCGGATGCCCCAGACGTCGTCCCAGTAGGAGTGCACGGGCCGGTCCGAGTAGCCCTCGTGCGAGATCGACTCGGGCAGGAGGCCCCAGAAGCGCAGCCGCGCGGGCGTCGTCTCGGCGGCGGTGCGCCGCTCGGCGCGCAGCGCCTCGATTGCATCCGTCGCAGCCTCGACGTGCGGCCACATGCGGCGGGTGAACTCGAGGTCGCCGGAGCTCCGCACCACCTCCGCGATCAGGTAGACCAGCTCGCCGTGGCTGTCGTGCTCCGGCACCGGGTCGGCGCCCCGCGCGTCGACGCAGCAGGGCACTCTCCCGGAGGCGAACTGGAAGCCGGCAAACCACTCCGCGAAGCTCGCCGCGGCGTCGAGGTGGCCGAGCCGGATCAGCGCCGCAGAGGTCAGCGCGCCGTCGCGGATCCAGGAGCGGTCGTACGCCCGCGAGCCGGGCTGGATTGCCGGCCCGTCGCGGTTGACCAGGATGTAGCCGAGGTTCGCGCGCAGCGTGGCCGCGAGGTCGGTGGCCTCGGGCGGCAGCTCGACCGTCATCCGGCCGAGCCGCTCGCGCCAGCCGGCAATCTCCCGCCGCAAGGCGGACTCGAACAGCGCGGGTGGGTCCCCGGCATCGATGGAGACCGGAGACAGCTCACGGTCGAGCGGCATCGCGACCACCACGTCGCCGCTGCCGCCGGCGTCGAGCGCCAGCTTGAAGACGGCTGCCGCCGAGGCCCACCCCTCGACGTCCTCGACGACCGTTGCCGCCGGCAGCTCGCCCGCCGCCAGGTGCTCTGCAATCTCGCCGCCGGCGAACGTCGTGGCGCCGTACGCCTGCGGCCCGGTCAGGAACGAAAGTGCAGTTGCGCCGTCGACGGCTGCGCCTGCGGCGTCAATTACGATCCGGCCCGCCCGGCCGGCGCCGCCGGGAAGGTTGAGGAACTGCTGCGGCGGGTTGACCTGGAGTGGCCGCAGTGCGAGCACCAGCCGGGTCACGGTCGCGACGTCGCGCCGGTTGGTGACCCTGTAGCGCAGCAGCGCCCGGTCCGAAGGCGCCACCCCCTCGGCGAGCACGGTCAGCTCGAGGTCGAGCTCGGCTGTCCGCCAGGTCACCACCGGGATCGGGAGGTCGCCCTCCACCAGTGACTGCTCGGTCGTGACGTCGGCCCAGGTCACGAGCCGGCCGCCGCTGCGCAGGAACGGCTCCACGGAGAGCTGGCGATCCGCCGACTCGACCGCGCCGTCCTCACCGACCAGCAGCTCGCCCTCGCCGCCGTCGACGCCGGCGACGGTCCAGTAGACCTGCTCGCCGGTGAAGTACCGGGGAAAGAGGCCGCGCCGGAACGAGCCCGCCACCCAGCCGAAGAACGCGTTGGCGTCGGCTGAGAACTCGAGCGGCTCGACGGTCAACTCGCGCAGCGTGGCGCCGCCGGCTGCGGCGCCCTCACCGAGGCGCAGCCGCAACGCGGAGGCCTCGGTGTCGGGCAGGTACAGCCAATCGCGGCCGCCGTTCGATCCGCGGACTTCGCGCAGGGTCCGCCAGTCGCCGCCGTCCTCGCGAGCCTCGACGAGGTAGTCGGCGGCGAAGCGCCCGGGCTCCCAGTCGAGCACCAGCCCACCGAGCTCGCGCGCCCCCCCGAAGTCGAGCTCCAACCACGCCGGCCCGGTCGGGGGCGCCCACGCGGTGGCGGGGTCGCCGTCAATCGCCGCGGCCGCGTCGCCCGCCGAGCCACTGGCGCGCGGCGGGTCGGGAGGCGCCGGCGCGGGCCGCGGCTCGAGCGCGATCTCGTCGATCCACACCGTTCCGGCGCCGCCCTCGCCCGCGACGATCGCGAGCTCGAGCCGCGCCACCCGGTCGAGCGGCCGCTCCCGCTCCGGGCCCCAGGCGAAGGAGAAGTGGCGGCGCTTGAGCTCGAGCGCGGTTGCATCATGCGGCGGATCGAAGGCCTGGCGGCGAGCCCACCACACGGTCTCGCCCGCCTCCCCCGCCATCACCAGCTTCACCTCGAGGGTGTTGGCTGACGCCTCGCCCCGCAGCACGATGCGGAGCACGAAGCTCTCCGGCAGGTCGAGCTCGAGCGGCCGCCATGCCGCGGCCCAGCCGCTGCCGCCGTGGAAGTCGAAGTCGAGGCGCAGCTCGCCGCTCTCGGAGTCAATCTCGAGGCCGACACCCTCCGATGGCACGGCGTGCCAGCTCGCAGCGTCGCTGCCGTCGTCGACGAACACTGGCGGTACGGCCGAGCCCTGGGCGGCCAGCAGCAGGCCCGAGAGCAGGGTCGCGATCATTCCTTGAGGCTCCCCATCATGATCCCCTCGATGTAGGAGCGCTGCATCGCGAGGAAGAGGATCAGCACCGGCAGCACGGTGACCACGGCGCCGGCCATCATCAGCTCGGTGTCCTGGAAGTGCTCGCCCATCAGGTTGGCGAGCGCCACCGGCAGGGTGTACATGCTGTCGTCGGTGAGCACGATCAGCGGCCACATGAAGTCGTTCCAGGTGCCCATGAACACGAACACGCCGAGCGTGACCAGGATCGGGCGCAGCAGCGGCAGCACCACCGAGCGGTAGATCCGCCACTCCGACGCGCCGTCCACGCGGGCGGCGTCGAGCAGCTCCTGCGGGATCGACAGCGCGAACTGGCGGACCAGGAAGATCCCGAAGATCGAGGCCATTCCGGGCACGATCACCCCGAGGTAGGTGTTGACCAACCCCATCGACTTGAGCATCAGGAACAGCGGCAGCATCGCCACCTGGGCCGGGATCACCAGCGCGGCCAGCAGCAGCGAGAACACGCGGTCGCGGCCGCGGAAGCGCAGCCTCGCGAAGGCGTAGCCGGCCATCGAGTTGAGCAGCAGCGACACCGCCGTCACCGCGCTCGCCAGGATGGTCGAGTTGAGCAGCGGCCGCCCGATGTCGAGGCGCGCGAACAGGGCGCGGTACTGGTCGAGTGTCGCCGGGTGCGGCAGCAGCGGCGGCGGCTCGGCGTTGGCCTGTCCGTCCGGCATCAGCGAGGCGGCAAACATCCAGGCGATCGGTGCAATCGCGGCCATCGCGCCCGCCACCAGCACGAGGTGCAGCAGAACCGTCGACAGCCGCCGCCTCATCGCTCGGCCCTCCGGCGCAGCGCGGTCTGGAGCAACGTCACTGCGAGGACGATCCAGAACAGCACGAAGGCGACCGCCGCGGCGTAGCCGATGTTCCACCAGCGGAAGCCCTCCTTGAACATGTACAGCACCACCGACAGCGTCGCGTTGACCGGGCCGCCGCCCGAGGTCATGACGTAGGGCTCGGCGAAGAGCTGGAAGTAGCCGATGACCGTGATCACCGCGACGAAGGTGGTGGTCGGCGCGAGGCCGGGAAGGGTGATGTGGCGGAAGCGCTGCCACGCCGACGCGCCGTCGAGCCGGGCCGCCTCGTAGAGCTGCTCCGGGATCGCCTGCAGCCCGGCGACGAAGATGATCATGGTGTAGCCGAAGTTCTTCCACACCGCGAGCAGCACGATCGCCGGCATCGCCCACCGCGGGTCGGCGAGCCACGCGATCGGCTCGACGCCGAACCAGCCGAGGAAGCCGTTGATCAGCCCGAACCGCGGGTGGTAGAGGTAGCGCCACACCACCGCCACCGCCACCAGGGTCGTCACCACCGGCGCGAAGTAGATGGTCCGGAAGACCGGCTTGAGCCGGGTGACTCTGGACGTGACCCCGAGCGCCGCCGCCAGCGCGATGCCCATGGTCGCCGGCACTCCCAGCAGGACGAAGTAGAGCGTGTTCTTGAGCGCCTTCCAGAACAGCGGCTCGGAGAAGAGCGTGCGGTAGTTGGCCGCACCGACGATGCGCACCAGGTCCGGGTCACCGATCGAGTAGATGTCGAAGTCGGTGACCGACAGCGCGAAGCCGGCCGCCACCGGGAGCAGGAAGAAAGCGGCGATCACCAGAAGCGCCGGCGCCGCCAGCAACCACCCTGCCCGGGCCTCGCCCCGGTGGAGGCTCCTCATGGGACCTCCTGCCGCTCGCGCACCCAGCGGCGCTTGGTAAGGAAGCGGTCGACGTCGCGATCGAGCCGGGCCAAGACCTGCTCGTTGGTCGCGCCCCCCTGGATCGCCTCCTCGGCCCGCTCGTAGAGCCTGGTCGCGATCTGCTCCCACTCCGCCACCCGCGGCATCGGCTGGACATGACCGAGCTGAGTGAAGAAGGCGGCCACCTGGGGATCGTCGGCCAGCAGCGGGTCGCTCCATGGCGTCACCCGCGCCGGGAGGTCCCCGGACAGCCGGTAGAACTCGAGCTGGACCTCGGGCCGCGACAGATACTCGACTACCTGCCAGGCGGCCTGCTTGCGCTCGGAGGACTTGAAGATCACCAGGCTCGCTCCGCCTGCCAGCGAGACCCCCGGCCAGCTCCCATCCGGCGCCGGCAGCGGTGCGGTCCCCCACACCGCGAGCGCCGACGCCGGCAGCCGGCGGCGGAACTCGCCGAGGTTCCACGGGCCGGTGATGTACATGGCGAAGCGCCCCTCCGCGAACTGCTGGTAGACGTTGCCGATCTGCGAGGTCGACAGCACGGGGGCCAACTGCTCGTCGAAGATCTGGATGTAGAAGTCGAAGGCCCGCGCAAACTCGGGCGAGGAGAAGGCGCCGCGCGACCCGTCGTCGGCGAGCAGCGTCGCCCCCTGCTGCAGCCCGAGCACCACCGGCTGCGCCCACTCGTCGGTGGGCAGCAATATCGCAAAGCGCTCGCCGCCCGGCAGGGCCACAACCCGGCGCATGCACTCGAGCCAGTCCTGCCAGCTCCGGGGGAAGGGCAGGCAGCCGGCAGCATCGAGGAGGTCGGTCCGATAGAACACGATCCGGGTGTCGACGTACCACGGGACGCCGTACAGCCGGCCATCGACCACGTTGGTCTCCCAGACGCCGCCAAAGTAGTCTTCCCGCTGGATCACGGACGAGCTCTGAAGCCATGGATCGAGCGGCTCCGCGGCGTCGAGCACGACGAACTCCGGGATCCAGGTGTTGCCGACCTGGGCGAGGTCCGGGGCCGCACCGCCGATCAGCGCGGTCAGCAGCTTCTCGTGGGCGGCGGTGAAGGGGATCTGTTGGACCTCGACCTTGAGCTCGGGGTGCTCGGCCCGGAAGCCGTCGAGCAGCTCGTCCACCACCTCGCCCTCGCGGCCGAGCCCCCAGAACTCGACCACCTCCTGTGGCGGCGAACCGGCGCCGCACCCGACCGCGGCGACCACCGCCCACATCATCCGCGGCCAGAGACCGCCGCGGCTCACGGCGCAGACCCGTCGATCCAGCCGCCGGTGAAGCCGGCGCGTTGCAGCCCCCGCAGCACAGGCGGGCTGCTCCTCATCAGCCGCCACACCAGACCGCTGCGGTGATTCTCGATCATCGCGACAATCGGGCCCTGGTCGATGCCGAGGTAGTCGGTGTCGAACCACCCGACGCCAGCAATCACCCGCCCGTGGTAGACCGGCACGTCGGTGTAGGTGAAGGTCGGGTTGAAGGCGTCGAGGAAGCCGTACTCGGTGTACAGGTGCTCGCCGTAGCGCTCGCGCATCGCCCACAGCGACGGCAGCACCGCCTCCGGGGCGAATGGCAGCGATGAGGCGGCCGCCATCGGGGTGATGGTGCCGTCGTCGCGCACCTCGGTGTGCGAGGCGCCGCGCGCGGCGTAGGTGAAGAAGCGGACCTGATGGCCGCCGAAGGGCAGCGTCACGTCGGCGGGCCCGTCGCACGCCGACAGGCCCCACACCTTGTCGTCGTAGCCAACGAAGCCGTGCGGGTTGTCGGCTGCGTAGGCCTGCTGCGCCAGCGCGGCTCGCTGCGAGTTGATGAAGTAGTCGATGCCCCGGTCGCGCATGTAGGCGTCCTGGATGCCGCGGAAGTCGACCCAGCAGTGTGAGAACTGGTGGCCGAACAGGGGCGCGAAGCCGACGTGCTCCTGGCCGTAGAACGAGCCCCACCGGTAGCTGCTCGTCCACATCGGCCACGCCTCGGGCGCGACCGGATGGGTCGGCGATCCGAGCGCCAGCAGGTAGACGATCATCGCCTCGTCGTAGCCGCGCCAGTCGAAGTGGTGGAAGCCCGTCTCGGGGTACCAGCCCATGGTGATCGCCGGCGGCCGCGGCTGCGCCCAGCTCCAGTCCACCCGCTCGTAGAGCAGGTCTGCCAGCGCGCGGATCTCGGTCTCGACCGCATCATCGCCGGCGAAGTACTGCTGGCAGAACAGCACGCCGCCGAGCAACAGGGCGGTGTCGACGGTCGACAGCTCGACCTGGCCGTAGCGGGTCCCGCTCGCCATGTCGAGGAAGTGGTAGAAGAAGCCCTTGTACCCAGCGGTGCCGGACGGCGCCGGTCCCTGGGGGGCGTCGGCGAGAAAGCGCAGGGTGAGCAGCACCCGGTCGCGCGCCTGCTCGCGGGTGATCCAGCCGTGCTCCGCTCCGACCGCGTAGGCCGTCAGCCCGAACCCGATCGCGGCCACGCTCGAGAACGAGGGCGTCGGCCAGCGGTCGGGCACCAGCCCGGTGGCCGGATCCGCGACGTCCCAGAACCAGCGGAAGGTCCGCTCGTGGAGCTCGTCGACGAACTCCGGCACCGAGCTCGGTGCGCGCCGTCCCTCGGCCCGCCGGACATCTTGGGGCCACGGGCCGGCGGCTCCGGGCCCCAAGCACGCGGCGAGTGCGGCCGCGGCGGCCACGAGCAGGACCGCCGCTTTTCGCCGGTTGATCCCGGCTCCGGCCGGTGGCGCTCCTGGATTCCCGGGACGGTGTTTACGATCCACCGTGGGACCCTCCCTTCCTTCGCGACCCCGCTACGCCGGGCGCCCACGCCGAGCCCCGGTCAGCGAGGACCTCAGGGGACACGCATCCCCCGCTCTCCCCGCGTGCCCGGCGGGGCTCCGCTCGAGCCGCGCACCACCAGCCGCGCGGGCAGCCGCTCGCGCTCCGGCCGGTGCGCGGCCGGGTCGAGCATCGCCAGCACCAGGCGCTCCATGGCTCTGCGGCCGACCTCGGCCATCGAGGCCGCGACCGAGGTCAGTGGCGGCGTCAGGTAGCGGGCGAGCGGCACGTCGTCGAAGCCCACCACCGTCATCTCGTCGGGCACCCGGACGCCGGCCTCGGCCAGGGCGCACAGAATGCCGACCGCGCTCATGTCGTTGGCGGCGAAGACGGCGGTCGGCCGCGGCTCGAGCTCGAGGAGCCGGCAGCCCGCCGCATAGCCTCCGTGCTCGGTGAAGTCGCCCACCAGCTCAGCCGCCTCGGCGCCGGCGCCGTTGCCGGAGATCGCCGCCATTCCGTCGCGGAATCCGCGCAGCCGCTCGCAGGAGTCGACGTTGTGCTCGGGGCCGGTGACCATCGCGATCCGGCGATGGCCGAGCCGGGCCAGGTGCTCGACCACCGCGCACGCGCCGCCGTAGTTGTCGACGTCGATGGCGTCGTGCTCGTCAGATTCGATCGCGCAGTTGAGCAGGACCACCGGGACCGGCTCGCCGAGGGCGTGACGCAGTACCTCCACGTCGGCCTCCGGCGACATCACGATCAACCCGTCGACGCGGCCGCGGGTCGCCTGCAGGATCGCGACCAGGTCCCGGCTCTCGCTGTGGAAGCCGGACACCAGCAGGTGGTAGCCGGCGGCGCGCGATACCAGGTCGATGCCGCGCACCAGCTCGGAGAAGAACTCACCGTGGGCGTCTGGCAGGATCACGCCCACGGTCCGCGTGACGCGGGTGATCAGGCTCTGCGCGGCCCCGTGCGGCACGTAGTCGAGCCTCCTCGCGACCTCGAGCACCCGGCGGCGGGTGGCCTCGCGCACCGCGCCCTTGCCGCTGAGCACCCTCGACACGGTCGCAACCGAGACCCCGGCGTCGCGCGCGACCTCCTTGATGGTGACCGTCACCATCGCCTCCTCGCGTCGTTTACGCGCTGTCGCGTCCGGTCTCCTGGCGCAGGCCAGCGATCGCGACGCGGACCACCGCGCTCGGACGCCGGACCGGCCCTCTCGAAGAAGCGCGGCACGGGCCGTTCGACCCGTGCCGCGCGCCGAATGTCACTCCCGCCTCGACCTCCTAGAAGCTGAAGCGAGCGCCCACCTGCCACCGGCGAGCGTTGTACTGACAGTTGGGTTGACCGAACCTGGGGTTCGGTTCACCCGGTGCCCCTGCCCACCCGTCGAAGCACGAGTCGTTGGCGAAGTCGAGGATGTTGAATCCCTCGCCGATCAGGGCGAGGTTCGTGTTGCCGCCCAGCGTCGTGTCCCACTGCAGGCGCAGGTCCACCGAGCGGTAGGCAAACTCGTTGATGCCGAGGAAGCTCTGCTTCTCCGGCCGGCCGCCGTTGGGATACCAGACGCACTGGTCCCACCCGGCAAGGCAGTCGGTGTAGGTGACCAGGGGACTCCGGAGCCGAGGGTGATGATCGAGGACAGCTGGAAGTTGACGGGCAGTCCGACCGTGCCGCTCGCGACGAAGCGGTGGCGCTCGTCGGCGTTGCCCGGGAACATCGGCCAGTCGGGCGGGAGGTAGTCGAACGCGAAGGCCGTGCCCTCGTCGAGCGAGGCGTTCTGCCAGGCCTCGGCGTAGGTGTAGACGAAGTTGAGGCCCCACTTCGCGTCGCGCGTGTAGGGCCGGTCCAGGGTGAGGTAGACGGCGTCGTACTCGGTCGTGCGCACGTCGTAGCTGCGCATGATGAAGCCGTAGTTCGGGATCCCGATCCAGCCGCCCCAGCGGTCGTTGAAGGCGGTTCCGGGCGGCAGGGTGCCGAAGCTCCAGGCCATCCCGTTGTCGCCCTCGACGCTGGCGTAGGACAGCGAGCCGAGCCAGTCGCCCATCTGCTGCCGCAGGCCGACCGTCCACTGGATGGTGCGCGGCGGCTTGGTGTCGTTGGCGAGCAGGTAGACCTCGGGGCCCGGCGTCTGGCCGCTGGCGATGAGGCCGCGAGGCCCTCCGCGGTCGAGGTACGACGGAGTCCCACATGATCGGCCGGCACGCCGCAGCCCTCACGGCTGGGTGCCGTCCATCGGTGAAGCAGAAGCTGTACTGCTTCCACGAGTGGCGGGACTGCTCGTCGTAGATGTCGTTGAGGGTTACGCGGTCGTAGTAGAGGCCCCAGCCGCCGTAGAGCACGGTCTTGGCGTTGCCCCCGATGTCCCAGGTGAAGCCGATGCGCGGCTGGTACATGTCGCTGTAGGACGAGCGGTTGTCTGCCGGTCGAGATGTAGTCGTCGGGATCGAAGAGCTCGTCAATGCACCAGTTGGTCTGGCCGCCGACCGGCGGCGTCGTAGGTGCGGCAGGAGTTCTCGAGGCCGCTCACCACGTCGGCCGGGCGTGACCCAGTCGTTGTTGAGCATGTTGGTCTCGTAGTCCCAGCGCAGGCCGACGTTGAGGGTGAAGTTCGAGGTGATCCGCCAGTCGTCCTGCACGAACAGGCCGTACTGCTCGTTGCTGAACGACGAGCGCTGGGTCACCGAAGCCGTAGCGGGCCAGGTACGGGAACTGCCAGTCCTCGTCCTCGCGGAACTCGTAGTACGGGTCCTGGTAGGCGGCCTTGTTCAGGTCGTAGTCCAGCCAGCTCGCGACCGACGCCGGCCTTGAGCGCGTGGGTGCCCCAGCCCGTCGAAGAAGAAGCTGATGTCGTCCCGGACGCCGATCCGCTCCTGCGCCAGGTCCTGGATGTAGTACCTTGCTGCCGATGTTGAGCAGGTTGACGTAGTTCTGGTGCGGCGTGCCGGGGTTGACCGCCCTGGTCGATCCAGCCGAGCTCCTGCCAGGTCAGGCTCGCCTCGTTGAGGGTGCTTTCGCTGAACACCGCCTGGTGGCGCAGGGTCGAGCGCGTCGGTGGTGATCAGCGAAGTTGCTGCCGGCCTCCTCGACGTCCTGGCCGCCGAAGCCGCGAGTCTCATCCTCGTCGCGCATGTGGTAGGACAGGTCCATGGTCTGGGAGACGCCCGGCTGCCACGACAGCTTGCCGAAGAAGAGATCGGAGAGCAGCGGCGCCGGCAGGGTGCCGGTCGGGTAGTCGTCGAGGATCGCCGATGACGTCGTCCGGCGCCTCGTCCCACGCACGAGCCGCGGAAGACCGAGGCGCACGTTCTCGCGGTCGTTGCGCTCCCACGACAGGAAGAAGTGGAGCTTGTCCTTGACGATCGGACCGCCGAACGCAAGCCCATACTGGTTGCGGTCGTACGAGGGCTCCTCGTCGCCGCGGGCCTCGGCAAAGTCGTCCTGCTCGACCATGCCGTCGTTCTGGTAGAAGCCAGAAGACCTCGCCGTGGAACTCGTTGCCGCCCGACTTGGTGATCGCGGTGATGACCGCGGCCGCCGACTTCTCGTACTCGGCCTTGTAGTTCTGGGTCAGGACCTGGTACTCCTGGACCGCGTTCTGCGGGAAGGGGTTGCCCTGGCTCGAGTCCTGCATGAACGCGCCGCCCTTGATGATGTCGTTCTTGTACGACATGCCGTCGATGAAGACGTTCACCTGCTTGGGGTTGGCGCCGCCGCTGCGGAACTCCTGGCCGGCGGCGTTGGTGTCGTCGGTGAACGCAACGCCAGGCGCGAGCGCGGCGAAGGACAGGAAGTTGCGGTTGTTCTGGGGCAGGGCCTCGATCTGCTGGGTGGTGACGTTGGTCGAGACCACCGGCGATCGGGTGTCGATGAGCAGCTTGGTCGTCTCGCCGACCACGGTGACGTCACCGACGAAGACCTCGGTCGGGCTCAGGGTGAAGCTGACCTCTGCGTCCTGGCCGAGCAGGACCTGCACCCGCACCGACTGCTCGGTGTAGGTCTGTGACGAGACCTTCACCTCGTAGGTGCCGGGTACGAGCCCGCTCAGCTTGAAGCTGCCGTCGCCGTCGGCGACGGCGCCGTACTGGAAGCCGCTGGCGACATTGACCGCCAGCACCTGGGCGCCGGGAAGCGGCCCGGTGGCATCGACCACCAGGCCCCGGATGCCGGACGTGGTGACCTGGCCGATCGCCGGAGCGGCGGCGAGCCCGACCGCCAGCGCAACCAGGGCCGCGACTGCAAATCTGCGCTGCATCACTGGATCCTCCTTTCCAATCCTCCTGAGAATCGAGCCATTCGGCACCTCGCGACGGGTTCGGCGGCAGGGCGGGCCGGGGCCGGTCGGCCGTGCCGCCGCACCTTCAAGGGGAACGTCGCGCGCCCGGCGCACGCCGATCCGCCGGATCAGATCCGGCACGGGCACACCCGTGCCGTCGGGCAGCTGCATGCGGACCGAGAATCGGGCGCTGACGGAAATCGAGGCCGGGATGCTGCCGGGGTTGTCGGGCATTGGCGTGGCGCGGCCGGCGGCTCGCCGACGAGGCGCGCGACTGGCGCCCACGACCCGTCGAGAGACGGTCGACGCGAACGCAGCCGGCTGGCGCACGATCCGCGCGGTGGTGGCTCCCACCAACCCCCTCCTGTAATCGTTTACATCTTGGCGCCATCAGGCTTTTCTCAGCCGTCCTCACGCTCAATGGAAACGATTACATTGGGTAGAAAATAGGTCTCGGAACCGGAAATGTCAAGGCCCTGTCGGACCTCGAGGATCTAGAGGATAGGATCTGGGATCTAGGGTGGTTTGCCCCCGGCGGACTGCCACGCGAGACCGCGGCTCACCACGAAGACACAAAGGCACAACTTCGTGTCTCTGTGCCTTTGTGGTTCTGCAGCTCCTACGCACGGGCCCCCCGCAGGACCGGGCTACGGCTCGAGCAGCCGCGTTGCCGCGGCGAAGATCCGCTCGACATTCGGCAGCGCCCGCTCCTCGCGGCGGCGGTCATACGGGATCGTGTCCTCGACACAGACCCTGGCGAAGCGCGCCGGGATTCCGGCCTCGAGCACGGTGGCGGCGAGCTCGCCGGACAGCCCGAAGTCCCGGTAGTCCTCGTCCACGACAAGCAGCCGGCCGGAGCGCCGCACCGCTGCGACCACCGCCGCCCGGTCGAGGGGCTGGACGCTGCGCAGGTCGAGGACCGTGCTCTGGGCGCCCCGCTCGGCGGCCAGCCGCTCGGCGGCGGCAAGTGCACGATGGACCGCGACCCCGACCCCGGCGATCGTCAGGTCGCCGCCCTCGCGCCTCGTCCTCGAGACGCCGAGCGGGACCGGCTCCCAGGAGTCGGGCACCGGCCCGCACGCACCGGCCGGCGGGATGTCGTAGACGAGGTTGTTGCGGCCGCCGGAGCCGAGGTAGTCGAGCCAGTCCTCGGCCAGCAGCTTGTGCTCGAGGAAGACCACTGGACCGCCGTGGGCCAGGGCGCCGAGCAGCAGCCCTCCGGCGTCGTCCGGGCTCGACGGCACGACCACGGCCAGCCCCGGGATGTGGGCGAGCCAGGCCCACAGCGCCTGCTCGTGCTGGCCGCCGTCGCCGTAGCCGCCGCCGCAGGCCGCGCGCACCACCATCGGCGCCTGCCAGCGGCCGCCGGAGAACGCCGCGAGCTTGGCCGCCTGGTTGACCAGGGCGTCGACCGCGACCGGGAGAAAGTCGACCAACATGATCTCGACCACCGGCCGCAGCCCGGCCATCGCGGCGCCGACCGCGGCGCCCAGGAAGGCCGACTCGCTGATCGGCGCCGGCCGTACCCGCGCCTCGCCAAAGCGGGCATAGAGGTTCATGCGCAGGCCGGCCACGTCCTCGCCGAAAACCACCACACGATCGTCGGCGGCCATCGCCTGGGCGAGGGCATCCTCGATCGCAGCGGCAAAGCTCAGCTCCCTCATGCCGGCACCTCCGCGAGGCTCTCGAGCGCCGCTTCGACCGCGGCCTGCACCGCCGCCACGACCACCCGCTCGACGGCCTCCAGCTCACCGGCGTCGACGCGGAGCCGCGCCCGCAGCCGCCCTACCGGATCGCGGCCGCGCATCGCGGCGGCCCGGCCGAGCATGCCGGTGATGCCGGCGAGGCTCGAGGCGCGACCGGCGACACCGGCGCCGATCGAGCTGGTCACCGCCCTCGACAGCGGGCCGACCTTGTCCTTGAGCTCGGCCACCGGGTGGCGCACGATCCGCCGCAGCGGGTCGCCCAGGAAGTGGCCCTCGGGTCGCACGCAGGAGGCGTGCAGGTAGCCCGGCCCGCCGCCGCGGCGGGCACGCAGGATCGCCTCACCGGCCGCCTGCCACACACCCTCCACATCCGCGCCGTCGAGCTCCACCGCCGGCAGACCGAAGCCGCGCACCCGGTCCGGCAGGTTGCCCGAGGTGACGCGGCCGGACGGGGTGGTGATCGCCATCCCGTTGTCCTTGCACACGAAGATCACCGGCAGCCGCCAGCAGCCGGCGAGGTTGAAAGACTCCAGCAGCATGCCCTGGTTCATCGCCCCCTCGCCGAAAAAGGCGACGGCCACCCGGTCCGGCCGCAGCTGCTGGTGGGCCAGCGCGAAGCCGCAGGCGAGCGGCCCCGAGCTACCGACGATTCCCGACGACGCGGCGAGGTGCTCCCTCGAGAACAGGTGCATGTGGCCGCCGAGGCCGCAGCCGAGCCCGCCGACCGCGCCCAGACACTCGGCGACGATGGCGGCGAGGTCGACGCCGCGCATCACCAACGGCGGAGTCGAGCGGTGGTCGGCGGCCACCGCGTCGCCGTCGCCGAGGTGGTCGAGGACGCCGGCGACGATCCCCTCCTCGCCGATGCCGAGGTGCATCTCGCCCGAGATCAGCCCCTCGTGCCACAGCCGCGCGATCTCCTCCTCGAGCCGCCGGCTGGTCAGCATCGTCCGGTACAGCCTCAGAAGATCAGGGCGCATGACGTCGCCTCCTCGCCGGTCGAGTCCTCGTTCGGATCCGCTTCGCTCGGATGGACGTGCGCCGATTGTAACGGATCGACGGGAGCGGTGCGCACGCGGCCCGCAGTCCGGCCCGCCTGAGGAAGGAAAGGCGGTATTGGATCCTCTCGCGCCGTGCTCACAGGATGCGCGCAGCGCATCCCGAGGAGCGTGTGGGGCAGAGGCCAACCACAACGACCTCATCAGGAGCGCGCACAGGGGCCTGTGCCCTACACGCTCCTAACCCTTGGTGAGGCGGATCGAGACCCCGTCGAGCGCCTGCTCTGCGATCCCGAGGTAGTACACCGGCGCCTTCTTGTTCTTGAGCGAGATCGTCACCTTGTTGTCGTTGGCCTTGACCTTGTAGTTGGCGCCGGCGGTGAACGCGAGCTGGTTCGCCAGGTCCTTGGCGATCTGCTTGGCCTTGGCCTTGGCGAGGACGTTGACGCGCACCAGCTTGGCCTCGCCGCCTTGGGGCTCGAAGTTCAGGGCGAGCACACCGTTGATCTCGGCCTTGCCTTCGATGATGACATCCCAGGCCGAGCGGAAGACCCGCTGCGCCTGCGCCTGCTGCGGCGCGGCCGGCGTGGCGGGCTGAGGTGCGGCCTGTGCCGGCGGCGGAGTCGGTGCCGGCTCCTCCTGGGCGAAAGCGGACACTCCGACCAGGCAGAACATGACGATGACAAGCACGGTGATTCTCATGGTTCTCCTCCCCCTCCGGTGCATTTCAATGACCGCGCTCAGGCTACCACGGACCGGCCTGTCCGGTGCCGGCCCGATCGGACCTCGCGGGCTCTCCACCGATCGCCGGTAAGCACATGAAGAATGCGCGCAGCGCATTCATCTCGGAGCGTGTAGGGCAGAGGCCAGTTCCACGACCCGCAACCAGCAGCGCGTCCTGGGGCCTATGCCCTGCGCGCTCCGAGCCTGCTCACTCCCCCATCTCGGCCGCCAGCTCGACCGTGACCGCGAAGCGCTCGCCGGCCGGGCTCTCGCCGTCGGTCTGCAACACGCCGCCCGCAACCACGTTGCCGGCGCGCAGCACGTCGTCGAGGACCGGCGCCAGGGCGGCCCGTTGGGCCTCCGGGCCGCTGATGGACAAGCGCGCCACCGGCCAGCGCAGGCTCTTCTGGGCCGTGGTCTTGGTGCCGCGGATCTTGGTCAGCACCTCGACCGCCGCGTCGAAGGTGCCGTGGACCTCGGGCACGGCGACCGCCGCCACCTCGGCGACCATCGGCCAGGCCGTGGTGTGGACGCTGCGGTCGCCGCCGGCGCCGGTGAAGCGCCACGACCAGACCTCCTCGGTCACGTAGGGCAGGAAGGGCGCGAGCAACCTCAGGAAGCTGTGCAGGCCCCAGGCCAGCGCCGCGATCGCCGAGCGCCGCTCCGGGCTGTCCTCCTCGGCGTAGGAGCGGAGCTTGACCAGCTCCAGGTAGTGGTCACAGAAGTTCCAGAACGCCTCCTCGGTGACCTGCAGCGCGGCCGCGTAGTCGAACGCGTCGAAGGCGCGGGTGGCCTGCTCGATGACCGTGCGCAGCCGGTCCACCAGGGCGACGTCGAGCGGCTCGCGGATCGCCTCCGGCCCGGGCACCACGCCCTCGCCGATCACCCGGTCGAGCTGCATCAGCACGAAGCGGCTCGCGTTGAAGACCTTGGTGACCAGCCGCTTGCCGACCTTGAACACGCTCGGGTCGTACGCGGTGTCGGTGCCGAGCCGGGCGCGGGCCGCCCAGTAGCGCACACCGTCCGCCGAGAACTCGTCGATGATGTCCTCGGGCGTCACCACGTTGCCCTTGGACTTGGACATCTTCTTGCGGTCCGGGTCGAGGATCCATCCCGACAGCACGACGTGGTGCCACGGCACGTCGCCCGAGTGCATCCAGGCCTTGACGATGGTGTAGAAGGCCCAGGTCCGGATGATGTCGTGGGCCTGCGGCCGGATGTCCATCGGGAACAGCCGGCGATGGCGCTCCTCGTCGACCCCCCAGTGCGACTGGATCTGCGGCGTCAGCGACGAGGTCGCCCAGGTGTCCATGACGTCGGGGTCGGCGGTGAAGCCGCCCGGCCGGTCGCGTTCGGCCTCACTGAAGCCGGGCGCGGTGTCGGTCGACGGGTCGACCGGGAGGGTCTCGGCGGGCGCGTAGATCGGCGCGGTGAAGTCCGCCTCGCCGCTTTCAAGCACCGGGTACCAGACCGGGAAGGGCACTCCGAAGTAGCGCTGGCGGGAGATGCACCAGTCCTGGTTGAGCCCCTCCACCCAGTTGAGGTAGCGGCCCTTCATGTGCGACGGGTGCCACTCGATCTTGTCGCCCTGCTCGAGCAGCTCCTGGCGGCTGTCGAGGACCCGGATGAACCACTGCCGGGTCGGCACGAACTCGAGCGGCCGCTCGCCCTTCTCGTAGAACTTGACCACCTGCTCCACCGGCTGCGGCTCACCGACCAGGGACGGCCCATCGAGGCCGTGAACACTGCCCTCCTGAGCCAGCAGCTCGGCGACCCGGCGCTTGGCCTGCTTGGTGTTCGACCCGGCGATCTGGTCGTAGGCGCGCTGTGCTCCCTCCGGGTCGACACTGTCGAAAGGCGGCTCGCCGAAGGTGACCGGCAGCAAGCGGCCATCCCGGCCGAGGACCTGCCGCACCGGCAGGCCGGACTGCTTCCACCACTCGACGTCCATGAGGTCGCCAAAGGTGCAGACCATCAGGATGCCGGTGCCCTTCTCCGGGTCGGCGTGGTCGGCGGCGACGATCGGCACCCGCGCACCGAACAGGGGCGTGATCGCTTGCTTGCCGAACAGCGGCCGGTAGCGCTCGTCCTCGGGGTGGGCGACCACCGCGATGCAGGCCGGAAGCAGCTCCGGCCGCGTGGTCGCAATCTTGAGCTCGCCGCCGCCCTCGACCGCGAAGCGGAGGTCGAAGAAGAGACCGTGCTGGGTGCGGTCTTCGACCTCGGCCTGCGCGACCGCGGTGGCGAAGTCGACATCCCACATGGTCGGCGACTCGAGCTGGTAGACCTTGCCCTTCGCCACCAGGTCGAGGAACGACAGCTGGGAGATCCGGCGGCAGTGGTCGTCGATGGTGGCGTAGGGCTCGCTCCAGTCGATCGACAGGCCGAGCCGCCGCCACAGGTGCTCGAACGCCTGCTCGTCCTCGGCGGTGACCAGGCTGCACGCCTCGATGAAGTTGCGGCGCGAGACCTCCTCGATCACTCCCTTGCCGCGGCCGCCGACGGTCGGCTTCCAGTCGGGGTCGTAGGGGAGGTGCGGGTTGCAGCGGATGCCGAGATAGTTCTGGACCCGCCGCTCGGTGGGCAGGCCGTTGTCGTCCCAGCCCATCGGGTAGGCGATGTTCTTGCCGATCATCCGCTGGTACCGCACCAGCAGGTCCTGGTGGGTGTAGCTGAAGACGTGGCCGACGTGGAGCGAGCCGGAGACGGTCGGCGGTGGCGTGTCGACGACGAAGGTCGCCTCGCGCGGCGCCGTCCGATCCCAGAGGTAGATCCCCCACTCCTCCCAGCGCCGCCGCCAGGACTCTTCGGCCGCGAGGTGGTCGTAGCTGCTCGGGATGTCTGCCATCTCTCCTCCGCCCCGCCTCAGCCGCGGGCGGCGGAGAACGCGAAGTCGGCGTCGTCCACCCCCAGGCGGTCGTCGTGGACCCACGCCGCCACCGTCCGGTTGTCGCCGAGCACCGCGGCGACGACCGTCACGTCGTCCCCGAACAGCAGCCCGAGCTCCTGCTGCCGGAACAGCGTCTGGTCCTTGACCCAGACCACGATCCGCCGGTCGTCGAGCTTGGCCGCGTCGAGGGCGTTGGGGAGGAACTCACGGATGGTCGCCGAGTCACCGCGCACCACCATCAGCAGCGGCCGGTACGTGGTCGGCGGGCTCTCCGAGAGCCAGCTTTCGAGCTCGTCACGCGTCTGGACGTCAACCAGCCAGGGGCCCATTTCCTCATCCTCCTCGCGCCATCGGCAGATGATAACAAACGGAGGGCCGGCCGGCCCCGCGCTTGACAATCCGGCAACGACCCTGCTTCCCTAGGGCCCCGATGACGAAGGCACTGATCATTGTCGAGTCGCCGGCCAAGGCGCGGACCATCTCCAAGTTCCTGGGGGCGGACTACGAGGTGGAGTCGTCGATCGGGCACATCCGCGACCTCCCCTCCTCCGCTGCCGAGATCCCGGCGAAGTACAAGAAGGAGCCGTGGTCCCGGCTCGGTGTCGACGTCGTCAACGACTTCAAGCCCCTGTACGTCATCCCCCACGGCAAGAAGAAACAGGTCGACAAGCTGAAGCGGCACCTCAAGGAGGCGAGCGAGTTGCTGCTCGCCACCGACGAGGACCGCGAGGGCGAGGCGATCGCCTGGCACCTGGTCGAGGTCCTCAGCCCGAAGTGCCCGGTCCGCCGGCTGGTGTTCCACGAGATCACGCGGCCGGCGATCGAGCACGCCCTCGCCGACCCGCGCGGCATCGACCAGAACCTTGTCAACGCCCAGGAGGCTCGCCGCATCCTCGACCGTCTGGTCGGTTACGAGGTCTCGCCGGTGCTGTGGCGCAAGCTGCGGCCCAAGCTGTCGGCGGGCCGGGTGCAGTCGGTGGCGACGCGGCTGGTGGTCGCCCGCGAAGAGGCGCGGATGCGCTTCGTCCAAGCGGGCTTTGCCGGCCTCGAAGCTGAGCTCTCCGGTGACCGCCCCGGCGACCGCTCGTTCCGGGCGCGGCTCGCCGAGCTCGCCGGCAGGAAGGTCGCCGGCAGCAAGGACTTCGACGCCGAGACCGGCGAAATCAAGACTGCCTCGCTGCTGGTGCTCGACGAGCCGGCCGCGGCCACCCTGCGGAGCGTACTCGAGGGCGTGGCCTTCCGGGTCGCAGAGGTCACCGAGAAACCCTTCACGAGCCGGCCCTACCCGCCGTTCATGACCTCGACGCTGCAGCAGGAGGCCGGCCGCAAGCTGCGCTTCAACGCCCAGCGGACGATGCGCGTCGCGCAGCGGCTCTACGAGAACGGCTACATCACCTACATGCGGACCGATTCGCTGACCCTGTCGGGAGAGGCGATCCACGCCGCGCGGACGCAGATCGTCCAGCTCTACGGCGAGTCCTTCCTACCAGACCACCCGCGTCACTACCGCTCCAAGTCCAAGAGCGCCCAGGAGGCCCACGAGGCGATCCGGCCGGCCGGCGACCGCTTCCGCACGCCGGACAGCGTGCGGAGTGAGCTCGACGCCGACGAGTACCGTCTCTACGAGCTGATCTGGATGCGCACCCTGGCCTCGCAGATGAAGGACGCCACCGGGCTGCGGTCGAGCGTCCGGGTGGAGGCCGACGCTGGCGAGAACGGCATCGCGGTCTTCACCGCGTCCGGCAAGGTCATCACCTTCGCCGGCTTCTTGCGCGCCTACGTCGAGGGCACCGACGACCCCGAGGCGGAGATGGCCGACCAGGAGCGGCCGCTGCCGAGGCTCGAGACCGGCCAGGCCCTCGAGGCGCGCAGCCTCGAGGTCACACTCCATACCACCCAGCCGCCGCCGCGCTACACCGAGGCCAGCTTGGTCAAGGAGCTGGAGGGCCGCGGCATCGGCCGGCCCTCCACCTACGCCACCATCATCCAGACCATCCAGGACCGCGACTACGTGTGGCGCAAGGGCCAGGCGCTGGTGCCGACCTTCACCGCCTTCGCGGTGACCAGGCTGCTCGAGCGCCAGCTCCCGGATCTCGTGGACTACGACTTCACGGCCCGTATGGAGGACGAGCTCGATGCTATCGCCCGCGGTGACCGCGCGGCGGTGCCATGGCTGCACGACTTCTACTTCGGCACCGAACAGGGTGGCGGCAGCCGCACCATGAGCGAGGGCCTGCACCGGCTGATCAGCGACGCCAACGAGACGGTCGATCCCCGCGAGGCGTCACGGATCGTCCTCGGCACCACCGACGGCGGCGAGGAGGTGGCGGTGCGGATCGGCCGCTGGGGCGCCTACGTCCAGATCGGCGACTCCGACCGCCGCGCCTCGGTGCCCGAGCACATGCCGCCGGACGAGCTGACGGTCGCGGCAGCCCTCGAGCTGATCGAGCGCGGAGCGGGCGGCGGCCGGCTGCTCGGCACCGACCCGGCCACCGGCCAGCCGGTGCTCCTCAAGCACGGCCGCTTCGGCCACTACGTCCAGCTCGGGGAAAACGGCGGCGACGAGAAGCCGAAGATGGCCAGCCTGTGGCCGTCGATGAGCCCGGAGACGCTGGCGCTCGACGACGCGCTGATGCTGCTGTCCTTTCCGCGCGAGGTCGGCCTGCATCCGGAATCCGGCAAGCCGATCGTGGCCGCGAACGGCCGCTACGGGCCGTACATCAGCTGCGACGGCGACAACCGGACCCTGCCGGACTACGACTTGCTGGCGACCATCACCGTGGACGGGGCGTTCGAGCTTCTGAAGCAGCCCAAGAGCCGCGGCCGCCGCGCCGGTGCCGCCTCGGTCCTCGCCGAGCTCGGGACGCACCCGGTCTCAGGCGCCACGATCACGGTCCGCACCGGCCGCTACGGTCCCTATGTCAGCGACGGCACGGTCCACGCGACAGTGCCGAAGAAGACGGACCCCGCCGCGGTGACGCTGGAGGCCGCGGTCGACCTGCTGGACACCCGCGAGGACAAGCTGCGCAGCCAGGGCAAGGACCCCCGCTCCCCGAAACGGAGAAAGCCCTCGCCTCGCCGCAAAGCCAAGAAGGGGTAGCTACCCGTCCCGCTTCCGCTCGTGTCACGGCGTAGTCCGAAGGACGCAGCCGGATCCGCGCCCGCTCGTGTCACGGCGACTCGTCACAGCGCAGTCCGCAGGACCAACCTCGAAGCCGGACTTGTCACGGCGTAGTCCGCAGGACCAACCTCGAAGCCGGACTTGTCACGGCGTAGTCCGCAGGACGAAGCCGGATCCGCGCCCGAGGAGCCTGCCCTGAGCGAGCGGCGCCCCTTCGACTCGGAGCCCTGCCGGGCTCCTCGCTCAGGGCAGGCTCCAGCGCCGCGAGTCGAAGGGTTCCCGAGACGCAAAGCGGCCCGGGCGATCCGCCCGGGCCGCAATCAAATCAACTCATCAGCGACGAAGCTAGCGCGCTTCCTTGTAGCTCACGTGCTTGCGCACAACCGGGTCGTACTTCTTCAGCTCGAGCCGGTCGGGCGTGTTCTGCTTGTTCTTCTTCACGTAGTAGACGTGCGGGCTCGCGCTGCTCTTGAGCTTGACCTGCACCCGATGTCCCTTGCCAGCCATCGTCCACCTCCTCGCAGCCGACGGATCATACACGTCGTGAGAACAGGTGTCAACGCCCCCCAACCCGCCGCCCCCCCGAATTCCGGATTGCGGATGTAGCGTGCCGAGAGCGGGAGGGCGAGCCGCAACCGGGTGTCGGTACCGGCCCCGCGAGCATGGTGTCCGCAATCCGGAATTTGGGGATTGAAGAAGAGAAACTAAGATAAGCAGGTAGATGGATCGTTTCGCGTCCGCGCTGGAGGTCGAGATGTCACGGCAGTCCCAAACCCGCGTCGCGTTGGTGATTGCGTGGTTGGCGGTCGTCCTCGTCGCCTCGTGGCCGCCGGCGGCCGAGGCGGCCGAGGCCGCAGCCGAGCCGACGCAGCTGATGATCCGCTGCGACGACGTGGGGATGTGCCACGGCGTCAACACGGCAGTGCGCGAGCTGCTGGCCACCGGCCTGCCGTTCTCGACCTCGGTGATGTTCGCCTGCCCGTGGTACCGGGAGGCGGTCGAGATCCTCAAGGACCACCCGGAGATCGGCGTCGGCGTCCACCTCACGCTCAACTCGGAGTGGGAGCACTACAAGTGGGGGCCGGTGTTGGGCGCCGCCAGGGTGCCCTCCCTGGTCGATGCGAATGGTCACTTCCATCCCTCTGAGGCTGAGTTCGCCGCCGCCCGACCCGACCTCGAGGAGGTCCGCGCCGAGCTCGAGGCGCAGATCGAGCGGGCGCTCGCGTCGGGGCTGCGCATCGACTACATCGACTTTCACATGCTGACCGCCGTGTCGACGCCCGAGCTGCAGGAGATCGTCGAGCAGCTCGCGGCCAAGCACCGGCTCGCGATCTCGCGCTACTTCGGCGAGCGCTCGGTCTCGCTGTGGGACGTCGCCCCTGGGCGCAAGCTGCCGCGGCTGCTCGAGTTCGTCCGGCAGGCGCCACCCGGCCTCAACCTGGTCGTCATCCACCTCGGCACCGACAGCCCGGAAATGGCGGCCCTGGTCGACCTCAACTACGCCGCGGATCCCTTCCGGGTGGCGATCCACCGGCAGGCCGAGCTCGACGCCGTCACCTCGCCGGCCTTCCGGGCGACGCTCGATGAGGCCGGGATCGAGCTCCTGACCTACCGCAACCTGGTGCAGCAGCGCGGCCTGGATGGGATGGTCGCGCCGGAGGTCATCGGCTCGTACTCGACGACCTTTGCCGAGAATCCGTAATCGACGAGCACAACGTCCGCACCAGGTTCCTTGATGTTCGGTGCGTGACGGCAGTCTTCCTTCAGTTTCTTCATTCTGACGCGCGCAGCGCGTCAATCTCGGCGCGCGCACGGCACAGGCCCACCGCACCATTCGGTTCCACGTAAACGCCACCGGGCCTGGGACGTGCGTGCGCCGAGCGGCCTATGGCCGGCGTGCGCCGAGCTTGAGCATCTCGCCGCCGGCCATCAGGAAGGCGCCGGTGCCGTACTCCATGCTGTCATCGGCGCTCACCGACCGCGGGTCGTAGCCGATCTGCTGCACCCAGCCGAGCTTGCCGGAGGGCTGCAACGCCCACATCAAGCCCTGCCAGCCGCGACGGACGGCGGGCAGGAACGCCTCGGCGTCGAGCAGACCGTGGTTCACGCCCCAGGCCAGCCCGAAGGTGAAGAAGCCGGACCCGCTGGACTCTGGGATTGGGTATTCGTCAGGGTCGAGCAGGCTCGAGCGCCACAGCCCGTCCTCACCCTGCACCGCGACCAGCGCCGCGGCCATGTCTCGGAACAGCTGCTCGTAGCGCGGCCGGTCCGGGTAGTCGGCGGGCATGTGCTCGAGGACGAGGGCGAGGCCGGCAAAGACCCAGCCGTTGCCGCGGGACCAGAAGACCTTCTTACCGTTCGGGGTGCGCGGTCCGGAGCCGCCGGGCTGGATGACATAGCGGCCGTCGCGGTACCACAGGTGCTCCGCCTCGTCGTACAGGTAGCCGTAGGTCTCCCACCACATCGAGTTCATGAGGTCGAGGAAGCGGCGGTCGCCGGTGGCCTCGGCGATGAGCGCCATGGTCGGCGGCGCCATGAACAGGGCGTCGCACCACGACCAGTTGTCGTCCTCGGACCAGCCGACCACGGGGCCGGGCCGGGGATCGGCGATCATGGCCTCGAGCCGAGCGACCGTGGCCTCGATCATCACCGGATCGCGCTCGACGAGGAAGAGCTGGGCGTAGGTCTGGGCGATGCAGAGATCATCGGCATGCCGCGGGCGTGGCCCGGGCTGCCAGCCGTTGCGCTGGGAGATCTCCATCGCTGCCGCCAGGTACCTCGAGTCGCCGGTCGCGTTGGAGGCTGCCATCACGCCGGCGAAGAAGGCGCCCCGCACCCACTCGGTGTCGCTCACCGGCTGGGTGCCGCCGTCGGGCAGCGGCGCCTCGTAGACAATGTGGTCGATCTGCCAGTCGAAGGCGCGCGCCATGGCCTCGGCCACGGCGGCCCGGGAGAAGATGTCCAACGGCGGCGGCTCGGCGGCGCGCGGCCCGCATCCGGCGATCAGAACCGTGAGGCCCAGAACCATCACGACACACTGCCACCCCTGTCGGACACTCATCTGGACACCTCCCCTCTGTTTGATGCAAGGGTACCAGCAAGCGCCACGCGCTCAATCTCTCATTCGCCAATCGAGGATTAACCCTGGAAACGCGGCCATCGACGAGAGGTCCTCAGTTCAAACTCGGTTGATCGTGAGCGAGCTCACTACCCTTCGCCGCCGGCTCCAGCCGGACGTTGGCGAAGCGCAGGGCGAGGGTGCCCTCGGTCTCGAGCACGAACGGCGCCGTGACGTGGGAGAGCTCGGCGCCTGCGCCAGAGAAGCGGCTCAGCCGCACCCTCAATGTCCGCCACTCTCCGGTGCGGGTCGAACTCAGGGCGTCGGTGATGTCGACCCTCCCCTCGCAGCCCTCTCCGCACCGCAGGGCGAGGAACACCGGCTCGCTCGGCGGCTCGTCGACCAGGAGGTCGACGGAGAGCGCCATGTCGCCGTTCGCTGCGGGCGTGAGGTCGATTGCCTGAGCGGCGGCGAGGTAGACGGAGGCGAGCTCGTCCCCGGCCCAGCGCGCGGCGCGGGCGTCCTCCTGCCGCTCGCGGTCGACCGCCGTCACCACCAGGTTGTCGCGGTCCCAGGTCGACGCGGCCCCTCCGACCGTCTTGACCGCGCGGTTGTGCGAGTCGCCGACGTAGAGCTGCCAGGGGGCGACCGGCCCGCCGCGGAAGAACACGCTGCGGCCGGCGTCCGGGATCGCGCCGCCGCGATCCTCGGGGAGGGGACCGAGCCCCACGCGGTCCTCGTAGGTGAGGCCATAGCCGTACGCGAACAGCGGATCGTAGCCGGCGTCACCCTCATTGAGCGGCGTCTGCAGAGGAGCCCGCGGCCATGAGTGGGCAAGCCGGCCCGTGAAGTCGTGGGCAACGGCGCCGTCGGCGGCACGGAAAATCACGTCGGCCACGCCGTTGCCCTCGGACCCCGGCAGCCAGGCCGCGACGAAGGCGTCGGAGGCGTTGAGCTCCGGGTTGACCCACAGCGGACGGCCCGAGAGCAGGATCGAGACCACCGGAATCCCTGCCGCCTTCAGCCGTTGCAGCAGCTGCAGGTCGTGGGGTCGGGAGAAGCCGTAGTCGAGGGTCTCGCGATCGCCGTGGAACTCGGCGTAGGGCTCCTCGCCGAAGACCACGACCGCCACGTCGGGCGGCGGGCCGCTGAAGCTGCCGTCGACGCTGAGCGCCGCCACGCCGCCGGCGCCCTCGACCGCGCTCCGGATCCCGTCCCAGATCGACGATCCGCCCGGGAAGTCCTCGTTGCCCAGGTCCGTGCCTTGCCAGGTGAGGGTCCAGCCGCCGGCCTGCTTGGCGATGTTGTCGACCCCGTCGCCCGCCACCAGCACCCGCTGCTGCCGCACGAGCGGCAGCAGGCCGCGGTCGTTCTTGAGCAGCACCAGCGACTCGCGCACCGCCTGCCGCGCCACCGCCCGGTGCTCGGGCGATCCCAGGAGGTCGCCGCGGTCGGCCAGCGGACGGCTCGAGGGCTTGCCCTTGTCGAACAGGCCCGCTCGCATCTTGACCCGCAGGATCCGGCGCACCGCGTCGTCGAGCCGTGCCATCGGGATCTCGCCGGACCTCACCTGATCGCGCGTGTTGTCGTACAGGGCCCGCCAGTCCTCGGGCACCATGAACATGTCGATGCCGGCGTTGAAGGCCGCGGCGCAGCTCGCGTCGGAGCAGCCCGCGACGTCGGCGTGACCGTTCCAGTCGCCGACGATGAAGCCGTCGAAGCCCAGCCGGCCCTTGAGGACGTCGGTGAGCAGCTCCCGGCTGCCGTGCATCTTGCGCCCGTGCCACGAGGAGAAGGAGGCCATCACGGTCTGGACTCCTGCCTCGATCGCGGCGACGTACCCGGCGCCGTGGAGGTCGCGCAGCTCGGCCTCGCTCGCCAGGTTGTCGCCCCGGTCGACGCCGCCCGCGGTGCCGCCGTCACCGAGGTAGTGCTTGGCGCAGGCGACGACACGACCCGCACCGATAAAACCGGCGCTGCCCGTATCCCCCTGGAGGCCACGGACCATCGCGCCGGCATAGGCGCTGGCGATGTCGGGATCCTCCGACCAGCTCTCGTAGGACCGGCCCCAGCGGTCGTCGCGCACCACCGCGACCGTCGGGCCGAAGGTCCAGTCGAGGCCCGCCACCGCCATCTCGGTGGCCGTCACCTCGCCAATGCGGCCGATCAGCTCCGGGTTGCGGGTCGCGCCGAGGCCGACGTTGTGCGGGAAGATGGTGGCGCCGACCACGCCGGCGACGCCGTGCACGGCGTCGGTGCCCCAGATGACGGGGATGGCCAGCCGGCCGCCGGAGGTGTCCATCGACGCGTCCCAGAACGCGTCGGCCAGCGTCAGCCAGTCGTCGACCGAGGCCCACCTCTTGTCGAATGGCTGGACCCCGCCGCCGTTGAGCACCGAGCCCAGACGGTAGGTGCGGACATCCTCCGGCGTCAGGTGGCGGATCTCGCCCTGGATGAGCTGGCCGACCTTGTCCTCCACCGACATCCGGCCGAGCAGGGCCTGGACCGCGGCCTCGAGCTCGGGGTCCGGGGCGAGGGCGCGGGGCGGCGCCGGCCACAGCTCGGGGTGAATGCGCGCCGTCGGCACCGCCACCACCTCGGCCTGCCGCGCCGAGCACCCGGCGACCAGGCTCATCACCGCCACTGTCACCATGGTGAGGATTACTGTCCCGCGCATTGCCCGCCCCCTCGTCGTCGCCGCGAGCTCGTCAACCGGTGAAGAACAGCCAGACCATGCCGACGCAGGCCGCGAGCAGTACCGACAGCCACAGGTCCTTGCGGCGCCAGGCCGGCTTCGAGGCGAGCCGCGCCACGACGGCGCCGTCGCCCGCGGCCGGCGCGGTAGCGGTGGCGAAGGTCAGGCCCGCCAGCTTGTCGTCGCGCTCGGGCGGCGTGACCAGGCTGACCACGACCAGCACCGCGGTGCAGACCGCGAACAGCAGGATCGCGAAATGGAGGAAGTTGATGTCGGCATACCAGAACAGCAATCCGCTCTGGGAGCCCTTGGTCAGCTCGAGCACCAGCCGGCCCGTGCCGAGCACGAAGCCGGTCAGCAGCGAGACGATCGCGCCCTTCGCGTTGACCCGCTTCCAGAACACGCCGAGCAGGAAGACCGCGGCGATCGGCGGCGAGATGTAGGCCTGGACGCTCTGCAGGTAGACGTAGAGCTGGCCCGAGATGTACTTCATGAAGGGGATCCAGAGCAGCCCGAAGCCGACCAGCGCGAGGGTCGCGATCTTGCCCACGGCCACCAGCTGCCGCTCCGAGGCGTCGGGCCGCAGCTTGCGGTAGACGTCCCAGGTGATGAGGGTGGAGCACGAGTTGAAGACCGCGGACAGCGAGCTCATCAACGCCGCGAGGAAGCCCGCCACGACCAGGCCCCGCACGCCGACCGGCAGCAGCACCCGGATCATCTCGGGCAGCGCGTGGTCGGCGCGGGCGAGCTCGAGGCGGCCGGTGCTGACGAGGGCGGCTGCCACCAGGCCCGGGATCACGAAGATGAACAGGGGCAGGAGCTTCAGATAACCGCCGAGGATGGTTCCGCGCCGCGCGTCGTCGACGCCGTTGGCCGACAGCACGCGCTGCACGATGTACTGGTCGGTGCACCAATACCAGACGCCGAGGATCGGCGCCCCGAACAGGATCCCTGTCCACGGGAAGGACGGGTGCGACATCGGCTGCCACATGTCGAAGAAGCTCGAGTCCAGGGTCGACCGCAGGACGCCCCAGCCGCCGAGCTCATGGAGGCCGATCAGGGTCACCAGCACCGAGCCGCCGATCAGCATGACGGTCTGCATGGTCTCGGTGTAGAGCACGGCCCTCAATCCCCCGAGCACGGTGTAGACGCCGGTGGCGAGCACGATGACCAGCGCCCCGGTCCAGAAGCCGCCGCCGAGCAGCACCTCGTAGACGATGCCGCCGGCGTACAGCGTCACCGAGATCTTGGTCAGCACGTAGCCGACGATCGACACTACCGCCAGGTACCAGCGTGCGCCGGCCGAGTACCGGCGTTCGAGGAACTCGGGCATGGTGTAGACGCCGCTTCTCAGGTAGAAGGGCACGAACAACCAGCCGAGAATGAGCAGGATCAGCGACGCCAGCACCTCGAACTGGCCGACCGCGACGCCGCTGTCGTAGCCAGTGCCGGCCAGTCCCACCAGGTGCTCGGAGCCGATGTTGGAGGCGAACAGCGCGGCGCCGACCACGAACCAACCGACGTTGCGCCCGGCCAGGAAGTAGCCGGCCGACGACTCGTGGGTCTCCTTCCGGCGGCCGGAGACCCACCACGCGACGCCGAAGATCAGCGCGAAGTAGAGCCCGATCATGATCCAGTCGAGGGTTGCGAGATGTCCCATGTGCCTCCCCCAACGTGCCGCGCCGAGCCCGCCAGCAACCCGGTCGGTCAGCCGCGCACGGAGAACCGGTCACCACCTCACGATTCCCGCCGCGCTCATGCGACGGTCGACCACGACCGCGTGCACGCGCTGCAGACGCCGCAACTATAACCGCACCCGCCAATCTCGAGGCCGCGATCAGCCCTGCTCAGCGCGGATCCGAGACCGGTCGCAGAAAAAACCGCCCAGACGCCTTGACAAATATTACGAAACGTAGTATATCTATTCGTATTATGAGCGACGACACCACTCTCACCCCACTCCGGCTCGCTATTCTCGGGCTGATCGCCATGCGGCCGCAGTCCGGCTACGACCTCAAGAAGGTCTTCGACACCACCCCCATGGGCCACTTCAGCAGCAGCCCGGGGGCGATCTACCCCGCCCTCAAGGGCCTCGAGCAGCTCGGCTGGATCCGCGGCCGGCAGCAGAAGCAGGCCTCGCAGCGGCCGCGCACCACGTACTCAATCACCGCCGCGGGCGATGCCGTGCTGCGGGCCGAGCTCTCCAAGCCGGTCACCCACGAGGCGCTGGTCTGGCACTTCGACCTCGTCATGCTCCGCTTCGCCTTCATCGAGCGGCTCGGCCCGGTCGAGGCGTTGCGCTTCCTGGCCGAGCTGCAGCGCGAGTCCGAGGCCTACGTCACCCACCTCGAGCGGCTGCGCAGGGAGCTCGAGGACCAGCTGTCGCCGTGCGGCCGACTCGCCCTCGAGCACGGCATCCAGGCATACCGCGGCAACGCGCACTGGGCCGCGCGGGCCGCCAAAGAGCTCGCGAAGATTGAACGCACACGGGAGGTGTCCAGATGAGTGCCAACGATGCGAACACCGTCACAAGCTGGATCTGGAAGATCCTGGTGATCGCCGCCGCCTACTTCCTCGGGACCATGATCAGCGGCGCCGTCATCACGGCCGCCGGCATGTCCTGGCCGGCGTTCCCAAACCCGCCTAGCCCGACGACCAACCTCATGCTGGGCGTGCTCAGCGCGGTCCTGATGGCGGGCTGCCTCGCGCTGCTCGCGAGCGGCGTCCGGGGCTCCCAGCCAGGTCGCACTGTCGTGCTCGCCGCCTTCGGCTACGTCGTCTTCGCCCTCAACAACGAGATCGAGGCCGCGGCCTTCACGACCTTTGGCGGCACCGCCACCATGCTCGTGTTCTTCGTTCTGCCGTGCCTGCTGGGGGCGGCGGCAGCGGCGTGGCTGGTGCATCCAGGGGCGTCGCAGGCCGCACTCGATGCCGCCCGCGCCCGCCGTCCGGCAACCTCATGGTTGTGGCGAATCGCGGCCGCGTGGCTCGCGTTCCCGGTGATCTACATCTTCTTCGGGATGCTGGTCTCCCCCATCGTGGTCCCCTTCTACCAGGATCCGAGCTTCGGGTTGAAGCTGCCGGGCTGGGGCACGATGATCCCGGTGGTGCTTCTTCGCAGCGCGCTTGCCCTCGCCGTGACGCTGCCGATCCTTGTCCTCTGGTCGCACTCGCGACGCAGCCTGCTCGTGTCGCTGGCGATCTCGTTCTTCGCGTTCATGGGTCTGATCGGCCTCGCCGCCGCGACCTTCTTCCCGCCGACGCTACGGATTGCGCATTCGCTCGAGATCCTCGGCGACGCCGCGGTCTACGCCTGGGTCCTGGTCGCACTCTTCATTCCGAAGCTCCGAGCCGCGCACACGGAGGCGCTTTCCGTCGGCGCCGAGTGAGGTCTGGAGGCCGGACCACCGGCCACGCCGATCTCGTGCGCTGCTGAGCAGCAGCTCCGGCCGGTGGTAGACTACGATTCGTGGGATCGCAATCCCCCACCACTTCATCACCACGCGTGGGCGTGACACGGCCGGCGGGAAGCCGGCCGTTTCGCGTGCGCGCGTTTCTCGGGCGCGGGAGTGTTCCCGTGGCGAGCGAGGCACAGGTTGGACGTTGCCTCGTATCGCGCGTGAAGGAGGTCAACATGCGTCGATCCCGTCGTTTCACCGCCATCGCCACCCGCTCGGTCCTCGCGCTCGCCGCCGCAACGCTGATGGCGCCGAGCGCGTCGGCCCAGCTCAACCAGCCGCTCCACCGCGACGGCTGGATCCTGGCCTCGGCCCATGCGCCCGGCCTCCATGGCTCGATCTGGCGGACCGACCTGTGGCTCTACGCCGACACCCTGAGTGGGCAGAACGTGACGCTGAGGCTGTGCCGCTCGGGCCAGGACAACACTGCCGCCGCAACCTTTACAGTGACCGCGGCGCCGGGACAGCAGGTGGTCGCCATCGAGGACGTGGTCGACCATTTCCTGTCCATCGGCGGCGGCTCGTGGGTCGGCGCCATCCACTATGAAGCGAATGTACCGCTGCAGGCGTGGGCGCGGGTCTACTCGATCTCCGCCGACGGCCGCGCCTCCTACGGGCAGCTCATCGAGGGGATCCCCACCGACCAGATGTCGCCATCGCACCGTGACGGCTACGACACCAACCACATGCAGTACGTGTTCGCCGCCAAGCACACGGCCGACGGTCGCTTCCGGGTCAACGTCGGGGTGGTCAACCCGACCGCCACGGAGTGCGACTACCGGGTCCGGATGTTCGACGCCACGGATAACAACCCGTCGTCCGGTCCTGCCAGCGTGGACGTCACAGTCCCGGCCTACTCCATGGTCCAGCTCGCGGACCCGTTCGCGTTCGTCACCGGCGGGGAATGGCACGACCATATGATTCAGCTCCTCTGTGATACCAGCGGCGGCGGCGGGTTCCTGTACGCCTCGGCGGTCGACAACGCCACCAACGACGCCTACTTCGTCCGCGGAGTCAAGAACTTCTCGGCCGCGAGCGGCGCCGGCCTCAACGCCCCGCTCCACCGCGACGGCTGGCTGCTGGCCGCGGCGCGCGCCCCGGGACTGCACGGCTCGATCTGGAGAACTGATCTCTGGTTCCGCGTTGTCGCCCCGGGGGGCTCCAACCACGTCAGTCTGACCTTCTGCCGCTCCGGGGAGGACAACAGCGACGCCCAGACCTTCGAGCTGCCGCTCACAGTCGACCAATACACCTACCACGTGGAGGACGTGGTCGAGAGCTTCCTCCACGTGGGCGCCGACCCATGGGTTGGAGCGATCCACTACTCGAGCAGCAGCCAGGTCCAGGTGTGGGCGCGGATCTACTCGATCTCCGCCGACGGCAGCGCCTCCTACGGCCAGCTCCTCGAGGGCATCCCCACGTCGGACATGTCGATTGCCTTCCAGACGCCGGGTTTCCCGGGCACCGAAGAGCACCAGTGGATGTTCGCCGGCAAGCACACCGCGAATGGCCGCTACCGGGTCAACGTCGGGATCATCAACCCGACTCCGGTCGGCGGGCGGTTCTGGGTCGCCATGTTCGATGCCTTCGGGGATCGGGACTCGTACACCGAGCTCCAGCTCGAGCCGTACTCCATGGTGCAGCTCGCCGATCCCTTCGCGTCGGTCGACGACGGCGACTGGAGCGAGAAGCAGATCCGGGTCGAGGCGGAGGCCGAGGGCAGCGGCGCCTTCGGCTACATCTCGGTGGTCGACAACGCGACCAACGACGCGTACTTCGTGCGGGGGATCAAGACGATGTCGTTCCCGGCGCCGTAGGTGTTCAGGCTGGCGGCTCTGGCGCCGATCGCATCTCCCGGGAGACCGTCACGCCCCGCGACTCAGCCGCGCGATCCGGTCCGCGACGTCGCCCCGCATCCGGTCGATCAGGGCAGCGGTGTAGGAAGCCACGTCGAGCGAGGGGTCGGCCACCAGCGGCGTGAGGTCCATCGCGAAGGCGAGCATGGTGTGGCGATCGACCTCGTGCGACTCGAAGAAGGTGGCGTTGGCGAGGCGCCGCCCCTGGACCGCGAGGTCGTAGCGCTTGCCGCCGGAGATCTGCGAGTCGAAGACGCCGGACAGGGCCGCGGCCAGGTTCGGGCGGTCGTCGACCGGCAGCACCTGCTTGTCGGCGTCGAGCAGCCAGTCCAGGTTGCGCCACACCTCGCAGCCGAGCACCCGGAAGGGACGCGTCGCGGGCTCGAGGCGGCGCAGCGCGTCGAGGGCGCGCAGGCAGCTGGCGACGTGGGTGTCGTGCTTGTCCGCTGGGTTGTGGAGGTAGACGACCTGCGGCCGGGCGACAGTGAGGATCTTCAGCAGATCCGCGACTGGGCCCGGGTGCGAGGCGTCCTTGAGCTCGGCGCTCGAGTACATGAGCTGGATCTGGCAGCCGTAGCCGCCGATCAGGGCGGCGTTGCGCTGCTCACGAGCCCGGATCCTGGCCATCTCGTCGTTCGAGCAGGACGCATAGGGTCCGGTTCTCGCGCTGCCGGCCCCATTGGTCAGAGTGACGCCCGCAAAGCAGCGGTCGCTGCGGCCGAAGCACTCCAGGATGCCGTGCACCGCCATGAACTCGATGTCGTCCTGATGGGCGCCCACCGCGAGGTGGGTGGTGCGGGCGAGCGCCTCGTCGAGCGGGCGGCCGCCGGGAACATAGGTATCTGCATCCGGCTTGGTCAGCTTCATTCGCGTGCCTCCGTGGGCGGGATCCGCGGCAGGCTGGCCGCCGCGATCGCCTGGCCGTGGCGCTTGAACTGCTCGTCCGGCGTGCTGATCGCGATCCGGGCCGCCACCTCCGGGAACTCGTCCGCGAGCACGGTCCGCGCGGCATCGATCATGACGCCGCCGCCGTCGCCCGAGGTGACGCGGCCGAGCACCAGCAGGTGCCGGAGGTCGTACCAGCGGTCGAACCAGGCGATCGAGTACCCCAGGTAGACACCGATCGTCTGGTAGATCGCCCACGCGCGCGGGTCGCCGGCCGCCATCAGGGTCTGGACCTCCTTCAGGCGATCCGCGAACGGCATCTCCTCCGGGAGGTCAAGGCCGGCCGTGCGGGCGAGACGCGCCACGGCCTGCTGCGAGAAGTACTGGACGCCGCAGCCGATGTCGCCCGACCACTCGTCGGCCGGCGCACCCTCGCGGTAGTCGACGGGCACGAAGGCGAGCTCGTTGAGCCGGCTCGTGATGTGCCCGTTGGCGTCGCAGTAGCCGGAGGCCAGGCTGGTGCCCATCGAGATGCCGAGCAGGCGGTTGGCATCGAGGCTCATCGAGGCGGCGAGCGCGGTCACCTCGCCGTCGTTCACGACCTCGAACGGGACGTCGTTCCACTCACGCCGCAGCCGCCGGAACAGCGGCCGGATGTGGGCGTCGAAATCGGCGTCCGAGATTCCACGGAACAGCGACGCCACGCGTGGCTCGTTGTCGACGTAGACCCCGGCTGCGCTGCCGCCGATCGCGTCCACCCGCGGCAGGTGGGCGGCGGCCCGGGCGAGCGAGTCCATGATTCCGGCGAAGTGGTAGCCCGGGTCCGACTCGAAGTAGGGGCGCCACTCCACCTCCTCGGCGTGGACCACCTGGCCGTCGATGACGGCCGCGCTCTTGCGGTCGCTGCCGCCGAGGTCGAAGCCGATCCGGCAGCCGTCGAGGTTGCGGCCCAGCGGCACGGCGGCCACCCGCGTGGCCGGCGCGTCCTCGACCGCGATGCTGCGGACGGTCATGCTCTCGCCGTAGATCCGGCGTCCGACCACATCGCAGTCGAACGCGCGGCTGCCCGAGGGGGAGTACGCGGCCGCGATCGCGTCAGCCAGGGCCGGGTGGCCGGCGACGAGGATCTCGGAGCCGCCCTTCATCCACAGCAGCGCCTTGACCATCCGATCCACGTGCTTGAGGTTAAGCGGGATATTGCCGCCCTCGTGCGGCAGGACCGCGCTCTCCTCGCGGAACACCGTGCCGTCGCGCCGCCGCACACAGAGGGCGATCGGGGTGCTGCGCGGATCGGCGGCGACGCGGGCGGCGAAGGCCTTGTCCCAGACCACGGCCGGCAGGAAGCCCGGATCGAGCACCGGACGATGCCCGACCTCCACCGCCAGCCCGCTCATGGCATCAGACCTTCCCTCCGGACCTTGCACGTCGTGGCGTCCACCGGATCATATCCCGATGCGAGGCCTGCCCGGCATTGATCCCGCCTCAGTGGCCGGCAGGTGTCTCGCGACTCTCGGCTGCAGCCGATGCGCCCCAGATCTTCGGCACTACGATCACCAGCCCGACCCCGGAGGCCACCGCTGCGGCGATGCACACCGCCGCCTGCGCCCCCTCGCCGTACAGCAGGTTCCCGGCGCCGAACAGGGCCGCATAGACGAAGGTGCAGCCGAGCACCCAGCCGAGCACGGCCAGCGACAGGCTGTCCCGCGGCCCGACGTCGGGAGCGTCGCCGACGACCTTCCTCCAGCCGGGCCCGGCCGGCCGCACCACCAAGTAGAAGCGGCGCAGGGTCGCAATGTCGGCGGGCGGCGTCAGGAAGGTGACCGCGACCCAGACGACCGTGGTCAGCGCCACCGACAGCACCAGCGCAACGTGCGACGACAGCTCGAGGACCCCCTCCTTACGGGCCACGAACAGCGTGACGGCGATGACGAAGGAGGACGCCATCGCCGCGATCTCGGACCACGCATTGATGCGCCACCAGAACCAGCGCAGGAGGTAGAGCAGGCCGGTGCCGGCGCCGATCGACAGCAGCAGCTGGAAGGCCTCGCCGGCGGTCGTCAGCAGGAACATCCCCGCCCCCGAGACCGCCATCAGCACCGCGGTCATGACCCGCGACAGCCAGACCATCCGCTTCTCCGTCGCATCGGGGTTGAGGAAGCGCTGGTAGAAGTCGTGGACCAGGTAGGAGCAGCCCCAGTTGAGGTGGGTGGACATGGTCGACACGTAGGCCGACAGCAACGCGGCCACCAGCAGACCGATCAGGCCGGCCGGCAGCAGGGTCAGCATGGCCGGGTAGGCCAAGTCGTTGCCGATCAGGCTCTCGGAGACGTGGGGCAGCGCGGTCTTGATGTCAGCGAGGGTTGGGAACACCAGCATCGAGCTCAGGGCGACGATGATCCAGGGCCAAGGACGCAAGGCGTAGTGGGCGATGTTGAACCACAGGGTTGCGGCCATCGCGTGCCGCTCGTCCTTGGCCGCCAGCATCCGCTGCGCGATGTAGCTGCCGCCGCCCGGCTCCGCGCCCGGGTACCACACCGACCACCACTGGATGGTCAGCGGGACGATCAGCACCGACAACGTGAGGCCCCAGTCCGAGAAGTCGGGCAGCAGGCGTAGGGTCTTGGGGTCGATCTGCGACATCAGCCCGGCCAGGCCGCCGACCTGCGGCTGCGACAGCGCGACGTAGGCGGCGGCGATGACGCCGACCATGGCGATGACGAACTGGACCAGGTCGGAGGCCAGCACGCCCCACAGGCCGGAGATCGCCGCGAATCCGACACAGATCACGCCGCAGACCAGCACCGTCTGGAGCCGGTCCCAGCCGAGCATGACGTTGGCGATCTTGGCCGCCGCCAGGGTGACCGAGGCCATGATCGCGCAGTTGAAGAAGAACCCGAGGTAGATGGCGCGGAAGCCGCGGACGAAGGCCGCCGACCGCCCCGAGTAGCGCAGCTCGTAGAACTCGAGGTCGGTCAGCACGCCGGAGCGGCGCCACATCTTGGCGTAGAAGAACACGGTCAACATGCCAGTGAGCAGGAAGGCCCACCACGCCCAGTTCTGGGACACCCCATTGGTGCGCACGAAGTCGGTGACAAGGTTGGGGGTGTCGGTGGAGAAGGTGGTGGCGACCATCGAGGTGCCGATCAGCCACCACGGCGCCGACCGTCCCGAGGCGAAGAACTCCGAGATGCCGCTCGACGCCCGGCGGGCGTAGTACACCGCCGGCGCGGCCGAGAGCACAATGGAGAGCGCGATCACGACCCAGTCGATGGCAACGAGCTGCATGGCGGCCCCTCCCCCATTCGATGCTGCGAGAAGACCGGGCGCCACCCGGCATCCGTGCCCTTCTCGGGACTGTCGCGCGAGCCATGATACCGGAGCCGGTGGTCGGTCGTGTCCGAGCGATGGCTCGACGACTCGTACTGGCGCGAAGGCCCTGGCTGCGAGAGAATGCGGCGCTGTGAGGTGACCCATGCGACACCCGATCCTCGCCGTCCTGACCGCCCTCGCAGCCACGCTCGCGGCCGGCGCGCCGTTCGCGGCGGACGCACCGGCCCGAATCGATCTGATGCCGATCCCCAGGCACGTCGAGCTCGGCACGGGCGAACTGGCGATCACCCCGTCCTTCACGGTCGCCGTGGACGGGGGCGGCGCCACGCCCCGTCTCGCCGGCGGCGTGCAACGGATGCTGCGGCGGCTGTCGGACCGCTCCGGCCTGTTCTTCCCGCCGTCGACCTTCCTCGAGCTCACGGGGCAGGCCGGCGCGGCGTTGCGGGTCTCGGTCGAGCGCCCTGGCGAGCTGGTCCTCGGCGAGGACGAGAGCTACACGCTCGCGGTCGATGGGCCGGGCATCCTGCTCGCGGCGGCCACCGACATCGGCGCGCTGCGCGGCCTCGAGACGCTGCTCCAGCTCGTCACCCTCGACGAACGGGGCGTGACGGTGCCGTGGGTCACGATCGAGGACGCGCCCCGATTCCCGTGGCGCGGCCTGATGATCGACGCGAGCCGCCACTTCATGCCGGTCGAGGTCATCAAGCGCAACCTTGACGGCATGGCCGCGGTCAAGCTCAACGTCCTCCACTGGCACCTGGTCGACGACCAGGGGTTCCGGGTCGAGTGCCTGGCTTTTCCGCGCCTGCACGAAGCGGCGTCCGACGGCAACTACTACACCCGCGCCCAAATCCGCGAGGTCCAGGACTACGCGGCCGCGCGGGGCATCCGGGTCGTGCCGGAGTTCGACCTGCCGGGCCACGCCACGGCGTGGGCGACCGCCTACCCAGAGCTCGCGAGCCTGCCCGGGCCCTACCGGATCGAGCGCAGCTGGGGCATCTTCGACCCCACCGTCAACCCGATCCGGGAGGAGACCTACCGCTTCCTCGACACCTTCTTCGCCGAGATGGCCACTCTCTTCGACGACGAGTTCATGCACATCGGCGGCGACGAGAACAACGGCATCCAGTGGGCCGCCAACCCGGAGATCGCGGCGTTCATGGCGCGCGAGGGCTACGCCGACACCCTGGCGATGCAGCGCTACTTCAACGAGCGGGTGCTCGAGATCTTCACCCGCCACGGCAAGCGGATGATCGGCTGGGACGAGATCTTCCAGGATGGTCTGCCGACCAACGTCGTGATTCACTCCTGGCGGGGGCGCGAGTCGCTCGCCGAGGCGGCGAGCCGCGGCTACGCGGGGATCCTCTCCAACGGCTACTACATCGACCTCATGCAGCCGACCGACTTCCACTACCTCAACGACCCGCTGCCTGCGGACTCGCCGCTGCCCGAGGAGGCGCGCCGGCTGATCCTGGGCGGCGAGGCCACGATGTGGGCCGAGTTCGTCACACCGGAAACTGAGGACTCCCGGATCTGGCCGCGCACCGCCGCGATCGCCGAGCGGTTCTGGTCGCCGGGCAGCGTGACCGACGTCGCCGACATGTACCGCCGGCTCGATCGGGTCAGCCTGCAGCTCGAGGAGCACGGACTGCAGCACCTCAAGAACCGGCCGATGATGCTGCGCCGGCTGTGCCGGTGCCAGGACCTCGCGCCACTCGAGAACCTGCTCGGCGCCGTTGAGCCGGTCAAGATCTACCGGCGCAACGCGCTGCGCGAGGGCACGCCCCACCCTTACACCCAACTCTCGCCGCTGACCCGGCTGGTGGACATCTCATGGGCCGACGCGGCGCCGGCCCGCGACTTCCGGTGGACCGTGGAACGCCTGCTCGCCGGCGGCTTCACGACGGCGGCCGATGTCGAGGCGGCGCGGTCGTCGCTGCTCGTCTGGCGGGACAACCACGCGGCCGTCGCTCCGACGCTGCGCGCGTCTCCCGGGCTCGTCGAGATGGAGCCGCTGTCGGCAGCGCTCGCCGACGTGGCGACGATCGGGCTCGAGGCTCTCGAGCTCGCCGCCTCGCGCCTCGATGCGCCGGGGGGCTGGCTCGAGCCGCGCCTCGCCCGGCTCGAGGCCGCCAGCGCGCCAGTCGGGGAGGCCGAGCTGATGGTCGTCGACCCCGTGGTCTCCATGGTCTGCTTTGCGGCCGGTGACGAGGGCGGGGCGGCTGAGGGGTGCAGGCGGCCGGCCGAGGGCGAGACAGCGGCAGCGCACTGAGGGTCCGGCTACGCCGAGTCGTAAGGGATCGACTGAGGGATCGCTCGGAGGGGACACATGGCACAGCTCGGAGTGACCGGCCTCGACCTCGCCATCATCGCCGTCTACCTGGTTTCGGTCACCGCAATCGGTCTCGCGGTGCGCCGGCGGGCGGCGAGAAGCGTCGAGTCCTACCTGCTAGGAGACAAGAGCCTGCCGTGGTACATGCTCGGCCTGTCCAACGCCTCCGGCATGTTCGACATCTCGGGGACGATGTGGCTGGTCACCATCGGCTTCGTCTATGGGCTCAAGAGCATTTGGCTGCCGTGGCTGTGGCCGACCTTCAACCAGATCTTCCTGATGGTCTACCTGTCGGCCTGGTTGCGCCGGTCGAACGTGACCACCGGCGCCCAGTGGATCGAGACCCGCTTCGGCAGCGGCGTCGGCGCCCGCCTCTCGCACATGGTGGTCGTGGTCTTCGCGCTGATCGGTGGGCTCGGCTTCCTCGCCTACGGCTTCGTCGGGCTCGGCAAGTTCGTCGAGATCTTCATCCCGTGGGAGGTGGTGCAGCCCTGGCTGGGGATCTCGGTCTCACCCGAGCACGTGCCCCACCTCTACGGCATCGTCTTCACCCTGGTGGCGGTGGGGTACACCGTTCTCGGCGGGATGCGGTCGATCGTGCTCGCCGATGTCCTCCAGTACACCATCATGACCATCTCGGCGGTGGTGGTGGCGGTGATCGCCATGACCGCCCTGGCCGCCAACCCCCTGGTGGTGCCCGATGGCTGGATGAGCCCGTGGTTCGGCTGGGAGCTCGACCTCGACTGGAGCGGGATCATCGCCGAGGTCAATCAGAAGATCGTCTCCGACCAGTTTTCGCTGTTCACGATCTTCTTCATGATGATGGTCTTCAAGGGGATCCTGGTCAGCGCCGCCGGCCCGGCGCCCAACTACGACATGCAGAAGATCCTCGCGACGAAGTCACCGCGCGAGGGCGCGCTGATGAGCGGCTTCGTGAGCCTGGTGCTGGGCCCCACCCGCTACCTGATGATCGCCGGCTTCATGGTCCTCGGACTGCTGTTCTACGACCGGCTCGACCTGATCGTGGGCGGCCAGCTCGACTTCGAGCAGATCCTGCCCTCGGCGATCAACGAGTTCGTCCCGGCGGGGTTCACAGGTCTTCTCCTGGCCGGTTTGGCGGCGGCCTTCGTCTCGACCTTTGCCGGCACCCTCAACGCCGCCCAGGCCTACGTCGTCAACGACCTCTACCACAAATACATCGACCCCAAGGCCACGCACCGGCGAACGGTGCTGATCAACTACGCGAGCGGGCTGCTGCTGGTCGTCGTCAGCATGGTGCTCGGCTTCTACGCCAAGAACGTCAACAACCTGCTGCAGTGGATCGTGTCGGCGCTGTGGGGCGCCTACCTGTCGTCCAACGTGCTCAAGTGGTACTGGTGGCGGTTCAACGGCTTCGGCTACTTCTGGGGCATGGTCGCCGGCATCATCCCGGCGCTCGTCTTCCCGGCGATCTGGCCGCAGATGCTGCCGCTCTACTACTTCCCGCACCTGATGGGGATCTCGCTGATCGGCTGCCTGCTCGGCACCTTCCTGACCAAGTCGACCGACGAAGAGACGTTGAAGCACTTCTACCGCACCGTGCGGCCGTGGGGCTTCTGGGGACCGATCCGCCGCCTGGTCGAGGCCGAGGATCCCGACTTCCGGCGCAACCGCAACTTCAAGCGCGACATGTTCAACATCGGGGTGGGAACCGCCTGGCAGACCGCCCTGGTGGCGCTGCCGATCTACTTCGTGCTCATGCAGTGGAAAGCGGTGGCGGTGACCGCGGCCATCACTGCGGTGACGATGCTCATTCTCAAGAAGACCTGGTACGACAAGCTCGAGGACTGACGCCATGGACCGGTCGGCCCTCCGGGATGCCATCGCCGCCGAGCTCGAGAACAACCTGCTGCCGTTCTGGCGGGAGCGCAGCCTCGACCACGTCCACGGCGGCTTCATCGCCGAGATGGCGAGCGACGGCACGGTCCGCGGCGACGCGCCGCGCGGGCTGATCCTCAACGCCCGCCTGCTGTGGACCTTCTCGGCGCTCCACCGCGAGCTCGGGGACGAGCGCGACCTCGCGCTGGCGCGACGCGCCTTCGACGTTCTCGAGGGTCGCTTCCGCGACCGCGAGCACGGCGGCTACTTCTGGCGGGTCGACGCCGACGGGCGGCCGCTCGACCGTTCCAAGAAGACCTACGGCCAGGCGTTCGCGATCTACGCGCTCGCCGAGCATTTCCGCGCGACCGGGAACGCCGTCGCCCTCGACGCCGCGGACGAGCTCGTCGAGCTGATCGACCGTCACGCCCACGACGACCGCTTCGGCGGCTGGATCGAGGCCCGCGCCGCCGACTGGTCCGAGGCTGAGGACCTGCGGCTGTCGGACAAGGACATGGACGTCGCCAAGTCGATGAACACCCACCTCCACCTCCTGGAGGCGTTCACCAACCTCCACCGGGCTCGGCCGTCCGCCGTGACCGCCGAGCGGCTGGCCGAGCTGCTGTCCCTCTTCGACCGGCACATCATCGGCCCGGACCCGCGCCACCGGCATCTCCGCCCCTTCTTCGACGAGCGGTGGAAGGTCTGCTCCGACAGCTACACCTTCGGCCACGACATCGAGGCGGCCTGGCTGCTGTGCGAGGCAGCGGAGGCGCTCGCCGACAACGAGCTGCAGGCAACGGCGCAGGCGTGGGCGGCAGACCTCGCGCGGACGGTGCTGGCCCAGGGGCTCGACGCCGACGGCGGGCTCGCCTACGAAGGGCGGGGCGGCGCGGTGACCAACCACGACCACGACTGGTGGTGCCAGGCGGAGGCGGTGATCGGCTTCTGGCACGCCTTTCAGCTCACCGGCGAGCGGACCTTCGCCGACGCGTCCGCCGCCAGCTGGCGCTTCATCGATCGCTACCTCGTGGACCGGGTCCACGGCGAGTGGTTCTGGCGGGTCAGGGACGACGGCACGGTCGACCCGGCCGAGCCCAAGGTGTCGGAGTGGAAGTGTCCCTACCACAGCATCCGGATGTGCCTCGAAATGATGCGGCGTCTGGCCGACGCCGGTGGGGCGGCGCCATGAGGATCCAGGAGTTCGACGACCGCAGGCGGCAGATCTTCGACGACTACGAGCGGCTGATAGCGCGGCCCAACGAGCCGGAGGACCGCACCAACGGGGTGGTCCAGCGCTGGCGCCACCCGGTGCTGACCGCCGCCCACACGCCGCCGTTCTGGCGCTACGACTTCAACCAGGCGACCAACCCGCTGCTGCTCGAGCGGATCGCGGTCAACGCGGTCTTCAACCCGGGAGCGATCTTCCTCGACGGGAAGTGCTGCCTGATGGCGCGGGTCGAGGGTGCGGACCGCAAGAGCTTCTTCGCGGTCGCCGAGAGCGAGACCGGCGTCGACGGCTTCCGCTTCCGCGATCGCCCGGTGGTGATGCCCGAGACCGGCGAGCCCGACGTCAACGTCTACGACATGCGCCTGGTGGAGCACGCCGACGGCTGGATCTACGGCCTGTTCTGCACCGAGCGCAAGGACCCGAGCGCGCGGCGCGGCGACCTCTCGTCGGCGGTGGCCCAGTGCGGCATCGCGCGCACTCACGATCTCGAGACCTGGGAGCGCCTGGCCGACCTGAGGACGCCGTCGCCCCAGCAGCGCAACGTGGTTCTCCACTCCGACTTCATCGACGGCTGCTACGCCTTCTACACCCGGCCGCAGGACGGCTTCATCGAGGCCGGATCGGGCGGCGGCATCGGCTGGGGCCTGTCGAAGCGCATCGAGGGAGCGGTCATCGAGCGTGAGACGATCGTCCACGACCGCGCCTACCACACCATCACCGAGGTCAAGAACGGGCTCGGCCCGGCGCCGATCAGGACCGACCACGGCTGGCTGCAGCTCGCCCACGGCGTGCGCGGCACCGCGGCCGGGCTGCGCTACGTGCTCTATGCCTTCCTCACCGCACGTGACGAGCCGTGGCGCGTCATCCACGCGCCCGGCGGCTACCTGCTCGCACCCGACGGCGAGGAGCGCGTCGGCGACGTCTCGAACGTGGTCTTCTCGTGCGGGTGGATCGACCGACCCGACAGCGAGCTGTACATCTACTACGCCTCCTCTGACACCCGCTGCCACGTCGCCACGACCACCGTCGAGCGGCTGGTCGACTACTGCCGCAACACGCCGCCCGATCCGCTGCGGTCGGCCGCCTGCGTCACGCAGCGGATCGAGCTCATCGAGCGCAACCTGAAGCTCATGGGAGGGAGCCGATGAGAGGGATCGTGGGCGCGCTCGCGATGGTGCTTCTGTCCGGTGCGACAGGCGTCCAAGCGCAGAAGTGCGAGGAGCTCGCGTTGACGCCGCCGATGGGCTGGAACAGCTGGAACCACTTCGAGTGCACCGTGAGCGAGAGCATCGTCCGGGAGACCGCCGACGCAATGGTCGCTGCCGGGATGCGGGACGCGGGCTACCGCTACCTCGTGATCGACGACTGCTGGCAGGGCGAGCGCGACGCCGACGGCTTCATCCAGCCCGACCCCGAGCGCTTCCCCTCCGGCATGAAGGCGCTCGCCGAATATGTCCACTCCAAGGGGCTGAAGCTCGGGCTCTACTCCGACGCCGGGTGGACGACCTGCGGCCGCCGTCCGGGCAGCCGCGGCCACGAGTTCCAGGATGCCCTCAGCTACGCGCGCTGGGGGATCGACTACCTCAAGTACGACTGGTGCGACACCGAGGGCCTCAACGCCGAGGGCGCCTACCAGACCATGGCGGCAGCCCTCACGGCCGCCGGCCGGCCGGTGGTGTTCGGCATCTGCGAGTGGGGCGACAACCGGCCCTGGGAGTGGGGGAAGGCGATCGGCCACCTGTGGCGGACCACCGGCGACATCGCTCCCTGCTGGGACTGCGAGGTCGACCACGGCGACTGGTCGTCGTGGGGCGTGCTGCGCATCCTCGACATGCAGGAGGGCCTGCGAGTGCACGCCGGGCCCGGCCACTGGAACGACCCCGACATGATGGAGGTCGGTAACGGCATGAGCGAGGCCGAAGACCGTGCCCACTTCTCGATGTGGGCGATGCTCGCGGCCCCGCTCATCGCCGGCAACGACCTGACCACGATGTCAGAGCCGACGCGGTCGATCCTCACCAACCGCGAGGTCATCGCCGTCGACCAGGATCCGCTCGGCATTCAGGGGTTCAAGTACGCCACCGACGGCGCGCTCGAGCTCTGGTTCAAGCCGCTCGAGGGCGGGGACTGGGCGATGTGCGTGCTCAACCGGAGCGCGTCATCGCAGCGGCTGGAGTTCGTGTGGCAGGACGAGGATGTGGCAGACGAGCTCGCGGACCGGCAGGCCCTCTTCAAGGCGAGGCTCTACCGGATTCATGACCTGTGGACCGGCAATGACCTGGGCACGACGCGCCGGCCCATGAAGGCCGAGATCGCCGGCCACGACGTGCTGATGGTCCGCCTAGTCCGGGTGCTGGACGCGAACGACTGACCGGGAGGGCAGCATGCGCTGTGTCGTGACGCTGATCGTGTTGGTGGCAGTCGCGCAACCCGCCGCCGCCGAGCTCGCGGTGAGCAACCTCTTCGGCAGCGACATGGTGCTGCAGCGCGATGCTGCGGTCCCGGTCTGGGGCACGGCGTCGCCCGCGGCCGCGGTCACGGTCGCGATCGCCGGCCACAGCGTCACCGCGACCGCCGATGCGGATGGGCGCTGGCGGGCCGTGCTGCCACCACTGAAGGCCGGCGGGCCCCACGCCCTCACGGTGACGGGAGACGGCGCCAGTCTGAGCTTCGCCAACGTGCTCGTGGGCGACGTCTGGGTCTGCTCGGGCCAGTCCAACATGGAGTGGGCGGTGGCCGACTCGCAGAACGGCGCCGAGGAGATCGCGGCGGCCAGCGATCCCAGCATCCGCCACTTCAAGGTCCCCAAGTCGTGGGCCGCGTCGCCCTCGCGATGACGCTCGCCGGAGGCGCCTGGGAGACGGCCGGCCCCGAGCACGTCGGCGGCTTCACCGCCGTCGGTTACTTTTTCGCGCGCGAGCTGCGCCACCACCGTGACGTGCCGATCGGCCTCATCAACACCTCGTGGGGCGGCAGCCGCATCGAGCCGTGGATGAGCGCCGAGGCCCTCGGTCTCGACGCCGCGACGATGGCCGGATTGCTCGACGCGGAGGCCGAAGCGGAGCAGGCGACGCTCGCGTCGATCCGCGCGAAGGTCGGCGAGCTGCCTGCGAGCGACGGCGGCATCGTCGACGGCCGGCCGGTGTGGGCCGCTCCCGACCTCGACGACTCGGGATGGCTGGAGCTCGACGCGGCGAGGCTGTGGGAGGAGCAGGGCTGGGACGGGATGGACGGCATCGCCTGGTACCGATCGAGCTTCGAGCTGACCGCGGACGAGGCCAAGGCCGGGATCCGGCTCGGGCTCGGCACCGTCGACGACTGCGACACGAGCTGGGTCAACGGCCAGCAGGTCGGCCGCACCGACTGGGCCTGGAACCGGGCCCGCCTCTACGACGTGCCGCCGGAGGCGCTGCGGCCGGGCCGCAACGTGATCGCGATCCGGGTCGAGGACGGGGGCGGCGGCGGCGGGCTCTACGGCAGCGCCGACACCCGCTTCCTGGAGTCCGGCGGCGCCCGGCGGCCGCTGGCCGAGCGGTGGCGCTTCCGGATTGGCTGGGTGAACGTCAGCACCGAGTACCGCAAGAACCAGGTGCGGACCGTGCTCTACAACAAGATGATCCACCCGCTGCTGCCCTTCCCGGTCGCCGGCTTCCTCTGGTACCAGGGCGAGTCGAACGCGGGCGGGGACGACGCCTTTGCCTACCGCACGCTGTTCACGACCATGATCCGGCAGTGGCGCGCGGACTGGGGACGCGGCGACCTGCCCTTCCTGTGGGTGCAGCTCGCCAACTTCCGGGAGCCGGTCGAGGAGCCCGGCGACAGCGACTGGGCGATGCTGCGCGAGTCGCAGTCGGCGGCCCTGGCCCTGCCCAACACCGCCCAGGCAGTGGCGATCGACATCGGTGACGCCGCCGACATCCACCCGCGCAACAAGCAGGAGGTGGGGCGACGGCTCGCGCTGGCCGCGCGCAAGGTGGCCTACAGCGAGAAGCTCGTGTTCTCCGGTCCCACCTACCGCAGCCACGAGATCAAGGACGGCCGGGTCGTCATCGCCTTCGACCACACTGGTGGCGGGCTGGCAGCCAGGGGCCGCAGCGACGGCAGGCTCGCCGAGTTCGCCATCGCCGGCGACGATCAGACGTTCGTCCGCGCCGAGGCGGTCATCGAGGGCGACCGGGTGGTGGTCTGGAGCGACCAAGTGGCGGAGCCGGTGGCGGTGCGCTACGCCTGGGCCGACAACCCGGCGGGGGCAAACCTGGTCAACGCCGAGGGCCTGCCGGCGTCGCCGTTCCGCTCGACGCCCGGGGGTAGAGGCCCCTGAGCGAGGCACTGACGGCCATGCCATGGGCTGGCCTCTCCCCCCGGGCGTCGAGATTGATGCGCTGCGCGCATCGCAGATCAGGAATCGTCGAAACGGAGTTCAGAAACGCGGGGTGAAGAACCACTCACCGATGTCCGTCGAGACGTAACTCGTGCTGCGGTGTTCGTGAAGCGCCAAAACCCGGCCGATCCCACGTGACCAGACCGCCAGGGCGATGCAAACTCCAGCCACCGTCAGTCGACGGAGGGGTCGGCGGGCAGGCCGAGCTCGCGGTAGAGCTCGCGGCGGCCTTCCTTGTCGCCGGCGAGGATGCCGCGCGCGTAGCGGGCGACCTCGGCCGCGACCGGGCGCGGCACGACCACCACGCCGTCGCCGTCGGCCACCACCACGTCGCCCGGAATAACCAGGACGCCGCCGCAGACCACCGGCCGGTTGACCGACTCGATCTGGTTGCGGCCGGGCCGGATGCCGCGACCGACGCCGCGGAAGTAGAGCGGCACGCCCTCGGTTTCGACCTCGTCGGTGTCGCGGGCGGTACCATCGGTGACCACCCCGACCATACCGCGCTTCCTCCAGGCGAGGATGTTGTACGAGCCGATCGAACCCACGTCGACATCGTCCGCGTCGTCGAGCACCAGCGCCGAGCCGGGGCGCAGCAGCACCTCGAAGGGCTCGGGCGAGAGCTCGGTGTACCACTCCCCCACCCAGCGGTCGAAGTCCGCGACGTCGCGCCGGCCGGCGGGCGGGAGATTGGTTGGCACGTAGCGCGCCGTGACGGCGATGCCGGCGAACCGGTGGCGGTAGGTCGCGGCGTCCTTCCACAGCGGGTGGATCGCGGGGTCCATGAGGCCCAGGTTGTGCAGGCCCACGGCGTCCATGCCGTCCGAGACGTCCGCCACCCGCAGACCGGCGAACAGCGAGAGCAGCTTCTCGTCCTCCTCGACGGTGAACACCGGGGTCGCGATGAAGCCCTTACCGGAGCGCAGCTCCTGCAGGATCGCATCCTCCGGAGCTTCCTGGGCCGCTGCAGTCGTCGCCGCGAGCACCGCCAGTACCGCGAACACGTTGCGCATGGCTCCCCTCCATCACTCCTCGAGGTTGAACAGCAGCCGCGGAGCGTCGGCCCCCCGGCAGCGGAACGAGGCATCGATCGGCCCGAGCGGCGTCAGCGCCAGGCCGAGGGTACGGCCATCGATCAGCCGCTGGAGGACCGGCCGCGAGATGACGAACAGAGTCTTTCCGCCGGCGGTCTCGATCACCGGCCAGTCGATGATCGGCTGCGGGCTGCAGACCTCGGCGAGGGCTCTGCCCTGCAGCAGGCTGTCGAGCGTGACCCTCTCCCGGCGCCACGCCGGGTCGCCGCCCAGGATCTCCACCACCCGGACCAGACCCATGTCCTTCATCTCCCGGGCGTCGCGCTGGAGCGAGGCCGTCGTCAGCTCGAGCAGGCCCTGGCCGGCAAGGCGCCGGCCGCGCAGCCCGGCGAGATCGAAGCGCAGGACCGTCCACATCGTGCCGTCGACCGTCAGCACCCGCTGCCCGGCGCCGCCGTCGAGGATCGACCACTCGCCGAGGTTGACGTCCGGGTTGGCGAGGTCGACGACCGCGGCCTCGATCGCGTCGACCGCGCTCGCGAAGGAGGCCGGGTCCGGGACCGGCGGGTGGTACGGCACCGCATACCCGAGGTCAGGTGCAGCCCGCGCCGCCTCGACGACGTCGACCCTGAGGTAGTCGACGTCGACTCGGTAGGCGTCATGCCCCCAGTCCATCAGCGCCATCTGGACGAACACGGTGTCGCCCGGGACGACCGGGAAGTCGCGAGTCGTCATGCTGATCTCGTGCCAGACGCCGGCGACCGGCAGGTCGAACTCCATGAGGTGGCTGTGGAAGTCGGTCGTTCGCTGGGTGTTGACGTGGAGGTTGACTCGGCGGGGGGCGTGGCTCGTCCGGACCCGCGCCTCGACCCGCAGCTCCCAGTCGGGCTCGGCCAGCCGCGCCACGTCGATGTCCTGCGAGACCCGGTGCTTGATGAGCGCCCACCAGACGTTGCGGCGGTCGTTGCGCGCGTCAACCACGATCGAGCCGTGGCCCTCGCCGGTGGCCACGAGCTCCATGGTCGCCTCACCGTCGCCGGTGAAGAACGCCCAGCCGTCGACTCCGCTCGGGTCGAGCCGCAGCTCCGGCTCGTCGAACGTCTCGAGGAACTGACCCCGCGCCGGGCCGGCGAGCACGAGGGCGAGGGCGCCCGCGAGCAGGAGACGCCCGCGCTGCATCACTGCCCGCCTACCGCCTGCATCCGGCGGGCGTAGTGCTCCAGAACCGCGAGCGTCGAGGTGTCGGTCGCGAACACCGAGTTGCGGCCCTGCGGCTCGTGCGGCGGGTCGCCGGTGAAGCTGTCGCCGTGATGCCAGGCCGGGTCGTCCGGGTCCGCTGTTGCCCCGTAGCCGCCCCAGGTCCAAAAGTTGCTGCCGGCGAAAACACCTCCCTCCGCCGCGTTCGCGTGGATGCGCTCGAAGACGGTGGCGAAGAACCGGTCACGAGCGGTCGTGGCCGCTGTTGGCGAGAAGGAATGGAGGTCGCGGGGGACGCCGAACTCCTCCAGGACCAGGGGCTTGCCGAGCTGCTCGGCGAACGCGATGTGCTGGTCGAGGTAGTCGATCGCCAGCCGCTCGGCCTCGGGGTAGGTCGCCTCGTGTTGCAGCGGGTCGTACCACCTCCAGTTAAGGAGCCAGAGGTGGACGGTCATGTAGTCGATGTTGCTGAATCGGTGGATGTCGAGGTAGGTGCCAGCCGACTCGACGCAGCCCTTGAGCCCCTCGTTGCCGGTCGAGATCAGGTGATTCGGGTCAAGCGAGCGGATGTAGCCGGCGGTGTGGCCGACCCACCTGGTGAAGGCGCCGAAGTTCTGCTTGCCTTGCCTGCGCCGTCCTGGCCGCGGCTCGTTGGCGAGCTGCCAGGCCATGATCGTCGGGTCGTCCCGGTAGCGAACGCCGGTGTGGCCATTCTTGCGATTGACCAGCATCTCGACGTAGCGGTGGAAGGCGGCGTTGGCGCCGGCGTGGCGATAGAAGCGGGCCGAGAAAAACATGAACTGGTCCCACGTGTACTCGGGCAGACCCGGGTTGGGCACCGGCTCGGAATCGAGCCACGACACGTACTGCGCCATGCCCCCCGACCACTCCCAGTAGTTGTTGAGGTAGATCACCGCCAGCATGTCGCGCCGCGCCATCTCGGCGAGCAGGAAGTCGAGCCCGTCGAGCAGCCGCTCGTCGTACGTCCCGAGCTCCGGCTGGATCGCCGGCCACACCGTGTTGGGCTGGCCGAGGCCCTCGGAGGCGCCCATCACGCGGAGGTTGTCGATGCCGAGCGAGCGCAGGAGGTCGAGCTCACGGCGCAGCCGCTCGCGGTCGCCGGCCTCGGCAAGCGCCGCCAGGTTGCATCCGTACCAGAGGTTGGCGCCGACGAAGCGGTAGGGCTCGCCGTCGCGCAGGAACTGCGTCCCCTCAACCCTGACGAAGTCCCGGGTTGGCGCCTCAGGCCGGCCAGCACAGCCGACCGCGAGGGTCAACATGGCGAGCGCAGCCGCAACGACTCGCACCTTCCGCCCTCCCCGGGTCACTACCCTGCCTTCGCTTCGATCCGAGATCGGTGGGCCTGCGCTCGCCTCAGAACCTGCTCGAGCTCGGCCTGCCGGCCCTGGCGCGAGTAGACGTCGGCGAGCAGGTAGTAGCCGAGGACCTTCAGGTCGTCGGCCTCGGTCCGCTCGAGGCCGGCCTTGGCGAGCCGCTCCACCTCGGGCAGGTCCCGGCCCTGCTGCAGCAGCACGCGGGCGAGCAGCAGGTACGGCTTCGCCGTGTCGGGCGACTGCTCGATGAGGGTCCGCATCTCCTGCTCGGCGGCCGCCGCGTCGCCGAGCTCGAACGCCACGTCGCCGAGGTTGAAGCGGGCCGGCACGTTGTTCGGGAAGAGCTCGACCTCCTCGGCGTAGGCCGCGCGGGCCTCGGGCAGGCGCCCCTGCTCCTCGTAGGCCAGCCCGAGGTGGAAGTGCGCGAGCGGGAACTTCGGGTGCTCGTCGATGATGGCGTCGAGCTCGCGCTCAGCCTCGGTGAGGTGGCCGAGGTTGATGTTGGCGACCGCGAGGTTGAGGCGGTTGCGGGTCAGCTTGGGCTGGATCTCGACCGCTCGTTCGAGCAGCGGCAGCGCCGCGAGGTGGTCGCCGCTGTCCATGTGGGCACCTGCCATGAGCGCGTAGGCCTCGGCGTTTCGCGGGTCGACCGCCAGGATCCGCTTGGCGAGCGCCACCACCTCGTCGTGGCGGCCCTCCTCCGAGAGGATGCCGGCCATGGTGATCAGCGCCGGGGTGCTGTCCGGGTGCTCGCGCAGATACTCGTCGAGCAGCGCCTTGGCCTCCGCGGTGCGGCCAGTCTTGCGGTAGCAGGTGGCGAGCATGTGCTTGGCCTGGCCGACGCCGGGGTCCTCGGCGAGCACCTTCTCGAGGACCTCCGCGCTCTCCGCCCAGCTGTCCTTCATCATCAGCTGGGACGCCCAGCCCACTGCCTCGAAGAGGTGGAGCTTGTCCTTGGGGTCGGCGAGATTCCCGCCCTCGGGCGCAGCGCTGTCGCCGCCGACGTAGCCGAGGGCCGCCAGCATGCCGAGGGTCTCCTGGTCGAGGTCGGCCGCCTCGGTCGCCGGCGCGCCGGCCGCGATCTCCTCGCGCAACGCGGCAAGCTGCGACCGCAGCTCCTCGGCGAGCGCGGGCTCGTCGCGCAGCCGGTCTATCGCTTCGCCGGCATCGTGCTGCAGGTCGTAGAGCTCGGGCCGCGGGGCGTCGATGAACTTGTGCGTCGCGGTGCGCAGGCCGTAGAGCGCGCTCCAACCGTACTGCAGGTGGACCGCCATCGACTCCGAGTAGGCCGGGCGAGGCTCGCCGCGAGAGGGATCGAGGATCAGCGGCAGCAGCGACTGGCCGTGAAGCGGTCGTGGCGGCTCGACGCCCACCAGGTCGAGCACCGTCGGCATGACGTCGATCGTGCGCACCTGCTGGGCCACGCGCAGGCCGGCGGCGCCGGACCCGGGCACCCGGACGATCAGGGGCACCCGGACCGTGGCGTCGTAGACGTAGTAGCCATGCTCCGCCTCGCCGTGGTCGCCGAGGGCCTCGCCGTGGTCGCCGACCACCACCACGACCGTGCGCTCTGCAACGCCGCGCTCCTCGAGCCAGTCGAGGACGCGGCCGACCTGGGAGTCGGTGAAGGCGAGCTCGCCGTCGTAGAGCCCGCCCACGCCGCGGCCCGAAAAGCGGGTCTTGTAGGGCTCGGGCGGCTCGTACGGGATGTGCGGGTCGTAGAGGTGGAGCCAGGCGAAGAAGGGGCGGGCGTCGCCCGCCTCCAGCCACTCGACGGCGAGGTCGACGACCTGGTCGGCCGTACGCTGCACGCCGGCCAGGTCGAGGCGCTGGTCAGGCCCCAGCTTGAAGTTGTCGTCATAGTGCTCGAAGCCCTGGTTCAGGCCCCAGCGCTGGTCGATGACGAAGGCGCCGACGACCGCGCCGCAGCGGTAGCCGGCGCCGCTCAGCCGCTCGGCGAGGGTGGTCTGGACCTGGGCGAGCGCCGCGCCGCCGTTGAGGCGCACGCCGTGGAACGGCGGGTAGAGGCCGGTCAGGATCGAGGAGTGCGCGGGCAGGGTGAAGGCGGTCGGGGTGACGGTCTGCTCGAAGAGCACGCCCTGGCGCGCCAGCCGGTCGAGGCGCGGGGTCTCGGCCGCGGCCCAGCCATAGGCGCCGATCCGGTCGGCGCGGGTGGTGTCGAGGGTGATCAGGAGGACGTTGGCGTGTTGCAGCTTCGAGCGGAGGGCGTCGCCGGAGCGCCCGCCGGCCGACCCTGGGCCGACCGCGCGCGCACCCCACCACACCACGGCCGCGACCACCGCGAGGGCCGCAAGGACCGCGATCGCGGCTCCCAGTCGGCGAGTCATCGTGAGCTCGGGCCTCCATCGCACGGCACCCGGGCCGGGGGCTCCAACCACCGCGTCCGGCCGGACGCGGGACTCCTCCGCGCCCGGTCGGGAACGGGAACGGGAACGGGAACGGACACCGGGGCACATGAAACTGGAGGGCCCGGGTGGGCCCTCCACAGGATAACAGCGATCTTGAAAGGACTAGAAGTCGAGCTTCACACCGAGCCGGAAGATCCGCGGCAGCACGATCGAGCCGACCTGGCCATAGTCGGCGCCGGTGTAGCCGACCCGGTTCGGCGCGTCCTCGTTGAGGATGTTCAGCCCATCGACGGAGATCGACAGGCCGCCCCACTCACCGATGCCGAAGCGCTTGCTCAGGCTGAGGTCGAGGATCGTGGTCGACGGCATCCAGTCGGGGTCGTCGGGATCGCTGGCGACGATCTGGTCGCCCCACCCGGCCGACACCAGGGTCGTCGCGGGGTCGTAGGGCCCCATCCACGACGCGTAGAAGGGGCCCAGGTTGTTGTCGATCGGGAAGATCGCCCGGCCCGAGTCGTAGCGCAGCCGGAAGCCGAGGTCGGTCTCGATCACCGGGATGGTGTAGCTGCCGGCGACCTTGGCCATCCACTCGGGGGTCATCAGCGCCGGCCCGCTGAGGTTGTTCTGGAAATGATTGGGCGTGCTGCCGAACGGCGTGTCCATGGTCAGCGGCCCGTCGATGTACCAGTTCTGGTCGACGGTCCTGGGGTAGAAGCCGTCGGTGTTGGTGTAGTTGATCCCGAAGTTGCCCTGCCAGCGGTTGGAGTAGCGCTTGTTCAGGACCAGCTGCAGGCCCTGGAAGGTCCGGTCCACGTCCTGGCCGTTCCAGCTCGAGAGGTTGGTCGCCCGCCAGCCGCGGTAGGCGCCGTTCCCCGGGTACCCGGCATCGGTGCCGTCGATCACGCCGTCGCCGTTCCAGTCCTCGACGACGATCGACCAGACCTCAGTCTCGTAGCCGGTCCAGGTTGTGTACGGCCGGGACTCCCACTGGTATGCCTCGCCGCTCGCCAGGTCGTACGGCTCCAGGACCAGGAAGTCCTTGGTCTGCTTGTAGATGTAGCTGACCTCGATGGCCAGGTCGTTGGCGAGCTGGTGCTGGAGCGAGATGTTGAACTGGTCGGTGTAGGGGCTCGAGGTGCCGTCCGCAACCGTCAACCGGAATGAGCCTCCGACCTGGTTGGACGACCGCAGGTACGCCGGGTCCATGCCGTAGAGCTGCCCGGTCGCCCACACCACCTCGTTGGGGTCGATCGAGTTATTGCCGTTCTGGTCCACGTCCTCGTACGGGAACCAGTAGATCCAGTTTTCCTCGGTGTACGTGCCCATATCCGGCCCGAGCCGGCGCAGGGCCTCGACGCTGAGCGGCGCGTAGTAGCGTCCCACGTGCGCCCGCAGCACCGTCTTGTCGTCGCCGGTCAGGTCCCAGGCGATGCCGAGGCGCGGCGACCAGGTTGTGAAGTCGTAGACGTCGAAGGCCGCGGTCTCGCGCAGAACGACCGGGTTGTTGATGTCGTCAGGATTGTCGAAGTTCTCGTAGATCTTGCCCTTGCCGTAGTCGGCCGTCATGTTGTCGTAGCGCAGCCCGAGGTTGAGGGTGATGCGGTCGGAGACGACCCACTGGTCGTCGACGAAGAAGCCGAGGGAGTCCGACTCGCGCGCGTTGAGCCACGGGTTGCGGATGGTCTTGCGATTGTAGAAGGCGACAGTGTCGTTGGGCGCCACGCACCAGGTGTAGTCGCAGGACCACCAGGCGTTGTTCATGTACTCGCGGCTGTAGCCCCAGCCGTAGGGGTAGGCGAAGTTGGCGTAGCCCTGGAAGTAGCCGCCCATCCAGTCGCCGTTGGCCGTGGTGTACTGGGCGCCGAACTTGATCTCGTGGGATCCGGCCCAGTCCTCGGCATAGTGCGTGAAGTCGGCCTGGAGGGTGTCGCGCTTGGACTTCTGCGCCTCGATGTAGGGGAAGTCGCCGTTGACGCCGACCGAGCGGCCGCCGATCCACTTCCACCAGTTGACGTAGCCCGGGTGCCCGACGAGCGCCGGGATCGAGGGGTTCTGGTCGGTGTCGAAGCCCAGGTACTTGAAGCCGGCCAGGTTGGTGTCCGAGATCACCCACTGGTACTCGAGCTGCCAGGTGTTGTTCTCGACCGGCGAGTCGTAGTACATGGTGGGGTCCCAGGTCGGACCCCAGGTGACGTTGCCGCTCTCGTTGTCCTCGAAGTGGTAGCCCAGCCACAGCCTGTGGCTGCCGCCGAACTCGCCAGTGAGCTTGATGTCGTAGAGGTCCGACTGGTAGGTCTCGAGCGGGATCCAGAGCGGAGTGTCGGTCTCCGAGTCGCGGTGGCTGTAGCCGGCGTAGAACCACAGCTTGTCCCGCAGGATGGGTCCGCCCAGGGTGGCGTTGGCCTCCCAGTTGTCGATGGGCGTTGTGGTGAGATCGTCCGCCGGATCCGCATACAGCCAATCGGCATCAAAGTTGGTGGTCGCGTTGTTCCCGGCGCCGCCGATCTGGTCGTAATAGGCGGCGCTGCCGTGGAAGTCGTTGCTGCCGGACTTGGTCAGCACGTCGACCGCGGCGCCGGAGAAGGAGCCGTACTCGGCCTGCGAGCCGAGCGACAGGACCTTGACCTGCTCGACGGTGTCGTAGTTCACCTGCACCAGCGAGCCCCATGGGGCGCCACGGGGGTTGGTGGTGTTGACGCCGTTGACCAGGAAGATGTTCTCGTTCGCCGCGCTGCCGTAGGCTGACGGGCTGGGCAGCCACGACCCATCGGCGCCGACGTTTGCCATGCCGGGGGCGGTCAGCGCCAGGTCGTAGAACGACTCGCGCGATGTCGGGAGAACGTCGAGCATCTCGCTGCTGAACGTGGTCGAGATGGTCGAGGACCGGGTATCCACGATCGGCGCCTCGGAGGTGACGATGATCTCCCCGGTCGACGCCGCGATCGCGAGATCGATCGCCAAGTTGACCGGCGAGCCGGCGTTGACGGCGACGTTCTCGACCTTGTCGGTGTTGAAGCTCGGCAGGCTGGTGGTCACGGTGTAGGTGCCCGGCGGCACGCTCAAGAACATGAACTTGCCGCTCGCATCCGACACCATGGTCCGCTGCCCGGAGACCAGGGCCGGGCCCTCGAGCACGACCGTCGCCCCGGCGGTGGCGCTGCCATCGGGCAGCAGCACCGTGCCGCTCACCGTGCCGGTCGTGACCGACTGCGCCCAGCCCATCGGCGCGATCATCACCAGGATCGCGCTCAGCACCAGATACACACGCCGACGGTTCATCATGCTTCGGTCCATTCCTTCCTCCCTTCCTTCCTCGATGCTCCAGTAGATGAAAGCGGTGCTCCGCGCCGCGACCGCGGGTGCAACCGGCTCACGCCGACAGACCGGACCCGGCGGTCCGGCTCATCCGTTGGTTGAGCTGTGAATCTGCTCTCTCGAGCGGGAGATGCCGAAGGGGAGAGATCGCGCCGCTGCCAGACGCAGGTCGCGCGCGAAGGGCGCACTGTGCACAGGCCGTCAGCCTGGCCACCTGCGAGCGCGCGCATCACAAGCTGCAACCGCTCCCTCCCGCCGCAAGCCCGGACGCAATGGTGCCGCCCTGAATTATACACCCGTCGCCCGGCCGCGACGCCGATGCGTTTCGGCCGGCCGACCATGTGGATAAGGCCGCTGCCCAGGCGGTTGAAGACCGGCGATTTCAAGGGCTATCATGGGCCGTCGCGGCACCGGGGTCCGGTTGGAGGCAAGCATGCGGGGACGAACGTGGATTGCGGCCTGGCTCGGCGTGGTGGCACTGCTCGCAGTGGCGGCCTCGACGGCCGAGGCGCAGGCCGCCCGGGTGGTGGTGACGGTCATGGACGTGGCCGGGAACCCGATCGAAGGGGTGACGGTGACCGCAACCTGCGCGGCCAAGGGCGACTATCGGACCGTCAAGACCACTAACGCCAAGGGCACCGCCGCCATCACCCACGTCGACTCCCTGCAGACCTACCACTATCAGATCGAGAAGGAGGGCTACGAGTCCGCTGGCCGGGACGTCCAGCCGGACTACACCAAGACCACCAAGCTCGAGATCGTCCTGCCGTCCCGGGTACCGATCGCGCCCGCCCAGGCCGGTGCACCGGTTCCGTCCGGCCGTGGCAAGGCCCTCACCGCGTTCAACGAGGGCACCGCGGCGCAGCAGAAGGGGGACCTCGACCTGGCGGAGACGAAGTTCCGGCAGGCGGCCGAGCTCAGCCCGGAGGCCCCCGAGCCCCACATTGCGCTGTCGATTGTCGCTCACGAGCGCGGAGACTACGCCGGCGCAGCGGCCGAGGCCGAGGCGGCGCTCGCAATCAGCCCGACCAACGCGCAGGCTCTGTTTCTGCGCTACGACGCCTACCGCCTGCTGGGCGATGCCGGGAAGGCCGCCGCCGCGGCCAACGCCCTGCGCCAGTCCGGCGCCGCGCCGGCGGCCGCCCAGGAGGTGTTCCGCAAGGGCATCGACGCCTATCGCGCTGGAAACACCGAGCTTGCCGTCGAGAAGTTCCGGCAGTCGATCGACCTCGATCCGAAGTTCGTCAACGGCTACGTCATGCTGGGCAATGTCTCGCTGAAACAGGGCGACGCGACGCAGGCTGCCGCCTTGGTTGGAAAGGCTCTCGAGATCGAGCCCGATAACGCCAACGCCCTCAAGGTCCGCTACGACGCCCTGCGCCTGCTCGGGGACGAGGCGGGCGCCAAGCTGGCCCTCGATGCCCTGATCGCGGGCGACCCGGAGTGGGCCAGCACCGAGCTCTACAACCACGCGGTCGAGCTGTTCAACGCCAACGAGATGGTGAGCGCGGCCGCCGCCCTCGAGCGAGTCGTCGAGGCAATGCCCGATGACGCGAGGGCCCACTTCCTGCTCGGCATGGCCAAGTACAACATCGGTGAAACCGACGATGCCAGGACCCATCTGACCCGGTTCCTGGAGCTCGCGCCCGACGACCCTGACGCCGCGCTCGCGCGGGAGATGCTGAGCTACGGCACGAAGTGAGCCGATCCGGGCTCACCGGAGTGTGATCTTCAAGCTGGGGAGGTGACTGTAATGAGCCCACTCCATCGTCGTCTCATGGCTGCCCTATTAGCTGTCTTCGCATTGTCGACTCCGTTCCTGGCCGGCGCAGCCGGACAGGACGGAGTCGAGTGGTGGAACGTCCCGTACCCTCAAGCCTTCGACGCCAGCGGCATCAATCGCTCGCTCCAGCGCATCCACGTCGAGGGCAACCGGTTCGTCGACGAGGACGGCAACACGGTCGTGCTCTACGGGGTCAACATCTCCGACCCGGACAAGCTCGTCAAGCAGGGCCACTGGAGCAAGGCGCACTTCCAGGTGATCAAGGACTGGGGCGCCACCCTGGTCCGCATCCCGGTCCACCCGGTCGCCTGGAAGGAGCGCGGCAAGGACGAGTACTTCAAGCTCCTCGATGAGGCCGTCACCTGGGCCTCGGAGCTCGGCCTCTACCTCAACATCGAGTGGCACGGCATCGGCAACCTGGAGACCGAGGTCTTCCAGCACCCGATGCACTACACGACCCGGCAGGAGACCTACAACTTCTGGCGGGACGTCTCCTTCCGCTATGCCGGCGTCCCGGCGGTCGCCTTCTACGAGCTGTTCAACGAGCCGACCACCTACCGCGAGCAGCTCGGCCGGATCAGCTGGGCGGAGTGGAAGGTCATCGTCGAGCAGATGATCACCATCATCCGCGCGCACGACCCCGCGGTGATCCCACTGGTTGGCGGCTTCGACTGGGCCTACGAGCTGCGCAGCGTCGGAGGCGACCCGATCGGATTCGCGGGCATCGGCTACGTCAGCCACCCCTACCCGATGAAGGCGGCCCAGCCGTGGGAGGAGAACTGGGAGAAGGATTTTGGCTACGTCGCCGACACCTACCCGGTGATGGCCGCCGAGATCGGGTTCATGGCCGCGGGCGAGCCCGGCGCGCACACCCCGGTGATCGAGAACGAGGACTACGGCCGGCGGATCATGGCCTACTTCGAGAAGAAGGGCATTTCGTGGACGGCGTGGTGCTTCGATCCCGACTGGCCGCCGCAGCTGATCTCGGACTGGAAGTACACCCCGACCCGGCAGGGCGCGTTCTTCAGGGAGTACATGCTGGAAAGGGCCAAGTCGACCACCGGCGCGTCACACTGAGAGGGGTTTCGTTCCCGTTCCCGTCCCCGTTCCCGGGATTGCGACGACCCCTCGATGGATCGCACACACCGCCGGCGACTACGGCATGCGATCCGCGGGTTCAGCGCCAGGTTCGGGAACGGGATCGGGAACGGGGACGGGCGCGGATGCGGGCGGGGGTTATGGAATCAACCTCCCACCTGGCCGTCGCAGCGCCGGCGACGCGCACCTTCCATGGATCATCGAGTACGGCCGCACCGCGGTGTTGGCGATGCTCGAGGGATGGGTCACCGCAACCTCGAGCCCCCACCCGAAGAGGGTCTCGTAGGTGCTGTCGGTGGTCATGTCGAGCCACGTCTGGGGGATGTTGCCGGGGCCCCACTCCCACGGGAACATGCCGACGTCCTGAAGGTAGGTCTGCTCGAGGATGGTCAGGTATGGGATCTGTCCCGACGGCGTCATGTTCCACCGGTTGCCGAACTCACCGACCATCAGCGGCAGCTCCATCGCCACCGACTCGGCGAGCTCGTCGATCACCGTCTGCGCCGTGTAGCCCCACATCCTCGGCCACCACATGTGGATCGAGAAGATGAGGTTGTGGTCGGGATCGGCCGCGATCAGCGCCGGTCCCTCGGACTGCAGCACGTCGATGTTCTTGCCCCAGTCGGTGCCGTCGATGACGAGCGGGACGTGGATGCCCGCCGCCCGCATCCGCTGCACCGCCTCGTGGTAGCCCTCGCGGAACTCGTCAGCGGTCACGGTCGCGTCGCCGACCTCGTTGCCGATGTTGATCAGCAGGTGCCGCCGGTGCTTCGCGATGACGGCGAGGACCTCGGGTGAGGTCCACCAGTCCACCAGCGTGGGCAGCATCGACCAGTCGCCGATCCCGTCGTGCAGTTCGATCAACGGGATGAGCCCGGCCTCGACGCAGTTGTCGATCGCCTCGTCGAGCTGCGCGGGCGTCCCTTCCATGAGCCACACCATGCGCACGGCGTTGGCGCCGGTCTTCGCAATCTCGGCGCACGACGGGTCGCCGTCGATGTCCATCCAGATGATCATCTTGTTGATGCCGCGCAGCACGACCTCCTCGCCGCAGCGGTCGTAAAGCCGCCGGCCGACGACCTGGAACCCGTCGCCGGGCGGGACCAGCGGTGCCGCGGCGCTCGACGCCGCCTCGGCGGCGAGCGACGAGGAGAGCAGCGCTACAACGAGCCGGGCGGTTGCGCGCACCAGACCCTCCGCCCCCCAGCATAGCCGTTCTCATGCCGCCGGCCGAGTGCGACGTCGCGACGTGTCGGGAACGGGAACGGGAACGGCTACCCGCCCACCCGCGAATGAACCGCTAAGAGCGCCAGGAGCGCGAAGACAACGCAAGGAAAGCCAAGAAGACTGCTTCGCGCACTTCGCGCCTTGGCGGTTCGAATGGCCAGCCAACCTCCTCCGCGTCCTCCGCGTGCTTGGCGGTTCAAGCCCGGGCCTCCGGGCGCGGATCCGGCTTCGCCTTCGGCTGTGCCGTGACGAGAGCGGAAGCGATCGCCGCCAAGGGGGTTGCCGGCGTCAGGATGCGCGCAGCGCATCCCGAGGAGCGGGTGGGGCGGAGGCCAACCACACCTACCACATCAGGATCGCGCACGGGGGCCTCAGTCCCACCCGCTCCTAGATCGCCGGCATGACGTTGCCGCCGCAGACTGGAATGAAGGCGCCGGTGATGAAGGCGGCCAAGTCCGACGCCAGGAATGCCACCGCGTTCGCGACGTCCTGATCCGACCCGCGCCGCCGCAACGGGACCGCGGCCTCGTACTCAGGTTGGCGCTCGGTGCCCTCGCTGCGGTGGCGGTCGGAGACCATCCACCCCGGCGCCACCTGATTGACCGTGATCCCGCGCGGGCCAAGCTCGCGGGCGAGCACCCGGAACAGGCCGTCCATCCCCCGCTTGCCGGCCGCATAGGCGGCCTGGGTCTCGAAGCACTGCATGGCGCACTCGGTGTTGATCCCGATCACACGGCCGCGGCCGAGCGCGGTCATCCCCGGCACGAAGGCCTTGACCATGTAAACGCTGTGCAGGACGCAGGAGGCGAACTGGCTTTCGAAGTCCTCGATCGGCTGCTCCAGGACCGGCAGCCAGCGGTACTGGATCACCGCGTTGTCGACGATGATGTCGGCGGTCCCGAGTTCGGCCGCCACCGTGTCGCGCATCGCCTCGACCGATGCTATCGAGGTCACGTCCGCCTGAGCGGTCATGGCCTTCACGCCGCTCGACTGCAGCTCTTTGACCAGGGCCGCGGCCCTGCCCTCTCCCTAGTGGTAGTGGACGGCCACGGCGGCTCCCGCACTGCCCAGGGTGCGGGCGATCACCCGGCCGAGCTCGCCGCTCGCACCCGTCACCACCGCCACCCGCCCCTCGAGGTCAATCCCGAGCGTCATCTGACCCCCTTTTCGCCGGTCTTCGCCGTCGTGCTCCATTCTCCCGCTTCCACTGGCGCCAGGCCCGCCATCCCACCGTTTCATCGTCCGGTGCCAGGTATCACAACCTCGCAACGCCTGCACGTTACGCCTTGGCCGTTCCACCGCGGAGTGCCTCATCCAGCCTCCCCAGCCGCCGCGCGAAGCCCGGTCCGGTGCCAGGTATCACAACCTCGCAACACCTGCAAGTCACGCCTTGGCCGTTCCGTCGCGGAGAGCCTCATCCAGTTTCCCAAGCCGCCGCGCGAAACCCCCGTCGCTTGACCTCCGCTCAGCCGCGGTCGTGACCCAGCGGCTGACGCTCCCGGGGTTCTTCTCCAGCCTCCCCGCGATCTCACGGACCCGCTGCCCGTACCTCTCAACGCCTACGACCGCCACCAGCTCGCGCAGCTCTCGGAGCCTTGGCTCCCGCCCTCGACTGGCCAGTTCATCCACGTCCACACCCAAGGCCCCACACGCGCGACCCAGGTAGTCGTCAACCGCCAGCCGTGGCCGCTCGGGGGCCGTGCTGCGTCCAAGGTAGTCGACGTAAACCCCACCTTCTCGGGGCGACACCGGCTCGTCCTGAAGCTCCCGCCACCACGGCAGCTTGCCCGGCTCCTCACCCACCCAGGCGGTGGCAGCCGTGGCGTTCAGGCTCTTGACGTAGGATCTTCGCGCCGCCCCGCGCTTGTCTCCGAACATCATCAACACCTCATCGACGTCGACAAGCCCAGGGCCGTCCCTGCCGATGATCTCCCGGTGCCCGCTCCACCGGTACCCCGACGGATCCTCCACGAGACCGGCGTTGACGGGATTCAGATGGATGTAGGCCAGCAGCTGGTGGAGGTACCCCTCATCCTCGACGATGCGCGCCTTGTACCGGCCCTGCCAGAGCGGCCCATACACCCGGCGCCTCCGGTTGAAGCCCTTGGTCGTCAACCCCTGAATCGACGCCATGCTGCGCCACAGAGGAACCTCGGCTGTCCGCAGCGCGAGGTGATAGTGGTTGGACATCAGGGCCCAGGCGAACAGAACGAGCCCGTCCCGCTCCTTGACCCTCTGCAGAACGTCGACGAACGCGGCGGCCTCCGCTTCGTCCACGAACGCCGCCTCGCCGCGGGACGTGCGGCAGTACACGTGGTAGATCCCGCCCTCGATGAACACTCTCGGCTTCCGCGGCATCGACTCTCACCTTCGGAAAGAGAGTCTAGCGCATTGTGAGGTCGTGATACCTGGCACCGTCGCGGTTTTGTCGCGGCAAGGGGACGTTTGCGTTTGGCATCGGACGGAATCGATGCGGGCAACGCTAGCGATGATCGCGATCACTCTCGTAGACAACCATGAACGGCGGGTGATGAGAGGCGGCAATTGCTCGCTCGAAGGTCTCTGTCACCCCGGCGCGTCGCGTACGTCATGGTTCGAGATGGCCATACTTAGCCCGCGCTTCTGATACCTGGATGTTGCGCAAACGCGGCGGACCGCCTCCATGTAGCTCGCTCTCCGGGTAGGTCAACTCCCCGTATCGGCCGTCCTGGGGGTCCACGAATAGCCGATCCCAGCCGGTTGCATCTCGACCTACCTCCCGCAAGTGCCGGGCGACCAGATCCTCGATGCGCCGGCATTGGCCGTCGGCCTCGACTCTGCCTCCGACCTTGACCCACTTCCCGCGGATCTCGGTTTCGCGGTTTGCGATAAGGGGGGCGTTCATGGGCCCCCCTGATGACGGCCTCCGGCATCCCGGTCCGTGCCACGGTCCGTGCCAGGTATCACAACCTCGCAAAATCTCTGAGTCCGAGTCACGCGTCCATCGTACTCCCCGACGAACCTCGTCCGCTCGTGCATGGTAGGCTCCGCGCCGGAGGCAGGCATGCGATTCGGACACTTCGACGACCAGGCCCGCGAGTACGTCATCGAGACGCCGCGCACCCCCTACCCCTGGATCAACTACCTGGGGACCGAGGAGTTCTTCTCGCTGATCTCGCACACCGCGGGCGGTTACTGCTTCTACCGCGACGCGCGCTTCCGGCGGCTGACCCGCTACCGCTACAACAACGTCCCCACCGACGCCGGCGGCCGGTACTTCTACATCCGCGACCGCAACGACGTGTGGACGCCGTCGTGGATGCCGGTCAAGGCCGAGCTCGACCGCTTCGAGTGCCGGCACGGCCTGGGCACGACCCGGATCACCGGCGTGCGCAACGGAATCATCGCCGAGCAGCTGGTGCTGGTACCGCTCGGCGAGACCGCCGAGGTGCACCAGCTGAGCCTGACCAACACCACCTCGAAACCGAGGGCGCTCACGGTGTTCTCGTTCGTCGAGTTCTGCCTGTGGAATGCCTGGGACGACCAGACCAACTTCCAGCGCAACTTCTCGACCGGCGAGGTGGAGATCGAAGGCAGCGCCATCTACCACGCGACCGAGTACCGGGAGCGGCGCAACCACTACGCCGTGTTCGGGGTCAACACCGAGATCGCCGGGTATGACACTGACCGGGAGACCTTCGTCGGGCTCTTCAACGGGCTCCACGAGCCCGAGGTCGTGTCCGCCGGCCGGGCGTCGAGCTCGGTGGCGAGCGGCTGGGCGCCGATCGGTTCGCATCAGGTCGAGGTCGTGCTGGCGCCGGGCGAGACGCGCCGGCTGGTCTTCGTCCTCGGCTACGTCGAAAACCCGGTCGGCGAGAAGTGGGAGCGGCCGGGCGTCGTCAACAAGGCGCCGGCGCGCGCCCTGCTGGCGCGCTTCGCCGAGCCCGCCCAGGTCGAGGCCGCGGTCGCGAAGCTGCGGGACCACTGGTCGCGCCTGCTCGGGGCGTACGTCCTCGAGTCCCCGGACGAGCGGCTCAACCGGATGGTCAACACCTGGAACCCCTACCAGTGCATGGTGACCTTCAACCTGTCGCGCAGCGCATCCTACTTCGAGAGCGGCATCGGCCGCGGCATGGGCTTCCGCGACTCCAACCAGGACCTGCTGGGCTTCGTCCACCTGGTGCCGGCGCGGGCGCGCGAGCGCATCCTCGACATCGCCGCCACCCAGTTCGCCGACGGCAGCGCCTACCACCAGTACCAGCCGCTGACGAAAAGGGGCAACCACGACATCGGGTCCGGCTTCAACGACGACCCGCTGTGGCTGATCGAGGGCGTGGCCGCCTACATCCGGGAGACCGGGGACGAGGCGATCCTCACCGAGGACGTGCCCTTCGACAACGACGCCACGAACACCGCCAGCCTGTTCGAGCACCTCCGGCGCTCGTTCCGCTACACCCTGGACAACCTCGGCCCGCACGGCTTGCCGCTGATCGGCCGCGCCGACTGGAACGACTGTCTCAACCTCAACTGCTTCTCGGAGACCCCGGACGAGTCGTACCAGACCACCGCCAACCGCGAGGGCCGCACCGCCGAGTCGGTGTTCATCGCCGGCCTCTTCGTCCACGCAGCACCCGCCTTCGCCGAGCTCGCCGAGCTGATGGGCTTCGCCGACGAGGCGACCGCCGCTCGCGACCACGCCGCCACGGTGGAGCGCGCCGTGCTCGAGCACGGGTGGGACGGCGAGTGGTTCCTGCGCGCCTACGACTACTTCGGGCACAAGGTCGGCAGCCGCGACTGCGACGAGGGCCGGATCTTTATCGAGCCGCAGGGCTTCTGCGTCATGGCCGGGATCGGCGTCGGCGACGGCAAGGCGCTGCGCGCGCTCGACTCGGTCAAGGAGCACCTCGACACCCGCTTCGGCATCGTCCTCAACCAGCCGGCCTACTCGACCTATCACGTCGAGCTGGGCGAGATCTCGTCGTACCCGCCGGGCTACAAGGAGAACGCCGGGATCTTCTGCCACAACAACCCGTGGGTGATGATCGCCGAGACGGTCGTCGGCCGCGGCGACCGGGCGTTCGACTACTACAGAAAGATCGCCCCGGCCTACCTCGAGGAGATCTCGGACATCCATCGCACCGAGCCTTACGTCTACGCGCAGATGGTGGCGGGCAAGGACGCCGTCCGTCACGGCGAGGCCAAGAACTCCTGGCTCACCGGCACCGCGGCCTGGAACTGGGTGGCGATCGCCAACCACATCCTCGGCATCCGCCCCGAGCTCGGCGGGCTGCGGGTCGCGCCCTGCATCGGCGCCGAGGTCCCGCGATTCACCGTCACCCGGCGCTGCCGCGGAGCCGTCTACCGGATTCGAGTCATCAACAGCCTCGAGCACGCGACGCCCCGGCTCAAGGTCAACGGCAAGGCGATCGACGGCACCCTGGTGCCGTGGGCCCCGGTCGGCGCGACCGTTGAGATTGACTGTCGGACGTAGCTCGGAGCGCGGAGGCATAGGTCCCTCATGCGCTGCTGACCCCGAGTCGCGCGGCCGCCTCTGCCTCCACGCTCCGAGATGGATGCGCCGCGCGCATCCTGTCGTGCGGCTCCCGTAGAGCGCCCATGCCCCCAAAACGATGGTCGGCGGGCAGGCGCAGCCCGCAAGCCGGGCGCAACGCTGCTTGAGCCCGCACCGAGTCCGGTTCCGCGCCCTACCGGCGCTCACGCAGGACTCTGCGGATGACAGCCGACTTTGCGGGGTCGGCCGCAATGTCGTCCCACTTCCAGAGCACGACGCCGGCTGACGGCGGCTCGAGCGCGGCCCGCAGGCAGGCCTCGAGCTCGGCGGCCGGCAGCGCCTCCTCCCGGTAGGCCGGCGCCACCTGGATGCTCGGCAGCACCGGGCAGCGCCCGGCCTCGGCGACGTCGCGGACCACCGACGCGATCCACTCCGGCGGGCGGTGGAGCATGTGCGAGTAGCACATCGGCGACAGGTAGTCGGCGAGGTGGCCCAGAGTCGCCCGGTCCTGGCCGGCGATCCGCGCGATCGCGCCGTCGAAGTCGCCGGTCCGCCAGGGCACGACGTGGAGGTTGACCCGGAGGTTCGATTTGAATGCCTTGGTGGCCTGGATGATCTGCCACGCCAGCGAGGAGATGGTCTCCTGCTTGAAGCGGGCCCAGTCGGCGGCCGCATTGGCGCGGATCCAGGCCGCGGCGGCGGCCGGGTCGTCGACCGGCAGCTGTGACCCCACGGTGAGGGTCGCGGCGAAGCGCCGCAGGCAGGTGGGGCAGTAGCAAGCGTCGGGCAGGCCGGCCGGGTCGGCGTCGGGCGCGACCATCTCCCAGAACACGAAGTGACGGATGAAGTCGAGGCTCAGGCCGTCCGGCCGCAGCCGGCGTACGAGATCGACCGCCTCGTCGACCCGGCGCTGCCGGAACTCCTCCCGCGACGGGCAGGCGAACTCCACCCAGTCGTCCTTGGCCGGCTTGCCGCCGGCGGTCACCGCATGAAGGCTGGGGTCCGCCGCGAGCGCCTCCGGCGCGAAGAGCACCGGGAAGATCACGTACAGCTCGATTCCCGCCGCCGTCGCGAGCTCCCGGAAGCCCTCACGCGACGCGAGCTGCTCGCTCGCGAAGACGAAGGTGATGCCGAGCTCCCGCCAGTCGGCGAACAGCGATTCGAGGTCGCCCTCGTAGTCGTAGATCTTGACGCCGACGATCGGCCGCCGTGTCGGGTCGTAGCCGTTGCCCGGCGACGCGTTTCCGGGAGTCGCAAAGCCGGTCTCCGGGCCGGGCGGGAAGACGTCGAGCACCGTGAAGTCGACCCAGTAGAGCCCGGCCGCGTTCGGCACCGCGGCGAGGATCGCCGGCCGATGTCGCGCGGCGGATCGGCGAGCTGCCGCCACCAGGGCCGGTCCGAGGGGTAGCCGAACTGGAAGGCGACCGGCGCCGGGGCGAAGCTGCGGCCCCACTCGGCAAACTCGGCGACCATCGCGTCGAGCGAGGGCAGGATCTGGCTGTCGTCAATGAACAGCAGGCCCGTCGCGCAGCGTCGGCGGCAGCTTGGCCGCCTCCCAGTGCTTGAGGAACAGCCGGTAGCTCGGGTCGTGGCTGCGGATCGCCGCCAGCCACGCCGCCGCCTCGGCGTCGGTGACCGGCTTGCCCTCGGGCCGCGTCGGTCGACTGGTACCACTCGACGTCGATGCCGAAGCCGACCACGCTCGGGTGGCTGCCGTAGCGCTCGAGCACCAGGTGGATGAGCTCCTCGACCGGCGCGTGGCCGGGCTCGACCTGCAGCCAGACCCGGAAGCCGTGGCGGTCGAAGAGGTCGAGGGCGGCCTGGTTGTGGTCCTCCTGCGCCGCGATGATCAGCGGGCTCGCCGGCTGCGCCGGGAAGTTGAGCTCGGTGCCCGTCGCCGTGCAGCCGGCTGACGATCCAGATCGTCTCGGGCACGGCGCCGTCGAAGCGCGCCGCCATCTCCTGGCCCACCCGCAGCCAGTACTCCGGGCCCGGATCGCGCTCCGGCCCGTACGCCGAAAAGCGAAACCCGGCGCCGAGCCCGTTCGGACGTGGCCTCCTGTCCGTCGCCCCTGGTCGACCCGCAGCCGGCGGCGAGCGACCCGGCGGCCAGCGCCGCCACCATGAGCCATCCGAGACGGGAACGAGCGGCCGTCATGTCGAACTCTCCCCTCCGCCCCTCCGGGCGGTCCCATCCACGTAGAGTGCAGCGGCCCCGAGCACGGCGGCGTCGGTCAGCCGGCTCGGCTCGATGACCAGGCGCTCGATCACGTGCGGGTAGGCGAAGCCCGAGAGCCCTTCCCGCATCGCGGCCTCGAACAGGTCGAAGGCCGCCGCGATCGAGCCGCCGAGGATCACGGCCTGCGGGTCGTAGGCGTAGCACGCGATCATCACCGCCGCGGCGAGCTCGCGGCCGAAGCGCTCGAACAGCGCGATCGCCGCCGCGTCGCCGGCCCGCGCGCGCTCGAAGGCGACGTCACCGCCGACGCCGCCCTCGCGCAGAAAGAAGCGGCCGGCGCAGTAGTCCTCGACGGTCAACCCCTTGTGCGGCATGGAGCCGATCTCGCCGGCGCCGCAGTTCCGCCCGCTGTAGCAGCCGGCCGTCGATGATCACGCCGGTGCCGAGGCCGGTGCCCAGCGTCATCCCGACCATGTCGCGGAACGCCCGCCCCTTGCCGAAGCAATGCTCGCCGACGGCGAAGGCGTTGGCGTCGTTGTTGACGTAGGTCGGCACGCCGAAGCGTCCCTCGAGCACCGCCTTCAGCGGTACCCGCTTCCAGGACGGGATGTTCTCGACCTCGAAGACGATGCCGGTTCGACGTCGACCACGCTCGGCACCCCGCAGCCGATCCCGACCACCTGATCGTCGAAGAGCCCGGCGATCGCCGCCAAGATCTCGTCGAGCACCACCTGCTCGGCGGCCTGGCCCGAGATCGGCCGGCTCACCGTGCGGGACACCGCCCCGCCCGCGACGACGCCGACCTTGACCTTGGTGCCGCCGAGGTCCACCCCGATGATGGTGCCTTCGCTCACTGACCGACCTCCCCAATCATCCGCTCTTGCCGTCCTCATGCAGCGAGCGGCGATCCTACTTTCCGCGCCCGGTCAGGCTCGCCAGCAGCTCGCGCGGCGTGACCGTGGCGTTGTCGACCAGGGGCTTGGCCCACAGCCCGATGCTGAGGATGTAGCCGAGGGTGAGGAAGAGCAGCGTCATGCCGGCGCGCAGCCCGAGCTGGTCGCCGATCGCTGCCCGACCAGCCACGGCACGACGGCGCCGCCGATGATCCCGGTGCACAGGATCCCGGAGAACGACCCGTGGTGCTCGGCGAGCGAGTTCAGGGCCAGCGAGAACACAATCGACCACATCACCGACAGGAAGAACCCGACCGCCATGAAGGCGATTCGCGAGACCGAGCGTCGGGCCGGCTAGCGCCACCGCGAGGCTGACCATCGCCGCCGCCGTGAAGCCGACCAGCACCCGGCGCGCGTCGAACAGCTTGAGCAGTAGCAGCCCGAGCAGGCAGCCGGCGGTCATCAGCCCCCAGAAGTGGGAGACGGTGCGGCGCCCTCCACCTGGGGGTCGAGCCCGTGGTAGACCTGCAGGAACGGCGAGATCCAGTTGGCGACCCCCTGCTCGGTGCCGACATAGGCGAAGATGCCGAAGAAGAACAGCCAGACGTAGCGGTTGCGCGAGCAGCTCGCGGTAGCTCGCAGGCGCCGCCCGAGCGCTCGTCAGCCTTGAGCTCGACCCTGGGCAGCCGGACCGAGGCGAGCACCAGGACCATGACCGCGGTGACCACCGTGAAGACCCAGTAGAGCGACACCCACGGCAGCTCGCGCGGCACGATCCCGGGCCAGCAGTCGACGAGCGCCGCTCCGGTCGCGCGGGCGTCGGCCTGGAGGCGGGTCACCAGGTAGGAGTAGACGTACGGGCTCAGGAACGACGCCGAGCCGAACACCAGCTGAGCCATCACCGAGTAGAAGGCGAAGTTCTCCTCGCCGCCCGCGACCCGCAGCAGCGGGTTGATCGCCACCTGCAGCATGGTCATGCCGATGCCGATCGTAAACAGCGAGACCAGCGCCACCGCAAAGGTCGGGAAGCTGGCGAACAGGAACGAGCCCCCGAAGGCGAGCACGAACGCGCCGACCAGGATCGGCTTGTGGCCGAAGCGCTCGAGCAGCATCCCGGCCGGGATCGACATCACGCCGTAGGCGACGAAGAACGAGAACGGCAGGAAACCGGCCAGGGCCAGGCTCAGGCTGAAGCCCTTGATGATGTCCGGCACCAGCGGCCCCAGGATGTTGGTCAGGAACGAGATCACGAAGAAGATCAGGAACACCAGCAGGACGATCGGCCAGGCTGCGCTTCATGCGTTCACCCCTCGTTCTGCACCTTCAGTCGGTGCATCAATCTCTCATCAGCTCGGGCCTTTGCGGCGAGAACTGACCGAGCCGGCTGCCAGGGCCGCCGCGGTCTCGGGCACGTTCCAGCCGGCGACCACGACCGCCGCGCCGTCGAGCGCGCCGGCGTGAGGCAGGCGCGCCCGCAGCCACCCGCTCCTCGCCCGGGAGCAGGGACAGGTAGTTGTCGTCCCACAGCACCGGCAGGTAGGACTCGTCGCGGGCGTCGACCAGCCGCAGCTCGATGAAGAAGGCGACCGCATCGCACGGGTTGGCGAGCCGGACCGCAATCTCGGGGTCGGCCGCCGGCCGCTCGATGCCGGCCGCGCAGCTCGAGACCGACCTCGGGCAGCTGATCGAGCGCGGTGAAGTCCGCGAACTCCTTGGCCGGGGTCACGAACCACTCGCTCCCCTCGCAGTCGAGCACGTCCTCGGTGGTCGAGAGCCAGTAGAAGTTGCGCGCGACCTCGCGACGCCGTCCCGGTCAGCGAGCCGCAGGTCGAGGAAGTAGACCGGCGTCGGCGGCTCGAGGTGGGCGAGCGACAGCAGCATTGACGAGCTTCCACCGTCGATGGCGACCTCGCGCGTCGTCGTTCTCGAACTCGCGCCCCTGGAGGTCGAGGGCACGCACGGTCGCAACCGCTTCGCGGCGCGCGAGCGTGTCGTTGACCGCGTGCACCGGTTCGTTCGTGGTAGTTGTAGGCCAGGCTCAGCGGCTGGCACGCGGCGCGCGTCCCGTAGAACGCGCCATTTGGCATCAGCGTAGTGAGTCGTAGAGCTGCCAGTACATCTCCGGCCACGCCGAGTTGAGCATCCACTGGATGACGCCGGTGGTCAGCGGCCGGTTGACCGCGAAGGCCTCGAACATCGGCCGCATCGCCTCGTAGCTCGCGGCTTGCGCCTTGCGCAGGAACTCCTCGACCGAGGCCGACTGCCCGTAGCGCCGGTCGAGCGCCTCGACGTAGCGGTTCATGTGGTTGAACTCGTTGCGCGCCGCAGTGGAAGTTCCAGACCTCGTCGATCGGCCACAGGTGCTCGGGCGGGATCATCCGCTTGAGGCTCTCGAGCGGCGGCGGCTGCGGGCCCGGGCCGGTCTCGGTGTTGAAGCCGTAGGCACCGCCGCGCTCGCGGTCCTCGTACCAGTACCGCGGCGGCACCCAGTCGTAGGGGCCGTTCATCTTGACGCCGCTCGGGCCACTCACCTCGCTCGTCACCCAGCCGCACGACACCAGGGGCGGCCGGGTCGTGTCGGCGTCGGCGAGCAGGGTCCCGGTATCTCCGCTCGAGGTCGGGGTGGGGCAGCAGGTCGCTCGCCAGCACCCAGGTGAAGATGCTCGGGTGGTTGCGCAGGTAGCGCACCTGGTCATCGAGCGACGCGGCCACCAGCTCTATGTCCTCCGGTGCGAGCACGCCGCCGTACTGCTCGTCGACCGGCTTGCCGAGGTAGTCCTCCCACTCCCACTGGCAGCTCCAGCCCGGCATGATCAGCATGCCTTCGCGGTCAGCGATGTCGTACAGCGCATGGCTCGATGCCCCAAAATCCCTCGAGCCGGATGGTGTTGAGGCCCATGTGCTTGACGTAGGCGATCTGTGCTTCGAGCTTGGCCGGGGTGTCGGCGAGCAGCAGGTCGTCGACCCAGCCGCCGCCGCGGATCAGCACCGGCTTGCCGTTGACCGTGAACCCGCGGTGGCCCTGCGCGTTGAAGAAAGTGCCGACCTCGCGCACGCCGAAGGTGACGTTGCTGGCGGTCCGAGACGCGGCCGCCGACGATCGCCGTCACGTCGCAGCGAGTAGAGGTTCAGGCTCGCCGAGGGTGTGCGGCCACCACAGCCGCGGCGACGCAAGGCGGAGCTGCGGGAACTCGTCCGCTGTGAAGCTCACGGTCGCAGTCTCGCGCGGCGCGAGGGAGAGCTCGCGTTCGAAGCTCGCTCCCTCGATCTCGCCGTTGACGACCGCTGTGACCGATTCGCCGCCGTGGTTCGCCACCAACATCTCGACCGCGAGCTCGGCCGAGGCCAGCGTGTCGAGGTCGACGTCCGAGCGCGACGAAGACGTCGTCCAGCGACACGGCGACCGGTCAGCCGCAGGACCACGGGGCGCCAGAGGCCCATGTTGCGATCAGGCGGGCGCGGGTTCCAGTCGACGAAGCCGATCGTGAAGTCGCCCGGCTGCGGCGGGAGGACCTCGACCGCGAGCGCGTTGACGCCGGGCTGCGCGCGGCCGGCCAGGTCGAGCTCGTGCACCCGGAAGGCGCCGACGATCTCGTCGGCCGAGGCCAGCCGGGCGCCGTTGAGCCAGACGTTCGCGCGGTAGTTGATCCCCTCGAAGACGAGGCGCGCCGTGCCAGAGGCCTCACGCTCGCCGAGCTCGAACTCGGTCCGGTACCACCAGGGCCCCGCGAACTGCTCGGTCGGGACCCGGTCCAGGTTGGTCCCCATATAGAGGTCGGGATAGGCGCCGTTGGCGACGAGCGCGGCCATCGGCGTCGCGGGCACCGACGTCGCGAGTCCAGCCGCTCGCGTCGAAGCCAGGCATCGACAGCGCGGCGCCGCCGCCGGCGACCTCCGCCGCCGCGCGGATCCGCCACCCCTCTGCGAGCGCCCGCTCGTTCGTCATGGCCGGCTCGGGACCGGCGCATGACGCGAGAGCGAGGACGGCACAGGACACGGATGCCGCAAACCACACCCTGTAGCGGACTCCTTGCGATCGCATCGATCCCTCCCGCCTGAGCGACGCTGCATTGTGACATTGAAACCCGGTTGGGGTCAGCAAAACAAGACCGACACACACGTATCGCCGCGGAGTCGGACCCATCATGCAGCCACCGTATATACTTCCGGCGGGCGACGTTGCAGCACGCACCATGACCACGCGTCGGCATCGCCTCGGCACCTCGACCGCGAGCCAACCAGGGAGGCGCCCATGGGCCTGAGGGACGAGATCCTCGACCAGCCCGCCGCCGTCGCCCGCCTGCTCGATGCGCAGGCGGGACCGGTCGCCGAGGTCGCGCGCCGCATCCGCGCGCGCACACCCGGGTTCGTGTACATCGCCGCCCGGGGCAGCTCCGACAACGCCGGGCTCTACGCGAAGTACCTGTGGGGCGCCCACAACCGGCTGCCGGTGGCGCTTGCCACGCCGTCCCTGTTCAGCGTCTATGCATCGCCGCCAGCCCTCCGCGACGCGCTGGTCGTTGGCATCTCGCAGTCCGGTCAGTCGCCGGACATCGTGAGCGTCATCGAGGAGGGCCGCCGCCAGGGCGCCCTTACCCTCGCCATCACCAACGACCCCTCGTCGCCGCTGGCCGGCGAGGCCGAGCTGGTCATCGACACCATGGCCGGACCCGAGCTGGCAGTCGCCGCGACCAAGACCTACACCACCCAGCTGGTCGCCATCGCCATGGTCTCGGCTGCGCTGTCCGGCGACACCGAGCAGCAGTCGTGGCTCCGCCGCGCCCCGTCCCTGATCGGCGAGACACTGGCGCTGGAAGACGCCGTCGCCGCTTCCTCGGAACGTTACCGCTACATGTCGCAGGGCGTGGTGCTCGGCCGCGGCTTCAACTACGCCACCGCCTTCGAGTGGGCCCTCAAGCTCAAGGAGCTGGCCTACGTGGCGGCAGAGCCGTACTCGTCGGCCGACTTCCAGCACGGCCCGGTGGCGCTCGCGAGCCGGGGGTTCCCGATGTTTGCGGTGGTCGTCGCGGGCAAGATGGCCGACAACATCCGCTCGCTGCTCGCGCGGCTGGTTGCCGAGCAGGGGGTCGAGCTGCTGGCGATCGCCAACGACGACGCCGCCCTGAAGCTGGCACACACGGCGCTCGAGCTGCCGGGCGAGCTGCCGGAGTGGATCTCGCCGATTCCGGCCATCGTCCCGGCCCAGCTCCTCTGCTACCACCTGACGCGGGCCAAGGGCTACGACACCGAGGGCCCACGCGGCCTGACCAAGGTCACCCTGACCTGGTGACCCGGCACGGAACAACCTGCTGGAGGTCATGATGCGCCGATCGACCACGTTCCCCAACGTCCTCTCGAGCCGCCACCTGGCTGCGGCCCTGCTGCTCGTCGTCGCCGGCCTCGCAGGCGGCGTCGCCCGGTCAGAGCAGGCCGGTGCAGCCGCGAGCCTGCTGCCGGTGCGCGGGTTTTGCATCGCCGCGCCGCTGCCGGACGGCGTCGACGCCTTCATCGAGTTCATCGAGCAGGAACTCGTGCCCGCCTCGATCAACACCCTGGTGCTGCGCGTCGACTACAACTTCGAGTACCAGTCCCACCCGAAGCTGCGCGATGCGGTGACCTTGAATGAAAAGCAGGTCAAGAGGATCGTCAAGGGTTGCCGGCGCAATGGGATACGCGTGATACCCCAGATCAACCTGCTCGGCCACCAGTCCTGGGAGGAGAAGGTCACCGGCCTGCTGCGCGTCTACCCCGAGTTCGACGAGACGCCCCACATCGCGATGCCCGAGAACTACGTGTGGCCGAACCCGGAGGGGCTCTACTGCAAGAGCTACTGCCCGCTCCACCCGCAGGTGCACGCGGTGGTGTTCTCCCTGATCGACGAGCTGCTCGAGGCCTTCGAGGCCGACGCCTTTCACGCCGGCATGGACGAGGTCTTCTACATCGCCGACGACAAGTGCCCGCGCTGCGCCGGCCGCGACCCGGCGGAGCTCTTCGCCGGCGAGGTCACGGCGATCCGCAACCACCTGGCGTCGCGGGGGGCCGAGCTGTGGATCTGGGGCGACCGCCTGATCGACGGCAAGACCACCGGGATCGGGATGTGGGAAGCGAGCATGAACAACACCCACCGGGCGATCGACCTGATCCCCAAGGACGTCGTCATCGCCGACTGGCACTACGAGCGAGCCGACCCGACCGCTCCCTACTTCGCGGTCAAGGGCTTCAAGGTCGTGAGCTGTCCATGGCAATTCGGAGAGGTCGCGTCCGACCACATCCGCGCCACCCTCGACGCGCGCAGGACGTCGACACCCGAGATGCGGGAGCGCTTCGCCGGCGTCATGCAGACGGTCTGGACCGACGCCGCGCCCTTCCTCGAACAGTACTACGGCCGGGTGCCGCCGGATCGTGAGCGGGGCGATCCGATCGCCTGCTGCAAGCGCTACCTCGCCGAGCTCAAGGACCTCGCCGCCCAGCCGTAGGAGCGTGAAGGCCATAGGCCCCTGGGCGCGTTGCCGATTTCGAGTTGTGTGGATGGCCTCTGCCCTCCACGCTCCTCGGGATGCGCTGCGCGCATCCTGGGGAGTTCGTGCCGCAGTGGCCGACCGCCGACACCTTGGTCTACCACGCCCGCCGAAAAGGCCAATGCGGTGCGAACTCCTACTGGTAGCGGATCGCGACCAGCCCGGCCTTGACCAGCTTCCAGAACACGACCAGCGCCTCGAGCTCGGGCAGCGGCGAGATCTTGAGGATCGAGCCGAGGTCGCTGCCGCCGCCGATCCGCGACAGGATGAAGCCCTCCTCGGGGGTCAACGACATCCCCCCCAGCGCGGCAGGCTTGCCGGCGAGCACGGGAACGCCCCCACGCTCGACGCCGGCCTCCTGCAGCTTGGCTCGGATCTCGGACTCCACGGCCTTGATCTCGCGCCCGAGCTCGCGGTCGTCCGGCTGCAGGCTGCCGGCCGCTCGCAGCCGGCGCAGCGCCTGCTCGACGTCCAGCTCCTTGAGGCGGGTGCGGGCCTCGGCCAACAGCTCGGCGGCGGCGGTGCCGGGAGCCGCTGCCGGGGTGGCCACCACCCTCGGCCGGACCAGCTTGAGGCGACCGCCCGCGGCCTTCTGGAACAGGATCTCGGACACGAAGTACTCGCTGGAGTGGGTCTGCAGGCAGATCTCCTCCACGGTGCGGTCGTCGTTGACCTGCTCGAGCACGTTGCGCCGGGCCTCGTCGGTCTCGCCCTCGAGCAGGTCGCGAACCGCCACAGGCACGCACTGGGCCGATGGAATGAAACGGCGGATGCGCGCCCACTCGTCGACCCGCCGAATCCCCTCGAGCGTCACCGAGGTGACGTTGAGCGAGATCGGGACCAGCTCGTAGGCCGGCAGCTGGTCGTCGAGGAAGCGGAACTGTCCGCCCTCCCACAGGAAGAGCTCGAAGATCGACTCCTCGGCCTTGAGCGCCAGCATCCGCTGGAGCTCCGCCTCACTGACCGCCCCCTGGTCGACCAGGATCTTGCCCATCATCTCGCCGCTGCGGTCCTGCTCGCCGACCGCCGCCGCCAGCTCGTGCTCGCCGATGCAGCCGTGGCTGACCAGGAAGTGCCCGAGGAACTCGCGCGGGTCGGTCGAGTTGCAGGACACGATGGCGCCGTCGCGGAAGTAGATCGATTTCACGACCTCGCCGTTCGACACCACCAGCGTGCCCGTGACCCGGCCGTTGGCCAGCCACTGGAAGATGTCGGACAGGACCATGGTCTTGAGATTGCCGGTGATGCCCATGGGGCTGCCTTCTGCCACCACTCCCGAGCGGCGGGGATCACGCTGCTGCGGCGGTCGCGCTGCCGCCAACCAGGTGTTGGCTCAGCTGCCGGCCGTGTACCGTGTCCACTTCTCGTTCCGGCCGAGCAGCGACACCCCGATGTAGCCGCGGACCTTGAGGCTGCCGTCCTCTTCGAGCGACATCTTCGACTTGTAGGTCTTGCCGTCGTCCGGCGCGTAGATGGTGCCGTTCTTCCACTTGCCGTCGCCGGCGTACTCGAGGCCGAACATCATCTCGAGCCCCATGATCGGCCGCTTCCGCAGGCTCTCGTCCGGGTTCTCCCGGTCGACCTTCTCGAGGCCGGCCATCCCCTGCTCGTCATCCGCCGGGTAGATCGGAATCTCGAGCCAGATGATCTTGCCGAAGTACTTGCCATCCTTCTCGTAGATCTGGATGCGAGCCCCTCCGTCCTCGGTGCCGAGCGGAGTGGCCCACACCCCGACGACCGAGTCACCGTCACCGGCGAGCAGAGGAACGGCGGCCAGCGCCAGAACTGCGGCCAGCAGAGCTGCACGTCTCATGGAACCCTCCTGCGGGAACTCCCGTGTCGACACATCATACCGCGCATCGCCCGCGCGGCGTGAGGTACTGGGGGGCTGGTACAGTGCTGCACAGCGTGCGAAACGGCCTGCGGATCCTGACAGTTCGGCTCGCCCTGGCCACCGCCGTGGCCGCGGCGGGAGCGTCCTGCAACCGTCCCCCCGCCCCGCCGCAGCGGGTGCTGCCGAGCGCGGAGCAGCTCGCGGCCACTCCGAATGCGGTCGGCATCCCCTACGACTGCTACCTGCTGATCCGGCGGGACGATCGCCGCATCGCCCTCCACGTCACTGCCATGTCGCCGCTCGGCGACCGCGTATCCTACCGCTGGTATCTGGCGGACGGCGACGGCCGCTTCTCCCGCCCGGAGGCGCTCGAGCAGGGCGCCGGCGAGACCGTCGAGCATCCGTACACAGGACGCATCAGCCTCCCGGGGCCGCTGACCCTGGACTGGTCGCGTGGCTCGACGACCTTCGGCTGGCTGTACTGGCCGGAGAGCGCCGGCGACTACGCGGTCTACTCCCGGCCCTTTGCCGAGCTGGCCGATGCCGCCGCCGGGCGGGATGATGGCCAGTGGCTGAAGAGGGACATGTTCCGCCGCTGACACGCCCCGCCCAGGTTTGACTCCGTTCCCGTTCCCGTTCCCGTTCCCGTTTCGATCGCTTCCGTGCCCGCTTCCGCTCGTGTCACGGCGTGGCTGAAAGCGAAGCCGGATCCGCGCCCGACCTTCTCCGACCGCGCGCCGTCTCCCCGGCTCGACCGCGCTCCTTTGCCGCGTGGCCTCAATCCGATAAGCTGTCCGGCCATGATCGCGGTCTCCGGCCTCGCCAAGTGGTTCGGCGCACAGTCGCTGTTCGAGGGCGTGAGCTTCCAGCTCAACCCCGGCTGCCGCTACGGCCTGGTCGGCGCCAACGGCTCGGGCAAGACGACGCTGCTGCGGATCCTCGCCGGCCAGGAGGAGGCGAGCGCCGGCACGGTCTCGCGGCCGCGGCGGCTGCGGCTCGGCACCCTCGAGCAGGACCACTACCGCTTCGAGGAGCTGCCGATCCTCGAGGTGGCAATGATGGGCCACCACGAGCTGTGGCAGGCGATCCGCGACAAGGAGGCGCTGCTCGAGCGCGCCGACACGGACTTCGACGGCGACCGCTACGCCGAGCTCGAGGACATCATTGCGAGCCACGACGGCTACGCCTTCGAGGCCCGCTCCGCCGAGATCCTCGAGGGGCTCGGCATCCCGACCGCGCTGCACCGCGATCCCCTCTCGACCCTGTCGGGGGGCTTCAAGCTGCGGGTCCTGCTCGCGCAGGCGCTGGCCGCCGACCCCCAGTGCCTGCTCCTCGACGAGCCGACCAACCACCTCGACATCCTGTCGATCCGCTGGCTCGAGAAGTTCTTGACCGGCTTTGGCGGCTGCGCGATGGTGATCTCCCACGACCATCGCTTCCTCGACAACGTGTCGACCCACATCCTCGACGTCGACTACCAGACGGTGACCCTCTACACCGGCAACTACGCCGCCTTCGTCGACGCCAAGCAGGCGGAGCGCGAGCGGCGTGAGGCCGAGATCGCCAAGCGCGAAAAGGAGATCGCCCAGCACCAGGCGTTCGTCGACCGCTTCCGCGCCAAGAACACCAAGGCCCGCCAGGCGCAGAGCAAGATCAAGCAGATCGAGCGCATCTCAATCGATCGGCTGCCGCAGTCGTCGCGGCGCTTCCCGACCTTTGAGTTCCGGCAGTGCCGCCCCAGCGGCAAGCAGGTGCTGAGCTTCGAAGGCGTGTCGAAGGCCTTCGGCGACAACCAGGTGCTGCGCGACGTCACCCTTCATTGCCGTCGCGGCGATCGCCTGGCGATCATCGGGCCGAACGGCATCGGCAAGTCGACCCTGCTCAAGGTCGGCATGGGTCAGCTCGCGGCCGACGCCGGAACCGCCACCTGGGGGCACGAGACCTACCCGGGCTACTTCGCCCAGGACCACCGCGAGCGCCTGGAAGGGAGCGACGCCACGGTCGAGGGCTGGCTCGGCGAGGCCTGCGCCGGCGAGGGCATCGGCTTCGTCCGCGGCCAGTTGGGGCGGGTGCTGTTCTCGCGCGACGAGGTCGAGAAGAAGGTTGCCTCGCTGTCGGGCGGTGAGGCGGCACGCCTGCTGTTCGCCCGCCTCAGCGTCGAGAAGCCGAACGTGCTGGTGCTCGACGAGCCCACCAACCACCTCGACCTCGAAGCCATCGAGGCGCTGGTCGAGGCCCTCGACGCCTTCGACGGCACGCTGGTGTTCGTGTCCCACGACCGCTGGTTCGTGTCGCGGCTCGCGAACCGGATCGTCGAGATCACCGCGGACGGGCTCAACGACTACCACGGCAGCTACGATGACTACCTCGCGGCGTGCGGCGACGACCACCTCGACACCGACCAGGTCGTGCTCCGGCAGCGCCGGCCGCGGACCCGCTCCGCCGACCGGCGGCCGCCCCGCTCCGCCGAGGCGCGGGCGGCCGAGCGGCGGCGGCGCGACCTCGAGCTGCAACGCGACCTGGCCACCGCCACGATCGAGCAGGCCGAGCTTCGGATCGAGGCCATCGACCGCCGCTTCTGCGAGGAGGGGTTCTTCGAGTCGACCCCCGCGCCGGCGGTGCGCGCCCTCCAGGACGAGCAGCAGGGGCTGCGCGCCAAGGTCCAGGAGTCGATGGCCGAGTGGCAGGCCATTGAGTCGGAGCTCGCGGAGCTCTCGGTCGCGCGCCGAGTGCCCAGCCCGCGGCCGCAGCCCGGGAGGCGAGGCGAAGGTACGAGGACGAGAGCGTACTGCGGGCGTGCCATCTTGCGATTTCGCGGACAACGGTCCTCTGTCAAGTCGTGCCTCGAGACTCGAAATCGCGAAGGTGGCAACCGTTGCCTGAGCCCTCGAATCGGCGCGAGCGATCTTGAAGTCGCGCCAGCCAACGATCCTGCATGTGTCTCGGACTACGTGGTTTTCCGGGCTCGGAAGCGCGCGTGGCCTCAGATCCTAGATACTCGTCCTCACGGCGTGCATGGTGAATCCGTCACCGTCGCGACCGGGCAGGACGCGGATGCCGCCCGCCGACGTCGGCACGGTCGGCACCCCCGGCGGGAGCAGCGACGCCAGCTCGACCGCCTCGAACCCCGCCGGCGGACGGCCGAGGAGCGACTCGTTCTCCTCCGGCTCGACCGAGCAGGTGGTGTAGAGGACCGCACCCCCGGCGGCCGCGAGCTCGAAGGCCGCAGCCAGGATCCTCCCCTGCAGCGCGGCGAGCTCGGCGATCCCCTCCGGCCGCAGCCGCCACCGCAGCTCGGGATGCCGGCGCAAGGTGCCGGTTCCCGAGCACGGCGCGTCGACCAGCACCAGGTCGAAGTTCCCCGGAGGCAGGGGCGGCGCCGCCGCGTCGCCAACCACCAGCCCGGCGCCGCCGACGCCGTCGAGGAGCCGGCCGGCCAGGAGCAGCCGTCCGAGGCGCCGATCGAGCGCGAGCGGCCGTGATGAGCCGCCGAGGTGGCGCCACAGGGCGAGTTTGCCGCCGGGCGCCGCGCACACGTCCGCCAGGCGCCCACCGCCACCGAGTCGCAGAGCGAGGTGGGCGACGAGCTGCGAGCTTGGGTCCTGGACGTAGGCCTCGCCGGCTGCCACCGCGGCCAACAGCCCCCGGGCGTGCTCCGGCGCGGACCAGGCGCCTGGGCACCACGGGTGCGGGTGCAGGTCGATGCCCGACGCCTCGGCGGCGTCCCGGGCCTGCTCCTCCCGCCACCACACCCACACCGGCGCCGGCTCCTGGTCCGCAGCCATCGCCCGCTCCGCCGCCTCCTCGCCGAACTCACGCAGCCAGCGCCGGTAGATCCACTCAGGGTGGGACAGCCGCAGATCCGGGGTCGCCTGCTCGAGCAGCGTGGCCCACGACGGAGCTGCCCGACGCAGCACCGCGTTGACCAGCCCAGCCGCCGAGGTCTTTCCGAGCCGGCGCACCGTCCGGACCGCGGCATCGGTGGCCACCGCCACCGGGACCCCGAGCACCACGGCCTCGAGCAGGCCGACGCGGAGCATCGCCCGCACCTCGGCGTCGAGCCGGTCGAGCGGGCGACGCAGCGGCACGGCAAGGGCCGCATCGAGCGTTCGCTGCCAGCGCAGCACCCCGAGGACGCGCGCCCGCACGCCGGCCGGCAGCGAGCCCGCGAGCAGCCGCGACGAGTACGCACCTCCCTCGACGCGGACCAGCAGCCGCGCCGCTAGCTGGCGATCAGCCGAGTCTCTCACCCCGGCTCACCCGTTCGCCGATCTGGAAGGCGTCGGCCGGCATCCTCCGCCGTCCCTCGCGCTGCATCTCGGTGATCCTCGTCGCCGACCCGCGGCCGCAGCGCACCATCACGCCGGCGGCGTCCGCGACCAGCACCGAGCCGGGTGACTCGTCCCCCGCTGGCGGCGGCATCACCTCCTCGAGGCCGAAGATCTTGAGCCGGCTGCCGCGGAAGGTGGTGTAGAGGCCGGGCCAGGGAGTGAAGCCGCGCAGCCGGTTGACCAGCTGGCGCGCCGGCATCGACCAGTCAACCTTGCCGAACTCGCGCCGCAGCATCGGCGTCTGGTTGGCACCATCCTCCGGCTGCGGATGCGGCGTGATCGTCCCGGCCTCGAGCCGGTCGAGGGTCTCGACCACGAGGTCTGCGCCGACCTCGGCAAGCCGCGGCGCGAGCTGCTCGGCGGTGTCGCGGCGGTCGATCTCGACCCGCTTCTGGAGGAAGATCGGCCCGGTGTCCATGCCCTCGTCGAGCAGCATTGTGGTCACGCCGGTGCTGCGGTCGCCGCACACCAGGGCCCACTGGATGGGCGACGGCCCGCGGTGGCGCGGCAGCAGGCTGGGGTGGAGGTTGACGAAGCCGTGGCGCAGGACTGCCAGCAGCCCCGCCGGGATCAGCCGGCCGTAGGCCACCACGACCGCCGCATCGACGCCGAACGCGGCGAACTCGGCAGCCGCCGGCTCGCCCTTCAGCGAGCTCGGCTGCCAGACCTCGAGGCCGAGGCGCGCCGCGGCCTGCACCACCGCGGGCGCCGTCACCACCTGGTCGCGGCCGACCGGCTTGTCCGGCCGCGAGACCACCCGGGCCACCTCGTGGCGGCTGGCCACGAGGTGGTCGAGGGTCGGCACCGCGAACTCGGGCGTCCCGAAGAACACGACTCTCATCCGGCGCAGTGTACACCACCAATCGAGACCGGATCGCGGCGCGGGTCGTGTCCACATTCTTGACATGAACACTCGGGTGCGCCGCACCGCCTCCGGATCTGAAGTGCAACCTTTTGCAGAGGATTGACTTGACGGTGTCCAGGCCGACACGTGCTCCTGGCACGGTTCCTGCGTAGATGACCCTTCGGGAGGCCACGATGCAAGGGGAAACCATCCACAAACCGACCGTCCTTCTGGTCGACGACGACCCCGCGGTGCGCGAGTCGGTCGGCCAGGTGCTCGAGGAACACGGCGCCTCCGTGACGGCGGCGGCCACCGTCGGCGAGGCCGATGACCACCTGCAGCACGAGCGCTTCGCTCTCGTGCTCACCGACCTGAGGCTCGACCGGGGCAACGAGGGCCTCGAGGTGGCCCGGATGGCCCGTGAGCGCACCCCCGGCGCCAGGGTCGTGCTGTTCTCCGGCCAGGACCTCTCCGAGATCGCAAACGAGGCGGCCGATGCCGGCGTCGACGAAATGCTCGCAAAGCCGCTGACGATCGACGCGCTGGCGAGGATCCTGACCGACCTCGGTACCGAGGTTGAAGCTCCGGCCGCCGGCAGGCGCAGCGCGCGCCTCAGCGACGCCGAAGGCCAGCAGCTGCTCGCGGCCTTCGTTGCCGGCGACCAGGGCGCCTTCACCCGGATCGCCACCAGCTACCGGGCGATGCTGTTCTCGGTCTTCCTGCGCTGGTTCCGCCTCGGCGAGCAGGATGCCGAGGACCTCTGCCAGGAGGTGATGTTGCAGCTGGTGGTGAAGGCCGCGGAGATCCGCAACGTCCGCACTTGGCTGCTCGGCACCGCGATCAACCAGGCCAAGAAGCGGATCCGCCGGTTGATCCGCGAACGCACCCTGGCCGAGCGCTACCTAGAGGACCTCGAGCTCCACGAGCCGGACCACGACGACGATGTCCGCGAGCTCATCACGCGCGGCCTCGACCTGTTGCGGCCGCCGGACCGCCGGCTGCTGGCGCTGATCTACATCGAGGGCCTCAGCTACCAGGAGGTCGCCGACCGACTCGAGCGGCCGATCGGGTCGATCGGCCCGCTGCGCGGCCGCGCCCTCAAGCGACTGGCCCGCGCGGTCGCCGAGCTCGAGCGACCGCCGCAGGAGATGGTCGCGTAGGAGCGTGTAGGGCATAGGCCCCTGAGTGCGCTCTTAACGTGGCCATTGTTGTTGGCCTCTGCCCACACGCTCCTCGGGATGCGCTGCGCGCATCCTGACGAGTTCGTACCGCAGTGGCCGTCCCCCAGCACATCCAGTCCACCACGACCCCTCGGAAGGCCAATGCGGTACGAAATCCTTCTTGACGAAAAGACGCGCGCAGCGCGTCGCCCTCGGAGCTTGCAGGGCAGGGGCCAGCACCTCAGAGTGGGGTCATGTCCGCACTGCGGCCCATGCCCTGCAGGCTCCGAGCAGGAATACCTTCCCCACCCCGACGGATTCGTGTACGTTGAGCAGCCCCAACACGATGGGGTGGAGGTCTGGATGAGCGATCCGCGGCCGCCTGCCGACATCCGGGCGGCGCTGGACAGATTCCTGCCGATGGTCCAGGGGCCGGCCAGGTACCTCGGGCTGGAGCGCAACCTGATCCGCAAGGCTTGGGATGAGGTCGCCGTCCGGGTTGCCCTCGCCTTCCCCGATGCCTACGAGATCGGCATGTCGCACCAGGGGACGCGGATCCTCTACCACCTCATCAACCGCCGCCCCGACGCGCTGGCCGAGCGCTGCTTCGCGCCGCTGCCGGACATGGCGGCGGCCCTGCGCGAGCGCGGGCTGCCCCTCTACACCCTCGAGTCCTACCGGCCGGTGCGCGACTTCGAGATCGTCGGAATCTCGCTGCAGAGCGAGCTCAACTACATCAACGTGCCCTACCTGCTCGACCTGGCGGGCATCACGCGCCGCGCCGTGGCGCGAACGCAGGACGAGCCGCTGGTGCTCGGCGGCGGTCCCTGCACCGCCAACCCGGAGCCGGTCGCCGACTTCTTCGACGCGATCCTCATCGGCGACGGCGAGGCCGCACTCGACGAGATCCTCGATGTCGTGATCGCAGCCCGCGCCGCCCGGCTTGCCCGCTCCGAGATCCTGCGGAGGCTCGCCGCCATCCGTGGCGTCTACGTCCCGCAGCTCTACCGCTGGCAGCGGGCGACGGCGGACTGCGCCGCGCGCTGGGAGGCCCTCGATCCGGCGGCGCCGCTACCGGTCACCCGGGTGTGGGTGGACAGGCTCGACCCTGCCGACCAGCCGGAGCTGCCGATCGTGCCGTTCGCCGACGTCATCCAGGACCGGCTCGGCATGGAGATCATGCGGGGCTGCACGCAGGGCTGTCGCTTCTGCCAGGCCGGCTACTGGTACCGGCCGGTTCGCGAGCACGACCCCCAGGTGGTGGCGGAGCGGATGGAGCGGCAGGTCGACGAGACCGGATTCGAGGAGGTCGGCCTGCTCAGCCTGTCGACCGCCGACTACTCGCAGGTCGGGCCTCTCGTCCACCACCTGTCGGAGCGGCTGCGCGACCGGCGGGTCTCGGTCAGCCTGCCCAGCCTGCGCGCGGACGCGTTCTCGGTCGGCCTTGCCGAGGCGGTGTCCACGGTCCGCAAGTCGGGCTTCACCTTCGCTCCCGAGACCGGCTCCGACCGCCTGCGGCGGGTGATCAACAAGACCTTCACCAACGCCGACATGGTGCGCGCCGCGGAGGCGGCGTTCGCGCGCGGCTGGCAGCTGATCAAGATCTACGCGATGATCGGCCTGCCCACCGAGACCGACGACGACCTCGAGGAGCTGGCGCGGCTCGCCGAGGACCTGGTGCGCGCCGGGCGCCGGGTCAGTGGGCGGCGGGTCGAGGTCAAGGTCTCGGTCGGCTGCTTCGTCCCCAAGGCGTGGACGCCGTTCCAGTGGCAGCCGTTCGTGCCGCCGGACGAGCTCCAACGCCGCATCCGGTTGCTCAAGGATCGCTTCCGGCGGATTCGCGGCACCCGGCTGTCGTGGGGTGAGCCCGACGAGGCCGCGCTCGAGGCGTTGCTGTCGCGCGGGGGCAGGGAGCTGTCGGCGACGATCGAGCGCGCCCACGACCTCGGCGCGGTCTTCGACGGCTGGTCCGACCACATCAACCTCGGGGCCTGGCAGCGGGCGATCGCCGACACCGGCGTCGACCTCGCGGCCGAGCTCGGCGGCCGCGACAGCGGCGCCAGGCTGCCGTGGGACATCATCGACGCCGGCGTCCGCAAGAACTACCTCAAGGCCGAGTGGCGGCGGGCGCTGCGCGAGATTGCCACCACGGACTGCAAGTGGGGGCACTGCTACTACTGCGGCATCCCCGGTGACGGCGCCGACACGCAGCTTGCCGAGGGGACGCCTCCCGGTGTCCGGAGCGCCCGGGCTCGCGGCCCCCCCGCTGCGGTCCGGGCTGCCGCCGACACGGCCCGAACCCGGGCCGGCACAGCCCCCGATCTATCGCCGCTACCGCTTCGGCTTCGCCAAGACCGACGACGCCCGCTTCCTATCGCACCGCCAGGTGATGGACGCGCTCGGGCGCGTGCTGCGCGCCGCGGGCGTCCCGGCCCGCTACACCGAGGGCTTCAACCCGCACATCCGGGTGTCGATGGGCCCTGCGCTCCCCGTCGGCCAGGAAGGCCTCGCCGAGGCCTTCGACGTTGACTGCACCGCGCCGGTGCGACCGACCCACCTGGCCGCCATGAACCGGTTGCTGCCCGAGGGGCTGCGGATCCTCCGCGCGGACGCGCTGGTCCCGCAGGCGCCGTCTCTCGGCAAGCTGGTGGCCGCGGCCGGCTACCTGATCGGCGCGTCGGGCAACGGCGGTTGGCCGGCCGACCCCGCGGGGCTCGCCGGCGGCGTGGCCGGGGCGGTGCGGCGGTGGGAGCCGCTGGTCGACGGCCGGCTGCGGGTCGAGCTCAACCTGCGCGAGGACGAGGGCCCGGTCGCGACCGCCAAGGAGCTCCTGATCGCGGCCGGGGTCGATGAGGCCCGCGCCCCGCTGGTGCGCGTCACCCGCGAGCGGCTGGTGCTGCGGCCGCGCGCCGCCGGCGCGAAGTCCACGCCTGACCGGGACCGCGTCGACGCGTCCGCGGAGGACGAGCCATGAGCCGCTGGGTGGTCCATGCCCGGGCGAGCTTCACCGCCTGCCACGCGCTGACCCGATACCTCGGCGAGCCCGAGGCGAGCCACAGCCACCCCTGGCAGGTGGCGGTCCGGGTCGGCACCGACCGGCTCAACGACGAGGGCTACGCCGTCGACTTCCACGCCGTCCACCGCGCCCTGCGCAGCCTCATTGCACCGCTCGACGGCGGCGACCTCAACGCCCACCCCGAGATCGGTGCGCCGACCCCCTCGGCCGAGCGCGTGGCCGAGGTCATCGCCGGCTGGCTCGCGCCGGTGGTCCAGCGAGCTCGGCGCGCGCCTGCTCTCGGTGAGCGTCTGGGAGGGCCCGGAGAACCGCGTGGATCTGGTCCTCGAGGAAGCTTGATTCTCGAGGAGAGGGGCCAGAGGTGAGGCCCCCGCGCGCTCGTGTCACGGCGTCGTTCAGCTCGTCACGGCGAAGTCGACTGGACGGAGCCGGAAGGACGGAGACGGATCCGCGCCCGACGCGGTCCACCGCCCGATCAAGCATCGCCGGCATGGACAGCGCGCACCCGCTGCCCTAGATTGTTGCCTGGACCGAGCTGGGAAAGGGGGCTGGCATGAGGAGGCGGATGGGACTGGCGGCGGCGATCGGTTCGGGTCTCGCCGGGATCCTGGTCAGTGCGGCTCAGGTGGCGGCGATCGATGGGCTGCCGCTCGGGGTCGAGCTCACGAACGCCGACGTCGGCACGGTCGGGTGGGTCCGCGTCGCGGACGATGACGGGCTCGAGCCGCAGACGTTCACGATCGAAGCGTGGGTGACGCCGCTCGGGACCGCGTACAGCGGCACCGGCGACCCGGTTGGCCCGCGCTTCGTGACCAAACCCATGGAGGGTGAGGTTGGAACCAACTTGTCGTCCTTTTCTCTGGGCTTGAACCTCGACCAGACGGTGGTTGCGGCGGTGGCCCATCAGCTCGGCTCGAACGGAACCACCGTCAACTCGACGGCGACCGTCCCCGAAGGAACGAGAGCTCACCTCGCCATGAGCTTCGACGGGTCGTGGCTGAGGATCTTCGTCAACGGCGAGGTGGATGCGGAAGAGCTCACGAGCGCCAGCAACGTCGGCTACGGTCCTCAGGACGTCCTGATCGGAGCTGCCAACTTCGGCTCCGGGTACCTCCGACTGTTCCGCGGCGTCGTCGACGACGTCAGGATCTGGGACTACGCCCGCAGCGCGAGCGAGATCTCGGCGCAGATGGCGTGCTCGCTCGACGGCACCGAGCCGGGTCTGCTCGCCTACTACAGCTTCAACGCGGGCGGCCTCGGAGACGACTCCGGCCACGGCCACGACGGGCTCGCCGAAGGCCTCGTCGAGCTCGTGACCTCGAACGACGCCTGCCTGCCATTCATGTCGGACTTCGAGACCGGCGACCTGTCGGAGTGGTCGGACGTCGTCCCGCGCTGACGGGCGTCGGCTGACCCGCGCCACGCGGAGCACCTACCTGCCGGTCGAGGGACGCGGGCTCCGTTCCGCGGCGCCCGTGCTGGGCGGGGGCTCTTACCCTAGATCCCAGCCCCAGACCTAGATCCTCTGCTCCCCCATCGCCATGGCAACAAGCTCGATGACGTCCCGATATTCTCCGGCTCGTGACCGCGCTCCGGCTGGGCGTCCTACGGCACCGTCGTCGACCAGGACGAGGTGTCGCCGGATTCAAAGCCATCGGCGAACGGCATGCTCGTCGTTTCGCAGTCGCCGGGGACCATGACGTTCGTGATGGCGATCTCGTCCACCCACCACCCCTGGTAGGTCACGCTGCCGTCGGTGGAAAGCCTCCAGCGCAGGATCACGTCCTGGTCAGGCCAAGCCGCCAGCGAGGCGGTGTACTCCGCCCAATTCAGACCAGTGGTCGAACCGGTGAAGTAGGCGCCGGTGGGCAGCCCACACGCATCGCCGGTGTTGGTCGAGTTCCCGGGATAGTTGACCGGAACCTTGGCCCAGGTCGACCCGCCGTCGCTGGAGATTTCCACCACCCCCTTGTCCCAGCCGCTCTCGATCTCATACTTGGACCAGAACGTGAGGGTGGAGCCGGCACCGAGGCGCAGCGGCGCGCTGGTCAGGCTGGCGCAGACGTTGTCCCCGTAGGTGCCAGTGAGGTAAACCCGGGGGCCGTTGTGGCCGCCGGTCATCCCCATCGACCACGGAGAGGACGGCGACATCGTGGCGTCGCCCGTGTCGCCGGCATCGTCGAGCAGGGTGCCGATGCTGTAGGGGCCGGTGGGCACCCCCGACCGCTCCTCGGTGTTCTGCTCCTCGGCGCCGTTGACCGAGTCCACCCCCCGCACCACGTAGTAGTGACGGGTCCCCGAAGCGAGGTTCGCCGTGTCCGCAAACGTGGTGCCGGCGATCCCGGTGGCGACCCGGTTCGACGGGTCGGGGATGAAGCCCTCGCTCGTGGAGCGGTACACGTTGTAGGTGACACTGCCGCCGCACCGGCTGGTGGCGGGGCTCCAGGCGAGCTCGAGGGTGCACTGCGACGAGGCTGGGTTGACTACCGACTCGAGGCCGGCGAAGAGCGGCGCCAGGGTGCACTCGCCCGTGGCGGTCGCGCTCGCCTCGTTCGAGGGGTCGGACAGGCACGAGCCGCCGTCCGACGAGCGGATCACGTAGAAGTATGTCGTCCCACCGCTGACGTCGAAGTCCTGGTAGGTGTATCCCGCACCTCCGCCGACCCCCGGGCTGGAGTCCGGCACCGTGCCCACCAGCTCGTACGGGCCACCGGCCTCATACGACCGGTACACCCGGTACTCGCTGATCTCGGGTGTGGCGGAGTCGTCCCAGCTCACCAGGATCAGGTTGTCGCCGCCGACAGCGGCCGACGCGGTAGGCGGCGCGATGTTCAGCAGGCAGCCGCACTGGTCGAACTTGAACGAGGCGATGCGGGTGGACCACTGGCCCGAGCTCGGGCCGCCGAACATACCGGTGAACCAGAAGGTGCAGTCATCCGCCGGATCGACGTTGATCGAGGCGTAGTCACCCCAGCGATTGCTGCCGTTGTTCGAGCTCGCCTCGAAGATCGACGCCTCCCCCTGGGGCAAGGTTCCCGGCGGGTCGCCCGCCAGCCGGCCCGCGTAGCGCAGACCGGGGTAGACACTGGTGCTGTTGGAGACGCTGTAGCCCATCGCGATATTGCCCGAGCCGTCCATCGCGATGGAGCCCATCCAGCGGTTGACGGTGTCGAGGGAGTAGGTGCCCTCCTGGAACAGGCCCCAGGAGCTGCCGGTTCCCCGCAGCTCGAACCAGCGAACCCCGGCGAGATCGGCCCCGTTCACGTCGGTCGCCAGGTTGCCCACCAGCGTCTCGTGGTCACCGAAGTTCCGGTACACGAAGCGATACATCACCGGTTCCCGCAGCGGGTCGAGGGACGAGGAGCTTCCCTGGGGCACCCCCGGCTTGCCGATGCAGTAGAAGCTCGACAGGCCGCACAGCGCCGAGTCGAACTCGGCGACCTGGATCGTCGGCGGGGCGGTGAAGGTGGAGTTGCCCGGCGTCGCCCAGTCCACGTGCAGGAACCAGAGCTGGAGGTAGTCACCGGGACCCGAAAAGCCGGAGTGCGCCTCGTTGTCGATGTGGCGAATGAAGGGGATCGGGCTGCCGGCGGGCGGCAGCTCGGGGCCGTCGGTGTCGGCCGGGGTCAGGGTCTGGAACCCGAAGCCCGACAGGTCGGGGGCGGTGAAACGCTGGTAGGTCGCAGCCGCGCCGGCCAGCAGCGCGCTCCGATCGAAGGCATACGCCGACGGCGAGCTCTCATTCGCAGCCATGCCGTAGGCGTCCCGCCACACGCCCCACTTGTGGTAGTCGGGGAAGCTGGGGAAGTTGAACTGATACACGTACCAGCCACCCGCGACCGGGTCGGCGGTCTGCGACATGTACACGCACAGGGTGTTGCCGCCGGAGGCGAACTCCGTCAGCAGCCAGCGGTCGGCGAACTGGTCGTGGATCACCACCGGGTCACCGTACCCGCTCGAGCAGGACCCGGTGCCACCGGCGATGGCCGACATGGTGGTGTTCGCCAGCAGGTTCGGGACCGGCTCAGCCTTGTCGTAGATCCGGATCACCGAGCTGCCGCCGGCGTTGGAGGCGTGGATGTAGTGGTTGGGGCCGACGTCGCCCACCGGGTCGGAGGGGTCCACACCCTGGTAGCCGAAGCCGGTGAAGTTGCGGCTGGGGGTCGTGAACGCGTCGCCCCACGACTCGCCGACGCTCCGCTGCAGGTCGGCCAAGGGGTCGCCGTGCGGACCCGGTTCGGGCGGGATGACCTCGGGCGGGTGGAACTCTCGCCGTGGGACCTCACGGACCGGCATTCCCGGCTGCCAGTCCGGGGCCGACGGGAGGTCTCGCAGGTCCACGTCCACCACGAAGGGGGTGACCGGCGGGCTGACCACAACCGGCGCCGTTGCCTCCCCACCTTCCTGGCCGGCGCGAGCGGGAAGCCCGACCGCCGCCGCGATCACGAGCACCGCCGCAGTTGTCACCACGCGCCCGAGCCACGGGCCCGAACTGCCGCTGGCAAGCCGGTTCATGCTGGTCCAACTCCCCCTACCACGCATCAAAGACCTCCGTATTCACTCTCGGGATGTCGAGAAGTAGAGACTAGGTATCTGGTGCAGATTACTCTGGATTCGCCGCCGAGACAACGTCCCGGGTCAAGGCTCTGCTGCGCCCACCGCCGGCGCCACGGCGAGCTGGTCCGGCTCCACCAGCCGCCTGATCGACAGATCCCCCCGGCGGCTCCGCAGCTCAAGGGTCTGCCCACCCGCCCCGATCTTTGCCGTCCCCACCTTGTCCGGTTCCTCGCGGTCGTGGTGCTCGACCTGCATCGAGAAGTCGGTGATCAGCCGTCCCGAAGTTGCGAGGGCGACGTCGAAGGCGCACCTGTCGGTCACCCAGACCTCGATCGACCCGGTGACGGTGCTGAACCGCTGCAGCGCGTTGGTGACCCCGGCCAGGAGCATCGCCGAGATCTCCCCCCGCTCGCTGTGCGCGGTCACCCGGCCGCGGGTCGACCGCACCCGGATGTGGCCGGCGGTGGTCTCGAGGTCGACGTCGGACTCGAGCCCAACGCTCTCCGCCAAACCGCGATCCGTCCGCGCCCTGACCGCGATCCCGGCGGGCACCAGCACCACCATGTCCGCCCGGCTTTGGTCCTCACCGTGGGTGGCCGGCGGCGGTCCGGCAGGGGCGGTCCGGACCACCCGCACCGTGGCCGGGTCGGCCTTCTCGTCCACCACCAGCTCGAGCCGGCTCCCGGCCGGGTCCAGCTGCTGGAGGGCGACCGCCACTTCGACCGTGCGGCCCGAGCCACCGTAACGCAGGCGAAGGTCGCCGAACGGGTTGGACACCTCGAGCAGCGAGGAGCCGATCAGCTCCCCCCGCCACGAAGCTCGCTCCACCGGATCGGCCGCCGCGGTCGGGGCCGGAGTCGGCGACGCCGGCTGACTCGCCGCACGGTGGGCACCACCGACGACGACGCTACACAGGAAGAGGATCCACCACGCTTGGACTCTGACCTGGCTCACGGTCGCTCACCTCCGCCCCGTAGAGTCTAGCGGGACGGTCCCGGCCGATCGATACGGGTGGTTCCGCACCGGCATCAGTCCCCTGCCGGGCGAGGGACACGTTGATAGTCGCTCGCTGCCGTACCGGATCAGCAGCTCATCGAGCGCGTTACGATCGATCTCGGTCGTCTCGTTGAGAACACGAAACACGCCTGCGAGCGATACCAAGTTGTCCGCCGTTTCGAGGACCAAGCTTCGTGCACCGGCCAGGGCCTGCGCTTCCTGGATTCTCTCGGAGGGATCGCCGCGGAAGCTCTCGCCGGACCCGCGACGCTGCCCGCCCCTGCGCCCATCAGGCCCGCCGCCTGCCCCCCCGGGAGCAAGCCACCTGCTCTGCGGGACGCTGATACTACCGCATTGTGAGATCGTGATACCTGACACAGTTTCTTTTCTGACCGCATCACCGCGGCATCAGCGCGAACACACCCCAGCCCAGGTATTCACGCGTGTAGGCGGCGTAGCGCTCCGGTTCCGAGGTCAGTTTGGCTCGAACATCTTCCGCGAACTCGTCGTCAGGATTGGCTTCAAGCCATCGGCGCATGGTGAGCCATTTGGCCGCCTCGTATCTGTCCCAGCCGTCTTGGTCAGCCAGAACCATTTCAACGACGTCGTAGCCAAGGTGGCCGAAAAGCGCGAGAAGCTCTGGAAGCATGAGGAAGTCGGAGATTGAGTTGGCAAGACACCCCTTGGCAACATCTTCCGTCGAGGGTAACTGCCGCCAGTAGGGCTCGCCGATGAGGATGATCCCTCCGGCGCGCAGGCTCCGCGCCAGAAGCTCGATGGTGCCGGCGACTCCCCCAGCGATCCAAGTGGCACCGACACAGGCTGCCACATCGGCCTTCTCGTCGGAGACATGGCCGGCAGCATCGCCATGGATGAACTTGACCTGATCGGCGACGCCGAGTTCTACAGCACGGAGTTTGGCTTGCTCGGTGAATAGCTGGCTCATGTCGATGCCGGTGCCGATGACGCCGTGATCGCGTGCCCAGGTGCACAGCATCTCCCCCGAGCCGCTGCCGAGGTCGAGCACCCGGGCCCCCGATTCCAGATGCAGCGCGGCGCCGAGAGAGGCGAGCTTTTCGGGTGTGATGGGGTTGTGGATGCGGTGAGCGGCCTCGGTGATGTTGAAGATCCGAGGAATGTCCATTGCGAGAAGACTCCTTACTGGCGCGGGAACACAATCGGTTCGGGCTAACGCTCCGGTTCAGCGGCGCGAGCGGCCACTCTCAAGTGTATCGCGGGCCGTGGGCGCGTCCGCTGCGAGCGCTGGTCAGTGGGAGCACCGCGAGCGTCCGGCAGACTCGGCCGCGACCACACTTACGCGCCCGTCTGCGGTACCAGTCCCTGCGCGAGGATGTCCACGGCGGCGCGTCCCGGAAAACCGTGCCAGAAAACCGTGCCAGGCATGCTTTTGAGTCATTGCGACTCCTGCCGATCGCCGGAACGCGGAAGGGCTAAGCCTTCGGCTCACCCATCGCCATGGCAACGAGCTCGATGACGTCCCAAGTCTTTGCCTGCTCGTGCCCGAGCTCGCGCTGGGCGTCTGACAGCATCGCCCAGCAGTAGGGGCAGGCGACGCCGACGTTCTTCGTGCCGGACGCCTCGAGCTGGCCGAAGCGAGTCTGATTGATGCGCTCGCCGAGCTTCTCCTCGAGCCACATCCGGCCGCCGCCCGCGCCGCAGCACATGGCGCGCTCGCGGGACAGCTCGGCCTCGCGGACCCGCAGCCCGGGGATCGCCCGGAGCAGGAAACGGGGGGCGTCGTACACGCCGTTGGTGCGCCCCAGGTAGCACGGATCGTGGTACGCGAGATCGAGGTCGAGCGACTGGGTCAGCCTGACCTTGCCCCTGCGGACCAGATCGGCCACCAGCTGGGTGCCGTGGACGACCTCGTAGTTGCCGCCGAAGTCCGGGTACTCGTGTGACAGCGTGTTGAACGCGTGCGGGCAGTTGGTGACGATCCTCTTGACGCCATACCGGTTCATGTTCTCGACGTTCTGCGCGGCCAGCATCTGGAACAGGTACTCGTTGCCGAGCCGCCGGGCCGCATCGCCGCTCGACACCTCCTCGGGTCCGAGGATCGCGATCTTGACACCGGCGGCCTTGAGGATCTTCGCCAGCGCCAGCGAGACCTTCTTTCCGTGGTCGTCGTAGCTCCCCGGCGAGCCGACGAAGAACAGGTACTCGAAGTCGCCGCCCGCCTCGGCGGCGAGCGGCACGCCGGCGGTCTCGGCCCAGGCGCCCCGCTCCTCGGCCGGCAACTGCCAGGGGTTGCCGTTGACCTCGTAGCCGCGGAACGCGGGCTGCGCCTCCTCGGGGAAGTCGGCCTTGTCGAGCACCAGGTTGCGCCGCTGCTCGACCAGCTTGTCGACGTAGGTGATCTGCAGCGGACACGCCCGCTCGCACCAGCGGCAGGTCGTGCACGCCCAGATGACCTGGGGGTCGACCACGGCCGGCACCAGCTCGACCTGCGACGCCCGGCCCGTGTCGCCGGCGCCGGCGAGCAGGCTCTTCTGCTCGCGGTAGAGCTGATCGCGAACCGACTTCAGGTAGAGCACCGGCTGCAGCGGCTTGTGGGTGAGGGTGGTCGGGCAGAACTCCCGGCAGCGGCCGCACTCGGTGCAGCTGTACATGTCGAGCATCTGCTTCCAGGTGAAGTCGGTGACGGTGGCCGCGCCGAAGCGAGTGCTCTCGTCGATGTTCTCGAGGTCCATCGAGGCGAGCTTGCCGGGCGGATCGAGCTTGGCGAAGAAGACGTTGAACAGCGAGGTGTAGACGTGGAAGTGCTTGGAGTACGGCAGCTCGTTGGCGAAGAGATAGAGGACGATCAGGTGGGCCCACCAGCTCGTCGAGTAGATCGCCTGCAGCGCCTTGGTCCCGAGCCCGGCGAACATCGCAGCAACCAGCGAGGACACCGGCAGGAACGAGCCCTCGATCGCTCCGGCCGCAATCCGGGCACCCTCGGAGGAGAGGTCGGTGACCATCAGGATCGCGATCATGCCGATCACCAGCCAGGCGCCCATGGACTGGATGATCCGCGGCTTGCGCTCGATGCCGCGCCGCCACACCGCGCCCAGCAACCCGATCAGGACCAGAAGCTCGAAGATGTCCTTGATAAAGAGGTAGGCGTGGCCGGCCGGCGTGTGCAACAGGGGCAGCTCCCAGCCCGCGAACAGACCCTCGAAAACCATGGTGATCGTGCGCAGGCTGACCACGAGGAAGCCGAAGAAGATCAGGAGGTGGTAGACCCCCGCAAAGAGGTCGTCGAACATCTTGCGCTGGCCGAAGGCGTACACCGCGACGTGACGGATCCGCTCGCCGATGCGATCGAAGCGCGCGTCCGCCCGGCCTAGCCTGAGGAGCTCGAAGCGGCGGCCGAGGGAGATCACGACGGCGCCGACGCCGAGCACGGTCAGGACCCAGAACCAGGCGACTCCTGGGATGCCGAGCAGCGACCCTGCGGTGGCGTGGTGCATGAAACCTCCTGTCACGAGGAGCTCGAACCGGCTGTCACGGACGCCAGTATAGCACCCGGAATGAATGGTCATTCACCTGCGTCGCTAGACGACAACTCGTTGACATGAATCAGCTTAGAGAAGAGCGACGAGGTCGGAACCGGGTCCGATGCGGGGTCGACCCAGCGTCCCGCCACGGACGCTGCGCGCCTGGTCGACAGCGCCAGCCGGATTGGTTGGACCGTGATGCGGCGGTGGGTGATCGAGTGGCGCACCGCCGCGAGCGGTTGCGGCGGCGCACGCAGCCTTCCCGGCACCAGGCGGCGGGCGACCTCCTCCGGGCTCGCTCCCGGCTCCAGCGCCGCGATCGGCGGCAGCCAGAGGCCGCGCAGTATCGGCCCTTCGGTCACCTGGCGGACAAGCCATCGGCCCGCCGCGTCCACGCAGCACGCGGCCACCCACGTCACGGCCAGCTCGGCGCGGCGCCGCCGCGGCGGTGGGTAGCGCTCCGGCCACCCCTCGGCGCGGGCCCGGCAGTCGGGGGCGAGCGGGCAGCGCGCGCAGTTGGGCGAGGTCGGCCGGCAGACGATCGCGCCGAGCTCCATCAGGGCCTCGTTGACGAGGCCCGGCGGACCACCCACTTCGACCAGCGGGCGCAGCCAGCACAGGAGGGCCTCGCGGCCGGCTGCAGTGCGCGGGTCGCCGGCGGCGGCGAGGACCCGCGACGCCACCCGGAGGACGTTGCCGTCGAGCACGGGGATCGCCTCGCCGAAGGCCAGCGACGCCACCGCGGCGGCCGTGTACGGCCCCACCCCGGGCAGCTCGCCGAGCTCGGCTGCGCTGGTGGGCAGCGCGCCCGAGCCCGCTCGGACCCCGCGGGCGAGGCGGTGCAGCAGGCGCGCCCGCCGGTAGTAGCCGAGCCCGGACCAGGCCGCCAGCACCTCGTCCTCGGTCGCACCGGCGAGCGTGGCGAGATCCGGGTAGGCCGCGACGAACGTCTCGAACCGGTCGGTGACGCGATCGACCTGGGTCTGCTGGAGCATCAGCTCCGACACCAGCACCCGATACGGGTCCCGCGGCTCGCTGCGCCAGGGCAGGGGCCTGGCGTTGCCGCGGTACCAGGCGAGGAGCCGTTTTGCGAGAGTCATGTCGCCATCGTCACCGACCATGGAGTATGGTACCTTTCGCCGTCAGCGCGAGCTGAGCGCGGCGTAGGAGGTGACAAGTGGAGCACCAGCATCTGGTTCCGCAGCAGATGTTCCTGACCAAGGGAGTTGGGCGTCATGTCGAGAAGCTGGCGAGCTTCGAGCTGGCGCTCCGCAAGGCGGGCATCGCCGCCTACAACATCGTCGGGGTGTCGAGCATCTACCCGCCTCACTGCAAGATCATCACCAAGGCCGCAGGCCTCAAGAAGCTGCAGACCGGCCAGATCGTGTTCTGCGTCAAGAGCCAGGCCCAGACCGACGAGCCACACCGGCTGATCTCGGCGGCGATCGGCATCGCACGGCCGACCGATCCCAACGTCTTCGGCTACCTCTCGGAGCACCACGACTACGGAAAGACCGACGAGGAGGTGAGCGACTACGCCGAGGACCTCGCCGCCGGCATGCTCGCCACCACCCTCGGTGTGACCGAGTTCGACGTCGACGAGAGCTGGGACCGCAAGCGCGACCTCTGGAAGATCTCCGACCGGATCGTCAAGACCCGCAGCATGACCCAGTCCGCGGTCGGCCGGAAGGGTGTCTGGACGACGGTCGTGGCGGCCGCGGTGCTGATCGTGTAATGGACCTGATCCGGCCCAACTTCCTCAACCTCGAGGCCGACCTGTCGGACCCGGAGCGGAGCGGCGTCCTGGTGCTGCCGCTGCCGCTCGACATCACCGCCTCGTGGAAGCGCGGCACGGCCGAAGGACCGGCGGCGATCATCGCCGCCAGCCACCACATCGAGTTCTACGACGAGGAGCTCGACGTGGTTCCCTGCGAGCTGGTGGGCGGCATCGCCACCCACCCGACTCCCGAGCTGCCGGCCGACCCGGGCGCCGCGGCGGACGCGATCTTCGCGATCGCAGCGCAGCTGGTCCACGCCGACCGGCTGCTGCTGTCGCTCGGCGGCGAGCACGCGGTGACGGCGCCGCTGGTCCGCGCCCACCGCGCGCTGTGGCCGTCGCTGTCGGTCGTCCAGATCGACGCCCACGCCGACCTGCGGGAAAGCTACATGGGATCGCCGCACAACCACGCCTGCCCGATGCGGCGCATCGTCGAAGACGGCGTCTTCCTGACCGGCATCGGCATCCGGTCGCTCGACGAGCCGGAGCGCCGCTTCATCCGCGGCGAGCGGAGCCGTCTCCACCTCGGCCACCAGGTGGCCGGGCGGCTCGCCGACCTCGCCGACGAGATCATCGCCGGCGTGCCGCCGGGTGAGGTCTACCTGACGATTGACCTTGACGGCCTCGACCCCGCGGTGGTCCCGGCGGTCGGCACGCCGGTGCCGGGCGGCCTCGGCTGGGCCGAGACGCTGACCTTCATCCGCCGCTTGTGCGAGTCGCGCACCGTGGTCGGCGCGGACGTGGTCGAGCTGGCGCCACGCGACGGCCTGCACTACGCCGACGCGGCGGCCGCGCGACTGGTGCACAAGATCATCGGCTACGTGGCCGTGGCGCGGCGTTCCGAGGACGTGGGGTTCCGGGTCTAGGAGCGTGTAGGGCATAGGCCCCTGTACGCGTCCCTGACGTCGTCATTGTTGTTGGCCTCTGTCCCACACGCTCCTCGGGATGCGCTGCGCGCATCCACCGATCAGCTGCCCTGTCATGAGACGTGCTAGATTTCCGGATCATGCGGATCATCATCTCCGGCTCGAGTGGTCTCGTCGGTCGCTGGTTGGTGCCTGACCTCGAAGCGGATGGCCACCAGGTGGTGCGCTTGGTTCGAGGCGAGGTTCGGCCCGGCACCGCCGGTGTTGCGCGCTGGGACCCGTCGCGCGGCGAGCTCGATGCCGGCGTGCTCGCCGGTGCCGACGCCGTCATCAACCTCAACGGCCGCACCATCGGCGAGGGCCGCTGGACGGCTCGGCTCAAGGAGGAGCTCCGGTCGAGCCGGCTCCGCTCGACCGAAACGCTGGCGCGAGCGATCGCCACGGTCGCCACACCACCGCCGCTGCTCATCAATGCGTCGGCGGTCGGCTACTACGGCGACCGCGGTGAGGAGGTTCTCGACGAGGGCTCACCGGCCGGCACGGGCTTCCTCGCCGAGCTCGCCCGGGACTGGGAGCGCGCGGCCCTCGCCGCGGCCTCCGGCCGCACCCGGGTGGTGCTCCTCCGGCTCGCCATGGTGGTGGGCCGCGGCGGCGCCCTGGAGCGGATGCTACTGCCGTTCCGCCTCGGCGCCGGCGGCCCGATCGGCTCCGGCCGGCAGTGGTGGCCGTGGATCGCCATGGAGGACGTGATCGGCGTCATCCGCTTCCTGCTCGACCAGCCCGCGGCGTATGGTCCGCTCAATCTCGCGTCGCCGCAGGAGGTCCGCTGCGCCGATTTCGCCAAGGCCCTCGGCCGGGTCCTCAACCGTCCGAGCGTGCTGCGCCTGCCCGCAGCGGCGGCCCGCCTGATGATGGGCGAGATGGCGGACGCGCTGCTGCTCGCGAGCGCGCGGGTGCGGCCGTCGGCGCTGGAGCGCCTCGGCTACTCCTTCCGGGTCCCCGAGCTCGACACGGCAATTCGGCACGCCATCGACTAGGAGCGTGTAGGGCATAGGCCCCTGGATGCGTTCCTGTCGTGGTCATTGTTGTTGGCCTCTGCCTACACGCTCCTCGGGATGCGCTGCGCGCATCCGCTTCCGCCCCTGGGAGGCGAGGCGAGTGCGAGGAGAGCGCGCCCTGCGGGCGTGCCATCTTGGGCGATTTCGGAACAACGATCTTCCTGAAGGAGTGCTTGCGGCCCGAAATCGCCAAAGGTGGCAACCTCGGGGAGCGCCTCCAGAGAAAGGGCGCGAGGCGCTCTCGAAGATGGAGCGAACGAGCGTGGCGGAAGCGGGCTTGGAAGCGGACTCGGAAGTGGAGGCACAGGCGATCTCATCACCCCTCCATGTAGAATGCCCTCCACCTGTCGTGCCTGGAGGAGAACATGCGTGAGCTGCTGAGCCCCAAGAACCTCGATTTCCAGGACCGCGCCCGCGAGGTGGCGGAGAAGTACGTGCGCCCGCGCGCCGCCGAGCTCGACCGCACCGGCGAGTACGGCTGGGACATTCTCGAGGCCCTCAAGTCGTACCGCCTCACCGGCATCTGGATCCCCGAGGAGTTCGGCGGCCAGAGCGCCGGCGTGCTCGACATCTGCCTGGTCGTTGAGCAGCTGTCGCGCGCTTGCGGCGGCGTCGGGGTCGCCTACGCGGTCAACGCCCTCGGCTCGTTTCCGATCGTTCTCGGCGGCACCCACGAGCAAAAGCAGAGGTACCTGCCGCCGATCGCGGCCGGCGACGAGCTGATCGCCTTCGGCCTGTCCGAGAAGGCGTCGGGCTCCGACGCCGGCAGCCTGCGAACCACCGCTACGCGCGACGGCTCGAGCTACGTCCTCAACGGCCACAAGAAGTGGAACACCAACGGCGCCGTCGCCAGCACATTCACGATCTACGCTCTCACCGACCCCGGCAAAGGCATGCGCGGCATCTCGGCGTTCATCCTCGACAAGGGCACCCCAGGGTTCTCGGTCGGCAAGCGTGAGGACACGATGGGGATCCGCACCGTGCCGGTCAACGAGCTCGACTTCGTCGACTGCCGGGTGCCGGAGTCCCAGCTCCTGGGCGGCAAGGACGGGGGTGGTTTCCGCAACGCCATGATGACTCTCGACCGGGCGCGCCCGGGAGTCGCCGCCCAGGCCCTCGGCCTCGCACAGGGCGCCCTCGAGTGGTCGCTGCGCTACACCTCGGAGCGCCGCCAGTTCGGCCAGACCGTGATGTCTCACCAGGCGGTCCAGTTCATGCTCGCCGACATGGCTACCCAGGTGGAGGCGGCGCGCCAGCTGGTCTACACCTCGGCGCGGGCGGTCGACGCCGGCGTCAAGAACATCAACAAGATCGCCGCCATGGCCAAGGTCTTCGCCACCGACACCGCGATGCGCGTGACAACCGACGCGGTCCAGCTGTTCGGCGGCTACGGTTACTGCCGCGACTACCCGATCGAGAAGTACATGCGGGATGCCAAGATCACCCAGATCTACGAGGGCACCAACCAGGTCCAGCGGCTCGTCATCGGCCGCGCCCTGACCCGCGAGCTCAAGGAGCTGACCGGGCACCTCGACGTCACGGTCGAGCATTTCCCGGACTTCGCCCCGGGCTCCGCTCCGGTGGAGGAGTAGGGCTGCAACACCGGTGAGGGGATACGGGCAGCACCCTCGCCCGCTCGTGTCACTGCGCAGTCACGGCGAAGTGCGGAGCACGAAGCCGGAAGCCGCAGGACGGAGCCGGAAGCCGGACTCGTCACGGCGAAGTGCGGAGCACGAAGCCGGATCCACGCCCGCAGCCGGTCTGCAATCCCGTCAGGGAAGCGGTCGACGGCCCTCTGGCCGCCGGACGTGCGGCCCGAGGTACAGCACGAGACCGTCGTGGTCGGAGCTGCCCGCCGCGGTCGACGGATCGGTGTCGAGGGCCTGCGGCGAGTCGGCGTTGCCGCGGCTGACGGCCACGGTTGCGACCCAGGGGTCCGCCGCCCGCGTGGTCAGCACGTGGTCGAGCGCCTCGGCATCGCCGTCGAAGACGTACGAGTAGCGCTCCGCGGCCGGCAGCGAGCCCACCCAGTCGGTGAGCGGCGGGTCGAGCACGTCGACCACCGGAACCAAGGCGCCGAGCTGATCGGGGCGGCCGGTGACCTGGCCCATCACGTCGACGTAGCCGTCGGTGAACTCGAAGGCGTTGAAGTCGCCGATGACGATCAGGCGCTCGTCCGGGCGCTCGCTCTGGCGTTGCTGGACCCACCCTGCCAGCCAGACCGCCTGCTCGTGACGCTTGCGGCGCACTCGATCGCCTTCGTCGGGGTCGTCGATGCCGATCAGCGAGCGCTGGTGGACGACCACCACTGTCAGCGGCAACGCCGGGTCGTGGCCGCGCCACGCCGCCTCGAGCACGAGCGGCGGCCGGTCGTTGAGCAGCGAGCCGTCGAGGCTGAAGAGGGCGTTGGCCCCGATCTGAGTCACCGACACGACGTCGATCGTGTCGCGCACCAGGAAGCCGACGTCGAACTCGTCGGCGGCCGGCGCCTCCTCGTGGCGCGCCGTGTAGGCCAGCGCCGGGTCGTCGCCGCGGATCCGGCTCGCCAGGTCGGTCAGGGTCGCCAGGTCCTTGACCTCCTGCACCGCGACCACGTCCGGGGCGCGGAGCACCCCGCGGATCTGACGGGAGAGCTTGCCGAGCCGGGTCGCGTACGGCGGCTCGGTGGCCGCGCGGTCGAGCCGCTCCAGGTTCTGCGTCGCCACCGTGAGCTCGCCGCTGCGTCGGCCGCGCACCGGTCGCGGCAGGGTCGGGGCTGTCCCCACGTCAAGCTCGGTCGGCCACAGCCGGTACTCGTCAAACTCCTCCACGAGCACCCCGACTGCGGTGAACGCGCTGCCGCCCGCCAACGGGGTCCCCTGTCCGCCGAGGCCGCCGGGGGCCAGCCAGAACGTCTCCGGGTTGCCGTCGAAAACCGGCAGCCCGGCGAAACCCGGATAGAGGATCCCTGGCTCGCGGAACGGGCGCTCCGGCCTGGCCACCACCGGCGCGTCGCCGAAGCCGTCGCTCGGCCCGGCCACCCTCCCGCTCGCGACTCGCAGCCGCATGCCCTCGAAGCGCTCGAGCTCGATCGCCGGCCAGGGCTGGCTCGGCGACGGCGTCCGCCGGTCGAGGTCGATCGGCGCGGGCAGTGGGTTGCCGCCGCCGCGGACGACCACCGTCGCCTCGTGGAGCTGGGTCCAGCCGAACAGCTCGACGACCGTCCCGACCACGTCGACCAGCTGGCCGACCGCGACCTCCGGCGACACGTCGGCGACGACGTAGAGGCCGTTCGAGGTGTCGGGGTCGCCGTCATCCCGCGCGTTGGGCGTCTGGATGAAGAAGCCGTTGCTGCCCACCGCGGTGACCAGGTTGCCCTCGCTGCGCACGGCTGCGCCCTGGTAGGGCGACGACAGGCCGGGCCCCTGGATCTCGTAGATCTCGAGCGTCTCCTGCAGCAGCGGGGTCGCGATGGCGGCCGGCACGATGACGGCTGCGGCAGCGAACACGAGGCCGGCGCCGCCTGAGCATCGCCGGGCTGCAAACAGCTCACAACGCATCATCGGCTACCCTGGCGCCGGGCGCTGGACCACGGCTGCTCCACCGCCCCGTGGGTCGGCGGCCGCCTCCACGCCGCCGTCCGCGGCGCGCCGCACAGCGCTGACGTCGCCGATCGCCTTGATCTCGCGCAGCTCGTGGCCGCGACGCTTCAGCTCGGCCGCGGTCTCCGGCGCCAGCGCATCGGGCTCGGCGAAGATGGCGTCAGGGAACCACTGGTGGTGGATGCGGGGGCGGTTCACCGCCGCCTGCAGCTCGTCGGAGTCGACGACGATGTTGAGCAGCACCTGGGCCGTTGCGGTCGGGATCCTCGGGCCGCCGGGCGAGCCGACCACGAGCAGCTCGCCCCCGCGCCAGCACACCATCGGGCTCATCGAGGACAGCATCCGCTTCCCCGGCGCGATGGCGTTGGCCTCGCCCTGGACCAGGCCGTAGAGGTTGGGCTGGCCCGGAGCCGCCGCGAAGTCGTCCATCTCGTTGTTGAGCAGGAAGCCGGCGCCGTCGACCGTCAGCCCGCAGCCGAACCAGCCGTTGAGGGTGGTGGTCATGCTGACCGCGTTGCCATCGCCGTCGACCACCGACAGGTGGGTGGTCTGGCCGCTCTCGCGCGCCGCGGGCTCGCTCCAGGGACGGACCTTCTTCGATGGCGTGGCGTGACGGCGGAGCTGGCCGGCGCGCAGGTCGAGCCAGCTTGTCGCCAGCAGTGGCGAGCCGTCGAAGCCGGTGCGGTCCGGGTCGCCGAGCCGGAAGCGGTCAGCGAAGCAGCGCCGCCAGGTCTCGGCGAGCTGGTGGGCGCGGTCCGCGCCCGACCTCGGCAGCGCCGCCCAGCCGGTGCGCTGGAGCAGGCCGCAGGTCTGGGCGACGATGATGCCGCCCGAGGACGGCGGCGGCATCGACGCTGCCTGCCACCCGAAGGCCTCGAAGCGCACCGGCTCGCGCCACACCGGACGGTAGGCGGCCAGGTCGGCGGCGGTGAGGATCCCGCCGTGCGCCCTGGACGCGGCCTCGACGGCCGCAGCGCGCGGGCCTTCGCTGATCGCCGAGGGCCCGGCCGCCGCATAGTCGCGCAGCGTCGCCGCCAGCTCCGGCTGCACGACCAGCGACCCGGCCGTGACGGGCCGGCCCCCGGGCAGCCAGATCGTGGCGGAGGACGGAAACCGGGCAAGCAGCTCGCGCTCCTCGGCAATGTCTCCGCTCAGCCGACGCGATGCTCGAAAGCCCTCCGCCGCCAGGCGGAGGGCCGGTTCCACGACCCTCGCCCACGGCAGCCGACCGTAGGCCGAGTGCAGCTCGTGCAGCCCCGCCGGCGATCCGGGCACGCCGGCGGCGAGCGGCCCGACCAGCGAGGCCTCGGCGATCGGCCGCCCGCGCCCGTCGAGGTACATGTCCGGCCGCGCAGCCGCCGGCGCGGTTTCGCGGAAGTCGAGCGCCGCGACGCGGCCAGAGAAGCGGACCACCGCAAAGCCGCCACCGCCGAGGTTGCCGGCCTGGGGGTGGACCACGGCGAGGGCGAGCGCGGTGGCGACGGCCGCGTCGGCCGCGTTGCCGCCGGCGACCAGGATCTCGACGCCGGCCCGGCTGGCCTCGAGCTCGGCGCTCACCACGGCGCCACCGGTGCCGGCGACTGCCGTCGGATCGGCGGCGCCCGCCTGGCCGAGGCCGAGCGCGACCGCGAGCACGAGCATGAGGGCAGACAGGCGGCGCCCCGCGACCATATTTCGAGTGTACCGCACACACCCCAGGGGCCCGGCCGTGAACCTCCAGGGGCCGGGCTGCGTAGTCTCTGCCGTGGAGGACGCCGTCGCCTACGCCGAGAGCCGGCTGCTGCGCGACCGCCTCGACGACGGCGAGCGCGTCGGCGTGCTCGGCTGCCTGCATGCGATCGCGTCCGCTGACGGCGATGCCACCGGCTCCGAGCTCAACGAGATCCTCCAGGTCGCGGCCGAGCTCGGCTTCACCGGACGCGACGTCGCGGCCTTCCGGCGCCGGCAGCTTCGCGCCTGAGCGACTCCTGCCGCAGGCCCGCGCCTGGCGGTGACGGCGCGCAGCCAGCTCAATCGGCTATCATGCGGTTCCCCGACGACCGGGGCGCCGGTGGGGAGCTGCATGACCTGGAACTACTCACAGAAGACGACCGAGCTGTTCATGAACGCCGTCCGCGGCGGGCCGGGCAGCCACATGGGAGAGATCGCCGACCCCGACGGTCTTGGCGAGCACGGCTCGATCGCCTGCGGCGACGCGCTCCGTTTCACCTTCCGGGTCAACCGCCACCCCTCGGATCCCCGGCTCGACGTCATCACCGAGGCGCGCTACCTGACCTTCGGCTGCACCTCGGCGATCGCCGCCTCCGAGGCGCTGTGCGCGATCATCGAGGAGGGCCGGTTCACCCCGATCGCGGCGCTGAAGACCACCAACGACGACATCGTGAGGTACCTCGACGGGCTGCCGCAGCAGAAGATCCACTGCTCGGTGATGGGCAAGGAGGCGCTCGAGGCCGCGGTCTTCAACTGGGCGCAGCGGCGGGGCGTCAACCTCGCGGAGCTGGGCATCGACATTCGCCGCGACGAGCAGGAGGAGGGCCGCCTGGTCTGCACCTGCTTCGGTCTGACTGAGCCCTACATCCTACGCAAGATCCGCGAGCTCGAGCTGCGCACGATCCCTGACATCACCAACGCCATCAAGGCCGGCGGCGCCTGCATGTCCTGCCACCACACGCCGGGCGGCCTCCAGGACCTGCTCTACCAAGTCTGGGGAAAGCAGCCCACGGTGCTGCGGGAGCTGCCGGTCCTGCCGACGGCGCGGGTGCCCGCGGAGCGCCCCCGCAGCGAGCTGTCGCCGTACAAGTTCGCCAAGGAGGTCGAGCGGGTGATCGACCAGCAGGTCCGGCCCCAGCTGCACAAGGACGGCGGCGACCTCGAGCTGGTCGACATCAAGGACCTCATCGTCTACTGCCGGCTGGTCGGCGCCTGCTCGGACTGCGTGGCCGGCGGCCAGACCCTCAAGCTGCTGGTCGAGCGCGCCCTCAAGGACGAGATCGACGAGCGGATCCGAGTCGTCGCCGTCTGACGCCGCCCGCGCCGGTCCCCTCGAAGAGGGTTGGCCGCCGGTTCGTTCCCGTCCCCGTTCCCGAAGATCCAGCCGTATTCGGTGTGCCCTTCGGTCCGCGCTACGATAGACGTCAGGATGGGAGGCCTGACCGTGGACGTCATCTACCTGGACAACAACGCCACCACCCGGGTCGCGCCCGAGGTGGTCGATGCGATGATGCCCTTTCTCACTTCCAACTACTTCAACCCGAGCTCGATGTACGACGCGGCGAGCGGCCCGGCGGCGGCCATCAAGCAGGCGCGCCGGACCATCGCCCGGCTGCTCGGCAAGGTCCGGCCCGATGAGATCCTCTTCACGTCCTGTGCAACCGAGAGCAACAACACCGCGATCTTCGGCACGGTCGCCGCCAACTCCGAGCGCCGACACGTCATCACCAGCGCCGTCGAGCACCCGGCTGTCTACAGCGTCGCCAAGGAGCTCGAGCGACGCGGCCTCGAGGTCGACTTCCTGCCGGTCGACCGCTCCGGGCGGCTCGACATGGCGGACTTCGTCCGCGCGCTTCGCCCCGACACTCTGCTGGTGTCGGTGATGCACGCCAACAACGAGACCGGCGTCCTCTTCCCGGTCGAGGAGATGGCGCGCATCGCCAAGGAGACAGATCCGGGCATCATCGTCCACAGCGATGCCACCCAGACCGTCGGCAAGCTGCCGATCGACCTGTCGGGGACCTCCCGCCACCTCGACCTGCTCTCGTTCTCCGGGCACAAGCTGTATGCCCCGAAGGGGATTGGAGCCCTGTTCGTCAGGCGCGGCACGCGCTGCCGGCCGCTCCTACTTGGCGGCCATCAGGAGGACGGACGGCGCGGCGGCACCGAGAATGTCGCCTTCATCGTCGGCCTCGCCCGGGCGATGGAGCTGATGGCGGAGCACCGCGACGCGGACGAGCCGCGCCTCCAGGCGATGCGCGACCGCCTCGAGCGCGAGCTGGTCGCGCGGATCCCCTTCCTGCAGGTGAACGGTGCGGGCGCGCCGCGGCTCAGCAACACTCTCAACGTGGCCTGCCACTTCATCGAGGGCGAGGGCATCCTCTACCAGCTGTCGAGCTACGGCGTCTGCGCCTCGTCAGGCTCGGCCTGCACGTCGGGCTCGCTCGAGCCGTCGCACGTGCTGCGGGCGATGAAGATCCCGTTCACCGCCATCCACGGTTCGGTCCGCTTCAGCCTCGGCCACTACACCACCGACGCCGAGGTCGACCGCGTGATCGAGATCTTCCCGAGCATCGTCGCCAGCCTGCGCCGCCTGTCGCCCTACTGGGACGCGGCCGCCAACCGGCCGCGGCCCGAGGCGATGTCGATGATGGACAGCGCCACGGCGCCTCACCCCTAGGAGCGTGCAGGGCATAGGCCCCTGTGTGCGCTCTTGACGTGGCCATTGTTGTTGGCCTCTGCCCCACACGCTCCTCGGGATGCGCTGCGCGCATCCTGACGATGGGAAGTGAACATCCCCCTCTTCCTACAAGGGGAGCCCGCATGAGAGCGCCGGCTTCCACACCATCTGCAACGTCAAAACCTCGCGCCCTCCCGTAATCTCTGCCGATCAGCCGCCTGGTCGTCAAACTCCAGAAGGAGTTCGTGCCGCAGTGGCCGTCTCACAACGCCACGACCAACCAGGCCCGCCGAAAAGGCCAATGCGGTACGAACTCCTAGCGCGGGTGCGCGCCGCCGGTGCTTCGCGCCGGCGGCCGGCTTCGCTACAGTGTCCGCCATGATTCGCTCATCGCTGCTTCGTGGGTTCACTGTCGCCGTGATCACGGCCATGATGCCCGCTGCCGCGCCGGCACTCGCCGCCGACGCCGTGCCCGACGAGTGGCTCACCGTCGCTGAGCGCAGCTCCTTTCAGGCAACCTCGAGCTACGACGAGGCCGTCGAGCTGCTGCGCCGGCTCGCCGACGCCTCGCCGGCAATCCACCTCGAGTCCTTCGGCCGTTCGGGCATGGGCCGGCCGCTGCCGCTGGTGGTGGTGTCCGCCGACCGTGCCTTCACGCCGGCGGCTGCTGCCGCCACCGGCAAGCCGATCGTCCTCATCCAGAGCTGCATCCACGCCGGCGAGGTCGATGGCAAGGACGCGTCGCTCATGATGCTGCGGGACTGGGCGCTCGGCCGGCGCGAGCTGCCACGGCAGACGATCGTGCTCTTCGCACCGATCTACAACGTCGACGGCCACGAGCAGGTGTCGCCCTTCAACCGGCCCAACCAGGACGGTCCGGTTGCCGGCATGGGCGTCCGCACGACTGCCGCCGGCATCGACCTCAATCGCGACCACCTCCGCTTGGCGAGCCCGGAGGCGCGCGCCATGATCGGCCTCTTCAACGCGTGGCGGCCGCACCTGCATTGCGATAACCACGTCACCGACGGGGTTGATCACGCCTGGGTGCTGACCTGGGCGGTGGCCGAGGCGCCGCAGCTCGATGCCAGCCTCGACGCGTGGATCCGCGCCCACCTGCCGCCGGCGCTCGCGGCGACCGCGCAGGCCGGCCACCCCAACGGCCGTTACGTCGAGCTCGCGGACGACCTGGACCCGGCCAAGGGACACCAGTTCGGCCCCGGCTCGCCGCGCTTCGCCACCGACTACTACCCGCTGCGCAACCGGCCGTCGGTCCTGGTCGAGATGCACAGCTACAAGCCGTACCGGCAGCGCGTCGAGGCGAACCGCGACTTCCTGCTCGCCCTCCTGGCCGAGGTCGAGCGCGCCCCCGCGTCACTGGTCGCTGCAGCCGCCGCCGCCGACCGGGCGACGGTCGCCGCCGGCCGGCCCGACGCCCAGCCGTCGCAGGTCGTCCTGCGCTGGCGGACATCAAAGACCCCGATCGCGATCCGCTGGCCCGCCTACGACTGGTTCACAGAGCCGTCTGTCGTGATGGGTGGCGAGCTGCTGCGCTTTCGGCCCGGCCAGATCCACGAGGTCGAGGTGCCGTCGTTCCACCTCCCGGAGGTGGAGCTCACCGTGCCGAGGCCGCGCGGCTACCTCGTGCTCCCGGGCTGGCCGCAGATCGAGGAGCTCTTGGCCAGCCATGGGCTGATGGTGTGGCGGCTGTCGTCGCCGCTCGTCGCCGACGTCGAGACGATGCGGGTCGCCGACCCGGTGTTCGCTGCGGCCAGCTACCAGGGAGCGGTGATGATCGAGAGCGTCGCCGTGAGCCACGCGGTCGAGCGCCGCACGATCCCGGCCGGCGCCCTGTGGGTGCCCGCCGATCAGCCCGACTTCGAGGTCGCCGTGCAGCTGCTCGAACCCGAGGCCCCTGACTCGATGCTCCGCTGGGGCCTGCTCAACACGGTTTTCGAGCGCAAGAACTACATCGACGTGCACCTGCTCGAGGACCTGGCGCGCGACATGCTCGGCGACCCTGAGGTGGCGGCTGCCTGGCAGCAGGCGCTCGAGGACGAGCGATTCGCGGCCGATCGCAAGGCCAGGTACCTGTGGTGGTACCGGCGCACGCGTTTCTGGGACGAGCAGGTGGGGCTGCTGCCGGCCTTTCGGGTGATGACCACAGTCCCGATGGCGCTCGGGGTATGGCCGGCGCCGTGACATGGCCGGCGTCGTGCACCGCATGTCGTTGCGACATGCGGGGAGGGGCATCCGGCTTCGTGCAATGCACTACGCCGTGGCAAGCGGGGCGGAACGGCAGCCAGGTCGACGCAAAAGGGCTGTAAATCCTCGAGTCTTCCGGCCGCCGCTCCCCGGTCGGTGGTATCCTCCCACCCCTGTCGTGGGCGCGAACCCACGGGATTGGAGAGGTCATGACCCGCACGTCGCTCATCACGGTGGTTCTGGCAGTCACCGCCGCCGCCGTCGCCGTCTGTGCCCCCGCGCAGGAGCCGTCCGCCGCCGCTCCAACCGTCAACCCCACGGTGCTGACCGTCAACGGCCAGGCCGTGTACGCCGCCGAGATCAGCCTGATGATGCAGAACATCCAGGGCTATCTGAAGAGCCAGGGCCGCGAGGCCACCGAGGACGAGATCGTCCAGGTCGCCACCCAGCGGATCGTCGAGCAGAAGCTGCTCGCCCAGGAGGCGCAGCGTTTTGGCGTCAAGCCCGACGAGCAGCGGATTGCGCAGATGATGGAGCTCACCGAGCGGCAGGCCGGCGGCCGTGACCAGCTCGACTCGGTCCTCGCCAAGGGCGGTTCAAACCGGGCGCAGCTCGAGCAGATGTTTCGCGAGATGGAGCTCGGCAGGGCGCTCATCGCCCAGCAGATCCAGCCCACGGTCGAGGTCTCGGACCAGGAGATCCAGGACTTCTACAACGAGCACCCGCAGGACTTCCAGCGCGCGGAGCAGGTCCATGCGCGGCACATCCTCATCAAGGCCGACCCGGCCGCCGACGAGCAGACCCGCACCATCGCCCGCATGAAGGCCGACCAGGTGCACCAGCGCGTGGCCAACGGCGAGGACTTCGCGACCCTCGCCAAGGAGCTCTCCGAGGACTCAACGGCGGCGCAGGGCGGCGACCTCGGCTTCTTCGAGAAGGGCCGGATGGTGCCGGCGTTTGCCGACGCCGCGTTCGCCCTTCAGCCGGGACAGATCTCGCCGGTCGTCGAGACCCAGTTCGGCTACCACGTGATCAAGGTCGAGGAGCGCCGGCCAGCCGGTACGGTGCCGCTCGAGGAGGCGAAGGCGCCCATTCGGCGGGTGATCGTCAACGAGAAGACCAACGTTGCAGTCGGTCAGCTCGTGAACACGCTCGGCCGCACCGCCAACATCGTGTTCCTCGACGAGAACGGTCAGCCGATGCCGGTCCCCAAACCGGCGGCGGGCGCCACTCCGTAAGAACAACCGACCGAACGTGATCGAACGCCGGCCGCGCTCAGCCGGCTCCCCATCCGCTTCCAGGCGGTACGCTGCCGCCGGCTTCGGACGAGGGTGCAGCGGTGGCCAGGCCCGGCTCGCGATCCATCAGTCGGGCGCGCAGCTGGCCTTTGCGGGGGCGTTGACACCGTCGCCGGCGGCGTCGCCGGCGGTCGCGTCCCCCTGGTCGCCCACCTCCATCGGAGCGAAGGTCAGCGACGCCGAGTTGACGCAGTAGCGCTGGCCGGTCGGCCGTGGCCCGTCCTCGAAGACATGCCCGAGGTGAGCGCCGCAGCGGCTGCAGCGGACCTCGATCCGCGCCATCCCCAGCGAGTGATCAATCTCGGTGTCAACGTTGGCGGGGTCGACCGGCGCGAAGAAGCTCGGCCAGCCGCTCCCCGAGTCGTACTTGGTGGTCGACAGGAAGAGGTCGTTGCCGCAGGCCGCGCAGCGATAGACCCCCGTGCCGTGGTTGTCGAGCAGCACCCCCGTGAAGGCCCGCTCGGTCCCCTGCCGCCGCGTCACCTGATACTGCTGGTCGGTAAGCCTCTCGAGCCACTCCGCGTCTGACAGCTCGACCGCGTCGACGGAGATGGTCTGCCCGAGCTCGACCGAGTAGACCTCGATGCGCCGTGTCATGTTCTCGCCTCCCTGCTCGTCCTGGCTTGCCGTCTGCGCGGCCAGCTGGCCAGCAGCAGCGACAACCAGCAGCACGACCAACGTCCGAATCCTGCCCATCATGTTTCCCTCCATCCGCCCGGAAGATGCCGATTGCGCCCTCGCCATCCCGCTGGCGACCATCGGGCTGCGTCTGAACTACGGCCCGGATTCCGACCGAATCCGGTGCTATCATCGGTCCTCCGCAGTCGGCGCTCACCAGTGAGTCGATGCGCCCGCGACGGGAGGTAACCGTGTCCGAACCGCTCACTTTCTTCGACCAGGTCAATCGCAACTTCGACAAGGCCGCCGCGTTCACCAACCACCCCCGCGGCATCCTCGAGCAGATCAAACAGATCAACAGCGTGATTCACTTCGTCTTTCCCATCAAACGGGACGACGGCTCGATCCAGGTGATGCACGGCTGGCGAGCTGAGCACAGCCACCACAAGCTCCCGACCAAGGGCGGCATCCGCTACGCCATGACCGTCAACGAGGATGAGGTGATGGCGCTGGCCGCGCTGATGACCTACAAGTGCGCGATCGTCAACGTGCCCTTCGGCGGCGCCAAGGGCGGCGTCAGGATCGCCGCCCACGAGTACTCCGAGGGCGAGCTCGAGCGGATCACGCGGCGCTTCACCTTCGAGCTGTTCAACAAACACTTCATTGGCCCGGGCCTCGACGTGCCGGCGCCCGACTTCGGCACCGGTCCGCGCGAGATGGCGTGGATCGCCGACACCTACTCGACCCTTGCGCCGCACGACATCAACGCCCTCGGCTGTGTCACCGCCAAGCCGGTCTCCGAGGGCGGCATCGACGGCCGGGTCGAGGCGACGGGCAGGGGCGTGTTCTACGGTCTGCGCGAGGTCTGCAGCGTCGCCGAGGACATGCGCGGGCACGGTCTTTCCCCCGGCCTCGAGGGCAAGCGGGTGGTGGTCCAGGGCCTCGGCAACGTCGGCTACCACACGGCCAAGTTCCTCCAGGAGGACGGTGGAGCGGTCATCGTCGGCGCGATCGAGCACGAGGGCGCGATCGCCAAGCGGAACGGCATCGACGTCGAGGCCCTGATGGCCCACCGCCGTGAGACCGGCTCGATCCTCGGCTTCCCTGGCGCCACCGATCTGGCCAGCCGCGAGCTCGGGCTCGAGCTCGACTGCGACATCCTGGTCCCCGCCGCGCTCGAGAACGCGATCACCATGGACAACGCCCCGCGCGTCAAGGCGAGGATCATCGCCGAGGCCGCCAACGGACCGACCAGCTCCGAGGCCAGCGACCTCTTCTTCGAGCACGGCGTCCTGGTCCTGCCGGATACCTTCATCAACGCCGGCGGCGTCACGGTGTCCTACTTCGAGTGGCTGAAGAACCTCGAGCACGTTCGATTCGGACGCCTCGAGAAGCGCTTCGACGAGCAGTCCGCCCGCCGGCTGCTGACCGCGATCGAGCATGCGACCGGCCGCGCCTTCTCCGACCAGGAGATCTCGTCGATCGCCCGTGGCGCGGAGGAGATCGACCTCGTCAACTCCGGCCTCGAGGAGACGATGATCGAGGCCTACCACGAGATCCGCGAGATCTTCAAGCGCGGCGGCGGCGCCTACGACCTGCGCGCGGCGTCCATGATCGATGCCATCGACAAGGTCGCCCTCGCCTATGCCGACCGTGGGATCTTCCCCTGAGACCATGCGATAAAGGCCCTGCCCCCTGGGTGCAAACCCCGGGGGCAGGGTCACGGTTTGCCGGCTCGACAGCGCGCCGTCACTCGGACCCGAGCGTGAACGGGATGCGGATCTCGTCCTCCTCGAGGTCGATGCCGAGCACATACTTGCCGGGCTGCACGCCGCCCGGAATGTAGAAGAAGAGCTTGCCCTCGCAGGCGCGGCGCTGGTTGACGGTCACCTGATCGAAGGCGACGCCTTCCCCCGGCGCCACGAAGAGGTCGAGGTCGCACGGCAGCCGGTTCGGCGGGAAGTAGTCCATCGGGTCCCGCGCCACGTTGGCCTGGGCGATCTTGTTGCGCATCGACCCGTAGGCCTCTCCGAAAGCCTTCTGGCTGGATGCCGGCACCTGCACGCCCGCCGGCGTCCGCACCCAGATGTTCTCGCGCTCGAACTTCGCCGACTCGCCCGAAGGCGACGTGATGGCCAGCTCGAGCAGCAGCCACTCATCACCCAGGGATTGGGCAGCGTGCTTGTATCCGACGACGACGTCGGCCTCGGATCCGTTCTGCCGCATGATGTACTGACCGAGCTGCTCGACGCCGGGAGTCTCGGTCGGCACCGCGCTCGAGCAGGCCGACGCCGCAACGACGGCCCCCAGCAGCACGGTCAAGAGTGTCATTCGCTTCATGTTCATGGTCCCCCTTTCGCACCGCAATCGTCTGTGCAATCCCGATGCCAAGATGCAACACGGTTTCAACTTCAGTCCGCAAGCAGCGGCTGTCACCCCGGGAGTACGGATCGGTGGTGACGTAGTTCACTCATTCGTCGTCGTCAACCGCCGCAGCTGCCCGAAGCTTCCCGCTCGCGGGCCGGCCGCGAGAGAGGCCGCCGGCAGTTCTGGCGCTGCGACCTCCGCCGGCGCGCCGGCTGCTGCGTCGAGCGTGGCACCCAGGGGCGTCGTCCGCTGGCACGGCGCACGCGTCGATCCGGCGTTGCTGTTAGGGGACCCCGCCCGCGTGCCGGTGGTCGGATCCGACCATCCCGGTTGACCTTTCCCGACCCGGACTCGGTATAGTAGGGGCGGCGTTCGACAGCCCGCGAGGGGCTGTCGCGCGGGGCGGCCCGCTGCCACCCTATCGGCTGGGCGAGGGAGACGCGCATGGACAAGCCGCGGTACTACTTCACCGGGGTGAGTGAGAAGGTCGACCTCGACTTCTCGAAGCTCGACTTCAGCTACATCGCCTGTCCGTACCGATTCGAGGCGGTCTACGAGTACGGCGTGTGGCGGGTGCGCGGGCTCCTGGAGGGGTCCTCGATGGAGATTCCCGAGGGCAGCCAGTGCCTGCACTACGGGCAGCAGCTGTTCGAGGGCATGAAGGCGCAGACCGGGGCCGACGGCGAGGTGTACGCCTTCCGGCCGCACGACAACGCGCGGCGCATGAACGCCGGGGCCCGCTACCTGCGAGGCCCGGAGCTGCCGGAAGCGCTGTTCGTCCGCGGCATCGAGGAGGTGGTGGCGGCGAATCTCCCGTACGTGCCTCCCTTCGGCAGTGGCGCTGCGCTCTACCTGCGGCCGTTCTACATCGGGATCGGCGACAACGTCGGCGTCAAGCCCGCCTCGCGCTTCGTGTTCCGGATCTTCGTGACCCCGGTCGGCCCGTACTTCAAGGGCGGCTTCGGCGCCGATCAGGGCAAGGCCTTCATGGTCACGCGCTTCGACCGCGCGGCTCCCCATGGCAGCGGCCACGTCAAGGCCGGCGGCAACTACGCGTGCTCATTCTGGCCCGGCGTCGAGGCCAAGGCCAAGGGCTTCGCAGAGGCGCTCTACCTCGACCCTGCCGAGCACCGCTACATCGACGAAATCGGAGCCGCCAACTTCCTCGCCTTCCGCGACCGGACCCTGATCACCCCCGACTCGACGAGCGTGCTGCCATCGATCACGCGCGAGTCGCTGCTGCAGATCGCGGCCGAGATCTTCGGCTGGCCGACCGAGCGGAGGAAGATCCCGCTCGAGGAGCTCGATGAGATCAGCGCCGCGGCCTGCTGCGGCACCGCCGCCGTCATCACCTGGATCCGGCAGATCGCCGACGGCGACCGGGTCTGGGAGTTCCCGTTCGACGAGCGCTGGCAGCGGCTCTACGACGAGCTGGTTGGGATCGAGACCGCCACCGCAGCGGATCCTTTCGGCTGGCGGCACCGCATCCCCGTCTAGGCCGCCTCTAGAGTGCGGCACGTTCACGGTCGGGCGGCCCCTCCAGTCGGGTGCACGTCGTCTGCGTGCCCGTGCCCGTTCCCGTTCCCGTTCCCGGATTGAAGGACTCGGCGACGCATACCTGTCGCGAGATGACAATCGCAAGCGGATACGGAGTCGGAAGCGGGTGCGCAGCGGCGCTTCTCCCGACCCACTAACGACCCGCCTGTAAGGGCGCCCTCTGGCCGGAGCTCAATCCTCGCTCGCGGAGGCCGCCGCCAACGCTCTTGCCCGCTCCTCAGGATCGTTTTCCACCAGCAGCGACCTCGCACGCTCGACGTCGATGAGCAACTCCGGCGCCGAGTTGAGCACCACGACGTCGAGGAAGTCGCCGTCGGGAAGCGCACGCGCGACGGCTTCGGTGACGAGGTTGAGGGCAAAGCGCAGAGAGCGCAGCGCCGGCGGGCACAGCCACACGAAAAGCACCAGCGACGGCGCGTTCTGGCGCGCCGGGACCATGACCTGGGGGAGGTGGGCGAATGCGAGGTCCGGGCACCTCGCCAGCTCCTCCGCCAGCCGCGTCTTGACTGGCGGGTCAAGCGGACGGTCGGGGGGTGAGATCCTGAGCTCGTCCTGACCACCCATCCCCGATATGGTACCTGAGCTGGATCGCGCCCGCTTCCGCTCTCGTCACGGCGAAGTCCGACTTGTCACGGCGTAGTCCGCAGGACGGAGCCGGAAGGCGAAGCCGGATCCGCGCCCGCTTCCGACCGACGTCCGGGCTCCGCGGACGCGGTCCGCGGCCGGTCGCCGTCGCTCCTGCCGACTCTGGTAGCATGAAGCCGTGAGCGATGCCGCAACCCCGCTGGCTGGCAAGCTGCTGATCGCCATGCCCGGTCTGGTCGATCCCAACTTCTGGCACGCTGTGGTCTTGGTCGGCGTGCATTCCACGGAGGAGGGCGCTTTCGGCCTGGTCATCAATCGCCCACTCAACGTCGAGCTCAACGAGATCCTCGAGGAGCTCGGCGAGACGGTGGCCGAGGCGCAGCTCCCCCAGGTCCTGGCTGGCGGCCCAGTCGAGCCCAACCACGGTTTCGTCGTCTTCGAGGGCAGCGGCGAGGAGCCCGACGAGACCGCGCTCGCCGTCGACAGCGACATCATGGTTTCGGGCAGCACCGAGACCCTCGCCAACCTCGCGCGCGGCCGCCTCGGAGGCCGCTACCACCTGTTTCTCGGCTACTCGGGCTGGTACCCCGGCCAGCTCGAGCAGGAGATCGAGGACAACTCCTGGCTGGTGGCGCCCCTCGACACCTCGATCATCTTCGAAGTGCCGGTCGAGGACCGCTGGACCGCCGCTCTGCGCTCGATCGGTGTCGAGCCGGGAGCCCTGGTCGACCTCGGCTCGGGCGCGCCGAGCTGACGCCGCGGGTCTCGCCGTCCACCGAAGCGTGGAGCTCAACGGTCGTTGCCAGATGCCGCTGCCGAAGCCAGCGCCCTCGCTCTCTCGTCCGGACCGTTCTCTACCAGGTGCGGTCTCGCACGCTCGACGTGATCGAGAAACTCCGGCGCCGAGTTGACTTGACCGTTCGGTAAGTTGCCGGAGGATAAAAGGGCCCAGCCCGTTGGGGCTGGGCCGTCGAGCGTGAGTCGGGAGGGACCGTTGAGCTTTTCAGGCAGGACTAAGTGAAAGGCAATCAATAGGTTGGCCGCAAAAGGTTGGCCGTTGTTGGCAGGCTCAAGGTGGAAAGCCTTCCCGGATCCCTCCCATGCTCTAATGTTGACCCATTCTACTGTCTGGTCGGCAGAATGTAAAGCCCCGGTCGGACCGTGTCAAGATCCGCGGGCGCTCCGTCAGCTGGGACCCCTCTGGAGAACGATCTCAACCTCCACCAGGCCTCCCGCAGCCGCCGAGATCTCCTCGGTTCGACTGGCAAAGCCCGGGGCCCGCACCTCGAGGACATGCCGCCCCGCAGGCACGGCGAGAGGCGCGACCATGAGGTCGAGCTCCCGGCCGGTGGCGAGGAACGAGCCATCCAGAAAGACCTCCGCCGTGGGCGGCTTCACGTGCAGCCGGAGCGAGCCCCGGGGCGCACCGACCCCTGCTGCCGTCGAGGACCCGAGATCGAGGTCCGGCCGCAACGCGGCGTCCGGCTCGGCTGGCCGGGTGGGGTCGGATGGCGCCGCTGCCGCGCCCGCGACCGGCGCCCAGATCCACTGCTCGGGCTCGCCTTTGCCAACCGGGGGGACCGTTCCCTCGGCCGCCGGGCCATGAGACCGCTGCATCCGGTGCCGGATCTCGAACAAGCAGCTCGGTTGCGCCGCGATCTGAAAGGCCTCGGTCCGGTACCCGTCCAACCGCAGCTCGAGGCGGTAGTCGCCCGGCTCGAGGTAGAGGAAACCCTTGGCGCCGTTGAAGTACCGCGCGCGGCCGGCGAATCGGCCATCGAGGAAGACCATGCCGTCCTTGGGTCTGATGTCGGTGATCGCCACCGCGAGCTGCGGCGCCTGGAGCGTGGCGGGCCCGGACCCGGACACCGGCCAGGCCGTTGCCACCGGGCTGCACGGCACGTCGCGTGCGCCGTCCTCGGCCGGCGGCGTCGGGTTGGGCTCCTCGCCCGCGGCCGGCGGACCATCGTCAGCCGCGGCAGCGGCGACGAGAAACCCAGCCACCACCGCCATCAGCGTCCAGGAGTGTTTGCGGCGCATGCACCACCTCCGGCTCACATCTCTTGCAAAGCTCCTGCCAGACCCTGCAGATAGCTGGCGTCGACGAATCGCTGCAGGGCCTGAGGCGGGACGACTCCGGGTACGCGCTCTCCGAGCCCGACCGCCAGCGCCAACAGCCCCCGCAGCAGGTGTTGTCCGGGTCGCAGCGCCCGTGCCCGGTCGACGCCCAGGAAGTTGGCCAGCTCGGGATGGAGCCGAGCGAAGATCGCAGCCGAGCGGCCCGACGTCCTCTGTCGGCGACAGAACGTCCGTGGATGGATACGGTGGTGGTGGATGACTCTGGCCTGCGGCTGGTAGCGGATACTCAGGCCGTCCCGGGTCGCCCGGTAGGCAAACTCGATGTCCTCCCAGGCCGCTGCCGGGAAGTCCTCGCGGAACCCGCCGAGCCGCACCATCTCTGCGCGATCGATCGAGACGTTCGAGGTGTAGAAAAAGTTGAACGGGAGCCGTCGCGGGTCCTCGATGAGCAGGTAACCGAACTGAGGTCCGAACTCGTTGATGAAGCGCAGGAAGGGCGTCTCATGGTCAGTCGGGAACCCGGTGTAGCCGACCACCGCCAGCGGGTGACGGCGGACGCCCTGCAGCCGGTGCTCTTCCACGTGAGCGAGCAGCCATCCCGGTTCCGGTACCGTGTCATCGCCGAGGAACAGCAGCACCTCGCCGGTGGCAGCGGCTGCGCCTCGATTGCGGGCGACTGCTGGGCCCGCATTGCTCTGGCTCAGGGCGCGGAGGCGGCCACTCCCCGACTCCCGGCGCAGCCAGTCGCCGGTGCCGTCGCTCGACCCGTCGTCAACGATGATCAGCTCCAGCCGCCGACCGCCGGGCACGAACTGGCCTTCGACCGCGGCCACCACCCGTTGCAGGTCGCGGAGACGGTTGTGGGTCGGAATGACCACGCTCGCCGACGGGTAGCGGTCCCGCATGCTCACCACCCGAACGCCGGCGGACGGGCGGCCGCGCGGGTCATCGGGCCGCGACCTGGCGCTCGTCACCCACCACGAAGCGCGGGATCGCGGGGGACAGCCGGGCGAGGAACTCGTAGTTGATGGTCCCGCTCAGCTCCGCCAGCTCCTCGGCCGTTACCGCCGCGTCTCCCTGTCGGCCGAGCAGCACCACCTCGTCGCCCACCGCGGCCTCCGGCACGTCGGTGACGTCGACCATCATCATGTTCATGCACACCCGGCCCACAACCGGCACCGGCCGACCGCCGACCAGAACCCGAGCACGGTTGCTCAAGGCGCGCGCGTAACCGTCCGCGTAGCCCACCGGCAGGACCGCCAGACGGGTCGCGCGCAGAGCCCTCCAGGTCCGGCCGTAGCCGACGGTCTCGCCGGTGGCCACGGGTTGCAGCTGCCCGATCACGGTTCGCCAGGCCAGCGCCGGTTCCAGCTTCACACCGTTGCGGCCGTGGTCGAGGATCCAGGTCAGCCGGGTCTCTCGCGACGGCCAGTGCCCGTACATCGAAATCCCGATCCGGGCGAGGTTGAAATCGGTCTCCCGAATCAACAGCGACGCGGCCGAGCAGGCGGCGTGAACATAGGGGACGTCGCCGCCCAACTCGCGCCGTAATGCCGCGACGGCGTCACCGAATAGGGCGAGCTGTCGGCGTGCAAAATCGTGTTCGAGTGTGTCCTCGATGTTGGCAAAATGAGTGGCAATCCCGACGATTGAAAGGCCCTCGCCAGCCGCCGTCCGGCAGGCGTCGGCGATGCGTGAACGCTCGAAACCCTGGCGCTTCGTTCCGGTGTCGATCTTGAGGTGAATGGGCAGTGAAATACCGCTCGATCTGCGGTACTCACCAAGCCACCTGAGGACCTCGTCGGTCGACACGAAAACGTGGACGTCGGCATCGAGACCGTGAAGCTCGCCGCGGGCCACGAAACCCATGAGCAGGACCGGGTTCGAGAGCCCCAACCGGCGGAGGCGGCGCGCTTCCTCGGCGGTGTGAACAGCCAGCCAGTCCGCATTTGCACCGGCGAACGGAGCCACCTCGGCCATGCCGTGCCCGTAGGCGTTGGCCTTGACGACAGCAGCCAGCTTCGCGCCGCGGCTCAAAATCTCTCGAAAGATACTCAAGTTGTGCGCCAGAGCCCGGACGTCGACTTCGATCCACTGCGAGTGGTTGCCACGGCATTCCATGCGACCGAGTGTACCCGGTCGGCTCAGACCCCGCAAAGCCCCGCCCTGCCGGCGCCCGGGCCCGGTGGCCATCGCGGGCGGCGAGCCCGCGCCCGGCGGGGCGTTCCGGAGCGGCCGCTGCCTCGCCGCCTCCCGGCAATCTCCCAGGTGACGCACAATTGCCGACGTTGACGGCGCCATATTCGCACGCAAACCACACTCAATAGCAGCGCAATTTCGACATCAGTTTGGGCTTGACTCTTGAAGAAAATCCGTCTATCGTTAGTACAAAGTCTCGGGGGGGGTGACTCGATGGCTTTCGAAAGATACGTTCCTCCACGAACAGCCGGAATGAAACCCCGGGCGACCGTTCGGCCAAGCGGGTTGATTTCATTCGATGCCGCAGCAGTCGCGGCTTTCGGCCTCAACAAGGCATCGCACGTCGTGCTTTTCTTCGACAAGAGCCGCAAGCTGATCGGCGTACAGATCACCAACAACGGAAACGAAGCGGGTGCATTCCCGCTGTCTCGCCGCCGCCGATCGGTGAGTCTGAAAGCGCCGCAGTTCCTCACGCAATACGGCCTGGCTTTCGAGGAGTCTCAGCGCTTCGACATCAGCGATGATCGGACGAGCAAGATGCTGACCATCAGCATGAAGAACGTCCAGCGGCGGCGCGGGCGCCGCCCCAAGAAGAGCTGACCGGACCCGGCGCGAACCGTCGCTTCAGCCGACCGCCATCCGCCGCCGAGCTCAGGCCAGGTTCCCCGGCCACTCCCGAGGCAACGCGAACACCTCCCGGAAGCTCCGCGTCGACGCCGTCGCCACCTCCGCGCTGGCGACGCCCCAGATCTCGGAGAGCGCCTCGCCGACGTGCACCACATAGCTCGGCTCGTTGCGCCGCCCGCGGTGGGGGACCGGGGCGAGATAGGGGCTGTCGGTCTCGACCAGCACCTGGGACGGCGACAGTGCGCCGACCATCTCGCGGATGTTGTGCGCACCCTTGAACGTCACCATTCCCGACACCCCGACCAGCAGCCCGTGGTCGACCACCCTCACTGCCTCGGCGGGACCCTCGGTAAACGAGTGGCAGACGCCGCGCAGGACGCCACGATGGCGGGCCAGCCGCGACTCGAGGTCCGGCCACGATTCGCGGTTGTGGAGGACCACCGGGAGGCCGGCACCGCGCGCGAGGTCGAGCTGCCAGTCGAGGGCCTGCAGCTGATCTTCGCGCGGCGACCGCAGGTAGTGGTAGTCGAGGCCGATCTCGCCGACCGCGACCACGCAGCCCTCGCCGAGAGCGCGCTCGAGGCGCTCCTTCACGGTGCTGTCCAGCGATGACGCGTCGTGCGGGTGGACACCGACGGCGGCCACCAGTCGCCCCGGCCATGCTGCCGCCAGCTCGATCGTCCGCGTGAGGTCGGCCGGCCCGGTTGCAGGCACCAGCACGCCACCCACACCCTGCTCGGCCGCGCGCTCCAGTGCAGCGGCCACCTCGTGGTCCTCGAACATGGTCAGATGCGCGTGGGAGTCGATCCACAGCGGTTGCGGGTCAGGTGGCATCGGCGGGAGTCTAGCAGGAGGGGTTGGGGCTAGACATTAGGGGTCAGGTTCCCATCCGCTTCCGCTCTCGTCACGGCGACTTGTCACGGCGAAGTCCGCAGAACGAAGCCGGAAGCCGACTCGTCACGGCGAAGCTGAAAGCGAAGCCGGAAGCCGGATCCGCTTCCATATCCGCAGGGCGTTTACGCCAGAGGTCTTTGTAGTCTCGTCGGTTTATCCGCTTCCACTCATATTGCTTGCTCGCGACTCGTGCGCCGCCATCAGCATCGCGGCGCCGACGACAGCCGCCGTCTCCGCCCGGAGCACCCACCGGCCGAGCCGTACGCTCGGCCAGCCCGCCGCGGCCAGCAACTGCTGCTCGCGCGGTGCGAGGCCCCCCTCGGGGCCGACCACCAGCACCTCGGGCAGCGGCCCGCGGTGCTCACCGAGAGGCCTACCCGCCGGGTCGGCAACCAGCCCGGCAGCACCATCCATGTCGGACAGCAGCCGCTCGAGCCCCTGCGGGCGGGCGAGCTCCATCTGCCACGGCCGCCGACACTGCTTGAGCGACTGCATGGCCACTCGATGCCAGTGCTCCCTGCGGCCCTCGGCAGCCCGCGCGCTGAGCTGTGACCGTTCCACGAGCAGCGGAATGAGCACCGCGACCCCGGTCTCGACGCACTTCTGCACCGCCCAGTCCATGGCCTGGCTGTGTAGGACCCCCAACCCGACAGCGACGCGCGGAGGCCGATCGCCGGGCGGCTGTGCCAGCGCCACGACCTCGACCTCGCAGCGCCGCGCGTCGACCACCTCGAGCACCGCCTCGGCTGTCCCGCCGCAGCCGTCGCACAGCGTGACCTGGTCGCCCGGTCGCAGGCGCAGCGTGGCTGCGAGGTGGCGAGACTCCAGCCGGTCGAGGACGATCCGGGCGCCCGTCGCAAGACTCCCCGCCTCGACGAGCACCCAGCGGTCAGCCGTCATCGCGCCCCGCCGTCAGGCTGAGCCACTCCCCCGACCTCCGCTGGTCGCGCACGTCGAACCCGGCGCCGCAAAGGGCCGAGCACACGTCGGCGAACTCGGTCTCGAGCATCCCCGACATCACCGCGAATCCCGTCGGGGCGAGGACGCGCCGGATGTCCGGCAAGAGGGGCCGGAAGTGCTCGGTGATCATGTTGCACAGCACCACGTCGAACCCGTACCGTCCGACGGCGGCGATCGGCCCGGCAAACAGCAACGGGCGCGCCAGCCAATCCTGCTCGATCGCGGTCCGCCTCGCGACCCAGATCGCTTCGCGATCGACGTCGAACGCGACCACGGGGCGCGCACCGAGGCGGTCAGCGGCGATCGCGAGAATGCCCGAGCCGGTGCCGATGTCCAGCACCGACTTGTCGCGCACCGACAGTGCCTCGAGCGCCGCCAGCACCAGCCGGGTCGACTCGTGGGTGCCGCTGCCAAAGGCGGTCCTCGGCTCGATCGCGAGCCGGCGCCTGCCGATCGGAGCCGCCGTGGGCGCGTCGGGGCGCGGGTCGATCCACCAGCTCTGTCCGGCGGCGAACGGCCGCGCCGACTCACGGTACCCGGCCAGCCAGTCCTGGCTCTCGACAACGCGCACCTCGATGCGACGCGCGCCCACCGCTGCGAGGGCGGCCTGCAATCTGGCCGGCTCACCGGCCCGGTCGCCGTCGATATAGACGTGCAGCGCGACCACGTTCCCGCCCACGTCGCCGAGATAGGCTCCAAGCACGGACAGGTGCCCGAGGATCTCCGGAAGGAGCTCCTCCACCTCGACCGGCAGCTCGCAGCTCAGTTCGACGCAGTCCGTCATCGGTCTCGGTCGCCCCCCGGCAGCTCCCGGCCGGCCCACGACGCTCGGGCCGGCCAGAGGCTCAGTCGTCCCCGCCGAGCGCCCGCTTCAGCCGATCAAAGAACCCACGTTGGGGCTCCTGGTCGAGCCCGTCGCCGCCGGCTGCCGCGATCTCGGCGATCAACCTGCGCTGCTCGTCGGTCAGGCGCCGGGGCACCACGACCCTGAGGTGGACGTGGAGGTCGCCGCGGCGTTTCGACTCGAGGTGCGGCATGCCGTCGCCCCGCAGCCGCAACACGTCGCCTGGCTGCGATCCGGGGTCGACCGCGACGGTCCGGCTCTCGCCGAGCACCGTGGACACCTCGAGAGCCCCCCCGAGCATGGCGTGGAAGACCGATACGGGCACCTCGACGTGGAGGTCGGCACTCTCGCGCACGAACCGCTCGTGCTCGTCAACGGCGACCACGACGTAGAGGTCACCGGCAGGCCCGCCGCGCTCTCCTGCCTCGCCTTCCCCGGACAGCCGGAGCCTCATCCCGGTGGCAACGCCCGGCGGCACTTTCACCCGCAGGCTGTTCTCTTCTTCCGCCCGACCGCGCCCGCCACACTCCTGGCATGGGTGCCGGTTGATGCGACCCGCGCCGGCGCAGGTCGGGCAGGTTTGCGACACCGACAGGAACCCCCGCTGGAACATCACCTGACCACCCCCGCGGCAGGTCCCGCACGGCTCGAGGGTGGTGCCGGGCTCGGCTCCGGAACCGCTGCACGCGGCGCACCGCACCAGCCGCGGGATGCGGATGACCCGCTCGATGCCCCGGGCCGCATCCTCGAGCGAGATCCTCAGCGTGTACTGCAGGTCGTGGCCCCGGCGCGGACCACCGCGGCGGCGCTGGGTGCCGAAGATGTCGCCGAAGGTGACCCCGAACAGGTCACCGAGCACGTCCGCGAAGTCGCCGAACGCCGTCGGGTCGAATCCGGTGAAGCCATTCGCCGCCACGCCGTCATGGCCGAAGCGGTCGTAGCGGGCGCGCTTCTCGGCGTCGGAGAGGACCGCGTAGGCCTCCGACGCCTCCTTGAACCGCTCTTCGGCCTCAGGATTGTCGGGGTTGCGATCGGGATGAAGCTGCACCGCGAGCTTGCGGTAGGCGCGCTTGATGTCAGGCAGGGAGGCGTCGCGGCCGACGCCCAGGACCTCGTAGTAATCACGCCTCGTCCCGGTCGCCATCGGTCCTCAGGAGTCACCGTCAGGGGTGTCGTCGGACGAGCCCGCCTTGTCGGATGATCCGCTGCCCCCGAGCGCCGCCAGGGGATTGATCATCACGACCTCAGTCAGGATCTGCGACACATCCTGGACCGCACCGATCGCCTCCTCGAGCACCGTGCGCTCCTCGCTGGTGATCGCCTTGCGGGCGCGGTTGAGGGTCGCCCGGACCGACTCACGGTCGTCCGGCGACAGGCTGTTGCCGAACTCCCGCACGACTCGCTCGTTGGTGTAAAGCAGGCCCTCAAGGCGGTTCTGGAGCTGGCGGACGGTGCGCCGCCGCTCGTCCTCGGAGCGATACTTGTCGGCCTCCGCGATCAGGCCGTCGATCTCGATCTTCGACAGTCCGCCAGCGGGCTGAACCTCGATGCCCTGCTCCTTGCCGGTGGCCAGGTCGCGGGCACCGACGTGGACGATGCCATTGGAGTCAATCGAGAAGGTCACCTCGATCTGCGGCACGCCGCGCGGCGATGGCGGGATGCCGACCAGATCGAAGCGGCCGAGGGAGCGGTTCTCACCCGCGATGCCGCGCTCGCCCTGGAGCACGTGGACTTCGACCGTGGTCTGGTTGTCGGCGACCGTGGTGAAGATCATGGACTTCTTGGTCGGGATGGTCGAGTTGCGATCGATGATCCTGGTGAACAGACCACCGTGGGTCTCGATGCCGAGCGACAGCGGGGTGACGTCGAGCAGGATGAGGTCCTTGACCTCGCCCTGCAGGATCCCGGCCTGAAGCGCCGCACCGATGCCCACGACCTCGTCCGGGTTGATGTCCTGGCACGGCGTCCGCCCGAAGAACTCGGAGACCGCCCGGACGACCATTGGCATCCGGGTCTGGCCGCCGACCAGAATCACCTGGTCAATCTGCTCGCGCTCGACCCGAGCCGCCTCGAGCGAGTTCTGGCACGGCTCGAGGGTCCGCTCCACGAGATCGCGGACGAGATCCTCGAGCTGGCTCTGGGTGAGACGGACCTGGAGGTGTTTCGGCCCGGTGTGGTCGGCCGCGATGAACGGCAGCGAAATCTCGGTGACCTCGTTGGTCGACAGGTCGCACTTGGCCGCCTCCGCGGCCTCCTTGATGCGCTGGATCGCCATCATGTCGTCGGACAGGTCGAGGCCGGTGTCCTGCTTGAACTGATCGAGCAGGTACTCCATCACCCGCGCGTCGAAGTCCTCGCCACCGAGGAAAGTGTCCCCGGCCGTCGACTTGACCTCGTAAATGCCGTCGCCGATCTCGAGGATCGAAATGTCGAAGGTGCCGCCGCCCAGGTCGTAGACGGCGATCACCTCGTGGGTGTCCTTGCCGAACCCGTACGCGAGCGAGGCGGCGGTCGGCTCGTTGATGATCCGCACCACCTCGAGCCCAGCGATGGTCCCGGCGTCCTTGGTGGCCTGGCGCTGGCTGTCGTCGAAGTACGCCGGCACGGTGATGATCGCCTGCGAGATCTCCTCCCCGAGGAACTCCTCGGCGAACTCCTTGATCTCGCGCAGCAACAGCGCCGAGATCTCAGGCGGGCTGTACTTCCGGCCCTGGAACTCGACGTAGGCGTCCCCGTTGTCGGCCTCGACGATTGCGTACGGCACCAGGGTCCTCGCCCACTTCACCTCATCGGATCCGTACTTCCTGCCGATCAGCCGCTTGACCGCATAGGCCGTGTTCTTGGGATTGGTCATCGACTGGCGCCGGGCGATCTGGCCCACCAGGCGCTCGCCGCTGGCGGTGAAGGCGACCACCGAAGGCGTGGTGCGGGCCCCTTCGCGATTCGGGATCACGACTGGTTTCGTGACATCCACGACTGCGGCGCACGAGTTCGTGGTGCCGAGGTCGATGCCGATGATCTTGCTCACGAGCCGCCCCCCTCGTCAGCTTCCACGCCACGGCTGCGCGATCCGTCGCCGAGGGGTGACACCGGCTCGACCGCCACCGCGACCATCGCCGGTCGAATCAGCCGGCCGCCGAATAGATATCCTTTCGAGAACACACCCACCACGCTGCCAGTCGGGAACTCGGAGCCCTCGATCCGCTGCACCGCCTCGTGGAGCTCCGGGTCGAAGCGCTGCCCGGTCGGGTCGATCGTCTCGAGACCGCTGCGCTGGAGGATTTCCGAAAACTGGCGCGCAATCATCGCCACGCCCTCGCGGAACGCGGCTGGATCGCTCTCGTCGGCGTGCTGGACGGCGCGCTCGAAGTTGTCGAGCACCGGCAGCAGCTCACCGATCAGACCCTCGGCGGCGGTCCGCCGCAGCTCCTGCCGCTCGCGATCGACTCGTTTGCGGTAGTTGTCGAACTCGGCCAGCTTGCGCAGGTAAATCTCGCGCAGGTGATCGATCTCGGCCTTCAGGCGCCGGATCTCCTCGTCCCCGGCCTGCTCCGCAGGGGCAACCTCGACCGGAGCCGGGTGCCGTACCGGCTCCTGCTCGTCCACGTCAACGAACTCGATCTCGATCTTGTCGTCGAGGTCGTCCACGAGCGGACGATCGTTGTCTTTGTCCTCAGGCATGGCTGGCTCCCGGCTCCTCGAGCATGCGCGTCAGGGCGTCGCCGATGAACTTGACGACGGGCACGATACGACCATAGTTCATCCGCCGCGGCCCGACCACCCCGACAGCGCCGGCACGTCGGCCACCCTTGAAGAACAGGGTCGCGACCATCCCGAGGTTGCCGGAGGCCGTGACGTCCGACTCGCGGCCGATGATGACCTGGGTCGGGCCCTTGTCGAGCGCCCTCCGCCACTCGCTCGCCATCCTCCGCCGGTCGTGCAACGCCGACAGCAACGATCGGATCCGGTCGGCCTCGGTGAACTCCGCCGACTGGAGCAGGCGATCGGTGCCGGCAAACTGAACCTCGACGTCTTCGTCCCGCTCCGCGAACAGCTGCCGGGCGGTGGCCGCCGCCCGCCGGGCGACCGCGTCGAGGCCCGTGTCCGCCTCGCCGGCGGTTTCGATCCAGCGCCGGATCTGCTCGGGAGCCGCGCCGCGGAAGGTGGTGGTGAGGTAGTTGCTCTCGTCCTGGAGGTTCTCGGCACGCGGCTCGTCGTCAAAAGCGAGCACCCGCTTGTCGACAGCTCCGTCCGTCGTCACGATGACGCCGAGCACCCGGCGCCCGCCCAGCGGAACCAGCGACACCGCCTCGACGACCGGCTGCTCGCCGATCGGCCGCATGGCGACACCTGCCTCCTGGGTCAGGTCGGCCGCAACCTGGGCCACCCACTCAAGGTCTTCGACCAACTCCCTGCGCAACGAGAAGATGCGGGCCTCGAGCTGGCGCCTGAACGCGACCGGCAGGTCGCGCTGCACCGACAGCGAATCCACGAAGGTCCGGTAGCCGCGGTCGGTGGGCAGGCTGCCGGCAGAGGCGTGCGGGCGGGTCAGCAGCCCATTGGACTCAAGCCCGGCGACGATGCTGCGGATGGTCGCCGACGAAAGGTCGAGACCCGAGCTCGCGACGATCTGCCGGGATGCGACCGGGGCGCCGGAGCCGACGTAGAGCTCGACCACGCACGCGAGCACCGCGCGCTCTCTCGCAGTCAGGTCGACGTCCTCAGTCCACGTGTTCATCCGGAGACAATCCTCACCTGGGCCGCGCGTCATGAAGCTGACGAACACTCGGAGGCGGCCTCACCGTATTCTAGCATCGCTCCGAGGTCGGTTCGGATCTTGCATCGCTCGTTGAACTTGCGGCCAACTCGGCGGCGGCTCGCACCGCTCGGGCTCGCCCGGGAGGTGTCCTGAGACCGCCGTCACGGTGGCGAACGCGTCCAAGTGCAACGACTTAGCAGGTTTGACCACCGCTCCCCGTTGTGTTAGCGTTGGAGCGTCGATCGAGGTCGAACTAGGAATGGTTTTCTTCAACTGGGCAACCATGCAGATGGCCGCGAAGATCGTGTACTACGGTCCCGGCCTCTGCGGCAAGACCTCAAATCTGAGCTTCATCTATGCAAAGACCTCCCCGAACTCGCGGGGTGAGATGGTGTCGCTGGAGACCGAGTCCGACCGGACGCTGTTCTTCGACCTGCTGCCGATCGAGGTCGGCACGATCGGCGGGTTCAAGACGCGTCTGCAGCTCTACACGGTGCCCGGCCAGGTCTTCTACAACACCACCCGCAAGCTCGTCCTCAAGGGTGTCGACGGCCTGGTCTTCGTGGCCGACTCGCAGCGGCCGATGCGCGAAGCGAACATCGAGAGCTTCGAGAGCCTGATCGACAACCTGACCGAGCTCGGGCTCGACGTCAAAGAACTGCCCTTGGTTCTGCAGTACAACAAGCGTGACCTCAAGAACGTCCTCGCGGTTGACGAGCTCAACAGCGACCTCAACTCGGAGCGGGCCTACCCCTTCTTCGAGGCGCAGGCGATCCACGGCCTGGGCGTCTTCGAAACCCTCAAGGAGATCACCAAGCTCACCCTGAAGAAGCTGCGCAAGCGGATGGTCGCCCCGCACGCGGCGGGGCCAGCGGCACGTGTACCGGGTGCGCCTGCTCGGCCGTCAATCGCGGCGCCCCGCCGTCCGACCACGGTGTCCGCCGCCCGCCTGGCGCGGGCCGCGGAGGAGGGTGTCGACACGGCGGCCGCAGCAAGCCCTGCCCACGCGCCGCGCCGCGCGGCCACCCGGACGTCCCCGCCCGCCGAGGCGCCGCCGCGGGCCGAGCCGGCGTTCGACCCGCACGGCGAGAGCCCGGACGTCGACGCCGGAACGCCTCCGGTCGGGGAAATGCCCGACTTCGACGAGCCGTTCCCCGTTGATGAACGATCGGCGGCCGCGCTGGGCCAAGAGCCGATGCCGCACGTCGAGGTTGTCGCCCCGCACGTGAGCGAGGACACCGAGGTCTCGGTGGAGTTCGACAAGACCGACGTGGACTCCGGGGCCGTCGCGCCGCCGGCGCTGAAGAGGGTGCAGCTGTCCAACCAGATGGACATCCTCGCCGAGCTCGAGGGCCTGCGCAAGCAGGCGACGATGGGCGGCGGGCGCTGGTTGCGGCCGGCCGATCGGGACGTCGACATCGAGACTCTGCTGGCCGGCTCCGATCCGGTCCGCGAGCTGCGCGAACGGGTCCACGAGTCCCTCAACTCAGACATCTTCAAGAACATGCGCGGCGTCCAGGTGGCCGTCCGGATCCACAACCAGGACGGCGAGACGATCCACGCGCTGGATCCCATCACGGTCGCCGTGAGCCGCGCCGGCAAGCTCGAGAAGCTGTCGCTGCGGTTCATCGTCGACCTGGAGAACAAGCAGTGATGCCGTGTCGATGGACGGCCGTGGCCATGCAATGCTCGGCCGTCCTCGTCGCGGTGCTCGCAGCCGGCTGCGCGTCGGCGCCCAGCACTCGCACCGCCAACCTGCACACGACGGCGTCGACGGCGATGACCGGCACGCCGGCTGCAACGGACACCGGTTGGGGGGAGGCGGCGCGTCGCCACGCCGAGAGTTTGCTCGACGAGTCGCGCAGCCTCGCTGCCGAGGGCCGGAATGAGGAGGCCCTTGCCCGGATCGATGAGGCGATCTGCGTGGCCCTCGAGCTGCCTGCGGCCCGCGCCACCTCTCCGGAGCACCTCGATTGGGTGGCGCGCCTGATCACCGAGGCCGACGTCCTCGAGGACGACCTCGCCCTGATCACCGAGAACGCGGCCGAGGGCGAGCTCGTGGACCTGCCGCCGATCGAGGGCCTGCCCACGGCGATCGCGCGTGACGATGGCACCGGGTCGCTGCTGCCCTCGAGCGACTTCCCGCTCGAGCTCAACCCGACGGTCCTCAAGTTCGTCGACGTGATGTCGGCGTCAGGCGAGTACCAGAACCGGATCGCACGCGGTCTCGGCCGCGCCGGCACCTACCTGCCGATGATCCGGGAGAAGCTGGCCACGGCGGGCCTCCCCGAGGACCTCGCCTACCTGCCGCTGATCGAGTCGGCCTTCTCGACCACCGCCTACTCGCGGGCCAAGGCGCACGGGCTGTGGCAGTTCATCGCCGGCACCGGGCGCCGGTATGGGCTCGCCGTCGGCTCGCTGCTCGACGAGCGCCGCGATCCGGAGCTGTCGACCGACGCCGCGATCGCATACCTGAAGGACCTCTACCTCGAGTTCGGCGACTGGAACCTGGCCCTCGCCGGCTACAACTCGGGAGAAGGCAACGTGCGACGGGCCATCCAGCGGTCCGGCAGCCGCGACTTCTGGACGCTTCAGAACCACCTTCCGAAGGAGACGAGGAACTACGTTCCGGCCTTCATGGCGTCGGTCATCGTCGCCAAGCAGCCCGAGCGCTTCGGCTTCCCGCCGATCGCGGAAGACGACTGGACGTACGACCGGGTCGTGGTCGGCGACCCGCTCGACCTCCAGTTCCTCGCCAGGGAGCTCGACTTGGAGGTCGCCGATGTCCGCGAGCTCAACCCCGCGATCCGCCTCGACCTGACGCCGGCCGGCCGTGACACCGCGATCCGGCTGCCGGCCGGTTACGGCACTCGGGCCGAGCAGGTGCTCGCCTCGACACCGACCTCGCAGTGGGCCCCGCGCACGATGTACACGGTCCGGAAGGGCGACACGCTGTCCGTGATCGCTCGACACCACGGGTCGACGGTGTCGGACATCCGGCAGGCCAACGGCCTCCACAGCACACTCATCCATCCCGGGCAGACCTTGATCGTGCCGCGCGCCGGCACTGCCAGCAGCGCGCCGGTCGAGCAGGTGCAGCAGCGGGTTGCGCACGGCGACACCTACGTCGTCCAGCGCAACGACACCCTTTGGCAGATTGCGAGGTCGTTCGGAACCTCGGTCGACCGACTGTGCGCGGCGAACGGCCTGTCGCCCCGACGGCCGATCCGACCCGGGCAGCGGCTGACCGTTCCTGGTGGTCAGCCGGCCGCCGCGACGACGCCCGCCTGGACGGGGTCGGGTCCGGCAACCTACACGGTTCGCCGCGGCGACACCCTGTTCGAGATCGCCCGGCGCTTCGGCATCTCGGTGTCCCAGCTGCAGCAGGCCAACGGCCTGAGAGGCTCGCGGATCAACCCGGGCGACGTGCTGCAGATCCCCGGCCGTCAGGCGCGGGGCTGAACCGGGACCGCTTCACCCCCGCACTCAGGGCCCGAGCTCGCGGCCGGTCCGATCCACGCGAACCGATGACGCCAGCGAGCCTCCTGCCGTGCGCCGGTACTGCACCTCCGCCGCGCCGTCCGGCTGCGGCACCCGGTACAGGCTGCGCACCACCCGGCCGTCGGCATCCAGCTCGTGCACCACGTCGAGGGCGTCCCCGGTTCGAACCTCGACCCACTGCGGAACGCCGCGGCGGCGGACCAGGATCGAGCGGGGATGCGGCTCGGCGGCCGCCTCTGCAACCGGTGAGCCCGCTTCCGGATCGACGTCCGCCGCAGTTGCGATCGACCAGCCCGGTGCGATCGCCGGCTCGCCGATGTCGACCTTCGGGTAGAGCAGCATCGCGACCTCCTGCTGCTCGCCGCCGCGCTCGACCAGGAAGCCGACGCGCTGCCGCCACTCGGTGGCCGCCAGCAGCGTGCGCAGCTCGGAGCGGCCGGCCGGGCGAACGCCGTTGAGGTCGACGATGCGGTCGCCCGAGGCGAGGCCGGCCGCGGCCGCAATGCTGTCGGGCCAGACCATCGACACCGTGGGGGCTTCCTCCTTCTCCGCCAGCTGGAACCCGAGCTGGGGGTAGGCCTCGACGCCGCCGGCGTCCGGGAACACGCCCACGAAGTCGGCGAGGCTGCGAGTGAAGCTGGCCGGACTGGCCGTCGCGGCTCCTGTGCCCAAGCCCTTGCCCCCTCCGCCCATCGGGTGCCCGGCCGGGTCCTCCTCGGGGTCGGGAGGCGGCGGCGCGGTCACCGGGCAGAAGGTGGCAACCGCCATCGCGGGCCGGCCGGCCGAGGCGAGCTCGTCAGCAATCCGCCGCGAGATGCCGAGGTCGTAGGCGACATGCCCGGTGCCGACGATGACCACCATCGTCTCGTCGATGCGGAGGTCGGCGAGAATGGAGCGCGCCATGACCACGTCCCACAGGCACTGCGCCGTATACATGTTCTCGAACCAGCTCGGCGGCATCACGGCCACGGTGTCGCCGAAGTAGCGGGCGATCAGGTAGCGGTGCTCGGGCGAACCGTCGGTCGTGACCTCCCCCACCAGCGCGCGCTGCTCATCGCTCAGCGCCTCGAGGCCGCCGCGGTTCACCGCCCGGGGGATCTCCCGGGGCACGTTCAACCCGACCACGCGCAGGCCGCGCGAGCGCGCCACCTCCATGACCGGCCGGTAGTACTCGAAACGGTAGCTGCCGCGGTCGTACCAGCCGGTCCGCCGCAGCATTTCGGCGTCGTCGATCGTGCCCGCGAGCCAGGCGTCGAGGGCCTCCTGGTCCGTGCGCAGGAAGAACTCCATGCCGACCACGAGCTCGCCCTTGAGGGCCGCCATGGCGTCGAGCAGCTCGCCGTGGAACCTCTTCTGCTCGATCTCGGTGTGCGCCTCGCCGATCAGGACGACGCGCGCCTTCACGAGCTCCGCGGCCAGCTCCCCGAGGGAGAGCTCGCGGTTGGCGGCGGTGTCGACGAACGTGCCCGCCGGGGCGCTTCCAAGCTGGGTCGCGAGCTCGCCGCCGAGCGGCAGCAGATCGAGCTCTTCGCCCGCTGCCGGAGATGCCAGCGCGGTCAGCGAGCCGGCGACGATGACGATCAGGATGCTTCTCATGGCAGCCTCCCCGAACCGCCGTCACCTTACGCGATTCGCCCGGCGATCGTAAAGCGCTGCCACAACCCTTGCTACAATCCCGGGGCCCGGCAAGGGGGACAGCGTTGGACGAGCAACCGACAGTGGACAGCCTCTTCGACGCCGCGCTCGAGGCCGACGATCTCGAGCGCATCGAGGAGCTGTGGCTGGAGGCTCTCGAGGCGCCGACGATCGCGACCGCCAGCCTGCTCAAGGTCCGACGAGCCCTCTGGAAGAAGGGCCACAAGCCGTTCGCCGCAACCCTGCTCGAGCTGCTCGCGGACACCCTGGAGCAGCGCCGTGAGCGGGATGACGCGCTTGCAGTGCTGCGGGAGATCGTGCGGCTGGCCGAGAAACCGGGCGCCGAGCTGATCACGCGCCTCGAGAAGGCGCTGATCGCGGCTCGCGCCGGCAGCCCGTCGCTCAAGCAGGTCCTCGATCGCCACCCGCTCCGCGACTCGCGCCGGCCGCTCGAGCAGCTCGACGTCATCGAGCGCTGGCTGGACCACGACCGGGACACCATCGTCGAGGTCATCGGCCAGGGGGTCGGCCGGGTGGTCGACGCCAACCTCGAGCTCGAGAACATCAAGGTTGACCTCGGCGGTGGACGGCGCCCGGTGTCGGTGCCGTTCGGAGCCGCGCCCCGCTTCCTGCGGCGCCTTCCCCCGGGCGACTTCCGGCGCCGCGGGGTCGAAGACCCGGACGGCCTCCGGCGTGACGCGCTCGACGCTCCCGGAGAGGCGCTGGTCGGGCTCCTCGAGAGCCTCGGCGAGCCGGCCGACGTCGCCGCCATCAAGGCGGCGCTCGACGGGTTCGTCGACGCTGACGGCTGGAACGGCTGGTGGGCGAAGGCGCGCAAGCACCCACGATTGCTCGCCTCGGGCTCCGGGTCGCGGCTGCGCTACACGGTCGGCGCGAGCGCGACGGCCACCATCGAGGCCCTGCTCGACGAGCTCCGCTCCGCTGAGCCCCGCCAGCGGCTGGCGGTCGCCCGCCGCCTGGCCGCGCGGGGTCCGGCCGAGGCGGCGGAGACGGCGGCGTTTCTCGCCGGCACGCTCTCCGGGCTGGCCGCAAGCGACCCCGGGCTGGCCTGGGAGACCGCCGGGGTTCTGGCCGGGATGGCCCGCGGCTCCGGCGACGCCGCCACGTCGCGCGACCGGCTCATCGCGGAGTGCCCGCCGCTGCAGCTGCTGATGGGGATCCAGGACCGGGGCGAGCGCGAGGCGGCCCTCGCGGCCGTGCGAGCAGCACGCCCGGACCTCTGGACCGAGCTGTGGAGCGACTGGATGCTGCACGAGCAGCATCCGGCCGCGCTCGACATGGTGGCCCGCGCTCTCGACGACGCGGGCGCAGGCGACCTCCTGGACGCTGCGGTCGAGGCTGTGTTCCGCAACCACCTCGAGCACCCCGCCCAGTTCGTGTGGGCCTGCGAGGCGATGGTGCAGCCCGCCGCGCCGGAGCCGGTCCGCCGGCGAGCGACGCCATCTCTCCTCGAGAAGCTCCCGGACACCCTGACCCGGTCCGAGTTCGGGCCGCTGCGCGGGCGGGCGAAGGCCCTGCTCGACGGCGGCGCCGTGGCGGTGCGGATCATCCTGGAGTTCGCCTCACCCCAGCAGGTGGACCGCTTCGTGGCCCGCGTCGCGCGGATCTCGGCAGTCGAGCCGCAGCGCGCGCGCCTCATCGAGCAGGCGGCCATCCAGCGGCGGGGGGCGCCGGCGACCGCGGTCGAGACGCCGCTGTTCGTGGCGAGCGCCGAGGCGATCGAGGCCAAGCGCCGCGACCTGAAGGAGCTCCTCGAGGTCGAGATCCCGAAGACGCTGAAGGGCATCACGGCGGCAGCGGCCGAGGGCGACCTCCGCGAGAACTTCGAGTACCACATGCTCAGGGACCGCCAGGAGCTGCAGTCGGCGAAAGCGGCCAAGCTGCAGCGGGAGCTCGGGCAGGTCCGGACGCTCAGGCCCGGGGCCGCCGACACGTCCCGTGTCAACATCGGCACCGTGGTCCAACTCCAGGACTCCGCGGGCACTGCGCTGCCGCCGGTCACCATCCTCGGCTCGTGGGACGCCGACGTCGGGCGGCGGATCTACGCCAACGGTAGCGAGCTGGCGCAGCGGCTGCTCGGCAGCCGCGTCGGCGATGAGGTCGAGGTCGACGGACAGCGGGCGACGATATCGAGGATCGACGCGTGGCCGGTCGCGCGATGACCCCGCACGCCGTCTCCGGTCGGGTGTCGCACATCCTGGCGACCATCTCGGCCGGCCCTCGCGCTGGAGCCATGCCATGAGCGAGCGTCCGCTGCGCCTGCGCGATCACCTCCTGTACCGGGGGCTGGAGGCGTTTCTGTCGGCCGCTGGGCACCTGCCGCTCGGCGTCAACCGGCCGCTCGGTGCGCAGATCGGGGTCCTCGCCATGGCGCTGGGCGCCCGCGACCGGCGGCGCGCGCGGAGCCACCTCCGGATCGCGTTTCCCTCCCTCGACGAGTCCTCCATCCGCGCCCTGCTCCGCAGAACTGCCCGCCACGTCGGGGCGCTGCTCGCCGAGGTCGCGTGGCTGTTGCAGGCGACCCCCGAGGAGGTGGCGGAGCAGTGCACGATCAGCGGGCTCGAGCACGTGCAGCGCCCGCTGGAAGCCGGAACCGGAGCGGTGATGATCACCGGCCACTGCGGCAACTGGGAGCTGCTCAACGCCCGGCTCGGGGTCGCCGGCATCCCCCTGACGGTCGCGGTCCGCGGCATGCACGACCCGCGGCTCGACCACATCGCCACCACGCTGCGGTCGCGCTTCGGCGGCGAGATGGTGCCGCGTGGCCAGGACGCTGGCCGCCGTCTGCTCGCCGTGCTCGCCGCCAACCGGGTCAACGGCCTGCTCATCGACCAGGACATCAAGGACATCCCGGGCGTGTTCGTGCCGTTCTTCGGGCGTCTCGCCTGGACGCCGTCGGGCGCCGCGTCGCTGGCCCTGCGCCACGGCTGCCCGGTGGTGCCCGTCTTCGCCCACCGCCTCGGCGACGGCCGGCACCTGGCGGAGATCCACCCTCCCCTGCCCGAGCCGCCGCCCGGCCCCCCCGAGGAACGGATCACCGCGCTCACCGCGGACGCCACCGCCGCCATCGAGCGCCAGATCCGGGCCTACCCCGAGCAGTGGGTGTGGATGCACCGGCGGTGGCGGACGCAGCCCGCTGCCGCGGCGGAAGCAGCCGGCCCCGCCGAGAGCTCAACGGCCGCCAGCTGACCGACCGGGGAGGATCCGGCGACCGCGGCGGTGGTCGATGCGGCCATCGCGGACCGACTTCCGCGGCGCCGACAGCTCGGGCTCTCAGACTCCGGTCTTCGCGCACACCGGCTCGAGCGGGCACTCGGTGCAGCGCGGCCGCCGCGCCACGCACACCCGCCGGCCGTGGAGGATCATCCGCATCGAAAACGCCACCCAACCGGACTGTGGGACGAGCCGCTCGAGCTCGCCGGCGATCAGCTCCGGGTCGCTGGACCTGGTGAGGCCGATCCGCCCGGCGACCCTCCGCACGTGGGTGTCGACCGCGATCCCGGCGGCGAGACCGAAGGCCTCGCCGAGCACGACCTTGGCGGTCTTGCGGCCGACGCCGGGCAGCTCCACCAGGGCCTCCAGGTCCTGCGGGACCTCGCCGCCGTGCTGCGACACGAGCACCCGCGCCGCGTCGCGGACGGCGCGCGCCTTGTTGCGGAAAAAGCCGGTCGGGCGGACGGCCTCTTCGAGCGCGTCGAGCGGCGCCTCGGCCATGGCGACGGGCGTCGGCCACCTCGCGAACAGGCCCGGGGTCACCTGGTTGACCCGCTGGTCGGTGCACTGCGCCGACAGCACGGTCGCGACCAGCAGCTGCCAGGGGTCCCGGTAGTCGAGCTCGCACCGGGCGTCCGGGTAGGCGCCGGCGAGCAGCCCGGCCACCGCCCTCGCCCGCTCCGATCGTCGCATCCCCCAAATTCTAGCCCGTCCGGCGCTCCGCTCCAGACGATACGAACAGTGTGTCTCGTTGAGTGCGTGCTGTTCATCGTTTCCAGGATGCGCGCAGCGCATCCTACTCGGAGCGCGTGGGGCGTAGGCCAGCGAGAGACCACGACGCCTCGCGCACAGCCGGAGGCCTACGACCCGCGTGCGCCGAGGGGCCTCTGCCCCACACGCTCCTAGTACTCGAAGCCGCTGCCGCCGATGAACTCCCGCAGGATCGAGGTCTGCGGCACCTCGTCCGGGAAGATCGGCACGAACATCGACAGGCCCTTGAGCAGCCGGAACGCCTCCGTGTACGCGGGGCTGGTCCGCGGGACCTGGAGCAGGAAGCGCTCGGCGTAGGTCTTGAGCACCGCCGGCTCGTAGACCAGGGCGGAGTTGAAGATCACGTCCGCCTGCTCCTGGAACGGGAAGATCCAGCGGCCTTCGCCCCGCCGCACCCGCTCCCAGAGCTCGAGCGTGCGCTCGGCCGAGAAGCCGCGGAACAGGCGGTCGCGGACGATCCGCCGGATCAGCCGCGCATCGGCGGTGAAGAGCCGGTTGTGGTCGTCGAGCGCGAGCTGGGAGAGCGCGGAGATGAAGATCCGGAAGGCGCTGACGCCGGGACTCGACTCGGTGAGGCGCGTCGTTCAGGCCGTGGATGCCCTCGATCAGCAGCACCTGGTGGTCGAGGAGTCGGAGCGGAAACCACGACTCAGGGTCCACGCGTCGGCCGTGCTGGAAGTCGAAGCGGGGGTCGCCACCTCCCTCCCGGCGAGCAGCTCGGCCAGATGCTGGCGGAACAGCGGCAGGTCGATCGCCTCGAGCGCCTCGAAGTCCGGCTTGCCGTCCTCGCCGACGCGGTGTCAGGCTCGCGGTCGACGTAGTAGTTGTCGAGCGACAGCGCCACCGGCTCGATGCCGTTGACCCGCAGCTGGATGCCGAGGCGCTGGGCGAAGGTGGTCTTGCCGGAGCCCGAGGGCCCGGCCACCAGCACCAGCCGCGCCCGCGGCTGGCTGGGCCAGGATGAGGTCGGCGATCTGGCTGATCTTCTTCTCGTGGAGACCCTCGGCGACGCGGATGATGTCCCTGATGCCGCCGTCGAGGCACAGCCGGTTCAGCTGGCCGACGTGGTGGACGCCGAGCAGCTCCTGCCAGGCGCGCGTCTCGAGGTAGGTGGCGAACAGCTTTGGCCGGGGCGTGAACTCCGGCAGCCGGCTGCGGTCGGCCCGCCTGGGAAACCGGAGGATCAGCCCGTCGCCGTAGGGCAGCACGCCGAAGGTCGGCAGGCAGCCGGTGTGCGGCGCGCAGGGCCCATGGGCGAGGTCGACGAAGCGCCCGCAGCTCAGGGTGTGAACGGTCGACGAGCGCCGCGTCTCCAACAGCTCGAGCTTGCCGGCGTAACCCATCTCTCGAAAGTAGTTCTCGACCTCCTCGATGGTCACGGTGGCACGGACGAACGGGCGCCGCTCGCGGTGCAGCTCTCCCATCCGTCGCTCGAGGGCGGCCGCCATCTCGTCGAGCGGCGGATGCTCGCCGCGCATCTGATAGTGGTAGCAGTTGCCGAGCGACTGGCCGATCACCGGCCGGGCTCGGGGATAGAGCTCGAGGCAGGCCTCGTAAAGCATGAGGCTCACCGAGCGCTTGTACACCGACTCGCCCTCGCGGTCGCCGTAGCGGACCAGGTCGAGCTCCACCGAGCCGCGCAGCGGGAAATCGAGCATCACCTGCCGGCGGTTGACGAGCGCCGACAGCACGGTGTCGGCGATCTCGCCGTCGACCTCGCGCAGGAACTCGTCGATCCGCGTGCCGGCTCGGACCCGATGCAGCGCGCCGCGGTAGGAGATGTCAACGTGGGCGTTGTTCATGGACGTCTGCGCTCCGCTCGCTGCCGGCGGTCGGTCCGGCCCGAGCGCGAAGCATAGTGCTTCGGCGGGGCCGGCTCAACCACGGCCACCCCGGCGCACGAGCTGGCGGGGGCTGTTGCCCTGGCTGAGGGTTTCGTATACTGCGCGGTGCAGTTTCGAAGCGCCCGTGCCATACCGCCGCCGGACGGATGCAGCCGCTCGCCTCGGGGGCACGGGCGCTCCTTTTCCCTCTGACCACCGAACGACGGCGAGCGCCCGGCGCGGGTTGACATCCCGCGCGACGCACGGCGCCGCCCGCGGATGGCCGGCCGCCGCGCGGTCACTTCTTGATCTTCTTGGGCTCGCAGACGTCCTTCTTCTGCTTGACGACCGCACCGCACTCCGTGCACCTGAAGGCGCCGACCTTCGGTTTGATCTTGGACTTGCCCTTGCGGCAGCTCATGGTTGCAGCCAGATCGCGAGCCTGCAGCCGGTCGAGTTGAACTCGCCGACCACCGACGCCGGTCGCCGCAGGTCGTCGCCGGCGAGCGCAGAGCTCACAACGACCTGGCCCGCGCCTCGCACCGCGCGCTTCTTCAGAATGACGGCCTCCACCAGCCGCGACAAAGATCAGATGAAGTTGCGATTGTAATCACGAATGTCGCTCGGTCAAGGGCCGGCCCGCACGACCTGGAGCCCAACCTGGTCCTTCCTCGCCCCACAACCTCCGCCGGCAGCTCGGGATTTCAGCCGATCCCGGCCGGCAGCCGGCGCCCGTGTGCCCCGTACATCGGAGATTCCCGCCTGCCACGGTTCACGCGGGAGGCGAGAGCCGCTACACTGTCCGCCCGATATGGACGAGGTGGACGTCATGGCGATTCCTGAGTGGTACAGCGGGACCGACCTCACGGGTCGGGTGGCGGCTGGCATCGAGGTCGCCATCGAGCGCATGGACGCTCGCACCGCCGATCACACGGACCTCGAGAAGCTCGGCGCGCTGCTCGAGCTCGAGCAGGAGCCCAACTGGCGGTGCTTCCTGCTCGGCCTGGTCGGGACGATTCACTACGACCTCGAAGAGATCGAGCCGGCCAGCCGGATCCTCGAGCAGTCGGTGGCCGGGTACAAGGCCTTTCTCGATACCTTCGACGAGGTGCTCAGCGTCTACTGCCAGTCCTGTTACACGCTCGGCGTGATCCTGTTCGACGCCAAGCGCTACGCCGACGCCACCCCCTACTTCCTGCGTTGCCTGCCGTACATGCACGACGTCTACGACGAGACCTACATCGGCAACATCCTCACCTTCCTCAACCTGTGCTTCCAGGGAACCGGCCAGAACGAGGCGGCGCTGGTCTTCTCCGAGGCCGCCGCCTTCACCCGGCACAACGACTGCGAGTCCCTCGAGCACCTGATGGTCAGCTACGCGAACGCCGGCGAGGTGGCCAAGGCCACCGAGGTCTTCCACCTGATGCAGAACCACTGCCGAGAGTACGAGGGCTACGACCGGGCGCTCGAGTTCGCCGAGCGCAACCTCGGCGAGTCCGGCGTCATCAATTAGAATCGTGTGGGGCGGAGGCCACTCGACGCGCTCCTGACGTGACTGGCCTGGTTGGCCTCCGCCCCACACGATCCTACTGGATGCGCTGCGCGCATCCTCAAGAGTCAGGGCCCGATGGACTCAAGGACGTCCTCTGGGATCGTGAGGGTGGCTGTCGCGCAGGCGGTAAGTGACCTAAGATGGGAGCATGAGTTCGGTGTCGAGTCCGCGCTTTTCGCTGATCGTGCCCGCGCACAACGAGCAGTCCTATGTCGGGCGCCTCCTCGACTCCGTGGACATCGCCCGCTCGCGCTGCCGTTTCGGCGCCGAGGCGGTCGAGGTGATTGTCGCCGACGATGGCTCGACCGACGCCACGGCGGCGATCGCCGAGCAGCGCGGCTGCCACGTCGTCCAGCTCGCCGTCCGCCGCATCGCCGCCGCCCGCAACGCCGGCGCCGCGATGGCGACCGGCGAGATCCTCAGCTTCGCCGACGCCGACATGCGGGTCCACTCGGAGACCTTCAACGCGGTCGACGACATGCTCGGAAGCGGCCGGATCGTCGCCGGGGCCACCGGCGTCACCCTCGAGCGGTGGTCGCTCGGCCTCGCGGTGACCTACGCCCTGATGGTGCCGTGGGTTTGGCTGCTGCGCATGGACACCGGGGTCGTGTTCTGCCGGGCCGCCGACTTCCGCGCGGTCGGCGGCTTCGACGAACGGCGCTCGTTCGGCGAGGACGTCCAGTTCCTGCTCGACCTGCGACGGCTCGGCCGTCCCCGCGGCCAGCGGCTCGGCCGGGCCCGGCGCGCCAAGGCCATCGCCTCGACCCGCAAGTTCGACCGCTACGGCGACTGGCACTACTTCCCGATGCTCTTCCGGCTGCTCGGACCCATGCTGCGCTCGCCGACGACCCGCAACCCCCTGGTCGAGGACTACTGGTACCGCGACCCCGCGCGCTGAGCTCGCGCTGCTGGAAACCCGACGAATCGCCTCTCACTTCGAGTCAGAATGGCGGTCCCTTCGTCCCCGTTCCCGTTCCCGTCCCCGTCCCCGTTCCCGGCGAGATGTGGGTTTGGCTGCGCCCTGTGCGATGGCCTCCAGCGAGCGACGTGTGGCGGACGCGCACGGGGACAAGGCAGCGGGCACGGGCATGCGGAGCACCGGGCATGGCGACGGCGCCCGAGCTTCAACGTACCCAGCAGGGTATAGAAGCTGCCCCCGGGGGTAGGAAACAGCGGAAGCCCGTCGCCGAGCATTGTCCCGATGCGGCACTGGTCTTGCAAAGCAGGCCAGCGTCACTGGACGGAGGCTGTGATGGCACCACCCTGCTCTCCCCGCCATTCACTCACAACCCGTACCGTGCGCGGGACCGCTCTGGCGGTCACCGCGTGTGCGGCGGCAATGGCCGGATACGCTTCGGCGGCGCCTCCCGCCGGTGTCCGCGTCGACTCGCAGCCGCCGGGGGCTCTCGTCACGCTGGTGCCGGACAGTCCCGCCGACCACAGCCGGACGGTCTTCGGCCTCACCCCGATCGAGGCGGCCATCGCGCTCGGTCCGAACGGCGCAGCGCGCCTCCAGATCGAGAAACGGGGGTTCGAGGCCGAGACGGTGACCCTCGATGCCAGCAGTCGTGCAGTGTCGGTCGAGCTCCGACCGACCGGCGGGCCGACCGCTGTCGAACCTGCCGTTACCCGGGCGTCGGCCATCGTCCTGGTCGGTCCCGAGCTCGAGGTGATCCGCCGAGGGTTTTCGAACGAGACCGTCTCGGATGAGGACTCGTCCTCAGCGGCCGATGCGCTGGCCTCCGCCGTGGAGGCCTTCATCGGGCGACGGCTGCAGGTGTACCGGGTCCCTGCATCCCAGACTCCCGCTGCCTTCCTGAGGGACGCGCACGCCAGCGCGAAAACCGTTGATCCAGTGCGGCTGCCGTTTCTCGCCGAGGCGCCACGGCTGGAAACCCTCGCGGGCCGTCGCGCCGCGACTGAAATCGGTGATCACCACGCAGCGCGGCCGCTGCTCCTCATCAGCGGGCGCTCGAGCGTCGAGACCGCCGGCATGCAGGCCGGCAAGCTCGGCATCATGGCCGCCGGCACGGCCGCGAGCTACGGCGCAGGTTACGGCCGGGCGATCGAAAGCGGCGACTCGTTCTTCGTCTACAACCTCTACCTTCCCTCGTCCACGGGCGGCACGATCCTGGACGCCGTCCTGGTGGACGCCGCGACCGGCGAGGTGCTGTGGGTCAACCGCGGCCTCTACCCCCCGCTCGACCGTAACCGATCCGACCGACTGGCGGCCATCGTCGCCGACCTGCTCACCGGGTTGCCGGTGGGTCTGACCGACACTGGAGGTTCGTCATGAGAGCAGTCGTCATCTGCCTGTTGGCCGTCCTCGCGATCGCCTCGCCGAGCCAGTCGGCGACCCTGAACCTGCCCGAGCCGCCGCTGCTCGAGGTGGCGGGCGGGCCACCCCGCACCCTGCCGGTCGCGCTGCGCCTGTCTGACGAGCTCAGGTCACAGGTGCACGTCGTCAAGACCAGCCCGTTCGACAGCATCCGCTACCCGATCGGGGCCTACAGCGCCGCCCTGCTGGAGAAGAACCTCGGCCTGGTGTTCCGCACCGACGCGGCGACGCAGCCGGACCAGGGAGCCGAGCGGCCAATCGCGGTTCTCGAGCTCACGATCGAGAGCTTCGTGGCCGTGATTCCACACCCGGCCTACAAGCCCTACACCGCGGAGGTGGTCTATCGAGCGACGGTCACGGATCCCGATGGCACGGTGCTGTTCAGCTCGGCGGCCACCGCCAGCGCGCAGACCAGCAAGGGCATGGTCTCCGGAATTCAAGCCAAGAGCCTAGCCGGTGAGGCGGCGGCGCGGGCAATGAACGACGCCATGACCCAGCTCCTCGAGAGCCTGCTCGCCGCCGAGGAGCTCGACGGTCTGGAGGTGCCCGCCGTGAGCGACCGCTCGGGCGCGAACGCCGGGGGTGAACCATGACCGCGACGCGGGCCGGCCTCATCGTGGCCTCGATCTTCGTCATCGCCGGCTTCGTGGGGGGCATCGTGCTGACGGAGTCCACGACCCCGGCTTCGGACGCGTGGATCGGGCTGTTCTCGGTGCTACTCCCGCTGGGAACGATCGCGGCGGTCGTGCTCTCATTCCTCTACGCCCGCAGCCAACAGCGTAGCCCCGTCGGATGGGCCGTGGGAGCTCTCTTCTTCCCATACGCAGTGCCGCTCGTCCTCGCCGCGCTCTCGACGCCGGGCGCGGTGGTGTCCGGGCCCGCCGAGGCGAGCCCCTTGAAGCTGGTGCTGGTCGGGAAGTGGATCTGCGCCTGCGGCGAGGTCCGCGACCAGGCTCGCGAGGGCGAGGTCTGCTCCACCTGCGGCAAGCCCCGGATGAGGTTCGTCAGCGGGGAGAGGAACCAACGCTGCAGCAGCTGCGGGTTCCTGCTGTCCGACGCCGAGGCGAGGACCGACGACCGCATGGTCGACGTCTGGAGCCGAAAGGGTTTCCGCTGCTCGAGCTGCGGAAGCACGCTGTGCCTGAGCTGCGTCCCCAAGGACGCTGCCGGCGAGGCCACCTGCCGGTGCTCGTGCGGCGGCGGGCTCGGGATCCGGCTCTGAAGGAGAATGCCATGGTCAGCTGCCGCCTCCAGGGTGACACGTTGCAGGTCCGCGAGGGGATCAGTCGCCGCACGGCATTGCGGCTCGACGAGCTCCGGCTCGTCTACCTGGTGGTCCGGACCTCGGCGCGTTGGTACCTCGTCGCCAGCTCGCAGAGCATGGCGTTCGTCGATCTTGATGGGCTCGACGACGCACACTCCGCCGAGCTCGAGAGAATGCTGAGGGACGTACTGGCGCAGCGCCGGCCGGCCGGGGGCTCGCTGGCCCTGGCTGACTACAGCGGCGGCTCGGCGTACATCCCGCTGGAAGCCGCCCGGCGGGGTGCCCCCGACCTGCTCGAGGCGCTCGCCCGGAGCAGCGAGGTGCGGCGGCGACGTCGTGAGAGCTGGCTGGCGGGCTCGCCGATGGTCCAGCTCCGGGGGAACCTGGGGGCGACCGCGACGCTCACGCCGACGGGTTTCGCTCGCCGTGGCCGGTACATCGCCTGGTCGGATGTCGGCTCGGTCAACGTAGAGACCACCAACGGCCTCCGCACCGATCTCCTCCTGCTGCCCCACGGCCGCCGCGGCGGGATGTTCGACTTCAAGCGCTTCCGCCACTCGCTACCGTTCGTTCCCACCAAACGCAAGGAGCTCTACCAGGCGGAGTGCACCTTCTGGATCGATCGGTTGCGGGCTGCAAGCGCGCCGACGCTCGGGCAGCTCACCGGCCAGCGGGCGGCGCCGCAGCAAAGCGCCTCGTGACCAGGGGCGGGCGCCGCGCAGCGAGGTCGGTTCGCGCCACGGGCCGCCGGGCAGGCGGCCACCTCAGCCCTGCCCGGGATGGACCCGGTACTTGTGGAGGGCGGAGACGAAGCGGCCATAGTGCGAGTCGCGGACGTTGAGCCGCCGCGCCAGCTCCTTGAGGCTGTGCTGGCACTGCGCGTAGTACTCGGCCAGCAGGACGCGGAGCTGGTCACGGTTGATGTCGCGATCCAGGAACGCCGACCACGCGGTGTCCCAGAAGCTCTCGCCGGCGTCGATGGCGGCGCACAGGCGGGCGAGCTCGGGACTGGCGGCATCGGCTGTCCCGGCGCTGGCGCGGGGTGGAAGGAGGCCGGCAATTTCGGCCCCGATCACCGGCCCGGGGAGCTGAATCCCGGCCCGCTTCATCAGGTTGAGCAGCTCGCGGACGTTGCCCGGCCAGTCGTGAGCCAGGACCGCGTCCCAGAAGCCAGGCTCCAGACGCTTGCCGCGCAGCAGCCGCTCGTTCTCCTCGACCAACGCTCGGATGTCCTCCGGCCGGTTGCGCAGCGGCGGTATCTCGACCGCCAGGACGTTGAGCCTGAAGAAGAGGTCCTCGCGGAATCGCTTCCGCGCGATCTCGGCCTGCAGGTCGCGATTGCTGGCGGCGATGATCCGGCAGTCGACGGCACGCTCGGCCGTCTCCCCGACCGCGCGGAAGCGCTGGCTTTCGATAAAGCGGAGCAGCTTCGCCTGGAACGAGATCGGGACCTCGGCGATCTCGTCGAGGAAGAGGGTGCCTCCCTGGGCGGCCTCCACCAGCCCCTTCTTCGCCGCCACCGCGCCGGTGAAGGCGCCGCGGGCGTGGCCGAACAGCTCGCTCTCGAAGAGCGCCTCCGGGACCGCAGGCGAGTCGACGATGATGAACTGGCCGGCTCGCCCGGAGAAGCGGTGGATGAGCTGGGCGAGGTGGCTCTTACCGACGCCGGTCCCGCCGAGGATGAGCACCGGTTCGTCCTCGAGCGCGAAGGCGAGGGCGAGCTCGCGGATCCGCCGCATGCTCTCGCTGGTTCCGATCATCCCGCCCGACCGCGGATCCGTTGACCGCATCTCGGCGAGCAGCGACCGCAGCACCTCGCCGTTGCTCCTGAAGAACTCGAGGTCGTCGGGATCGAGAGCGTCTGAGCCGCTGTCGACGTAGAGCACGAGGTCGTCGTCGATCGGGTGCACGAGGAGGCTCTTGATGAGCAGCATCCGGGCTGACTCGGGAAGGCCGCACTCGTTGGCGGTGACCATCACGTCGGTGGTCGTCAAGGAGGGGCCGCCGGTCAGCACCTCGAGCAGATGGGTGCGGGAGAACCCCCACCCTTCGCGCACCGTTCGGCCCGACACCGCCCGACCGGCCCGCCAGCGGATCCGCCCCTGGCGGTCGACAATCATGACCAGGCCGAAGCCCTTGTGCTGGATGCGCTCCGCGAGACGCTGCTTGAACTGCTCGATCATGACGCCGCCCCCGAACGCGCGAACCGCTCCAGGCGGTGCACGACCTCTTCCCCATCCGGACGACGCGCCGGGTCTTTTCTGAGCATCGCCATCACCAGGTCGCCCAGCTGATCATTGAGGCCCGGTCGCAATCGGCCGGGGTGCTGGGGTTCACGATCGAGAATGCTCGAGAGCAGCGCCACAGGGTCCTCCCCAGGGAACGGACGTTCGAGGGTCACAAGCTCGTAGAACACGACACCCAGCGAGAAGATATCGCTCGCCGGAATGGGCGGCCGGTGCTGCAGGCGCTCCGGCGCGAGGTAGGTCATCGTTCCGAGGATTTCCCCGGCTTCGGTCAGGCTCGTCATCGTGGCCGAGCGCGCCACGCCGAAGTCGAGCAGCTTCACGATCGACTCGCCCTCGCGGCCCGAAACCAGGATCACGTTGGTGGGCTTGATGTCGCGATGCACGATGCCGTGGGCGTGGATCGTCTGCAGGGCGCTGGCGAGCTGACACATCATCGCCACGCAGGACCGCTCGGAAATCATCCTCTGCCGCCCTGCGGAGTCGGCGATCAGGTCGGCCAGAGTGCGCCCTTCGAGGAACTCCATGGCGATGTACAGCCGCTCGTTCTGCTCGCCCCGCTCGAACACCTTGACGATGTTCGGGTGGTCGATGACGTCAATGATGCGCCCCTCGTTCAAGAATCGCCGGCGCTGGGTCTCGTCACCGGCGAGCTCCTCGCGGATCACCTTGAGCGCGACCGTCTGCGACGGTTCGACCACGCTGACAGCGCGGTAGATGACGCCCATTCCGCCTTCCGCAATCTTCTCGGTCAGTCGATACGGCCCGATGAAGGAGCGTCGCCGCCAGAACGCCAGCAGCCAGCGGTAGCGCCGCGCGATGAAAGCCACCCCGGCGACAAGCATGACCACCGCGGTCGCCAGCAGGACGGCCGTGAGCCGGGCCCGGCTCAGCTCGAGCCGCCGGATCTCGCCGTCCTTGCGGAGCAGGTCGTTGTCCTTGTGCAGCAGCTCGATCTCCTCGCGCCGGCGCTCGGCCTCGTACCGTGCCTCGAGCTGGGCGATGGCGCGGGTCTTCTCCTCGTCGAGGAGGGCCGCCCGCACCTCGCCGTAGCGCTGCATAAGCTGGTAGGCAAGCCGGTAGTCCGCACGCCGCTCCGCCACCTCCGCCAGGGTGAGGTAGGTGGTGTCGAGGATCGCGTTGGACCCGATGTCGAGACTGATCACTTCTGACTGCCGCAGGTCCAGCTCGGCCTCTTCGAGCCGTCCCATCAGGACCAGCACCTCGCCCGAGTGCTGGAGGCTGAGGGCGAGACCGGCCTTGTCGCCGAGCTCGCGCTGGAGGCCAGCTACGCGGCGGTGGCTGGCGAGAGCCTCCTCGTAGCGGCCCTGCTTCTTGTACAGAATGCCGAGGTTGTTCAGGGGGGCGGTCTGCGCCGCCACCCTCCCGTCCGCCTCGGCCGCTGCAAGCGCGCGCCGGTAGTAGTCGAGTGCGGTCCCGTCTTGGTCGAGATTCTCGTAGGTGTTGCCGAGATTGTTGAGCACCTGCGCGGTGCCATAGCTCTCCCCAAGCCGCTCGAAAAGCTCCAGCGCTTGCAGGTAGTAACCCCGCGCCTTCTCGTGCTCCTCGATGCGGGAGTAGATGTTGCCGACCGAGTTCAGGCTGTTCGCGATGCCGATCTCGTGGCCGAGGCCCCGCTCGCGCTCGAGCCCATCCAGGTTGAGCTCGAGCGCTCGCTCATACTCGCCAACCCTCTCGTAGTAGATGCCTAGGTTGTTGCTCGTCGCGGCGACGCCCCGCTCGTCCCCGAGCTCACGGAACAGCTCGAGCGCCGCGGTGGCCGCCTCGATGGCGGGCCAGATCTGCCCGAGCTTGGACAGGGCCATACCCTCGTAGCCGAGGCACCTCGCGAGCATCGTCCTGTCGCCGAGCTGGCCATAGAGCCGCCGCGCCTCGGCGAGGTGGTCCAGTGCCTCGTCGTGGGCCTCCAGCTTCAGCAGTGAGCGTGCCGCGAGCTCGTGGGCGTCGGCCGCCGTCGCCGGCTCGCGATTCGAGTCGAGTCGGCTCAGCGCCTCGCGGGCGAGGTCCAGGGCCCGCTTTGGATCCTCACGCCACGCGAGACGGCCCTCGTCGATGAGGCTCTCGGCGGACGCCTTCTCGCTCGCCGCAACGGCGGCGACATCGAGCTGTGCCGGGGACGAGCCTGCCCCTTGCGGCGTCTGCGCCGCCGGGGCGCTCCCGGTGACGGCAAGCAGCAGCGCAGTGGCGAGCGTGCGATGCAACATGATCGGCTGCAGTATCCCGATGCATTTGTACCGCACACGGGGCTGATGCGGCAACCAAGGAGCGACGCGGCCACAGCGATTGCATCGCGCGTGCGGACGTGGATCGGACGGGCGCGGGCTGTAGTCCCGGCAGTTGCTCCGAGGTGCGCACGACGGGGGGAGAGGCGCCGACTCCGTGGTTCACCGCCCGGCACGCCGACCTTCGATGCGCACGGCAGTGAGGCTCTGCGGCTGAGGCGGCGACGTGGCAGCCCCGGCTCGTGAGGCCGGAAACCCCAACGCCTGTGCGGCCGGCCCTTTGCAGCATCCCCGGGCGCTGGGCAGCAAGCTCGGTGGTCAGCCGCCGTCCGGCCGCGCCAGCAGGGAGTCGATGATCGTGAGCAACCGGCGCTCGTTGGCGGCGGCCGCGAACTGGAAGGCCACCACGATTGCGAGCAGCACGAAGCAGCCCAGCATGGTCAAGGGCAGCATCACGCTCATGATCTGCAGCGTCGTCGGCGGGACCGAGTCGGTGCGGATCCGCCCCGCCACCTCCCACGGCGAGACCAGCATCGGGCTATGCAGGAACAGGAAGCCGACCACCGCGGCGATGGCGGCCAACAGGGCCCACCCCACCACGCGCCAGCGCCGGACCAGCAGGCACCGCTGCTCGACGAACCTCGCGTCACGCTCGTTGAGTGACATGGCTCCCTCCCACACTCCCGATGTCCTCGGAGGCCACCTACCGCCAAGGCCGCGCCCGACCGCCGAAGGTCAGCGGCGGTGAGCCGGTGGCCCGGAGCCGGCTGCGGCTCCCCTGTCGATTTGCTCGTGCACAGACGTCGGGCATCAGCCCTTGCGGGAAAGGCACAGGCCCACCAGCAGGCCGATCGCGCCGTCGTGGCCCAACCGTTCGCGCAGGTCTTGAACGAAGGTGGGCGGCGCTCCAATCGCGGCGGCGACCCCGCTGCTCGTGTGGCCGTCGATGAACTCCTGCACCAGCTGGGATCCGGTCCGCAGCCGTGACGCGATCGCCTCGGTCGAGTGACCGTCGAGGAGCTCGTCCAACGCGTGCAGCGGCACACCCATGGCGTCAGCGATCGTCGTCAGGGACATCTCGACCACCCCCGATCCGAATCACGCCTCCGCGGCGGGACGCTCGGTCAGCGCCCAGGCGACGCGCCGACTCCACCGCGCAGGCACCCGCTCAGATCCAGCCCAGGATCCCCCCAAACAGGACCGCGGCCACGATGTCCACGCCAAAGATCACGGCCACCGTGGCCACCTTCGAACGGACGCTCTTCATGTCATGCACCCAGTAGGAGACCAGGAAGAAGGTCAGGTAGCCGAACAGGAAGATCGGAATCGGCGAGCGCGCGCTCCACCACGAGTAGTCCCAGGTCAGCGCGCCGACCGCGTTGAGCAGGACCTCGACGATCACGCAGAACGCCGCGTTCACCACGGCCAGGAACAGACGGTTGGGAATGCCCAAGATCCGCAGGCCCTTGTTCGGCGGCAGCATCTTGCCGAACGCGATGCCGGCGATGGCGAACATGAAGGTGATCTCGATGTTGAGACCGATCAGGATCAGGTAGGCGGTCTTGCCTGGCGCCCCCCACACCGGCGCGTAGTTGGTGAAGTGGAAGACCAGTGAGTTCCAGATCTCGTTGAACCAGTCCATGCCCCAGAACGCGAGCCCGGCGAACACCAGACTCCAGTTCCGGCGCTCGATCTCGACCGAGTAGACGTACACGACCAGCGCGAACAGGGTGATGACGTACCACTGGAAGAGGCTCCCGTCGCGCAGGATGCGGGCGGCCTCCATCGCGGCCTGGGTGGGCATCGTTCACCTCCTTGGATCCCGATCAGATGTGGCGCGCCCAGTCTACTCCGGATCCGCCCCGGTGGCTCCGGCCGCGGCCCTTTTCACCGGGGCAGGTAGTCCTCGCGCACCGGAGAGAACACCTCAGTCCTCCCTCGGCGCGCGGGCGAGCACCGCCAGGGTCACCGTCGCCTTGGCCACCAGCTTCGACTCGCCATGGTCCTCGGCCCACAGCTCGGACTCGACGACGTCGATGCGCGACCCGGGCTTGAGCACCGTGGCGCGGCAGAGCAGCCGCTCGCCGTGCGCCGGGCGCAGCAGGTTGATCTTGAACTCGACCGACAGCACGTACTCGTTGGGCCCGACCAGGGTCGCGGCGGCCGCGCCGGCGGTGTGATCGGCGAGCGTGGCCAGCACGCCGGCGTGCGCGTAGCCGTCCTGCTGCAGGTGGCGCTGCTCGAGGCGCAGCGAGGTCTCGCACACCCCTGGAGCGATCCTCTCCAGTACGACGCCGAGGTCGGTGATGAAGGCCGCCTGCTCGAAGATCCTTCGGACCTCGTTCGAGATCGGCTCACGGGACTCGCTCATGTCACCTCCCCTTGCCAGCGCTGCCGCACCCGCGCCGAGCAGCGCCGCTGCTGTCCACCGCGATGTCGTCCGCCTCCGCCGTGCGGTCGATGCACAGCAGCTCGACCGGCGCACCGTTGTCGACGATGAATGCCACTGTCACCCCGGCGGACGGCGAATTGGGCGCGATCAGCAGCTCGTGGCCCGCGAGCTCGCGCGCCAGGTCGTCGACCTCGAAGGCGACGTGGGGGACCGTCTTCACCAGCTCGGGCAGCGGCGAGTCGGCCTCGAAACGCATCCACTCGATGCCGTACGGGCTCGACTCGTAGCCCGAGGTGAAGACCCCGAAGCCGGCAAGGTAGGTCTCGTCCGGCCGCGGTGTCGTGGTGGGAATCCCGAGGTGGTGGTACTTCCTCACGCATCCTCCTTCCCGCGAGGCGGCAGCATCGTCATGCCGACCCATCCGTGATCGCATGGCGAAGGATGACACGCCGCGCCGACGGCCTCGCAACCTCGACGAATCCCTCGGCCGCAAAGGCCGCGGGGACACCCATGAAGCTCGAAACCGGCGGCAGTGGGCGGTCGCGCGGCAGGGTCGGGTAGGCCTCGACGACCCGTCCGCCGTGACGCGCTGCGTGCGCGACGGCGGCGCGGATCATCGGTCGCATCAGCCCCCGGCGCCGCGCTCCACGCCCGAAGAAGAAGCAGACGATGGACCACACCGGGGTGTCGTCGATCCGCGCCATCACTCGCGACCGCTCGAGCGCGAGGAACTGTTCCCGTGGCGCCACCGAACACCAGGCAACCGGCTCGCCGTCGAGATAGCCGAGGATCCCCGGCACGACTCCAGCCTCGACCAGGGCCTTCATGGCGCGATGGTTGCCGTCCCCCTGCTGCTGCTCGAACTCCCTGCGGGTCAGCCGCCACCACATGCACCAGCAGCCCCCGTACGCTCCCCGGGGTCCGAACAGCCGCTCGAAGTCCGGCCAGGCGCCGGCCGTCAGCAGCTGGACCTGAAGCGGCGCTGCAGAGGCGCTCGCGCCGCTCATCGACCCACCCCGCAAGAGTCGGCGGGGGGAGGGGCCGCCGGGGTCGGCGCGGCCGACGTGAACGCCCACGAACCAGCGGATCGCCCCGCCGCCGCGCTCGCCGGATCCGCGTCATGCGTCCTCCCCTTCGGTGGTCTCCGCACGCACGCCGGTCGGCTCTGGCGGCTCTCCAGACTCGTCCTCTTCGCTGCCTTGCTCCTGCCTCGCCTCGAGCAGCAGCCGCTTGCCCGGCTCGACGATCGCCTGGACCTCCAGGAAAGCATTGCCCAGGGCCGTCCGCGAAGGCTTGCGGCGCTGGTAGTAGATCCAACCGCGATCCTCGGCCCACAGCGCGAGCCGGTGCAGCAGGTAGAGCGCGCCGCAGACCAGCGCCAACACGAGAACGACCTTCATCGTCGTGATCTACGCAACGACGGGGTGACTGTTCCACTCACTCGTACTGGCGCTCCACTGAGAGCTCGTGCTCGTCGGTGGCCGTGAAGTTGAGGCGGCCGTCGCGGTACCACAGCACGTAGCCGTCCTCGGTGCGCATGTACTGCAGCGGACTTTTCCGCAGCAGCCGCTCGCCCGGCCACTCAAGCCCGACCAGCTCGTCGGGCGACGCCGGGAAACTCCCGGTGCGCTGGCGGTGCTCGGCGAGGGCGGTGCGCACCGCTTCGGCGCGTTGCGCGCAGTCGTTGGTCGCGGCTTCGAGCTCCCGCCCGCCGAGGTACCAGCCGACGGCGAACAGCACGCCCGCCAGCACGGCCGCGCCCATCCGGGCCGTCCGGCTCTTCGGCGAGCCGAGGAGATCGGCAGCCAGGACGCACACGGACAGCACGATCACCGCCGGCACCGACACCGAGTGGTCGGCGTCGCCGCGGAAGAAGAACCCTCCCACCAGGGAGGCGGCCAGCACCATCGCGAGCAGGAGGTGTCTCATTGCCGGAGATTGTACGCGTCCGCCCCACCGCCCGCCCAGTCACGCCGCTCCAGACGGCCCGTCTCATCTCGATGCAGGGCAGACGCGTCCCATCCGGGAGTTGACGGATCGCCGAGCTGTGCACCTTCCAGATCGCCTCGCAGTCAACCGGGATGGCCGGCCGGTGGTAGAGCTGCGAGGGTGGTGACCAGTCCGAGCGCCTCGATCATCTCAATGGGCCGGTCCGTGCCGATCCGGAAGCGGCTCCCGGACGCCAGGGCGAGCTCGACCGCGTCGAGCCCGGATACGTTGAACATCCAGCCGGTCGAGGTCATCCGGATGCCCCAGCCGCAGTACCAGCGATTGCGCACCGGCTGGGCCGACACGATCTCGTGCACGGCGATCGTCCGCCGGATCAGACCGGGTCCGAAGAAGCAGCGGAGCTGCCGCCCGTCGATCTCGACGGTCAGGCAGCAGAACATACCCAGCGCAGCGACCAACACGACCATCACCGCGACCGCGACCGGATGCCAGCCGGTCTGGGCGCTGAGCACGACGATCATCACGACAGCGGCGCCCACCGCCAGGACAGTCACAGTCCCGACCTGGGTCCTTCGATAAACGAGGTCGTCCCGCTTCGCCATCGTCGACCTCCGGAAGCGCGAGGAGAGCGTGAGCATCGTGCTCCCTCCCGATGAACCCGTCCTGCCTGCCATCGGCCCCCCTCTCCTCTGTGGATGCGCGCAGCGCATCCCGAGGAGCGTGTGGGCAGAGGCCAACCACCACAACCACCTCAGAAGCGCGCCCAGGGTCTTATGCCCAACACGCTCCTAACTGACGTCGTTCCAGCGCAGGCTGGCAACCGTCGTCTTGCCGTCGGCACTGGTGGCGTGGACGGCCAGCACGTGGTCCTGGCCGGGCCCTGCGCCTCCGACCTGGTGGAACATCCGTTCGTACTGCACCTCGGGCGGCGCGAGCGCATCCCGGGCCAGGGTGCGGCCGTCGAGCTCGGTCGCAACGCGGGCGATCGTCTCCTTGGCGGCGGCCGTGACCTTGACCGTGATGTCGTGACCGATCAGCGCTCTGCGGTGGCTCAACGAGAAACGCATCGTCCCTCCCCTTGCGAGCGGCCGGCCCGCGGCCGGGCGCGGTCAGCCTGCGGCATACACCGCCTGCATCCAGCCAACGAACCCCACCAGCACCGCCAGCACGCCGAGCAGGAAGGCGACGCAGGCGAGGCTCAAGGTCAGGTCAGTCATCCCGAGATGGCGCGGCGAAAGGCTGAAGCGGATCACGCGCCAGACCAGCACCAGCGCCGGCAGGCGGCCGCTGGGGGTCGCGACCAGCGCCTCCCACACCTCGCGGTGGTGCCGCCGCAACCGCCAGACGGTCACCGGCAGCGCGACCGCCGCCACGGCCACGAACAGCCCGAGCGTGGTCGCGAACGACCGCGCGACGGCAGCTTCATCCATGGCCGCCCTCACCACCGCCGGCGCGGCCACAGCTCCGCATCGGCACCTCGGGTCAGGAGCCCTCGGGCAACGGCCGATGGCAGACCGCCTCGATGTTGTTGCCGTCCGGGTCGAACACGAAGGCCCCGTAGTAGTCCGGATGATAGTCCGGCCGCAGTCCCGGCGCTCCGTTGTCGCGGCCGCCCGCCGCGATCGCGGCCTTCCAGAAGCGATCCACGGTCGCGCGGTCGCCACTCGAAAAGGCGACGTGGACCGGCGGCCGCACCGGCTCCGCCTGGCGGATCCAGAAGTCGGGCTTGCCGGCAACGCCGAAGCCCGCGGCCGGCCCGAACTCCATGATGACCTCGTAGCCCAGGGATTCGAGGGCGGCGAGGTAGAACGCCTTGCTCTTCGCATAGTCGGAGACCGTGACGATGATGTGGTCGATCATGATCCCTCCTGGCCGACCGGATCGTCGGCCGCAATCGGCTGGCTGAAACCCATCAGGCGGCGGATGTGGGACGCGTTGGCGGCGCCGGTGAGCTGCTCGAGCAGGCGGAGCGCGACCTCGATCGCGGTGCTCGGGCCGGCCGACGTCGTGATCGGGCCGTCGCTCACCACCGGCTTGTCGACGAGCTCGACTCCGTAGCCGGCGAGTTGGCGTCGGCGATGGCCCCCCAGAAGCTGGTAGGTCGTGGCCCGCCGCCCCTCGAGCACGCCGCTGGCCGCCACCGGCACCGCGCCGGTGCAGATCGCGGCGATCGGGCGGCCGAGCTCGTGGAATCGCCGGATCAGGGCCGCCACGGGATCGGAGAGCGCGCACTCGTCGAAGCCGTATTCGACGAATCCCCCCGGCAGCGCCAGCGCGTCGAAGTCGTCGGCCTCAACCTCACCGAGCGGCCGGGCGGCCGCGACCCGGAGACCGAATGTGCAGACAATTTCCGGCTGCAGACCCACCGGAACCACCTCGATCGGCTCGCTGCCGTACTCCGAGGCCCAGCCGAGGACGTCGTGGAAGGCCGCGGCCTCGAAGATCTCGACGCCGTCACACAGCAGGAGCAGGACTCGCTTCACGGCCGCGCCCACCCGTGGCGACCCGGCACGACCACCCCCGGCTACTCGAGCTCGAGCTCGATGCCGCCGGTGAGCCGCGCCACCAGGTTGTAGAGCGCGGCCCCCACGAGTGCGCACACGAACCCGAGCAGGCCGTAGAAGATCGGCAGCACGACGATCGCGCCGACGCCAAACAGCAGCCCGATCAAGGCGGCCCCGGGCTCTCCCTCCGCGCCCGAACTGAGCGCCACCCCGAACAGCGCCGCAATGCTGATGAAGAAGCCCACGATGAAGCCGATTGCAGCGTAGAGGACGGCTGCCATCTTGGCGCACGACAGAGGACCGATCCGCTTGAGTCTCATGGCTTCCCTCCGGTCTCCTCGCCTGACGCGACCGCCGGGCACGCGACGAGGCCGGGCCTCACCGCAGGTCGAGCTTGGTCCCGGTGGTCAGGAAGTGGTTGAGCTCGTTCTCCCAGGTCTCCATGAACGACACGAAGTGCGGCTCGGTGAACCCTTCGAGCATCTTTGTCCCGTAGCCGCTGAGCGCGGTGTAGGTGTAGGTGATGTCGGCCTGCGACTCGCCGTCGCCGTGCGGACGCAGCCGAACCTCGATCTTGCCGACCACCACGCCGGGGATCACCTTCAGGATCTCGACGGCGTGCCGCTCTCGGTCGAACTCGGTCATGATCCAGACCGAGTCCTGCGGGATCCCGGGCGTGACGAAGATGCATCCCGGCTCGCCGCTGCCCGAGTCGGTCAGCACCAGCGACGGCCGCCAGCCGTTGACCCACTCCGCCTCGCGCACCGGGCAGAGCAGCGGGAAGACCTCGTCCGGTGGGGCGCACAGGGTTTGCGTGAAACTCCGACTGACCTTGGTGGGTGGCTCGACCTTCATGGAGCGTTCCTTCCCCGTGATCCTGCCACATCCCGGCCGGTCGCGCCACCCGGCCGGCTGGGCATCAGGCGCTGGTCTCGGGGACCAGGTTGATCGTGTACCCCGCCCAGCCCGTGAAGAGCCCCTGCTCGCGCATCCCGGACGCGGCCGCCAGCGCGCGCACCCTCCCCAGCGACTGGTAGTGCGGGTCGGGCAGGACCTCGGTGATCGAGAGCACGCCACCGGCGCGCAGCGCATCCCGGATTTCAGCCAGCGCGCCCGCCTTGTCTGGGATCTCGCCGAGCACGGTGACCAGCACTGCGACGTCAAAGGCCGCGGCCGGCAGGCGGCCCTCGCCGAGCTTGCCGAGAACGGTCTCAACGTTGGCGAGGCCGTGGTCGGCGATCCTCCGCTGCAACCGCCGCAGCATCCGCGGCTGGAGATCGAACGCCACCACGCGACCGGCGTCGCCGACCCTTATCGAGATCGGCACCGTCATCCGGCCGGGTCCGCAGCCCGCGTCGAGCACCGACATGCCGGGTCCGATGCCGGCGCGGTCCATCAGCAGCTCGGCACCGGCCACCACCTGGAAGTAGGGGTTCTCGAGCAACGGCACCAGCCACCACGGGCACGGCAGGGAGGCGACCCGCCAGACGACGCAGGTCACAACCGCTGCGGCGAGCAACAGCAGCAGGAGGACGAGAGCACTCATCCCTCATGCCACCTGACGCCCTGCCTCGCCCCGCAGCGCGAGCGCGGTCCAGATGGCGCCGGCCAGGTCGATCACGCCGAACAGGATGAGCGTCGGCGGGGCGAGGCCTGCGACGACGAAGGCAATGAAGAACAGCAGCACCGAGGTCCTGGCCGCGACCGACCAGCGGAAGAAGCCCGTGAGCTCGCTGCGGGCGGCGTTCCAGTAGTAGTACGCGAGCAGCAGCACGAGCATGCCGACGACCCGGATCCAGACCTCGCCGGTCGCCGCCATCCGAAAGACCCGGAGCAGGGTGTTGGGGCTGAGCACCAGCACCAGGCCGAGCAGCAGCAGGTAGCCTGCGAACACCTTCACGCTCATCGCACTCTTGCTCATTCGGTCCTCCCGTCTCCGTGTGTCTCGGCGGCCGTTGGTGACCCGGCCGCCGCCGTTTGCCGCTTCAGCGGCTCGCCAGCCCGGCCCGCCGGTCAGTCACTGGGCAGGGCTTCTCCTCGCACCCGGGTGTAGCGGAACGCCTCTTCGCGGACGGCGCCGTCCTTGGACGAGATGACGACATAGATCGTCACGGCGTCGTTGTCTCGCCGGTGAAACGTCAATCCGTCGAAGAAAAATCGATCGCCGGCGACTGCGACCAGCGGAAAATCGACGGTCTCCCCCTTCTCTTCCCATCCCTCGAGGTCGGGATTGAAGTGCTTGACGCGAAGCACCAGGCTGCGCCCCTCCTCGACCATGGTCATCAGCTCGTAGAAGGACGTCGTCCCATCATGGACCAGCCGGAACATGCCCATCATCGCGCCGGCCTGCGGTCCGCTCCAGATCTCCTCGGCCTGCCCACCGAGCCCGTCGCCAGTCCAGTGGCCGGCGAGCCACGACACCTGGGCAAGAGTCGCCGGCGGTGGCGTCGCGCCGGCGGCGAGCCGCACCGTGTTCTCGGTGATCGGCTCCTGCGCCAAGGCGACGACTGCGGCCAGAAGAAAGAGAGTCGCCGTCACTGCCACCCTTCGACGGTTGGTCATCAATCCTCCCCCAGTTGATCTCGCGGCTCTCAGCTTACCGCAGAGTCCTCGGGTGGAGCTCACCGAGCCCTGGGCGTCGTCGCTCACCACCGTGAGGCGCCGCGACCCAGCTATGGCAGCTGCTCGCGCTGGGCCCGCGTGAGACCCTCGACGACCAGGTCGTAGGAGTCGTCGACCATCGCCAGCAGCTCGGGCTCGGGAATCGAGCCGTCGAGTGCGACCAAGTTCCAGTAGCGCTTGTCGAAGTAGGGCGCCGGGGTCACTGCCCGAAACACCTTCCGGAGCACTTCGACGCCTTCTGGATCGCACTTCAGCGACATGGTCACCGGCTCCTCGTCCCAGCCGACCACCGCGAAGATCTTGCCCATCACCTTGTACACCAGGTGCTCGGGGCCGAAGGGAGTGCCCTCGGCCGCCCCAGGTTTCGACCGCAAGTACTGCTTGAGCTCATCCAGCGTCATCACGCACCTATGGTCTCACCGATCATTCCCGTGCCCCACCCCTCGGCACGCGACGCTCAAGACCAAGACAAACATCCTTCTGCCGAGCAGGCGGAGGGAGGCCCGCGTCGGACCGACGGGGCGGCTCAGGGCACGCCGCCAAACAGCGTGCCGACGGCCGCCGTGGCCGCCATCGCCAGCGCCCCCCACAGGGTCACGCGACCGGCGCCGACGGCGACCTTGGCGCCCCCGGTGCGGGCAGCCACTCCGCCCATGATCGCCAGGAACACCAGCGAGCTCCCGGCGACCACCGGGATGAGGACCGAGGAGCGAGTGACCAGGACCGCGACGAGGGGCAGGGTCGCGCCCGTGGCGAAGGTCACGGCGGAGGCGAGTGCCGCCTGGATCGGGCGCGCCGTGTGGATCTCCGTCAACCCCAGCTCGTCACGCGCGTGGGCCCCAAGAGCGTCGCGGGCCATCAGCTGATCGGCGACGGCCTGAGCGAGCGAGGGCTCGAGACCTCGATTGACGTAGATCTCGGCAAGCTCCTTGCGCTCGAACTCGGCGTCGGTCGCGAGCTCCTTGCGCTCGCGCTCGAGATCGGCCTTCTCGGTGTCGGCCTGGGAGCTGACCGACACGTACTCGCCGGCGGCCATCGACATCGCACCGGCAACCAGCCCTGCGACCCCGGCGACCAGCACGGCCGGCCGGGCCGCACTGGCGGCCGCGACCCCCACCACGAGGCTCGCGGTCGAGACGATGCCGTCGTTCGCGCCCATGACAGCCGCGCGCAGCCAGCCGATCCGCTCGGCATAGTGACGCTCGAAGTGGGGCTTTCGCATGCCGTACCCTCCATCCTCCGCTCCGATGTGCAGCTGACGCCGCCTGTGCTCATCCCTGCAGCGGCGCGCCGGCCCCCCACGCCGCAGCGGCAAGGTCGGTCATGATGCCTCCCGCGATCCGGAATGCTCTCATGCGAGCCCGACGAGAGACCCCAAGCTCGTGATCTCGCGAATCACCAGCTCCGGTACATAAAGGATCCGGTCCCGCGGGTAGCCCTTGTGGAGCAACGCATCGCGTGCGCTCGCCGTCAGGATGACCGCCGCCGAGTTCATCGAGTCCGCGACCGTCGGATCGTCGGTGATGTTGTACCCCATGTGGAAGATCCGGCCAGGATCCGTCACGCGGTAGCCCAGCTCCTGCAGCCGCCGGCGGAACTGGTCCTCGTACATGGCGCGAGACTCGTCGGTGCCGCGAAAGTCGATGCGGGCGCCGTTGGCCAGCTGCATCACCCGGCGGAGCACCAGGTCGGTCGGGTCGATGACGATCAGGCGGTCTTCCAGCTTGGCCGCGATCGACTCCAGGGTGATCACCGTCGACATTTCCGCGAGCGGCTCATGGCTCACCTCGTCATACGACTGGATCACGGTGGCCTGCTTGCGATCTCCGACCACGACGATCGGAATGCGCCGCGGGCCTCCATCGCGCGCCGGTTCGAGCCGGTCCTCGAGAGTCCGGATGTTGCAGAGGAGATCCTCGAGCCGCTCGGGTGAGATGTCGTACGCGTCCGCCGGCGGGAAAACGGCGTGCTGCTCCTGGACCGGCATCAGAACGAGGCGGCCGCAACGTTCGAAACTCGCTGTGGTGAACGCCTCTTTGAGGTCATCGAGGTCCGCGTCGTCGGCGACGCGGACCCAGATGTCAGAGACGTCCTGATGTCGCGAGGCGAGCAGAAGAACCTCGTCGGGCCCGCGGCTGCGGACGAACTCATCGGCCAGGGGATCGCCGTCGCCGACCATGAGTGCCGTGTATCCGGAGGGCATCTTCCAGCGCAGCGTGACAGGTGCCCGGGCGGACAGCCTGCCGTTCTCCACCAGATCGCGCACGACCCCTCCGAGCGAGGATAGGTGCCGTCGCCAGCCGAAGTGGACGAAGCACCAGACCAGGAGACCGTACAGCGGCGCCAGCAGGGCGAGGTCGAAGCCGAGCTCAGGCACGTGATCAATCAGGTGCTGCTCGGTCACCCCGCCGAAGTGAATACCGTGCAGGTAGTTGAACGCATCGTGAAGGCGGGTGTTGAGTCGAAGCCCGGGGGTGGCTTCGCGGATGGCGGAGGGAATCTCGGGGTAAGCCGCAAACAGCAGCCCGACCACCACCGCGACCACGGCGCCGATCCACGTCGTCGTGGCAGCAAGCATCGTCGCTGCCGACCGCAGAATCGAGTCCGGGCGGTAGTCGAGAAACTGATGCACCAGCTTTGGATCGACCTCGCCGCTGGTGAGTATCTCGCGGGTGACGCGCCTGGCGCATCGGGCGTCGCGACGAAGGGCAACAGCCATACGGTAGGCCCTGCCGAGATCTGACAACACAGCCATGGTCCTCAGCTTCCCGCGGCCAGCTTCAACACCGCCTCAACCCGGCCTCGCCAATTCTATGCCCACCCTTCGGAGCTGCACCCGTTCAGAATAGACGCGGACCGCCGCCGCCGTTGCGAGTGCGCTGCTGACGCCGCGCGCAGCGTCATCCCATGCGGCACGAGTTTCGCGAACTTCAACCGCCGACGTCCCCGGCCCCCCTGGCCCAAACTGCCGGAGACAGAGAAGTCACGGGACCGCGTCTGGATCGACGCCTAGCCGGCGACGGTTGCGGATCCACATGACAACCGCACCGACCGCTCCGATGAGGATCGCCGGCGGGCAGACCAGGACCGCGATCAGGAATGCCGCAACCTGGATTCCCTGAAGGAGGGCGACCACGAGACCGGGGCCGCCCATCCTGCTTGCAACCACCTCGAAGACGTTGTGCACGACCACCAAAAGCGCAAAACCTACAAACGACATGTAGAAGAAGTACCTGAACCGCCGCGAGGTGCGCCAGGGGTGGACGACTGCGAGGACGAGGGCAGCAGCCGCGCCATAAGCCAGGAGAATGCCGGGCGGATTGTCACTGATCCCGACGATGCCCGCGGCAGCGGCCAGAACGGCTGCGATCACCAGGAAGACGACGGTCACGACCCGGTTGTGGTGCGTCGACAGGGCCTCGATCATGGGCACCTCCCATTCTGAGTGATCGTTTGTGAGGCGCAGTATACGACGATCTCCCCGACACGCGCTGCAGCGCCACCCCTAGGCCGAGGCCGCCCGCCGACGCGCGCCGCCCTTGTCGATGAACCGCGTCACGATGACCCACATCAGCCATCCGAGGGCCGCCATGCCGATTGAGAAAAGGCCGTACGAGACCCGCCAGTCGAGCCCCTTGGTCATCATGCTCCACTCCGACATGCCGCCGATGCTCGCAATGAGATTCAGAGGCAGGAGGACGGTGTTGATGAGCGTGAGGTTCTTCAGCAACACGTTCATGTTGTTGTTGACGATCGTCCCACGGGCATCCATGAGGCCGCTGAGAATCGAGCTGTAGATGTTGGCCTGTCGGGCGGCCTGGCCATTCTCGAGGACGATGTCCTCGAGAAGCTGGTGCTGCCGGGTGTCGAGCCCGAGCTCAGTCGCGATGCTGTGGAGCTTCGCGAGCACGGCGCCGTTTCCCTCGACGCCGTCAACGTAGTAGACCAGGCTTTCGCTCAGGGCGAACATCTGCAGCAGGTGCCTGTTCTCCATCGACACCGTGATCTTCTTCTCGATCTCGCTGCTCATCTGCTTGATGACTCTCAAGTGCCCCACGTAGTGACGAACGGTGTACAGGAGAAATCCCAGCAGCACGTCTCGAACGCTGCGGCAGTTGCGGAACTCCCTCGCGGAGAAGGAGACCTCGCCCTCATTCATCACGAACGCCAGCCGGTCTCCCACAAGGGCAAGACTCACCGGGCGTACCCCGAGCTCGACCGCTTCCGAGACCTTCGCGCTCCTCGGGATCTTCCAGATGATGAACGTGCGCCCGCCCGAGGCCTCGACTCGGGGGACCTCATCCGGGTCGAGAGTGGAGGACAGGTCATAGTCATCGAGTAGGAACTGATCCCGAAGGATCGACTTCTCGCGATCATCAGGTGCGACGAAGACCAGGACCTGACCCGGCCCCTGGGTGGATTGGACGATCCCCGCTTCTTCGATCGAGAACTCGGTCATCATCGTTCACGTCTCCTTCCCGCAGCCGAGGGACCACCGCTGTACGTGCCGGCATCCGGCGCCCGCCGTCCGAGCCGAGCGATGATCAGGTTGACAGTCTACTCGGGCCCGCCGAAGGCCGATCAGACGGTCTGCTCCCGTGCCGGAACACCGGGCTGGACACAGAGACGATGCACGCCGCAATGGCCGCCATAACGAAGAAAACCACACTGGAGGCGTCAAAGCTCGACAGGCCGAGGTCGCCCATCACGTTGATCGAGGTGTGCACAAGCAGGGCGACGAGCATGCTGCCCCCGCTGCGCAGGAAGAACCAAGTGAACAGGATGGACACAGGCACGGCATAGACGACCCGCGCCAGCACTGCCCCGACGCCCTGGAGGGCGAACCCCGCGGCGAGGTCGATCGGCAGGTGCCACAGCCCCCACACCACACCGAGAACGACCGATGCTGCCAACGGGCTCATCTTCTTCAGGAGCGCTGGCAGCAGGAAACCCCGCCAGCCGACCTCCTCTCCCAGCGATCCGCCCAGCAGCAGGTTGTGAGCGAAGCACACGACGACGGTCCACGCCGATGCCATCGCGCCGCCGTGCAGGGTCGAGATCTCGAGCTCGCCGGTTCTCAGGCCCGCCACCAGCCAGGAGGCCAGGTAGAGAGCCGGAAGCAAGACCACGGACAGGACGACCCAGCGCGCCCGCGGTGGCCGCTGCGGCTCTCCGGTCGCCGGGAGGAGCAGGCAGCGGTTCAGCGGCGAGAAGAAGGCGACGATGACGACGCCGACGATCAGGGCGGCGATCGCTGGCACCAGCGGCAGCGATTCAATCTTCGACGGCGCTGCCTGTGCGATGAGGGCCCCGGGCACGAGGATCGGCGCGAGCACGAACGGGAGGGCCCGCAGGCTGTTGCCGCGCAGCTCTCGGTTGGTGGTGCCGGAGACGAGCAACGCCGCCAGCGACGGGCCGAACACACCGACCTGGGCGATCAGCCAGCGGACGTCATAGGGCCCTGCGCCGCCTCTGGGGAGCACTCCCGACGCGAGCCAGATCGGCCACGACAGCAGGCAGGTCAGGGTCATGAACCCCCACAGCGACCTCCTCCCGTCGTTCACCCTATGCGCCGTGGCCAGGCACTTCATGTATCCGAATACCCTCGCGGGTCTTTGACGAGCTCTTCGGCCTCACGCCGGAGGCGGCGCCATCCCGACTCCCACACTCGCCGGAAGCGTCGCTCAAGGAACAGCCGCTCCAGAACGCGGGAGAGGGCCCCAAACCCACACAAGGAGATCCGCTCGTAGCCGCGGACCGCAACGCCGCGATCCGTCGCAACGAACGACACCTCCCCCTCCCCACGCCAAAACCCGCCGAAGATCCATGCCACGCGCCGGTTCGGCTCGTCCCTCACCACCCTGGCGACCAGGGGGAAGGGGAATCGCCGCAGCGGAACCGCATACCACCCCTGGCCTCGCTCCTCGACCTCGCCGAAGGCCCCGTAGAGGCGAGTCCAGTCTCGTGGAGAACGGAAGTACGGATACACCCGTTCCGCCGGGAGATCGACGTGCTCGTCGAACTCGATCAGCATTCCGAGCTCCTTCCACCGTCCGCAGATCCGGGCCGTGAATGTTCGAGTGTCGACCAGCACCACCGCGTCACGTCGTCAGGCCGCCGGCCGCCGCGGTCGCCGTGGCAGCCATCGAGGGACCCTGGCCCTGTACTGATCATACTGCTCGCCGAACTGGCGCCTGAGATGAGGCTCCTCGTACCAGATGACGAAGCTGGCGAACGCACTCCCGACTCCAACCGTGTAGAGCAGCAAGCCGAGGGATTGATGGACCAGGAGCCAGCCTAGGAGCGCGGACATGACTGCGAGGTACATCGGATTGCGAGTTACGAGACCTTCGCGTAGTCGATCATCCCCTGAAAGTCGACGATCACCACGGGGTCGTTGCCAACGACCCACGGTTGCGCCGCCGCCTTGGCGCCGAAGCCGACTCCGAAGTGACCGAGGAACACGGCTGATTCACTCCTCCCGGCGCTGATGGTACCCGACCCATGCACTCCGGCGGGCTCGGTCGACCGACGGCTGCGAGCAGCTGAGGGCCGACATCAGCTCAGGTCCCGTGCCCGTGCCGAGGCCTCACGCCTCAGCGCAGCAGCGCCGACGCCAGCGTGAAGTAGATGAGGATCGTGCAGACATCGGCGAGGGCAAGGGTGACCGGACCGGCCGCGATCTTCGGGTCGAGCCGCAGCGCGTGCAGCACCGTCGGGACGCTCAGGCCGAACAGGCTGGCGGCAGCAAGCGTCAGCACGAGGCTGCTGCCGATGGCAACGGCCTCCAAGGCAGTCCCGCGCCAGAGCCAGACGATGGCGCCCACCGTCACGCCGCACGCCGCACCGAGCAAGAGCGCCGTGCCGACCTCGCGCCGGAATGCCGCCCCATACCACCGCAGGGTGGGCCGCGTCGAATGCAGCGCATGGATCGCCACGGTCATCGACTGGATACTGACGCTCTCGCCCAGCCCGAGCACGAGCGTCATGAAGAACGCCAGCACCAGAGCCTGGGCCAGGGTCACCTCGTACGCGCTGACCAGCAGCGCGCACACGGTGCCACTGACGATGGTGGCGGTGAGCCAGGGGAAGCGGAAGCGAAACGCGCGGAACGGCGACGCGTCCCGCACCTCGGAGACGCGGAAGCCGATCGACTCGAACACCTCCCCCATTCGCTCCCGCTCCGTGAGGTCGAAGACCTCGTCCGAGAACAGCCCGACGTCGACCACGCCCAGAATGCGCTTCTGCCGGTCCACCACCGGGAACGCCAGCAGCCGGTGGATGGCGAAGGCCTCCAACGCATCGAGCACCGTCGCCTCTTCCGGAATCGTCACGACCCGCCCGATCATCACCTCGGACAGCCTCTGCTCGAGGGGCGCGATGAGCAGGCGCCGGGTCGGGACCACGCCGACAAGGGCCCCCTCGATGTCCACCACATAGAAGTAGACGATCCTCTCGCCGAGGCCTCGCGACCGGATGTCGTCGAGCGCCTGCTGGACGGTGAATGCCTCGTGCAGGGTCGCCACATCCGTGCGGGCCACGGTCATGATCGGCTGCTGCATGTGGTCAGGCATCATCGCCCCACGATCGTGCGTGCTTCCTGAAGTCTAGCCGACCGCCGCCACAGGGGCAGCCGCCACACCGCAGAATGAGCACGCCGCGCCCGTCCGCGCCCGTGTACCCAGCGTCAGCTGTGGCGCTGGGCGCCGTCAGCCGGCTGTGACCGTCAGGCTGGCGTCGTTTTGGGATTCGGCCCGTACTGGTTGTCGCCGGTCTGGCTGTCCTGGACCATGAAGATGATCAGCACGATGAAGCCGATGCACGGGATCAGGCCGATGAGCAGCCACCAGCCGCTGCGGTTGGTGTCATGCAGCCGGCGCACCGACACAGCGAGGCCAGGGATCAGAACAGCCAGAGCGTACAGGCCGCCGAGCAGGCCAAATCCCCGGTCGGCGCTGAAGCTGCCGGTCAGTCGGTCGATGATCGCCAGCACGATGGCGATGAGGATGTTGAACAGGAGGAAGTTCCAGTACTCCCTGCGCCGTGCCCGCCCCTTGAACTCCGCGTACTTCTTCAGCACTCCGAGATACCAGTTCATGCCTTCCCCCTCCTTCAAAGACGTGACGTCGTCACTCCGCCACGCGCCTGCTCAGATGGAGCTGGGCTCACCGTGTCAGGCGCTGGAACGCAGCACCACTATAAGGCAGGCGCGGCGCAGCTGACAAACTGACGCTCGCGCCGTGCTGCCGGATGAGGCCTCCAGGTACGATGTCAGGTCAGTAGCGTCGACAGCTTCCCTAGGGTTGCGGTGACGACATCAAGCGGAACCGCAGCGGCGACTTCGGCGCGGCGCACTCTCCAATCGAGGTTTCTCACCTGATCGGCGAGCACGACGCCGGCAATGGGCAGGCCAGGTGGCAGCGCAACCTCGAACGGGTAGCCCCTCAGGGCGCCTTCAGGCTCGACTGCTTTCCGGTCAGCTCCTCGATCGCGACCAGCCACACGCGCGTGCGGGCGAGCGTCGATGGGTCGAGCTCCCACCGGCGGCCCGAGTAGTGCTGCATGATCTGGTTCAGCCCGAACGCCTTCGACTCAGGATCGCGCAGCTCCTCGACCACGCCGAAGCCGATGGCGCTCTCGAACGCGAACGACCACTCGCACGCCTCAGTCTCGCTCGGCATCAGGACGACGCGCCGCTCAAACTGGACGCACACGCGGGGATTGGCAGCGATGACGTCGAGCTTCCTGCCCTCGCGCGCCGAGTGGAAATACACACACCGCCCGTCGTAGCCGAACGAAACCGGGACCACGTAGGGCTGGTCGCCGTCCGCCATCCCGAGGTGGCAGACCTCGCAGCCGCGGATGATCTCGTCGATCCGGGCGCGGCTCGTGATCTCCCGGTCAGTGCGCCTCATGGTTGATCGGCTTCACGCGGTTCTCTCCATCTGACACCGCCCGTGCAACATCCACAGGTCAGCCAAAGGACGTATCGGGCTTCCGCCCTCACTGCAGCCCCTCGACCGCGGCCGAGGAGGCGATGAGTCTGCGCCTGGAACATACCACGAGCCCGAGCCGGGATCCGTCACTCCCGGTCGGGGTCAGCCGCTTGCCCGTCCTGGCAGGGCTCGAGCCGCACGGGGATGAGCATGGGTACGTGGCGCTGGTAGCGGCGATACTCCGCGCCGAACACCGACACCAGGTCGCGCTCCTCCAGGATCGTGCCGACGACGATCCAGGTCGTCCAGGCGACGTTGAACAGAAGCCGATCCGCGGTCAGCTCGGGGTAGGACCAGATCAGGAGCAGCATGGCGGAGTAGAGGGGGTGGCGCACCCACCTGTACGGGCCGCGGATCGTCAGCGGGACCTGCCGGGGTTGGCGGCCCGACGACATCGCCTCTATCGGTCGCACGCCGAACGGGTCGAAGTAGCGCAGCGCCCGAACGCCGGCGGCAAACACAACGACACCGAGGACGGCCAGGCTCCGCCAAACCCATCGCAAGGGCCCGGCGGCGCTGGCGATCACGAGGCCGGTGGGCTGCCACGCCACGAGCAGGACGCCCAGCGTCAACCCGGACGCGATGGCGTAGATCGCCGGGATGTACGGGCGGGGCACGAACCGCGCGATCCTGTCCTGGAACGACCTGCGGACCATCCAGCTGTGCTGGACGAAGAAAGCGCCGCAGAGCAGGCCGTCGAGCAGGAGCGCGGAGGCCGTCGTGGAAGCCAGCTGGACCACTCGTATCGGCCCGTTGAGCACGAAGACGACGAACGCCAGCACCGACGCTAGGCCGGCCGTCCTGGCTGCAAGGACCGTGAGCCGCGCCGGAAGGGGCATTGAGTTCTTCATGAGGCTCCGATCACTCGACCCAGCGGGGTGCCTCGGCGCCTTCACGAGCGCTGAGCTGCCCAGCTCAGGACCAGGTACACGACGCCGGCGAAGTAGAGAGCTCCGAAGATGGTCTTGTTGTGCCGGGCGATCCACTCCGGGAGGAAGATGTCGAAGTTCGCTCGCCGGTCCTCGGTGAAGCGGGCCGCCAGCGGCGTCAGCGGGCAGCGCCAGCGGTTGAGCATGATCACCAGGACCTCGACGAAGACGATGCCCGCGAACCAGGCTCGCGTTCACGTACTCACCGCTCCACGTCAGCACCGGGATGGCCGCAATGCAGAGGACGAAAAACACCCACACGATCGTGTGGACGACCTTCACTGCGAGCAGAGCTCTGTGGTCGTTTCCGGTGTTCACTGACGTCCATGCCTCCTGGCCGACGGCGCCGTACGAGCCTGAAGTTTGAGATGAGCCGCGAAGGCCGGCCGCAGGCCGGGACGAGTCGGCTCGATGGTGCGGTTAGGCCTACCCATGGGCAGAGGGTAAGGCAGTTGCGCCGCGGCGCGCGAGGATGGCGGGCATGAGCGCAAACACCAGGAGCATGACGAGGTAAACGGAACCGGAGACTGGATCGCGGCTCGCGAGGTACTGACCGAGCGAGCGAAGCAGCCTTGGCAGTGCGCATGGCGTGGCTCCTGGCCCTGGGGCTTCCAAGCAAATGGCGGCACCTGGCACCGCAGGGATCACGAACGCGACGGGCTCCCTGGTCACGCGCCTGGTTCATCCTCAAAGACCTCTTCGGCCAGATCGAAGCTCGGTGTATGCACCAGCAGCACCTTTGCACGCTCTCCTGTCGGGTTGCGATAGCTGAACCGCTCGCCCTTTCGGACGATGCAGCAGTCGCCAACAGTGAGGTCCAGTGTCTCGGCACCGAGAGTGAATGACAGACTTCCCTCGAGCATGTAGTAGTACTTGTCCGACCTCTTCGACCACGCGCGTCGATGGCTCGCACCGGCTGGGACGGTGATCTCCGCGACTGAGGAGCTGACTTCCATGCCCGCGGTGTAGTCGCGGATCTCGAGACCCTCAAAGTCGAAGGGCCGGAGCGAGTCGCGTTCGATCTTCATGACTTCCTCCTCGCCAACACCCGCGAGCTGAGCGGTGAGCGTGGCCGACCGAAAGCCGGCACGGCATGCCGGCTGCCCTACCGCTGGGGGGACGGTCCGCGAGCAGAGTACCGCAAGCGTTATCCTGATGCACCGAGGTGTCACGACGGCCTTGTTGCGTCAGGGCCGCGCCAGCCACGAGGCCACCACGAGAGCGAGAAGGAATGACCAGTGCTGCTGACGCATGGGTCTCTCGGGCCTAACGCTGCGCATCAGCGGCTGGCCGAAGCGAAGCGTCGACGGCTCCGCTACAAGCGCATGTTAGGCGGCAATGGGGCGATTCGGCGCTTACCGTTGTCGCACACATTGCACTCGTCAGGTACGACGCGCAAGCGCGGCCATCAGGATTGCAGCACCTCCGAGCAGGTTGCAGCCGACCGACACCCAGAGGCCGACGACTGCGCCGCGCATCTCGGGTCCATGCCCTGCGTAGGCGGCAGCAGCATCGATGAGGAGAAGGCCGAGGAGGGCCGCTACCGCCCCGGCGATCGCGCCTGCCACGCGACGCAGCCTCGTTCGGTTCGCGCGACCACCAAGGGTGACCAACCCCGTCCCAGCCATCAGAGCAGTGACCAAGAGATTCGCCCAGAATGCGGGCACTGCTCGCTCGGGTGTTGCGTGTGGGGAGGTATCTGCTCGGACGGCCGGAACCACCCAGAGGGCGATGATCAGCGCCGAGACCAGCAGCAAGAGAACTCCGGGGACAAGCACGCGGGAGGCCCAAACTCGCATCGCTGCCTCCTTCATAGAGATGAGCCGTGCGGGTATCGCCGCCTGACGCATTGTAGCTGGACGAGTGAGCAGCGGGGAAGGAAGCACGGCAGCTCATGACGAGGTCCGCTGCTCGACGTCAGAGGTGAAGCGCCAGCTTCAAACCCCCGTCCACCGCAGCCATCACGCGACGCGGCAGGCTGGCAACCCGCTCGGTGAGGACTCGCTTGTCGATGGTCACGATCTGGGAGACGTTCACGACCGAGCTCTTCCTCAGTCCCGAGTGCTTCCGTTCGAGCAGGACGTTTCCGGGCGCGGCCGCCAGGGCCCTGTTCGAGGTGATGACGGCGACCAGGACGGTCTGGATGTTGCTGGCAGTGAACTCGTCCGCCTGCACGACGAGCACCGGCCGGCGGAACCCGGGCCCGGAGCCGCTGGGCGGCGGCAGCGAGGCCCACCACACCTCGCCTCGCCGCATCACCACTCCTCGCTGCCGACCGCGTCGGCCTGGGCCCGCTCGAGAGCGGGGTCGAGTGAGGAGGAGTGGTCAGCGTACACCTCGTTCAGCCGCGCGGTCACGCCTCGGGATCGCAAGGCCACAACGTACTCCGCGACGGCGGTGGCGTAGAGCTCGCTCCGGCTCACACCGAGTCGCTCGGCGAGCTCCTCGGCTGCCTGGAACACCTCGTCGGGGATCGAGATCGCCGTCTTCACGACATGAGTATAACCCAGGTTATACCAGTGCCGTTCTGACGACGGGCGCCACGGAATCGCGGTTGATGCCGTACGCCTTGCAGTACCTCGACTCGAGCCAGTCCGCGAGCTTCTTCGTCCCCTTGCTCGCATTGCAGCCGATGCAGCATCGGGCGATGTTCTCGCGCGTCATGATCCGTGCATCGTTGATGATGTGCTCCCACGACGGCCTGTCTCGTCGAAACGCACTGCGAGTGTCGAATTCGACCCCACAGTAGACGCATCGCTGGTCGCGCTCGATGACCTCGCGCTCCAACCAGTCAGGGATCTTCCAGCGGTTCATGGCGGTGTCTCGTGCCGATCGGCCAAGAGCTATGAGCCGCCCGACCGCGACTTGAGAGGGAAGCGATCGGGGTGCTCGATCGACTCGACGCTGAGGTCAACGTCCAGGGCTGGCCAGTACAGATGGTCGGGCTGAGGCCGCTCGACGCGCAGAATGGCCTCGACGGGAGCCGAGCGAAACCACGGGAACTCCCCAAACGGGAGGAACAGCTCCCTCCCATCCAACAGCACCCAGAAGCCATGCCGGGAGATATTGGTGACCTCAGCGTCCGAAGTGCTCGGCCCAGGCCTCGCGGATGACATGCTCACGCTCCACTATCAGTTTACGCGCTCGGGATGACGGTTGGGTCGGACTCCTGCGCGCTACTCCCCTCCCCCACCGATTGTGAGGCGGTGGCCCGCAGAGTAGGCGGTGAATTCGGGCGCGTACATCGACTGCAGGGTCGCGGGGCTGACCCGGAAGGCGCCGCCCATGTTGGCGCGCAGGCGGTAGGTCAGGGTGTACTCGCCGGCCGGCAGCCACTCGATGAAGAAGTTGGTGCCCGAGTCCCGGATCTCCTCGTAGGCCGAGATCCCGAGGTCCCAGCGCCAGCCCGAGGCGAGCTTCTCGGGCTCGAAGCCGGCGCCGCGCGGGTCGCGGACGTGGACGTACTCGGCGGCGTGCTTGGCGCGAATCGAGAGATGGACCTCGACCTGGTCGCCGGGCGCGAGCACGGCGCCCTCCGCGAGCGGCTCGAGCAGCCACTCGTCGCCGACGTTCGAGCGCTTGTAGTAGGTGCGCGTGATCGCGAACAGGTCGCCGCGCGCCTCCTCGGGGAGCTGCTCGGTCGAGAAGTGCCAGGTCGCCGAGGCGAAGGCGAAGCCTTTGGACGACTTCTCGACGACCACGGTCGACATGGTTGCGGGGTCGATCTCGGGGCCGGGCACGATCACGCGGTTGCGGGCGCCGCTGTACTCGTCGGGCTCGAAGACGAAGACCTGGCGGATCGGGCCGACGGTGACGGTGGCGTCCTCGCGCTGGCCGAGCTGGCCCTCGTGCTCGAGGTAGTGGACCAGCGAGTAGATGACCTCGGCGGTGGCGCGGGTCGACTTCCAGTGGTTGAGCTTCTTGTTGAGCAGCAGCCACTGCACCAGGCCGTGGCGGCGGCCGTCCTCCGGCTCGAGCTCGCCGAGCGTGCGCAGCGCCATGGCGTGCGACTCGATGGTGTCGTTGTACCAGAGCCAGGCCCGGTCCTCGGGCGCCCAGTAGGTGCCGAGGTCCTGGTCGGTCTTGGCCGAGTCCATGACCGAGTCGAAGACGAGCTTGGCGTCGTCGTGGCGGCCGGCCCGCTCCAGGGTCAGCGCCAGGTAGCCCTTGAGCAGCGGCTGGTGCTGCTTCCAGTGGCGGAAGGAGAGGTCGAGCATCCGCTGCCGGTCGTCGGCGGTGAACACGCCGCCGGTCCACGACTCGTCGGGGTAGCTCGAGAGCACGTAGTTGAGGAAGGTGATGGTCTCCCAGCAGCAGTCGTGGCGCATCATCAGCCCGACCAGCTCGTCGATGTAGTGCTGGTGCATGTAGGCCCAGGCCCGCTCCACCACCGGCCGCGGCACCTCGACGTCGAACTCGAGGGCCTTGGAGAAGCCGTACAGGATGTAGAGCGTCATGTAGGGCGACGGCGGCCCGCCCGGGAACCACGGGAAGGCGCCGAGCGAGGTCTGCGACTGCTCGAGCTTGGCCAGGGCCGAGGACCGCTGGGCGTTGGCGATCCGCGGGTCGAGCACGTTGATGAGCTCGTCCGGCTGCTCGGTGCCGCCACGCGCAGTCTGCAGCCACGGCGTCTCCTCGAGCGCCATCTTGCGGTTGGGGTCGGTGGCCTCCCAGGTCTCGAGCCGGGTGTCGCGGGCCGAGAACTCCTTCGCCATCCGCGCGACCGCCGGGTAGCGGTCATAGAGCGACGACAGGATGCCGGTCGACAGGAAGCGGTTGAGGGTCTGCTCGGTGCACTCGTAGGGGTAGCTGACCAGGTAGGGCAGCGCGTTGAGCACCGAGTAGAAGAGCTGGGCGTCGACGGTGACCACGAGCTGGTCGTTGATCAGGGTCGGGTCGGGCTGCCGCATGTCGGCGAAGTCGAGCTCGCGGCGGTCGGCGTCGCGCAGGGTGACGAAGCGCGACTGCGCGAGGTGCATCCTGCCCGGCAGCACCGGCAGCGGCCGCCGCTCGCCGTCCGAGAAGGCGCCGGCGCGCGCGGTGGCGGTGAAGGCCACGGTGCCGACCCGCGACGGGACGGTGACCGGGAACTCGAGGGTCGTGCCCTTGCCGGGCTCGACCGAGAAGGCAACGCCGGTTGCGGACGCGGCGGCGAGGCCGAACAGAGCGCGGAGATCCTCGCCGGTGTCGGGGTCGGTGATCTCGAAGTCGAGGGCCCCGTCGAGCGGCGACGAGCCCGCGTTGTTGACGACCACCCGGATCGCGGCGCGGTCGCCCTCGCGCAGGAAGCGCGGCAGGTAGGGCCGCACCATGAGCTCCTTGACCGAGCGGGCCTGGCGCTCGATCGATCCGGCGCGCAGGTCGGTGGTGATCGCGTGCACCCAGACGTTCCACTCGGTGACCGAGTCCGGGACCTGGAACTCGACCGTGGCCGAGCCGTCCGGCCCGAGCAGCAGGTGCGGCTCGAAGAACGCGGTCTCGGAGAAGTCCTCGCGCAGCGCGACTCCCTCGCCGGCCGGCGGCTCCTCCGCCACCGTCGACGCGAGCTCCCCCTTGCCGCTGTCGCGGGACTCCTCATCGGCCTCGGCCGGCGGCGCCATCGCGGCATCGGCCATCATCGCCGGCGCCGCCATTTGCCGGGACTCGAGCACCCCGGCCTTTGCCATGTACATCCCGCGCCGGCCCATGCCGCCGATCCCATAGCCGTCGAGCACCTTGAGCCGGTCGCCGGTCAGGTAGGGGTAGCCGGGCAGCTCGGCAAAGCCGCTCGACCAGCTCCAGGCGTGCTGCGCCGTGCCGAGGTTCGACTGCTGGCGGCCGACCGACGAGCGGTCGGGGTAGAGCGACTGCGGGCTCGGCGGCGTGTGCGGGGCGAAGATGTCGAGCGAGCGGTCGTACATGTAGGCGAGCAGCTCCGCCGTGCCGGCGTCGACCGCGGCCTGGTCGTGGCCGCGCACGGTGACCCGGAAGCTCTCCGAGGCGCCGGGTCGCAGGGTGTCGCGGAAGCTCGCGAACTCGAGCTGCAGCTCGCGGTCGTCCCACGGAACGTGGATCGAGACGGCTTGGCGCATGAGCTGGTGGTCGCGCAGCACGGTGAGGCTGACGCCGAAGCCGCCGCGCTCGGCCTCGGTAATCGGGATCTCGACGAGCTCGGCGTCGTGGCCGGCGTGCAGCACCCGGCGGGAGATCCGGCGCCCGTCGCGGAAGGTCTCGAGCACCATCTCCTGGTCGCGCAGGCCGGAGCGCACGAGCAGGCGCGCGGTCTCGCCCACCGGCACCGAGCTGCGCTCGACGAGCAGCAGGGCCGGCAGCGCCACCTCGCAGCCGCCCGGCGCGGTCACGATGAGGTTGCTGGAGGCCTTCGCCGTGGCGCCGAAGTCGTCGGTGGTCGTGTAGATGAGCCGGTAGGCGCCGGCGGTCAGGCCGCGCACGCTCACCGCGGCCGCCCCGTCCTCGCCTTGTGCCAGCCGGCCCGCGGCGACCTCGCGGCCCTCGGGCCAACGGGCCATCACCGCGTCAGGATCCTGCCAGGTGTCCCAGCGCGGACGCTGCTGGTCTCCCGGGGTGCGGAAGCGGTCCTCAGCGCCCGGCGCCACCGGCACCGGCTCGTCGGCCGGCAGCAGGGCGCGCTCCGGCTGGACGAGCTCGACGATCCGCCACGAACCGGCGCCCGCCCGCGGGGTGCCGTCGAGGTCGCTGCGGTGGACCGTCAGCTCGGCGTGCTGCCGGGCGGTGAGAAAGGCCACCGGCGAGTCGATCCGGGCCTCGACCGCCACGAAGCCGAGCCGGAAGGCGCGGGTCGCGGATCGGGTCTCGCCGCCCTCGTCGGTGACCTCGGCGGTGAGCCGGTAGCGGTAGCTGATGCCCTCGATCTCTGCGTCTCGTTCGTCCGCGGCCGGCGTGAAACCGATCGCGAAGCGGCCGTCGGCGTCGAGCGCCGCTACGCCGGAGGCCACGATCTCGGCCTCGGTCGCCGGCGCCGGCGCCCACCAGAACCACCAGCGCGGGTAGACCGGCTCGCGGGTGACCCGCCACGCCACGTCGCCCGTGCTCACCGGCAGGCCGAAGTAGTAGCGCGCCGAGCCGGCGAGCGCGGCCGCCCGGTTGAGTCGCAGCGGCTGGGCGGGGTCCTCGACCGCCACCTCGAAGGTCGGCCGCTTGTACTCCTCGACCCGGAGCTGCGTGCCGCCGCCGAGCGACGAGCGCAGGTACCAGGCTCCGAGCAGCCGGCCCGGCGGGATCTCGAAGCTGCCCGAGGCCGAGCCGAAGTCGTTGGTCGTCAGCGCCCGGGACGCCACCTCCTCGCCGTTGGCATCGACCAGGGTGACCGTCACCGGCGACCTCGGCGAGGTGCGGTAGCGCTGCTCGTCGCCGCCGCCGCGGTAGGCCACCACCTTCCAGTGGATGGTCTGCTGCGGCCGATACACCGAGCGGTCGGTGTAGAGGAAAGCACTGCTTTCGACCCCGAGTGAAGGCTCCTCGTAGCCGTAGAGGAAGCTCAAGTCCACGGCCACGTGGTCCTGCCAGCGGGCGAACAGGAAGTACTGGTCCGGCCGCTGGCCGAAGTTGGTGAAGCGTGCGAGGCCATCGATCCCGGTGCGCTTCTGGTCGACCAGGCGGTGGCCGCGCCGCCAGTCAGCGCGGTAGAGAGAGACCTCGGCGTCCGCGAGGGGCAGGCCGCTGCCGCCGGAGCGCGCCGAGACCTCCCAGCCGCCGCCGGCCTGGGAGCTCAGCAGTACGAGGTCGCCGATGACCAGGTTGAACGCCGACATCTGGTTGGCTTCGCGGGCGAAGTCGCGGCGGGCCGAAACGACCACCAGATAGGCGCCAGGGATCGTCATGGGGGGCGTCGAGTAGCTCGCGTGGTCGCGATAATCGGGGGTCGCCGGCAGCTCAGCGGCCCACGCCGCGACCGGCTGGCGGCCGTCGATCCACTCCGGCACCTCGCGGTAGCCGGGAAGCAGGTTGTAGTCCCTGGCGCCGCGGACCGCCTGCTCAAGATCGAAGGCGTAGGCCCGGAAGTGGAGGGCCTCGAGGTTGCGGTGGGTGACGCGGATCGAGGGGCGCTCGACGGCATCGAGGGCCATCGCCTCGACATTGAACGCCGGCGCCTCGATGGCCGCCACCAGGTGGCGGCAGCGCTGGCCGCCGACGCTGTTCGGATGGCGCTCGGCGCCGGCCAGGGATTCCCGCCGCGCGGCCACCAGCGCGTCCGCCTCGTCCTCGCCCTGGAGCATCCCGGCGAGCTCGGCCTGGCCCATCGACCACCACTCGTAGCTGCGGTCGAAGCGCGACTGCACCCCCTGCAGGTGCTCGCGGACGGCGCGCTGGTCGTGGGCGCTTGAGAACGCCGCGTAAAGGCGGCGCAGCCGCTCGAGCCGGGCCTCGAGCGCCGCCTCGGGACGGCCCGCCGAGCCGTGCCAGGCCTCGAGGTCGTCGAGCACTGCGCCGATCTTCGACAGCGGGTGGACGCGCGGGTCGGCGAGGTCGAGGCCGCGGGAGTGCGCGGGGTCGCCGGCGATGAGGGCCGGCACGTCGAGCTGGTAGAGCTGGTTGGACTGCCCAGGCCGCCACAGCGAGCTGTCGGCAAGCAGCTCCACCCACAGGTAGGAGACGGCGTCGCGCAGGGTGCCGCGGATCCGCGGCGGGTAGTCGTTCTGGTCGATGTAGCGGGCGAGCTCGCCGATCGACGACTCACCCCACTGGCCGCGCTCGGCCCAGACGCGGCCGAAGGCGCGGTTGGCCTCGGCCACGATCTGCTCGAGGGTCCACCGCTTGAGGTCGACCTCGTCGTCGCTCGCCACCCGCTCCCGGCCGCGGATCTCCCAGGAGTAGATCTGCGTGTAGCTGACCAGCGAGTGGGCGTAGAACAGATCGAGCACGGCGCGCGACACGGCGTCGTCAGGCCACTCCTGCTCGCGCAGAAAGCGCACCGCGGTCTCGTAGCCGTGCAGGCCCATCCGGAGCTGGACCTCGGTCACCAGGGCGCGGGTCCAGGCAGCGTTGTCACCCACCGCCCGGGCGGCCTCTCGAAGCTCGGCGACCGCCGCGGCCGCGGTTTCGAACTTCTGCTCGGAGATCAGCGTGTCGACGCCCTTCCAGTCCACGGTGGGGCCCTCCGGCGCGGTGATGCGCTGGCCTTCATCCTGCGGCAGCGGGGCCACGGCGTGCAAGCCCGCGGCGAGGCCGGCGAGAACGATCGGGATGGCGATGAGGGCGAGGCGGCGAGTGGTGTCGGTGCTTCGCATGGTGTCAGTTTAGAGTCATTCGGCCGGCGAGAGTTCCCAAAACTGCAAATTGAGGGGTGGCCGTCCACCACTCCCGCTCACCGGTCTCCGAGGAGCCTGCCCTGAGCGCTCGGGGGACACTTCGATCGCGAGGATGCCTGATGCGTGAGGTCCCTTCGACTCGCCCCACTCTCCCAACTCCGTCTCGGTATCCGTTTCCACGCATCCGTCGAACCCTGTCTGGCGAGAAGGCGTATCATCAGTGCGAGGGGCCATGCGCCACATCGTTCTGCTTGTGCTCGCCCTCGCCGCCGCCGCAGCGGCCGGAGCCGATGACGGCTTCAGCCTGGGCCTGGTGGACCTCCCGCTCGAGGCCGCCGCGGCCGCGGCCGAAGCGGCGGTGCTGCCCGCCACCAGCGACATGAAGGTCGAGCTCGTCGACAGCAGCCGCGACGCCCTCGTCTTCCGAGCGACGTTCACACCGTCGTCGGAAAGCGAGTTCCGGCTCGCGCTCTGGAACTCGCCGATGGGCCGGCTCTACTACGACCGGGCCGAGGCCGAGGCGATGCTCGGCCGCGAAGGGCTGGTCCACGGCGGGCACAGCCTGGGCGTGGGGATGGGCACCTTCGCGGTCGGCGACACCCCCTCCACGACCCTCGGCTTCCTGGTCGACGGAACCAAGTGGACGGAGCTCAGCACGGCCGAGAAGTTCGCGGCCGCGGCCGAGGCCTCGTTCGTGGCGGCGATCCTCTACGGCCTGGTCGAGCTGGCCGACTGAGCTCTCATCCGGCGCGGCGCCGCATCGCCTCCGGCGACCGAGTCGACGTGATCTGGAGCGCAGCCGCACTCTTCGCCCGGCAGGGTCGATGTCGCTCCCTATTCGTTGACGCTGTGCACGATGATCCGTGGCCTCGCCTCGATCGGCGGGGAGTCGCAGCCGGTACCGACCACCAGGTACGTGAACGGCCTGTATTCACACTCCAACTCCAACGTCCGACACGCGGCGCCGCCTGTGGGTATGTTGATTGTCGAATCCGCGAAGATCCCCTTCTCCACCTCGATCGTGATCGGACTTCCCATCCCGTTCTTGAACATGATGGTGTGCCCGGGGAGCACCGGATCGAGCTCAAAGGGGTACGGCGAGCAGTTCTTCTGGATGGTGATGATGTGGTCCGGATCGCACGGCGACGGAATTGGAGTCGGCAGGCCGACTTGCAGCTTCGAGCGCATCTCCTGCCGCGTCATGAAACACCAGATGAGTGCCGTCACCGCCACGACGACGGCTAGCCACGGCAGCCATCGCCAGACCAACTCGGGTTTGCCTTCTCGGACCGGGCTCACATGCCTATCGTTCATCACTCCTCCTTTCTGGTCGAATTGAGTGGGCTGAGCTTCGGCGCTGCGCCATCACCGGCCCCGCCGTACCGTCCCGCAAGCGCCCGGAACTGCTCGTGGCTGCTCAGGCTCGGGCTCCCCTGGACCCAGCCCGGCTCGAGCCCCTCCCGCAAGGCCTGCCCGATCCACTCGAGCGCCGACTGCCGGTCTCCGAGGTCCTCGAACACCTCACCGACAGACGCCGTGAACTCGGGATCGCCAAGATCGAGGTCGATCGCCTGCCTGAGAAGAAGCAAGCCGCGGTCGCGTTCGCCGAGCATCGCGTGATAGTCCGCCAGGTCCAGCAGCAGCCACGGGTCGCCCGGGCTTCGCCGCAGCTGCTGCTCGCCGAGCTGCACGGCCTTCACATACCGGCTCCGCGCCTCCTCTGGCTGGTGCGTCCAGTGGTAGGCGTGGCCCAGGTTTCCCCACACGATGTAGTCGCTCTCGTCGAGTGACAAGGCCATCTCGAACATCTTCACCGCTTCGCCGTAGTTGAGGTCCAGGAAAGCGAGCGTGCCGAGATTGCACGCGGCCAGATAGTTGGTTCCGACCTCCAGCGACCGCTCGAACATCCCCCGGGCCGCCTCGACGTCGCCCGAGGCGAGCATCACGGCGCCGACGTTGTTGTACGCGAGCCAGCTCTCCGGCGCGCACTCGTGCATCAGGCGGAACTGTTGCATCGCCTCGTCGCGCCGGCCGACGCGCCAGTACAGCTCGCCTAGACAGCTGTACCCGAGCCAGTGGTCGGGCCGCAGTGCAATCGCCCTCAGAAACGTCGCCTCGGCGTCGTCGTTGCGCCCGACCGCGAGGTAGGCCCTGCCCAGCGCGAGCTCGGTGTCGGCGCGGTTGGGGGCGACCTTGGCAGCGCGCTCCAGGGCCGCCACCGACTCCACCATGCGGCCCGAGTCTGCATGGAGGGCGGCCAGCGCGAGCCACGGTCCCGGCGAACCGCTCGCGAGAGCCACCGCCCGTTCGGCGTGCTCATACCCTCGACGCAGCCACTTCTCGTCTCCGTCCTGCGCGAACCTCCGACGGCACGCCTCCACGAGCGCGACGCGTGCACAGACATGGAGGCTGTCGAGCGTGACCGCCGACTCAAGCGCGGCCATGGCGCGATCGACGTTCGACGGATCGCCCGAACTCGCCAGCAACCCGAGCCCACGCAGGTGGCCGGCACAGGCGGCCTGGTTGTCCGCGATCTGCTCCTCGATCCGGAGCCTGCGCGTCGGATCAGGCTCGGTCCCCAGCAGCCTCGTGGCCACCTCCACGGCCTGCCGCTGAAGCTCGCATGGGTCGCGGTGCGGGGTGGTCGAGGCGCGACCGATGATGCGAGCCCCGGAGGCGTCCTCCAGGACCAGGTTCAGCGCCGGATCTCCCGAGCTCCAGTCCACCGTCCCGCTCAACACGAGATTGACGCCGAATCCGGTTCGAATCTGATCGGGCGACTCGAGCGCCACTCGCCTGGCATCGTCGGGGTTGACTGTCCACAGGTCGCCTGGCGACTGCTCCTCGACGATCGTGAGAGCGTGGGCCAGCCATTCAGCCAGTCCCGCCGAGAGGATGGCCCGCTCCGGGTCTTGTCCAATGACCTCGAAGGGCAGCACGGCGACGCGCTTTCGCTGCGGGAGCTCGAGGCCCGCAGACTGGATCTCGGCCTCCCCCGCAGGCGACCGCTCCAACGCCCGGCGCAACGCCCACGCGCCGATGAGAACAACCGTGACCAGGAGCATGGCGGCGCCGGCCGCGGCGGCGAGCCGACGCCAGCTCCGGGCCCGCGGCGGTCGCGGGCGCGCAGCCGACCAGTCGGAGGTGGTCTCGATGGCACGCAGGGCGAGCGCCAGGTCGTGGACCGACTGGTAGCGGTCCTCCGGGCGCTTCTCGAGGCAGCGCCGCACCAGCTGCTCGAGCGGCGCCGGCAATGGGCGCTGGAGCGCGGCGAAGGACGGCGGGTCGTCGCGCAGGATCGCGGCGACCATGTTGGCGCGGGAGTCGCCGCCGAACGCCCGCTTGCCGGCGAGCATCTCGAACAGCACCGCGCCGAACGCGAAGATGTCGGAGCGCTGGTCGGCCGGCTTGCCGCTCAGCTGCTCGGGCGACATGTAGCCCAGGGTGCCGACGATCGCCCCGTCTTCGGTCTCGACGGTCAGGGTCGGGGTTCCAGGTCCTGGGCTTCCCGCTTCGAGCTGATGCAGCTTGGCGAGCCCGAAGTCGAGGATCTTGACCGGGCCATCCTGGGTGATGAAGACGTTCTCCGGCTTGAGATCCCGGTGGACGATGCCGCGGGCGTGGGCTGCGGCCAGACCGTCGGCGATCTGGATCGCGATCTCGACCGCCCTCCGCGGGGTGAGGTCCGCCTGCCGCAGCCGCTCCCGAAGGCTGCTGCCGCGCAGCAGCTCCGACACGATGTAGGGCACCCCCTCGTGCTGCCCGACGTCGTAGATGGCGAGGATGTTCGGGTGATTCAGGGCGCCCGTGGCCCGCGCCTCGCGCTCGAAACGCGCGATCCTGCCCGCATCGCGGGCCGCAGCCAACGGCAGCGTCTTGATCGCCACCTCGCGATCGAGCCGTGGGTCGTGGGCCTGCCAGACTTCGCCCATCCCACCCGCCCCTATCCGGGCGACGATCCGGTAGTGGGAGATGGTCTGCCCGATCACACCACGCCCTTCGCGCCGGGTCGGCCGGCCGCTGCTCTGCTGATGATCGTGCTACCAGTATCAATCAGCCGGCGGGTTTCCGCAACACCGCCGGGTCCGGGGGCTCCGCTGCGGCCGCCCCCTGACGGGCTTCGGCGCGGCCGCCCGCGACGCCGGTGCGCCGGTCGGACGATGCGGCGCGCGTGCGCTCGAGCAGCACTCTCACGGTTGGGAGCGCGGTCGCCCGCACCATCAGCTGGTAGGCGAAGATCCGCCTCGACACCCGGATCGCGAGCCCGTTGAGCGCGGTCAGCATGCGGGCGAGACGGCCGTCGCCGATCGCCTTGGGGAAGGGCGCCGGCACTCCCCACAGCTCGTGCAGCCGGTAGCCGCACTGCTCGAGCAGACGCCTGAGCGAGCGGGCCGTGAACAGGCGGCGGTGCGTGAGGTCGAGGATGCCCTCGCGACCGTACTCGAAACCGCCGGCGAGCAGACGCAGCCGCAGCGGCAGGAAGGCGACGTTCGGCACGCTGATCAAGAACTCCGGCTGGTTGGCCCCGGGTAGACGGTGCAAAGCCGCCAGGAAGGCCTCCGGCGAGTGCAGGTGCTCGAGGACGTCGAGCAGCAGCACGACGTCGAAGTCGGAGAGGTCGACCGCCGGCGGGCCATGGTCGAGGTCATGGCGGGTGAACCCGGCGAGGCCGGGCGCCTCCGCCGGCTCGAGGTTGTCGACCCCGTGGACGATGCAGCCTTTCTTCGCGAGCTCTGCCGCGAGCAGCCCGCGGCCGCAGCCGAGATCGAGCACCCGTGCGCCGGCGGACACGCGCTCGATCGTCATCGAGTGGGACGAGCGGTAGCCGAGCTTGAGGCCGTAGATCTCGGATGGATCCTGGAGGTCGTACTTGCGCTGGTAGAGGATGCCGAGGTCGTGGACCCGGCTGGCGACCGTCGTCCGGATCACGTTCCAGGCATAGGCGATGCCGTTGACGTGGCAGATCTCGTCACCGTAGTACACCGGGATCGGGATCTCCAGCAGCTGGAGCTTCTTGCGGAGGAGCTGGACGAGGATCTCGGTGTCGAAGTGGAAGTCGTTGGTGTCGAGCTCGAAGGGGATCTGTCGCAGCGCGCTGACCGAGTACACCCGGTAGCCGGAGTGGAACTCCGACATCCGCGTGCCGAGCAGCCGGTTCTGCAGCCAAGTCAGGATGCGGTTGCCGGCCAGCTTGTAGAGGGGCATGCCGCCGGCCAGCGCCGCCCGCGACGACACCATCCGCGTCCCCATGACCGCGTCCGCCTCGCCGTCGAGCACCGGCAGGGCCAGCTGCTCGAGCTTCTCGGGAGCGTACTGGCCGTCGCCGTGGAGCAGCGCGACCGCGTCGAAGCCGTGCTCGATCGCGTACTGGTAGCCGAGCTTCTGGTTGCCGCCGTAGCCCTGGTTGACCGGGTTGAAGAGCACCTCGATGTCGCGGCCGGGATGCCGCCGCTCGTACGCGAGGCCGACCTCGAAGGTCCGATCCTGCGAGGCGTCGTCTATGATGAGGACGCGCGTGCCGTGCGACCACACCGACTCCGGGATCCGATCGAGCACCTCCTCGAGGGTGCGGTCCGCGTTGTACGCGACGATGAAGATGAGCAGCCTGCGGGAGCCCACCCTGTGAGATTAGCAGAGGCGCGGCGATCGCTGACCCAGCAGGTGGGCGGGTGATCACCCTGCACACCGTCGGGGTGCTGGCCGCCACCGCCGCGCTGGGCGGCGGCATCGCCGAGCTCGGACGCTGGCTCGGCGGGGAATCACCGGCCGCGCGCTGGGTGCGCGGCTGGACGGCGCTGTGGTGGCTGATGGCGGTCGCGGCCCAGCTCGCCAGCCCGGCGGTGGCTGCGGTGGCGGGCAGCCTCGTCGTGCTCGTCGCGTTCGCGGCCTGGGGCTACCGCGAGCGCCACGTCGCCCGGCCGTGGCTGCTCGGCAGCGCGGCATTGCTCACCGGAGCGCCGCTCGTCCTGTGCCCGCCGGTGTTCTACGACGCCCTGGTCTACCACCTCGGCCTGCCGTGGAGCTGGCTGGTCAACGGCAGCTTCGACCCGGTCCCACACAACGTCTTCAGCCATTTCCCCATCGCCGGCCAGGCGGTGTTCCTGATCCCGGTCGGCTGGGGACTGCCCGAGGCGGCGGCGGGCCTGCACTGGATGTGCCTCGGCGTCACGCTGGCGGCGTGCCTCCGGCTGGCGCAGCGGCTCGGCGCCGGGCGCTGGTCGGTTCTCGCCCCGCTGCTGCTGGTCGGCTGCTGGCACCTGCTGTGGATCGCCGGCCAGCCGGCGGTCGATCTCCTGGTCAGCCTCGCCGTGGTGGCCGCGATCGAGGCGCTCGCAGCCGACCCCGAGCCCCGCTGGCTGGACCTCGGTCTCGCCTGCGGCCTGGCGGCCGCCGTCAAGTACCCAGCCGCCGTCCCACTGGCCGGGGTGGCGCTCGCCGCCCTGCTCTTCTTCCCCGGCCGCTGGCGGCGGCTCGCCGGCGCCCTCGCGGTCGCGGTCGCGGCCGCGTCGTTCGTGCCGGTGCGCAACCTGATCACCACCGGCAACCCTGTCTACCCGCTGCTGTGGCCGCTCTTCGGCGGCAGCGGCTGGACCGCCCGCGACGACGCCCGCTGGGCGAGCCTCGTGCACGAGGGCGTCGACGGCCTCGCCTCGCTGCCGTCGGGCCTCCTCCGGCTGGTGCGTCCGCCCGACGGCCTCGGCTGGTGGGTGCCGCTGGCCGCGGTGCTCGCGCTGGCCGCCGTGCTGCAGCCGGGCGCGGCGGCGCGCAGCCGCCGCCTCGTCGCCGTGGCCGCGGCGATCGGCCTCGGCGGCTGGCTCGTCAGCTCGCAGACCGCGCGCTACGCATTCCCGGTGGCCGCGCTGGTGGCGGTCCTCGCCGCGGTCGGGGCGCGCCGGCTGCCTCGCGGCGCCGCGATTGCCGCGGCGGCGTTGCTGGCGGCCACGACCGCGCTCGGTCTCGCCGACCTCGGCAGACTCACCCTCGGGCGGCTGCAGATCCACCGCATGTGGACCGGCGAGGTCACCCGCGACGAGTGGCGGCACCGAGTCACCGTCAACGACCCGCTGCCCGCCTATCGCGCCGCCGAGGCCACTCTCCACGGCTCGGCCCGGCTGCTCGTGGTTGGCGACGGCCGGTCGTGGGGCTGCCCGATGCACCACCACGTCAGCTCGTCGTACGACCTCCAGCTCGTCCAGGAGTGGGTCGAGGCTGCACCCGACGCCGAGCAGGTGGCGCGCACCGCGGCGGCCGAGGGCTGGTCCCACCTGCTGATCAACTGGGGCGAGCTCGAGCGCCTCGGCGGCCCGGACTTCCAGGTGCTGCGCTGGCAGAGCCCCGCTGACGAGCAGCGCTGGCGAGACTTCCTCGACCGGTGGACGGTGCCACTCGCCGTCCACCCGCCGTGCGAGCTGCGCGCGATCCGCCCCCCCTCGCAACCCAGGGGAGAGGAACCAGGATCTGGGGGATAGCTCCCCCCCGCCCGTCCACGCTTGTCACGGCGACTCGTCACGGCGAAGTGCGACTTGTGCCTGCGTAGCCCGCTGGGCAGAGCCGCAAGCACGAAGCCGGAAGGACGAAGCCGGATCCACGCCCGCTCTTGTCACGGCGAAGCTGAAAGCGAAGCTGGATCCGCTTCCGCGCCCGACCTTCAAGAATGGGTTGCGAGCGCTCAGCTTCGGAGCGCCTTGATCCGCTTGCGGACCGCTTTCGCCTCCTTCGACCGGCCGGCCTCATCGAGCAGTCCGGCCTGCCGCTCGAGGACCGGCGCGATCCGCGGATCGTCAGCACCCCAGGTCGCGTCGAGCCGCGCGAGCAACCTCGTGTTGACGGCCAGCGCCTCCTCGGTGCGGCCGGCCTCGGCCAGGAGGTAGGCGAGCGAGTCCTCGGCGCGCAGCGCGCGCTCGACGTCCTCCTCCCCGAGCGCCTCGCACAGCCGGCGCTGCCAGTCGGCGGCCGACCCCGCATCGCCCGCCATCGCCGCTGTGCGCACCAGGCGGTCCAGGGTCTCGACCCGCGCCGGATCGCGTGTCGCGAGGACGAGGTCCTGGCGCCCGAGCAGCACCTCCAGCCGGCGAGCGGCCGTGGCGAGCTCAGCCTCGTCGCCGGACAGCAGCAGCAGCTCGGAGACGCTCGCGGACCCCCGGCGCACCCGCAGCCAGGCGGCGTCCGCAAGCACCTGGTCGACCACCAGCGGAACGCTCTCGCCGCTGCCGGCGACCGCGACCGCACGGGTGGCGAGCCGCTCGGCGACGTCCGCATCACCCGCCTCGAGGGCGGCTGCGGCCGCGCTGGCCAGCGCCTCAACGGCACCGCCGACCTCGCCGGCCTGGCGCGCCGCCACCGCCTCGTCGAGCAACCCCTCTGCGGCCTGCGGCGTGCCGTGTTCGATCTCCATGGCGGCCAGGGTCTCGAGCTCGTGTGCGCGCTCCAGGGCGGCCGCACCCTGATCCGCCGCGAGCGCACCGATCGCCTCGCGCTGCAGCTTCAAGGCCTCGTCGTGGTGCTGCTGGAGGGTCTCCATCCGAGCCAGCGCCGACAGCACCCGCCACCTCTGGCCGGGGTCGGCGACCCCCGACGCCTCGGCGATGGCGAAGTACCGGCGCAGGCTGTCCCCGGCCTGCGGAACGTCGCCCACGGCCTGGCTCGAGCGCGCCACCGCGAGCAGGGTGGCGAGCAGCTCGGGCGCGGTGACGCCGAACCTGTGCTCCTCGGCGGCGAGCAGCAGCAGGTACGATGCCTGCGCCTGGTCCATCCGCTCCGTTTCCTCGTAGAGGCGGCCGAGGTTGTACAGGCTCTGGTCCAGGCGCCGGCTCTCGGGCGGCAGGGACTGTGCGACCTCGAGCGCGGCGCGGAACTCGCGCTCCGCCCGTGCGTGGTCGCCCTGGCGGAATGCCCACTCACCGGCGGCCGTGTGCTGCTGCCAGGCGTCCTGCGCCGCCACGGGCAGCGCCGCGCCGGCTACGAGGATCAACGCGACGACGATACCGCGGCGCATGGCGCCTCCCTTCGGTCTACTGTCCAGCATATCCGAGCCGCCTGCGCGCCCGCTTGTCACGGCGGAGCCGACTCGTCACGGCGACTTGTCACGGCGTAGTGCAGGGCACGAAGCCGGAAGCCGGATGCCCGTTCCCGTCCCCGTTCCCGTTCCCGATCGGTTCTCACACCGACATCGCGATCAGCACCTGCCCCGCGTAGTAGAGGGGCAGCCCGATCCCCCGGTTGAGGAACTCCGCCTTGACGAAGCGGTGCCGCGCCACCGCCAGGTCCGAGAGGTAGAACAGGATTGCGCCGGCCGCGATCGTCGCTGGGAGCGCGCCAGCCCGGGCGACCGCGACGGCTCCCCAGACCATCGCCGAGATCGCGACGATGTAGGCCGCGACCGGCAGCCGCCGCCGGCCGAGGTGGGGCCACAGCCAGCGCAGCGCGGCCACCGCCGCCAGCACGAGCGGCGCGACCACCAGCCGCCACCACGCGGACGGCGGGAGCGCGGTCGCGAAGGCGCCGACGTAGGCGCAATGCCCGAGCAGGAAGGTGAGGAGCCCGAGGTCGAAGCTCCGGCCGCTGCCGAGCAGGAGCAGGTCGCCGGCGGCGCACAGCACGAGCCCCACGACCAGCCACGCGCCGACCATGCCGGCTCCCTCCCACCGCAGCAGCCCCAGCGCAACGAAGGACGCCGAGGCAGCGACCTTCGATACCACCTCCAGGGTGCGGTCGCCGGCACGGATCGCCGTCAGCAGCGACGCCACCGCGCCCGCCGTCACCGCCGCCAGCCCGATCTCGATCATCCGAGCACCTCCCGTTCTGCGCGACCCACCCCTACCGGGTCGACCCCTGCCGACTCGAGCACGATGTCGAGGTACCTCGTCAGCTGCGGGACCCCGGCCAGCGCCACGTCGGCGAGCTCGCGGTGGCGCTCGGCGCCCTGGTAGAGCAGGCAGACCGCGCCGCACCCGGCCTCCCGGGCGGCCTCGACGTCGTAGCGCGAGTCGCCGACCGCGAGGCAGCGCTCGGGCGCCACGCCGAGCCGGCGCACGGCCTCCGCAAGCGGCGCGCCCGACGGCTTCCACAGCCCGCTGTCGCGGGTCAACACGACGTCGAAGCGGAGGCCGTACCGGTCGAGCAGCTGGCGCGCGTTGCGTTCGGAGTTGTTCGTCACCAGGGCCGTCGGCAGGTGGCGGGCCGCAAGCAGCGCGAGCAGCTCCGGCACGCCGTCCTTGAGGCGGGCGGCGCCGGTCGCGCGCACCTCGATCGCTTCGAGCTCGGCCCAGCGCTCGGCGCGCTCGCCGGCGGGCAGCCCGTTGAGATCGTCGATGATCGAGCGGCCCGCGACGCCGAGGCGCCGCCGGATCGCGGGCCAGTCGTAGTCGGAGTCGATCAGGGTGCCGTCCATGTCGAAGACCACCGAGGCCGTCCCTCGCCCGGCGAACGCCCTCAGCAGCTCGTCGCGCTCGAACCGCGGGAGCGGCGGCGGCGCCGGCTCGACCCGCGCCCGCGCGTGGCCGATCCACTCGATGCCGACGCCGACCGCCTGCAGCGCGGCGGCGACGCGCTCCCGCCCCTCCCCGGCGCAGCCGACCAGCAGCGCCCCGGAGCCGATCAGGCCGAGCGGGTCGAGCCCGAGGTCGCGCGCGATCAGCCGCGTCTCCGGCCGCACCGGCACCCGCTCCAGGGCGACCTCCAGGGTCAGGCCCGAGGCACGCCCCAGCTCCCACAACGCCTCGCCCACGCCGCCCTCGGTGACGTCGTGCAGCGCACTCACCGCCGGATCCGCCGCAGCGGCCAGCGCCTCCGGCACGACCGACAGCCAGTCGCCGGAGAGGACCGCGTCGAGCTCGCGGAACGCCGTCTCGCCGTGGAGCGCTCGCAGGCGCTGCCCGTACTCGCCGAGCAGAATGGCGGTCCCTTCGAGGCCGGCCCAGCGGGTGATGCCCACGAAGTCGCCATCGCGCAGGCCGCCGGTGGTGATCGGCCGCCCGGCCACCCGCCCCAGCATCGTGCCGACGACGATGCTGTGGGCGAGGCCGGGGGTGACCTCGGTGTGGCCGCCGATGAGCGCCACGCCGAGCCGGTCGCAGGTTGCGACCACCTGGCCGAGCAGCTCGCGAACGCGGTCCTCCTCCGCCTCGCCCGGCGCCACCAGCACGACCGCCAGGAAGAGCGACGGCCGCGCCCCGCGAACCGCCACATCGTTGGCATTGACGGTGACCGCGAGCCTGCCGGCGTCCCGCGCGGTGAACGAGACCGGGTCGGTCGCCACCGCCCACAGCTCGCCGCCGAGCGTCACCAGCGCCGCGTCCTCGCCGGCGGCGGGGCCGAGCACGACCTCGGGTGGCAGCTCGCGGGCCACCACCTCGGCGACCAGGTCCCACGGCACCTTGCCCTGTCGCAGCCGTTGGCTCATGCCGACACCGTAACATCAGGATGCGCGCAGCGCATCCGTCTCGGATACGATGGAGGCGGATGAAACGGCTGCCACGGCGACTCGTCCTCGGGCTCGCGATCGGGCTGATCAGCGCCTGCGCGGACCCGGCGCCACCACCCGCGATCGGCGACGGCGCCCCTGCTCGAGGCGGCACGGTGGTGGTCGGCGGCCTCGGCGACGTCCTGAGCTGGAACCCCTATTTGGCCGAGGACCAGACCACGGTCGAGATCCTGAGCCTCGTCTACCCGTCGCTGGCGGTCGAGCAGGTCGACTACCGGGACCACCCGCCGTCGTTCGCGCCCGGCCTCGCCACCGGCTGGGAGCTCTCCGCGGACGGCCTCGAGCTGACCTTCTCCCTCGACCCGCGGGCACGCTGGAGCGACGGCGTCCCGGTCACCGCCGAGGACGTGGCCTTCACCTTCAGGACGCAGCGTGACGCACACGTCGGGTGGCTGGGCAGCGACGCCAAGGACGCGATCCTGGAGGTCGTGCCGGTCGACGCCCAGACGGTGCGCTTCCGCTTCGACCGGGCCTACCCCTACCAGCTGATGGACGCGAACGAGGGGCCGATCATCCCGGCGCACGCCTGGGGCGGCATCCCGTACCCGCAGTGGCGCGACGTCGACTGGGGGGAGCGGGTGGTGTCGGCCGGGCCCTTCCGCAAGGCCAGCCACCGGCCCCAGCAGGAGCTGGTTCTCGAGCGCAGCGACGGCTACTGGCGGGACGGCCGCCCCTACCTCGACCGCGTGATCTGGCGGCCGATGCCGTCGCGCACCCCGCTGCTCGCGCAGCTGCTGACCGGGGACATCGATCTCGTGAACGGCCTCGACCCGGCCGACGCCGCGCGGGTGGCCGCGGACCCCCGGCTGCGCGTGGTCGGCTTTCCCGACCGCGGCTACAGCCAGATCCGCTGGAACCTGCGGCGGCCGCCCCTCGCCGACCGCCGGGTCCGCCGGGCGCTGGCCATGGCGATCGACCGCCAGGCGATCATCGACGTCGTCTACCTCGGCCGGGCGCGGCCGTCGGTCGGGCCCGTGATCTCCACCATGTGGGCCTTCAACCGCAGCCTGCAGGCCGTGGCCTTCGACCCCGCCGGGGCGCGGCGCCTGCTCGCCGAGGCCGGCTGGGCCGACAGCGACGGCGACGGCACCCTCGACCGCGACGGCGTCGAGCTCGCCTTCGAGCTCCTCACCAACTCGGAGAACGACCTGCGCCAGGACATCTGCCTGCTCGTCGAGCAGAACCTGGCCAAGGTCGGCATCGTCGCCCGGCCGCGCTTCGTCGAGTGGGGCACCATGCTCGCCCTCGAGACCGGCGGCGACTTCGACGCCATCGTCTCGGGCTGGATCGAGCCGACCCTGATCGACCTCGGTCCCCTGTGGCACAGCTCGCCGCCCGGCGAACCAACCCTCAACTCGGTCGGCTACGCCAACCCCGAGGTCGACCGGTTGCTCGAGGCGGCTGCCGCGGTGGCCACCTTCGCGGAGCAGAAGCCGCTCTTTGACCGCATCCAGGCGCTGATCGTCGATGACCAGCCCTATACCTTCCTGGCCGAGACCGAGCGTCTGGTCGGGATCAACGCCAGGGTGCGCGGCGCCGTCATCAACGACGCGTCGCCCTACTTCAACCTCGACGAGTGGTACGTCGCCCGCGAGGCAGACGTCAGATGACGAGGATCGCGATCCGACGGCTGGTCACCCTGGTACCCCTGGTGTGGCTGGTGGTAACCGTGACCTTTCTGGTCGTGCAGCTCGCTCCCGGCAGCTACGCCGACACCCTCGACCATCCCCGGCTGACCCCCGAGGCACGCCAGAACCTGCGCGCCTCCTACGGGCTCGACCGGCCGCTCGGCGAGCAGTACTTGCGCTGGCTTGCCGCCGCCGCGACCGGGGATCTCGGCAGCTCCTACCTGTTCAAGGAGCCGGTGGCCAAGGTGATCGGTCGCGCGCTGCCGCCGACCCTGCTGCTGGCCGGGACCGCGCTGCTGCTCGACCTCGGGCTCGGGGTGCTGCTGGCGCTGGCCGCCGCCCGCCGGCCGTACGGCTGGGTGGACCGGCTGACGACCGTGCTCGGCCTCGGCATCTACGGCCTGCCGTCGTTCTGGATCGCCGGGCTCCTCATCCTCGTGTTCGCGCTCGGGCTGGGCTGGCTGCCCGCCTCCCACATGCACTCGGTCGGCGCCGACGAGCTGTCCGCAACCGGCCGCCTCATCGACCTGCTCCGCCACCTCCTGCTGCCCGCGCTCAGCCTCGGCCTGGTGGGGGCCGCGGCGACCGCCCGCCTGCTGCGCGCGACCCTCCTCGAAGCCCGGGCATCGCGCTTCGTGCTCGCGGCCACGGCGCGTGGGCTTTCCCCCCGCCGCATCCTGTGGGTGCACTCGCTGCGGCCGGCGCTGCTGCCGGTGATCACGGCCTTTGGCCTGGCGCTGCCGATGGTGGTCTCCGGCTCGGTGGTGGTCGAGTCGGTGTTCTCCTGGCCGGGCATGGGGATGGCGCTGTGGCGCGCCGCCGAGGCGCGCGACATCCCGCTGGTCATGGGCCTGACCCTGGTCGGCGCGGCCGCCGTGATCCTCGGCAGCCTGATCGCCGACCTGCTCTACGCGGTGGCCGACCCGCGGGCGCGGGAGGAGCGGTGACCGCCGCGTCCCGCCTGCGGATCGGCCGGCGTCGCCGTGGCGGCGCTTGTCGCCGGCTGCGTGCTCGGCCCGCTGGTCGTCCACCCGCCCCCGGCGGACCCGGTGGTCGGCGCCCTGCAGCCGCCGCTGGCCACGGTCACCGCGCTGGAGCTCGACAACGGCACGACGGTGGTGGCGCGCAGGGTCGAGGAGACGTCGGAAGGCCTGGTCGCGACCGGCGCCGGGCGGCGGCGGGTCGTCGACCCGGCGCGCGTCACCGCGACCACCCGCCACCGGCTGTGGCTCGGCAGCGACCGCTTCGGCCGCGACGTCCTCCACCAGCTGCTCGTCGGCGGCAGGATCTCGCTCTCGATCGCGGCGCTCAGCCTGGTGCTCGCAGTGGTGATCGGCGGCACGGTCGGCGTCGCCGCGGCCACCGGCGGCCGCATCGTCGATGCGGTGCTGATGCGCTGCGTCGACGCCTTCCTCGCCTTCCCGGTGCTGTTCCTGATGATCCTGGCCGCTGCGGTGCTGCGGCCAGACCCCCTGTTGCTGGTGCTGCTGCTCGGCGGCACCTCGTGGATGGGCGTCGCCCGGCTGGTGCGCGGCCAGGTGCTGTCGCTGCGCACGCGGCCCTTCGTGGCCGCCGCCCGCGTCAGCGGCAGCCCGTGGCATCGGATCGCGCTCTGGCACTACGCGCCTAACCTGGTCGGGCCGGTCTCGCAGGACACCGCGCTGCGGATGGGCGACCTCGTGCTCGCCGAGGCGACCCTCTCCTACCTCGGCCTCGGGGTGCCGCCGTCGGTGCCGACCTGGGGCTCGATGGTCGCGCAGGGGCACCGCGCGCTGCCCGAGGGCTGGTGGCTGGCGGTCTTCCCCGGGTTGGCCATTGCCCTGCTCGTCATCGGCCTCGCCCTGCTCGGCGACGCCCTGCAGCGCCTCACCGAACCCGGCGCCTGACGCCAGCGCGAGGGCTGGACCCGAGATCTTCCGGAAGCGGGCGCGGAAGCGGAAGCGGTGGCGGCGGCTGTGCGCGGCGCCCGGACTGCGCTCTTCCCATCGTCACAACCCCGCCCTTCCGGTAATCCAGGTCGCAGTGACCAGGGCCACAAGCCGCTATACTGGCAGCGCCATGGCGACACCGACCGTGCCCGGCCGGATCCTGCTCGTCGACGACGACCCCGCGATCCGGGAGAGCCTGGCCGCCGCCCTCGACCCGACCCGCTACGTCCTGTTGTCGGCCGCGGACGGGGCCTCGGCGCTGTCGGTGGCCGAGGGCTTCTCGCCCGAGGTGGTGCTGCTCGATCTCGGTCTGCCCGACATCCAGGGGCTCGACCTGATCCCGCGGCTGCGCGAGCTCGACGAGCTCGCCGGCATCGTCGTCCTCACCGCAACCAGCGAGATCTCGGTGGTGGTGCGGGCGATGCGGCTCGGCGCCGACAACTTCCTGGCCAAGCCAGTGTCGCTGGAGACCCTCAACGACGTCCTCGGCAGGACCCTGATCGCGCGCCGCCGGGATCGCCAGCTGCGGGCGCTGGTGGCTCGCGCCGCCGGGCCGGACGCGCCGGTGCTGATCGGACCGTCGCGGCCGATGCGACGGGTGGTCGACCTGATCCACCAGGTCGCGGACACCGACGCCACGGTCCTGCTCGAGGGTGAGTCCGGCACCGGCAAGGGCCTCGCCGCCGAGATGATCCACCGTGCCAGCGCGCGCGCCGAGGGCCCCTTCCTCGACATGAATTGCGCGGGGCTGTCACCGACCCTGCTCGAGTCCGAGCTGTTCGGTCACGAGAAGGGTGCGTTCACCGACGCCCAGCAGGCCAAGCCCGGGCTGCTCGAGATCGCCTCCGGCGGCACCGTGTTCCTGGACGAGATCGGCGAGATGCCGCTGGAGGTCCAGAGCAAGCTGCTCAAGGTCCTCGAGAGCCGGCGCTTCCGCCGGGTCGGCGGCATCCGGGACATCTCCACCAACGTGCGGCTGATCGCCGCCTCCAACCGTGACCTCAAGGACGCGCTGCAGGACGGCGAGTTCCGGGAGGACCTCTACTACCGGCTCAATGTGTTCGCGATCAACATCCCGCCCCTGCGACATCGCGCCGACGACATCCTCGAGCTCGCCCACCACTTTCTCGGCGAGCTCAACCGCACCATGGGCACCCGGGTCGAGGGCTTCGAGCCGGCCGTGTCCGACATCCTCAAGCACTACTACTGGCCGGGCAACGTGCGCGAGCTGCGCAACGTGGTCGAGCGCGCGGTGATCCTGGTTCGCCAGGGCCAGATCCGCTCCCACCACCTGCCCGCCGACCTGCTCAAGCCCTCCCGCACCGGCGCTGCCGCGGCGGTGCGGCCGCTCGCCGAGGCCGAGGCGGAGCACGTCACGCACGCGCTGGAGGTCACCGGCGGCAACATCAAGCGTGCCGCCGAGCTGCTCAACATCTCGCGCACCACCCTCTACAACAAGATCAAGGCGCACAAGATCCGCGTCGCGCGAGTAGGAGCGTGTGGGCATAGGCCCCTCGGCGCACGCGGGTCGTAGATCTCTGGGCGTGTGTGACGCGTCGCGGTTGCTGGCTGGCCTACGCCCCGCGCGCGCCGAGAGGGATGCGCTGCGCGCATCCTGAGTTGAGTTCTCATGAATGATGAAGTCGCAGTGGCCGACCGACGACAACTTTAGTCAACCATGCCGCCCGAAGAGGCCAGTGCGGGACGAACTCCTAGCCGACGCCGACCACGACCGCAGCCACGATCAGCCAGACCACGACGCAGGCGAGCAGCGGCCGGTCGACGAGCAGCACCCGGGTGGGGCTGCCGCCGAGCTCGTGGCGGTGCAGCAGGTAGAGGTAGCGGAACAGGCCGTACAGCACCACCGGAACCGTCGCCATCAACCCTTCGGAGCCGACCTTGGCCACCGTCTCCGGCGCCAACGTGTAGAGCGTGTAGGCGAGCACGGTGGCGCCCAGCACGACGCTGATCGCCTGGTCGACCAGCGGCAGCGTGTAGTGGCCGAGCACGACCCGGTGGGTGCCGGCGCCCTCGCCGAGCAGCGCCAGCTCGGCCCGGCGCTTGCCGAGGGCGAGGTAGAGCGCGAGCAGGTACGCGCACAGCAGCAGCCAGCGCGACACCGGCACGTCGATGGCGATCGCGCCGCCGACGACGCGCAGCACGAAGCCGGCAGCGACCACCAGCACGTCGACGAACACCAGCTCCTTGAGCAGCGCCGAGTAGAGCAAGGTCAGCGCCAGGTAGCCGCCGAGCAGGGCCGGGAACCAGCCGCCGAGGGCAAAGGCCGCGCCGGCGGCAAACACGACCAGCAGCAGCGCGGCCGTGACCGCCGCCGCGACGCCGAGCTCGCCGGAGGCGATCGGCCGGTTGCGCTTGGTCGGGTGCTGCGCGGTCGGCCTCCCGGTCGAGCAGGTCGTTGACCAGGTAGGTCGCCGACGACGCCGCGCAGAACGCCGCCACTGCGAGCAGGCTCGCAGCCACGCGTCGGCGTCGCCGATCCGGCCGGAGAATACGATCGGCGCCAGCACGAAGCCGTTCTTCAGCCACTGAACCGGCCGCAGGCTGCGCACCAGGGCGCTGATTGTGCGAGTCACGTGCTCATTGTAGCGGGGGATGCCATTCGCGAGGATCCCTCTCGTTCCCGTTCCCGTTCCCGTTCCCGTTCCCGAGCGGACGAAAACGTCGCTCAGTCCCCCGCGCCGACCTCTGTTCAAGGCGCGCGTCCTCGATTCCCTGCGAGTGGCAGTGCATCCGGGTACGGGAACGGGGACGGGTACGGGAACGAAAACCGCCGCGCTCTGCAAGCGTGTGCGTGGCTGCAGCTCGCCCCCTGCCAGGCGGCAGCCCTCACGGCATGAGCCGCCCGCCCGGCCGCCGCGGGGTCACCGTGGACGGCCCGACCTCGACCAGCGCCGCAGTGCTGCCCGCGCCGAGCCCGTTGGGCAGGGTCGCCGTGACCCACGCGCTGCCGATGGCGCGCGCCTCGACCGGCACCGCGACGCCCGCGCTGCCGCGCGGCAGGGTCACCTCGGCCGGCACCGACGCCACCGCCGGGTTCGAGGAGACGAGGTCGACGTCGACCTCCACCTCGAAGACCTGCTCGAGGCGCAGCACCAGCTCGGTGGGCACTCCCACCCGCGCCGCGCGCAGCTGCGGGTCGAGCGCCGCCAGGGTGCCGGTGCACCCAGACTCGAGCAGCGCCCGGTTCTCGCCGACCGCGACGAAGCCGTCCTCGCTGCGGCCGGCGACGCTGAGCAGCGCCGGTGCGTCGATCGGGAACGAGGTCCAGTGCAGGCCGTCGGCGCTGACGAGCACCACGGCGGCTCCCGACCCGGGCCGAGACCGGGTGAGAACCCGACCGCCGCGAAGTGCCGGCCGTTGAACGCGACCCCGCGCAGCTCGGCAGTGGCGCCGGTGATCGGCGCGAACCAGTAGCGCCGGTCGTTGGTCGCGAGGATGGTGCCGCCGCTGCCGACCGCCACCGCCACCTCGTCCCCGGCCGCGACGCCGTAGAGATCTGCCTCCGACGACGTCAGATCGAGGTACCAGTTCGTGGTGTCGGTGCTCGCCACGATGGTGCCATCCTCGCCGACCGCGACGAAGCGGTCACCGTCCCAGGTCACCCGCTCGAGGTCGGCGGAGGTTGTCGACCACTGATCGAACCACAGGCTGCCGTCGCTGCTGGTCAGCAGCGCGCCCTCGTCGCCGACCGCCACGAAGGTGCCGTTGCCCCAGGCCACGGAGTTCAGCGGCCACACGGTGGGCACGTCGTGGACCTCCCACTCATGGCCATCCGCGCTCGACGCCGCCCACGCGTCCCCGACCGCCGCGAAGCCCGCGCCGCCGAACGCCACGCCCCGGATGCGGTCGATGTCGACCGCCGCCACCGACCACGGCGAGCCGCCGTGGGTCTCGGCGACGGTGCCGCCGCCGAGGCGCTTCCCCTCGTCGCACAGGCCGACGCCGCCGGCCGCCAGCATGCCGTCCTCGGTGGCGGTCAGGTCTGCGAAGCCGTCGGCGCAGGCCTCCGACGTGCAGCCGGACCCCGGCTCCACCCAGTCGATGCCGTTGGAGCTGGTGAGGAGGTCGCCGCCGTCCCCGAGCGCGACGATGGTGCCCGGGACCCTGGCCAGCGCCGGGAAACCCCCGGCGAAGTCCCGCCAGCTCAAGGTCCAGGTGTCGCCGTCGTCGGTCGAGGTGTAGAGCTGCGCCTCGGGCACGAGCAGGGTCGACGGGCACGCGCCGAAGCCGCTGAGCACGGCGCCCGAGGGGGTCCCGAGCGCGCCGACGAACCGGCTGAAGGGCTCGCAGCCGTCGACCGTCACGGCCAGGGTCCACCGCTCGCCATCGGGGCTGACCCAGGCCTCGGGCCCGCCAATCCACAC